>NZ_CM176573.1:0-3193773 GCF_058105185.1 Arcobacter sp. ISO1
GGGGATCTTTTTCTTCGTTTGTTTCTTCATCAATTGCACCAGAATGTAAATCCTCTTCTTCAAAAACGATTCCACCATGAGCTTTGATTAATTCTCTAACTCTAGCTCCTGAAATTACTTCAACATCCAATAACTCAGCTGTCATCTCTTCAATTGCATCTTTATTATCTTCTAAAGATTTTAATACAGCCTCATATCTTTCATTTAAAATATTAATAATAAATTCATCAAGTTTTTTTGCCATATCATCAGAGAAATCTTTTTGTGTTTGACCACCTAAGAACTGATTAGATCTTTTCTCTAAAACCATAAGACCAGCAATATCACTCATACCATATACAGAAGCCATAGATTTAATAATATCAGTTGCTCTTTCTAAGTCATTCCCTGCACCTGTACTTATCTCGCCAATAAATACCTGTTCTGCTGCACGACCACCAAGTAATACATCAACTTCAGCAATCAACTCATGTTTTTGCATTAAGTATTTATTTTCTTCTGGAGTGTTTAATGTATAACCAAGTGCTGCAAGACCTCTTGGAACAATAGATACTTTATTTACTTTTTTAGCACCTTTTGTAATCTCTGCGATAACAGCATGTCCAGACTCATGGTAAGCAACAATTTTTCTCTCTTTTGGAGAGATTCTTCTAGATTTCTTTTCAAGTCCAGCAATTTGTCTTTCAACTGCTTCTTTAAAGTGAATTGAAGAAACCTCTTCTTTTTTTCCTCTACCAGCTAATAAAGCAGCTTCATTAACAATATTTGCTAAATCGGCACCTGCAAGTCCAGCAGTCATTTTTGCAACTTCAACTAAATCAACATCTTTTCCAAGTTTAACTTTTTTGATATGAACTTGTAAAATCTCTTTTCTACCTTCAAAGTCAGGTTTATCAACTAACACTTGCCTATCAAATCTTCCTGGTCTTAATAATGCTGGGTCTAGAACTTCTGGTCTATTTGTTGCAGCTAATACAATAACTGGTGCACTTTCAGTAGAGAAACCGTCCATTTCAGCTAAAAGCTGATTTAATGTTTGCTCTCTTTCATCATTTCCACCCATTGGTCCACCACTTGCTCTACTTTTACCAATAGCATCAATCTCATCAATAAATATAATAGCAGGTGCAACTTTTTTAGCTTGTTCAAATAAATCTCTAACCCTAGATGCACCAACTCCAACAAACATTTCAATAAATGCTGAACCTGAAACAGATAGGAATTCAACACTAGCTTCTCCTGCAACTGCCTTTGCAAGTAATGTTTTACCTGTTCCTGGAGGTCCTACTAAAAGTACACCTTTAGGAATTTGTGCCCCAAGTTTAACATATCTATCAGGGTCTGAAAGGAAATCAACAACCTCTTGAACCTCTTCTTTTGCTTCGATATTTCCTGCCATATCTTCAAATTTAACATTAGGCTTTTCAGAATTAATCATTTTCTTAGAACTACCTATTCCAAGAATTCCCCCTGAGCCTCCACCCATTGATTTTGACATTCTTTTTGCTAAGAACATCCAAATAGCAAAGAAGATGAAAATTGGTAATATCCATCCAAAAAGAATATCTGCAATTAGATTTTCTTCATTAATTCCACCATAAGCAATACCTTTTTTCTCCAAACTTGGAACTAATGTTTCATCAGGAACAACTCTTCTTGCTGTATAAGTTGTAACTTTTCCACTTGCAGGTTTACTAACTGCCTTAATTTGAGTATTACCAATACCAACATACTCGATTTGACCATTTTCGATCAATTTCTTTAAATCTGAATATGGAACAGTTTTTTTAGTAGCTTGCCCAAATGCAGACGAACTTGTTTGTGTACCCATAGGGCTAGAAGTTCCCTCTGGGAAAACTGCTTTAAACACAAAAATTGTAACTATAGAAAAAATTACAAATACTAAAAGTGGATTGTTATTAAAAAAATTATTGTTATTATCTCCACCATTTTTGTTATTTCTGTCTTTCATTAAATATAACTCCCTTTATTTTTTAAATACTACAGTAACCCATTCATTTTTTTGAATAAGTTCTAGTTGTTCTAAGTCTTGAAATTTCCTTAAAACCTTATCAATATGTTTATCCAATATCCCTGATACAATTAAAATACCATCATCATTTAAGCATTTCTTTAAATCATTTGATATAAAAACTAAAACATCAGCAACGATATTTGCAATAACAACATCATATTTTTTTGTTGCATTGTTAGCACTACCTAACCATGAATTATCAAAAATTTCTTCATTTAATTCAAAATTAGATTTTGTATCTTTTACACAAACTTCATCTGTATCACACACATCAACTGTAGCACCTAGTTTTTTTGCAGCTAGTGCTAATATACCACTTCCTGTACCTACATCTAAAACATTTTTTTTGTCATCAACATATTTATTGATTGCTTTTATACAACTGTAGGTTGTTTCGTGATGGCCAGAACCAAATGATAAAGCAGGATCAATAATAATATTTATTTTACCCTCTTTAGATTTTTCCCATGAAGGTCTTATGTAAAATCTATCAATCTCAATTGATTTAACTGATTCTTGATATTTTTTTATCCAATCAATATTCTCTTTTTTTGACAACATAGTTTCACACTCTATATTAGTAGCCTTTGAGAACTGTTTTATCCCAAACTCTACATCACTTAAGTCTTCTTCACTTCTTGCAATAATTGTATCATCCAATTCTTCAATTGCATCTCCTGTTAGAGATGTTAAAAGATCAACAAATATTTCGAAGTTTCCTGAAGGTTTAATAATTAATTCATAATAATATTCAGGCAAATATTTCCTTTATAAAAAGTTTAATATTCTATCTAAAAAGTTTTTAAAAAAAGTTTTCTATCATATCACGCATAATTTGTTTATCATTTACACGATTTATAATATCTCTAAATTCAGCTGCACCTTTATATCCTTTAGAGTAAGAGTGAAGAAGTTTTCGAAACATTACAGCACCATGTTCTCCATGAAACTTTAAAACTTCATCGAAATGTTCGAGTATAATTTCTCTTTTTTTCTGTTCGGTAATATTTTCAATACCATATTTTAATTGATAAAAAATCCATGGTTTTCCAATTGCAGCTCGTCCAATCATAACACCATCTGCATTTGTATGAGATAAAACATCTTTTGCTTTTTCATAGTCTGTTATATCCCCATTAGCAATAATAGGGATTGAAACTGCTTCTTTCATAGCTCTGATTGCATCATAATCAACTGGTGCTTTATATTTACCTGCTCTTGTTCTTCCATGAACTGCAATATAATCAACTCCACAAGCTTCAACAACTTTTGCTATTTCAACTGGAATTTTTTCATTTACTCCAATTCTAACTTTTGCTGTAGTATATTGTTTTTTATTGTATTTTTTTACAGTTGTTAAAATCTCTTCAAGCTTTTTTAAATCACCTAGTAAATTTGATCCACTACCATGATTAAAAACTTTTGGAGCAGGACAACCACAATTTAAATCGATTCCATCAATTCCATCAATATCATTTAATATTTGTACTGCATCTCTAACTAATTCAGGTTTATTTCCTGCAATTTGGACAATATAGGGATCTTCAGAGGGTGCTTTTTCAATCATTTTTCTTGTTTTTTCAGATTTATATACAAGGGCATTTGATGATATCATTTCAGATATTGTAATATCTGCACCAAATTTTTTAACAACAGCACGAAAGGGTAAGTCAGTATATCCAGCAAGGGGAGCCAGCACCATAAGTGGCTGGCTAAAATCGATTTTATTAGTCATATATTAAATTATAATATCATCTAGTGAATAGTGTTTTCCAGCCTCTTTTAGATCTAAAATAGCTCTAAAAGGCACCATTTCATTATCATTATATCCACTTAAAAGATCTCTTAATTTTTCAATCATTTCAAGCTCACATAAGACATAAAAATATGCAGTTGTAGCTTCATCATTTTCATTTGATAATATTTCAAAAAGCTCTAGTAATTTATCTGGAGATAAAACTTCTTTGTAAAGTCTTGCTAAGTTTACATACTCTTCTTGAGTGTAATTCAATGATTTTGTAATTTTTAAAATCTCTTCTTTTGTTAAACCAAATTCAATATTTTCAATATCTTTTAAAAACAATTTATATGCTTTTTCTCTATCTAGTATGATATTGGCATAAACTTTTTTAAGAGTTGTCATTGTTTTTGTTTCTACAACATTATTGAATGCAACATCAACAATATCAGATGAATAGTTAGTTGATTTTTTTAGAATATCCAATGAAAAATCAGGTTGTTCATTCATCTTATTAATTAGATTTTGTTTAGCAAGTTCACTATTTGGATCTAATTTAAGAGATTTTTCATTTACATATTTTCCAGCTTTAATATCTTTAATTTGAGAAACTACTAAATTTAAACCTTCATTTGTAGAGGTAAATGTTGAGTCACCAACTTCAAGCTTAAATTGTTTTAAAATTGAACTAAGATTTTTAAAACCTGGAGTTTTAAGTCTTTTTTTATCATTTTTTTGAAGTAGAATTGATTTTAAAACATCAATTATTGCTTCTTCATCTTTTATATAAGACCTGTTTTTACAATAGTTTATTGAGCCATAAAATAAGAGGTGTAAAACAGAAAAAATAAATAGTATTACTAGTGGAACTAGTATCCAAATTACAGTTGGTAATAAAAGTGAAAAATCTAAGAATGTTAATCTATAATCTCCATTTTCAATACTGAATACATAAAGCCCTACGGCAATAATTAATAATAACGAAAATCCTATATATTTTTTAAGTCCCACGCTTAATCCTTTTTTATTGTTCTTGTTCGTGAATCTCTCTACAAGGTGTACAATACTTAGCGAAAGGCTTAGCTCTTAATCTACCAATTGCAATAGATTCGTCACACATTTCACAAACACCATAAGTACCTTTATCAATTCTTTTTAACGCTGCTTCAATCTCTTCAAGCTCTTTTATTTGCTGGTTAGCAATAATACCTTCTTTAAAACTATCACTAGAAACTTCAGCATAATCATACTCATCTTTACATTCAGAATCTTTTAAAGAGTCAATACTGTCTCTACTTCCTTGAATGTTCTTAGTGATTTTTTCTTTTCTCTCTTGTAAGATTATCTTTAATTCGTCAATCTGTTTTGTGTTAGCCATATTTTTCCCTATAAAAAAATTTCGCAATTATACTGAAATTTACATAAATTACTTATGATACGGATGATTATTTTTTATAGCTAATCCTCTAAAAACTTGTTCAAGTAGTACTAGAGTGACGATTTTATGAGCCATTGTTAAAGAACTTAGACTTATAGACTTATTGCATTTTTTTAAAAAATTTCTTTCAAAACCAAATGCGCCACCTATAAAAAAATTAACTTCATTATTATTACTAATAATCTCTGAAAACTCAAAGCTGTCTAACTTTTTTCCTAAAACATCAAGTGCAATACAGTAACCTTTCATATATGGTTCAAAGGCTTGGGTATATGACTTTTGGGCTTCAGTTTCAGATATTGTTTGAGCTTTTGCAATATTTTTATTAAAAATGCAATGGACTTCAACCTTTGCATATTTTGAACACATCTTTATAAAATCATTTGAGATTTTATCAAATTCATCTTTTGATGGTTTTACAATTGCATATATATTTATTTTATTCATAAATTAGAATATGAAGTCTTAGAACCTGTAAACTAAGACCTCATATTAAATTAGCTTGCTTGTACAGGTGTTTTTTTAAACATTGTTAAAAGATCTGATAAAGTTTTTTTCATATCACTTCTATTAACAACCATATCAATCGAACCTTTTTCAAGTAAGAATTCAGCTCGTTGAAATCCTTCTGGTAAATCTGCACCAATAGTTTGTTTAATAACCCTTTGACCAGCAAAACCTACAAGAGCACCTGGTTCTGCCATTATAATATCACCTAAAAAGGCAAATGATGCAGAAACACCACCCATAGTAGGATCTGTTAATACAGAAATAAATGGAAGTTTAGCTTTATCCATTTTTTTCAATGCAGCTGAAGTTTTAGCCATTTGCATCAAAGCAAAAGTTGATTCTTGCATTCTAGCTCCACCTGAAGCAGATACAATAATAAGTCCTTGGTGTTTTTCCATAGCTCTATCTACAGCTCTAACGATTTTTTCACCTTCAACTGAACCTAAACTTCCACCCATAAAAGCAAAATCAAATACTACAATTTGAACTGGAACATCATTTATAGTACATTCACCACTTATAACAGCAGAAGTTCTACCTGTTTTTTTCATAGCTTCATCAACTCTTTTTTTGTAAGATTTCTTATCTACAAATTTTAAAGGATCAACTGGTTTTAATTCAGCATCATATTCTACAAATGAGTCAATATCTGCTAAAACTTCAATTCTTCTTTTAGCACCAATTCTCATATGAAAATTACATTTTGGACAAATATTGTTTTGATTCTCAACCTCTTTAAAAAACATTAAAGAAGCACATTCAGGGCATTTTACCCAATGTGTTGGGGCATCTTTTTGTGTTGGTTGTTCTTTCTCACTTTTGTCAAATGAAATTTTACTAAACAGGTTTTTTAAATCCATATTTTTTTCCTTCTAATTGTCCCAATTATAAGGGACCTTTTTCATATTATTATAAACTTTTTAGTTTTTCAACTTCGTCAAGTTTTTCCCAAGGGTAATCACTTTGACCTACTTGTCCTCTAGAAGCAACATCAGCATAAAGGAATGTTTCCTCAGAAGGTTTATCTAAACTAAACTTTTGTGTAATCCAACTTGGAGTTAAAGAGTACTCGTTCATAATAAATTGTGATAGTTTATCATCATCTAGCTTTGTATAAGTACCCATAGTATCAACATTAACTGAAGTTGGTTTTGCAACACCAATTGCATATGAGATTTGTACAATAGCTTTTTTAGCAAGTCCAGCTGCAACAATGTTTTTTGCAATCCATCTTGCAGCATACAATCCACTTCTGTCAACTTTAGTATAATCCTTTGAAGATTGTGCTCCTCCACCAATAGGAGAATAACCACCAAATGAATCAACAATTAGTTTTCTTCCTGTTAATCCACTATCATGTAGAGATGAGTGATTTACATATCTTCCTGTTGGATTAATATGAATAATTGTTTCATCTTTTTTGTACATATCAGTTGGTAATCCTGTATCATCAATAAGACCTTGAATAAGCTCTCTAACCTCTTCAATCGGCATATTCTCAACAGAAGGAGCACTTACAACTATTGTGTGAATTTTTTGTGGTTTACAGTTTTCAAAATTCTCTTTAGTACCATAATCAACTGTTACTTGAGTTTTAATATCAACGCCAAGTTTATGATTATGTTTTAAAGCATAATTGTATACTTTATCTGCAAGCATTCTAGCATATGTAATAGCTGCTGGCATTAAATCTGCAGTTTCATTAGAAGCAAATCCAAACATAATACCTTGGTCACCTGCACCAATTTCACCTGTAGTTTGATCAACACCTTGAGATATATCTGGAGATTGTTGATTTAATAATACTTGAACTTGTATATCATCTGGATGTAAGCATTGCTCTTTAGTAAAGCTTGATTTTCCATCATATCCAATTTTTGCAAGTGCATCTTTTACAATCTTTTCATAATCTTCTTGAGTTAATTGAGTTTTTGATTTTACTTCACCACCAATAACCACATGTTTACCAGCTACAAATACTTCAGAAGCGACTCTGCTTTCACTATCTTCAATAATTAGTTTATCTACAATTGAGTCTGCAATAATATCTGCGCATTTATCGGGGTGTCCTGGACTTACTACTTCACTAGTAAATAAGTATTGAGTCTTGTTTTCCATCTTTGTTTTCCATCCTTTTGTTTTCCAAAGGTCTTTTTAATTGACCTTATTGTTTTCCATTCCTTTGTTTTCCATCTTCGTTTTCCAACTAAAAATAAGTTAAAAAATTAATAAAAAATAAAAGTTTGAATACTCTCTTACAAAATTGTAAAAAAGTAGCGCATATTTTATCTAAATTATTCTTTTAGTAATTTGAAAAGTAAAAACTAAGTGTTACTATTCAACAGTAACACTTTTAGCTAAGTTTCTAGGCATATCAACGTCATTTCCAAGTCTAATTGATATCTCCATAGAAAGAAGTTGTAGAACCACTAACATCTCAAAAAACTCAAGCATATAGTGATCTGTTTTACAAGTTTTTATAAAATCATCTGATAATTCAAAATCAAGTGGTGAGATAGCACAAATGGTACTATCTCTAGCACTTAATTCTTCTACATTTGATTTAATTTTATCATATAGTAAATTTTCAGGCATCAGGGCAATTGTAAATAATTCTGGATCAGCAAGAGCAATTGGTCCATGTTTCATTTCACCAGCAGGATACCCTTCAGCATGTAAATATGAGATCTCTTTTAGTTTTAATGCACCTTCTAAGGCTAATGGGAAAAATACATCTCGTCCAATAAAGAAAAAGCCATGTCCATGAAGATATCTTTTTGAAAGTCTTCTTGTTTTTTCATGTACCTTATCTAAAACCTTCAAAGATTTTGGAACCTCTCTTAGTGCATGAATCTCACTATGTAATTTCTCATTTGAAATAACATTTTTTGCTTTTGCAAAATATAAAGCTAACATCCATAACACTACAGTTTGAGTTGAAAATGCTTTTGTTGAGGCAACACCTTTTTCAATCCCAGCTCTTGTTAAAATTGTATTATTTGCTGTTCTTGTCATAGAAGAGTTATCAACATTACAAATAACAAGTGATTTAAGTCCTGCATTTTTAGCCATTTTTAAAGCTTCTAAAGTATCAGCTGTTTCACCACTTTGAGAGATAACTATAAATAAGGTATCTTTAGTTAAAAGTGGATCTTTGTATCTAAATTCACTTGCAATCTCCACATTACACTTAACTTTTGATAATCTTTCAAAAAGGTATGAAGAGGTAAGTCCTGCATGGTATGATGTCCCACAAGCACAAATTTTAATCTCATTTATCCCTTCAATTAAAGATTCATCAATCTCATCAAATAAAACTTCTTCATCTTTTAAACGTCCTAACATACAATCACTTACAACATCACTTTGCTCATAAATCTCTTTTTCCATAAAAAATCTAAAACCATCTTTTTGAGCAAACTGTTTTGAAGTTGGTAAAGTTGACCATGAATAGTTATCATTTAAAAAAGTAATTCCACTTGAAGTTGCAATTCCACCAACTCCGTCTTCTAAATAAACAACATCATTAGCTAAACCAATCAATGGAGCATCTGAAGAAGCAAATAAAACTTCACCTTCCTCATTACCCTTTGCAATAATTAAAGGGCTTCCATGTTTGAAGAAAAATATTTTTTCAGGGTCTGCTTTAGAAATCAAAAGGATAGAAAAGGCTCCTTCTAATCTTGAGATTGTAGTTTTAAAAGCCTCTTCACAATTTTCAAATTCATTATTATAACTTTCAAAAAGATGAACGATAACTTCTGTATCTGTTTGAGATACAAAGTTATGTCCTTTGGCTATTAATTCATCTTTTAATTCTTTATAGTTTTCAATAATTCCATTATGAACAACATAAGAGTATTCACCAAGGTGTGGATGTGCATTTAATTCTGTTGGTTTTCCGTGTGTTGCCCATCTTGTATGACCAATACCAATATCATATAAAGGTGAAAGTTTGGCATTATCTATTTTATTTTTTAAATTATCTAATTTTCCAATTGCTTTGAAAACATCAATTTTATCACAATTTAAAAGAGCAATACCAGCAGAGTCATAACCTCTATATTCTAACTCCTTTAACCCATCTAGTAAAAACTTTGTAGTATCGTTTTTACCTATATAACCAACTATTCCACACATTAATCAACCCTTATAGTTCTTTTTTTGATTAGATATTTTAACTAAAGATATCTTAGTAACTTACTTTGCATCCAGAACGCTTACTAACTTATCTTGTAAAAAACCATTTGTTGCAACAATATATTTATCTTCAAAAAGTGAATAAGTCTCCCCTTTTTCATTTGTAAACTTTCCACCTGCTTCACTTAAAATTATAATCCCTGCACTAACATCCCAAGGCTTCAAATTCATTTCATAAAAAGAATCAAAAACACCTTTTGCTATATAACACAAATCAAGTGAAGCTGAACCTAGTCTTCTGATATCTTGACAATTTGGTAAAACATTTTTCATCATTCTTATAACTGAGTCTAAATCATCTTGATTTGTTCCACTTGTATATGGAAATCCTGTTGCAATTAAAGCCTTTTGAAAATCGTTTTCCTTTGAAACCTCAATTTTATTTCCATTCAAAAAAGCTCCCTTTTCAACTTCAGCTTCATATAATTCATTTAAAATAGGATTATAAACAATTCCATAAAAAGGTTTTTTATCTTTATATACTCCAACAGATATAGCAGTGTGTGGTACACCATTTACAAAATTGGTTGTACCATCAATGGGATCTATAATTATTGAATTGTCAAACTTTATATCACTATTATCTGATTCTTCAGCTATTAAATTGAACCCTTTAAACTCATTAGAGAATTTTTCTTTTAAAAAATTTTCAATTTCTACATCATATTTTGTTACTAAATCTTTTTTTGCTTTAAAATTTATCTCTTTTGTTGAATAATACCCTTCTTTTAGTACCTCACCAGCCTCTTTAACTATATCTTTTAATCTATCTATCATTACTAAAACCTATTTTTTTTGAAATTATATTCAAATTTGTTTAGAAAATAGATAAATTTAATTGAAATTTAATTTTAAAAAGGAGTATAATAATCTTAAGAACATATAGTGGAGGTGTAAATGACAAACGATTCACCACTTTTTATTGTTAACATTTAGATAAACAATAATTTACTACAAAGTAAATTTGTAAATGAAAGTTTATTTACAATTTATATAAAAAAAGGGAAGTTGGTTTGAAATCAACTTCCTTTTTTTTGTACCTAAAACTTTAGACTTTACTTTTCTTTTTACAAAATCAATAATGATATAGTGAAAATGGATATCTAGATATAAGAACCTAATCTTTTTAAAATTTTATTCAAATTTGTTTAAAAAATAGACCAATTTAATTGAAATTTAATTTTAAAAAGGAGTATAATACTTTTAAGAACATTTAGTGGAGGTGTTAATGACAAATGATTCACCACTTTTTATTGTTAACATTTAGATAAACAATAATTTACTACAAAGTAAATTTGTAAATGAAAGTTTATTTACAATTTATATAAAAAAAGTGAAGTTGGTTTGAGATTAACTTCCCTTTTTTAATGCCTTAAAGAAATTCCAAAGTACTTCTCTTTGCTATTTTCCCATTTTTTATAATTTTTGATAAGTTTATTTGTTCATTTTTAGTAATTACTTCACTTTTTAATAATTCCCCTAAAATAGAACTTGTACTTCTATCAAGTTTGTTTGCAATATTATTTATAGTTTCATCTTTTCTGTATAAGCTTTTAACTTTTATTTTCTCTTCAAGAGTCCATTTAAAACCACTTTTTTTTGCTTTTCCATCTTTGATATTTTTTTCTTTTCTTAGTTTGTTTTTATCTTCTTGATCCATTTTTCTAAAATTTATTTTTTTATCTTTTAAATTAGATTCAGTATTTTCATTTAATTCACTAATTCTGCTATCAATTAATTTTTCGATGTTTTTTGACATAAGATAGTGGAAGTTTTCACTATCTTTTACTAAAACTTTTTTTGCTCTTGTAATTGCTACATAAAAAAGATTGAATTCATCAAGAAGTTCTAATTTTGAATTTTTCTTTTGCTCTTTTTTAAACTCTTCTAATGAAGTAAACCCCATATCTAAGATTAAATCTGCAAAATCATTGAAATCATCTGCAACAATAACCTTATCCCATTCTAAACCTTTACTTGTATGTGCTGTGCTTAGAAACAAAATCTCTTCAACTCTTTTATCAAAACCATTTATTTGTCTATTTTGCCAAGCTTTATAAAACTTTGTTGCAATATCTTTAAAATGAAAAATATTTTCTTTATATTCCTTTGCAACTTTTATAGCTGCTTTTAATTCATAATCTTCAACCTCTTTTGCATAATCACTCAAATCATCTTCACTTATAAAATCTTTTAAAAATCTATTTCTTTTTATAGAATCATAATCGTTGTTCAAGAAATAGTACACTTCGATTGTAAGGTTGAAAATTTCCTCTGGATTTCTTACTGTTACAAAGGGTTTTCTTGATTCAATTCTTTTTGCAATTATTGAGATTAATGAAGCATTTGTTCTTGAAATATATCCACTTGATTTTATATTAGTATCTGTATTATCACCAATAGAATCTATTTTTACCTCTTCACCTTTGAAATTATTTAAAAGAGTATTTGCATATTCACAAATTGATTCGTTAAATCTAAAACTTGTTGATAAATAAAATTCTATATCGCAATCTATTTTTTCAAGGGCATTTTTACTACCTCTAAATGAGTAGATTTGTTGATGTTTATCACCAACAAAAATTTTTGTCTTAGCATAAAGTTTTTCAAAAATTCCTAATGTTACTTCATTTGTATCTTGAGCTTCATCTAACATTAAAATATCATATTGAAATTGTGGAATTTGTTCATTTTTCAACAATAAGTAATAATATTTCAAATAAAAACTATGACTTGGTTTCATAATACCTAATAACATATTATCAAAAATCTTTTTTGCAGTTTTATGTTCAATATCATCTTTTTCAATAGTATCATGTTTGTTATTACAAAAGTTCTCAAATATCTTTAAGGTACTAATTGCTTGATTATAGTTTATTTTAAACTCTTTTGAAATATCAATTGCTCTATAATTTACTAATGTTGATAGGTCTATATCTGTATATTTACTCACTGCTGAATATGCTAATCCATGAGTAGTTTTAACAAAACTATTTGACGGAAAAATCTTAGAGGCCTCATTTTTAATACTTGAATTAAATGCTAGATATAAAATCTTTTTTTCTTTATATTTATTTGCAATAAGTTTTAAAGTTGTTGTCTTACCAGTTCCTGCAAAGGCATTGATTTTTATATTTTTATACCTTGGAATTGCTTCTATTATTTCATTTTGTTGTTTTGTTAAATTCATGGGCGTATATTAACTGAATAAATTGAAAGTTAAAGAAAATATTACATTTTGTAATCTCATATTGATAGTTTTAAAAAAATATGGAAGTTTGTGAATCCATTTAACTAGTGCCTTTAATAAAATTAGATGTATAATTAATAAAGGAATTTATTATGAAATTGCTAGTCTATTTATTAGTATCTTTACTTTTTATAAACGTACATGCATCAGTGCTTCCTCCATGGGTTGAGTATTCTCCGGAATATTTACCTACTAATATTAGTTATTCCTCTAAAAATCCTAATGACATTAGATATTCTTCTAATAGTACTGCTTATATATTTGATCCCTTTTTATTTGTTAAGAAGTACTTATCACCTATAAAGAAAGATGGATTAAAAGTAATAGGACATAAAATAAAAATTTCATTCGCATCAAAAAATGGTGCTGTACTAGATAATGAAATGATTGAGAAGATTTTAAAGTATGATATTGAGGAAGGATACTTCCGAAGTATTTACGATTTAGAACTTAAACTTTATTTGAATAATGAATATAAAAAAGAAATCTCACCATCTGTAAATTATTTTGATGAAGGTGCTAACTTTTTTGAAAATACATATAAATATGAATATGGTTATATAAAAGGTGATGCTGAACCAAAGCCCTTTAATATATCAGTATCTTGGGTAGAGAACTCTCCCAATGGACAACCTTATACGCATATGATAGCTATAAGAGGGGAAAGTACTACTTATTATTCAAAAGAGTACAAAAAAGATATTTTAATAACTTCTAATAACGGTCAAAAACTAGTAAGAGGAAGACTTAAATTTAAAAGACACTATGGTCCTAAAAGCTCTGGAGAACATGAAGTTGATGCATATATAATAAATGGTAAAGAAGAAAATGAAGGCTTGCCATTATACGCTGGACACTACATAGTAAAATTAGAAGAACCTAATGAATGTAACGAGACAATATATAGTAACCTTATCTTAACACCTGAAATTTTAGAAGAAGATAAACCTCTTGAAATTAAAGTTGTTTGTTCTTATGCTTATACAGCTCAAATTAAAGGGGATATATTTACAGAAGGGGACTATGGTGGTAAATTTTATTTTGATTTGATTGCAGAAGATGTGATAACTCATGATGAAAAAGAAAAAGAAGACTTTAACACAAGAGGTATTAGTATAGATGATGAAAAATACCCTTTAAATACAAAGGGAGAGAGACTTACCTTACCTATGAGAGAATTATTTGAAGAAAAAGAAATCTATTATACATCATGGAGTGAAAAGTTAATAGAAAATAATGACTCTTTTCTTGTAAATAATACAACAAAGGATATATATAAATGTCCCCTTCAATCTGGACATTTTGGATTTATAAGAATATATGAAGATCGAAGTTATTTTCCAGGACATACTTCTAAAGCTGGAGCTTATCCAAGTTTAGATGCAACATTTACTTGTGATATGGAGGCTGGAGGAAAAATTGATTTACATATTGTAGTTGGACCTCAAGTTCCATTAGCTGTTGGAGGTTGGGATAATATGTTCAATTTAAGCTTAGATAGAGAAAATTCAGAATTCCTTTCAGATAGTCGTAGTTTTACAGAATTTTTAAATAAGAGAACTACTAAAGCTCAAAGTCCATTTAAAATGAAAATGAGTTTTGAAGGAAAATTTGTAAGAAAAGAAATTAGAATTTATGAAGATTTCAATACTAAAAAAGATAATCAGGAAGATGAATCTTTAAGTAATGGTAGCTTTGAATCTACAGTTAGACCATATATATATACAGATGCAGTATACTTTGATAATTCAGAAAATGAAGTAAGTATTGAAGTTTTTGCTGAATATGATAAGGTTAAAACTTTAGATTATTCATTATATTGTAAAAGAAAAAAGAAAAAAGACAAGTTACTTTCAAAGGGAGATTTAAATTTTAATCTAATGATGGAGAATATGGGAATAAGTAGAGATTCATTTGAGGTGAAAAATCCAAAAGAATGTGAATTATTTAAAATAGATTTTGATAATAATGGTAAATATCCTATTAGTGCATTCTCTCCAGCAAAAAGTCTTGAATTAAGTAAATAATTTGAAGGAAGGATTAAAGCCCCTTAAAAAAGGGACTTTAAAAAAGAATATAGTTTTTACTACATTCCCATACCAGGCATACCGCCCATTCCACCCATATCTGGCATAGCTGGAGCACTTGGTTTATCTTCTTTTACATCTGTAACAGTTGCTTCAGTTGTTAAAAGTAAAGATGCAACAGATACTGCATTTTGCATTGCTACTCTTTCTACTTTTGCTGGGTCAACAATACCTGCTTCGAACATATCAACATATTCACCATTTGCAGCATTGAATCCAAAGTTTTCATTTTCAGATTTTTCAACTTCATTTACAACAACACCAGCATCAAATCCAGCATTAATTGCAATTTGTTTCATTGGTGCTTTAATAGCTCTTAATACAATATCTGCACCAATTGCTTCATCACCATCTAAATCTAAAGAAACCTTTGAAGCAGCTCTAATTAAAGCAGCTCCACCACCAATAACAATACCTTCTTCAACAGCAGCTCTTGTTGCACTTAAAGCATCATCAACTCTGTCTTTTTTCTCTTTCATTTCAGTTTCAGTTGCAGCACCAACTTTAATAACAGCAACACCACCAGAAAGTTTTGCAAGTCTTTCTTGTAATTTTTCTCTATCATAATCAGAAGTTGTATTTTCAATCTCTGCTCTAATTTGATTTACTCTTCCTGTAACTTGTTCATTTGAACCACTTCCATCAACAATAGTAGTGTTATCTTTATCAATTACAATTTTAGAAGCAGTTCCAAGAACATCAATTCCTGAAGTTTCTAATTTCATTCCCATCTCTTCTGAGATAACTGTACCACCAGTTAAAACTGCGATATCTTCTAACATAGCTTTTCTTCTATCACCAAATCCAGGAGCTTTAACTGCTGCAATATTTAATGAACCTCTTAATCTATTTACAACTAAAGTCGCTAATGCTTCACCATCAACATCTTCTGCAATAATTAAAAGTGGTCTATGTGATTGATTTACAGATTCTAAAATTGGTAACATCTCTTTTAAATTAGAGATTTTTTTGTCATATAATAATACATATGGGTTTTCTAATTCTGCAATCATTTTTTCAGAATTTGTAACAAAGTATGGAGATAAATATCCTCTATCAAATTGCATACCTTCAACAACTTCTAACTCATCAGAGATACCTTTTGCTTCTTCAACAGTGATAACACCATCTTTTCCAACTTTATCCATAGCTTCAGCAATCATAGCACCAATTGCACTATCAGAGTTTGCTGAAATTGTAGCTACCTGCTCTATTTCAGTTTTATTAGCAACAACTTTTGATGATGCTTTTAAATTTGCTAAGATAGCCTCACAAGCTTTATCCATACCTCTTTTAAGTGTAATAGGATTAGCTCCAGCTGTAACATTTCTTAAACCCTCTTTGAAAACAGATTGTGCTAAAACAGTAGCTGTTGTAGTTCCATCACCAGCTTCATCAGCAGTTTTAGATGCAACCTCTTTAACAAGTTGTGCACCCATGTTTTCTAAAGTATCTTCAAGTTCAATCTCTCTTGCAACAGAAACACCATCTTTTGTGATAGCAGGAGCTCCAAAAGATTTTTGTAAAAGTACATTTCTTCCTCTTGGTCCCATTGTAACTTTAACAGCATCTGCTAACTTCTCAACACCAGTAAATAATCTATTTCTTGCACTATCACTAAAAATAATCTCTTTTGCCATTACATAACTCCTATAACATTATCAATATCTAATACTAAATAATCTTCACCTTGTAAAGATAATTCAGTTCCTCTGAACTGTTCAAAAATAATAGTATCACCCTCTTTTAATTCAGTAACTTCTGAACCAACTGCTTTTACTACTGCAGTGTTTGGTTTTTCTTTTGCCGAATCAACTAAAATAATCCCGCTTGCAGTTTTTTCTTCTACTTCAGTTCTTTGAACTAGAACTCTTTTTCCTAGTGGTTTAAAAGCCATTTCTATTCTCCTATAGATTTTTATTATTATATTTATTAAATTTTAGCACTCATTTTTTTAGAGTGCCAAATTATAAAAAAAATTTGATTAAATGTCAAGTAATGTGAGTTAATTTGACTAAAGTTTTGCTTTTTATTGCTTTTTATTGCTTTTTATGTCTTGAAATATACTTTAAAAGTAGTTCAGATAATGAATTTTTTAAATCTTCATCTAAACTAGTTAACTGTTCTTCACACTTATTTGCTAAATCATCAGCTGCTTTAATTGCTCCATCAAGACCAAGCAGATTTACAAATGAATTTTTAGATTCATCATTTTGAGTTGTTTTTCCAGCTTCTTCAGAAGACTGTGTTTCATCAATTATATCGTCTTGTATTTGAAACAATAATCCTATATCTATTCCAAAATTAAAAAGTTTTTCTTGTGTAGTTAAATCGTACTGGGCAATTATAGCACCCATTTTTAAACTTGCGGCAATTAGTTTAGCAGTTTTATGAATATGTAAAAACTCTAATTGGTCTAATTCTAATTTTTGATTTTCAAAATAGCAGTCAATTGCTTGACCAATAATCATCCCATCAATTCCGCCATTACTTGCTAAACATTTAATTAATTCAACTTTTATATCATTGTGCAAAGGTGCAGAAGCTACTAAATTAAAAGCTTCCGAATTAAGTGCATCACCAACTAAAATAGCTGTAACTTCATCATATTTTTTATGTAGAGTTTCAAAACCTCGTCTTAAATCAGCATCATCCATTGCAGGTAAATCATCATGAACTAAAGAATAAGTATGTAACATCTCTATTCCTAAAGCTACTGGCATAGCATTAGGAATAAGCAAAGATTTTTTAGATTTTAAAACAGAAAGTAAAAGCATTGGCCTAAATCTTTTACCACCAGCTTTAAGCATATCTGCTAAAGCATCTTCAAAATAAGGATGAAAAGTTTTTGAAACAGGAAGATTATCAAGAAGATAATCTTCAAAGCTTTTTAAAAGTTTTTCCATTATTTATTTTTGTCCAAAAGAACCAAAACCACCCATCATATTCATGGCCATCATTTTCTTGTTCTCATCAGACTGCTTAATTACATCATTCATACAAGAAATAAGTAATATTTGTAAAGAATCTTTATCATCTAAAAGTGAGTCATCAATTTTTAAATCAACAACTTCTGAATTTCCGTTTATAGAGATTTCAACCATTCCTCCACCAGCTTTTGCCGTGAAAAGTTTTTGAGCATTATCTTCCTTGGCTTTATCAGCCATTTCTTGAACTTGCCCCATAACTTGATTTAGGTCTATCTTACTTAAGTCTATTCCATCAAACATGATCACTTCCTACTAATTCATTTGTAATTGTTTCTATATTATTCTTTTCATCAACAATAACAACTGTTGGTAAATAATTTTCCAACTCCTCTTCAGAATATGAAGCATATGAGATAACAATAATCTTATCACCAATTTCTACTTTTCTTGCAGCAGCACCATTTAGACACATATCTTTACTACCTGCTTTACCTTTTATAACGTAAGTAGCAAATCTTTCCCCATTGTTTACATTTACAATTTCAACTTTTTGTCCAACTCTTAATTTTGAAGATTTCATTAACTCTTCATCTATAGTAATCGAACCAACATAGTTTAGATTTGCATCCGTAACAGTTGCTCTATGAATTTTGCTATAAAGCATATCAAATGTCATCAATAACGTCCTCTATTGCACTAAATTAATAGGCTCTCCCCAGAATTGTTCAGGTATCAAATACTCCTGTACAGGGTTGCCCCCAATTATGTGTTCTTCCACTATTTTATCTATTTTTTCCTTAGATAATTTACAATACATATGATGTCCAGGCTCAACTAACA
Source organism: Arcobacter sp. ISO1 (assembly GCF_058105185.1). NCBI lineage: Bacteria > Pseudomonadati > Campylobacterota > Epsilonproteobacteria > Campylobacterales > Arcobacteraceae > Arcobacter > Arcobacter sp. ISO1. The sequence goes on from NZ_CM176573.1 coordinate 19,029, forward strand.
TAACAGGTCCCATTTGGCATCTTCCTAAACATGATGTTCTGATTGGTTGAACTGGTCCCATCAAACCTTTTTGCATCATTGATTGTGCTAAATGGTTAAATAAATCCCTAGATTCTTCAGTTACACATGAAGGTTTTGGCATACCCGGAGGAGCACTTTGTTCACATTTAAAAATGTAAAACGTTGGTTGTGGAATTGCTGGCATTTCCATAAAAGTCCTTTATTATAGTTTGCTTTTGTAAATTATGTTGCGATTTTATCAAATATTTTTTAAAGGTATCTAAAAATAGATTTTTAATAAATCTTTAACACCTTACATAATATACTAATTCTTCTGAATAAATCATATAGAAAGGTTAAAAATGAAAAAGATTTTATTTCTTTTTTTCAGCTTAGTGTTACTTTTAGAAGCAGCTAATCCAATTGCTGTGTTAAAAACGAATCAAGGCGAAATTGAAATTGAATTAAGGCCAGATATTGCACCTAAGGCTGTGGAAAACTTTGTAACTCATGCTAAGAATGGATATTATGATGGACTAATTTTCCATAGAGTTATTAAAAACTTCATGATTCAAGGTGGAGATCCAACAGGAACAGGAAGGGGTGGCGAATCTATTTGGGGAAAAGCTTTTAAAGATGAGTTTGCTCCTAATGCAGTATTTGATAAGCCTGGAATATTAGCAATGGCTAACGCAGGACCAAATACAAATGGAAGTCAGTTTTTTATAACAACTGTTGCAACATACTGGTTAAATGGTAGACATACAATTTTTGGATATGTAAAAAAAGGTATGGATATAGTTAAAAAAATTGAAAATGTTCCAACTACAAGTCAATATCAAGGTAATAAACCATTAAATGATCAACAGATTATTTCTATTACTATTAAGTAAGTTATTTGGAAAGTCTTTACTTTCCAAATAGTTTTGAAAGAATTGTTTTATCTCCATGAGTTAGTATATCCCGTTCAAGTTTTTCAGCCCTCTTTGCTTCACTTTTTGCTTTTTCTTTCCAGTAAATCAATTTTTGAGATATTGCTTCGGCATTTTCTAAATCATCATATTTATCAGTAGTTCTTCTAAGTTCTTTTTCTAAGTCATCAATTTTAATATCATAATTAAGTCTTAATTGTTTTAGATATTTTTGATGTTCTTCTTCTATTGTTTCAAGTTTAGTTGATAATATTTTCACTTCAACTTTTAAATCACTTATTTGTTTTACATATTTTTGTTTATCTTTATGAAAATTTTTAGTTTCATCTAAATCTTTTTTATATAGTGCTAATTCTGATCTTAATTTTCTATTCTCTTTGGAATAGATATCAGAAGTACTAATATATTTATTTTTTTCGGTTTGTTCACTCTGTATTTTTGTTTCTAATATCTTAATCTCTTCTTCTAAGATATTAATTTTTTGCTCAAGGGAAGTTGCAGTTTCTTTACTTCTTTTAAAAATTTCACTTTTATCTCTAATTAGAGATGTTTGGACTTCTCTACGTTTTAAAGCCTCTTTTGTCTCATCTTTTTGTATAACTAAACATCCAGTCATAACTCCAGTATCATCCAAAGTTGTAATAACTGAACTGTTTGCAATATAATAATTTCCATCTTTTGTGATATTTTTTAAAATACCATTCCATTGTTTATTGTTATAAACACTATTGTATAATTTTTTATAAACCTCTTCATCTAAATCTTTATGTTTTAGATAAAGTAAATCTTTTCCTATTAACTCTTTTTTATCAAAACCTGTTATTTCAATAAACAAATCATTAACAAATGAGATTTTTAAATTTTTATTTGTTCTTATTACAATATTATTGTTATAGATAATATCTTTATATTTTTTTAGCTCTTTGTTTTGTTGTTTTAATAAAAACTCATGGTAAAGGATTGTAGCAAGCTCACCTAATACTGTCATCAAAAGTCTAATATCTATTGGTTTTATGATATATTCAAAAACTTTTAATTTTATTGAATCAACTAAAAATTTAGTGTCTGAATATGCAGTTGTGAAGATTACAGGAATAGATTTATTGAGCTTTCTAATCTCTTCAAGCATCTCTATACCTGTTAATTTAGGCATATTTATATCAGCTATAATAATATCAATTTCATCTTTTTTTTCACTATATAAAGATAAACCCTCTTTACCATCGCAAGCAGTATAAATTTTATTAAAAAAGCTTGATAGAAGTTTTGTTAACTCATCCCTTACGCTATCATCATCTTCAACGTAAAGAACAGTTAATCTTTTTAAAAGCTTTTTATCAACTGAAGCCATATTTATTTATTATCCATTGTTGTAACTAGATCAATAAACTTTATAAAATCAAAAGGTTTTAATAAATAGTTATCAACACCAAACTCTTTTGCTTTATTTATATAATCAATTTCAGTATGGGCAGACATTACAATAATAGGCTTATCAAAATTGTCTTCATTTAACTTTTCAATTAACTCTAAGCCGCTCATTATTGGCATATTTAAATCTGTTATTACAACATCGATGTCAGAATTTTGTTTTATGACATCTAAAGCTTCTTCTCCGTTTTTTGCTGTTAGAAAACTTGCTTCAAGTTTATTTAATGTATCAGTTATGATCTCAATTAAATCCTCTTCATCTTCAACAAACAAAAGCTTTAATTTTTTTAATTTTTCAATTTTTTCTTGCATAATGTATTTTATTACTTTAATTCTTTAGTTCATCTTTATGAACTACAGATTCTATATCCATAACTACCAACATCTGATTATTTGCAAGTCTAACAAAACCTTTTAGGTACTTAGATGGTATAGCTGAACCCATATCTGAAACAGGAGCTAAGCTTGTTGTATCTAATCTTTGAACATCATCAACTTTATCAACAACAATACCTATCATTCTATTATCTTCTGTTATAACAGCAATTACAGCAGTACTATCATTATATATAGCTTCTCCAGTTTGAAATTTAATTCTAATATCTAAAATTGGTACAACTTCACCTCTTAAGTTTATTAAACCTTTTACCCACTTTGTAGTGTTTGGTAAAACTGTAATGTTTTTTGGATAAGTTAAAATCTCTCTAATTTTAGGTAATTCAATTGCATACTTCATTTTACCTAATTCAAAAGTCATAAACTCACTAGTATTTGCGTAATTTATAATTTCATCTTCTCTTTGATTTGTGTTATTTGTTTCCATTTATTTATCTCCCTTCATCTTTATTCCATTCTTTATATACTTTTTCAATCTCTTCAATCTCTTTCTTTGATGGTTTTCTTCTACAGGACAGATACCCTTTTGACCCATCACAACTTTCAAAAGGATAAACAGTTGCATAAACCCAGTAAAAGCCACCAGATTTTGTTGCATTTTTAACATAGCCTGTCCAAACTTCACCTGCTTGAACTGTATCCCATAGTGATTTAAAGGCTTTTTTAGGCATATCTTGATGTCTTACCATAGAATGAGGTTGTCCCATTAATTCTTCTAGGGTATATTCTGCGACTTTACAGAAATCATCATTTGCAAATCTTATTATACCTTTTTCATCGGTTTCACTTACCAAAAAAGCATTTTGATCTAATACTATTTCTTGTCCAATTGCCATAATATCCCCTAATTAAACTTTTTACTCATTGCATCTTCAACTAGATCTTTTGCCATTGATGATACATCATTTGCAATAGTTCTAACCTGATTAGCTTCATTTGCATTTTCCTGAGTAACTCTATCAAGCATAGTAACCGTGTCATTAATTTGTTCAATTCCAGTCATTTGTTCTTTACTAGCACTACTAACATTTTCAATTAATTGTAGGGTTTCATTTATATGAGTATTTAACTCTTGATAACCATGAATCATCTCAGCGGAAATATTTTTACCCTCATTTGCTTTTAAATTTGCATCTTCAACTAAATCTTTAATCTCTTTTGCTGCTTGGGCACTTCTACTTGCAAGATTTCTAACCTCTTGTGCTACAACTGCGAAGCCTTTTCCAGCTTCTCCTGCTGTTGCTGCTTCTACAGCTGCATTTAAAGATAAAATATTTGTTTGGAAAGCAATTTGATCTATTACAGTAATTGCTTCATTAATAGAACTAACCTTTTCATTTATTTCATCCATTGAAAAAGCAGTTTTACTTGCTAAAGATTCACCTGAAACAACAGATTGTTTTACAGTTTCGCCAAGATTTGCCATTCTTGAAGCATTATCTGCATTGCTTCTTGTAATTGAAGTTATCTCTTCTAAAGCTGCAGCAGTTTCTTCTAAAGATGCTGCTTGTTCATTCGCCTTAGCTGCAAGATTTTTCATAGAGCTGTTCATAGTATCAGCATTTTTTTCTAAAGTTTGTCCATTATTTAGGTTTCTTCTTGCACCTTCACTTAATGCAAGTCCAAGTTTATTTGTACTTTCCATAACCTCTAACATTTTAGCTTTTAGTTTTGGACTGATCTCAACTTTATCAGTAAAATCATCATTTGCATAGTTTGTAACAGTTCTAATAAGTTCAATCATGTTATTATCGACGGTATTAAGCATTTTATTAATAGTATCTTTTAAAGTTACAATCATTGGATTATCTGAAGATGAATTAATTCTACACTTATAAATACCTTGCTCAACCTTATCAGTTGTAAGAACAATCTCTCCAATAACTCGCATATCATCTTTTAATTTTTTATCAAATTCATCTGCTGTTTTATTTAGAAGTTTTAACATATCTGCAACTTCATCATTTGTATAAACTGATGTTTTATTAAAACTATTAGTTTTAAAAGTAATAAAATCTAAAAATTCTGCAAAAGATTTCTTAAATTTATTTAACCCACCACTAATAATTCTATTAAAGAAGTACATTATAGTAGCAATCAATAAAATTGTTAAAACAACCATCATTCCTAGCATCGTATAAACTAATTTAGCAGATTCATCGAATGTATTATCAACATGTTCAATATGATCAGCAATAATATAAAAACCTAATTTTTCACCTTTAAAATCTTGTATTGGGAACCTTGTGTAAAAATAGTTTTTATCAGAGATAAATCCTGTTTTATCAAATTTTCTTAAATCCAATTTATCTAAAGATGCTCTAAAATTTTTGTCAAAAGTTTTTTGAGATAAATAGTATTTTCCAAGTTTGTCTTGAGAGCTTAATGCATCGCCTCTTTTTAATTTTTCATCCATTAAAACGATTAAAAACTCATCATCTTTTGCAAAATCATTTACTACAGAATTAAAACCTTGAATAAATTCAACAGAACCTGCATATTTTCCATCCATATCAAATATTGGTGCTAATCCTCTTAAAACTAGTCCTGCTCGACCAACTTCTATTGCTGCAAGCGGTTTTTTTGTTTTTTTAACTTCTAAAATAGTATCCCTAAAAGATTTTAAATCATCTCCATGTTTATCAGGTTTCCAACTTCTATAAAAAGATTTTACATCTTTATCGTGTATATGAATTTTTATATTGTTAAAAGTGGTTCCATCTTTCATAGCATTAGTAAGAGAAGTAAGAGTAACTTTTAACATACTTCTATCATTTGTTTCTAAAGCTAACAGTAAATCTGTGTTTTGAGATAGTGTTACAGCATTTGAAATTGCAACATCCATTTTTGATTGAATTCGCTCTTGAATTAAAACTTTAAAATGGTCTTTAGTTTTTACTTCAACATCTTCTTTCATTGAGTTTACAATGAAGTAAGAGATTACACCAGCTATTACAATAACAACAAGTGCAACAAGTAAAACTCTAATAATAATTTTACCAGCAATTGAGTCTTTTTTCATAAAACACCTTTGAGTATAATGGGATATTCTATCGAGTGTAAACTTAAATTATTATTGTTTATTTAATTTTTTTATTTCACAAAGTGCGATTGTATTAGGTGTTTGTAAAGTTATTTTTTCACCTACTTTTGTTTTATCTAAGTTTATTATCTCATTATTTTGAGATATTTGAACAAAACCTTTGAAATCTTTTTTTGTAGGATCATTTGTTTTATAACTATTTTTTAATGAATTAATCTCATTTTGATAAGAATTAAAAATTTGTGTCAAATTTGTTTTAAAAGAGTTTTTCATAAAAGATATCTCTTTTTCAATTAGATTAAATCTAGTTTTTAAAGAGTTTTGTTCAAAAAGTCTACATAGATTATCTAATAAGTTTTGTTTGTTTTCTATGGTGTTTTTTATTCTATTTGTAAATTCATTTTGCAAATTATCTAGATAGATTCTATGTTCGTTAGCATCTGGTAGCACTATTTCCATTGCATTTGATGGGGTTGCAGCTCTAACATCAGCAACAAAATCAGATATCAAAAAATCTATCTCATGACCAACTGCTGAGACAATAGGTTTTTCACAATTATAAATTGCATCAGCAACAATCTCTTCATTAAAGGCCCATAAATCTTCTATACTTCCTCCACCACGTCCAACTACTAAGAGATCAACATCTAAAGTTTTTGCATAATTTATTGATTTAACAATATCTACTTTTGCGCCCTCACCTTGAACTAAAGTCGGTACTAAAATAAATTTTGTTAGAGGCCACCTATTACTTGCAACTTTTTTCATATCTTCAATTGCAGCTCCTGTAGGAGATGTTACAAGTGCAATTTTTTTTGGATATCTAGGAAGTTGCTTTTTTATAGAAGTATCAAAATAACCTTTTGCTTGAAGTTTTTGTTTTAACTGCTCATATGCTAAGGCTAAGGCACCTTGGCCTGAAGGTTCAATTTTATTACACATAAGTTGATAATTTCCCCTTGGGGTGTAAACAGTTATATTACCAGTTATCACAACTTTTAGTCCAACTTCTAATTGAAACTTTAAATATTTTGCATTTCCTTTAAACATTACACAAGAGATAGTTGAGTTTTCATCTTTTATTGAAAAATAAATATGCCCCGAATTATGATATGTTAAATTAGAAATTTCACCTTCAATATAGACATTTATAAAAGTTGTTTCTAATAAAGATTTAATTTGGGTGTTTAAAGTTGAAACTGAAATTGGTGAATTCATCAAAAACCTATTAAAGTCAAGAAAACTAAAGTTTTCTTGCTATTATTAAAGTTGAGATATTCATAGAAAAAGCTTGTGTATGGATTGGTTCAAGACCAGCTTGCTTTAGCTCTTTACATAAATTATCAGTTGTTAGAAATTCATCAATTGAATTTGGTAAGTAAGTATATGCTTCTTTATTTCTTGAAATTAATCCACCTAAAGTTGGTAAAATTTTATTCATATAAAAATCAGTCACATAATCAAGTGGTGAATTTTTCTCATTTTTTGTAAATTCAGAGATTACAACTAAGCCATCTTTTTTAAGAACCCTTGCAAATTCATCAAAAGCTTCTTGTCTTTGAACAACATTTCTAATCCCATATGAAATAGAGATAATATCAGCACTATCACTATCAAGAGGCATTTGTGCTGCTCCTGCTTCAATAAACTGTACTTCGGGAAGTTTAACTCTAGCAACATCCATCATACCAACACTTGGATCAACTCCAACAATACTTTTAAGTTCAATTGCATTGTTTTTTGCAATTTTTTTCCAAAACTCAATCATATCACCAGTTCCACAAGCCACATCTACAATTTTTTCAAGTGAATCTTTTTCATAAAATTTATAGGCTAAATTACAAGCTTTGTTTCTCCATGACTTGTCAATTCCCATACTAAGAACTCTATTTGCAACATCATAAGTTCCAGCAATGTCATTAAACATAGATACAATTTTTTCTTGTTTTCCCAAAAATAACTCCTAAAAAATGTCTCATTTAAAAGAGACTTATAAATTTCTAAAATCTAAAATACTTCAAAATGAAATATTTAACCTACACTAAATATTTTCCAACAAAAAGACCTAAAATAAAACCAACATTTAACATGATGATTAAAAATAAAATTGAAATCTTTTTATCTTTTTCTGGAACTTGATTTAGAATCTTTTTTTGTGCAATAAGTGAATCATCCAAAGACCTTCTTGCATGATCAATATTATCAAAAGAGTTTCGTAAACTAAGTTCAGCTAATTCAAGTCTTTCAACTATCTCCTTAGCTTGTTTAAAAGTCATGTCACTCATTTTTTAATTTCAAGCCAATTATCTAAATCATAAAATATTTTGTTCAATGTTCCAAGAACATAATCTTTTGCTTCAGTTTGAATCCTTCTAAAGAAAAGAAATTTTCTTGCACTTTCAATATCACCTAACTCTTTTGCCTGAATAGCTTTTTTTGCAAAATCTGTATTGTTGTATGCCATTTCCCAAACTGTACTACCAAGATATCTACTCATAGTAATCACCTTGTCGTTTTTAACAGGAAAATATTTAGGATCTTTTACAAAATCACAAATTACAGAATTACTATCTAAATACTTATGACCAAAAAAATTAATAAACTGTTCTTCAATATAATCTTGATCCATAGAAATAGCTCTATTTAATGCAAAAAGAATATTGTCTTCCATGTTTTGTTCAATTTTTTTGATTTTTTTCATTGTAGCAATAGCATTTTTACCATCAAGTTCACCATCACCTAAAGGGATGATCCATTTTACATTTCCAAAAGAACCAACTTTTTTAATCTCTTCTAAAACTAATGTTGAAGTTTTGTTTCCACCAACATCAACAATAATTTCATGTTTATCATCCATTAAGATAAGTTCATCAAGTTCTGTTAGTTTGTTTGTTCCTAACATCCTTTTATTAACAATTTGCGTTCTTGTAAAAGATTGACTATCATTGTTTTCATCATCAATCTCAATATATGTTACTTTTTTCCCATGTTTTTTATACAAATAAGGTGCAATAACTTGCATTGCAACTGTTGACTTCCCAACACCACCTTTAGTTTGTGGAATAATAATCATTCTTCAACCCTTGTGAAACTCTTTGATTTATTCTGCTTCATATATTCAATAATCTTCCCATGAAACCTACAATATAGCTTGTTAAGAGATATTTCATATCCATAAAGTTTGTAAATTCTATCTAAATTTTCATTAATTCCATATTCACACCATGATGATAAATCTTCATAAGAATTGAATTCATAATTAAATAATAATAAAAGCTTTTGTGTATATTTATCAACAACCATAAACTCTTTATGACAACCATAACACAAAATTGCATCTGCAGTTTCTTGACCTATTCCTTTTTGATTTAAAAGCCAGCTTCTTGAAATATTCTTTTGAAAGTTTTCAAAATTATCAAACTCTTCAAGAATATTTTTTGCAAACAATTTTATTCTATAAGATTTCTGATTTTTAAATCCACTAGGAGTTATTGCTTTTATTAATGTTTCTATATCTATTTTGATTAAAGCTTCCAATGACAAAAGATTTAAATTTTTTAAATTTTTTAAGGATTTTTCTACATTTTCCCATTTTGTATTTTGTGTTAAGATTGCACCAATAGTGATTTCAAAATCATTACAATTTGGCCACCAAAATTCAGGGGAGTTTTCCAATAAATTTTGATTTTTTAGAAACTTCAATAAATCAAAACTATCTTTTATCTTAATCAAAAATTGCCTCAGTTTTAATTATTTCAGTTCTATCACAATATTTTTTTAATTTAAAAGATTCAATGGTTTTACCATCTTGTATTTCTAAAACCATGATTTGAAAAATAGCTTTACAATTATTTGGCACTTCAAAATGACCACCAATTCCTGTTGTAGCCTTTTGAATTGGAATTTTATCATTCATCCCAATTATATTATCCCTACACCCTGTCAAACCAATATCTGTTAAATAAGATGTTCCATCAATAACTTGTAAGTCATCAGTCCCTACATGGGTGTGTGTTCCACAAATTCCACTAACTTTGCCCTTTAGCATCATAAAAATGATTCTTTTTTCACTTGTAGCTTCCCCGTGAAAATCTACAAAAATATTTTTAATTCCTTGTTGATTTAACTCTTCAACTTTTTTCTTTGCCCAATTAAATGGGTTTTCAACCGTTGGCATGGAAAACTGACCCATTAAATTTAATACTGCTAGTTTTTCTATTTTTTCTTCTGAATCTTTTACCTCAAAAATTTTTAATCCAGAACCTGGAACACCATCTGGATAATTATCAGGCCTTAACACATTAGAGGTTTCTAATAAAGCAAACATCTCTTGTTTTTTATCAAAAGAGTGATTACCCCCTGTAATTACGTCAATTCCAGATTTTAAAAGTTCATTAGAATTTTTTACAGTTAATCCAAAGCCATGACTAGCATTTTCAGCATTTGCTATTACAAAGTCTATATTATATTCATTTTTTATTTTTGAAAGGTTCTCTTTTATAATTTTTCTTCCTGGTCGACCAACTATGTCGCCTATAAATGCAATTCTCAAATCTATCCTTAAGGAGTTCATTTACTCAAATATTATTGAAAGAATTGTATCCACTGTACCATTTGTAAACAATTAATTATCTTATTGATTTTGAATCTATGTTTATTTTAAACATAATTATGATATTTTATTTACACAGTTTATGTCATATTTTTACACTTTTTACGTATTTTAAAAACTTTCTTAGTGTAAAAATATTTCATAAAAATAAATTTTTGTAGAGAAGGATTACTTTATGCCCAATAAAGCATATAAGACTGACTATGAAGTTGGTCAAGATAATGTAGAAGTTATGGGGATGGACTTACATAACCCTGTATTTTTCATAAGTGCTGTTGTTATATTACTTTTTGTAATTTTAACACTTATTTTTCCAGCAGGAGCAAAAGAAGCTCTAGATGGAGCTAAATGGTGGTCAATCAATAATTTCGATTGGCTTTTTATGTTAGCAGGTAATATTTTTGTTATATTTTGTTTAGTTTTGATTTTTCTTCCAGTAGGAAAAATTAGACTTGGTGGGAAAGACGCAAAACCTGAGTTTTCTAGAATGTCATGGTTTGCTATGCTATTTGCAGCAGGTATGGGTATTGGTCTAATGTTCTGGAGTGTTGCTGAACCAATTGCTTATTATACAGGTTGGTATAAAACACCACTAGGAGTTGAAGCAAACACAGCAGAAGCTGCAGACATGGCAATGGCTGCAACTATGTATCACTGGGGGTTGCACCCTTGGGCTATATATAGTGTAGTTGGTTTATCTTTGGCTTTTTTTACTTATAACAAGAAGCTTCCACTTACAATTAGATCTGCATTTTACCCAATATTTGGAGATAAAATCTGGGGTTGGACTGGGCATATAATTGATATGTTAGCAGTTTTTGCAACTATTTTTGGTCTTGCTACATCACTTGGACTTGGAGCACAACAAGCAAGTGGTGGACTTCATTATCTTTTTGGAATTGATGCTGGAATTTCAACCCAAGTTGGTATTATCATTTTTGTAACATCTATTGCAACTTTTTCAGTAATTAGAGGTGTTGATGGTGGTGTAAAACTATTAAGTAATATAAATATGATTATTGCAGCATGTCTTTTATTTTTTGTTATCTTAGCTGGGGCAGCCCTTGGGATTTTTTCTGAGTTCTTTTCAACTGCGGGTAACTATTTAACAAATATTATTCCTTTAAGTAATTGGGTAGGAAGAGAAGATACAGCATGGTTCCATGGATGGACTGTATTTTATTGGTCATGGTGGATTTCATGGTCACCATTTGTAGGAATGTTTATTGCCAGAGTTTCAAAAGGAAGAACAGTAAGAGAGTTTATTTTAGCTGTTTTATTAATCCCAACATTAATTACAATTTTATGGATGAGTGCCTTTGGTGGTTCAGCTATGGATCAAGCTATGAACAATGTTGGAGCTTTAGCAAATGGAATCACTGATGTATCTTTAGCAATGTTCCAAATGCTTGAAAATATGCCTTTTTCTTCAATTACTTCATTTTTAGCAATTGTATTAATATTAGTATTTTTTATCACTTCATCAGATTCTGGTTCACTAGTAATTGATAGTATCACAGCAGGTGGTAAAATCGATGCACCAGTTCCTCAAAGAATTTTTTGGGCAGTAGTTGAAGGTTTAATTGCTGGGTCATTACTATTTGTTGGAGGGAAAGAGGCTTTAAAAGCTCTTCAAGCTGGTTCTGTGACGACAGGATTACCATTTACGATAGTCTTACTTGTAATGTGTTACTCTTTATACAAAGGTTTAAAATCAGAAAAAATATAAATTAAACTAGGTGTTCTACACCTGGTTTTTTAGAACTATACATTAATAATTATTCCTATAAATCAAGCCTTAAAGCATAATTGAATTGAAGATTAAGAAAAAAATTGTAAAATAGAAATTGTATACAATTTGTATACTAATAAAACTACTAAAAGGAAACTGATGAGTTCAAAACTGAACAAACAAGTTTTTTTCACTTCTTCTGGGATAATTATTTTATTAGCATTATTTGCATCTATATTTCCAAAAGTTGCTGATGACTTTTTCAAAAACTTACAAAATGTTATTGTACAAAACGGTAGTTGGTTTTATGTATTAACTGTTGCAATAATTCTGATTACTGTTTTTTATTTAGCCCTTTCAAAATATGGAGATATTAAATTAGGTCCAGACCATTCAACGGCTGATTATTCTTACCTTTCTTGGTTTGCTATGCTATTTTCAGCTGGTATGGGAATTGGTTTAATGTTTTTTGGTGTAGCTGAACCTGTTATGCACTTTTTAAATCCTCCTATTGGAGATGGAAGTACTATAGAATCTGCTAAAGAGGCTTTAAAGATTACATTTTTTCACTGGGGATTACACGCTTGGGCTATTTATGCCATTGTTGCTATTATTCTTGCATTTTTTAGTTATAGACATAATTTACCTTTAACGTTAAGGTCTTCCCTTTATCCTTTAATTGGAGATAAAATTTATGGGCCAATTGGTCATGCAGTTGATATTTTTGCAGTTATTGGTACTTTATTTGGTGTTGCTACATCTTTAGGATATGGTGTTCTTCAAGTAAATACAGGACTTAACTATTTATGGGATATTCCAGTAAGCCCTACTTCTCAAGTTATTTTAATTATTGCAATAACTGCACTTGCTACACTTTCAGTAACAACAGGGCTAGATAAAGGGATCAAAATTCTATCCGAAATAAATCTGGCATTAGCAATAATACTTTTACTTTTTATTTTAGTTGCAGGGAATACAATTTTCTTACTTCAAGCATATGTTCAAAATGTTGGAGACTATGCTTCAAACTTATTGAAAAGTACCTTTAATCTTTTTGCTTATCAAAAAACAGACTGGTTAGGTGGTTGGACTATTCTATATTGGGCATGGTGGATATCTTGGTCACCATTTGTTGGTCTTTTCATTGCAAGAATTTCTAGAGGTAGAACAATTAGAGAGTTTACATTAGGTGTATTACTAGTTCCTACAGCATTTACATTAATGTGGATGACATTTTTTGGTAACTCTGCTATTAGTTTAATTTTAGATGATGGATTTATACAATTTGGAGAGGTTGTTAAAAATAATGTACCTGTGGCAATATTTGCATTTTTAGAACACTTTAGTTTTAGTGGACTAACTTCAATTGTAGCAACAGTTATGGTAATTGTATTCTTCGTAACATCATCTGACTCTGGATCTATGGTTATTGATATGCTTTGTTCAAATGGAAATGACAACACTCCAATATGGCAAAGAGTTTATTGGGCTGTAGGAGAAGGAGTTATTGCTTCTATTTTAATTTTAGTTGGGGGATTAAGTGCCTTACAAACAATGACTATTGCTAGTGCACTACCCTTTTCTATTGTTTTATTAATAGCTTGTTATGGTCTAGTAAAAGCCTTAAGAGTAGATATAGCAAAAAAAGAGAGTTTATTATATAGTCCAACTCAAATCACAACTACAAATAATACAGCAAATTGGGATGCAAGATTAGGTACTATCATTGACTTCCCATCTAAAAACAATGTCAAAAAGTTTATTCAAAAAATTGCATATCCTGCTATTTCAGATGTTGCAGAAGAGTTAAAAAAACATGAATTAGATGTTTCTATAAAAGAAACTGATGATGGGATATCTCTAACTGTATTTCTGGGAGAAGAAGGAAACTTTGGAGAAAACAAAAACTTTATTTATAAAGTTAAGGTTGTACCTAGAGTTAAACCAAGTTTTGCAGTTGATGAAAAAGAAGATGTAGAAAGAACCGAAGAAGAACTATATTATTGTGCAGTTGTACACTTAATTGAAGGTGGACAAGACTACGATATCATGGGATGGTCAAAAGATGGTATTAGAAATGATATAGTTGATCACTACCAAAAACATATGCACTTTATTCATCTTTTAAGTTAGTAAGATTATCTTACTAACTTAATTAAATTCCTTCGCACAAACATATGCTTGTGAAAAATAAAGTTGAAAATTGTATCCACCAAGTTCACCTGTGGCATCTAAGCACTCACCAATAAAATATAAGTCTTTTTGTTTTTTACTTTCGAAAGAGTTAATATCTACTTCATTAGTATTAATTCCGCCACTTGTAACCTCTGCTTTTGTATATCCAAAGGTTCCAGCTGGAGAAAACTCATAATTCTTAAGAAGTTTTATTTTTTCTCTTTCTTCTTTTGATAAAGAGCTAACTGCTTTATCTTCAAGTTGTATTGAGTTTAGAAACTCTACCATAAATCTTTTGGGAAGAGGAATTGCTGAACTAATTTTTTTATTACCTTTTAAAAGGGGTTCTATTTTTTTATTTGGAAGAAAATCTAAACTCATCTTACCTTTTTGCCAATATAAAGAAGAGTTTAAAATAACAGGTCCAGAACAGCCTTTATGGGCAAACAATAAACTTCCATAAAAACTTTTCATCTCTGCTTTATAAGGAATTTTTGCTTCAACCATAGTTGATATACCACTTAGGCTTTTAAACCAAAATTGTTCTTTTTGAACAGTAAAACCAACTAATGCAGGTTTTGTTGGATTAATTGTATGTCCAAATTTTGAAGCGATATCATATGCAATTGAAGTTGCACCTAAGGTTTGGTAAGACAAGCCACCACTTGCAATAATAAGCTTTTTTGTTAAGATCTCTTGTTTATTGGTTTTGATTTTATAATATTTATCAAAATCTACATCTAAAACTTTTGTATTCATATGTTTTTTTATATGACTAGTAAGTTTTTCAAACATACTTATAACCTCTTTTGAACTATTACAAAAGTATGTTCCCTTTACTATTTTTGGATTTACTTTGGGATAAACTTCATTTTCATTTAAAAAATTTAATAAATCTTTATTTGAATATTTTGATAAAGTATTTTTTACAAATTCTTCATTTCCTAGATAATTATTAAAACTTACCTTTTCATTGGTGATATTACATTTCGCTCCACCACTTACTTTTATCTTTGCACCTATTTTATCATTTGCTTCAATTAAACAAACATTTTTATTCTTTAAAAAAGAAGCAAGCATAAGACCACTAGCCCCTGCTCCAACAATCGCTATATCGTAGATTATTCTCCATCCTTTTTACATGTAAAAATATTTTTTTCATTTTTGTATTCATAAAACAGTTTATATCCGTTTGCTTTTAAAATATTATGAATAATATACAAACCTAATCCAAAAGAGTTTTTTCTTTTTTCTTCATTTGCAAAAAATGGTTCATAATATTGTTCAAGTCCATATTCAAGCTCTTTACCATTGTTTATAAACAATAAATCGTTTCCATCTGTTTTTACTTCTACTTTATTATCATCACTATATTTAATTGCATTATCAATTAAATTTTTTACTGCTATTGAAAATAGTTTAAAATTAACCTCATATTTTTTATTATCATATGAGCTAATAATCTCCTCATCTTCAATCATCAAAATATCTTTTACATTATCCATAATATCATTTAAAAAATAATGTTTTTTCTCAATATTCTTATTTGAAGAAATCAACTCTTCAATTGAGGCAAATTCATTGATTAAAGATTCTAATCTATTGAAAACCTCTTTTAGTTTTTCATCATTTTCTGGGTTTTTTTCAAGTTCAGCTAAAAACTTTCCTTTTGTAATAGGTGTTTTTAATTCATGCATTATATTTCTAATAAAAACATTTCTAGCTTCTTTAATATCTTTAAGTTTTTTTGCACTATTTTTAAACTCTCTAGCTAGCTGTGAAACTTCATCTTTGCCATCCATATTACAACATTCAAAATCAAAGTTTTCATCACCTAAGGTGTTAACTTTTTCTTTTAAAAGTTTTAATGGCATCAGTTTTCTAAGTGTAACTATAAATGAAAGAATCAAGGTTAATAAGATTATCACAAATCCTAAAATTATATATGTTTTAGAAGTTTTAGTAATCTCATTTTTATCTTCTACAAAAAAAGTTTTGTTATTCTTTTTTAAATATAAAAACTGTTTATCGTTTAATTGTAATACTCTAAATAATATATCATTAAATTGTCTTTGTGCGATTACTTTTGTTTTTGGATTATATGTTATTGCATTTATTTTATTTTGATCCAGGTACACAAGATAATTAAATCTTTTTAAGTCTTCCGCGAATAATTCATCTAAACCACCTTGTCTAAACTCTTTTCTCATAAGCATTTTTGTAAGAGGTCTATATTTGTCCACTAGATGATGGTCCAATCTTTTTTGGTTTCCTATCATCAAGATTCCAAAACTTATAACTACTAAAATAATACTTATGACAAAACTAATTGTCAGGGTGAAAAATATCGACTGTCTATTCATTTGTAAATTTGTATCCCATTCCTCTTATTGTATGTAAATATTTAGGTTCTTTTGGATTATCTTCTATTTTATGTCTTATTCTATTTATAATAACGGCTAGTGAACCTGAACTTTCAAAATCTGAATTTAGTAAATCGGCATTATCAAAAATATCTTCCCTACTTATTATAAAACCTTCTCTTTTTAGCATCAAAGATAAAACCTCATACTCTGCAGCAGTTAATTTAAGATATTCCCCATTTTTTGTAATTTCTCTTTTTTCAACATCTAAATTAAATAGTTTTACTTTTTCTTGACTAGAAGTTGGATCTTCATGATTTGAATTAAATCTTCTAAGAATTGTTTTTATTCTTACTTCTAATTCTCTTGGGTCATAAGGTTTTGGAAGATAATCATCAGCACCTAATTGTAAGGCTGTTACTTTATCAGTAATATCACTTCTAGCACTTGAAATAATTATTGGTATATCATAATCTTTTACAATAAGTTTACAAACATCTAAACCATCCATTCCAGGAAGAGTTAAATCTAATATAATCAAATCATATTTATTGAATTTCAAACTACTAAGAGCCAAAAAAGGCTCCTCATAGTTTGTTACTTCTATATTATATTGCTTTAAATATTGAGTTAAAACATCTGCAAGTTCTAAGTCATCTTCAACCATTGCAATTTTTATCAAAAATTCATTCCTCTTCTCATATATGGTCTATTTTGCATCATTGTACTTCTTCTTTCCTCCCTTAAATCTAAAAGAACTTTAAATTGCTCTTTTTGCGCAGGAGTTAATAATGCATATGATTTCTCTACTATTTCAGCTTTTGATTCTATCATATTATCTCTTTTTTGTTTCATTATTTCAACATATTTTGCTTTATCAAATGAATCTTTTGTAAAAGCTGTATTAGTAAAGGTTGCATATTTTTTGAATACTTCTTGTCTAATTTGTGCCATTTTCATATATTGGTCTGGTGATAGATTTAGTTTTCTAAAAATATTCATAACAGAATTTCTTGATCCTTTAGAACCTTTTTTTGACATTCCACAAGATTTATTTTTTTTCATTCCTTTCATACCTTGCATATTATTATTCATACCTTTCATACCCTGCATACCTTGAGCTTGCATTCCAGACATTCCTTGCATACCTTGACCTTGAAAATTACAACCAGCTGCGTAAAGTCCTGTTCCTAATAAAGTTGTTAATGCTACAGTAGCTAAAATTTTTCTTTTCATTGTAAATCCTTTTTTATTTATTACAGTGAAATTATGACACGAAGCTTTTAATGGTATTTTAATTGTATATTAACGAGAGTTTAATGGAATTAATTAATCTTTTTGTTTTGGAGTTTTGTTATTCCATCTTTTATATGCTCTAAAAAAAGAACTTGGTTCACTATAACCCAAAAAAATAGAAATTGTTCCTAAGTCCATTTTTGTGTTGTTTATATAATGATTTGCCAATTTTTGTCTAATATTATCTAAAGCTTTTCTAAAAGTTTTTGATTCTGCTTTTAAGTAATTTTGTAAAGTTCTTGGTGTTATATTTAAATTTTTTGAAATCATATCAATTGTAATATCATCTACACCAATATTTTTAAATATCTCCTTTTCAACTTTAAAATACCAAGATTCTTCTTTTTCCTCATCTAATATTTTGTTTGCTTGATTTTCAAAATATTCTAACATAGAAGCATTTGAATTTTTTACAGGTATATCTAATCTATCTTTTTTAAAGAAAATTGCATTTTCTTGTTTTTCAAAGCAGATATTATTTCCAAATATTTTTTTATATTCTTCAAGGTTTTTCTCCTTTTTTTGGGAAAAACAAGTAAAATCAGGGATAACTTTTTCACCTAATATTTGTGAAAGAATTGATACAAGTGAAGATAGATGAACCTGAGCATGAAAACTAGGAACTGGTATCATTGGATTTTCATTTATATAAATTGCCAATTTATAATATGTTCCATCATCATTGAAATAAAACTTGAAATACCCACTTATTAACCTTTGGTAAGTATTGAACTTTTCAATTATCTCTTTTAAATTTTTTGTATTTAAAAGTAAATAACCTAAAATCCCCAAGGATTGATATGAAGTTGCTTTTCCTATATGTAAAGCTAGATGTGGATTATTTGATTTTTTAGCACAATATCTAAAAATTAATGATAATTTTTTACTATCAATTTTACTTTCATGATTAGATATAACTTCAGGAGAAATATCAGCTAGGTGAAGCATCTCATCAACTTTTATAGTTGTAATTTTTTCTAAAGATTTTAATACATAATGAAAAGTTAAACTTGATACTTCTGCCATATTTCCTACAATTTTCGTAAAATGTCACTAATTATTCATATTATAACATAGTAAGTATACAAGTATAAATATATAATTGTATATAAACATAACAAGGAGAAGCTATGTCAAATAATCAAATAAGAGTTGATGAAAGCTATATAAGTTTTAAAAACATAAATTGTTTTGAAAATGCTTGTATAGTAATTGATAATATGTTAAGGGTATTAGAAGATCCTAAAAATATGAATATTTATTGGAAAAAAGTTGTTCCTATGATTCCAAAAGCTTATTATACAAGAGATCCAAAGGATGATGAAAAAGAGGCTTTACTCTATTTGGTTTGTTCTAATAGTTTTTATTTAGATGAATTATTTGAAAAAGCAGAAGATGAACAAGGCTTAAATGCCTTAAATAAATGTGAACAAGAGTGTTGTTAATATCAAATTAGCAACACTTTTTAAATATCTATAATAACTTTATTTCTTCCTTGAGCTTTAGCATCATAAACTGCTTTATCAGCTCTTTTTATTGTTTCATATATATTTTCGTTATCTTTATGAACAGTTGCTCCCATTGAACAAGTTATATTACCAACTTGAGGGAAAGAAACTGTTTCAATAATATTTCTTAACTTCTCTAAGATTCTAGATAAGTCTTCTTTTTTATTTAGTTTTAATATTAAAATAAACTCCTCACCACCCCATCTAATTAAAATATCATATTCTCTAGAATGTCTATTTATAGTATCAACAAATTTAATTAAAACCTCATCTCCTATATCATGTCCATATCTATCATTTACTTTTTTAAAATAATCAATATCTAAAAATGCCAAGGCCAGTAAACCATCTTTTTCGTATTTTTGTAAAAGTAATTTGTAATTTTTTTCAAAATATTCTCTATTGTATGAACCAGTTAATTTATCATGAATAACTTTCTCTTCAAGAGCAATTTGCTCAATCATAGTTTGAGTAATATCTGTAAAACTTACAATTAAAAGATTATCATCAAATTTGTTTATATTTACAAAAAAGGCATGAATTTCAAAATTTTTACTTAACATAGAAACAATTTTTTTATTATCTGGCAATTTTTCTATTTCATCAATCCATTTTTCAGAAGTTTCAATTTTCCCGGCATGGAAGAATTTCTCATTTTCAATAAATCTTTCACATACACAACTATGGTTTTCATGGAAGTTATCTAAATCAGTAAAACCAAAGAAATCAAAAAACTTTTTATTGGCATATGATATTTTTTTACCATTGCTTAGTATAATTAAGTTTTCTTGGGCATCAACAAATTTTTCAAGATTTGACATAAGGTTTTCATGCTCAGAAATATCTATTAAATAACCAATAAAATACTCTATTTCACCATTACTATTTTTTTCTGTAACTGTATAATCTAATATCCATTTTATTTTCCCATCTTTTGTAATAATCTTATAAGGAGAATGTTTAAAAAAGTCTTTGTTTTCTTTAACTGAAGATTCAACCTCACCTTTAACCTTTTTAAAATCATCTTCATGGATACAAGAAATATATTTAACTTTCCCAGATAAAAAATCCTCTTTTGAAAATCCTAAAAGGTTCTTAATATTTGAAGAAACATATTCAGTTGTCCAACGTTCATCATTTTTCCACTTAAATAAGACAGAATCACCTTTCTCAAACAAGGAGAGTAAAGATTTTTGTTTTTTATTTATATCATTAATCTCTTTTTCTTTATTTTTTAATACACTTATATCCCGCTGGGAAGCATAAAGGTAATGTTCCCCTTCTATTTCAATATCATTTGCAGAGATTTGAACATCAAAAACTGAACCATCTTTTCTTCTATGTTTTGTCTCAAAGGTATCAGAACTTTTTGTCAACTCTTTTGTTCTTTTAACTAATTCATCATAAGAAAGTCCTACATCCCAGTCAAAAACACTTAGTTCTTCTAACTCCTTACTTGTATATCCAAGATTTTGAGCAAAGGTTTTAGAAAATTCTACTAACCTTCCCTCTCTATCAAGGATATGGATACCATCTGAAGAGAGTTCTAATATATTTCTATATTTATTTCGTTCATAATCTAAAACTTCTAATATTCTATTGTTTTTAGAAATATCTCTAACAGAATAATAGATTACTTTTTTCCCATCAATATCAAATAAGTTTGTACTTATTTCTGTATCATAGGTAAAGCCATTTTTTTTTGTAAATATTCTTTTGAAGGTTTTAGGTTCTTCATCTAGTGTTTGTGCCATTTCTTTAAAATCTTCTATAGACATATCCCTATCCCAGTGGCTTACATTTAAAGTTTTCATAGTATCCATTGAGTAACCTAATTTTTTAGATGCTTTTAAAGAACAATCGATTAAATTACCATCTAAATCTAATATAAAAACCTCTTCACTTGAATATTTAAGCATAGATCTAAACAATCTTTCCTTTGAACTAATGATAAAAAAGATATATGCTATTAATGCAAGGGAAAAAATTGATCCTATCATAGTAACATAAGTGAAAAACATAGAACTTTTTATAACTGTGTCTTTACTTCTAATTGTTAAAAAAGCAACATTTTCTTTTGTCAACTTATTAAGTATTGGTATTACAGTAATAATTGAATCAAAAGATTTGACATAGATAGATGAAGGTTTACTTCCTGTGGCAATCTTTTTAATTTGATTTATAATCTTTTTAGGGGGAAGAAGTTTTACATAATTTACTTTTGAAACCTCTTTTAATTTATCAACAATCTCTTTATCTAAATAAAAATCTTTATGCTGAGAACTTATATATCGAGTAGAAGATAAGTCAAAAGTTTTTTCATGAACTATTGATTTTTTGATAAAAAAATTACTTAAAACACCATATTCATTTATTAGTTTTGAGATAAGTGCATAAGCACCAAATGATATTTCAATACTTCCCACATGTACTTCATCCCTAAAAATTGGATAAACAAATCTTAGGCCATACTGAACACGACCCTCTTCAAAAGTATCAATTTGTTTTTTGTTTTTGTTTACATACTCAACAGTTGGTCTTATACCTGTTAAATTATCTCCATATTTTGAGGGTAGATGCATTCTTAAAAAACTAGTATTATCAGGAAGGTGTATATGAACTTGTCTAACGCCTAAGAATTTAAACTCATTATACCTGTTTTCTAACTCTTTATAAGTTATCTCCCTTATATAATCTTGCATATTTTTTGGTAATTTATCAAAATTATAAAGTCTATTTCTTATATGTCCTAGGTCTAAAAAATTTTTTAATATTACATAGCTTAAATCTTTTTCATCATTATATACTGTGTTATATGCTTTTACATAATCTTTTGTAATTTTTTTAAGTTGTCTATTTTGGTCATATTCAATATAAAAAAAAGTTAATACTACAATTAAAATTGAAGATAGTACGAATAGAAACAAAAGCCTTATTTTCATTGTACCTCTCTCCTTTTTACAAATAGAATAAAACTGTATTTAAATTTAATTTTTATAAGTGACACGATTATAACATATTAAAAAGTGGGACAACTTAAGGAAATACTTAATTACTATTTCCTTAAATATTGTAAAGTAGTTAAGATAATATCATCATCATCTTTACTTGAAGACTTTATAGTTTCTTTCGTATCATCAGATTTTGTAAAAGTGATATTCATCTCATATGAACTAATTGTCTTTATTCCTTTTGAAATAGCAAGGATTTTTATAATAATAAGTTCTAAGAATTGTTTTGTTGGAATATCTGGTTTACCAAATCTATCCTCCATCTCTTCTTCAATAACATAAACTTCATCTTTTCCTTTACATTTTGAAAGTCTTCTATAAAGTTCTAGTCTAACTCTATCTTCAACTATATAATCACTTGAAATAAATGCAGAAATAGCTAGTTTAATATCAACTGTTTGAGATTCTTCTTTTTTATCTCCACTTAGTGTAGCTAATGCATCTTCAAGCATTTTTAAGTAAAGTCCATAACCAATTTGTTTGATATGTCCACTTTGAGCTTCACCAATAATATTTCCACCACCTCTTATTTCTAAATCTTGGTGAGCTAAAGCTGTTCCGCTTCCAAGATAAGAGTTTGATTCTAATGCAACTAATCTTTTTATAGCATCATTAGTAATTTTTTTCTTATCTTCGACAACGTAATAACAAAAACCTTCTTTATCACTTCGTCCAACCCTACCCCTTAATTGGTGTAGATCTGCAATACCAAATCTATCTGCTCCATCTATAATTATTGAGTTTGCATTTGGTAAATGAAGTCCTGATTCAACAATAGATGTTGCAAGTAAAATATCAAACTCTTTATTGTCAAATCTATCAATAATCTTTTCAGCAATTGCTGGTTTGATTTGGGAATGGATAATCTCAACTTTAATATTTGGCACTATCTCTTCAATATCAGCTTTTTTTGCCTCAATTGAAGCAATATTATTATGAACATAAAAAAGCTGTCCACCTCTTCTTTTTTCCCTTAAAACAATCTCTTTAATTAGTTTATCACTATACTCTTTTACATAGGTTCTTACTCCTAATCTCTCACTAGGAGGTGTTAAAAGTGAACTCATACCTTTTAGTTTTGAAAGTGCCAGATTTAAAGTTCTTGGGATTGGAGTTGCACTCATAGAGAAAATATGAGTATCATCCCTTAAAGCTTTTAGTTTCTCTTTTTGTTTTACACCAAACTTGTGTTCTTCATCTATTATTACAAGCGCTAGATTATTTGTTTTAACCCCAAGTAAAGAGTGAGTTCCAATAACTAATTGTAAACTTCCATCCTCTAGAGCTTTTTTAATGGCATTTTTCTCTTTAGTTGATGTTTTACCATCAAGCTTAGCCATTTTTATACCAAAACTTTCAAATCTTTTTTGCATACTATGATAGTGTTGAGTTGCTAAAAGTGTAGTTGGACAAACAAAAAGTGCCTGAAAACCATCACTAACTGTTGCAAGTAATGCATTCATAGCAACTTCGGTTTTACCAAAACCAACATCACCAGAAAGAAGTCTATCCATAACTCTACCTGAACTTAAATCTTCATATATCTCTTTAACACTTCTTGTTTGATCTTTTGTATAATCAAAGCCTGCTGTTTTTACAAAGTCTGTTAAAATCTGTTTATTAGTGTTGATTTTGATACCATTTACAAGTTCTCTTGCGGCTGCGATTTTGATAATATCATTTGCTATTGCAAAAAGTTTATCTTTTACCTTCTCTTTTAGTTTGGCAAAGCTTCCTTTCCCAAGTTTATCTACAACAGCATAAGAGCTTCCATCTGCAACATATCTATCTATTAAATCAATATTTTCAACGGGAAGTAAAAGTTTATCATCACCAGCATACATTACAACTACAAAATCTCTTTTTGCACCCATAACTACAACTGGTTCTATACCTTTATATTGACCAATACCATGTTTCTCATGAACTACAAAATCACCATTTTGTAATTCATCAAGAACAAGTCTTACTTTCTTCTTTCTTCTTTTTTTAATCTCTTTATTTAATGAAATAATCACTTCACTATTTGAAACTAAATTTATAATTGTGTTATTGAATACATAATTTATTTTATTGTCTAAAAGGTCTAAATCAAAAGATTTTACTTTAGCTTCCGAAGATGAGATAATAGTTACTTTTTTGCCTTCATGGAAGCTTAGAAATTCTTTTATATTAGCAGGAGCAATCTCTTGATAATCTTTTGAGTATGTGATTTGAGGAATAGTTAAAAACTTATCTTTGTTTAATCTTTTATCTTCAAAAACATAAACCTCTTCAAGTTCATCCAAAGCTTCATGGGTAATAAACGAGTTTAACTTTTGAGGTAAATACTCACCTAAATCACCCAAGTACCAAAAACCCAAAGAGTGTATATCTTTAATAAAAGCATCAGATTCAACTAGTTCTATTTGCTCATTTATATCTTCTAAAGTTTCCTCATCTAAAGCTAAAAACGCAGGAGTTATTTTAAAAGATTCAATCTCTTCTTTTGAAGATTTTTGGTCTTCTATATCGAATTCTCTAATTGATTCAACCTCATCATCAAAAAGTGAAACTCTAAACCCCTTTTCACTACCAAGGGGACAAATATCCAAGATATCACCCCTTATTGAAACCTCTGCTTCGCTAGTTACAATATCAACAAAATAA
Organism: Arcobacter sp. ISO1; assembly: GCF_058105185.1. Classification (NCBI taxonomy): domain Bacteria; kingdom Pseudomonadati; phylum Campylobacterota; class Epsilonproteobacteria; order Campylobacterales; family Arcobacteraceae; genus Arcobacter; species Arcobacter sp. ISO1. Next base: position 44,177 of record NZ_CM176573.1, read on the forward strand.
TATCCCCAGTTGTGAAGTTTATCTTTTAATTCTTCTAGTTTTAAAGTATCAGCAAATGAAATTTCAAAAGAATCAAAACATCTATCTTTTGGCATAGGGAAAGATGCAGTTCTAATTGGTGAGATTAAAACTTTATTCTCTTTTTTATAAGAATAATAATCATTTAGAGTTTTAGTTATACCTTGTAATTCTTCACTAAAAGAGAGTAAATCATCACCAAAATTTGCCCTAAAATCAGACAATACAAAAGATTCAAATCCTAAAAATGAAACTATGTCATTGGCAACTTGTGCTTGTTTGTCATCATTTACAAGTAAAAGCTGGCAACTTTTTAACGCTTTATTATCTTTTAAATTCTTTAGAAATTCATATATATTTTTCAATACTACTCTTTTACTAGTTCAAACTCATTTGTATTTGTATCAAAATAATATGCTGGGTATGGTGTTTCATTAAGTAAGAACACCATATTTGCATCACCTTTAAACTCTTGTTTTTTAAGAGCCTCTTTAAACACTTCTAAAATATAAGCTTTTGTTGAGAAAGTTGTAGTTGCAGATTTTGCTGTGTAAACGAAATCTTCCTCTTCTACTGTTTTAAACCCTTCTCTTTTTAAGTGTTTTTCAAATCTTTGTTTATCCTCTAATCCTGAAATATCCAATAAAACAAGTAATTCTATTCCATTATCTTCCATAATCTATTTTTTCCTTAAGTAATAACTACCCTAATCAATTAATTAAGCTGTAATGACTACAACCACACTTTTGCCAACAATTTATTAAAAGCGTATTGTATTTAAATAAGGTTTAATTTGGGGTTTAGAAAACTAAGTGAAAAAAAGAATCAAGACATTTAATTAAGCAAAAAAAGAGATTAAATAGTTAATACTAATTTAAATATTAAATATAAATTTGTCAGCATTTTGCCAGATTCATCTGTTAAAGTTTCAACATAACTTAAAAATAGGAGTGATTATGTATACAAATATTGTGAAATCAACAATAAAAGTAGCTGCAACTGCAGTACTAGGGTTTGGACTATTAGGTGGAACAAGCTTACTAGCAGATAATTATCCAACTAAAAAACCAATTAATATGGTTGTTGGATTTGGTATTGGTGGAAGTGCAGATAGAATGACACGTTCTATGACAACATTTCTTTCAGATGAATTAGAAACAAGAGTAAAAGTTGTAAATAAAAAAGGTGCAGGAACACAAATTGCGGCAAATTACGTATTGAGAAAGCCTGCTGATGGATATACAGTTTTTGCATCTACATTTGCACCATATTTAGCAAATACTATTCTTTCTGGTAATGCAAAGTATGAAATGACAGATTTTGATTTTATTAATATTCAATGGTTTGACTTTGAACTTTTTGCATTGAATAAAAACTCAAAGTATAACTCAATGATGGAAGTTATTGAAGCAATTAAAAATGAGCCAAAAACTGTTAAAGCTGCAGTTGTTCAAGGTTCAGGTGGGCATTTAATGTTAAAACTTCTATTAGAGAAATTCAACATTCCACAAGATAATTTAAACTTAGTTACTTATAGTAGTGGTGGAAAAGCAAGAACTGCAGTGGCAGGTGGTCAAGTTGATTTAATTGCTATTTCAGCACAAGGAAGTGAAAGTATTAGAGAGTTTATAAAACCAATTGCTATTGTTAAAGATGAAAGAATGAAACAATGGGATGCTCCAACATTAAATGAGTCTATCTCTTCAGCTGGTATAGAACTACCGGTATTTAGTGGTTCAATGAGAGGATTTGCAGTTCCAGTTACATTTAAAGAGAAATATCCAAAAAGATATACAAAATTAGTAGATGGAATAAAAAGAACTTTGGCAACTAAAGGTGTTCAAAAATTTCTTAAAAAGAGTGATATAGGTTATACTTGGACTGGTCCTGAGCAATCTAACAAATTAATTCAAGAATCATTTGAAATCTTTAAGTCATACTCTTATTTATTAAAAAAATAGGGATAAGCCATGGCTTTATCAAAAGAAAAAATAGCTAATAGCATAGTAATACTATGCTTAGCTGCTTTTGTATTATGGTATTCCATTGATACACATAATGCCTCAAGCAGTTTAGAAAATATAATTCTTATTCTTCCTATTGCAGCTATTACTTTATGTTTATGTCTTTATGAATTTTTTACACAAAAAGATATGCAAGAAAAAGAAGAGGAAAAAGAGAGTATATCTTCTGTAATTCCTGTAATAATTCTATTTACATTATATGTTTTAAGCCTAGAGTATTTAGGCTTTGATATTGGTACTGTACTTTTTTTAGGATTATTTTTGTTTTTCCATGGTGAAAATAGATTTCCATGGATTTTAGGTTATAGTTTAGTTTATGGGTTTATTATTGCATACTTTTTTTCACAGATGTTACCATATCCTATGCCTATGATGATATTACCAACAGATTATTAGGAGAGAAGATGGATTTAATTGATATTGCTTCTGCATCTGAAGCGCTAAGTTTATTGTTTTCTCAACCATCATATTGGCTAGTAGTTATTCCAGGGATTATGATAGGATTATTTTTTGGTGCAACGCCAGGACTTCAAACATCTATGGCAATGGCTATATTCTTGCCAATGACACTATACATGGACTTCTTACAAGCAATGTTATTTTTAACTGCAATATTCACAGGTGGTGGATTTGGAGCAGGAGTTCCTGCAATTTTAATGAATATTCCAGGAACATCCTCTGCAATTGCAACAGCATTTGATGGTTATCCAATGGCTAGAAATGGAAAACATAATGAAGCATTAGGTTTAGCTTTAGGTTCTTCTACTTTTGGTGTATTATTAGGATATATTTTATTATTCTTTTTAATCAAACCAATGTCAGGTTTTGTATTAAAACTAGGTCCTTCAGAAATGTTTATGGTAATTTTATGGGGATTAACACTAATTGCAAGTTTAACAGGAAAACATATTATAAAAGGTTTGATTGCTGGACTTTTTGGTCTTTTAATTGGAACAATAGGATTTAGTGAAGTGGGAGTTATGAGAGGAACTATGGATATAGAACTTCTTGCTGATGGCGTTCCTGTAATTCCAGCAATGATGGGTATGTTTGCAGCATCTGAGCTATTTAAACTTGTAAATTCAGAGTTCTTAGTTGAAGATGAGAGTCAAAGAAAAGTCAGAATCTCATATATTCTAAAAGGGTTTAAACAGGCATTTAAATACCCAGTTATACTAATAAGAGGAAGTTTTATTGGTGTAATAATTGGTGCTGTTCCAGGAGTTGGTTCTTCTGTATCTAATTTACTTTCATATATTGAAACGAAAAGAAGAGATAAAGACCCAGATAGTTATGGGAAAGGTAATCCTAAGGGTGTAGTTGCTTCAGAAGCTGCAAATAGTACATCTGAAGCTGGTTCAATGGCTACGCTTTTAGCACTTGGAATTCCAGGTGGTGGAGCAACAGCTGTTATGCTTGCTGCCTTCGCTATGCACAATATTACAGGTGGTCCGCAATTTATTAGAGAAGAGATGGATATTGTTTATGCAATTATCTTCGCTAACTTTGGACAAGTGTTTTTACTAATAGTTTTAGGACTTATTTTAATACCAGTATTAGCATCAATCATTAAAGTTAAAATGACATATTTAGTTCCTTCTGTTTTAGTTTTAGCCACAGCAGGAGCTTTTGGTTTGACTGGGAATATTGCAGGACCAGTTGCTGTTTTAGTATTTGCAATTATTGGTTGGTTATTTAGAAGATATAACTTCTCTGTTCCTGCAACTGTTATTGGTATGCTTTTAGGAAAAATGGCAGAGAGTAATTTAGTTCAAACAGTACAGATTTCAGGTGGTGATATTTCATACATCTTTGAAAGACCTATTACTTTAGTTATTTTAACTTTATTGGTAATATCTTTATTTGGTTCTACTATCATCGAAAAGTTTACTAAAAATAAACTTTCTGCTAAATAATTAAACATAAAAAAACTAAATAAAAAAGAGGCTAAAAAGTCTCTTTTTTTTCACAAGATTTTCAAATAGGAATAATATATATGTTAAAAGAAAAATTAAAAGATTATTTAGGATTTGCCGTTGCAGGAAATTTTGCAGGGCACTTAGGAGAAGCTGGGGAAGCTGATGAGTTTTCAGTAATAAAAACAAAAGATAAGAATGAACCAAAAGGATTATTCCCTTTTTATATAAAAGATCATAACTCTTTTTTGAAAACATATCCCATTTGCACCAACACTATTTATACCCATAAAAGAGAAAATGATAAAATCCAAGCAGAACCAGAGCTTGCATTGATTTGTGATTTTATTTATGAAAATAAAAAAATAATAGATATAACTCCTAAATATTTTTCTGCTTTTAATGACTGCTCTTTAAGGATACAAAATGGGGATAAACTAAGTACTAAGAAAAACTGGGGAGTAAAAACAAAAGGTATATCAGAAGATATTATTGAAATTGATAACTTTACAGAAGATGGAATTTTAAGCAAATATCATATCTCCTCTTTCATAAAAAGAGATGGGGAACTTCATAATTATGGAACTGTTTCTGCTGTTAAGTCATATTCATACTTTTTTACTCAATTAAAAGATTGGATTATAGATAAATTTAATACACAAGAGGATTGTGGTCCACTTGAAGAGATTACACAGTTTATGAAAAAAGCAAATGAAGCAGAAGGGATGATAATAGCATCTGGAGCAACTGCATATTGTGAATTTGGGAAAAACAACTATTTGAAAAATGGTGATGAACTTTTTATATATGTTTACAATTCACGTAAATACAGTCACCAAGATATTATTAATAATATAGATTCAAATATAAAACTAGATGAATGTTCAAAATTGCATCAAGTGATTAAATCATGATATATTAATTTAATGGAAAAATAATAGAGACAACTAATCCATTATTGTTTATAGCTTGTACTTTTGCATGGTGTAAAGATGCAATTTGTTTTACAATATTCAATCCTAAACCATTTCCACTTTTTTTAGAATCAACTCTATAAAATCTATCAAAAATAGTATTTAAATCTTTTTTGTTGATACCTTTTCCTTCATCTTTTATATTTAACCAAATGGTATTATTATGTCTTTTTAAAAAAAGAGTTATTGTGCCTATTGGATTTCCTAAATCATCAAGTGCATAATGTAGAGCATTATTGACAATATTATTCAACATACTTTTTAACATAATTTCGTCAGCTTCTATAAATATATCTTCATCAATATTTTCAAAGGCAAACTCAAAACCTTTTGAATACACTTTTGAGGAAACTTTTAGAGCATACTCCTTACAAAAATTATTAAGGTTTATTCTTTTTAAATATGTTTTATTTATTGTACTTGGATTAGTTTTTGCATAAAGTAGTAATTGTTCAGTTATATGAGACATTGTATTAACAACTTTATTTAATTCTACATAATCCCAGTTATTGTTTTCATGATACTCTTCTAATTGAACTTTTAATTCAGCTAAAGGTGTTCTTAACTGATGAGAAACATCTGAGTTAAATTGCTCTATATATTTAATTGTATCTCTACTTCTTGTTAATAGAATATTGATACTATTAACCACATCTTCAATCTCTTTTGGTGCATCAAAGTATATTGGTTTTAAATCTTTAGAATCTCTTTTTTGTATAATCTGTTTTAATTTATATAATGGTAACAATCCATTTTTAACAGCAAAAAATGATACTAAAAGTGTAAAAATTATAACTGAGAAAACAACAACAAAAAGAATAGTTAAAATATCATTGATTGTAGTTTCTCTTCCCTCTAGTGTTTCAGCTATTGTAATAGTAGCAAGATATATTTTACCTGCACTTGCCAAAGATGTTTTAAAAGATACTACTCTTAATCTTGCTCCTGCATATATAGTATTATAAAATAATTTGTCACTATTCCCTAACAAATCATCTCTTAGTAAATTTTTATATCCAGTAAGGACATTTTTCTCTTCATCTACTATAGAATAAAATACAAGACCATCACCATTTGAAGCTAACAAATCAATTGCAAAATATGGTAAATCAACAATTAATCTATCGTTTTTAATGTTTATACTATCTTCCATACTTTTTGCAGTAGCATATAATGTATTATCAAAGTGTTTATTTACCTTACCTTGAACTAAAAGATAAATAACCAAAACCAAGAAGATAGCTCCAATTGTTAAAGGAAGAGTTAGAGATATTAAAAGCCTTGATTTTATCGATTGTATATTTTTCATTTACTACTCAAAATATATCCTAAGCCCCTTGCTGTTTTAAGACTAATTGAATTTCCAAGCTTTTTACGTATCCTTGATACATAAGTTTCTACAGATGAGGGGTGAATAGATTCAGTGTAGGTACTAATATGTTCAACAATATTTTCTTTACTTAAAACAGTATCTAAATTTAATAATAGGTTTTCAAATATAGCTAATTCTCTTTTACTTAATTCTATATATTTATCTGCTTTAAATAAAGTTCTATTTTGAGTGTCATATATCAAGTCATTATAAGTTATTTTACTATTTACATGATATTTTGTTCTTCTAAGAAGTGCTTGAACTCTTGCAATTACTTCATTTAATTCAAAAGGTTTACACAAATAATCATCAGCACCACAGTCTAAACCAAATATTCTTTGGTCAAGTTCATCCCGTGCAGAGATTATAAGTATAGGTATTGTCTTATGAAGATTTCTTAATTTTTTAATAATATCAATACCATCAATTCCAGGAAGGCCTAAGTCTAAAATCAGTAAATCATAAAAAGAAGACTCTAGGGCATAAAGTCCCTCCTCACCATCAAAAAACATGTCAACAGAATATCCATTATTTTCAAGTTTTTTTAAAACTGCATTTGCCAATTTTTCATTATCTTCAACTAGTAATATCTTCATAAGATAATTTTACCATAATCAGTGAGACATAAAAACTGGTAAAGTTGAATTTTCTAGTAAATACCTAGTTGCTCCACCAAACATAAGTTCTTTTAATCCTTTATGTCCATAAGCCCCAGCAACTATTAAATCAAAGTTTCCATCAAGAGCGGCAGTTAAAAGTGCTTGACCTGGAATTCTTGTTGTTTTTACAATTTCATAACTTGCATTTACATCATGCTCTTTTAAATAAGCGATAAGATTTGTCATAGTGTCCAAATCCTCTGTGTACTCAGAAGAAGATACAACATGTACTTTTTGTGCTTGTTTTAAAAGATCTATAGACGAAGTAACTGCACGTGAAGCTTCAGTAGAATTATTCCATCCAATAATTATAGAATCCATTGAAAATGTTTTCATTTTTCGGGGAAACATTAATACTGATTTTCCACTTTTAAGTACTGATGTTTCAAAGGTTGCAGTTGTCACACCAGCAGGGGGAGCTGCTGCTATAACCAAATCACAATATTTTGATTCTTGTTCTACAAGAGAACTTCTTAATCCCTCTTTTATTTTTAAGTTAACAAAAGAACCATCTAGGTCAACTTCTTTTAAAACTTTATTAAAAAGAGCAATAAACTCTTTGTTTTCATTATCAAATTTTGTATCTATAACTGCATCAATTTCATTTTGTAGTTCTTCTGGCATTGCATATGATTTATAAAGACTTGTATTGGATTTAAGTACAGATTTTAAAACTTCCAATTTTATATTAAATTTTTTTGCTATAAGCAGCGCCCCATATATTCTCTCTTCTAATACATTCCCACCACCAATTGGGAAAAATAGTTTTTTATAATTCATATTTACACCTTTAATTTTTCAAACAATTATAATATACATATCTGGCAAAATACTGACAAGGAAATTGTAACTTAGGTATAAATTAGGAAGGTTGTAAAATTGTTATACTAAAAATGTAATACTCTTTCTATAAAAGTATATATTACTATAAAGAGTATGTTTTACATAAGCTTTTCATTTGAAACAATAATTCCATCTTCATCACAATATATATAATCATCTTCTTTGAAAGAAACATTTCCAAAGTATAAATCAATACCAAATTGTGACGGTCTTTTATCAAAATTTCTTAAAGGACAAGTCCCAAGTGCAAAAAGTCCAATATTAAACTTTTTTGTTTCCATAGTATCTCTAACAAATCCATTTATAATCATTGCTTCATAGTGATTTCTTTCTGCAAAGGTAGACAGTTTATCTCCAACGATACCATAAGGAGCTTCTTCCACATCAATAACTAAAACCTTATTTTTACCTGGTTCATTTTTTAGTATATCAATTACTGCCCAATTACTTTTTTCAATTTTAATAGTTTTTATTCTTCCTTTAAATCTTTTTTTTCCACCATAGTTTTTAAATTTGTGGGATAGTACTTGAATTTTTTTATCTTGATTTTCATCACAAAGATCAGCTGTTCTATATTGTCTCATTTTAATCCTTTTGAATTTTTTTGAATAGTACTTTATTTTTCTGTCATAAATCTTGCAAGTATATATAAAAGTAAAAAAAGGAGTTTTACCTCCTTTTTTTCTTGTTCGCGCGTATTTAATTTCTAATTTTAGAAGATACCCATTAGAATTTATAAATTAGTTTTGCTCTTAATTCATTCTTCTCTTTTGCTTCATTACCTAAGCCATAGTCATAAATAGTATATTCAGTTGATAAAGAAAGGTTTTTAAGCTCCCCAGAGAATTTATATTTTAACCCTAAATATATTTGGTCTAAGTCATTCTTTTTTAATACAGCATCACTACTTGTATATTTTACTTTTGCTAATAAATCACCAAACTTTTTAGAAACTCCTAGTTGCCAAGTATCTGTTCCAGCTGTATAATTTCCTGTAGTTGATGTAGCAGAGGTAAATGATGCTGTAGCAGCCTCACCAATACCTCTATTCACATTTCCATCATCATCTGTTGAAGTATATGAAGCGTGTAAATTATAACCAGCAAATGTCACCCCTACTTTATATCCTGTCATAAAGCTATCTTTTGTTGCACTATTATCATAGTTTGAATTATAATATTGTGCTGCAATATATGGTTTAAACTCTCCACCAAAACTATATTTAGCATCAATATATAAATCAGCTACTTCATCAATAAAATCAACATAATGGGTTTGAACAGTTAAGTTTTCAATTGACTTATTTTTTAAATATAAAGATATAGCTCCATTAGTTCCAATTTTATTAAATTCACCCACATCACCAATGTTTGAATCTGAGTTTGTAAATGATGCTGCATTAGTTGTTGATGTAACGGCATCTGTTCTTGTTTGATATTTAGTGATTTTCCCTAAAGAGATAAGTGTGTCAGGTATATCTGTGTTAGATAAAAAATATCCTTCAAATGACTCTTTTATAAGTCTTGAACCAGAACCTTTTATTAAAGGTAAAGAGATAAACTGTCTACCACCTTTAAATTGTGTATTTTTATATTTGTAGTTTACATAAGCTTCTGATAAAACTGCTCCACCGGCATTCATAGCTTTTTTCTGTTTATTCGCATCATCATCTATAGATGTAACATCAGCTCCTTGAAATGTCGCTCCTAAACTTATCCCCTTATATAAATCAGTTTTATATCCTAACTTTATACCATTTGCCCATACATTATTATCTGATGATGTTGCAGAATCATAAGCTTCATCAAAATAGTATGATTTTAATTCACCTTTCACTTTTCCATTTGTAAAAGCTTCTACTACTGAATCAGAAGCTAAAATTTGTGAACCTGTTGATACTATTAAAAATGCAGCAATAAGGCTTCTTTTATATGATTTCCCCATTTTATTCCTTTTTTATATAGATTTTTCATCTAGTACTAACTAAATAAAATCAATATGTGATATTAACATTGGATTCTGTCACTAATCTTGCAAAAAAAGCCCTAAACATAGCAATAAAATAGCATTTTAAATCTCAATATAAAACTTACAATTCTGCAAGGTTCATGCCAGAATCCAATGTTAATCTTCCAGCATAAAACTAAAAAAAGGATTTAACATGATGACTAGAAAAGGAATCCTGTTTACAGGTAAAATGGCAAAGACAATTTTAGCTTCAACTTTAGCACTAGGGATGCTAGTAAATGTTGCAACGGCAAAAGAGCTTAGTTTTAAAGGAAAAACTATTGAGTGGATAGTTCCTTATAAAGCTGGTGGAGGGACTGATAAGTGGAGTAGATTTTATGCTCCTTTAATTTCTAAAAATCTTCCAGGACAACCAACTGTTGTAATTAAAAATATGCCAGGTGGTGGTTCAACTAAAGGGGCAAACTTCTTTTCAAAAAGAGCTTCAAAAGATGGTTTAACAATTTTTGCTTCATCTGCTTCAACTCAAATTCCATTTCTTCTTGGAGATAAAAGAGTAAGATATGATTATAAAAATTGGAAAGCAGTAATCTCTTCGCCAACTGGTGGAGTTGTTTATGTATCATCTAAACTAGGAGTTAATAGTATTGATGATTTAGATAAGCTTAAGTCTCAAGAACTAAAGTTTGGATCTCAAGGTGCAACTTCTATGGATTTAATTGCATTACTTGCATTTGATTTATTAGATATTAAAACTCAACCTGTATTTGGTATGAAAGGGAAAAAGTCAACAAGACTTGCATTTTTAAGAGGGGAAACAAATATTGATTTCCAAACTACATCTTCTTATATTAAAAATGTATTACCTGCACAAAAAGATGGCAGAGCTGTTCCTTTATTTGCGTGGGGAACATTAGATGATAATGGTGATTTCCAAAGAGACCCAACTTTCCCAGATCTACCACATTTTGGTGAAGTTTATGAAAAAGTACATGGTAAAAAACCATCAGGTGCTGCATTTAAAGCATGGAAAACATTTTTCACAGCTTCATTCCCATCTCAAAAGATGATTATGTTACCAAAAAATGTATCAAATGATGTTGTTGAAACTTATCAAAATGCAATGAAGAAAATTGTATCAGACCCAAAATTTAAAGCAATAAGTGAACAACAACTTGGTATTTATCCTCAAACAGTTGGAGAAAAAGCAGACAAACTTAAATCAATTGCAACTAATGTAAACGATGAAGATAGAAAGTGGATTCAAAATTGGCTTACTACTAACTATAGAGTTAGATTCTAATCATTAAATTAAGCCTTCTTTTTAAAAGCCACTATCTCTTTGAAGATGGTGGCTTTTTTTATTTTCATAGATTTTTAATATTACTTTTCTTACAAAAAATTGCAAGTTTCATGACAGAGTAGAATGTTAATCTTCTTCCATAAAATGAGAAGTAGTAGTACTTCGAGAAAGGATTTAAGATGGCTTTTGAAACACTTATGAATGCATTTTCTGAATTAATGCAGATTCACCATATGCTTTATCTTCTTGGTGGAGTGTTTTTAGGAATTTTAGTTGGGATTTTACCAGGATTAGGAGGTATTGTAGGTTTTTCTATAATGTTACCATTTCTTTATGGTATGGATCAAACCTCAGCATTAGCAATGTTAATTGGTATGGTTGCAGTTATTCCAACTTCAGATACTTTTACTTCAGTTCTTATGGGAATACCAGGTTCTTCTGCTTCTCAAGCGACAGTTCTTGATGGATATCCTATGTCAAAAAGAGGTGAGGCAGCAAGAGCACTTGGAGCTGCATTTTCTGCTTCATTAGTAGGAGGACTTTTAGGTGCTTTAATTCTATCTATATTTATAATTTTTGCAAGAGATTTAATTTTAAAACTTGGATCTGCGGAACTATTTATTTTAGGTATTTTTGGACTTAGTATGGTTGGGGTTTTAAGTGGTAAATCTCTATTTAAAGGATTTATAGCTGCTGCAATTGGACTTCTTTTAGGATCAGTTGGTTCAGCACCAGCAACTGGTGAATTTAGAATGACAATGGATAGTTACTATTTATACGATGGAATTAAACTTGTAATTTTAGGACTTGGTGTTTATGCAGTTCCTGAAATCATCTCTTTATTAGTTGAAAATAAAAAGATTTCAAAAGCTGAAAAGCTTGGAGGAAGTTTTGTTCAAGGTATTAAAGATATGTGGGTTTCAAGATGGATAGTAGCACGTTGTGCTCCAATTGGTGCTATGATTGGTGCTATTCCTGGTCTTGGGGGAAGTGTTGTTGACTGGATTGCTTATGGGCATGTTGTACAAACTTCAAAAGATAAATCACAGTTTGGGAAAGGTGATGTAAGAGGAGTTATCGCACCTGAATCAGCAAATAATGCTAAAGAGGGTGGAGGATTAGTTCCAACACTTCTATTTGGTATTCCAGGAAGTGGTTCTATGGCTGTATTCTTAGGTGGACTTGTAATTCTTGGAATTGAACCTGGACCTGGAATGGTTAATGAAAACTTAGAGGTTTCATATATTATTATCTGGTCTTTAGCAATTGCAAATGTTGTTGGGACAGGAACTTGTATGCTTCTATCAAATAAGATTTCAAAAATCACAACTATCCCTTATGGATATGTTGCTCCATTTATGTTAATGATTATCTTCTTTGCTGCACTTCAAGCAACAAGATCTTTAGAAGATTTAATGCTTTTAATTGCAATTGGTGCATTAGGAACACTATTTAAATACTTTGATTGGCCAAGACCTGCCCTACTTATTGGTTTTGTTTTAGCTGGAACTATTGAAACATATTATTATCAAGCTGTTCAATTTTATTCTTGGGAGATGATGGAAAGACCAGGTGTAATTATTTTAATAGTATTTATGATTGCTTCAGTTTTAATTAGTGTTTATTTTAAAAATAGAGACTCAAAAAAAGAGAAAGAATTAAATGTACAAAAGGAAGAAGAAACTACAAATTATCCATACTCATTTTTTACTGGAGAATTACTATTTATTTGGTTTCTTATGGCATTTGGTCTGTTTGCATTGATTGACTCTTTTTATCTTCAGTTTTTAGGTGGGATTTTTCCGATGGTAGTAAGTTCATTACTTTTACTTTTTGGGGTTATTTTGTCAATTCAAATTACATCTAAAAAAAGACAAAATGATATTTTATCAATTGCAATTACTGAAAATGGACAGCTTTCATCTACATGGATTGATATTTGGAAAAACTTTTTAATCCTTCCTATTTTCTTATTAGGAACTTGGATTTTAGGTTTTGTTCCTTCATTAGCAATTCTTTTTGTGATAATTATTAGAACAAAGATGAAATCTTCTTGGTTAAAAATATTCATTATTACGGGTGTGGCAATAGGATTTCTACTATTTATAAGCCATATTATGACACTTCACCTTCCAACAGGTTTAATTTATGATGCAATAACAGGAGCATAAAATGATGAATGATTTAACAAGAATTAGCTGTATTTTATATAGATCAGGAACTTCTAAAGGTGCATATTTTTTAGATAATGATTTGCCTAAAGATAAAAATGAAAGGCATGCTTTAATTTTAAAGATTATGGGAAGTCCTGATATTAGACAAATTGATGGTATAGGTGGAGCAACAACAGTTACTACAAAAGTTGCTATTATATCAGTATCAAAAAGGGAAGGTATAGATTTAGAGTATAAATTTATCCAACCAAGTATAGATGAAGCAACAGCTGATGATAAACCAACTTGCGGTAATATTCTCACAGCTGTTGGAGCATTTGGAATTGAAAGAGGTTTAGTATCTGTAGAAGATGGTGAGACAACAGTAAATGTATATGATGTAAATACTGGTGCAACTATTACTCAAGTAATCAAAACTCCAAATAGAACAGTTCAATACCATGGTGACTTTGAAATAGCTGGAGTTCCAGGTACAGCTTCTCCTATAAAAATGTTTTTTAAAAATATAACTGGTGGGAAAACAGGACATTATCTTCCTACTGGAAATACATATGATATTTTTGATGGGCTTAAGGCAACTTGTTTAGATATCTCTATGCCAGTTGTTTTTGTAAAAGCTAAGGATATGGGTTTAACAGGATACGAAACTCCAGCTGAACTTGATGCAAAAAAAGAGCTATTTAAAAAAATAGAATTAATTAGAGAACAAGCTTCACAAAAGATGGGATTAGGTAGTGCAAAAGGAAATGTAATTCCAAAATTTGCAGTTATCTCAGAGGCAAAAAATGACGGGGATATAAACATTCGATATTTTACTCCAACATCTGCTCATCCAGCTCTTGCAGTTAGTGCAGGTTTTTGTGTAGCAACTGGTTCTTTTATAAAAGGGACTATCTTACATGAAATAAACTCTAAAGAGTTTGAAATTGGAGAACACATTGTGAAAATAGAAACACCTTCAGGAACAATCGATGTTGGAGTAAATTTTCCTACAACAGATATAAAAGATGTGGAAGGAAAAACAACAAGAACGGCTAGACTTCTAATGGCCGGAGAGGTTTTTGTATAAGATGGACTTTTTTTATCTTCCACTAGAGCTTTTTGATATATTTATATTAATAATATGCTGTTTTATAGGAGCAGCTATATCAACAACAGTTGGTTCTGGTGGAGGACTTTTAGTAATAGGAGGAATGAGTATGGTTCTTCCTCCTACTGCACTTCTTTCAATACATGCGCTTACACAATCAGGCTCAGGGCTTTTACGCTCTTTTCTATTTAGAAAATCTTTTTTAGTAAAATTTTTTATTCTTTTTATGATTGGAACCCTTATAGGATATACTTTAAGTATCTACTTTTTGATATCTTTACCTGAATATATAATGAAGCTTTCTTTGGGAGTTGGAATTATTGTATTAAACCTACTTCCTAATTTAAAGTTTGAAAAAGTCTCTAATCTTCTAATTGTAATTTTTGGTATAATAACAGGGTTCTTAACAATGTTTGTTGGTGTTATGGGACCATTAATTGCAATCTTTTTATCTTCAATTTTAACAAAAAGACATCTAATAGTTGGAACTCTTGCTTGGTGTGTATCTTTTCAAAATTTTGGGAAGGCAATTATTTTTGGTGGATTAGGATTTGATTACACTCCTTGGATATTTTTAATCCTTTTGTTAATCCTATTTTCATATTTAGGAACACTTGCAGGTAAAAAACTTCTTGATAAAAGTAGTAATGAACTATTTAAAATGATTTTAAAAGTTGTTATACTTATATTAGGAAGTAAATTAATTTATGATGGAATTGTTTTGATGTAAGGTTTTAATATGAGATTTATCTTTTTATTTTTTATTTTATTAAAAAGCTTGCTTTTTTCACTTGATTATCCTACTAAACCAATTGAGTTTGTAGTTAGTCTTGGTGAAGGAGGAAGTGCTGATAGGATGACAAGAAACATGGCATCACTTCTTCAAGAAGAGTTAGGTGTATATATAAATGTAAAAACTATCAAAACAAATGGCTCTTTAGATGCTGCTAATTATGTTTTAGAGGACCCCCATGATGGATATAAGGTATTTTGTTCTACTTTTTCTCCATATCTATTAAATCTTATAATAAGTAAAAAAACAGATTTTTCACTAAATGATTTTGAAATAATAAATCTTCAGTGGTTTGAACAAGATTTTATTGCAGTGGAAAAAGACTCTGAATTTAACTCTATAATTGAAGTTTTAAATTATATAAAAAATAATCCAAAAGAGTTAAAAGTAGCACTAATAAATAAATCAAGTGGACATATTCTTTTTAAACTCTTACTAGAAAAATTTGATATCCCTTTTAAAAATGTTGATATAAAACTTTATAATGGAGGAGGAAGTGCAAGAAAAGCATTACTTGAATCAAAGGTTGACCTTCTTATTATTGCAGCTCAAGGAAGTGAAAAGTATAGAGAATATATAAAACCACTTGCCATTGTATCAACAAAACCATCTAAAAGATGGGATGCTCCAACCTTAAATGAGACAATAAAGAATACAGGTATCACAATGCCTATTATACATGGACCAATAAGAGGGATTGCCGTTTCAAAAAAATTAAAAGAAGATTTTCCTCATAGATTTAGAATTCTAGAAAATGCAATTAAAAAGACATTGGCAAAAAAATCTGTACATAGATATTTAAAAAGAAAAAATATTGGCTATACTTGGATAGGTTCACAAAATTCTACAAAAATTTTACAAAACTCTTATGAAGATTTTAAAAAATACAACTATTTAATAGAAGATTAGTTTTAATCTTTTGGTAAATCAAAAATCAAAGATATTTTTAATCCCTTTTCATTTATTGCTTGAACCTTTGCATTATGAAGAGTAGCTATTTGTTTTACAATACTAAGCCCTAGTCCTGAACCGCTTTTTTTAGAGTCAACTCTATAGTATCTCTCAAAAATAGTCTTTAAAAACTTTTTATCCACACCATTCCCTTCATCTTTTACATTTAACCAAACAGTATTATTGTGTCTTTCTAAAGATAAGGTAATTGTTCCCATAGGATTTCCATTTTCATCAACTGCATAGTGTAGAGCATTGTTTATTATGTTATCTAACATACTCTCAAGAAGGATTTGATCACACTTAATAAAAATCTCTTCTTCCATATTTTCAAAGGCAAATTCAAAACCTTTTTCATATACTCTTGGAGCAGTTTTTAGACTATATTCTTTACAGATTTTATTTAAGCTTTGTTTTTTAAATCGTTTCAGATTTATAGTATTTGGATTTGTTTTTGCATATAAAAGAAGCTGTTCAGTTATATGTGACATATTATTTAGTAGTGAGTTTAAAGCTATATAATCTTTATCATCTTTATCATATAAAAACTCTAATTTCACTTTCATTTCTGCAAGTGGAGTTCTTAGTTGATGAGATACATCTGAGTTAAATTGTTCTATATAATCAATAGTACCTCTACTTCTTTCTAATAAAATATTGATACTTTTTACAATATCTTCAACCTCTTTAGGGGCATTAAAAACAAGGGGTTCTAAATCCCTTTCATCTCTTTTTTTTATGATTCTTTTTAGCCTATTTAGTGGCTTTAAGCCCTCAGAAACTGCAATAAGGGTTATTAATACAGTTGAGACTATTACAATTACCATTATTATTAGAAGTAGACTCAATACATAGTTTATATTTTCATCTCTTTCTTCTGTGGTTTCTCCCAAAGTAATATAGGCATTATAGGCTTTTCCTGCACTATAAAGGGACATTTTATATGATACTATTCTTAAATTAGAATTATTATATTTGGTATTATAAAATATAACCTCTTCATCTACTAGTCTTTTTTTATTTAATAAAGATTCATATCCCACAAGAAGTCTATTATCTTCATCAACTACAGAGTAGTAAATTAAACCTTTATCGTTTGAAGAGAGTAACTCAATTGAAAAACTAGGTATATCAACATAAAGTTTTGAATTCTTTATTCCAATACTATATTCAATACTTTTAGCACTAGCTTTTAATCTATTATCAAAAAAATCTGTAACTTTTTTTTCTAAAACAAAATATATATATACAAAAAGAATCATGGTGAAGATAAATAGTGGGAAAGTTAGCCAAGCAATAAGGCTTGATTTAATAGAAGTAGTGTTTTTATCCATATTAACTCATCATATAACCTAAACCTCTAACTGTTTTTAAATTTATGGAATCTCCCAGTTTTTTTCTAAGTCTTGAGACATAGGTTTCAACGGCAGTTGGATTAAATTCATCATCTATGGAGGTTATATGTTCTACTATGTTCTCTTTACTTACTATTGCACTTAGGTTTTGAAGGAGATATTCAAATATAGTTAATTCTCTTTTACTTAATTCAATTTTTTCTTCATCTCTTGTTAGAGCTAAAGTTTGAGAGTTAAATTCCAAGTCATTGTATTTTATGATATTTGAAGTTTGATTATTACTTCTTCTAAGAAGAGCTTGTACTCTTGCTACAACTTCATCTAGTTCAAAAGGTTTACATATATAATCATCCGCACCAGTATCTAAGCCTAAAATTCTTTGATCCAATCTATCCCTTGCAGATATAACTAAAATAGGAAGATTTTTTTGAGAGCTACGTAACTTTTTTATAATATCGATTCCATCAATACCTGGAAGACCTAAGTCTAAAATAAGAAGGTCATAAGTAGATGTTTCTAAAGCGAAAAGTCCCTCTTCCCCCTCATAAAAAACATCTGCAATAAAACCTATCTCTTTTAGTTTTTTATAAATACCATCTGCTAAAGTTTCATTGTCTTCAAGGATTAATAGTTTCATAAGTAAATTCTACCATAAATTAGTGAGACATAAAAATAGGAAGTGTTGATTTTTCCAATAAATATCTTGTAGCTCCACCAAACATAAGCTCTTTTAAACCCTTATGTCCGTAAGAACCTGCAACAATCAAATCAAAATTTCCGTCAAGAGCTGCATTTAAAAGAGCTTGTCCTGGTATCCTTGTTGTTTTAACTATCTCATAACTTGCATCAATTCCATGATGTAAAAGGTATTCTCTTAATCTATTCATTTTTTCTAAATCATCTGTATACTCTTCTGAAGAGACTATATGTACTCTTTGAGCTTGTTTTAAAATATCAATTGATGAAGTAACTGCACGTGATGCTTCAGGGGAATTGTTCCATCCAATAATGATTGAGTCCGTTTTAAAATTTTTCATTACTCTAGGGAACATAAGTACACATTTACCACTTTTTAACACAGCCGTTTCAAAAGTTGCAGTTGTAACACCAGAAGGAGGAGCTGCTGCTATAACCAAATCACAAAACTTTGACTCTTGTTCAACTAGGGAGCTTCGCAAACCTTCTTTTATATTTAAAAAAGTATTTGCTTCATTTTCAAGAGTTTTTTGTGAAACTTTTATACTTACTTTGGCTGCTATTTTCTCAAATAGTTCTTGCATCTGATGATTTTCATCATCTAGTTTCGTATCAACTACTTCATCAATTTTTTGCATAATATCTTTAGGTATTGATAGTGCTTTATATATAATCATATTCGTTTTTAGTCCACATTTTAAAACTTCAAGACTGACATTAAAATGTTTTGCAATCAAGAAAGCTCCGTAAAGTCTCTCTTCTAATTCATCTCCACCACCAATAGGAAAAAATAGTTTTTTATATTTCATAAGTAATCCTTTCTAAAGATATTATGAGATTATAAAAAATAAGTCTGTCATGAAACTTGCATAAGTTCAAAAAGATAAATCAATCAAAAATTTATATAAAAGAAGAAGTGAAATATTATAGAAAGCCTACTTAAATAAGCTTTCTATAAAAATGTTGAGATAAGTCCTATTAGTCCACCAAAAACAGCTCCCCAAATAACTAACCAACCAAGATGTTCTTTTATCATCTCTTGAACAATCTCTTTAACCATTTTTGGAGTTAATTCATCTAATCTTTTTGTAACAATTAAACTTAGTTTTTCATGTACATCTTCGTTTAAAGCTTCAGTTCTCATTGCTTCTTCTAAAACTTTTTGAAAAGAATCACTTTGTGATATTTTTATAATTGAAACTTGCAATTTTTTAGTAAAAGGTTCTTTTAAAGGCTCTAATGCTGATTCCCCTCCAAACATCCCAAGCATACCACCAAAAGGTGATTCTATAACTGCTTCTTTTAAGGAATCATAAGCAGGTGTAAAATCTGTTTTATTTAAAATATATTCAAAATCAACTGTATTTTTTACACTGCTCATCTCATCTTCAAAAAACTTTTTTAAATTTTTGGGATTAAAAAATTGTTCCATAATTAGGTGATGAATTGATGCTTTAAAAGTATCAAACTTTTTTTCTATAACACCCGAACCATAAAGAAATGGCACCTTCTCAAAAAGCATATGAATAGCTAAAGTATTTGTGATAGCTCCACTAAAGGCAAAGAGTCCAATTGTAAAAACTGTATCGTTTTGAGTACTGTAACCAAAAGCTAAAAGAAGAATAGTAAATATATTTGTAATATCTGATTTGTTCATTTAATCCTCCTATTTTATAAAAATTGGATTTTAGCATAAAATATTTAAAGAGTTAATTGTTAAGAGTTAAAATTACTTGTAACTTAGATGTAATGGATTTTACTTAGAATTCTATATTCTAAGGAGAAAAAATGATTGATGTGCAAAAAGAGATTGAAAAAAAGTTTCCAAAACTTGCTAAAAAACCTAATTTTTTGAGTAAATCTTTGATAAAAATTGCAAAAAAAGTAATCCATGAAGATTCTGTAAATGAATTTTTGAAAAATAACGCTCACCTAAAAGGTTTTGAGTTTGTAGATGCAGTATTAGACTTTTTTGAGTTTGACTATACTGTTTCAAGTAATGATATTCAAAACATTCCACCTACGGGTAAAGTTGTAATTATTGCAAACCATCCATTAGGAGCATTAGATGCCTTATCACTGTTAAAACTAATTGGAACTGTAAGAAGTGATGTAAAAATTGTTGCAAATGATTTTTTAAATGGAATAGATGCATTAAAATCACTATTAGTTCCAGTTGATAATTTTAAAGCTAGACAATCAAAAAAAGATGTTCAAGCTATTTATGATACTTTAAATGATGATTGTGCAGTTATCATCTTTCCAGCAGGAGAAGTAAGCCGTGCAGGAGCTAAAGGGATAAAAGACCCGCTTTGGAATAAAGGCTTTTTAAACTTTGCTATAAATTCAAATGCTCCAATTTTACCAATATTTATTGGTGGTAAAAACTCTAAAACATTTTATACAATGTCCGTGATTAATAAAACATTTTCCACTTTACTTTTATCAAATGAGATGTTTAATAAAAAATCAATGACAATACAAATGAAAATTGGTGAGCTAATTCCAAATGATAATATCAAACCTAGAGGTTTGGATAAAAAGGTTATTGTTAATCTTTATAGAAAGCATCTCTATTCTTTAAAAAAGGGTAAAAAGTCTTATTTCCTAACACAAAAAGCTATAGCCCATCCACAAAAAAAAGATCAATTAATTAAAGAGTTAAAAAAATCACAATTAATTGGTGAAACAAAAGATGGGAAAAAAATCTATTTGTATGATTATGAGGATGATTCAATTGTTTTAAAAGAATTAGGAAGGTTAAGGGAACTTTCATTTAGAAAAGTTGGTGAGGGTATAAATAAAAAAAGAGATACAGATAAATATGATATTTATTACCAACATATAATTCTTTGGGATGAAAACGACCTAGAGATTGTTGGTTCATATAGAATTGGAAATGGTAATTTCATTAATAAAAATATTGGTATTAAAGGTTTTTATTCAAATTCACTTTTTAAATATAATAAAAGATTTGATCCATACTTAGATGATTCTATTGAACTTGGTAGAAGTTTTGTTCAACCAAAGTATTGGGGGACTAGAGCCTTAGATTATTTATGGTATGGAATTGGAGCTTATTTAAGAGCTAATCCACAAATTAAGTATATGTTTGGTCCTGTGTCAATCTCTGGGACTTTTCCTAGTAGTGCAAAAGATATGATGATTTTTTATTATTCACACTATTTTTCAAATAATAAAGAATTGATTGAATCAAAACTACCTTATCAATACTCTTCACATATTCAAGACTTAAAAGATATGTTTGTTCTTGATGATAAAAAAGAGGATTTTAAAAGATTAAAAGCAAATCTTTTAAATATGGGTTTTGCTGTTCCAACTTTATTTAAACAATACTCAGATATTTGTGAAGAGGGTGGAGTTAAGTTTTTAGGATTTAATGTAGATACAGATTTTTCAGATTGTGTTGATGGCTTTATTTTAGTTAATGTTAAAAAAATAAAACCAACTGCAAGAAAAAGATATATTGGAGAGTAAACTCTAATATATCTTTATTCTTTATTCTTTTTTAGCTTCTTCTTGAAAAAAGTCTAGTTTACACTCTTTTGTTTCATCAACCAAAGCCCTTGCTACTACATCATCTTCAACTATTATATGCTCTAAGTGAAGGTTTTTTAATTCCTCTTTTTCACTAAATCTAGTTACTTTTACAATTGTTTTCGTATTTTTTGTTAAATCATCTATTACTTCACAAATTAGATGTACTTTCTCTGCATTGTCAATTGCTACAATTACTGCACACGCATTTTTAATATTTACAGATTCAAGTATATGTTTATGCGCCGCATTTCCAAATAAAATTGGTTCATCATCTTTATATCCCATCTCAAAATATTTTAAGTTATGCTCAATAATTATATATTCATGCCCCTCTTCCCTTAAATTATGAGCAATCTCTTGTCCTAAATGTCCAAATCCAATCACTACAATATGACCTTTTGTATCCTTATCAATATTATAAGTATTTTGAATTTGCATTGGGTCTTCTGGAACTAAAGTAGAAGCTAACGAAGATAAATTTTTAAGAACAATTGGTGTTAAAATCATTGAGATTACAATTGTTACTATTAGTATTTGAGAATATGTAGGGTCTATTAAACTATTACTTCTAGCAAGTTCTAAAATAGCTAAAGAAAACTCTCCAATTTGAACTAAAGAAACTGCTGTTTTAAAAGCAACTCTTTTTGTATCATCAATTCTTACAATAGTATAAATAATTACATATTTAAGGATTAAAAGAATAGGTAATAAAATCAAGATTGTGAAGATATTTTCTGCAATTACAGAAAAGTTTATTTGCATACCAACTGTAATAAAGAAAACACCTAATAAAAGATTTCTAAATGGTGTAAGGTCGGCTTCAACTTGATGTTTAAACTTTGTTTCACTAATCATCATACCTGCAACAAAAGCACCTAAAGAATGGGTAAAACCAAAGTAATGTGCCATATAAGATGAACCAATTGCCACAAGTAAAACTGAAGCTACAAATAGTTCATCAGATTCTGCTTTTGTAACATGCTCAAAAAATGGTTCTAGTAAATATTTACCAACTAAATATAAAAGTGCTAATAAAACAAGTGCTGCAACAGTTGTATCAAAGATAACTTTTAATGCAGATTGTTCATCCCCTGCTGTAAAAAAAGATATTAAAAGTAAAATAGGGATTACGGCAATATCTTGCATAATCAAAATTCCAAGAACCCTTTGCCCATGCCTTTTTTTAATATCATTTGTTTCATTATAAGTTTTTAATACAATCGCAGTTGAAGATAAAGATAATGCTGCACCAATAATAAGTGAGGTTTGAAAATCAAAACCTAAAACATATTGGCAAATAATTACCACAAAGGCTGTAGTTACAAATATTTGCAATGAACCTGTAAAGAAAACCTCTTTTCTCATCCTTTTTAAATGTTCAATTGAAAACTCTAAACCAATTGTAAACATTAGAAAAACAACACCAAATTCAGCAATCTCTTTTAAATTATGATTATTAACTGCATCATGTAAGTTAAAAACATAAGCAATAATTGTACCTGTAACAATATATCCTATAATTGTTGGTAAATGAAACTTTTTTAATATAATATTTACTACTATTGCAATTAGTAGTGTAGAAACTATAATCCCTAACATTTTTATCCCTATAGATAATGCATTTGTTTATAACCTTCAACTCTTTTTTTATAAGCTGAGTTCAACATTGCATTTTTATTATCAAGGAAATCGATTGCTAAACACTCCTGATTTCCTCTGCCAATTCTGCCTAAATACTGAATCAATCTTCCATAATAAGAGATTGGAGTAGCAAATATAATCGTATTTAGATGGGGAAAGTCAATCCCCTCTCCAAAATATGAAGTTGTAGCTAAGATAAGAGCACTTTTGTCAACTAAAGCCATCTTTTTTTCTTGCTCTTTTTTATTTAGACTTCCGTGAATAGAAACAAAATCCACGCCCTCTTCTAAAAGTTTGCTTTCTAAAATATTTATATGTTCAATTCTATCAGTTAAAACTAAAATTTTTCTGTTTTTATTTATTTTTATTTGATCAATTAAAAGATTATTTCTTTTTTCATCTCTTGAAAGTTCATTTATCAACTCTGCATAAGTATCAGCTGTACTTTCAAAATCTGTTCTTATTATTTCTAATTTATTTTTAAAAGTTCTTTTTTTCTTATGCTCATAGGCTATTTCCCCTAACTGCTCAATTAAAATTGGATCAAGACCATCTTTTCTTCTTGGTGTTGCACTTAAACCTAAAATATATTTTCCAAAAAACTGCTTTACAATTTGCTCAAAGGTTATTGCAGGGATATGGTGACACTCATCAACAATTACAAAAGAGTAGTTATTTATTACATCTGTATTGTTTTTTAAACTTTGCATTGTTGCAACATCTAAATTTCCATTTAGTTTATTTTTTCCTTTTCCTAAGTAACCTATATCTTTTTTTGTATATCCAAAATAATCAACAAATCTATCAATCCATTGAGTAAGTAGCATATTTTTGTTTACAATAATAAGTGTTTTACAAGCTCTTAATTCAAACATTTTTGCCCCAAGAAGTGTTTTCCCAAAACCTGGTGGAGCAACACAAATACAGAAATCTTTTTTATTTATTTCTTTAATTGCTTTTTCTTGTTCTTCCCTAAGCTCAAATTTGATTTTCTTTGTTTCAAACTCTTCAAATTGCGTTTTATTTTCTATTATAAAATCTGCATTATTTTCTTCTAAAAACTCTTTTACTTTGTAAACTAAACCCCTTGGAAGTTTTAAATAAACATCATCCTCTTCAAAACTTTTTATTTGTCTTGGAGTGTTATATAGAGGTTTTCTAAGACCTAATAAAACTTTTATTTGGGGATTATCAAAAGTTGCAAAGCTTTTTAATTTGTTTATTAAACTTTTTGATAAGTTTTTAGTTGGGATATAAACAAAATCATAAAGCCTAATTTGTAATTTAAAACTTGGAAACTCTATATCTTCAAATATATAACTTGTACTATTTACAGTTTTAAAATCCACATATTTTAAAACAGTATCTTTACTAACTTTTTTTATTTTTTGTAAAATTTCCCATTGGTCTTTATATATACTTTTTGTTTGTGGATCAAAAAAAAGTGTTTTGTTCTCTTGTCTAAATTTCAAATGTAAAGGTAATTCCACATAATCACCTAAATTAGCATTAGTAACAAACTCATTATTAGGTAAAATTCTTGCATTTATGTGTGCTTTTTTTAAAATATACTCTGCAAAACTTTTTACATTTTTTGTTTCTATTTTTTCTTCAAAAAATATCCATAAAAAACAAGAGTTGTAAGAACTATACTCAAATAAGAAATTTGTTCTTAACATAGAAAAAGTCTCTAAGATTTTTAAGATATCACTCTGCAAAATTTCAAAAACCACATAGCTTGATCTATTTTCATTATCAACTAAATAAGAAGCTAATTGTATTTGTCCCCTTAAATGGCTTTCTATATCTTTGTTTGAAATAGGGATATAATCATTTCCTTTGAAAGTTCTAGTAACTGGATAAAAACCTTGTTTTTGTCCATCTTTACTTACCCATTTTTTTGCAAAGATATCTTCTCTATTTATAAATAAA
The DNA here is from genome assembly GCF_058105185.1 of Arcobacter sp. ISO1. Classification (NCBI taxonomy): domain Bacteria; kingdom Pseudomonadati; phylum Campylobacterota; class Epsilonproteobacteria; order Campylobacterales; family Arcobacteraceae; genus Arcobacter; species Arcobacter sp. ISO1. The sequence continues at coordinate 69,447 of NZ_CM176573.1, forward strand.
GTTTTGAAAAGTTCAATTTTTTCAAATTTGTTTAACTGTTTTGAAGGTTTACTTTCTTGTAGTTGTTGTTCAAGAAGCTTTATCTCTTCTTCTATTTGTTGTTTCTGAGAATAAAGCTTTTTTAGTTTTTCATGAATTTTTATCATGCTTAATTTGGTGAGCTGGACTTAATATAATATTATTGATTTTATTTTCAACTTCATCATATCTACTTTCAAGTTTAGAACCTTTTCTAACTCCTTGTCCTTCAAACTTTCCATTTTCTTCTATTATCAATTCATTATATTTCATGTTTCCAATCACCTTACCCTCAGGTAAGATTTGTACTTCATTACAATCAATTTTTCCATCTAGAAGTCCACTTACGATTAAATTGTTGGCTTTTATATCACCAATAACTTCCCCTGTTTTACCAATTGAAATTAAATCAGCTTCAAGGATTACACCTTCAAACTTTCCATCAATATGAACACTTCCTTCAGTGGTAATTCCACCTATGATACATGTTCCTTGTGCTATAACTGTTGCACCATTCTGTACTGTTCGTTTATTAGCCTTACCAAAGATTCCCACTGAATTCTCCTCTCTTTTTTAAAAATTGTTTCATATGTTTTAAAATCCCATCTTATAAATTCTCTTGGATTCAATACCATTGAACCAAATCTTATCTCATAATGCAGATGGGGTGCTGTACTTCTTCCACTATTACCACTTAAGCCAATCTCTTGATTTTTTCTTATTATATCACCAACTTTAACATTAGTCTTATTTAAATGGGCATAAACTGTTTGAAATCCAAAATTATGTTGGATTTTTATAACTCTACCAAAACCACCTCTGTTTCTTGGCTGAACAAAACTTACAACTCCATCAGCAGTTGAATAAACGGGTGTCTTTTTTTTTGCTCTTAAATCAAGCCCCTTATGAAAAGTTTTTTTCTTCGTGATTGGATGTACTCTATATCCATATCTTGAAGTAACTGTTGATTCTTTTAATGGTGCTCCACTAGGAATTGTTGTTAACATAAATAGTTTTAGTTTTTGGTTTATTGCTTTTAATGTTTCTTTTGATATCTCTTCTTTTTTATCTTCTTCATTTTTAAGACCAATCATCTCTTCAATATGGTCTAATTTAGAACTTAGAGCTTCAATATCTTCAACTTTTCCTTTTATTTGCATAGAGTAAAATTGATTTTGGGCTTGTAATTTTTTCTCTTTATCATTGAGTGTATCAATCTCAATCTCTTTTAACTCAATTTCTCTTTCTTTTTGTGTTTTTAAATCATCCATTTGATCATTTAATTCATTGATAAACCAAAAAGCACCTGCAATAATTGAAGCAACAACAAGAACAATTATAACAATAAGTTTTTTTGCAATTTGATGAATATTAAATGCTCTTGTTCCTTTTACATCTGAAATTGTAATTATTAATCTATTTTTCATTAAACCCCATATATTTAATAAATTTTTCCACAACTAAAAAAGAACCAAAGACCAAATACTCTTCATCTTTTTTTATTTCTATATTATTATTTACTATTATATTAAAACTTTTACAAATTTCTAATAAATTATTTTTATCTACTATTCTCTTATCATTTAGTTCTAATATAGTTATTTTGGAAATTATTGGTTTAAGAGTAGAAAGAACTAATTCAAAATCTTTATCTTTATATGAATTATAAATTAAATTTACTTTTTTATTTTCAAACTCTTTTACTAAAACTTTTGCGGCTAAAGGGTTATGTCCAACATCAATTGTAATATTTGGCTTTATTTTCTGACATCTTCCAAAAAGCTCTACATCATCAAAAAGTTTTGTATCTATATCTATTTTTAATTCATTTAAAGTTTCAATCACTAAATGAAGATTTAGTTTTAAATAGTTTGCAAACTTCTCATTTAATGAATACTTATCAAATTGTTTAACACTTTGTATAAGTATATCTTTATCAAATTCATCTTTTAATTCTTTAATTAAACTATTTGCAACATCAAAAACTTCATTATGAATTTGATGACCAATAATCATTTTTCTATCAACTGAACGCATCTTTGTTTTTGCAATTTGTTCAATAGAATCTCCTAAAAATGATTGATGATCTAAATCAATTGTTGTAATTAAAGATAAATCATTTTTTACAACATTTGTTGCATCAAACTCTCCACCAAGTCCTGCTTCTAAAACTATGTAATCAAAACCATCACACAAAATAAAAGCTAATAAAGTTGTATACTCAAAATATGTTAGTTTCTCTAAAAGATTATTTGGTAGATATTCTTGTAGTTTTTTATTTGCAAACTCAAGTTCAAAGTCCTTTGAATCTTTACCATTTATCCATATTCTTTCATTAAATCTTAAAATATGTGGAGAACTATAATGAAGGATTTTGTATGATTTTTTATTTAAATAGTGAGCTAAAAATCTTCCTGTGCTTCCCTTACCATTTGTTCCAACTATGTGGATTACATATGGCAAGTTAATATACTTTGAAATTAAATGAAAAGATTTTTTCACTATAGAAAAATCTATCTTTTCATAATACATTGTTTTATGGCTTAAGACCTCTGCTAGTGAGGCAGTTTTGAAATCCATTGTTTACTTTTTAAAAGATTGAACAGCAATAGTTGAGATTACATCCTCTAAAGCTTCACTAGCAGCACTTTTAATTGCTTCAAATCTTCTTGTATCTGTAATCGTAGTTCCTGAGTCAATTGAGAAATCATAATCCCCTGAAACACTAAATGATTTTTTATTTGAACCATTATTATAATCCACTGCAATTTTTACAACTGCTTTATAAAGTTTGTTATATCCAGAATCATCATCTTGTAAAACTTGTAAAGATACTGATGAAAGTTTTAAATCCATAATAGTATCAGCAAGTTTTCTATCATAAACAAGTTTTGAGTCAAGTCTATGTACTAAAAGTTCATTCATAGCATCTTTTATCAATACTGCATTTCTTGGGTCTCTTAAATCAATAATAAGATTTACAAAGATTTTTTCACCCAACTCTTTTTTTACATATGTAGTTGATGGTTTATACCCACAAGCAGTTAAAAATACTACTAAAAAAAATGAACCTAGTAATTGACTTAACTTCACACCTATCCTTTTATAACAAGGTTAACTAATTTATTTGGAACAACAATCTCTTTGATTATCTCTTTACCTTCAATCCATTTTGAAGAGTTTTCTTTTGCATTTGCTAAGATCTCTTCCTTTGAAGCACTTGGACTAACTTCAATTTCACATCTTTTTTTACCATTAATTGTTACAGCAAGTGTTATTGAATCTAATGTAAATACCTCTTGTTTTACTTCAAGTTTAGCATCAAAATTCTTTCTTTCAAAAAGTTTATCTGCTAATTCCCAAGAAAGATGAGGAATAATTGGTTCTAAAATATTTGTTAAAATATAATACCCCTCTGCCCATACAAGTTCATTGTCTTGGGCTTGAAGAGCATTCATTGCTTCCATTGAAGCAGCAATTAAAGTATTAAAAGCATAAGTTTTTGCAAATACATCATTTGATTTTTCTAAGGCTTCATAAACTTTTCTTCTAGCTTCTTTTTCTTCTTTATTTAAAGTTGAGTGGTCAATATTTGAGAAGTTTTTAGCAGCATCTTCGCTTACATGAGAACTTCTTTCTGCAAATTTTCTAATAAATCTAAAAGCTCCATCAACTGCAGAATCATTCCATTCTAACTCTTTTGTAGGTGGTGCTGCAAAAAGAATAAACAATCTTGCTGTATCTGCCCCATATTTTTCTACAATTAAATCAGGGTCTACTACATTACCTTTTGATTTAGACATTTTTGCACCATCTTTTAAAACCATACCTTGAGTAAGTAATCTTTTGAACGGTTCTCTAGAATTTGTATACTCTAAATCATTTAATACTTTTGTGAAAAATCTTGCATATAAAAGGTGTAAAATTGCGTGTTCAATTCCACCAATATATTGATCAACATCCATCCAATAATCAGAATCAGCTTGGTTAACACCTTCTTTATTCCATTTTTTTGGATTTGTTGCATATCTTAAGAAATACCAAGATGATTGAACAAAAGTATCTAGTGTATCAGTTTCTCTTATTGCATCTTTTCCACAATTTGGACATTTACAATGTTTCCAAGTAGGATGTGTATCAAGGGGATTTCCTTCACCTGTAATCTCTACATCATCTGGAAGTGCAATTGGTAAATTCTTAGTTTTTTCGGGAACTAAGCCACAATCATCACAATGAACAAAAGGGATTGGTGCTCCCCAATATCTTTGTCTAGAAACACCCCAGTCTCTTAACTTATAATTGATTTGTTTTACTCCATTAGAGTTTTGTTCAAATTGATAAATAATAGCTTTTTTTGCTTTTGTATTTTTAAGACCTGTGAAGCTTTCAGAGTTGATTAATTCACCCTCTCCTGTGTAAGCTTCAGTCATTCTTTCAATTAGACCATCAGGCCCAATAATAACTTGTTTTATTGGTAAATCATATTCTCTTGCAAACTCAAAATCTCTTTGGTCATGGGCTGGAACGGCCATAACTGCTCCACCACCATATGATGCTAATACAAAATTTGCAACCCAAACAGGAATATTTTCACCTGTTAAAGGATGGATAACATCAATCTCTAATGAAACCCCTTGCTTAGGCATAATTGCCCTATCTCTTTCACTTACCTTTTGCATAGCTTTAATTTTATTTATTTTTTCTTCAGATAAAAGTTTATTATCCACTATATATTTTACAATTGGGTGTTCTGGAGCTAAAGCTGAATATGAAACTCCATAAATTGTATCTGGTCTTGTTGTAAATACGTTATATGAAGAAAAGTTTTTATTTAATTTGTATCTTGTATCTTTTGATAAATCAAAGGTAAACTCTAAACCTTCACTTCTTCCAATCCAGTTTTCTTGCATTGTTAAAACTTGAGAAGGCCATTCCCCTTCTAAAGATTTCAAATCATCAAGTAACTCTTGAGCATATTTTGTAATTGCAACATAATATCCAGGCATCTCTTTTTGTTGAACAGGTGTATCACATCTCCAACAACAACCCTCTTCAACTTGTTCATTTGCTAATACAGTATGACATGGTTCACACCAGTTCACTGTTGTAGATTTTCTATATAAAAGATTTTTTTCATACATTTTAATAATGAATTCTTGTTCCCACTTTGTGTAAAGTTCATCAGAAGTTGCGAATTCTCTTTTACTTGAAAATGAAAGACCTAAAGCTTTTAGCTCATCTCTCATATAATCTATATTTTCGTAAGTCCACTTTTTTGGGTGAAGTTTATGTTTGATTGCAGCATTTTCTGCTGGCATACCAAAACTATCCCAACCAATTGGGTGTAAAACATTATAATTTGCTTTTCTAAAATATCTAGCAAAAGCATCACCTAAACAATAGTTTCTAACATGCCCCATATGAATTCTACCACTTGGGTACGGGAACATACTTAAAATATATTTTTTCTCTTTTTTATAACTATCATCTGGTTCAAAGCTATTGTTTTCATCCCAATAACCTTGCCACTTATTTTCTATATCCTTTGGATTATACTCCATTAATAATCATCCTTATCTTGACTTTTTGCACTCTCAATTAAAGCTAATGCAATTGAGAAAATATTTGCTACGACTGCACCAATTGCAAGTGATGTAGCCATCGGTTCATCACCAATAAAAGTTAAAACCATAAATGCAGGTATAAGGTGTAAGTCTGCAACTAATGAACTTGCAAGTAATTCTGCTGCTAGAAGATTTTTTACCCCAATTTTTAAAATTGTTGAAATTACATTTACCCCAGCTGCTAAAAATAATGCAACTGCATTTGGCTCATACAAAAATCCTGCAGTAGTCGTTAAAGACATAAGTGAAAAGAATATATAAGTTACCTTACCCCAATCCATGATCATCCTTCTAAAGTTTCTATAAGGCTAGATTTTATCTAAGAAATGCTAAAAAATCACTTTTGAGCTAAGTTTTAACTGTCTTTAATTATATTATTCTTTTTAAGAGTTTTTACAAATTGGTAGATTAAATATAATATTACTAGTTTTAAAACAATTTCAATAATAAATATTAAACCAAACTCCAAATCAAAAAAATGTAGTGGATTTAAATTTTGAAGTAAAAACCCTAAAGTAAAGTCTCCAGTTAATATAAAATATGAGGCTATAACCCCAATAAATAAAAGTCTATTAATATATACTCTATTTGTAAAAATAATATTATAAATACAAAACCAGATAAATAAAGTAACTAATACGCCTAAAATAATCTCTGTAGTTAAAGTATGTTCTATTTTAATTGTATATTTTGCAGAGCTTTCTATATTAAAAAACTCAATAATTGAGGCAATTAGTTCAAAAACAATAATCCAAACAAAAACTAATTTCCAATTTGTAGAATGAGCTGAAGTAATCTTATCAAAACCATATTTTACTTTTTTAAATTTGCCATTATTAGCCATGATAACCCCGATAAAAAATCAATATAGATAATTATATATGAACATATGTCAAGAAAAGTTTAAGAAGATATATGATTTTTATATTTTTAATTTTTGAGTAAAGATAAACTGTTAGAAAATTGGAGTTTTTTTAAGAAATTAAGGAAGAAAGCAAAATTTAGAAGGGAGTTTACACAAAGTAAATGACCGACTAAATTTTTCTTGATGACGAGAAGTTATTGAAAAAGGAACTGTTTTATAACAGTTTATACAGTTCCTTGCTCATACATAGCCCGCAATTTATCTTTCTCTTTTTGTCTTTTTGTTTTCTCAGCTTCTTTTGCTCTAAAATTAGCGATTGAAAACTTTAACTGAACTAAAAATGATGCAGCAATAAAAATAGATGAATAAGTACCAACTACAATACCTACAAGTAGAGTAAATGCAAATCCATGAATAATCTCACCACCAAACATAAATAGTGTAATTACAACAAAGAATGTTGTTAATGAAGTAAGAGTTGTTCTTGAAAGTGTTTTAGAAACAGAATCATTTACAACATCCTCCAAGATAGTTTCTTTTGAACTTTGAATACCTTCTCTAACTCTATCAAATACAATAATTGTATCGTTTAATGAATACCCTAAGATTGTTAAAATAGCTGCTAGAATATCAAGATTAACTTCCACACTAAATAAAGATATTGCACCTAAAGCTATAGTAACATCGTGAGCCAAGGCCAAAATAGATGCAATTGCAAATCTCCACTCAAATCTAAATGAAACATAAATTAAAATCACAACTAAAGAAAGACCAAGAGCCATAAGACCTTTTTCTCTTAGTTCTCCACCAACCTTTGGTCCAACCATATCAACTCTTCTTACTTCAAAGTTTCCAGTTGAATCAAGTACCTCGTGCATTTGGTCACCAATATCAGTTGCTAAATCAGTAGAAGTTCCTGTAATTCTAATTACTACTTCTTCAGGACTACCAAATTCAGTAATAGAAGAACCCTTATATTGAGTTTCATTTAATACTTCTCTGATTTTATCAATTGGTGCTTTTTGTTCATATTTAACTTGAACCAATGTACCACCAGCAAAGTCAATACCTAAGTTAAGACCTTTTGTAAGTAGTAATACAATAGAAGCTGCAACTAATAGGGCTGAAAGTCCAAGAAATGGGATTCTTTTTCCCATAAAATCATATATTTTTCCGCTTTTAAATATTTCCATTACTTAATCCCAAACCATTTTCTTAAGTTTTTGTCCCTTGATATTTTTGGCATAATTGCCTCATAAATACCATGAGTTCCTAAAATTGCTGTCAACATCGATGCTAAGATACCAATAGAGATTGTTACAGCAAAACCTTTAATAGGTCCTGTTCCATATGCGTAAAGAATAACAGCAACTAAAAGTGTTGTAATATTTGCATCAAGAATTGCTCTCATTGCATTTGAATAACCATCTTCAATAGCTTTTGGAATAGAGGCTCCAGCTCTTAGAAGTTCTCTAATTCTTTCACCAATAATAACATTGGCATCAACTGCCATACCAACTGTTAATACAATACCTGCCATACCAGGAAGTGTTAAAGTTGCCCCAAACATTGCCATAACTGCAACAATAATAAATATATTAGTAATTAGAGCAACATTTGCAATAACTCCAGCGTATCCATAATAAACAATCATAAAAATAAATACTAAAGCAAAACCAGATACTAATGCAAAAGTAGAAGCTTCAATTGAATCAGCTCCAAGTGATGGTCCAACACTTCTTTTTTCAAGAAGAGTTACACCTGCAGGAAGTGCACCTGATCTTAATGCAATTGCAACATTTCCAGCTTCAACTGTTGTAAATCCACCAGAAATTTGTCCAGATCCACCACCAATTCTCTCTCTGATATTTGGTGCTGAATAAACTTTTCCATCTAATACAACAGCAAGTCTTTTACCAACATTTTTACCTGTAAAATCACCAAAAATTCTAGCACCAGCAGCATTTAGTGTAAAATTAATAATTGGTTGATTCCCTTGGTCAAAGGCAACTTGAGCATCAACTACTTGTCTACCATTTAAAATTGGAATCTCTTTTACAAGATATTTTCTATTTGGATCATTTGTATCTTCTAAAATAATATCACCATACTCTGATGCTTGTGCTCTACTTAATGTATAAACTTGATCAGCTCTTTCTTCGTCAACTGCCATAAGTTCAAGGTTAGCAGGTTTTGAGATAAGTTCTCTAGCCGCTTTTTCATCTTCTTGAGTTTTAATACCTGGAAGTTGAACAACAATATCAGTTGCCCCTTGTCTAATAACAGTAGGTTCTGCTAAACCAAATTGATCAAGTCTATTTCTTATAGTTTCAACAGCTTGTGCAACTGCTAAATCTTTTGTGATTGCTGCTTCTTCTGAAGTAATTTCAACCTTATAGTCAAGATCGTTTTTTGTAACATCAAGCCCTTTTATTTCTGAAAGCATTTTATCAACTCTTGGTATCTCATCTTTATCAAGTACAGTAAAAACAATACTTTTTTCTCTAATAGATAAACCATCAATTAAAATATCTTCATCATCAGTAAAATATTTTACAGATGTAGCAATTGATTTAATTTTAGAAGTTACTGCCTCTTGGGTTTTTACACCTAAAAGCATATGAAGTCCACCTTGTAAATCAAGTCCTAGAGATATTTTTTTACCTGAATCTGTTTGTAGAAAAGAAGGGATAGAGAAAACTACTCCAAAAATAATACTTAGTGCGAATATAATCATTCTGTAATTAAAGATTTTCAAATCTTAGTCCTTAAGTGAAAGTAAAACATAGAATTTAAAACATGTAAAAGATTACATGTTTTAAAGATTAGTCAAGTTTTTTTGCAACGAACTCTTTTACAAGTTTCATTTCAGTGTTGTCATGGTTTTTTACAATTAAGTTATCTTCATCAACTTTTGTAATTTCTACCATTAAGCCACCATTAGTTACAATCTTATCGCCTTTTTGTAAGTCAGCAATCATTTGCTTATGTTGTTTAGCTTGTTTTTGCTGTGGTCTTATAATCAAAAAGTAAAAAATTGCAAATAATGCAACTAGGGGTAATAATGAGCTTATTAAATCAGCGCTTTGACCTTCCATCAAATTTCCTTTTAAAAAGTTTTTTCTATGTTTTTAGTAAAACGCGAATATTTTAACAAAACTAATATAATAAAGGGCTTGATAATAGCTCTAGGCTTTAGTGCTTTTATATATCTTGCTCACTTTGAAATTTATAATAAAACAATAAACTCTATTTTTGCTATTGTTTCCCTATATTTTATCCTTACTTCTTCTAGACAAGTAGCATTTTATATTGGTTTTTTCATAGGTGTTTTCTGGTTTTATTGGGTAAGTATCTCTTTACAATACTATGAGCTTACTTTCCTTGCACCCCTTGTTGTAATTCTTTTTGGGCTCGGTTTTGCTCTTATTTTTTACCTAATAAATTTTATTGATAATATTTTCCTTCGGGCAATATTTATATTTTGTCTTTCATTTATTCACCCTTTAGGCTTTAATTGGTTTGTTCCAGAGCTTGTTTTTATTGATACTTATTTTACTATTCAAAAAGAATATTTTGCTGTAATACTTGCCTCTTTAGTAATGTTTAATAAATTAAAAAGATACAAGTTTCTAGTAGCTTTTCCTTTAATATTTGTAATTTTAAACTCAAATAATAACTCTAAAACGAACCTTCCAGATATTAAAATTGATATGCCAAAATATCAAGTTTCGCAAGATAAAAAATGGTTAAAACATAACCTATCAAATATTGTTGAACAAAATCTTAAGATTATAGAAAGTTCCATAAAAGAAAAAAATGAATTGATAATTTTACCCGAAACAGTTTTCCCAATATTGTTAAATCATGATGATTTTCTAATGGAAAAATTAGTAGAAAAGTCTCTCAATATTGATATTATTGTAGGCAGTTTATTTTATGAAGAGGATAATTTTTATAATGCCACATACTTTTTTTCAAAAGGAAAAGTAGAAATTGCAAAAAAATATGTTTTAGTTCCTTTTGGAGAAGAGATTCCTTTTCCACAATTTTTGGTTGACATAATAAATGAGATTTTTTATGATGGTGCGCAAGATTATAAAAAAGCTGAAAACCCAACAGATTTTGTAATAAAAGGTGAAAAATTTAGAAATGCAATATGTTATGAGGCAACAAGTGATAAAATTTTTCAAAATCTTGGGAATACAAAATATATGATTGCAATTTCAAACAATGCTTGGTTTACTCCATCAATCGAGCCAATATTACAAAAACTTTTACTTAAATATTATGCAAAAAAATATGATATCACTATATTTCACCAAGTTAATGGAAGTGAAAACTATATTGTTAAGCCTTAATATAGTTTTCTTTTATTTTTTCTAAGATTTGCTCTTTTTGTAAATATTCATCAATTTGAAGATTAAGGGCAAATTCCAAAATCTCTGCAAACTCTTTTGATGGCTTCATTCCAAGGGATATTAAATCTCTTCCTTGAACAAATGGTTTTAAAGGAGTTTTTGAAATATTTAATTCACAAGCTTTTTCTAAAACCCAAGTAACTGCTTTATCACATTTATCTTTATCTGGAATTGTTCTTCCTTTACAATCGGCAAGACAAATCAAACATAAATCTTCAATATTACATTTTAAAGATAATCTTTTTACTGCTTTTAAACTTGACTCTGTTTTATAAAGTTGAAAAGGGGCAAGATGGTTTTTTACTAAGGGAATAACCTTTTCAATAAACTTTTTTTCATCAGTTAATCGTGATAAAAAAGATATTGTAGGTTCTATGCCTAAAGATTCATGCTTGTGGGAAGTTATTCTTCCATTTATCTCTATAGTACAAAATGGTTTTCCTAAATCATGACAAAGTATCCCATAAAAAAGGTATATTTTTCTATATTCATCTTTTATATTCTGCTTTTTTATAATTTTTGACAACTCATCAATTGTCATTAATGTATGAACCCAAACATCACCTTCAGGATGATACTCTTTATCTTGTATACACCCTACTAAACTTTGTAATTCAGGGAAATACTTTAATAAACCAAACTCTTTTAAAACTTCAAAGCCAATTGATGGTTTAGGTGATTTTAAAAATAGTTTTTTAAACTCTTCGTAAACTCTTTCTTTTGGAAGATATTTACATTCATCATTATCAACTATTTGTTTACACAACTTTTTAGTTTTATTATCAATTTTTAAATTAAATCTTGAAACAAACTGAACAGCTCTATAAACCCTTAAACTATCTTCTACAAATGTTTTATCATCAATATGTTTTAGTGTTTTAGTTTTTATATCTTCTAAACCATTAAAGGGGTCTAAAAACTTTTTTGATTTGTAGTCATATCCAATTGCATTTATAGTAAAATCTCTTCTTAGTGCTGCTCTTGTAAAAGTTAAACTCCCATCGCTAATAATCTCAAAATCAGTATGTGAATTACCAATTTTCTTTTCAGTTCTAGGTAGTGCAAAATCAAACTCATAATCTTTGGTTTTTAAAAGTAAAACACCAAATGATTTCCCTACAAGTTTAACATCTCCAAATTTTTGTAGCGTTTTTTCTATAGTATCTAAGCAGTTTAATCCAAACAATTCAATATCATAATCTTTATTTGGAATTTTAAAAAAGTAGTCTCTTATACAACCACCTACTAAAATTGGAGTAACTCCAATTTTAAGTAGGTCATTTAAAATATTTTCTAAAACAACGGGTAGATTAATCGTTGTTGTGGTGGTGTACATCTTGTTGAGGATAAGGAATTGAGATTCCCTCTTTATCAAATGTTAATTTAATATTTTCTGTTAGATCAAATTTTACTGCCCAATAATCAGGAGTATTAACCCAAGCTCTAACAACAAAATTCACTGAAGAATCTGCTAATTCAGATACTGCAACAGTTAAACCTTTTTCTTGAAGAATTCTATCATCTGTACTTAAAATAGATGTTAAAACTTCTTTAGCTTTTTTAATATCGTCATCATAACCAATACCAACAACTAAATCTACTCTTCTTTCAGGTTTTGCATTTACATTTGTAATAGTTCCACCTGTAATTGCTCCATTTGGAACAATTAAAGTTTGATTATCTGGTGTTTTTAAAATTGTATTGAAAATTGAAATTTCTTCAACTGAACCACTAACTCCACCTGCATTGATAAAATCACCAACTTTAAAAGGTCTAAATATAATAATCATCACACCTGATGCAAAGTTACCTAAAGAATCTTTTAAAGCTAAACCGATAGCTAAACCAGCTGCACCTAAAATTGCAAAGAATGATGTAGTATCAACTCCCAATTGTTTTAATGCAGTTAAAGCAACCACTACTATTAAAATATAGTAGATAATATCATCTAAGAATTTAGCAAGAGTCTCATCAATCTTACTATTTTTCATCATCAATTTATAAGATACATCAGCAACTTTTCTTGCTACCCATTTACCAATTACAAATATTACAATTGCAATTGCAATATTTAAAGCATAAACGCCAATCATATCTGAAACAGTTTCAACACTATTCATGTACACTCCTAAAAAATTAATCCCTAATTTTTTAGGGACCTTTACTTTAAAACCTCTTTTAACAAAATGGTAGAGCCATTTTTAAAGAAGCAAACTCTAAAGAGAGTAGCGAGCTACTCTTAAGTTATGGATTATAGCAAAAAACTATAACAATTTATTTAAGTTTTTCTTCTATTTTTACAATAACTTCATCAATAGAAACATCTTCTTTTTCTAATGTTCTTCTATCAACAATTTCAACAATACCCTCTTTTAATTTCTTTCCAATTACTACTGCATATGGAAATCCAAGAAGTTCAAAGTCTCCCATTTTAAAACCAAATCTTTCTTTTTTTCTATCATCTATAATAACATCAATTCCTGCATCTTTTAAGCCTTCATAGATTTTCATTCCAGCTTCAAGTTCATCCTCTTTTTTAGCATTTGAAACAATAACATCAACCAAATATGGAGCAGTTGCATTTGTCCAGATACACCCTTTTTCATCATGGTTTTGTTCAATAACAGCTGCAACTAATCTACTAACTCCAATTCCATAACATCCCATTTCAAAAGGTTGTGCCTTACCATTTGAGTCTAAAAATTTTGCATCCATAGATTCAGAATATTTAGTTCCCAATTGGAAGATATGTCCAGCTTCAATCCCTTTTGTATAAGAAAGTTTACCACCACAACAAGAGCATAAATCGCCTTCTTGTACTGCAACTAAATCTTTATATACAATATTTTCCATTGATGTTAAATCAACACCTTTAAAATGGTAGTTTTCTTCATTTGCACCACAAACTAAATTATTATCTTCTTTTAACTCATTATCAACAAATACTTTTATGTTTTCAGGTAAATTTACAATTCCACAATATCCAGCACAAAGTCCAGCATTAGAAACCTCTTCCTCACTTGCATCTTCTAATTCTAATGCATTAACTGCATTACAAGCTTTTGTTTCTTCAAGCTCGTCAGTTCCCCTTACAAAGAAAACTACAATTTCACTATTCTCTTCAAAAATTGCTTTTTTTATAACGGCTTTCATTGAATAATAAGCATCAGCATTTAAAAAGTTGCTTACCTCTTCTATTGTTTTACAATTTGGAGTTTCAATTTTTTCTTGAACAATTGTTTCTAATTTCTCTTTTTTATTAGCTTTTCTAGTTGCTGCTTCAATATTTGCTCCATAATCACATGAATCACATACTACAATTGTATCTTCACCAGAATTTGCTAAAACATGAAACTCTTTAGAACCACTTCCACCAATTGCACCACTATCAGCTTCAACTACTCTATATTCAAGCCCTAATCTATTGTAAACATTTTTATATGTTTCTTCCATTAGATTAAATTCTCTTACTAAATCTTCTTTTGACTCATGGAAAGAGTAAGCATCTTTCATAAGAAATTCTCTACCTCTCATAAGACCAAATCTTGGTCTTGCCTCATCTCTAAACTTTGTATAGATTTGATAAAGATTAATTGGTAAATCTTTATATGATGTGATTCTATTTTTTACCATATTAACCACAGCTTCTTCGTTTGTAGGAGATAAAACATAATCACCATTTTTTCTATCTTTAAATCTTAAAAGCTCATTTCCCATTGTTGTAGATCTGCCTGATTCTTCCCAAAGTGAAAGCGGAGTTACAAATCCAAATTGTACTTCATTTGCTCCAGATTTATCCATCTCTTCTTTTACAATAGCTCTAATTTTGTCAAGAACAATTTTTCCTAAAGGCATATAATCATAAATACCAGCACCTGTTTGAGATATAAATCCACCTCTTACTAAAAACTGGTGAGATGGTAATGTTGCATCATTAGGAGTCTCTTTTGTCGTTGGTATAAACATTTTTGAAAATTTCATATATTTAAATCCTATTCATTTATTTTATTGCAGTTATGAGATAAAAAGCTTGTATCTGAATCCATTCCAAATACAGATTGAACTGTACTTACAACTATGTCACATTGACTATCTTTTGAAATACTTTTTATCTTTTTTTGTGGTTGATGAAGATATTCAGTTAAAATTGTTTGGCAAAGTTTTTTAATATTTTCTTCATTTTCTTTATCTATAAAACCTTTTTTCAAGGCATTTCTGATTTTTTTGTCAATTATATCATCACCTCTTGTGTACATGTTTTTTATAACAGGGTCAACTTCCAGTGACTTTAGCCAATCAAAAAATTCTAAAGACATTTTATTTACAATCTGGTATGCAGTTTTTGCTTGTTCTGCTCGTAAACTCATATTTTCATTTACTATTTCTTGTAAATCATCAACAGAATAAATCATTAGATTGGGAGATTCAATTTCTTCTATATCTCTTGGTACAGCAATATCAAACCAAAATCTTTCAAAAGAACAATTTTTGGTAATATCTTGTGTAATAATTGGATATGGAGCTGAAGTTGCTGTAATCATTACTGGAATTTCACTCAATAGTTCAGGTAGATTTACATAATCCACAATTTGAATAAAATCTTCAAAGGTATCAGCTAAGATTTGTGCTTTTTTTCTATCTCTTGATGTTAAAACAACATCAAAACCAGATGAAAGAAGATGTTTAATAGTTAATTCACTCATCTCCCCTGCTCCAATTACAAGAGCTTTAACACCAGCTGTATCTTTTATAATCTCTTTAGCTTTTGCAACGGCAGTTGAAGCAACTGAAACAGAACCAGTTCCTAAAGATGTAGCAGTTCTAACTGCTGCTGCACATTTAAAAGAGTAGTGTAAGGCTCTACTTAATTCTTGGTCGCAGAACTCTTTTGATAAAGAGAATCTATAAGCATCTTTTAACTGACCTACAATTTGAGTTTCACCAATTACCAGTGAATCAAGGGCTGATGCAACTGAAAATATATGGTGAATTGCACTATCGTTTGTAGAGATATCTGCTCTTTCATATAAATCATCAAACTCTAAAGCTGAATATTTTGATAACTTATCTATAATATTCTTGGCTGCTTTTGTGGGATTTGAAGCCCTTGAAATTATTTCAACTCTATTACAAGTCGATAATAAAATTGCTTCTTTTAAATGCTGATCTTCTAAGATTTGTCTTAAGAATCTCTCTTTATTTTCTTCATTTGGAAATGCTAATTTTTCCCTCGTTTGAATATCTGTATTTTTGTGTGAAAAACTAATACTTAAATAACTCATCGTTTGTAACTCTCTCTTCGCATATCTAATTATTTTTATTAAAATTGTCTATTTATCATTGCACTCATAATTTGAACTAGTGATTCATTTTCTTCAGCTTTAACTGCTTCTATTGCTTCAAGTCCAAGTTCTTTTGCTTGGTTAATTGAATCTTCTAAAGCTTTTGTACTAATCATTTGCTCTTTTAACCATAATGACTCTTCAGAACTTAACTCTTTTTTATATAAAGACTCTAATTTTTGTTTATCCTCAATCCTTTCGTGTAATAAAAGATAAGGGATTGTAACTTTTCCTTCAACAAAATCCAACATAGCAGGTTTTCCTAGGGTATCACTGTCTTGAGTAATATCTAAAATATCATCAACCATTTGAAAAGCAAGACCAAGATTTTTTCCATATAGGGCATATTTTTCTTTATCTAAATTTGCTAATATTGCTGCAGATTTAGCACTAGCTTCAATTAATGAGGCAGTTTTTTTATAAATCATATCAATATATTTTTCATATGAAGTATTAAAGTTTTCAGTTAAATTTACATCTAACATCTCTCCAACACTTAATAAAGTTACTGCATTTGAGACACTATAGGCAACTTCTCTATTCATTTGAGATAATTCCGTAAAAGCTTTTGAATAAAGAATATCTCCAAACATAATTGAAGTTTTATTATCAAAAAGAGCATTTATAGAAGGTTTCCCTCTTCTTGTATCTGCTTCATCAATAACATCATCGTGTAATAAAGATGCTGCATGAATCATCTCCACAATTGCACAAAGTTTTATTGTTTCATCGTTAATACCTGCAATTTTAAGTATTAATTTACTTCTTAACATCTTTCCCGTTGCAAGTAAATCTAAAAGTTCTAAACTTTTTTCATCATTACACTCAATTACAAATTTTTTTATTTGCTCTTTAACTTTTACTAATTCTTCCACAAAAACCTCTATGAATCTAATCTACAAATTATATCTCCAGTAAGTTCTACATAAAGACCTTTTTTCATTTGCTCAACTTCATCAAGGTTTTGTATAACATACTGTTTTATTACATCATTAATATCAAAATCTAAATCTTTATCTTTTGATAAAAGAAGCTCCATTACTGCAACTTTTTCAAGAAGTTTATCAAACTCCTCTTCTACTATTTCACTATTTGCAGTTCTTGCAACATCAAAATATTTTGATTTAGGACTACCTATGAAGATATCATCTTCATCTTC
This sequence comes from Arcobacter sp. ISO1, assembly GCF_058105185.1. Taxonomy (NCBI): domain Bacteria; kingdom Pseudomonadati; phylum Campylobacterota; class Epsilonproteobacteria; order Campylobacterales; family Arcobacteraceae; genus Arcobacter; species Arcobacter sp. ISO1. Next base: position 86,876 of record NZ_CM176573.1, read on the forward strand.
TAAAAACCAATCTTTTGACATAAACTATTTGCCTTCTCTTAATCTAACTCTAACTGATTCAGCGTGGGCAGTAAGTCCCTCTGTTTCTGCTAAAATAGCACAAGCTTCACCTAGTTCATCAATTGCTTGTTTAGAGAAATTAATAATTGAACTTTTCTTCATGAAGTTTTCAACATTTAATGGGCTATAAAATTTAGCAGTACTTCCAGTTGGAAGGGTGTGATTTGGTCCTGCTATATAGTCACCAATTGGTTCAGGTGTATTTTCACCTAAGAAAATCGCACCTGCATGTTTTATTTTTGGTAATAGTTCGAAGGCATTTGTTGTCATAACTTCTAAGTGTTCTGGAGCAATTTCATTCATAAGTTCAATTGCTTCATCCATATTGTTTGCAACAATAATAGAACCTCTTTCTTCAATAGATTTTCTAGCTATCTCTTCTCTACTTAAAGTTTGTAAATATGCTTCAACCTCATCAGAAGTTTTTGATGCAATTTCACTTGAAGTTGTAATCATAATTGAACTTGCCATTTCATCATGTTCAGCTTGAGATAAAAGGTCAATTGCTAAATATTTTGGCTTAGCAGTTTCATCACTTAAAATACCAATTTCAGAAGGTCCTGCAATCATATCAATGTTTACTTCACCAAATACTAGCTTTTTAGCAGTTGCTACAAAAATATTTCCAGGTCCAGTTATTACATCAACTTTTGGAATAGTTTCAGTTCCATAAGCCATAGCAGCAATAGCACTTGCTCCTCCAACTTTAAATGCCTTACTTACATTACAGATGTAACATGCTGCAAGAACTAATTCATTTATTTCATCATTTGGAGTTGGGGTACAAACCACAATCTCTTCAACTCCTGCAACAATTGCTGGAATGGCATTCATTAAAAGTGAACTAGGATATGCTGCTTTACCACCTGGAATATATAATCCAGCTTTATCAACTGCAGATACTTTTTGTCCTAAAATTGTCCCATTTTTTTCAAAATCAATCCATGATTTTGGTAGCTGTTTTTCATGGTAAGTTTTAATTCTATCGTATGCAATATGTAAAGCTTTTTTTAAATCATCATTAATATTTTCATATGCTTTTTTCATATCTTCTTGAGAAATCATTAGATCCTCATCAGATTTAACTTCCCATTTATCAAATTTTTCAATATGAGCTTTAACTGCTTTGTTTCCCTCATCAATAATCTCATCAATTATATCTGTAACAATTGCAGAAACATGTTTAATATCTGTTTTTGCTCTACTTAAAATATTTTCAAATTCACTTTTAAAGTTTGAATCATTTGTATTAATAATCTTCATTATATCTTTCCTAATATATCTTTTACGATATCTTCAATATCTTTATCTTCTACATTTACAATTAAATCGGCAACTTTTTTATAATCTTCTACTCTTTGTTCATAAAGTTTCTTACCCTCTTTTAAATCTTTTAAAAGTGGCCTTTTCCTAAGTTTTGCTTTTGCATTTGGTGCTTTATTAATTCTTCTTAAAATACCTTCAAAACTTGATTCAAGATAGATTACAGTTCCAATTTCATGAATATTTTCTTGTCTAAAGAAACCTCCACCTGTTGAGATAATTGTGTTATCAACATTTTTTTCAAGCCATAAAGCACATTTTTTTTCAAGATTTCTAAAATAGGGTTCACCCTCTTTTTTAAAAATCTTTTTTATGGTTCTTTTTTCGATACTCTCAATTAAATCATCAGTATCGATAGCAAAATACTCAGATGCTTTTACTAATGCTCTAGCAGTTGTTCCCTTTCCAACGCCCATAAATCCAATTAATATTATATTGTTTTTTCTTTCCAATGAAATTTCCTGTAAATGATTAAATCGTAAGATTATATCTAAATTAAAGTAAAAGTATAAATGACCTAAATCAACAGAATAAATTACTTTATAAGTGTATTAAAAAATAGTGGGGATAAAGTGGAGGGATTTAAAAGACGAGTTAGGATTTTATTTTCTAAAACTCATCTTTTAATTCATCTCTGATTTTTAAGAATTCATTTAAATTATCAAAGAAGATATCTACTAATTTTGGATCAAAATGTTTACCTCTTTGCTCTTTAAGAAATGAAAACACTTTATCATCACTCCAAGCTTTTTTATAACACCTTTCACTTCCTAAAGCATCAAAAACGTCTGCAATTGCTGTGATTCTTCCATAAATATGAATCTCTTCACCTTTTAGTTCTCTAGGATATCCAGAACCATCCCATTTTTCATGATGTTCATAAGAGACTATAGAAGCACATTTAATTAATGGTCTTTTAGAATGACTTAACATCTCATAACCTATTTTTGCATGGGTTTTCATAATCTCACGTTCATCTTGTGTTAAAACACCTGGTTTATTTAATATAGAATCAGGAATTGCAATTTTTCCTATATCATGCATGGGACTAGCTTGCTTTAAGATTTCCGCTTCTTTTATATCTAAGCCCATTTTTAAAGCAAAAAGTTTTGAGTATTCAGCTACTCTTTTTACATGATTCCCTGTTTCTTTACTTCTACTTTCCACAATAGCACCCATAGTAAAAACAACTTCTTTTTGTGTTTCTTCTATCTCTTTACTTAAAATCTTTACCTCTTTTAATTTATCTTGAAGTGCATCATATTCTAGTCTTTGTCGTTTATCACTTCTAAGCATAATTCTTTCTTGACGATTAATATCTTTAATCAATTTATCCGTAGTTTTATTAAACTTTTCTTTTAATTCTTCTATTTCTAAAATCAATTTATTTTCTACTGGCATATTCATTTTCTTTCCCTTTTATTTCTTAATTAATATAAAGTCAAGATCTTCAAAATCTTCTTTAAAATCTTCTCCATCTTCTAATGCACCCTCATTATCTTCATCATAATACCAATTGATTTTTATTTTAAAATCATCAGCTTGCGCCTCTTCTATAATGTCAAAAAAATCAAAAAATAGTTTTGAACTACTTGAATTAAAATATATAATATCTATGTCAATAACAATTTCAGTAGAGCTTTTTTGTTCGATAAATTCTTCTATCCAATCTAACATTGGTTTATAAAAATCATAAGTATTTTCTGGATAAGATTTACCTTTTATCATTATTAAGTTTTTTTCAAAATCTAAATTTATATAAGGAGTATATTTTGTCTCTTTTATTAATAAATTATTCATTTTTCATCCTTTAACTTTTTCAATGACTCTTCAATTTTGTCATTTTTTGAATATGTAGTTGAAGTTATCTCAAATACAATATGATTGTTAAAAAGTACTCTTTTTGAGTTTAGCTTTAAGCTACAATCATTTAATTTTTTACTTTGTTTTATGTCAGTTAAGACAAAGAAACTGTTTTCTTTATGGTGGTAAACTAACACATCGTCATCAAAACAAACTTTTATAAACTTGTATAGACTCTTCAAGAAACTATTCAAAGCAACAGAATGTTTGATTGATGTAACTATAGAATCAAAATCTTTTAGTTTTAAGTTCATAATTATCAATCTATCAATCTCTTGTGCTTTTTGTTCAATAATTTCTTCAATAGTCATATTAGTATAAGCTTCAGGATTTAAACATACTACTTCATCATAAGAAGTTTCCAATTGAGGAACTTCTTCATGGAAAGTATGATTAAATTCACCATATCTTTTTTTATAGCCATCAACTTGTTTTTTTAATTTACTATTCTCAATGACATATTCACCAATAACATTTTGATATTCAGATATCTTTTCTCTATAATGACCTATTGCTTTTTTTGACTTTTTATGTTCCTCAACATTGAAAACCAATTTTTCCGTTGCTGTTTTTATTGTATACTCAAGATTTTCAGACAAATCCTCTTTTTTGTCAAAAATCATTTTTCCAACATCATCGGACATTTTTAGAATCGATTGCGTTCTTTGGTACAATTTTATATAGTGATCTAATAGCTCATAATACTTATCATAAGCTATTCCATTATCATAAATTAGCAACAATTCATCTAATGTTTTGTTACCATTTTCAATAACTTGATCTGCTTTTAATCTTTTCATAAAGCCTTCTTAACTATATTAAAATCTAATTTTTCAAAATCTAATTTATAATCCTCTCCAATTTCGAAAATACTATCATTACCCTCTTCATATACCCAATTTATTTTTATGCTATTTTTATTGTTTAATTCATCAATTAAATCAAAAATTTCAAAAAATACTTTTGAACTACTTGAGTTAAAATATACTATCTCAAGATTGATTGTTACATTTTCATATCTATTAATTTTCAAATACCAATTAATCCAATTTAAGATTGGTTCATAAAACTCAGCTGTATTTTCTGGATAAGAATTACCCTTAATTGTTAATACCCTTGAAGTTGAATCAAAATCTATTTCAGGAGTATATTTTGTTGCATCAATTATTAAATTATCCATTTTTTATTCCTTTATCTCAACAGTTAAATAAAAATAATATTTATCATCATTTAACTTTATAAATTTATATTCAATATTAACTGCTCTTTTTGCTATTTCATAAAAACCTATTCCTGCACCTTTATCATGTAAATGTTTTCCATCTCTTCTTAATTCTCTGTATTTTTTTCTAATTTCATCAGAATTTAGTTTATTTATCTCATCAATTCTTGTTGATATGGTTTCAATATCTCCTCCTAAAACCACATTTTGAGAATGAACAAAATAGTTTTTACTTGCGTATTTGCCAACTACAATTAATCCATTTGATTTATATGAAGATTCTTTTTTTACCTCACTTTTTGCATACTTAATAATATTTTGTGTCATCTCTATAAAAACAGTAAATATATTATGTGCACAATTACTTGGTATATCTGAAAACTCTTTTTCATGTTCCAAAGATTCAACCATACCTGTTAATAAAGTTTGGGTAATAAACCCAACATATGTCATAAAAACAATCTCATTATCATCAATAAAATGATCATAATTTAGTACTTCCATTCCCGCTCCTTTTAAATTTCAAATCCTATAACAGTAATATCATCAACTCTCTCATAATCTTTTTGATAAGCTTTTAACTCATCAAGCAAAATCTCTTTTTGTTCAGACATTGATTTATTAATGTTATCTCCTAAAATACTTACTAACCTTCTTCTTCCGAATGGAAAACCTTTATCACCACCTATTTGATCTATAAATCCATCACTATATAAATAAAACTTCATACCCTCTTCAACTTTTACTTCATGTACTTTATAATTGAAGTCATCTTTTGAATTTTTAAACCCTATTGAAACTCTATCTCCTTTTATTAAATTTATTTTTTCTTTGTCATAAAAGAGCATATTATTTGAGGCTCCTGCAAACCTAATTATTTTTTTATCTCTATTAAAATATAAAATTCCTCCATCAAAACCAACATTAGAAGCTAATGCTTTGTTATCTTGATTAAGAATTGTTTTCATCATTTTGTTGTAAAAATTTAAAATATCAGAAAGATTTACTTCTTGTTCTTTTTTATTTTTTAATATCTCCAAATATTGTTTTTCAATAGCCTTTACAAGCATAGTAACAAATGCACCTGGAACACCATGTCCTGTACAATCAATCACCATAATCAAACATTCATCTTTACTTAAAGGTTTTGAAAGATTATAAATATCACCACCAATTACATCTTTTGGTTCCCAGATAATAAATTTATCTTTTACACAAGCTCTAATAGCTTCTTTTTGAGGAAGAAGCGAGTGTTGTATAAATCTTGAGAACTCAATTGATTCATTTGTTTTTTTACTTAAAAAATCAACTTGTTTTTTTGCAGTGATATCTTGTCTAATCGCACTGTAACCTATGATTTTATTATCTTCATCAAACTCTGGATAAATATAGGCATGAACCCAATAAATTCCGCCATTTTTAGCTTTATTCTGTAGCTCTCCTTGCCAAACTTTACCACTTTTTATTGTTTGCCAAAGCTCTTCAAATACTTCAGGTGGCGTATCTGGATGTCTTACAATATTTTGGGGTGAGCCTAATAACTCTTCTTTACTAAAGCCACTTATTTCACAAAAAGCTTTGCTAGTATAATTTATAACTCCTCGTGTATCAGTTGCAGAAGCAATTACATTTTCATCAAATCTATCAAAAAGCTTTTTAAACTCTTTTGCTTGTTTTGTTATTTTTTCATTTAATTTTTCTGCAATATATCTTTCAGTTATGTCAATTACACTACCAATTGTTTTGTAGTGTTCACCACTTCTATCATAAAAATGTTTACCTACAATTTCAAAGAATCTTTCTTCTGAATTTACAACTATTTTATGTTTTAATGAAAACTCTTTTTTCTCTTTAATCGAGTTGTAAAATCTTTCTTTTACAAATTTTTCTTTCTCTTCTAAAATTAAAAATAAAAAATCTTCCATTAACATTTTTTCGTACTTTAATTTTCCAAATAGCTCTTTTAAATTTTTACTTAAAAAAACCATTTTAGATTCAGCTTCATAATCCCAAAAACCAATTTTTGCTACATTTGATGCAAGTTCAAGTCTTTGATTTAATAATTTTTGTTCATCAAAATCATCAAAGATATTTCCAAAAATTTTTATAATCAAGGAAGAGAAAAGAATAGATAATAATATGAATAATAAGAATTCAAATATTTTTAAATTCATTTTTTCTTCTTTTTGACTCTTTAGATAATCCTCTTTTATTTGATAGATTAAATATATATTAGAAAAAAGATCTACTTGAAGATTTCTTACTGCAATGTCATCATTTAAAAAATCTAAGTTGTTAATAATTTTTAAATAACTTTTGGGAAACTCAGATTCAAGTGTAAATTTCTCTTTTTTATATTTACTCCAACTTTTATCTTTATCATAATGATATAAGAAGAAACCATTCTCATCAGCTAAGATAGTTTCAAATATTGATGACTTTGTTATTTCATTAATTAAAGAATTTAAATGATGATTGATGATTAATATACCCTCAAAGTTTCCATTAATATTAATAGGCAAGATTGTTCTAATAGTTGGAACATATGGGATTTGTATTTTTCCGTCTTCTACATTTAAATCCAAAGTAGAAAACCACACTTCAGAATCTTTTTTCTCAATAGATTCTGTAAAATAATATCTATCAGCTTTCTTTTGTAGACTCTTTATAAATTTTATATTCTCATGTTCTTTATTGTTTCTATCAATTCTTATAGTTTCTTTCCCATCTTTACCTATAAACCTTAATTGCATGTAGTCTTTATTTGCTAAAACAAAGCTTTTAAATAGATCTTTTAATTGTTCATCATTATCTTTTTGACTTAAAAATTGTTTGAATGTATAAGAGTTTCTAATAGCTAAAATATTTTTTTTGGCATGATTCAAGAAATCATTAACTATTATTTCTTTTTCTATCATTGTATCTTTTGCACTTTTTAAAATAGTTTTTTTTGTATCTTTAACAGTATATGTAGATTCTAATAATAGATTTACAAGTCCTAAACTTAGTGAAAAAAGTATAAAAACTAGAAAAATTTGTATATTTTTATTTTTTATTTTCATTATATTCTTGCTCCATAAAGCAATAATATAATAAAAAAGTAATGGAGTGGTAAATGATACTTTTTTTTAGAATTTATTTTGAAGTGTTAATACAGTAGCCTATTCCATAAACATTTTTAAGTTCTAAACTTGGAATTTTTTTTCTAATATTTGTAGCAGTTGTTTTTAAACTAGTTTTATCTACACTTTCATATTTCCAAACATTTGCTAAAATCTCTTCATATGTTCGTGTTGTATTTACTTTTTTTAAAAGAAAATCTAACATCATTTTTTCTTTAGGGGAAAGTTCAATGATTTTACCATCTTGAATCAATTCAAATTTATCTTTGTCCCAAATGATATTATTTGCTATTTCTATTTTTTGTAGATTTACAATACGGTAATTTTTTAATTGTTCACATGCTTCATTTAAAGATAAAAATATCTTTTCTTTTGAAATTGGTTTAATTAAATACTTACTTAATCCCAATTCAGAAGCATCTAAAAATGTTTGAATATCACTTTTAGATGAAGATATAATCATCCTTACATTTTTATCCTGAATTCTAATTTTTTTTAATAACTCAATGCCGTCCATCAAAGGAAGGCTTAAATCACAAATTATTATATCAGGCTTTTTGTCTAAATATTTTTGATATCCACTTTCTGCACTATTTGCTTTGTATACTGTAAAATCTTCATTTATACATTTTACAATTATCTCAAGTGTTATTTCATCATCTTCAATAACTAACACTGAATACATTTTTACTCCATTTTTGTAGGTAAATAAATACTAAATTTTGCACCTTTATATTTTATATTATTATATTCAAAATTTTCATTTACTACAATAATTTTTCCACCCATATGTTTTTCAATAATTTGATGTGTCATATAAAGACCTATCCCCGTACCTTGAGCTTGGTGTTTAGTTGTAAAATATGGGTCAAATATTTTTTCTATAATACTATTTTCTATCCCTCCACCGTTATCTAATACAGATACAATAATATTTTCTTTTTCTGATTTTACATTTATAAAAATCAATTTTTCTTCTAGACTTTTTTCTATTAAAACATCCCTTGCATTATAAAAAATATTTAATAAAGCTTGTGTAAATTCGTTTTCATAACTTTTAATTTTACAATCATCTTTTTGCCCAAGAATAATTTGAATATTATTACTTTTTAATATCCCCTCAATCAACATAAGATTTTTTTCTATTGATTTTAAAATTGAAAACTCTTTTTTCTCCTTATCTGATTTAAAAAAGTTTCTAAAATCTTCAATAGTTTGAGATAAGTGTTGTGCGGTATCATTGATTTTTTCCAAGTCTTTCTTTTCATCATCAATCTCCGATACGCCTAGCTCTTTTTTTACAATAATTCCAGTTGATATACTAGAAACTAGACTTAAAGGTTGTCTCCATTGATGGGCTATATTTTCAATCATCTCACCCATAGCTGCCATTTTTGATTGCTGAGATAAAAGTTTGTCTTTTTGTTTTAGCTCTGATAAATCAAGAACAGAGGAGATTCTCACTTTTTTTGAATCTAAAATAGCATCTTTCCCTTTTACAAGAACGTGAAACTCTTGAGCATTTCTTTTTTGTGCTACAATCTCATAAGCTTCTTCTTGATCATTTTTTATATTTTCAAGTACTAAATCATATGATTTGGCACTAACTAAATCTTTTATATCTAGGCCAATTAGTTGATCTTTATTTTCAAAGCCAAAAAGTTCAACTGCAATTTTATTTGATTGTAAACATTTTCCACTCTCGTCAAACACAAAGACTCCTTCATTTACTGAGTCTAAAAGTTTTTCAAAACTTTCTAAAGAGGTTTCTAGTCTTTTTTGGGTTTTACTTAATATATAATTGTATTTTTTTAATTTTCTGTTTCTAAAATAGGCAATTATTATAACAATAAAGAATATTCCTAAAGCCTCATATAAATATTTATAATTATCGGATTCTTCAACCTTTACAGAAATATACCTATTAAAAATCTCCTGCTTAGTTGTATAGGGAATACTATCTAAAGCTTTTTGAATTATTTGATATAAAAGTTCATCATCATTTCTAACAGCAATTCCTAAATCAAATTTTCTATCAAATTTACCAGTAATTTTCAAACTATCAATAAATTCATGTTTGAGTACATATGCAATTGTTGGTAAAGAATCAACAAATCCATATAGCTCTCCAGATTGAACTTTTTCAAGTCCATGCTTTATACTATCAACATCAACAATTTTATTATTTGGGTATTTGTTTTTTAAATATTCTCCCATAGAATATCCCTTTACAACACCAACCTTTTCTTCTTCTATAATCTCTTCAGGATTTGGTAAAAAGAATTTTTCAGTTGTAGTTGCAATTACAACAGGAAAATTAATATATGAACTGGTAAATTTCATATATTTTGTTCTTGAAGGTGTCTTTTGGGCAAGGGAAAGGATATCGCATTTTCTTTCTTTAGCAAACAATAAAGATTCAGACCATGATTTTGTAGGAATTGTATTTATCTTAAGATTTGTTTTTTCAGAAATCAATTTAATAAAATCTGCTGTCATACCAATGTGTTTGCCATCTTCATTAAACATTTCATAGGGCATCCAGTCTGGATCAATACATACTTTAATCACTTTTTTCTTTTTTATATATTCTTTTTCTTTTTTTGAAAAATTTATATTATCATATGTAAAGATTTTACTAAAAAGAAGTTTGTCAAGGGAGATATCAACATCTGACCTTAAGATATCTTGATTAACAACATTTTCAATAACCTCACCTATCTTGTAAATACCTGTCATCATTAATTTTTCAGTCTCATTTGCTTCAAATAATAAAGCATCCTTAGACTTCATTTTTGAATATTTTTCATAGATTATATCAACTATTTCTTCTTTATTTTCAAAGGCGTAATTCCACCCTTTCTTACTTGCATCTAAAAACTTTTGTACCATTATTGGATTTTTTCTTGCATTACTATAAGAAGTAAATAGATTTAAACCACCACCAATAATCCCATAGTTCTGGGGATCAATAATTCTGTATGGCATTTGTGATTTTTTTACATGATAAAGTTCATTTGAAACAAAAGCAGAAAAAGCATCAACCTCACCATTTATAAATTTTTCTCCCGTAAAATCATGGTCAACAGAAATAAAATCACTTACTTTTATTTTATGTTTTTTTAATAGTTCTCCAAGTAATGAATCTATTAATTCATTTTTTAAATACATTACTTTTTTACCCTTTAGGTCTTCAGGAACAATAATATCTTGTTTTGTTACAAAGACTAGAGCAGATTTCTTTAAATAGTTAGCAGCCAATACAATTGGTTTTTTCACATCGTAAAGATTTAAATATGAAGTATCGTATAGTCCAAAGGTAGCTCTATCATTTTTAACTTCATCTATTACGTTAATGTCTCCAACAAATTCATTTATTTGAACATCTAAACCCAAATCTTCATAAAAACCTTTTTCTTTTGCAGCAATAAAACCTGCAAATTCAAATTGATATTTCCAATTTAATTGTAAAGTTACTTTTTCTAAGTTTTGTGAGGAGAAAAGTTCTGTGGCAAGAAGAAAAGAAAAGATTATTAATCTTATTATATTCAAAATTTTACCTTAATAATAACTATACATAATATTATCTAAATCAATTTTTTAAGTCAATTTTATTTTCATATTTTCTTAAATATCTATCTATCATAGTCTTGTTCCCTAAAACTCCACCTTGATGAATATATAAAATTGTTATATCATCATTAAAGTATTTAGAAGAAAACATTGAGATAAAACCTAAAGGATCATACAATAAGTCAAATTCAATATTTGTATCGCTAAGAACTTCTTTGTACATTTCAAAAAACTCCTTGTAAAGTTTTCCAAAATGGTACTTTTTTTCAAGCTTTATTATATTTGGATGGTGCTTTTCATTTTTTTCCAAATGAAAAAACTGACTTTTTAAATACTCTTCCCCTCCAACACAAGGTACAGTTAAAACTTCAAAAGATAAGTTTTTTTGTAAAAAAAGTGCCGTTGTTCCTGTACCACTGGGCAAGAAGATTTTCAATTCTTTTATACAATTTTCTTTTGCCCAAGAATTTATTTCATCAGCTAAAATTTTTATCCCATATTGGGCTTCTTGGACTCTTCCACCCTCTTCTATAAATAAAGTCTTTTCATCTAATAAATTTTCTTCAATATACTTTTGAATATTTTCATCATTTCTTTCAATAATGTTTGCCCCATTTTCTAAACTTGCCTTATAATTTCCACAAGGGTTTTCTTTCAAATATGAACTCAAAGATTTAACATAAAAATCAAGTTTCATGTTCTTTAGTTTTGCTAAAACTGATAATGAGTATAAAGAATTAGCTTGAGCAGAACCAAAACTTACTATTTTTTCAATATTTGGAAACTCATTTTCTAAAAAATAGTAAAATTTTCTAGCTTTATTTCCAGAAAATTGTTCATCTAAAAGGTCGTCTCTTTTGACATATATGGTTCTATTTCTAAATTTTGTTTTTGTGATGGGAGAGTTTTTATAATTCATTAAAACTATTATACTAAAATAAACAAAAATTTTATATTGGGGTATTATGAATTTAAATTTAATGGAATATATTGATAAAGGTGGTTTAATAGTTTATATTTTAATCTTTTTAAATGTTATTGGTTTTACTATAATTATTTGGAAATTTTTAACAATTCCAAGAAAAAATGCAATGGTTAGAAAAATAAAAAATAAACTTAATGAACAAAACAAGCACAATATAAAAATTGAGATTGAGTATGAAGTAAAAAAATTAGAAACAGGCTTAACCTATATTAAAAATATTGCTTCTGTTGCACCATTATTAGGACTTTTAGGAACTGTCTTTGGAGTATATAAAGCCTTTGAAGAGATAACACAAAAAGGTTTAGGTGATCCAACAGTTTTTTCAGGGGGAATCTCAATTGCACTTATAACAACAATTGCGGGTCTAATTGTAGCTATTCCTCATCATATTGCCTATAATCATTTTATTTCAATGATTGATACAATTGAATTAAAAGCTAAAAAAGAGTTAATAGATTAAATGAAAAGAAGAGAACAATTAGGAATTGACTTAACACCTGTTATTGATGTAGTTTTTATTTTATTAATATTTTTTATAGTAACTTCTGTTTTTAAAAAAGAACAACTAGCTTTAATGCTTGATTTACCCGAAGCAAATGCAAAAGAAACACAAATAAAAGAGGACCAAGTTTTTATAGAACTAAGTTCTGAGAAAATTGCGATTAGAGGTGTTGAAGTAAATTTAATATCTTTAGAAGAGAGTTTGAAAGTAATAAAAGACAAGAAAAAAGCAGTTATTGTTAGAATTGATAAAAATGTAACCTATGATAGAGTTGTAACTATTTTAGACCTTCTACAAAAATATAGTCTTAATAACCTTGCTTTAATTACAAATGAAAAAATTGATAAATAAAATAGAAGGATTAAAAGCGTAAGTATTACGCTTTTAATCTATTAGTTTTTTTAGTTTTTAAATTCTTAATTTTTATCTAAGGCACAAAGATCTGAAAATGCAATTTCAAGTCTTGCGATTATAGACTCTTGACCTGCTCTTAACCATTTTCTTGGGTCATAATATGATTTATTAGGTTTATCATCACCCTCAGGGTTTCCAATTTGACCTTGTAAATAATCATGATTTTTAGCTGCATATTCTCTTACACCATCCCAAGTTGCCCATTGAGTATCTGTGTCAATATTCATTTTGATAACACCATAATCAATAGCTTCTCTAATCTCTTCAAGTGCAGAACCAGATCCACCATGGAATACAAAATCAACTGGCTTAATATCAGTTGAATGTTTTTCTTGAATATATTTTTGAGAGTTATCTAAAATCTTTGGACTTAATACAACATTTCCAGGTTTATAAACCCCATGTACATTACCAAATGAAGCAGCAATAGTAAAGTTTTCACCAACTTTTCCTAATTGTTCATAGGCATAACAAACCTCTTCTGGTTGAGTATATAATAGTGCATTATCAACATCTGTATTATCTACACCATCTTCTTCCCCACCAGTGATACCAAGTTCAATCTCTATGGTCATATCAATTTTGTTCATTCTTTCAAAGAACTCAACGCATGTTCCAATATTTTCTTCTAATGGCTCTTCACTTAAATCAAGCATATGTGAAGTAAATAAAGGTTTCCCATGTTTTTCATAGAAAGTTTCACCAGCTTGTAGCAAACCATCTATCCAAGGAAGAAGTTTTCTTGCAGCGTGGTCTGTATGTAAAATTACAGGAATCCCATATGATTCTGCTAATGCATGAACATGCATAGCCCCAGAAATTGCCCCAATTGTAGCTGCGTTAGCAGTTTTCAATCCCTTACCAGCAAAAAATTGTGCTCCACCATTTGAGAACTGAATAATCACCGGTGAATTTACTTTTGCTGCAGATTCCATAACAGCATTTACAGAATCAGTACCAACTACATTTACTGCAGGAATAGCAAATTTATTCTCTTTTGCATAGCTGAAAAGTTTTTTTGCTTCACTACCACTTAATACACCTGCATTAACAACTTCTAAAACACCCATCTCTTCTCCTTAATTAAAATTACTTGATAACGATTTTTGATTTACTTTTTAAGCCATCAACTTTGTTTTTGATATATTCTTGGAATTTACCTTGAACTACCATTTGTTTGATTTTTCCTTTAACTTTATCATAAGCTAAATCACTTGCAGGTTTTTTATCTTCTAAGTAGATTACATGATAACCAAACTGAGTTTTAACAGGAGCTTTAGAGTATTTACCTTTACTTAAAGCTTTTGCAGCTTTTGAAAATTCTGGAACCATTTGGTTTTCTGTAAATTTACCTAAATATCCACCCTTTGGACCAGAAGGACCAACTGATTTAGATTTTGCTAACTCTACAAATTTTGCTTTTTTATCTTTTGCTTTATCTAAATCTTTGATAACAGCTTTTGCATCATTTTCAGTTTTTGTTAAAATATGTCTAGCTTCTAGTGTTGCTGGTACTTTAAATTTTGCTTTATTTTTATTATAAAAATCTTTTGCATCTTTATCTGAAACAGAAACTTTTTTAAACTCTTTTTGCATCCAAATTTCTAAAGCTAAATCTGCTTTTAGTTTTTCTAATGCTTTTTTATACTCTTTATCAGATGAAACACCACTTTTTACAGCATTTTGTGTTAATAGTTTTTTTTCAACAACTTGTTCTAAAACCTTATCTTTACTCTTTTTTGGTAAATCATCAAACTTTACGTTTGGGTTTCTTAACACAACTGCAATATCTTCTTTAGTGATTTGATCACCATTTACAGATCCATAATCTGCTGCATTTAAAGAGATTGATGAAATTGCCAATGATGCAATTAAACTTGTTAATAATCTTTTCTTTGTAAATAAACTCATTATTTTCCTTCTTTTTTTAATAGGCAATATTCTATCTTCTTTTTTTTAATAAAAAGTTAACTACTTTGGATTTAGTCAAGCAAAGTATGTAAAAATTAAGAGTTCTTTAAAACTTGCTTCTTCAAATTTTAAGTCAATTTTAATATAATTTTTCATCTTTTCTCAAAAATATTGTCTAAATAATAGATAATTTGCACATTTTTTTAAGGAATTTCAAAATTTACCTTAAAAAACCTTTAAATTTTACTGAATTTGTGTTATAATGCCGACCAATTTTAAACTTAACTTAAATTTAAGCTTACAAAAACTAATAAGAGGAATGTCTAAATGAGAATATTAATTATTGAAGATGAAATCACATTAAATAGAACACTACAAGAGGGACTAACTGATTTTGGTTACCAAGTAGATGCTGCTGAGAATTATAAAGATGCTGAATATTTTATCGACATTAGAAATTATGATTTAGTTCTAACTGACTGGATGTTACCAGATGGTGATGGAATTGAATTATGTAAAATCGTAAAAAACAGAAGCTCTAGAACTGCAGTTGTTATCCTTTCTGCAAGAGATGACAAAGATTCTGAAATTGAAGCATTAAAATCGGGAGCTGATGATTATATTAAAAAACCATTTGATTTTGATATCTTACTTGCAAGAATTGAAGCAAGATTAAGATTTGGTGGAACTAATATTATCGAAATCGAGGATTTATCAATTAACCCTGATGAAGAAAAAATCGAATACAATGGTGAAGAGATTGAATTAAAAGGTAAACCTTTTGAAGTATTAACTCACCTTGCAAGACATAGAGATCAAATTGTGTCTAAAGAGCAATTACTAGATGCTATCTGGGAAGAGCCAGAATTAGTAACTCCAAATGTAATTGAAGTTGCAATTAACCAAATTAGACAAAAAATGGATAAACCATTAAATATCTCTACTATTGAAACAATTAGAAGAAGAGGTTACAGATTCTGTTACCCAGATACTCAAGAAGAAGCATAATATTTCTTAAAAAATGAATATTTTAAAACCAAAGAGCATTTACAAGCAATTTCATCAAAAGCTTGTAATTGCTACTTCACTACTAATCATTATTCTATCTTTTATTTTTTATGGATATACAAAATCAACAATTTTTGATGAGATTCAAGATTCACTTTATGCTGATGCACAGTTGATTTTAGAAGTTAGTAAAACTTCAGATGTAAATACAAATAATTTTAATCTTATAACAAGTAATGGAATTAATGTTGATATAGTAGAACTACGTAATGTTCCACAAAGTGGATATACATACTTTAAAGTAGGGAATAAACATTTTATTCAAATTCTTTATCCCTTTGATTTAACAAAAAGTAAATATATAAAAATTGTAAAAAATATAGATTCTTCTATTGAAATGTTAAATAAAATATTTAATAACCTTTTATTAATCTCTTTTGGAGGTTTAATAATGGTAGTTTTATATGCATTTACAGTATCAAAAACACTTTTAAGACCTATTATTCAAATTACAAATAAACTATCTAATATGGATGAAAACTTTTTATCGCAAATAAAAAAAGATAATTTACCAATTGAGTTTCATCCACTCGCAAATTCAATAAACTCTTTAATGACAAGAATTGAAAATAATATTAAATTTAAAAAAGAGTTATTTATTGGTGTTGCCCATGAGTTAAAAACACCACTAGCTGTTATGAAACTAAAAAATGAAGTTGCTCTAATGAAAAAAAGAGAAGCTGAAAAATATCAAGAAACAATGAAATTAACAGTTGAACAAATTAATGATATGAACAAAATGATTAGTTCAATTTTAGATATTGGTCGGGCTGAAGGTGCTCAATTTGAAAAGCCAGAAGAGATTGATTTAGTTAAATATCTACAAAGAAAAACTAATGATTACAGAATGCTAAGTGCAAAGAAAAAGATTGTAATTACATTTTTTGCAAATGTAAATCATCATGAAATTTATGTTCAACCAACTTTATTAAATCAAATAATTCAAAACTTTGTTCAAAACGCTATTAAATTTACACCCGATGAAAAATCTATTGCCATTAGAATGGAAAAAGAACCTGATACAACAACCATAACTGTAACTGATGATGGTGAAGGGATTGATGAGTCAATTGACCTTTTTGCTCCATTTAAAAGAATGGGAGAAGAAAGCGGTGCTGGATTAGGATTGTTTTTAGCTAAAAATGCAGCAGATTCTTTAGAAGCTACTGTAAGTTTAAAAAATAGAACAGATGATAAAAGTGGTTGTGTGGCAACACTAATATTGCCAAACACTACCATACCAAAAAAGAAAGAATCTAAAAAAGAGTCTAGCCAAAAATAGCTCTATGCTCTATTTTTGTACACTTATTTTGTACAACCTTCATACCCTTTTCTTGTGCTTTATTTGCAGCTTCATTATTTACAAGTCCTAATTGAGTCCAAACTGTATCAACATCACCACGATCAATGGCTGCATCAACTACTTGTCCTATAACCTCAGGTTTTCTAAAGATATCAACCATGTCAACTTTAAAAGGGATCTCTTTTAAACTTCTATATACTTTCTCTCCTAAAATTTCATCCTCTTTAGGATAAACAGGTACCATCTTAAAACCAGCATTTTTTAGATAGTTTGCAACCATATTACTTGCCTTACTTGGGTCTGGAGAACAACCAATTACTGCAATTGTTTTTGTATTTTCAAAAATCTCTTTAATCTCTTCAATATTACTATTAACCGATGGAAATTCACACTCCATATTAACTCCTTTTTATATTAACTATATACATAAAATATATTGAGATTTATTATAGCAAATTAATAAATAAAGATAAGAAATATCAACAATTTATCTTGGGAGAAAAGTTTTAAAAGATTTTTTAGTTATATTTTGAGTAAACATTCTTTATTATTAAATCAAAAGTTTATAATATAAATAATGATACCCTTTTGATACTATTTTCTGTTATAGTGGCATTATAGGATAAAAAATGAATTCAAATAACTTTAAAAAAACTTATTTTATTATTATTTTTCTAACACTAATACCGACTATTTCAATACTTTTTTTAAAAGAGATCTATTTTAAAAACCAAACAAAAAAAATAAGTTTAGAAAATGCTGTTGATCAATCTTTAGAGAGAAATAAAGTTTTGACAAACTTTTTAAATCATGTTGAACACAATTTATTTGGAATAAAAGATTCAATCTTTTTTAAAAAATATAAAAATGAAATAAATGAAAAGAACACAGCAAATATAGAAGAATTCTTATTATCTTTAGCAAGAACTGAAGAGACCTATTTTCAGATAAGGTATATTGATAAAAATGGCTTTGAAAAAATTAGAGTTGATAGAAATAAAGAGAATAATAAAGCCTTTATAATCCCAAAAAGTAAACTACAAGATAAATCAAAAAGATACTACTTTAAAAACTCTATTGAAAAAGAGTTTAATAAAGTTTTGTTTTCTGCAATAGATTTAAATAAAGAGTTTGGGAAAGTACAAATACCTTATAAATCTACACTAAGAGCAATGATGCCTTTAGAAAAAAATGGAGTTTTTGATGGAATTTTAGTACTTAATATTTATGTTCAAGATTTCTTAAAAAGTTTAGCTGATGCCCCTTTATATGATATGATATTTTTTGATAATAAAGGTTTTATTATATATCACTATTTTGAAAAAAAAGGTGATTCTACTAAATCTTGGGGAAATTCCCTTGAATCAAAGTATAGTCTATCAAATGAGTTTCCGAAAACTTATAAAGAAATTTTAAATTCTGATACTCTTATTGATGAAGATTTTTTTTCAAGAAAACTTGATAATAGAATTCATGGAGGCTTTAATATTCTTTTGAAATTAAATAAAAAGTTTCTATTAGAGCAGCAAAAAACTGATGAGACATTTATAGTTTTTTCTTTTTTTATCTTACTATTATCTATAGCCTTGGCCTATCTTGTAATTAAAAAATTTAGTGCTACTTTATTTAATCTTAACCATTTTGAGAATTTAAATGAAAAATTAAAGCAATCAAATAATCAGTTAAAAAACTATCAAGATAAAATAAAAGAAAAAAACATTGAACTTGAAAAAATTGTATATAACTTGGAAGTTGAAAAGCTAACTTCTCAACAGGCTTTATTACAAACTAAATATGAGGAAGAAAAGGCACAACAAGCTTTAGAAGAAGCAAAAGTTTCGGAAAAAGAAGCACTTTCTTCTAAAGAGAAGTTATTAATAACGCAAGAAGAATTACTATATGCAAATACTGCTAAATCAGAGTTCTTGGCAAATATGAGTCATGAGATAAGAACACCATTAAATGGAATTATTGGATTAATTGAAATACTTTTAGAGGAAAAAAAGCTTGATAGTAAAAAAATAAGAGAATATCTTGAGATAGTAAATAAATCCTCAAATAGTCTAAAAGGTATTATAAATGATATATTAGATTTCTCAAAAATTCAGTCAGGAAAACTTCAAATAGTAAAAAATGAGTTTAATTTAGAAGAATTAATACTAGATATAAAAAATCTATTTTTACCTCAGATTTCTAGTAAAAAACTAACTTTTACAGTTACAATAGGCAAAGATGTTGAAAGCAATCTTATAGGTGATAGTTTAAGAATAAATCAGGTCTTAACAAATATTATTGGAAATGCCATTAAATTTACAAAAAAAGGTAAAATTGAAATAAAAATAGAATCTCTATCTAAAACTGATGATAAGACCACTTTAAAGTTTATCATAAGAGATACGGGATTAGGGATTTCACAAAAAGTGCAAAATATTATTTTTCAATCTTTTGAACAAGGTGAGATGGGAAATACAAAAGAGTTTAAAGGTACAGGACTTGGTTTAGCAATCACTAAATCTTTGGTAACTTTAATGGGTGGAGAGATTTGGTTTAAATCCTATGAAGGGGTTGGAACAAGTTTTTTTGTAAATTTACCATTTAAATTTTTAAGCAATAGTAATGAAGAGGTTTTAAATCACGAAAAAGAAAATGTGGAAAAAATTTTAAAAGAAAAGAAAAATGTATTAGTTGCAGAAGATAGTGAAGTAAATCAAATAGTAATAAAAAATATTTTAAGCAATCTTAATTTTAATGTTACTTTTGCAAACAATGGTGAAGAAGCTGTAAATATGGCAAGGGATTTTAAATATGATATTATTTTTATGGATATTCAAATGCCCTTATTAGATGGATATGAAGCAAGCCTTAAAATAAGAACTTTTGATAAAAAAATTCCTATAGTTGCCCTTAGTGCAGCTGTTTTAGAAAAAGATATTGAAAAATCTTTTCAAAGTGGAATGAATGGACATGTAAAAAAACCAATTGAAAAAAAAGAACTTATAAATGAGATAAAAAACTATTTTGAAATGGAAAAGAAAGGAATAGTAAAAAAAGATATAAAGTCTTATTTAGAATTTGATTTTTTTAATTTTAAAAAATTAAAAGAAGAACTTGATTTAAAAGAGGAAGATATATTTATTTTAATGCTTAAGTTTGCACAAAGTTATAAAGATTTTGAAAAAAAATTTTCAGATGAAAAATTAACTTCAAAAGAGTTTTACTCTTATATTCATAAATTAAAAGGAAGTTCAGCAAATTTAAAAATCAATACACTTTATAATCTTTGTATTGAAATAGAAGAATGTCAAGATAATAAAAAATCAAAAGAACTAAAAGAAAAGTTGATAAATAATTTAAATCAAATAATTAAAAAAATTGAACAACAAATTACTCCTTTAATAAAAGAGATTTTTTAGATAAAGAAAATATAGTTTATATTACACTAACTTCTATCTTGTTTCTTCCATCTTTTTTTGCTTTATATAAAAGGTTATCACTTAAACGATAAATCTCATTTAGATCCATTTCATTCGTTGATTTAAGAATCAATAAGCCTATTGATACAGTAATATATTTAGATGCTTCATTTTTAGTATGAATAATTTTCAAATCTTCAATAGATTTCCTAATTATTTGGGCAAATTCTTTACTTCCCTCTACATTATCACTTTTATAAGTAACAGCAAACTCTTCCCCTCCTAATCTAAAAGAATAATCATCTGCTCTACGTAAAGAATCTTTTAAAGACTTTGCAATCTCAATCAATACATTATCACCTTTTTGGTGTCCATATGTATCATTATATAGTTTGAAAAAATCAACATCTAAAATTAAAAAAGAGAATATTTTATTTTCTCTTTTTGCACTATTTATAACATTACTTAACATCTTAGAGAAATGTCTTCTATTATAAAGTTGAGTTAAAGGGTCTATAATAGATAATTGTTCAATATTTTTCTTATCTGTGATATCATTCCTTATTGATGTATATCCAGTTTTAATCCCCTTTTCATTTATTATTGGAGTAATAACTGCATCTACCCAATAAAAAGAACCATCTTTTTTTCTATTTTTTATTTCCCCACGCCAAGACTTATTTGAATTAATTGTTTCCCACATTTTTTTAAATAAAGACTCTGGCATATCAGGATCTCTTATTATATTATGTTTTTCACCTATCAACTCATCCTTTGAATAACCAGAAATTCTACAAAAAGCACTTGATACCTTTGTTATAGTCCCATCTAAAGTTGTTGTTGATGTTATAACATTTTCATCAACTATAGATATATAGTTTTCAAGTATTTGATCTTTTTCTTTTTGTTCTGTAATATCTCTAATTGCATATATAATTCTTTGTTTATCAGACATCAATGTAGCATTTATACTAACTTCAATCTCTTTATTATATTTTGTTATATATGTTTTTTTATAATCATTTACAAAACCATTTTTTATAACTTCATCAATTTTTTCAAAACTATTCGGAATATTTTCTTCATTTGTTATTGAAGTACTTTTTAAATTATAAAGTTCAGTTTTTGAGTATCCAATAATTTTTTCAAAAGCTCTATTAACATATAAAAAATTTGTTTCAAAATCAATAATAGCTATACCATCATTGGTTGTACTTAAAATATTTTCTAACTCTTTTTTATAGTTTTCTTGACTTATTTTCCAATGTTTAGAGATTATAATCTCTTCAATTTTCTTTTCTAAAATATCAAAATCTAGTGGCTTAAGGATGTAAGCACTAGCATTAAGTGATAAAGCATCATATAGGTAATTAGTATCATTAAATGCAGTTAAAAATATTACTGCTTGTTCAGAATTTATTTCTTTTACTTTTTTTGCTAAACTTAAGCCATCCATTTTTGGCATTCTTACATCAGTAATTAAAAGATCAAAATCTTTTGTAGTATATATATCTAAGGCTTCTTGTCCATTACTTGCGACGCTCAAATCTTCACAATAATATTGTAAAAAGTCTGAAAGTTCATTTCGAACTATAATTTCATCCTCAACATACAAAATTGACTTTAACTTATCCATTTTTTTCCTTATCCTTAAACAATTAAGTGAAAGTTTAAGAATTTTACAATAATTATAATTAAAGTAATATCTAAAGTCTATTTTAAGCTATCAAGTTTCCTTTGGATATAAGATTTTATATCATTGTAATCAATAGATTCTTTGAAGTCTTCAAATTTACAGCCAGAAGCATTTGGATGTCCTCCACCATTTGCTAAAGATTGTGCTATTAAAGATACATCAACTTTTCCATCTGCTCTAAAAGAGGCATTTCCTTTTTTACTAATATCAATGAAAAAATCATAGTCTTCATTAGCCACTAAAAAAGCATTTGCAGGGATTGAAATAGAACCTAAAGTATAAGTTAAAAGTCCTTTGTGTCCTTTGTATGTTACTGTTAATTTATCTTTTAATTTATCTAAACAAGAAACTAAATATTTTGCACTTAGATTATCAATAGTATCATCACATCCATCTTGCATAAGAAAGTTTTTCTTTAAAAAATGAATCTCATTATCTAATTTTATATTTCCATTTTCTTCATTTATATATTTTGCAGATTCTTTTAATAGAAAAATTCTAAAGTCTCTGTTTAAATCTGGAAAAAGTATATTATTTATCTCTCTTACTTGAGAAACCATTCTAAGTAAAACTTTTCCAAACTCAAAGTTTCTAACTTCACTATCTACCCAAATATCAATTGCATTAATTGCATCTACTAATGGTTTCATCCATAAGTTTTTCTCATCTGAAAAACCATTATATGTAGTATTTAAATAATCATAAACAATTTTTGTGGCACATCTTTTTGTATCTAAGTAATACCAGCTAAATGTATCTGCACTTTTTTGACCAGTTGCGTGGTGGTCAAGTAATTGAAGTTTTATATTAAAGCCATTTTCATTTAAATCATTTATTGCCTTATCTAAATCCTTTGCTTCATTAAAAGTAAGGTTTAAATCAGTAATAAAAAATAAAATCTCATCATCTTTATACTCTTGAATATCTTGAAGTATTTTTTTTAAATTCAGCTTTACTTCTAAACCATAATTGGCATTGAAATAAAAACCATCATTGAAATACTCTTTTATCAAAAGTTGACAAGAGTAACCATCTAAATCTGTATGAGACAAATGAAAAAGTTTCACGAAGCTATATCCTTTAATGTTAATCCTTCTAAAAAGCCATTAATTCTTGTTTGAAGATTATTTAAAACTGGCCATAATCCGCACACCATTCCTATATCAGAAGGGCATGATGAGACAGAAGGAGAACATTCAAATACAGAAGGAATCTTTTCTTCAGCAACAGTTGTAATTTCTAAAATTGTAATCTCATCATATGGTTTTTTTAATACAAATCCACCATTTACGCCTCTATGGGAAATTACAATATCATTTTTTGCAAGGTTTTGCATAATCTTTGCTAGAAAAGATTTAGGAATATTAAGTTCACGGGATAAAACATCAACATTTTTAAGCTCTTTACTTTTGGCAATTGATATCAAAGCAAGAAGAGCATATTCACTTTTTTTTGTAAGTAACATAGTGTTCCTAATCTTTTTTAAATTATTTTACAAAAACAACTATTAAAGAAGTTTATCTTGGTAAATTAATTTATTACTTTATCAAAAAAAAAGGTTGCAAGGAAATACTTGCAACCTTTTTTCAAACTAAAAAATTTAAATTTACTT
Source organism: Arcobacter sp. ISO1 (assembly GCF_058105185.1). Classification (NCBI taxonomy): domain Bacteria; kingdom Pseudomonadati; phylum Campylobacterota; class Epsilonproteobacteria; order Campylobacterales; family Arcobacteraceae; genus Arcobacter; species Arcobacter sp. ISO1. Next base: position 110,943 of record NZ_CM176573.1, read on the forward strand.
AGCTCTGATTCCTAAATCAGCTACTAATGTAGTAAATCTTGCATAGTCAGTTTTTCTAAGGTATGCTAAAAGTCTTTTTCTTTTACCAACCATTTTTAAAAGACCTAATCTTGATGAGTGATCTTTTTTATTAGTTTTTAAATGCTCTGTTAAAACTTTAACTTGCTCTGTTAATAAAGCAATTTGAACTTCTGCTGAACCAGTGTCTTTGTCATCTCTTCTGTATTTTGCAATAATATTTGCTTTTACGTCCTGATCTAAAGCCATGATTGACCTCCTAATAGGTATATTAATCTCACTTATTACAAAGTGGACGCGAATTATATATTAAACAACTTTAAACATTCTTTAAGTAAAATTGTTTTTTTAAGGATAATGAAATGAAAATAATAGATTTTGACAATATATATGTAAGTTATGAAGTAAGTCCTGTATTAGAAAATATAAACTTGCAAGTAAAAGAAGGTGAGCACTGGGCTATTTTAGGATCAAATGGAAGTGGAAAATCTACATTAATTAAACTTCTTTCAAATGATTTATACCCAAACACAAAATACAAATTTAAAAAACTTATTTTCGGTAAAGAAAGATGGAGTATCTTTGATTTAAAGAAAAATCTTGGAATTATTACAAATGATTTACATAACTATTTTGAAAAACATGGAAATTTTTTAAGTGCATACGAAGTTATTTTAAGTGGTTATTACAGTACAATTGGGGTATTTAAGCATCAAGATTTTAATGAAACTCAACACAAAAAAGCTTTAGAAGTTTTAGAGTTTTTAGAAATACCACATATAAAAGATAAAAAAGTTCATCAAATGAGCACAGGTCAGTTAAGACGTTGTATTATCGGTCGTGCATTAATTCATGAACCTAAGGCTTTTATTTTAGATGAGCCTACTGTTGGTCTTGACATAAAAGCACAAAACTCATTTTTACAAATAGTTAGAAAACTTTCATCTAAAGCTTCAATTATATTAGTTACCCACCATATAGAAGAAATTTTTCCTGAAATCTCCCATATTGCAATGCTTTATAACAAAACTATTTTTAAACAAGGTGAAAAAAAACAAATTTTAAATTCAACTAATTTGTCAAAAATCTTTGAATCAAAAATTGTCTTAGCGGAGGAAAACCAAAGATATTATATAAAATCAATTGAATAATTAAACTAACTTTTCTTGCATTAAGAGATTAAATATGATACAATTTTCTATGATTTAATCTAAAATAAAGAAAAGGAGAGATTATGAGTGATACACCAGATATACTAAATAACCCAGATAATCCCCTTTATAATTTAGAAGAAAATGAAATTTATTCATTAAAAGAGGCACAAGAATTAATTGATTTAGAAAAGTTTTCCTTTGTTTTATTTACTTTGTGGGATTGTGTAATTACAAATCTTCAAAGAAGAATTGAATTTTTTGGAATAAAAAACCTTAGTAATATTTTAAAAGATTCAGATGAATATAACTTTCAATCATCAAAATTAAAAGAGAGATGGTTAAAAATCAATGAACACAATCTAATTGAATATGCAAAAATTTTAGGGATAATAAATCATGTAAGTCATGATTTAATTACAACCTTATTTTGGATGAAGAGCGAGTTTAATGAAAATAGTGAATCTAAAATCTCGAAAGATGAGTTATACTCATTAATTTTTTTATTGGAAAAAAACCTATTTATAAAAAAGTTCAAAATTGATAAAAGAGCTTATCAAGAGCTAAACGATAGAAGAAAAAATGAGATAAGTGGTAGAAGAAGGGATGATACAATAGAAACTGATAATAGTATATCATCAACCCATCAGAAGCTTTTATTACAATCTGGAGTAAAGCTGTTTGAAAAAAATTCAAACCCTAATGATAAAGATGATAAACTTTTAAGCACATATATCTAATATTAAGGTTTAAATTTGCAAAAATATATTTTAGATAAAGGGTTTTCTTACAAACTTTTTATGCTTTTAGCTTTTGGTATCTTCGCTCTTGTTATGTATCAAGGTCATTTAAAAAGTGGCGGTGTTTATTCAATTTTATTTTTTGGAGCATTAGCCCTTTGTGCTTTTCAAATTGCATCAGCTATTTATGTTACTTTTGTAAAAAGAAGTGTTGAATTAAATATTGATGAAAAGAATATCTCATGGAAAATATTTGATAATACTAAACTTGTTAATGAAAAACATATCTCTAGAGATAATATAAAAGAGGTAAAAACAGAAATAAACTATTTAACTGGAAATTTTTATTCAAGTTTTTCAGTAACTTTTATTTTAAATAATAATGAAGAGATGGTTCTAACAGATGGTATTTTTTATGATTTTGGATTAAAAAAAGCAGAAGATTTATGTAGGTTTTTACTTGACAATGAGATTGGTCATGACCAAGACGTGAAATTTGCAAAATTAGTAAAAGAGAAAAATATAGACTTAACAAAAGAGGATTTCAAATTTACAAAAAAAGATGGAAAATCTTATTATTATGGTTTTTTATCAAAAAATAAAAAAGAGTTTTTATCTTTAAGACTTCAAATTGAAGCTAGATATACTGATTACAAAAAAATTGTTAAAAATGGGAACAATGAGTATTTAGTTGAAAATCACGATAAGAAAGATAGCTTTATCTATCTAAGATCAAATGCAATAGGTTTATTTATAGAGCTTTATAATGTCCCAAAAATTGAAGAGTTTAAAACCTTGAAAGAGTTAGGACATAGAAAGAAGATTGGATTTTAATCCAATCAAACTTTCAAATCAACCACCTGTTTCGTAAAATGCTCTAGAAGAGGTTTCATTTCCTTCTTCCTCTGCCCATTTATTTTTTTCAGGCTTATTGGCTAATACATCTTTTAAAATTGCTGCAGCTTTATCTATATCATTAGCTTGAATTGCTTCTTTAATACTTTGAGAATCTTCAAAATATAAACATGGAATTAAAACTCCACTTGCAGTTAATCTAATTCTATTACATGTAGCACAAAAATCATCTTTATGAGGTTCAATTATCCCAAATACATAACCATCATCTAGCTTGTAGTTTTGAGAAGGGGAACTTCCTTCCCTTTCAATCATCTTGAAATTGTATTTTTCTCTAATTATTGCTTGAATCTCTTCAGAATCTAAACCCTTTGCAGTATCTTTTGCATGTTGGTTTTCCATATATTCAATATATCTAATTGGATAACCTTTCTCTTTGCAAAAATCCATAATCTCAACAAGTTCACCATCATTGATCCCTTTCATGGGTACACAATTAACTTTTACTTTTAACCCAGCATCACTTGCTGCTTGAATACCTTTTAAAACTGTTTTTAAAACATCTTTTTGTGCAATTTTAGCTGCAGTTTCATCATTTAATGAATCTAAAGATACATTTATTCTTTTTAAACCAGCATCTGCTAATTTTTGTGCAGCTTTAGGTAATAAATATGCATTTGTTGTAAGGGCTAAATCAATGTCGCTTTTGTAATCAGCAATCATTTTTACAAAATTTTCAAGCCCTTCCCTTAAGAGTGGTTCCCCACCTGTGATTCTAACTTTTCTAATACCCTCATCTATTGAAACTTTTACAAATTTAAATAGATCTTCATATGATAGTAAATTTTCTCTAGGTACCCAAGAAAACGGTTTTTCAGGCATACAATATTGACATCTAAAATTACATCGTTCTGTTACAGAAACCCTTAGATAATCAACTTTTCTACCATGTCCATCAATTAACATAACATCCTACTTATCTTTTAAAATTTATGAAGCTTATTATAATCTAGCTTAAATCTAGAATATGTATAAATACTATCCTTAATGTTAAGGTTTATACTACTTTTATAGGTTATAATTCCACCAAAAAAGATATGGCATGAGTAAAGTATATTTAACAGGAGCAGGACCTGGTGATGTTGAACTTTTAACAATAAAAGCTTTAAAATCAATCCAAAAAGCAGATGTAATAATTTACGACAGATTAGCAAACCCTGAAATTTTAAAAGAAGCAAGAAAAGACGCAGAATTTATTTTTGTAGGAAAAGAGAAAGGGAACCATAAAATTCCCCAAGATGAGATAAATGAACTTATTTATCAAAGTGCTTTAAAGTACGAAACAGTTGTAAGACTAAAAGGTGGTGATCCTTTTGTTTTTGGACGTGGAGGAGAAGAGGCTTTATATCTAAAACAAAGAGATATAAAATTTGAAATAATTCCTGGTGTAACTTCAGCAATAAGTGTTCCAGCTTATGCAGGAATTCCAGTTACAAATAGAGGTGTAACTCCATCATTTAGAGTAGTAACCGGGCATAGAAAATCTAGTGATAATATGGCAAACATAAATTGGCAATCTTTTATTGAAGATGAGACTATTGTTTTTTTAATGGGATTACACAATATAAGCTTGATTGTTTCAAAACTTCTTGAAGTGGGGAAAGGTGAAAATTATCCATGTGCTATTATCTCAAATGGTACGACAAAAAAACAAAAAGTTATAACTGGGACTTTAAAAGATATTGTAGAAAAATCTAAAGAGGCAATAAGTCCTGCAATTATTATTGTTGGTGAAGTTGTAAATTTAAGAGAAGAGTTAAGGTGGTTTGATTAAACTACTTTCTCTATCAGTGAATTTTTATTATCTTGACAAAATTCATATACATTTTTATCCCTTTTAGAAACTATAACTGTAATATTGTTTGAAAACTCAAAAAAAATTTTAGTTTTTTTATAGGCAATTTGTTCTGCGCCAATCACCAAGATTTTTTTATCTCAACTCCTAAATAACATTAATAAATAACCCGTAAAATAAGCTTTTATCCTTTTTGTAACATCATATAACAATTCAATTTCAATTAAATAAAAATTATAAATTGCATATAAATTATACAAATATTGTACTAAAAGTTACTATTTTATTTAATATAATCACAAATGCTATTCAATTGCTAGGTATTAGATTTATAATAACAATTGAAAACCAATTTATAAGGAAGAAAAATGAAATTACTAAAAACTGCCTCTTTAAGTCTTGCTGCTTTAGCAATGACTGCTACTGTATCTATGGCTGATACTTTAGAAACTACAAAGAAAAATGGTGTTCTAAGTTGTGGTCTAAATACTGGACTTCCAGGATTTGCTTCTCCAGATTCAAAAGGTGTTTGGAAAGGTTTAGATGTTGATATGTGTAGAGCAGTTGCTGCTGCTGTATTAGGTGACGCTTCAAAAGTTAAATATGCTCATTTAAATGCAAAAGAGAGATTTACTGCATTATCAAGTGGTGAAGTAGATGTTTTAGCAAGAAATACAACATGGACTGCTACAAGAGATACATCATTAGGTTTAAACTTTGCAGGTGTAAACTATTATGATGGTCAAGGTTTTTTAGTAAAAAAAGATTTAGGAGTAAAATCAGCTAAAGAATTAGATGGAGCTACTTTTTGTATCCAAGCAGGTACAACAACAGAGCTTAATTTAACTGATTACTTTAAAGCTAATAAAATGGAGTATAAACCAATCACTTATGATACATCAGCACAAACTGTTGAAGGTTTTGCTGCAGGAAGATGTGATGCTTTAACTTCAGATGCTTCTCAATTATATGGATTAAGAACAACTTTAAAAAATCCAGATTCTGCAATGGTATTACCAGAGATTATCTCTAAAGAGCCTTTAGGTCCAGTTGTAAGACAAGGTGATGACAAATGGTTTAATATTGTTAAATGGACTCACATCGCAATGTTAAATGCTGAAGAATTAGGTGTATCATCTTCAAATGTTGATGATATGTTAAAATCGACAAACCCATCAATTAAAAGATTACTAGGTGAGTCTGGTGATATTGGTAAAAACTTAGGTTTAGATCCAAAATGGGCATATAATATTATTAAACAAGTTGGTAACTATGGTGAAGCTTTCGAAAGAAATGTTGGTATGGATTCTCCACTTAAAATTTCAAGAGGTTTAAATGCCTTATGGAAAGATGGTGGTTTACAATATGGAGCACCAATTAGATAATTAAATTTGATTTAAATTTAATTCAAAAGGGGGAAGATTTACTTCCCCTTTTTTTTGTAGGAAGTAAATTTTCCAAACAATTAAAAAACATGATCCTTGTTAAGGATTGTTTTAAGGTTGAAAAATGACAAAACATAAGAAAAAGCCACAAGCAAACGTAGCTTTTTATAACAACCCTGAAAAAAGGGCCATTATTTATCAGATTTTAGCACTAGCTGGTATTTTTATATTTACATATTTTATTTTAAACAATATGTTTATAAACATCGAAAAACGTGGGATTAATACAGGGTTTGATTTCTTAGGAAGTGAAGCTGGATTTGGTATTATTCAATCTTTAATAGAATATGACGAATCAAATTCACATGGAAAAGTATTCATTATTGGACTTCTAAATACAGTCTTAGTATCAGTTATTAGTATATTTTTTGCTACATTAATTGGATTACTTGTTGGTATTGGAAGACTTTCAAAGAACTGGATGATTTCAAAATTATCTATGGTTTATGTGGAAACTTTTAGAAATATTCCTATTTTATTACAAATACTGTTTTGGTATAATGTTGTATTAGCCTCACTACCAAGTCCAAGACAATCATTTTCTTACTTTGATACAATTTTCTTTAACAACAGAGGATTATATATCCCAAGTCCTGTTTTAGAAAGTGGATTTATTTCTGTAATTATTGCATTTATATTAGCATTAGTTGGAGTATTTTATCTTTCACGATGGTCAAAGAAAAAACATGATGAAACAGGTGAAGAGTTTCCACTTATTTCAACTTCAATTGCCATTTTAATACTTGCACCAACAATTGTATTTTTTATAAGTGGAATGCCAGCAACTTTAGATTATCCAGCACTTAAAGGATTTAACTTTAAAGGTGGATGGACTATGATTCCAGAACTTCTTGCTTTAGCCTTTGCACTAAGTATTTATACTGCAACTTATATAGCTGAAGCGGTAAGAGCGGGTATTGAAGCTGTTCCAAAGGGACAAAAAGAAGCTGCCGCATCTTTGGGTCTAAAAGATGGCATAATCTTAAAAAAAGTTGTTTTACCTCAAGCTCTTAGAGTTATTATTCCACCAGTTATTAATCAATATCTAAACCTAACAAAAAACTCATCACTTGCAACAGCAATTGGTTATCCTGAGTTAGTAACTATTTTTGCAGGAACATCACTAAATCAAGTGGGACAAGCAATTGAGATTATACTGATGACTATGGCAGTATATTTAACATTAAGTATTATCATTTCAATGGTGATGAATTACTTTAATGAAAAAATGAAGATTAAGGAGAGATAATGGCTATTTATGGAAAAAAAGAAGCTAGACCTTCTCCTGCTGGAACAAAGGGATTAATTAATTGGTTAAAAGAGAACTTATTTTCGGATGTTACTAGTTCAATTTTAACAATCATATCTTTGTATGTTCTTTATTTAGTTTTACCACCATTACTAAATTGGTTGATTTTTGATGCCACATGGAGTGGAACAAAAGAGGAAATTACTGGTGATGGTGCAAGATGGATTTTTATTTATGAAAAATTTAATCAATTTATATATGGTTTTTATCCAGAAGATCAATACTGGAGACCAAATTTAATTTTAGTACTATTTTTTGTATCTATTTTTACATTTAGAAAAATGCCAACAATTCTAAAATTTGCACTTATTGCACTTTTCCCAATTGTTTCATTCTTCTTAATATATGGAGGATTAGGATTAGAAGTAATTCCTACATCTAAGTGGGGTGGACTTTTACTTACAATTGTAGTTGCATCAGTTGGTATTGTTGCATCTTTTCCTATTGGTATTTTGTTTGCCCTTGGTAGACAATCTAAAATGCCAATTATTAGAACATTATCAGTTATGTATATTGAGTTTATTAGAGGGGTACCTTTAATTACATTATTATTTATGTCATCAGTAATTTTACCTTTATTTTTCCCTGAAGGGATGGATTTTGATAAATTACTTAGAGCTTTAATTGGTATTACACTTTTCCAAGCAGCATATATTGCTGAAGTTGTAAGGGGTGGTTTACAAGCAATTCCAAGTGGGCAATATGAAGCCGCTGATTCAATGGCATTATCATATTGGCAATCGATGGGATTAATTATTTTACCACAAGCACTTAAAATTTCAATCCCAAATATAGTCGGTGCTTTTATTTCATTATTTAAAGATACAACACTAGTATTGATTATTGGATTATTTGACCTTCTTGCGATGGTTACATTGACCACAACAGATGCAAACTGGTTAGGATTTGAAACAGAGGGTTATGTATTTATAACCTTTGTATATTGGGTAATTTGTTTTAGCATGTCAAAATATGCAAAATCAATTGAAGATAAATTTAATACAAACCATAGATAAAATAGGAAATATAATGAGTGAATTAGAATATATGATTGAAATGAATGATATCAATAAATGGTATGGAGATTTTCACGTACTAAAAGATGTAAACTTAAAAGTTAAAAAAGGTGAAAGAGTTGTTATTTGTGGGCCTTCTGGTTCTGGTAAATCTACAACTATTAGATGTATAAACAGACTTGAACCTTTTCAAGAGGGTGAAATCTATGTTAAAGGTTTACAATTAACAGAAGATGTAAAAAGGATTAGAGAAGTTAGAACCCATGTAGGTATGGTTTTTCAGCACTTTAATCTTTTTCCACACCTTTCAATTTTGGAAAATCTTGTATTAGCACCAACTTGGGTTTCAAAAGTACCTAGAAAAGAAGCCCTTAAAACTGCAATGCACTATTTAGAAAGAGTAAAAATTGCAGACCAGGCTGATAAATATCCAAATCAATTATCTGGTGGTCAACAACAAAGGGTGGCAATTGCAAGATGTCTTTGTTCAAATCCAGATATTATGCTTTTTGATGAACCAACAGCTGCGCTAGATCCAGAAATGATTGGTGAAGTTTTAGATGTTATGACAGAATTAGCTGATGATGGTATTACTATGGTTTGTGTAACTCACGAGATGGGATTTGCTAAAAAAGTTGCTGATAGAGTAATCTTTATGGATGCAGGACAAATTGTTGAAGAGAATGAACCAATAGAATTTTTTGAGAACCCACAATCAGATAGATTAAAACTATTCTTAGAACAAATCTTAGATCATTAAAACTTAAGGAGCTTTCAGCTTCTTAAGTCTAATATATATACAACATAATCTTTTCATACAAAAAAGGCATACAATGTTTAATACAATTAATAAAAAATTTCTATTAGCATTTGGGCTTACTATACTTTTACTAATGACCATATTTGCAGTCATTTTAATCAACCTAGTAAATAAAAATCTTATATTAGAACTTGAAAAAAATCTTCAAACACAGACACAAAGTTATTATAAAACATTAGAGCTATACAATGATACATTAGAAAAAAATTCAATTACATTAATAAATATTTTTGAAAAATCCTTTAGAAAACTGCAAATTAAAGGTGATTTAACTACAAAAATCAATGGTGTTCCTGTTAAAAATATCTATAATGGTTTTGCTAGTTTAAATAACAATTTTCATCCAGTAGATTTATTTACGGAGCAAACTCAAGCAGTTGCTTCTGTATATGTAAAAGAAAATGGCGCATTTATTAGTGTTACTTCATCTTTAGTAAAAAAAGATGGTAAAAGGGATCTTTTACACAAAATTACTCCAGATAATAAAATATACAAAAAACTTGAAAAAAATGAGGAATATGTCTCTTTGGAGAATTTTGAAGGGGAGAGTTATATCTCAGCATATAAGCCTATTGAACAAAAAGGTGAGATTGTTGGTGCTTTATTTGTTGGTTATAAATTTACTGACGGATTAATAGCTGTAGAGAAAAAACTAAAAGAAGTTGTTATTGGAAAAACAGGTTTTATTTATATCTTAGATGAAAAAGGTAAATTGATAGTCCACAAAACATTGGAAGGTAAAAATGTATCTAATTTCAAAGATAAAGATGGAAACTTTTATATAAAAAAGATTTTAGCAAAAAAAGAGGGTGTAATTCACTATGATATGCTTGAAAATAACAAATCAAGAGAAAAAATTGCAGCTTTTAAGAAATATGATAAATGGAGTTGGACAATTGTACTTAGCTCTTACGAAGATGAATTTTTAGATATATCTAAAAAAGTTGGGAACTTATTTATTATAGGTTCAATAATTCTTACAATAATCTTTTTATCAATAGTATTTGTATTAGTAAACAAACTTATTGCTAATCCTCTAGAAAAATTTGAAAGTGGACTTCTAAACTTTTTTAAATTTGTAAATAAAGAGAACAAAGAAGCACAACTTATTGATATTAGTACAAATGATGAAATTGGTTCAATGGCAAAAGTTATTAATGAAAATATTGAATTTACTAAAAAAACAATCAATGAAGATATCAATTTAATTGGCGAAGTCAAAAATATTTTAGAAGAGGTAAATAAAGGTTATTTAGATAAAAAAATAAATGCTTCAACTTCTACGGAGATGTTAAATGAACTTAAAGATTTAATTAATGAGATGTTATTAAATCTTAATAAATTTGTTGGTGATGACTTAAATACTTTAGTTGCAGTTTTAGATTCATATGGGAAAAGAGATTTTACAATACAACTTGATAAAGATAAAGTTGGAATTATTGGTAAAGAGATTAGCAATATGAACAATATTATAACTCAAATGTTAATTGCAAGTCAAAATGATGGGATAACTTTAGAAAAGAGTTCAAAAGAACTTTCAGCAAATGTCAGTACTTTATCAACAAATGCGACAAATCAAGCTGCATCATTAGAAGAAGTAGCTGCATCTATTACAGAAGTTACGGAGAATATAAATAATACAAGTCAAAAAGCACAAAATATGTTTAATCTTTCTTCCACGACAAAAGAATCTTCATCAAAAGGTAAAGATTTAGCATCTAAAACTGTTAATGCTATGGATGACATAAATGATAAAGTTCAAACAATCAATGAATCAATCATAGTAATTGATCAAATAGCTTTTCAAACAAATATTTTATCACTAAATGCAGCAGTTGAAGCTGCAACTGCAGGAGAAGCTGGTAAAGGTTTTGCCGTAGTCGCCCAAGAGGTTAGAAATCTTGCAGCAAGATCTGCTGAGGCAGCAAGTGATATTAAACAATTAGTAGAATCTGCAACAATTCAAACTCAAGAAGGAAAAACAATTAGTTCAAATATGATTAATGGGTTTGAAGAGTTAGAAGAGAAAATAAATGAAACAAATCAAATGATAAATGATGTAGCTTATGCAGCAAAAGAGCAAACAGAAGTTATGTTACATATTAGTGATACAATCAATAACTTAGATAAATTCACACAAGAAAATGCACAAGTTGCAGAAAAAACGAATATGATAGCAAGAGATACAAATACTATTGCATCAAAGGTTGTTGAAAATGCAAATGAAAGTGATTTTATAGGTAAAAAGTAGTTAAAAGATTATTGGCTTTTAACTACTTGCTAACCAAACTCCAATTCCTATCATTAAAGTTCCAGCAATTTTATTTATTAATCTTACATTTGAACTATCTTGTAAAATCTTTCTAAGTGTACTGCCACCTGTTGCATAAATTATTAAACATAAAAACTCTAAAGATAAAATCATAAAAATCAATATTGGTAATTGAGATATCATAGGCAAAGAATCATCTATAAAAGGTGGTAATAATGCTATAAAAAATGCCCAACCTTTTGGGTTTGCAATTGCTGTAATAAATCCTTGTATTGCAAGACTTTTTTTTGAAATATTAAAGTTGCAACTATTATCAAGTTTTAATGCCATTTTTCCTTTTGACATCCACATTTGAATACCAAGATAAGCTAAGTAAGCTCCACCTCCATATTTTAAAAAAAGAAATATAGTAGGATATTTTAACATTATTGTTGCAACTCCAATAACAGAAGAAGTGGCTACTAAACCTACACCTAATAATTCTCCATACATCATATAAAAAGTTTTTTTTAATCCTATACTCATCCCCATACTAAGTGCTAGTGTCATACACATTCCAGGAGTTATTGATACAAAAAAGAAAGTGGGAATAAAAACTAAAAGTAAAGTTATATTTATTAAGTCCAAGAATAATCCTTTAAAATTGGATTATATTTAAAAAAATATAAAAGGGGAAGTAAAATCCCCCTTTTTTTTAGATTTTTATATTATTAAAATGTTATAGGCTCATATGGGATATCTAAACTTTTTGAAACTGCTTCATTTGTTAGTTTTCCATCATATGTGTTAAGTCCATTTAGAAGATGATTATCTTCACTCAATGCTTTTTCTAAACCTTTATTAGCTATTGCCAATCCATGTCTTAATGTTGTAGCAGTTAAAGCTAAAGTTGAAGTTAATGAAACAGCTCCAGGCATATTTGCTACACAATAATGAACCACATCATTTACAACAAATGTTGGATTATCATGATATGTAGCTTTACTTGTTTCAAAGCAACCACCTTGATCAATTGCAACATCAACAATTACTGAGTTTTTCTTCATAAGTTTTAAATCATCTTTAGAGATTAATTTCGGAGCTGCTGCACCTGGGATTAATACTGCACCAATAACTAAATCAGCTTCACTAATTGCTTTGATAAGATTTGTTCTATTTGAAAAAAGTGTAGTTACCTTTGAACCAAAAATATCATCATAAAAAGCAAGTCTTGAAGCACTAATATCCATAACAGTAACGTTTGCTCCTAATCCTACTGCCATTTTACAAGCATTCAATCCAACTATTCCACCACCAATTATTACAACATTTCCTCTTTTTACTCCAGGAACTCCACCAAGTAATACCCCTCTTCCACCAAAAGGTTTTTCTAAATATTTTGCACCTTCTTGGGTTGCTAATCTTCCAGCAATTTCACTCATAGGTGTTAAACAAGGAAGTCCACCCTCTGAAGATGTGATTGTTTCATAAGCAACTGCTTTAACTTTTTTTTCTAAAAGCATTTGCGCTTGTGGTTTATCTGCTGCTATATGTAAATAAGTATATAAAATTTGTCCCTCATGAAAAAAATCATACTCTTGGGGAAGTGGTTCTTTTACTTTTACAATCATTTCACTATCATCAAAGATTTTTTGTTTATTCTCTTCAATGATAGCTCCAACTTTTTCATAATCGCTATTTTCAAATCCAGCACCAATACCTGCATCTTTTTCAACAAATACAGTATGACCTGCATTTACATATGTACTAACGCAATCTGGTGTTAAACCAACTCTATATTCATGTACTTTGATTTCCTTGATTAAACCAATTTTCATTTAATTTCCTTTAACAGTTTTTAATTAAATTAAATTTTATCCCTTTTTTATTGAAATAAAGTTTAATTATATTAAATAATTTAGTTTTATTAAACTTAATATTAGTTTTGTTAAAATGTCAATGTTTATTTATAAAAAGGCTAATAATGAATAATGAATTTTTCGTAGGTACAAAGATTAAAGAACTAAGAACAAATCTTAATATGAGTGCAAAAGATTTAGCAAATAGTGCACAAATTTCAGTTGGCATGTTGTCACAATTAGAAAATGGCTCTACACAAGGTTCAGTTGAGACGCTAAGAAAAATTGCAAAGGTTTTAAATACTACATTAGCACAACTATTTACAAATGAAGAAGAGATTACAAGTAAAGCAATAAATGATGAATCATTTTATGTTGTAAGAAGTGAAAATAGAAAAAAAATATCTTTCCCTGATCCACTTTACAATTGTGAACTATTAGTGCCTGATTTACAAGGTGATATTGAGTTTGTATTAGTTAACCTTGAACCACAAAGAGTTACAGATGATATAATTCCTCATACTAAGGGTGGAGAAGAATGTAATTATGTTTTAAATGGTGAAATTGTAGTAACCTTAAATGATAAAGAATTTATTTTATCTCAAGGGGATTGTATTAGATTTAATCCTGAAATACCACATAAAATTGAAAACAGAAGTAAGGAAAAAGCTTCTTATATTTCGGCTATTACTCCTGTTTCTTTCTAAACTATTTTAGTAGCCACTTCCAAAATCTAACAATACAACAATCTTTTTTATTAAGCATCTCATATGCTTTTTCAATTGATTCAACTCTTTTTGCAGAAAAAAGAATAATCGCTACATTTAGTTTAACTAATTTCATAAGCTCAGCACTTGGATTTTCTAATATTTTTAGATTCTCTTCTAAAGTGATATTCTTATATTTTTCAGTGTAGTTAATATCAAAATCAGCTAATTTAATAGGTTTTTCAACAATCTCTTCACCCTCTTTAATCCAATATTTTGAGTTGGAGAAAACTTCAGTTGAACCTTCACTACCTTTTAAAATAAGAAGATTTTCATAGTTATGTCCAAATAGTTTTGTGTACTTTTCCACATAAGGTCTATGGAAAGCTGAAGTGATAGCATATTTAGAGTTTGCAGGATTTAAAAGTTTTTCAACTGTATTAAAAATAGTTCTCATATAAAGTTTTTTTCTCAACTGGGTTAAATTAGATAACTCCTCAAAATAATCTTTTCTATCATAAAAAGCTATGATATTATCATCAAGTTCAATTGCTTGAGCCAACTCCTTTACAAAAAGCCCACTTTTTGCAGGTTGTAATTTATCTCCACTAATAACAAGTTTAAAAGGTTCTATATCTTTGTGTTCTTTAAAAAAGTCATTTAGAACTGAACTAAATAATGGGAATAAATAAGGTTGATCTGTTTTCCCATCAAAAGAGTAACCAAGTTCAACTGATTGAGGTATATCATCTTTTTTAATATATTTTTCACAAGCTTCTAAACAACCAGCTAACTCTTCATCACTTTCTAACTTAACTCTTAAAAGCATTAAAAAAGCTGCAGCTTGTTCACTCTCACATTTATTTTGTAAGATTCCATCAATAGCTTCAATAATCTCTTCTTTTGTAAGATCACGATTAGATTTTGGGCCAGTTCCAACTGCTTTAATGTATTTGAAAAAGTTCATGCGTTAATTCCTAAGTTTTTGATTAATTATATTTATATTAACATAATTTCACTTTCTATGCTTAGAAATATTTGTTAAAAAATCATCAAAAAAATTGGAATGTTTTTTATTTGCAATTTCTACACAAAAAAATGATATTATTTTAATATGAAAAAAATATTTATATTATTTATTATTGCTTTTACAAGTGTTTATGCATATAAATCTAATATCAAAGGGATATATGCAGTTGGAATTTTTGATGCCCAAGGTAGAGGAGAGAATATCCAACATGTAAGAAAAACAAAAAATAATTACAATGGTATATGTTACACAAAAATATTCTTGTATGGAAACTCATTTAATGTAAAACCTGATGTTTCAATAGGAAATTCAGTTGGTCACTATGTTAATTCCAAACCTATTTATGACAAAAGAAATATAAAAATTGGTGAGGAGTTAACATATAAACATTTTAATGTTCAAAATGGACTTATTAAAGTAAGCCTTAGAAATAGAATATTTGATTCAAAAGTTTATGTTAAATAAACACTACCCTAAAAACATAAGTCCTAAAATAAATGATACGATTACAGTTGAACCAATAGGAAAAACTTTTGATAATGGGTTTTCTTTTCCAACCATTGCCATTCCAACTTTACTTAATACAAAGAAAAAACCTATTAATACTAAGGCACCAATAATCTTGATAATCATAACAGCCTCCTTGAGTTTTTATTAAGTATATTTTAATTCTTTAAATTTAATTAAAAAGTAAATTCTTTTTATATATTTTTTTTTAAGGAAAGTTATAAAGATTAGTCTGTTTTAAACTATTAATTCTTTTTTGGAATCTCTATGAAAAACTTAGCACCCTTTTCAGTATTTTTTACAAAAATGCTACCTTTAAGACTTTCTTTTACAATTCTATAACTCATATAAAGTCCTAAACCAGTACCTTGAGACTTATGTTTTGTTGTGAAATATGCATCAAAAATTTTATTGATAATATCATCAGGAATTCCCCCTGCATTATCTTCTAAAGTGATTATAACTGTTTCTTTCTCAATTATTACATCTAATATTATATTTTTATTTTCTATATTTCTTTCAATAAAAGTTTCATTTGCATTATTAATTATATTTATTAATACTTGTTCTAATTCACCTGAAATCATACCAATAGTAATGTCGTTTTTTTCTATATTATTTATGATATTTATATGATTACTTTTTATTGTTGTATCTAAAATTTGAAGTACATCATCTACACTTCTTTTAATACTAACAGCTTTGAACTCTTTATCATTTCTTATAAAGTTTCTAAAAGACTCAATTATATTAGAAAGATAATTTGCACTATCCATAATGCTACTCATCTCTTTTTCTAAATCAACTTCTTTTAACATTTTTAGTTCTTGTTTTAAAGAAACTGATGAAGCTACTGAAGTTATAATTGATAAAGGTTGTCTCCATTGATGTGCAATATTACTTAACATTTCACCAAGTGCAGCCATTCTAGTTTGGTTTAACATTTTTAAATGGTGATCTTCATACTCTTTTTTAGCCGTTATATCTGTTCTAGTTGAGATATACTCTATTATTTGATTTTCATTGTTATAAACAGGTTCTACTCTTGAATAAACCCAATAATATCCACCACCTTTTTTAAGGTTTTTAATCTCATTTTCCCAAACACTACCACTTTGAATTGTTCTCCATAAATCTTTAAAAACAGTTTTCGGCATATCAGGATGTCTGATGATATTATGAGGTTTTCCTATCAACTCCTCTTTTTTATAACCTGATATCTCACAAAAAGCCTTACTAACATAAGTTATGCAACCTTTTAAATCTGTTTTTGAAAAAATTACATTATTATCATAAACACTTAATAACTCTTTTAACTTTTTTTTCTGTCTACCAATTTTTAAAGTCTTTTTTTCAACCTCTTTATTTAATCTTCTAACATAAGTTCTATTGAGTAAAAATAATATAAACAAAACATAAATTACAACAGCTACAATAACTTGGGATGAATATTCGAATCTAAAATTATAAATTTTTGATTTATCAAGTTTCTTTTCCTCAAAAAAGAAGATAAAAAAACCCATCTCGCCACCATGAATATCTTTTATTTGAGTAGTAGTTACTAAATATTTATCAAAAAGTATAGGCTCTTCTAAATACATTAATTTTTTCAAACCATAAATTCTAACTTTCTTCATTAAACTCTTAGATGCATTTAAATTTGATACATAGTTATTACCAATAAATAGTGAAGTAAAAGGTTTAATAAATCTGCTTGTATAATCTTCATGGAGAATCATCAATGGTTCAACATCATATTTTTTAAGAATTCTTGCTATTGAGTTAAATTTAGAAATCATCTCAATCATTCCTACAAATTGACCATTGTCATATAAAGGAATCATTGTTTTAAATGTCATATCAAATCGTCCGGTACTAATGCCCCTCATAGGTCTAGGATTCTTTATCATATCAACAATATCTATTCTAGCACTTGCTGCATGATCTCCAATTTTTTTTGTCCAACTTCTATAAAAACTATAGCCATTTTTATCAATAATTTGTATCCATAAATTTCTATATTCACCAAATTTTTGGGTCTCTTCAATTATTTTTGAATAGTCTAATAAGGAGTTGTCTTTTTTAACTAATGCTTCAATTAGTCTCTTGTCCTTACTTAAAAGGTTTGTCAATGCAAAAGTTTTTCCAAATTTCTTTTCAACTTCATCCTTAAATAAAGCTATAAGCTCTTCACTTTTTTTATTGTAAATATCTTTTTCATACTCATTTTTTTTATCTAAATAATAAAACTTATAGCTTAAGAAAATAAGAAATAGTAAAGATATAGAACTTATTAAAAACTTTTGCATTTAAATATAGTCTTACATATATTTTGCTAAAACTTCAGGAATTTTAACAGTTCCATCTTCTTGTTGATAATTTTCCATAATTGCTAATAAAGTTCTTCCAACAGCAAGTGAAGAACCATTTAAAGTATGAGCTAAGATATTTTTCTTCCCATCTTTATATCTGATTTTTGCACGTCTTGCTTGAAACTCTCTAGTATTAGAAATAGAAGAGATTTCTCTATATTTTCCTTGACCTGGAAGCCAAACTTCTAAGTCAATCGTAGTTGAGGCACTAAATCCCAAGTCTCCTGTACATAATTGAACTTTTTGATGGGCAAGTCCAAGTGAAGTTAATAAATCACTTGCACAAGCTACCATTTTTTCAAAAACTTCTTCTGATTCTTCTTGTTTAGTAATTGCTACCATCTCAACTTTATCAAATTGGTGTTGTCTAACTAATCCTCTTGTGTCACGTCCTGCACTTCCGGCTTCTTTTCTAAAACATGGTGTATAAGAAGTCATTAAAAGTGGTAACTCATCAGCAGGAATAATTTCATCATTGTAAAGATTTGTTAATTGAACCTCAGCAGTTGGGATTAAATATAAATCTTCACCCTCAATTTTAAATAAATCATCTTCAAATTTTGGTAATTGACCTGTTCCTTGAAGTGTGCTAGAATTTGCCATAAATGGAACATACCACTCTTCAAATCCTCGCTCTTTATTAAAATCAAGCATATAATTAATAAGTGCTCGCTCTAATCTTGCCCCCTGCCCTTTAATTGCAGAAAATCTAGATTTTGCTAACTTAACACCTCTTTCAAAATCTAACCATCCATTATCTAAGTCCCAATGTTCTTTTGGCTCAAAATAAAATTCAGGTTTCTCTCCAATTGTTTCTAATACCACGTTTTCATTTTCATCAGCACCGTCAGGAACATTCTCATCGGGAAGATTAGGAATACCTAAGGCAATAGAAGTTAACTCATCTTCTAAAGTTTTAACTTCCTCTTCCATTGATTGTTTTTTTGATTTAAGTTCATTAATTGAAGCTTGCAAAGGAGCAATATCTAAGCCCTCTTTTTTATATCTTCCAAACTCTTTTGAAAGCTTGTTTTGCTCTGCTGTAACGTTTTCCATCTCTTGTCTTTTTTGCTTTGCGTTATCAGTTAAATCTTTTAACTTATCAAGAGTAGATTGTTCAACACCTTTTCTTTTTAAGGCATTCGCCATGTTTTCAAATTCTTTTTGTAGTTGCTTTACATCAATCATTTCAATCTTTCTTATAAATTTTTGGTGATTATATCTAAAATTAACTTTTTAGTGTTTTATAATGGCATCTATAATAAAATATGTTACTATACCAATATGAAAGCTTTATGGATGAAATACAAATTTTTTACGGTTACAATACCTTTTATTCTTCTAATTGTTGGTGCTTTTTATTTTACAGCATCGTTTATACAACCAAGTCCTAAAAAAGAGATTACAATTGCAACAGGAAGTAAAAATGGCAATTATTATAAAACAGCTTTGGAGTATAAAAAGTTATTAGAAAAAGAAGATGTTACGGTTAATATAATTAATTCGGAAGGTTCTATTGAAAATATTCAATTATTAAAAGAAAAAAAAGCAGATATTGCTTTTATCCAAAATGGAACAATTAGTAATGAAAATTCAGAGGGTATAAAATCACTTGCTTCAATTTATTATGAACCTCTTTGGGTGTTTTATAAAAACGAAGGCTTTAGTGTAGACTACTTAATACAGTTTTATTCAAAAAAAATATCAATTGGGAAACAAGGAAGTGGAACAAGGGATTTAGCATCAAATATCTTAACAGACAATGGTATAGATAATTCAAACTCCAAGATTCTAGATTTAAGTAATGAAGAAGCTAAAAATGAATTACTAAAAGGTAATATTGATGTTATGTTTGTTGTATCTTCTCACAAATCTGAAATAATAAAAGAGCTTTTAGCTTCACCTAGTATAAATGTATTTAGTTTTAAAAGGGCAAGAGCTTATAGCCAAAAATATACATTTTTAGAAGATTTGACGCTATATGAAGGGACTTTAGATCTTTATAAAAACCTTCCAGACCAAAATATAAATCTTTTATCAACAACTGCAAATTTAGTAGTAAATGAAAATTTTCCTGAAGAGTTAAAAAGATTATTCTTAAAGAAAATAGTTGATCTTCATGAAAAAAAGGATTTATTTTCAAAGGCTAGGTATTTCCCAAATACAATAAATATGAAACTCGATTTAGATGATGAGGCACAAAAATATTTTGAAAATGGTGATACTTTTTTAGAGAAAATCTTTCCTTATTGGATAGCTTCAAATATAGATAGATTAAAAATTTTATTAATCCCTTTGATAACTTTATTATTCCCATTATTTAAAGGTTTCTTCCCACTTTATAATTGGTCAATGAGGTCAAAAATCTATAGATGGTATGATGAAGTTAAAGCTATTGATAAAGAAATAGAGAATATTGATAAAACTA
This sequence comes from Arcobacter sp. ISO1, assembly GCF_058105185.1. NCBI lineage: Bacteria > Pseudomonadati > Campylobacterota > Epsilonproteobacteria > Campylobacterales > Arcobacteraceae > Arcobacter > Arcobacter sp. ISO1. The sequence continues at coordinate 131,306 of NZ_CM176573.1, forward strand.
AATATCAAGAAGAACTAGAAAAACTTGAAAAATTAAGAATTGAAATTAGCAATGAAACAAAGGTTCCTTTATCATTTATGGGTGAATACTATAATCTACAACTGCATATTGACCATGTTATAAACAAGATTGAAAAATCTATATAAGAACTTGTTTAAAAAGCTATTTTACTAATTTTAGATATAATTTCGCAAAAAATTAATTTCCCTTTTAATTGGGAGCTTTATAAGGAAGTATAAATTGAGAATATTATCTGGAATTCAACCATCAGGTACCATACACATAGGTAACTACTTTGGTATGATTAAAAAAATGATAGAGTCACAAAATGATGGTGAACTTTTTGCATTTTTAGCTTCATATCATGCTTTAACAACTGTTAAGGAAAAAGAGCTTTTAGAAAAAAATATCTTTGAAGCTGCTGTAAACTTTTTAGCATTGGGAATGGATCCTGAAAAATCAACTTTTTGGGTGCAACACGATGTAAAAGAGGTACTTGAATTATACTGGATATTATCAAATCACACTTCTATGGGACTTCTAGAAAGAGCACACTCTTATAAAGATAAAATTTCAAAAGGAATTGGAGCAAACCATGGATTATTTTCATACCCTGTTTTAATGGCTGCAGATATTTTACTTTATGATTCAAATATCGTTCCTGTTGGAAAAGATCAAATTCAACATGTTGAGATGACAAGGGATATCGCAAATAGCTTTAATCACCACTACAACACAGATGTTTTTGTACTACCAGAAGCAAAAGTTGATGAAGTGGTTGCAACAGTTCCAGGAACTGATGGAGCTAAAATGTCTAAATCATATGGAAATACAATTGATATGTTTGGGACAAAAAAAGGTGTTAAAAAACAAGTTATGTCAATCGTAACTGATTCAAAAGAACTTGATGAACCAAAGACTTACGAAAACTGTAATATCTACAAACTTTGTGAACTATTTATGAATGATGATGAGTTAAAAGATTTACAACAAAGATATGCAACTCCTGGTGAAGGTTATGGACATTTCAAATTAACTTTATTAGACAAAATTAATGAACACTTTGCCCCATACCAAGAAAAAAGAGAACACTTACTAAATAATCCAAAAGAAGTTAAAGAAATTTTAGAATTTGGTGCTAGTAAGGCTAGAAAAATAGCAAGTGTAAAAATGGAAATTATTAGAGGCACAGTAGGTTTATAAGGGTAAACTTTGATTCCAACAGTATATGATATTTGTATTCAAAATGTATTAACTATTGATGTTCAAAAGACATTAGATGATGCGATAAAAAAGATGTCTGATTATAATCTTCGGACGATAATTTTAAAAAATTATGAAGATAAATCTTATCATATATTAACAACAACACATCTGTTGGAATTCAAAATTTCAAATATTAATAAAAGTGCGATTTTACAGGATCTTAAAATCCCCAAAGTAAAACAACTTGATAAAAATATAAATCTTCTTTCTGTTTTAAATGATATTGATTCAAGTGATGAATACATGGTTATTACAGAAAATGAAGAACTTATTGGAATAGTTTCTTATACAGATATAGTTAATAATATTGACCCACAAATTATGATGAAGAGACAAACTCTTTCTTCCTTGACTCATCAATATAGAGCAGTGACTACAGATAAAAATGCATCTACTCTTCAGGTTATTCATCTTTTAAAAGAAAGCTCTAGAGATGCAGTTATAATAATAGATTCAAAGTTGAGGCCAATTGGAATTTTTACTACAAAAGATTTTATAGATATAGTTCATAATGATTTTGACCTTTTAAAACCTATCAAAAAATATATGACATCCCCAGTAGATACTTTAGAAGATACAACTACTATTGCAAAAGCTGTTGAATATATAAAAGTTAAACATTATAAAAGAATTGTTGTTGTAGATGAAAACAATTATATTTCAGGGATTATAACCCAAAAAGAACTACTTAAAACAGTTTATAATAAATGGATTGAACTTATTAAAGAGGAAGGTTCAAAGATGTCAAGAACAAATGAAAAACTTTTGAAGGCAACTTCAAAACTAAAAAAAGAGGTTTCCTTTGATTATTTGACTAAACTATATAATAGAAGTATGTTTGATACCCTTTTAATTGAACAAATTGATAATTTTAAACACTATAGTAACTACAACTTTTCTTTAGCAATGCTTGATATTGATTATTTTAAGAAAATAAACGATAAACATGGTCATTTAGAAGGAGATAAAATTCTTCAAGAAATTGCAAAAATCCTTACAATTACTACAAGGGGAAGTGATATTGTTGCAAGATGGGGTGGAGAAGAGTTTGTAATACTTCTACCTAATACAAATATAGAACAAGCAACAGTTTTCTCAGAAAAAGTTAGAAGCTCAATAGAGAATTTTGACTTTAAAAATATTGGAAGAGTGACATGTTCAATAGGTATTTCACAATTTCATAGTTCAGATACAAAAGCCAACTTTTTTAAAAGAGCAGATGAAGCTTTATACAAAGCAAAAGAGTTAGGAAGAAATAGAATTGAACTAGAACACCTAAACTAATTTACTTTTCTACAAATATAGATTAGTTTATCAGCTTCATCAAATCCATGGAGATTGAATTCATTTATCTCTTCAACCTCGAAACCAACTTTTTTTAATAACTCTTTTAAAGTTTTTTTATCATGATAATATTGCGTGATTTTATCTTTTTCTTTATGATATTTTCCACTTTCATCCTTTGAAAAAAGTGTTAAAGAAGTTATTAGTTTTCTATCTTCATAAAAGGCATCAATAGCTATAAATTTATCTTTTCTATCAATTGTAATAGATCCTTGGGCAACCTCGTCAAATCCAAACAAAGTATTAACATCAAATATAAAATAAGCATTATCATTTAAAACTCTTGCTGTATCTGTAAAAAACTTTTTAAGCTCATTTCGCGGAATATAATTTAGTACATCAAAAATTGCAGTTGCGTTGTCATACTTTTCTTCTACTTTTTCTAATGGAATACATGCAATATTTTCAAGCCCTTTTTGTTTACATACATCAATTTGAGCTTCACTTAAATCTATTCCAAAAGCTGTTTTATTATTGATTGCTAAATTTTGTAGAAAATACCCTTGACCACACCCTATATCTAAAATATTGTCAAGCTCTTTTTCCATAATATGAGACATAAACTCATTATTTAAATTATAAACTTCTTCATCAAAATCAAGATATGCTTCTATTTTTGAATATAGGTCTAAACCCATTAAAGAACTGCCTCAATTTTAGTTTTTAAATCAAAAATTAAATCTTTTTTTGCATAATATGAGTTTTTGTTTACGATTAAATGAGCAGAGCTTTCCATAATAGTAGGTCCAACTTCAAGTCCATTTTGTTTCATTGTAGTTCCAGTTTCAACAATATCAACAATACAATCACAAAGACCAACTAAAGGTGCAAGTTCAATTGACCCATAAAGTTTAATAATTTGAACAGCCATTGCTCTTTCTTCAAAATATCTTTTTGCTATTTTTTCATGTTTTGTTGCAACTGTGATTTTACTCTTTGTCATGTCAAGTTCTTCACCCTTTCTTAGACCAAAGGCAACTTTACATTTTCCTAATTGTAGATTTAATAGTTTAATTAAATCAAACTCTTTTTCTTCAAGAACATCTAAGCCAACAACTCCAAGATCTGCAGCACCATGCATTACATATGTTGGTACATCTTGATTTCTTACATTTAAAAATCTAAATCCACTTTTTTCTAAAATTAATTTTCTATCTTCAAAAATAAACTTTTCACCAAAAGCTTTCTCAAATTTATCAAGAGTCTCCTCTGCAATTCTACCCTTAGGCAATGCAATTGTTAGCATCAATTATCCTTTTCATGTTCTCAAATATCAAATCTTTTTTATAAACACTATTTTCAAAATGTTTACTTAATAGTTTTCCATCTCCACCTGTGAAGATTATTTTTCTTTTTTTACTTACTTCTTTAATTGGTAAAATGATTGATTTCATCATTGCGTAAGTAATAGCATCTTTTGTTTGAAGCGGTATTTTATCTAAATTTATATTTCTTTCAAATTCAAAATTTAGTTTTTTTGAAATTTTTGGATAAGTTTCCATAAAAGCTTTTAAGCCAGGTAAAATAAAACCACCTTTATGAATTCCCTCTTCCATGATATCAACAGTTATTGCACTTCCCGCATCAACAATCACTGAATCTTTTTCAAAATAACTTGCAATCGCCCTATCTATACCTAAACCAACATAATCTGTTTCAAATTTCATTAATTTTTTTATATCATTTGATAAAGGATTATATCGTTTTAATTTTTTTGTAGCATCTTTATTTACAGAAACATAAAAAATCTCATCATTAAATATAGGAAGATCTTCATCAAGGAAATATCTTTTATGTTTTCCTTCTATCAAAAAATGGAATGTAGTGTTCCCAATATCACACAAAATCAATTCGTACACTCCATTTGTTTTCTTCCAAAAACTTTTTTGCTTTCGAACAAAGAGGGGAAGAGATTAAAAGCTCTTTTTCTTTGAAATTGTGTCCTTGTTTGTCAACTAATTTATTAAAAAGCTCTAATAAATCATTTGCATTTTTTCTAATAAATCTACTTTTACCATCAACTATAAATATTGCATAATATGCGTTATTAGTTGCAGTAGCCTTATAAATTTTGATTTTTTTTCTACTTTCTAAATCTTTTGGACTTATTTCAATTAAATCTTTAAACAGAATATCTTTGTTTAAATAGTATTTTGTTAATTCTTTCAAATACACTCCTGTAAATTATTCGAGATTATAACAAAAGTTTGTTTTAGCTATAATTTTCTTCAATTTTAATGGCTGGTATCGTTGATGTTCACAAAAAAAATATTTCTAAAAACACTTATTTCATTCTTTATTATACTTTTGCTTCCATCAAATGCTAATCAAAAACAATTTAAGATTTCTTATGACCCAGATTATGCTCCTTTTTCTTATGAACAAGATGGGAAAGCAGAAGGTCTTTTTATAGATTTATGGAGACTTTGGGCTGAAGAAAACAATTATAATTTAAAGTTTATTAATGGAATTACTTGGGATAATTCAATAAATCTTGCAAAAGAGAAAAAGGTTGATTTCTTTTTAGGTACAAAGCCTTATGAAGATTGGATGAAAAGTTCAAAAAACTATTATAAACTTGATACTTCACTATTTATTCATAAAGAAAACAACAAGGGTTTTAGTAAAGATGCTTCATACATAATTGGAATTATTGGAAGTGATTATGAAGAGGTTTTAAAGAAGAATTTTAAAAACTCTGAAATTATTATTTATGAGAACTATTTAGAAGCTTTTAAAGACTTTACTTCAAGAAAAATTGATTTGATATATGATGACAAAATTGCCATTGAATATTATGCTTTACAAAATGGTTATTTTCATTTAATACGTTCAATAAATCTTTTATCTAATTCTTTTAAAATAAGAGCTATTTCTGAAGATGAAAATCTTATAAAACTGTTTAATGAAGGTTTTGATAAATTAAAACCTGAAGATTTGGCCTCTGTTGAAAGTAAATGGATTATACATAATGAACAAAGAATTTATGAAGATATTGAAAACTTGGCTCAATTAACACAAGAGGAAAAAGACTTCATAAAATCAAAAACCCTTAAAATTTCCCTTTCAAAATCTTGGGAACCTTTCTCTTTTGTATCTGTAAATAAGCCAGAGGGTATTTCAACTGAAATATGGGAGCTCATTGCTAAAGAACTTGGTTTAAAATATGAGTTTTCTGTTAATAGTAATTTTAGTAAACAACTTTCTGCAATAAAAAATAAAGAAGAGGATTTAATCTTTAGTGTTGGGGAAACAAAAGATAGGAAAAAGTATGCTCTATTTACAAAATCTTATACATCTTTTCCTTTATCTATTGTTACTCTTAAAGATGAAAACTTTATAGAAAATATGAACTATCTTTTTGATAAAAAAATTGCAGTAGGGGAAAACTTCACCGCACATAAAATATTAAGAGAAAAATTTCCTAATCTAGATTTTTTATTGGTTAAAAATATCAAAGAGGGGCTAATAGCTGTTAATGAAAAAAAAGCTTATGCATTTATTGATATCAAACCATTACTAGCTTATAACATTAGAAAACTTAATTATGACTCTCTAAAAATCACAGGAAATACTGGTTTAAATTATGATATGAGTATTATGATAAGAGATGATTATAAAATTTTACAATCAATACTTAATAAAGCAATAATCTCTTTAAATAAAGATGAAATAAACTCTATAATAAAAAAATGGGAAAATGTTCAATTTGAAAAAAACTTTGATTATAAAACCCTATGGGTTTTACTTGGTTTGACAAGTTTGTTTTTTGTTCCATTAATCTATTTTAATCAACAAAATTTACGAAAAAGCAAAAACTTAAAACTTCTTGTAGATGAAAGAACAAAAGAATTAAAGATTTTAAATGAAGAGTTAGAAGAAAGAATTGAAGAAAAAACTAAAGAGTTAAGAAGAGCTAATTATTTACTTGATGAGGCACAAACAATTTCTAAACTAGGAAGTTTTAGTTACAGCATAAAAAGAAAAGAGTTAAAATGGAGTAATGAACACTATAAAATCTTTGGACTTTTTATAGGTGAAATGAAGCCATCATTGATAACTTTTTTCTCTTTTATTCATCCTGATGATAAGAAAAGAGTTAAAAAAGAGTTTTTAAAATCTTTTAGAACAAAGAGAAAAAACTCTTTTGAATTTAAAATATTACTAAAAGATGAAACTATTAAATATATTCAATTAACTTCAAAAATAACAAAATTTTCTAATGAAGGTAAACCTTTATTTGTCATAGGAACTATACTTGATTTAACAAAAATAAAAAAACTTGAACTTGAAAAAAGGGAACAAGACACACTACTTGCTCAACAATCAAAAATGGCAGCAATGGGAGAGATGTTAGAGAATATTGCTCATCAATGGAGACAACCACTTTCAGTTATTTCAACTGCCTCAACAGGAATGCAATTGCAACTGGAGATAAATAAAAAAGTAGATGAAAAGTTTTTGCTTGAAAGTATAAACTCCATAAATAAACAAACTCAATACCTTTCAAAAACGATTGAAGATTTTAGAAACTTTTTTAATCCAAATAAACTTGTTCAATATTTTGATATAAAAGATTGCATTGACAAATCTTTATACTTGGTTGATTCAAGACTAAAAAAATATAATATTGAAGTTATAAAGGATATGGAACCTATAAAAATAAAAACTTTAGAGAGTGAACTTGTACAAATTTTACTAAATATTTTGAATAATGCAATTGATGCTATTCAATCAAAAAAAGTATCAAAAGCTGTAATTTGTATAAATACTTATAAACAAAGAGGTTCACTAATCATTGAAATAAAAGATAATGCAGGTGGGATTCCTAAAAATATTATAAATAGAATCCTAGAACCATATTTTACAACCAAACATAAATCACAAGGTACAGGTATAGGACTTTATATGTCTAATGAAATTATTACAAAGCATTTAAAAGGTGAAATTTTAGTATCAAATTGTAATTTTTTAGTTAATGAAGCACATTATAAAGGTGCTTTATTCACACTATCCCTTCCAATTGAGGAAAAAGAAGGATGAAGAGATTTCTTCTGATAATTTTAATTTTTAATGGTTTAATTCAAAATATGTTGGCAAAAGAGATGATAATTTCAAAAATTCAAGAGGCTTCTGGTATTACTTATTCAGAAAAATCAAATACACTTTTTGTTGTTGCAGATGAAGGTTCAATTTATGAATTGGATTTAGAAGGTAAAATTCTAAGGCAAAAAGAGATAGGGAAATATGATTTTGAAGGTGTTGCAGTTAATGATGAAAAAGATGTTTTATTAGTAGCTATTGAAGGTAAAGATAATATTTTAGTGCTATCAAAAAAAAGTTTTAAAAAGAAAAAAGAGATCTCAATAAAAAGAGAATTTGATGGAATTAAGGTTTTAAAAAAAGGTAATGATGGTATTGAAGGTATTGCAATATTAAAGAATAAAATATATTTATCAAACCAATCTAATAAGTCTTATCCTAAAGAAGACTCTTCTGTAATTGTAGTTATTGATTATGATTTAAAAAAGAAAAAACAAAAGATTAAAGAGATTATAAACCATGGATATAAAGATATTGCCGGATTAACTTTTTATAAAAATAAACTTTTTATGGTAAGTGATGATAATTCACTTTTGATTGAATATGATTTAAAAAAACAAAAAACAAAAAAAGAATACAAACTAACAAACTATTATAATCAAGAAGGAATAACCTTTGATAAAAAAGGTAATCTTTATATTGCTGATGATGGTGGGAATATACTAAAAATAAAAGATTTTATTAAATAATGGAAGAAAAACAAATACAACTAACGTACGAAGAACAAACAAAGATTACAAGAGCTGTAATAAAAGCTGCTGTATTAATGCTTGAATATGGTGCAGAAAGTAGACTTATAGAACAAACTGCTCAAAGATTAGGAAAGGCTTTAGGTGTTGATTCTGTTGAACTTTCTTTAATCCCTTCAGCTATTGTTTTAACAACACTAACAAACAATCAAACACACTCTGTAACAACAACAAGAAGAGCATACCATAAGCCAATAAATATGTCTATTGTATGTGATGTTCAAAGGATGTGTCACCAAACAGAAAAAGAAAAAAAAGATGTAAGTTTTGTATTAAAAACAATGAAAGAGATTCAAGCTAATTTATATAATAGATGGCTTGTTGTTTTTATGGTGGGATTATCATGTGCCTCATTTGCATACTTAAATGGAGCAGATCTAATCTCATTTTTTGTTACTTTTCTTGCATCAAGTGTCGCTATGTTTACTAGACAAGAATTAGCAAAAAGAAAGTTTGTGATGATTATAACCTTTGCTGCTACTGCTTTTGTGGCAACATTAATCTCAGGACTTGCTCATATATATGAATTGAGTGATAAAATTGATATTGCTTTATCATCAAGTGTAGTTTTACTTGCCCCTGGATTTCCCTTTATCAATTCAGTTTTAGATGCAGTAAAAGGTTACTTAGCAATGGGTTGGGGTCGTTGGATGCAAGCTGTTTTATTAACAGTTGCAACTGCCATTGGTATTGTTTTTGCTTTTGCAGTTTTAGATTTAAAAGGTTGGTAATATGGGTGCAGAATTAATTAGTTATATTATAAATGCGATTTTTGCAGCTATCCCCGCTGTTGGTTTTGGCATGGTTTTTAATGTTCCAAAACATACACTTATATATTGTGCATTTGGTGGAGCGATTGGTTATACTTCAAGGTCAATATTATTGGATTTTAATATGTCTTTAGAGCTTTCAACTTTATTTGCTTCAATAATAGTTGGATTAGTTGCATTATATTGGTCAAGAAAATTTATTATCCCTAGACCTGTTTATACAATTGCCTCAATTATTCCTCTTTTACCAGGGACATATGCCTTTAATACTGTTATAAACCTTATAAATATGAGTGCCCATGGAGTTACACCTGAACTTATTACTATGTTTGTTGAAAATGGTTTAAAGACAATTACTACTTTAGGAGGAATTGGCTTTGGACTTGCAATTCCATCTATATATTTCATGAGATACAATAGACCAATTGCATAGTCTATTGTATTTTATTCATTTTTTAGCCCTATTTTTGTCATTAACTTCAAAATCTTCATATTCTTCCTCTGCAACTCTTGGATCAAGGATTTGTATCTCTTGTGTTGCAGTTGTTGGTATATTTACATAATAACTTAATTCATCATCTTTTACCCTACTTTTTGAAAGAGAATAAAAACCTAAATATATCCCAACAATTGCAAATATGATAAACATAGAATCATTACTTAATTGTAAGGAAAACCCAATTACAAATGGTGATACAAAGGAACCTAGTCCAATAAAAAGTAATAAAACCCTACTTATTTCAACAATATCACTATCTTCATGTATAACATCATTTGCTCTAGCAACTGCTAATGGATAAATTGAAAAGATTGTAAGTCCTAATAAAAAACCAAATAAATACAACAACTTCATATCAAACTCAAAAAACAAGAACAAAGATGATGAAATAGCTGTTAAAAAACCAACCATAGATATAACTTTTCTTCTTCCAATTTTATCTGAAAGTTTTCCAATTGGATATTGAGATAATAAGCCACCTAAAATAGTAATTGAAATAACTGTTGATATGTACTCAGTCGTAGAAAATTTGTCCAAGACAAAAACTGGCATCATTGTAAAATATCCACCTATAAAAAATCCTGCAATAAAACTTGCTGTTGTAGAAAGAGGTACAACTGAATAGATTTTTGGAAGACTTATCTTTTTTACTTCATGTAATTGAGGCTCTTTTATTTTTGTAAAAGCTATTGAAATAATTGGTAAAACCATTAAAATAGAACCTAAGACAAAAATATCTTCTTGTAAAATATCCATAAATGAGCTTAGAGTAAATTGCCCAACTGCATTTGCAAAATAAAAAGTGATGGTATACATAGAAAGGATAGCACCCCTTGAGTTATCATCACTTTTTTCACTTAACCAACTTTCTAAAATAACAAGTAAGGAATAATAAGAAAACCCAGAAATAGTTCTAAATATAATCCACAAATACTCATTAAAAACTAAAGCATGAAGTAAAAAAGCCCCTATTAAAAGAGAAGAAAAAGCGGTAAAACTTCTGATATGTCCCACTTGAGAAATAAGTTTTGAAGAGAAAAGGGAACTTAGTGTGGCACCAACAAAAAATGAGGCATTTACAATACCAATCATTATTGAGTCCACACTATTTTGTTTTAGAAAAATACTAATATAGGACATTATCATCCCATATCCTATATTTATAAATAAAATTGAAAGTAGTAATGAAAAAACTAAAAATACTCTCAATTAAACTCCTTATTTAAAATCACCCTTATACCCAGCTAGTCTCATTAAAGTTTTACTAACTATAGGTATTAATTTGTCATTAAAGTCATAATGGACATTATGACAAGCTTTTTGATGTTTTTCAACTCCATCATCACTTCCAATAAGTGCAAATGCTCCAGGAATAGTATTTAAGTAATAGCTAAAGTCTTCACTTGCCATAATAGGCGTAGGGATATCACTTTCCCAATTTTCACCCAATTGATTTTTCAATTCTTCTCTAGCCATTGCTGCTTGGGCTTTATGATTTATTGTTGCTCCATACCTATCTCTTAATTCAACATCAACTTCAACATCATAAGTTTTTGCAGTTGCTTTTACAATCTCATCTATTTTATTAAAAACAAAAGTTTTTAATTCATCAGTTGGCACTCTTATACTTCCTTCAAGTTTTACAAAATCTGGTATTGTAGTTAAATCACTTTTCCCATCAATTGAAGTTACTGAAACAACTGCACTATCTTGGGGTGATACTTTTCTACTTATTATTTGTTGCAGATTCAAAGTCATAGCACTTGCTGCTAATACTGGGTCTTTACACAATTCAGGTTGAGAAGAGTGTCCACCCTTTCCTTTTATATCTATATGAAAAGTTCCATTTCCAGCCATAACAGTTCCATCAGGACAAACAGCTTGACCAAATTTAATAGCAGGCCAATTGTGCCAACCAAAAATCATATCAACACCATTTAAGCAACCCTCTTCTATCATTTTTTTAGCTCCATGACCACCCTCTTCTGCTGGTTGGAATAATAAAGTTACTGGGTTTTCTAAAAGGTGTTCATTTTGTTTTAACCAAATTGCAGCTGTCATTAATGTAGCTGTATGTCCATCATGTCCACAAGCGTGCATACACTGTTCTTTTGTTGACTTATATGGTACATCTGTTTTTTCTTCTAAAGCTAAGGCATCAATATCACCTCTTATTGCAATATGAGGGCCTTTTTTATCCTGTGCCAAAAGTCCGCAAGTTCCCGTATTAGCATAGGTTTTATAAGGAATATCATACTCTTCTAAAATATCTCTAATAGATTTTGCGGTATTGGTTTCTTCCCATTTTAACTCTGGATTTTTATGCAAATTATGTCTAAAATCTATTGCAAAGTTTACAACTTCTTCAAATTTTTTTAACATATAATTCTCCTTTTTATCTTATTCAAGTACATCTACTAATTCATTCAAACTATCTAGATGATTTAGCATTGGATCATCACAATTAATATAAATATCTTGTTTACCTATGATATAACTTTTACCTGAAATTTTATTGTTAATTACATTGTAGTTTTTTTGTTTTTCAACACTTTCAAAAACTCCAATAAATTTTGTATTTCTTAGAGAAATGGTTTCTAATTTATCACCTTGTTTTATTTTATTCTCATAATATAAATATGCAAGTCTAGCTGAAGTTCCTGTTCCTGTTGTACTTCTACAAATAACCCCTGGGTGTACATAAGTAGTTGAAGGTGAACTATAAAAACCTTCTTCTTTTTTGCTAACTTCACCCATAAAATGTAAAAAAGGAATGGGTCCCACATCACCTAAACTATAATGTTTAAAATCCTGTTCTTTTCTAATTGCTTCAATTATCATATATGCAGTTTTAGATAACTCTTCCTCTTCACTTTTATTTAATTTAAAGCCAAATTGCGAAGCTTCAACTAAAACATAAAAACCACCACTATAGGCTATTGAATAAGTAACTTCTCCCAAATTTGGTATATCAATTATCTGTTTATAAGAATGGATATAACTTGGTAATCCTTGACAAGTTACAGATTCAACAACATCATTTACTATATTTGCTTCAATATCAACCAAACCTGCAGGAGATTCAAGTTTAAAATTTATAATCCCCTCTTTTTTAGCTACTAATCCTTTTTCTATAACTGCAGTTGCTGTGCATAAAGTATTAGAACCAGAATAGATAGGATATCCCATAACCTCCATAATAATATATCCTGCAACTGCTTCGCTTTCGCAAGGTGGAACAACTAAATCTATTGACATCTCAGGGATCCCATATGGCTCGAAAAGCAATGTTTGTCTAAACCCATCTGCTTTTTCTTGTAAATATTCCATTTGTTCTCTTACAGTTTTTCCTGGAAGTTTTTTTACTCCAGAAAAAACTACTCTACTAACATCACCTCCAGCGTGGGTATCAATTAGACCTATTTTATGTTCTTTTGAACTCATAAAGAACCCTTTAAGGCAAACTCTTTCCCATATTCATCCCATTTTGAATCAGGAATCACTACTACTTTTCCAAGATAGTTATTTGACCTATTTGCGAAATACTCTTCACACTTATGAAGTTCTGAAAGCTTAAATGTGGCATGAAGCATAGGTTTTAATTTACCTTCTCTAATCCATTTCATTAATTGTTTTACTTCATTTCTAGTTCCATGGGAAACTCCATGAATTTCTATTTGATATAAATATATCTTTGACCACATAATTTGTGTTAGATTATCTCCACTAGCTCCTGCAATACTAAGTCTTGGATAGTCATTTTTATTCTTCATATCAGTAATCATACAATCTAAGAAAATATTTGTATATTCTCCACCAACCATATCCATAACTGCATCGATAGATTTTCCATTTGTTGCCTCTAAAACTCTTTGTTTTAAAGTTTTTATATCTGATCTATCAATTACTTTTTCGGCTCCTATTTTTAGAAGTTGAGCCTCTTTTTCTTTGCTACTTAAAGCATAAGGAATTGCCCCTAAAATTCTACACATTTGAATTAAAGCAGTTCCAACTCCACCACTTGCCCCAGAAACTAAAACTAAATCATCTTTCTTTACCCTAGAAGCATTTAGCATTCTAAGTCCTGTTTGATATGAACACATACCTAAACTTGCAAGCTCGGCATCACTTATATCAAGATTTGACATATTATAAAAATTTTCATCGGGAACTACTACATATTCAGCAAAACCACCATTACATCCATGACCTATATAATCGGGAGTTAAATTTAGATTATCATTTTGTTCAAGATCTAAATAGATATTAAAATCTATTAAACCTTTTTTTCCAATTCTACTAGTTGAAACTTCTGAACCAACTTCCACAATAGTTCCAACTATATCTGCACCTTGAATTCTTGGAAATGTAAAAGTGTTATCCCCACTCATATCAAAGGAAGTAATTTCATCCTTATTTTTGTCATCCACCCCATAAACACCAATTCTAGCTTTTCTATCGGTATTATTTTTTGCCGTAGCATGTACTTCAACTAATACCTCTCCTTTTTTTGGTTTTGGTATTGCTACATCTTTGTATTCTATTTTATTTACATCTCCATGGCCTGTTAAAACCATAGCTTTCATAATTTTATTTTTCATTTTTTTGTCCAATTAAAAGTTTTTTTAAATTATTTGCAAAAGATATTGCAGGATTAAAAAAAGTTTAATCCCTTTATAATCTGGACGAGTAAGCTACCTTTGAATAGACTCTATTAAAGCAATAGATACTATTAATTTTTCTAATATCAAATAAAATCATCATACAACCATTACTGGGATTTTTGAAAGACCTGTAACTTTATGTGAAACTCCACCTAAAAGATAACCACTTAAATCCCCTCTTCCTTGTTTTCCAATTACAATTAAGTCAATATTTTCTTCTTTTATAAAATCTAAAATCTCTTTTGCAACCTGTCCAATTCTAATAAAACCTCTTACCCTATGTTTTTCTAATCCATACTCAATGGCAATCTCTTTTGACTTGGCGACTAACTCCTTTGCATAAGATCTCATAACCTCATCTAAATTTGCAGCTTCATCGTCTGCTTGTCTTGGTAACATTGCTAAAGACGCCTCAGTAAAACTGTGATGTCTAAAAACTGACAATATATTTATCTGAGTTTGTTCATTTTCTAAGGCCATTTTACAAGCTAAATCTAAAGCCTTTTTAGCTTGTTCTGAGCCATCAGTTGGTACTAATATCTTTTTAAACAAGACATCTCCTTTTTACTTAAAATTATTCTATAACTTGAGCACCAAAACCAAATAAGTTTTGAAAATACTCAATTACATTTAGATCCTTAAAGGCAACATCCCTCAAAAATAAGGCAATATCTGGGAAGAAAATTAAAGCTACCGATACACTTAAAAGAATAAAAATAAATGGTGGTGTTCCTTTAATAACTTCTAAATATGGTCTTTTAAATACTGCAATGGCTGTAAAGATATCACAGCCAAAAGGTGGGGTTGCAGAACCAATAGCTACTTGAAGCGTAATAATCGTCCCAACTAAAACTGGATCTAATCCTACTGAATTTACAATTGGCGCAAAAATAGGAACTAAAACTAATATAACTACAATTGGATCAACAAACATACATCCTACAAAAAAGGCAATTGAGATTACAAATAAAACTTGATAAGGTCCCATTTCTGTAATACCAATAGAACTTAAAACTTGTTGTGGAATTTGAGCAAAAGATAATACCCATGCAAACCCAGCTCCAGCTCCAACTAATATAAATACAACAGCTGTTACTAATCCAGTTGATTTAGCTGTTGCATATAGATCTTTTAGTTTCATTGTTTTAAAAACAATACCTTCTAGGAAAATTGCATATGCTACACTAACTGCGGCTGCTTCAGTGGGAGAAAATATTCCTCCAAAAATACCACCAACAATAATTAAAGGAAATCCTAAAGGCCATAAGGCATTTAATAAAGCATGACCTCTTTCTTTCCATGAGGCCTTTGGTTCTGTTGGTATATTATGTCTATATGCATAAATAATACTATAAATTGAAAAAAGAAAAAGGATTAATAATCCAGGTCCAATCCCAGCAATAAAAAGTTCAGGGATAGATGTTTTAGCAACAATTCCATAAATAATCATTCCTATACTTGGAGGAATTAAAAAAGCAATATCACTTGAATTTACGATAAGAGCTAAAATAAATGATTCTTTATATCCACCTTTTTTAAGTCTTGGTCTCAACGGAGATCCAATTGCAACAACTGTTGCTTGAGTAGAACCTGAAACGGCACCAAACATAGCACAAGCTCCTGCTGTACTAACTGCAAGTCCACCTTTTATATGTCTTACAAAAGCCATTACCAAATCAATAAGTTTTTCAGCACTTTTTCCTCTAGTCATAATATCAGCAGATAGAATAAACATAGGAACAGCAATAAGTGCAGCAGGCCTAATCCCACCCATCATCTGCTGAATTAGAAACTCCATTTTCGAAAAATCACCATCAAAGAGTAAGAAAACACCCAAAGAGGTTCCTGCAATTAATGGAATCATCATAGGAAAACCAAGTAATAATAAAATCACCATTAATGAAAAAATAGATGCAGATAAATGATTTTTTAGAAATTCAGTTATTTTAAAACTAGTATCTTTTATAGTATTTTTATCCACTAAAGAAGCCAAAACTTCACCATCTTCTGTCATCATTTTTACTTCAATATTAAGCTTTCCATCACTAAAATCTTTGATATCGATATTTTCAACTTCCCAAAAACCTTTTTTATCAGTCTCAGTACTAAAAAGAAGCTCTTTATTTTTACTATCTTTTACTTTTACATTTACAATTTGCCATTTATGGGAAGAAAAATCTTCTGATTCTGCTGAACCATAAATAAAAAGATTAACTTTGTCCTCAATAGCAATCTCATCAAAATATAAAGTTATATTCTCTTTTGAAAAAGCAGATATGGAAAATCCAACTAAAATTGTAAGAATTATTAAAAATTGTTTTATAAGCTTTTGCATTTTTCTTCCTTATACTTCCATGTCATTGTTACTATCACTGTAACCATCTCTTACATTTGTTGAAAGAAAAACATCGTCTTCTCTAATATTTTTTACAACTGTGAAAAAATATTGAAGCCCTGTAACAGTAAATCCAATTGGAACCCATAAATACACATAAAATACTGGAATTCCAATAGCTGGTAATATTCTTCCACTTTCATATACTTCAACTATATATCCATATGAATATTTTGCTAATATGAACATAAAAATTGAAGTTATTAAAGAGATAAATATCATAAAGACTTTTCTAATTTTTGTGGGAAGAGCATCATATATTGCAGACATTCTAATATGTCTTCCATTTCTAGCTGCATAACTTAGACCAGCAAATGTAACTATTACAATAAATATCATATTTAATTCGTCAGTAACAGTTAATGCATCATTAAAAACAAACCTTGTAATAACAGAAAGTATAGTTATTATTGCCATTGCCATTACACCTAAAGCAAGCATAATACCTTCAAATTTACTTAGTATCTTATCTACAAAATCTAAAGCTTTTAGTATTGGGTTCTTTGTACTAGTGTCCATAATTCTTCCTTTTACTATAATAGGTTACAACACTTTGTAATCTACTATAGTAAATCCACTTAAAGTGGATTACTATATCTTATGAATTATTTAGCATTTGCTTCAGCTTCGGCTAAATCTTTCATCATTTGAGTCATTATTTTTTTGTTTGAATCACTTTTTGAAGCAAATGATTCTTGCACAGCTTTTGCTTCTTCTTTAAATGCTTTTCTTTCATCTTCAGTTAAAGTTACAATTTTATAATCTGGATTTGTTCTTACAATTCTTCCTAATCCATAAGCATCAAGTTTTTGAGCTTCTTGTAAAATTGTTTTATGGGCAAATTGGGCAGCTGCCTGAACTAATTTTTTATCTCTTTTTGATAATTCATCATAGAATTTTTTATTTGCACTAACTGATGCATTAAAGTGACCATGTCCTGTATATGTTAAAACTTTTGTTAAATCATCTAAACCATAAGCTTCAATCCATACTGTTGGGTTTTCTTGTCCATCAACCATTCCTGTTTTAAGTGCACCAACTAAATCACCCCATGACATAGGTTGAGGAGATGATCCAAAAGCTTTATATGTTTCAACTAAAATTGGTGAACCAGGCATAACTCTCATTTTTTTACCCTTTAAATCTGCTGGTGAATGAAACTCTTCAAAAGTTGTAACAGCCATCTCTCCTTCAGGGAAAATAGATAATAGTTCTAATCCATGTTTATGGAAAATTGTTGGAAGCATCTCATTAACTACTTTTGAATTTTTAAAGAAATAGTCCAATTGTTTTGTATCTGTTGGCATTACGTAAGGAACTGTAAAAATATCCATTTCAGGGATAGTTCCACCCATATATCCTGTTGATTGCCCTAAGAAATGAAGTAATCCAGCTCTTGTTTGCTCCATCATGTCAGTTTCTTCACCTAAAGAACCAACCTTATATAGTTCAATTTTATTTCTTGAATTATCCTCTATAAAACTCTTAAATGCAGTTGCATAAATACCTTGAGGGTCACTTGTACCTTCACCAAAAGCATATTTCCATGTTGCTGCACTTAAACTTGTAGCAGTAATTAAACCTGCTATTACCAATCCTTTAAATAATTTCATATCAATTTCCTTTCTTTCTTTGGTTTATCACTTTTTTCTCTTTTTAGTTTTGTAAATATAAGCTTTTTTATAGATACACCCCCCTATATTTAGTATTACTTTAAAAATAATTGTCTTGGAAAATTACAAAAAGTCTCTACTCCATCTTTAGTAATATGAATACTTTCTGTAATCTCAATTCCCCAATCATCTTGCCAAATTCCTGGCATAAAGTGAAAAGTCATACCTGGTTCAAGAAGTGTTAAATCTGTACTTCTTAAACTACAAGTTCTCTCCCCCCAATCGGGTGGATAACTAACTCCAATTGGATATCCATATCTTGCATTATTTCTATCAATACCGTATTTATTCATAACTTTCTGGGCCGCATTTGCAATATCAGCAGTTGTATTTCCTGGCTTTGCCATTTCAAGTCCTGCATCTATTGTTTCTTGTAATGCCTTTTCAGCATCAAGAAATTTTTGATTTGGTTTTCCCATGTAGATTGTTCTTGACATAGGAGCATGGTATCTTTTATAACACCCAGATATTTCAAAAAATGTTGCTTCATTTCGTTTAAAGGGTCTATCATCCCAAGTAATATGAGATGCAGATGCTTCAGTCCCAGAAGGAAGTAATGGTACAATTGAAGGATAATCTCCTCCATAACCATCAACTCCAGCAATTGCTGTTTCATAAATTTGTGAAACCACATGTGATTTAGGAATACCTGGCCTTACAATATCAAGTACTCTTTGGTGAATCTTTTCAGTAATTCTTCCAGCAATTTTCATATACTCAATCTCTTTTGCAGACTTTTTACCCCTAACCCAATTTACTAGATTATTGGCATTTACAAAGGTTGCATTTGGTAAAGTAGCTGTTAATCTAAAATGAGCTTCTGCAGAATAATAATAATTATCCCTTTCCGTTGCAATGACACATTTATCCCATCCATTTTTTCTAAAAACATTTTCTCCAATCCATGTCATTGGATGCTCATCTAGATTTTGTACATACATTTCAGGATAACCAATCATATTCGCTTCACTCATGTAACATCTAAGTAAGGCAGCATTTACATCCATAAATCTTCCAAACCAAATAGGTTCTTCATGATCTAAAGAGATAATTACACCCTGATGAACATAAAAAGACCATCCGTCATATCCAGTTAGCCAATTCATATTTCCTGGGTCTGTTGCAACTAAGACGTCAATTCGTCTTTGTTGCATTAAAGATTTAACCCTTTTAACCCTTTGAATATATTCCTTTTTAGTAAAGGCAAGTTTTGTTTTACTCATTTTATTCTCCAAAACTTAACTTTTTACAGGACCGACCCAAACTTGTTGAGTATTTACAAACATTCTAATTCCGTGTGGTCCTAACTCTTTTCCAAGTCCAGATTTTTTAACTCCCCCACTTGGAAGTCTTGGGTCTGATTTAACTATTCCATTAATTGAAACTTGTCCTGTTACAATTCTTGAAGCTAATTTTTTACCCTTTTCAATATCCCCTGTCCAAACAGAACCACCTAAACCATAATCTGTTGCATTTGCTATTTTTATAGCTTCCTCTTCATCTTTTACTTTTATAACTGAAGCTATTGGTCCAAATGTTTCTTGACAAGAAACAACCATACCTGGTTCTACATCAGCTAAAATAGTTACAGGGAAGAAAAACCCTTGCATATCATCTAATCTTTGACCACCAAGAACTAATCTAGCTCCTGCCGCAACTGATCTATCAACTTGCTCATGCATCTCTTCAACTAACTCACGTCTTGCTATTGGTCCAATAGTTGTTGACTCATCTTTAGGATCACCAAGTTTTAATTTTTCAAATCTTTCTTTTAGTAAAGCTATAAATTTTTCATAAATTGGCTCTTCAACGATAATTCTTTTTGCGGCAATACAAGATTGTCCTGCGTTTATATATCTTGATAAAACCACTACATCAGCTGCTTTTTCTAAATCTTGTGTATCAGCTAAAATAATAGCTGGGTCACTACCACCAAGTTCTAAAACAACTGGTTTAATCTCACTTCCAGCAATAGCTCCAACAGCAGCTCCTGCTTTTGAAGAACCTGTAAGGGAAACTCCCATTACATTTTCATGTCTAATTACATCTTCAAGTAAAGCATGTCCCACCATTAGATTTTGAACAACATTTGTAGGGAAACCTGCTTTAGTAAAGGCTTCAACTATTCTAAGTGCACATAATGGAGTATGTGAGTCATGTTTCATAATACAAGTATTTCCAGACATTAGCGCAGGTGCTAGATATCTAAAAGCTAGCCAAAATGGTGCATTCCAAGGTAACACTCCAAGTGTTACTCCAAGGGGTAAATACTGAACATAACTTTCAGTAGCATCTGATTCTAAGTATTCAGTTTTTAAATATTCTTCTCCAAAACTTGCGTAATGTTCTGCTGCCCACGCAGCTTTATTAACTTCCCCTCTTGCTTCATTAATTGGTTTTCCCATCTCTTCAGTCATAGGAAGTGCGTAATAATCAAGATTGTCTTTCATCTCTTTTGCAACTGCATTCAAAAGCTTTGCTCTTTGTTCATAACTTGTATTAATCCATTCACTTAAATATGCTTCTTGTGAATTTTCTATAATTTCTCTTGTTTGTTCTTTTGTATGCATTGGTACTTCACAGACAACTTCTTCATTGTATGGATTTATTGATTTAAAATGTGTTGAACTATATCCCATAATTTATCCTTAAAAAATGTCCCATTTTTTCAGGGACCTATATTTTTAACTTCTTTTACCAATGAGAATAAATCTCATCTAAAGAAGCAAATTCTAAAGAAAGCAACCAGTTGCTTTTAACCTAATACAGCTTCAACTGAAGCTTTAAATCTTTTTAAGCCCTCTTCTAAAACATCATCTTCAATTGTTAAAGGTGGAATAAATTTAATGATCTCACCAGTTGAGCAAGCCCCAATAATTAGACCATTTTCATAACATTTTCCAGTAATCTCTTTAACTGTTGCGGCATTATCGAAGTTAATTGCTAACATCATCCCTTTTTGTCTAATATCAGTAACTTGAGGATATTTATCATTCATTTCATCAAGTAAGGCTCTAATCACTTTACCTTTTCTAATAGTCTCTTTATTAAACTCTTCATCTTTGAAATACTCTAAGGCAACACGCCCAGCTACAAATGAGATACCTTGTCCTCTAAATGTTCCTGTATGTTGTCCTGGCCCCCAAGCTTTATCAATTTCTGGTTTATTTACTAACATACCAATTGGTGTACCAAATCCACCTAAACCTTTTGCACAAATATTAATATCTGGGTCAACATCTAAATCATCAAAACTAAAATAACTTCCACATCTACCATTACCACATTGAATACTATCAAGGATAAATAATGCTCCTGTATCACGTGCAAGCTTTTGTACTGCTTGAAGCCACTCTTTTGTTGCTGGTCGAACACCACCTTCAGCTTGTACTGGTTCAACTATAAATCCAGCTGGTGGTAACATCCCTGACCCTGCATCAAACATTTGCTCTCTCATTCTATCTAGAGCTTCCATGTCATTAAATGTTCCTCTAATAACATTGTTTAAAGGAACTCCTGACGAGCTTCTAAAGGCATTATTTGCTGTACAAGCAAGTGAACCTAAAGTCATACCATGGAAACCTCTATGGAAAGCTACAATCTCTGTTCTTCCAGTTACTTTTCTAGCAAGTTTAAGTGCTGCTTCAACTGCATTTGTTCCCGTTGGCCCTGTGAATTGAAGTTTATAATCACCCATTCCTCTAGGTTTTAAAACAGTTTCGACAAATGTTGAGATAAAATCTCTTTTAACATCTGTAAACATATCAAGAGAGTGAACTACTCCATCTCTTTGTAAAAACTCTATTACCGCTTCTTTCATTTTTGGATTATTGTGACCAAAGTTTAAAACTCCGGCTCCTGCAAAAAAGTCTACAAATTCTTTGTCATTTTCGTCAATCATAATTGCATTTTTTGATGATTTAAAAACAGTTGGTACTGCTCTACAATAAGCTCTAATTTCTGATTCATTCTCTTCAAATACTGTTTTATCATTTAACATAATTTTTCCTTAATATAATTTTTGATTTTTTTAAAATAAAAAAGACCCTACTAAGTCACATAAATAATAAATACTGTAATATATTATCTATATGACTTACAACTTATTACACACTAAATAAATTGCGAGGGTCTATCTGGCAGTTAAAATAAAGCTTTTTTCTTGGATTAGTAAGTTTTGAATCTCTTTTACAGGTCTTACATTAATTTTGAAAGTTCTAAAAAGTTTAATTAAGGCTAAGCAAATAAAATGTCTTAATTTTGAGCAACTAATAAATAACATCTTTGTAGCCTCCTGTAAAAAATATAGTTAAATCTTAACTACTTTTTTTTACATTGTCAAGTATTTCTTGTACATTTATTACACAAAAATTATTCTTTAATTGTATAACTTAAAATATTTTTTTTATTTTTTTTTAATCTCAAGTCGCTGTGGACGAACAGTGATTTCAGTGATAACTCCATCGAAATTCAAAATATCTAAAATTGTATTTGCAATGGTTTGAGGTAATAAATGAGCATTTTTATTTTCACTAGGCTCAAAGTTAAACTCATCAAAAAAGTTTGTTTTTGTTAAGTCTGGATTAATTGTAGTAACTTTAACATCTGATTTTCTTAACTCTTCAAATAAAGTTAAAGAAAAATTTCTCAGCCCTGATTTTGTAGCTGTATAAAGTGCTGAAAATTTTGAGTGTCTTGTTGCTTCAATTGAAGCAATATTTATAATATGTCCTTTTGTTTTTTTAAGAGTTCTTAAAAGTAAACTTGAAAGTATAATTGGTGCAGTAAGGTTTATATTTATTAACTCTTTGATTTTAGAAATTGATATCTCTTCATGGGGCTTAAATATTCCAAGACCAGCACAATTAACCAATAAATCGATTTCATTTTCTTTTAATAGATTTTTCACTTCTGATTCTAATGCTTTTGTATCTTCAAGTCTTGATTCTAAGGTTAAAACCTTATAGTCATTTTCTTCTAAAATTTCACAAATTGCTTTTCCAATTCCAGAAGAAAACCCAGTTACAATAGCTTTTTTCATTTTATAAACCTTTGTTTATTCTTTTATAATAAATAAAAGCTCCTAAGGCAATTAATCCTAATAAAATATAAATAATAGTTGATAAATACTCTTTTACTAAAGCTTCATTATCTCCAATGTAATAACCAAGTAAAGTTAAAATCACAACCCAAATAGAGGCACCTAATGTTGTATAAATAGAAAAACTTACAATATTCATTCTAGCAAGTCCAGCAGGGAATGATATAAGTTGCCTAACAGCAGGTATTAATCTTCCACTAAATGTTGAGATATGCCCATGGTTTTCAAAAAACCTTTCAGCTTTTTGAATTGTAGATTCTTTTATGAAAAAATATTTCCCATATTTTATTAAAACAGCACGTCCTACATAAATAGCTAGATAGTAGTTAAAAAGTGCTCCAGCAAGAGAACCTGATATCCCACAAAATAAAACCATAGCCATATTCATCTCACCCTTGTGAACTAAGTAACCAGCTGGAATCATTACTACCTCACTAGGAAAAGGGAAGAAAGTACTTTCTAAAAACATCATTATAAAAATTCCTGAATAACCTAAATCACCAATTGTTTGAACTATAAAATCTACAATACTATGAAGCATTTTTGCATCCCTTTTTAAAATTGGCGTATTGTAGCATTTTATCTTTTAATAATGAAAAGAATATATTTATTTATTAATTTATATTTATGTCATTTTTTCCTATGAACTCTTTTTGGTCTGCATTAGCAACAATTTGCTTAGAAATAGTATCTGTTTGTAGTGCTATATTGTTTGTGTGTTGAGCAATACTTGAGTTTTCTTGAGTTTGTTTATCTAAACTTGCAACACTTTCATTTATTTGTGAAATTCCAATTTGTTGCTCTTTTGAAGAAGTTGATACAGCGTGAATAAGTTCAATTGTATTATTTATATTTTGGCTAAGACTACTATATCCTTCAATCATAGAATCTGAAATTTGTTTCCCTTCATTTGCTCTAATATTTGCAGTTTCAACCAAATCTTTAATCTCTTTTGCAGCTTCAGCGCTTCTTGAAGCTAGATTTCTAACCTCTTGGGCAACAACTGCAAAACCTTTTCCAGCTTCACCTGCTGTTGCTGCTTCAACTGCAGCATTTAAAGATAGGATATTTGTTTGAAAAGCTATTTGGTCAATAACACTTATAGCCTCATTAATAGCACTAACTTGTTCATTTATCTCATCCATTGCTTTTGTTGTTTTTTGGGCTAATTCTTCTCCTGTTTTAACAGACCTATTAACTTCTTGGGAATATGAAGCCATTTTTTCAACATTTTCATTATTTGAAACTATATTACCGTTTATCTCTTCTAAAGCAGCAGAAGTTTGCTCTATAGATGCTGCTGCAGAATTTGTATTATTTGATAAAATTTCTACACTTTCAATTAGCTTATCTGAACTATCATCTAATTTTAATCCATTTGTTTTATTTTCAATAAGCATTTGAGTAATAGAATCGCCTAGGAGATTTACCCCTTGAGCTAATTTTAAAAGCTGGTCTTTTAAATCTTTTGGATCAACTTTTTGTAAATAGTTGTATTGAGTATAAGTTTCTAAAACTTTTAAGATATTTTCAATATTTGTTTCTAAATTATTCCCCATATTATTTATTACAGTTTTTAGTTCTTCCAATGAAGGATTTGAAGGATTAGCTTTAATTCTTTGGGATAAATCACCCTTCTCAAATTCAGATAATATATTTACCGTTTCATTTATTAGCTCTCTATCTTTTTCTATTCCATCTTTTGTTTTATTAATATTTGAATTGACAGCTTTTGACATTTTCCCTATTTCATCATTTTTAGAATCATCTAAATAAATAACTTCATCACTTTCATTATTTAAATATTTAAAAAAAGACATTAAACCATTTTCAAATTTTTTAATAGGTTTAATTATTGAATTTCTTAAAATAAAGATTGAAATAAAAATTATCAAAATAAGTACAGCAAATGAAATTGAAGCTAAAATTATATTTAATTTAATACTATCAGCTAAAGCTTCTTCATTATCAATTTCTGAGATTATTCCCCACTGTTGATCAAAAACCTTAAGTCCAGAATAAGCACTTAGATATTTTTTACCTTCATTATCTTTTATTAGTTTTGCCCCACTTTTGTTTTCTAAAGCAAGTTTTGTTGCCTCGGTTTTAATCTCATATATAGATATACTAGTACCTGAACTTTTCACATATTTATGGTCAAGGTCTTTTAAATATCTGTGATTATTTCTCATTTTATAATCACTTCCAACTAAATAACTTTTACCACTTTTACCTAAACCTGCATTTTCATAATTTCCATTAAAATTCATAATTGAATCAATTACATCAATTGGAAATTGCATAATCAAATTACCGATTCTTCTATTTTGATTATTAAAAACAGGAATAGCTAAAAAAGAAGCAGGAGTATTATAACTTGGTTCATAAGGCTCAAAATCACTAAAGGCAACTTCACCTTTTTTTAACTTATATGCTTTTTCATTTACTTTAGCAATTCCACTATTTAAATAAGGTCCCGTTTTTAAGTTTGTAGCAAAATCTTTTTCTTTAAAAGTACTGTAAATAATTGTACCTTTTAAATCCACTAAGAAAATATCATATAATGAAAATTTTTCTAAAATTGTGTTAAAGGTTTCATGAAATCGAGTATGGGCAAAGGCGTAATTATTAAAAAAAGTATTTGATTGTACTAATTTATTTTTTTCACCAATTTTCTCTTCATTTTTTACAATATACATATATTGAGCTAAAATTCCATTGTCATCTATTGGTAAATATTTACTAGTTTCTTTTTTTGAAGGGATATTAGCTAAATCAAAATTTATCTTATTTATATAAAAATTATTATAGTGATTTAGAAGTTCATTTTTTACTTTTGCCATATCAACTTCTTCACTTGATTGATTAGAAATAGTATAAAAACCTCTAATAAACTCATTAAAAGCTTCTTGAGTTGAAGCAGAATTTGCAATAGAAATAATCAAACCTTCAATAGTTTTAAAATACTCTTGTATATGTTGTTTTTTTGCATAGGTAGTCGATTTAAGCTGTATAAGTTTTTCTTTTTCTGAGTGTTTTATACTTTCATTTATACTTATTGACAAAATAATTACTGACATAAAAACTAAACTACCAATAATTAATAACATTAATTTAGTACTAATACTAAAACTTTTCATAATATACTCCAAATGTTATAAGATATTTTTGGAGTATATAATAAAATAGTCTTCAAAAAGTATTATTTTATTCTAAACTCAAACAAATTTAAAGGCTAATAAACTAATTGCCATTATTAACATACCCAAAATTAAACCAGCAATAGTTGTATGAGCATTTCCATAAACTCTAGCTGCAGGTAAAAGTTCATCAAAGGAGATATAAATCATAATCCCAGCTACAAGTCCAAAAGTTACACCTAAAGTAGCCTCACCCATAAAAGGAAATAATATAAAAAACCCAATCACTGCACCAATTGGTTCTGCAAAGCCAGAAAGGGTTGCATACCAAAATGCTTTTTTCTTATCTCCTGTTGCATGGTAAATAGGTAAAGAGACTGCCATTCCTTCTGGAATATTATGAATAGCAATAGCCAAGGCAATACTTAAACCAAGAGTTAAGTTATCTAAAGAGGAAATAAAAGTTGCAAAACCCTCGGGGAAAT
Source organism: Arcobacter sp. ISO1 (assembly GCF_058105185.1). Classification (NCBI taxonomy): domain Bacteria; kingdom Pseudomonadati; phylum Campylobacterota; class Epsilonproteobacteria; order Campylobacterales; family Arcobacteraceae; genus Arcobacter; species Arcobacter sp. ISO1. Next base: position 158,495 of record NZ_CM176573.1, read on the forward strand.
TATGAATACCTATTGCTAAAGCTGTAAAAACACCTGTTCTTTTTAAATTACTATTTAAAATAACATTATTTTGATTATCAGGTTTTAATTCTTCCAACTCTATTTCTGATTTTGGTTCATGGGGGTTTACATCTTTTGGAATAAGTTTATCAATGATTGCTATAATTGCAATGCCTAAGAAAAAGCAAATTAATGTTAAGGCTTCACCTTTCACTTCACTTGATACTAATTGAGTAAAAGACTCTGTAGATTTTTGTAGTATCTCCATAAAAGATACATATATCATAACGCCAGCTGAAAAACCCAATCCTAAAGATAAGAATTTTTCAGTTTTTGTTTTTGAAAAAAATGCAATAACTGCTCCAATACTTGTCGACAGTCCTGCAAATAAGGTTAGTAGGAAAGCTACAATGTAATCGTCAAGACTTAGTGTTTCCATACTAATCCTTAAAATTTAAACTACTTAAGCATATTTCCAATCATCCATAAATCTTTTTCAAGTTTAGCGACGTTTTCATCTGCAAAAGCTTCAGTTGTTTTATCTCCAGATTCTCCTGCAATTTCACTTAAACTTCTAAATGATCTTAAAAAATAGTTGTAGTCATTTATGATTTTTTCAACAATCTCTTTAGATCTAAAAGTTGAATTTAATTCCTCTTCAATTTTTGTAGTATTAACTAAATCAGATAAAGTTAAATATGGTTTTTCACCTAATTGTAAAACTCTTTCTGCAAGTTCATCATATAAAGTTGAAAAGTTTGTATAAATCTCTTCTGTTTGATTGTGTACAGGATAGAAATCCATACCTTCAATATTCCAGTGATAGTTGTGTACTTTCACATACATTGCATGTGCATCTGCTTGTAATTGTTTTAAAATTTCTACTATATTTGTCATCTTTTATCCTTTTTCTAACGGAGAATTTTTTTCCATTAGAAATTGTAAAGAATTTTTACTTAGACAAACATAAATAAATTTTATTAGTGGATAAAAATTATCTCTTGTTATTAATTATTGCATCAGCTATTTTTGCAAATTCCAATTGTGAAAGCTTTAATGTCCTTTCATTTAGTTCCTCTATTGAGATTAAATTGTCTTTCATAACTTGTGCTGCTAATTTAAAATCTTTTTTATATTTAACTAAATATAGAATTTGATGAAGTATCTCATTTGTGTTAAGATTATTTATAATATTAGAACTCATCATCTTCATCCATATCATATTCATAAATATAATCATCATAATCAACTGTGAAAACTTTTGGATAACCTAATTTTTCAAGTTCAATATCAATATTTTGTTCTGATATTCTATTTTTAACTTTTTCCATTATAAGTTGAATATCATCTTCGTTGATATCATTAGCTCTTAATTCATAGATAATAGAGTCCATTGTACCTTTCCTAATATATTTTTATTATTTCATAGAAATTAGCTTTGATGCTAATTCAACAATCTGACTTGTTTTAAGTCGTGCTGTATTTCTAACTATATTTTCAATATTTAAATTATTATCTTGTATCAATTTTATTGCTGCGTCATAATCGTTGTAAAATTTTATATGGTTTGTTATTTTATTAACCAATATTTGTATTGGCTCATCAAATATATAATTTGATATTAAGTCATCAATAGATTTAGCCATTTTAACCTCTATAAATTGACAAATGATTTGTAAAGGCAACCTACTTTCATTTCTACTCCAGTTAACTAAAAACTAAGGTTATTGTGTTAGTATTTAATATTCATTTATGGGTACATCAATTTCTGAAAATCTTAATAAAAATGCACGGCCAAATGCTTTGATAGGTTTTCAGAAATTCTTACATTTACTTTTTACAACATAATTATAATCTATAAAAAAAAGAAAAAATCTAAAAAAAGCTTAAAAATTAAGCAATTCCTATCAAAACCCTATTTTACTAGGTCTTATTGACTTTTTTTTGAAGTCGAAATCTGCTTATATAAAGTAGCAAGATCTCCTAAAACCCAAATATTTGAAATTTTTTCATCTCTAAATTTAAAAAAAGATGCCCCGTTATAACTGATTCTATTATTGGTAGCTTCATAATCGAATAATTTTCCACTATGAGTTCCATTATAAATAGCCCTTACAGCAATTATTGCATTTTCTTCTAAAAGAATTTCAATCCCATGGTGCAAGTTAGGTATCCCTTTTAATATTGCATCCATATAGTTTTCAAACTCTTTTTTTCCTTTTGTATCAATATTTAAAGAACCATGAAACTCTATATCATCAGTAAAAAGCTCTTCTATTAAAGCTTTTGATTCTTTATTCCATAACTCTTCGTAATATTGTCTTACAAGTTTTTTATAGATGTTTGTTTTCAAATATCAACCCTATTGATTACTATTTGAATCTTCTACTACTTCTTGATCAGTTTTATCACTAGACTCATCTAAGTCTTGATCAACCTTTTCATTACATTGATAAAATAGGTCTTCACATTTTGCCCCACACTCTTCTGCATTTGCATTAGATTCTTCACATTTTACTAAGCATTGCTCATAGTTTTCACTACATACATTGTATTTATCTTCTAAACTCATTTGCTCATCTTGAGCATAAGCAAAAGCTGAAATTAATAAAACAGATAATGCAATTTTTTTAAACATTTTTATTCTCCAGTTGTTAACAACTAATAATATAAACGTACATTTAAGTACAACAAATAAAGAAATCAATTTGCACGGCCAAATGCTATAATAGGTTTTCTTTAAACTTTTATCGTTTTGTTAGCAAAATTATAAATCAAAAAAAAATTTATTTTCTTAAAATTTTCTTAATTTATTTTCATTTAAAAAAAAGTGGCTTTTTTAGGGTTTTATTTTGAAAAAATTTTATTTAATCGATTAGTATTTTTTAGGTTTTTAGATTTTTTTGTGCATATTTTTTTGAATTTTTTAGGTTTTTGTCAGTATCTCTTTTGCTTTTATATATCCCTGCTCTAAAACAAAATCAAAACTTTTAAAATCAAATAGTTTTATTTCTGAGATACTATCAATATTAATAAAAAAGTCTGCTCTTTTTTTTGCCCTTTTCATTGCACTTTGAGTCAATATAAAAAGAGATCTTCTATGTAAAGAGTCTTTTTTATGGGAAAAACTTTTAGGAAGGTTATTAACATTTACACTAATATTTGGATAATTTAACTTGTAAAGTTTTTTATTTGGTAGATTATCACTATACCCACCGTCAACAAAAAACTTTTCATTTATTTCAATGGAAGAAAAATAAGGAAGTAAAGAACAAGATGCAATAGTTGATTTAATCAAATCATTCTTTGTATGGTACTCGGCTTTCCCTGTTTCGATATTTGTAACACATATTTGTATAGGTATTTTTTGTTCTTTATTTTTTATGAAAGCCCTTAGTTTTCCTTCAATTTTATTTAAACTAAGAATAGAATTAAATCTAAATTTAAAATTGAATAGATCCCATTTGTTTACTGTAAAGAAAAATTCTTCTATCTCTCTAATTGAAAAACCATGTCCATATAATAAAGCAATAATGGCTCCTCCACTAGTTCCAGATATCATCTTAACTTCATAATTATTTTCTTCTAAATACTTAATTACACCCAATGCGGCGGCAGTTCTAATCCCACCACCAGAAAGGGTTAATGTTACTTCTTTTAAATTTAAATCTTTTTTATCTTTTGCCATTGAACCTACTTAGATAATATCACTTTGATATATTATCATCAATAGGTTACTAAACTTTTACATTTGGGTCTAAGCGATTTTTTTAATCAATAGTTTTTCTAAATCCTCTTTTGCATCGCCCGTTAAATGTAAATTAAAAGTTTGTGCTAGGAAATTAAAAATATCCTCATTAACAAACTGTGGTGGTTTTGGTCCTAAGTAGATATTTTTAACACCTAAACTAAATAAAGCTAAAAGAATAATCACAGCTTTTTGCTCCATCCACGATAGAACGATAGAGATTGGTAAATCATTTATTGGTGTATTAAGTGCGGTACTTACTGCCTTTGCAATCTCTACGGCACCATTACTATCATTACATTGACCTAAGTCTAAATATCTAGGTATTTGCGTTCCTGGGACATTTCCGAAATCTATGTCATTAAATCTAAATTTTCCACAACTTGATGTGATAATTACACAATCATCAGGAAGGTTTTGAGTTAATTCTCTATAATAATTTCCAGCCTTTCCAGGAGCATCACAACCTGCAACCACAAAAAATTGACTAATTTTTCCCTCTTGCACAGCTTCTAAAATCTCTGGAGCTAAAGTTAAAATAGTTTTATAATGATGCCCTGTAACTAAACTTAGATTATCATCCATATTCGTATCTTCACATTGTAAAGTTTTCTCAATCAATTCATCAAAATTATCATCAATAATTTGATTTCCACCTTCAATTCCAACTATTTTATATGTAAAAACTCTATCCACATAATCAGCATTAGATTTTGGAGGAACAATACAATTTGTATTTACAACAAAAGTTCCATTAAACCTTTTCATTAATTGGGCTTGGTCAAACCACGCTTTTCCAACATTTCCTTTTAGGTGTTCATACTTTTTTAACTCTGGATATGCATGAGCGGGTAACATCTCAGAATGTGTATATATATTTATACCTTTTTCTTGTGTTGCAATTAAAAGTTTTTCTAGCATTTCAAGATTGTGTCCTGAAACTAAAATTGCTTTACCTTCAACTTTATTTTGAGTAACTTTAACAGGCGTTGGAATCCCAAACTTATTAGTATGTGCATTTGATAATTTATCCATAACCTCAACACCTGCACTTCCTACTTTCATAAGTTGCTTAATATGATCATCAAAATTGAAATTTACATTTGTAAGAGTAAAATATAAAGTTTCACTCATAATATCGTCTACATTTTTTGTTTCTTGTGGTCTTAGTTCATTTAAATGTTCTCTATATGCACTTAAACCTTTTAAACCAAAAATCATAATATCTTGCAATCTTGCAAGATTTTCATCTTTTCCACAAACTCCTATATTAGCTCCATTTGAACCACATCCATCTGGTGCACTCATCTCACATTGATAACAAAACATACTCATTTTTATTTCCTCTAAAATTAATTTGTTGGAATCTTAATAAAAAATGAAAACTGATTCATTGATATAAATCAACTAATTTGTATCATTTCAGTAGTTTTTATTGTTTTTTTACATATAATGATTTAAAGGATTTAAATGACTATTGATAATATTTCCCAGAAAACTTACTCTGAAAATGAAATATCTAATAAAATATTTGAGACTCCATCAGTACAACAAACAATTGATACTGAACAAAATGAAGACGCGATTCTTTTTGATTCTATGCCTGAAGAACAATTAGAACTTTTATCTTTTCAAGCTGATATAGTTGATGAGATTAAAGCTATTGAATATAATGAAATTCAAGAATCAGGAAAACTAGCTAGTGAAGATATTATAGCTGCAGCAGCTGAAAATATATCAGATTTAGCTAATGGCAATGCAGACAAATTCAATATTGCAATTAGTTTTATTGAAAATAGCATGCAAGATAACCCAAACAATGCGAATGAAGTTAAACAAGGTATTGTAAGCCTAATTAAAGACAAAATAGAATACTTAGATTAATAAGTTTCTATTTTCTTTTAAACTCTCTTTTTATTACTTTTTTCTACTAGTAACTAAATATATTTATGTTTTTTGTTATTTTTCATTTTATTTGATATAATATCCCAAATAACGTTTAGGGAATATGATGAGAAGTTCATTAAGTGCATTGGTTATTATTACTTTATTTGGATATGCAAATGTTTTTGCTGCAGATACAACTGTAAATTCTGATGATGGTTATATTATTCAAATTGATGATAACGAAGATGGTATCGGGACATTCTCTCTAAAAGATTATAACAGTGCCACTTTAACAGATGAAGAAATAATTTCTTCTACTCTAAGCTTAACAGAAATCAATTCTACAAATACACATATTAATTCTGTCACTATAGATCTTAATGGTGATTTACGTAGTTCAACTGGAAATATAAATATTACTGATAATGTGGATATTAATGGGCAAGTTACAACTGATGATATTTCAAATGATGGAAATATAACAAATACTGGAAACATTTCTACCACGGGCAATTTAGATGTTGATGGAATGACCAATACTGATGGTATTTCAGATTCTGTGGGAATATCAACTACTGGTACGATGTCAGCACTTACAGCTGATATTGGAACAGGTGGATTAGATGTTGATGGAATGACCAATACTGATGGTATTTCAAATGATGGAAATATAACAAATACTGGGAATATCTCTAATACTGGTAACCTAGATGTTGATGGAACAACAAACCTAGATAACTTAAATGTAGAAGGAACTACAAATATCAACACTACAGGAACTGCTGCAACAACAATAGGTTCCTCATCTAATACAAGTGCTGTTTCAATAGTTTCAGGAAGCAGTTCAATTGTTACAAATAATTCAGGTGTTACAATAGAGGGTGCAACTACTAATATAAATACTACAAGTGGTGATACTAATATTGGTAATAGTAGCGCGACTAATACTATCACTGGTGATACTAATACAATAACAGGTACAACCAATAATATCGTAAGTACAACAACTAATATAAATATTGCAGGTGGGGATACTAATATTGGTAATAGTACATCAACTAACACAATTCTTGGAACGACTAATATAAATACTACAGGAACAGCTGATACAACTATTGGTAATGCATCAAATGATACAACAATCAATAGTGCATCAACTACAATAAACAGTACAACAATAGACATTGGTACTACATCTAATGCAACTACAACTACAATAGGTAACACAAATACTTCAAGTAGTACATTAATATATGGTGGAAACAGTTCTATAATTGTTCAAAATGGAAGTACATCAATCTCTTCTGGAACAACTAGTGGGTTTACTGCATATAGTTCTCCTCAGACAGTGGGAACGGACTATACTCTTGTAAATGGTGACGCAACAAGTCAAGGCTTAGTTTCGGGAAATACTGTTAATAATATCATTGTAGGGGACACATTAGTTGATGGTAATATGTATGTTAATGGTACACTTACATATACCTCAGATACAGCAGCAACTACAACAGTAAGTAGTGGTTCATCTAATGTGTCTGGTTCTATGGATATTTCATATACTGGTGGAGCTTATGTAGATGAAAATGGTGCATTATATAATAGTGGGGCAACTGAAGCTTCTGCATCTTTAACATTAACAAATGACTTAGGGAATACCCATGGTATTGTTGTAACAAGTGATCAAACAACTATTTCAGGGGGTACTACTTCAAGTAGTTTAACACTAAATGATAATGGGGCAACTTTTAGTGACTCATCTACAGGAAGACCTGTTCAAGTTCATGGTGTAGCTGATGGTACAAGTGATTTTGATGCAGTTAACTTAAGACAATTAGGTGGAGCAATAGCGAGTGTTACTGCAATTGCAAATATTCCCCAAATTGAACCAGATAAGAAATTTTCATTAGGTTTAGGTTTTGGTAACTATGATGGTTATAATGGTTTTGCATTAGGTGCAAAATATAGAATAAATGATAATCTTATTTTTCAAACTAGTGCTGCAAAATCAGGGAATCAAAGACATACTGTTGGAGCTGGATTATCTTATTCATGGTAATAAGATAATCTAAAGAATTCATTTTGAAAATATTATTAGTAATAACTCTAGTTCTTTTTAACTTATTAAATGCTAACCCCACTTTTTCTGATAAGCAAATTAAAAAGTTAGAACAAAAAGCTTATTCTAAATACAAAAATAATAGTAAATTTAAAAAAATTATTGAACCAAATATCAAAAATCTAGCCTTTCAGTATTGGCAAAATGAAATACTTAAAGAGATTAAGATTTCTGAAAAACAGATCAAGAACTGGTATAGTAAAAATAAAGGCAAGATAAAAGTTTTACCTCAAATTAAATTAAGAAATATTCTAGTTGATAATAAACTTGCAGCAACTGATTTATTCAAAAGATTAAGTGCTACTCCAATAAAAGAGAGACTCTCATCTTTTTTATATGCAGTAAATACTTATTCAAAAGATGGAAATAAAAAAAATGGCGGAGATAATGGATGGCTTACAAGCATTCAATTTCAAAGATTATTTAATATTAACCTTGCTTCAAAAAGACCAGGAGATTTATTTGTTGTTAAAAATAACTTTGGCTGGCAAGTAGTACTAGTAGAAGCTACAAAACCTCAGAAAATAGCTAACTTTAATGAAGCAAAGAAAGAGATTGAAAACATTTTAAAAAGAGAGAAATTATTTAAGCTATTAAAGAAACAACTTTAATATCTAATTTGATACAATTTAACAATTTTAACTAGAAGGTTTATCTTGAAAAAATTTTTACTATTTTTATTTATACTTATTGTCTCAACTAATTTAAATGCACAAAAAACTTCTGATATATGGATTAGAACTTCTCAACCTGATTACAGCAAAATGACTATTGTTGATACAAGTGCAAGTACTACAACTATATTAAAAATAAAAAAAGTTAATGGTAAAAACAAATATGTTACCTTGACTGAGGCTTTTAAAGAGTTTCATTTAAGAAATATCTCAACAATACAAAAGTTTATTAAAAAAAATAAATATGACGGTGTTTGTAATCTTAAAATTGAATTCAATATTACAAAAGATGGCTATTATTTTTTAAGTACTTATGACGCATATGTTTATAAAAAATAGTATTTAAACAAGAAAACCAAAAGGATATGTTTATGAAAAAAATCATTTTGGCACTGTTGTTTAGTATAATGTCAGTTTTTGCAGCTGATTTACTAGTTGAAGATGCTTATGTTAGAGCAACTCCACCAAATCTTCCAAATTCGGCTGCATTTATGATATTAAAAAATAACTCTAATGAAAATATTTCTGTAGTAAAAGCTACTTCAAATATTTCAGAAAATGTAGAGCTTCATACCCATGATATGAAAGATGGAGTTATGAAAATGTATCAAATTTCAAAAATTGATATTCCAGCAAAAGCAGAAACAATTTTAAAACCAGGTGGTTTTCATGTGATGCTTATAGGATTACATAAGCCTTTAAAAGTTGGTGAAAAAGTTACCTTTACGTTAGAACTTTCAAATGGTGAAACAAAAACTGTTACAGCTCCAATCAAAACAGTAATGGCAGGGATGAAACACCAAGGCCATCAGATGAAGCATAATCACTAAAAAAATGTCTGAAAAAAAAACTAATATAAAAAACCTAATTTTCCCAACAATAGGAATTATTTCTATTGTATTGGGATACTTTTTAATTGATTTTAATACCTTATACCAGTCTTTTAAAGGTGAAGTACAGTTTATAACTCAAGATAAAACTTGTGATTTACATAAAAACTCTTGTAAAATTGTAGTTCAAGATGGTACTACTTTTGAATTAAGTGTTGAACCAAAAACAATTCCCTTAATGAAACCTTTGACATTTACAATAAAAAGCAATAATCAAAATTTAAAAAATCTTAATTTAGATATTTATGCAACAAATATGTTTATGGGAGAATTTACTCTTCCAATTAAAAATCTTGGTAATGGAAATTATGAAGCTAAAGGTACACTTCCAACTTGTCCTACAGGGGACATGCAATGGAATGCAGAAATTAGAATTGAAACTATAGATAAAACAATTGGTGCAAGATTCCAATTTAAAACGGACAAATAATGAATAATATAAAAAAAATTGGCCTTATATTTTTTATAGCAGTTTTTATAATACTCATAATAAAACCTTTTGTAGATGATTATAAAGAAGAAAAAAAATACGATTTTAAAGTAAATACAATAAATGGAGAACTAACAAAAAAGAGCTTAAAAGGAAAAGCTTTAGCTATTTATTTTGGATATACATACTGTCCTGATGTTTGTCCTACTAGTTTAAGTAGTTTAGCGCAAGCATTAAATAGTTTTGATAAAGCAAAAACAAAAGATTTTGTTGGATTATTTATTAGTGTTGATCCAGATAGAGACACACTTAAAAACTTAAATGAATATTCAAAATATTTTCATCCAAATTTTATAGGTGCAACTTCAAATAAAACAAATATTGATGATATTATAAAAAGATACGAATCTTTTTATAAGAAAATACCTTTAAAAAATTCTGCCATGGGTTATTCTGTTTCACATACTTCATTTATTTACTTCTTTGATAAAAGTGGAAAGTTTATCTTAAAAGCTGATCATTTTTCAGATTCTAAGAAACTAACCGAAACATTAAAATTAATTTTAGAGGATTAATCTTAATCCTCTTCATCCTCATGCTCATCTAACATAGCTCTTATTTTTTCATACATTACTTGGGCATCTTCATCAGAAATTTTATCTTCTTCAATTAGTTTCAAGATTCGATTTAATTCTTCTAAAAAAGATTCAACATCTTTTTTTGCTTCAATAATTTCTTCTGTATCATTGCCATTATCAATCTCATCATTTAACTCTAGTAAAAAAGCTTGAGATTCAGGCAACATTACCTCAAAGATTATACTTTCTAATTCTACTTTTATATCTTCCATTTATTTCCTTACTTTTTATTACTATTTAATTTATAGTTTAGGCTGCATAACCTAATTTGATTGATTCATCTTTAATTTTCTTTTTAACAAGTTCAATATTCCAACCATGTCTAGCAGCAAATTTTTCAATCTCAGTCTCCCTTTGTTCTAAGGTACAAAATATAAATATTCTTTTTAAAAAAGGTTGAGGAATTTGTATTGCAACCATTTGAAAATAGTTCTCTTTACAACTTTTAGAACAAAAAACTTTACTCATTGGTATTTTTTTTCCACAATATGTACAATTTGACATAATTAATCCTTTATTATTTTAGAGATTAAGCCTTTTGTTCTTTTTCAAAGGCAGTTCTACACTCAATACAATATCTTGCATGGGGTTTAGCCCGAAGTCTTTTTAAGCCTACTGGATCATCACACATTTCACAAATATCATAAGTGCCATTTTCAATCTTCTTTAAAGCATGTTCAATCTCTCTTAACTCTTCAATTTGCTTTTCTCTTAAAAGAGTCAGATTGTATGTATCTGAAGATATCTCTGCAATATCAACTTCATCACCTTTTGTATCACTATGAAGTTCTTCAATAAAATTTTGGCTTATTGTAGATTCTTGAAACAATTTTTGTTTTTTATCCAAAAGTTTGTCTTTTAATTCTTCTATGTATTCTTTTTTTAACATAGCATAATCCTTAATTTAAAGTAAATGTCCTAATTGATCTTTTTTTGTTTTTAAATAATTTTCATTGAATTTATTTATTTTTGTAATTGCTGGTATTCTTTCAACAATCTCTATTCCAGTGCTTTCAAAGAAATTGATTTTTTTAGGATTATTTGTAATTAGCTTCATTCTCTTTACACCTAAGTCCTTCAAAATATATTCAACTGCACTATAATCTCTTTCATCTTCTTTAAAGCCTAGTTTTAAATTTGCTTCAACTGTGTCATAGCCTTGATCTTGAAGATTATAAGCATTTATTTTATTTACTAAACCTATATTTCTCCCCTCTTGTCTGTGATAAACAACCAAACCACCCTCTTTTGAAATAAGTTCTAAAGCTAAATCTAGTTGATTACTGCAATCACATTTTAAACTGCCAATTGCATCACCTGTCAAACACTCACTATGAACCCTAACCAAAGGTTCTTCAATACTTTTGAAATCCTTACTCATAATTGCTAGATGCTCTTGGCATCCGTCTTTATAAGCTTTTATATCAAATGTTCCATATCTTGTTGGAAGATTTGCAATATTTGACTCAATTATCTTCTTTGTATTTTTAGTATTGTTTTTTTTCATATTCATTTTTTTATTCCTTTGTAAATAAAAACCATTAATGCACAAATTGAACTAGCCATAATAATTGATGGCCCTGAGCTTAAATCAAATTGATAAGAAATACTTAGTCCAATTATCGTAAACAATATAGAAAGTAATGCAGAAACTATCATCATTGAAATCAAGCTTCTACAAAAAAAGCCTGAGATATAAATAGGAATTGTAAGTAAGGCAATTACTAAGATTAAACCTACAACTTTTATGGAAATAACAATAGTCAAACTTGATAAAATCAAAATAAGTGTATAAAAAAATCTTGTTTTAATACCCCTTAAATTTGCATATTCACTATCATATGATACAGCTAAAATGTCCCTATAAAAAATTGCTACAATTAAAGAAATAGAAAATAAAAGTATTCCCATATAATATATATCTTCATTGTTAACAGCAAGTAATGAGCCAAATAAATAACTCATTAAATCAGTTTGATAACCTGGAGTTAAATCAACTAGTAAAATACCAAAGGACATCCCAACAGCCCAAATAAGACCTATCATAATATCAAGATTTTCTCTATTTTTATAACTTGCTAGGGCAATTATAATTGCAACCAAAATACAGAAAACTGAAGTTGTTAAAAGCATAGGTAAGGAAAAAAACATAGCTAGTCCAATTCCACCATATGCACTATGGGCAATTCCACCTGAAAGGAATACCATTTTATTTACAACAACAAGTGTCCCAATTATCGCAGTGATTGCACTTACAATAATTCCAGCTAATAAAGCATTTTGAATGAATTCATATGATAGTATCTCTAACATCTACATTTTCCTAACATCTCTAAAAGTTCAATTTCACAAACATGAGAATCAATAGATTTAAACTCATCTTTCATTTTGCTCAAGTCATGTTGAGTCATTCTTTTATTTACATAAAAAGCTTTTGAGGCATACTTTAAAATCACAGAAATATCATGACTTACAACAATTATTGGTATCTTTTTATTAAGTTCTTGGAGTGTTAAATAAACTTGTTCACACCCATTTATATCTATATTTGAAGTTGGCTCATCTAAAAGTAAAATTTTAGGATTTGAGAAAAGTGCCCTTGCTATTAAAACTCTTTGTCTTTGTCCACCGGAGAGATTTGAGATTTTATTATTTGCAAAATCTTCCATTGAAACTTTTTTTAAAACCTCTAAAGCTTTTTGCTTTTCATCTTTTTTATAACCAAATATTCTTTTAATAAGACTATTTTGTCCCATCATAACAACTTCTAAAACTGTAATTGGGAATTTTAAATTTACATTTGTATTTTGAGGAACATATCCAATATTTTGTATTTGTTCTAAATGATTTTTTCCAAAAACTTTTATAAAACCATTTTGAAGTTTATTTATTCCTAAAATAAGTTTTAATAAAGTAGATTTACCTCCACCATTTGGTCCAATGATAGTTAAAAAGTCACTTTTTTCAATAGTAAAATTTATATCTTCTAAAACCCTTTGTTTTTCATAAGAAAAATTTAGATTTTTTACTTCAATTATATTTTTTTCCAATTGCATTAAAGACTTATCCTTTATTATAACTATGCAACTTAATTGCAATTTGAAATTTTATCAGATAAATATTAAGTGCAACTTAGTTGCAAATATGAGTTTTTTTGTAGTGTTTTTTTTAAGTTTAATGTAGTTTAGTTTGAAAATCTTAAATTATAAAGATTTTTTCAGTATAAATATTACACCTTCTTGGCCAATTTTATTCTCCTGTCTTAGTATAATTTCCTCTTTTTCATAAAGTGTCAAACCCTTTTTTTTAAATAATGTTTCAATATAATCTATAGTATGAGAAAACCTTCCATTTTTTGCCAACTGATAACTATCTATCTTTACTTGCGATAATTCAATAGTAAAGATAAAGTATCCCTCATCATCAAGGGAATCTTTTATAATAGAAAAGATATTTTCTAAGTCTCCAATATACAAGAAAACATCTGCTGCGATTATTAGGTTAAATTTCTCATTATTATCTAAAAGAAACTTTTCTATATCACCAACATGTAGTGAAGAATAAATTCCTTTTTTTCTCGTTTCTTCAATCATATTTTTAGATATATCAACACCAACTAAATTAGGAAATGATTCAACAATACTCTTTCCTAATAATCCTGTCCCACACCCTAAATCTAAAAATCGTGACTCTTTTGAAAGCTTTAATGATTTTAGTTTTTCTTTTATGATAAATGGTACTTTATATTCTAATGAGTTTACTAGATGATCCTCAAAATAATCAGCATAACGATCAAAAAGGTTTTCTGCATATTCAGAAGAATACTTACTCGTTGTATTTTTATTAAAAGATGCCAATAAATGATTTGCACCAGGATGTTCTGGCAGTTTTTCAAGTGTTAGATGAAGATATTCAATCATTTTATCTTCATTTTTCATTTTTCTATAACATTGTGCCATTGAAAAAAATGCTTCATAAGAATCTGGACAAATTTTTATTACCATTTCTAAATGAAAAAGAGAAAACTCATATTTATTGATTTTTTCATAAATTTTAGACATATTAAAGTGACCTAGATGGCATTTATTGTTCAATTTAATTGCTTTTTTTAAATAAAGAAGTGCCTTATTATAATCTTTAATTTCTTTATAACAATTACCTAGTTCAAGATAAACTTCAAAATTAATCTCATCTTCTTTTAATATTTCTTCATATAATTCTATTGCTTTGATTATTGATCCAGTTTTTTGAAGAATCATGGCTTTTACCAAAACTTCTTTAATATCAAATTGTGTTTTCATCTATACAGCTCCTAAGGACTGAGCTGCAGGAAATATTAGTTAAGTGTTAAGTCAAAAAAGATAAAAATAAGCTCTTATAAAGTATATCATTTAAGTACAAGGCTATGAAATAATTTTGTATAGATAATAAACTTTTCAATAACTTAAGAATTTTGATTTATCTTATTCATATAACTCATCTTCATAAAATCTTCCATTTGATTATTGCTTGAATATTCGTACCCAAAGCAATCTTTCCATAAACTTTGATCTTCCATACATAGATAAAAATAAACATCTTTATGCCAAGGTTTAAAAGTATTGTATGCATGCTTAAACATTTCTCGCTTTATTTCTAATGGATATGATTGTTTTCCATTTGCATCAGTTAATGGCATTTGAAGAATTTTTGATTTGAAGTTTCTACTTCTAATTTTATTTATAACAGGTTTGATAAAAGTTAAAGTTCCCATAGAAACCAAAGCAACTTTTTTTGAATCAAAGGTATCAATTAGTCTTTTATAAACATCTTCATACTCAGCTAAGTAGTTTTCATAATGAACAATTGGATGAAAGTGAAAGCCAACTAAAACACCTTTTTGGCTTACTTTTTTTGCAGCTTCTATTCTTTGATCTAAAGATGCTGCTAAATGCTCTTCATTTTCAATTATTGTTGGTGTATTTAAAGACCAAGTACAAATTATATTTTTTGGTACTTCATTTTCTAAAAAGTATTTTATATTATTTGATTTTGTTTTAAACTCTAAAATTATATTTGGCCATTTTTTAGCAAAATCAAAAAGTGCTTCTAAAATCCCCTCTTTATTGCCCCACATCAAAGAATCTGAACTTTGCCCAGTTCCTATATGATAAGTCTCATTGGGGTCTAAGACAATATTTTCAAGATTTTTTTTAAAGTTTTTATCAAAGCCTATTTTATCTTCATTATAAAAACTTTGAATAGAACAATATGAACAATCAAAACCGCAAGATTGAACAGCATCTAAAGTTAGTAAATTACAACATCTAGTACCAGGACTTGCAACAGGGCATGAACCAAAACCAGTTTTTTCACCTTCGAACTTAGTAAATGAAAACTTTCTTACATCATCTTTATACAACTCTTTTGAAAACTTTGAGTATGAATTTGCTTTATTTCTTAATTCCTGCCATTTGTTTCTAATATCATTAAAAGCTGTTTTTCTATTAGGATATTCATCTTTAAAAAACTTCGATATATCTTTTTCATGCCACATTCTAAAATCAATTGCAAAATCAATTAATTGTTTTAATTCCTGAAAAGAAAATTCATATAAAAAAGCTTTCTCTTCTACAATTTGTTTTTCTTCTTTTGAAAGTTTGTCAAAATTTGTTCTTAATATCGAAGATTCAAATTTTTCTTTATACGTCATAGAAACAATTTCCATTTCTCTTTATTTTTTTCAATCAATTCTATCACAAAGGATTTTTTAGGAATTGTTGTATCTAAATAATCAGAAACAACTTTAAAACTATAAACTTCTTTTGTGTGCTCTTTTGATTTTTCTAAAAAGTATTTAGCTTCCATATCCACAAGAACACTTTGCAAATCTTCATCACTTTCAAGTGGTTTATCAACAGTGGTAATAGGAGCAAAATTAATATTTGGTAAAAGTCTATTTATACAAAAGAAAGTTCCAATTTTAATAGAGGAATCACTACATCCAGCAATGCCTATATTTATTGCTTTTTGTATATCATAATTTTGGTATATAAAATCTAGTGATTTAAGTGTGTTCTCTTTCCCTATTCCAGATACTATTAATATATATTTTTCATCTTTATCAACAAAAAGTTTATTACCATTTGGCAAATTTTCAGCTGCAGTATTTTGTTTTAATTCTAGGTAATTGATTAATGCTTGTGCTTCAGGAAGTAGCGCAGTGTGTATAAATGTCTTAGACATGAGAGTAAAACTAAGACTTACGTCTTAGTTTTTATTAGAATTATTTTCTAAGCTCTTTAATTTTAGCTTTTTTACCAGTAAGACCTCTTAGGTAATGTAATTTAGCTCTTCTTACTTTACCTCTTCTTACTACGTCAAAAGATTTTAATGACTCAGAATATAATGGGAAAATTCTTTCAACACCAACTGAGTTTGCACCAATTTTTCTAACAGTGAAAGTAGCATCAATTCCATTTCCACTTCTAGCAATTACTACACCTTCGTAAGTCTGAACTCTTTTTTTCTCACCTTCTTTAATTTCAACACCAAGTTTTACTGTATCCCCTGCTCTAAACTGAGGAATCTCTTTTTCTGCAATTTGCGCTGCTTCAAAGCTCGCAATGTATCTATTTTTCATTATATTTCCCTTTGGTGAAAGTGCCCGCATTTGCAAGTTGCGGGATATCACACTTCTATTTTGTTTTTTTGTTCGTAACTAAACCTGGTCTAAAATATTTTGTCTTGCAAATAGCCAGATTATTTTTTAGGTCGGCAATTTTACTATGATTTCCCTTTAAGAATTCTTTAATTACACTTAAATTTTCAAATTTTTCAGGCTTTGTAAAAGATGGCGCTTCTAAAAGATTGTTTTCATAACTTTCCATAGTCAAAGAATCAGCATTTCCAAGAACACCTTCAACATTTCTAGAAATCGCATCTGCCATAACTAAAGATGGCAATTCACCCCCTGTTAAGATAAATTCACCAATTGAAAAAACCTCATTGGCATATTTTTCTATAACTCTTTCATCTATTCCTTCATATCTTCCACTAACAAAAACAATATTTTGTTTTTTTGCAAGTCTTTTAGCATCATTTTGCCTAAAAGGTTTTGCTGCAGCTAGAGGAAAGATAATATAAGCATCAGGGTTTTTCTTTTTAACTTCATCTAAACAATCAAAAAGTGGTTGGGGTGTCATAAGCATTCCTGCACCTCCACCTACCATTTGAGCATCTACTTTTAGATGTTTATTTTTAGTAAAATCCCGTGGATTATAAAATTCATAACTTATAAAATTTGCTTCAACAGCTCTTTTTAAAATTGAGTCATAAAAATATGGTTCAATTAAATTTGAAAAAAGTGTTACAAATGTAAATTTCAAAATTAGCCTTATGTTTTTGCGATTTTATCTAACTTTAAATTAAGTTTAGATTTTTCTGGTATAATTGCTCCTCTTAAAAAATTTTATGAAAGGATTGTTGTGAAGTCACCAAAAGGTTTTGGAAAAAAATATTTTACATTTGCTAGTATTTTAGCTCATAGTGTACAAGTAAAACTAGAATCTCAAGTAACTATTGCGAAAAAGACTTTACAATATAGATTATCTAAAGAAATAGATGAATTAGATGAAGATCCCCCGGAACTTCTTCTTTGCACTACATCTATTGTTACAAATAAATCTTGCCATTGTGATTGTCTGTTTAGATTAAAAACAAAGCTAACAGTCTCACTTTTCAAATTTATCCCTAGATGTCCATATTATACTACTTGTTTCGCATTTAGACGAACGGGAGTACACCCACCAACTTTTTATCCTAAACAAATATAACTGTATTTATTTCACAATAGGAATAACTCGTTATTCCCTTTAGATTTGCTTCTTTTAAGAATTTTTTATAAATTCTGTTAAAAAGAGGACAAAGAACTCAGGTCCCTAAAAGTTGGGACAATATTAAGGATAAAAATAATTATGAAAAACTATGTAATTGGTTTTCCAAGAATTGGAGAACAAAGAGAACTAAAAAAAGTATTAGAAAGTTTTTGGGCAAAAAAAATCCCATTTGAAGAAGTAGAAAACGTTGCGAGTGAACTTAAAAAAAGACATTGGAATTATCAAAAAGAAGCTGGAATTGAATTTATAAGTTCAAATGATTTTTCCTTATATGACAATATTTTAGATACTTGTATTATGCTAAATGCTATTCCTAAAAGATTTAAAAATCTAAAAGATGAAGAGCTTTATTTTTCTATGGCAAGGGGAAATGATAAAAATGTAGCTATGGAGATGACTAAATGGTTTAATACAAATTATCATTATATAGTTCCTGAATTAAGTTTAGACGATGAATATAAGTTAAATGCTAAAAAAATAATTGAAGAATACAAAGAAGCCAAAGAGCTAGGAATAAAAACAAAAATAAATATCATAGGTCCTCTAAGTTTTCTAGGACTTTCAAAAAGAGTTGATAATGGTGATGTTTTTGAATTATATCCAAAAGTTTTAGCAATATACAAAGAATTAATTGAACAAATTTCAAAATTAGATGGTGAAATTTTTATACAAATAGATGAACCTATTTTTGTAAAAGATTGTGACTCAAAACTATTAAGTTTAATAAAACCAACATATGACTGCTTAGCAAATGTTGCACAAAATATTAAAATCATTGTTACAACATATTTTGAGCACTCAAATGAAGCTACAAAAATTTTAGTAAATACTCCTATTTGGGCTTTAGGTTTAGACTTTTTATATGGAAAAGAAAACATTAAATCTTTAGATGTAATTGCAAATAGTGAAAAAAAACTAATTGCTGGAGTTGTAGATGGAAGAAATATTTGGGTAAATGATATTCAAAAAACTCTTCTTTTAATATCAGAGTTAAATAAAAAAATAAAACAAGAAAATATTATTGTGTCAACTTCTTGTTCCCTTTTACATACACCTTTTACACTAAAATATGAAGAAAAACTTGATGAAGAGATTAAATCTTGGTTGAGTTATGCTTGCGAAAAACTCCAAGAGTTAAGAGTAATATCAAAGATTTTTTCTAAAGGGCTTACCTCATTAAGAAATGGGGATTTAAAACACTATGAAGAAAATATCAATGCCAATCATAGTAGAAGAAGTTCATTAAGAATAAATGATAAAAATGTACAAAAAAGAATTAAAGAGTTTAAAAATATTTCAAGACAAGGGGCGTTCGAAGAAAGAATAAAAGTTCAAAAAGAACTATTAAAATATGAGGATTTAGCCACAACAACAATTGGTTCATTCCCTCAAACTCCTGAGATTAGGAATTCAAGACGTGACTTTAAAAAAGGCAATATTTCAAAAGAGCAGTATGAGAAAGATATGAAAACATATATAGATTATTGTATTGCTTTCCAAGAAGAGTGTGGTCTTGAAGTTTTAGTTCATGGTGAACCTGAGAGAAATGATATGGTCGAATACTTTGGTGAACAATTAAATGGTTTTGCTTTTTCTCAAAATGGATGGGTGCAATCTTATGGTAGTAGATGTGTAAAACCACCATTTATATATGGAGATGTAAGTAGACCAAAACCTATGACAGTTGATTGGATTACTTATGCACAAAATCAAACTTCTAAAATCATGAAAGGGATGTTAACAGGACCAGTTACCATTTTAAATTGGTCATTTGTTAGAGATGATATCCAAAGAAGTGATGTCTCAAAACAAATTGCAGTTGCTCTTAGTGATGAAATTGATGACCTACAAAAAGAAGGAATCAAAATTATTCAAGTTGATGAAGCTGCTTTTAAAGAGGGTTATCCTTTAAGGGCTAATAAAATAAAAGATTATGAATCATGGGCAGTTAGAGATTTTAAAATATCTGTTAGTACAGCCTATGAAAGAACGCAAATTCATACACATATGTGTTATAGCCAGTTCAATGATATTATAAAAACTATTGAAAACATGGATGCAGATGTTATATCAATTGAAACTGCTAGAAGTGGGAATGAACTTCTTAAAATATTCAAAGAAGTGGGATATAAACAAGAAGTGGGACCTGGTGTTTATGATATTCACTCTCCAAGGGTTCCAAGTGTAGAAGAGATGAAAACTCAAATAAATCTTTTATTAGAGGTTTTACCCAAAGAACAGTTATGGATAAATCCAGATTGTGGACTAAAAACAAGAAAATGGCCAGAAACTAAACAAAGTTTAATAAATATGGTTGAGGCAGTAAAACAGATTAGAAAGGAGCATGGATAGGGAGTCTTCCCTATCTAAAAGTAGTTTGTATTTAAAATTGTTAAAAAAAACTATTCAAAGAAATGCAAACTATTTTTAGATACTATTCCAAACAATTTAGATGAAAAGAAAAAATATGATTACTTTAAATGATGTAAAAGAAGCAAAAAAGAATTTAGAAAATGTAGCTAATAATACTCCAATTACAAAAGCTCCAATACTAAGTGAAACTTTTAGAAGTGAAATCTATTTAAAAAAAGATAATTTACAACTAACAGGAAGTTTCAAATTAAGAGGTGCTTTTAATAGAATTGCAAAACTAAGCGAAGAGAAAAAAAATAAAGGTGTGGTTGCTGCAAGTGCGGGAAACCATGCACAAGGTTTAGCATTTGCTGCAAAATATTTCGGTATTGAAGCAACTATTTTTATGCCTGAAGCTACACCTTTAACTAAAGTAAGTGGTGTAAAATCTTATGGGGCAAACGTTGTTTTAGTAGGTGAAAACTTTGATGAGGCTAAAGAAGCTGCCTTTAAATTTAAAGAAGAGAACTCTTGTGAATTTATTCACCCATTTGCTGATGATGATGTTATAGCAGGACAAGGAACAATTGCCTTAGAAGTTTTAGAAGAGATAAAAGATTTAAAACAAATCATTGTTCCAATTGGTGGAGGTGGTTTAATCTCAGGTATTGCAATTGCAGCAAAATCAATAAACCCAGATATAAAAATTATTGGTGTAGTTGCAAGTGGAGCTGCTGCTATGAAAGAATCTTATCGTTCACAAACACCAATTGATTCAAGTTCAGTTAGAACTATTGCTGATGGAATTGCTGTAAGAGATGTAACACCAAAACTTCTAGATATAATTATTGATTATGTTGATGATATTGTTGAAGTAAGTGACAATGAAATTGCAAATGCTATTTTATTTCTACTTGAAAAACATAAACTTGTTGTAGAGGGTGCTGGTGCAGTTGCAACAGCTGCAATTATGCATGAGAAGATTGAACTTGAAGACTCAAAAGTTTGTGCAATAGTAAGTGGTGGAAATATTGATGTAACTATGCTTGCACAAATTATAGAAAAAGGATTAGTTAAGTCAAACAGAAAAATGAACTTAATTATCAGACTAATTGATAAACCTGGTTCATTAACTAGATTAACAGAAATTTTTAAAGAATGTTCAACAAATATTGTTCAAATAGATTATGATAGAGACTCAATAAAACTAGAATTTGGGGAGGCTCAAATTACAATTGCTTTAGAAACAAAAGGTGAGGAACACCAAAAATTAATACGTGAAAAATTGAAACAAAATGGATATAGATTTAAACAAATATAAAAAGATTTTTTGCATTTATTAAAAATTTAGTAAACAAAATATATAATGTGCGGTATATTTTAGTCAAAGAAAAGATTTAAAAAAGGAAGACAATGGAAGGAAGACTGTTTACATTCTTGGGAATTATTAGCCATGACCAAGTATGGATTATCTTATCACACTTTGTTATAGTGGTAGGTATTGTTATGTTATTAGCTAGAGCTGCAACTAGAAAGATGCAACTAGTACCAACTGGTTCACAAAATGCAATGGAAACATTTATTGGTGGAATCGTTTCTATGGGTGCAGATACAATGGGAGAAGAAAATGCAAGAAGATATTTACCATTAATTGGTTCATTAGCTTTAGTAATTTTCTTTAGTAATATGCTTGGTATTATCCCAGGTTTTGAATCTCCTACAGCAAATATCAACTTCACATTAAGTTTAGCACTTATTGTTTTTGTTTACTATAACTATGTTGGTATCAAAATGAACGGTTTTGTAAATTACTTTAAACATTTTGCTGGACCTATGCCTATATTAGCTCCATTAATGTTCCCAATTGAAATTATTTCTCACTTATCAAGAATCATTTCTTTATCATTCAGACTTTTTGGTTCAATTAGAGGGGATGATATGTTTACTATGGTTTTATTAATGTTAGTTCCATGGATCGTACCTATGGCAGGTTTCTTTATGCTTGCTGCATTTGGATTCTTACAAGCATTTATTTTTGCAATTTTAACTTATGTATATATTGCTGGTTCAGTTATGATGGCTGAAGAGGATCATCACTAAAGAGATTAAATGTCTCTTTTGATGAGACGAATGATCATCACTAAAGAGACTATAAGAACTTTTAAGACTAAAGGGAAAGAATTTTATTCTTTCCCTTTTTTTATGCCTAAATTTTAATATAATCTATTATAAAATCATTGAAATATAATATTAGGAAAAAAGATAAATGAACAATGACTTGATTAGTTATTTAATAACTGATCCAAAATACTACTCAAATAAAAAAGATAAATTTGAGGAAAAACTCCAAGAGGTATTAAACTCAAAAAAAGTTGATATTGCTTGTTTTAGAGATAATGAATCTTCAAACTTTGAAGAGTTAGCAAAAAGTTTTATAAATGTTTGTAAAAGAAACAATATTGAAAAAATATTAATAAATTCTGACTTTGATTTAGCATCTAAACTAGGTGCAAATGGAGTTCATCTTAAATCAACACAATTTGATAAAATTAAAGAAGCCAAAAAATTAGACTTATATATTATAATATCTTGCCATAACTACAAAGATATAGAAGAGGCTTTAAAATATCATGTGAATGCTATCACATATTCTCCTATTTTTGAAACACCAAATAAAGGTGAACCAAAGGGATTAACAAAACTAAGAGAAACAGTGCAAGTATTTGAAGACCTTGATATTATAGCTTTGGGTGGTATTATATCCAATAAGCAAGTTGAACAAATAAAAAAAACTGATGCCTTTGGTTTTGCATCAATTAGATATTTTATTTAAGTTCTACAAGTTTTGCTTCATCTTCATTTAAATAGATTATAAAGGCATATACCTCATCACTATTTTTAATTTTGCTAATTGCTTTTTTATAGTGATTTACTTGAAATTTATGTTCTTCTAATTGCTCTTTAGTAGTTTTATAATCAAAGATATAATACTTTTCATCTTTGATTGCAAGAAGGTCAATAATTTTCAATTCTCCATTATATAAAAGTGATTGTTCTTTATTAAAACTTGCATTTTCAACTAGAGTTTTAAAGGTTTTATCTTCAATCAATTTTTTTACTCTTTTTTTAATATTTTCAAAATCATTATTGTGTAAATAACTAGAAAATCTATTTTTAACTAAAGATATAGAGTAATCTAAAGAACTTTCATTAAATTGATTCATCATCTCAAGACAATAGTGAGTAGCAATTCCAAAATACCTTGAATACAAAGAGTATTCTTTTTCATTTTCTTTTGATAGAGGTTTTTCTTGTGTTCCTAAATTAAGTGGTTTATAAATAACCTTATTCGCTTTTTCATAGTTGATACTATTTTCATCACTTTTGATTATCTCACCAATTACACATTTATTTAATGACAATAAATCAAATACAGATTTTTTCTGCTTTTTAAAAATTATCATATTTTTTCTAGCCCTTGTCATGGCAACATATAAAATATTTAACTCATCATCTTTACCTAAAGCTTTTTCTTTCTCTTGTGCTTTCTTATACTCATCATTGAAGCTTTCAATATTTGCAATTTTATAATAGATATTTTTTAAATGAACATCATCATATTCAAATAACAAAGAGTTTCTATCTGCATTTTTTTGTTTAATTCTATCAAGGAGTAAAACAGTATGAAACTCTAATCCCTTTGATTTAAAAATAGTTAAAATCTGAAGACCAATTTGTTCAGAATTTTCAATTGATGTTTCCATTTTATCTATCTCATAAATAAAATCAACTATATTTTTAAACTTACTACACTCTTCAATCAACTTAATAACATTATCATCGGTTAGTTTTAATAAATTTGCTGTTTGTAAAATAATCTCTTGAACACTTTGATTTTTTATATCTACATCTAAATCAAACCTTGTATTTGGCTCATTTCCTATAATTGCATTAAGATTTTCTTTATACAAATTCTCTTCAAAATAAAAATATTTAATAGCATTTATTACAGCTTTTACATTTTCTTGATTTATCAATTTTGAGGTCATTTCAGTTGATATTTTTAAACTTGGAAACATCTTTTTTAAATAAGAATATATATTTAATACATCTTCATTTGTATAGGTTAATATTGCAATATCATTACTATTAACTCCACTTTGCATCAACTGTGATATTTTTTTTGCAATATTTTCAAACTCTTGTTCTTTTTTCTCTTTATTTGCCAAAAATTCATCTTCAAAAACTTCTACATAACCACCTTTATGAATTGCATTTTGGTCATAATATTCATAATTTGCTAAGTTTGAAAAGGAATTATTTACATAATTTACTACATTTTCACAAGACCTGAAGTTTGTATTTAATATCTCAACATCAACTAAAGAGTTTGTTTTTAGTACATAATCAAAAAGTTCCCTTTTACCACCTCTAAATCTGTAAATTGATTGTTTGGTGTCTCCAACATAAAAAAAAGTTTTAAAGCTATTATCTCCTGATAAAATCTCTTTAATTAATGGTTCTAAAATATTATATTGAAGTAAAGAAGTATCTTGAAACTCATCAATTAATATATGTGAGAACTTTGAATCTAATCTAAAATATAAAAATTCTTTATCTATTTTTGTACTTAGTAACTCATACACTAAATTTGAAATATCATTAAAGTGTAAATAGTTTTTTGCCCTATTATATTTTGTTTTATACTCTTTAAATAAATTAAATAGATGGAATAATCTACTTAAAGAGAATCCTGATCTAATTTTATAATAAATTTCAATCTCATTTCTCAAATTAGAAAATATAGATTCAAGATGTTCATTTGAACATTTTTTAAAATAGCTATATTCACTTGCACTATTTTTTGTAATCCAATATTTTGCAATAAACTCATCGAAATTTTCAAAATCAACAGCTTTTATTGCACTATTTGAAGCATTTGGACAATTTAAAATATGTTCTTTTACTTGAAAAGCAAATTTCATACACTGTTCTTTTTGGACATTTATTAAACTAGCATCAATATTTAAAGGTTTAAAAGCCTCATTTTTTTCAAATAATTCATTAAAAACATCAAATAAAGAGGAATATTTCTTTTTCTCATAAAGTTGAAAATCAATTAATTTATCAAAATCATCTAAAGAAAGTGATTCTAAAAACTTAGCACTTAAGTTTTCAATATCATCCTCTTTTATCTCAAAATCATCACTTATTCCTAAATATCCACAAAACTCTCTTAAGATTTTATTCACAAATTTATCAATTGTGAAAATTGATAAAGAGGCATTAGTAAAATCATCAAGGATTTTTTCTTTTTTTTCTAGGATTTTTTCTTTGCTAAAACCGGAGTTTTTTATTATCTGTTCTAAATAAGCTTCATCTTCTCCCAAATTTTGCAAGGTTTTGAAGATTCTTTCACTCATTTCATTTGCAGCTTTATTTGTAAACGTAAGGGTTAGTATCTCTTTTGGTTTTGCACCTTTTAGAAGTAAGGTTATATATCTAACAGTTAAGGCAAATGTTTTACCACTTCCTGCACTAGCTTTTAATGCCAAAAATTTTTTCATTTGTGATTGTACAATAATTTTTATTAAGTAAATAATGCTTTTTTCTCTTAATTTATTTTTATATATTAAATTAAATAATTTTTTTAAGAATAGAAGTGTTACAATTTTACTTATATTTTTTATAAGGGACAATATGAATTCAAAAAGAAAAATATCTCTGTCTTTACTACTAGTGATGTCTGCAATGTTTATTATTCTTATACTTAATATCCTTATTAATTTTAGAGATTATGGAATACAAAGTGTTGAGAATAAAGCAAAAGCTATTGCCCAAACTGTAAAACACAGTTTAACTTCTCATATGGTTAATGGTGTTATTGATAATAGAGGTTTGTTTTTAGAGCAAATTGAAAAATTAGAGAATATTGATAATATCTGGTTATCAAGAGCTCCTGCTGTTATTGAACAATTTGGAAAAGGTTACAATAATGAAGTTGCAAGAGATAAAGTAGATGAAGTAGTTCTAAAAACTGGTAAAGAAAAAGCAGTTGTTGAAGAAAGGATTTTTGGGAAAAGTACTTATAGAATAACTATTCCATATATAGGAACCTCAGATGGAAGTATAGATTGTTTATCTTGTCATACAACTGCAAAAACAGGTGATACTTTAGGAGCAATTACAATATCAATGTCTGTTGATGATTTAAAAGAAGTAGGTATAACAACCCTTACAAATACAACTATCATTGCACTTGTTTTGATTATTTTTATTTTAATTTTTGTAAATAAATTAATTTCACCTTTCTTAACACTTTTTGAATCAATTAATAGAGTTATGAAAAAAGCTCAAATTGGTGATTACTCAGATAGAATTGGTACAACAAATGGAAAAGAAAGTGATGAAGTGGCAAGTTGGATTGATGGTTTATTAGAGAAACTTCAAACTACACTAGAAGACATTGAACATAAAATAAATGTATTCTTAGTTCATCAAAAAAGAAAAAGAATTGATCCTTTAATAGATGTAAAAACAACAGTAAATAGACTTGCAGACATTTATAGATTTAGAAAAACAATTGAGCATGATGAAAATATAAATGATGTTTATGAAAGATTAGCTTATATCTTAAGAGAGAAATTTAAATTAACAGATTTTAATTTTATTGAAGCAGATACAACCCATAAAAATACAAATGTAATTTATGTTGAAAAAGAGATTCATTGCAATGCACAAGATGGCTGTAGAGCAGATAGAACAAATACAATAGTTGATTCTTGTCAATTTCATAAAATGTGTGATAAATTTAATTATGAAACAAAAAAATCTCATATTTGTATTCCATATTCTATCTCTAATGATTTAGACTTTATTGTTTCAATTGTAAGTAATACAGAAGAGGAACACCAAAGAGTTAGGGATTTCTTACCTTCTGTTCAAGATTATATTGATACTGCAAAACCAGAAATTGTTAGTAAAAAGCTTATGTATAAACTTGAACTAACAGCAAGAACAGATCCTTTAACTGGTCTTTATAATAGAAAATATCTGGAAGAATCTTTAAAAACTATCATTTCCCAAGCAAAAAGAGCAAATGTAAGTTATGGAATTTTAATGGCAGATATTGATTTCTTTAAAATGATTAATGATACATATGGACATGATGTGGGAGATGAAGCAATTAAGATTGTTTCTCAAACACTTATAGAAAACACTAGAGAATCTGATATAGTAATTAGATTTGGAGGTGAAGAGTTTATTGTACTACTTCATAATTGTGATGAAAAGTATGTTTTTGAAATTGCAGAAAAAATAAGAATTGCATTTTCTAAAAAAGAGATACCTGTTGCTAATACTTCTTTTAATAAAACAATTAGTATTGGAGCTTCACTTTTCCCTACTCATACAAACAATTTCTGGCAATGTCTTAAATTTGCTGATATGGCTTTATATAATGCAAAAGAAAATGGAAGGAACAAATCTGTTGTATTTACAAAAGAACTTTTAAAAGGAAAAGAATTAACAGATGAGTATTAGGAGTTGAAATCAACTCCTAAACTATTTAGCAAATAAGCTAATTTTGAGTATAATGCCAAATTTAAATAAAATTGAATACTCAAAAGGTTATAAGCCTATGCAAAAAAAACAACACAAAGTTCTAACTCTACTTGATGCTATTCCACATATCAAGAAATTTTATGGAAAAACAATTGTAATTAAATATGGTGGTTCTGCACAAACCAGTCCAGAATTAAAAGAAAAATTTGCAGAAGATATTGTCCTTCTTTCACTTGTAGGTATTAAACCTATAATCGTTCATGGTGGTGGAGCAAGAATTTCTGAACTGCTAGAAAAACTTGAGATTAAATCTGAATTTAATGATGGTCACAGAGTTACAAGTGAAGATACAATGAGAGTTGTTGAGATGGTACTTTCTGGTGAAATAAATAAAAATATCACATCACTTTTAAATCACCATGGTGCAAAAGCTATTGGTATTTCAGGAAAAGATTCTGCAATAATAAAAGCTACACCAAAAGAGAATGGAAAGTTTGGATATACAGGGGTTATAACAGAAATTAATGGAGCTATAATTAATAAACTTGTTGAAGAGGGGTTTATTCCGGTAATTGCACCAATTGGCGATAGTGCCGAACCTAATCATCCAGGTTTTAACATCAATGCTGATGTTGCTGCATCTAAAGTAGCCCAAGCAGTTAAGGCGCAAAAAGTTTTATTTTTAACTGATACAATTGGAGTTTTAGATAAAGAAGGTAAATTATTAAACTCATTAGATAAAGAAGATATAGAAAATTATAAAAAAGATGGCACAATTGCTGGGGGCATGATTCCAAAAGTTGATTCATGTATTGATGCAATTTACAATGGTGTAAATAAAGCACACATTATTGATGGAAGAGTTGAACACTCTATCTTACTTGAATTATTTACAAGTGATGGTGTTGGTACACAATTTTTAAGAAAAGACAATCCAAATAATGGTATTGATTTAGAGAAACTATTAAGTGAGGAAAACTAATGTTTATTGAGACAAGAGGTAATGATGGGATTAAACCAGAAGAAGTAACTTTTAGTGAGGCAATTTTAAGTCCTAGTGCTTCATTTGGGGGATTATATGTTCCAAAAAGTTTACCAAAACTAGAAGAAAACTTTATTCAAAATCATATTAACTGTACTTATAAAGAATTAGCATATGATATTTTAAAATATTTTAAAATAGATATTGAAGAAGAAGAAATCAATAAAGCATTATCACTTTACGATAATTTTGATGATCCTTTAAATCCATGTCCTGTTGTTAAAGTAAAAGATGATTTATTTGTTCATGAACAATACCATGGTCCAACAAGGGCATTTAAAGATATGGCTTTGCAACCATTTGGTTCAATTTTAAGCTCGATTGCAAAAGCTAGAAATGAGAAATACCTTATTTTAGCAGCAACATCAGGTGATACAGGACCAGCTGCCCTTAATACATTTAAAAATAAAGATAATATTCAAGTAGCTTGTCTTTACCCAGATGGAGGAACATCTGATGTTCAAAGACTTCAAATGGTTTGTGAAGATGGAGACAATCTTAAAGTATTAGGAATCCACGGAAACTTTGATGATGCACAAACAGCACTTAAGAACTTACTTGCATCTAAAACTTTTAAAGAAGAGTTAGAAAATGATGGTATAAAACTATCTGCTGCAAATTCTGTAAACTTTGGTAGAATTATTTTCCAAATCATCTATCACTTTTGGTCATACATACAGCTTCTTAAGCAAGAAGAGATTAGCTTTGGTGAAAAAATTTATTTAGTTGTTCCTTCTGGAAACTTTGGAAATGTACTTGGTGGTTTTTATGCTCAAGAGATGGGAGTTCCAATTGAAAAACTTTTGGTTGCTTCAAATGAAAATAATATCCTAACTGAGTGGATTAACACAGGAATTTATGATATTAGAGACAAAGAATTAAAGCTAACTAAATCTCCAGCAATGGATATTTTAAAATCTTCAAATATAGAAAGAGTTATCTATTCTTTATACGGAGCACAAAGAACAAAAGAGTTTTTTGATGATTTAAATGAGAAGAAAATTTTCAAAATGACACAAGAGGAAACAAAAGTGTTACAAAATTACTTCCATGCAGTAAACTCTGATGATTCTTATGGAGCACAAAAAATCAAAGAGTTTTTAAAAGAAGATTATCTTATGGATCCACATACAGCAACTTGTCTAAAAGCTTATGAGACTTTAAAAGAAAAACCACTAAAAACAGTTATTTATTCAACAGCTGAGTGGACAAAATTTTCACCAACAGTTTTACAAGCTTTACATGAAGATAGAAAAACACACCCTGATAAAGAAGCTTTAGATATTATCTCTAAAGAATATAATGCAGTTCAACCTGAATCTATAAAAAAATTATTTACTGCAAAAATAAATCATAATACTGTGATTTCTAAAGAAAAAATAGAAGAAGAAATTATCAAATTTATTAAAGACTAAAAAGTCTTTAATAAGTTTTACTTATAATAATATTGTGTAATTTAAGCACAAATCTGTCACAAACTCGTCATGATTGACCAAAATCAAACTTTTTTAAGTAAATTCTAAATATAATGTAAAGATTTAATTTTAAAATAAGGAAGCTAAATGTCTAACGAAACTAATAGACGAGATTTTCTAGGTTATACATTTGCAGCTGTTGCGGCAGTTGGTGGGGCGGCTTCACTTGTAGGTATGAAACAAGTGTGGGATCCGTTACCAAGTGTATTAGCTGGTGGTTTTACAACTATTGAATTAAGTACATTAAAAGCTGGTAAACCAGAAACATTTACTTGGAGAGGGAAACCAATTTTTGTTCTTAAGAAAACAGCTGAAATGGAAGATAACAAAAGAGATCTAGTTATTGGAGATGATAAATTTACTGTAGCAATTGGTCTATGTACACACCTTGGATGTATTCCAGCATGGAAGAAAACTCAATGGAAATGTGCATGTCACGGTGGAGAATTTAATGCTAGTGGTGAACAAACTTTTGGACCACCACCAAGACCACTTGATTTACCTCCATTTAGTGTTAAAGGAACTTCTATCGTACTTGGTGAAGAAGGTCCTGAATATAAAAAAATCGCTACAGCGATGATGGCATAAGGAGTTGTAGATGGCAAAATTTGAAAAAGCAAACTCTGTTGGGGAATGGTTAGACCAAAGACTTAACACTACAACTTTAAATAAAGTTTTAATGACTGAATACTGGATTCCAAAAGATATTAACTTCTTATGGGCAATGGGTGTTCTTTTAGCAACAACATTTGGTATTTTAGTAATCTCAGGATTATTCTTAATGATGTACTACAAACCAGATGTAAACTTAGCATTTGATTCAGTTAACTACACAATTATGCAAGAGGTTGCATTTGGTTGGTTATTTAGACATATGCATGGTGTTGCAGCTTCGGTTGTATTCTTAATTATATATATCCACATGTTTACAGGTATCTACTATGGTTCTTATAAACAAGGAAGAGAGATGATTTGGATTTCAGGTATGTTATTATTTATGACATTCTCTGCTGCTGGATTCTCTGGGTATATGTTACCATGGGGACAAATGTCTTACTGGGCTGCAATGGTTATTACAAACCTTTTCGGTGGTGTTCCAGTTATTGGTGATGCATTAGTTGTATGGATTAGAGGTGACTTTAACGTTGCTGATGCTACATTGACTAGATTCTTCATGTTACACGTATTCCTTTTACCTATAGTTATTATGGGTATTATTGTATTACATTTCTATACATTAAGAATTCCTCACGTAAATAATCAAACTTCTGAAGATATTGATTTTGATGAAGAAGCTGAAAAATATTTATCAGGAAATAAAAAAGAGTCAAAAGTTATTCCTTTCTGGCCAGTATTTATCTCAAAAGATTTAGCTGTACTTGGTATTTTCTTAATTTTCTATTTCTACTTAGTATTTTTCCATTATAACTTTGCAATGGATCCAGTTAACTTTGATCCTGCTGATAACATGGTTACTCCTGCTCATATTTATCCAGAATGGTATTTCTTATGGTCATATGAAGTGTTAAGAGGATTCTTCTTTGATGTTGGTCCTATTAAAGCATTTGATATTGGTCTTGCAGCATTTGGTTTTGCAAATGTTATTTTCTTAATCTTACCATGGTTAGATAGAGATTCAAAAATTTTACCAGCTCATAAAAGACCTAAATTCTTTATTTGGTTCTGGTTATTAATGGCTGACTTAATTATATTAACAGTTTGGGGTAAATTGCCTCCAACAGGTGTAAATGCATATATAGGTTTCGTTGCTGCAATGGTATTTATTATACTATTCCTAGCATTACCAATTGTTACGAAACTAGATGCTAAAAAAAGGGGTGACGCATGAGAGAATTAAAAATTTTAGCAGTTGTTGCTGCTTTAACACTTATTACTTATTGGGGAGTTGAGCCATTTGCACACTCTCAAATGCACCCACATGTTGATGCTCCAGATTACAAATTTAAAGATGTAGATGGGTTAAATGGAATGACTGGAAATGCAGAAAATGGAGCTACTTTAGTTCAATCAAACTGTACAGCTTGTCACTCGATTGAAAAAGCTGGTTTTCCTCAACTGATGGATGATGCTAGCTCTGCAGCAGCATATGGAGTTGTTCCACCAGATTTAAGTACTGCTGGTAAACTTTATAATGCTGATTATTTAGCAGCATTTATTAAAAATCCTGCAAAAGCATCAAAAGTTGAGCATAAATTCCAAGATGGAAGAGTTCACCCAATGCCAGGTTATGGTTGGATGCAACCACAAGAGATTGCTGATATGGTAGCATACTTTCAATCTATTGCACCAAAAGAGATGACTAATAAAGAAGTATTTACTGATGCTTGTCAAAGATGTCATGGAATTAAATATGGTGATATGTTAAATGGCACTATGGCTGCATTTACGCCTACTGCAAATATCAAATCTTATATGGGAAAAATTCCACCAGATTTATCTCAATATATTAGATCAAGAGGTCAACAATATTTACATGAATTTGTAAATGACCCTCAAAAACATTTAGAGGGAACTGCAATGCCTAGAGTTGGGTTAACACAAGAAGCTGAAACTCAAGTTATTGCATATATGGAAGAAGTTGGGGATTCTAAAAAAGCTGAAAGAGAAGCTTTAGGACCTAAGTTCTTAATCTACCTAGTTATTTTTGCTATCTTTGCATTTTTATGGAAAGCTAGTAAGTGGAGAGAAGTACACTAAGAATGACCATTCACTAGTGTTACTTTTATGCAAAAAGGGATGGCTTTGTCATCCCTTTTTTTATTATTTTAATATTATTAATACTATAATATTAGATATTCATTATTCAATAAGGGGGAGTAATAGTATGAAACTATTAAATATATTAACGGCGACAGTTCTTACATTGTCAGTTGCGTCTGCAGAGGATGTAATGAAAAAATCAATGTCTGTAATGACAGAGGGTATGAGTCAGATTCAACAAGGTTTTTTAAATAACAATATTGAACTAATCAAAAGTGGAGCAAAACTTGTAAAAGAAGGGAACACTATGTTCTCAGATAAAAAAATAATTTCTGCTTATTTACCAAAAGAGAAAAAACATATGGTAAATGTTGCTGAAAATGCAGCAAAAAGAATTGATCTTGATGTAAGTGTTTTAGAATTAAATTTAGAAGATAAAGCGTATATCAATGCAGCAAATGCATATTCTGATATCTTAAATGCCTGTGCAAGATGTCACTCAATTGTAAGGTCTTGGTAATTTAAGAAGAGTTAACTCTTCTTAAATTAAAATCTTTGAAGCTAAGGAAATAGCTGCTGTTTCACTTCTTAATATTAAACTAGAATCAAATCCAACAACTTTTTTATTATCGAAAAGTTTTCTTTCATCAGAAGAAAAACCACCTTCACACCCAAGAACAATTGTTTTAATATCATCTTTTTTTGATTCTATAGAACTACTTGAAAAATCCAAAAGATAACAGTTTTCATTTGTTTCAATAAACTTTTGAATACTATCACAAACTTCTAACTCAATTATTGAACTTCTTCCACATTGAGAAGAAGAATTAATAAGTATTTTTTCTAATTTTTCTAAATTTAGTTTAAAGTTTTTTTGTGAATATTCACAATATACAAAGGTAATTTTTTCAAGACCAATTTCATTTAGTGAAGCAATTGATTTTTCCACTGTCTTTGGATCAACCACACACCATACTAAATGTAGTTTATGTTTATTTTCAACAACTTTTTCTTCACTTGAAACTAGTTTAGCTATTGCATTTCGTCTAGTTATTTCTACTAATGTGTAAAAATAAATTTTTGTATCTTTTAAACTTCTAAAAGCAATCTTGTCATTTTCTTTATGACGTCTTGCTTTTATTAAATATTTATATAAGTCATTTTCAATCTCTAAAATTTCTTGGCCACTATTTTCATGATATGAAAATTGCATACTAAAAAACTTTACTTATAATATAAACAGCAATTAAAACCATTATTTCAATGGTATATATTTTTTTTGCATATACAATAAACTCTTCTTGAAGTTTAGTATCATCACTTTTTATAACTCTCATTTTTTTATATCTTTTAATCTCAATCACAAGTAGAAAAATAGATGTAGGAATCATTAGTCCTATCGTAAAAGAAAAAGTAGTTGCATAAAAGGCAATAATTGCACCTGTATACATAACTACTGCATTTGAAAAATGGTATAAAGGAGTCATAAATTTTAGTCTTTTTGCTAATTTAATAAAATCCTTTGCACTAACAACTGAATAAAAATTTAAAATCATAATTATTAAAAATATATAAATAGCAATCACATGTGTTTGTATTGCCCCGCTCATCAATTCCATATGTTAATCTCACTTTTAAAAAATTTCGCTATTATATCCTAGTTGTCATAAAAAAAGGATAGGCATATGGCTATAGATGTAAGCGAAGCATTAAATAAAATCACAAATATAAATACAACTCTAAAATTTGAAATTATTCCCATAGAAGATGCACATGGAAGAATAAGTGCTCAAGATATAATTGCTAAAATATCTTTACCAAGATTTAATAATTCTGCAATGGATGGATATGGAATAATTTATGAAAACAAAGATGAAGAATTAAGTATTGTAGATACTATTTTTGCAGGTGATGATAATGATACCTTACTAAAAAATTCTCAAGCTGTTAAGATAATGACAGGAGCTAGGATTCCCAAAAACTGTACAGCTATTATTCCAAAAGAGAATTGTCAATACCTAGACAATGACAAAATTAAAGTACCAAATACAATAAAAAAGTTTCAACATATAAGATTTATTGGTGAAGATATTAATGAAAATGAGCTTTTAATTAATATTGGAGATGAAATAAACTTTTCAAAGGTAACCTTGCTATCTAGTCAAGGAGTTTCCCATATAAAAGTTTATAAAAAACCAAAAATTGTAATCTTTTCAAGTGGCGAAGAATTAAAACTTCATTATGAGAAAGCAGAAGATTACCAAATATACAATTCAAATACCCCTACTTTTATGAGTAGATGTAAAGAACTTGGATGCCAAGTTGATTTTACAGGTCAAGCAAGAGATTCAATTGAATCAATTAAAGAATTAGTTACAAACTCACTAGATGCTAATTTGATAATCACTTCAGGTGGTGTTTCTGTGGGAGATGCAGATTTTACAAAGGATGCTTTTAAAGAGTTTGACTGTCAAAATATTTTTGATGGAATAAAAATAAAACCTGGAAAACCTACAGTTTTAGGGAAGATAAAAGATACATATATTTTAAACCTTCCAGGAAATCCACTAGCGAGTGCTTTAATTTTTGAATTTTTTGGGAAAATCTTAATTCAAAAATTAATAGGTTCAAATAAGATACATCATAACTTTATAAATGCAAAAATGGGCGAGGACTTTCATAACAAAAAAGGAAGAATAACTATTGTCCCAGGATATTTTGATGGTGAATATTTCATTAGTGAGCAAAAAAGAAGCCCTGGAATGGTTTCAACTCTAAGTAGAAGTAATTGTTTAATTGTCTTAGATGAAAATGTTTCAAATATTAAAAAAGATTCATTAGTAAAAATTTTACCAATAAATTGGAACTTCTTTGAAAAAAATAGTAAGGATTTTTTAACATATGAGTAACAAATTAACTAAAAGAGCAGTTTGTATTTTAAGTGGAGGAATGGATTCTACACTTAGCTCTTATATAGCTAAGAATGAAGGTTATGAGATTATTGCCGTTCATTTTAATTATGGACAAAGAACAGAAAAAAGGGAATTAAAAGCCTTTAGAGATATCTGTGAAGATTTACAAATAAAAGAAAAATATGAAATTGATATCCCATTCTTCACTCAAATTGGAGCAAGTGCCTTAACCGATGCTTCAATAGATGTCCCAACTGGGGGTGTTGAACCTGGTGTTCCAATTACATATGTACCATTTAGAAATGGTATATTTTTATCAATTGCAACGGCAATTGCAGAAAAAGAAGAAGCACAAGTGCTATTTATTGGTGTTGTTGAAGAGGATAGTTCTGGATATCCAGATTGTACTGATTCATTTATTTCTAAAATGACTAGTGCAATAAATGAAGGGACTAAAGAAACAACAAAAATAGAAATAAAAACTCCCCTTGTTAAACTTATGAAAAAAGATATTGTTAAAAAGGCAATTGAGTTAGATGTACCATTAAAACACACATGGTCATGTTATAAAGAGGAAGATGAAGCATGTGGAGTTTGTGACTCATGCAGATTAAGACTTAATGGTTTTAAAGAAGCAAATATAACTGACCCAATTCCTTATAAGGCCTAATTTTGACTTGGAAAATTTCTAAATCATTTGACTTTTGTTATGGTCATAGAGTTTGGTCGCAAGAATTGAACCCTGAGTTTTCATTGGACCCTTGTTTAAAGTGTAGACACCTTCAT
Organism: Arcobacter sp. ISO1; assembly: GCF_058105185.1. Classification (NCBI taxonomy): domain Bacteria; kingdom Pseudomonadati; phylum Campylobacterota; class Epsilonproteobacteria; order Campylobacterales; family Arcobacteraceae; genus Arcobacter; species Arcobacter sp. ISO1. The sequence continues at coordinate 195,606 of NZ_CM176573.1, forward strand.
GGACATCAAGGAAAAATTGTAATTTACCTTGAATCATCTCAATTACAAAATGGTATGGTTACAGATTTTAAACATCTAAATTGGTTTAAAGCCTTTTTAGATGATACCTTAGATCATAAATTCATACTTGATTTAAATGACCCACTATTTGAAACTCTTCTACCCCATTATAAAAAAGATGAATTAATTAAGTTTGATGAGGGTTATTATATTCCTGATTTAACAAAAATAAAAGATGAACCAAAACACATAATAGAGATGTATGAGGGGTATATATTAGTTAACTTTGTACCAACTAGTGAAAACTTATCTGCTTGGTTTTTAAAAATTGCACAGAAAAAAATGTCTGAAATAGGTATTAAAGTAGCAAGTGTAGAATTTGCAGAAACACCAAAAAGTAAAAGTCATGTATTTGCATAAGGTTAAAAATAACATCTTAGATTGAACTCTCAACTCTTGTGCTATAATTAACAATTGTAACAAGGACTGATTATGAGATTACTTTTCCTTGCTTTTATTTTTCTTTTTTCTTCGTTTAATTTATTATATGGGAAGAATAATGTTTCACTCCAACTTAAATGGAAACATCAATTTCAATTTGCTGGTTTTTATATGGCAAAAGAAAAGGGTTTTTATAATGAGTTTAATCTAAATGTAAAAATTGATGAATTACAAGAACAAAGACCTATTGAATCAGTATTAAACAATAAATTTACTTTTGGTGTTGGTGATTCATCTATCATCTTTGAAAAAATGAATGGTAAAGAGATAACTGCTTTATTCTCAGTGTTTCAACACTCCCCTTTAGTTTTAGTTGGATTAAAGAAAAATCAACTTGACCACCCCAATAAATTAGAAAACAAAATTATTGAAATTCCAAATTATTCTATTGCAAATATAGCAATACAAAATTTGCTCATAAATTCAAGAGTAAATTTTATTAAAAAAAATCCAACCTTTAGTATAGATGATTTAATTAGTAATAAAACTGACTTAATAAGTGGATATATTTCAAATGAGCCTTATTTGTTAAAAGAAAAAGGTTTCGAACCTTTAATTATAAATCCAAAAGATTGGGGGATAGATTTTTATGGAGATATGATTTTTGCAAGTAATAAATTAATAAAAGAAAATCCAGAAATTGTGGAAAACTTTTATAATGCTTCAATAAAAGGATGGATCTATGCTCTTGAAAATATAGAAGAAACAGTAGATGTAATATTAAAAAAATACAATACCCAAAATAAAAGTAAAGAATCTTTACTTTATGAAGCAAAAAGTTTAAAAAGACTAGCAGTAGGAGATTTGAAATATTTTGGGAAAATAGAACCTATAAAATTAAGACAAATAGCATCAAATTTTGCGTTAAGATTTGATGATAAGTTAAACTTTAAAAAACTTGATAACTTTATTTATGAACATAAAAATCCATATATAAAGTTAACCAAGAAAGAACAACTTTTCTTATCTCAAAATACTGATTTCACAATATGTACTCAGTACAATTTTTACCCCTTTGATGGTGTAAAATCAGAAAAAGTAATTGGTATCATGGGTGAGTATTTAGATAATGTTTCCAATTTGCTAAATATAAACTTTAAAGCTATTGCCTCAACATCAAATTCACAATTAAATCAAAGAGCTAAAAAAGGTGAATGTGATTTAATCTCATCGGTGTCACCAAAATCGAAAAGATTTAAAAATTTTACAGTAACAACACCATTTCTATGGGATGATTTTTGGATTATTTCATCAATAAAAGTTCCAGTAATTAATATTATTGATAAACTACCAAGAGATAGAGTTTTTTATGTACATTTTGAGGTTCATAAAAAACTTATTAATAGTTTTTATCCTGAATTAAATATTGTAGTAGAAAAAGATATTGATAAGATTATGGATATTATTTCTAAAGACGAACATTCGTCATTTTTATCTTTAGGTATTTATGCTGAAAGGATAATTCAAAAATATGGTTTTGACAAATTTAAAGTAAATGAAATTTTGACTAATGCAAAAATCAATGGCGGATTAGCTGTAAACAAAGATTTAGGTTTATTAAAAAACATTTTAGATAAAACAATTATTTACCTTGAAAAAAACAAAAATTTCAATCAAATTAGACAAAGATATATTTTAAAAGAGTATAAAGTTGAAAAAAACAACACCAACTTAATTTACCTTCTTGGATTTTTAATTTTTATTTTAATTATCACATTATATAAATATCACTTAACAAAAATTGAAAAACTAAAATTGCAAGAAAAGTTAAATAGTAAATTAAATGCTGAAAACTCAGCGCTTATTCAATTAAAAACTGCTGGAATTTTTCATATAAAGAACAATCATTTTTTATGGGCAAATGAAAAATTCTCTGAAATGTTAGGATTTGAAAAAGATGAAATCATTGGTAAAAACATTAGAACAATCTACAAAAAAGACAAATTGCTAGAATTAAAACTTTTTAAACAAATAAAAGAAAAAAGAACATTTAGTGGGGAATTGGTTTTAATAAAAAAAGATAAAACAAATATAATTGTTGATTTTTCTGCGAATGCACTTGAAAACAGCTACTCTAACGAATTGGCTAATTTTGAATTTATTGGAATGATAATTGATATATCCCAAAAGAAGAAACAAGAGATACAATTAAAAGAATTAAATGAAACTCTTGAACAAAAGGTACAAGAGCAAACTCATGAGATAAGAGAACAAGCATTAAAAGATTCTTTAACAAAAGCTTACAATAGGACTGCTTATAATGAAAAAATCGATGAGCTTTTAAATGAATATACAAGGTATAATATTTACTTTTCAATAATTTATGTTGATTTAGATGACTTTAAAAGAATAAACGACACTTTTGGTCACTATAAAGGAGATGAAGTATTAATAAACTTTTGTGAAATAGTAAAAGAGCATATTAGAGTTAATGATGAACTATATAGAATGGGTGGGGAAGAGTTTGCTATATTGCTTCCAAATACACAACTTGAAACAGCAAAAATAGTTTCAAATAAAATACTGCAATTACTAAGAAAAAATCTAAAAGTGGATGATAAAACTCCTATAACTATTAGTGGGGGACTTGTTCAAGTACTTAAAAATGATAGTGCTGAAACTATTTATAAAAGAGTAGATAAACTTTTATACAAATCTAAAAAAACTGGAAAAGATAAAATTACATCTTGTGATGAATAAAAATCTACTAAGTTTAAAATGGTAGTATTGCGAAAAAATAAAAAGAGATACAAATTTGATGCTTGAGATAAATGAAATCTTTGGACCAACTATACAAGGTGAAGGTAAGTTAATAGGGACACCTTCTATTTTTATTAGAGTTGGAAAATGTAATATGAAATGTGTTGGTTTTAATGTTGAATATGAGACGCCAAGTGGTATTAAAAAATGTTCATGTGACTCATACTATGCAGTTGATACAGCTTTTAAAGAGCAATGGCATAAAATGTCTTGCAAAGATATTATAAAAAAAGTCGAAGAATTAAAACCAAATTATAATGTTGATATTGTAATAACAGGGGGAGAACCATTGCTTTATTGGCAAAATGAACAGTTCCAATCTTTATTAAAATATTATGTAGAAAATAATTATAAAGTAACAATTGAAACAAATGCCTCATTAAATATAAACTTCACCCAAGATTATCAAGAAAAAATACTTTTTTCAATGAGTGTAAAACTATCTAACTCTTTAGAGCCATTAAAAAAAAGGGTTAATATTGATACCTTAACATCAATTATTGATAAAACAAAAGACTCATACCTAAAATTTGTCATTGACAAAGATTTTAAAGATCAAGCAAATAAAGAGATTAAAGCTATTTTATCTGAAATTCCAAAAGTAGAAGTGTATCTAATGCCTATGGGTGATACAGCCCAAGAGATTAACACAAATTGTGAAACAGTAATTGATATGTCAATAGAAAATGGTTTTAAATATTGTGATAGGCTTCATATAAGAGTTTGGGACAATAAAAGAGGCGTTTAGATATAATGCACAAAATTAAATTTTTAAAAGGAAATTGAGTATGAATTTTACAGGAACAAATGTACTTGTTACTGGGGCTTCAAGAGGAATTGGTGCACAAATTGCAAAAACTTTAGCAAACTATGGATTAAAAGTGTGGATCAACTATAGAAGTGGTGCCGAAGCTGCAGAAAAAATCAAAGAAGAGATTGAAGCTGCTGGCGGAAAAGCTGCAATTATTAAAGCTGATGTAACAAAAGAAGATGAATTTACTGCTGCAATTAAAACAATTGTTGATGCAGATGGAGAGCTAGCATATTTAGTTAATAATGCTGGTATTACAAAAGATAAATTGGCATTAAGAATGTCTGTTGAAGACTTTAATGATGTAATTACTGCAAACTTAACTTCTGCATTTATTGGATGTAAGGGCGCTTTAAAAGCTATGGGTAAAAAAAGATTTGGATCTATTGTAAATATCTCTTCAATTGTTGGGGAGATGGGGAACCCAGGTCAAACTAACTACTCTGCATCAAAAGGTGGCTTAAACGCTATGACTAAATCTTTTGCTAAAGAAGCAGCAGCTAGAGGGATTAGATACAATGCAGTAACTCCAGGATTTATTCAAACAGATATGACTGATGAATTAAAAGATGAAGTTAAAGCAGAATATGAAAAAAATATTCCATTAAGTAGATTTGGTCAACCAAGCGAAATTGCAGATGCAGTTGCGTTTCTTTTAAGTGACCATTCTTCGTATATTACAGGCGAAATATTAAAAGTAAATGGTGGGTTATACGTATAAGAAAGATTAATTAAATTTTTTTGTGGTATAATTTGGCGATAAATTTATAAAAGGAAATGAGTATGGCATTATTAGATGATGTAAAAGAAGTTGTTGTTGAACAATTAGATTGCGATCCAGCTGAAGTTAAAGAGGATTCTAAATTTATTGAGGATTTAGGTGCAGATTCACTTGACGTTGTAGAATTAGTTATGGCGTTAGAAGAAAAATTCGATATCGAAATCCCTGATGAAGATGCTGAAGGTATTTTAACAGTAGCTGACGCTATTAAATACATCGAAGATAACGCGTAATTTATAAGCTTTGTAAATTATGTGAAAGCCAGTAGTCATACTGGCTTTTTTTTCTCACTTTTTATTTGTATTATTGAGTTTTTCTTTAAAGATTGAATTATAAAAATATTTGATGTGGAGCATGTTTAATGAGAAGAGTTGTTATAACTGGTTTAGGAACAATTAATTCTGTAGGTCATAGTGTAGAAGAATCGTTTAAAGCGGTTGTTGATGGAGTTTGTGGTATTGATAGAATCACACTTTTTGATGCAAGTGAGTATCCTGTACAAATTGCAGGAGAGGTAAAAGATTTCGACCCTACAACTGTAATGGACAAAAAAGAGGTAAAAAAAGCTGATAGATTTATTCAATTAGGAATTAAGGCTGCTTTAGAAGCAATGATTGATTCTGGATTTGTAAATGCTGAAAATAAAAAAGTTGATGATTCTATAGCTGATAGATTTGGTCTTATCTCAGCTTCAGGTATAGGTGGATTATCTACAATTGAAAGAAACTCTGTAGTATGTGCTAATAGAGGTCCAAAAAGAATATCTCCATTCTTTATTCCTTCTTCATTAGTTAATATGTTAGGTGGATTTATTTCAATTGAGCATAATTTAAAAGGTCCTTCATTATCTCATGTTACAGCTTGTGCTGCTTCAACGCATGCACTTAATGATGCAGTAAAAACAATTAAAATAAATTCTGCTGACAAAGTTTTAGTTGTTGGTGCAGAAAGTGCCATTTGTGGTGCTGGTGTTGGTGGATTCGCATCTATGAGAGCATTATCAACAAGAAATGATGATCCAAAAACAGCTTCAAGACCATTTGACAAAGATAGAGATGGATTTGTAATGGGAGAAGGTGCAGGAGCATTAGTTCTTGAAGAGTATGATGCAGCTGTTGCAAGAGGTGCAAAAATTTATTGTGAAGTTATAGGATTTGGTGAATCTGCAGATGCAAACCATATTACTGCTCCTGTAATGGATGGACCATTAAGAGCAATGAGAGCTGCTGTTAATATGGCAGAAGCAACAATTGGTGAAAAAATTAAAATTGATTATATTAATACACACGGTACATCAACTCCTGTTGGAGATGTAAATGAATCAAAAGCAATTGTTGAATTATTTGAAGGGGCGGAAAATGCTCCACCTGTAACATCTACTAAAGGTCAAATTGGTCACTGTTTAGGTGCTGCTGGTGCAATTGAAGCAATTTTTGCAATTAAATCATTAAACGAAGGTATAATTCCTCCAACAATTAATATTCAAAATCAAGATGAAGAGTGTACTCTAGATTATGTTCCTGATAATGCAAGGGAAAGTGTTTTAGATACAGTTATGAGTAATAACTTTGGTTTTGGTGGAACTAATGCATCAGTAATTTTTAAGAAAATCAAGTAATTTTAAGGGACTGAATTTTGGCAACTTATTTAGATTTTGAAGACAAAATAAAAAAAATAGAAGAAGATATTATAGTTGCAAAAACTAAAAATGATGATCATGCTGTAGAGATTTTAGAAAAAAAACTAGAAAAAGAAGTTGAAAAAACTTTTAAAAATTTAAGTGATTATCAGAAACTTCAATTAGCAAGACATCCAGATAGACCATATGCAATGGATTATATCAATGGATTAATGACAAATGCCTATGAGATTCATGGTGATAGACATTACGTAGATGACCATGCAATTGTTTGTTACTTAGGATATATTGGTAATCAAAAAGTTATGGTTATCGGTGAACAAAAAGGACGAGGAACAAAGGGTAAAATCAAAAGAAACTTTGGTATGCCAAGTCCAGAAGGATATAGAAAAGCTTTAAGAGCTGCAAATCTAGCTGAGAAATTTGGGATTCCTATTTTAATGTTAGTGGACACTCCGGGTGCATATCCTGGAATTGGAGCTGAAGAAAGAAACCAATCAGAAGCTATTGCAAAAAATCTATATGAATTTTCTGATTTAACAGTTCCTACTGTATCTATTGTAATTGGAGAAGGTGGTTCAGGTGGTGCTTTAGCTATTTCTGTTGCAGACAAATTAGCTATGATGAGATATTCTGTATATGCAGTTATTTCACCTGAAGGTTGTAGTGCAATTTTATGGAATGACCCAGCAAAAGCAGAAACTGCAGCAAATGCCCTAAAGATTACAGCTGAAAATTTAAAAGAATTAGAATTAGTTGATGATGTGGTAAAAGAACCTTTAATTGGTGCTCATAGACAAAAAGATGAGGCGATTAAAGCTTTAGGTGATTATTTTATTTCTACTTTAGAAGAACTAAAAAAATTAACTCCAGCACAAAGACTTCAATTAAAATATGAAAAACTTATGAACTTAGGAAGATTTGAAGGTTAAGATAAGAGTTTATTAAAACTCCTATCTAACTAATTTACCAGCTGGCTCTCCACCAAGTATATGAAAATGTAAGTGTGGAACTTCTTGTCCTCCATCACTTCCAATATTTGTAATTAACCTATAACCTGACTCTCTAATACCTAATTTAGATACTGTTTTTTGAATAAACTCAGTCATATCTGCCATAATCTTCGGTGGCACAACATCAAATGAATCATAATGCTCTTTTGGAATAACTAAGACATGGACTTTTCTAGCTGGATTAATATCATTAAATGCCAAAAAATTTTCATCTTCAAGTACTGTTTGATTAGGTATTTCACCATTTACAATTTTGCAAAAAATACACATAGATTTCCCTTTAAATAGTTTAAAAAATATTATAACCAATCTCTAATAAATTTTTGAGTATAATCCCTAAAAATTATAGATACACACAATAAAGCAGGAGAACAAAAGTGACGCAATGGCTAGAAAAAATTAATAGTGCCGAATCACTTGAAGTACTAGAAAACTTGAGAGTTGAGACTTTAGGTAAAAAAGGTGTTATTACTGCACAGTTTGCAAAAATGAAGGATATTCCAGGTCCAGAAAAAAAAGAATTTGCTGCAAACTTAAATAAACAAAAAGCACAAATAACAGAAGCATTAGAAACAAAAAAAGTTATTTTAGAGAAAGAAGCACTTGAAGCTAAATTAAAAGCTGATAAAATTGATGTAACAAAATTCAATAATGAACTTTCATGTGGTGCAGTTCACCCTGTAACATTAACAATGGACAGAATCATAGAATATTTTCAAAATTTAAATTTTGCAGTTGAAGAGGGTCCATTAGTTGAAGATGATTTCCATAACTTTGAAGCATTAAATTTACCTAAATATCACCCCGCAAGAGATATGCAGGATACATTTTACAACAAAGATTATACACTTTTAAGAACACATACTTCTCCTACACAAATTAGAACTATGTTAGGCCAAGACAAAGATACACCAATTAGAATGATTGCACCAGGTACAGTGTTTAGAAGAGACTTTGATTTAACTCACACTCCAATGTTCCATCAAATTGAAGCATTAGTTGTTGATGAAGCAGATAAAATCTCATTTGCCAATTTAAAACACGTACTAGTGGAATTCTTACACCATATGTTTGGTGATGTTGATGTTAGATTTAGACCTTCATTCTTCCCATTTACAGAGCCATCAGCGGAAGTTGATATCTCATGTGTATTTTGTAAAGGCGATGGATGTAGAGTATGTTCACACACAGGATGGCTAGAAGTTCTTGGTTGTGGAGTAGTTGATCAAAATGTATTTAAAGCAGTAGGTTATGAAAATAAATCAGGATACGCATTTGGATTAGGTGTTGAAAGATTCGCAATGCTTATTCATAATATTGGAGATTTAAGATCTCTATTTGAAAGCGACATAAGATTATTAGGACAGTTTAAATGATAGTTACTAGAGCATGGTTACAAGAATATATTGATATTTCATCAATAAGTACAGAAGATATTTGTAAAACTTTAAACTCAATTGGATTAGAAGTTGATAGTTTAGAGGAACAAAAAATTCCTAAAAATGTTGTAGTTGGAAAAGTTTTAGAAAAAGAAAAACATCCAGATGCTGATAAATTAAATATCTGTCAAGTTGATATTGGATCAGAAACTGTTCAGATTGTATGTGGAGCTAAAAATGTAGCTGCGGGTCAATTTGTACCAGTAGCTGTAAATGGTTGTGACTTAGGTGGTGGTTTTAAAATAAAAAAAGCAAAACTTAGAGGTGTTGAATCAAATGGTATGATTTGTTCTTCTACTGAAATTGGTTTAGCAAAATTAAATGATGGAATTTTAGAATTAGATGATTCAATTGGTGAATTAATTATTGGTAAACAATTAAGTGATTATCCACTTTTAAATGACGATATTATTGAGATTGAACTAACTGCAAATAGAGGTGATTGTTTAAGTATTAATGGTGTTGCAAGAGAGTTAAGAGCATTTTACAATCTTCCACTTATTGAACAAGAAATTGAAATTGAAACAAACAATTTAGGTATTGGACAAGTTTTAGAAGTACAAACTAAATCCAACCTTGACTCAATTTTCATCTATACAGTAGCAAATACAAAAGATTTTAAACTTCCAGTATTACAAAAACTAAGAGTTGGTGTTATTGATAAATTTAAAGAAAAAGATTTAGATGATGCTTTAACTTATATAACACATTCAACAGGTGTTATTTTAAATGCTTATGCAAAATCTGATGCAAAAGCACAAAACTCTATTACTGCAATTACACTTGATAAAGATGAAGATGGATTTGATACAGTTACAGGAGATGAAAAATTAAGTACTATTTGTATCTCTCATGCTGATATTAACAAGGACAAAGGTAATGAGTATATTATAGAAGCAAGTTATACAAACCCTGAAACTTTATCTAAAAAAGTGTTTGAAACTAAAAAGAAAACTGGTGATGTTTATTATAAAAGTTCAAGGGGAAGTGAACCTGATATCAAAATGGGAATAGATACTTTCTGTACATTTATCTCAAAATTTGGTGCAAAAATCTATAATGGTAGAGAACTTTCTTTAGATACAGATGAAGAGTTAATGATTGATGCGAATATTAATAAAATCAATGCAATTATTGGTCAAGATATAGAAAAAGTAAAAATAGAAAAAATATTAAGTTCATTAGGTTTTGAAGTAAAAGATACAGATAAAAATGTTCTTTCTATTAAAATCCCACTATATAGACATGATATAAAAAATATTGCTGATATCACTGAAGAAGTTGTTAGAATTATTGGTATTGATAATATCAAGGCAAAACCACTTGCAATTGATGAAGTAAATAGAATAAATCAGACTTCAATTAATTTAATTAAGAAAAACGATTTAAGAGCAAAGGCTATTACAAATGGTTTTTACGAAACATTAACTTATGTATTTGCAGATAAAGAAAAATTAGAAAAGTATTCACTTCCTACTGTCAAAGAAGAGCTTGATATTTTAAATCCAATTGTAAAAGAGCTAGATACATTTAGAACTACAATTTTACTAAACCTTGTTGAAGCATGTTCAAACAATGTAAAATTTGGTTTAAAATCTATGGCATTTTTTGAACTAGGAAAAGTGTTTGATGAAAAAAGAGTTGAGTCAACAAAAATATCATTTGTATTCTCGGGACAAAAAGAGCTTGAATCAATCTCAAATTCTGGGAAACCAGAAAATATTGATTTCTTCTTATTTGCTAAAAAAGTTTTAAATACTGTTGGAAAATTTGAATTAGAGCCAATGGAAAAAATTGAAAATGACTTAATCCACCCATATCAAAATGCTTCAGTAATAATTGATGGTGAAAAAATTGGATTCATTTCAAAACTTCACCCAAGTGTTGCAAATGATTATGACTTAAGTGATACTTTTATAGCAGAAATCGATTTTGATAAAATCAAAAATGATTTAACAAAAGTTGAAAAGTATTCTAAATTCCAAGCTTCAAAAAAAGATTTAAGTATTGTTGTACCTAAATCTTTAGAATATAAAGAGATTAAAAATGTAATAAATTCTATAAATGATGAAAATATTAAACAGTTTAATTTAATAGATATTTATAGTGATGAAAAATTAGGGGATAAAGATAGTTTAACAATTAGATTTGTTCTTCAAAATCATGAAAAAACTTTAGAAGAAGATGATATTACAAGTTCAATGAATAAAATCATTAACTCATTAAATGAAGAGCTTGGATTAGCACTAAGAGATTAATAAAAAGGGAAAAAATGGAAAACTTTAATATTGAGAAATTAGATAAAGCTTTTGATATTGAGATTGACTCAATAGCAAGTGATAAATCAATATCACATAGATGTGCAATGTTTTCTATTTTTTCTAATGAAACTTCATATATTAAAAACTTTTTAACAGCAGAAGATACTCTAAACTCTTTAAGTATTGTTGAGCAACTTGGAGCAAAAGTTAAAAGAGATGGTTCAAGTGTAGAGATTACTCCAGCTGATAAATTGACAGAAGCAAAAGATGTACTTGATTGTGGAAATGCAGGAACAGGGATGAGACTTTTTTGTGGTCTTTTAGCTTCGGTTGATGGTGCTTTTACTCTAACAGGAGACAAATACTTAAGAGAGCGACCTATGAAAAGAGTTGCTAATCCTTTAAGAAGTATTGGGGCAAATATTGATGGAAGAGATAATGGGAATAAAGCTCCTTTATTTATTAGAGGTGTTAAAGAGTTAAAACCTTTTGTTTATGAATCACCAGTTGATTCTGCCCAAGTTAAATCTGCCCTTATTTTAGCAGCACTTCGAGCAACAGGAGTTTCAAAATATAAAGAGAATGAGTTAACTAGAGATCATACTGAAAGAATGTTAAAAGGTATGGGAGCACAAATTGAAACGGATAATGAAGGTTACATAAACATCCACCCTTTAGATGGTCATCTAAAGCCACTTAATATAACTGTTCCAACAGATCCTTCATCTGCATTTTTCTTTGCAGTAGCAGCAGCAATTACACCAAATTCAAGAGTATTGATTAAAAATGTAACTTTAAATCCAACTAGAATTGGAGCCTATGAAGTTCTTAAAAGAATGGGGGTTGAAGTTAATTTTATTAAAAAAGAGGATATCTATGAACCAATTGGTGATATAGAAATTAAATACAAAGAGTTAAATGGGGTTGTTGTAGAAGAACATATCTCATGGCTTATTGATGAGTTACCAGCACTCTCTATTGCAATGAGTTTAGCAAAAGGGAAATCTTTAGTAAAAAATGCTGAAGAGTTAAGAGTTAAAGAAAGTGATAGAATCAAAGCTGTTGTTTCAAATTTAGAAAAGTGTGGTGTTGAATACACAGAGTTTGAAGATGGTTACGAAATTCTTGGTGGTTCTTTAAAAAAGGCTAAAATCAATTCCCATGGTGACCACAGAATTGCAATGAGTTTCTCAATTGCTGGACTAAACTGTGGGATGGAGATTGAAGATGTTGATTGTATTTTAACTTCATTTCCAAATTTCAAAGAGATTTTAGATTCCCTAAAAGCTTAAAAACAATAAGTAGTTTTATTACTCATTATTTCGTTTAAGATAGTTTTACTATCTTTACGAAAAAATATTTAAATAGTATTAACTTAAAGGTTTTATATATGGAAGTAAAATTAGCATCTAGTTATGGTTTTTGTTTTGGAGTTAAAAGAGCAATAGATATTGCACAAAAATATGAAAATTCTGCAACAATGGGACCTTTGATCCACAATAAAAATGAAATAGATAGACTACAAAATGATTATAAAGTTGGTCTTTATAGAGATTTAAATGAAGTGAAACCAAATGATACAGTAATCATTAGAACTCATGGTATACCCAAACAAGATTTAAAAGATTTAAGAGCAAAAGATGCAAAGGTTATAAATGCAACTTGTCCTTTTGTTACGACTCCACAACAAATAGTTAAAAAAATGTCTCAAGAGGGATATTCAATATTAATTTTTGGTGATAGTGAGCACCCTGAAGTAAAAGGTGTAAAATCATATGGCGAAGATTTAGATGATGTACATGTAATCTTAGAAAAAAGTGAACTTGACAGTATAAACTTTAAAAATGATAAAATTGCAACAATAGCTCAAACAACTAGAAAAAAAGAGATTTATCTAGATATCGTTAATAGTTTAATATTAAAAAATAAGGAAGTTAGAGTATTTAATACTATTTGTGATGCAACATTTGAGAACCAAGATGCTGCAAGAGATCTTTCAAAAGAGGTTGATATTATGGTTATTATTGGAGGAAAAAACTCTTCAAATACTAAACAATTACACACTATTTCTTTAGAAAATTGCAACGATTCTTACCTAATTGAAAATGAAACTGAACTAGATTCTTCATGGTTTGAGAATAAAAAATTGTGTGGAATAACTGCAGGAGCTAGCACTCCTGATTGGATTATCCAACAAGTTGTAGATAAAATTAAAAAATATTAAACATAGACTTAAGCAAGCATTGGATATAATCGTCACCATTTAATAAAAAACGGTAAATACGAAGGAATAAAATGGGTATTGATGATATAGAATTAGGTGAAGACTTTGATTTCGCACAAATGCTTGAAGAGTCTTTTGAGAATGCTGAGAATAACTCTGTAGTTGATGGTGTAATTGTTGAAATCACTAGTGATAGTGTACTTGTTGATGTTGGTCAAAAGATTGAAGGTAGATTAAACTTATCTGAAATCACTATTGGTGGAGAAGTTAAATACAAAGCTGGGGAAACAATTCCAGTTATGTTAATGGGAAATAAAGGTGAAAGACCATCTATTTCTTACAAAAAAGTTCTTCAAAAAGAAAAATTTGATGCATTTGTAAAAGAACATGGTGAAAATGTTGAGAATGTAACAATTGAAGGTAAAATTATCTCTGTTAAAAATAGAGGTGGATTTATTATTGAAGATGATTCTGGTTTAGAATACTTCATGCCAATGGCTCAATCTTACTTAAAAGCTCACGGTGCAGTAGGTAAAAAAGTTAAAGCAAAAGTTTTAAAAGTAAACGAAGCTCAAAACTCAATTATAGTTTCTAGAAAAAAACTTATTGAAGAATCAAAAGAACAAAAAGATTCTAAAGTTAATGAGATCTTAGAAAAAAATGAAGCAGTAAATGGTATTGTTAAGAAAATCACTTCTTATGGTATGTTTATTGACTTAGGTGGAATTGATGGTTTAGTAAACTACAATGAAATCTCTTACAAAGGTCCTGTTAATCCTGCAAACTATTACAATGAAGGTGACGAAGTTACTGTTGTAGTATTATCTTATGACAAAACTAAACAACACTTATCATTATCAATTAAAGCTGCACTTCCTAATCCATGGGAAGAGATTAAAGATGAATTAGAAGTTGGTGATACTATCACTGTAACAGTTTCTAACTTTGAATCTTATGGTGCATTTGTTGATTTAGGTAATGACATCGAAGGTTTATTACACATCTCTGAAATTTCATGGAATAAAAACTTAAAAAATCCAAAAGACTTATTAACTTTAGGTGAAGAAGTAAATGTTGAAGTTATTGAATTAGATGTTGATAAAAAAAGATTAAGAGTATCTCTTAAAAACTTACAAGAGAAACCATTCGCTAAATTTACAAAAGAGTATAAAGTTGGTGATGTTGTAAAAGGAAATATTGCAACTTTAACTGATTTTGGTGCTTTTGTTACTATTGGTGAAGTTGATGGTTTATTACACAATGAAGAAGCTTCTTGGGAATCAAATGCAAAATGTAAATCACTTTACAAAAAAGGTGACGAAGTTGAAGTTAAGATTATCAAAATTGATAGAGAAAAAGAAAATATTTCATTATCAGTAAAAGAGATCGCTGATTCACCTGCAAAAAAATTCCAAGACGAACATAAAATGGGTGACATTGTAAAAGGTGCTGTTAAAGATAAAAAAGATTTCGGAATCTTTATTAAACTAGAAGATAATTTAGATGGTTTAATTAGAAATGAAGACTTTGGACCATTAAATGCTGAAGAAGTTAATGCTGGTGATGAACTAGAAGCAGTTGTTGTAAATATTGACACTAAGAAAAATAGAGTTAGATTATCTGTAAAAAGATTAGAACAACAACAAGAAAGAGAAGCCTTAAAAGCTGTTAATGATGATACAGCTATGACTTTAGGTGATTTATTAAAAGATCAAATTAAATAATTGAGGGACATAGAAAAATGAGTAAACATACAATTGTAGTTTGTGACCATATCCATGAAGATGGATTAAATATCTTAAAAAACACAGAGGATATAAACTATGTATATGCTGCTGATATTGATAAAGTTACGTTATTAGACGTAATTAAAGATGCAGATGTAGCAATTACAAGATCTTCAACTGATGTTGATGAGAAATTTTTATCCGCAGCTACAAACTTAAAAGCAATTATCAGAGCTGGTGTTGGTTATGATAATGTAGACATGGAAGGTTGTAGTAAAAGAGGTATTATTGCTATGAATGTACCAACTGCTAACACTATTGCTGCAGTTGAACTTACTATGGCTCACATGCTATCTTGTATGAGAAAATTTCCTTATGCCCACAACCAATTAAAACAAGATAAAATCTGGAAACGAGAAGATTGGTATGGTAACGAATTATTTGGTAAAAAACTAGGAATTATTGGATTTGGTAACATCGGTCATAGAGTTGGGCTTAGAGCTAAATCATTTGAAATGGACGTAATTACTTATGACCCATACATTCCTTCAACAAAAGCAACTGATTTAGGTGTAACATACACTACAAATTTTGATGATATTTTAGATTGTGACATTATTACAATCCATACACCAAAAAATCAAGAAACTATTGACATGATTGGTGAAGAAGAGATTGCAAAGATGAAAGATGGTGTAGTTTTAATTAACTGTGCTAGGGGTGGACTTTATAATGAAGACGCACTTTACAATAATCTAAAATCTGGAAAAATCAAAATGGCTGGAATCGATGTATTTAAAAAAGAGCCAGCAACTGATAATAAATTAATTGATTTACCAAATATTACTGTTACTGCACACTTAGGTGCAAATACTAGAGAATCACAAAAGAAAATTGCCGTTCAAGCTGCACAAAATGCTATTGAATCAGCTAGAGGTATCTCTTACCCACATGCACTTAATTTACCAATTGATGAGAGCAAAATTCCTTCATTTGTTAAACCGTATATTGAATTAACTCAAAAAATTGCATTTTTATCTGCACAACTTGATAAATCAGCAATTAGATCTATTAGTGTTAAAGCAGAAGGTGAAATTAAAGAGTATCTTGATTCATTATTAACTTTTGCTACAGTTGGTGCATTAAGTGTAATTGGTGGAGATGAAGTTAACTATGTAAACGCAATGTTTATAGCTGAAGAAAAAGGTATTAAATTTGAAACTTCTGAAGTTGAACATTGTAGTGGTTATAGCAACAAAGTAGAAGTTAAAATCACGACTGAAAAAAGAGTAAACTCTATTGCAGGAACTGTTTTTGATGATGATGTTCAAAGAATCGTTGAACTTGATGGATTTGATTTTGATATTGAACCAAAAGGTAAAATGGTTATGATGAGAAATAATGACGTACCTGGTGTAATTGGAAATGTTGGTAAACTTCTTGGTGATAGAGGAATTAATATCTCTGACTTTAGACTTGCACGTGGCAAAAATAAAGATGCATTAGCAATCATTTTAGTTGATGATACTATTAATAGTAAATTACTAGAAGAGATTGGTAGTATCCAAGATGCTATTGCAGTATCTTATGCAGAAATTTAAGGAGTAGTTATGGCATTAGGAATGAGTGATTTAAAAAAAGGTTTAAAAATTGAAGTGGATGGTATTCCATACAAAATTACAGATTATGCACATGTTAAGCCTGGAAAAGGTGCAGCATTTGTAAGATGTAAAATCAAAAACTATTTAAATGCAAAAACTATTGAAAAAACGTTTCATGCTGGTGATAAATTTGGAACTCCAGATTTACAACAAAAGACTATGCAATTCTTATATGATGATGGTGAGATGTTACAATTTATGGACACAGATACATATGACCAAATTGGTTTAACCTATGATCAAGTTGGTGATGCTGAAAAATGGATTATTGATGGAATGAACGTTGATATGATGTTTTTCAAAGGTGAAGCAATTACTGTTGAACCACCAATGACTGTAGAAATGAAAATCGTTGAAACTCCACCAAACTTTAAAGGTGATTCACAAGGTGGTAAAAAACCAGCTACACTTGAATGTGGCGCAGTTGTTCAAATACCATTTCACTTAGTTGAAGGTGACATTATTAAATGTGACACTAGAACGGGTGAGTATCTAGAAAAAGTAAAATAAAACTATAAATCTTTATCGCTATTAACTGCGATAGAGATTTTTTCTCTTCAGTCACTTACATTTGTAAGCTCCTTCCTCAAAAAAACCTCTCTCTTGTTTCTAACAATAAATATTTATAGTTTAAATTATTAAATTCAAATCTAACTTTTTCTTTTTAGGTAAATTATTTTCTCTTGTCCAATGAAGTTCTCATGAACAATTTCAAAATCTATATCAATATCCTTTAAAGCATTAAGCCCTTTTCTAATCTTAGGACTAACAAGTAAAACCAAATAATCAATTCTTTCTTTTAAACTATCTAATAAATTATAAGTTCCCTCAACCATCACGAATTTATAATCAAGTAATTTAAATAAATCATCACTAATAATAACTTCTCTATTTGGTATTTTAAACAAAGGAATATTTGTATCAAAAATTTTATTTTTTGAATAAATCATTATATTAGGTGCATCTCCAGCTATATATCTAGCATCGAGTGTTGGCTTATCTGTTCTAACTGTATTTCCACCAATAAGCATTAAATCAATTTTATCTCTTAATGTATGTACATAAGCTAAGGCTTGATTAGAGGATATTTTGCCATCAATACTACCATTTAAGGTTTGTGCCATTTTATAAAATACAAAAGTGTTTTCTGACCATTTAATAAATGGGAATAAAAGCTCGTGAGCTTCTTCTTTCATGCAACCTAGACTAAGATCTATATTTGCTTCTTCTAAAGTCTCACAACCACCTGAAGCTACTTTATTAGTATCTTCATGGGCAATAATTACTCTTTTTGGTTTTAGCTCTTTTAAAAGATTTGCACAAGCAGGAGTTTTTCCAATATGATTACATGGCTCAAGTGTAACAAAAATTTCACAATCATTGAAAAAACCATTATGATTTTTAATTAGATACTCATGAATATCTTCTGATTTTCTTTTTGTTTTAATAACATCATTTGGGTGTTTTTTAAGATAGGCAGCTTTTAATGCATTAACTTCAGCATGGGGCATTCCAGCTTCTTTATGTGCTTCTATAGATAGTATTTCACCATTTTTTACAACAACACATCCAACAGCTGGATTTGGGTAAGTTAAAAGTTGATATTTCCATGCTTCATCAATGGCTAACTTCATAAAGAAATTATCATTAATAATCATTTGTTTAATCTACCATTCAAAATAAGTTGTGGCTGTAGAAATCTCATCATATGCAATAATCTCTTCGCCATGTTCAGTTTTGATTTTAATTTCATTATCATCAGCAAAAATAAGTTCGCCTTTAATAGTATCTTTATTAAAATCTTTTAGTTTAACTTTTTCACCAATTGATGCTTTGTAGTGTTGTGGTCTTTTTAGTTTTCTTTCTATCCCAGGTGAACTAACTTCTAGGTTATAATTACCTTTCATAGGTTCTTCAATATCTAAAATAGGTGAGATCATTCTTGAAATTTCTGCGCATTTGTCTAAAGATATTCCACCTTTAGCTGTAACATAAATTCTAAAAACATTTTTATCATTTTCTTTTAAAGTTACAATATCATAAATTTCTGCACCACAACCTTGAACAGCTATTTCAATAGATTCTTCAAGATTCATGATTCATCCTTTTTTTTCTTCTCAATTTGTCTAAATAAATCTTCAATATTTTTTGAAGATTCGAATGATGTATCGTTAACAAATTTGAATGTTGGGCATTTATACCAACCAGTAGCACTAAGTATATATTCTTTGATTCTTCCATTTGCTTTTGTTAAAGCTGAAATAACACCTGCCATCTCATTTTTTTCAAAATCACTTCCATCAAAATATACAGTTGCATCATATTTACCATTTTTACAATTTACACCTGTAATAGGTAAAGAGCAAATTCTTGCGTCATTCAATGTCGATAAAGCTTCAGGAATAAGCTCCATCAACAATGATTCAGTTCTTTGAAGATTAATACTTTTCAAAAATCAACCTTATAAATCAATTTCTCTCTTCTCTTCAATTTGTATAAATGTTTCAATAAAATCACCAACTTTTATATCATTGAATTTATCAAACATAATACCACACTCATAACCATTTGATACTTCTTTAACATCATCTTTGAATCTTTTTAGTGATGAAATTTTACCAGTATAAGTAACTACACCATCTCTAATAATTCTTGCATGACCACCTCTAATTACTTTTCCATCAGTTACGAAGCATCCTGCAACTGTTCCAATTTTTGGAACAACGAATGTATCTCTAACTTCTGCTTGACCAGTATTTTCTTCTCTAATTACTGCTGTCATCATACCTGACAATGCATCTTTAATATCATCAATTAAGTCATAAATAATTGAGTACGTATTAATTTGAATTCCATCAGCTTTTGCTTTTTGCTTAACAGAACCAGTTGGTCTTACATTAAATCCTAAGATAATACACCCTTCTGATGCACTAGCTAAAATTAAGTCTGATTCAGTAATTCCACCAACACCAGCATGAATCACTTTTACTTTTACTTCTTCATTTTGAATTTTTTCTAATGAACCTTTAATTGCTTCTAATGAACCACCAACATCAGTTTTGATAATTACTGGTAATTGTTTTATTTTACCTTCTGCAATTAATCCACTCATTTCTTCTAAAGATACTTTTGTTGATTTAGAAAGTTCTTTAGCTCTTGCATGTTCAGCTCTAGTTGTTGCTATTTCTCTTGCTTCTTTATCAGTATCTTGTACAACAAGAATTGAACCAGCAGCAGGAACATCATTTAATCCTAAAACATTTCCTGTTTCAGAAAGCCCAAGTTCTTTTACTGGTTTACCCATATCATTTGTAATAGCTTTTACTCTACCATGTGTAGTATCACATACAATATTGTCTCCAACTTTTAAGATA
Organism: Arcobacter sp. ISO1; assembly: GCF_058105185.1. Lineage (NCBI taxonomy): Bacteria > Pseudomonadati > Campylobacterota > Epsilonproteobacteria > Campylobacterales > Arcobacteraceae > Arcobacter > Arcobacter sp. ISO1. Next base: position 215,797 of record NZ_CM176573.1, read on the forward strand.
CCGTTTTGAACAATAATTGTTGCAACTGGTCCTCTCCCTTTTTCTAAAGAAGATTCAACTACAGTAGCTTTTGCTTTTGCATCTGGGTCAGCTTTAAGTTCTAACATCTCAGATTGAAGTAAGATATTTTCTAATAAATCATCAATACCTTGACCTGTATGAGCAGAAACTCCAATAAATTCTATATCTCCACCCCAATCAACTGGTGTCATCTCTTTTTCTGCCATTTGAGCTTTAACCATATCCATATTTGCAGATTCTTTGTCCATTTTGTTTACAGCAACAATAATTGGACATCCTGATGCTTTTGCATGAGATATAACTTCTTCTGTTTGTGGTTTAACACCATCATCAGCTGCAACAACAATAATTACAATATCAGTTACATCAGCACCTCTAGCTCTCATTGAAGAGAAAGCGGCGTGTCCTGGAGTATCCACGAAAGTGATTTTTTGTTTGTTTTGTTCAATTGTATAAGCAGAGATATGTTGAGTAATTCCACCGGCTTCACCTTTTGCAACCTTTGAACTTCTAATCTTATCTAAAAGTGAAGTTTTACCATGGTCAACGTGACCCATAATTGTAACCACTGGAGGTCTTGTTACAAAGTTAGAATCATCAATCTCTTCTTCTAAATAATCATCAACATAATTTGCATCTTCTAAAGCATCTTTTACGGTAACTTCAATACCAAACTCTTCACCAAGAATTTCAAGTTCATCTTGTTTTAAGAAGTCATTTTTAGTAACCATCATCCCAAGACCAAATAGTACAGTAATAACTTCAGCTGGTGATTTTCCACAAGCTTCTGCAAACTCATATACTCTTACATCTTCAGGAATTGTAATTTCTGTAATTTCAATATCTTCTTCAACTCTTTTAATTCTTTTCTTTCTCTTACCTCTTTTTAATCCTTGTGGTCTATTACCAAAGGCAGCAGGTCTTGATGATCTAGTTTGTCTTTTATTATCTTGATTTTGCTTAGGCTCATCAAATAATTTTGATGTATCAGCTAAATCCATATCAAGAAGAACAACCTCTTCACCTAATAATGATTCATCACTTTTATCATTGAAATCTTGTCTAGTTTTTGCTTCAAACTCAATCACCTTACCATGGTCATGAGATCTAGCTGCTTGTTTTTTCTTCTCTTTTTTCTTAGCAGCTACTTTTGACTGAGGTGTTTGAGCTGATTTTTCACTTGATTTATCATTTAAATTATTACCACCTAAAATTTCACTAAGAGATTTCATTGGTTTTTTAAGATTTGAAGTTGGTATTGCTATCTCATCTTGTTTAGTCTCAACTTTTTCTTGAGGCTTTTTCTTTTTAATGATTTTCAAACCTCTTCTTTTAGGAATGATTTTCTTAGGAGATATACTTTTTAGAGGTTTCTCTTCTGTTTTTTCAACAGTTTCTTCTTTTTTCTCTTCCTCTTTTTTCTCTTCTACTTTAACTTCCTCTTTTTTAGGCGTTTCTTCAATAGTTTTCTTCTCTTCTGTTTTTTCAACAGTTTCTTCTTCTGTTTTTGGTGCTTCTTTTTTGATTTTTGCTGCAGGTTTTTTTAGCTTACTACTCTTTCCAGTCATTATGTAGTTCGCAATCTCTTCAGCATCTTCAAATGAAACTGCAGTTTGTGGTGACTTAAGTTCTATTCCTAAATCTTTTGCTTTGGCAATAACCTCATTGCTACTAGCCCCAGCTTCTTCTGCTATTTCATAAACTCTTACATTATCTGACATGCGTTAATATCTCCTTAAGTTGTCCTATATAGTCATCTTTATTTTTACACTCTCTAAAAAGTGCTTTTTCTATTTTTTTGAAATCTTTTTGATTGTTTTGTGAATTTTTTAGTATTGAAATACAATCATTACAGATATAAAAACTTCTGCCATAATTATCATATGGTACAAGTTTTTTATCCTCACACTTTAAACGAAATAGTTCATTTTGAGGATATTTTCCTCTACAAATGACACAAGTTCGTATTGGTTTTTTCAAAATAGTCAATATTATACCTAAATCTTGCTTAATTTAAATATTCTTTAATCTTTAATAACAACACCATCGTTGTCAAATCCTCTAGTTAATACCCTAAAATGAGGAAACCTTTTGTTTAACTCATTTTCTATTCTTTTTGCATCTTCATTAAATGCAACAGAGAATAAAGTTGATCCAGACCCTGATAAAGTACTCATTAAAGACCCATGTTTTAATGCAGTTTTTTGTACATCAAATAGTTCAGGCATTTGCTTCATTCTATATTTTTGATGAATTTTATCTAATGATGCAGTTCTTAACATATTCCAATCTTCATTTATAAATGCTGCTGTTAGTAAAGAGGAATGTGATATATTAAATATTGCATCTTCTTTAGAATACTTAAAAGGTAATGCCTTTCTTGACAACTGCGTAGACATAGGTCTATTTGGAATAACAACAATTGCTTTTAATGATCTTGGCATATCTTTTTTTATAAATTTAACCTCATTCTCATGTACTGTAGAAACATTAAACCCACCCATAACAGCAGGTGTGATATTATCAGGATGTGATTCATAAGCCAAAGCTAAATTTAGTAATTTTTCTTTTTCAATTTTTATTCCTTCTATTGCATATGCACTAGCAATTGCAGAAACAATAACCGCAGAAGAACTACCTAATCCTCTTGAAAGTGGGATCTCATTTGAGAATTCAAATCTAAAGTGTCTTTTTTTATGTGAAAGATTATGATAAAAATCGTTAAAAATCGCAATAAACATATTATTGTCTTTTAAAACTGGATTATTAGAACCTTCACCCTTTAAACTCACACTATGAAATTTTGAAGGTTTTATACTCACTTGATTATGAAGTGAAATTGCCAATCCTAGAGTATCAAATCCTGGACCTAAATTGGCACTTGTTGCTGGAACACTAATTCTCAAACGCTTTCCTTTTATACAGCAGGTAAATTATATATTGGCAGAGTCTCATCTGAAAAATTTATATTTTCTATAAGGTCTGGTAATTTAAAGTCTGACATTGTACTCTTATTATCTAAAAAGTCAACTTTAATACCATTTTCATCATTTATAAAATATTTTTTTCCCAAAGCTTTAATAGGAGAATCCCCATTAAATTCAAAACCACTACACGATTTTAATTCAATATTTTTTGTTATTGACAGAGTTTTTAAAAATACATAAGCAACTTTTATTGCCATATAAGATCCTGGTGTATTTACATAATAAATTCTATTTATTTTATATTCATTTAAAATTTTCTCAAATATTAAAGGTAAAATATCTGAGGTTACACCATCATTTTCATATTTTTTAATCAGTTTTTTATTCTCATAGATTCCAACCAAAAGTGGTTTAGATATACTTATAACTAAAACTTCTATTCTTTTCTCCTAAGATTGAACTTTTGCATAAGCCATCTCAAATACATGGGCTTCTGCTTCAGCTTCTTCTAAATCTATAATCTCATAATTATCTTTATCTTCATAAAGTTTTTTTGTAAGTAAATGGTTTAGATGATGACTCCCTGCATGAGCATCATATTCTCCAACAAGGGTATAACCTAATAAGGCCATATCACCAATTGCATCTAAAATTTTATGTCTAACAAACTCATCATCATATCTTAAACCCTCTGGATTTAAAATTTTTGTTTGGTCAAGAACAATAGCATTTTCCATACTACCACCTTGTGCAAGTCCAATACTTCTTAAATATTGAACCTCATGTAAAAAACCAAAAGTTCTAGCTCTAGAAATATTTTCTTTATATTCACTAATTGAATAATCAAAGTGGAAATTTTGTTTTCCAATAGATGGATGTTCAAAATCTATTGAAAAATCATAAATAATATGTTTTGAGGGTTTTAGGGCAACTTTTTTGCCATCTTCAGTTACAATCTCAACATCTTTTTTGATTTTAATAGCTTTTTTACTTTTATCAAGCTCTTTTATACCCGCTTCTTCAATCAACATACAATAACCAGATGAACTTCCATCAAGTACAGGAACCTCATCATTATCAATTACAACTCTTAAATTATCAATTCCATAAGCATAAACTGCAGATAATAGATGTTCTATAGTAGAAACAACAACATCATCTTTCCCAATTACTGTTGCCATTTTCGTATCAACAACATTTTCAATTTTAAGTGGTATTGTAATCCCTTTATCAACTCTATAAAAGATAATTCCCATATCAGAGTCTAAAGGTTCAAGTTTCATTTTAACAGGAACTCCTTTATGAAGCCCTATTCCAACAATCTCTACACTTTTTGCTATTGTTCTTTGTCTCATTTACTACTTCTTATCTCTTGTTTTGCTTTAGACAGGATATCTAATATTCTTGTTTTTATCCAGTTTTTATCCATCCATTCGATTGGATTTACCTCAATACCTTGAACTAAAACTCCAAAGTGTAAATGATCTCCAAATACAGCACCTGTGCTTCCAGTATTTGCAATATTGTCACCTTTTTTTACAAAATCACCTTTTTGAACATTTAGTTTACTTGTATGAGCATATAAAGATTGTAATCCAAGTTTATGGTCAATAATTGCAGTATTCCCATAAATTCCAAGGTAGTTATTAAATATAACTGTTCCACTATTTGAAACTTTTACTGGAGCTCTTTTTATACTTGCCCAGTCCATTCCTAGATGCCAAGCTTCATCTATTCTTTGTCCCTCATAAAAATATTCTCTTTTTTCTGCAAATCCTGCAAAGGTTTTAGAACCACTTAATCTTCTAAATGGATTTATTGAAAAATTGTTAATCATCTCTTTTGACATATTTTTAATAGATTCATTTCTAATTGTAGAAACATTTTTTGCTCTTAATAATCTATTTTGTTTTATAAAAATCTCATCATTTGAAGTAGGTACTTCCATATCACTTTTTTGTAGTACAGGAATTGAAACTTTGTTTATAAAATTATCTGAAATATTTAGTTTGTCATTTTTGATTTTTAAATCTTTTATATAAAGAGGAACTTTTCTAACAGTTACATTATTAGCTTCATCAACAGCAACCAAATTTACAATATCAAATTGATCAAATTCTATTTCTACAGGCCAAGCTATAATTGCAGCATAAAAATCATCTTTTAAATATGGAATCAGTTCAAATCTATATTTATCATTAAAAGTGATATATTTTTCTTTTAAGTTCTCATCTTTAACCTGAACCACAACTGCTGCACTTCCACCTCTTTTTATATTGTATGAATTTGTTATAACCCTTGCAAGTGGTCTTTTTCTATCAATATTTAAAGTAAACTCTTTATAAATAGTATTTCCTCTAAATAGATTCCACATACTATTATCATAAGCTTCAACTGCAAGTTTAATTGTTTTTACATTTTGGTCAACTTTAATTGGACTTATATCAATAGATAGTTTATTTTGTTTTGATTCTAATACTTTATTTTGAACTTCAATGTTTGCATCATTTACTTTAAAAGAGATTTTATAAGACTTTATTCCACTTTCATCTTCAAGTTTAATATTTAACTTATCTTTTGCATTCCAATATCCATTATTTAAAAATGTAACCATAGGATTTTTTTTCTCAAATATAGGAGAAAAATAAATAAATGCTCCAATTGCAACTATAATTGATAATATCATCAATGTTAAAATATTTTTAAAACTACTATTTCGCCTTCTCAAGAACTTCCTTTAATACTAAATTTCTAACTTCATCCACATCCAATGAATCAACTGTAAAACCTGCTGCATTTATATGTCCACCACCACCAAATATGGCAGCTATTTTTGCAACATTAATTTTACCCTTTGACCTAATTGATACCCTACTTGAACCATTCACAATTCTAACAAAAATTGTAACTCTTACAATTTTCATACTCATAATCATATCTAAGGCATCTTCACAATCTCTTGTATGAGCACCTGTTTGATCTAACCATTCATTTCTTACATAAATAGTAGCGACCTCACCTTCTCTATGCAATTCCAAAGAATCTAATACCTTTGGTAAAACTCTATATTTTGCTAAAGAATCTCTTCTTTTAAGTTTATTAGCAATCTCTGAAGGGTTTGCACCAAACTCAACTAAATGATTAACTTTATCAAAAGTAAGTTCATCACATCTACCCAATGAAAAGGCCAAAGAATCATCATAAATACCAACATAAAGTGCTGTTGCAGAATTCTTTGTAATATACAATCCATTAAATTTAAAAAAATCATACACAATCTCTGCAGTTGAACTTTTGAATGGGTCAACTAAATTTATATTTCCAAAATGATCATTTGAAGCATGGTGATCAATATTTATTAATGGTATATTTTCATCTACTTTAAAACCAAATCTTTTTTCAGAACCACAATCAACAGAAATAACCAAATCGTAAAAACTTGGTAATTGGTCAGTTATCTTTTCAAACCTTGATATAAAATCCAAGTTTTGAGGTAAGTCAGAACTTATATTAAAAACTTTGTGTTTAATCTTATTTTCATAAAGTAGATTTGATAATGCTAAAGATGAAGAGATTGAATCAGCATCTGGATTAACATGGGTAATTATTAGGATATACCTACTTTTTTCAATAAGCTGTAAAGCCTTTGCAAAATCACTCATATTTATTTTATTATTTACAATAAAGTCTTTTTTCATAGGTTCAAGTATGCCTTTTTTTTATTAACCAATAGTAAATTAATCAAACTTCATAGAAAAATCAAGCCAAGTTGCTTGATGAATAATACTTCCTGAGCTCAATGCATCAACTCCAGTTAATGCAAAATCTCTAACTGTACTTAAAGAGATATTTCCACTAGCTTCTAATAATACATTTGGATAGTTTTTATTTCTAAATTCAACAACTTCTTTGATTTGTTCAGGAACCATATTATCACACATAATAATATCTGCACCTGCATCCATTGATTCTTTTACTTGCTCAAAAGTTTCACACTCTATTTCAATTTTTGTAACCCAAGAGATTCTTTTTCTTGCATCTTTTATAAAAGATTTTAAGTCATTGATTGTTCTTAAGTGTGTATCTTTTAACATTAAACAATCATCAAGTCCAAGTCTGTGGTTTCTAGCCCCTCCTACTCTACTTGCATATTTTTCAAAATCCCTTAACTGAGGTCTTGTTTTTCTAGTATCTAAAAGAGCTACTTCTAAACCTTCAATTTGTGAAACAAATCTATTTGCCATAGTTGCAATTCCACTTGCATGTTGAAGCATATTTAAAAAGGTTCTTTCACTTGAAAGTAAAATAGAAGCCTTACCTTCAAGTTTTGCTATAACATCACCTTTTTTTAATTTATCTCCATCATGTTTTAAAAACTTACACTCAAATTTTTCAGTTTTTGCTAAAGCCTTTGCATAAATTTCTCCTGCAAAGACTCCATCATTTTTTGTAATTACCTTTGCTGTAAATCTTCCCTTTGGAGCAACATCATAAAATAAATCCCCTCTACCATTATCTTCAATAATGGCATTTTTAACAAATTTTTTAATATTTATCATACTTCAAGCATCCTCTCTAAAGCAACTCTTGCCCATTTGATAGTATTTTCGTCAACTTTGATTAATGTCTCTTCGCTTATATTGTTATCTTTTATTGATTTTAATGTCTTATATACATCTTCCAAAGTTGTTTCATTCATAGTTGGACACTCTGGTTTTGTAGAACTTAAAATATATGTGTTTTTTTCTCTTAATCTATTTACCATATTGTATTCAGTACCTACAGCAACTTTTTGCTCAAGAGGTAACTCTTTTATATACTTTATTAATTGAGAAGTTGAACCAACAAAATCTGCCATGTCACAAATAGCTGGATCACATTCTGGGTGAACTGCGATTAAGATATCAGGATATTTTTCTCTGTAAAACTCTACGTCTTCAGTTGTAAATAGTTGATGAACTGAACAAAAACCGTTATAACAAATAATATCTGCTTCTTTTAAGTCTGAACCATCACCAACAACTGCTGATTTAAGATTTAAAGATTTTGCAAAGTTTTGACCTAAACATCTATCTGGTACAAAAAAGATTTTTTTACCTGATTGTAAACCTTTTTCAATGATTTTATATGCATTTGATGAAGTACAAACCATACCACCCATCTCTCCAACTTTTGCTTTAACAGCTGCACTAGAGTTGATATAAGTTATTGGTAAAATATCATCATTTGATATTCCAGCTTCATTTATGACTTTTAGGTTTTGTTCATAATAACCCTCATCAATCATTCTTGCCATGGCACAACATGCAACTTTTGGCATAAGCACAGTTTTTTCTGGGCTTAGAACTTTTACACTCTCTCCCATAAATCCAACACCGCAAAAAACAACATACTTTGATGCTGTCTCTTTTGCTTTTCTTGCTAGTTCTAATGAATCCCCAGTGATGTCTGCTAATTCAAAAACCTCGTCTCTTTGATAAAAGTGTGCAACTAATGTAACATCTAGTTCATCTTTTAATTTTAAAATTTCATCTTTTAAATTCATTTGTAAATTCAATTTTTTGCCTTAAATATCATTAAGTTTTTAATTATTTGGGAATATAACAAAATTTTAGTTATAATCCTCTTTCATAAATTTATTATAAGGTTATAAATGGATTTTCTTTTCAATTTTAATGTACTTTTTTATTTAGTTGCTTATTTAGCTGGTTCAATCCCTTTTGGTTTAATATTAGCAAAGATTTTTGCAGGAGTTAATATAACAGAATCGGGTAGTAAAAGTATTGGAGCAACAAATGTTTTAAGAGTTGTAAAAGAAACAAATCCAAGCCTAGCAAAAAAACTTGGTATTGCTACAGTTTTACTTGATGCACTAAAAGGAACAATTGTAATTTTAATAGCTATGTCTATGGGTGCAAGTGAAGCAACACTTTGGGCTGTTGGTGTTTTAGCTGTTCTTGGTCACTGTTATTCTATATTTTTAGGACTAGAAGGTGGTAAAGGTGTTGCAACTGGACTTGGAGCATTTATAGTTTTAATTCCTATTCCAACTATTATAGGTGCTGTTGTATGGGTATTTTGTGGAAAAGTTTTAAAAATCTCTTCTCTTTCTTCACTACTGGGATTAACAGCAGTTGTAATATCAGCTGTTTTATTAAACAATGGATTAAATGTAGGTTCAAATGCACCTATGTATATCATCGCTTTTATAATCTACTATAAACATATACCAAATATAGTAAGACTTATAAAAGGCCAAGAAGGTAAAGTTGTCTAAATATTATGAAAGTTTATATAGAAAACTTAACATTTGATTGTATTATTGGAATACTTGACTTTGAAAGAGTAACTGCTCAAAAAGTAATTATAAACTTATCTTTTGAATACAACTTTTCAAACAAAGATGAGTTTATAGATTATTCAAAAGTTTCAAATGATATTGAAAATATTATGATTGAAAAAAAATTTGAACTCTTAGAAGAAGCAATTATTTGTATTCAAAATCATCTTGATAACTCTTATAAAATAAAAAATTTAAAAATTAAAATCTCAAAACCAGATATTATGTCAAATTGTATAGTATCACTTGAAAACTAAGCGCAACTAAAGCCTAAAGCAAGTTTCAGGCTCAAATATCTACATAATACTTTAACAGTTTGTATACATTTTTGTAAAACTCATTAAAAGTGACTCTAAAATAACAAAAATCGATACATAAAAAAAAGCTTAAAAATGCCACCATTTGGTAACTTTTAAACTACTTTAAGAATACTTTAAAATTAACTTCTGTAAAATTTTGCAACGGTCATCCGGAATAGTACTTAGATAACTCTACTTTCTAAGTTGTTCGCGCATCCGGTTAACTGATTAATTTTCGAAAATTTAGGAGAACAAATGAAAAAATTCGCAAAAATGAGTTTAGTAGCAGCTGTAGCTGTAGCTGGTCTTACTTCAACTGCATCTGCAGTAGATTTAGAGCAAGCAATTAAAGGTGTTGATGTATCTGGTCAATTCAGATATAGATATGACGTAAGAAATACTGATAACGGTGTTGAAGAAAGTGATTCTGATGTTGAAATCGAAGTAACTGCAAAAGTTCCAGTTAATGATAATGTAACTGCAGTATTTAAATTCGACAATGCAAATGACGATATCCAAGACAATGATGGATTCAATGGTGGTACAGTAAGTGCTGCTCCTGTTACAATCCAACACTACTACTTTTCATATGCTAACGGTCCTTTAACTGTTAACTATGGTCACCAAGAAGTTCCAGGTAGAATCGTAGATGCTCCTGATGGTCATGGTTTAGTGGCATTATATAATGCTGGTGTAGCAACTATTGGTGCTGCATACTTTACTAACCATTCTTACACTACTTCACCTGCAGGTGGTGGTGAAGATATCGCTTCTATCATTGCAATGGGTTCTGTTGGTCCTGTATCTTTATTAGGTCAATATAATGCAGTAGCTGACTTAGCTGATTCTTACAACTTAAAAGCTGATGCTACAGTTGGTCCTGTTGCATTTGGATTAGAGTATACTGATACTGAATATGAAAGCGCAGCTATTGCTTCTGCATTAAATGCTACATCAACTTCAGAAGATGATTATTCTACATTTAAAGCATATGTATCTGGTTCTATTGATATCGTATCTGCTAAATTAACTTATGCTCAAACTGGAGACAATGGTTCTGGTTCATTTGCTGCTGAAACTGAAGCTGCTTCAGAATTCTTATTATGGCAAATGGGTACAGCTGGTGAAGCTGATATGGATTTATGGGCTTTAGATGTAAATGTTAAAGCTACTGATTCAATCACTTTAAGAGCTGCTTATGCTGATGGTGAAAAAGGTGCAAATGTTGATGAAACTGAAGCTTTAGCACAAGTTTCTTACCAAATGTCTAAAAATTTATCTACATATGTTAGATATTCTAACTTTGAAACTGGTACAACTGAATATGACATGGGAAGAGTTGAAGTTAAATATACTTTCTAATCATAGATTTGTATAAAAGCTTAAGCTAAACTCAAAAGGTTAGAGGTTTTCCTCTAACCTTTTTTTTATGTCTGAAAAACAATAACACTAAGCTTCCAAAGTATAAAAAAGATTTTTTATGATAAAATATCTCTTTAAATAATAAAAGGATAAAAATAGATGAATATTAAAACTTTTTTAGCTATTAGCTTACTATCTTCTGCAGCTTTATTTGCTCAAACAACAATGTGTTTTAAAGAAAACCATATTTCTATGGCAACAATTGAATCAACACCTCTAGATGGTGGCTTATGTTCTTCAACAAAATCATTAACAGATATGAAAAAAGAGGGTTGGAGTGTAGATGATATCAAAATAGAACCATCAACAAATGGTAAAAACTATATCTATATTCTAAAAAAAGAGACTCAAACTTTATCAACAATGGATGAGGAAAAACTAGAACAAAGAATTATGCAAAGACTTGAAAAAAGAGAACAACAAGAGAAACAAGCAAAAATAACTCAATACAAACAAATAATGTCAAAAAGTGGTAAAAAGATATATATAGATAAATGTCAATCTTGCCATGGTGAAAAAGCAGATAAAAAAGCCTATGGGACATCAAGACCACTTATTGAATTAAGTTTAGATGATATGGATCAATCTATAAATGACTATATGTATGATAATTATGACAGAGGTAATGCTATGGTTATGAAGCCATATACTACTTTTTTAACAGGAACAAAAGTTAAAGAGGTATATTCATATATCCAATCTTTAAAACCCAAAAAAGATACTGATAAGAAAGAGGAGGAATCTTCTAATTAATGGATGCCTATGAATATTCACAGATTTTAAAACTTTTAAATACAAAACTTGAAAATATACAAAATATTTTAAAGCCTGAAGAGTTGAATAAAAGATTAAAAGAAATTGAAGAGTTAGAATCTTCTCAAGAGTTTTGGAATGATGTAGACACTGCCACTAAAATAGGTATAGAAAAAAACAGAATATTAAGTAAACTTAGCAAGTTTAATAAAGCGAATGAAGCTTTAAGTGGTACAAATGAGCTATATGAATTAGCTGGGGAAGAAAAAGATGAAGATACTTTTGAACTTCTTTTTGAAGAAGCTACTGATTTAGAAGAGTTGATAAAATCAACAGAAATCCAAGTTATGCTAAGTTCACCTGATGATGCTTCAAATGCTATTGTTTCTATTCATCCTGGTGCTGGTGGAACTGAATCTCAAGACTGGGCTTCTATGTTGTATCGTATGTATCTAAGATGGGCAGAAAGAGGTGATTTTAAAGTAGAACTTTTAGATTATCAAGATGGTGAAGAAGCTGGTATAAAAGATGTATCATTTATCATAAAAGGTGAAAATGCTTATGGTTATTTAAAAGCTGAAAATGGTATTCATAGACTTGTTCGTATATCTCCTTTTGATTCAAATGCAAAAAGACATACCTCCTTTGCATCTGTTATGGTAAGTCCAGAAATTGATGATAATATTGATATTGAAATTGAAGATAAAGATATTAGAATAGATACATATAGAGCAAGTGGTGCTGGTGGACAGCACGTAAACAAAACAGAATCAGCTATTAGAATAACTCACTTAGAAACAAATATTGTAGTTCAATGTCAAAATGATAGATCACAACACAAAAACAAAGCAAGTGCTATGAAGATGCTTAAAAGTAGACTATATGAACTAGAACTAGAAAAACAAAAAGCAGATAAAGATGGAGTAGAAAAAAGTGAAATTGGATGGGGACACCAAATTAGATCTTATGTACTTCAACCATATCAGCAAGTAAAAGATACAAGAAGTAATATTGGATATTCAAATGTAGATGCAATATTAGATGGAGATATTACAAAAATTATAGAAGATGTTTTAATCGCGCAATCTTCTTAATCCTAATAAGTTCCCAAGCTAGAGCTTAGGAACTATTGGGGTACTTAATCAGTCTTTATTACAAATAGTTTTGTAAATACAATATTGACAAATTTGATTATTGTCACATTTATCAAAACTTACACTTGAAGTTTTAAATTCTTTAAAAATCTCTTTTAAAACATCAAGTTTCTCAAAAAGCATTGTTTCTTCTAAAAGCTTCATATTATATAAATCATAATAGTAGCTTTTGATATTTGAAGCTTTAAAAAGTTCCTTTACAGCTAAATAATAAAACTCCAACTGAAAATCAGTAGCTTTATCAAAATTTGATTTTGTATTTATTTTTAAACTTGAACCTGTTTTATAATCAATCACTAAAAATTGATCGTCTTTTTTATCAATCCTATCAATAACACCTCTAATTTTTATACCTTCTAATTCACATAAAAAAGGTTTTTCAAGTTCTACAACTGATAGATTATCTTTAAATCTATCCTCTTCTAAAGAAAAAAACTCAACAAGTTTTTTTCTCCAAAGCTCCAAATCTAAATTTAAAAACAAATTTGAACTTCTTTTTTTATCAAATATATTAAATAGGTGTTTTAAACCCCTCTTATCTTGCTTATAATACTCTTCTAAAGTTTCATGGATGATATTACCTAATTCATACCCTTTTGGCTTTAAGCTAATCCCATGCTCTCTTATTTTAAGTATATGATTTAGATAATACTTTCTTTTACACTCTAAGAACTCTTTTAAAGAACTTGCACTCCAAGTTTGTTTTGATAAATCTATATCTAAAACAATTTCTTCATCAAAATGTTTTAAAGAATGGTTTTTAAATAATATATGTTTATACTCATTATCGTAAAGCTTTTCATCAATTTTTATATCAAATAATATATCTGCAAACCTTGTTATTTGTTCACTATCATTTTTTATATAAGAGATGATCACATTTTTTGAGTTTGAAATAAGTCTTTCATAATAATATTTTTGTAAATTTTCTCTATCAAGTGCTGTTGGTAGATTTGATTTTTCTTTTATAGAAGAAGATAAAAATTTATCTTTTACACTTCTTTTTGGTATTAAACTTTCATTGAAATCACAAATTATAACTGCATCAAATTTTATATTTCTACTTTCAAGTAGTCCCATAACCGTAATTTTCCCAGAGTTTACATCATCAAGGGTAATTTCACTTATTTTTTGACTAAAGATTTTATATGCTTCTTTTAAAAGAATCTTTTCATTTATTGTAAAAAAGAGCTTATATAATTTGTAAATTGATTCATTAAACTTTTCTAGTAGTTCTTTATTTGTTTCCTTTGAAATGAAAAATCCAACAATATTTTCAAAGATCTCTATTGTAAGTTTTTTGTTCCAGTTGTTTTTAAATAGCTTATCTATTTCATTTATATCTAAACCTAAAAATTCAAGGTTTTTTATATTTTTTATCTCATCTTCATTTATATATAAATTGATTGCATCTATTGTTTTATATAAATTTGTAGTATATATATTTAAGCCCATAGCATAGTTAAAATAGTTTTCTTTATCAAAAAGTGATATTGTAGATGCAAATGATTCATCTGGAAGTATTAAAGCTATTTTTGATGGCTCAATTCCCTTTTGAACTAAAGTAACAATTGACTTTTTTATATATGCAATTTGATTAATTCTTGAGGCAAAACCTTTTATCTCTAAGCTATCATATTTTGAAATAAGAATATTTTTTTCTAAAATTTTATTGTTAGAAAAATCAATTTTATATTTGTGATCAAGTTCCAAATCAAAACCATAATTAATAAACTTCTCAATTGATTTTTTGTTAAATTTATTATAAATAAATTCAATATTTAGATTCACTCTTTTTGAAATACTTTTAATAAGTTCAAATTCAAAAGATGTAAAATATCCTTCAAAAACCAAATCTATTGATTGATATCTATCTAAAAAATTTTCATTTATTTTATAGAATTTTGAAATATTTAATCTATCAATTGCCCTATTTTTTTCTAATATATCTAAATAGTTTTTTTGTATTTGTTTTAGTAACTGTAAATGTTCAGAATAAAAGCCATATGTATCAGAAGTTGAGATTGTATCAATATCAACACCCTCACTTGCTAATTCTAAAAAAAACCTATAAATATAATCACTTTGTTTTATAAAATGGGTGAAGGTACTAGATATTCCGATTTGATTTAAATCTATATTTTGAACAGCTTTTTTTAAAAAAAGAAATCTTTCCTCTTCATCTATTAATTTTAAATTGTCAAAAAATAAAGATTTTTTAAAAAGTTCATCTATAGTGATAATTGATGGCAATAGAGTATCAAACTCTTTTTGTGAGTTTACATACTCTCTAATTGCTCTTGAAGTTGGGTATACTAAAAGTTTTTGATTTTCTAAGAGTAACTTATCTTGCATTAGATTTTATATAAAAATATCCAATATCATCAGCGACTTTTACTTGTCCTGTGATATTCCAATTTCCTTTTAGTGGTAGATTAACTTTAAATTCTTTTTCATTAAAATCCATAGTTGCATCGTGGTTTGTTGGTCTTGATATTCTTAACTTAATATCAAAATCTTCAATCGTTTTTCCTGTTTTCTTATCTGTAATAGTTACATTAAGTTCATTTGAACCAAAACTAAAAATATCTTTATGTTTTGATACTTTTTCTATAACCCTTTGAGCTAAAAACATATCAGTGTAAACTAATCCAAATTTCTTTCCATTAACACTTAATTTAAAGTCATATTTTTTTTCAAAGTTTTGATTTGAAAGTACTATTTTATTGTAGTTGTTATCAACATCTTGATATGAAGTTAAAAATGCTTCATCATTGTTCACTGGAACTTTTGATGCTGACATAATTGTCCATACAATCATTGCAAATACAAAAGAAAATATACCTATAAAAAACAAAGGCCAATAATTTCTTTTCATTATTTTAAAATCCTATTTTTTTCTTCTTAAAACTGCAAAAGTATATAATAAAATCCCAACAACTACTAATGAGTACATAAATACTCTCCAAATAGTTCCTGCAACTTTACCTGAACTTCCTATGCTACTTTCAAGTTCAATTCCTCTTGTTTCAGCAATAGTATCAGCAATAGCTGCATAACCATTTAAAACAGCGGCACTTGCTTTTGCATAAGTTGAGTTCTTATCTTTTGAAGCAAGCAATGGTACAACATAGTCGTTTAAAATCTCATTTTTATCTACGATTTCTTGCAAACTTGAAGATACAATTAAATTTACATGAGTGTCTTCTACTGACATTGTTAGTAGAACATAAGGACTTTTCAAATTAGGAATAATTTGAGATTCATAATCTTTTATATATTTAATTTTATCTTTTGTGGGAGTATTTTCTGGTAATCCAAATGATTGTTTTACATAAGTGTAAATATTTACCCCAAGTTTTGATTGAGTTTCATTTCCAATTTCTTCTACTTTAGTAATAGTTCTTGGATCAATTAAACCACCATCATTTAGTATAAATTTACTTGCGAAAGATTGAGTAGATAAAAAAAGTAGCAGTGAGAATACTGCTACTTTTATATTAATATTTAAACTTTTCATTAACCAACGAATACTCTAGTTGAATCAAAGAAACCTAAATAGATTGATAAAACTGCCATGATTCCCATACCTAGCCAAATTAATCTGTATAACATTGTGTCTCCTTATTTCCCAACTAATTCATATTGCTTGTGGTTGCTTCTATCAACTGCTTTTAAACCATTTAAATCTTGGTTTATTTTATAGAAGTTTTGTGCTTCTCTTTGTTGTACCACAACTGCGTTGAAAACTAAAACTGCAAGAATAGTTAAAAGTAATACTACTGCTATTAACATTCCTGTGATTCCGTGCATTAGAGAAAATAATCCTCTTTCGTTATCATTCATTTGAGTGTTTCCAGCCATCTTACTCTCCTAAACTTCTAATATAAGCAGCTAGTGCTTTTTCTTGAGTTTCGTTCAATCTACCTTTGAAACTTGGCATCATACCAATGCTTCCTTTTTTACCATCTGTTAAAACAGCAGTAACTAAAGCATCATCAAATGCTTTAATATTTGGAGCAACGAACGCCATACCAGCACCATCGGCACCATGACATCCAGCACATACTGCATACATAGCTGGTTGTTCACCTTTAAATCCACCAGCAACATATTCAGCTACTTCATTGATATCTTTCTCTTCAGTTAACATCATTGGAGGCATTCCTGCAGGATATGCAGTTTTTAAACTGTTTGCACCATTTTTGATAACATGAACAACTTGATCTTTACTAAATCTTTTTGTTAAGTTATGAGCTTTCCCGTTGATACCTTCAGCATCAACACCATGACAAGGTGCACATTGAACTAAATAAGTAGACTCACCCATTGCAACTAAAGTATCATTAGTTGGGTTTTCCCATTTAGATTCAAATCTTGCATTATACTCATTAACTTCTTCATTCCATTGACCAATTTGAGAGAAACCATTTGTTGGATAACCTACTGTCCAGTACCATACTAGCCAAACCATAGTACCAACAAAAGCTAAAGCCCATCCAGTAGGGATTTCGTTTTTATATTCACCAATCCCATCCCAAGCTTCTTCAGATAGTTCACCACTAGCTGTGTCATTTTTAATTTGATTTACATATTTAAGTGCTACAAATACAGTAATAGTAATAATTGCAATTGCACCTAAAAATGTTAAACTATTCTCCATTGAAATATCGCTGCTTAAAGCATCACCTGCAACTATGTAAGTTCCTGCGATTAGAGCAACGATAAGAATAATTCCACCTATAACCATAGATTTCATAATTATATCTCCTTCTCTTTTTTCTCTTGTTCTTCTTTTCTTTTTTCGAGAGGATCAGCTACTATACTATCATCATGTACTAGATCTGAATATTTTTCAAAATCTCTTTCACCTTTTTTTTGTCTTCTATACATAGAAAACGCATAAGAATAAAATACAATGAAAACTACAAGAATTAGGAAAAATTTTGCGTATCCTTGTATAGTAAGTAGTGTTTCTTGATCCATTTTAACCTCTTATTTTAAAGAATTTAAATATGCAATTAATGCAACAATTTCAGGAACTTGACCGTTAGCTACGGCGTCTTTTACAGCTTGATTTTTCATATCAGCAGCAATTGCTTTTGCTTCTTCTTTTGCTTTTGCAATAGCTGTTTCATAATCACCTAGTTCTACATCTACTTTTCCATCACCGTCAATATCTAGATCATATGGAGTATTAAATACATTTTTAACTGTATAAGCTTCACCATAAGCTGTATCTAAATCAGCCATGTTTGTAAAATGATGTGGGTACGCAGGCATAATTGAACCTGGTACAACTGAAGCTGGATCCATCATGTGATTCTCATGCCAATCAGTAGTTCTATAATTACCAACTCTCATTAAATCTGGACCAGTTCTTTTTGATCCCCATAAAAATGGTCTATCATAAGCATACTCACCAGAAAGTGAATACATACCATATCTATCAGTTTCTGATTTAAATGGTCTAATTAACTGAGAGTGACAAGCATTACAAGAATCTTTAATATATACATGTCTTCCTGCTAATTCAAGAACTGTATATGGTTTTGTACCAACAGTAGGTCTTGATTGTTTTGCAAAATCAGGGATAACTTCTATGATACCTGCAAATGCGATAAATATAAATAATAGTACCGAAAAGAAAAACGGTCTTTGTTCAAACCAATGAAACATAATTTTACCCTCCTTCTTACGCTGCTACTGGCGAAGCATTTACTGGTTCTTTATCAAGTACTCTACCTGCAGTAGCAGTTTTGTACATGTTGTATGCGAACATAAAGAATCCAACTAGGTATAATAACCCACCAACAGCTCTAATTGTATAATATGGATGTAACACAGTTACTGTATCAATGAATGAGTAAACTAATGAACCATATTCGTCATAAGCTCTCCACATCATACCTTGAGTAATACCTGCAATCCACATAGATGTAAAGTATAAAACAATACCAGTTGTTTGTAACCAGAATTGAGTATCCATTAACGATTTAGAGTAAATCTCTCTACCAAACATTCTTGGTGCCATATGGAACAATGCAGCCATAATCATGAATACAACCCATCCTAAAACACCATCATGCACGTGACCTGGAATCCAGTCAGTAAAGTGAGCAATAGCATTAACAGATTTGATTGATTGAATTGGTCCCTCAATTGTTGATAACATATAGAATGTCGAAGCTAATACCATAAATTTAATTAGTGTATTAGTTTGTAATTGTTGCCACTCACCTTTCATAGTTAAAAGCATATTAATAGCAGATCCCCATGATGGTAAAATTAAAACAATTGACATTACAGAACCCATAGTTTGCATCCAATCTGGAACAGTTGAATAAATAAGGTGGTGTCCACCAGCCCATAAATAAACAAACATTAATCCCCAGAAAGCTAAGATAGATAACTTATAAGAGTAAACATTTTGTCCTGATTCTTTTGGTAAGAAATAATAAATCATAGCAATAATTGGTGTTGTAAATACGAATGCAACAGCATTGTGTCCATACCACCACTGAACTAAGGCATCATTTGTACCAGCATACATAGATACTGAGTGAATCCATGAACCATATCCAGAAACTAGTGCAGTTGGAACTTCCATATTATTAAACAGATATAACATTGCAACTGCGATGAAACATGCAATATAATACCACATAGAAATATATAGAGTTCTTTCTCTTCTAATTCCAATTAAACCAAAAATTGAGATACCCCATAGTACCCACCATACAACAACAAGTAAATCTAAAGGCCATTCTAATTCAGCATACTCTTTTGAAGTTGTAATACCCATAAATAAAGTTACAACAGCTAACAAAATAGTAATAAAGTAAAGAACAAAATGAACTTTTCCTATTGCTAATAAAAATGGAGACTCTTTTAGAGAAACTTTTAATACTCTTTGACCTACATAATACCATGTAGCAAAGATACCACTAAGAGTAAAACCAAAAGCAACACCATTTGTGTGTAAAGGTCTTAATCTACTGAATGTACCATATTCACCTGCTAGGTTATTTAAACCTGGAAACGCAAGTTGAAATGCAAGTATAACACCAACAGTCATACCAATGATACCAAACAGAATTGTTGCAAATGTAAACGCTTTTGCAATTGAGTAATCATACTCGATTCGTGCACCGTTTTGCATCAATCTCCTCCTACTAATTTTTTTAAAGTCACTTTTTTGTCACTTATCGGGTTATCTTAACGAACAAAAACTTAAAATTAACAAAAAATTAACACTTCTATTTAAGAATTTAACAAATATTTTTTTTTAAGTTTCATTTAATTTTAGATAATAGCCTGTTTTTTATATATAAATTTCATATAAATAATTATTTAATAACTTTTTAAGGCTCTTTGAATATCTCTTTTCATTGTTTTTTCTTTTAAGTCTTCACGCTTATCATGAAGTTTCTTACCTTTTGCAGTTGCAATTTGCATTTTAATCATATTCTTCGAATTAAAATACATTTTTAATGGAATTAAAGTGATTCCATCTTTAGTTACCTTTGAAAAAAGCTTATCAATTTGTTTTCTATGTAATAAAAGTTTTCTATCACGTCTTTCATTAGGTCTATAAGTTGAATGAGTTGTACTTAAGTGTGTGATATGCATGTTTAAAACAAAAACTTCATTTTTGATTATTCGAACAAAGCTATCCTTAAGATTCACCCTTCCTTCTCTTGCTGCTTTAACTTCACTTCCCTCTAAAACAATTCCAACTTCTAAAGTCTCAAAAATCTCATAATCATGGAAAGCTTTTCTATTTTTAAAAACTTGATTTTTATTAACTTCTTTTTTGCTCATTTTAATTAACCTTTAATCTTGAAAAAAGAACTTCCACTTCCACTAAAGTAGAAATTGTCTTTATTGTAATTGTTTAATTGTGGATAAATATTGCTAGCTGGTGCAAACAAATCATTTGCTTCTAAAATATTTAGGTGATTCAATATCTCTTTAGAATCCATAGATAAAAGTTTTTCTTTTTCATCTTTTGTAATCTCTTTATAAAATTTTTCTCTAAATATTTTAAAAATTTGCCCTGTATTACACTCAATTTTTGGTGTTATAACTTCAATATCTAAAATCTCTTCTTCAAATTTCTCTACTATTTCACCAATGCCAGTAACATTTGCACTATCATACTCATATACAAAGAATGGAACATCTGCACCTATTTGTACTGCAATATTACAAAGTTCATCTTTAGTTAAATTTAAATCACAAACTTCATTTACCATAATCATAAATGTAGCAGCATTAGAACTTCCACCACCAAGTCCTGCAAACTCTGGAATTCTTTTTTCAACAATAACACAATTTTTTCTAAAATACTCTTCAACAGCTGGTGAAATCTCTTTTAATTTTTCATAAGCTTTATATATTGTGTTTTTTTTAGTTTCACATCCAAATTTTCCAACAAGAGTGAAATCTTTGAAAACCCCTGGTTCAAAGGATATTACATCATATAAGGAATGAACCCTTACAAATCTTGATACTAATTCGTGGTAATTTTCTCTTCTTCCAGCTATTTTTAGAAAAATATTAACTTTAGCATATGATTTTTTTATCACTATATCAAGACCTTATTTAATAGATATTTCACTTCTTTATTTTCAATTTGGATTATACTAAAAAAGTCATCAAATTTTATAAGATATTTCCCATCTTCTTTATACTGAAAGTACTCGACTAGTATTTTCTTTCCATTATCAAAATAGCTTTTATCTCCAAAATATTTATTCTCTTTTAAATCTAAAAAATCTAAAGGGTTTAAATCTTTTTCATTTTCATAAAAAAATTCACCTTCATTTAATCTATTTAAATATGATAGTGTCCCTTTCTTTTCTAACTTTCGAAGTAGTATTTGAGCTAAACTTCTTATATAAGAACCTTCACTTACACTTGCTTCAAAACAAATAAAAGGATGTTTATATGAGATAAACTTTGTGTCAAAGATTTTCATTGAAGATTTTTTCATTTGAACATCAACACCTTCTCTTGCTAAATCATAAGCTCTTTTTCCATTTATTTTCTTTGCTGAAAACTTTGGTGGGAAATATTCGTGGGTACCAACTAAATTTTTAATCTCTTCTTCTAAGAAAGATTTTTCAACTTTCTGTTCATCTTTTATATCAATAATATTTTCAATATCAAGAGAATCTGAGCTTGCACCTAACCAAATAACAGCACGATATGTTTTAGGTGTTTTTTTCAAATAATTAAACAGTTTTGAATATTGTCCAAAGGCAACTATTAAACACCCACAAGCAAAAGGATCTAATGTTCCACTAAATCCTGCTTTTTTATTTCTATATTTTCTTTTTATTTCATTTAGATATGAGTTTGAACTTCTGAAAATAGGTTTATTTACAACAATTAATTTATTTAATTGTTTATTATCGTATAATTTTTTTTGCATCAATTTTAATTTTATCTCTAAATTTTTTCGACAAAACTTGAAAGGATATCTCTTCTTTGCCCACCAAAGTTTATGGTTAACTTATAATCTTTACCAGCTTTAGATGCTTTTTGAACTCTTCCCATTCCAAAAATTTTATGCTGAACTAAATCACCTTTTTTGTAATTTGAATGTTTTTCAAGTTGAAGACTACCTTTTATAAGTCCAGCTTCACTTAAAAATCTACTTTTTAAAAGTGTTGCCCTTTTCCCTTTGTAAAACCTTGAGTGAACAAAAGACATAGTTAAAGTATCCATTGCTCTAGTTATTCCAACATAACCTAATCTTCTTTCCTCTTCAATATCACTTCCATCTCCAGTAATTGGAAAAAATCCTTCTTCAAGACCTATTATAAAAAGATGTTTGTATTCTAAACCCTTTGCAGAGTGGATACTCATCATTGAAACAGCTTGATCTGTTAATTCACTGTTTTCTGAATCTAAGGCAATCTCATTTAAAAAATCTTCTAATGATAAATGGGGATGTTGAATAAAATAGTCTCTTATATATCCATAAAATTCATCAATATTTGCTTGTCTATCAAAACCATCAGGAACATTATCATATGAAGCTCTATAATCAAAAGTATCTTCAAAAGAATCTAAAAATCTCATTTTTGATTCTTCTAAAGCCTCTCTTAAATCCATAATTGAGGCCATAAATACTTTTAAAGTTCTTGAGTTTTTCTTTCCAACAATTGCTGCTAATTCATCTGCATTATACTCTTCTAATATTGTAAAAATTGGTTTTTTAATTTCAATTGATTTTGCATCAAGTTTATCAATTGTAGTTTTACCAATCCCCCTTTTGGGTTTATTGATAACTCTTTTTAATGAGAAATTATCAGTTGTATTTGTTAAAATTCTAAAATAAGCTATTAAATCTTTGATTTCTGCTCTTTCGTAGAATTTCATTCCACCAACAAGCCTATAACTAATTCCAGCTTTATTAAAACCTTCTTCAAGTGATCTAGAAAGTGCATTTACCCTAAATAAAATCGCAATATCCCTTGCTGATTCACCTGTTGCAACAAGTTTGATAATATCATCAATCAATTTTCTTGTTTCTTCATTTTCATCATGGGATTCATATATTCTTATTGAATCACCTTTTTTTCTAGTTCCAATTAGTTTTTTGCCAAGTCTGTCTCTATTATGTTCAATAAGTTGATTTGCATGTTCTAAGATTGTATTTGTTGAACGATAATTTTCTTCTAATTTTACAACTTTTGTGCCTTCAAAATGATCAGAGAAATTTAAAATATTTTTAATAGTAGCACCACGCCATCCATAAATAGACTGGTCATCATCACCAACAACACAAATATTATTGTGTGTGCAACAAAGTTTTCTTAATAGTTTGTATTGTAATTCATTTGTATCTTGATACTCATCTACCATAACATATTGATATTTTTGACTTGTTTCCTTTGCTAACTCTTCATTTTTTTCTAAAATTAAGTATGGTAATAAAAGTAAATCATCAAAATCCACAAGGTTGTTTTTTAATAAATAAGCTTCATATTTTTCATAGATATCTGCAATTTGTTGATATAGTTTTAATTGGGCAGTTGACTTAGCTTCACTTGGAGTTATTAAAGTATTTTTATATTTTGAAATTTCTGAAACTAAAAGTGAAGTAGTAATCTCTTTATCAATTGATCTTAAAATTCTTTTTTTATCATCATTATCAATTATTATAAAAGAGTTTTTCCTTCCAAGTTCAGTCATATGGAATTTTAAAAATAAAAGTCCAAATTTATGAAAAGTGCAAAGTAATGGAGGTGTATTAATCATAGATGGATCAATCATCTTGAATGCTCTTTCTCTCATCTCTGAAGCAGCTTTATTTGTAAAAGTTAATGTTAATATGGAAGAGGGATCAATCCCTATTGAAATAAGATAAGCTAACCTTGTTGTAATTGTTTTTGTTTTACCTGAACCAGCACCTGCTAAAATAAGTAATGAACCATCTATATGAATAGCAGCATCCTTTTGCGAATCATTTAACGAATTTAAAAAATTATCTGACATTTTCTCTCCAATACTAATATCAAACCCAGAAAAATAGCTTAATATTATATATATTATAACAAATTTATCATAAAAGAATTAATTCATTTAATAATTGTATGTATAAACTAATGTTATAATTATCATCACTTATTATTAAAGGTTATAAGAATGCTTACAGATTTCGCAAAACTAGAAACTTTTTTGACTGTGGTAAGAGAAAAATCATTTTCAAAAGCATCTTCTAAGTTAGGTATCTCTCAGCCAGCTGTTACACAACAAATGAGATATATTGAGAACTATCTCGATGTTCAAGTTGTTGATAGAAAGAAAAATGGTATTAGACTTACAAAAGAGGGTCAAATGCTATATGCTATCGCACAAAAAATTGAAAGATGTGTTAACAATGGTGAAAAAGAGTTATTAAAAATAATGAATAAAGATGTTACTTTTGTATTTGGTGCTTCTTTTATCATTGGTAATTATATTTTACCTAGATTTTTAAATAAATTAAAAGAAAATATCAATAATGATGTTTCTATTAATGTTTCAGTTTCACATAAAGCTATTGAAGATTTATTAGATAAAAAAATTGACATTGCATTGGTTGAAAATTATGTTTCAGATGAAGATATTATCTATAGAGAATGGATGGATGACGAAATTGTAATTTTTTCAAATCAAGAATTACCAGCTAAAGCAAAAGCAGATGATTTATTATCTTATAGATGGGTATGTAGAAATCCAGATTCACATACACGACATATCTTTAAAGAATCACTTGATAAAGCAAATTATCCAGATTGTGATACATTTAATGTTACAAGTGAGGTTACAAGTGCAACAACTATTGTTCAAACAGTTTTACACTCAGATAAAGATGATACTCCAACTGTTTCAATTGTTTCAAGAAACGCTATTGAATCATTAATTAATGCTGGTGCATTATATGAATCAAGAATTGGTAATCACAAAATGACAAGAAAGTTGTATATTGCCTATAGAAAAGATAGAAAACATGATGCATTTATTGAAAATGTAGTTGACTATTTACTTAAAATCGAAAGATAAATACTAAGAGTTATCTCTCTTAGTATTAATTCTAATACTTTAATCCCTCTTTTATTAAAGCTTTTCTAATCTTATTTATTTGAGAATGTTTATTTTTACACCACATTGGTGATAATAAAGTAGAATCATCAATTCCAGCAGTTACTCTTTGAACTGATACATCATCTGGTAAATTTTTAATTGATTTAACTACAGTATCAACATATAAATCTTCAGATATTGGTGTAAATTTTCCTTTTTTATAATCTTTTGTTAATAAAGTATTTTTTACTACATATAAAGGATGAAACTTAATTGAATCCACTTTTAATTCAAGGGTTTTTTCAAAACTATCTAACATCATTTTTTGGTCTTCACCAGGAAGTCCATAAATTAAATGTCCACAAACTTTTAAATCTCTTTGTTTAGTTTTATTAATCCATTTAAGCATATTAGCTGCATCATCGCCACGATTGATTTTTTCTAAGGTTTCATCATAAAAAGATTGAATTCCATACTCAACCCAAATCTCTTTTTCTTTATTTAATTCTTCTAAAAAATCTAATATCTCATCTGTCATACAATCAGTTCTTGTTCCAATTGAAAGACCAATCACATTTTCAAAAGAAAGTGCTTTTGTATATAAAGCTTTTAATGTTTCAAGTGGAGCATAAGTGTTTGTAAAAGATTGGAAATATACTATAAATTTATTTGCACCAAATTTATTACTAAGTCTTTGTTTTGTTGCATTAAATTGCAGTTCTAATTGTTTTAGTTGATTATCTAAAAAAGGATTTTTTTCAACTCTAGGATTAAGTTTAAAACTTGGTTTTTTCTCTTGCAAATTTGGTGAGAAGGAATCATTTTCACAAAAGGTACATCCACCCTTTGCAACAGTCCCATCAATATTTGGACAAGTAAATCCTGATATTGAGATGGGAGTTTTATAAACTGTTTCACCAAATTTTTCTCTAAAGTATCTTCCTATTGTAAGAACTTCTTTATTTTTGATTTTGTTAATTGAGTTTCTCTTATTTTCTAACGAAATAGTCACCGTCAAAACTCTCTAAGGCATAATTTGTACCAGTACCAATTGAATTTTTTAAATCTTCAATAGATAGATATTCTAAAGTATCTGCTTCAATATATTCACAAATTTCCTCTTTTGTCATTCTATGGGAAATTAATTCCTCTTTTGAGGGAGTGTCTATTCCATAAAAGCATGGATATTTTATCTCAGGAGATGCTACTCTAAAGTGAACCTCTTTAGCTCCAGCTTCTTTTAGTATTCTAACGATTCTTTTAGAAGTAGTTCCTCTAACTATTGAATCATCAATTACAAGTAAAGACTTTCCTTCAATTAACGATCTCATAGGAGAAAGTTTCATTTTAACTTTCATACTTCTCATCTCTTGAGTTGGCTCAATAAAAGTTCTACCTACATAGTGATTTCTAATAATTCCATATTTAAAGTCAACTCCACTTTCAGATGAATATCCTAAAGCTGCAGGAACTCCAGAATCTGGTACAGGAACAACCATATCAACTTTTATTCCATTATCTTTATCATTTCTAGCAAGAGTTTTACCCATATTTTCTCTAGTTGTATAAACATTTTTTCCATCTATAACTGAATCAGGTCTAGCAAAATATACATATTCAAAAGCACATGGTCTAAATTCTGGTTCAAATAATTGAATTGATTCTAACTCATCTGTTTTATCAGAGAAAATAAGCATTTCTCCTGGTCTAATATCCCGAATAAATTTGGCATCTACAAGCTCAAAGGCGCAAGTTTCACTTGCAACTATATATCCACCAGTTTTTAATCTTCCTAAAGATAAAGGTCTAATTCCATATCTATCTCTAATAACAAATTGTTTATTTCTAGATTGAATAATAAAACAATATGCACCAATAGTTTTTTCTAATGCTTCAATAATTCTATCTCTTAATCTATTTTTTGAGTTTTTAGCAATTAAGTGAATTAGGTTTTCAGTATCCATTCCTGTTTGGAAAATAGCACCATTATTAATTAGTTCATTTCTAACTTGATTTTTATTAATCAAATTTCCATTATGAACAATTGAGATTTCACCCAATTTATATTTTGCATAAACAGGTTGAGCATCTAAAATAGAATCTCCACCTGCTGTTGAATATCTATTATGACCAATTGCCATATTACCCTTTAAGTAAGACAATGCATCATCATCAAATACTTCAGATACTAAACCTCTATCTTTTTTTGTATAGATTTCACCTTCAAAACAAGAAGAGATTCCAGTAGCTTCCTGACCCCTGTGTTGCATTGCAAAAAGAGCTAAAGAAGCTAGTCTTGCAGCATTATCATTTCCATAAATTCCAACTATTGCGCACATATGATTTATCTTATCCTATATAAATTTTATAGACCTAAACAGTCATTAATTGAATATAATCCAGGCTCTTGATTAACAAGCCACTTCGCTGCTTTTATTGCACCCTTTGAAAAAGTATTTCTTGAGGTTGCAGTATGGTGAAGTTCAATAAACTCTCCATCATTGTAAAGACCAACTGTGTGACGTCCTACAATATCACCACCTCTTAAACTCATTACACCAATTTCATCTTTAGTTCTTGCACCAATTACCCCATCTCTTCCAGAAACTCTAACAGCATCTAAATCAAGATCTCTTGCCCTTGCTGCATGTTCTGCTAAAGTAAGTGCTGTTCCAGATGGTGAATCAACTTTATGTCTATGGTGTTGTTCAACAATTTCACAATCAAATTCTCTTAAAGTTTTACTTGCAAGTGAAACAAGTTTATTTAAAACTGCAACACCTAAACTCATGTTTGTAGCATATAAAATAGGCACTTTTTTGCTAGCTTCTAAAAGTAAATTTTGCTGATGTTTGTTAAATCCAGTTGTAGCAATAACTAATGGCTTATTCCCACCATTTTCAACAATCTCTGTAAGTAAGCTTTCAGTTGCAACTGGAGCAGAAAAATCAATAACAACATCGCAAGATTCTAATAAAGTTTTCATCTCATTTGTTACTACAGTACCTTCTGGAACGCTCTTTTTTAATTCATCAAAAATATGACAAGCAGAAAGTTGTGCTTGTTCATCACTTTGCAAATCATCAATTAATAAAGAACCAACTCTACCTGTACTTCCTACTACACCTACATTAATCATACGTTATTTTCCTTTTCTTTTATCCAATATATTCAATAATATTAACAGCTGCTGTTGCACCATCACCTGCTGCACATACAACTTGTTTTGCTGCTTCAATTCTAACATCACCAGCAGCATATAAACCAGGAGTTGATGTTTTCATTTTAAGATCAACAATAACTTCACCTTGCTCATTTGTATCGCAAAGAAAGCTTCCATCTTCTTGTTTGATTGGCTCATTTAAAACATCTCTACCTACAAATACAAAGACACCAGGAACTGGTAAATCTCTAATCTCTTCAGTTTCTCTATTTTTCACTTTAAGTCCAGTAACACCACTTGCATCACCAAAAACTTCTTCAACCATAACATTAGTAACTTCTTCTATATTTTCACAAGCTTTCATATGTTCAATTGTACTTGGTGCTGCTCTATAAGTATCTCTTCTGTGTACTAGATAAACTTTTGAACAAATTTTTGATAAGTATACTGCTTCTTCAATAGCAGAATCACCACCACCAACAACAGCTACTTCTTTACCTTTGTAAAAGAAACCATCACAAGTTGCACAAGTAGAAATACCTCTACCAAAAAATTCATTTTCACCTTTAAATCCGGCACGTCTTGGAACAGAACCAGTTGCTAATAATACAGTTTTAGCTTCTTGAGTATTACCATCTGCTGTAGTTACTTTGAAAATATCACCCTCTTTTACTACATTAGATACTTGATTCATCTCATGCTTTAAACCAAACTTCATAGCTTGTTCCGGCCAGTTAGCCATTAAGTCCATCCCAGACATAATCTCACCTTGACCTGGGTAGTTTTCAATCTCTGAACTTCCAGTGATTTGTCCACCTGACATTCCCATTTCAAACATTGTTACGTTTTTTAAACCACCTCTAGTTGCGTATAAACCTGCTGTAAGTCCTGCAGGACCTCCACCAATAATTGCTAAATCTAACATAAAATAATCCTTTCTTGTTTATACTAATGAAAAATTGTCCATAATTTCAAGCACCTATTTGAAAGGTGATATAATACCTAATCTTTTTTGAGTAATAGGTTAATCAAAATTAATTTAATGGATAATATTTTTCTCTTAGTAATTTTTATCGTATTTAACAATCTTTTCATTATATTTCCTCTTTAATAATATTATTATTTAATTTTTCTTAACTAAATTTAAGCTAAAATTTAAGCTTTATTAAAAAAGGACGTTTAATGGAAGTTTTAGAAGAGATTATATCAAGTGCCTCTGGCTTTGTTTGGGGAGTACCAATGCTTGTACTTCTAGTAGGGACAGGTTTATATTTAAGCATTAGATTAAAAGGGATGCAATTTTGGGCATTGGGACATGCCGTAAAATTGATATTCACAAAAGAGGAAAAGGGAGAAGGTGATATTACTCACTTTCAAGCTTTAATGACAGCCCTAGCTGCAACAGTAGGAATTGGAAATATTGTTGGTGTTGCAACGGCTATCACCTTTGGTGGGCCTGGTGCTGTTTTTTGGATGTGGATTACTGGTTTAGTTGGAATGGCAACAAAATACTCTGAAGCTATTTTAGCTGTTAAATATAGAGAAGAAGGAGATAATGGCTTCAAAGGTGGTCCTATGTACTATCTTACAAAGGGTGCAAAGATGCCAAGACTAGCTTTTCTTTTTGCTCTTTTTACAATTTTAGCTTCATTTGGTATTGGTAATATGACCCAAGCTAATGCCGTTGCAAATGCACTTTTTACACAATTTTCAATTCCTATGTGGCTAACAGGAGTTATTCTTTTAACAATTACATCATTTGTAATAATTGGAGGGATTAAATCAATTGGAAAAACAACTTCATTCTTAATTCCTTTTATGATTATAGTTTATTTTCTAGCTTCAATTACAATTATAATTTTAAATTTCGATAAAGTTTCTGATGCTTTTTATCTTATTTTTTATCATGCTTTTAATCCCATTGCAGCTGGGGGAGGTTTTGCAGGAGCAGCAGTAGCAGCTGCTATTAGATATGGTATTGCAAGGGGAGTATTTTCAAATGAATCAGGACTAGGTTCTGCTCCAATTGCGGCAGCTGCAGCTAAGACAGATGACCCTGTAAAACAAGCATTGGTATCAATGACTCAAACTTTTATCGACACATTAGTTGTATGCACAATGACAGCTTTAATTATATTAATGGCTCCAGTTTGGACAACTGGTGTTAGTGCGGGGGAATTAACTTTAAAAAGTTTCGAATTTTTCTTAGGCGATTTCGGAGCTATTATTGTAGTTTTAGCTACAGTTTTATTTGGTTACTCTACAATTCTTGGATGGTCATATTATGGTGAAAGAGCCTTTGAATATATTTTTGGAGATAGTTCTATAAAAATATATAGAATTGTTTTTGTAAGTTTTATTGTTGTTGGAGCAATGACAGAACTTAAGCTTGTTTGGAACTTTTCAGACTTAGCAAATGGACTTATGGCAATCCCAAACTTAATCGCTTTACTTGTTTTATCTAAGGTTATAACAGATGAAACAAATAGATATTTTAAATCAAAGTAGTATTTTTATACTACTTTGAAACAATAATATAGCCCCTTATAAAAACTAATTTCAACTCAAAATAAAATATAACTTAATTTTAAAAATAAGTTTATTTTCTTCAACGACATCACTTTAAAGTCATTTTGTCTATGTAAACTTTCACAATCAAAACTAAAAAATTTCTCAAAGGAGACAAAATGGATAGAGTTATTGAAGCCTATACAGATGTTACTGCTGAAGGTAAAAAAAGTAGAACACCTGCTAAATTAGATAAATGGCTTACAGCTTCTGGTGTAATTTTAGCACTTTTTATGATGGGACATATGATGTTCGTATCAACAATTTTATTAGGTAAGGATGTAATGCACGCTGTTACAAAAGCGTTTGAGTTAAGTTTCATCTTTGATGGAGGACTTCCTTTTATTGTTTCTATATTTGTTGCAATTATTACTGCAATATTTATTGTTCATGCAATTTTAGGTGTTAGAAAATTCCCAACTTCTTATAAAACTTATATCAAAGTTAGAGAACATGCAAAATTAATGAATCACAAAGATACATCAATGTGGATGTTCCAATGGATTTCTGGTTTAGTAATGATGTTTGCAGCAACTATTCACTTATATATCATGTTTACACAACCACAAAATATCGGACCATATGCAAGTGCAGATAGAGTTGTGAGTGAGCATATGTGGCTTTTATATATGATTTTATTAATTTGTGTTGAGATTCATGGTTCAGTTGGACTTTATAGAGCTGCAATGAAATGGGGATGGTTTGACGGAAGTAATCCAAAAGAAACAAGAGCGAAACTACTAAATGTAAAAAAATTACTTAGCTATTTCTTCATGGCTTTAGGTGTTATTACTTTATTAGCATATATCAAAATTGGTATTGAGCATAGTGATAATGTTGGTGAAAAATATGTACCAACAAACCATACAACTATAGAAAAATAAAAAGATTAAAGGTTATATATTATGAAGATTAAATATTGTGATTCATTAGTTATTGGTGGAGGTCTTGCAGGATTAAGAGCAGGTGTTGCCTGTGCTCAAAAAGGACTTAGTACAACAGTTTTAAGTCTTTGCCCAGTTAAAAGATCTCACAGTGCTGCAGCTCAAGGTGGTATGCAAGCAAGTTTAGGTAATGCAAAAATGTCTGAAGGTGATAATGAAGATGTTCACTTTACAGATACAGTAAAAGGTTCTGACTGGGGATGTGACCAAGAAGTTGCAAGAATGTTCGTTACAGTTGCTCCAAAAGCAATTAGGGAATTAGCAGCTTGGGGTGTGCCATGGACTAGAATTAAAAAAGGTGACCACGAAGCAGTTATTAATACAAAAAGAACAACAATCCATGAAGCTGATGATAAACATGGGCTTATTAACTCAAGAGACTTTGGTGGTACTAAAAAATGGAGAACTTGTTACACAGCTGATGCAACAGGTCATACAATGCTATTTGCTGTTGCAAATGAAGCATTAAAAAGAGATGTAAATATTGAAGATAGAAAAGAAGCTATTGGGCTTATTCACCAAGATAACAAATGTTATGGTGCTATTGTAAGAGATTTAATTACTGGTGATATCGTTGCTTATGTTGCAAAAGGAACATTGATCGCAACTGGTGGATATGGTAGAGTTTATGAGATTACTACAAATGCTGTTATTTGTGAAGGTATTGGTACAGCTATTGCTTTAGAAACAGGTGTTGCAAAACTTGGAAACATGGAAGCAGTTCAATTTCACCCAACTCCACTTTTCCCATCTGGTATCTTATTAACAGAAGGTTGTAGAGGAGATGGTGGTGTTCTAAGAGATGTTGATGGACACAGATTTATGCCTGATTATGAGCCAGAGAAAAAAGACTTAGCAAGTAGAGACGTTGTTTCAAGAAGAATGGTTGAACATATTAGAAAAGGTAAAGGTGTTGATTCTCCATATGGTAAACACTTATGGTTAGATATTTCTATATTAGGTAGAGAGCACATCGAAAGAAACCTAAGAGATGTTCAAGAGATTTGTGAATACTTTGCTGGTATTGACCCAGCTGACGAAGGTGCAAAAGGATGGGCTCCTGTATTACCAATGCAACACTACTCTATGGGTGGTATTAGAACAAAACCAACTGGTGAATCTGCTACTTTAGCTGGATTATTCTCTGCTGGTGAAGCTTCTTGTTGGGATATGCATGGATTTAACAGACTTGGTGGAAACTCAGTATCTGAAACTGTTGTTGCTGGTATGATTGTTGGTAATTACTTTGCAGATTATTGTATAGAAACACAAATTGATATTAAAACAGAAACTATTGAAAAATTTGTTCACGAGAAAGAAGCTTATATGAATGAACTTGCTTCTAGAAAAGGAACAGAAGATGTGTTTAGAATCAAAAACAGAATGAAAAAATTAATGCAAGATTATGTTGGTATCTTTAGAGATGGTGTAGGATTACAAAAAGCTGTTACTGAACTTGAAGAGTTATTAATCGCTTCTAAAAATATTGGTATCAAAGATAAACAACTAAGTGCAAACCCTGAATTAGAGGAAGCATATAGAGTACCTATGATGCTTAAAGTAGCACTTTGTGTTGCTAAAGGAGCTTTAGATAGAACTGAATCTAGAGGTGCTCACACAAGAGAAGATTATCCAAAAAGAGATGATGCAAATTGGCTAAAAAGAACACTTACTTCATGGAAAGAAGGTGATACTATGCCAACAGTTGAGTATGAAGACCTAGATATTATGACTATGGAAATCCCTCCAGGTTTTAGAGGTTATGGTGCTAAGGGTATGATTATAGAAAATGATTTAAGTGCAATTAGACAAAAAGAGGTTGATGAGTTAACAGATAAGTTAACTGCTGAGGGTAAAGATAGATATGAGATTCAAGATGCTCTAATGCCATTCCCACTACAACCAGAATATAAAAGAAAAAATCAAAGATTAGGAGTAAAATAATGGCTAGAGAATTGACAATCAAAGTTCTTAGATATAATCCTCAAGGAACTGATTTAAAACCATATTTTCAAGATTATAAAATTACAGAGACAGATAGTATGACTATCTATCTGGCTCTTACTCAAATTAGAGAATCAATGGATGCTGGTCTTTCATTTGACTTCGTTTGTAGAGCTGGTATTTGTGGTTCTTGCGCAATGATGATTAATGGAAGACCAAAATTAGCTTGTAGAACTTTAACAAAAGATTTACCAGAAGAAATCATGTTATTACCTCTACCAACATTTAAACTAATCAAAGACCTTTCAGTAAACACTGGTGTTTGGATGGATGCAATGTCAAAAAGAGTTGAATCATGGGTTCACTCTTCTCATGAAGTTGATATTGCAACATTAGAAGATCCAATTGAACCTGAAGTTGCGGATGAAGTATTTGAACTTGATAGATGTATTGAGTGTGGTATTTGTGTTGCTGGATGTGGAACTAAACTTATAAAAGACGATTTTGTTGGTGCTGTTGGATTAAACAGAGTTGCAAGATTTGAATGTGACCCACATGATGAAAGAACAGCTGATGATTATTATGAGTTAATTGGTGATGATAATGGTATTTTTGGATGTATGACTTTACTTGGATGTGAAGATACTTGCCCTAAACACTTGCCATTACAAACAAAAATAGCTTATATGAGAAGAAAGTTAGCAACTGTTAAAGGAGCATAATATGGCTGAAGAAACAAAAGTAATCACAGAACAAGATATAGTACAAAGTATAGCAGATGCATGTCAATATATATCTTTTTATCACCCTGAAGATTTCGTAAAAGGGATGGTAGAAGCTTATGAAAATGAAAAATCAGAATCAGCAAAAAATGCTATTGGACAAATTTTAATTAACTCTAAAATGTGTGCAATGGGACATAGACCTTTATGTCAAGATACAGGAAGTGTAAATATCTTTATAAAAGTTGGTTTAAAAGCTGATTTAGATATTTCAAAAGAGTTAGAAGATGTATTAAATGAAGGTGTAGCTAAAGGTTATACTGATCCTGATAATACTTTAAGATATTCTGTTGTTGCAGACCCAGCAGGTGCTAGAACAAATACTAAAAATAATACACCAGCAGTTATTCACTTTTCAGTTGATGCAAACTCTGATAAATTAGATATTACAGTTGCTGCTAAAGGTGGTGGATCTGAAAACAAATCTAAATTTGCTGTATTAAACCCAAGTGATAGTGTATATGATTGGGTTATGTCAAATGTAGAGCAAATGGGAGCAGGATGGTGTCCTCCAGGAATCTTAGGTATTGGTATTGGTGGAAATCCAGAAAAATCAATGCTATTAGCTAAAGAGTCTTTAATGGGTCATGTTGATATTCATGAACTTAAAGAAAGAGGTCCTCAAAACGCATTAGAAGAGTTAAGACTAAGATTATATGAAGATATTAATAAAATTGGTATTGGAGCACAAGGACTTGGTGGATTAACAACAGTATTAGATGTTAAAATCTTAGATTATCCATGTCATGCAGCATCACTTCCAGTTGCTATGATTCCAAACTGTGCAGCAACTAGACATATTCATTTTGAATTAGATGGAAATGGTCCAGCTAAATTTGAAAAACCAGATTTAGACCTTTGGCCAGATTTAGAATTACCAATGGATACAATTAAAAAAGTAAATATTGAAGATTTGACAAAAGAGAATTTATCTCAATTTAAATCAGGAGATACTTTACTATTATCTGGAAAAATCTTAACTGCAAGAGATGCAGCTCATAAAAAAATAGTTGAGTACAAAAATGCAGGTAAGCCACTTCCAAATGGAGTAGATTTAAAAGACAGATTTATTTATTATGTTGGACCAGTTGATCCAGTTAGAGATGAAAAAGTTGGACCTGCAGGACCAACAACATCAACTAGAATGGATAAATTTACAAAAGATATGATGGAAATTGGGATTATGGGAATGATTGGTAAGGCTGAAAGGAAGCAACCAACTATTGATTTAATCAAAGAGTACAAATCTATGTATTTAATTGCTACAGGTGGAGCAGCTTATTTAATTTCACAATCGATTAAAGATGCAAAAGTGTTAGCATTTGAAGAGATGGGAATGGAAGCTATATATGAGTTTGAAGTTAAAGACATGCCTGTTACTGTGGCTGTTGACACAGAAGGTGTTTCTATTCATACTACTGGTCCACAAAAATGGAGACAAATATAATTTAAAAGATTTTCTTAAGACACATCCCAAAAACAAGGAGGTGAAAAAAAGAAAATAAAAATATACCCCCCTATTGATTTTAATACGGCCTTGGGAAACTCTCTCTTTCCAAGGCTTTTTATTTAAAAACTATATTTTAAACTAAGCCAATAATTTGCATTTACAGTTTTTTTGCCATACTCACTTAATTTATTCCCAATATTTTTTGTAAAAGAAAAATCGATATCAAGATTTTTAATACCTGTGTATATAAATCCAACTCTATTTTGATAAGAGTCATCATCAATATTTAAAATATTTTTATAGTAAATACTAGTATATAAAATATCTAAGGGTTCTTTTTGAGTAAAAGAATTCATTAAATATCTATTATCCCAAAAAGCTGTGCTATTGGTTTGAGTCTTATTTTGATAATAAAATTCGCTAAGAATGGTTAACTCATTTTCAGTCAAATATTTTAATCCTAAAAGATATGAATAATAACCACTATCAAATCTTCCATACTCTCCATGTATTTCAAAGTTTGATTGAAGATTTGTTGAAAAATCAAAACCAAATTTATTTTCATCTTCATTACTATATAAATAAACTAAATCAATGTCAATATCATTATAAAGAAAGTATGTTTTTAAAGCCAAAATATCTGAATCTTCACTTTTATAAAAGTAATCATTCATATTTTTTGTTGCTTTTAAATAAACTACATCAAAAGATATATTTTTCAAACTACTATTAAAAACTTTATTGTATTGATAATTTATTTGGCTAAATCCTTCCCTACTTCCTTCAGGATCATTAGGATCTTTTTTTCTATCAATAAAAGCAACTGGATTTACATAATAACCCTTACCCCATTTTGGAGTTTTTTTACCTATATATATTTGATGGTTTTCATTATATTTATAGTTAAGAAAGGCTTGACTAATTAAAGCTTCAAAATCTTCTTTATGATTTATATTTTCATAATTTCCTAATAAATCAATATTAAAAGAATAATCATCAACAAAATATTTATAGTTAAAAAAAAGTTTTCCTAAATAACTATTTTGAGAGCCTTCATCTAGTGATTGATATTTATATTCACCTTGTATATATCCACTATATTCATACGATTTTGTTTCTATTGTTTCAAGTTCATCAAAACTAAATTCATAATCATTTGCAAAACTAAAAGAGACAATAAGACTAAGAAGACAATAGCTTTTCTTCATTCTTTTATCTTCTTAAATTTTCTACTTTTGAGAGATTATCCAAAGTAAAAGCTTCATTGCTAAACTCTTTTGGTTCAATCTTTCCATAAACCATAATTGAAGTATACCCTTTATAAAGTGGACTTTTTGTCTCCATTACTGCTGGTCTAATTATTCCATTTCCAAAATCTTTTATATCTTTATAATAGATTGTTTTTATTAACATCCCTGTTGAAGCAAAACACTCAATCTCTTTTGGAGTAAGGGTTTTTTTATCAATTTTCATTAATAATCTGTCATATGCAACGGTATCTGTTTTTGCTTTTGTTTCAACTAGAATTTCATCATTATTATCTTTTTGAGATACAATATCATACTCTGTTGCAAAATCAAGTCTCATGATATCTGAGTTATTAAAAACCCCACCAATCACACTTTGCATTGAAGTTATTCTAATTGCTCTACCAACATCAGGTAAATAAAGCCACATATTATCATCAACTCTTAATGTTGTTCTTCCTTTTTCAGATTCTGGTTTTAAAAAAGCAGAAACCATTTTATTACTGCCTTTTCTTGCTTGATAAAGTAAAAACTCTTTTTTAGTCCCATCTGGTTCAATATTGACTAATTTTTTATAACTTTCACTACTTCCTGGAGCCATTTTTTTATCAACTTGTTCAAGTATATTTTGCGCAAACATTGAACTAATAAATAAACATATAAATAATAGATTTTTCATAAATTTTCCTAATTTGTTCTAAGTGCTTCAACTGGATCTAATTTTGAAGCTTTAAGTGCTGGACTAATTGAAGCTATTAATGAGATAACTATTACAATAAGACCAACTACAACTATATCACTAAAATTTAAAATAGGTTTAAGTATTAAATCACTCTCCCTACCAAAACTATAAGTGATTTGTGCCATATCAAGACCTTGAACTATTAAAAATGAGACTATTCCACCAAGAACTGCTCCTAATATTCCAAGAAGTAAACCTTCAGTTAAAAAAAGTTTTACAATAGTTTTAGGAGGTGTTCCCATAGCTGAAATAGTCCCAATCTCTTTTATTCTTTCATATACACTCATAATCATTACATTAAGTATTGAGATAAGAACAATTGAGATTAATATTATTTGTATGGCAATATTCATAATATCAAGCATTTTTATAATGTTATAAAATGGGCTTAATTGTTGCCAAGTGTGAATTTCAAAAGCAGGTTTTCCACTTTGATTTAATTTTTTCAAAATCGGATTTAATTCCTTTACGGCTTCTTTTAATTTATTGTTATCTTTGAGCCTTACTAAAATTTCACTTACCTCAACACCATCAATTCTTAATATTTTTTTAGCATCATCTAAATGTATATATCCATCTCTTCCTCCAGGACCACTTATTCTTTCAACTAAACCTGATACTTTTAGATTAATCCCATTTACACTACCTTTTTTATTATTTGCCACAAGTACAATAGAATCACCATTTTTTACTTTCATACCTTTTGCAATGAGGTCTGGAACTATAATCTCACCTTTTTGTAAACCCTTAAAATCAACTAATCTATCTTTCAATGCAGGAAGTGTAGCAAACTCCATTTTAGGATCTATTGCATTTAATCTTATATTTGTTGTACTTTCAAAATTTGAAAATGTTGCACCAAACTTTATTCTATATGAATAATTTTCAACATATTTACTTTCATTTAAATATTTATCTATAAATTTTAAAGCCTTTTCATTTAAATTCTTATCTAAAGGAAGATTTTCAACACTAGCAACAAATCCTTTTTTGTGTATTTGTATATGTCCCATTGAAGAGTCAGTAATTTGACCAATCATATAAGCTTTAAAACTTCCAGAAAGTGCTATATATACTAATACAAAGATTACACCTAATGTAATTAAACTTGAAGTTAAAAGTGTACGCCTATGGTTTCTTTTTAGATTTCTATATGAAATTTTTAGTATATTATTCATTGTGACACCTCTTTTTTGGTATGTAAATCCTCAATAATATTTCCATCAACCAAGGTGATTAATCTATCAACATTTTCAACAATCTTTTCATCATGGGTTGCAAATATAAATGTAGTATTATGCTCTTTTTGGATTTTTTTCATTAAATCAATAATCATATGCGCGGTTTTACTATCTAAATTTGCAGTTGGTTCATCTGCAAAAACGATTTTAGGGTTTGTTACTAAAGCCCTTGCAATTGCGACACGCTGCATTTGACCTCCGGATATTTTATCAGGTGTTTTGTCTTTTTGTTCAAACATTCCAACTTCATTAAGAAGCTTTTCAACTCTTATTTTTCTTTCATTTTCAGCTAAGTTTTGAATCATAATAAGAGGATACTCTATATTTTCATAAACAGTAAGTACAGGAATAAGATTAAAACTTTGAAAGATAAAACCAATATGTTCACCTCTAAAATTTGCAAGCTGTGTTTTATTTAAATTTGTAATACTTTGATTATTTATAGTTATATTTCCCGAAGTTGGAGTATCCAAACAACCAAGCATATTTAGAACAGTAGATTTACCACTTCCACTTGGACCAACAAAAGATATAAATTCACCCTCATTTATAGATATAGATAAATCATTAATTACAGTAAGGTCTAACTCACCTACTTTATAGATTTTTTTTAAATTTTTTGCTTCAATCATAGAAACCTCCAAGTATATATGAGAATTATATACCTAGATTATTAATCATTTATTAATAAAACTAATAACTAATATAAAGCTTTATTCAAATGAAACATTTTTATTTAAAGAGTAACCAAGTCCTTTAACAATAGTAATAGCATCTTCAGGAAGTTTTTTCCTTAATCTTTTAATCATCGCTCGAATATTTATTAAATTTGTCTCTTCACCCTCCCAAACATATTCCTCAATAACTTCATATGTTGCCAAACGGTGTAAATCATTTGAAAAAAGTTCTATAAAAAGTATCTCTTTTTTTGTAAGTTCTAACTCCACACTATTTTTATATAAAACTCTATTTTTAAAATCAAATTTAAACTCATCATCAAATTTTAAATATTGTTCTTGTAAAACACAAAGTTTTTTAACCTTTTGAACAAGTTCTAAAATATAAAATGGCTTTTTTAAGTAATCATCACATCCAAAAGAGTATGATTTCTCAATTTTTTCTAAGTCATGATTTGCACTTATTATTATAACTGGTGTTTCAGGATGGTTCATTCTAATATATTCTAAAATCGAAATACCATCTAAGTTTGGCACATTTATATCTAAAATAAAACAACCATAACCATTTTCTACAGCATCTGCTGCATCATCACCATCATAAAAACAATCAACTTTATACCCCTCAGATGTAAGTGCTTTTTCTATTACACTTGACAAACTTTTATTATCTTCTAATACTAATACTTTCATCTGTTTTGATCCAATTTACATATACTTTGATTTAGTTTAAGTGTAAACACTGCCCCATTTTCAACATTTTTAACTGAAATTTCTCCACCCATTTTATCTTCAATGATAACTTTACTCATATATAAACCAATCCCATGTCCGTGCTCTTTTGTAGTAAAGTATGGATTGAAAATCTCATTTATTGATTTTTCATCAATACCACCTGCATTATCTTTTATTGTAATTACTAAAAATTTATTTTCATTAAAAAGCTTTATTTCAATATTTCTATTTTTATAATCATTTTTTTCTAAAAGTGCATCTTTTGCATTATTAACTATATTTAAAAACGATTGCATTATCTCATTTTTATATCCATTTACAATTAAATCAGTTTCATCTTTTACATCTATATTGATTTTAATATTATTGTATTTTATATTATGGTTTATAATCTCTAAAACAGATTTTACAGCATCATATATATTAAATTCTTTTTTCTTATTAGAAGGCATAATAAATTTTTGAAAATCATTAATAGTATTTGTCATATATGTAACTTGATTCATAATATCTTTTACAAAACTTTCATCCTCTTTTTCATTTTTATTACAATCATTACACTTTCTAGTATAAAAAAGCTCTTGTGCAATTGCTGTAATTTCTATTAAAGGAGATTTCCATTGGTGGGCAATTGATGAAAAGACCTCACCAATCTCTGCTAGTTTACTTTGTTGAATTACAAATTGTCTACTTCTTTGTTTTTCCATTGCAACTTCTCTCTCTTTAGTTACATCTGTAAAAATTGTAACAATACCTTCTGTTTTAGACTTTTTATCTTCAAATCTTTCTTGCTTTAAAAGATAAAACTTCTTTTCTCCCATTAGATTATAAAACTTAAATTCATAGTTTTCTTTTTTATTCTGTTTATATTTTTCTAAAACCTCTAATATAAGTAAAACATTTGGATTTGAAGAAAAATCTTCAAGCTTTTTTCCATATATATCTTCACATTTTATTTTTAATAAAGAACAAAACTGTGAATTTGAATCTACAATTAAACCCTTTTCATCTTGCCAAAATATTGGGCTATCAATTGCATTTAGTAAAACCTCATCAAAATCGATTCTTTGCCTTAACTCTTTTTCCGTTTGTTTTCTTTTATAAATATTATGAATAAGTCCTAAAATAAGAAATAGTAATAAAGGGATAAGTTTAAATACAACCTCTATAAAACCTCTATTTTTGTCATAAAAAGTTTCCCTTTTGTTTACTATTTTATAATCAACATTTAAAACATCAACAGGAAGAATAAATTGTACTAATTTTTTTGAATCAAATACATAATTTAAATCTTCAAATGTAACAATCTTATGACCCTTACCATATAAAATATCAAGTGCCATTTCACCAGAAGTTTTACCAAACTTATACAAATCTACAATTCTACCACCAACTGCACCTTTTTTTATAAATATAGAATCTGTAATAAAAATAGGAATTTTCGAATTATCTATAAAGTCTTCTATCTCTCTATTATTGTTTAATTTTCCATCTTTATTTTTGTAAAACCTTATAAATAATGCAGCACTATTTTCATCTTTAACTTTAAATCTTTCTTTTAAACTTTCTAAATCATCCTCTTTTAAATAGATCAATTCATAATCTTCATCAAAGTCTTTAAAAAGTTCTTGGATTAAGGGTTCAGTATGTAAGGCATTTTCACTTTTATCATTTATAATATAAAGCTTTTGTAAATTTGGTATTAATTTTTTTATAACTTTAACATTAGATTTTAAGTCTCTTCTCTCCAATAAAGCAGAAACCTTATCTTGTACAGCGTATCTTATTGCTTTTTCTTCATAGAAATTCTCTATTCCAACAGCTAAAACTGGTATATTTCTAAAAAATCTGTTATGAACATCTAAAACAAAATCATAGGCAAACCTATCAATTGCAATAATTAAATCATAATCTCTGTGTTTTAATTGTACACTATAAAGTTTTTCAAGATTTAGGAAATACTCTTTTGAAGTAACCCTTTTTGAATCCATATATAAAGTATTAATATCCATATTTGTATGAGGATAAATAACCTCTTCAATCCCTTTTACAATACTATCACTAAACTCATAACCCTTGTGATAAGAATTTATAATAAGAATCTTACTATTGGCAAATAAAAAAATTGGGAAAATTAGTAAAAAAATTAACTTCTTCATATTAAAAATATTATAGTGGAAATTTAATAAAAAAAAGGTGCCAATTCCTTGACACCTTTTTTTAGTAAGTTTTTTCTTAAGATTAAAGGATAATAAATCCTAATCCAACTAAAGAAAGTAAGTAGATACCACCGAAGATTGCTCCTAAGAACCACCATTTAGCTTGTGATATATATCCTGCACCATACCAAATTGGAGAAGGTCCTGTACCATATGGAGTGATAATTCCCATTAATCCTAATGAACCTACAAGTAGGATTGATAATGGTTGAATCATTTCTATAGGTAGAAGATTACTTGCTACTCCTAAGAAAAGTGGTAATAAAGCCACAGTGTGAGCTGTTACACTTGCAAAGAAATAGTGGAATAAGAAGAATAAAATCACAAGTATTATTGCAATTGTAACTGGATCCATTCCAACTAAACCTCCAGAGATTAACCCTGCTGCCCATTTTAAGAACCCTACTTTTTTCAATCCTGCTGCCATTGCAACTAAAGTAGCGAACCAGATGAATACATTAACTGCACCTTTGTTAGTGATAACATCTTCCCAAGTAATTACATTTGAAAGAACAAGTAAACATAATACAGCGATTGCTGCAGTTGTACCATTAACCCCAATTTGTTTACCAAAAATCCACATAGCTAAAGCTAAAAGACCAAAGCATAACATTAAAATCTCTTTTTTAGAAATTGAACCCATTTTTTCTAACTCTTTAGCCGCCCATGCTGGAGCTTCAGGAGAAGTTTTTTGTTCTGGTGGGTAAACAATATATGTTAACAATGGAACTAATAAGAACAATGGAACCATAATAACAGCTAATGTACTAAACCAAGTTCCCCATTCAATTGCAATCCCTACATTTTTTTCAACAAGTGAAACTGCAAGTAAATTTGGAGCAAGAGCTGTTAGGAACATAGAACTTGTAACAGTTGTTGCTGCAATTGCTACCCATGATATATAAGAACCAATTTTTCTTGGTTCATTATCTGGTAGTGAATTAAACATTTGTGGAATATTAATAGCGATTGGGAAAATAGTACCTGCACTTCTTGCTGTATTTGAAGGCATAAATGGTGCTAAGATACCATCTGCAAATGCTACTGCATATCCTAAACCTAGTGATGTTTTACCTAGTTTTTTAACTAGCATCAATGACAATCTTTTACCAAGTCCAGATTTTTTATATCCAAGTGCAAACATAAATGCTGCAAAGATTAACCAAATAACTCCATTAGAGAAACCACTTAAAGCCCAAGATCTTGCAGCTTTTGCAGAATCTCCAACTAAACCAAAAGTAGCACAGAAAGCTACACCTGTTAAACCAATTAACGCAGGTGGAATTGGCTCCAAAATTAAACCTACAATTACCCCTAAAAACACTGCAAAGAAGTAGTGTGCATTCACAGCTAAACCTTCAGGTGTTGGTAGAAG
Organism: Arcobacter sp. ISO1; assembly: GCF_058105185.1. Taxonomy (NCBI): domain Bacteria; kingdom Pseudomonadati; phylum Campylobacterota; class Epsilonproteobacteria; order Campylobacterales; family Arcobacteraceae; genus Arcobacter; species Arcobacter sp. ISO1. Next base: position 260,382 of record NZ_CM176573.1, read on the forward strand.
CGCAACAATCACGACTACTAAAAGTGGTATAGCCATTTTTACTGTATTGCTCATAATATATCCTTTCAATATAATTTTTCTTTTTTTATAGTGAAATTTTAAACTTGTAATATGACTTTAGTGTGGCTTTTTTGATATTTAATGTAATTTTGAAGTTTAATTTTAAATTTTAAGCAAAAAAAAAGGATAGCAAAAGCTACCCTTTTAATAAGTATTAGATTTATTCAATATATTTTATATTAATGAGTTGATTTTATCTGCAATTGCTTGTTTTGGTTGAGCACCTATTAATTGATCTACAACTTCACCATCTTTCATAAAAATCATAGTTGGTATTGATCTTACACCATATTTAACTGATAAGTCTTGTTGTTCATCTGAATTTACTTTACAAATTTTTGCTTTTCCATCAAACTCATCTGCTAATTGATCAATCACTGGAGCTAACATTTTACAAGGTCCACACCATGGAGCCCAAAAGTCAACAAGTGAAATACCTGAGTTTGTAGTTTCTTCAAAATTTTCTTGTGTTAAATCTATATATTTAGACATTTTATTTTTCCTTTTTTTGTTTTATTGGAAAAATTTTATCATTTAATAAATAATATCCAAATTAAGAAATACATAAAAAAAGCAAGACTAAGTCTTGCTTAAGTTTATTGATTTTTATAACTATTATAAAAATGAGTTGATTTTATCAGAAAATGCTTGTTTAGATGCAGCACCAACCATTTGATCAACTATCTCTCCATCTTTAACAAAGATAATAGTTGGAATAGATCTAATTCCATATTTAACAGCTAAATCTTGTTGCTCATCTGTATTAACTTTACAAATGTTAGCTTTACCTTCAAACTCTTCTGCTAACTCTTCAATAATTGGAGCAACCATTCTACATGGTCCACACCATGGAGCCCAGAAATCTACCATTGATACACCAGAGTTTGTAACTTCTTCAAAGTTTTCAGGAGTTAAATCTATATATTTACCCATTTTAAATTCCTTTATTTATGTATTTTTTATGTAAAAGTATTAAATTATACTCTATAAAACTTAAATCAACTTGTATAAAGCTTCACTAATCTTTCATAAATGATATTTTGGTTACAATAGGCGCAAATTATAATGTTAGTAAAAACTAATTAAATGGACAGAATAAATGGATATAAGAAAAGAGTATTTAGAATTTTTTAAAGGTAAAGGCCATGAGATTATCTCATCAATGCCTTTAGTTCCTGATGACCCTACATTAATGTTTACAAATGCAGGTATGGTTCAATTTAAAGATATATTTACAGGTGCAGTACCAAAGCCTAAAAATCCAACTGCAACATCTTGTCAACTATGTGTAAGAGCAGGTGGAAAACATAATGACTTAGAAAATGTTGGTTATACGGCACGTCACCATACACTATTTGAGATGTTAGGTAATTTTTCTTTTGGGGATTACTTTAAAGAGGATGCAATAGCATATGCATGGGAATTTATTACAGTAAATTTAGAATTACCAGTTGATAAACTTTGGGTAACTGTTCACGATAGTGATGATGAAGCCTTTGATATTTGGTCGAAACATATTGATTCTAGTAGAATTTTAAGATTTGGAGATAAAGACAACTTTTGGTCTATGGGAGATACAGGTCCTTGTGGTCCATGTTCTGAAATTTTTTATGACCAAGGTGAAGAAAACTTCAATAGCCCAGAAGATAAAATGGGTGGAGAAGGTGATAGATTCTTAGAGATTTGGAATTTAGTATTTATGCAATATGAACAAAGTAGTGATGGAACCAGAACTCCTCTTCCAAAACCTTCAATTGATACAGGAATGGGACTTGAAAGAGTTATTGCAATAAAAGAAGGTGTTTTAAACAACTTTGATTCTTCAAATTTCCAGCCAATTATTAAAAAACTTGAAAGTTTAGCTGGTGAAGTTGCAACAAAAGAAAATATAGGTTCATATAGAGTAATCGCTGATCACTTAAGAGCAAATTCATTTATGCTTTCTCAAGGGATTTTATTTGGAAACGAAGGAAGACCTTATGTAAATAGAAGAATTATGAGAAGAGCAGTTAGACATGGATATCTTTTAGGATTTAGAAAACCATTTATGGCTGAACTTTATGATAGTTTATGTGATATTATAGGTCATCATTATAGTGAACTAGTTGAACAAAAAGAGTATGTAAAAGAGCAAATGACTTTAGAAGAAGAAAGATTCTTTAAAACAATTGACTCAGGGATGACACTATTTAATGAAGAATTAAAAAATACAAAAGATTTATTTTCAGGTGAAATTGCATTTAAATTATATGATGAAAAAGGTTTTCCACTAGACTTAACACAAGATATGTTAAGGGATAAAAACATTGAAGTTGATGTTGAAAAATTTGATGTTCTTATGGCAGAGCAAAAGAAAAAAGCAAAAGCTGCATGGAAAGGTAGTGGAGATGCTGCCTTAGAAGGTGATTTTAAAACATTACTTGAAAAATACGGAATAAATAAATTTGTGGGATATGATAATGTTTCATATAAAAGTAAAATAGTTGCATTATTAGATGAAAGTTTTAATGAAGTTTCGAAACTAGCAAAAGGTGAAACTGGTTGGGTAATGTTAGATTCAACTCCTTTTTATGCAACAAGCGGTGGACAATCAGGAGATATTGGTGCATTAGAAGATGATAGGCATATTGCTATTGTTGAAAATACACAAAAATTTCATGGTATAAACCTTTCAAAAGTAAATGTAGAAAGCTCAGATTTAAATGTTAATGAAAATGTTGATGCTATTGTTGTAAATAGATATGAAATAGCAAAACATCATAGTGCAACGCACCTTTTACAAAGTGCTTTAAAAATGGTACTAGGTGATACTGTATCACAAGCGGGTTCACTTAATGATGCTTCAAGATTAAGATTTGACTTCACATATCCAAAGGCTATGACAAATGAACAAATAGAAGAAGTTGAAGATTTAGTAAACTCTATGATTGCAAGGGGCCTAAGTGGTGATGTTGAAGAGTTACCTATAGATGAAGCTAAACAAAAAGGTGCTATTGCTATGTTTGGTGAAAAATATGGTGATATAGTAAGAGTAGTTAGCTTTGGAGATGTATCAGTAGAATTTTGTGGTGGAACACATGTGAAAAATGCCCATGATATTGGAAGCTTTTATATTACAAAAGAATCAGGTGTATCTGCTGGAGTTAGAAGAATAGAAGCAGTATGTGGATTGGCAGCTACAGCATATACAAAAGATGCAATTTCAACGTTAAATGAAGTTATTAATGAAGTTAAAAATAAAGATGCAGTTTTAGGAATTAAAAAACTAAAAGATCAAATTAAAGAGCTTAAAAAAGAACTTGAAGAGGCTCAAAGCCAAAGTGCAACTCCTATTAATGAAGAGATGGTTGGAGATACAAAAGTTGTTGTTGATATTGTTAAAAATGGTGATATCAAAAAACTTGTAGATGATTACAAAAATGGAAATGAAAAAGTTGCAATCTTACTTATTCAACCAAAAGGTGAAAAAGTTATGCTTGTAGCTGGTTCTAAAAATACAGCGGTAAAAGCTGGTGATTGGATTAAAGCAGTTGCTCCAGTTGTTGGTGGAGGTGGTGGAGGAAGACCTGACTTCGCACAAGCTGGTGGAAAAGATGTATCAAAAATAGAAGAAGCAAAAGAAATCGCTAAAAAATTTGTGATGGATAATTTATAAAATGGAATCACTATTTGCAAATTTTTCTGGAATAATTGTATTTTTACATGTAATTTCTGCAGTGATTTGGGTAGGTGGAATGATAGCAATTAGATTTGCTGTTCACCACTCAATGCAAGAAATAGATGACCCAAAAATAAAACTAGGAAGAACTTTAGAATCTTTAAGAAGATTTTTTAATATGGTTATTCCTTCAATTATAATTTTACTTGCAACTGCAATAATTATGATAATAGCGTTGGGATTTAAAGGAACACCTTTATATAGTTTTGTTATTGCCAAAGAAGTAATTTGGACAATTATGACAATTGTCTTTATAGTAATTTTCATAAAAAGAAAACAAGCGCAAAAAGCTTTTGATGAAGGGGCATTGCCAACTGCAAAAGAAAAACTACTTCCAATTGCAAATTATCTAATCCCTATAAATATAGTTTTAGGTCTTATAGCTATTTTTCTAGGAGTTACATTAAGAGGATTCTAATCCTCTTAATCACTCAAATAATACTCAACAGTAGAAACAACCCTAACCGTTTTTATATAAGGGGTATTTTTATCTCTATCAAAAATTGAGAATTGACCTTGTCTAGCTTTTCTAATTTTTCCTAATTTACTATTAGAATCCTTTGCAAACTTCAAAGCAACCTCTCTAGCTTTTTTTGTTGATTCTTCAATCATTTGAGGTTTTACTTCATTTAATCTAGTAAAAATATACTCAATTCTAGTATCATAATCATTTATTTTAAAAACAATCCCTTTTTTGTTTAGTTTTGTTAACTTAGAGATAGCCTCTCGTATCTTGAGTACATCTTTTGAGTAGATATTTATGGTTCTTGTTCCTAAATATCTATATTGATAGTTTTTATTTGCATAATCATTTGCTGATTTATCTGTGATTGATGGTGGCTTTATAGTTATCTCTTTATCTGAAATATTATTCTCTTTTAAAAACTTTAATATTATAGAAGTATAATTTTCTATTCTTTCATTTAAATTTGAGAGATTAGTATCAGGGGTTACAAATTTAATTGGCCATAGAACAACATCAGCACTATAATGTTTTTGTGATAAACCTTTTACAGTAACTGTTCTATCATATTGTTTATAATTTATAACACTTATAGAGATAAAATAACCTAAAGAAAAAAGTCCTAAAAATATTGCGATACCTAATATTAGCATTGGTTTTATACTGTTTTGCATATATATCCTTTTTAGTTATATATTTGATTATAACAAATATATTAAAAATTTAAGTGAGATTCAATTAAAATAAAGAAAAAATCTAGGTATCAATATGCATCTAACAAAAACTCTTTTTACTATATTTTTTATTCTTTTAACTTTTCAAGCTTGTAGTACCAAAAATCAATATAATAGTGAAAGTTTTAACTACAATAAATCTTTTCCACTTAAATCAAACTATGATTATGAAATTACTAAAAACCTGAACTATAGTAAGATATATGATGCTTTGTACAATCAATACAATGAATGGAAAGGTGTAAAATATAAGTATGGAGGAAATAGTAAAAATGGCATAGATTGCTCTGCTTTTGTACAAAAAACTTTTAGAGATAAATTTCATATTAAAATCCCTAGAACCACAAAATATCAATCCTCATTTGGTAAAAATGTCTCAATGGATGAGTTAGAATTAGGAGATTTAATATTTTTTAAAACAGGTTTTAATACTAGACATGTGGGAATTTATCTGGAATCTGGCAAATTTTTACATGCATCAACTAAACATGGAGTAACAATCTCCCATATGGATAATGGATATTATCAAGATAAGTTTTGGAAGATACAAAGGGTTATGTACTAGAACCCTCCGTATAAAGCCAATACTATTGGAATATACACAATAGAAATCAAAGTTGAAAGTAAAACGGTAAATGAAGCTTTTTCTGGTTTTGCTTTTAATAAAACTGCCAAAGTTACAGTATTTCCAGCAAGGGGTACAATTGAAAATAAAAACATAACTTGATAAATCTCTTCATTTAAAAAATTAATAAAACTTTTATCAATAAAAATTATTGCCAATACAACTGCTGGCCAAAAAATAAATTTATAAAAATAAGCGATTTTTATATACTTCTTATCAAAATCCTCATGTAGATTGAAACCTTTCATACCCATTCCAAGCATCATCATACCTAAAAGTCCATATGCCCATTTTAGATTTTCAAAATATGGTACTATAAATTCCGGGGTTCTAAAACCAACAAGATTAAAACAAAGTCCAGTAATAAAAGCATATAGAAGCGGTAATTTAAGAATCTTAAGTATAGATTGTCTAGCTGTAAAACTACCCTTTGCAGTAACATAAAAACCTGTTGTGTTTTCGTATAAAAGGGAAGCTAAAGTTCCAAAAATAAATATATTTGCAGCACTTGGTTCAAGTAAAATCATAGCAAGTGGAATACCAAAATATCCTGTATTTCCAGTACCACAAGTAAAAGCAAGAGTATTTACACTGGGATCTTTCCATGTATCTTTATATTTATGTAGAATAAAAAAAGCTATTGTACTTCCAAAGAGGAAAATAAAAACAGGCAAGAAAACCAATTGGATATTAATCTCAATAGATAAGACTGCAAAAAAGATTACCACAGGACCTAGTATATAAACAAGTAAAAAGGCTATTTGTTCCCTTTTGATTTTAAAGTACTTTGTAAGGATATAACCTGCAGCAATTGTTAGATACAAAGGAAATATTTTCCCTAGTATTATAAAAAGTATATTCATTAAATTCCTAAATATTTAGCTAGTATATTTAAGATTATAACACACACAAAGTACATTTTGATGGTATAAGGAAGGTTAATTTTAAAAATATCCCATGCAATCAATTTATATCTTGACTGAATAGTCAAATTAAGCCCGCTAAATGGGGAGGTTGATACGGCAATTGACCAGGACATTAGAAATGTTACTGCAAGTAACGTATGGTTTAATTCATTTATCCAGTTCCCTATAATTGCTATTGTAATAATTGGATGAATTCCAATAAAAGATAAAAGAATAAATACTAAAAGTAATATTGATGCCCCTATTCCATCAAATTTCTCTAAAGGAAAAGCAATATTTAAACCAACTATAATTGAGCTAATACTAACACCAAACAAACCAGCTACTAAAAAAAGTGAAAGTTCATTTTTCATATTTGGAAGTTCTGTTTTAATGTGATTATCTAATTTCTTAAAGGAATTTTTAAACCCTTCTTTTATTGGTAAAATCAAAATAGTCAGAATAAAAGAAAAAACTGCAATAAGTAAGATTACTTTTGTATTTGGTAAATAATGATTTGTTATCAAAACAAATAAAGCCAATAAAAAAGGGATATACAAAGATTCAAAATTTATAGGATAACCTTGAAAATCTTTAAAATCATACTTTAATAAAACCTCTAAATAGGTTATTACAAAAGCAATTATTGCTAAAACAATTCCTAAAGGAAGTATCATGGAAGCTTTTAAATTTGGTGCATAGGTTAAAGCAGCAGCAAAAGCAACAAAAAAAGGAGACCAAAATGCATCGGAAGAAAAAGCACGACTAAGAACTAAAACTTGAAGCTTTGTCAATGATGCCTTTTTATAAAGTTTATCAGCAACTAGAATAAAAGAAGACAAGTTTATAACAGAACCAAAAAGATGAACCCCAAAATATGTTTTAAAAAATGAGTTTTTGCCTCTTGGTAAATCTTTTATCTTAGTTTCCTTTGGGCTTGCAATAAGCCTTAAAAAACCAACTCCTATCAAAAGTACTAGTAAGTATTGATTAACTAAAATAGCCCTTTGAAAATCAATATCAAAGCCCTTTAAAAAGCTAAACATAAAACTACACATAGATAAAAATACAAGTGAGATTAATAATTTCTTATTTGAAGTTTTGTTAAACAATAAAAATAAAGATACCCAAGCTAAAATCCCAGATAATATAAATATTTCAGGGACTAAGAAATAGCTAAAAACAGTGATTAGAAAAGATAAGAATATTAAAAATCCTGATATGGTGTTAATTTTTTTCATCGCAGATTATATCCTATCTTCAATAAATATGAAAGTTAATATTTTATAATCTTTTAGTATACTTCAAATAAAAAAAGGTAATTATAGTTTGATTAGACTTGGTTCAAATTCTTCTACTAGAGCACTTATTTTAAGAACTCATAATATTGATTTTATACAAAATGGTGGAGATTTTGATGAAGATTCAATCAATACTACAAATCCTAAATCTTTTGTTTATGAAGCAACCATAGGAAAGTATCATGAATTATATAAAAAGTATGGTTGTGATGATATGCCATTGTTAGTTGCTGATTCAGTCGTAACTTCACAAGGCAAACTTTTAAGAAAAGCAAAAGATGAAAACGATGCAAGAAGAATGCTTGAACTTCAAAGTGGAAGTGAAACCTCTGTTATTACTTGTATGATTTTTAAATCACAAGAAAAAGAAGTTATTGATATATCTATTACAACTTATGAATTTGAGAAATTTGATGAAAATCATATTGAGGAATATATCGAATCAGGTGAATGTTTTGGAAAAGCTGGTGCTATAATGGTGGAAGGTTTTTGTAAGCCATATATTAAAAGTGTTACGGGATATGAAAGTACTGCTATGGGACTTTGTGTTGAGAAGTTGAAAAGTTATTTATGAAAAACAAAAAATCTTCTTATTAAATAATTATAGAAAAATAAAATACCTGTTACTATAATTTTAGATATCCCTACTTCTATATTCAACTTTTCATGGATTAAATATAATAGTATAAGGTTTAAAACTAAGTTTGTTCCACTCACAATATAAATTAAAATAATTTCATGGGATTTTTTAAATCTTTTACCACTCTCAAAAACAAATTTTACACTTAAATAATAATTAACAAAAGTTGCAAGAATAAATGAAAAAAAACCTACAGCTAAATAATTGTAATCAAAAAACTTAGTAAAGAATAAAAATAAGCCTATGTCAACAATGGCAGCTATTCCACCAACAAAAAAATATTTAAGAATTCTCATAGGTAAATGAATCTTTTTTTACAATATATAAAAGGCTTACATAAAAAGAAAAAAATAATACAAAATTACTACTTGTATAGAATAATGTAATAGGAATTGAGGCTAATGAAACAATTATAATAGTTGACTTTATTTCCCATGAATTTAGTATTACACCTACCCTAAAAATCTCATAGAAAAAATAGATAAAAACAATTAATCCTAAAGGACCAAAAAGCATTAGCATAGTTAAATACATATTATGATTATCAAAATAAAAAATTTGATTATGTGGCCCTAAATAACAAGGTTTAGTAACAATATCAAAATAAGCATCATCTCCAAAATGATTTTTCATGGAATATAAACTATCTCCCGTTCCAACCCCGATAATAGGATTTTCTTTAATCAATTCTATTGAATTCTCTATATAATTTAATCTACAACCTAAACTTGTACCTGTTCTTTGTCCACCTATCTCTTTAGTTAACGATTTCTCCATATTAAAAAACTTTAATCCACAACTAGGATTAATTAAATTGCTATATATTAATAATGATAAAACAGTAACTAAAATAACCCCTAACCTTTTTAAGATAAAATAAGTATTATTCCTAAACCATAAATAAACAGAAATTGCAACTAACATTCCTATTAAACTACTTCTATTACAAACAATTGACATTGAATTAAAAATAGTAAACATTGAAAATAGATTAATTAAAATAATAAATAATTTATCTTTAAAATCAAAATTAATAAAAAAATAGATAAATGAAAGAGATAAAATTGTTCCGTAATACATATTATTTATAAAAGGGGAAACATTAGTTAATTTTATTTCCAAATCTAAATTCAAATTAGAAAAATACAAAATGTTTGTCATACTTGCTGAAACAATAGTCATAAATAATAAAAAGAAAAGTAAATATTTGGCTGTTGTTTTCTTCAAAGTTATTATTAAAATTGGAACTAATAATAAATAAATAACTGATTTAAAAATTATTATACTATTTGTTTTATCCGTTGACCATGTTATTCCAAGAAGAAATATTAAAAACATCATCATAAAAGCTCTTGAAATTTTATCCCTTAAAATATTTACAAAAAACATTTTTTTTTCTAAAGAAAAAAAACTTAAAATTATTATCAATATAAAAATAATCTCACTATAAGGGACAAATTTAAAACTTGTTATTTTATAGTCTAAAATAGTTGGTACAGGATGAAATATAAAAATTGTGATAATAAGAAAAAAGAACAATATATTAGTTATCTTTTTTATTTCTGTACGATTAAATAATTCTATAATAATTCCTTAAGTATAATCAGTTATTTTATCTAAAAAAAAATAAAACTATAAGGTCTTTATGAGAGAAAAAATTATAATTATAGGTGCGGGACCTGCTGGTTTAACTGCTGCTTATGAACTACTAAAAATGAATAAATATAATGTCACAATTTTAGAAGAATCAGAGTTTATTGGTGGTATATCTAAAACTTATTGTTATAATGGCAATAGAATTGATATTGGTGGGCACAGATTTTTTAGTAAAATAAAAAAAGTTAATAAATGGTGGGATGAAGTTTTAGATGAAGAGTTCTTAATAAGAGACAGAAAATCAAGAATTTTATATGAAAGAAAATTTTACGATTATCCCATTACATTAAATAGAAATACAATAAAAAATATAGGCTTTACTAGATTTATTAAGATTGGTCTTTCATATTTAAAAGCAATAATTTTTAAAAGGGAAGAAAAAACTTTAGAAGATTTTTTTATAAATAGGTTTGGGTTTCAGTTATATGCTACTTTTTTTAGAGATTATACAGAAAAAGTATGGGGTGTTCCTTGCAATAAAATAGCTGCATTATTTGGGTATCAAAGAGTTAAAGGATTATCTATTAGATCTGTTTTAATTCACATACTTAAAAAAAGTTTTGGGAATCTTAATTCAAAAAATATTGAAACTTCTTTAATTGAGCAATTCAAGTATCCAAAATACGGGCCAGGCCAACTTTGGGAGTCTGTAGCAGATAAAATTAAAACCATTGGTGGAGATATATTATTTAATGAAAAAGTAATTGCCTTAGAAATAGATAATTCTAAAATTACTAAATTAAAAACTAAAAAAAACACATATGAATTTGATTATATTTTTTCTTCAATGCCAATAAAAGATTTAATAAATACTTTATATACTGTACCTAGCCAGATTAAAGAAATTGCTGATAAATTAGAGTATAGAGACTTTATAACAGTAGGGATATTACTAAATAAAAGTAAATTAAATAAGTTAAAAGATAACTGGATTTATATTCAAGAACCTGATGTAAAAATAGGAAGACTCCAAATTTTTAATAATTGGTCACCTTTTTTAGTTAAAGATGAGAATACAACATGGATAGGTTTAGAATATTTTTGTAATGAAAATGATGAACTTTGGAAGATGTCTGAGGAAGATTTTAAAAATTTTGCAATTAATGAATTAGAAAAACTTGAATTAATCAATAAAAACGAAGTATTAGATAGTGTTCAATTAAAAGTTAAAAAAGCTTATCCTTCTTATTTTGGTTCATACAACAAATTTGATGAAATAAAGAACTATCTTAATAAATATGATAATTTATTTTGTATTGGAAGAAATGGTCAACATAGATATAATAATATGGATCATTCTATGATGACAAGTTTTGAAGCTGTAGATTGTTTAATCAAAAATAAAAACAAAGATACCTTATGGAATATAAACACAGAAAAAGAATATCATGAATCAACTAAAAGCACTAAAATTTAATTTTGTAGTATTTTTTCTTTTTTTAATTTCTTCAATATTGATTATTAAAAATCTTGGATTAACGATGCCCGATGATGGATGGAGACATTTAGCTATGGCATTCTATCCAGATAAAATAGTTTCATGGGAGAGATTATACCCTTTTTCATTATATAAAGATTTTGATCCTTGGTTTTCATGGCATTATCTTTTATCTTTTTTATTGAACTTTATGGATAAATCCACTGTACCAATTTTTGTTAACTCAATAGTATATACTCTTTTATCTTTTTGGTATTATTTAGCATTCAAAAGATTTACTAAAATTTCTACAATTTATATAATGATTTTTTCAATTGGTCTTCCTTTACTTAGTTTTAGGTATTTTTTCTTAAGACCAGATGTATTAAGTGGTCTTTTTATATTATATTTTCTCATTTTAAAAAATAAAAAAATTTTATTTATAATCCCTCTACTTTATGCACCATTTTACTATGTTTTTTGGTTTTACTTTGGTTTTATTGGATATATAACTATAATATTAAAAGATTACTACAAAACTATTATAATTGCTGTTTCTTTATTATTTGGATTTCTTTTTTATTCCTATTTTGATTTAGAAGGCTATTTAAGAATTATTCATTTTGTATTAAATAATGACATATTAACACAGTCATATAGTGTTGGAGAAAGTAAACCTTTTATTATCCCTTTAGAGTTTAAGAATAATCTTGGTTCAACAAATTTACTAATTTTATTAATGATTTTTTCTTTAATTATTTATTATGTTTTAAAACCTAAAGAGATTTTACTAAAATATATAATCTTATTTATGCCATTATTTCTTATTCAACAAAGATTCTTAAATTTGATAGAACCTTTGTTTTATTTATTTTTAATTAACTTATTTTACACTTCTTTTAAATTCATAGAAAAAAATGGATTAAATGGTTATATTAATATAATAAAAAGATTTTTTGAAGAAAAAACATATTTTTTAAAATTTCCAAAAAAACTATACTTATTTATAAATATTGTAATTATAATATTATTTTTTCTAAAAACATTTTATGATTATAAGAAAGAGACAAGTGCACTTGAAAAAACTTTTTTAGAAATGCAATTTATAAAGGAAAGCGAATACAGAGGAAAAAGAATTCTTTTTTCATCAATGGGTACTTATAGCTATATGTCAACTTATTTAAATCCAACTGGAAGCTATATTCCAAGTTGTTCTTTAGGTTGGGTAACATATAATTCAAAAGATAAAAAAACCTATTTTGAGCTATTAACTAATAATGAAAAAATAACTATGAAAAATCTCGTCTTTTTTTTGAAGAAGAATTCTCCTGATTACTTTATAGTCGATACTATGAGTACAACTAATTTAAGATTTTCTGATGATTTAATCGAAAAATCAGGGTATAAATTTTATAAAATAATGAATTCTAAGCTTATCTTTAGAAAAATTTAGTTTTTTTGTGCTATAATTTTTTAAATTCACTGTTGGAGTATTTAAATGTTAGAATTTTTAAAAAGAAGATTAAAATCAGAAAAAGGTGCAATGGATAAAATCCTAGTTACATTGTTATTAGTAATTGTAGGAGTTGCAGCTGTTGTTGGATTACAAACATGGATGAGTGACCAAAAGACTACAATGCAAGATAGTGCGAATACAAAAATTCAAGAGGCTATGAATGGATAAAAAGGTAAAGTTTTCTTTACCTTTTATTATGTCATTTAATTTTATATTAAAATCAGAAAAGGGTGCTATAGATCGTATCTTAGTAACTTTACTTCTTGTATTTGTTGGTATTGTCGGGTTAATTGCTATAGAATCATGGTTTTCACAGCAAAAAGAAATTTTAAAGAATGAGTCTAATACAAAAATTATTTCAATTACAAACACATAATTAAATGATTTTCACCTTATCATTTTACATATTTTCACTTCTACTCTCATACACAGACTGTACTAAATTTAAAATACCAAATATCACACTTGCTACATTATTTTTATTTTTAATAACATTTGGTTTCCTTGAAGATAAACTAAACTACATATCATTCATTATTTCACTTGTAATTTTAATATTTTTTGTTATAATATTATTAATAATGCCTAAACAAATTTTAGGTGGTGGGGATATCAAATATATTATGGTTGTAGCTATATATTTAGAACCTTTATTATTTCCATTATTTTTAATTTTTACAGGCCTTTGTCAAGCACTATTTTTAATTTTTATTCAAAAATATAAAAGACGCAAGGTTGCGCCTATGGCTCCGGCTATTTTTATGGCTGTTTGTTTAACAGAAATATTCTATAAAATAGGAATTTATCAAATTTAAAAAAGGGGATTATTTGAAAAAAGCAATATTAGACCAACTTTTTTTAGGTTTTCTACTTCTTATGGGAATAGTAACTTTCGTTGCAACAGTAAATGATGAAACCTCAACAAGAAATTATATTTATGATTTGAAAGCTCTAGTAAAAAGTTCTGCAAATGCTATGGCAAGATATTATGAATCAAATATTGATATGTGTACTGCACAAAATATAACTACTTCAATTTTAAATCAACAAAAATTAGGAATTGAAACTTTATCAAACCAACTTGTATCTTACAGATGGTGGGATAGTGATGGAGATGGTGAACCTGATCAAGTTACGGCATCTATTGTTCAGCACCCTTATGATACTTTTTGGTATAGATTTTTTGATAAAAATGATTTTACAGTAGGCCCATTTTCTTGGACAGAGCCAGTTAACACCCCTAGAAACGTTACCATCACTTATGGTGGAGAAGATGCTGGATTTACAAATATGGTTGGACTTTATGATTTAGATAATAACAACTGTGTTACAAACACAAGAATTATCTTAGCAAACTCAGATGACCACAATCTTGTTGGAGCGTTATTGAACAATGGTACAGCAATAACTAGTCCACCGACTCACGTTTTTTTAGTTTCGGATGGTTATGATTTTTTTGCAAATGGCTATGATAGACCTGATGTAGGGGATACAATGACATTTGGAGACAATGGTAATGAAACTCATTGTTTTGATAATGTGTCAGGAAATCCAACTGTTAATATTAATGGTATCAAAAAAGAGAATGCCAATGTTTACTTTGAGCATAATGAATTAAATGGAGACGGTTATCCTCACATACAAATTATCCCTGAAAGTGTTTGGACTACATATAATGAATTTGTTGGAGGATATGGAGCTTTTGCAGGACAAGGAACACAGACTTATGATGATTTTATAGATCATTGTAATGTAGTTAATTATGATAATAATCAGTTCAATAATATTCCTGATATTACAAATGATCCAACAACAAGTTATAAAGAAGGTATAAATGATTGTATCCATGATATAAATGATGAATATAGATATGCTATGGAAGATTTAGATGGTGGTGGAGATGAAGACTTTAACGACATCTTTTTAAATACAACTAGAGTAGTAATTCCAAATCAATTAAACACTTATAGTGTTTTAAGTGATGGGTCTATAAATTTAACTTGTAATGGTAATGCTCAACCATCATTAGTTTTAAGTTGCCCTGCTCCAATTGATGAAAATACAACATCAACTTTTTCATTTACTTCATCTGATGATAAATGGATATCTTCCCTTACAGGTTCAGCAATTAATGGCTCAATTTCAATTGGTACAGATACAATTACATATACACCAAATACAGATTTTAATGGTGATGATATTATTACTATAATTGCTACAGATAATGAAGGCGCAAGTAATATCCAAACATGTACAATCACAGTAAACAATATTAATCAACCGCCTGTAATTAGTGGAAATCCAATGACTACAATACAAGCTGGAAGTATTTATTCTTTTGTACCTGTTGCTTCTGACCCAGATGGAGACAATTTAACATTTTCAATTTCAAATAAACCTTCATGGGCAAATTTTGATACAAATACAGGACAATTATCAGGTGCCCCAAATAATTCTCAAGTTGGAAATTATACAAGTATAGCAATCTCTGTATCAGATGGTTTTACTTCAGTTTCATTGCCATCATTTTCAATAAGTGTTACAGAAAATACAAACAATAATCCACCTCAATGTCAAACAATTCCAACACAAACTGCAACTGAAACTGAAAACTTTAGTTTGAATTTAGATACTTATTGCACTGATTCTGATGGAGATGATGTTACTTATACTGTTACAGCTGCTTCATTGGGCTATAATACGACAACAAATGATGTATTAAGTACAACTATTCCTGATAATACTCAACACTATTCACCAGTTATAGTAAATATAATAGCAACAGATGGTACAGATTCTACTAATACTTCATTTATATTAAACATAATTGCAAATGTTGAATGTACAATAAATGAAACTGATGATTTCTCTTCTAACTCAGAATACTGGTCAGGGGGATATAGATATAATTCCTATTATGTAATCGAAAGAGATGACTATGGTTATAAAACATATAACTTTGGAAATGGATGTAGAAATGTTGATGTTTCAATATCTTTAAACTATGCAACACCAACTAGTTGGGAGAATTATGAAAAATTAGAAGTTTATTTGAATAATACCTACTCTTATGGATTCTATGAAACAAATGGATATTGGACTCCTAAAAATTTTTCTGGAACTACAGATAGTAGTGGTAACTTAAAAATCACTTTTAGACCTAATACAAGTTGGAATGATGAATGGGTTGCAATAGATGAAATTAATATAGTTAAACAATAGTAAAGGATCTGATTTAATGGATTACAAACAGTATCAAGAATATTCAAATATACAAGGTGCTCTTGAGATTAGAAGAGAAAATGTAATAGAAATATTACAACTTTTTGTACTAATCTCAAATATTCAAAAACTAACATTTATGAAATATGATTTTAAATACAATAATTTTGTATATGGTTTTACTATCGATGGATATGATATTATTGATGATGATATCAATTTTATAAATAATAAATATTCTATTATCTTAAAAGATGGCGATGTGATTTTTGGAAAAATTACTTTTAACAAAAGAATTTGGTATAGATCTGTTTTAAGGGAACTTTTAAAAAAATCAAAAATAGCTTTAAGAAAAATATTTGAAATAGAAAAAGACCTTTTATCTCAAAATACCCCATTAAATATTTTCATAGTTACTGATAAAAATACAATTAAGTTTGCTAATAAATTAGAAACAAATTTAGATATCTTACTAAACGCTGATATTAGCGTAATCCATGATATAGCAAAAGTTTCAGATAAATTGAATTTAAAAAATTCTAAAAATATCATTATCTATACAGTACAAAACAATGAACTTATAAATGATGATGAACAAGTTTTAAGAGCTTTTAATGAGTTTGTAATAGTAGTTGGTCCAAATGATCACCACCTTTCACTTACGTGTGGAAAATTAAATATTGAAAACTATATCTCTATTGATGAATTTTCTCCTGAAAGAATCAAAAATATAATTTTAGATACAAAACATAAACTTATTAATAAAAACAAAAATGATAATAAAATCATTGCCATTGGTGGGGTATCAGGTGGTATTGGAACAACTACAGTTTCAATGAATGCTGCAGATTTAATAGCTAAAAACAATCCAAATAAAAATGTTTTATATGTTGATTTATCTACAACTAAAGCTATAAGTAATCTTTTTTTATCTCAAAATCCAATCCCTAGTGAAACAATAATAGACTTAGTAAATTATGGAGACTTTAATCTTAAAAAAAACCTTGAACTTGGCCTAGTAAAGGTGCGAGAAAACTTTTACTCAATTAATGGTATTCAAAAACATATTGATAAAGATTTAATTGAAAAAGACAATTTTATAGAAAAGATGTTGGATTATTTACTAAAAGCTAGTGAAAAATTTAATTACATAATCATAGATACAGGGGAGGCTGATGCCTCTTCACTTAAAAGTACAGTATACGATTTAGTAAATGAGATTTGGGTATTAACTGAAATGACATTACCCCATGTTAGTAAACTAAAAACATTTTACTCACTTATGAAAAGAGCTGGATTAAAAGAAAAAGTTACCTTTATAGTAAATAGAGTTAATTCATTAAATGAAATCTCTTCTTCTGATTTTGATTCAATTATGAATACAAGTTCTAAAGAAGATAAAATAAATTATCTTAAAATTCCAAATGATTATCAAACTCTTGGTAAATGTTGGAACTACTGTGAACTTGCAGCTAGTATTTCATCAGATTCTATTTTTGTAACAAACTTAGAAAGTATATTAAGAGATAAAGATTATATTGGTGATACAGTTCAAAAACCAAAAAAACAAAAAAGTCTATTTGGTTTTTTAAATAAGGATAAAAGTTGAGAAACTTAAGACTTCTAATTGCAGATGAAGAACAAAAAAAAGAGATAAAAAAGCAATCTTTTTCTACAGAAGAGCCTATCATTGAAGAAACAAAACCAAACTCTATTGCAAAAGAAAAGATTGAACAGGTAAAAAAAAGGAATAGACATAATGAATTAGTTTTCCCAAAAATTTATCTTGATTCAAAACTTTTAGAATTAGCTTATGAAATAAATGATAACTTTATGATAAATCTAAAATCAGATAAAAAAATCACACGTGATTCACTAGAAGATGTTTTACCAGAATTTATACTATCATTTAAGCAGGCATCTAAGCTTCCAAAAAATATTCTAGAAGATATAAAAGAATTTATTATAAATAATGTTATTGGGTATGGTCCTATAACTGCACTGTTTAATATTGCTAAAGATGGCTTAAATGATGTAATTGTAAATACAAAAGATTATATTGATATTATTTATAAAGGTAAGACTGTTCAAACTCCATTTACTTTTAGAAGTGAAGAAGAACTAAGAAAAGTAATTGACAAAATGCTTGCTGAAAACAATAGAAAAATTGATGAAGCCCATCCTATTATGTCAAGTAAATTAAAAGACGGTTCTAGGGTTGAAGTACAAATTCCTCCAATTGCAGCTAATGATGGAAGTTGTGTAACAATAAGAAAATTTAATGATCTTCCACTACTCTTAGAATTTTTAATTGATTCAGGACAAATGGATTATAAGATGGCATATTTTCTACTAAAAATAGCTAAAGGTAAATGTAATATTATTGTTTCTGGTGGTACTTCAAGTGGTAAAACAACTTTCCTTAATGCCATGACTAGATTCATTGATGAAAATGAACAATTGATGGTTATTGAGGATACAAAAGAAATGAAACCTCAAATGCCTTGCCATTCTATTAGACAATATGAAGCAAGAATGGCTAATGAAGAGGGAAAAGGTGCAATTCCCTTAGAATTTTTACTTCGTTCATCGCTTAGATCATCTCCTAGAAGAATCATTGTTGGGGAGTGTAGAGGTGCCGAGATTGTTGTAATGTTAAATGCGATGAATACAGGACACCCTGGATCTATGACAACAGTTCATGCCGATAATACAAAAGAAGCATTAGTAAGAATTGAAAATATGTATTTAGAAGCAAGACCTAGTGCAAACATAAATTTTATTAGAGCTCAAATTGTTTCAGCAGTTGATATTATTTTACAGCTCGTAAGGTTTCCAGATGGTACAAGAAAAGTAATTACGATTTCTGAAGTTGAAAGAAGAATAGAAGATAATTCAGTTATCTCATTAAACAATATATTTGAATTTAAAAGAGATACTAGTGATATGTCAAAAACAAAAGGTAAATTTGAAGTTGTATCAACACCTTCAAGAACAGTTAATCAAATGAATATGTTTGGTGTTGATATAGATACATCTATTTTTAATAAAGAGTTTGAAATGCCAAAATCTATGTTAATAGATGAATTGGAAAAAGATTTACCAGATAAAATGTGTGGTTGGAAAGATGAGTTTGTTGATATATTTTTACATCAAGATCCACAGGTTTTCCATAAATGGCCACATTTCCAAAAAATACAAAGAGACTAATAACGTGAATATTTTAACTATAGTTCTAATTATTATTATACCTATTTTAGTAGTACTTGTAGCTATTCTAATTTATAACTTTTCTTTAGAATATAATAAAAAAAATAGAATTATTAGTAAATTGTCAAAAGATAATAATGAAATATTAGAAGGTAGTAAAAAAAGATCAAGATTAAATAAAAAAGAGAGAAATTGGTTAGGGAAAAGATTAACCTATGCTGGTTACTCTTCACCTTTTTCTGAAACTGTATTTATAATAATTTCTGGTGCCTTTGGTTTTTTATCAGCTATATTTATAAACTTTGTAATTACAAATACCATTGTATTTGCAGTTAGTGCTGTAATATTTTCATTTTTCCCTTTATTAGTTTTAAAAAAATTGATTGATAATAGATTAGAAGAGTTTAACTTTGCATTAAAAGGAATAATAGACAAAGTAACTAGTATGATGAAAAGTGGTGTTGGTTTTGAGCAAGCTTTAAAAAAATCGGTTGCCACATCAAGATCTAAATTTGCAAAAGAGGTATTTACTTTATATCTTGTTGAAAAAGATATTGTAGGTGAAGATAAAGCTTTCCAAAAAATGTTTACTCTTGTAGAATCAAAAGAGTTAAGAATCTTTTATCTAACTATCTCAATTGGTAGACAATCAGGTGGTAAGTTTTCAAATACTTTAGAAAAACTAAGAAAAACTTTACATGACCAAGGTGAGATAAAACAAGAGATAACAGCTTCAACTAGAGAAATAAAAGTGGGAAGTTATATGATTATTGCTTTAGTGATTTTTATTTATAAAATGATGGATAGTTCACTAGATGGTATTTTAGATGAACATTTTTTTGGTACTAGTGAAGGTCAAGTACAAATGTTCTTTATTGCTGTTTGGGTAGCATTTGGTATCTTTGTAAATAATTTATTAACAAAAGTTAAGGGATAAAATGGATTTAATTTATTTTTCACCAATAATTTTAGTGATTTTAGGAATTCTAGTTTGGTATTTATTTGATTCAAAGGGTCAAAAAAAACAAATAGTATCATTATCAAAACTTGATGCAGTTGGTATTGTTGATCAACAAAAAGAGTTAAATAAAGGGATAGAAGAAGATCGCTCAAAAGATTTATACTTTAAACTAGTCCAAGCAGGACTTACCAAAAAAGAATACAATGAAGGTAAATTAGTATTTGCATTAATAGGTATAATTGTATTAGTAGCCCTACCCATACTATTTGGTCTAAATATTGTAGGAATAATTGGAATTGCTGTTGGTATAGTTCTTTTACTATTTGGAGGTCCTATATATATAAGCATATCAAAATCTGAAAGAGTTGAAAAAATAAATAATGACCTTGGTGTCTTTTTGGATTTAATTAATGTAATATTAGAAGCTGGTGGGGGATTAAAAAATGCTTTTTTTACAGTTTCAACAAGAGCTCATGGAATATTAGATGAAGAACTTCTAAAAGAAGTAGCAATACTTGAATATGAAATGACAAATTATTCTACTAAAAAAGCCTATGAAAATCTAAAAAAAAGAGTTGATTCCGAGGACATAGGGAAAATAGTTGATTTTTTAATTTTGAGTGAAGAAGCAGGAATTGGAGTAAAAAATATATTTTCTACACAATCAGATGAGATGAGACAAGAAAAGTTTTATAAAATTAAGGGTAAAGTAAATACATTAAATATGTACTTAATGTTAGTTATTTTTATATTTGTACTTCCATCACTAGGGGCTTTTATAATCTTTCCTTTAATGGCTGGGAAATTAGAATTTGGAATGTAAAATGAAGGGGAACTATGAAATTCAATAAACAAGTAGCAATAATATTAATTCTACTTTCTATGTTACTATCTGCAATTGCAGTATCAGTATATTTTTATCAAGAAAACCAAAAAGTTGTTGCAGATAAAAATAGATTAGTTAAAATTTTTGTTGCAAATAAAGATATTAAGAAAGGTGCATTAATTAGTGAAAAAGATATTAAAAGTACAACAATTGCAAGACAATTTGTATTAACTAAACCACTACTTCAAAAAGAGATAGTTAACAAATATGCGAAAGAAACCATTTACTTAAATGAGGCATTTTTAAAACAAAAGTTAACAACAAAAGTTGAAGAGAAAAAACAAGAAAAAATTGACTTCAAATACAATAGTTACAATATGCAATATAAGATGTTTAGAAACCCTAACTTTACATTAGAGCCAAATGATTTAATCAAAATTGTATCTGTTACAAATGAAACAGGTGTATCAGTGCAGTATGTTATTAAAAACATACGAGTATTAGGGTTTCTTGCAGATGGATTACCTTCAGAAAAAGCAATTTTCAAAAAAAAGATAAAAAAAGTAGTAAAAAAGAAAACAATTGAAGAGATTGTAAATATGAGAGCCTCTGAGTTAATTTTAGATATCAAAGAAAAAGATATGTTAGCTTTAATAGAAGATTGGAATAAAGGTAGCCAACTTTGGATGGTAAAATCAAGACTAGAACCGGAAGAAGATCAAAAAGAAGAAATCAAAAAAATTGTTAAAAAGAAAGAACCTCCAAAAAGTTTACAAAAACCTAAGTATGTAAAAAGATTTTATCCTATAAAAAGATATTATCCAAAAATTAATACTGAACAAAAAACTGCAATAATTGAATATGCAGACAAACCTTCTTTGAAAAAATCAAAGACTGTTAATCTACAAAATGATTTGACAAAAGAGTGTTCAAAAAATGACAATCTATTACTTATAACATCAAATAAAGCGTATCTAAGAAAAATGCCATCTATTAGGTCTAAAATAAGTAAAAAGATATATAAGAACTATGTTTTAGCACATACTGGTTCATCTAAAATTAATCCAAATTGGTTTGTCATTTGCGATGGAACTTATATTCAGAAAAAAGATGTAAAAGAGATATCATTTAAAGAGTATAAAAGGTTAAGAAAATAAGGATGGATAGAAAAACTATCAAAAATGAAAAACAAAGTTTTAAAAAAGCTTATATTGAAAATATCCTTTTATGGATGGTGATGTTTATAGGTTTTGTAACTCTGTTCTTCTTTGTTATAGATTATGCAACAATTGTAAGAGTAAAAGATAATATGGATGCTATTTCAGATTATGGGTCAAGAAATGTTGCTATTAATGGTATAGGTGCTGATTTAACTGCCAATATTAATGCAATGAAAGTGAATGCAATAAATAATGTAGCAGCAGATACAAATTCAATATGTGGTTTTAATGCCAATGGTGCGTATCAAGTTATTTTTATTACTCAAACGACAAATAGCTCTTATAAGTTTTTTGGGAACAACCTTGTAAGTAAAAGAGTAGTGTTTAATGAAAATAATTCAAATACAATAACATGTACATTAAATATCACTTTATCAAATTAGGAGAGAAGATGAAAAAAATTAATTTTATTATATTAATACTACTATTCTGCATTTCTTTAGATGCATCTGAAACTAAAGCTGTAAAACAGGTGGATTTTGAAAATAAAATTGTGACTGTAGATTTAAATGGTTATAAAATTCTTAAATTCACTAAAACAATTAAAAAAATTAATTTTGATTCAAGTGATTATATTGAAGCTGATTTTTTAAAAGATAGTGATATCCCCTTAGCAACATTAAAAGTAAAAGGGAAAAAAATTGGTAAACAAAGTGCTATTGTAACGTTCCAAGATGATTCAGTTGTTACCGTTAAATTTAATATAGTTAAAAATATGAATGATATAATTCAACTAATTAATCATCTTTATCCAAACGTACAAGTCTCGCAAATCAATGATACAGTAATACTACAAGGTCATGTTAAAAATCAAACGCAAAAATCTAAACTTATTGAGATATTTCAAAAATATGGGATTGATACAGAAGCTCAATTAATTGATTTGATTAAAGATAACTACTCAACTAAAATGGTCAGAGTAAAAGTTTATGTGGTTCAAATAGATAACAATAATACTGAGGAACTTATTAATGATTGGACATTTAGTAATAACTCTACAAACGATACATTAAGTGGTAACTTTAATGCTAATATTACAAGTTTAACTGGGGGGTTAACACTTGCTGCACAAACATTAGGTTCAGATTTTAATCTAGGTGTTACACTAAATTATCTAAGAAAAAACAATGCTGCAAGAATAGTAAATGAAAGCACCTTGATTATGAAAGAGAATCAAGAAGCTAAGTTTAATACAGGTGGTAAATTTTTTATTAAATCATCAACAACAACTGCTGAAGGTGTGCCTTCAACTGAGTTAAAAGAGATTGAATATGGTCTTAATATCTCAATGAAAGCAAAAAAGATTATTGAAAACCAATATATAGATTTTGAAGCAATGGCAAAGATTGATGATGTTGATTATATTAATACTGTTGATGATATTCCAGGGTTAGTTGGTAATGAAGTTACGACTAACGTACTAATAGAAAATGGTTCTACTATTGTTTTAGCTGGACTTTTAAAAGCTGATTACAGTCAAGATAAAGAAAAAATCCCAGGATTAGGTGATATACCTTTATTAGGACAATTGTTCTCAAGTAGATCAACAAATGATGAAAACTATGATTTAGTGTTTTTCATGACTCCTGAAATAGTTGACCCAATGAACCACAATGAGAAAAAACTACTAAAGAAAAAAATTGGGGTAATTAAAAATAGAGATTATGATAAACAAGAGAATAATCTTTACAAAAAAAATAGAATTCAAAATAAAGACAATAAAAACAAAAAACTTACAAAAACAACTAAAAAAATAGAAAAGAAAAAAGAAAAAGTTGAATTAACAGATGAGGAAAAACATCAACAAAGGGTAAATAAAATACTTTATGGAAATTAACTAGTATTTATTACTAGTTAATTTTTTCTACTATTAAAGAGGGATGTAAAAATAAACTCTCTTCAACTTTCTTTGTATCTCCATGGGGAATAAAATTATCTTCATATTCAAATGATGTAACACTTACAAAAAGTTTTTCTTTATTTAAAAATTCTAAAATTGCACTTCCTACACCACCTTGTTTTTGAGAATCACTAAATACATACCAATCATTATATTTTTTTGCTAATTCAGATAACTTCTCTTCATCTAAAGGTTTTACAAACCTTAAATCTAAAATTGCTATATCTTCTTCATGAAGTTTTTCAGTTTCACATGCCCTACTAACTCCAGCACCATATCCTATAAAAAGTTTATTAGAACTTCCTTCTTTTAAAAGTTCTGCACGTCCTAGCTCAAAGGGTGATGTTTGAAATTCAAGTTCACTAAAAGCACCTCTAGGGTATCTAATAGCACATGGACTTGAAGCAGTATATGCAAATTCTAAAGCATAGTTAAGTGTTTCATTATCTCTAGGGGCACAAAGAATCATATTTGGAATAAATCTTAAATAAGATATATCAAAAGCCCCTTGATGAGTTTCCCCATCATTTCCTACAATACCTGCTCTATCAATAGCAAATACAACTGGAAGATTCATTAAACATACATCATGAATAATCTGATCAAATCCCCTTTGTAAGAAAGTAGAATAGATTGTTATAAACGGTTTAAAGCCTTCTTTTGCCATAGCAGCCATTGAAGTAACTGCATGTTGTTCTGCAATTGCTACATCCCAAAATCTAGTTGGGAACTCTTTCATTAGCTTGTCAATTCCAGTTCCACTCGGCATTGCTGCAGTTACTCCAACTACATTTTCATGTTTTTTTGCTAAGTCTAAAAGTGCATCAGCAAAAACTGCTGTTGCAGATTTTCCTGCATTTTTCTTAACAAACTTTCCATTATCAATATTAAAAGGCCCTACCCCATGCCAACACTCATGTTGACCTTCAGCAGGAGCGTAACCTTTTCCTTTAACAGTTCTTGCATGAACAATAACAGGTTTTTTCATATCACGTGCTATTTCAAGTGTTTCAATAACTTCTTCAAGATTATGCCCATCAATAGGACCTATATAGTCAATTCCCATCTCCTCAAAAAGTATTCCAGGAGTAATAAGCTTCATAGCCTCTTCCATTCTTTTAGCTATATAAGTAGTCCCTTCAGGCATATTATTTTTAATAAACCTATCAACTCTTTCCTTAAAACTTTGATAATATTTTCCTGCTAAGATTTTTGACAAGTATTTTGAAATAGCACCAATTGGTTTTGCAATTGACATCTCATTATCATTTAAAATAATTACTGTAGGATATTTCTTATCCCCAAGTTCATTTAAAGCCTCGTATATCATCCCTGCTGTCATAGAACCATCCCCTATCATAACAATAGGAATTCTATCTTCACCTTTTAGTTTTATGGCTTTAGCAGCGCCAACTGCAAGGGAAATGGAAGTTGAACTATGTCCAGCTACAAAATAGTCTGCATCAGATTCTTTAGGTTTAGTAAAGCCACTTAAGCCATCAAATTGTCTAATCGTTTCAAATTCATCCCATCTATCATTTATTAATTTATGTGGATAACATTGGTGAGATACATCATAGATAAAAGGATCTTTTTTTACATCAAAAACTTTATGCATTGCGACAGTTAACTCAACTGCACCAAGTGTAGAAGAAAAGTGTCCACCTTTTCTTGATACAACATCTATAATCCTATCTCTGATATCTTGACAAACTACTTCTAACTCATCAAGGCTCTTTTCTTTTATTTCCATAATTCTAAACTCTTTATTTTTTTAGTTCGTCCAATACTTTATCTAATATTTTGAATACTTTTGTATTTTGTTCTTCTGATCCAATTGTAATTCTTATTGCATTAACACCATAACCTGTTAAATCTCTGATAATGATACCTTTTTCAAGTAAATTTTGTGCAACTTCTTTAGAACTATACTTATCTTCAAATTTCAATGTAATAAAATTTGTGTAACTATCAATATAAGAAAAACCTTTATTTACAGCATACTCTTCATATCTTTTCATCTGCTCAAAATTTAATTTAATACACTCGTCTACAAACTCTTCATCTTTTAGTGCTTCAATAGCAGCAGCTAATGATAGTGTACTAATATTAAAAGGAGGTCTTAATTTGTACATAGTTTTTATAATATCAACTTGCCCTATTCCATATCCAGTTCTCATCCCACCTAAAGCATAAGCTTTTGAAAAAGTTCCTAAGTAAACTGCATTTGGGAATTTTTCTATTAAATCTGCAGGATCAATTCTCTTTTTTGAATCTTTAAATGCGGCATACTCTTGATATGCTCCATCAATAACAACTAAAGTTTCACTATCAATTTTTTTTAAAAAATTATAAACATCACTTGTATCTAAACACTCACCTAATGGATTATTTGGTAAACATAAAAATATAATATCTGCGCCATGCTCTTTATACATAGCTTCAAACTGCTCTAAATTATGTTCATCATCTGGTGTTCTTAAAATTGTAGCTCCAACTTGTCTACCATAAATTTCATACATCGCAAAAGTTGTTTTACTCATTAAAATTTTAGAGTTTTCATCACATTTTGCTTTTACTAAAAAATCAATTACTTGGTCACTTCCTGCTCCAATTACAATATTTTCACTAGTAACTTTAAATTTATTAGCAAGGGATTCTTTTAATTCGTACATTGAATCATCAGGATACATAAACATATTTTGTGAAAGTTCTTGAATTTTTTTAGTTACTTCTGGTGAGGTACCGTATGGATTCTCATTTGAAGCAAGCTTTACAATATCTTTTGTATCAACTCCATATTCTCTAACTACAAGTTCAATAGGCTTACCAGCTTCATAAATTTTACAGTTATCCAAAATTTTATTAAATTTCATTTTTAAATATCCTCTACTTCTTTAACATATGAACCTAAGAATTTTATAGATTCACTATGTTTATCAAAAATTGTTTTTACATTTTCATCATCTTTATGTCCATTGAAATCAATAAAGAAAATAGAAACACCCTCTACAATATGTGATTTAATTTTCGTTAAATCAATCCCTGCTTTATCAAAATCAGTTAAAAAATCTACTAATACCCCTTGTCTATTTGGAAGATTTACTAAAATAGAAGTTTTATCATTTCCACTTTGGGCATTTTCAAAATCACTTACAATAAAAAATCTTGTTTTATTGTTATCTTTATCTTCAATATTTTCAAATAAAATTGGAAGATTATAAATCTTTGCTCCAACATGGGAACAAATTGCAGCACTTCCTTTTTCATTTAAAGCTAATTTTGCAGCTTTTGTTGTTGACTCAACAGGTATATGCTCAACTTCATCAAGTCCAACATTTTCTAAAAATCTACTACATTGATCAAAGGCTATGTCTTTAGAATAAATTCTTTTTATATCACTTACTTTATCACATGTTGTTGCTAGAGTATGGTGAATATTTAAAACTACTTCAGCAATAATTTTAAGATCATAGTTTGAAAGACAACTAATAGTATCACTTACAATTCCATTTGAAGAGTTTTCAATAGGGATAACTCCAAATTTTGCTTTTTTTGAACTAACTTCTCTAAATACACCTTTAATAGAACCAATTGGTAAATATGAACTCATTGCACCAAATCTACCCTCAGCGGCTTGATGAGTAAAACTTCCTTCAGGTCCTAAATATGCAATATTCTCTGGAAGTTCAAAGTTTCTAGAAATAGCAAAAATCTCTAAAAAAAGTGCCTCAATTGCATTTCTATTTAGTTTACCATCATTTAATAATTCAAGTCTATCAATAATAGCTTTTTCTCTTTCAGGTCTATAAATTGCTCCACCACTTTGTGCCTTTAACTCCCCAACTTGATGAACAAATTCCATTCTTTTATTTATAAGTTTCAATAACTCATTATCTATTGAGTCTAACTTATTTCTTAATTCTTGTAGTCCTGTTTCACTCATAACATAACCTTTTTTATTGCTTCTTCTATTTTATAAACTCTTCTTCTAAAGCAATGATATCTTCAAAAGTCTCTCTTTTTCTGATTAATCTATCTGCACCATTTTCAACTGCAATTTCTGCAACTTTTCCTCTTGTATTATAATTACTTGCCATTGTAAAACAATATGCTCCAGCTGAATAAATAGCAACTAGATCATTATGTTTTGTTTGAGGAAGTTCAATATTTTTAGCAAAAAAATCACCACTTTCGCAAACAGGCCCAACTAAATTACAATCACTAAATTCAGTATTATCATTTAAAACTTCAATTTCATGATATGCATTATACAAACTTGGTCTAATAAGATCATTCATAGCTCCATCAACTATTACAAATCTTTTCTCACCATTTATTTTTTCATATAAAACTTTTGTTACAAAAGTACCACTATTCCCTACTAAAAATCTTCCTGGTTCACATACAACTGTAATATCAAGACCAAACATTGTTTCTAAAATAGCTTGTGCATATTCATTTGTATCAATTAACTTTTCATCAGAATAAACAATTCCAAGTCCCCCGCCAACATCTATAAAAGAAAGTTCTATTTTAAGTGCAGAAAGATTTCTTACTAGATCAGCAATAATTTGAACAGATTCTTTAATTGGTTGAAGCTGTGTTAATTGTGAACCAATATGACAATGGATACCTGTTGGTTCTAAATTATCTGAATTTTTACATTGAATATACATTCTTTTTGCTGTATCAATATCAACACCAAATTTATTTTCATGTAATCCAGTTGAAATATACGGATGTGTTTTTGGGTCAATATTTGGATTTACTCTAATAGAGATTCTTGCAACTACATCAAGCTCTTTTGCAATAGTTTCTACTCTTTGTAACTCTGCCTCTGATTCAACATTTATCATTAGAATACCAAGTTCTAATGCTTCTTTTATTTCAGAATCAATTTTACCAACACCTGAAAAGATAATTTTATATGGAGCAATTCCAACTTTTAATGCTCGTCTTACTTCACCAATAGAAACACAATCAGCTCCTGCACCCAAAGATGCTAGATGTTTAATAACTGATAGATTTGAGTTTGCTTTTACAGCATATGCGATTAAAGACTTTCTTGCTTTAAATGCAGTTTTTAACTCTTCATATTGATTTGTAATATAATCAAAATCATATACATAATATGGTGTTTGATATTTATTCGCTAATTCTTTAAAATTAATACTCATTTTTTTCCTATAACAATTTAAATTAAAATATTTAAAACAATCCTACTCAAACGGCTTCGTGTTGGGTAACCCCGAAATTAAAATTTTCTCCCCTAACACTGCAGAGGTTGTTCGTACAACTGTTTTAAATATTTTTTGAACTATCTATAGTACTGATAAATAAAATTTAGATTTTTAGAATAAATCAAGGCATGAAAAAATCTTTACTAGGAGTTTACTAAAGTAAATGACTAGTTAAAGATTTTTTTGTAAACAAAGATTTCTTCAAAAAGCTAAAGAATTATTTATCAGTACCATTCCATGCAATTGTAGGCCTACCATTCTCATCAAAAGTAACTGCTGGCATTCCCATAATGTTATAACCACAATCCACATAATGAATTTCACCTGTTACAGCTGAACTTAAATCACTAAGTAGATACATACCTGAGTTTCCAACTTCATCTATTGAAACATTCTTTTTTAGTGGCGCATGGGCTTCATTCCATTTTAACATAAATCTAAAGTCACCAATTCCAGCTGCTGCTAAAGTTTTGATTGGTCCTGCACTAATAGCATTTACTCTAATCCCATCTTTTCCTAAATCTTCGGCTAAATATTTTGTTGTCATTTCTAAAGCAGCTTTTGCTACACCCATTAAGTTATAGTTTGGAATATATTTTGCTCCACCATAATAAGTTAATGTTAAAATTGAAGAGCTATCAGATAATAAAGGCTTTAACTCCCTTGTAACTTCAATAAGTGAATAAACAGAGATATCCATAGCAATATCAAATGCCTCTTTAGAAATATCATAAAATCTTCCAGAAAGTCCCTCTTTTGGAGCGAATGCAATTGAGTGAACGATAAAATCGATTTGTCCCATATCTTTTTCAATTGATTCCTTTAGAGCTTTAATCTCTTCAGGTTTTGAAACATCACATGGATAAACATAATCTGCACTTCCAAACTCTTCAGCAATTGGAACAACTCTTTTTTTAAGAGAATCATTTAAATAAGTAAATGCAATCTCTGCTCCTTGTGCAGCACATTGTTTTGCAATACCATAAGCAATAGATTTATTATTTGCAACTCCTAAGATTACACCTTTTTTACCCTTCATAACCATCTTTATAATTCCTTTGTATTTTCTAAAATTTGTTTAAAATCATTTGCATTCCATGATGCAGTACCTATTAATGCACCATCAACGCCGTCTAGAGCACATATCTCTTTTACATTAGCTACTTTTACAGAACCGCCATAAAGTAATGGCTTATCAATTTTTTCTTTTATTGCACTATGTACTTTTGTAATATCTTCTTCAGTGGCTGTAACTCCAGTACCTATTGCCCAAACTGGTTCATAGGCTAAGATTAAATTTTCGTAATTTGTATCAATCCCAACAAACTGCTCATAAATATACTCTAATGTTTTTTCAAGACCACTTTGTTTAACCTCTAAAGGCTCTCCAATACAATATACTATTTTATAACCTTTACTTTTGTAAAACTCGTACTTTTTAGCAATATTTTCTTGAGATTCTCCTAAAACATGTCTTCTTTCACTATGTCCAATTAAAATTGTTTTTATATCAAATTCATCTAATTGTTCAGTTCCAATTTCACCTGTAAAAGAACCTTTTTCAGTTGCATAAGCATTTTGTGCACCAATAGTTAGAGTTGAAGCTGTTGAGAAAGAATCTAATGAAGTAGCAGTAGGGAAAACTATTACTTCATTTTCTATTTTATTTTCTTCTATAAAACCATTAATCTCTTTTATAAAAGATGCTGTGGTTTTTCTAGTGTGATTAGTTTTAAAGTTTGATGCAATTATCTTCATCATACTAGTCCTCTAAAACCAAAGCTTTAACACCAGGTAAAACTTTTCCTTCAATTAATTCTAATGATGCTCCACCACCAGTAGAGATAAACGTCATATCCTCTTCATCTCCAGTTACTCTAACTAAGTCTGCTGTATCTCCACCACCAACAACAGTTGTTGCAAAAGATTGTGCAACAGTATTAGAAATTCTAGTACTTCCTTTAGCAAATTTTTCCATCTCATAAACTCCCATTGGACCATTCCATAAAATAGTATTTGCATCAGAAAGAGCAAATCTAAATAACTGAGCAGTAGCAGGTCCTATATCGAGTCCCATCCATTCACTTGGAATCTCTTGAGCAGTTACATGTTTAGCAATTGCATCTGCATCGAAAGCCTCAGCAGCAACAATATCTACAGGTAAATATAGCTTAACCCCTAGCTCTTGCGCTTTTTGCATGATCTCTTTTGCATCAGGTATTAAATCATCTTCAACTAATGATTTTCCTACTTCATACCCTTGTGCTTTTAAAAATGTAAAGGCCATTCCTCCACCAATTAAAATCTTATCAACTTTTGTAATTAGGTTATGTAAAACCTCAAGTTTTCCAGAAACTTTTGAACCACCAATAATTGAAACAAATGGTCTTTTTGGCTCTTCAATAATTTTATAGAAAAACTTAATCTCTTTTGCAAGTAAAAAACCTGCTGCTTTGTGGTTGATATCAAAAGATTTAGTAATAGCTTCTACAGATGCGTGAGCTCTATGAGATACACCAAAGGCATCATTGATATAAACATCAGCCATAGATGCTAGTTTTGAAGCAAACTCTTCATCATTTTTCTTCTCACCTTGTTCATATCTTAAATTTTCAAGTAATAAAATTTCACCCGCTTCAAGATTTTGTGCAATTTCAAGTGTGTCTTCACCAATTACATTTTTTGCCATTTTTATCTCTTGTTTTAAAAGAGTATGTAATCTTTTTGCCACTGGTTTTAAAGAATATTTTTCTTCTCCTGGTTCAGATGGTCTACCAAAGTGTGATGCCAAAATAATTGAACAATCTCTATCAATACAGTATCTAATTGTATTTAATGCACTTTTTATTCTTCTATCATCTGAAATATTATTATATTCATCCATAGGTACATTAAAGTCACATCTAATAAATACTTTCTTCCCATCAATATCAATGTTTTTAATCTCTTGTAATTTCATTTTTCCCTCATTTTAAACTGTATTAAATTTGTGTCAAAAATTGTTCACACACCTAGCAAAGTTATAACTATAAATTTATAATCAATTCCCCACTTAATTAACAAAATCGTGGATATTTTATCCAAAAATTGCTATAATATTATTTAATCATTGTATAAAGGTAATATATAGGTGCAAATGGCAATTTTTGGTGGAAGTTTTGACCCTCCACATATTGGTCACCAAACCATTATAAAAAAAGCTTTAAAAAAGTTAGATATAGATTTGTTACTTGTTGTTCCTGCATATTTAAATCCCCTAAAAGTTAAATCTTTTTTGGATGCACAAACAAGATTTAACTTACTAAAAAAACTCTTTTCAAAAAAAGAGGCTATAAAAGTTTCTTCTTTTGAAATTGATATGAAAAGACCAGTTTATTCTATTGAAACAATTAAATTTGTTTTAAAAAAGTATAAACCAGAAAAATTGTACTTAATTATAGGTGCAGATAACTATAAATCTTTTCATTTATGGGACAGTTTTGAAGAGATTGAAAAACTAGTTACCCTTGTTGTAGTTACTAGGGATGGTATAAAATACAATAAAAAAAGGAATGTTAAAAGACTAAAAGTTGATATTAAAATTAGTTCTACTGAATTAAGAAATACTTTTAGTTTAAATTATATTCCAAAAAAAATAAGAAAAGATGTAAAAAACATCTGGAAAGAAAAAGGTAAAATTTGAACAAAAGATTAGACACAATCAAAGCTATTTTAGATGATAAAAAAGCTGAGAATATTGAAGTTATTGACTTAACAGACAAAGAATATATTGTTGATTATGTAGTTATAGCAACTACGTTAAACCCAAAACATGCATTTGCATTATTAAATTACTTAAAAAATGATTTAAAACCTTTAGGTGAAGAGTTCTTAAGAGTTGATGATGACGAGAACTGGACAATCATTGATATGGGAGATGTTTTCATCCACCTAATGAGTGAACAATATAGAAAAAAATATACTATTGAAGATTTCTTAAGTGAACTTGAGGCTAAAGCTTAAAAACCAATAGATAAAAGGGTTTAACCCCTTTTATTACTTGGCTGGAGCTTTTCCAGTTAATAATTTATTATAGTTTGATGCAGCATCTTTAGCTCCACCCATATATCCTGTAGAAATCGCAATACCGATTATAATCACAAGTATAATAATAAACCATTTCATTACATCACCTCTTTAGCTTTAATTCCCAATAAACCTAATGATACTTTTATAGATAAAGCACAAAGACTTAATACTTTTAAGTATTTATTTTCATCATCACTTCCAACGATTTTATGCTCATTATAAAATCTATGTATTGATGATGCAAGAGAATAAAGATAATCAGTAATTTTTTGCATATCTCTTTTCGTAAATGCTTCTTCTAAAATTGAAGGCATTAATAAAGATTCATATACTAAATTTAAGGCATCTTGATTAAGACCCTCATAGTTTTCATCTAATACTGACTCAAAACTTTTTTCACTCTTCTTAAACACTTGATTAATTCTAGCATATGCATAATTAATATAAAAGATTGGATTTGAACTATCTTGATTTTTTAACATGTCCAAATCAAACTCAAGATGAGTATCACTTTTCTTAGTTAAAAAAACAAATCTTAATGCATCTGAACCAATCTCTTGAGCTATATCACTCATTAAAATTACATTACCAGCTCTTTTACTCATTTTATAAGGTTCGCCACCTTTAAGTAGTTGAACCATTTGAGAAAGTAAAACTTCAAGTTTAGAAGAATCATTTCCTAAGAACTCAATTGCAGCATTTACTCTTTTTATATATCCATGGTGATCTGCACCCCAGATATTAATATAATGGTCAAAGCCTCTATCAAATTTATTTTTATGATAAATTATATCTCCAGCAAGATACGTTGGTATTCCATTTTCTCTTACTACAACCCTATCATTATCATCGCCATGTAAAGTTGACTTTAAAAATATTTTTTCATCTTTTTCATAGAGTGAACCATTATCAAGTAGAACTTTTTTTGTATCAAGCCATGCTTCATATAAAGATTCTTCTGAAACAAAATTATCAAATTCTATCCCTACATCTTTTAGGTCTGATATTATAATATTCATTACAATATTTTTTCCAAATGAAGCCATTTCTCTAAATTTTGATTCATCATGGAAAATCTCTGCCCCATGCTTATCAAAAATTTGTTGGGCAATATCAACTAAATAATCACCTCTATAATATGTTTCAGGATATTCTACATCTTCTTTTAAAATAAAATCACGACCTGCTAAAGCAATAGATAAACCTAACATATCCATTTGAGCACCTGCATCATTCACATAATACTCAGTTGTAATATCAAATCCTAAGTGTCTACCAACTTTGGCAAGTGAGTCACCAAGAATAGCTCCTCTTGCATGACCTATATGTAAAGGACCCGTAGGATTTGCACTTACATATTCTAAAAGTATTGATTGATTTCTTTTTTCACATTTTGCGAAATTATTTCCAAGTTGCAATGCATTTTTTGAAAGTTTTTCTAAAAATCCATTTGAAAGTTTAAAGTTAATAAAACCTTTTACAGCTTCCACTTTCTCAAAAATAATTGATTCATCAAACTTAGAAGCTAATTCTTCAGCTATTATCATAGGTGATTTTCTCAACTCTTTTGCTAAAGAAAAAGCTACTGGAGTTGCAAAGTGTCCTAAAGTAATATCTTTAGGTTTCTCTAAAACCACCTCTTTCTCTAAAATATCTTCAATATAATCTTTTACTAATTTTTGCAATCTAGTCTCTTAAATTATACAGTTTTATTTTCAGTTGGCTCTTCTTTTTTAGCCTCAGTTTTTTTCTCAATCTCTTCTGATTTTTCAGTAGTAGCTACTTCTTCATCATCTTTTACAGCTTTTTTGAAGTTTTTAATACCACTTCCTAAACCTTTTGCTAATTCTGGAATTTTCTTTCCACCAAATAATAGTAATACAACTAGAGCAATTAATATCCACTCCATACCACCTGGCATACCCATTTTTAAATCCTTGTTATCTAATTTTTAGTGATTATTATATCTTTTTGAAGCTTAAATAAAATGATATAAATCAATTTTTTAAGTTAAAGTGAATACTATTTCAGAAAAAAGTGAAGTAACTTATATCCGCTTGCTGCAGCAAGCACTGTTCCAAATAGATTTAAGAACATATTTGTTAATCCAAGAAATATTGAAGTTTGTAATAAAAAGAAACTCTCAATTGCAAAAGTTGAATAAGTTGTTAAGGCTCCTAAAAAACCTGTTGTCAAAAAAGCTTTAAGTGAATCATTTAATGTATAGTGGGCAAATATGGCAAATAAGACACCTATTATAAAACTTCCTAAAATATTAACAATTAACACACCTACAGGAAACTCTAAAGGTATCATTTTATTACTTAGGTGTACAGAATATGCTCTTGCGATTGCACCTAAGAATCCACCTAAACCAATTGCTAATATTGTTTGCCAAGAAAGAGCCATTACTTATTTATCTCTTTTTCAAATACAGCTTTCATATTTTTTTCTGTTTGTTCAAACCAGTCAGTTTTTCTATCTGCTTGAATTGGTTCTAGATAAATTACTTTTACAATACCTGGAGTTTGTGTTAATTTTTTTGAATCTAAAATTGCTCTTGTATTAATAATTATTACTGGCTGAATTTTTAGATTAAATTTATTTCCTATCATTTTTGCACCTGGCTTAAAATCAAACATTCTTTTACCAGTTGATCTTGTTCCCTCAGGGAACATAGCAATAGGCCTTCCTCTTCCTAGTCTATCTTTTACCTCTTTTATAAGGTACACGATACCAGCTTTGTCTTCTCTATTAATTGAGATCATTTTAGGGCCTTTTATAATATGCCCAAAAAATGGTAAATCAGTTATCTCTTTTTTAGCAACCCAAGCTAAGTGTTTTGGGTGTATATGTTCCATAATGATAATATCTAATATACTTTGGTGATTCATCAAAACTAAATCACATGATTCATCTAGCTTTCCAACCTCTTCAAGTTTTATTCCTAATAAATAGATTTGAAACTTCATCCAAATTTTGATAATTTTATGAACATGATTTCTAAATGTATACATCGCAGCAATTACAATTGCAACAGTTACAGAAAACTGAACTAATACAAATAAGCCCCTAATTTGTGCTAACATCTTCTTCTTTTACCCATCCAATATAATTTCCACTACCAAACATAATCTTGATAAAACCATTTTTTCTTTTCATCTCTTCAACTGTAGACTCTTTTTCTACTTTTTGAAATATGGTAGAGTTTTTAGTAGGAAGAATATAAATAACCGTTTTTTCTTTTAAGGTAATCGTTTTATTTGGCATTGCAAATAAAATAAAAATTGCAAGTGAAATTAAAAATGGTATTAAGATATAGTATTTTCTTTTCCAAATAAATAGTATTAATAGAACAAGTGATAAAACACCCATTGCAATTTTTTTATAAAATTCAAAACTTGAATTATTAGGATTTAAATCTGTTTGTGTACTAACTAACTCTTCATCAAAAGTGATTGGAACTACAACTTTTTCAAAATGATTTTTTGTTGTATTGTAATAGTTAAAGATAATATTTTTTTTATGAATAGGAATAGTTACATTATAAATGATATGTTGTTCAGGTAGTTTTTCTTCAAAAACAGTAATCCCTTGCTCTTCAAATCCTTTTAAACTAAAATCTTCTAGATTTGAATTTTCTGCACTAATATCAATAATTGTTAAGGCTTGTTTATTATTATATTGTTTTGTTTTTGTACCAATTAATGTTAATTTTGAAGCGATTACATTCGTAAATCGTTTATCACTTTTTGCAATATCTGAAAAGCCTACTTCTTTTCCTGTAATTTGTCTAGACTCTACTAAACTATTACCATTGTATATTCTAACTTCAATTGTTGGCATAATAAAGTTTGGATTTTTTGCCTTGAAATAAAATTTATTTGTATATGTATTGTTTTCTGTTTCTAACTTCTTCCAAGTCTCTTTTGGATTAGAAGGTTCAATCCCCTTACCATTTGAAAAAACTGTTTGTATTGAAGTAAAATTTTTTCTTGTAATTAATGCTTTTAATTCAACTACAAATCTTTGATTTCTAAAAACATGATTTGGGTAATTTAAATATGATAAATATAGATTTTTGGTAAAAGTTGTTCTTGAATAGCTTTGAGCTTTTGGTTGAGTTTGTTCACCAAAAGCTGAAGCCTCTTCATTTGTAAGTTCATTTGCAAAGGCAAATATAGATAAAAATATTAAAAATAGTGCAATTAGCCTTTTCACTATTTTAAAAACCCTTTTAACATGATAACACCATCATCACAACCAAGTAAGTCTTCCATTGCTCTTTCTGGATGTGGCATTAATCCAAATACATTTTTCTCTTTATTACAAATTCCTGCAATTTGAGAAACTGAACCATTAAGATTTTTAAGTTCGCCATTTTCTTCACAATATTTTAATAAAATCTGACCATTTTCTTCAAGTTCTTTTAAACCCGAATCATCAATAAAATAGTTACCATCATGGTGTGCAACTGGAATATTAACAACTTCATCAAGCTTTAATCTTGATAAAAAGATATTATCATTATTAATAACTTTTAAGTGATTATATTTAGAAATAAAATGTAATGAATCATTTCTTTTCATAGCACCAGGTAATAAACCAGCTTCTAAAAGAATTTGAAAACCATTACAAATACCTAAAATTTTTCCACCTTTTGCCGCATATTCTTGAACTGAGTCCATTATATTTGCAAATCTAGCGATTGCCCCTGATCTTAAATAATCTCCATAAGAAAATCCACCAGGGATAACTAATAGCTCTGTATCTTCAGGAAGTTTTGTTTCTTTATGCCATAAGATTTTTACTTCACATCCAAGTTTTTCAAAAGCATATTTAGTGTCGTACTCACAGTTAGTACCTGGAAATTGTAGTACAGTAACATTCATAATATTAACCTACAATTTCGATATCATAATCTTCAATAACAGTATTTGCCAAAAGTTTTTCGCACATTTTTACAACTTCAGCTCTAGCATCGTCTTCATTTGAAGAGTTAAGTTCCATAATAATTTGTTTACCAATTCTTACGTCTTTTACAACTTCTTTAAATCCTAAAGTATCTAAAGCATGATGAGTTGCTTTACCTTGGTCGTCTAAAACTCCCTGCTTAAGTGCTACATTTACAATTGCTTTCATTTATTACCTTCAATTTAATTTTTTGGGATTATATCTAAAACTGCCTTAGTAGTTTTATTTGCCAATTTATTTACTTAATCTATTTAAAATTGTTGTATATCCACTCAAGATTTTATCTTTAATCTCTTGTGGTACATTAACATCTAGTTTTTCTCCAGCTTTTAAACTTTTTGCTTGTTCTTTCCAGTTTTCTGATTTTCCAAAATCCCTTAAGATTTGTTTATCCATAGAAATATAATTTCCTGCATCAAAATCCTCTTTTGAAATAAATCTAGAACTTTCAGGTGTTAATACCTCATCACCTAAAACCCATT
Source organism: Arcobacter sp. ISO1 (assembly GCF_058105185.1). Classification (NCBI taxonomy): domain Bacteria; kingdom Pseudomonadati; phylum Campylobacterota; class Epsilonproteobacteria; order Campylobacterales; family Arcobacteraceae; genus Arcobacter; species Arcobacter sp. ISO1. The sequence goes on from NZ_CM176573.1 coordinate 299,523, forward strand.
CCCCTTTTGAATTTATAAAAATTTCAAATTTTGTATCAACAATTACAATACCATTGTCAAGGGCAAATTGAGTGAAACTTTTAAATAGATTTTCCATACTTGAAATAATCTCTGGAAATTTTTCCCTTACAATTTGAGAATTTAAAGGCTCATCTTTAATACCTTTTGTTGTTGGAGTAAAAATTGGAGTTTCAAATTTATGCCATTGTGATAAGTTTGAAGATAATTCTAAACCATATGGGTCTTTTCCATTTTGGCAAGCATCATAAAGTGAACCTGTTAAGTAGTTTCTAAAAATAAATTCAAATTGAACTACATCACCATCAATTTCAGCTTCTAATGGTTTGCATAATTCCATAAATTGACATCGTGGAGCAACTTCCAAAGATGAATCAACCTTTTCATCTAAAATTGCTGTTTTTATACCTGATTCTTTAGCAAATGCTGCGCCATTGTTTGAAATAGCCGTTTGAGAAACACCTTTTCCCTCAATCTCAAGGTTTAAAGGGATATCAAATACAGAACATCTGTCACTTCTAACTAATAATACTTTTGCTTCATCACCTGGACAAGTATATAGGTCTGCATTTTTACCAATGTAAAACAAGTTATAACCTAACTCTTCAAGTTCATTTATACCTTTTTGTGTTGTAGTTTTCTTTGATTCTGGCCAAAGTCCAAGTGCAACAATATCACTAATGTTCATTTATTCTCCTGATTTTATTTATTAACAATAATTAATGATTTTAAAATACCAATTGCAGTATTTAATTGATTATCTTTTAATACTTCATCTTTTAAAATAACTTTTTTACTAGAAACTTTTTCTTTCTCTTTTTTAACTTTCTTTCCACCATTGTCTTTTTCAAGCTCTTCTTCAAGGTGTTTTTTTAGATCGGCTTCTTTAATTTTAAATTCACTTTCACTCTCTTTTACAGCTTCACCTGCATATGAAATTACATCTGGAGTAATTCCCGTTGCTTGAATAGTTCTTCCACTTGGTAAGTAATATTTTGCAATAGTTAATTTAATATTCTCTTTTCTATCTTGTGTAATTGGCAAAATTGCTTGAACAGAACCTTTACCAAAAGTTTTTTCACCAATAATAATTGCTCTTTTTTGATCTTGTAAAGCTCCACTAACAATCTCTGAAGCTGATGCTGAACCGCCATTAACCAATACAACTAATGGTGTATCAGTAACTGTATTTATAGGTTTTGCAGTAAATTTTTCCTCATCACCAATGTCTCTACCTTTTTGTGAAACAATAACTCCATTATCAACAAAAAGATCAGTTACCCCAATTGCTTGAGTTAAAAGTCCCCCTGGATTATTTCTTAAATCTAGAATAATCCCCTTTGCATTTGGTTTATTCTTAATCTCTTTTTTTAAGCTTTCAGTTACTTTTCTATCAAAGCTTGAAACTCTTAAATATAATAGGTCTTCATCTTCAATTGTTTTTGCAAATACTGATTGTATTTTTATAATATCTCTGATGATATCAATTTTAATTGGTTTATTCTCACCCTTTCTAACAACTGTTAAAACAATAGGAGTTTTTGGTTTACCTCTCATTAAAGAAACCGCTTCATCTAAAGTCATATTTAAAGTTGACTTATCATCAATTTTTAAGATAATGTCCCCTGCTTTAACGCCTGCTTCATATGCAGGAGTATCATCAATTGGAGAAATAACAGTTAATGCCGCATCCCTCATACCAACAGTAATTCCTAAACCACCAAACTCACCTTTTGTTTGAATACTCATCTCCTTTGAAGATTTTCTATCAAGATAAGTTGAGTGAGCATCAAGCTCTTGCATTAAACCTTTTAATGCTTTATTTACTATCTCTTCAAGTTTAATGTCATCTACATAATATTTTTCAACAGTTCCTATAACTTGAGTTAATTTTGAAAGTGATTCAAATCTTGTTTGACTTGATTCTTCCTCTTGTACTTGTTCTTTTGCTATTATTGATTGTGAGATGATTAGTAAAAATGAAGATACTAAAAAAAACTTTTTCATTATTCACCTTTTATGTGTTATTTATAAGAGTTTGTATTATATCAAAAATACATAAAAGTAAGGTTTTATAAATTTTTTTGTATCATTTAGACTTAATTTTTAGAAGAGGTTTTAAATGAGCGTAAAAGACAATGTTGATTTCGTCAAAGAAGAGTTAAATAGTGAAGAAAAATTTTTAGAAGGTTTTGTAAAAGTTGAAAGATTTTACAAAAAGTATAAATTTATTGTTATTGCTACTGTTGTAGTTATTGTGGGTGGGACTATTGGATATTATGTATCTAATTATTTTCAACAACAAACAAAACTAGAAGCAAATATTGCCTTTAATAAGGTCTTAGAAAACCCAAATGATAAAGCTGCACTTGATTCATTAAAAGAGAAAAATGAACAACTATTTCAAGTTGCAAAATTTATGCAAGCATCAAAAGATGGAACTGTTGCAGATATTCAAGTTAAGTTTTTAAAAGAATTAACAACTTATCAAAAAGCATTAAGTAGTAAAAATGTTGAAGAATTAAATACACTTTCAATGGACAATGATTTTCTTTTAAAAGAGTTTGCAATTTTTAATAAAGCATTAATTCAAACAAATGAAGGAAAATATGAAGATGCAAAATCAACTTTAAAATTGATCCCAGCAGATTCAAAAGTTAATGATTTAGTTAATGTTTTAAAACATTATTTAGTAACAAAATAAGGAAAAAAGATGAAAAACCTATTACTATTTGTAAGTTTAGTATTTATCCTAGCAGGTTGTGCAACAAAAGAGCACTATGAACCAGAAGATACTGTTGGTGGTTATGATAATACAAAAGCAAATCTAAATGCAGAAATAACATCAATGAACAAAGATGGTGCAACTTTAGATAATGGTGAAATAATTACAAAAAGAGGTTTATCAAAATTTAAAATTCCAGAAGGTTATAATTTTTTAAATATTAGTGAAGAGAAAGTTATCTCTTCAAATTACAAAGATAAAGTTTTAGTTGATAAACAAGAGATTGAAGTTAGTGGAGTTGTTGTTGCAGCATCACTAAAAGAGAATAAATTAGCTTTATTATATTCTGATAATTCAATTGAATTAAGAGACTTAGCAGCAAATAAAACTTTATTAAAAGAGTATTTTAATCACTCATTTGTAAATGATACTAGAATTGCCAATCCATATTTTATGAGTAATATTGTTTTATTCCCAACATTAGATGGTAGAATTATTGTTGTATCTTCTACGAATAAAATTGTAAAAAATATCGTTGTTGACCCTGATGGACAATTTAATAACATTACATTTTTAGATGTAATTAATGATACTTTGGTTGCAGCAACAGCTAATAAAGTTATCTCTGTTGGTGATGGAGTTTTAAACTTAAAAAACTACAATGTTAGAGATATTATCACACACGATGACTACATATATATAGCTACTATTGATGGACAAATTATTAAAACAGATATTTCTCTAAATATCATTCAAAGAAAAAAATATAAATATGCAAAAGTTTATGCCCTTGCATATGGAACTTCACTTTATGCTTTAGAATCTCAAGGATATTTGATAAATATCTCTGAAGATTTTAAATCAGATGCAATTTATGATTTTGGCTTTGATAATGAAAGAAAAGTTATCGCTTTAGGAGATACAATTTATTATGATGATGAGTATATCATCTTAAAATAAAACGCTCAAAAAAATATTTAAACCTTTTTTATAAGGTTTAAATATCTAGCTCCTTTCTAATATAATATCCAGACACAAAATATAACTTTGACCATTTAATTCAAATTTTTTTGCAAAGGTTTTACATACATTTCCACTTGCAAAAGAAACATATCTATTACTTAAATAAATACCCTTTTTTGATTCCATTGTTATATAAAAATACTCTTTTAAATAATGTTCATCACCATCTTTAGTTATATTATACATCCCACTAATAGATTCATCAATAATTGTGTCGTTAATCTGTTTTGAACTTAATGCATCAATAATATACATTGCTTCAATTTCACTATGATATTTAAAATTTCTATTTAGATACTCGTATATTTTTTCTATAGTTTTATTTCCCATTATTAAAGCCATGGAAATTTGATCAAATTTCCATACCGTTTCTCTTTTCTTTTTTATATTTCTTAATGTTTTAGCTTTAAATTCATTACCTGTTTTATTGATCAAAGTGATAATTTCTGAGAACTCTTCATGATTAAAAGATACTTTAGGTTTAGAAAAAAAGTACCCTTGAAATAAGTTTATTCCAGCTTTCATTGCCATAGAAATTGAATTAAAATCTTCAACACCTTCTGCTAAAACTTTTATTCCTAAAGTTTGACTCATTTTTGATATTGATTTAACTATCTCTTTATTGATAATTCTTTTTGATGATGCAGTAAATAAAGATTTATCAATCTTTATAATATCAGGACTAATCACATTTAGTCTGTAAAAATTAGAGCTACCTGTACCAAAATCATCAAGTGCAATTCCAAAACCTAAACCTTTAAAATATTTACAGAATTTTTCTAAAGCTTCTATATTTTCAATATCATCCTCTTTTATCTCTAAAATAAAATTTTTGAAAGGGATATTTAGTTTTTTTATTAAATATAAGAAACCTAGTTCTTCTTTTTCAAAATTATTTATTATGTTTGCTTCAACATTTAAAAAAAGAAGTTCCTTATTGTTTTTTTTATAGTAATAATAAAACTTTTCAATTGCTAATTGTCTTGTCATTTCGTCTAATTGACTACTTAAATTAGCTTTGTCTGCTAATTTAAAAAGAATTTGAGGAGGGATAGTTTTGCCATTAAATTTACATCTAGTTAAACTTTCATAGGCGAAAATAGATTTTGTTCTAATTGAAACAATAGGTTGTAGATGGATTTCTACAGCCTTGTTGCTTAATATTTTTTGTATTAAATTATTATCTGTAATATATAGTGAATTCATAAATTAGTATAGCAATTTATTCATCATCTTTTGCAAATTTCTTGTATAGAAAATCTAATATTGCTTCTCTACATCTGATATATTCTGGATCAGATTGCAAGGCTACTCTATCTCTTGGTCTATCTAAATTTACTTCTAATACTTCACCAATGGTAGCTTCTGGACCATTAGTCATCATAATTACTCTATCACTTAACAAAACTGCTTCATCAATATCATGGGTAATAATAATTACAGTATTTTGTACCTTTTGTTGAATTCTCATTAAGTGTTCTTGTAGATTTGCTCTTGTTAAAGAATCAAGTGCACCAAATGGTTCGTCCATTAACAAAACTTCAGGTTTTATTGATAAAGCTCTTGCAATACCAACTCTTTGTTTCATACCACCAGAGATTTCACCAGGATATTTATCTTTTGCATGGTCAAGATTTACCATAGAAACAAATTTTTCAACTCTTTGTTTTAACTCATTTTTTGATAATCCAGGCATCACTTTTTTAACTGCCATCTCAATATTTTGATAAACTGTTAACCAAGGTAATAAAGAGTGGTTTTGAAAAACCACTGCTCTTTCTGGCCCTGGTCCTTTAATCTCTTTATTATTTAAGATAATATTACCTTCCGTTTGCATATCTAAACCTGCAATCATATTAAGAAGTGTTGACTTACCACACCCACTATGCCCAATAATTGAAATAATTTCATTCTTTTTGATATTTAAATCTACATCAACAACTGCAACATATTCTTTCCCACCAGGAAGAGGAAATGCTTTTCTTATTTTTTCTAATTCTAAAAAATTGTTTTTACTCATAATATTTTCCTTAAAAACGATCCCATTTTTAAGGGACCAATATCATTTTCTTTCTACTTTTTAACACAATTTATAAAAAATTGTTAAAAGTAGTAAAATCTAAAGTGCTTTAAGAATAAAGCTTTTACATCTTTTTTCTGTAATCAAAGAAATCTGCGATAAATCCCATAATAATATCAAGGATAAATCCAATTATACCAACTGTTATGATCCCAATAATAATATTGTGATAAGCAAGATTATTGTATTCATCCCAAATCCAAAAACCAATTCCTATTCCACCTGTTAACATCTCGGCAGCTACAATCACAAGCCAAGCAATACCTAAAGACAATCTCATCCCTGTAAAAATATATGGAACGGCAACAGGTAAAATAATCTTGGTAATCTTTTCTAAAGGTGTAAACTGTAAAACCTTTGCAACGTTTAAATAGTCTTGATTTACATTTTTTACACCAAGGGCTGTATTTATAATAATTGGCCAAATTGATGTAACAAATATTGTTGATATGGCTGTTGTATCAATATCTTGAAATACAAAAAGTAATAAAGGAAGCCATGCTAGTGGTGAAACTGGTTTAAATATCTGAATAAATGGTTCAAGTGCATATTGAAATGATTTGCTCATACCAACAGCTAGACCAACTGGAACACCAACTACAATAGCTAAAATAAACCCACTAAATACCCTTTCAAGCGATGCCATAATTTGCCAAAAAATACCTTTGTCATCTTGGTTTTCTATATAAAATGGATCTGAGAATACACCTTCTGGCTCTTCACCATCTGAAGTTTCTCCACCAAAAGCATAAACATAAGTATCACTTGGTGTTGGAAAATCTTCTACTACATTTGCAAGTGTTGACCAAACTTGAATTATAATTGCTAAAACAATAAGTGGAAGAAATATTTTCTTGTACAGTTCTTTATTCATAAATTTACCTTCATAATTAATCTCTTGTCCTTTACAATGCTTAGCCTGACAAATAGCGTAGGAGAAGATGTAAAACTAAGCATTATAAAAGACAAGACCCCTACTGGGATTTTGTCTTTTTTTAATTACTATTTTTTAGTAACAAATTTTTCATCTGCACATCCAGCTGGTCCATATGGACAAACATATGCAGGTTGTTTAGTTTCAACTGACCATTTATTTGCAGCTGCTAAATCTTCTTTTGAAACTAAAGAGTTTTGTACTTCAAAATCATAAATATAATCTACAGCTTTGTTTGGATCCCAAACTTTTCCATCAATAAATTTATTATATTCATCTACACCATCTTTTTTCCAAGCACTTGGAGGTAGTGTATATCCAACCTCTTTTGCTACTTCTTCAAAAAGGTCTGGTCTATATACTTTTTCAATAGTTGCTTTCATATCAACTGGTTTGTCAAGTTGTCCCCATCTATACATTTGTGTAATGAACCACATACCGTGAGAATAGAATGGGTAAGATGCATAATAGTTAGCAAAAACGTTAAACATTGGATTAGCAGAATCTACACCTTTGTTATAAAGGAAAGTTCCAGACATAGATTTTCTAAGTACATTTTTTGGAGCTTTTACATAATTTTTCTTAGCCAAATAGCCAATAGCTTCTTCTCTATTTTCCCAAGACTCATCTAACCACATTTGAGCTTTTATAACTGCTCTCATAACTGCTTTTGTAGTTTCTGGATATTTTTCAACAAAATCAGCTCTTGCTTGTAAAACTTTTTCTGGGTTATTGTTCCAAATATCGTAGTTAGTTACAAGTGCCGAACCTTTACCTTTAAGTACAATTCTTGAGTTCCATGGCTCCCCTACACAATAACCTTCAATATTACCTGCAATTAAGTTTGAAGGCATTGTTGGTGGAGGGAAAGGTTTAATTGTACAATCTTGGTCTGGTTTGATTCCAGAACCAGCCATCCAGTATCTTAATTCATAATTGTGTGTTGAAACTGGGTGAACCATACCAAAGTTTAGAGGTGCATAATTATCACCCTCTTTTGCTCTTTTTGCATCAATATATTTTTTTAAAGATTCAGCTGAAACAGGTCTTTTAGTTTCTTCAAGTCCATACTCTTTCATCTTATCAATAATGTCATTACCATAAGTAATTGCATTTCCATTAAAGTCAAGTGATAATAAGGCTTGAAGATTTGCATTTCCATTGATTCCAAGTGTTGCAGCGATTGGCATACCAGCTAAAGCATGAGAAAAATCATACTCACCGTTGATAACTTTTTGTTGAATACCTGGCCATCCACCACCCTCTTTTGCAACATGAACATCAAGTCCTTCAGCTTTGAAAAAACCTTTTTCCTTTGCAATAACTAATGGTGCACAGTCAGTAAGTGCAATAAAACCAATTTTTAATTTTGTTTTCTCTGGAGCTGCTAACAATGTAGAAGCTACAACTGAAACACCTAAACCAATTTTTAATACCTGTTTTAACATGAACTCTCCTTAAATTTACCTTTAATTTATTTTGATATGAAGATTCTAACACAAGATAAACAATTATTCACCATAAAAAAGTATATTTTATATACAATTAAATCTTAATTTTTCATAAAATTTATTCTATAATAATTCCTATAGAAAAATGAATGTATAATATATTTATAAGGTGCATATAATGATTAAATCAGTCTGTGGATACTGTGGTGTTGGGTGTGGATTAGAATTTGATACGAATAAACTTGTTGGAGATGTTACTTATCCTATAAATGAAGGGAAACTTTGTTCAAAGGGTGTAAGTGAATTAATAAGTATAGAAACACCCTCAAGACTTCTAAGACCACATATAAGAAATGATATAAATAATGAATATAAAATAACCAACTGGGAAAAAGCAATTGAATCAATTGTTAATAAGATGAAACAGACTCCAAAAAATAAAATAGGGTTTTATCTATCAGGGCAACTTTTAACAGAGGATTATTATATTGCTAATAAACTTGTTAAAGGTTTTATTGGAACAAATAATATTGATACAAATAGTAGAACATGTATGGCAAGTGCCGTTGTTGCACATAAAAAAGCCTTTGGAGCAGATTTTGTGCCAGTTAGAATGAAAGATGTCGATAAAGCCAACCTTTTAATATTAGCAGGTGCGAATACAGCTGAAGCCCATGTAGTATTTCACAATAGAATAAAAAAAGCTAAGAAAAAAGGTCTTCAAATCGTTGTTATTGATCCAAGGGAAACTGATACTGCTAAATTAGCGGATTTACACCTAGCAATAAAACCTGGAAGTGATATTGACTTTTTTAATTTATTATCAAAAAAAATTATTGATGAAGGTCTAGCAAATGAGGAGTTCATTGAAAAATATGTGAACAATTTTGAGCTATTGAAAAATAAATTTAAAAGAGTCCCTGTTACTAAGATGTTAAAAAGAACAGGTTTGACACAAGATGAATTTGATGAATTTTGGGAAATCTATAAAAACAGCGAAAATATTATTACTGCTTGGACGATGGGATTAAATCAATCCGTCCAAGGTGTTGATAAAAATCTAGCACTAATAAATACCCATCTTTTAACGGGGAAAATATTTAAAGAAGGGAATGGCCCTTTTTCTCTAACAGGTCAGCCAAATGCAATGGGAGGAAGAGAAGTTGGTGGATTATCAACTATGCTTGCTGTTCATTTTGGTTTTGATAAAGATTCCATTGAAAAAGTTTCAAAATTTTGGGGAACAAAAACAATAGATAATAAACCTGGATTAACCGCAACACAAATGCTTGAAGCTAATCTAGATATTTTGATAATTTGTCATACTGATCCAATATACCATCTTCCAAATAGAAATAAAATGGAACAATTAATTAAAAAAATTCCAATGGTAGTTGAGATTAATGCTTATGAAAACTCAGAGACTGCAAAGTTTGCTCACATAAGACTACCTGCTGCGCCATGGGGAGAAAAAGAGGGAACTCAAACAAATCTTGATAGAACTATAACAAAACAAGAAAAACTTACAAGGACTTCAATTGATTGTAAGCCAGATTGGGAGATTTTCCAATTATTAGCACAAGGTTTAGGATTTGGTCATACATTTAACTATAACACCCCTAAAGAGATTTTTGAAGAGTATCAAGAGATGACAAAATTAAGTGATCATATGAATATTCATGAGGCTAATTATGATGATATAAATGCGAAACCATTTATTTGGGGAGAAGATATCATTGCTAAAAAAGATTTCTTAACACCTGATAAAAAAGCAAACCTATTTTTTGTTGAAAATAAACTACTTAGTGAAAAAACATCATTAAAGTACCCATTTACTCTTTTAACAGGACGAACTAGAGACCAATGGCATAGCGGTACAAAAACCAATCTTCCAAAAACTTTATTAAAATATAAGGAACTAAACTTTTGTGAAATAAATCCAATTGATGCAATGGAATTAGGAATAGTTGATGGAGAAGAGATTAAAATTAGTTCCGCAAGAGGTGAAATTATTTCAAAGGCTCTAATTACAAAAGATATAAGAGAAAAATGTATATTTATTCCAGTAAGTAATAGAGAGATAAACTATCTTACAAATGACCTTTGTGATAAAGAATCATTTGAACCTGATTATAACCATAGTGCAGTAAAAGTAGAAAAGGTTTAATTTTCTACTTTCACATTTTTACTTATCTATATTTTCTTGGCTAATTGTTTTTAAACTTGGAAACTCAATTGCCGTTAAGTTTCCTAGTTTTTCATAACAAGCTCCCGTATCTGCATCAGCATAATAATCTGTTATCAAAGCCTCTTTGTGTGGTGTATGCCCATGGATATTATAAATCTCTTTTATATCTTTTGGATGATTAATTCTATTGTTTGTAACTTGAGCAATAAAATCTTGATACTCAAAACTATCTTTATCTAAGTTTCTCATTTCCCATACATCACCAATACTTGAATGACTAACGACTAAATATCTTCCATCTTTGTTTTTAATATCTTTATATTCTATATAATAAGGTAAATTTTCAAGCCACTGTACATCAGATATCACTTCTTCTTTTGTGCAATTTTCATAACTTTTTAAAGTCTCCATGCCACCCCATGTATTCACCCAATATGAACTTTTCACCAAAGAGTTATCTGCTAATAAATCTAATATAACATCACACATAGCTACTTCATGGTTTCCCCTTACACAATCATAATTGTTTTCTTTTATTAATTGAATAACTTCCTTTGAGTTTGGACCTCTATCCATTAAATCACCCACAAATATAACCTTGTCATCTTTTGGTATTTTATTTAATAAGGCTTTTAAAGTCTTGATGCAACCATGAACATCACCAATAACCCATGCCATAAATAATCCTTTGTTTTCTTTTAAAATAACATAATTTTTGTAGTAATTCTCTTCAAGAAGTTAGTTAATTTCAATATTTTAGCAATGATTATTTTTTGTAACCTATAAAATGATTATAAGTGGTATAATTTTCTTTTAAAGGATTAAAATATGGATGAAAAATACAAACCTATAAGTTGCTATTTTTATGATGAATTGGAAGCCTTAGCAGTAAAAAAAGTAAAATCAAAAATTTCATATCAAAATGGAAATACTCAAAATGAAATAGAAGATTTTATAATTGATTTTAGGACTTTAAACAAAGAAGAATTTTTGATACTTGATAATGGAATAGAAATAAGACTTGATAAAATTTTAAAAGTAAATGGTAAAAAGCCACAAACTTCTTGTTAATTTATAACTTTTACCTCACTAATAACTCTTGCTCATCTTTGATATTTAGTGATTTAATTCTTCTTGTGTGTTTGAGTCTAAAATATTACAATAAAGGTCTACATTCTATGTTCCAAATCTCTTAAAGATATGTGAGAATTTGTATTTTTCATTTTTTGAACACTTTGTGGAACAAGGAAAATTGTCTAAGTTATTTGTGTTCCCAATTTAAGAAGTTAAGGAAAAGATTGAATTGAATAATAGATAAAAAAAATCTAATAAATATCTGTATTCTATATGTTTTAAAGAAGTTATTTAGAATCATCTTTACATCTATTTTAAATTACTACTGAAAATAAATATTTCCAAACTATATATATTTTCTAAATAAATCTGTCTTACGCCCTTAAAACCTACTATCTGACTTCATTTGTTGAACTTCATTAATTTTCGATTTCATCCAACCTGTTTTAATATTTTCCTCAACATAATCAAATTCAGGTATGTATGGTTTTATATCGATTAATGGTGTTTTATCTAATATATCAACACCTTGAAAGGTTAGCACATTATTTTCTACATTTAAAAGCTTTACTAGCGATAATCCTAACTTATTTGGATGAACTGGTGTTCTTGTTGAAAAGACTCCTCTTTCAATTTGTTTTTTATCATTAAATGGAATTACACTGAGTTTTTCATCTTTTGATTGATTGAAATAATAAATAAGATAAATATATGAAAATCCATCAATATCCTTTAATCCATTTTTATAATTATCTTTTAAAACAATTTTTCCTATTTCATTTAAAGCTCCACATGGCTGAATTGGCATGTTTTGTTTTTGATTATAGTTTGTGTAAATTGTTCCGATAGAATTAATATTTAAAGTCAAAACTAAACCTTTGTAAAATTATTTATAGCTACAGGTGTCTAGTCCTGTAGCTAAGGTGATTTAATTTTATTATTTTATTTTTATATTTTTAAGTCTAAAAGACCACCAAAATTAAATTTATTTACCAATTTTATCAGAAATAAATTTAATATCATTATCACTTAATGAGATTGCTTGTGCTTTCATTACGTTTTTCATAGAACCACCATAAGTCCCAACTTTATAACCTTTCATAGCAGTAATTATTTCTGTTTTAGTCATATCTTTAATTATTTTAGATTTTCCTAAAGCGACTTTTTCACCATTTGTGCCATGACATGCTACACATTTTGTATATGGATTAGCGTAAACAAAACTCATTGTAATAAGAAAAAAAGAAAATATTTTTTTCATCATTATAACCCTTAATTAAGAATTAGCAAATTAAAACAAATAAATAAAGATTTATAGGGGGGGAAATTATTTACTTAGTTTTAAAATGCTAAAGAAATATTACTTTATAAATAAGGCTAAAAAATAGCTAATAAATGAGATTTTAATAAAATTTAAAAATTTTTCAATAATTGAAAATAGTTCAGAAAAGGAATAGTTTTATTTTTAATAAGTAATTCTCATAGGAAGTAGGTTCAATCTATTAATTGAACCTACTTTTTAAACAACTTTATACAATTTGCTCATTAGAAAGTATAAGAAATATTAAATCTAGTTTGATAATCATTTGTTGAATCTTCACCAAAACTTGTGTACCATAATTGTGTTGATAGATTTTTGTTTACTTTATAAGATGCAATTACATCAGTTTCAGTTTCAGCCCTAGACAATGAACCTACATCCCAATAAGTGTGTGCTGCTTGCAAGCCAAGACCATTACCAAATTTATAACCTAATCCTAGTTGATAAGAAGTTGTATCTGCCATATAAGTCAAATGAGAACCTACAGGGGTAGCTGTAAATACTGGATCAGCAGCAGAACCTAAACCATTAAATACAGCTTGCTGGTTAGAAGGAGTTGTAGTATATGCAACTTTAGCGTGAACACCAGAAAAAGTTCCCTCTACTTTTACACCATATAATTGGCCCTTATCATCTGATGAACCATTATCACTATTAAATAACTGAGCTCCAAAAGTGATATCATTTATTTTGTAAACTGCATCTGCATATAAAGATTTTCTATCATTAGCATCATTCTTTTCAATCAAATATTGTGATTGAACTGCTAAATTTTCAATTGAAGTATTTTTAGCATATAAAGTATATGCTCCATCATCTCCAACATCTGCGAAGAATGGTTCATCGCCAATAGTTGCTGAACCAGAACTTGAACTTGTTCTATTTTGATATTTATTAACATAACCAGCTACTAAAGTAGTGTTTGGTAAATCAGTGTTAGATAACAGATAAGCTTCAAAAGATTGTCTAAACATTCTTGAACCAGAAACAGCTATTAATGGCATATGCATGTATTGTCTACCAGCTTTAAAAGTAGTATTATCAATAATGTATTGGATGTAAGCTTGAGATAAAGTTGAACCATTTGCGTTCATGTCTCCATCATAACCTGAACCATCAACATTTGATACATGTCCAGTTTGAAAAGTAGCACCAGCACTTAGTCCATAAAATGAACCAGTTGTTACAGATAAGTTACCACCATTAGTCCAGATAGATGATTCATTTCCAGCAGCATCTTTTTTTGTGAAGTATTGAGATTTAATCTCACCTTTAAATTTTGATGCAGCGAATGCATCTGCTAAAGAATCTGCATGTGCAGAAGTAAAACTTGTAATTGCTAAAGAAGCAATTAAACTTATTTTTGCGAATTTCTTCATATTTTTTCTCCTTATGATAAAAGTTCATTAATCCTAATTAAAAAAAAAGGCGAAAAAATAGCTAATAAATAGTAATAAAATCAAGTTTTAAAATTTATTTTTATTGTGAAATCTAACAAAAGAACATTTATTTGAGGTTATAAATAGTAAACTGTTAGAATACAAAAAAAGAAATTATTAGGCCTTCTTTTGATTAATAATTATTCTAAAAAAAATAGGAAGGGAAAATTGAACACACAACCTTTATTGACAATATCTCAACTACTTAATAAATATAAAAATATTCATAGAACAATTCCCTCTTTTGGTATGGACCCTTTAAAAGAAGTTTCTTCCAATAATGAATTTTTTATTTTTCAAAATATTGGAAAAAGAGTAGGTTCTCCTGTTCGGTTTGACTTTTATGCACTAGTGTTATGTTTTCATGCCCACACAAAACGGTATATTAACCAATTTGAATTTGATGTACGTGATAATTCAATACAACTTATTCCTCCAGGCTCAATCTTCTCTTTTGAAGATAAAATTGAAAAATCAGAATATGTTATATTATTTAACGATACATTTTTAAAATCACAAATTGATAGTAATCAAGAAATTGACCTTTTATTAGAATTTCATAAAAAGGATATTGATCAAATCATTTTGGAAAATTCTGCTATACCTGAAGTTAAATTATTATTTGAAAAAATTGAACTTGAATATAAAAAAGAAAAAGATGAGTATTTAGCCATAGTTAAGTTACATCTACTTGAAATACTCTATAAAATGAAGCGAGAAAAAGTATTAATGAAAACTAATCAGCCATTAATAAGAACACAAGCTGAACACATAACTAATAATTATTTACAGTTAATTGAAAAACATTTTATTACAAAAAGAAAAGTAAGTGATTATGCTGAGCTACTAAACATTACTCCAAAACATTTGAGTACAACTATTAAAGAGCAAACAAATAAGAATGCTTTAACGTTTATACATAGAAGAATTTACAATGAAATGCTTTATCTTTTAGTTTATAGTCAATTAAGTATTAAACAAATTTCAAATCTTCTGCATTTTGATACTCCTACAGCTTGCTCGCGCTTTTTTAAAAAGTATTCTAGTATTAGTCCTAAAGAATATAGATTAAAAAGGAAAAATTAAGAATTCCACCTTTTTGCACATAAATAAGAGTTTTAAATACTTACTTTACTTAAAATCAGACGATATAATTAACTTAAAGAAATTTTATATTAAAAAATTAATTTTAAAATTTTTATACAATTAAAAATAACAATAAATAATGTTGTTGTTTTTCTTAAAGAAAAAAAAGGATTTAAATTATGAAAAGAATCCAACTTAACCATTTAAAAGTTGTTTATGTAGAAGATGAAGAGATAATTAGAGAGCATACTTCAACAGCATTGAGCTATTTGGTAGAAGACTTACAAGTTGCTTCTAATGGAAAAGAAGCATTAGATTTATTTACAAATTTTTCTCCAAATATAATTATCACAGATTTAAAAATGCCAGAAATGGATGGGACTGATTTTATAAAAAAAGTTCGAGCAAAAGATAAAAGTGTAATTATTGTAGTTTTAACTGCACATGCGGATAAAGAATATCTTCTAAAATTAGTTGACCTACATGTTGAACACTTTATTATTAAACCAATAAATTTTGAAAAATTAATTGATGTAATTCAAAGCTGTTCTAAATTAATCAAAGAAAAAGACTCCAAAACAAAAACTCCAGAGTTGCCATTAGGGTATGATTATAATTGGGAACAAAAAATATTATTTTACAATCAAGAAGAAATTTTATTAACACGTAAAGAAATTTTATTTATTGAAATTTTAATTAAAAACTCTCACCGTATTGTAACTTATGAAGAAATAGAACAAAATGTGTGGGAAGATGATATGATGACAACAGGTGCTTTACGTTCTGTAGTACGTAATCTTCGTAAAAAACTTCCTCTCAATCTAATTTATAATTTATCCGGAGTGGGGTATAGACTTGTTTTCGATGAATGAACTAATATTTAGGAAAAAATTGAAAATTAGACAAAAATTTATAATAAGTGGGATTTTTGCTTTTTCTTCTCTTCTTTTTCTAGGTTTTTTGTCATACGATATAAATAAAAGTAACAATAACAGTTTAACTTCTCTTTTTAAAGACTTTTCTCAAATTCAAGATTTTCAATCTTCATATATTACTACATTATTTTTTGTACGAGAAAAAAGTTTAATGATGAGACTTTATCCTAGTAAGTCAACAGTGGTTAAAAGTTTATACTCAGAACTTAATAAGAAAATTCTAATATTAGACAAAAAATCACCTGATTTAACACCTGAAATTAATACTTTATGGGAAAAATACAAAAATGATGTTCTTCTTATAGATAATGCATATATTAAATCTGAAGAAACAAAATTAAGTATTCAAATTATTAAACATGAAAATAAAATATTTCTTGAATTACTTAATGCAGTTGATAAATATCAAAAAAATCTTTTAAATCAATATGAAAATACGTTTTTCGAATCTCGACATATAAATAGTATTAGTTCACATTATATTCTTATAGGCTTCTTTATTCTAGGCTTTCTAAGCTTTATTTTTAATGCCTCTTTAATAATAAAAACTGTTCAAAATATAGAAAAGGTTGGACAAGGATTAAAAAGATTCTTTTCATATTTACACGATTCAAAGAAGCTTTCAGAAAACTTACAAATTGATATAAATACTGATGATGAACTTGGATTAATGGCAAATGCAATTAATGAAGAAGTAAAACTTGTTCAAATTGCATTAAATAATGATAATAAATTTATAGATGAAGCAATAATACTTGTTAAAGAGCTAAAGAATGGACAATTTGGCAAACGTCTTCACTCTACAGCATATTCTAAAGATCTTAAAATATTAAAAGGATTAATGAACAATATGTTAGATAATCTTGAGAAAGAAATTTCTAAAGAAGTTAAAGAACGTTGCAATAAAGAACAAATGTTGATTCAACAATCGAAACTTGCAGCAATGGGAACTATGCTTGGAAATATTGCACATCAATGGAGACAACCCATAAGTGAAATAAGTGCAATATTAATGAATATTGAAACACAATTAAAATTTACAAAAATTGATTATAAAAACTTTATACAGTATATTGAATTATGCAATAAAATTACAGTTCATATGTCAAATACTATAAGTGATTTTCAAAACTTTTTCCAACCTTCTAAAGAAAAAGAATATTTTGATGTATATACTGAATGTAATAAAGCAATTTCAATTATTTCAGCCTCTTTTTCTTCCCATAACATTGAAATTGAGTTTCAAGTAGATGAACATTCTAAAGTTTATGGTTATCCAAGAGAGTTTGCACACTCAATATTAAATATTTTGTCAAATGCAAGAGATGTATTTATAGAAAGAAAAATTAAGTGTCCAAAGATTATTTTCAATATTAAAAAAGGGAAAGAATACACTATTATTCACATAGAAGATAATGCAGGTGGTATTCAATTGGATGATATTAATATTATTTTTGAACCATATTACACAACTAAATATGAAAGTCAAGGAACAGGAATTGGCCTACATATGACTAAAACGATAATTGAAAAAAATATGAATGGACATCTAAATGTCAAAAATACAAAAAATGGAGCTTCTTTTACTATAAAAATAAAATAGTTTTTTCAAATGCTCTTTTTTTGCTCTTTTTTTCTAATTTTAACGCCCTAATTTTTATTTATACTATTTATTAAATATAACATACAAAGGATAAACAATGAAAGGTTTAAAGTTGCTTGTTTTGCCATATATTCTTATGTCATTTGCACAAGCTCAATCGGTGTATTCTGAAGCTACTCTTACAACTTATTCTAGTTCTGAAGGAACAAAGAAAACAGGTAGAATTTTGCCAACAACTCCTATCGAGATTATAGGTAAAAGTAATGACCATTTAACTATTAAAATTACAGGTTGGAATTTTAATGGTGAACCTAGAATTTTATATTTCTCTGAAGGAGAAAAAATCATGTCAGCTGTTTTTGCTAAAAATGCAAATAATAAAACTCAAAAAATTGAGACTAAAGAAATTGACGGTAATAAATGGGAAAAAGTTTCTATTACAACGAATATACAAAAAGTTAATTTTGAAAAATCAGTTGATGTTTTAATGAAAAAGGCAAGTAATCTTTTTCAAACAAACTGTAGTCTTTGTCATCCTACTCCTGATATAAATCATTTTAATCCAAGACAATGGCCTTCAGTAGCTAAAGAAATGGGAAGTCGAACACCTTTATCAAAAGGTGAAATTGCGCTTCTTACTCAGTATTTACAAAAAACAACAAAAGCACATTAAAAAGGTGAAAGATTTAATGGTGCCTTTATTTTAGAGGCTAAAAATTTTAATAATAATATAAAGAATTTATAAAAGGATATAAAATGGCTAAATTATCACGTAGAGTTTTTTTACAAGGTACAGCTGCAATGGCTGCAATGCCAATCATCTCTGGTTGCGCACGTCAAGCTAATGCAATGCAAAATATGGCTAACCTTAAAAAAGGAAGCAAATTTGTTCAAAATGGTATTGTTAATACTGCTGCGCACTGGGGTGGAGTAAGTGTAACTGTTGAAAATGGTAAAATTGTTAATAGCACAGGTACATTCTCTGATAGAATGTATAATTCTCTTCAACACTATACAGAAGATTTGGTTTATGCAGAAGATAGAGTTAGATACCCAATGGTAAGAAAATCTTTTTTAGATAATCCCGACAATCCAAAGCCTGAGCTACGCGGTTCTGATGAGTGGGTTCGTGTTTCATGGGAAAAAGCAATTGAGCTTGCTGGTCGTCAAATAAAAAAAGTTTATGCAGATAAAGGTCCTAGTGGTATTTATGCAGGTTCACATGGATGGAGTAGCTCTGGCAATTTACATAGAGCTGAAAAACTTGTACATCGTTTCTTCCGTTGTGCCGGTGGTTTTACAAGCAAATCTGGTAACTATTCTATTGGTGCATCTGTATTTATTACTCCTCATCTAACAGGTAAAATGGATGTCTTAGTAGGTCATACGACATGGGACTCTATTTATGAAAATTCTGAAGTTGTTGTTATATGGGGTGCGAATCCACTATCTACAATGAAAGTATCCTTTAACTGTGATGACAATCTTTTACCAGAATATTGGAGAAAATTAAAAGAAACAGGTAAAAGAGTAATCATTGTAGACCCTGTTTATAGTGAAACTTGTGAATTCTTTAATCTACAAAAAGAAGATTGGATTCAACCTCGTCCAAATAGTGATTCTGCCTTGATGCTAGCAATGTGTCATACTCTATACACTGAGAAAAAACATAATCAAGAATTCCTCGATGATTATACTGATGGTTTTGAAGTTTTCAGAGACTACTTTATGGGTAAAAATGATGGAATTGTTAAAGATGCTAAATGGGCAGAAAAATTAACGGATGTACCTGCTGTTGTAATTAAAAAACTAGCATTAGATTGTGCATCACACCGTTCAATGTTGATGATGGGATGGTCTCCTCAGAGACAACAAAATGGTGAACAACGTCACTCGGGAATTATTACTCTTGCTACGATGATTGGTCAAATTGGTCTTCCTGGTGGAGGATATGGTTTAGGATATCATCAAGGTGGTACAGGTATTCCTATGACAAACAATGCAAAATTAGGTGCTATTGGTGCAAAAAGTAGACTTGAAAAGCACGCGCCAAAAATGTTTGATATCCCTGTTGCTAGGATTTCTGATGTTCTTTTAAACCCAGGGAAAACTATTGACTATAATGGTAAAAAGACTACTTATCCAAAAATTGATTTAATCTATTGGAGTGGCGGAAACCCTTACAACCACCATCAAGACATTAATACCTTATTTAAGGCTTGGACAAAAGTTAATACAGTCATCATCAATGAAATGTATTGGACGGCAACTGCTCGTATGGCAGATATTGTATTTCCTGCAGCTACTCCTTATGAACGTAATGATATTGTTCAAGGAGGGGATGTGTCAGGTAAGTATATATACCCTATCAAAGCTGTTGTACCTCCTCAATATGAATCAAAAAGTGATTATGACATGTTTATTCTTCTTGCTAAAGAATTAGGGGGAGATGTAGAAAAACTATTTACTGAAAACAAAACAGAAATGGACTGGATTGCTGAATTCTATGAAAATGCACGTAAAAATGGTAAAAGAGTAGGCCTTGAATTACCTAATTTTAGAAAATTTTGGAATGATAATAAACCATTGACATTTGAAGCATCAGAAAAAGCACGAAAATTTGTTAGCTATGCAGACTTCAGAGAAGATCCTTTATTAAATCCTTTAGGAACAGAGTCTGGTAAATTCCAACTGTTTAGTAAAAAATTAGCTAGCTATAAGTATGATGATTGTCCAGGTCACTTTACTTGGATTGAACCAACAGAATGGTTAGGGAATATTAAATCTTCAGCTAAGTATGCACTAGTAAGTCCTCATCCAAATGGAAGACTTCATTCTCAGCTTGGAAATACTTCTTTAAGACATACCTTTGAAATTCAAGGTCGTGAACCAATTTGGATTAATATTGAAGATGCAAAAGAAAAAGGTATCTCTAATGGAGATGTTGTAAGAGTATTTAACGAACGTGGACAAACACTTGCTGGTGCTTTTGTAACAAATAGAATTAAGCCTGGCGTCGTTAGGATGCAAGAAGGTGCATGGTATGATCCTCTCGATCGAAAAGATCCAAAAGCATTATGTAAACATGGGAATGTAAATGTTTTAACATTAGATGTCCCTACATCAAAGTTATCAGTTGCTACTACAGCTGGTACTGCTATGGTTAACTTTGAGAAATATGAAGGTGAAATTCCTGAAATTTCAATTTTTAAACAACCTAAAACTGTTTAAATAAAAAATAAAAAGGCTAGTTTTTATTCTTAAACTGGCCTTTTTTGAAAAAACTTTAATAACTCTATTTTATTATGATTTATTAGCTATTTTTTTGCCATATTTTTGAGTTATTATTCATTAACAATAAAAAATTAATAAATCAACTCCCTCAATTTCGATTTATTAATTTTAATTTTTTGTTAGTATTTAAAGACGGTATGAGTAAATTAAACTTTTCCTATAATAAAAAGAATTTTTCACTCTCCTAAGCGCGACATGCCGTCTTTGAATATTATAATTAAAAATCTTCATTTTACAAAAGGTTGTTATGAACAATACTTTATTATCAATATATTTTTTAGGATTTGTAAGCTTTTTTATATTATTAAATCCATTAGTTATTATACCAGTATATATTGGTGTAACATCAGATGTTGATTATATTCGAAAAAAAAGGATATTAAAAAGATCTCTTCTTATAATTTTTATAATTCTTATTACCTTTGCTTTTATCGGTCAAATAATTTTTAGTTCTTTTGATATTTCAGTTAATAGTTTTAAAATTGTATCAGGAATTGTATTCTTCTTAATGGGTATGGAAATGCTATATGAAAACTTTAATACAATTAATTTAAAATTTAGTGAAAAAACAAATTTTATGAATACTTTTACAATCACACCGTTTGCTATACCTCTTATTTGTGGTCCAGGTGCTATTTTAAATGCAATTATACTTATGGAAGAAACAAAAAATTTTTTAGAAAAATTATCTTTGTTATGTTCTTTAGTCTCTGTAATTATTATTACATATATACTTTTATTAAGAGCAAATAGAATTTGTAAAAAAATTGGTTTAATTGGGAATCATGCATTAATGAGAATAATGGGATTACTTTCACTATTACTTTCAGTTAATCTTTTTTTTAAAGGTTATGAATCAATGATAAAAAATTTTTACAATTAATGAAAATATTAAAAACTAAATTAAAGGAAAATCATTATATGAAACAAATTATAAGTGCATTTACAGGACCATCGAACTCTGGAAAAACAACTCTAATTGTAAAAATCGCAGATAAATTGATATCTCAAGGTTTTAAAGTTTGTATTGTAAAACATGATCCAAAAGATAAAGCTATCTTTGATATAGAAGGAAAAGATAGTGATAAATTTACAAAAACAGGTGCTGATGTAGCAATATTAAGTCCTACTAGAACAACTTTATTTAAACAAGAAACTTCATCAATTGAAGAAATAATATCCCTTTTTAAAGAATTTGATTATCTTCTAGTAGAAGGATTAAAAACACTTCCTCTTCCTAGAATTGCGATTTTTAGGGATAAGCTTGATTCTAATTATTTTGAAGTAACAGATGCAATTGCAATTGATGATAGTATTAGTAAAGATGAAATCTTATCTAACATTAGTATTTTAGATTTAAATAATACTAATGAAATTATAAATTGGATAAATAAAAATGGAATTAAATCAGATGAATTTAACACATTTAGATAAAAATTATAGACCTAAAATGGTTGATGTCTCTGATAAAAACGATTCCACAAGAATTGCTGTTGCAAGTGGAATTATAACAATGTCAGAAGAAGCTTATAATCAAGTTATTTTGAATGAAAATAAAAAAGGTCCTGTTTTACAAACTGCAATAACTGCTGCAATTATGGGCAGTAAAAAAACACCAGACTTAATCCCCATGTGTCATCCTCTTTTACTATCTGCAATTAATTGTGAAATAGAACAGCTAATAAATATATGTGGATTTAAATTAATAGTAACTTGTAAATTAAAAGGTCAAACAGGTGTTGAAATGGAAGCTCTAACGGGGTGTAGCGTTGGGCTTTTAACTATTTATGATATGGTCAAAGCAATAGATAAAGGAATGATTATATCTAATATACAATTAGAAAAGAAACTAGGAGGAAAAAGTTGAAATTATAAAAGGAGATAAAAACTTGTTTCAACAATATACGTTCCATTAGAAGATGGGGATAAGATATCTTTATTACCTCCTGTTTGTGGTGGCTAAAAGTAACATTAATTTAGCAATATCTACAAAAACACCTTTATTTAATCTATTTGTACAGATATTCTATTAAATAAAAGTGAGGTTTTATAGTTAATATTAAATGTGTGAATAGGTCTATTTAATTAGATAAATTCACCTCAACCTATACCCAACTCCAGATACATTTACAACAAATTCATTTCCTATTTTTTTTCGTAAGTCTCGAACCACACTTCTAATAGCAGATAAACTCATAGAATCACTTCCCCAGATTTGATATTCTATCTCTTCATATGAAACTGCTTTATTCATATCAACACAAAGAAGCGTTAGAAGTTGATTCTCTTTTTTATTTAGTTTTACCTCAACACCATCAATTGCTGCTAAGTGTTTATCAAGGTCTATTTTTGTACTTTCATTTAAATCAAGCACTTTAGGTGTTGTTTCATCAAGCTTTTTAAAATAAGCTTCAAAAGCTTCAAATAGTTCATCTTCAGTCACTGGTTTGATTATATATCTATCAACTCCATTATTAATCGCTTCTATTAAAAGTTCTGTATCTGTATGAGCTGATACTATTATTGTATAGGCTTTACTTGAACGTTTTTTTAACTCTTCAATTAATTCAAAGCCACCCATAATAGGCATTTTTAAATCAGTCATAACTATATTGGGAAGATAATCTTCATATTTATCGACACCCTCATAACCATCACTTGCTGTATAAACTTCTTTGAAAAAATGCTTCAACATCGATGCAATATTATTTCTAATAACATCTTCATCTTCTACCAAAAGTATTGTTTTCTCTTTTAATCTACTCAATATTTGCATTACACATATCCTTTGTTTTAGGAACTGATATCTTAAAGTTTGCACCATTTTCTATATTTTGTGCGATTAGTAAGCCTTTCATATGTTTATGAATAATCTCTTTTGAGATATATAAACCAATCCCCGTTCCATGTCCCTCTTTTGTTGTAAAGTATGGTTCAAAAATTTTATCAATAATCTTTTGATCTATTCCTCCGCCATTATCTTTTACTTCACAATAGATATTTTCCTCATCTTCATCTAAATATATTTCAATTTTAGGATTTATTATTTCCCTTTCTATTAAGACATCTTTAGCGTTTGAAATAAGATTTAGAACAACTTGAGAAAACTCATTTGAATATCCATAAACTGTAATCACCTTTTTACAATAAATTTGTAAATTTATATTTTGATTTTCTAAAGATGCTTGAAGTATTTTGTATGCTTTTTGTACCTCATCTTTTAAATTAAAACACTCTTTTTCTCTATTTGGTTTAAAAAATGTCCTAAAATCATCTATTGTTTGACTCATATATTTAAGCTGTTCATTTGCTTCTTTCATTCTTTCATCAAGGAAATTTTTATCAGCTCCTTGCTCTATTGCAGTCCATTTAATATTCATCATGATAGCACTAACTGCACTAATTGGTTGTCTCCATTGGTGAGCAATATTTCCAATCATTTCACCCATTGCTGCCATTTTTGATTGTTGGATTAGTAAGTTTTCTTTTTCCCTTTGTTTATCAACTTCAACTTTTACTTTATTATGAAGTGTTTTATTAAACTCATCTAACTCTTTTACTTTTATTTCTAGTGATTCATTTAGATTTGAGATTTTTCTTTCATCTCTTCTTTGCATAGTTTGATAAAGTATTAAAGTAATTACTGAACCAATTGCAGCTATTACAAGAAACATTATTGTTTGTTCTTTATCTTTATTTATCTCTTCAAGTTGAGAAAACTCTTTTTTCGCATCAAAGGTAACACTAATACCACCCCTTACATCACCTACTTTATAACCTTGAAAAGAGTGACAGTTTAAACAATCTGGTTCTGTTTTTAAAGCACCTACAAATCTAAAAGTATCACCTTTTATATTCCAGTAATATGGTATTTCAGGATTTTCATCAAATTTATCTAATATAGATTTTTCATATTCATCTGGGGCATTATGTTTATTTATAAGCTTGTTACTAGTTATTTTAAGAGTAAAACCTTCTCTTGTACTTGCAATATCAGAAATCATTCTTGTCATAAAAGCAGGATTTACCCAAACCATTGTTTCCCCTTTTTCTGACTTGATGAAGTTTGGATCTAAATATGGATTTGGCTCTAGTTCTTCTGTTTTTACATATACTCCATTAAACTGAGCATTCCAATGTCTCATATCAACTATTAAATTAAATATAGCCTCTGCTTTACTTCGTAGACTTTCAACTAATAGATCTTCTTGAACTTTATAGGAATCTTTTATTGTACTTCCAATTAATAAAAATAAAGAGAGTATAAAAAATACAAACAAATATACAATTGACTTTCTTATTTTTCTTCCTTTGTTTTTCATAATTATATCTATTCTATACAGTTCATTTTTCTATCAATGTATATAATTTATACACAAAAATCTGAAAATCCTATTTTTTTCCTCACTTCTTTTGATTTAATACCTCATCTTAAAATTAAACATAAAAAAAGGAGTTTGGATGTCGTATATTAACCCATCTGAGTTTGCTACTAAAATGGTAGATGCTGGTGAAGAAAAAGTCTTCATGTCAACTAAGGATACTCTTATTAGAGCTTATATGGCTGGTGCAATTTTAGCATTAGCTGCAGTTTTTGCAGTTACTGTTGCAATGAAATCAGGTTCACCAATCTTAGGAGCTTGTTTATTCCCTGTTGGTTTCATCATGTTATATTTCATGAAATTTGACCTTCTAACAGGTGTATTTACTTTAGTACCTTTAGCACTTATTGACAAAAGGCCTGGTGTAACAGTTGGACAGATGTTAAGAAACTGGGGATTAGTTGCATTAGGTAACTTTGGTGGAGCTTTTACTGTTGCTTGTATGATGGCTTTTATTTTCACAATGGGTTTTAATACTGATGGTGGAGCTATTGCTACAAAAGTTGCAGGCATTGGTGAGGCTAGAACTTTAGGTTACGCTTCATATGGTGCTGATGGTTGGTTAACAGTATTTATTAGAGGTATGTTATGTAACTGGATGGTATCTATGGGTGTTGTTGGAGCTATGATTTCAACTTCAGTTTCGGGTAAATGGTTAGCAATGTGGATGCCAGTAATGCTTTTCTTCTTTATGGGATTCGAGCACTCAATTGTTAATATGTTTTTATTCCCATTCTCTTTAATCATGGGTGGTGACTTTACTGTTATTGATTACTTATTATGGAATGAACTTCCAGTTGCATTAGGTAATTTAGTTGGTGGTCTATTCTTTGTTGGATTAATGATTTATTATACACACCATAAACAAAGTCCTAAAAGAGATTTAAATATCTCTCCTTCAAAAAAAGCTGCTTAATAAAGCAAAAAAAGTAGAGGTATTAAGACCTCTCTTTTAGATTTTTAAAAAAGGCAATTCTTTGCCTCTTTAGGTTTTGCTACTTTTAAGGATTTTTTACAAATCCTGCTAAAAAGTAGACTAAATAACAATACGGTCCCTTTATAAAGTGGGCCACTTTTAAAGGAGTGTAATATGACAAAAATTGAAATGACAGAAGAGATTATTTTAGCAAAGAAAAAACTTGATTTATCTTGGGAAGATATTGCTTCAAAAGTAGGTTTAGGATCTGTATTTTTAACATCAGCTTGTTTAGGACAAAACAGTTTAACAAAAGAGCCTGCAAAAAAACTTTGTAAAGTTTTAAAACTAGGGAAAGATGTAGAAAAAGCTTTAATTGAATTTCCATATAAAACTTGGGAAAAATCAATTCCTACAGACCCAGTTGTTTATAGATTTTATGAAGTAATTGGAGTTTATGGGGATACTATAAAAGAACTTATAGGTGAAAAATTTGGTGATGGAATTATGAGTGCAATTGATTTTTCAATGGACATTGATAAAGAAAAAAACCCAGCTGGTGATAGAGTAGTTATTACTATGAATGGGAAATTTTTACCATATAAATCTTGGTAAAAATAATCTTTAACGAAGAACATTTTTTGTTCTTCCTTAAGGTTTAATAGTATGAAAAATATATTACAAATAAGCTATGGACAATACTCATCAAAAGGTGTGAAAGAAGTAAACCAAGACTTTCATGGCATTTGTGTACCCAATGAGCACCAAATAAAATACAAAGGTATTGCAATTGCACTTGCTGATGGTATTAGTTCAAGTAATGTTAGTGACATTGCTAGTCAAATTTCTGTAAACTCCTTTTTAGAAGATTACTATTGTACCTCACAGACTTGGTCTGTAAAAAAATCAGCCATGAGAGTTTTAAGCGCCACAAACTCATGGCTTTTTTCCCAATCAAAAAAAAGTATTCACTCTTATGACAAAGATAAAGGCTACGTTTGTACTCTAAGTTCAATGATTTTAAAATCAAATACAGCACATATTTTTCATATTGGTGATTCACGAATTTATAAAATTAGAAACAACAAAGAAGAACTTCTAACAACTGACCACAGAGTTATAATTTCAAGTCAAGAAGAGTATTTAAGTAGAGCTATGGGCTTAGACTCACAGTTAACAATTGACTACGAAAATACTTCAATTGAAAAAGATGATATATTTATCTTAGTAACAGATGGTGTTTATGAATTTTTAGATTTTAAAACAATAAATGAAACACTAAATATTTATGATGGTCATTATGATACAGCAGCTAGAGTTTTAGTTGAAAAAGCTTTGGAAAATGGAAGTGATGATAACTTAACTCTTCAAATTATTAAAATTGATAATCTACCTGATAAAAGTATAAAAGAGATAAATGAGCAACTACAAGATAAGAAGGTTCCCTCATTATTAGAAGCTAGACAAGTGTTTGATGGTTTTGAGGTAATTAGAAATTTAACCTCAAGTAGTAGAAGCCACACATATGTAGTTAAAGATATAGAAACAGAGAAAAAACTTGTTTTAAAAATTCCATCAACAGAATTACAAGATGATAAAGCTTATTTAGAAAGATTTTTATTAGAAGATTGGATTGCAAAAAAAATCAATAATCCTCATGTAGTTAAATCATTTATACAAACAAGAAGACAAAACTATGTTTACAATGTAACAGAGTTTATTGAAGGACAAACACTAACTCAATGGATGATTGATAATCCAAAACCAAAACTAGAAAAAGTTAGGGATATTATTGAACAAATTGCAAAAGGATTATATGCTTTTCATAAATTAGAGATGATTCATCAAGATATTCGTCCAGAAAATATTATGATTGATGAAGGTGCTTGTGTAAAAATCATTGATTTTGGTTCTACAAAAGTTGCGGGTCTTGATGATATAACAACTTTTACTGAACAATTTCATATACAAGGGACTGCTATGTATTCTGCACCTGAGTATTTTTTAGGCTTTGAAGGAAGCCAAAAATCAGATATTTTTGCCCTTGGAGTTATAACTTACCAAATGTTATCTGGCTCTTTTCCCTATGGAGTTAATGTATCAAAATCAACTACAAAAACAGCGCAGAAAAAATTAAACTATGTTTCTATTTATGATGAAGATAAAAAGAATATTCCAATTTGGGTAGATGAGGCTATTAAAAAGGCATGTGAGATTGATCCATCAAAAAGGTATTCAGAACTATCAGAATTTATTTATGATTTATTCAATCCAAATCAAAAATTTTTAAAAAGAACAAAACCAGCTTTGATAGAGAGGAATCCATTAGTATTTTGGCAAAGTACTACACTAATACTTTTTGTTTTAGTGTGCATACTTTTACTTGCAAAATTTTAATGTATTCTTAAGCTTAAAAGGCATGATAATTCAATTAAGTGAATTAACATATGTATTTATTAATTAATTTTTAAGTTTTATAGTATGTTTTATATACAATTATTTGTATTTAAAATCACCAAATTTTGTAATAATAAAAGAATAAGAAATAAAGGAAAAAAACGATGAAAGAAAAATTAGTAGTCATTGGAAATGGTATGAGTGGTCTTCGTGTAATTGAAGATTTATATGAATATACAAACGATAAATATGAGATTACAATTTTTGGTGAAGAACCATATGTAAACTACAATAGAATTATGCTTTCATATATTTTATCTGGCGAAAAAACATTTGAAGATACTATTATTAATCATCGTTCATGGTATGAAGAAAACAATATCGCTTTACATAAAGGTGATAAAATTATTGCTATTAATAAAGAGAATAAAAAAGTAAAATCTGAGTCTGGATTAGAAATCTCTTATGACAAACTTTTAATTGCAACTGGCTCGAAACCTTTTATCCCTACTACACTAGGAAGTGATTTAGAAAATGTAATTGCTTTTAGAAATAAAGCTGATGTTGACACAATTATGTCAACAATTGAAAAAGAAAAAACTGCCGTAGTTGTTGGTGGTGGGCTACTTGGTCTTGAAGCTGCTTATGGTATTGCGATGCATGGTGTTAAAACTATTTTAGTTCATAGATCTGGTTCGATTCTTTCTCAACAATTAGACTCTACAGGTGGAAGACTTTTACAAAAAAATTTAGAAAGCTATGGAATAGAATTTAAGCTAAATACTACAGTTGAACAGATTTTAGGAACTAAAAAAGTAGAAAAAGTAACTTTCAGTGATGGAACAATTGTAGATTCAAATCTTATTGTATTTGCAACTGGAATTATTCCAAATAAAGATTTGGCAATTGATGCAAAACTTGAAACTAAAAAAGGTATTTTAGTTGATGATTTCCTAAAAACTTCTGATGACTCAATCTATGCAGTTGGTGAGTGTGTTGAACATAAAGGTAATACTTATGGATTAGTAGCACCTCTTTATGAACAAGGAAAAGTTTTAGCGAAAAAATTAGCCAATATTGAAGTTGATGGTTATAGTGGTTCTACACTATCAACTAGACTTAAAATATCTGGAGTTGACCTATTTAGTGCAGGTGATTATTTAGGTGATGAAACTACTGAAGAGTTAATCTTACTTGATGAGAAAGTTGGAGTTTATAAAAAACTTGTAATTTATGATAATAAAATTATTGGAATTGTACTTTATGGGGATACTGCTGATGCTTCATGGTATTTAAAACTATTAAAAGAACATACAGATATTAGTGATTTAAGAACAAAAATTCTTTTTGGGAAATCAGCTCTTGGTGATTCTGGTCATGGTGGAGATGATGTAAACTCTATGAGTGATGATGAAGAAGTTTGTGGATGTAATGGCGTTTGTAAAGGAGATATTGTAAATGCTATTAAAGACAAAGATTTAAAATCACTTGGTGATGTAAAAGGATGTACAAAAGCTGGGGCTTCATGTGGTTCATGTGTTGGTTTAGTTGAACAAATTTTAGTTAATACTTTAGGGGATGAATATAATAATACCCCTGAGGGAATCTGCCCTTGTACGGACAAAGGTCATGGTGAAATCAAAAAAATCATTGATGAAGGTGAGTTTGATACTGTTTATGATGTATTTAAAAAAGCACAATGGAAAACCCAAGATGGTTGTATAAAATGTAGACCTGCTATTAACTACTATTTGTTAGCTAAATACAATGATGATAAATATATGAATGACAAAAGATCTGCACTTGTAAATGATAGAAACTATGCAAATATCCAAAAAGATGGTACTTATTCAGTAGTGCCAAGAATTTGGGGAGGTTTAACAACTCCAAAAGAGTTAAAAGATATTGCAGATATTGCGGTTAAATATGAGGTTCCAACTATTAAATTCACTGGTGGTCAAAGACTTGATATGTTTGGTGTTACAAAAGAACAATTAGCACCGATGTGGAAAGATTTAAACAACTGTGGCTTTGTATCTGGGCAAGCATATGCAAAAGGTTTAAGAACAGTAAAAACATGTGTAGGGAACACTTACTGTAGATTTGGTACCCAAGATTCTATGGGAATGGGTGTAAAACTAGAAAAACTAACTTGGGGTTCATGGACTCCACATAAATATAAA
Source organism: Arcobacter sp. ISO1 (assembly GCF_058105185.1). Classification (NCBI taxonomy): domain Bacteria; kingdom Pseudomonadati; phylum Campylobacterota; class Epsilonproteobacteria; order Campylobacterales; family Arcobacteraceae; genus Arcobacter; species Arcobacter sp. ISO1. Next base: position 330,572 of record NZ_CM176573.1, read on the forward strand.
ATCGCTGTATCAGGATGCCCTAGAAACTGTGCAGAAGCAACTATCAAAGACTTTGGTGTAATTGGTGTTGATTCAGGATGGGAGCTACATGTTGCTGGAAATGGTGGTATCAAAGTTAGAGTGACTGATTTACTTTGTAAGGTAGAAACTGAAGAAGAAGTATTTGAATACACAAAAGCCTTTATGCAATTCTATAGAGAAGATGCATACTATTTAGAAAGAACAGCCCATTGGATTGAAAGAGTTGGTTTACAATATATCAAAGATGATATGTTAAATGATGAAAAAAGAAAATATTGGGCAGCTAGATTTGATGAATCACAAAGAACAGCACAAGTTGACCCATGGAAAAAAGCAATTGAAGATGGCTTTACAAAAGAGTTCGACAAAATAGTAATTAGTCCAGAAGATTCACACAGCTTTGAAGCAAAAGGAGTATAAATATGTCTTGGTATAAAATCACAGAAGTAGAAAACATCCCAGAAATGGGTGCAAGAGTAATAGAGTTTGGTGAATTAGAGCTTGCTATTTTTAAAACAAAAGATGGTGAGATTTTTGCTATAAACAATATTTGTCCACACAAACAAGGTAAATTAAATGACGGTTTAGTTCATGAGCATGTAGTAACTTGCCCCCTTCATAATACAGATATCAATTTAAAAAATGGTTCAGCCATTGGTGAAGATTATGAATGTTCAAAAACATATGAAACAAAAATTGAAAACCAACTAATCTATCTACAAATCCCTTAGTACAACTAGAAAACAAGGAATTTATTCTCTTTTCAAAATAAATTCCTTATCATTTAATAATTTTTATTATCTAAGAGTACTTTCATAAATAAAATGTCACAATCACAAGTTAGTTTTGTATATTAATTTATTACTAAGAAGTTACATTTATGGAAATTTTAAAAGATTTAAAAATATTATATATTGATGATGAACCCCTAATTAGAGAAGATGCTGTTGAATATCTTTCTTTTTACTGCGACAATGTTTATGAAGCTTGTAATGGTGAAGATGGTTTAGAAAAATATAAAGAGCTTAAACCAGATATTATTATTACAGATATAAAAATGCCAAAATTAAACGGCTTAGATATGATTAAACAAATAAGAAAGAAGGATAAAACTACAAAAATCATAGTTGCAACTGCTCATTTAGAAACTTCATATTTAATGGATGCAATAGAACTTGGCTTAGTTAAATATTTAATTAAACCCATTATGGAAGATACTTTACTCCATGTTTTAGAAAAATGTACAGATGATGTAGTAAAAGAGCAATCAATTTTTAATATTTTTGGAGATTTTTCTTTTGATATTTTAAACCATACACTTTTTAAAAAAGATATGCAAATTTCATTAACAAAAAAAGAACTACTTTTTTTAGAACTTCTTATAAAAAATGCTAATAGAGCAGTAAAATATGATGAATTTAGCAATTATGTTTGGGATGGCTATATGAGTGAAGATGCTTTGCGTTCTATTGTTAGAGAGATTAGAAAAAAAACAACTAAAGAAAGTATCAAAAATATTTCTGGTATTGGCTACCAAATAAACTTGATAAGGTAAAATATGCTTAAAGTTTTAATAGTTTTTTTAAATCTTTTTTTACTAAGTTTATATGCTTCTCAAAATATTACACCCATACCAAAAGAAATTAAATACGATAAACAAAAAGCACTTTTAGGTAAAAAACTTTATTTTGATCCAATTTTATCTAAAGACAATAGTGTTTCTTGTGCTAGTTGTCATAATCTAGAATTAGGTGGAGTTGATAACCTGCAATATTCCTATGGAATAGAGGGACAAAAAGGTGATATAAATACACCAACTGTTTTAAATGCTATTTATAACTTTAGACAGATGTGGGATGGAAGAGCAAAAGATTTAGCCCACCAAATTCAATTTCCATTAACAAATCCAAAGGAGATGGGAAATAGTTTTGATAATATTATCAAGGCCTTAGAAAATGACACTACATATAATAAAGCTTTTAAAAATATTTATAAAGATGGAATCACAAAAGAGAATATTGGTGATGCCCTTGAAGAGTTTCAAAAAACCCTAGTAACTCCTAGTGCCTTTGATGAATATCTAAGGGGAGATAAAAATGCATTAACTTCTAATCAAAAAAAAGGCTATGAACTTTTTCAAAAAAAAGGTTGTGTTTCTTGCCATAATGGGATTAATATAGGCGGTGGATTATATGCTCGTTTTGGACTTATTGATAATAGCATAACTAAAAACCTTGATAAAAAAGAGGTTTATGAAAATGACAATCCCCACTTTGGACTTTATAATGTCACAAAAAATGATTTTGACAAATACTATTTTAAAGTACCAACCCTTAGAAATGTAGCATTAACAGCTCCTTATTTACATGATGGAAGAGTTAAAACATTAAAAGAGGCAATTGGTTCTATTGCAAAAGCCCAACTAGGCTTAGATTTAACAGATAAGGAGATTTTCTTAATTGAGGAGTTTTTAAAATCTTTAAATGGAAAAGTCACTATTGTACAATGAAACAATATCTAATTAAAAACAATATTTATATAGTATTAGTAACCTTGCTAATAGTTTTTTTATTTATGATTTATATTATTATAGTTCACAAAAAAAATACCCAAATCTTCTTTAACCACAATGACCAAATAAATATTATTACAGCATTAAACAATAAACTAAACAATTATATAAAAGGTAGTAGTGAAATCAACAATTTCGATATTTTAAATGAAGATATCAATTATAATTTAAATTCCTTGGAAAAATTAAAAACTGATGCTGTTTCTACAAAATTCAAAAGTCAGTATGTAAAAATCTTAGATGAATTATTAATTCAGTTTAATGATAAAACCATTTGGCTAGAAAGATTTAAAGCAAGAAAAGCAGCAAATAAAAGAATAATATCAATCATTTTAGATAGGTCATATAAAGAATTAAAAGATTTAGATCAAGAAGTAACAAATAAACTAAATAATATAAGAATTGATATTCTTGAAAGCTTGGAGAATAAAGGCTCTTATAATAAACATATTGTCAAATACTATGATTTAGACTCTGATATTGATAATATCTTTATTAAAAACTTTATTCAAAAAGTAAAAGCTTTACAAGAGAGTATAAACTTTCAATTGAAATATCAGGATATTGCAATAAACAGCAATATTGATATTCTTTTAAAGGGTGCAAAAGAGTCCTTACTCAAACAAAGGGAATCTGCACAAAATAGTGTATACTTAACACTAAATATTCTTTTTGTTTTAGTTGCCCTTTTCTTATCACTTTTTACACTATTTTATAGAAAGCTAATAGCTTCACAAAAACAAATACAAAACTTAACATACCAAAGTAAACTTGCATCAATGGGAGAGATGATAGGTAATATTGCTCACCAATGGAGACAACCACTAACTCACCTTTCTTTTTTATTGATGAATTTAAAAACTGCCTATGAAAAGAAGATGTTAACACCTGAGTATTTTGATAAAAAAACAACAATGGCAAATGCACAAATAAAATATTTATCAAATACAATTGATGATTTTAGAGATTTTTTTAGAAATACCAATAATAAAGAAATTTTTAATCTAAGTGCATCTGTAAATGAAGTAATCAATTTATTAAAAGATAGTTTTGCCCACCATGAGATTGAGATTGAAACCAATTTAAACAAAAGTATAGAGATAAAAGCTTATAGAGGTGAGTTTTTACAAGTGATTTTTAATATTTTAAATAATGCAAAGGATGAGTTTTTAAAAAGAAAGACTAAAAACCCAAAAATTATAATTAAAACTCAAATTTCTAAAAATGAAATTAAACTAGAGATTGGTGATAATGCAGGTGGTATAAAAAATGAACTCCTTCAAAAGATTTTTGAGCCATATTTCACTACAAAAGACAAAGGTTTGGGTATTGGTCTTTATATGTCCAAAATTATCATTGAAAAAAGCGAGGGTAAACTAGAAGCAACAAATACAAAGTCTGGTGCTTTGTTTATCATCAAATTTAAAAAATAAAATAGGAATTTTAGCTTATTTTTATTTTCCCATAATTTCCACATTTTTTTTCTTTAAAATTGTAATTATATTTCATAAGAGGAGAAAGAAATGAAAAAATCTATAATTTTGGCATCTGTTGTTTTCGCATGTTCAAGTGTGTTTGGTGCGGGGGACGCTGATTTATTAGACCAAGCTAAAAAAGCAGGTTTAAAACCAATTCCACAATCAAAACTAGAGGTTCTAAAACTAGTTGACAATCCTAAAAACCCTATTACTGACTGTAAAGTTGAACTTGGTAAAAAACTATACTTTGACCCAAGACTATCTAAATCTGGTATTATTTCATGTAATACATGTCACAACTTAGCAATGGGTGGTGTTGATGGTGTAGGAGCTGCTGTTGGTCATAAATGGACTGCTAACCCAGCTCACTTAAACTCACCAACAGTTTATAATTCTGTATTAAATAAAGCACAATTCTGGGATGGTAGAGATCCACACCTAGAAGCTCAAGCTCAAGGTCCAGTTCAAGCAGGTCCTGAAATGGCCGCTCCAAAAAGCTTAGTTCTTGACAGAGTTACATCAATGCCTGATTATGTTGCAGAATTCAAAAAAGCATATGGTCCAGATGTAAAAATCACTTTCGAACTAATCACAGACACAATTGCAGTATTTGAAAGAACTTTAGTCACTCCTTCAAGATTTGATGCCTTTATGCATGGTAAAACTGCTGCATTAACAAAAGAAGAAAAAACTGGTCTTAAAGTATTCATCGACAAAGGTTGTGCTAGTTGTCACAATGATATTGGTTTAGGTGGAACAATGATGCCATTTGATGCATCAAAATATGACTTAAATGTTGGTGGATTTACAGGAACAAAAGATGGGATGGTTAAAACTCCAACTCTAAGAAACATCGAAGAAACTGCTCCATATTTCCACAATGGTAATGTTTGGTCATTAGGTCAAGCTGTTAAACTTATGGGTGATATTCAATTGGGAATGAAAATATCAGATAAAGAGACTTCTCAAATTGTTACATTCTTAAAATCTCTTACAGGTAAAAAACCTGAAATCTCATATCCACAGTTACCAGTAATTACTGAAAAAACTCCAAAACCAGATATGAACTAAAAATTCAAGAAGAGTCTAACTAATAGACTCTTCTTTCTAAAAACTGATACCAAAAGACACTACTAATTTTAAACTCTACTTATATAAGTTTTATAAATATTTTTTATCATTCTTTTTAAGTAGAGTTAATCTACTATTTTCCTTATAAACTAAAAAAGGGAGAAGGTATGTTAAAAAAACTATTAGCTTTAGTCTTTATTGCTTCAATGTTCTTAACTAATCTAAATGCAAATGAAAAAGGGAAAGTTACTGGCGGTTCTTACCATGAATGGCCAAGTTGGTTCAAAGAGAGTTTTCTAGATATTGGGGAAGATATTGAAGAAGCAAAGGAAGAAGACAAGCATGTAATTTTGTTTTTAAGTCTTGACTTTTGTCCATATTGTACAAAGATGCTTGATGATAACTTCAAAGAAGGAGCAAAAAACCAAGAATATATTGAAAATAATTTTGATGTGATTGGAATCAATATTAAAGGAAGTAGAGAGTTAGCTTTAAATGAAGATCAAACAATGACTGAAAAAAAATATGCAGATTTTCTAAAAGTTCAATATACACCAACAATTATTTTTCTAAACCAAAACAATGAACAAGTTGTTAGAGTAAATGGTTATAGATCAGAACCAAATTTTAAACTTATACTTGATTATGTGAAAAATAAAGAGTATAAAAACATGGAATTAACAACTTATTTAGATAAAGTTAAAAACAAAACTTTTTATACTTTAAAAGATAATCCAATTTATAAAAATATCACTGATTTATCAAAAATAGATTCCCCTTTAGCTGTTATTTTTGAAGATGGAAGTTGTACTCAATGTGACTATATGTACAACACAACTTTTAAAAATAAAGATGTACAAAAAGAGATGGCTAAATATACTGTTGTAAGATTTGATGCAACATCAAAGGAAAAGATTATTACTCCTGATGGTGCAACGACAACACCTTATGACTGGGCAAAACAGATTGCTTTAGATTATAGACCAGGAATTTTACTCTTTAATCATAAAAAAGAGATAGCTAGAATTGATGCACTTTTATTTAGCTTCCACTTTAAAGAACAATTTAGATACGTAAGCGGAGAACATTATAAAGAATATCCAACATTTTTAGATTATTTAGGTCCTAGACAGCAAGAATTGATTGATGCAGGAGTTGATATTGATCTATCTGATAAAATCTAAGAGTTTAAACTCTTAGATTTCTATTAGCAATATTTTCTATTAAAACAGTTGCATAAGAAGCTTTAGGAAGTGTAAATTTAACTTTACACTTTGAAGTTTCTTTATCAAATTTAACACTTATATCAGTTGGATAAACTACTGCATCCCGTCTAAAACCTTTTTCCTGAATATAAGTATCATCAAATTTTTCTTCAATTTTTCTTGCTTCATTTATTGATCTAAAAGCTTGTCGTCCTGGAAGTAAGCCAGTTGGGACTATTTTTTTATCTTTAAAATCTTCTTCAATAACATCAGTTAAATTTTTAGGTGTAAAAAACTTATCAGTTTTATAAACCCTAAATACATCCCCCGAAAGAATTTTAAACTCATCTTTTGATAGTTTGAGTCTTTGAACAAGCCACTTATTGAAAAAATCACTTTGATACTGAGCAACTAACATTTTAGAGATTTTTTTGTCTTTAATAATCAAATCTTCATAGATATATCTTCTTGCTTTATCAAGGTTTACATCTCCATCAAAACCAAACCTTTGATAACCAAAATAATTGGGCATTCCAATTTTATTAATCTGCTTTAGAAGTTTTTCAATTTTGAAAACATCTTCTTGTTTAACTTCATGTAAATTTATCTCAAAAGAGTTTGAAATCAAATCCCCAATATTTAATTTAGTACTATGTAAAAAAGTCTCTAGAATCTCAATTTTTGGATGTCTAAATTTTTTTAAATCTTTTGCATATTTTCTTGGGATTGAAATATATTGAGTTGTTGTTGCATTTTTATCTTTTAGTCCTGCATAACCTAACTCACTCTCGTAAACTCTTAATCCTTTTGCTAAAGAATCTAATAAGTCCCAAGTTCCAAGATTTCTTTTTTTAATTTTCATGATAATAAAATTACCACGATCTGTAAATTTTATTGGCTTTTCTAAAACTTTAAAGTCATCTTCATTTTGATAAAACTTAAAATCAATTGCCTTATGTGTTTGGATAAATTCTCTTTTTGTCATCACTTTTCTTTAGTTCAATTTTCGCTATTATACAATCATACTATTTCAAAGGCTTTAAAATGAACATGGAAAAGATAGAAGGCATTATCAAAAAATTCTCAGAGCAGAGAGATTGGGATAAATTTCATAACCCTAAAAACCTTTCAATGGCACTTAGTGTTGAGGCTTCTGAACTTCTAGAAATTTTTCAATGGCTTACTTTAGAACAAGCTTCATCTCTAGATGAAAAGAAAAAAGAGCATGCAAAACAAGAGATAGCAGATATTGCTGTTTACTTAATTAGGATGTGCATGGATTTGAATATTGATTTAGAAGAAGCAATTATTGAAAAGATGAAACTAAATGAAAAAAAATACCCACTTTTTGATGAAAATGGTAACAAAATAGAATATGGTAAAAAGAAGTAAAAATGAAGAAAAAAATATATTTAGCTGGTCCAGATGTTTTTGAAAAAAACTCAATTGAAATTGGAAAACATTATGTTAAATTATGTGAAAAATATGGATATGAGGGTTTATATCCCCTTGACAATGTAGTTAATTTCAATCAGGAAAAACAAAAAATTGCACAAGATATTTTTTTAGCAAACAAAAAAATGATTGATGAATGTGATATTGTAATTGCAAACTTAGATTCTTTTAGAGGTAAAGAGAGCGATAGTGGTACAGTTTGGGAATGTGGTTACGCTTATGCACTAGGGAAAAAAGTTTATGCTTATTTATCAAGAGAAAAAAACTATATAGATCAATTTAGTGAAGAAGAAAAAGTGTTTGAAAACAACACCTTTTATGATAAAAATGGAAAAGCAATTGAGGATTTTAACTATCCCTTAAATCTTATGCTTTCATGTTCAATTTATAAGATTGTTTATGGGGATTTAGAAAAGGTTTTAAATAAAATTAGTTATAATTACATTAATTATAATTAAGGGGGACTAATCGACTCTAAATCTGTCATAAAAAGAACAAAAATAAAATATTTTATCATTTTCCTAGTACTAAGTTTTTCTACCCTGTATTTTTTAGAGTTTGTAAAGAATTTAAATAAAGAGAAGTTTTTATATGAAAAAACATTTAGTTATACAAAAGTTTATAAAATTATATATGAGCAACATCAAGAGCTCGCAAATATAATCTTTTCTGGGATATTAAATAATTCAAGTCTTGATAAAAAACTTGATAATATTCAAAATAAGTCTAAAAAGGAAAAAGATCAGTTAAGAAAACTTGTTTTTATTGAAACCCTAGGAAGATTTAAATCTTTAAAACAAAAACATGTTTCAAATATTGAATTTATTCTTAATGATGGAACAATGTTTTTAGATATGAAAGACCCTTTGAAAAATGATTATAAAATCTCAAAGAATAGAACATTGTTTAAAAAAATTAAATGGACTAAAATTCCACAAAGTACCTTTGAGATTAGAGATAATAGTTCAGGTCTTAAATTTGCTTTTCCAATAATAGAAGAGCATCAATTCTTAGCTGCACTTATTATCACTTTTAATGAGCAAGCAATAAGCTCTTTATTAATGAACCAATATAATGTAATAGCAAATATTATTCTAAGAAAAGAGTTGTTTAGTAATGAATATATAAACGATTCAAAACTATACAAAGATGCACATAAAAAAGGTTTTTTACACAATACTCTTATTTTAAAAGAGATTCAAAATAAATTTTCAAAAGATCTTCATGGATTAAAGCCAGAAGAGAAAATCACCAATATACTTTATAATATCGGGGAAAAAAGAGTGCCCGAGTCTTATTATATTGAAGATAAAAAAACAATCGCAACTATCATACCTTTGATTAATAGTATAACTAATGAGAATCAAGGATTTATTTCTATTTTAACAAAGGGCTCTACAATTGGATTATTTAATGACAATTATGAAGCTTTTTCAACCCTTTTTATATTATTTTATCTAGCATTAGTTTTATTATTTTACCAACAAAAAGTTACAAATATTATGGATAAAGAAAAACTTCGTGAGATGATGCAAAAAGATAAACAGATTTTAGAACAGGCAAAATTAGCCCAAATGGGTGAGATGTTAGGAAATATTGCCCATCAATGGAGACAACCACTAAGTGCAATAAGTACTGTAGCAAGTGGATTAAAAATAAATTATGAATATAATATATTAGATACAAAAGATATCCCTAAACAAATGGATTTAATTGTTGAAAACACAAAACATCTATCAAAAACAATAGATATTTTTAGAGATTTTATAAAAGAAGGAAAAGCTTTAAAAGATATCAATATTCAAGAAAAACTTGATGAATGTATAAATATCATTAGTGCTACAATTTCTAGTCATCATATTAAATTAATAAATGAAATAGATTATGATAAGCCAATAACACTAAAAATGATTAGTGGTGAACTTTCTCAAGTTGTTATAAATATAATAAATAATTCAAAAGATGCAATAGTTCAAAATAAAATCAAAAATGGATGGATTAAAATTACTCAAAAAACTGAAGAAAATCAAGCAGTTATAATTATTGAGGACAATGGAGGTGGTATTAGTAAAGATATCATGACAAAAATCTTTGATCCTTATTTTACAACTAAACATCAATATCAAGGTACTGGACTAGGTCTTTATATGAGTAAAACAATGATTGAAAAGCACTTAAAAGGTAAACTTGAAGTTAAAAATGGAAGAGAAGGAGCTTTGTTTACAATTAGATTACAATTAGATTACAATTAGATTATAATTTCATTCAAGTTAAATATATTATAAACATACTTTTTAGTTACATTTTGTTAATATTTAACATGGAAACAAATAATTTAGATAAAAAGTTTAGAAAATCTATACTAGTTACATTGATAATTTCTACATTAATAATATTTGTTACTTTTATTCTTCTAGAAAAGTATTATTTAGAAAATGAATTTAAAAAACAAGTATTAAATAGTTCAAGTTTAAATATTACCAAAAAAGAAAAAGAATTAAATAAACTTATTAATGATACAAAAAACTCATTAAAACATATTTCTAACTTAGAAGATTTTAAAAATGCAATTAAAACTAATCGCTTTAATCATATTAAAAATATTTTTTTAACACTATCTCAATCAAATGTTTATTTTATGCAATTAAGATATTTAGATGCCCAAGGGAAAGAGCGTTTAAGAGTTGATAGAAATAAAAATTCACCTGCTGCTTTTATAGTAGAAAATCATAAACTACAAGATAAATCATCTAGGGATTATTTTTTAGAAGCAAAAGACAAAAAAGATATCTTTATCTCTAATCTTGATTTGAATATGGAAAATAATCAAATAGAATTTCCTTATAAATCTACAATAAGAGTTGTTCTTCCAATTTTTGAAAATGAAGAATTTATGGGTGAACTAGTTATGAATTTAGAGCTTAATCTATTTTTTGATACCACATTATTTGATATTATGATTAGTAATTCAAAGGGAAAAGTCATTTTACCATTTGATAAAGAACAAAAAAACTTTGAGAAAAATATAAGAAACTATCTTCCTTCAAATATAGAGGAAGAGATTACTAAATATAAAAAATTTATCTATAAAAACTATATCTCTTATAAACTTGATACTAGTATAAAAAATGAGGTGATATTAATATTAAAATTAAAAGATGAGTATTTTAAAGAATTTCAAAAGGATCAAATTAAATTAAGAACTTTGATTTTTGGGATACTTTTGATTTTTGTTATTATTGTTATTTTTATTGTATTTAAAAAATTAAATCAACTTTTCTATTTTTATCATAAATCAAAACTAGAACAAAGACTTAAATTTAGTGATAAAGAATTTAAATCGGCAAATACTCTCTTATCTAAAAATATTGATCCTGAATTAATTCTTTCACAATCAACAACTAGTATGATTTTAACTGATGAAAATATTAAGATTCTTTATGTAAATAGTGCTTTTTCCAAGCTTTATGGTTACTTAGAAGAAGAGGTTATAGGAAAAGACCCTGGATTTTTAAGAAATGAAGATATAGAGCAAAAAGGTATTACAAAATTAAGAATGGCTTTAAAAGATGAAAAGAGTACAACAGTAGTAATTAGAAACTACACAAAAAGTGGTGAGTTGAAATATATTGAGTTATCAATTTCCCCAATTTTCAAAGAAAATTCCGATAGAATTAGTTATTATCTAGGTATACATAAAGATGTTACAAAAGAACAAAAAATATTAAAAGACTTGAAAAGAATGTTTTAATGGGGTTAAATATGGTTTATGAAGACTTACACATTGTAGGAATAGGAGCTAGTGCAGGTGGCTTTGAGGCACTACAAAAATTTTTATCAAAAATAAAAATGAATGATAAAATTTGCTATATAATAGCTCAGCACTTAGATGCCAAAAGACCCACATTACTAGGTGAACTTTTAAGTAAAAATATTGAAGTTGAAATCTTGGCAATAAGAAATGATGAAGAGATTAAAGGTAATCGTATTTATTATTGTCCCCCAAATACAAATTTTGTGATAAAAGGGGGTAAGTTTTTATTTACTGCCATAGAAAAAGACCATAAAGCAAAACCATCAATTGATAAATTTTTAAAATCTTTAGCATATGAAAAAAAAGAAAAAGCTGTTGGAATAATCTTAAGTGGTTCAGGAAGTGATGGTGCAGAAGGTATTGTAGAAATTTATAAAAACAATGGAATCACTTTAGCTGAAGATGAAAGCGCAAAATATTTTTCTATGCCAAAAGCAGCAATAGATACAGGGAAGGTATTAGCTTCTTTACCTCCTGAGTTATTGGCTGAGGGGATATTAAATGTTATTGAAGATAGAAAATATTATGAAAAACAATTTGAGATTGAAGATTCTATTGATCAGGTATTTGATATCTTAAGGGATGAAACATCTATTGATTTTAGTGCTTACAAATATGCAACTGTTACTAGACGTATTAAAAAAAGAATGCTTGACATAAAATCTGATGGAATAAATGATTATATTAAAACACTTTTAATTGATAGTGAAGAGATACATAAACTAAAAGATGAATTACTTATCATTGTAACTTCTTTTTTTAGGGACGAAGAAGCTTTTATTGAATTAAAAAATCATCTTGAAGCTTTAATAGAAAAAAAGCTTGATAACAATATTAGAATTTGGGTAACTGCTTGTGCTACAGGGGAAGAAGCTTTTTCAGTAGCAATGATTGTAAGTGACATTTTAGAGAAATTAAGACTTTCAAAAAAAGTTACAATTTTTGCAACAGATATTAGTGAAAAAGTTATTGCAAAATGTCGAAATAGAACTTTTCTAGAAGATGATTTAGAAGCTGTTCCTAAACACTATTTAGAAAAATATTTTGAAGAAAATCAAAAAGTTTATAAAGTTACTCAAAATATTAGAGATATGATTGTATTTTCTAGTCATGATATTATAAAAGACCCTCCTTTTTTAAATATGGATATGATCACTTGCAGAAACTTGTTAATATATTTTAATAATGAATTACAAAAAAGAATTTTGAGTATTTTTTATTATTCAATGAGATATGAAAGTTTACTGTTTCTAGGGAAAAGTGAAACAGTTGGAACTTTAAACACTTTTTTTACTATTGTAAATAATAAATATAGAATTTATAAGAAATTAAATGATTTAGCAAAAGTTGATTTAGAAACTTTAACTTATAGAAGAAAAAACACAGCTTCATCAAGTGTAAAATCAAATAAAGAAACTTTAGACTTAAATGATATAGATATATCAATTAATCAGGCAATTAGTTCTAGATTTGAAGAAAATGGAATAGTTGTTGATGGAATAACTTATAATATTTTATTTTTTAAAGGGGATTGCAAAGATTTTTTAAATCATCCTCAAGGTATTCAAACTAGTGATGTATTTAGAATATTAGCAGATTTTTTAAGACTTGATTTTAGAGCAACAATAAATGAAGCAAAAAAATTAAACAAATTTGTTAAATCAAAAAAAATTAGAATATTACCTGTAAGTGAACCAAAAGAATATGTTGTAATAAATGTCTATCCTTTAGAAAAAAACAAACTTGGAGATAATAATTATTTTGTTTCATTTGATAAAAGTGTTGATATGCAATCAAGTGTAAGTGAAGATAAATTTGAACCTTTTGATTTAAATGATTCAAGTTTAAGTGTATTAGAAGATGAATTGCTTACATTAAAAGAAAGACTTCAAATTACAATTGAAGAATTAGAAACTTCAAATGAGGATTTACAAAGTACTAATGAAGAACTTCAAAGTACTAATGAGGAACTTCAAAGTACTAATGAAGAACTTGAAACAAGTAATGAAGAACTTCAAAGTACTAATGAAGAATTACAAACAGTTAATGACGAACTAAATTTAACAAATTTAGAATTAGATTTTGCGAATAATGCCTTTGATAATGTATTAGCAAATATTGGAGCAAGTGTCATATTACTTGATAGTAATTTGAATATCATAAAATATACTGAAAATATTGTAGATTTCTTTGATTTATCAAAATATACCAATAACAACTTTTCAAGTGTATTATTAAATTCAAATATTGAACTTCAAAATATATTAGAAGATATAAAAAAATGTCTCTCTTCTGATGAAGAAACTAACTATGAAATTGAATATAAAAATAAATACTATGATTTTAGTATTAAAAAGATAGATTTAGAGATAATTAACAAAGAAAGAGAAAATAAAGCTATTATAATTAGTTTTGTAGATAAGACTGAAAATGTAAAACAAGATCGTATAATCTTCGAACAAGCAAAACTTGTTTCCATGGGAGAAATGATTACAAATATTTCACATCAATGGAGACAACCTCTAAGTATGATTTCTACAATAGCAAGTGGTGTTAATCTACAAATTGAAATGGAATATTCTTTAGATAATAAAAATATAGAAAAAGACATGAATTCAATTTTAGATCAAGTTAAGTATCTATCTCAAACCATTGAAAACTTCAGAAACTTTGTAAGAACAAAAGAAGATTTTAGAAAAATTGATTTAGAGAAAGCTATTAAAAAAACCATATCTTTAGTAGAAGCATCACTGAAAAACAATTTTATTACACTTGAAATACATAATTTTTCTAAAGATCTAACTATAAGTGCTTGTAGTAATGAACTTGTTGAAGCATTTATAAATATAATAAATAACTGCAAAGATGCCTTAGTAGAAAATGTAAAAGATGAAGCGGATAGAATACTTTTTATAGATATTAATAAAAACACCCCAGATACAATTGATTTAAAATTTACAGATACTGCTGGTGGTGCTAAAGAAGAGATTATTAAAAGGATGCTTGAACCATATTTTACAACAAAAGATAATGGTACAGGATTAGGATTATCAATTGTTAATAAGATAATCAGAGAAAGACATCATGCTAAAATTAATCTATCAAATGAAGAAATTACTTATAATAACAAAAACTATAAAGGCTTGTCTTTTTGTATCACCTTTAAATGTTAAACTATTTTTGTAAACTCTTCAAAAAGATTATTATCTAACTCTTTTTCTAATTTTAGTTTTAAATTTATTGGTTTATTTCCATTATATTCAATAGTATTTGCAAGTCCTAAATATATAAAAGTTTGAACTTTTTTATCAACATGGGAAAATTTCCTAATAAAAACATGTAGCTTTACGCCATGTTTTTTATTATCACACAATCTTTGTCCATCCCCTTTATCTTGTGAATGTGAGGGTTTACTAACATATGAGAAATGTTGCTTATCAAAAAAAGTATTTACATATTTTGAAGCTTTTGAGTATTTGTCTTTTTCTAAAGTTATAAATAAAAAGAAGTCATCTTTAAATTTTAAAAATCCACTTCCTCTAAAAGAACTATGGATTTTATCAAAATTACATAGTTGTGAAATATTTAACATATTATATTTTTCATAAAGTTTTAAAAATGGCATCCCATAATCTTTTATTCCAAAAGACTCTTCATAGCTTAATATCCCATAATTTAAAGTATCTTCAATAAACTCTTTTTTTCTTTTATTTTTTAATATCTCTTCAAACTCTTTAGTTTTAAAAAGTTTTTTACCTTTTAATTCAACAAGTTTTAAAAATCTTGAGATTTGAGCTGAGTCGAAATATTCTTGGTTTAAAAAAGAAAATGCATGTTCAATTGTTCTTTTTGAAACTTTTTCTAAATATTTATTTATAAAACCACTTATTCTTTCAATATCACATGATTCATTTGAAATAAGATATTTTAAAATAGCAAACTCATAAATCCTTTTTATTGGGAGTAATCCTTGTAAAAACCTACTTGCTTTTAAAAAATTTTCATCTTCACAAAGAAGTTTAAAACTTTCATCTTTTTCTACTTTTTTTAAAAATTCAATATATGATTTTGAATCACTTATGAAATTTAGTGGAGAAATAAATTCATCATAATTTATATAATCAACTAACATAGGAGTTTTATTTCCTAAATTTGATTTAAACTCATAATACTGCTCTTTTAAATATTTAGAGGCATTAAAATTTTCTTTAGTAATTTGTTCCAAAATCCTTTTTTTAGAGATTTCATCCATTAAAATATGGGCATTTTTCATATTTGAGAAATCATTTAAAATAGAAAATTTCAAACTCTCTTTATCAATTATTCTATTACCATTTAAAGCAATTGCTATTAAATATGCTCTATTATGATTCCCAATAAAATCTAAAAGTGTTAGAAAATCTTTCCCTTTTGCTTTTCGCAAACCCCTTCCTAATTGTTGGGTAAAAACAATAGGAGAATTTGTTGGTCTAAGCATTAAAACTGTATTAATAGAAGGGATATCAAGGCCTTCATTAAAAATATCAACGGAAAAAACCACTTCTAAAAAGTCTTCATCATCTTCCAGTCTTTCAATGATTTTTTCTCTATGTAAAATATTATCAGTACTTGTAAGATGTGTTGAACTTATCCCTTTTTTATTAAACTGTTCACTCATAAATTTAGCATGTTCTTTTGAGACACAAAACCCAAGAACTTTCCTTTTCTCTCCTGAGTATCCATAAAAGTTCATCTTTTCTATAATAAAATCAACTCTTGAATTTACCATTAAAAGCTTTGCTACACTTTGAATATCTTTTAAGTTGGTATCTGAATAATCAATAGTATCAATATCACTTATTCCAAAATAATGAAAAGAACTAATTAAATTAAATTCTAGGGCATCATTTAATCTAATATCGCAGGCAATATTCTCATCAAAGATTTCATAGATTGAATTTTTATCCATCCTATTTGGAGTTGCCGTTAACCCCAATAAAAATTTGGGAGTAAAATAATTGACAACTTTTTCATAACTTGGACTAGCAATATGATGGGCTTCATCAACAATTATATATTCAAATTCATCTTTTTTAAAATCTCGATAATTTAAACTAAGAGTTTGTATAGTTGCAAAAAGATAATCACTATTTTCTTTTTTATTTCCAGTAAATAAACCACATGAAAAATCACTTATAAGTGATTCAAAACTTTGTTTCGCTTTTAATAATATATTTTCTCTATGAACTATAAATAAGATTTTTTTAGGTTTAAAAGCTTTTACATCAAGGGCGGAAAGATATGTTTTTCCTGAACCTGTTGCAGCAATTGCTAAAGCTTTTTTTTCACCTTTCTGTCTTAAAAAATCTAATTTTTCTAAGGCCTTTTCTTGCATAAAGTTTGCAAGAATCTGTTTTTTAGAGCTAAAACTTTTGAAACTATTTTGAATTTGTTTTTTATAACTTCTATATGAATTTAAAAAAGATTCATCAACGATTGTTGATAATCTCCAAAGTTGATTAAACTCATTTAAAATCTCATTTGAAAACTCTTCATCTTTTTTTAGTATTGTTTTTAAATTCCACTCAATGTTCTTTTTGAAAGCACTTGAGGTTATATTTGAAGAACCTAGAACAATTTTATATTCATCTTTAAATTCAAAGATATAAGCTTTTGCATGGAAACCAATCTCATTACTATCAAAGATTTTAAGTTCAATATTTTTAAACTCTTTTAACTTTTCTAAGGCCTTTATTTCTGTAAAATTCAGATATGTAGAACATAGGATTTTCCCCTTTATTCCCCTTTCATCAAGACGTTTAAAAATATCTAAAAGTAGTTGAACCCCAGAAAAGTTTATAAAAGCTACATTGAAAATAAAACTATCACATTCAGTCAACAAAGAAGAGATATGATTATAAAAGTTTGAGTTTTGATTGTTTGTAATTAATTTCAAATATATTTATCTTTAAACTAATTTATCAAAGGCATATCTAGCACTTCCAATTAAAGCTGTCTCTTGATTAAGCGATACTTTTAATTCCATAACCCTAAGTAAATCTTCAAATCTACCTTTACTAAAAAAAGCATTTAAAAAATACTCACTTTTTATGATTGGTAAAATCTTAGGAGCAATACCGCCACCAATATACACTCCGCCTAAGGACATAGATTTTAAAGCTAAATTACCAGCTTCAGCGGCATAGATTTCAGCAAAAAGCCTCAATGCTTCTAAACATAAGGGATCATTTTGCTCTAAAGCACACTGACTTACCATAGCACTTTTATCTACACCATCCTCTAAGTTTAACATAGCTTGTGGCTGTGGGGCAAAATTTGTTTCTGCTAAAAACTCATATAAAGTATAAATTCCAATTCCAGAAACAATTCTTTCATAACTTACATGTCCAGGATATCTACGTCTTAACCAAGTTAATAGTTCATCTTGCTGTGATGTAATTGGAGCAAAATCAGTATGTCCCCCTTCTGTACCAATAGGATTATAACCTTTACCATCAAAATATAAAATTGCTTCACCTAATCCAGTTCCTGCTGCAATTACTGCTATATTTCCCTTTTTCTTTCTTCCCGTTGGATTTAGATTTATAAACTCTTCTTCATCTAAATAAAGCATCCCATAAGCAGTTGATTCAAGGTCATTTAAAAGTTTAACGCTTGTTATTCCAAACTCTTCTTTTAATTCACTTGCCTTTATATCCCAAGGAAGGTTTGTAGTCCTACACCTTTCATCAATAATAGGCCCTGCAATTCCTAAACATAAAGCTTCAATTTGTTCTATGGAGTTTTTCTCTTTAAAAGATATTATTAAATCCATAAATTTTTCATAATCTTTACTTGCAAATTGTTCTTGAACAATAGTTTCTAACTTTCCATCAACTAACTCAAATAAAGCAAGATTTGTTTTAGTTCCACCAATATCTCCAGCTAAAATCACCTCTAATCCTTTAATGTTAGTAAATGCATAAAACTTTCAATAAAAAACTCATCAGTTTTCTTTGGTGAAAGTTCATAAAAAGCACTCCATGCTTGACCTTTTTGCTCATCATAATTTTCATGTTCATGCTCTTTTTGCCAAGCTAATCTTACTGCATGTCCAATTAATACATCAATAAGAATATCTGAATCAATTTTGATTTCAGGATTTTCTTTAAAGACTCTAGATAAAGATTGTAAGGCTTCAACGTTTAATTGTCTGTATTCTGAAGCCTTTATACTTTGAAGCAAAGAATCAACTCTTAATTCAAAGTTTCTCTCCCCTGCTGTTGTATCAAGGGTTAAATCTGAACCCATTCTATTGTATTGATTATACTTATCTCCAATAACCAAACCATTACATTGTTGAAGTAAGTACCAAACACCTTTGTAAAATTGTGAATTCGTACTTCCAATCATCCCTATATTTTTTCTCCAAATAGCCCAGTCTTTATCCATCTTAATTTCAACTTCTTCATTAGGAGTTAAAATATTTTGAATATTATCTACTCCAGAAGCCTGGATATTTTCATTTTGTTTCATCATTCCAACTTCATTTGAAAATGATTCTAAAATATCCCGAAGACTATCATAAACGGCATGGGGAGCCAAAGAAAGAAGATATTCATAAGCATCTCCAATGGCAACAAAATTTTCTCTACTAATATTTGATACAAGAAGTTGAACTAAATACCATGTTCTAATTGTAAGCATATTTTCAAAAAGATTAGGTTCAATTCTAATTAAATGCCCTACATGCAAAATTATCTCTTGTGTTAAAACATTTTCAGCAGAATTTTCCCCACATGATTCTTTTATGGTTTTTAAAATATTAAAGCTCTCAAGTGGTTTTGAAAATATTGCACTTTCACTATATGCCCTTCCAACAGCTAATCTCTTTTGTCTAATAACAACTTCTAAAAGTGAATCTTCTAGTCTATCATCAAATATTTCTAAAATATCTGCCATCTTTCTAACAACAGCCCAATTATGACAATTAGATGCATTTTCATAATAGTATTGAGCCAATGATTTTAAATCTATATATTTACCTTCACTTTGAATTTTATAATCAAAGCCGAATCTTGAATATAAAATCTCAATAATATGTGCCTTTGCATTTAATGAAATATTTTCATTAAGTAAATTTTGTAATTCATTGTCATCTTTAAAATTATATGAACTTAGATTATCTTCAATATTTTTTGTATCATAGCCCAATAAAGAGGCACTATAAAATGTTTTATTATCAGAATTTGTCTCAAAACTTTTTAACTCAAGACCATGAATATTTTCAACTCTTTCGACAGCTGCTGTATTTAAAAGTTGTCCCAATGGAGCAGTTTTTATCTCAAGACCTTCAAGCCTTCCATTTTGAAGTTCATTTAAAAGCTTTAGAACCTTATCCCTATTAATATCATTTAACATATCTTCTCTGATTAAAAAAGGTAAAATAGGTTGACCTGCTTGGTCCCAATGATTTGCTAAGAATATTAATGAAGATTTGAATTGCTCTACTAAAAATTTGTTATCATGACTAAAATAAAAACCTTTTGGATTAAAATAGTATGGTACAAATACTATTTTTTCACCAGCTAAAATATACAATCTTGCAGTAGTTATAGATCGTGGTACCCATGATGGTCTACCACTTAATCCTAATTTATCATTTTTTCCAATAAGGTTTTGTACCTCACTTAGTTGAGAAGCATGCATTATTTTTAAAGGTTTTAAATCTTCAAAAGTTTCACTTTCAAAACCTAAATTTAATAACTCTTGTTTAACAATCTCATTTTCACTTAAAAAAGTAACCATTGGATAAGTTTTTCTTTTATGTCCAATTCTTTTTCTTCTATTTAAAGGGTCAATATCACTTGGACTTAATAAATCGTTTTGAATCATATCTGAAAGTAAAAATAAACTTTGAGCCCAAACTAAAGGTATATTTTCATTTGGAATTCTTTTTTGACTACCTGGCTTTTGTTTTTCTGCATCGATTAAATCTTTTGGAACTATATATAGTTCTGGTAATAATTTAATCCCATCAACTTCCACAAATAAAGTTTCAAGCTTTTCTCTCCAGTGTTTTGCTTCCTCTTTATCTCCTTGCATTAATGAATCCAAAAGTAAATATGTAAAAAATAGTGGCCATTCAGATTCAATATTATCAAATTCTCTTAACTCATCAACTTCATAGTGTAATCTTGTATGATCTTCCAAGAAACTTTGGTGACCATCAAGTAAAAACCTTTTACAACCATAGTTTCCAAGAAGTTTTTTAAGGATTTTATCTTTTGTCTTTTTGACAATTTGTTTATCTTCAATTGCATAAGCAGGAAATCCTATGATACTTAAAAGTGCTGCATCTGTCTCTTTTGAACTTGATTCCCGTGGTAATAAATTATATAAAGTAAACCTAGACCTTGCAACATCACTTGGAATAACATGAATTATTGATTCTTTAGAAGAAACATTTCCAAAAAGATTAAAACCATCTATTGCTTCAAGTGCTGCTTTTGCCATACCAACTGAACTGCAATTAATCTCTGCATTTCCAGTATTTATTTTATGTCCTCTTTCCCAAATACCAAAATCAGGAGTACAATATGTTCTACTAATATAATGAACTAAGTTTTGAACAAAATTAACCTCATCAATACTATATACTATCCTAAGTCCTGAAGCAGTCATTTGAGTTAACATTAAAATAAAAATTGAAGTTGCATCAAGCTGTAAATGACCCCATTCGTCATCACCTACAACTGGAAGTCCTGTTTTAGTACCATACTTAGCATGTAGTGCATCTGTTGGGTTTAGTGTATGTTTAAATCTTTCTACTTTGTCAGATTGTCTCATTTGAGATATGAGTAAACCTCTCATAAGCTTAACAACACTTTGTCCTAAATAATATGTTCTAAAATGGTCTGGATCAAATTTTTTATAAGAAAGGCTAAGACCCCAAACACAAAGTATACTATATACATTGTCACGAACCCATGCATCAGTATAATCCCCATGGGCAGTTATTGCAGTACTTGCAGGTAATAAACCTGTTATTGGGTCTTGTCTTGAAAGAATTATTTTTTCAATTGAATTAAAATACTCATCTAATAAAGAATCATTATTTTTTGTATTCATATAGGCTTAACCTTTTGTTTCTAAAGTTACAAGATTATACGCAAATAATACTAAAAATATTTTTGACTTCTGAATAATAATTATACTATTTAAATCCCGTCTAAAAAAACACTTACATTAAGGCTTTTATCCACTCTTTTAGTTTATCAAAACTTTGTTCATCTTGGTTTGATAAAAAGATACTTGGTTTATTTTTTCTACTTTCTTGAACATCTTTTTTGTAACTTTCTAAATCCACATTTACATAGGGACAAAGGTCAGTTTTATTTGCAACTAAAAGGTCTGAAAATAGTAATCCTGCACCTTTTTTTCTTGGTATATCAGCTCCTTGAGCCACATCAATTACATATAGATAATAATCAATTAATTCATATGAAAAAGTAGCACTAAGATTATCCCCTCCACTTTCTACAAAGATAATATCTGGGTTGAACTTTTCTTCAAGCTCTTCAATTGCTTTTTGATTCATTGAGATATCATCTCTAATTGCTGTATGTGGGCAACCACCTGTTTCAACTCCAATGATTTGGTCACTATTTAAATCAAGTTTATTTTTTAGATAATTTGCATCTTCTGTTGTATATATATCATTTGTAACAATACCTAAAGAGTGTTCATCTTTTAACATATTTGTTAATTTTTCAATAATAGAAGTTTTTCCACTTCCTACTGGTCCTGCTATTCCTATTTTAATACTCATAAAATTTCCTATCCTGTAAAAACTTATATCAACCACAATGAAAAGGGCTTCATGGTGGGTGCCCAAAAATCAAAGATTTTTACCCTACCATTGCAGAGGTTTTCTTATGTAGTTAATATAAATTTTCTTTCTATCTAAAAAAATACCAAATACTTCTCTTCAAAAAACTTGATAATTGAATTTTTTGTGCAAGTTCAAGGCAAAAGTTTATGAAGTTTACTACTGTAAATGAATGAACTTTTAACGAAGAAATTGTGTAAAAAGACAATTATCCTATGTTGCAAACATTTTTGGTTCAAGATTTAAGTGACTAAAGATAACTTCTTCAAATAAAGGATTGAAGTTACTTATGTTCTTTGAACTTGAACTAATTTTCTCTTCTAAAATCTCATCAAACCAAAACAAAATCTGTTGTATTTCAGTTGGTTTTATTCTTGATATCTTTAAGCTTGCACTTGCTATATTTATTAAAGACTTTTTTGTCCAAAAAAGTAAAAATGTATCACATTCAAGTCCCAATTCATAAGCGTAAGCACTTAAAATAAAAAGTTCATTTCCAAAACTTTTTTTATTTTTAACAAGTTCAAAATACTCTTGAACAATCTTTTCTTTTATATCAAAGTTTATATGCTTTAAATAGTTTTCACCTAAATCTTTTGAAGCTTTAGCATATTCAAAACTAAGCATTGAAGAAAATTTTTCATCCTCTTTTACTAAATGATTTAATCTATTTTCTTCTAATAGTCTATATGCTTTTTTTACAGCTACAAACTCTAGATTTTGATATTGGTCTATTACTATGTTTTCTAGATATTGTTTTAAAGATTCTTTATCATTTACAAAATCTAAAACTATATGAGGTTCTAATCCAAAGGAATGAACAAATGCTCCAGATGGGAAAACACCATCTAGAAGCTGCAAAAATCTACTTAAAGCTCTTGCTTGATTTTTACTATTAGTGGCTGTGGTGTGCATTACCATTTGGTTTAAAAATACCCCTATGTTTTTTTACTTCTACTTTATCAATAGATTCACACGCTTTAATAATATCTTGTGTTGAGATATCTTCTAAAATTGTGATTTTATAATCCTCTATACAAACTGGCTGATGCCTATTTCCTATCTCATATGCAATTCTAGCAAAAGTGATATGGTCAGTAAATGTTAAGGTATAAATCTCATCTTCTGATTTAGAGATTTTTATTTTATGCCCATCTTCACAAACTAAAATATCATTTTCATGAAGATGAGTATATTTTGCTTTAACTATAAATTCTAAGCCATTTTTACTTATTGCACATAGATTTGGTTTTTGCATATCAAACCAATCTAGAAGTACTTCATCATCTGATTCAATGTCCCTTGTAATCTCTACAACTTTTTGTATCATTATAAATCCTTAAAAAGTGTCCCACTTTCTAAGGGACCATTTATTATATTAACTTCTTTTAACAGAGAAAATAAATTCCTCTTAAAGAAGCAAACCCTAAAGAGAACAACGAGTTGTTCTTTTAGAATAAAAAGTATTTTTTTGCCATTGGCAATTCTTCTTGGTAACTTGAAGTTATAGTTTCACCATTTACTGTTACATCATATGTTTCAGGGTCAACTTGAATATCCCCGATAAAATCATTTAACTTCATATCTTTTTTACCAATATTTCTTGTATTTTTAACAGGAAGCATTACTTTTTTTGTATCAAGTTTTTCTTCTAAGCCGTTATCAATTGCTAAGTGGGATACAAACATTGCACTTGTATTAGCTGCTGCTTTCCCTAAACTTCCAAACATAGGTCTGTAAACATTTGGTTCTGGTGTTGGAATAGATGCATTTGAATCCCCCATCATAGCAAGAGCTATAAATCCACCTTTTATGATAATTTCTGGCTTAACTCCAAAAAATGCAGGTGTCCAAAGAACTAAATCTGCCATTTTTCCAATTTCTACACTTCCAACATGTTCATCAATACCACAAGCAATAGCAGGGTTTATAGTATATTTTGCAACATATCTTTTGATTCTTTCATTATCACTTAGAGAATCATCACCTTCTAAAGCTCCCCTTTGTTTTTTCATAGAATCTGCTACTTGCCAAGTTCTTATAACCACTTCACCAACTCTTCCCATTGCTTGTGAATCTGAACTTGTAATTGAAATAGCTCCAATATCATGTAAAACATCTTCTGCTGCAATTGTATTACCTCTAATTCTACTTTCTGCAAAACTTACATCTTCAGGGATTTTTGGACTTAAATGGTGGCAAACCATAAGCATATCAAGATGCTCTTCAATTGTATTTTTTGTATAAGGTAAAGTTGGGTTTGTACTTGAAGGAAGTATGTTTTCTAAACCTGCAACTTTCATAATATCAGGTGCGTGACCACCTCCTGCTCCTTCACTATGGAAGGTGTGAATTGTTCTTCCACCAAAGGCATTTACTGTATTATCTACAAATCCTGATTCATTTAAAGTATCTGTATGAATAGCTACTTGAACATCAAAATCATCTGCAACTTTTAAACAAGTATCTATGGCATTTGGAGTTGTTCCCCAATCTTCATGAAGTTTTAATCCCATGGCACCAGCTTCAATTTGATGTTTTAGAGCATCATAATTTGAGCTATTTCCTTTTCCCATAAATCCAAAGTTTAATGGTAAATCATCAACAGATTCAATCATTTTTTGAATATTAAATTCACCTGGAGTACAAGTTGTAGCATTTGTTCCTGTATTTGGTCCTGTTCCACCACCAATCATAGTCGTAACTCCACTTGCTAGTGCTTCATCAATTTGACATGGACTTATAAAGTGAATATGTGAATCTATTCCACCGGCAGTTATGATTTTTCCTTCAGCTGAAAGTATTTCAGTGTTTGCACCTATTTCTAAGCCTTCAGTTATACCATCAGTATTATATGGATTTCCTGATTTTCCAATGGCTGAAATCTTTCCATTTTTAATTCCAATGTCAGCTTTGTAAATACCTGTATAATCTATAATAACAGCATTTGTAATAATCAAATCAGCTGTTTCAACAGCTAATGGAGATTGGCTCATCCCATCTCTAATTGTTTTACCACCACCAAATTTTGACTCTTCACCATAAGTTGTGTAATCTTTTTCAATCTTTGCAATTAAAGAGGTATCAGCAAGTCTAAATCTATCATTTGTTGTTGGTCCATACATTGAGGCATATTTTGATTTACTTATCTTCATATTATTCCTTAAAATTTGTCCCAAATTTGAAGGGACCTTTTTATTTAATGACTACTTTTAATGGATTGAATAAATCAATCCTAAAGTAGCAAACTCTAAAGTGTAAAACGAGTTTTACTTATTTTTTATAAACTCTTCAAGGTTTTTCATAGCTTTTTCTTTTGTCTCTTCTTCATCTAGATAACCATTTACTAAACCATTAAATCCAGCTATATATCTTTTTCCTTTAAATGGAACTACTTCAATCTGTTTTTTACTACCTGGTTCAAATCTAACAGAGGTACCACTTGGGATATTTAATCTTTGACCATAGGCTAATTCTCTATTAAAATCTAAAAAGGCATTTGTTTCAAAGAAGTGATAATGAGAACCCACTTGAATAGGTCTATCTCCTACATTTTCAACTTCTATTGTAGTAACTTCACTACCTTCGTTTAATTCAATTTTTCCCTCATCAATAAAATATTCACCAGGAGTTATCTCAGTTTGAGTTACAGGTATTGGATTGTGAACTGTAACAAGTTTTGTACCATCATCAAAAGTAGCTTCTGTTTGAACCATGTGCATCATAGAAGCTACACCAGGCATTACATCATCTGCCTTTAGAACTTTTGTAGCATCTACCATAAGTTGGGCAACACTTTTCCCCTCTCTAGCACCTTCAAGTATAAAAGAACTTATAATCGCATTTGCTTCTGGGAAATTTAGTTGTAATCCCTTTTCTTTTCTTTCAAGTGCAAGCTTTGAAGCTGTATAAATCATCAATTTCTCTTGTTCACGATTTGTTAAAAACATCCAACACCTCCTTTGTTTTGTGCAATATTTTATCCAAAAAATATAGTTTACTATATTTACAATTGTTTATTTTATAAGCAGTTTTATAAGTTATTTAGCTTAAATTCCTGTCTATATTTATGTAATAATGGTTCTGTATAACCTGATGGTTGAGCCTTCCCTTTAAATACTAAATCACAAGCAGCTTTAAAGGCAAAGCCATCATATAATGGTGCCATTTTTATATATGTAGGATCATTTTCATTTTGTTTATCAACTACAATTGCCATATTTTTTAAAGAATCCATAACATCTTCTTTAGAACAAATACAATGTTCAATCCAATTTGCTAAATGTTGAGATGAGATTCTAAGGGTTGCC
Organism: Arcobacter sp. ISO1; assembly: GCF_058105185.1. NCBI lineage: Bacteria > Pseudomonadati > Campylobacterota > Epsilonproteobacteria > Campylobacterales > Arcobacteraceae > Arcobacter > Arcobacter sp. ISO1. Next base: position 357,368 of record NZ_CM176573.1, read on the forward strand.
CTATCTTCCATAAGTGCAATATTATTGATATCAGGAACTTTTGAACAACCTATTCCTGCATCAACCCATCTTACAACATATCCTAAAATACTTTGGGCATTGTTATCAAGCTCTTTTTTTATTTCATCTTTACTCATAATCTCATTTTCATCCATAAGTGCAAGTGTTAAAAGCTCATCAATTGATGCTCTTTTTTTATTTTTTAGTTCATTTTGAATCTCAAAAACATCTATTTTATGATAATGCATAGCATGTAAAACTGCTGCTGTAGGAGATGGAACCCAAGCTGTATTTGCACCTGATTTTGGATGAGATATTTTTTCAGTCATCATTTTTGCCATCTCATCTGGCATTGCCCACATCCCTTTACCAATTTGAGCTTTACCTTGTAAACCACACTCTAAACCAATATCAACATTCCAACTTTCATATGCTTTTATCCAAGTTTGTTCTTTCATTTTTGTTTTAGCAACAAATGCCCCTGCTAACATAGAAGTGTGAATCTCATCACCTGTTCTATCTAAAAATCCAGTATTGATAAAAACCACTCTTTGTTTTGCTTGTTTTATACACTCTTTTAAATTTATAGTTGTTCTTCTTTCTTCATCCATAATTCCAATTTTTATTGTATTTTCTGGAATATTTAAAGCTTTTTCTACCTTTTCAAAAAGTTTAACAGCAAAGGCAACTTCTGCTGGTCCATGCATTTTTGGTTTTACAATATAAACACTTTTTTCTCTAGAATTTGATTTAGAATTTTTTTGTTCAATATCAACAAGTGAACATAAAACTGTCATCATACAGTCCATAATTCCTTCAAAAACCTCTTCATCATTTTTATCTAAAATTGCAGGGTTTGTCATAAGATGTCCTACATTTCTTACAAATAATAAACTTCTTCCATGCAAGACTTTTTCTTCCCCATCTAAAGATTTGTAAACAATATCATCATTTAGTTTTCTTGTGATTGTTTTATCAGCCTTAGTAAAACTTTCTTCTAAATCACCTTTCATAAGACCAAACCAGTTTCTATAAACTTCAACTTTATCTAAAGCATCCACTGCTGCAATTGAGTCTTCACAATCCATTATCGTTGAAACTGCTGATTCTAAAACTATATCTTTTATTCCAGCAATATCAAGCTTTCCTATGAAACTTTCTTTATCTAATAAAATCTGAATATGTAAATTATTGTTTTTAAAAATCAATGCTTTAGGATTTGTTTTATCTGCTATATATCCAAGAAACTTTTCTTTATTTTTTAAACTTGTAGATGAATTATCAGTTAAAATAAATTGAAGAGTATCTTCATCAATTTTAAACCCTTTTACATCCTCAAAGGAACCATTTTCTAATGGTATTGATTCATCTAAAAACTTTTTTGCATAGGAAACAACTGCCTCACCTCTTTTGATGTTATACTCTTTTGTTGGTGCTAAATCACTCTCTTTTGAGATAACATCAGTTCCATATAAGGCATCATATAAACTTCCCCATCTAGCATTTGCTGCATTTAATGCAAATCTAGCATTTTTAACAGGAACCACAAGTTGAGGACCTGCTTGAATAGCTATTTCTTCATCTACATTTGAAGTTTCAACTTTAAAACTCTCATCTGATTCAATTAAATATCCAATCTGTTTTAAAAAGTTTTTGTATTCAAGCAAATTGTTTACATCATATTTATTATTTTGATGCCACGAATCAATTAAAGATTGTAGGGTATCTCTTTTTTCTAATAAATTTTTGTTTTCTCGTGATAATTCTTCAATGATATTTTCAAAACTATTCCAAAAGCTCTCTTTTGAAATAGTTGTCGTTGGTAAAACCTCTTCATTAACTAAATTAAATAAAGACTCATCTACTTTTAAACTTCCTTGTAAAATTTTATTTCCCATTTTCCCTCTTTTAATTAAATGCTAATTGATTTTGTGTTGCTTTTTTTGATAAAACTAAATGTACAATTGCCCCTAAAATTGCTCCAATTATCCATCCATATCCATTTAATGAACTTAAAGATTCAATCCATACAGTACAAATAGAAAATGTTGCACCTATTATAAAAGCAATAAGTGAACTACTATTCCATCCATTTTCATAAAAATACTCACTATTTTGTGATTCATCATATAAAGAGTCTATATCTAAAGTTTGTTTTTTAACTAAAAAGTAATCAATTACTAAAATTCCATACAATGGAGCTAATGTAGCACCTAGAGTATTAACAATTGGACTAATACCAACTTGACTAATAAAGCTTACCCAAAACCCACCAATAATAAGTGCAAAGAAAGAGGTAATAAGTCCTGATTTTTTAAATGACAGTTTTTTTGGTGCTAAATTTGAAATACCATTAACTGCAGGGATAAAGTTTGCTACTAAATTAATTCCAACTGTTGCAGTAAAGAATGTAATTGCAGCAATTAAACTCAAAATCGTACTATCTGCTCTTTCAACAATATCCATAGGATTTGTAAGTTTTTCACCAAATACAACAACTGAACCAGCTGTAATTAAAAGTGCTAAAGCAGAGAAAAATACCATATTAAAAGGAAGTCCAACTAAATTTCCAACTACCATTGATTTATTATCTTTTGCATATCTTGAAAAATCACTAAAGTTAATCATAACAGCTGCAAAGTAAGCAATCATTGTCCCTAAAATTGCAAAAAAACCATTAACTTCACTACTTAAACTTGATTGTTTATTTGAGAAGATATTATTAGCCATACTAAATAACTCACCACCTGATTTACTCCATAAAACAACTAATAAACCAATCATAATAATATAAACAAAAGGAGCAGCAAAATTTAAAAACTTAGAAACCCAGTTCATACCCTTTGAGAAAATAACCATTTGAAGAACCCAAACAATAAAAAATGATAACCATCCAATAGCATCAATTCCTAAATATGTTGTTTCTAATTTTATACCTGTAAGGGCAGTAATTAAAAGATGAAGTGCAGTTGAAGCAAAATATGTTTGAACACCAAACCAAAACACTGCAACAATTGCTCTAATAATAGCTGATAGTTTTGCGCCCTTTATTCCCATACTAGATCTTGCTAATACTGGATATGGAATTCCATAATCAACACCAGCTTTTCCTGAAATATTAACTAAAAAAGTTACAAGTAATCCTGCAACTATAAGTGCTGCAAAAGCAGTCCATCCTGTAACTTGATAACTTATAAAAAGTGATGCCACAAGGGTGTATCCAAATAAACTTTGTATATCATTTGCCCAAATATTAGACACCTCAAACCATTTCCATTTTTTTTCACTCTTTGATGTTGGAGCCAAAGAATCATTATTGATATTTTCAATCATGTTATTTTCCCTTTTATTTAAATAAATTTATAAACATTTCCCAAATAACCGGCTCTCTTAAACAACTTTTTACGTTAGTTTTCTTATAATCACATTGCCCGTATGACTTTTTTGTGAGAGCTTAAAAGTCATCTTTATGGTGGAGATTTATTAACTTTTACTTTCATTACATCTCTTTTAAAACTTTAATTTCCGTATCAATATTTATTTCAATACAGTCATCCAATTTATTTGCACTTTTTCCTAAATCATTTCTGTCAATTACAATGAATTGTTCATTGTCTTCAATTGAGATTAAAGGAAAATGCCAAATTCCTCTTTTATAGTGAAACCCTTGGTTTCCATTTGTTTTAAAAACCTTAAGTGTTTTTAAATCTGGTTTATCATCACCTAAAGCAACAACCACTAAAAAAGGATTGTTACTTCTTGGTATAAAAGTTTGTGAAAAATAAGGATGTTTCTCCATCATATTTATAGATAAAGGAAATTCTCTTTTTTTCCCTATATAAAAGTGAACAGTTGCAACACCACCTTTCTCATTTGCATCTATATTGCAAAGATTAAAATGTTTTTGTGCAAAGCCATCATTTATAGTTATTGATTGAGTCTCTTCAACACTCAAAACTTTTCCATACTCACTAAAACTTTTACTAGTTAAAGACTCTGGTTTTAAAACTAAACTCATAATAATTCTTTATTTCACTTTTTTTACAAATTTTCCAAACATCTTAAGTCTTGAAATACCACCATCAGGGAAAATATTAATTCTTATATGTGTTATTGGTTTATTATGTAAGATGTATGAATTGTCAAACTCATGTTTAGAATGCATTTGTAGTTTTTGTTTTGAAACTAACTCTTCCCAAAACATACTTTGAGTAACCACTGCACTGTCAGTTGTTTCATCTAAATATGCGGCGCATATAGAAAAAGAATCTGCAAAATTTCCTTTAAAGAAGTTTGTATCAACCATAATATTATCAATAATTGCAGGTTGAGCTAACTCAATGATTCCCCAATCAAATCCAGGTTCTCTTCTTCTTCTAGTTTCCCATCCATCACCCATATTAATCGCAACATTATCTTTTAAGATATTTTTTAATGGTCCAAAAAATTCATTATTTGCATAAACTGCTCTAGCTCCATTGCTCATAGATGTTACATTTACATTCTCTTTTTCATAAAGTTTCTCATCAAAACATAAAGTTCCAAAAGCTTTAAACCTAGCAATTCCACCATCAGGATAAATATCAACTCTTAAATGAGTTAATTCATCATATGATTTACAATCAAAATATTGTTTTGAATCACCTTGTAAATTACTTTGTTCTAATAATTCAAGCCATTCAAAATCATCTTTCTTATTAATAAAATCTTTATCTTCAATATCTTTTACGCAACATCCTTTTATTGAAACTGCTAATGGATAGTTACCTCTAAAATGTGAAGTATCAACTAAAAAAGTTTCGATTTTTGATAAGCCACCAAGTTTAATAATACAATGGTCATTTTTCCCATCTCTTCTTCTTCTGGTTTCCCAACCATCCATCCAGTGACCATTGTCATCAAACTCATCTTTAAATACAGCTTCTGTTTCTGCTAACATTCTATTTGCACTAGCGAAAAATTCATCTGTTGTATAAATTACATTTGCTCCAAGGTCGATACTTGATACATTTGTTAAATTATTCACTTCATTATTTGTTTTCATTAAATCCTCTATATACTGAAATTTTTGTGCCAATGATTAGCAATATCTATTCTTTTACAAAACCATACATCATCAAATTGTTTTACATATTCTAAAAATCTTTTTATTGCTTGGAATCTTCCAGGCTTTCCTAAGATTCGACAATGCATCCCTATATTCATCATTTTTGGACTAGTTTGTCCCTCTTCATATAAACAATCAAAACTATCTTTTAGATAATTGAAAAATTCATCACTATGGTTAAATCCACCAAATACAAATCTCATATCATTTGTATCCATCGTATATGGAATCACTAAATGTTTTTTATCTGTAATTTCAGAGGAAAAGTAAGGTAAGTCATCGTTGTAAGCATCACTATCATATAAAAATCCACCCTCTTGGGCAACAAGTTTTCTAGTATTTTCACTATCACGACCTGTGTACCAACCAAGTGGTCTAGTACCAATCATTTTTTCTAATATTTCAATACTTTTATATAAGTGATCTCTTTCAATTGATTCTTCTATTGTTTGATAGTTAATCCATCTGTAGCCGTGAGAACAGATGTCATAGTTGTTAAGTGCAAGATATTCAGCAAGTTTTGGATTTCTTGCAATTGCCATAGCAACTGCAAAAATTGTTACGGGGATATCAAAATCTTTAAACAGTTTTAATAATCTCCAAACACCAACTCTAGAACCATATTCATATAGTGATTCTATAGATTTGTGTCTTTGATTATAAAAAGCTTGAGGGTTATTCATTTCTGATAGAAATATCTCACTAGCCTCATCACCATGTAAGATACAGTTTTCACCGCCCTCTTCATAATTTAAAACAAACTGTAAAGCTATTTTTGCATTGTTAGGCCATTTTGGATTTATAGGTTCATTTGAATAACCAATTAAATCTCTTGGATAGTTTTCATATATCATTTTTTTCTCTCATAAAAAAAGCCAAAAAGACTTCTTAATTTATTTATAAGAGAATTTTAGCAGATTGTCTACAATGATTGTCTACAATCTGTGTTTATTTTTTATACAATTGTTTTAAAAATAGAGAAAAGTAAGTAAGCTTAACTTTGTTTATAAATACTTAGTTAGGCAAAAAGAAATTTATTCTTTTTATTAATAATATCTAAATCAAAGTCTAAAACATCAAGACAATGATCTAAATGTTCTGACATAACATTTTTTGCATTAGTAACATTATTACTTTGAATTGTCTCAATCAAAACCCTATGTTCATCATATGAAGAAAATTCAGTATTTTCATCTTCATAAATTAAAGCAGCAAGAATACTTAAAGGGATTAGAGGTTTTAGGGCATTAATTAAAAACTCATTTTCACTTAATGCAGCTAAGTTTAGATGGAAATCACAAGAGGATTTAACATACTCTCCATTTCTATGAGATAGTTTTAGATACTCTTCTGTGTCAATATTTTCCAAAAGTGCTGACAGGTCTAAATTTTCCCTTGAATGTCTTTTTGTAACAATTTCGACAATTCCTGCCTCAATTATTTTTCTTGTTGTAAAAATATCTTTTGCATTCTCTTCACTAATCCAAACGACATTAAAACCTTGATTTTTTTTGTAACTTAAAATTCCCATAGTTTGTAGTTTACTAAAAGCTTTTCTTACAACATCCCTACTTGTGTTTAACTCTTTTGCTAAAACACTTTCTGATAATTTAGTACCTGGTTGAAGATTTTTTGTAAATATTGCATCAAATATAAAATTTACTATATTATCTTCTAAAGTAAATAAATCATTTTTGTCCATTAAAAGTTTCTCCCACTTTTTTCATTTTATGCTTGTTCATTATATAATAATTTACATTCTAGTTTCTGTAAACAATCTATTAATTAAATAGTTGGAACAATAACCATAAGGCAATTAATATCAATAACACACCAAAAACTTTACTTTGTAACTCAACAGCATAATTGGATGCAAACTTTTTCGCCATCCAAGATCCACCATAAACCCAAGTCATATGGGTAAATAGATTTAAAACCAATAAAGCTAAACTAAGAGTTAAAACTTCATAAACTAAAGTCTCATCTTTGTTTAAAAATTGAGAGTACATAGTAAAAACTATTGAAATCCCTTTTATATTTAGTGCTTGGGATATTACACCATCTTTAAATCCTAATTTTGTTTTTGACTCTTTTCTTTCAATATTTTTTCTTAATAAAAATCTATAGGCAAGATAAAAAATATACCCAACACCTAAAAGTTGAATTACAAAAAACAGTTTAGGAAAAGAGTTTAAAATTGAAGCTAATCCAAAACCAGCAAGTAAAGAATAAGAGGTATAAACAAGATTTAATCCAAGTATAAAAGGAATTGAATTTTTAAATCCATTTGTTGCACCACAAACTGCACATAATACATTTCCTGGGCCTGCACTAAAAACTAATGGAAAAATTACCCCAAACCATAAAATAAACTCTGAAAATGACCCCATTTATAAACTTTATTTTTCTATAGGATAAGCATATGAATTTATTTTACTTGTTTGAAGCTTTGCTCCAACCATTGATTCAGCCATCTTAATTGCACATAAAACACCATCAACTACTGGGATATTACATCTTTTTGATAACTCAATTGTTAAATCAGCCATTCCAGCACACCCTAAAATAATTGCTTCACAATTATCCTCTTTAACTGCTTTTAAAATCTCACTCTCTATTTTTTCCATTGCATTACATGTTCCATCTTCTAATGCTAAAACTGGAATATTTGCAGCTCTTACTTTTCTACAAAACTTATCCATACCATATTTATGACTTAACTCTTCAATAATTGGAATAGCTCTATTTAAAGTAGTTACAACTGAAAAACTTGATGAGACAATTGAAGTCATATGCATAGCAGCTTCACAAATACCTATAACTGGACCATCTACAAGCTCCCTTGCAGCTTCTAATCCTGGGTCATCAAAACAAGCAATTACATATGCATCTGCTCCCCACTCTTTAGCTTTTTTGATTTCACTCATTAAGCCCATCAAAGATTTCACCTCATCAAAATGCCCTTCAATACTTTTGGGACTATCACTTGGATTTGAAGCCCAAACTTGCGTATCAGGATTTTTAAACTTTAAAGCTACCTCTTCACATTTTTTTGTCATAGATTCTGTTGAGTTTGGATTTATTATTGCAAGTTTCATTAGTGAGTTCCCCCTAAATATAATTCAATTATTCTTTCATCATGGATTAAATCCTTTGAGTTTCCACTTAATAAAACCTCCCCTAATTGCATTGCATATGCTCTATTTGAAATTTTAAGTGCCATACGTGAATTTTGTTCAACTAAGATAACAGAAACTTTATCTTCTTTATTAATTTGTACAATTGATCTTGCAATATCTTGAACTAGTTTTGGGGCAATACCAAGACTAGGTTCATCCATAAGAAGTATTTTTGGTCTTGACATTAAAGCACGTCCAATAACCATCATTTGTTGTTCACCACCACTCATAGTACTTGCTTGTTGTTTGAATCTCTCTTTTAATCTTGGAAACTTATCAAGTACTTTCTCTAAATCTTCTTGTATCCCTGCTTTATCTTTTCTTGTAAAAGCACCCATTAAAAGGTTATCTTTTACACTCATATAAGGAAATACTCTTCTTCCTTCAGGAGTCATGGCGATACCTTTTTCAACTATTTTAGATGGACTTAATCCATTTAATTTTTCACCATTTAATAAAACCTCTCCAGAACTTGGTTTTTTAAGTCCTGTAATTGCTTTTAAAATAGAAGATTTTCCAGCACCATTTGCTCCAATTAAAGTTATTGTTTCACCCTCTTCAAGACTTAAGTTTACTTTTTTTACAGCTCTAACTTGGTCATAATTTATTTCTAAATCTTTACACTCTAATAATGCCATTTTAAATTCCTAACTCTTCATCTTCTACACCTAAGTAAGCTTCAATTACTTTAGGATTTTTTTGGATTTGCGCTGGTTTTCCTTCAGCAATTTTTTCTCCAAAACTAATAACTACAATTCTGTCTGATATCTCCATAACTGCTGGCATATCATGTTCAACTAATAATACAGTTACTCCAGAACGCTTAATCTGTTTTACCATATCCATACATCTTCTTGTTTCATCATGGTTCATCCCTGCAAAAGGTTCATCTAATAATAAAACCTTTGGTTTACAAGCTAAAGCATTTGCAATACCTAAAGCTCTTAATAATCCATGTGGTAAATTAGATGCTAACTCATCTCGCACTTCAGATAGTCCTAAAAAATCAATAATCTCATCGGCAGATTTACCAAATCTTTTATTGTCTGCTTTTGCTAATTTTGTATTAAAGAAAAACCCTAAAAGATTTGATTTTGCTTGTAATTGATGAGCAATAATTATATTATCCCTAACACTCATACTTTTAAAAACTGTTGTCTCTTGGAAAGTTCTTACAACACCTTTTCTAGCCACTAAATGTGGTTTTAATCCTGATATTTTTTCTCTATTAAAAATCACTTCCCCTGAACTTGGTTTTAAAAATGAAGAGATTAATTTAAATGTTGTTGATTTACCTGCTCCATTAGGTCCAATTACAGATAAAATTTCACCTTCATAAACTTCAAAGGTAACATCATTTACAGCATATAAAGAACCAAATTTTTTACTTAAGTTATTTACTTCTAAAATTCTTTTTCTCATTTTTTAAACCTTAAACTTAATATCCCATTTGGTAAAAATATCATCAATAAAATCATAATTCCAGAATAAATAAGTAACTGATACTCTCTGAAAACAAATAATAAATCCCAAGAAAAGTATAAAACAAAAGCTCCTAAAATAGGTCCAAATACATATGCCAATCCACCTAAAAAAGTATAAAGCATATAGTTAATTGAATCAGCAACTTGGAAAGTTGTTGGATAAACTGATTGTGTTAAGTTTATAAATATAGCTCCTCCAACTCCACCAAAGAATGAAGCAATTGCATATGATAAAACTCTTAAATAAGCAATATTTACTCCAAATGATGAAGCTAGTTCTTCATTTTGTTGTAAAGACCTAAGCAAGATACCCATTCTTGATTTTGTTAATCTATACATTATTGCAAAAGTTATAATCATAGCAATAACCGCAAGGTAATAAAAGCCAATTTTACTATTTTCCATTGTTGCAAAATCGGGGATAAGTGTTAGTCCAAAAATACTTAATTCACCAGGAACTGGAATATTTGTAATTCCTCTAGGACCATTTGTAATTGGAACTAGTGCAATAGCTAATAGCTTTGCAACCTCAGTTAAAGTTAGTGTAATCATTGAGAAATACACCCCTTTTAATCTTAAAATAGGAATACCTATTAGAATACTAAAAAATGACGCTACAAAACCAGCTACAAAAATAGATATCCAAAAAGATAGTTCTAATTGTGTAACTAAAACAGCTGTTGTATATGCTCCAATTAAAGCATATGCACCTTGTCCAATATTTATTCTTCCCATGTAAAAAGTCAACCAAACACCTGAACTAATCATTGCTAAAATTGCTACTGATGTGATTCCATAAAGATAATCATTTCTTCCCATTAAAATCAAAACTGAAGGGATTAATATAAGAAGAAAAACTAATGCTATTGATACTTGTATTATAAATTTTTTATTTTCCATAAATCACCCCCAAGGTTTACCCATAAGTCCTTGTGGACGTAAAGTTAAAAATATCATAAGACCAACAAAAATCGTAAGATATGTTATATCTCCAGGCAAGTAGTAAAGTCCAAATGCTTCTACAAGTCCTAAGATAAATCCACCTAAAATAGCTCCTGAGATAACTCCAGCTCCACCAATCATAATCATAGTAAAAGCTTGTATTGAAATACCTCCACCAATACCTGAATTAACTCCTGTAATAGTAACTAATAAACTTCCAGCTACACCTGCAAGCATTGCACCAAGGGCAAATCCAATTAAACTATATCTATCTAAATCAACCCCCATAAGTTGAGCTGCTGTTTTATCTTGTGCTAATGCTCTCATAGCTCGACCTGGTTTTGAATATTGCATAAATAAAATAAACGAAACAATCATTACAATTGCGATTAAACCAATAACAACTCTATTGTATGGAATAATAATATCTAATCCAAACTCCTCACCAAAAAACACACCATCTACAAGTGCAGGAACACTTCTTTGTTTTTCACCAAAAACAATAAGAATTAAAGCATCTAGGAAAAAAGCAGTTCCAGCTGCTAAAAGCATTGAGCTTTCTTCCCTAACTGACCTTTTCAAAACTGTGTTAAAAAGATATTTTTCGAATATCGCACCTATTAGTGCTAACGTTAAACCTGAAGCAATAACAGCTACAATAAAAGGTAATCCTAATTTTCCATATACATAATAAGTAACAAATGCACCTAAAACATACATCTGTCCATGGGCAAAATTAAGAATACTCATAAGTGAAAAAATAAGAGTTAATCCAAGGGCAATTAGAGCATATTGTGAGCCTGAGATTAAACCATTAAGTAATATTTGTTCCATAAAGTTTTTTCCTAAAAAAATTAATTGTTCGAGGCATCAAAGGATGCCTCTTTTAAATTAGTCAGCTGAACCAACAAATAATGTTTCGAACTTTCCATTTTTATAGATTTTTGGAGTTAATGGAACACCCAATTGTCTATCTTGTCCAAATGTTGTAGTACCTACAAATTTAAGTTTTGCATCTTTATCTTTAAAGAATTTATTTGGAGCTTCCCATCCAGAATCTACAGTTTTTAAGAACTCATCTGCATCATTTATAGCTTTTGGATTTGATTTCATAACTTCTAAAATATATTCTAAAGCAAATACTTTTGTATTTGATTCATCATTGTACTCACCAAATTTCTTTGTATAAGTATCTACCCATTTTTCCATAACTTCAGATTGAATAGAAGCATCTGCTCCACCTTGACAAATAAATCCATTAGCAGCGTCCCCTGCTCCCTCTTTTAAGATACCAGCATCAAGAGCAGTTCCAGCTGCCATAAAACCTTTAAATCCTAATTGTCTAGCAGTTTTAATGATTAGTGGTGCAGTTGCAGGAGATACCCCTGAAAGAACTAATAAATCAGGTTTTTTCTTAATAACTGGAGTAATTACAGAGAAGAAATCTCTAGTATCAGCTTTATATGTAGCTTTTGCTTCAACAACATCTAAACCTAAATCTTTTGCAATTTGAATACCATTGTCTCTTTGATTTAATGGGTCAGCTGCATTTGCTGCAAGAAATGCAATAGTTTTAACATCTTTATTATCTTGTAACCATTTATATACTGCTGGTTCCCATTGATAAGAAGCAATCATCCCAAATACTGCATAGTTAGCTGGTTTTTTGTATAAACTTTTATTAAAAGCATATGGGAAATATACTATTTTATTTTTTTCAGCAATTGGTCTAACTGCAATTGCTTGGGCATCATCATTTGGTCCAATTACATATTTAATTTGTTCTTGAGCCATTTTTTCCATACCTGCAACTGCAATTTTTGGATCATATGCATCATCAAATGGAATTATTTCAACCTTATATTTTTTCCCACCAATTTCAACTCCACCTTGATTATTATAAATATCTGCAGATGTTTCCATTGATCTTACGTTTGAAGTTCCCCATGCAGCATTTGCTCCAGAAAGTGTCCCAACAAAACCAATTTTAATTGTATCTTGTGCTAAAAGTGTACTACTTAGTAGCCCAGCTACTAAACTAAGTTTCATAAACCTTTTCATTTCGTCTCCTAAATTTTAATTAGTATTTATCATTGATAAATCATGAAAATCATGTTAGCACATTGTCTACAATGATTGTTTACAATAATTGTTTACAATTTATACAATTAAATAATTTGGAAAAATTTTTTGATTAGCATTTACTAAATATATCTCATTAGAATACGACATTAAGGCCTTTATATGTAAAAATGATAAGAAAATATGGTTTGTTATGTTTATTTAGTAGACAAAAATATGTTAACTATATAAACTAAGCAATCAGTTATTTCAAGATATTTAATAAAAATAGGACGTAATACTTATTTTAGAAACATAATAGATGAATTATTCATACCACTTTTATATTTTCATCTAAGTAACCATTTAGTTGTAAAGATATACAATATTTCACAATTTTTTTAAAAATTTTTTTTAAGTTTAAACAAATAATAAATCATTCTAAGGAATTCATTATGAAATTAAGTTCAATTTTTAAAAGTGCCCTTATGTCAACACTTTTAGTATCTTCTGCTTTACAAGCTAAACCTGTATATATTGCAACAACTGCAATTGTAGAACATCCAGCACTAGATGCTGTAAGAGATGGAATCAAACAAACATTAAATGATAATGGTTATAGTGGTGATCAACTTAAGTTCACCTATGAAAGTGCGCAAGGAAAACCTGATATTGCTTCACAAATTGCTAGAAAAATGGTGGGAGACAATCCTGATATTATTGTTGCAATCGCAACACCATCAGCACAAGCGGCAGTTACATCTACAAAAACAATTCCAGTTGTATTTTCAGCTGTAACAGATCCACTAGCTGCAAAACTTGTTCCAAATTTAAAACAACCAGGTGGAAATGTTACAGGTCTATCAGATATGGCAAATGTTAAAGAGCACCTTGAATTAATAAAAGATTTTATTCCAAATCTTAAAGTTGTAGGTATTCCTTATAATCCAGGAGAAGCAAATTCTGTTTCAATGTTAGCTTCAATAAAAGATGAAGCTTCTAAAATGGGGATAAAAATTGTTGAATCTGCTGCTCCCAAATCATCAGATGTAATGATTGCAGCTAAACAATTAGTTGGTAAAGTAGATGCGATTTATTGTCCAATTGATAATACTATTATCTCTGCTGTTGAATCAGTTGTAAAAGTTGGAATTGATGCACAAGTTCCAGTTTTTGCTGGTGATACAAGTACAGTAGAAAGAGGAGCAATTGCTGCGGTTGGTTATAACTACTTTGATTTGGGTCGTCAAACTGGAGATATAGTTATAAGAATTTTAAAAGGTGAGAAACCAGGAGCTATTGATGTAAAAATGGCAAAGGGAACTGATCTTTATGTTAATCCAAAAATGGCTAAAAGAATGGGTATCGAAGTTCCAAAATCAGTACTTGAAAAAGCTACTAAAATTGTTAAATAATTAAAAGTTGTCAACTTGTCACTTTATGCTTTTTTAGGAACACTTGAAATAGGGTTTATTTATGGTTTAGTTGCTATGGGAGTCTATCTTACTTTTCGTATTTTAGATTTTCCAGATTTAACTGTTGATGGAAGTTTCACTCTAGGAGCAGCGGCAACTGCTGCTCTAATAGTATCTGGAGTCAATCCTTATTTGGCAACTTTGTTAGGTACACTAGCAGCTGCAAGTGCTGGTATTGTCACAGCTTGGTTAAATCTACGTTTTAATATTCTTCATCTTCTAGCAAGTATTCTTACAATGACAGCTTTATACACAATAAATCTTCGTGTGATGGGAAAACCAAATCTTGCTTTAATTATGGAGCCTACTATGCTAACTCCATTTGAAGATTTAGGAATTCCAGCTATGTATTTAAAAGTTATATTTGTAGCTGTATGTGCAATTCTTGGTGGTTTATTATTAGCATGGTTTTTATATACTGAATATGGTTTAGCAATGAGAGCTGTTGGTTCTAATAAAAGAATGGCTCAAGCAAATGGTATTGTTGTTAAAGAAAAAGTATATGTAGGACTAGCTTTATCAAATGGTTTAGTAGGACTAGGAGGAGCTTTATTTGCACAAACTAGTGGTTTTGCAGATTCAACAATGGGGATTGGAACTATTGTTGTAGGACTTGCTGCTGTTATTATAGGGGAGTCCTTATTTGGAACAAAGTCTATGTTAGTTGTTGTATTAAGTTGTATTCTAGGTTCTATTCTTTATAGAGTTGCAGTTTCTATGGCACTTAATGCAGACTTTTTAGGTTTCCAAGCATCTGATTTAAATTTACTTACAGCAGTACTTGTTACCTTATCATTAATATTTCCAAAATTGCGTAGTGAATATAAAACTAAAAAAGCTAAAAGGAAAAGAGTATGATTTCTTGTAAAGATTTACATGTTACTTTTAATCATGGCTTAGCAACTGAAAAGTTAGCGTTAAGAGGTGTTGATTTAACAATACCAACTGGAGAGTTTGTAACTGTTATTGGCTCAAATGGTGCAGGAAAATCAACTTTGCTAAATACTATTGCAGGTGATATTGAAACAACTCATGGTCAGATATTTTTTAATGATAGAGATGTTACAGCTTTACCTGCAACTGGTCGTACAAAAGATATAGCTAGAGTATTTCAAGATCCACTTGCCGGAACATGCGGTGATTTAACAGTTGAAGAGAATATGGCTCTTGCTTATGGTAGAGGGAAAAGAGGTACTCTATCTTTTGCACTAAATAATAAATTACGAAAACTATTTAAAGAGCAATTAAGTAGACTTAATCTTGGATTAGAAAATAGATTAAATTCCCAAATGGGACTTTTATCTGGAGGTCAGCGACAATCAGTAAGTTTATTGATGTCTGCTTTACAACCAAGTAGTATTTTATTACTAGATGAACATACAGCGGCATTAGATCCAAAAACAGCGGCACTTATTATGGATATTACCTCACAGATTATTGAAGAGAAATCATTAACTGTAATGATGGTAACTCACTCTATGAGACAAGCACTTGATCATGGGAGCCGAACTATTATGTTACACGAAGGTAAAATTATCTTTGATTTAGAAGGTAAAGAAAGATCTGATTATGAAGTGAAAGATCTACTTAATCTATTCGCCCTTGCAAAAAAAGATGGCGAAGAGTTAGATGATGATAAATTGTTATTAGACAAGTAATAAAAAAGATGAAAGTTATTTTTTAACTTTCATCTTTTTATTTGATTACTCCCTTACTAAATAAATCTCTTCATCTTTCATATTATATTCTACTTGTTCAACTATTATTTTTTCTTCTTTATTTAATCCTGCTCTATCTAAAACAATGAACTCTTCTTTATCTTTTACACATATTAAAGGGAAATGCCAAACTCCTCTATTATAATGAACTCCTTGGTCACCATTAGTTTCAAAGATTTCCAAAGTTGATAAGTCAGGTTCTCTACCACCTAAAGCAACAACACAATAAAATGGTTCTTTACTTCTTGGAATAAATGTTTGTGAAAATAATGGATGTTTTTCTAACATATCAATTTGTAAAGGGAACTCTCTTTTATTTCCTATATAAATATGTAAGGTTGTCATCCCACTTTTTTCATTTGTATCCATATTACATACTTCATAAAACTTTTGGGCAGAATCTCTGTTAATACTTATAGAAGGCCTACCCTCTTTACTTATAACTTCACCAAAATTTTTAAAAGCTTCTCGAGTAAGAGGTTTTGGTTTTATTTCAATTTTCATATAACACCTTAATTAGTTATCTCTTATTTTATTTAGGAATCTTTATTGTTTACCTAAACAAAATTCCTTTTTATTTAAATTTTTTCTATAAAGTTCCCAAATCTCTTTTTGCAATTTTTTTATCTCTATCATATTATTTGCACTAATTGAGCCTAAAATCATTTTTTTTGATTTTGTAAAAGTGAAGGACTCAAAGTTATTACTATGAAGTTCCTTTAAAAACTTATCATCATCTTTTGTCTTAATATATATTTTTAAATAGATATAGTTTTCACTATCATGTCTTTTTATATACTCTTTTAAATCCTCACCTAAGACTTCAAAATTCTCAAAATATTCAAGTTTCTTTTCACAAAAGAATTTATTTCTAACTAACATAGAATCAAAGTCAAAGTGTTCGTAACTTCTACCTTGTGTTAAAATATCAGAATAAAAGAAGGTTGAATTTTCATCGGCATTAAGCCTTAGTATTTGAAGGAGTTTTGAGTCTTTATATAAAATCAACTCATCATTTAAAACTTCTAGGTTTGAAGATTTTAGATCAATATTTATATAATTTATTCCAAACTCTTTTTTTGAAGGATATACTTTTGTAGCACTTTCAGTAGTCACTATTGCCGTGGAGTCTACTAGTTTAATATTAGTTTTTATTCTATCTTTTGGGAAAATTCCTTCCCCTATACTTAATAACTTTACATAGTTTTCTGTATCATTAAAGTAGTAATGTCTTGTGGGAAGTTTTAGTTTCTCTAATGAAAAAATATCTTTTTCAAAACCTATTGATATACTCATTATTAACCTTGCAAATATATATTGTTTAGTATATCAAAAAATAAAAGATTAATTTTTTTACATTTGTATAAAACTTATACTTTTATACAGATAGATATTGTTCTACAATATCATCATTAAGGTTTTCAATTTCACCATTAGCTACAACTCTACCCCTATCGACAAGATAAAAATCATCTCCATGACGTCTAGCAAAAGGAAGTTTTTGTTCAACTAAGATAACAGTGATTTTTTCCTCTTTTGTAAGATAATCAATAACTTGCCCTATTTGTTGAACAATATTTGGCTGAATACCTTCTGCTGGCTCGTCAAGAATTAAAAGTTTTGGTTCTAAACAAAGTGCTCTAGCAATTGCTAATTGTTGTTGCTGACCTCCACTTAGGTCACCACCTTTTCTTTTTAACATCTCTTTTAAAACTGGGAAAAGTTCATATATTTTATCAGGTACTTGTTTTAATCCATTTCTATTTCCAAGTAGTCCAATATCAATATTCTCTTTAACTGTAAGTTGTGAAAATATCTCTCTTCCTTGTGGAACATAACCTATTCCTAAACCTGCTCTTTTTTCACTTCCAAGTTTTGAAATATCTTTTCCTTCAAAAAGTAGTTCACCACCTTTTATTGGAAGAAGTCCCATTATTGATTTCATTAGTGTTGTTTTTCCAACACCATTTCTTCCCATAAGACAAGTACATCTTCCTTGTTTGATTTCAAGGTCTAAATCCCATAAAGTATGGCTTTGTCCGTAAAATTGATTTAATTTCTCTATTTTCAACATTCCTACTCTCCTAAATACACTTTTCTAACTTTTTCATTATTCTGCACATCACTCATAGAACCCTCTGCCAAAACAGAACCCTCATGTAAAACTGTTACTTTTTTTGCAATACTTCTTATAAATTCCATATCATGTTCAACCACAACAACTGAGTGTGATTTTGATAGTTCTGTTAAAATTTGTCCTGTTTTTTCAACCTCACCTGGAGTCATACCTGCAACTGGCTCATCAACTAAAAGTAACTTTGGACTTTGCATTAATAGCATTCCTATTTCAAGCCATTGTTTTTGACCATGAGATAAAATAGCTGCTTGGGTATTATAAAAGTCTTTTAAACCAATTAGCTCCATAGTTTCTTCAATTTTATCTTTTTGTTCACCACTTAATTTTGCAAAAAGTGTTTTAAAAAATCTTTTGTCATCTTTCATAGCTAATTCAAGGTTTTCAAAAACTGAGTGTCCATCAAAGACTGTCGGCTTTTGGAACTTCCTTCCAATACCAATTTCGGCAATACTTGGTTCATCCATTTCAAGTAGATTTACAGCTTTACCAAAAATAACTTGCCCTTTATCTGGACTAGTTTTCCCTGTAATAACATCCATCATAGTTGATTTTCCAGCTCCATTTGCTCCAATGATGCATCTTAATTCTTCATATTCAATAGATAAAGATAAAGAGTTTAAAGCTTTAAACCCATCAAAACTAACTGTTACATCATCCAAATAAAGGATTCTATCACCTTTTTTTAAATCTCCTATATTTTGTTCATTTTCATGTTTAAGTAGTAGCATTTTGAACCTCACTCTCTTCATTCTTGTTGTCTTTATTTAATTTATCTTTCATTTGTGAAATTAATCCAACTACACCTTTTGGCAAGAATAAAGTAACCACTACAAATAATCCACCTAAAGCATATAACCAAACTTCTGGAAGAGCTGATGTAAAATATGTACTTGCATAGTTAACGATAAAGGCTCCAACAATTGCACCATATAAAGTTCCACGTCCACCAATTGCAACCCAAATAACAAGCTCAATTGAAAACAATGGTGAAAAAACACCTGGGTTTATAATTCCTACTTGTGGTACATATAAAGCCCCGGCAATACCAGCCATACAAGCACTAACTATAAAGATAAATAGTTTATATTGCTCAACTCTATAACCTATAAACCTTGTTCTACTCTCACCATCACGAATTGCTATACAAACTCTTCCAAGTCTTGAATTCATAATAAATCTAGCCACAAGATAACCACCTGTTAAAGCTAAAAATGAAATTATAAGTAAAGCAATTCTTGTTGAATCAGCTTGTAAATCAAATCCTAATATATCTTTAAAGTCCGTAAGTCCATTGTTACCACCAAATCCCATGTCATTTCTAAAAAATGCAAGCATAAGTGCATAAGTCATAGCTTGAGTTATAATTGATAAATAAACCCCAGTAACCCTACTTCTAAATGCCAAATATCCAAAAACAAAAGCTAATAATCCAGGTACAAACATAATCATTATAAGTGTAAAGATAGGATTATCAAACCCATACCAAAACCATGGCAACTCTTTTAGATTCATAAATACCATAAAATCTGGTAATTCAGGATTTCCATAAACCCCTCTATCACCAATTTGTCTCATTAAGTACATACCCATAGCATAACCACCAAGGGCAAAAAATGCACCATGTCCAAGGCTTAGGATTCCAATATAACCCCACACTAAATCAAGTGCTAATGCTAAAAGAGCAAAGGCTAAATATTTACCTAAAAGTGTTACTGTATATGTTGAGATATGAAATATTGAACCTTCTGGTAATACTAGATTTGCAAAAGAAACATAAATTACTACTAAAGCTAAAACGCCAAGTACTATTTTCCCACCAAGGTCATTATTTAAAATTTGTAAAATTATTGGTTTTCTTTTAATATTTTCCATTTTTTATACCTTAATCTTGAGCATCTCTTCCCTTTTGTGGGAACAGACCTCTTGGTTTTTTCTGAATAAATAAAATTATAAATACAAGAATGATTACTTTTGCAAGAACTGCACCAGCAATTGGCTCAATAAATTTGTTAATCTCACCTAGCGTAATTGCAGCAATAAGTGTACCCCAAAGGTTACCAACACCACCAAATACAACAACCATAAAACTATCTACAATATATGCTTGCCCTAGATTTGGACCAACATTTGTAAGTTGAGATAAAGCAACCCCTGCAATACCTGCAATTCCAGAACCAATACCAAAAGTCATTGCATCAATCCATGAAGTTTTAATACCCATTGCTTGTGCCATTTGCCTATTTTGAGTTACAGCTCGCACTTTTAGTCCTAAACTTGTTTTATTTAAAACCATTAAAACACCAGCAAACACTAGTAGTGCAAAAATTATAATATATAATCTATTGTATGTTAAAGATAGTGCACTATTTATTTCCAATGCACCACTCATCCAATCAGGGGTTTTAACCTCTTGATTTAATGGAGAATAAATTGTTCTTACAATTTGTTGCAATATTAAACTAATCCCAAATGTCGCTAATAGTGTTTCAAGTGGTCTTCCATAAAGGTGTCTAATAACAAGTCTTTCAATGATAATTCCGACAATACCACTTACAATAAATGCTGCAGGAATTGCAACTAAAATTGAATACTCAATAAGTCCTGGCATAACTTGTTGAAGAGTATAAGTTGTATATGCTCCAATCATCATCATCTCACCATGAGCCATATTAATTACTTTCATAACACCAAATGTAATAGCAAGTCCAATTGCTGCTAAAAGTAAAACTGAACCCATACTAAGACCAAAAAATGCTTTTTCTAAAACACCATAATATGATCTAATAGTTTCAACTGTAGAGATTGAACTTGTTGCAGCTTTTTTTAATTCACTTGAAATATCATCTTTGCTCTCAATGGTTTTTAAAGTTGCTAAGGTATCTGAAGAGATAAAATCACTTAGATCTTTTACTGCTTGTAATTGCTCTTCACCACTTGAATACTTTGCAAGAATTATAGTTTTTGCTTCAAGTAAAACCTCTTTTACATCACTATCTTTCTCTTTTGTTAATGCTTTATTGATTAACTCTTTCGAATCTTCATCAACATTTGAAAGAATATTTTTTGCAGATTTTAGCCTTACATCTTTTTTCTTTGAAAAAAGGTTCATTTGGGCTAAGTTTGATTTAATAACACTTCTTAATCTATTATTTGTTTTTACTTTTCTAAACTCTCTTCTACTTTGAGGTTCTAAAACTTTTCCATCTAAAAAAGTTTTCGTATGGTAAGTGCTCCCCTCTTTTTTTTCTAAGATTACGAATATTCCCTCTTTTTTTGTATATAAAAGGTCGCCAGCAACCATTTTCTTTAAAAGAGTTTCTGTTCTTTCATCATCAGAGTATTTTTCAACTAGTTCATTAATAACTTGTTGTTTCTTTTTAAAAGATTTTGTTTTTAATGCTTCAATATCAGTCTCAAAAGAAGCAAAAAGTGAAGTTAAAAAAAATAAATTAAGAAAGATTATTTTGATTAAATTAGATTTTTTCATAAGAATGCCTTGTAGGGTTAAAGAAGAGAAAAGATTCTCTTCTTTAGATTTTTGTTATTAGTAGTTTTGACCTGAACACTTTTTAGTTACTGTGTTGTAGTTACCACAGTTAACTGGTGCTGTCCAATCAGAGATTACATCTTTTGATGAAGGTAAAAAGTCTGACCATGCATCACCTGCTACTTCACCATCAGTTGACCATACAGTTTCAAATTGACCATCTTCTTGAATCTCACCAATTAATACTGGTTTTGTTAAGTGGTGGTTTTTAAGCATTTTAGCAGTCCCACCAGTTAAGTTAGGAACTTCAAGACCAATGATTGCTTTTGAAACTGCATCCACATCAGTAGTTCCAGCTTTTTCAACAGCTTTTACCCATAAATTGAAACCAATATATGTAGCTTCCATTGGGTCATTTGTAACTCTTTTATCATCTTTGATAAATTTTTTCCAAGCTGCAATAAATGCATCATTATCTTCAGACTCAGCAGACTGGAAGTAGTTCCACGCAGCTAAGTGACCAACTAGAGGCTTAGTATCAAGACCTGAAAGTTCTTCTTCACCAACTGAAAAAGCAACAACTGGAATATCTTCTGCACCAATACCTTGGTTACCTAATTCTTTATAGAATGGAACGTTAGCATCACCATTGATTGTAGAAACAACAGCTGTTTTCTTACCTGCATTACCAAATTTTTTGATATCAGATACAATTGATTGCCAATCAGAGTGTCCAAATGGAGTATAATTAATCATAATATCTTCAGCTGCTACACCTTTAGCTTTTAAGTAACTTTCTAAGATTTTGTTTGTAGTTCTTGGATAAACATAGTCAGTTCCAGCTAAAACCCATCTTTTTACACCAATTTCATTCATTAAGTAATCAACAGCTGGAATAGCTTGTTGGTTTGGTGACGCACCTGTATAAAATACATTTTTAGATGATTCTTCACCTTCATATTGTACTGGGTAAAATAATAGTCCGTTTAACTCTTCAACAACTGGTAAAACAGATTTTCTAGAAACTGATGTCCAACAACCAAAAGTTACATCAACTTTATCTTTAGTTAATAATCCTCTCATTTTCTCTGCAAATAATGGCCAGTTTGAAGCTGGATCAACAACAACTGGTTCTAGTTTTTTACCTAAAACCCCACCTTTTTTATTTTGCTCTTCAATTAACATTAAAACTGTATCTTTTAATGTTGTTTCACTAATTGCCATAGTTCCAGATAATGAGTGTAAAACACCAACTTTAATTGTATCAGCAGCTTGTGCTACAGTTGCCATTGCAACGATTGCAGCAACAGACAATGATTTAGCTATAAATTTCTTCATACGATCTCCTATTAGATTTAATACCAAACTAAAAAATTCGCTTTTTTTTAGTTTGATATTTTCTTGGGATGAAGTATAAAAAAGAAGTGTTGTTTTAGTGTTGTTTTTTAAAGTAACTATAAAATTTATTTGTATATTTAGTATACATTGAGAGTTATAACCTTTGATCACATACTTTTACAAGTGCTTGATAATCAAACTCTTCTATTAAGTTTTTTATATAAAGTTTGCTTTTGTTGTCAATTGAGCTTTTTTCAAGTAGTTCATATATTGAACTATTATCCATTTGTAAAGCAAAATCTTTTAAACTAATAAAAAACTCTTTTGAAAGATTTGTAAAAATCTCTTCCTCTTGTATTTTTTTTGTCTCATCAAATTTTAATTCTACATGAAGATATTTTTGAAGTATTTTGATTAATTGTTTTTCATCTATAGGTTTTGCTAAAAAGTCATCGGCACCATTTTTAATTGCTTTTTGTTTATCATCATCAAAAACATTCGCTGATAGTGTGATAATTGGAATATCTTGTTTTTTTAATTGATTTTTAATCACCTTTGTAGTTTCATGTCCATCCATACCTGGCATTAATGTATCCATAAATATCAAATCAATATCTTTTGATTTTACAATATTAATTGCTTCTTCACCAGAAGAAGCAGAACAAGTTATAAATCCATACTGTTCTAATATCTGAATTGCTAAATCTCTATTTTCTTTTATATCATCAACAACTAAGATAGTAGCATTTTCAACTTTTTCTATCCCTACAATATCTTTTAAAAAGCCTTTTTCTTCAAATTGTAGTTCATCTGAATCTTCATAATCAATGCTAAAATAAAATTCACTACCAGTATTTACAAAACTTTTTACATAGATTGAACCGCCCATTAAAGTGATTAACTCTTTAGTAATGGATAAACCAAGTCCTGTTCCATTTGATTTATAATCATCTTTTTTAATCTGCTCAAAGGGTTTAAAAATCTTTTTTTGATCCTCTTTTTCAATACCAATTCCAGTATCTTTTACTTCAAAAAATAATCTTTTGTTTTTTTCATAAATATTTAGTGTGATTTTTCCTTTTTTTGTAAATTTTAAAGCATTGCCTAAAAGATTAATTAGAATTTGTCTAAGTCTTTGTTCATCTGTTTTTATGATATTAGGAATATTTGAGTCAACATTTAGATTAAAAGTTAAACCTTTTGATTCACATCTAAAAGCAAACATAGAATCTATATCTTTAATCAATTCATGCAGTTGGAAGGCTTTAGGATTTAGTTCTATTTTTCCTGCTTCAATTTTTGATAATTCAAGAATCTCATTTATGATATTTAATAGGTGTTTCCCACTTCTTTTTATGGTATCTAAATTCTTTTTTTCTTGTATATTGATATTTTCTGATTTATTTAGTAGATTTGTAAATCCTAATATAGCGTTTAAAGGTGTTCTTAGTTCATGACTCATTCTTGCTAAGAATATAGATTTTGCTTTGTTTGCATGGGTTGCTTCTTGCATCGCTTTTTTAATTTGTTGTTCACTTTCAACTAGTTTTTCAGTATTTTCTTTGAAAATTTGCACTGCACCAATCATATCCCCAACTTCATCTTCATATTTGTTTTTTTCAACCTCAACACTCATATCATTTGAAGATAGTTTTACCATGGCAATTCTAAGTAAATCTATAGGGTAGATGATTCTAAAAAGAATAATAAAGAAAGATAATAAAAATAAAAGTACTGAAAAAAGAACAATAACATTTACATTAAACTCTTGTTTTTGCAAAACTAATTTTGCATCATCAACCTTTTGTTTTGTTCTTGATTCAAAGGCTCTATAAAAATCATCAAGGGGCTTCATAATCCTAATTTTTGCTTTATGGTACTCATCCCCATGCATAATCTCTCTAGCTAATTTAAAATCAGGTTCACCATAAATAGTATAATCACCCTTTTCATCTTGGAAAATCCCTTTTACTGCATTCATAGCTTTATGTTCAAGGTTGGTTAAATCGTCAGATTCTTTTTGGGATTCAAAAAGCATATTTAACTCTTCTTCTGCAAAGTTTGCTTTTATCATCAAATCTCTTAGACCAATTTTTTCACCATTGAAATTTGGTTTTTTATCACCTAATGTAAAAAAGTCCCAAAAGATTCCATTGTATCTTTTAGGTCTTTTCTTTTCTCCATTTCTAATATCAAGAACAGTCTTAAACTGCTCCTCAAACATTGGGTTACCAGTTATTACATAGGTTCTTGCCATTCTTGTTAGGTCATCACTACTTTGTCTTAGTTCTTGAGTTAAAATCAAAGATTTGTATTGCATTTTATATGCATTTTCCAATTCGTTTGTTGCCTTTTGATATTTATTAATCACAATAGCAACGCAGATAAATGAAACTGTATTTAAAATAAACAGTAACATGAAAAGTCTTTTTAAATTCACTAAAAATCCTAAATAGCTTTTTACATTAATTATTCTATAATCTTAACAAACTAGGATGTTTAAGAAGATTAATATATGACTAAAAACTACACAGTACTTATAATTGATGACAAAAAAGAGAACTTAAAATATCTAAACGAGATATTAAAAGGTGAAAACTATGATATAAAAGCTTCTATTGATGCAAAATTTGCCATTGAATCATCAAAAAACAATCCTCCACACTTAATCTTACTTGATATCAAAATGCCAGATTTAGATGGTTTTGAAGTTTGTAAGATAATAAAAGAAGAGGAAAACTTAAAAGATATTCCTATTATATTTATTTCTGCATTAGATGATATAGATAGTAAAGTTAAAGCTTTTAGCCAAGGTGGTGTTGATTATATTACAAAACCATTTGAACCCAAAGAGATTAAAGCTAGGGTTCGAACTCAACTTGAAATATACAAAAGTAAAATAACCATTGCTTCTTTACTAGAGCAACAAGATTTATTTGTAAAAAAAATTATGCATGAGATGAATACTCCTGTTTCAATAATATCTTTAAATACTGAGTTGATTGAACAAAAATATGGTCTGTCAAAGGAGATTGAATCTATAAGAGCCTCAAGTAAAACACTAAGTTCCATATATGGAGATTTATCCTATAAAGTTAAAAAAGAAAGCCGTGAATATAAAATCACAAAAATAAATCTTTTGAAGTTTATTAGTTCAAGAATACAGTTTTTTGATGAGTTAGCAAATACAAAAGATATTCATATAAATCTTGAGTTTTCTGATGAACTAGAAGTTTTTATAAATATCTATGAATTTGAAAGATTAATTGATAACACCATTAGTAATGCAATAAAATATAGCAAAGAATCATCTGAAATAAATGTATTTTTTGGAATTGAAAACAATATGACTATAATAAGTATCGAGGATTTTGGTATTGGTATTGAAGATACTGAACTTATCTTTGAGGAGTACTATCAAAAATCAAGTAAAAAGCTAGGTTTGGGTTTAGGGCTTAATATAGTTAAAGAGATTTGTGATAAGTATGGAATACTTATTGATATAAAAAGTGAAAAAAATCGTGGTACAAAATTTATTTTTGATATTGAACCAATTACAAAGAAGAGCCTATGAAGATATTTTTATTAGAAGATGACTTTTCATTAAACAAATTAATCAGTAATGCCTTGGAACAAAAAGGTTTTTTTATTACAAGTGTAGATAATGGTTATGATGCAATGACAAATATTCTAAACAATAATTATGATTTGTATATCCTAGATATAAATGTACCAGGATTTTCTGGTCACGAAGTTTTAGAAGAGATTAGAAAAAAGCATGAAGATTTGCCAGTTATAATAGTAAGTGCTGAATTAGACATTGATAATATTTCAAAAGCTTATGAACTTGGATGTAATGATTATTTAAAAAAACCCTTTGAGCTAGAAGAGCTTCTTTTACATTTAAAATATCATATTAAAACAATTTTAAAAAATGACATAGATAAAGATGTAATAGAACTAGGTTTTGGATATAAATTTAATTTAAAAGATCAAAACTTATATAAACACGATCATGAAATTGTTTTAACCCATAAAGAAAAACTACTTTTAACTCTTTTCGTAGATAACCTTGATAAAACAGTAACATCTGAAATGATTCATGAATATGTTTGGGATAATAAAGCAGTTGAAGCTGTTAGTATGAGAAGTGTGATTCACAAATTACAAAAAAAATTAAAAAATGGGATGATTGCAAATATTAGGGGTGTTGGGTATAAATTTATAAGTAAAGATATTTCTGCATTTTAGTTTAGCTAAAACTTAACTTTTAGCTAAAAAACTTTTTCCTTGACTTTGCGTAATTCCTGACTTTGAACAAGCAACTTCAAAACTTTCTTCAATTTTTAATAGTCTTTGAAAAACTTCATATTTGTATTTTTTTGTAAGAATGTACATTCTATTCCTTTATTTAATTATGTTCAACAATATTATTGTTCACAAGTGGTGGTATTTAATATTTTAATAATGTTTTTTTTAAATTTATTAGAGTTTAAATAAGTAAAAAAGTTTATAAAGCCCTTTTATTTGTGGCCTTATAAACTTAGTATTATATAAGTATTAGAAGATAGTTATATTGAATCTACACTTTGAGCAAAATCACCTTTTGCATTATTTCCAATTAGGAAACTAACTTTTTGATTTTCATCTAGTGAAACTCTTCCATAACCAGTGTTATTTACTTCTCTGTAGTGAACAAAAATATCTGCACCTGTATCTTCTCTTTGAATAAATCCAAAACCTTTTTCATTATTGAACCATTTTACTGTTCCATTATATCTATCTGACATAGAGATCCTTTTATATGTATATACTTCATTTATGAAGTTTTAGTAAAGTGTAAACCAAGTTTTAAATATTTGAGAGTAAATGTCAACGCAGATGTTAATAGAATGCAAACAATGTAAATAAGACTAATTTTCTTTAAGTTCGGACATAATAACTGAAACAAGTACAAATAGCAAGCTTTTTTAAGCTTAATTTAAAAGAATTCTTAAATTTGTTTAAATTAATCTTAAAAAAGCAGGCATGGGTAACAATAATAAATGAAATAAAAAAGTCAAAAAAAGATATATCTTCCCTTTATTTAAATATTAAAAACTCTAAAATAGATAAAATATAACTAACTTTATTTTTATTTGAATATTTTTTTAGCTATAATTTGCCAAATCTAATCAAGGAGCTAATCATGGATTATCATTTACTTTTTTTATATTCTATTGTTGCTTTTTTTTATGTAATTAGTCCAGGTCCAGCTGTTTTTCTAGCTTTGACAAATGGTTTAGTATATGATATGCGTGTAGTAGCAACATCTTCATTTGCAAATATTCTAGGTTTATTTATTTTATCTGCTGTTTCTATTTCTGGTCTTGGAATTATTTTGCTTACTTCTGCTACATTATTTATGATTGTAAAAATTGTTGGAGCAGGATATTTAATATATTTGGGCATTAAACAATTTAAAGCAGCGTCTTCTTTTAAAGTAAATCAAGAAGAGGTGATAAAACTAGAAAGAAGTTTAAAGAAAAGTTTTTTTGAATCTTTTTTTATAGCTGTTACAAACCCTAAACCGATAATATTTTTTATAGCACTTTTTCCTCAATTTTTAAATCTAAAAGGTGATATTACTACTCAATTTTTTGTTATGACTGGAATATTTATGTTTTTCTCTTTTTTTAGTCTTCTAACTTACGGATTTCTTGCAAAATCAGCAAAAGGTTTATTTAAAAAAATAGAATTTATGAGATGGTTTCATAGAATTACAGGTGGAATATTTATAGGTCTTGGAATATCTTTATTACAAATTAAAAACACTCAAAATTAGATTCGAATAGATAAAATAGAATATTATCCTTATAGTTCAAGATACTACTTTTTTAAAACTAATGATGTACCAAAATACCTAAAAAACTCATGAATAACAATACATATAAAACTATTTGATAATGTATGTAATAAAGAGCAAAGAAATAAAAATATAGTTGAAGCTTATAAAGAAGGATACTCACAGTATATAATTGTTAATATTATAGAAATATCGCAACCTGCAGTGAATAAAATTATAAAGAGAAAATAAGAATAAAGGGGGATAAA
Organism: Arcobacter sp. ISO1; assembly: GCF_058105185.1. Taxonomy (NCBI): domain Bacteria; kingdom Pseudomonadati; phylum Campylobacterota; class Epsilonproteobacteria; order Campylobacterales; family Arcobacteraceae; genus Arcobacter; species Arcobacter sp. ISO1. Next base: position 386,389 of record NZ_CM176573.1, read on the forward strand.
CACCTTTTTATAAATATTACAGATTTTATAACACTATTTTTTTATAATAATCAAAAGTATCAAAAAGATATAAATTAAAAAAGGAAGAAATTGAAAAAAGCATTTTCATTAATGGAACTTATGGTTGTAATTATTATATTAGGACTTTTAGCAGCATTTGTATTACCAAACTTAACAGGAAAAAGCGAAAAAGCAAAAAATGACATAACTTGTATTCAAATGAAAAGTGTAGGTCAATCTTTAAAGTTATATAAACTTGATAACTCATCTTATCCTACAACAGAAGAGGGATTAGATATTTTAGTCGTGAAAAAATACTTTGAAGATGAGAAACTCCCAAAAGATTCATGGGGTAATAATTTTATTTATATCCAAAGTGACAAGTCGTTTGATTTAATATCAATTGGTGCTGACAAAAAAGAGTCAACAGAAGATGATATTTACTACTCAAAGTGTAATAAATAGATGATAAAACCTATTAGAGTAAAAAAAGCATTTACTCTAATAGAGTTAATGCTAGTTATTATTTTAATATCAACTGTATCTTTCCTTAGTATGTCAAGTTTTAATTTTAACTCACAAGAAAAATATAAAGTATCTTTAGAAAATATAAAAGAGTTTATGTTAAAAAATTTTAGATATGAAAAAGAATTAACTCTTTTTTGTATTGAAGATGATGCGTTAAAATGTTTTATTTTTATTGATGAGAATATAAACAAAGAGATAAAAATAGAAAATCTTTTTTTAGAAATCCCACAAGTTTATAATTATGATAAAGATTTAAGTGATTATAGTTTTTCACAAGTAAGAATTGAAGATATCGATTATGAACCTTTTTTTGAACTCAAAATTAATAGTGATAAAAAGCACAATAATATTGTAGTTGATACAAATAATGAAAAGGTATATTTATTTTCTTCTATTAAAAAAAATCCAGAAACGTTCATTGCAACAAATGAGATAATAGATAGATTTTTAGATTTAGAAATAGAGGTAAAAGATGCTTTTTAAATATAGCGGTATTGATTCTACTGGAAGAAAAGTAAGATCAAAGCTTGAAGCAATATCTTTAGATGAAGCAAAACAAAAACTAAAAGTAAAAGGTATTTTATATACCTCTTTAAATAAAGATACCCTAAATTTTGGAAAAATATCTTTTAAAAGAACTAGAAAACTCAATTTATCAACGCTATCTTATCTAAGTCGTGATCTAAGTATATATTTAAACTCAGGAATGACTTTAATTACTTCTATAAACTTACTTAAACAAAGATATAAAGACAATAAACTTCTTTTTACTTTTTTTGATACAATAAAAACATACTTAGAGGAAGGTAAAACTTTTTATGATGCCCTAGATTTACAAAAGGTTATTAGTCTTCCTGAATTTTATAAATACTCTATTAAAGTAAGTGAAAATGGAGGTCTTTTAGAGTCAGTTTTATTGGAATTATCACTGTTTTTAAAAGAACAAGACAGAATAAAAAAACAAGTTAGTTCTGCACTTGCATATCCTCTTTTTATACTTTTTATATCCTTTTTTATGGTTGGATTTATGTTATCATTTATTGTTCCAAAGATTACTTCTATTTTCACTCAGTTTGATCAAGAACTACCACAAAGTACAAAAATAGTTATTAGTTTAGGAGACTTTTTTTCTGTAAACTATCAATATATAGTTTTATTTTTAATTACTTTTATTTTAGCTTTTACTTTTTTCTTAAAAAGAAGTTCTACTTTTAAATATGCATTTGATAAGTTTTTATTAAAACTTCCATTCTTTTCAAAACTAATTGAACATAGTGAATTAGCTAGATTTTCATATATGAATTCAATTTTAATAAAATCAGGTGTTCCTATTGTTCAAGCCATAAATTTAAGCTCAAATATCTTAAAAAATTCTGTTATAAAAAGAGTATTTATTGAAGCTGCTAAAAGTGTAGTTGAAGGTAAAAAACTATCAAGTCTTTTATCTCAAAATAAAACTTATAAAATAGATGAAGCTTTCATACATACGGTTGCCATCGGAGAGGATACTAGCAGATTAAGTGAAATATTAAACTCTCTTGCAAGTTTATATAATGAGTCAAATAAAGATAAAACAAATATGTTCTTATCTTTACTTGAACCAATATTTATGCTTTTTATAGGTGTTACCATTGGCTTTATTGTACTTGCAATGCTACTTCCAATTTTTACTATGAATCTGGGATAAAACATGAAAAAAGGTATAGTTTTATTGATGACACTGTTTTTTATTACAGCTATTTCTGTTCTGGTTTTGAAAAATCTAGATGATACAGAACAGTTTTTAGAAAAACAAAACTATCAACTAAATAATACGCAAATACTAATAGCTATAAAAAATACACAAAAAGAAGTTGGTAGATTAATTAAAGAAAATAAAGAAAGTGTTGATGAAGCTTTACAAAATGATATTTTTCAAAACTCAATTCCCTTTGAGATTGAAGATTTGAAAATAGAATTTTCAATAAGTGATTATTCAAAAGTTGACATAAATAAAATAAAAGATAAAGACTCAACTGAAGTAAAAAATCTTTTTTTTGAAAACAATGTATTTGATTATGATAGATTTATTGATATTTATAATGAAAACTTACCTTTAAAAGATTCAAAAGTAGAAACAACAAAGCAGTTAGAAGATATTTTTAGTAATTTAATTAAACAAGTAGGAAATGAAGATATAAAAAGATTAAAGGATAAATTAGGATTTTTAAATGAATCAAATCTATATGAACTAAATATAAATGCTAATTATTTTGCCTCGAATGCCAAAGCATATTACATTTTAAATAAAGATGGAAAGGTTAAATATTTTGACATTAGTTTCAACTAAAGAAAATAAAAAAATATTTTTAACAAAAAATGCAAAGATTACAAATTTAATAAGTAAAAAAATTGATATTATAATTTCACCAGAATTTTACTGGGTTAGAAAGTTTGAAATTCCTGTAAAAACTGAAACCCAAGCTAGACATGTTCTTCCTACACTTTTTGAAGATATTATTGATGATATATCAATATTAACGTATCAAGTTATTAAGTTAGAAGAAAATATATTCTTATGTTTTGCCTACGAGAACAAAGAAATATATGAAGCAATAAAAAAATTAGATATTCCAATAACACAAATAAACTCTTTATATTTTGCTCAAAATGAGTGTAAAAGTTTTAAGAGTTTTGAGGCTGATTCTTCTAAATTTATGTATACAAGTGAAGGGATTTTAATAAAAGTTCCTAATAACTTATTGGAAAATACATTAAATTTAGAAAAAGTAATTGATTCTATTAAATTAAGTTCTCATAAATTGCAAATAAAATTATACAATGATGTCATAGGTACAAAGTTTTACTATTCATTATTTACAATTTTTGCAATATTAATTTTAATGAATTTCTTTAAATATTTTTCATATAGTAATGAAATAAGTAGTTTAGAAGAGACTATTAAAAAAGTAAAACAAGTAAATAAATTACCATCAAGTATGATTCAAACAAACTCTATTTTAAACTCATATGATAAAAAAATCTCAAATGAAAATAAAAAAAGAGAAGCAATTGCTTATATCTTTTCAAATAAAAAATTTGATTTAAAGTCTTTAAATATTACAAATGAGGAAATAAGTTTAGAGTATTTATCTGCAAATAAAAATGAAGTAGAAAACTTTTTAAAAAAACGATTTAAAAATATTTCATCTAAAGTAAACTCATTTACTTTGAAAGTGAGTATTAAACTATGAATAAATTAAATCCAATATATATTTTAGCTTTAGTTATAACTCTTTTCATAGTTTCCATTTCAATGTTAAACTCAAAAAAAGAACAGTTTCATAGTTTAGATAAAGAAGCTAAAACCCTAAGCGTTAAAGCAAAAGATTTTAAAGTGTATAAAAACACATGGTTTAATCAACAAAAAGTTTCTAAAAAGCTTGATTTAATACTTAGAAACTCAAGTTTTAAAAATGAGAAAATATTAAAAACTCAAAATAAAAATACAATAAAAGTCAAAATTCAATCAAACGACCCAATAGTTTTAAATAGGTTTTTAAATAGAGTTTTAAATGAAAGATTTGCATTAAAAAAGATTGATATTCAAAAAAGATCAATATCTTTTGAAATAGGATTTAAATAATGAAGTTTATATTTAAATCACTACTTATTATAATCATATTTTCTATCTCTTTAGTTTATTTTTCACCAAAAAAGAATTTATATTATTTAGCTGAGAAAGAATCTCAAAAAAAGAACATACTAATTTCAAATGAAATAGTAAAAGAGTCATTTTTAGGTCTTAGAATTCAAGGTGCTGAGATTTACTTTGATGGACTTAATATTGCATTTATTAAAAATATTGATTTTACAAGTTTACTTTTTTTTACAAATATTGAAGCAAAAGACTTAAGGGTTTCAAATAACTTTAAAAATATAGTACCTACAAAAATAGAGTATCTAAAACTTAATCATTCACTTTTAAATTTCAATAAAGTAAAAGTTATTGCAAAGGGAGACTTTGGAAAGTTTATTGGGGAAATTTTAATATTTGATAAAAAAATTATTGGAGACTTAAAGCCTTCAAATATTATGAAATCAAAATATAAAAATATTTTAAGACAGTTTAGATTAGTTGAAGGGGAGTATAAATATGAATACAAATTTTAATACTACTTTTCAAAAGCTAATGCCTTATATAACAACTATTTTAGTGGCATATGTTATATCCACATTTATGTTTATATCTCTTCCAAAATCAGGAATAGATTTAAAAAAAGACTTAAAAAATGGGATCACATATGAAAAATATGAAGGTTTTTACTCAAAAGTTTCAAGTATAAAAAAGGGAACAAAGAAAACACAAAATACAAGTGCAAAAATAGAAACACTTCAAAAATATACACTAAAAGCAGTTTATTCAACATCAACAAATGGTGGATGGGCAATAATAGAAGATAAAAAATCTAAAAAAAGCACTATTTTAGAACAATCTGAGAAGTTTACTTCTTACACTTTAACAAAACTTTATAAAAACTATGTGGTATTTGAAAGAGATTTAAAAGAGTATAAGTTAGAACTTCCAAAACAAAAAGATGCTAATTATGAAATTCAAACAAACTCAAGTATTAAAAAGAATATAGTAATTAAAGAAGATAGTGTAAGTGTTAATAGGTCTTATCTTAATTCTTATGTAAACAATTTAGATAAAGTTTGGAATGATATTGCAATTAAAGATATAAGAAAAAATGGAAAGATTCAAGGTTTTAAAATTAATAGAGTAAAAAGAAATTCGGTTTTTTCAAAATTAGGACTTAAAACAGGTGATATTATAAAATCAGTAAATGGTCAGATAATACAATCATATGCAGATGCATTTAAAATATACAACGAATTAAATAAATTAGAGTTTCTAATCATAGAAGTTTTAAGAAACAATGAATTAATGGAGTTAAATTATGAGATTGATTAAGATATTTTTACTAGTGGCTTTCTTAGGAAGTCTCTGTTTTGCAAGTGAAGAGAAAATAAATATAAATTTTAAAAATTTGAAGATAATGGATTTAGTTAGGATTACTTCTAAAATTATTGATAAAAACATTCTAGTAACACAAAATATAAAAGGTCAAGTTGACTTTATATCAAATAAACCTGTTAATGAAGAAGAATTAATTAAAATATTAATCTACACCCTTGAAACTAAAGGATTTACACTTGTTAATAATGAAGATATGCTAAGAATTGTAAAACTAAATGAGGGTGCGAAAAGTAATCTACCTGTAGTAACTTCACAAAAGCAACAAAACTATAATCAAATGGTTACAGAAGTATTTAAAGTTTACAATGCAAATGTAGACTATATAGCTTCTAAAATAAGACATTTAATCTCTAAAAATGCAAAATTAGTTACTAATAAAGATGCCAATACAATTGTATTAACTGACTTTATGGATAATATAGGAACCGTTAAAGAAGTAGTATCTATTATGACTATAGGTGCGAAGAAGAGCATGGAAATAGTTGAACTTAAAAATATTCAAGCATCAGATGCAAAGAAGAATTTAGATGCCATTGCAAAATCAGCATTTAATCCAAAAGTTGAGACTGAAAAGGTTGATATTATTGCAAATAAAGAGAATAATTCTATTGTATTTATAGGAAATAGAACTAATACTAGATATCTAAAGAAATATATTCAAAAACTTGATTCAAACGATTCTTTGATAAAAAGAGTCGTCGAAGTATATTCTTTAAAAAATGTAGAAGCTAAAAATGTAATAAAAATAATTGATGGAATAATTGGTAAGAAAAAGTACCTTGATCCTGATCTTAAACCACTTTCATCTGTAGATGAAGAAACAAACTCTATAATTCTTATGGGTCCTAGTTCGGAAATTGAATATATCAAAGTTTTATTGGGACAACTTGATAAAGAAAAAGCTCAAGTGTATGTTCAAGCGAGAATTATTGAATTAAATGACACTTTAGTAGATGAAATTGGGATAAAATATGGAGTTTATGGTGGAAAAGTTGCTAATAATGGACTTGGAACTTTTGCATCATCTTTAAATGGAGGAGATGCCATAGCCTTTGATATAACTAGTATAGGATTAAGTATCCCAACAATAAATCAAGGTTTAGCTTTAGGTGCTTCTATCTCACTTCTTGAACAGGATGGAGCATTAGATATAATTTCTGAGCCTTCAATATTAGCAATTAATAACAAAGAGAGTTCAATATATGTAGGTGAGACAATTTCTGTTAAGACATCTAAAAGCGTAAGTGATGGCGGTACAACTAATGAAAACTATCAAAGGGAAGATGTAGGACTTACACTAAAGGTAAAACCTAGAATCTCAAATGATAATAAAGTAACCTTAGAAATCAATACAATCTTAGAAGATGTAAAAACAACTGAGACAAATAGTGGGAATGCAGATACGTCTAAAAAAGAGATAGAAACTACAGCAATAGTAAACAATGGGGAAAGTGTAATTCTTGGAGGACTTATTCAAGATAAAGAAGAATCAACAATAAGTAAAGTTCCAATATTAGGTGATATGCCACTTTTAGGAGAACTATTTAAACATAATAAAGTAGATACGAGTAAAAAGAGTTTAGTTGTAGTAGTAACTCCTTATATTGTTCCAAGATCAAAAGACTTGACTTTTGTAAGAGATCAATTGGCAGAATTAAAAGTTTTAGAAGAAAAATTTTTGAAAAATTCTATTATTAGACTTAAACAAAAACAGATACAAAAAGAGAAAGATACAATTAAATATAATGAAAAACTAAAAGAATTAAATGAAGAATTAAATAATATAAAAGGTGATCCATCAATCAATACTAGTAAAAAATTAACAAATGAAGAGAAACATAGACAAAGACTAAAAGAATATTTTGGAATATAATATGAATATTAAAGAGATACATGATACAAACCTAGTTCCCTTCGACGAAATAGAAAAATATGATATTGCTTTAAAAAACTATGTGCTGTTCACAAAATTAGATGAAAAAGTAATAATAGCTCTATCTAATGAGCATATTAGTATTTCCTTTGATTATCTTTCAAAATATAATTATGATTATGAAATAGTATTTTTAGATGAGATTTCTTTTGAGAAACTTTATAATAAATTTTTAGAAATAAAAACTGATAGAGAAATGAGTGCAATTCAACAGGAGCACAAAGAAGCCACATTAGAAAATGAAGAATTTTCAATTAGTGAATTTCTAAAAGTAGGAAGTGATATTTTAACTTCTGAAGAATCAGCTCCTATTATTAAGTTTGTAAACTCTCTTTTTTATCAAGCAATAAAGAAAAAAGCTTCAGATATTCATATCGAGATGCATGAATATAAATCTGAAGTCAGATATAGAGTTGATGGTGTTTTAAATAAGCATATAGAACTTGATAAAAATATTATGTCTTTAGTAATATCTAGAATTAAAGTAATATCAAATCTTGATATAAGTGAGAAAAGAATTCCCCAAGATGGAAGAACACAAATAAAAATATCTGGAAAGACATTAGATGTAAGGGTTTCAATACTACCTACTTTTTATGGAGAAAGAGTGGTAATGAGAATTCTAATGCAAAGTGAAGATTTACTAAATTTAAATGAGTTAGGTTTTCCAAGTTATATTACAAATGAACTTGAAAAAGTAGTTGAAAACTCATATGGTATGGTACTTGTAACTGGTCCTACAGGAAGTGGAAAATCTACAACACTGCATTCACTTTTACATCAAGTTGTAAGTGAAGAGAAAAATATTATAACAGTTGAAGATCCAGTTGAATATAAGTCAAATGACTTTTCACAAATTCAAGTAAACAATAAAGTAGGTCTTACTTTTGCATCAGGTCTTAGATCAATTTTAAGACAAGATCCAGATATTGTAATGTTGGGAGAAATTAGAGATAGTGAAACTGCTTCTATTGCTATACAAGCAGCACTTACAGGTCACTTACTTTTTTCAACACTTCATACAAATAGAGCCCCTGCAGCAATTACGAGACTTATTGATATGGGAGTTGAAAGATTTTTAATCTCTTCATCACTTCTTGCAGTTTTAGCACAAAGACTTGTTAGGAAACTTTGTAATGAGTGTAAGTGTGAAGATGAGTCAGATGCTTCACATGAACTTTTTTCTTTAAATAAAAATGATAAAATTTATAAAGCCCAAGGTTGCAAAGCTTGTAACTTCACAGGATATATAGGAAGAGTCGCTATTGGAGAACTTTTTGTAATAAATGAAGAGATAAAAGAGTATTTAAAGGCTGAAGTAGATGATAATACACTTATGAAGCTTTCACTAAAAAATAATATGATACCTCTGCATGAACAATTAAAGTTAATGCTAATAAATGGTGAAACATCTATAGATGAAGCTATTAGAATAGGTATAAAATAATGATAAAACATAGTGGAATCCTATTTAGAGGTAAAAAAGCTTTTTCTTTGATAGAAGTAATTATTGCGACATTACTTTTATCTGTTGTGATGCTATCTTTATATGAAGTAAAAGCTAATAATATTTTTATCCTAGAAAAATCAAAAGATTCAAAGGAACAAAATGATTATCTAAACTTAGCTATAGATTCAAAAGAATACTCAAAAAGAAATGTGAATATTTATTTAGACAAACATTTTAATATAAAAGATGATGATTTAAGAAGAGAGTTTAAAAAAGTTAAAATAAAAGTAAAAGATGAATTGCTTGATACTTATACAAAAAATGTAGATGCCTTTGCTTTAAAGGTATCTACATTTAAGACTAATTATAGTTTTGAAAAGGGTATCTCAAAAGATATTTATAGGTTTAAATTAGAACTTTGAAAAAGGCATTTACACTACTTGAAGTTGTAATTTCAATTACAATTTTTATGATTATTATGATTTTTATGTATAAAGTACTTGATGATACAAAAGTATCAAATAAAAAGTTTGAAGAGTATGTATATAAAAGTGAAAATAAAAATGATTTATATAAAATCTTTGCAGAGGATATTGCAGAATCATATGGAATTATTTCATTAAGTGAAGATAGAGACAAAAATGCAATAGTTATATTTAAATCAAATAATAGTTATTTTAATCCTTTTTATTCAAATATTACTTATGTAATATCTTCTTCAAATAAACTTCTTAGAATTGAAAGTAAAGATAAGTTTCAAAAAGAGAAGTCTGGAATAGACTTTTATAATAATAGCTTCATTGATATTTTACTAGAAGATATAAAAAAATTTATAGTTTTACAAAAAGATGATAAGTATGTTTTTATAATAGAGAAAAAAAATAGTGAAAAAATTATGTTTACTACTTTAAGAATGATTGAAAATTAATAAGTAAAACATTTTATTGGGTAATTGATAAATGCATTAATTAAAAGAATTGATTGATTTGTATTTTGATTTTTTTGATTGGTTGCGGAAAGTGGATTTGAACCACTGACCTTCGGGTTATGAGCCCGACGAGCTACCTAGCTGCTCTATTCCGCGATTTGAAAGCTTTTATCCAAAATGGCTGGGGTAACAGGATTCGAACCTGTGAATGACGATACCAAAAACCGTTGCCTTACCACTTGGCCATACCCCAGTTCAAGATAATTAAATGCAAGTTTTTATAAAGTGGTGCGGATGAGAGGACTCGAACCTCCACACCGTGAGGCACCAGATCCTAAGTCTGGCGTGTCTACCAATTTCACCACATCCGCAACATTAAAAAGTGCCTTTAAAAAGACAAAAAAAAAGATTCAGTTGATTATCAACTTAAATCTTGAATAAAAGTGGTACGCCTGACACGATTCGAACGTGTGACCGATGCCTTAGAAGGGCATTGCTCTATCCAGCTGAGCTACAGACGCATGTAATAAAATGTTATAATAATCATTCTAAAAGAACAATTAATGGGGTAAGTAATGGGATTCGAACCCACGGCCCTCGGAACCACAACCCGATGCTCTAACCAACTGAGCTATACCTACCACTTAAAAAAATGGTCGGGGCGAGAGGATTCGAACCTCCGGCCCCCTGGTCCCAAACCAGGTGCGCTAACCAGACTGCGCTACGCCCCGAACAGTCACTCTTTCTTCAAAAAGTGGACGGAATTATACTATGTTTTTTTTACATTGTCAAGGGTTTTTTATGAAAAGTAGGAATTTTTTTTAAAATTCCTACTTTTCTCCTAAAATTGGATTAATCCATCCACAGGTGAACTTGCTGTAGCATAAGGTTTTTTAGGAATTCTTCCTGCCTTATAACTTAATCTTCCAGCAATAGTTGCATGTTTAAAAGCTTGAGCCATTGCCATTGGATCTTGTGCTTGTGCAATCGCAGTATTTGCTAAAATACCATCTGCTCCTAATTCCATTGCATAAGATGCATCAGATGCACAACCAAGTCCAGCATCAACTAAAACTGGAACAGAAACAGCATCTCTAATAAATGCAATGTTATATGGATTTTGAATACCTAATCCAGAACCAATAGGTGCTGCTAAAGGCATAATTGCATCAGCCCCTGCACTTTCTAATTGTTTTGCAATAATTGGATCATCTGAAGTGTATGCCATAATTGTAAAGCCATCTTTTTTTAACACTTCACAAGCTTTAATTGTCTCAATAACATCTGGATATAATGTTTTTTGCGCATCACCAATAACTTCAAGCTTAATGATATCAATTCCAGTTGCTTCTCTCATAAGTCTAAAAGTTGTAATTGCTTCTTGGGCAGTAAAACAACCTGCACTATTTGGAAGCAGTTTTACATTTGTATCTTTAAAATAGTCTAATAGGTTTTCTTCATTTGGATTTGTAATATTTACTCTTCTAATAGCAACAGTAATTAACTCACTTCCTGAAGCTAAAGTTGCATCTTTAGTTGTTTGAAAATCTTTATACTTCCCAGAACCAACAATTAACCTACTATTAAATTCGTATTCACCTATTTTTAGGATATCACTCATTTTTATTTTTCCTCCATTTAAACTGCTTTAACAGTTTTCACATATAAATTTCTTGTAATCTTTACTCAAATTTTCTATTTTTATATAGATAATTTCCGGGACATCATAGCTATGTAATTCTTTAATTTTGCTTTTGATTTTTTTGAAGTTTTCTTTTTTTGTTTTTATGCTTAAAAGCACCTCATCATCGTTACAAAATTCACTTTGCCACTTATAAAAAGACTCTATTTTGCTCATTTGGATACAAGCTGCGAGAGATTCTTCAATTAAAACTTTTGCAATTTTTTTTGCTTCATTTTTGTCAGTACAAGTTGTTTGAACAATTATTGGTTTCATAATTTTTTTACCTCTTCAACTAAATCTGATGGGATTAAAGAATAGTTGTTCTTTTTATAGTTGTTTGAAGCAACAGTATGGGCTAAGCTTGCACTTATAGCTGCATCTAAACAACTATAACCTTGTGTTAATAATCCAGCAACAAGACCACTTAAAACATCTCCACTTCCACCTTTACTTAAAACAGCACTTCCAAAGGTATTTACATACATGTTTTTATTTTGTCCTATTAGAACATTTGCACCTTTTAAAAGTAATACTACTTTTGGATATTTAGCACAAAATTCACTTACATACTTAAATCTATTTTTTTGTAAAGTTGGTACATCAATGTTAGCTAATCCAGTCAATTTTAATAAAGAACAAAACTCTTTAGGATGGGGAGTTAAAACAACATTTTTATCTAAAGATTTTAAAATCACCTCTTCATAAAATAAATCAGCATCTATAATTGTTGGTATATTTGATTCTAAAATTATTTCAATCTCTTTTTCTTCATAATTACCAAGTCCCATACCAATTGCAACAGCTGTACAATTTTCACTTAATTTATGAGTTTGCATAATATGGTATGGTAAATCTATACACTCATGACAAATAACACTAACAAGACCTGCTCCAAAGCCAAAAGCAGCTTTTGCTGCAATAACTCCTGCGCCTTTTTTAGCTCCAGCAACTACATTTAGATGTCCATATGTTCCTTTGTGAGCATCTTTTTTATCTCTAAAAGGTAGATTCATATCCTCTTTGTCAAGTAAGAAAAGATTTGAATCATCTTCATAAACTTCCCTTTGAACACCAAGGTTTGAAACCTCAATTTTGCCCACATAATCTTTTGCCATATCAGAAAACAATGAAACCTTTAATGCTCCCATAGTGATTGTTAAATCTGCATTAAAAGCTACTGTTGTAGTCTCTCCTATTGAACTTATTCCACTTGGGATATCACAAGCTATTTTAAAAGCATCAAGTAGATTTAAATTTTCAATTAACTCTTGAGAACTTTTGTCTAGATCTTTATTTAGACCACTTCCAAATAAACAATCGACAACAATATCACATTGGCAAATATCTTCAACAATATCAATACCAATCAAATTTGCTCTTTTTAGTTGTAATTGTGCCATTTGGGATTTAACGCCATAAGGGAGATTTAGTTTTACATTGAACCTTGAATAAAGTAACCTAGCTAATGCAATTCCATCTGCACCATTATTTCCAACTCCACATACAATTAAAACTGTTTTATTATTATCAAAATTGTTTTCAATATAATCAGCCATTGAAGAACTTGCATGTTCCATTAGTATATCTTCAGTAAGGGCAAACTTTTCATAACATCTTTTGTCTAAAGAGTTTACCTCATAAAAAATCTTTTGCATAGAAAATCCTAATTTCTTTTTTTGTTTAAAGCTTCAAAAAGTAGCCCTTGTAATATCCCTGCAATTAAAATATTTGTCAAAAAAATAACACAAAATATAACACCAAAATAATCTATTATTATTGGAATAAATGGGATTTTAATGGCTCTTGTAAACATAAAAGTTGCTAAAAGCCCATCTTTTAATCCATTTTGTCTTAATTCACTTATCATTGGATACCAAGCATACATAGGACCGTGACTTATAACTCCCCCTAATGTTGCATATATCCACCCTTTTATTCCACTATCTTTACCAAAATGTTTCATAATCAATTTTGGTTTTAGAAAATAATTTATTAAAGTTGTCATTAATATAATTACAACAAAAATAGGTAATAGCTTTAATAATACTTCATAGCTTTTTGTAAGAGCTAAACTACTACTAGTTTTATCATACAAAAATATAAATATATGAATGATTATAACAAAAAAAAGAAATTTAATCCCTTTAAACTCTATCCCCTTTATCTTCATTAGACAATCCAGTTCAAAGTTAAAACAGTTGCAAAAGAGATAAGAACAATAAATATAAATGTCAGTAAGGTTCTTAAAAAAGTAAATCTTAAACCAAAAATTTCCACCTCAGCAGGTAGTTGAACAATTCCCAAAGAAACCCAAGATAAAATAAATGCAGTTACAGCAAATAAAGACACCCCTGCACTAGTTAATTCGCCACCTAAAATATAGCTAATCATTGGATTCCCAGTTAAAACTGCTCCCATACTTGTACCAATAATAGTGTCATAAAATTTGTTTGATGTAAATAGTGAAATAAGAATTTCATTAGTGATATAGGTATCAAAAATACCAAGTAGTAAAATAATAGCAAAAAGGATAGGAAGCATTGAAGTAAAACCTTTAATGGCTTTATAAAATGCTTCTTTTATACTTTTTTTATCTTTCATAAAAAGATTAATGTGCTGTGCACGTACCTTGATCTTGAAGTTTTATTAACTTCCCATCAATAAACATTTGAATTGAGTCTTGAACTTTTTTGCTCTCTTTATCAAAGTATACATCAAGTCCAGCTTCATGGAAACCTCTGGCAGGATTTGCTCCAATTCCACTTACTACAAGAGCATCTGGATTTAATGCCATAATATTTGTTACTGCACCTGAACAAGCACCGTCATGACCTGCATTTTCTACAACCTCAACATCACTAATTTTTTCATTATCTAATGTAATAACTGTATAAAATTTTGCTTTACCGAAGTGTGCACCTCTTTTACTTAAATAACCCATGTTTTCATTAGTAGGGAATACTAGTCTCATTTTTAATCCTTAAAATAGAGCAGATTTTGCTCCTTAAATAATGATTAATTTTGCATATCAATTATTAATAGTAAGATTATATTTACTTATTTATTAAGAATAGATTATATTAGATATAAGTATTTATTATATTACTTCCTAAACTTCCAATTTTCTTTTTCTAAAGTAAGTTTTATTTTTTCTTTTAAATTCCCTTGAAGTTCAATCCACTCACCATTGATACTACCTCCACAAGCTAGTTTTTTCTTTAAAAGCTTTAAAACTTCTTTTTTCTCATTTTCAGGAATATTAAATCTTCCAACTAAAGTAACTGGTTTCCCTTTTCTTTTTTCAAAGGTAAAAACTAATTGGTGTTGATTTTTAGGTAATAGCTCATTTGAAGATTTTTTTGGATTTTTCTTATCCTCTTTTTTTGTTTCATGTTTATCTCCATCTAAAGAAGCACCCATATTTTGAGCTAATAGATCTGCTAAACCCATCTTTAAAATCCTTTCAATCTTGTTTGAACATCAATATCTTCAATAGTAATAAACTCATTAATTTTATATTGTTCAATTGCCACACGTCCAATCATTGCTGCATTATCAGAACAGTATTTCAACTGACTTAAAAAAAGTTTTGTATTGTTTTTTGAACACAACTCCTCAATTGCAGTTCGTAGACGAATATTTGCACTAGCCCCACCAACAATTGCTAGGTTTATTGGTCTCTTAGTTTTAAAATACTTTTTGATTTTTTGCATTATATGAGCAACAGCAGTTTTTTCAAAAGAAGCACAAATATCACAGATATCTTGTTCTGATAGATTCCCTTCTTTTTCAAGTTTTTCTATTTGCATCCTAACTGCATTTTTAAGTCCACTATAACTAAATTCAATATTTGGACTTTGTCTTAAAGGAACTGGAAAATCAAATCTATTTTCATCACCTTTTAGCCCTTTTTCTTGGACAATTGGACCACCAGGATAACCTAGTTTCATCATTTTTGCTACTTTATCGAAACTTTCTCCAAAACTATCATCAAGTGTTGAAGCTACTAATTTCATATCATTTAATCCATTTGCTTCAATTATTTGAGTATGTCCACCTGAAACTAAAAGAATAGTTGTTGGGAAAACTTCTTCTTTTTCAATAAATAGTGAATAGATATGCCCTTTTAGGTGATTTACAGCAATTAATGGAATATCTAAGCTAAGACTTAAAGCCTTTGCCATAGTTACACCTTCCATAAGTGTTACTGAAAGTCCTGGAGCATTTGTTACAGCTATTGCTTTTAGTTTAGGGAAATACTCTTTACACTCTTCAAGTATTTTTGGAAGTGCTTCAACATGAAGCCTTGCAGCAAGTTCAGGTACAACTCCACCATAAACACTATGTTGTAATTCTTGAGATATTTTCTTATGGTAAATTAATTTTTTTGATTCAATTTCAGTGATTGCTATTGAACTATCATCACATGAACTTTCAATAGATAAAATCATCTACTTACTTTCCTCGCACTCTTCAACTCTATTTATCCACTCTAACGCACAATCAAGTTTTCCATATCCAGAATCAGCATTTATATGTCCTGCGTCTTCAAGTATTTTCATTCCAACTTTTATTTTACTACTTAATCTAATAGCCTCTTCAACTGTAATATATGGATCATTTGTTGAAGTTGCCATAATAATTTCTTCTGACTTTAAATCTTTAGTTAGAGGATAAGGGAAAAATGTTGGAGCATCTTCTAAAAACTCATTTCTAACTGGGGCAACTAACATTAACTTATCTAATTTTATATCCAATTCTTCACAAGTGTGAAACCATAAAAGGTTTGCCAAAGAGTGACAAACAACAATAGTTGGTTTAAAATGTTTAATCTCTTTTTTTAAAAACTCTTTCCACTCTTCTAAATTTGGATTATCTCTATTTGGCAAAGTAGGAAATGACACTGGTGTGTTTTGTTCAATTAAATCTCTTGCTAGATTTGCTTGCCAATGGGGATAATCACTCCCACCTAAACCATGAAGTATTAAAACTCTTTTTTCTTTCATTAATTAATATCCCTTATACATCTTACAAATTTCTTTTTATGACGACTGTCATAATATGGCGTTCCACTTACAAAAAACATATAATCAGCATAGAACCAAAATGTACGCCAATGGGCTTTACTTGCCCAATACCCTACAGGCATATTAAATTTAAATGCCCTATTTATATAACTTCTTTCATTTGTCTTATCTACAATAAGTTCAAACTCTTCTATTGTAGGTAGTCTCCAATTGTCATACCCAGCATATTGTAGTTGTTCACAATAATCAGTTGCATCATTGTGATTTAGTCTATTTTTTACATTTGAAAAGTTATCCATCCACATTAATTTTGCAGTTGTGTCAACTACAACTTTTCTTGTGCCATCTCTTCTAAAATCGTTAGAAAAACTAAAACTAATTAAGAGTAAGACCAAGAATAGATATCTCATCATTTATCCTTTAAAGTAAACTTTCCTCTTTGAATTTGTGATTTAACACTTTCATCAAGAAGTTCCATAGTTACATTATACTCTTCTTTATAAATTAATCCAACAAGCTCTTTACATGGTTTTGTTTTCTTTTCATTTGAACTATCGTGTTGTTTCCATTCATCAAATTTTTTTTCATAAATATTTACAACATTTTTTTCAAATTTAGTTCTTGTATAAATTAAATATATTACCAAAGCTAGTAATATTCCAAATGGAATTAATAAATCAAGACTCACAAAAACTCCTAACTTGCTTATCAATTTCAAAAATATCTTCTATATTTTGAGCTTTTACACTATTAAATTTATTTAATGCATTTAAAGTTGTTTTCGAAATATCTAAAAATCCTATTTCCCCATTTAAAAACTTGTAAACAGCAACTTCATTTGCTGCATTTAAAACAACCCCTAAATCTGGATTTTTTAAAATCTCATCTTTTGCTTCCCATATTGGATATCTACAAGTTTCAATTTGTTTAAATTCTAAACTTCCAACTTCAAGTAAATTTACAGGTTTTAAGATCTCTTCATCACACTTTCCTAAAATTGCATAAGCAATTGGAAGTTGCATAGAAGCATTAGCAATATGAGCTGTTGTACTTCCATCTTTGAAATTTACCATTGCATGAATAAGTGATTTTGTTTCAATAATTGCATCTAACTTAGTTATATCAAATAACCAAGCAGCTTCTAAAAGTTCAAACATTTTGTTTGTCATTGTTGCACTATCGATTGTGATTTTATTTCCCATTGACCAATTAGGGTGATTCAAAGCTTCTTTGATCGAAACATTTTTAAGCTCATCTAATGGATAATCCCTAAAAGAACCACCACTTGCAGTTATTGTCATGGAATCTATTTTTTTATCTTGTAATAAATACCACAAACCAAAATGTTCACTATCTATTGGACTAAGTTTCGTTTGGTCTATAAATTTCCCAGCAACAACAAGTGATTCTTTGTTTGCAAGGGCAATTTTTTTACCACATTCAATTGCTTTTAAAGTTGGTTTTAGACCTAAAAAACCAACAAGTGAATTTACAACAGTTTTAGCTTCACTTTCTTCAATAGCATCTAAAATAGCATCTTCACCAAAGGATACATTTTTATGGTTCACCTTTGAAATATCATTTTGAGATGCAATAACTACTTTTTTAGGTTTAAACTCAGAAATTTGTTTATTTAAAACTTCAATATTTTTTCCAGCAACTAATACTTCAATATTAAGATTAAATTTTCTTGCAATATTTAGGGTATTTACCCCAATAGAACCTGTACTTCCTAAGACTATCACATTATTGCTCGTAAAAGAACTAACATAATTACGCCACCAAAAAGGTAACCATCAGTTCTATCTAAAATTCCACCATGTCCAGGTAAAATATCTCCACTATCTTTTACACTGGCTTCTCTTTTTAAGTAAGATTCAAATAAATCTCCAAAAACTGAAGATAAGGCGACAATAAGTGAGATAACTATTGCTCCAAAAGTTGATAAATTATCAATTGAAAAAATAGTTCCTAAAACAGTTGCTACAACTAAACCACCAATTACACCTTCAATAGTTTTATTTGGACTTGTTTCACAAAACTTTGTTTTTCCCATACTTTTACCAACAAAATATGCTCCAATATCAGCGCCCGCAACAATTACAAGTAACCATAATAAAGACATTACTCCATATTCAATATAAAGTGAAAATAAAAATAAAAATGAAGCAGTTGGATATAGAAGAATTAAAAATGCTTTTGTATCGATGTTTTTTTTATAAGCTAAAACTGAAGCATAAACAATAGCTAATACAAATATTAAATCCTCAGGATTTGGATAAAAATATGCTAGAAACCACAAAACTCCACTGTATAAATAAACAAAGTCAATTTCTGTTTTATAAAGCTTTTTTGATTCGCTAATTGAAATTACAAGAAGTCCTCCAAATAATAGCCACATTATAAAAAATGAGTCAATATACCCAATTAACAATACTGCTAAGATTAGGATTACACCTGTTTTGATCCTAGTACTACTTGATTTTATTATCTCTGTCATATTAAACCTAATTATTAAAATAAAGCTTGATTATACTAAAGTTTGCCTTGTCTTAAGTTTTTACTACTGTTGTTGTATAAGGGTTATATAAAACATTTGCACCATTAAGCCTAGTCCCAAAACTAAAGCTTTACTAGTTTTCCTGTTCCTTCCAACCATCTAGTTCCCAATCTCCAGCTTTGGAATTAATATGGAATTTTATGTCATAAAATATAGATTATAAATAAAGTTTTTGATAATTTGATTTGATATATGCATTGCCATCGTAACGAAGGGAAGTATTTGATTAGTTTGAATTGGGAATGAGATGAAGCTCCAACCTAAGCCCTCGTTCCAAAGCTCCAGCTTTGGAATACATACCTTACCAAAACCTCTCAATCTCTATCAAACCTTTTCTCCCCTCATAATCCCTTGCACTACTATATCTCCAATGTTTTGATTCTTCTACATATCCTCTTTTCACTGGATTATCATGAATATAATTTATTTTATCAATCATCATTTTCTCATCTTTAATAAGTTTTGGCTGAATTCCTTCTTGCCAAACTTGATATGAAGTTTGTGTTTTATGTGCTTTTTTATAAAAGGCTAATTGCTCAAGTATGGTTTTTGCATTTGATTTTTGAAGAAGTTTTAAAAGCTCTTTTGCAGTAAAAGATTTAAACTTTGACATAGTTTTAGATATATCATCACTACTTACTACCATATGAAGATGATTTTCAAGTATTACATAAGAATAGATTTTAAGATTATCACTTTTTTGAAGATACTTTAAAGAATCAAATATGATATCTGTACTCTCAACTCGCGTAAAAATTGGAATCCAATGCAAAACAGTACAAGTAATAAAATGTGGATATGTAGGTTCATATATTTTATATCTACTGCGTCCCATGATAAACTCCTCTTAGTTACAAGCTTCTTCTCGTTCCCAAGCTCCAGCTTGGTAATGAAAGTCTAACAAAGTTTTTCAATACAAGTTAAATCAATTACATTTTGTAATGTTTTTTGTTATATTTTTTTGCTCTAGTTTACACTACAGTTGTTCCAAAGCTCTAGCTTTGGAATGTGTATTTAGATTATAATTGTGGTGATTTTATTTTAAGTATGCATTCCTAATCTAGAGATTGGGAACGAGGGTGAGTCCCAATCTGCTCGTCCATCTGGTTCCCAAGCTGGAGCTTGGGAACCAGTGCAGCATGGGGGAACCCGTGTAACTAGGTTTAAAGTTTGCCTTGTCTTAAGTTTTGACTACTGTTGTTGTATATGGGTTATATAGAACATTTGCACCATTTTGTATTTTTACATTTCTTCTTTGTGTGTAGTCAACTTCGTATGTTCCACTATGGTCTGTTGAAAATTGTGCACATATAATTGCTGCTTTTTCAATAACATTTTCAGGAATTGTCTTTTTAGAGTTTTGAACAATTACATGGGAAGATGGTCTATCTTTTAGGTGAAACCAAAAATCACTAGCCTTGCTATTTTTCAATAAATATATATTTTCCCGTTCACTTGTCCCAAGCATAATTTTATACCCTTCAAAGAAGAAACTTTCATACATCTGAGATTTTTTTGTTTTTGTTTGATTCTTTTGTTTCTTAGGATATAAAAACTCCATCTCATCTATAGATTTAGAGTTTTGTAAATTTAAAACTAGCCTATTTAAAAATTCGATTTTTTCTTCTAGATTATCTTTTTCTATTTTTATATTGTTAGCTTTATGTTTTGCTCTTTTTGCTTTTTTAAATAGCTCATTAGAATAAGTTGAAGCTTGAAATTTTTCATCCAACATTACTTCTACTTCATTTCCTGAAAAATCATATGTTTTAAAACTTTTTTGATAAGGCTTAATAGTGTGAAGATTTGAAAGAATTAGATTTGCTTTTTCATACAATTCATTTGACTCTTTTTCTAAATCCTCTTTTTTAGGTAAAGAATCTACAGTTCTTTGTAATTTTTTTAATTTCTTTTCAACTTGAGTAATTTTTTGTTTTTTTATATTTTGAATATTTTTTTCTTCTATTTGTTCATAAACACTAAAAAGATACTCTTCTATATTTTCTACTTTTTCAATTTTAGGTATAAAGTCTCGTTTTGGAATCTCATCAAGTTTGATTCCAACTTTAACAACTCTACTAGAAGAAAATTCATCAATATGTCTTAAAGCTTCAATAATCACCCTATTTTCATCAAGGATAATAATATTTGTATGTTTTCCTGTAAATTCTAGTTGCAATATTGTTGTAAGTTTCTTATAGGAAGAGGATGAACTAACTTTTATATTGATAATTTTATCATCATTATAAAGAGTAATCTCTTCTATTTTTGCTTTATTAAACCTTTTTTGAAGGGCAACATCAAAAGGAGCATTGAAATCTTTTTTTGATTTCGGGTCTTCTTTTCTTTTATAAATTAAACTATTTCCCTTACTCATATCGAAGTAAACAATATTTTTATTATTAAATTCAATTATAATTGTATTGTTATCAATTCGCTTACAAAGCTTTATATTCTGGGCATTTTCTTCCAAATAGTTAATGACTTCTTTTAATAGATAGTATTTCACAATAAATTCACTTTTACTTATTAAGATTACAGCAGTTTTTTATCAACATGTGCTATAATTGTAGCCAAATTATAATTAGAAGAGGAGAGAGTTAAATGAAAAACTTACTTAAACTAGCATTAGCAGTTACAGTATTTTTAGGTATTGCAGCTTCAACTGCATCAGCAGATCCAGTTAAGGGACAAAAGATTTTTATTAAAAAATTCAAAAAACCTTGTGGTTTCAATGGTGCAAAATTTGCAGTTAAACATACACAAGGTGAATGGAAAGCACTTATGGATGAAGGAAAATTTGCTGATGAACTTATGAAAATTTGTCCAAAGGTTAAACCTGATAACAAATACTTAGGTGACAAATATATTAAACATATCTTTGATTTCTCATATGAGTATGCAAGTGATTCTGGAAATGTTCCATCTTGTTAATATCTTAATATAACTTATACTTATAAAAGGGAGAAAGTTTTACTTTCTCCCTTTTTTTATTCCTAATTTATTAGAATTATAATGAATACTTATTCATAATTAATCTTACCTTAATTTTTTAGATTATATAATTACATCAGCTTATATTAAAATTAAAAGGAAAAGTTATGAAACGACTTCTTAAACTAGCTCTTGCAGCTACAGTATTCTTAGGTGTTGCAACAACTGTTGCATCAGCAGACCCAGTAAAGGGACAAAAGATTTTTATTAAAAAATTCAAGAAGCCATGCGGATTTAACGGGGCTAAGTTTGCAGTTAAACACACACAAGGTGAGTGGAAAGCAATTATGGATGAAGGAAAATTTGCAGATGAGCTTATGAAAATTTGTCCAAATGTAAAACCTGAGAATAAATATTTAGGTCATAAATATATTAAACATATTTTTGATTTCTCATATGAATATGCAAGTGATTCAGGAAATGTTCCATCTTGTTAATCTAATAAATAAAATTTTTACTAGGTTGACATTATTTATTAAAGGAGAGTTTTATAGCTCTCTTTTTTAATTGAAAAAAAAGTTTTTTATAAAATAAGTTTAGATTATAAGTATAAGTTTTAATAATCATAATGAATGGTTATGTATACTTAAATTTAACTTAATTAAAATGTTATATAATTCTTTTAAACTATTTAACACAAAGGAAAAGAGATGAAAAAATCAATAGTTGTGCTATCAGCAATAGCTGCATTATCAACAACTTCATTCGCTGCAGATGTTAGTAATGAAGCTATGCTAAAACAAATTGAGATGCTTAAAGCTCAAATTGCCGCATTAGAAAGTAAATTTGATAAAACTGACAAAGTAGTAAGTGATGAAAGATTCACAAAATTAGAAAAACAAGTTCAAAGTAATAAAAAACTTGCATTAAAATCTAAAATTCAAAGTGCTGGAGACAATATCAAATGGGATATTGATTTTAGAACACAAATTGATAATATTCAATATAAAACAGTAGATGGGAAAAATCCTAAAAACAATGCTCTATTAACTAACAGATTGTGGTTAGGTGCAGCATATGCTCCAAATGACAATACAGTGTTTAAGGGAAAAATCTCTTATAACAAAGTTTGGGGGGATACAGCAAACCACTCTCAATCAAATTCAGCTATGGGTGTTGGTTATGCGGATTTTGATTGGGTTACAAATGAAAATGCAGTTGATAATGAACTAAAACTTAAAGAAGCATATTGGTTATATAAAGATGATACTATTGGAGAAGCTCAAATTCCATGGACTATTTCAGTTGGGAGAAGACCTTCAACTGATGGATTACCAATTAATATGAGAAATATGCAAAAAGCAAACTCTCCTCTTTCACATGTGGTTGATGTAGAATTTGATGGATTTTCTGCAAAATTTGACTTAGAAAAAGTAACTGGGGCAACTGGTTCTTGGTTTAAAATTTGTGGTGGTAGAGGTTTAACTAATGCAAATCCTAGATTTACTATGGATGGAACTGATTATGCTAGAAATGAAGACTTAAATGTAGATGTTGATATGTTAGGATTTATTGCTGTACCATATGATGATGGGCAGTATTCTGTTCACTTAAATTATGCTCATGCTTGGAATTTAATTGGTTATGATGCAAATCAAATGGGTGCTTATCAAATGGCTCCAAAGACTACACCTTCAGAAATTATGGATGCTGCTGCAAATCTTCAATTTAAAGATGTTGGAGATATGGATTTTGCAACTGTTCTTTTTAAAGCATATGGTATTGGTGATGGAATAAATGATTATTTAGATGATACTACTGTTTTTGCTTCATATGCTATGTCTAAAACTAGTCCAAATAGTTCAAATGACATGTTGGGTATGTTAGGTTCTGGTGAATCAGAAACAGGACATTCATATTGGATTGGTATAAATGCACCATGTCCTATTTCTCCTGATTCAGCTAGAATTGGTGTTGAATGGAACAAGGGTTCTAAATACTGGAGATCTATGACTTATGGTGAAGACACTATGGCAGGTTCTAAAATAGCTACAAGAGGAACTGCATGGGAAGTTTATAGAAATGCAAAAATCAATAATGCTTTATCTTGGGGTATGAGTTATACTCATATGGATTATGATTATTCTGGTTCAAATTCATTCTTTGGTTATGAAGGAAATCCTGATAATCCAATGTATGTTACAGAAGCAACTGATATTAAAGCTTACGTAAGATATAAATTCTAAGAATTTAAAAAATAAAAAGGGGTTTTCCTCTTTTTATTTACTTAATTAAATTCTTTATCTAAAAGAAACCTTATCTAAATCAAAAACAACTTTTTCAGCTAATTCAATCATCTCAATATTTAATCTTTTAAATTTTTCATCTTTTATATTTACAAGCAGTTTATCATAGACATTTGCATATGGATATATAGTAAAGTAAATGTATTCTTTTGATTTTGATTCTTTATCTAATTCTTTAAACCAAACTGCAAGCATAGAAAAATAAAGCATCGCAGGATTAAATAACTTTCCATTTTCAAGCTCTTTTGATATTTTTTTATTTATAAAATCATACCCTTGCAAAACAGCTTTAATTCTATAATGGTTTCTATTCTTTATATAATGTTCACTTGGAAAAGTACATTTTTCTATTTGTTTGAACATATCATTTGAAATATCATCAATATATCTATTTATATCTTCATCAATTTCAAAAATAATTTCATCTTTATCTTTATAAGATGCAATTAAATCTTTACAAAACAATAGTAAGCTCTCAGTTTTTATTTTAGATAAATTTAAAATCATAATTAATTCTATCAAAAATATATTGAAAAATAACACTTAAGAATAAATTTAAGTTCATTTAAGATAAAATGTAGCAAATTTACGAAAAATAAACTAAAAAAAAGGAAATTATTGGAACAAATTGGTGTTTTAAGTGAAGGGAATATATATGACCTTCAGACTGCTGAAGCTTTAAACATCACTGGTGATGAAATTAAAGCTGATAATTCGCCTGAGTCTCTTGAGATTCTCAGACACTCATGTGCTCACATGATGGCGCAAGCTATCAAAGAGTTATACCCTGACGCAAAATTCTTTGTAGGACCTGTTGTAAAAGAAGGGTTTTATTACGATTTTAAAGTAGATTCAAAAATCTCAGATGAAGATCTTCCAACCATTGAAAAGAAGATGAAAGAGATTGCAAATAGAAAACTTCCTATTGAAAGATTTCAAGAATCTAGAGAAGAAATTGAAAGCAAGTTTGCGGATGATGAATTAAAACAAGCTGTATTAAAAAATATTACTGATGATACATTAACAGTTTACAAACAAGGTGATTTTGAAGACCTATGTAGAGGTCCACATTTACCAAATACTAGAATGATTCGAGCTTTTAAACTTACAAGAGTAGCTGGGGCATATCTTGGTGGTGATGAAGAAAATGAAATGATCACTAGAATCTATGGAATTGCATTTTTTGATAAAAAAGAGCTAAATGACTATGTAAGAATGCTTGAAGAAGCTAAAAAAAGAGATCATAGAAAACTTGGAACTGAACTTGAACTATTTACTTTTAATGAAGATATAGGAGCAGGACTTCCTTTATGGCTTCCAAATGGTGCAAGACTTAGAGGAAAACTTGAAAGACTTCTTTATAAAGCACATAGAGTAAGAGGTTATGAACCAGTTCGAGGTCCAGAGATTTTAAAAGCAAATCAATGGGTTAAATCTGGTCACTATGCAAACTATAAAGAAAATATGTATTTCACTACTATTGATGAGCAAGAGTATGGTATCAAACCTATGAACTGTGTTGGTCATATTCAAATTTATAAAAATGACTTAGTATCATATAAAGATTTACCAAAGAAATTTTTTGAATATGGTGTTGTTCATAGACATGAATTAAGTGGAGCTATGCATGGATTGTTTAGAGTAAGAGAGTTTACTCAAGATGATGCACATATTTTCTGCTTGCCTTCACAAGTAAAAGATGTTATTATTGATGTACTTGAATTTGTTGATTCATTAATGAAACTATTTGATTTCAAATATGAAATGGAAGTTTCAACAAAACCTAAAAAAGCTATTGGCTCAGATGAATTCTGGGAAACAACAACACAAGCTATTATGAATGCTCTTGATTCAGAAGGTTTAAAATATGGAATTGATGAAGGTGGAGGAGCATTTTATGGTCCAAAAATTGATATTAAAATCTTAGATGCTATTGGAAGAAAATGGCAATGTGGTACTGTTCAAGTTGATATGAACTTACCAACATCTTTTGAGATGGAATATATCAATGACAAAGGTGAAAAAGAACAACCTGTTATGATTCACAGAGCAATCCTTGGATCTTTTGAAAGATTTATTGGAATCTTAACTGAGCATGTTGCAGGAGAATTTCCATTTGTAATTGCACCAACACAAGTAATTATTGTACCAATTGCAGATACACATGTTGAGTATGCAAAACAGATTCAAAAAGAATTACTTTATGATGAAATTGATTCAGAAATCTTTGATATGAATGAATCATTAAACAAAAGAATTAGAATGGCAGAGAAAAAAAGAGTACCTATGATTTTAGTTCTTGGTGATGAAGAGGTTGAAAATAAAACTGTAGCTCTTAGAGATAGAAGAAAAAGAGAGCAATCAAATATGAGCAAAGATGAGTTCATAAAAATGTTAAACGATATAAATAATGGGAGCAAGATTTGAGTAGAGGGAAAAAACAAGAAGCAATAATGAATGAGAACATTACTGCAAGTGAAGTAAGATGTACGGGAGATGATGGTACTAACTATGGTATTATTTCAACAAGAGATGCACAACAAACTGCAGATGACTTAGGATTAGATTTAGTTCTTATTGCTCCTGATGGGAAGCCACCAGTTGCTAAAATCATGGATTATGGTAAATTTAAATACCAACAAGAAAAGAAACAAAAAGAAGCTAAGAAAAAACAAAAAATCATTGTTGTTAAAGAGGTAAAATTTTCTGTTAAAATTGCAGAAAATGATATCAACTATAAAGTTAAACATGCAATTGAATTCCTTGAAAAAGGTTATCATGTAAAATGTAGAGTTTTCTTAAAAGGTCGAGAAATGGCTCATCCTGAAGCTGGAGCTGAAGTACTTGAAAGAGTATGGCCTATGCTAGAAGAGTATGGAGTTAGAGAAGCTTTACCTAAACAAGAGGGAAGATTTGTAAATATGTATGTAACACCAAAAGGTGAACATAGTAAAAATTAAACAAGAAAAAGAGAATCTACTCTCTCTTTTTCTTAACACTCACACACGTATTGATTATTCACTTAAACTTAATTAAAGCAATATTTAAGTAAAATCTCAAACTTTTTCAATATTTAAATTGATTGAAAATGCAAATTTATAAGAAAGGAACTGTGACGATGCCAAAGATGAAATCTAACAGTGGAGCTTTAAAAAGATTTAAAGTAAAAAAGAATGGTTCTATCAAAAGAGGATCAGCTTTTAGAAGCCACATCTTAACAAAAATGTCTCAAAAAAGAAAAAGAAATCTTAGAGGACCACAAACTGTTGCTAGCACTGATGCTGGTAGAGTTAAATTAATGTTAAACAAAGCCTAATTAAGTAAATAAACTTAATTTTTAGTCCCTCCACCTAAAAAATGGACAAGTTCAACCAAAGAAGTTGACACCTATTAAACAAATAGAGTAAAGAAAGGAAACAATATGCCTAGAGTAAAAACTGGTGTAGTTAGAAGAAGAAGACACAAAAAAGTTTTAAAGCAAGCTAGAGGATTTTTCTCAGGAAGAAGAAAACACTTTAGAAAAGCAAAAGAACAATTAGAGCATTCATTAGTATATGCTTACAGAGATAGAAGACAGAAAAAAAGAGATATTAGAAAGCTTTGGATCGTTAGAATCAATGCTGCTTGTAGATTAAATGATATCAACTATTCAAGATTCATGAACGGTTTAAAATTAGCTAACATTGAACTTGATAGAAAAATCTTAGCTGATATGGCTATCAATGATTCTGAATCATTCACTTTATTAGTAACTAAAGCTAAAGAAGCATTAGCAGCATAATTTATATAAATTTGCAATAATAATGAAAAGGGTTGAAGTTTTACTTCAACCCTTTTTTTATACCTAAAATAAATAATAAAAAAAGGGGAAAGTCTAAACTCTCCCCTTTTTAAATAAGTAAAATATTAATAATTAACCAATAGGTTCATTAACCTCAACTTTACACTCAGTACCTTTACAATCTATATTTGCATCAAAATATAAGACTTCAGATACATCAAATCCACCTGCTTGAACTTTTTGCCAAGCTTCTACAGATCTACCACCTGCAGAACAATGGAAAATAATTGTTTTACCTTTTGGTAATTTTGCAACAATCTCTTTTGCTGTTGCTTTTTCAGCAGGTATATTAATTGCACCTTTTAAGTGTCCCTCTTTATACTCTACTGCGTCTCTAATATCAACAATTTGAATATACTCTGGTAGTTTTCCATCTTTGTATAATGCATAGAACCATTCACCATCAACACCGCCTTCATCAATACTTAATTTAGCACCATTTTTAGTAAATTTTGGTCCTTCAACTGCGGCAGCCGGTTTAGCTTTTGAAGCTGATTTAGTAGTAGCTAATCCCGCTTTTTTCCATGCAGGCATACCTGCAGCATATACATTAACATCACTATATCCCATTGAAATTAATTTTTTAGCAATTTTATGAGATTTCGCACATTTAAATCCACCACAAAAAGTAATGATTTTTTCACTATGATTAACAGGAAATCTTCCTTTTAACTCTTCTAGCTTTGTATCTGGAATAGCAATTGCTCCAGGAATTGTTTCTTGTAAATATTTTGCAAATGGTCTAGCATCAATTATAACACCACTGTTTTTAGATTGAACAGATTTAATTACAGGAAGTCCTACTTCTCTATAATTTAGTTTTTTCCACTCAGGCTCACCTGCTTGATATAATTTAACATTTGTAAAACCATCTTTTTTAAGCATATTTGCTACTTTTGGTGATTTACCACATTTCCATCCACCACAATAAACAAGAATCTCTTTATTTTTTGGTGTATCTTTTAATTGTCCAACAAAATTAGCATAATCAGTATCTGGAATATTTATTGAACTTGGAATTGTACCACCCATATATTTTTTTGCTGGTCTAGCATCAACTAATACAACTTTTGCAGTATTTTTTGTTCCTTTTCCTAATCTTGCTTTAACATAGTTATAATCAACCATTTTTAAACCAAACTTGTCAATCATTCCTTGAACTTTTGCACTTGGCTTTGTTAAAGTCCCTGGGTCGTTTGCTAATACACCTGTAGTTAGTAATCCAACTACTACTAAGCTTTTTAGAATTAATTTCATTTTTTTCTCCTTATTAATGTAATTCTCTTTCTTTATTAATTGAAAATAAAGTATCTAATAATTTGTATGCTGCTATTATTATACCAATAGAGCCAATAACAATTAAAATTTCACCTAAATGTGGTGGAACATAATTAAAGTTTGTTGAAAGATCATAAAAATTATATTTTTCATAACCTACACCAAATCTATCTGACATTGGGTTTGCATTACCACCATAGACAAATAAATATCTACCAATAAAACCTCCTATAATTGCTGAAATACAAGCAGGAAGTATGTAATGTTTTAATATTCTAAATAATAATAAGAATGGTAATACTAATGTAAATAATATATATCCACCAAAGTATAATAATCTAAATTCACCAAATAATATAATAAATGCCCAATCTTTGTCTATTATTAAATACCCAATAACTTCATATATTGCCAATAAAAATATAAAAAACAACATAGCTTTTCTAATTAAAGCCATTAATTTTTGATACCCACTTTTATTTCTATGAACTAAATAAGTAAGCACTCCCATTACACCTAAAGATGAAACGAATGCTGAAATAATAAAATAGAACATTAAAGCAGGAAACTCAGTCCATAAATGTCTTGCTGTATTCATAGAAAATAGTTTTGCTTGAATATAATATTCTACTAAGTCGACACCAATACTCATAACTAAAATTGGAAATGCTAATTTTTTTGCTAAATCTCTTTTATTAGTTAAAATCAAATATATCTCAAACATAACAAAAGGTATATATGTCAAATATAAAGGTAACATCAACCACATACCAGTATTTACATTTGGACTTAAAAACATCCAGTGCATATTAAGTAAATTTAAATCTGTAGCAATAGTGAATAGTCCTGCAAAAACCATTGCTAAACCAACTACCATAAATGATGCAGCTACTTTTTCAACTACTTTGAAATTTAATAATTCTGCTAAAGCAACTAAAAAAATCACTCCACTTCCAGTATAAATCATATACATATAGTTTGCAATAAAAAGAGTCCATGGGTTTTCTCTACTAATCTCGCCCACATTACCAAATATTGCATTTTTCATAGCATGTCTTAGTTCATCAGTAATAGGTTCCACACCCAAAGAATGCGCAGTTGCAACTTCAGAGAAGTATCTTAATTCAAAAATCTCAACAACACCAACAATGGCAATAACTATTAAAATATATGCCATAAACATTGTTTTATTAAAGAAAAGTTCTTTAAATGACACCTTATTAATTTCAAGCCCTGCAATAGTATATTTTTCCATTGTTAGCTCCTTTTATTCTTTAAACTTCGTTGGTAAAACTCTGTTTGAAAGCTGTCCCAAGTATATATTTTAGTATCATGAGAGATACTTTGTCTTGCATAATTATCAGTTCTTGGAACAATATAAAATAGTTTCGGTAAAGTTCCTGCATTCTCTTTTTGGAAGAAAAACTTTTCTTTTTTTAGAAGTTTTACTAAATCACTATTTTCATCATCTAAGTCACCAAACATTCTTACATTTGTAGGACATGTTGCTTGGCAAGCTGTTGTTCCTGTCTCTTCAATTCTATGATCACAGAAAGTACATTTGTCCACAGCTAGTTTTGTATCATCAACAAATCTAGCATCATATGGACATGCTTCCATACAACCTTTACATAAAATACATTTATCTGCATCTACCTTTACAATACCACCTTCAATAACATGGCTTGCAAATGTTGGGCAAACACTAACACATGGTGCATCCACACAATGATTACATTGAGATGGGTATAAATTCACAAAAGGTTTATCAAAAATTGACCCTTCAACAATCCCCACCCAGATTCTTTGTTTGTCTGCTCCTAGTTGAACACCATTTTCTTCTTTACAAGCTGTCTCACAAGCTTTACAATTAATACAGTTTTGGTAATCTAACGCCATTGCATAATTCATAGCCAAGCCTTTCTTACTGTAACAATAGTTTCATGCATAACTGCACTCCCAAATACAGGTTCTATATCATCTTCAATTATTTGATTACAACTTGCTCCATTTCGATATCCAAATGTTAAAGCATTTGACTGTGCACCAAATCCATGAACATAAAAAATTGTTTCTGGTATAATTTTATTTGTTGGAAATGCTTTTAACCTTACAATTCCTACACTACTTGCGATTTCAACTAAATCTCCGTGTTTTATACCTAACTCTTCAGCTTCTTTGTGATTTATCCAAACATAGTTTTCTGGCATAAGTTCTAGAAGCATTACATTATTTTGTGTAGCATTTTGAGTAAACTGTGCATGTCTTCCACAAATAAATTTGAATTTTCCTTTTGGAACTTTTTTAACAAGTTCATCTTTCCATACTGGCATTGGGTCTACACCTTTTTTTGCCATATTTCCTAAATAACACTCAATTTTTTTACTTGGTGTTTTAAATAATCTTTTTATTTCTGCAATATCTTTTGGATTAATACAAGTATCAATATCTTCATGGTCAGAATCATCTTCAAGTTTTACAACTGTATAAAGTTTATCTTTTTCATTGTAGTATTGAAAACTGTTATTATCAAGTTTTTTAAAACTTTCTGAGAATTTAGGATAATAAACACCTTTTTCTCTTAACATATTCCATGCTTTTTCACCATATTTTGGAACAAACATATCTTTATTTATTTGTTCTTGTGTATGATGATAAACATCTGCTAAATAAAATCCATTCTCTTCATAATATTCTTCAATCTCTTCTTTAGACATTCCATCAATTTCATCTTGAACATCTTCATCATATTTTTTTGTTATTTCCCATAAAGGACGTGATAATTTTTCACCTAAACCTCTTACGATTTCTAAGACTGGTTTAGTTTCATACATTGGTTTAACTGCAGCTCTTCTAATGGCAATAGATGGTTCAACACCTGCAAAAGATTTAACTGGGTCTTCTCTTTCTAAGTATGTACACTCAGGTAAAATAACATCTGCCATCATTGCTGTATCACTTGGCATAGTATCAATTGCCACAACTAAATCCATTTTTTCTAACAGTTTTTTAGTTTTTTCAATATTTGGAACTGATAACATCGGATTTTGTTTATAAATGAAAAATGCTCTAATAGGATATGGAGATTTACCTTCTAAAATTTTATTTCTCCAAGCAATCCAAGAACCAGATCCACCAATTACTGCAGCGGCATCTTTCTCGATTCTTCCTAATGCATTTGCATACATAGGGGCATTTGTTCCATGTGAATCTAAAGGAAGTTTTTTACCAAATACAATTCCACCTTTAACATCAATACCTCCACCAAGTGCAGAGAAAATTGCTTGAGCACGTCTAAGTTGGAAATCATTTCCTGCCCATGTTGATCTTCTACCTTGATAATATATTGATTGAGGAGCATTTGCCATAAACTCTTCTGCAACTTTTTTAATCTCGTAAGCTGGAACTCCGGTTATCTCTTCAGCCCATTCTGGAGTATAATTACTACTTAATACATGCTCTTTATATTTATCAAAATTTGAGAAGTTATTTTTAACATAAGTTCTATTATATAATTCATATTTAATTACATGATAAGTTAAAGCTAAAACAAATGCTAAATCTGTACCTGGTTTTATTGCTAAATATGTATCTGCATGGATTGCAGTATTTGAGAATCTAGGGTCAACTACAGTTAGTTTTACACCTTTACCTCTTGTTCTTTTAAAAATATCCATAGTATCTGGAGTGATAAATGCTTCTGCTCTATTAGCTCCAGCCATAATAACATATTTTGCATTTTCTAAATCAGCTTGACCATATCCACCTATTGTAAGTGCATATCCTGATACTGCTGTTTGAATACAAATAGATGCATGGTTTACAAAGTTACTTGAACCTATTTTATCAGACATAAATGTTTTAAAAGTATGTTCAGCCATACCTTCACCAGCACAATAACCAATGCATGATCTATTGTCTTCTTCTTCATCTAGGATTTTTGTCATCTTTTTGGTTATATAAGTATAAGCTTCATCCCATGTAACTCTTTTATATTTACCATCACCTCTTTCACCAGTTCGAATAAGTGGATATTTTAATCTATCTGGATCATATAAGGCTTGTATTCCTGCATTTCCCCTAGCACAAAGCATGTTTTTTGATTTTGGAAAGTGTGGATTTGGATCTAGTTTAGTTACTACTCCATTTTCTACTCTTGCATAAGCAGCACACTTATTAACACACATTTCACATAAAGTTGGAACTAATCTTAGTCCTTTTTCATTTGAAACTTTTGTTGTTCCTAATGTTTTTTTATCTTCATGTGTTTTTGTACTTGAAAGTGCAGAAGTTGATGCAGCTACAACTGATAAGGCAACTGAACCTTGAAGAAATTTTCTTCTTGAAATCTCAACTTGCATTTTCTCTCTCCTCTTTACTATTAATATTTACTTATTATTTTATATTAATTGTATAATTTTAACATGATATTTAATAAATTATTCTTATTCTTGAATGAATATTCACTAAATTTATAAGATTTTTTGATTTTTTTATTGTATTATAAGAATAAGTTATCAAAATAACCACTATTTTGATAAAAATGTAATTTTTGAGTCAGAAAGAATTCCCTTTTCAAAATCTTTATGACATCCGATACAGTTGGACTTTGTTTCTATTGTGTCACTTTTAAAAACTTCTTCGGGAATATTTTTATGCGTTTTCTTCCAATAATCAGTTTTTGTTATAATAAATTTTTTTGAATTTGCTAATTCTTTAGTTATTTTATATGAAGATTCTCTTGTTGATGTCTCCGAAGAATTTATTATTAAAAATTTTTCTATTGATTTTACCATTGAGTTATCTAGCTCTAAATCCTCTTCAAAATGATCTTCTTGATTTGCCATTAAATTTTTCCAAGATTCCTTTGGTAATAAGAAAGGAGGTATCAAGTTATGGCAATCGGAACATTCAAATTGAAAATCAGCGTGTAATTTTTTGTAATCAATCTTCTCAAATTTACTTTTTACTATATAGTTATTAGGTATGTAATATGTGTAAGATGCTAAAGCTAAAACAAATACAATATAAATAGAGCCATAAAACTTCATACTATATGTTGGTTTAATATCTTCACCCTTTGCTTTTTTATATCCAGTTATCATAGCAAATACCATTGATGTTTTATGATAAAACTGTTCAGTTAATACTCCAGTTATATGTGTAATTATCATCAATAATAGTATATATGATAAAACTTCATGAATAGTAAAAAACTCTTCCATATATATGTAATATTTATCATTCATAAAAGAAAAAATTCCATTACCCTCTTGAACTCCATATAAAACAAGCCCAACAAAGCAACAAATAATACCAAGCCATGTTACTAAAAAAGCAAACCAAGAAGAAGCAGGATTATGTCCTGCTTGTATTTGTCTATATCTATTTTTAATTTTTTCTATAAAATAAAGTTTTAAATCACTAAAAGCAAAATGATAATCACTCCATCTTGCATATTTTGGACCAATCAATCCCCATACAATTTTTTTAATAAACATACCAAGAGCAATAATTCCAAAAGTTACATGTAAGATTAAAAGATTTTCATAAAAAGAGGTAATAAAAGATGCAAAAAATGATACTACTAGTATCCAATGACTAAGTCTTCCTAAAAAAGACCATACATATGTTTTGTTTTCAATTTTCATCTTTTATCCAATATAATGATTGTTCATTCAAAAAAGTCGAGTAAAAAAAATCACCTTCTTTTAAATATTTTTTTTATAAGTGTAAAAACAAGTCTTATAATACCAAGTACTAAATAGATTAAAAATGCATATAAAAAAGGATGGTAAGGCATTCCATGAGAAAAAAGAGCACTTATATGCGCTATTGGATGAGAAAACCAAATACTATTATGAAAAACTAATGATGAGATTATAAATAAAACAAAATAAATTGTAATCTCTTTTTTTAAATTTACCAATACCTTCCCCTATTTTCAAATAATAAGTAAAGAGAAACTCCCTTTACTTAATTTTTATAGAATCTACCTTCTATATATTCTGCCATCTCTTTTGGACTATACTCCATACCTTTTTGTTCAATCTTTTTCTGATTATGTTCCATTACTTCATGATCTGTACCTGAAGATTGGTCAGCACCAGAGTTTTGAATATTATAAAGTTCCATTTCTATTTCATGAGCTGTCATATCATTTAATGCGGGACCTTTTTTAGCAGGATTTCCTTCTCCATTTGCGCCATGGCATTTAGAACACATTTTTGTATAAATCTCTGAAATAGTATATGATTTTTTAGCATTATCAATTTTAAAGTATTTTGCTTCTGGATTAAAGGCAACAAATATATATTCGGCCATTGCATTTGCTTTATAATCCATACCTTTTTCAATAATTTTTTTCATATTATGAGCCATTACATCATGATCAGTTCCAGATGATTGATTTAAACCACCAGATTTTAGATCAAAAAGACTTATCTCAAGTTCATGAGCTGTCATATCATTTAAAGCAGGTCCTTTTTTTGCAGGATTTCCTTCTCCAAAAACTCCATGACAATTAGAACACATTTTTGTATAAATCTCTGCATTTGTATATCTTTTTTCAGCAGCACTCGCACTGATAGTTATTAAACTTGCTAAAAAGCCTAAAAAAATTGTTTTTTTAATTTCCATAATAAATCCCTTTCCCCTATTTAAAGATGGTGACAACAACTGCACCTCTCACATCTCCACTTTTATATCCATAAGCATTGTTATTTTTATAAATCTCGAAGAATCTATCCTTTGATTTTTTATCAACCTTTTTATCGACCCCATGACATTTTTTACAGTCTCTACTATTCATAGTAATAGGTGAATAAATCTTAAAAGTATTGTCATCAATAATTTGAACAATTTCATCTGGCTGATAGGCATCAGATTTTGCAATTAGTTCAAATGCTTTTAAAATTTTTTCTTCACTTTGGGCAGCTTTAGCTTTTTCATTTCTATTATTAAGACTAACTCTTTTTACTAAAACTTTTGGGCCATATTTTTCATTAAGTTTTTTTGCAACCTTTTTTGAATCATTGATACAATAATCAACCATTCCCTCTAATCTCTTAGCTCTTTTTGAATCTTTCAATTCTTTTTTTAGTGTAGAGTTATACTCTTTTATTACATTATGAGCTAATTTTTGAGCATTTTGTTTCGTAAACTCTTGTGCAAAAGAACTTAGGCTAATTGATAAAATCAAACCACTTATTAAAAAATTTTTCAATTTTTACTCTTTTATGCTCGTCCAGCTAACATTCCATAAACCGTCATAGGTTTAAGTGCATAAACTTTTAATAGCCACCAAATATATCTTTCAACTGTTGGGTCTAATGGAAATGATGGAGTTGGTTTTGCTGTCCAATTAAATTCAGCTAACATAACTGTACCAATTCCAGTAATTAATGGACAAACAGTATAACCTGCATATTTAGAAGTCATCTCTTTACCTTCCATTGCAGCAATTAAGTTGTCCACTAATACTGCATATTGTTTTCTTGCACTACCACCTGTTTTTCCCATAGCAATACCAGCAACATCCCCAAGACCAAATACATTTGGATATCTTGTGTGTTGTAAAGTTTCTTTATCAAGTTCTACCCATCCACCTTTTGCAGCACTTCCTCTTTGCCATGCTAAAGAAGAGTTTTTAACAGCATCTGGTGCTCTCATTGGAGGAGTAATGTGAATAAAGTCATATTCTCTTTCAACTTTTTTAGACATAGGAATCATTTCATAATCTTCAATGATGTCGTCATATTCACCTTTCTCTAACCATTTTTTATCAAAAGTTGCAATTTTTTTGTCAACATCTATTTCAACAAGATTGTTTTTATATTCCCACTTCATATCTCTTGCTTCAAATTGTTTTACAATCGCTTCATGATATTCTGGAACACCAAACATTTTTCCACCATTTGGATAAAAATATAATTCAGCATTGTCTCTTGCCCCTGCTTCTCTTAATCTAGCATCAGTTAGATACATGATTTTCTTTGGAGCTCCACCACATTTAACTGGAGTATTTGGGTGAGTAAATAATCCTTTTACTTTTTTACCTGTTTTTGCATCAGCAATAAACTCTTGCATACCCTTCCAAGTATTAACAGCTCCATCAGCATAATAAATTGAATGGACTCCATTTTTACCAACTTTTTGTGATACAGTTTTATTTGCTTCAGCAGAGTAACCAACACCTTCTAAACCTTTAATTTTTCCATAATCAAGGACTAATCCTGTTGCAACAATTAAAAAATCATATGAAATCTCTTGTCCACTTTCAGTCTTTACTTTATTTGCTTCAGGGTCAAATTCTGCAACTTTATCCTTAATCATTTTAACACCACTTGGAACAAAATCTTTAGTGTTATAAACAATGTCTGATTTTTCCCATATCCCAGCTGCAACTAAAGTTTGCCCAGGTTGATATGAAACAGAAATAGGATTTGGTTCAATAACAGTAATATCTGGATTTGATAAGTTATTTGAAAGTTTTGCAGCAGTTGCTATACCAGCTAGTCCACCACCAACAATTACTATTTTACCTTTTGCTTCACTAGCTTTTGCAATTGTTGCTGCCTCAGCTTCAGTTGTATTTCCCATTAAAAACGAAGCTGAACCAAGTCCAGCAAGTTTAAGTGCATCTCTTCTAGATATCCCTTTCTTTTTAAGCTCACTATCTAGAATGTCAAGTGCTTTTTTTAGCTCCTCATTATTTCCCATTATAAAAGTCCTTAATTTAAATTGTATTCATTAAGATACCAAATGTTTGATAATAAGAAACTTAAATTATGCTGAATAAATAAATTATAATTATTACTTTATCTTATAATAGACTTTGCCCTATTATATTCTTCTTTATTATTAAGATTTATAAATTCATCTTCATTTTCAAATTCTATAAAAGTAGTATCCATTTTTTTAAGAAGGTAACCAACTTTATGGATGTCGTTTTTTAGCATATTTTCAACTTCAATAATTGCTTTTGTAGAAAATACTCCACATAAATTATGTTCTCTATTTACTGTTTTTGCAAGAGTTATATCATAATCTTTTGATTTACTTATCAATTTTTCTATTGTTGAGATTTCTACAAGTGGGGTATCCACTGTTATAATAAATAGTTTACTTTCATCTTTAAAAAATTCAAATATTGATTTTAAAGCAACTATAGGAGAATACTCTTTTTCTTTATCTAAAATTAATTTATTATCAAAACTAAACTTTTCAGTTTTTGATGATAAATACACCTCTTTGAAGTGAGGTTTTAATTTTTTGTATTGATATTCTGTGAGAGTTTTAGAAGAAGAGAAGGGAAGAAGAGCTTTGTCTTCTCCCATTCTTGAACTTTTACCACCGCATAAAATTACGCATGGTAAATTAAACATACTTAGATACTTTTTGGGTCAGTAATATAGCCAGAGATTGCACTTGCTGCAGCAACTGCACTATTAGCTAAATAAATTTTAGATGATCTACTTCCCATTCTACCAACAAAGTTTCTATTTGTTGTAGAGATACAAACTTCATTATCACCTAAGATTCCCATGTATCCACCTAAACATGCTCCACATGTTGGATTTGATACAACTGCTCCTGCATCAACTAAAATATCAATGTAGCCTGCTTTTGTAGCATCTCTTAAGATTTTTTGAGTACCTGGAGTTAAAATCATTCTTACATGACGTGCTACTTTTTTACCTTCTAAAATCTCTGCTGCAATTTTAAAATCACTTAATCTACCATTTGTACATGATCCAATAAATACTTGGTCTACTTTGATATTGTCTTTTACTGCTTGTGAAACAGAATGTCCATTATCTGGTAAAAATGGATATGCAATTACTGGCTCTAAAGCAGCTACATCAATCTCAATAACTTTTGTATATGTTGCATCTTCATCAGAATAATGAATTTTTGGTTCTGCTCTTAATCCATCATTTGCTTCAGCAGTTTTCTTTAAAAACTCTTCAGTTGTTTCATCATATGCAAAAATACCATTTTTAGCTCCAGCTTCAATGGCCATATTACAAATAGAAAATCTATCATCCATACTTAAATGTTTTACTGTATCACCAGTAAACTCTAAAGCTTGATATAAAGCTCCATCAACACCTAATTGTCTAATAACTTCAAGTATAATATCTTTTCCAGATACAAATTCGCTAGGTTTTCCAGTCATTACTACTTTAATAGACTCTGGAACTTTAAACCAGTTTCCACCAGTAATCATACCAAATGAGATATCTGTACTTCCCATACCAGTTGAGAATGCACCTAACCCTCCATGTGTACAAGTATGTGAATCTGCACCAATAATTACATCACCAGGTAATACTAAGCCTTTTTCAGGCAAAAGTGCATGCTCTATTCCCATATCTTTTTCATCGAAGAAATATTTTAAATCATACTTCAGGGCAAAATCTCTTGAGATTTTCGCTTGGTTAGCTGATGCAATATCTTTTGCAGGAATAAAGTGATCAAGAACAATTGCAAATCCTTCTGGATTTGCTAGTTTTTCAAAACCACCCTCTTCAAATGCTCTAATTGAGATTGGAGTTGTAATATCATTTCCAATTACCATATCAATTGGACTTCTTACAATTTCTCCTGCAAATACCTCTTTTCCTACATGTTCACTAAAAATTTTTTCCGTAATAGTTTGACCCATAAATACCTACTTTTAATTTTTCTTTTTCTTTTAGCCTTGGATTATAGCTAATTTCTTTTTAAGAGTTTAAACTTTGTTTTTTTTCTCTAATCTAGATTGTTTTATTTGCATATAGATAATGATAGCAACAGCTAAATTTATAATCACATCTGCAATATTAAAAATTGCAAATTCAAAACCATAATGCCAATAAAAATAATCAACAACTCCACCATAGGTAAATCTATCTAAAATATTTGATAAACCACCTGCAAACAACAATGCAATTGGAATATAATACTGTATAAATACATCTTTATTTATATATAAATAAATAAAACCAATTGCTACTAGTCCCAATTGAATAAACTTTAGATATTCATCAAGAAAAGAGAACATTGAAAAAGCCACTCCATAATTATATGCTAATTGTAAAGACATATAAGGACCTTCTACATTCCAATCATAATTGGCAAATCCATATTTTATAATCTGATCAAAAATAAATATAGATATAAATATAGTAAAACTAATTTTTAATTTTTTTTCCATATTTTATAATGCTTTTTTTATAAATGCCTCTAATTCATTCATAGATTCAGCTACTTCTTTTTGATTTCTTCCTTCTAATAAAAGTCTTATTTTATTTTCAGTTCCAGAATATCTAATTAAATCTCTAATCCCTTTAGCTCTAATTGATTGAAGTAATTTTTCTAATCCTTCAATTTCTTCTATTGGTTTTTTTTCACTTACATTTAGATTAACTAAAGTTTGTGGATATAAATCAAATGGATTTAAAACCTCACTGGCTTTCTTACCACTTCTAATAATTAGTGCTAAAACTTGTAAAGCAGAAGCAAGTCCATCACCAGTTTTTGCAGCATCTGCAAAAATTATGTGTCCACTTTGTTCTCCACCAAAATTAATATTATCTTTTTTCATAAGTTCTAAAACATTTTTATCACCAACATTTGATCTAAGTAGATTTAAATCATGTGAATTTAAAAAATCTTCTAATGCCTTATTTGACATAACAGTAGCAACACAAGCATCACCTTTGAGCTGCCCCTCATTTTTCAAAAATAAAGTTAAAGCACCTAAAAGTTTATCTCCATCTATAACTTCACCATTTTCATCAATTACAACCAATCTATCGGCATCACCATCTAAGGCAATTCCTAAATCAGCTCTATATTCTCTAACTAGTTTCCCTACATTTTCTGGATGTAAAGCTCCGCAATTATCATTAATATTGTAACCATTTGGTTTATCATTAATTGTAATAACCTCTGCACCCAACTCATCTAAAATAGTAGGAGCAACTTTATAAGCTGCGCCATTGGCACAATCTAATACTATTCTCATGTTTGCTAAGGATAAATCTTGCGGGAAAGTACTTTTGATAGATACAATATATCTTCCAATAACATCATCAATCCTTTTTGATGAACCAATACTTCTTCCTGTAACTTGCTCACTCATTAGTTTTTCGTCACATTTAAAAATATTTTCTATCTCTTTTTCAGCGCTAGTTCCTAATTTGTCACCATGATTATCAAAAAACTTGATACCATTGTCTTCATAAGGATTATGAGATGCACTAATCATAATTCCGGCATCACATCTCATAGATTCTGTTAAATATGCAATTGCAGGTGTTGGCATAGGACCAATTTGTATTACATTGTATCCAACAGATGTTAAACCACTAACTAGAGCATTTTCTATCATATAGCCACTTTTTCTGGTATCTTTACCAACAAGTATTCTTTTTGTACTTGAGTTCTTTCTAAAATAAATACCCGCAGCTTTTGCTAACTTCAATACAGTAATAGCGTCTAGAAAATCCCCTGCTTTACCTCTAACTCCATCTGTTCCAAACAGTTTCATAAAAGTCCTTCAATGTTTTTTATTAAATTTTGCTTATTTTAAGTCAATTTTAAAGAAAATTAGATATTATTCTACCCTTAAAAATTTTATAAAGAGGTTAAAAAATAATGGCAAATCACAAATCTGCTGAGAAAAGAGCTAGACAAACTAAAGTTAGAGCTGAAAGAAACAGATTCTATAAAACTAGAATCAAAAACGTAACAAAAGATGTATTATCTGCAGTTGAAGGTGCTGATAAAGAAAAAGCAAGCGAAGCTATCAAAGCTGCAAACAAGTATATTCACCATTGTGTTTCTAAAGGTATACTTAAAAAAGGTACTGCAGCAAGAAAAGTTTCTAGATTACAAACAAAAGTTAATGCTATATAATTTTATTTTTTAATATTAATTAGTCTATAACAAATAAATTTAAACAAATATGCTACAAGATAAATTACAGCCTTTTATAGACAGATATGAGGAGATTAACCAATTGTTAATCTCTCCTGATATCATATCTGATATAAAAAAAATGACAGCACTTTCAAAAGAGCAATCAAGTATTGAACCGATTGTTAACAAAGCTAAAGAGTATATAAAAACTCTAGAAGATATTGATGATAATAAAATGATGCTTGATGATGATGAATTGGCTGAACTAGCTAAAGAAGAGCTAAGAGAGCTAGAACAAAAACTACCTGTACTTGCAGAAGATATCAAATTTTTGATGATTCCAAAAGATCCTAATGATGATAAAAATATCTATTTAGAATTAAGAGCAGGAACTGGGGGAGATGAAGCTGCAATCTTTGTTGGTGACCTTTTTAGAGCCTACTTAAGATATGCAGAATCA
Organism: Arcobacter sp. ISO1; assembly: GCF_058105185.1. Lineage (NCBI taxonomy): Bacteria > Pseudomonadati > Campylobacterota > Epsilonproteobacteria > Campylobacterales > Arcobacteraceae > Arcobacter > Arcobacter sp. ISO1. The sequence continues at coordinate 429,247 of NZ_CM176573.1, forward strand.
AATGGTTGGAAAGTAGAACTTATGAACCAAAATGAGAGTGAAGCTGGTGGATTTAAAGAGATTGTAGCTTTATTTAAAGGTGACCATGTTTATTCAAAGTTAAAATTTGAAGGTGGTACCCATAGAGTTCAAAGAGTACCAGCAACTGAATCTCAAGGAAGAGTTCATACATCAGCTATTACTGTTGCAGTTATGCCAGAAGTTGATGATGTAGAAATAGATATAAATCCAAATGATTTAAAAATTGATGTAATGAGAGCAAGTGGTAATGGTGGGCAATCAGTAAATACAACCGACTCAGCAGTTAGAATTACTCATATTCCATCAGGTATTGTTGTTACAAACCAAGATCAAAAATCTCAGCACAAAAATAAAGATAGAGCTATGAAAGTTTTAAAAGCTAGACTTTATGACCTAGAACTGCAAGAAAAAATGCAGAAAGAGGGAGCTGATAGAAAAGAGCAAGTTGGTACTGGAGATAGAAGTGGAAGAATTAGAACATACAATTATCCACAAGGACGAGTTTCAGATCACAGAATTAACTTAACACTATATAGATTAGATGCAATTATGAATGATGGATTTTTTGATGAAATCATTGACCCATTAATTACTGACTATCAAACCAAACTTATAGAAGCAAATGGGTTATAATCCCATTTACTTCTTTTAAAACACTTACAAAACAAGCCTACACACATATAAAAAAATCAAAAAAGTTCCATATACTGCCATTTATAGTAATGAAACCTAAGTTGTCACCAAAATGTAATCGGAAGTGATTAAACTTTCACCATAAATTTTATTTACGGAGACAATCATATGAAAAAAACTTCAATTGCTTTATTAGCATCTGCAGCCTTAACTGTTTCTCTATCTGCTAGAGATCAAATCAAAATCGTAGGTTCATCTACAGTATATCCATTCTCTTCTGCTGTTGCTGAAGAATTAGGTGCAACAACTAAATTCCCAACTCCAGTAGTTGAATCAACTGGTTCAGGTGGTGGTATGAAATTATTTTGTGCTGGAAATGACTTAAATACTCCAGATATCACTAATGCTTCAAGAAGAATGAAAACTAAAGAATTCGCATTATGTGAAAAAAATGGTGTTACAGATATTACTGAAGCAGTAATCGGTTATGATGGTATTGCATTTGCTCAAGATAAATCAAATGGTGCATTTACAGTTTCTAAAGCTCAATTAGCTTTAGCAGTTGCTGAAGAAGTACCTTCTAAAGATGGTAAATCATTAGTAAAAAATCCATATAAAACTTGGAATCAAATTGATGCTTCTTTACCAAATAGAGAAATCATCGTTTATGGACCACCAAAATCTTCTGGTACTAGAGATGCTTTCGAAGAAATGGTAATGCAAGGTACATTCAAAAAAATGGCAGTATATACTGACCTTTATAAAGCTGATAAAAAAGCTAACAAAAAATATAAAAAATACTCTGTAATAAGAACTGACGGTGTTTATGTGCCATCAGGTGAAAACGATAATATTATCGTTCAAAAATTAACTAAAAACAAAAATGCATTTGGAATCTTCGGATACTCTTTCTTAATGGAAAATGATGACAAATTAACTGGTGCTTCTGTAAATGGTGTTCAACCAAACCCAGAAACAATTGCATCTGGTAAATACCCTATTGCTAGATCATTATTCTTCTATACTAAAAACTCTCACAAAAAAGATGTTCCAGCGATGAATAAATATGTAAATATGTTTATGTCTGAAAATATGATTGGTTCTGAAGGAATCTTAGCTGAAATTGGATTAATTGCTTTACCAGATGCACAAAGAACAGAATTAAGAAAATCTGTTACTGCAGGTAAAAAATTAACTTTAGATGATTTAAAAAAACACTAATTAAATAATCACACTTACCTTATAAAGAGAAGGCATAAGCCTTCTCTTTTTTTATCCCTTTTAACTTGGAAGTTTCATGAGAAATATACTAGCAAATATTGATAAGCTGGATTTTGCTTTTCAACCAATTATTAATACCTATTCAGGAAAAACCTTTGCGGTTGAAGCACTTATTAGAAATACTAATCAACTAGGATTTAATGAAATCTCTGATTTTTTTAATTATATATATAAAAAAAATATGTTATTTGAAATAGATAATCTACTAAGAGAGAAAGCACTTACAAAATATAAAGCTATAGGGATAAAAGATTTAAAACTATTTTATAATGTTGATAATAGATTTTTCACTGTAAAAGATTTTAAACTTGGTACTACACTTGAACTTTTAAAAAAACTTGACATAGGTTCAGACAAGATTTGTTTTGAATTAACAGAACATTTTAAATTTGATGACCAAAAACTTTTTGTAGATATTATAAATACCTATAAAAAATATGGTTATAGTATTGCAATTGATGATTTTGGTACTGGAATTTCAGGACTTCATTTACTTTATATCTCTGATACCAACTTTATAAAAATTGATAAATTCTTTATACAAAATATAAACACAGATCATAAGAAAAAACTTTTTTGTGCTTCATTAGTAGATATGGCACATATAATGGGGATAAAAGTTATTGCAGAAGGGGTTGAAAATATTTCTGAATACTATACTTGTAAAGATTTGAAAGTAGATTTTATTCAAGGATATCTTATTGCAAAACCAACTCTAAATATAAATGAAGTAAAAAAGAACTATTCAAAATTTAAATTTATAAAAGAGGATAAAAGAGTAATTAATAGTGATAAGATTGATAAATCATACATTGACAGAATAGACCCTTTAAATGATGACTCATCTTTACATGACCTATTTATATATTTTAAAGAGCATACACAAAATACTTTTGTTCCAATAATTGACAAAAATTTAAATATTTTAGGTGCTATTTATGAAGTTGATATCAAGAAAATATCTTACTCACAATATGGTTTAGCATTATCTAAAAATGATGCTTTTAGAACAAAATTAAAACATTTCATAAAACCTGTCCCTCAAATTGATATAAAATGGGGAATTGATAAAGCACTTGAAATCTTCCATATGATGAATGATGCAAAGGGTATCTTTGTTACTAAAGAAAATAAATATTGTGGTTTTATAAGCCTTAATAATCTTTTGTCTCTTTCTTATAAAAGAAACTTAGAAATTGCACAAAATCAAAACCCACTAACTAAATTACCGGGGAATAAACAAATTGAAATTTATCTGCATACAATATTTAGTGAAAAATTAAATGTTCATATTGTTTATTTTGACTTTAACGATTTCAAACCCTTTAATGATAAATATGGATTTAGACAAGGTGATAGAGCAATATTAATTTTTTCTGAGCTTCTACAAAAAATAATACCAAGTGAAAACTTGATTGCACATATAGGTGGTGATGATTTTTTTATAGGCTTTATTGATAAAAACTATGAAGAGGTTTATGAAATTGTAAGATTTCTCATAGAAAGCTTTGAAGTTAATGTTTCAAGTTTGTATTCAAAAGAGGATTTAAATAGAAAATATATTATTGCTAATGATAGATTCGGTGTGCAAAGAGAATTTAACCTACTTAGTATTAGTGCTGCTATTATAGAGATTTGTGAGAAATCTTCAGAAGAGATATTTAACGAAAATCTAGGAAAAATCAAAAAACAATCTAAGCTAAGCAAGTTACCTTATGGTATCTCAATTAGCATGTAACTTATCTGTAACCTAAATTTTATAAAATTCGTACAAAATTATATGATAAAGGTAAAACTTGCATTCTTTTGAATCAAAAAATAAATCAAATGAAATGAAAGAGAGATTAATTAAGTTAGCATTGATAGTTGCATCAACTATTTCTATTCTAACTACTTTTGGTATTCTTTTTTCAATTCTTTTTGAAGCAATCGAGTTTTTTAAACTTAGAAGCTTCTGGTACTTCTTAACAGGAACGGTTTGGTCTCCTGGACAAGTAGGAAGTCAGTTTGGTGCAGTACCAATATTTGCAGGTACAATTATGATTACAATTATTGCTCTTGCAGTTGCTATTCCAATTGGACTTGGAAGTGCAATTTTCATGAGTGAATATGCTTCAAATAAAACAAGAGACTATATAAAACCTATATTGGAAATTTTAGCTGGTATTCCAACTGTTGTATATGGTTTCTTCGCAGCTATTACAGTTGCTCCTTTTGTTGTAAAGGCTGCTGCATTTTTTGGTTTAGAAGCTACATTTAACTCTGCTTTAGCTTCTGGTGTTGTTATGGGAATCATGATTATCCCTGTAATCTCATCATTATCTGATGATGTTATTAGAGCAGTTCCAGATTCTCAAAGAAAAGCTGCCTTTGGTCTTGGTATGACTCATGGTGAGACTATCAAAGATATTATTTTACCATCTGCACTACCAGGAATTATTTCAGCTTGTTTATTGGGTTTTTCAAAAGCAATTGGTGAAACAATGATTGTTGTAATGGCAGCAGGGTTAAGACCAAACTTATCAATTAACCCCTTAGAAGATATGACAACAGTAACAGTTAGAATTGTAGATGCACTTGTAGGTGACCAAGCATTTAATTCACCTGAAACTTTAGTTGCCTTTGCTCTGGGACTAATTCTATTTGTTGTTACTCTAGCTCTAAATATTGTTTCATTAATGATGATTAGAAAATTTAAAGAAAAATATAAAGTGAATACATTATGATTAAAAGAAATAAAAATAATAAAAATAATCCATTTTATGATCCTACATTAAATGCAAGACATAGAAAATCGAAGAGGTTTAAAACCTTTACAATAACATCTTTAGTGTTTACAATGGCTTTTCTTGCTTTCTTTTTATATGATATTATATCAAAAGGAGCTCCTGCTTTTCAACAAGCTTATTTACAAGTTGATGTAACTTATTCAGAAGTAACAAAGAAAAACTATAGAAAAGCAGTTGACAGAAAGTATGTAAGAGTAGTCTCAAGAGCATTTCTAAGAACAATACCTATGGAGATGAAAAAGAACCCTGATTTAGTTGGAAAAACCCTTAAAACATGGGTGATTGCTGATGATAATGTAGACCAATATTTAAAAGGTCACTATTATAAGTTAAAATCAAAAGATAAAAAACTTATTGACCAAATGAAACAAGATGGAACTGCCCAGTTAAAATTTAATGAGATTTTCTTCAAGAATGGAGATTCTAAAACACCCGAATTTGCTGGTTTAAACTCTGCAATTATTGGTTCTATTTTAACATTAATTATTACAATGTTATTTGCCTTTCCAATTGGAGTTATGACAGCCGTTTATCTTGAAGAGTTTGCAGATGATAATAAATTTACACAAACTATTGAAGTAAATATCAATAACCTTGCAGCTATTCCTTCAATTTTATTTGGTCTTTTAGGTTTAGCAATTTTTATTAACCTATTTGGTCTGCCAAGATCTTCTCCTTTAGTTGGTGGTTTAACATTAGCTCTTATGACTTTACCAATTATTATAGTAAGTTCAAGAGCAGCACTAAGATCAGTTCCTGATTCAATTAGACAAGCAGGATATGGATTGGGACTTACAAAAATTGAAGTTACAAGAGACCACGTTTTACCTTTAGCATTCCCAGGAATTTTAACAGGTTCAATTATTGGTTTAGCACAAGCTATGGGTGAAACTGCACCACTAATTATTATTGGTATGATTGCATTTATTCCAGATGCACCAGGTTCAATTTTTCAAGCTGCAACAGTTATGCCCGCACAGTTATTTACATGGGCTGGTATGCCAGAAAGAATGTATATAGAAAAAACAGCTGCAGGTATTATGGTACTATTGACAATTTTAATTTCGCTAAATTCATTGGCAATTTATCTTAGAAAGAAATATGAAGTAAAATGGTAAAAATTAAGGAAAGAATAAAAATGGCAAAAGATAATAACGTAAAAGTAGATGTAAAAGATTTAAATCTTTGGTATGGAGATAACCATGCACTTCATGGAATTAGTGTACCTTTATATGAAAATAAAATCACAGCATTAATTGGACCATCTGGATGTGGTAAATCTACATTTTTAAGATGTTTAAATAGAATGAACGACTTAATCTCAATTGTAAAGATTGATGGTTCTGTTGTAATTGATAAGAAAAATGTTTATGACAAAGATGTTGATGAAGTTTCAGTAAGAAAAAGAATTGGTATGGTATTTCAACAACCAAATCCATTTCCAAAATCAATTTATGATAATGTAGCTTATGCACCTTTAAAACACGGATTAGTAAAAAAAGGTAAAGCTTGTGATGAATTAGTTGAAAAGTCATTAAAAGATGCTGGACTTTGGGAAGAGGTTAAAAATAAATTAACAGACCCTGGAACTTCACTTTCAGGTGGTCAGCAACAAAGATTATGTATTGCTAGAACAATTGCAGTTAAACCAGAAGTTATTTTAATGGATGAGCCAACTTCTGCACTTGATCCAATTTCAACTGAAAAAATTGAAGCATTGATGTTAGAGCTTAAAAAGAAATATACAATTATTACAGTTACACACAATATGCAACAAGCAGCAAGAGTTGCTGATTATACAGCGTTTTTCCACCTTGGAAAACTAATTGAATATGATGAGACAGAAACAATTTTTGTTAATCCATCTAATAAGAAAACAGAAGATTATATTACAGGAAGGTTTGGGTAATGTTAAAACCATACAAAGAAAATATTGAAACGATAAAAAATGAAATCTATTCAATGGGAGAAGAGATTGTTCATGCAAATAAAATCTCTTTATCTGCATTAAAAGAAAATGATTTATCTATGTTAAAAGACGTAAGTTTATCGATTAAGTCATTATCAGTAAAAGCAAATGAAATTGATAATTTAATTGTTAAGACTTTAGCTTTATATTCACCAGAGGCTAGAGATTTAAGGGAGATGGTTTCATTTTTAAAAGTTACAAATGAACTTTTAAGAGCAGGAACAAACTCTAAGTCATTTGTTAAAACATTTAAAAAATCATTTAATGAAGAATTAGACCAACATACAATTTTAGAATATGCAATCCCTTTATTAAAAGCATCAAATAGTGCACTTGAGACTGCTGTTAATTTAGTAAAAGAAAAAGTTGATAAAGACGTTGAACTGGGATACAAAAAAGTAACTGTTGAAGAGAGTAAAACTGATGATTTATATGCAATGGTTGAAAAAAATATCTTCAAACTTGCATCTGAAAACATTGAACTTTCAAAAGATTACTTTGAAGTATTAAGTAGCTTAAGAAGATTAGAAAAAGTTGCAGATAGAGCAGCATCAATATCTAATCTATTAGTTTTTGCTGAAGTTGGTGGTATAATAGAACAAGCTTAAAAAATTGCTTTTTTTAAGTTATATGCAATAAAATACAACATCAATTAACAAAGAGAAGAAATGAACGATAAACTAATACTAATAGTGGAAGATGAAGAGGATATTTTAGAGCTTCTTGAATATAGTTTACAAAAAGAAGGTTATGAAACAATTGGCTTTTTAAGTGTAAATGAAAAACTTGAAAAAGTCTTAGATGAAGAAACTATAGATTTAATCATCATGGATAGAAATCTTCCAGGAATTGATGGTACTAGTTTTATCAATGATATAAAAAAGAAAGGTTATACAGCCCCTGTAATATATCTAACAGCAAAGGATAAAGATGAAGATATTCTTGAAGGATTTGAATCTTTTGCTGATGATTATATTACAAAACCTTTCAATATAAAAGAGATAGTTGCAAGAATTAAAGCGGTTATTAGAAGAACCACTAAAGACTTAGATGTTATAAAAGTTCGAGATATCGTTTATAAAGCAGCAAAAAAGAAATTTTATATAGAACAAGATGAAGTAGAACTAACCCATCTTGAACATGATCTACTTTTAGAGTTTATAAAAAATAGAGATATCTTAATGAGTAGAGAACACTTGCTTGAAGCCGTATGGGAAGATTCATATGATAAAAAACTAAAAACTGTTAATGTTGCAATTAAGAGATTAAAAGCTAAAATTGACCCAGAGAATAAAAAAGAATATATTAAATCAGTTAGAGGAGAAGGTTACCTGTTTTGTTAAAACTTCATCAACTTTTTTTTAGAACCTTCCTTTTAATATTTATTTTTTTACTTCTTATTTTAAGTACTACTACTTATTATTGGTCAAAAAATATATATCTAGATCAAATTGAAAAAAACCTTTCACAAAACATAGACTCAATCTCGTTTGCAATTCACTCCTTAGATAATATAAACTATATAGTTAAAACATTTAAAGCTAAGACAGGTCTTAGAATTACAATTGTTGACGAAGATGGAACTGTTATAGCAGATAGTGATAAAGACGAAAAGATAATGGAAAACCACTCTAAAAGGTTTGAAATAATTCATGCAAAATATGATGGCTATGGGAAAATCATTAGATATTCAACCACATTAAATGAAGAGCTTTTATACGTAGCAAAAAAAATTGCAATTGATGATAATATATATTATATAAGACTTGCTGATTACACTAAAAAGATACAAGAGAACTTCACTTCTTTAAGTTATCAAATTATTGCTTTTATTACCGCTTTTATAATAGTTGCTTTGATTTTCACTTATTTTATAAGTATAAAAATAAAAGATGAAACAAATTCTATTTTACAGTTTTTAATTGATATGAGTAATAAAAAACCAACAAAAGAGATACATTCTGAATTTTCTGATGAGTTTAACAAGATAACAAGACTTTTAAATAAAGTTGCTAGCAAACTATCCAAAAGAGAGAAACAAAAGTCTAAACAAACTGCAAAATTAAAAATTGCCAATAGACAAAAAGATGAAATCATCTCTGCTTTATCCCATGAATTCAAAAACCCTATTGCAATTATCTCAGGATATGCTGAAACTATTTTAAATGATAATGAACTACCAAAATCAATGCAAGAAAAATTTCTTAGAAAGATTCAAAATAATGGTGTGAAGATGTCAAAAATTATTGATAAATTAAGACTAACACTAAAACTTGAAGAAGGAAAACAACAGGTTATAACAACTGAGTGTTCTGTTAGAGAGCTTGCTAAAGAGATAGTTTCTGATTTAAATGAGAAATATAAAGATAGAGAAATATCAATAATTGGAGAAGATAAAAAACTTTATGTAGATGAAACTCTTTTCTCATTAGCAATAAGTAACCTTGTTGAAAATGCTTTAAAATATTCAGAAGATGAAGTTGTGATTAAAATTGAAAACTCTACTCTAAGTATTATTGATAGAGGTATTGGTATTAATGAAACTGATTTAAATAAAATCAATCAAAAATTTTATAGAGTCTCTGAAAATGGCTGGAACAACTCTTTAGGATTGGGACTTTTTATTGTTACTTCTATATTAAAATTACACCAATTTGACTTAGAAATTAAAAGTAAACCTCTTGAAGGTTCAGAATTCATAATAAAATATTAAAAGATACTTAATTTAAGTAAATATTAAGCATCACTACACTATTATTCCACCTCATTAACAAAATCGGAGAAAATAGATGAAATTTACTAAAATGGCTAAAGCCAACGAAATCGAAAGAGATTGGGTAGTAATTGACGCAACAGATAAAGTATTTGGTAGAATTATTACTGAAGTTGCTACACTTCTAAGAGGTAAACATAAACCTACATTCACTCCTCACGTAGATTGTGGAGATTATGTAGTAATTATCAATGCATCAAAAGCTAGATTTACTGGTGCTAAATTAGAAGACAAAAATTACTTTACGCACTCAGGATACTTTGGAAGTACTAAAACACACAAAATGTCTGACATGCTAGAAAACAATCCTGAAAAACTATTCAAATTAGCAACTAGAGGAATGTTACCAAAAACAAAACTTGGTAAAGAGATGTTAAAAAAATTAAAAGTATACGCAGATTCAGAACACCCACACACTGCGCAAATTAAAGGATAAGACTAATGGCAAAAGTATATGCAACAGGAAGAAGAAAATCTGCCATCGCTAAAGTATGGTTAGAAAATGGAAATGGTCAACTTACAATTAATGGTCTATCTTTAGACGCATGGTTAGGTGGACATGAAGCAGTTAAAAAAAGAGTTACTCAACCACTTGAAGTAGCTAAACAAGAAACTTCAGTTAATATTGTAGTATCAACTCTTGGTGGAGGATATTCTGCACAAGCTGACGCTGTTAGACATGGTATTTCTAGAGCATTAGTTGCTTATGATGAGCAATTTAGAGCTGTATTAAAACCTTATGGTTTACTAACAAGAGATGCTAGATCTGTTGAAAGAAAAAAATACGGGAAGAAAAAAGCGAGAAAATCAACTCAGTTCTCAAAAAGATAATCTGCAAATTCAAAATTTTATATACAAATATATACGATTATCAAAGGAGCAACAATTGTTGCTCCTTTTTTTATGTCTTTAAAAAATACAATAATATTATAGATTCATTATTAAGTAATCCTATTAAAAAAAGATATTACAATACTACATGAAAAAGATTTTTTTATTATTAACTATTTACTTTACTTTATACCTTGCAAATGCAAGTACTTTAAATTTATCAATGTCATCAAGTCCTAGTAGAATAAATCCAATTTTATCAAGCGATAGTGCTAGTTCACAAATTAGTCAATGGATTTTTAATGGACTTCTTAAATATGATAAAGATGGAAACCCTACAGTTGATTTAGCTAGTTCATATAAATTTGAAACACCTACAAAACTAATAATAAAAATTAAGAAAGGTGTTCTGTGGCATGATGGAGTTGAAGTAACTTCAAAAGATGTTATCTTTACTTACGAAAAAATCATTGATCCAAAAGTATATGTAAGCTTTAGATCAAACTTTAATGAAGTAAAAAGTGTAAAAGCTCTTGATAAATATACAGTTGAGATAATATTTAAAAAACCATATTTTAAAGCCTTAGTTACTTGGATGGTTAGTCTTTTACCTGAACATATTTTAAAAGATGAAAAAAACCTTATGACTTCACAGTTTAATAAAAAACCAATAGGTACAGGTCCATACAAATTAAAAGAGTTTAAAAATAATGCGGATATAGAACTAATTGCAAACGACGATTATTTTGAAGGAAAACCAAAGATTGACAAAATACACTATAAATTTATTCCTGATACTAATACCTCTTTTTTATTTTTAAAACAAAAAAAACTTGATGTAGGTGGATTAACTCCCTTACAATATGAAAGGCAAATAGATAAAAAGTTTAAAGAAAACTTTAAAATTATAGAAAGACCTTCTCTTGCCTACTCTTATCTTGGATTTAATCTAAAAGATAAAAAATTTCAAAATAAAAAAATTAGACAAGCAATAGCATATGCAACAAATAGAAAAGAGATGATTGATATTTTATATTTTGGTCATGGAGAAATATGTGATGGCCCATTTCCAGCAACGTCATTTGTATTTGATGAAAAGTTTAAACCTTATAGATATGATTTAGAAAAAGCAAAAAAGTTACTAAAAGAGTTAGGATATGATGAAAACAATCCTTTCAGTTTTGAAGTTATTACAAATACAGGAAATTCAATTAGAGCAAATGCAGCTCAGATACTTCAATACCAATTGAAAAAAGCTAATATAAACATGAATATTAGAGTTATGGAGTGGCAAGCATTTTTAAATACAATTGTAACCCCTAGAAAATTTGAAGCAATTTTACTTGGTTGGTCAACAACTCTAATGCCTGATGCCTATGCTCTATGGCACAGTAACTCTGATAAGCTAGGAAGATTTAACTTAGTTGGTTATAGAAATAAAAAAATAGATGCTCTTATAGATAAAGGTGCCGGTACAATAGATAGAGAAAAATTTGCAAAAATATATAAAGAGATTTACTCTACTATTGCAGATGATTTACCATATCTATTTTTATATATTCCAAATTCTATCTCTGTTGTTAACTCACAAATAAAAAATGTAGAGCCATCAGTTATAGGAATAATGCATAACCAAAAAGATTGGATTAAACCCTAAAACACTATAATATTTCCCATTAAATTTAAAGGTGAATTTTGAAGAATATTATATTATTTGATTTAGATGGTACCCTAATTGATTCAACGGATGCCATTTTATCAACCTTTCAGCACTCATTTACACAGATGAACTACGATTTTAAAGGGACTAATGAAGATATCAAATCTTTAATTGGTTACCCCCTTGATATTATGTATTTAGAGCTTGGAATTAAAGAAAAGTTTGTTTGGGACTTTGTTGATACTTATAAAAAAAGATACAAGGTGATTTCAAAACAACAAACTGAACTTTTAGAAAATGCCAAAGAGGGTTTACAATTTGCGAGTACCTTTGCAAGACTTTCAGTGGTTACTACAAAAACTGGCTCTTACTCAAAAGAACTCTTAGAGCATATGGAAGTTATGCATTATTTTGAACATTTAACAGGTAGAGAAGATGTTCAAAACCCAAAACCTCATCCTGAGCCAATAAATAAAACTCTTGATTTAATGAATGTAGAAAAAAATTCAGACGTTTGGATGGTAGGTGATACAGAACTTGATTTAATTGCTGCAAATAAAGCAGGTATTAAAAGTGTAGGAGTTTTATGTGGTTATGGAGAAGAATCAATTCTTAAGAAGCATACACCATATATAGCTAAAAACGCACTTGATGCAGTCAAACTTATTAAAGATTTAACTAAACTATAATTTATACTTATACAATATACTTTCTATACACTTATCATAATAATAAACATATGACCATAAAATGGGACTTTTAATTGTCATATGTTTATCATATTTTTTTATTAAACTTAGAATTAGCAAAATCGCTTTAAATAATTCTTAAAATTAATTAATATAAGCTTATTTAGAGTAATATTCAAGATAGTCTAAGTTTATTTTAATTAGTATGAACAATAAAAACAATTGATAAGGATAGTTTATGTCAAAACAATTTGCAACTATGGATGGAAATGAAGCGGCTGCATATGTATCATATGCGTTCACTGAAGTAGCTGGGGTTTATCCTATTACACCTTCTTCTCAAATGGGTGATAACACTGAAAAGTGGGCTACACAAGGTAAGAAAAACCTTTTTGGTTCTACGGTAAAAGTTATTGAAATGCAGTCTGAAGCAGGAGCTGCAGGTACATTTCATGGATCATTACAAGCAGGTGCTTTGACAACTACTTACACAGCATCTCAAGGATTATTATTAAAAATACCAAATATGTATAAAGTTGCTGGTCAATTACTACCTGGTGTAATTCATGTTAGTGCTAGAGCTTTAGCTGCTCATGCACTTTCAATTTTTGGAGATCATCAAGATGTAATGAGTGCAAGAGCAACTGGTTTTGCGATGCTTGCAACTGGTTCAGTTCAAGAAGTTATGGATATTGGTGGGGTTGCTCACCTTGCAGCAATTAAAGGAAGAGTACCTTTCTTACACTTCTTTGATGGATTTAGAACTTCACACGAGATTAACAAAGTTGAAGTAATGGATTATGATGTATTTGATAAACTAATTGATTATGATGCGGTTCAACACTTTAGAGATACATCTTTAAACCCAGAATCTCCTGTTACAAGAGGTACTGCACAAAATGATGATATCTATTTCCAAGGTAGAGAAGCATGTAATAAATTTTATGATGCAGTGCCTGATATTGTAAATAATTATATGCAAGAGATTTCAAAGGTAACTGGAAGAAATTATGCTCCATTTACTTATTATGGAGATAGCGAAGCAACTGATATTATTATTGCTATGGGTTCTGTTACAGAAACTATTAAAGAGACTATTGATTACTTAACAAAAGTTGAAGGAAGAAAAGTAGGACTTCTTACTGTTCATCTATATAGACCTTTCTCAACTAAATATTTTATGGACGTTCTTCCAGATTCAGTTGAAAGAATTTGTGTAATTGATAGAACAAAAGAGCCTGGTTCTCTTGGTGAGCCATTATTCTTAGATGTAAAATCTGTATTTTATGGAACAGATAAACAACCAAAAATTATTGGTGGTAGATATGGATTATCTTCAAAAGATGTTCCACCTGCACAAATTATTGCTTTATATGATAACTTAGCATCACAAACACCAAAAGATAGATTTACAGTTGGTATTATTGATGATGTAACTAATACATCAATTGATGTTGGTGAAAATGTATCAGTTGTAGAAGAGGTAAATGAGTGTCTATTCTATGGTCTTGGTGCTGATGGTACAGTTGGGGCTAATAAAAACTCAGTAAAAATTATTGGAGATAAAACTGATTTATATGCACAAGCATATTTTGCATATGACTCTAAAAAATCTGGTGGATATACAAGATCACACCTAAGATTTAGTAAAAACCCTATTAGATCAACATATCTTGTATCAAATCCTGGATTTGTTGCATGTTCAAAAGAGGTTTATTTAGAACAATATGAAGTTATTGATAAATTAAAAGATGGTGGAACTTTCTTACTTAATTCAATTTACACAGTTGAAGAGGTTCAAAAAAGAATGCCTGATAGAGTTAAGAAAATCTTAGCAGATAAAAAAATCAATTTCTATATAATCAATGCAACAAAAATTGCAAGGGATATTGGACTTGGGACAAGAACAAATACAATCATGCAAGCGGCATTCTTTAAACTTGCTGATATTATTCCTTATGAAGAAGCTAAAACATATATGAAACAATATGCTGAAAAAGCATATGGGAACAAAGGTGAAGAGATTGTTAAAATGAACTATTTAGCAATTGATTCTGGGGAAGCAGGATTAGAACAAGTTCCAGTATTAGAAGAGTGGTCAAATCTTGATGGTGGAGCCTTAGTAGTAAATTCAGCATATAAAGGTACAGAATATGTTGAGAACTTCGCTAAAATCGTTAATTCAGCTAAAGGTGATGAGATTCCAGTTTCATCAATAATAAATATGGGTATGGAAGGTGGAACATTTGAAAATGGTTCTACTAAGTTTGAAAAAAGATCAATCGCTACCATGGTTCCACAATGGAATGAAGATACTTGTATCCAATGTAACCAATGTGCCTTTGAGTGTCCACATGCAGTAATTAGACCTTTCTTACTTGATGAAACAGAGTTCGAAAAAGCTCCTGATGGTGTAAAAACTCACTCTTTAGATGCAAAAGCTAAGGGAACTAAAGACCAAGGATTGAAATACAAACTTCAAGTTTCAATTATGGATTGTACAGGATGTAATGTATGTGTTGATATTTGTCCAACAAAAGAAAAATCTCTTAAAATGGTTCCTTATGAAGTTGAAGATGAGAAAAATGAGCAAGAAAATGCTGATTACCTATTTAATGATGTAACATATAAAGACCATCTTGTAAAAGATGACACTGTTCAAGGTTCACAATTTGCACAACCATTATTTGAGTTCCACTCTGCTTGTCCAGGTTGTGGTGAAACACCATATATCACATTAGCTACTCAATTATTTGGTGATAGAATGATGATCTCTAATGCTACAGGATGTACTTCTATTTACTCAGCATCAGCTCCATCAACACCATTTACTAAAAATGCAAAAGGTGAAGGTCCAGCATGGGCAAACTCATTATTTGAAGATGCAGCAGAGTTTGGTTATGGTATGCATGCAGCAAATGAAACTATCAGAAATAGAGTTGGTAGAATCATGGAAGAGACTATGGAAACTGCAAGTAATCCACTAAAAGCTTTATATAAAGAGTGGTTAGCAAATAGATCAAATGGAAAAATGACTCAAGAGATTAGAGATAAATTAGTTCCACAATTAGAGCAAAATATAGATTTACCAGGTGTTAAAGATTTATTATCTCTTAAAAAATATATTGTTAGAAAATCACAATGGATTATTGGTGGAGATGGTTGGGCTTATGACATCGGTTATGGTGGGGTTGACCACGTATTAGCAACTGGTGAAAATGTTAATATGCTTGTAGTTGATACAGAGGTTTATTCAAATACAGGTGGACAATCTTCTAAATCAGCTAGAACTGGTTCTATTGCAGACTTTACTAATGATGGTAAACCAAACAAGAAAAAAGATTTAGGTTATATCTCTATGACTTATGGAAATATTTATGTTGCGCAAATCAACTCAAGAGCTTCACAAAAACAAGCTGTACAAGCTATGAAAGAAGCAGAAGAGTATGATGGACCATCATTAATTATTGCGTATTCTCCTTGTATTGCCCATGGTATTCAAGGTGGATTAATGAACTCAGTTGACCAAGGGCAAATGGCAACAGATTGTGGATATTGGCCAATTTATACCTTTGACCCAAGAAAAATTGAAGAGGGTAAAAACCCAATTAAAATTGCTGGTAAAAAACCAAAATGGGATACATATGAAGAATTCTTATTAAGAGAAAATAGATATAGATCTCTTAAAAAGTTAAATCCAGAAAAAGCTGATTTCTTATTAGAGCAAAATAAAAAAGAAGCACAATACAGATATAGACAACTAGCTAGAATGGCAGCTGCTGATTATTCTGATGAAATAGAAGATCAAGACGCTTAATAAAACCAAACAAAGGAGTAAAACTCCTTTGTTTAATCTAAAACAACTCATTATACAACTGTATATTTTATACACATAAATCTTTACATAAAATCTTCAACTCTTGTTATACTTATTGAAATATTTTAAGGAAAATGATGGGACTTTTTGATATTCAAATAAAAAAAGATATACAAACCCAAAAAGATGAAGTTATAAAATATCTAGAAAATAAGCTAACTCCTTTTTGTAAAGATTCAACAATTAATAATAAAACTTTATTCTTTAAAGGTTTCAAACCTAAAAGCTCTCTTCTAACCTATGATTTAAACATTGATATTGAAAAATCAAAAAGAAACATCTCCTTAAATATTTTCGGTGAATTACTTAATGTTTGGATACTAGTTATTCTTGTTGTTACAGGGATTTTATTCACCTATGGAATAGGAGTAATCCTAGTTATAATTTATGTTTTTTATCAAAAAACAGTTACTACTAAATATCTAAACAATCTCTTAGACAATATACCAAAAGAATAAAGGTATAAATCTTGCATACTTTTTATAAAGGATATGCAAATGGATATAAATACAAAAGCTTATAATTGGGCACTTAGCCACAATTTTGAACCTATAGAGATTGAATATGCAGCAAAACTTGCTTTAAAAATGTTAGATGACTCTTGTCAAATGACCCATGAAGATAGAAAAACTTTCTTTTTTGTATATGATGCTATTTGTGATAGAGACGATATTGAACTAAATGATGATATGAATAGATTAATTTTATTAGCTAGAAATAGAGATACAATTTTCTCAAAACCTGAGTTTGCAAACATTGTTCATGCTTGTAAAGAGGATATTATACCAAATATGCTAAAGGTACATATGAAAGCCTATAAAAAAATGGTAAGAAAGTACCTTCACTTTTAGGAAAGTCTAAAAACTTTCCCAATCATCTTGATTTTTAATTCTTTTTTCTAAAGCTCTTTTTTCAACACCTTCAAATTTTGTATCAATAAGGTTTTTTCTTTTCTCTGAACTATCTTTTCCAATAAACTCTTTTGCATTTGCATTTTCTAAAATCACAGAAGCAATCTGTTCACTTACATTTGCTATTTTTTCTGTTTGGCTTGCAATTGATGCATTTTTTTGAATTTGTGAGTCAAGATTGTTTATTGCTGAATTTATTTGTTCAATTCCATCTTTTTGTTCTTTAAATGCCCCTTCAACTTCAACTATAAGTTCTAGTGTCTTAGAAACATTTTCATTTAAAACATCATATCCATTTATCATTTGTGTAGATACATCTTTACCAATATTAGCTTTATTTGTTGCAGATTCAACTAATTTCTTGATTTGATTTGCCGCTTGGGCACTTCTGCTAGCTAGATTTCTAACCTCAGCTGCTACAACTGCAAAACCTTTTCCTGCTTCTCCAGCAGTTGCTGCTTCAACTGCAGCATTAAGTGAAAGTATATTTGTTTGAAAGGCAATTTGGTCAATTACTGAAATTGCATCATGTATACCGTTTACTTCCTCATTAATCTCATCCATAGATGATGCAGTTCTTCCTGCATCATCTTTCCCTTGTTTTGCTGAGTTTGATAATTCCTTTGCAAAATTTGCCATTTTTAATATATTTTGAGTATTACTTGTTATGGTTGCTGTTATTTCATCTAAAGCGCTTGCAGTTTCCTCAATAGATGATGCGGCATTATTAGAAGCATTATTTACAACACGAACATTTTCAACAACTTTTTTTGCACTATCTTCAATTGTTAATCCATTTGTTTTATTTTCTACTAACATCTCATTTATTGTATTTGCCAATTGATTTAAACCAACTTCAACCTTTGCATTTGCGTTTTCAATTCTATGTCTAAAATCAAGTCTTGAATAAGTTTCTAAAGCTTTTTCTATTTTATTAATATCATTAGAGATTTTTGAACTTAAAACCTCTAACATCTCATTAAATAAAACTCTCAGTTCATTTAAATTTTTGTTATTAGATTTTATATTTACCTCTTGATTTACTTTTCCATCTTTTACTAAAGAGACTACTCTTTTTACATCCTCAATTACTTTTTCATCATCTTTTAAACCATTTTCTATAGATTCAAGATAACTATTAAAGTTTTGTGCAATTTTTGAAATTTCATCTTTATTTTTAACTTCAACCCTTGAAGAAGTATCATCACTATTTAATAAGTTTAGTATTCCATTATTCAAGCTTTCTAAACCATTTGTAATCCCCTTTGCAATTGTAATGGAAAATGAGACTACTAAAATCAATACAATTAGTCCTATAATAATCGTTTTATTTTTTATCCCTTCATTTAAACTACTTACCTCTTCTCCTATTAAATTCTGGGCTTTTTCACTTTGATTTTTTAAATCTTCGATTACTTTATCAATATCATTTTCTAAAGTATCATTTTGCAAAATCAGTTTATCCCTGTCATTGATAATTTTTACAATCTCATCAACCCCATTTTTATATATAGGAATAAGTTTGCTAACTTCGTTTAATTTGTTTTTTCTAATCTCATTTTCTATTAAATCATCTAAATCAGATAATTGCTCTAAAAGATAGTCAAACTCTTTATTTATCTCTTTTACATCATCTTTAGAACTTGTATCTATAAACTTCAATGTATAAAGTCTTGCTAATAACATAAACCTAACGGCATAACCTGCTTGAACAGAAACCTCATATTTCTCATCAATTTCTGAGGTAAGCATTATAGAACTAAGTAACTCCTCAATACTTTTTCCATTTATGGATAGATTTTTTTCATAAATTCCATTGTTTTTTTCCATTAAAGATACTAATGTATCAAAATTATTTTTATAACTATTTAGTTTTTTAGTGATTAAAGAAAGCTGTTTCTTTTGAGTTCTGTTACTGTTTTTGTTAGCTTCATTAATTACATTTTGAACACTTTTATAGTGATTTCTAAATTTTTCAATTTCTTCTTTTTCTGGATTATTTAAATAGCTTTTTAGATTATTATTAAGAAGTAATACTTCTTCTTCTATTTGAATAAAATGCAAACTATTTTTTACACTACTTTTGTAATTTTGAAAACCTTTTGAACTTTTAGATAAATCAAATATACTTGATATAGAAGAAAGTACAACTAATAATGCGATAATTGTAAATGAAACAATAAGCTTCATTTTTATGGAAACATCCCCCAACATTTTCATCTCCCGTCTTATTATTTATGAATTGTGATTCAATTATATGTTAAAATAACTTTAACTAATATTACTAATTCTAAAATTTTATAAAATTATTATTTAAATAATAGAAATTATTTTTTAATTGTATATAATATTTTAGATCCATTGCAAATTAATCCATTATACTATAGAATATCAAACTTAACTAAAGGATTTATAATAGCCATGAACATGAAATACACATTTGCTCTTATATTGAAGGCTTTTTTAATAGTTTTTTTACTTACAGGATGTGTAAATAATCTATCACAGAAAGGCTTAGTATTAAGCGTTTCGGAATATGAGCTTTCACAATCTTTTAAGGAATCATTCCCATTTGAAAAAGATCTAGTATTTGGTTCACTTATACTTAACAAGCCAACTATTAAAATGTATAAGGTAAAAAATCGAGTTAAAGTTGGTATAAATCTAGGTTTAAAAACCTTATTTACAAATCCGATAAAGGGTTCTTTTATAATAAGTGGTGAACCAGAATTTAGAGAAAATGTTTCTTCTATTTATTTAAAAAATGTAAAAATTGAAAATTTTCATTTTGGAAAACTAAAAATGAGTGAACAATTTTCAAATACTTTTGTAGTTACAATGGAGCCACTCGTAAATAAAATCTTTAAAGAATATCCCGTTTATAAAGTGCCAGAAGATTCTATTTTAGGAAGTTTTATCAAAGATATTAAAATAGGAAACTCTAAACTTTTAGTTACTTATGGAATTTAAGCACTTAAAAAAGAATTTTCGATAAAATCACAAAAAAATTAAGGATAAATCATGCCATTATTAGACAGTTTTAGAGTAGACCATACTATAATGCCAGCTCCAGCAGTTAGAGTTGCAAAAACTATGAAGTCCCCTTCAGGTGATGTTATTACTGTATTTGATTTAAGATTTTGTGTTCCAAATGAAAAAATGTTAGGAGAAAAAGGTATTCATACTTTAGAGCACCTTTTTGCAGGTTTTATTAGAGAGCATTTAAATTCAGATTCTGTTGAAATCATTGATGTATCTCCAATGGGTTGTAGAACAGGTTTTTATATGAGTTTATTAGGAAACCCTTCAGAAGAAGAGGTTGCGAAGGCTTGGAAACTTTCAATGGAAGATGTTTTAAAAGTTGAATCTCAAAATGAGATCCCAGAATTAAATGAATACCAATGTGGTACTTATAAAATGCATTCACTTGAAGAGGCTAAACAAATAGCTCAAGATATTATTGATAGCGACATTGGTGTAATGTCAAATAAAGAACTTTACTTACCAGAAGAAAAATTAAAATCGCTAGGTTGCTAATAATCTAAGATATGGATGAATTTATTAAGACTATTGATGGCTCAAATACTTTATACTCAAAAAAGTACAAACAACATTTTCATGATATAAAAACAGGAGCCATCAAAGAGTCTTTAATAAAACATATAATCCCTGCATTTGATTATCATGAAAATAAATCAAAACTAAAAATACTTGATATTTGTTTTGGTTTGGGGTACAACACTTTAAGTACAATATATTATATTAAGAAAAACTCTTTAAATATCCAACTAGAAATCTTCTCACCTGAACTTGACTTGGATTTGATAAAATCACTTATAGAATTTGATTATCCAAAGGAGTTTGATGATATCAAACATATAGTTTTTGAACTATCAAAAAACTTTAAATATGAAGATAAAAATATAAAAATAGAACTTTTTATTGGCGATGCAAGAGAATATATTAAAACACTTGATTCAATAGATGTTGTTTACCAAGATGCTTTTAGTTCTGAAGTTAATCGTGAATTGTGGAGTGTAGAGTATTTTAAAGATATATATAAAATTAGTTCTAAAGATTGTGTTTTAAGCACCTACTCTATAGCTACTTCTGTTAGATTATCCCTAAATGAAGCAGGTTTTGAGATTTATGAAATAAAACCACCTGGAAAAAAGAAACAAACATTGGCATTAAAAAATAAAAAAAATATTGATGGAAAATATATTGATATGCAACTAAAAAAACAAAGAAATAAAGAAGCAAAAGCTATATATGATTAATTCTAACTCACAAAATTATATAGAGTTTTATGAAGGAACTCTACCTATTATTCTATCTGCTCCCCATGGTGGAGATAAACTTCCAAATGAAATTGAAACAAGAACATCAGGTGTTTTTGAAAAAGATGATTTTACAAAAGAATTAACATTAGAAATAATTAAAGAATTTGAACAAACTTTAGGTAAAACTCCTTATTCTGTAATTGCCTCTATTTCAAGAGAAAAAATCGATTTAAATAGAAAAAAGCAAGAAGCCTTTGAAGATAAAAAAGCATCAAAAATATATGACACATTTCACAATCTAATTAAATTTTCTAAAAATGAAGTTGAAAAAAATTTTGGAAAAGGGATTTATATTGATATCCATGGACAATCCCATCCTCACAATTATCTAGAGTTTGGGTATATGCTTGATAATTCAGTTTTAAATCTACACGAAACACAACTTAAAGAGTATCAAGAACAATCAAGTATAAAAAATCTAGCTAAATTTTCAAAACAATCTTTTGTTGATCAACTAAAAGGACCTTCTTCTATGGGAAGCTTGATGACAAACTTAGGTTTTGATTCAGTTCCTTCAGTTAAACTTCCATATGCAGCTGATAATAACTATTATGAAGGAGCTTACAATACTTATCTACATGGCTCTTTAGATAAAAAAAATATTAGTGGTATTCAAATAGAATTTCCTTATGTAAAGTGTAGAGATACAAAAGAGAATAGACTAATGTGTGCCAAAGCATTTGTTTCTGCCTTGACAAAATTTTTAGAAGTTCATTTGGAAATCAACTTTCCTAAACTTGATTCCTTTGAACAAAATCAATAATTTTCCTATCTTCATATAATATATGATTAATCAACCAAATATCCATATATTCAATTAATTTTTTTTCAAAATCAATTATTGATAGAGTTGGTAACTTTTTGATAAAACCATTCATTTGATTAATGATATCTTCATGAATTGCCCTATGTTCTTCCAATAATGGATAAGCAATTTGAACTAAATACTCTTCTTCATGGACAAAGTGAGTTTTCATATATTCATATAATTCATTGATTGTGATTTTTACATGTGTTTTTATATTAGTTCCATGATAATTTAAAGATTTCAAAGCTATATCAAATAAGCCTTCGTGCTCTTTATCTAATAATTGGTTTTTTAATTGATACTCTACATTCCATTTAAACCTTTCCCTTAAGTGTTCTCTTGGTTTGATTTCATGGTGTACTTTCTTATCTTCGATTAATATATGTTGTAGAATATTTTTATTTACTAATATACTTAATTGGGAAATTGTTTCTTTTACATCTTGATTACTAATCTTTTTTAAGACCTCATTTAGTGCATTAACTAAGTTTTTATGTAAACCTTTGTGATGAGATAGTTTTGAAAAGTTTAATTCTCTCATAAACCTCTCTTCATTTGCAAAATGGAACTTGGTATATTTAATTAGCTCTTTTAAAATAGCTGTTAAATGTACTTTAGTTGAACAAACATTTAATTCATTTGCAATATCAAAAAGTTTTTGATGCTCAGCATCAATTTTTGCATCACCTATTGAATAGGCATTACTCCATATTGAAATAAAACAACTGTCAAGCTTTGCATTCATAAAACACCTCCCCTAAAATCACCTATTATTATTGTAACAGAAGAATGTCTCAGTAATGTCTCAAATAGTTATTTTATTATTATATTTTTATTACACAAGCTCCTCTTCTACTATCGCATCCACCTTCAAGGTTCCCATTTACGGCCTGAACACCACCAAAGAAAATATTTAAAGAGTCAAAATATTGAAGTTTATAATGTCTTTCTAATTCATTTCTAATGGCAATATCTAATTCAGGTTCAACACAAACAACCCCTTTTTCAAAATGGATTCTAGGAGAGTTGATACTTTTATCAAGACTCATTCCATATTCAAGATTATTAATTATTGTTGAAGTGATTGCTGAACGTATTCTATTACTTCCTGCACTTCCAAGTATTAATTCAGGGTGTCCATCTTTTAAAACAGCTGTAGGTGCCATCATAGATGGTAATCTAATCCCCTCTTCCCATGCAAACCAACCATGGGGATTTAAGTCTTCTTCCCCCATCATATTATTAAGCATGATTCCAGAACTTGGTATCACATGGCCACTTCCTTCACCATTTGTAGTTGTAACAGAGACAGCATTTCCTTTTTCATCAATTACAGACAAATGGGTTGTATTTCCCCAAAGATTAAGTCTACTATTCATTGTTGTACAATAATTTTTTATTAGTCTATCATTAAATAATATCTCTTTTAATTTTTCATCATGTAAAAACTCATCAACATGTTCACGTCTAAAATCACTTGTTGTATTGAAACTTTCTATTAAACCTTTTACATACTCATAACTTCTAAAATCTTTTAAATCATATTGTTCAAGAAGTTTCAATGTAAAGGCGATTAATATACCACCTCCACTAGGTGGCGGGTTTGTAACGATTTCATAATCTTTATATCTAAAATCTATTGGCTTTCTTTTTATAACCTCATAGTTTTTTAAATCCTCTTTATAAATAAGTCCATCATTCTCTTTTGATATTTTTTCAATTTCACGAGCTACTTCACCTTCATAAAAAAGTCTTGCTCCCTCTTTTGCAAAGGCTTCTAAGAAGTCTGCATATTGAGGATTTTTGAATAGATGTGTTTCATCTATTAAGTTTTTATCATCAACTCCATATACATTCATAGATGATTTAGTTGATGTAAAAATTGGTTCAAGAAGCTTCACAAAACTTGCTTGCATACTAGATAAATAGATACCTTCTCTTGCATACTTTACAGCTGGTTCTATAATTTTGCTAAGTGGTAGTGTACATTTCTCTTTATGAACTTTTTCAATCCCTTTGATTAAACCTGGAATGGCAACACTACCAGCTCCTATATGAAACTCTTGAACAGCTGCTCCAAAATCTACATAAATAGGATAAAACTCTGGTTCTGCCAATCTTTTCTTAGGAACTTCCACAAAAAAATCATAAAGTTCAGGCTTCTTACCATCTTCTAAACCTAATAAAAAGCCTCCGCCCCCTAAACTTGTAAATAATGGCTCACAAATTGGAGCAGCTAACATTACAGCTAAGGCTGCATCATAAGCATTTCCACCCTCTCTTAAAATATCAGCTCCAGCTTGGGCAGAGTTTTTATCTCCAGCTGCTACTACACCTTTCATTCAAATACACCTAACCTTTCTACTTCTTTTAAACTATTTGTTCTTTTATATAAATTTTCCATCTTTTTTGAGATAGATTCTTTTTCTATTAAATTTTCTGCTTTCTTTAAAAAACTCTTATCAATCAAATTTTTACTAAAAGCTTTATTTAGTAAATCTTTTAATTCATCTCTTATTTTTTTTACTTTTCCATTTGCATCTACTATTTCCCCATCCATGGAATATCTTGTTGCACTCCACATATTTTGTTTTAATATTTGCATTGGAACTTTTTCAAAATCGAAAAATTGAGATAATTGACACATCACTTTAAAAAGTTTAATTATAAGTTCTAGTCTTTCAAAATCATTAACTGCATCACAAATTCTAAATTCAACTGTTTTAAAATGGGGTTGAATTCTAACATCCCACCAAATATCCTTTGTGGAATCAATTACCTTTGATTTTTTTAATAATTGATATAAGTTATTCATCTGTTCATAACTATCAAAATATTCAGGTATAGAAGCCTTTGGTAGCCTAGAAAAAATCTTTGTTCTATATGAATGGATACCTGTATCTATGCCATTATAATACAAAGAAGATGCACTTAATGCTAAAAAAAGTGGCAAATAATAAATTGAATAATTATAAGCGTTCAAGGCCTTATCAAAATTTTCAAAACCTATATGAACATGGGTTCCACAAATAGAAAAATCATCTAATAAAACCTTATGTTCTTCATAGATTTTTTCATATCTTTTGTTATTGCTTAGATTAAACTCATCACTTTTTTGGGCATAAGTTCCACTTGTTTGTAAGCATAGAGATTTTTGTGAAGCTAAGTTTGAAAGTTCACCAATTATGTTTTTAAGATATTCAATTAAATCTTTTTCATAATGAAATATGGGAGTGTTAATCTCTATCATAGACCCTAAAAACTCTTTTGCAATATTTGCCTTGAATTTTTCATCTAGATTTGAGTAAAAATAGTCAAACTCATCTTTAGGAGATAAAGTGAATTTATCTAGTATCCGTAATTCTAACTCTATACCTATTGAGAAATGGTTTCCTGTTTCAAACTTTTCAAACTTCATAAAAATCCATTTTTTATGGGATTTTATATTGTACTTGTTTTTTACTTATTTTGAAAAGTTAAATTTTATTATTTTAGTCTTCTGATAAGTTATCTAAAATATATCTTTCTAAATCTTTTTTTGAAACCTCTTCTTTAAGTGATTGAAGATAAATTGATTCAATCTTTTTATTATATTCAGAGTAAGGGAAATAAGGGAACCTTAACTGCCAAGATTTTTTTATCTGTCTATAAGAAACAATATCCCTAAGTTTTGAATGAAAAAAATTAAATCCCATAAAAATTACAGCAGTAATAACCATTGCACCTAAAATAGAAATATGAGGATCAATATTTGCCAAAGGATAATGCAAAAGTGTTGAAGTTGGAACTAATACAGCTAGTACAATCATAATATATACTAAATATGCCCTACTTAGTTTTAATCTAAACCCTAATTTTGCAGGTTCTACATGCATTCCTTCATTAAATTGTCTATTAACTTCTAATAAATCTCTTAATAATATTGGTTGTTTTGATAATACACAAATATAATCAATGATTTTATCTGTGAATGTTTTTTCTTGTTTCATCCATAATTCCTGAGTTTAATGGTTTTAATTTTATCTAAAAAAAGATAACAATGGGTTAATTTAAATATTAAAAAGAGTAGAATTTTATATGAAGTATTTTTATTTATTGATATTTTTTTCTTTTTTATTATGGTCAGGGATTAATCCAAAAGACCAATTTACTTGGTTTTTAGAAGTTTTACCTGCAATTATTGGGATAATTATACTAATGGCTACATATAAAAACTTTAAATTAACAACACTTGTTTATATATTAATTTTAATTCATTGTATTATTCTCATGATTGGTGGGCACTATACTTATGCCCAAGTTCCCTTTTTTGATTATATAAAAGAGGTTTTTAATCAAGATAGAAACAATTATGACAAAATAGGACATTTTGCCCAAGGTTTTATTCCAGCAATGGTTGCAAGGGAGATACTTATACGAAAAAATATCATTCCATTAGCAAAATGGAGAAACTTTTTCATAATATGTTTTTGCTTAGGTTTTTCTGCTTTTTATGAACTAATAGAGTGGTGGGTTGCATTATTAAGTGGTGAAGATGCCCAAGCCTTCTTAGGAACACAAGGTTATGTTTGGGATACCCAAAGTGATATGGGACTTGCATTACTTGGAAGTATTGTTGCCCTAATTTTACTTAGTAAATATCATGATAAACAACTAAATTTATTCTTTTCTCATGATGTACATTGAATTTACGATTAAAGTTAATAAAATAATACTCCCACCTATAAAAGTATAAGAACTCGGTACTTCATTTAAAACCATCCAAACCCAAATAGGTCCCATAACTGTTTCAATAATCATTAAAAGACTTACTTCACTTGCATTTATAAATTTTGTACCATTGAAGATTAAAACCCTTGAAAATGATGTAATAACTAATCCCATGACTGCTACTAAGCTGAGATTATATAAATCAATAAGAATTGTATCACTAGCAAAATAAGCTATTATAGCTAGTGTGATTCCAGTCATTCCTGTCAATGCTACACGATTTATTCTTGTATATTTTGACATTAAGACAAAAGATAAAGAAAAAGTCATAGTACATAAAAGTGCTAAGAGATTACCTTTTAAATTACCTAATCCTACCTTATCATTAAAAATTATAAAAAGACCAAGAATCATAAAAAATGAAGCAATAAGAACATTCATTCTTATTCTCTCTTTATAAAAAAGATATGAGAAGAAAGATGTAAATAAAGCTCCCGTTCCTATAATAAGTACAACATTTGCAGCCGTTGTACTTTTTATTGCCCAAATAAAGAAAATATTTGCACTACCCATTAATACTGAACATAAAAGAAAAATATAAAAAGATGTTTTAGTAATCTCCCTAATAATATCTCTTTGTTTTGTAATAAGTACTAGAAACATTGAAATAAACATAAATATTCCAAGATAAAAAGAAAAAGTAAAAGGTGAGATAGTAGTAAGTTTTATAAATAAAGATTCAAAACTCATTATTAAAACACCCAAAGCGGTCATTAATATACCTTTAGTGTTGTTGTTCATATATTCTCTCTTAAAATGTTTTCAAAACTGTTGTTGTTCATATTATTAAAACCAAAAATAGTCAATTTTGGTTTAATTGAAGTTGTAAATTTACAATTTCAACGAAGAAAGAAGCTTACCTTGTGCCAAAAAGCACAAGGAAAACTTCACGCGTAAAATGGATATTTTCTGCTATATGTTGTAGTAGTTAGCTTTATGATGAGGAACTATTATCGCACATGTAGATTGTTCTGGATGGATTTGGAAAGTCTCACTTAACTCTATTCCAAATTCTTCAGGATTTAATAAATCAAACATATCCCTACTTTGTTCTAAATCAGGACAAGCTGCATATCCAGGAGAGTATCTACACCCAACATATTGTTTCATTTGAACGTCATGTAAGGTATTTCCTTCCTTTGGAACTATATCCAAATCAAGTCTAACTTGTTTGTGAATCACCTCAGCTAAAGCTTCAGCTAACTCAACTCCAAGTCCATGAACTTGATAATACTCTGTAAATTTACTTTCTTTATAAAGTTCTGCCTCATAAGGGCTTAACTTCATTCCAGCACTTGCAAATGAAAAGGCAACTACATCAAGTCTATCATTTGCAAAGAAATCAGCTATACATCTATGTGGTTTTTTCTTTTGTCTTGGAAATTCCATAATCTTAATTGCTTTTTCAAGTGGTGGAATATTTTTTGCTTCCTTTTCACTATGGAAAGCATACTCTTCTGAAAAAATATAAAGTTTATTTTCCTTTGAGATACATGGATAATATGCATAAATGGCAATTGGGTCAAAAAGTTTTTTTTCAAAAAATTCATCTTTTAGTTTTTCATAAAGTGGTTTTACAACATTTTCTTCATGTTCTAAGAACTTTTGTGAATCTTGTTTACCTCTTTTATATCCCCATCTTTGTCTAAATAAAACCCTATGGTTTATCCATTTATAAATTAATTCCTGATCTACAGAATCCCCATATAAAGCAATTCTTCCCCAAAGAGGAGGGAAAGTAAAAGTTCCTGGTTCTGGTAAAACTACATCAGCCTCATCAATTTTTACTTCAATCTCTTCTTTTTTTGCAATCTCTTCTTCATCAACTAAGTCTGCTGCTAAAGCTGTATTATCAAGCTCACCACCTTCAATTCTTTGCATAGAAACTACACCATCAAAGGCATCTCTACAATAAAAAATTGGTCCATCATAAATTGGTCTACAATAATCGTTTACAAAACCTTTTGTAAGTGCAGCTCCACCTAAAAGTACAGGGATATCAATACCCTCTTTTTGAAGTGTTTCTAAATTTTCTTTCATTACAGCAGTTGATTTTACAAGTAGACCACTCATACCAATTGCTTGGGCTTTATGCTCTTTAACAGCTATAATAAAGTCATTTAAATCAGCTTTAATACCAATATTTATAACTTTAAATCCATTGTTACTTAAAATAATATCAACTAAATTTTTACCAACATCATGAACATCACCTTTAACAGTTCCTAAAACTAAAACTGTTTCACTGGCTTTTTCCTCTTTTGGTAAATATGGGTTTAGCGCATCAACTGTTGCTTTCATAGTTTCAGCACTTTGAAGTACAAATGGCAATTGCATTTGTCCACTTCCAAATAGCTCTCCAATAACTTTCATACCATCAATCAGCCATTCATTTACAATAATTTCAGGCTTAACAGTTAATCTTAATTCTTCAACTAGTGGAAGCATTCTATCTTTGTCACCATCTAGTAAAAGTTTTTTAACTTTATCGATTGGTTCAAGTTTTTGATATTCCTCATCACTTTGCTCTTCCATATCAGCAACATTTGAAAAGTGTTCAATAAATTTAAATAATGGATCACCGTTTTCTTGATTATTGAAAATTAAATCATCGCAAGCTTTTTTATCTTCTTCTGAAATCTTATTTAGTGGTAAGATGTGCTTAACATTTACAATTGCAGATGTTAATCCAGCTTTTACACAATGGTCCAAATAAATAGAATTTAAATATATCCTTGCATTTATAGATAATCCAAATGAGATATTTGAAAGTCCTAAGGTAGTTCCAACTTCTGGGTGTCTAATTTGAAACTCTCTAATAGCTTCAAGTGTCTCAATCCCTGCAGTTCTATATTCATCATCACCAGAACCAATTGTAAAGGTAAGCATATCAAATACTAAATCTTCACCTTTAAAGCCATGTCTATTTACACATAAGTCATAGATTCTCTCAGCAACTTCAAGCTTACGCTCTTTTGTTTTTGCCATTCCAACTTCATCAATAACTAAACAAACAAGTGCAGCTCCAAATTTTTTTGCTAATTTACAAACTATATCAAATTTCTCTTCCCCATCTTCAAGGTTTACTGAGTTAATTATACATCTTCCACCAATTTGTTTTAATGCAGCTTCCAAGGCTGGAACTTGAGTAGAATCTGGCATAAGTGGTAGTGAAACTTTTTGAGAATAAAGCTCTACTACTTTATCCATATCACCTGTCTCATCACGTCCAGCAAAACCAACACTTACATCAACAACATGAGCACCTGCTCTTACTTGCTGTTGACCAACTGAAAGTGTTCCTTCATAATCATTTGCTTTTAGAAGCTCTCTAAAGGCTTTAGATCCAGTAGCATTTGACCTCTCACCAATTAAAAGTGGTGCTGGGTCTTGTTTTAAAGGAACAACATTAAATAATGAAGCCAATGATGCTTTTAAAAATCCACAAGGTTTTAAAGGTTTCATTCCTTTAACACCATCACTTAAAGCCTTGATATGTTCTGGTGTTGTACCACAACAACCACCTAGAAAACTAACCCCATTTATCTCAAGAAACTCTTTTTGTAATTTTGTAAACTCATCTGGTCCCATTGGATAATAAGTTTGTCCACCTCTATTTTGAGGAAGTCCTGCATTTGCATGAACAGATATTGGAAATTTACAAACCTCACTTAAAGCTTTAACATGTTTATGAACTTGTTTTGGCCCAGTACCACAGTTAAATCCTAAAGATAAAATATTAAAAGGCTCTAATATCGCTGCAATTGTCATGGCATCAGTTCCAATTAACATAGTTCCTGACATCTCAATAGTAACACTTACCATAATAGGTATATGAGGAGCTACTTCAGTTAAAGCATGTAAGGCAGCTTTTATCTGTAATGGATCTTGACAAGTCTCTAATAAGAATACATCTGTTCCACCATCAGCTAATCCTTTAGCCATGATTTTATACCCTTCAAACATCTCATCATATTTTATATGTCCCAATGATGGAAGTTTTGTTCCTGGACCTATTGAGCCAAAAACAAATTTTGGATCTTCAGGAGTGCTATATTTTTCTTTAGCTTTTTTAGCAATTTGGGCACCTAATTTTGATAATTCATAAGAGGTTTCAGGAATCCCATACTCATCCAAAACCCAAGGCATTGAACCAAAAGTATTTGTAGTTAAAAAATTTGCACCAGCTTTAGCATAATTGTCATGAATAGTTTGTAGAATATTTGGAGCAGTTAAATTTAAAAGTTCATTACAACCTTCTAAATCATTACCTTCATATTGCCACTGTTCATTTTTGATATCTGCAAGTTGAAGCTGTGTTCCCATAGCTCCATCAATAATTAAAACTTTTTCTTCAATTAATTTTTTTATTTTTTCTGTCATTAAATCTTCTTAAATTTTATTAAATTTGTTATTGTAAAAGGTTAATAGTATATTTAAAACTAGATTAAAATTTTGTAAAGGGGTGTTAGGCTATTTTTCTAAAAATACCCTTATCACACATGCCTCACCTTGGTGACCTTTACCCTCATCTAAAATTGTAATTTGCTCTTTAACTTCCCCATCACTAAAAGTATAGTGTGATTTAAAATCTTCAACTTTGTATAAAAGGTCTAAATCTTTAGGTCCTCCACTATTATAAGATATTTGTTTTTGAGAGAAAAACTCCCCTACAAATAAACCATCAATATTTAAACAGTCATCAATTTTTTCAAACAATTTGTCTCTATCTTTTTTATACATATGTAAAAATGAAGCAACTATTACATCATATTTTAAATCATCTTCCCAATGGTTCAAATCCATACATATTGTCTTTATTTCAAGGTTTTCTTCTTTTGCTCTTTGTTTTAGTTTATCAAGACCTACATCAGAAGCATCAATTGCTGTTACATCAAAACCTCTTCTTGCAAGAAAGATTGCATTTCTTCCTTCACCCTCGCCTAAACATAAAACCTTTGCGCCTTTTGGAAATGATTTGATTTTTGAAGCAATAAAACCATTTGGTTTTAAACCATATAAAAAACCTTCCCTTGAAAATTTACTATTCCAAAACTCTTGTTGGCTCATCTATTCTCCTAAAAAATGTCCCATTTTTTAGGGACCACATATTTATTACTTCTTTTAACAAGGGAAGTAAATTCCCTTTAAAGAAGCAAATCCTAAAGAGAGTAACAAGTTACTCTTTTTCACTTTTTTATTTATTTTGGTGGAATTTTAATAGACCATAAATAAAAAACTCTTATTACAAATTATATAAATCTTTTATCTCACTAAACTTTAATAAAACCTTAGATAGACTATCTGCTAAATTTCAAACGATATATAGGATTATAAAAATGACTGAAGCAAAATACATCTGGATGGATGGGAAATTTGTTGATTGGCATGAAGCAAAAGTTCATGTTTTAAGCCACACATTACATTATGGTAATGGTGCAATTGAAGGTACAAAAGCTTATAAAACTCATGATGGAAGATGTGCAATTTTTAAATTAGAAGAGCACACAAAAAGACTTATTAATTCTTCTAAAATGACATTAATTGATGTTCCATATACTATACAAGAGTTAAATGATGCTCAAGTTGAATTATTACAAAAAAATGAGTTATTTGAAGGTGCTTACATTAGACCTTTAGTATATCTTGGTTATGGAGTTATGGGACTTTATCACAAAGATGCCCCTACTCAAGTTTCTATTTCTGCATGGGAATGGGGAGCATATCTTGGTGAAGAGGGTATGAAAAAAGGTGTTAGAGTAAAAATTTCATCTATGACAAGAACTCCTAATACCTCAGGTATGGGAAAAGCAAAAGCAGTTGCTAACTACTTAAACTCTCAAATGGCAAAATTTGAAGCAGTTGAAGCAGGATATGATGAAGCCTTATTAAGAGATGACCAAGGTTATATTGCTGAAGCATCAGGAGCTTGCTTCTTTATTGTTAGAGATGGAGTTATTATTACACCACCAAATGATAATTCATTAGAATCAATTACACAATCAACAGTAATTGATATTGCTAATGATATGGGATATGAAGTTGTTAGAAGAAGAATTACAAGAGAAGAGATTTATATTGCTGATGAAGCATTCTTCACTGGAACTGCTGTAGAAGTAACACCAATTAGAGAAGTTGATTGTAGAGTTATTGGAGCAGGTGAAAGAGGTCCTGTAACCGAAGCGCTTCAAAAGGCTTACTTTGACGTAGTTCAAGGTAAAAATGAAAAGTATGTTAAATATTTAACATACGTAAACTAAAAATAAAAAGGTTAGTAAATGCCAATTGATAACGATTATTTCAAAAATAGACAACAACAAAACAAGGGAAATAGTAACGGTTCTGGAGGAAATGGTGGTGGGGGAAACTATCAACCACCTTTTGAGCCACCAGAATTTTTCAAAAATTTTGGGAAAAAAGCAGGATTTATTTACGTTATTGTAATTATTTTTGCTATTTTATTTATAACAAAACCATTTATGACAATTGAGTCAGGTAATGTTGGTATAAAACAAACATTAGGTAAATATGAAGAACAACCATTAAGACCAGGTTTTCACTTTATAATACCAGGATACCAAAAGGTTACAGTTGTAGATACAAAAGTTAGACTTATGAACTATGCTTCTGTTGAAACAAGTAATGGTTTTGACCAAAGTATTAGAAGTAACCCTGCAATTAATATTCTTGATGCAAGGGGTTTACCAGTTTCTATTGAATTAACTGTTCAATATAGACTTACTGCTGATGGTGCTCCATTAACAATTGCTACATGGGGACCAGCATGGGAAGATAAAATTGTTAACCCTGTTGTAAGAAATATTGTAAGAAATGTTGTTGGTGGATTTAACGCAGAAGAATTACCAACAAGAAGAAATGAAATTGCAACAATGATTGAAAATGGTATTAGAACGCAAATTGAATCACTTGAAAGTAAACCTGTTTCTGTTGAATCTGTTCAGTTAAGAGAAATTGTTCTTCCTCAAAAAATTAAAGAGCAAATTGAAAGAGTTCAAATTGCAAACCAAGAGTCTGAAAGAGTTAGATACGAAGTTTTAAGAGCTAAACAAGAAGCTGAGAAAAAAGCTGCGCTTGCAAAGGGTGAGGCTGATAAAAACAGAATTGAAGCACAAGGTAGAGCAGATGCTGTAACAATTGAAGCTAAAGCGCAAGCAGCAGCAAACAAAGAGATTGCAAAATCTTTAACTGGTGAATTACTTCAAATGCAACAAATTCAAGTTCAAGGGAAATTTAACGATGCACTTAGAGAAAATAAAGATGCTAAAATTTTCTTAACTCCTGGTGGTTCAACTCCAAATATCTGGGTTGATACTAAAAGTAAAACAAGAGATACTGTAATTAATAATCAATAAGAGTGAATTTCACTCTTATTGAAAAGCTATTTCTATGAAACCCCTATTTCTTTTTTTAATACTCTTAAATATAAGCTACTCACAAGACAAAATTATTATTGACGATACAATTAAACTTGAAAAAACAAAAGAGTATTATGAAAAGAAAGAAAATCTTTTAAATGAAGTTCCCCAAGTGAAACAAAAACAAAAA
The DNA here is from genome assembly GCF_058105185.1 of Arcobacter sp. ISO1. Lineage (NCBI taxonomy): Bacteria > Pseudomonadati > Campylobacterota > Epsilonproteobacteria > Campylobacterales > Arcobacteraceae > Arcobacter > Arcobacter sp. ISO1. The sequence continues at coordinate 464,168 of NZ_CM176573.1, forward strand.
AGAAAAGATAAACTTAATATTGATGGGGATGTTGGCGTAGATAAAAAAACTAAAACAATTGATAATGTAAATATCAATATTGGATCAAAATTTTAAGGTATAAAATGACAAATAGTGAATTAATAAACTGGGAAAAAGTTGATGGAATGGTTCCCGTAATAACACAAGATTCAAGTACTAATGAAGTATTAATGATGGCATATATGGACAAAGAAGCTTTAGATTTAACAATAAAAACAAAGCAAGCCCACTATTTTTCTAGAACTAAACAAAGAATCTGGAAAAAAGGTGAAAGCTCTGGACATATTCAAGATGTGAAAGATATTTTAATTGACTGTGATAATGATACTCTTTTATTAAAAGTTGAACAAACTGGTGTAGCTTGCCATACTGGAAGAAAATCATGTTTCTTTACAAATTTAGAAACAAAAGAAACAACATCTGATGTAGAAATAGATACTACATCAGCATATGGTGTTATTGACAATCTTTACCATGTAATAGAGTCAAGAAAAAACGATGACCCAACAAAATCATATACAGCAAAACTTTTAAATGGAAAACAAAACTCTATGCTTAAAAAGATTGTTGAAGAAGCTGGAGAGTTTACCTTTGCAGTTAAAGATGATGATAAAGATGAGATAGTTTATGAAGCAGCTGATTTAGTTTACCACTGTATGGTTGCCCTTGCTTCTAAAAACATTAATCCTGATCAAATTAAACAAGAAATAGCTAGAAGGTTTGGTTTATCTGGAATTGAAGAAAAAAACTCAAGAGTAGCAACTTAAAAGATAAAATCTTATCTTTTAAGTTTAGTAATAAACATTATTTTTATATTATTTAAAATTATTAACCAGGGTTTTAAATAATAATCTAGAAATATATGCAATATATTCAGGAAATACAAATGGTTACTTTTATGAAGTAATAAACCTAAATGTTAATAAGAGTCTTAGAAAAAGATATGAAGCACCAAAAGAAGCTAGATGGCTAGTTGTAAAAATATACAAAGAAGAAGATGGAATTAGCTACAGATACAACCAATTAATTGATAAAAATCACAAACTGATAAATACAACAAAAAAAATAGCCAGATACAATCCAAATACAAGACCTTGGTTTAAAAAAGCCTTTGGGACGAATAAAGTAATAAAAACTAAGCCTTATCAATTTGTAAATATAAATCAAAAAGGTATTACCTATGCAAAAAGAATTACAGCTACAAATACTATAGTAGGGATAGATGTTTCACTAGAAAGTATTTCTAACTTCTTGCAAAAACAAGCAACAAATAAAGAACAAAAAATAATACTCTTCAAAGATACTTCTGAAATAATTGCATCTATAAATATTGACAAAGATATTACAAAAATACCATATAAAGAGATTTTAATATTTGTAAAAAATAAAAAAATTGAAAAAATTAATTTTAAAATGGAATTAGAAAATGAAAATTATGTTTATTATTCTGTACTTAAATCCGAATCTAAAGATAAAGATTATCTTACTATAATAATTCCAGTAGATACTATAATGAAACCTTTTATAGAAAAAATTTACAACTCTTTTTTTCTTAGCCTTCTTATTTTATCTCTAACAATTCCCCTTATTAAATATGCAACAAATATACTTGTAGAGCCAATTAAAAGACTTGAAAATGAAAATGAGAAAATCATAAAAAGAGACTATGATAATGTTAACTTAATTGAGACTAGAATCAAAGAGTACAATGATTTATCTAAATCTTTATATAGAATGTCATGTTCGATAAAAGGGTTTTTAGAAGAAGAGCAAATTGATGATGTTGATATTTCTAAATATGTATAAAAAAAGGAGACACAAAATTGTATCTCCTTTCTAATAAATTTATTTAGACGAACAAGCTGATACACCAGGAGGTGTAGTAGGCTGAATAGAAGCATTTTCTGCTTTTTCACTAACTTCATCAATAAAAGCTACAAGTTTAGCTGAAGCACTCATATATCTTTTTGCAGATTCAGATTCAGGTTGGAAATAAACAACAGGTTTTCCTGCATCTCCACCCTCTCTAATAGCTGGTTCAATTGGCAACATTCCTAATACTTGTGTATTAAACTGTTCAGCTAATTCATCACATGTTCCCATTCCAAAGATATCAGATTCTTCACCACATTTTGGACAAATAAATCCACTCATATTTTCAACAATTCCTGCAATTGGAATATGAAGTTTTGCAAACATATCAAGTGATCTTCTTGAATCATCAAGTGCTACATGTTGAGGAGTAGTTACATTTATCCCACATGTTACAGGCACACTTTGAGCAAGTGTTAATTGTGCATCACCAGTTCCTGGAGGCATATCAATAAAAAGAATATCTAATTCTTCCCACAAAATATCTCTTAATAATTGTTGGATAGCTTTCATAATCATAGCACCTCTCCAAATAAGAGATTGCCCCTCTTCCATAAGTGAACCCATAGACATTACATCAACACCATAAATTGAAAATGGTTTTGCTTTATTCCCAACAATTTCAACTTCTTGACCTATTAAACCCATCATTCTAGGAATATTTGGTCCATAAATATCAGCATCTAAAATACCAACCTTTTTACCTTGCATAGCGGCTGCAACTGCTAAGTTAACAGTAGTTGTTGATTTACCAACCCCACCTTTTCCTGAACTTACCATTACAAAGTTTTTAATTTGTGGTGCAATATTTTGTCCACTTTGAGAGTTACTATTTTGTTTTGGTGCTTCTGGTTTTTTAATATCAAATACTATATTTGAAACTCCAATTGTACCTAAAACTGTTGAAATACTTTTTTTTAGTTCATCTTCAACTTCAGGTGCACTTGAAGTTATGTCTAAATGTACAGTGCACTTATCTCCATCAAGTTCTACATCCTTTAAAAAACCAAACTCAACGATTGATTTTTGAAATCCTGGATATAAAACTTTTCCTAATTCATCTTTTATTTCAGCTACTGTCATTGTGCTTTTCCTTATTAGTTATAAAATTTTCGTATTATATTTAATATAGGATAATTTTAGTCTTAATTGTACTTTTTACAAGTTGAAGTTTATAAAAAAAATCAAAAATATCCTTAGTATATATAAATTACATAAATCCTTTTTTTTTAGTTCTTTTATTATATTATTCAAATCATGAATAATAACTTTATAGCTAAAATACAAAACTTAAACCTTGACTTTAAAGGTAAAAAACTATTTAAAAACTTAAACTTTGATATATTAGAGAATAAAACTACAGCCTTACTTGGAAGTTCAGGAGTTGGAAAGTCAACATTACTTCGATGTATAGTTGATTTAGAAAAAGAAAATATCACTAATGGTAAAATAACATTAAAAGAAGGTACAAACATAGCTTGGCTTAGTCAAGAAAACTCACTATATCCTTGGCTTAGTATTTTAGATAATGTTCAACTATATCATCATCTAAAGGGGCGGAAAACAAAGCAAACTTTAAAAAAAGCAAAAGAACTTTTAGAACAAGTTAATATGTCAAAACACCTTGATAAAAAAACATATGAACTTTCAGGAGGACAAAAACAAAGAGTTGCATTAGCTAGAACACTTATGCAAGAAGCAAATCTTATTTTAATGGATGAACCCTTTTCAGCATTAGATGCCATTACAAAAATTCAACTACAAGATTTAACTTGTCAATTACTAGAAGATAAAACTGTCGTACTTGTAACCCACGATCCACAAGAAGCTATAAAGCTAGCAAATCATATTTATATTTTAAAAAATCAGCCAGTAGTTTTAGAAGAAGCGGCTTCTTTACAAGGAACCTTACCCCATAAACTATCAAATGAAAAACTATGGAATTTGCAAGAAGAGCTAATATCTAAACTTCAAGGAAATGATATATGAAAAAAACTCTAAAAATATTACTTCCTATTTCATTTTTATTTATTTCATGGCAAAGTATTATTGTAATTTTTGATTTGCCACACTATATACTGCCACAACCAAAAGATGTTTTTCTTCAACTAATAACTCAATACAGCTTACTTTGGGAACATACACAAACTACACTTTTAGAAATAATTGTAGGAATAATACTTGGTTGTATTTTTGGTCTTAGCTCCGCTTTTGCTTTACTTTATTTTAAAAGAATTGAGAAATATTTACTCCCAATACTTGTAATCTCGCAAGCAATCCCTGTATTTGCCATAGCACCTCTTTTGGTTTTATGGTTTGGTTATGGAATGGCTTCAAAAATAGTTATGACTGTAATTATTATATATTTTCCTATAACTACTGCTTGTTATGATGGACTTAAAAACACCCCAAAACAGTGGCTTCAACTTGCATATACATACAATCTAACTCCTCTTCAAACTCTATTTAAAGTACGATTTAAAGCAAGTTTGCCATCTTTAGCTTCAGGACTTAAAATAGCAGTTTGTATAGCTCCCATTGGGGCAGTTATTGGTGAATGGGTTGGTTCATCAAAAGGACTTGGTTATCTTATGTTGCATGCAAATGCAAGAATGCAAATAGACTTGATGTTTTCTGCACTTTTTATATTAATTGTAATGACTTTGAGTATCTATTTTTTAACAGATTTTCTAACAAAAAAATTCATACCTTGGGCTTCACACTTGCATTAATCTGCATTAAATTGACTTAAATTCTTTTTTCTGATAAGATTTGTTTTTCATGCATAGGGAGCTTATATATAGGCTGAGAGGAAGTTTTGAACTTCGACCTTTGAACCTGATCTAGGTAATTCTAGCGTAGGGATTTGTTTTTTACAAATGTATTTTTATACTTCAAATTTAGTCTATCTTTATTCCAAGATAATTTTCTCTTCTTGTGTATTTAAAATCAAAAGGGGAGATATGACAATCACACAAAAACTTATCAAAAACTCGCAGCCATATTGGGACAACTATATAAAGCATGAATTTATTCAGAAACTAGCAAATGGAACACTTGAACTTGAAAATTTTCAACACTATTTAATGCAAGATTATATTTATTTATTCCATTATTGCAGAGCTTTCGCTCTTGCTATGTATAAAAGTGAAAATTTTGAGCAAATGAATTTTTCACAACAAGCTTTAAATGCTACATTAGATGAAATACAACTACATATAAACTATTGCAAAGATTTTGGAATAGATGAGAAATCAATTTATAAACAAAAAGAATCTCCTGCTTGTGTTGCTTACACAAGATATGTACTTGAATGTGGTATGAATGGAGATTTAGCTCAACTTTATGCAGGGCTAATACCTTGTTTTGTTGGTTACGCAAAAGTGGCAGATTATATCACAGAAAATAACTTAAGTGTAGAGAATAATCCTTATCAATCTTGGATAGATATGTATTCTTCAAAAGAGTATCAAGAAGCTGCAAATGATGCAGCAGAGTTTTTTGAAGGACTATGCAAAGACTTATCAAAAAAACAAATGGAAAAGATACAAGATATTTTCACAACAGCAACACGAATGGAAATATCTTTTTGGCAAATGGGTTTAGACCTATCATAAAAGATTAAAAAAACTAAAACATAAAAAATTCAATAAGGGAAATTATGAAAAAGACAATATCAAAAATAACGCTTAGCTTAATGCTATTAGGTTCAAGTGCTTTTGCACAAACTGAAAAAGTAAGCCTACTTTTAGACTGGTTTGTAAATCCAGATCATGCGGCTATTATAATTGCACAACAAAAAGGTTTTTTTGAAAAAAACAATCTTGAAGTAGAGATTATCGAACCAGCTGACCCATCAATGCCACCAAAACTAGTAGCTGCAAAGAAAGCTGATTTGGCAGTAGATTATCAACCACAGCTTCAAATGCAAGTAGCCCAAGGCTTACCATTAGTTAGAATAGCTACACTTGTAAACTCTCCACTTAATAGCTTAGTAGTATTAAAAAATAGTGGTATAAACAAAATAGAAGATTTAAAAGGTAAAAAAGTAGGCTACTCTGTAAGTGGTTTTGAAACAGCATTATTAGACTCAATGTTAAAATCTGTAAATCTATCTTCTAAAGATGTAGAACTTGTAAATGTAAATTGGTCATTATCTCCTTCTTTGATGACTAAACAAGTTGATGCAGTAATAGGTGCTTTTAGAAACTTTGAATTAAATCAATTAAAAATAGAGAAAGAAGAAGGAAAAGCATTTTTCCCTGAAAAATATGGGGTTCCTAAATATGATGAACTTGTAGTTGTAGCAAATAAAGACAATGCATCTGCTAAAAAATATGTAAACTTCGTAAAATCTTTACAAGAAGCTACAAAATATCTAAAAGAGAATCCTAAAAAATCTTGGGAAGCTTTTGTAAGTTATAAACCAAAAGAGTTAGATAATAAATTAAATCGTCTTGCATGGAGTGATACTTTACCTTATCTAGCAACTAATCCTGCTACTTTTGATAAAGAAGTTTATAAACAAATGGCTGATTTTATGAAGCAAAATGAGCTTATTAAAACTTTGCCAAGTTTAGAAGAATATGCTCAAGAAATATTAAAATAAAGAGATAAAATAAAGGCATTAAATGCAAACAAATAATTTAGAAAAATTAAGAAAAAATAGTCCATTAATACTAAATATTACAAATATAGTTGTATGTAATTATGTGGCAAATGGATTATTAAGTATTGGATGTTCTCCTATTATGTCTAATGCAGTAGAGGAGATGGATGAGTTACCAGCTATTTGCCAAGCTTTAGTTATAAATATAGGAACACTTACATGTGATCAAATTGAGGCTATGATTAAAGCAGGTAAATGTGCAAATAAAAATAAAACTCCAGTAGTATTAGATCCCGTTGGTGTTGGGGCAACTACATTTAGACAAGAGACTGTAAAAACTCTTTTAAGTGAGATAAAATTTGATTTAATAAGAGGAAATGCAGGTGAGATTGCCTATCTTGCCCAGGTAAATTGGAATGCAAAAGGTGTAGATGCAGGAAGTGGAGATGGAAATTTATCGCAAATTGCAAAAGATGTAGCTTCAAAATATAATTGTATTGTCTCAATTAGTGGCGAAATTGATTATATAAGTGATGGAGTAAAAGTAGCAAAAATAGAAAATGGATGCGAACTTTTTCCAAAAATTACAGGTTCAGGTTGCCTTTTAAGTGCAGTTTGTGGAGCATTTTTAACTTTAGATGGAACTGCTTTTGATCTAACTTTAAATGCTTGTACAGCTTATGCCATTGCAGGAGAAATTGCACAAGAAACTTTAAAAAATAATCAAACTGGACAGTTTTATGTTAATTTACTTGATAGTTTAGCAAAAATAGATGACAAAATGACAGAAGAATATGCAAAGGTAAGTTTTGAATAAAGAAATGTTAAATGTTAAAAATATGCTTCAAGTCTATTTTATAGCAGGAACTCAAGATTGTCTTCACTTAGGAAATAATCCACAAGAAAACTTACTTTTTATTTTAGAAGAGGCCTTAAAAAAAGGAATTACTTGTTTCCAATTTAGAGAAAAAGGGAGAAACTGCTTACAAAATAAAGAGGATATTTTTAATTTAGCAAAAAAAGCTCAAGATCTTTGTAAAAAATATGATGTGCCTTTTTTTATAAATGATGATATTGTTCTTGCTTTAAAGTTAAATGCCACAGGTATTCATATTGGGCAAGATGATAAAGCAGTAAATGAAGTCATAAAAATCATAGATGGAAAACTAATACTAGGTTTATCTATTAATACTTTAAATCAAGCAATAAAAGCAAAAGATATACAAGGTATTGATTATTTTGGAGTGGGGCCAATATATGAAACTACTTCAAAAAATGATGCAAAACAAAGTGTTGGTTTAGATTTAATAAAAAATATAAGAGATAAAAATATTTTAAAACCACTAGTTGCAATTGGCGGAATAGATGAATTTAAAACAAAAGATATTTTAAAAAATGGTTCTGATGGAGTTGCAGTTATTTCTGCTATCACAAAATCAAAGGATATTAAAAAAACAATAGAAAATTTGAAAGCTTGCTAAATTTGATTTTCTTATACGTATAAGTTATAATATTGAATTAGGGATAGTAAAATAATGGAAAATAATAAAAATCTAAGAAAATTATATTATGACATATATGAAAATATAAATAGTATTAAAATCTGTAAAATCGAATCAGAGCAAGAGATTATAAGTCTTATTATAAAAATAAATATGAATCAATCTATTGAGACTATAAATGAAAATAATATTAATGATGAAGTGATTTTACAAATATTTAGATCCAATGAAGACACCTTAAATAAACTATTATTAATAGATAAAGAGTTATTTGAAATCAAATTTAAGTTATATATTCATCTAATTGATTTATTTAATCAATTATGTAAAATCTATTCAAAAAGTGAATCAAAAAGAACCCTTGTGGAGCCAATAATCGAGGCTTTAATAGAATCAAAAACTTTTTTAAAAATCAAACTTCAATTAAATCAAGAGAAAATCAATATCTTAAACAATCATATAGGACAAGCAAGATATAAATTTTCACATCTAAGTTATTTTGATATTGGAAAAAAAGACATTAACTATGTATTTGAATACTATCAGTCTAAATGTGAAAAGATTGTCCATGGATTTGAACTTTCAAAGGATAGTTCATTTTTAACTTATTTGAAGAATGATAAAGAACTAGAAAAAAGTATTTTTATTAATAATCTAAGTTTTTTACTTTTACAAATGCACTATAAGATAAAATATTTTGACCCAAAACTTAAGTTTGATGATAATCCATATTATAAAAAAATTATTGATTTCTTTTATGAGACTACAAAGTTAAAAGATATAAACAATTTTGAAAAAAAAAGTTTTGAAAAACTTTTACTTCAAGAGTTTATAAAAACTTCTGAGTATCTAGAAGCGAAAGGAATTGGTATTACTGATGAGAAAATTCAATTATTACAACTTAATACAGATGAGTATAAACAATTAATTGATATTATATCAAGCAAGATTAATGTTGATAATGCAGGATAAATAATGAAAAAACTAATAATAGAGAAAATCGATACATTACCACCCCTTCCTAAAAGTGTTTTAGAACTTGAAGAGTTTAGAAAGATGTCACACAAAGAACCTTTAGATTTATTAAAAATCATAGAACAAGATCCTTTGATTATTACTACTGTATTAAGGGTTGCAAACTCAGCAATGTTTGGTTTTGTAAGCGAAGTTGAAACTCCAAGCAGAGCAATCTCATTATTAGGTATAAATTTTACTATCTCCATTGCATTAGGAACTGTTATTCAGAACCTTGTAGATACTAAACTATCTTGTTATGAGGCAACAACTGATGACTTTATGTTTTCTGCAAATCTTTCAAGTGCATTAATTAACTCATGGGTTTCAAAAATTAGTTTTGATTTAAAAGAAGATTTACTTATCCCTGCATTTTTACAAGAAGTTGGGAAATTCATTATTGCTGATATTGTTTCTGAAAGTGGAAAAACTGAAGAGTTTATTGAGCAAGTTAAAATTACAAAAAATGTAACAGCTGTGGAAAAAGAGTTTTTAGGTTTTTCATGTGCTAGAATTACAGCAAATATTTTCAAACACTGGAACTTAAGCCATAACTTAATCTTCTCAATTGGTTTTGTTGAAGATTTAGAACATTGTCCAAAGGATTATGTTGAAAAGGCTAAAATTTTAGAAATTATAAAAATTCTTACAGATATTAAAAACCCATTATCTGATTATAATGTCCAAAGAGCATTAACTAAAGCAAGCGAATATGGCTTTGATGTTGACCTCTTATTACAATCTATAGATACTATTAAATTTAAATTAGAAAATGACCTTTAAGGTTTCATAAGTTACAATTCACTATAATATGTAACTATTTTACCCAAAGGGTCTTTGTGTCAGATATTACATTAATATTACTTTGTGCAGGAAACTCCACAAGATTCGAGCTTTCTTCAAAAAAACAATGGCTAAGAACTGAAAATTCTCCATTGTGGTTATTTGTTACAAAAAGACTTTCAAGTTTTTACTCTTTTAATAAAATCATAATTGCTTCACATGAAGATGAATTAAACTATATGAAAAACTTTACTGATGATGTAACTTTTGTAAAAGGTGGAGAAACTAGACAAGCTTCAATGAAGAATGCATTAAAAGAGGTTACTACTAACTATGTTATGGTAACTGATGTTGCACGGGCTTGCATACCAAAAGAGGTTATAACTAACTTAATAGATGTAAAAAATAAAGCAGACTGTATAGTCCCAATACTAAACGTAAGCGACACAGTCGTTTTCAAAAATGACACAATAAATCGAGATGAAGTAAAGCTTATCCAAACACCACAACTCTCACGAACAAATATTTTAAAAAAAGCACTTGATACAAATAAAGAGTTTACAGATGATAGTAGCGCTATTAAAAATATAGAGGGAAGTGTTCATTATGTACAAGGGTGTTTGAAAAGTAAAAAATTAACTTTTGAAGAAGATATACAAGAAATTGAGTGTATCAAAACACCATCAAAAAACTTCTTTACTGGAACAGGTTTTGATATACATCCATTTGAAGATAATAAAAAAATGTGTCTTGGTGGAGTCAACATTGATGTAGAATATGGGTTTAAAGCACATAGTGATGGTGACGTACTAATACATTCAGTTATAGATGCACTTTTAGGGGCCTGTGGTGCTGGAGATATTGGAGAATTTTTCCCAGATACCGATGAAAGATATAAAGGTGCAGATTCAAAAGAGTTATTAAGACATATTGTTAAATTTATTTATAATGTGGGATATGAAATTGTAAATATTGATTTGACAATAATAGCTCAAAAACCAAAAATAAATCCATATAAAAATCAAATTAAATCTACTATGGCGCAACTTTTAAATTTAGAGAAACAATTTGTAAATATCAAAGCGACTACAGCAGAAAAATTAGGATTTATTGGTAGAAGTGAGGGAGTTGCAGTTCAAAGTATTGCAACGTTAAAATATTATGAGTGGGATAGAAAATGAATATATTAATTATAGAGAGTGAGATTTATTTAGCACAAAAAGTTGTGTCTAGATTATTAGATGATGGACATAATTGTGATTTTGTTGAATCACCAAATATTGAAAATTTAACAAAAGATTATGATATTATTCTTTTATCAACATCTTTACCTGCTGCATTATGTAAAACAATTATTAGAAGATACAATGATTCAATTATTCTTTTATTAGTTTCATATATTTCAGATGAAACTGTAACTGACCCAATTAAAGAGGGTGCAAAAGATTATATTATGAAGCCATTTATTATGGATGAGCTTATTAGAAAAATTTATCACTATAGAGAGTGTAAATCACTTAGAAAAGAGTTATTTACCTTAAGAGAATATCTTGATTTTCAATTTAAAGATGTAGATACAACAGGAACTATCCTTCCAACATCATTTCCAATATTAATTGAAACAAACTCACAAATTGCTGCAGATAAGTTAACCTTTGAATTATCAAGAAAACTAAACTTACATATGAAATTTATTTCACTAAGTGATGAAAATTGGCAAAAACATTTAAATGATAAATTCAATGGTATTTTATACCTAACAGAATATCAAACCTTAAAAAGAAGCGCAAAAGAGAGTCTAAATAGACTTGTTGAAGATAAAAAATGTGTAATTGTTTCAATGGAAAAAGAAGAAGAGTTTCCTTATACAAAAATTGACTTTCATAAAGAAGACAATATGATGCCAACAAATTCTATAATGACAATCAACGATTATGTAAAATTGATGGTATTATCATATCAAACTAAATACCCTGATACTGAACTATCAAAAAAACTTGGTATCTCAAGAAAATCTCTTTGGGAAAAAAGAAAAAAACTCGGTATAGAAAAAAAGAAATAAGAGAAAACATGAGAAAACTATTTTTAACTTTATTTTATAGTGGATTAAGTCCAAAAGCACCAGGAACAGTTGGAAGCTTTCTTGCACTTATTTTAGGTATTGCATTACTTCAAATAATTGATGTTTCTACCCTATTTTTATTAGCAATTTTAATCACTGTTATTGCAGTGAAACAGATTAATATTTATGAAGAAGAAGTGGGAGTTCATGATGGTAAAGAGATTGTTATTGATGAACTTGCTGGTATGTGGATTGCTCTTTCAATTTGTGGAATTACACAAGAAAACATTATTATAATGTCTTCATTAGCCTTTGTTTATTTTAGACTTTTTGATATTTGGAAACCATCTATAATTGGAAGAATTGATGAAAAAGTTGAAGGTGGCTGGGGAGTTATGGGAGATGATGTTGTAGCTGGTATTGCAGCAGGTATAGCAACAGCAGGAACTTATCAATTAGTAGAAAAGTTTTTAATTTAAACTTTTTCTATTTATTACATAAACACCAAACAAAATTAGAACTGTTCCAATTAAATCTACTAAATCTATATCTTCACCAACAATAAAAAAACCAATCAATAATGCAACTATTGGTGGTAAATAAGTAGCTGATGAAGCTCTAACTGCACCTAAGTGTTCTATTAAATAATAATACAAAATAAATGCCAATCCAGTCCCTAATAAACCTAAGCCAATAACTGTTCCCAATAAAACATTCATATTTGAGCTGATATTTGATATTCCATCATAATCAACAAATAAAGATAAGGTAAGAGTAGCAAAAGCTAATTGGTAGCTTGTGAGGGCTGAAAAGTGTATTTTCAATGGACTTATAAATCTCTTTGCATATACAAAAGATGAGCCAACAACTAGTGAACCCAGAATAATAGCTTTAATCCCTTCAATATTTGATTCGAACACATCAAACTCATAAGGTTTTGCAATTAAAATAACCCCTAATAAACCTATTAATATTCCAAACAATCTTTTATCTAACTTTTCATCTTTTAAAAATATTACGGCCAAAGTAAATGCAAATAAAGGAACTGAAGCACTAAGTGCACCCGTTATTCCTGATAAAAGTAATGAAGAAGCTTTTACAAAATAGTAATAATAAACAGATGCTCCAAGTAAAGACATAATAAAAAAATGAAATGCATATTTAAAATGCTCTATTTTCATAGTTTTTTTATATATTGTGTAAATTAAAACTGGAATAAAACCAAATAAAACCCTTAAGAATACAACTTGTAAATCACTTATATACTCAGTTGCTAATTTCATATATATAAAATTACTTCCCCAAATAATTCCAAGTAATAAAAAAATAAATATAGCTTTTTTAGTTTCCAAAATTTAGACTAGAATATTTATGTTAAATAGTAAAATAAGTTAACTTATTTTACTATTTTTGCGAATTCATCAAAAATATATTTTGATTCATGAGGACCTGGACTTGCCTCTGGGTGATGTTGAACTGAGAATATTGCTTTATTCTTATATTTAACACCTTCAATTGTATTATCAAATAGATTTATATGTGTTACATCAGCAATTTGGATAATTGAATCTGGAACATTATAGTTATGGTTTTGTGCTGTAATTTCAACAACTTTTTCAGGGTTTGCAACTGGGTGATTTCCACCATGTTGTCCAAATTTTAATTTATATGTATCAAAACCATGGGCGATTGAAAGCATTTGGTGACCTAAACAAATTGCAAACATTGGGATATCTTTATCAATAAGTTTTTGAACCTCTTTTTTCTCTTCAGTTAAAGTTAGTGGATCACCAGGACCATTTGATAAGAAAATCCCTCCAATCTCACCAGCTTCAAATCTAGCAATTAAATCATCGGCTTTAAATGTAGATGGAACTACTTCAACTTCAAGACCTGATTCAACAAGCTCATTTAAGATATTTCTTTTTACACCAAAATCAACAACTACAACTTTTTTATCACTCATAACTGCTTTGTTGTAAGCTTGTACTTCATGATCCCAAGCTCCATTTTTATGGATATAAACCTCTTTTGTAGAGACTTCTTTAATATAATTTATATCTTCAATTCTAGGGCTTTCACTTAGTTTCTTAGCTAATTCATCTTTGTCACTAATTTCAGTTGAAGCAATCATCATCATTGCTCCTTCATCTCTTAACATTTTAGTTAAGTATCTAGTATCGATATTACAAATTCCAAGAACGTTATTATCTTTTAATAATGTATCTAAATCACCTTGGGCTCTATAATTTGAATATTCATGATGATAATTTCTAACTAAAACACCTTTACAGTATGCAGTTTTACTTTCCATATCATCAGCATTTACTCCAACATTCCCAATCTCTGGCATCGTAAAAGTTACAAATTGTCCAGCATAACTTGGATCTGTTATTATCTCCTGGTAACCAGTTAATGATGTATTAAATACAATCTCACCCACTGTTGTTCCAGTAGCACCAAAAGAGTTAGCCTCTAAAAACGTACCATTTTCAATATAAATCCATACTTTTTGCATCTTACATTAACCCTCGTTTAATTAGTTCTTCTTCATATAATCTATGATAAACAATATCATATTCATCTGTTCCTGGAATAAGTTTTCTTTTATAATTTTTTATCTTTTCCATAACTTTGTCATCAGCTTTTTCAAAGCCTTTTAAAAACTCATCAATTGATTCAAAAATTACATTTTTAATTTTATTATCTGAACATGTATAATGGATATAATCCTCTTCCCATAAAAAATCTAATATTTTATGTGCAATGTCAGAATATCTATCTTCATTATTTAATATAACACCAAACTCATTAGCCATTCTTTTTTTCGCAAGCCAAAAAAGTTGTCTATAATCAGCATTTAAATATTCAATCTCTTCTTGCTGTTCATCTAAAACATCTGCAACTTTGTCGTCTAACTCATGCTCTTTTTCAATATCTTGATCTAATATTTTCTCTATTTCATCTGCAATTTCTTCTCTAGTTTTTCTAACTTCTACTAGATCACAGTTTACCAAATCTCTTGAAATTCTTCTAGAAATATATGGTGTATGATGTAACTTCATTCTCATTGGTTTATCCCCTAATAATTGTATCGTCTCTCTCTGGTGAAGTTGATACGATCCCTACTTTTACACCAGTTAATTCTTCTATTTTTTCAATATATTTTTTTGCATTCGCAGGTAATTTATCATAATCTCTACAACCAACTACACTATCCCATCCATCAATCTCTTCATAAACAGGTCTTACATCATCCATATCCGATGGCATATAATCAATTCTTTCCCCATTTAATTCATATGCAACACAAATTTTAATTTTTGGGAAACCATCTAACACATCAAGTTTCATTAAAGATAATTGATCGCATCCATTTAATCTGCTTGAATATTTAACTGCAACGGCATCAAACCAACCACATCTTCTTTTTCTACCAGTTGTTGTCCCAACTTCATGACCAACTTCTGCAAGTTTATCCCCATCTGGCCCAAAATCTTCAGATGGGAAAGGTCCATTTCCAACTCTTGTACAATATGCTTTAACAATACCAGTTACAACACCAATATCTTTTGGAGCAATTCCTAAACCAGTACAAGCACCAGCACTAACTGTACTTGAAGATGTTACATATGGATAAGTTCCATGGTCAATATCAAGTAGCGTTCCTTGAGCACCTTCTAATAAAATCTTTTTATTTTCATCTAAAGCTTTCCAAACCATATTTGTAGTATTTGCAATAAATGGTGCAAGTTCTTGTGTATATGAAGCTAATAATTCTACTAATTCATCCTCTTTTGGTGTTTCAATCTCTAAAACATCAAATATAGCTTTACTTTGTTCAAAATACTCAATAATTCCAGAAGCTAATTTTTTAGGGTTTAATAACTCACCTACTCTAAAACCTGTTCTTGAAATTTTTTCAGCATAACTTGGCCCAATACCTTTTCCAGTTGTACCAATAGCTTTATCACCTTTTAGTCTTTCTTTTGCTTGATCAATTAAAGCATGATAAGGTAAATTTAAATGTGCCTTATCAGAGATAAATAATCTACCTTCTAAGTTATCAAATTGACTCATCTCTTTAATTATTGATTCAGGACTTAATACAACACCATTACCAATAATATTTATAGCTTTTGGATTTAATACCCCTGAAGGGATTAAGTGTAAAGCATATCTAGTTCCATCAACCCAAATAGTATGTCCTGCATTGTGTCCACCTTGACTTCTACATACAACATCATAATTTTGGGCAAGCATATCAACCATCTTACCTTTACCTTCATCTCCCCATTGAATACCTACAATTAAATCTGCGCTCATTCCTAATCCTCTAAAATTTTTAATAAACTATCTGTATAAAATGCAAATCCTAAAGAAGAAATTCCTTCAGAACTATATTGTCCACCTTTGCAAATTACATAATTATCTTGAATTACTCTATAGTAAACATCATCATAATATTTTAAACTTCCATGATAAAGCGGTGCAATCACTAAATTTTTATATGAAACCTCTTTAGCACTTTTTAAAAGTTTTTCTAATTCTGCTTTAATTGATGATGGAACATCATCTATACATTTTTCTAAATCTTGAACATCTTTTACTTTTATAAGCTCTTCCAACCATGGGATATTTAACTCTAAAAGTTTAGCTATTTCACCATTTTTAAATAATTCAACATCAATATTTAATTCGTTTGCAACCAATTTTGGAATATTGATATTAGAAAGTTGTAAAATAGGATCAATTCCAATATTTTTTAATACAACACCTGTAAGGTTTAAAATATCAACAATATTATCATGGTCAATCCACTCACATCCAATTTGATAATCTTCAGTTGAAGGATATGTAAAAATTGGTTGAACGTAAAACCATTTTTTATGACTTGTTGTTCTTCCTAACCTTTTTGTGATGATTCTAACTACATCCAGTGTTGAATCAGCTCTTAAGCTAACTTGTTCATTTTTCTCATCAGAAAACTTAATTAGCTTTCTATCATTTGTTATTGACTGGTGTTGAGAGTAAGAAAAATTTGGAGTAACAATCTCTTCAAAACCTTCATTATCTAAGATATTACTAATTTTGTTTTCTAATTCTCTTTTTGCTTTAGCAGCTTTACCAAAATAAAGTCTACTACCCTTTGGTATTTCATGTTCAAAAATCATATTTACCCTAAAAACATATTTTCAGCAAAAACTTTATTTGCTGTTCCATCATATTTTCTTAAACCTAATTCATCGTATGCTAATTCAATTGCATTAACTGCCCAAGAAGCTTCAAAATCTTCTACTAATCCCATATGATTAATTCTGAAGATTAATTTTTTAATATGCTCTTGACCACCTGCTATATTTACATTATATTTTGTTTTTAAAACATTTCTAATTACAGGAGCATGTTCAGTATAAACTGTTGTCATAGCATTTGCAGGATTACTTGGATAAATTTCACATCCAATAGCTTTTAAAGCTTCTCTAGTAGCTTTTGCTCTTTTTTCAGTTTCAGCATATAAATTTTCAAATCCAATATTTTTTAATTCTTTTAAAATTGCACATAAACCAATTGTTAAAGTTGTAGCTGCAGTCCATGCTGTTGTATTTGTTTTTTGTTTTTTTATTTCTGTTGCTAAGTTAAAATAAAAACCTCTTGGAGAGTTTTCAATATTTGCAACTGCTTTATTTGATAATCCAATCATTGCAAGACCAGGAGGTAACATAAGTGCCTTTTGACTTCCTGTGATTAATGCATCTAGATTTGTTGTATCGATTTTTTCAACACCAACTGCTGTAATTCCATCTGCTACAATCATAATCTCTGGATTGATTTTTTTAACTTCTTGTGCCATTTGTTCAACTGGATGTCTTAAACCACCAGCACTTTCACAAATTTGGATAAAAATTGCATCAATATCTTTATCTTCTTTTATTGTTTCAACAATTTTATCAACTGAAACAGGAGTATTCCATTCATTTATAATTTCTGTTTTTTCAATACCATGGGCATCACAGATTTTTCCAAATCTTTCACCGAACTTTCCTGAGTTAACAGTTAAAGCCTTCTTTTTTGTTAAGTTTGTAACACAAGCTTCCATAGCTCCTGTCCCACTACAAGCTAACATAACAGCTTCTGGCATATCAAGTAATTCTAATAATAAATTTCTAGTTTCTTCAAATATTTTTTCAAACTCTGGTGTTCTATGATGAATTGTAACATCAGCCATAGCTTTTCTAACAAACTCTGGTACAGGGGTAGGTCCTGGTGTTAAAAGCATATCTTTATCCTCAATAATAAAATGTCATTTTTAGTAAAGCATGATATATTAGCCAGATTTTTATTACGAAGAGGTTAAGCAATTTTTTTGTCTTTTTATTCTTTTTAAAATATAATTCCCTAAATAATAAAAAAAGGTTTTTTATGGAATTTGATGTTTGGTTAACTCTTTTTTTAGCTTCTTTAGCAATCTCAATTTCACCTGGAGCGGGTGCTGTTGTTTCTATGAACTATGGAATCAATTATGGACTTAAAAAATCATATGCTGCAATTATGGGCTTACAAGCTGGACTATTTATACAAACTTTTGTTGTAGTTATTGGACTTGGGGCATTAATAGCAAAATCTGTTATGATTTTTAATATAATTAAATGGATTGGAGTTGCTTATTTAGTTTATCTAGGTCTTTCAAAAATATTTGAAAAAGTTGAAATGCCAGAAGAAGGTGAACATTTAAGAAAATATAATGCAAAAAAAGCTTTTTTAACTGCTACGTTAATAAATTTGACCAATCCTAAAGCAACAGTTTTTTTAGTTGCATTTATTCCACAATTTTTAAATCCAAATGAATCTTTATGGCTACAGTTTTTAATTATTATTACAACTTTATGTATTATAGATGTATTTGTAATGACAGGTTATTCATCTATGGCTTCTAAATTAAAATTCTTAATAAAAGATGTAAAAGCGATAAAAATTCAAAACAGAATTACTGGTTCTTTTTTAATTTTAGCAGCAATTTTTATGTCTACAGCAAAAAAAGCTTAAACTTTTAAAAAATTCTCAAATTTCTAGAAGTCTCTTTTAGTGGGACTTCTTTAGTTTTCCTTTAATACTAACTAGTACTAAAATTATCTTAAGCCCTTGACAAGAACTACTAATTAGTACTATAATTTCATCAGGAGTTATCATATGGAAAAAAGAAGTTTAATCAGTTACGGTAAAAAAACCGACCAAGCAATGAAAACATGGGTTCAAATAGTAAAAACTTATAATAGATTTGCTACACAAGAGATTAAATATTTTTCAGAACATAACTTGA
Organism: Arcobacter sp. ISO1; assembly: GCF_058105185.1. Classification (NCBI taxonomy): domain Bacteria; kingdom Pseudomonadati; phylum Campylobacterota; class Epsilonproteobacteria; order Campylobacterales; family Arcobacteraceae; genus Arcobacter; species Arcobacter sp. ISO1. Next base: position 483,352 of record NZ_CM176573.1, read on the forward strand.
CGTTTATTCAGTTTAAAGTACTTGAAGTTCTTTATCATAGGGGTGATTTATCTATTGGGGCTATTACCAAGTTTACAATGAGTACACCAGGTAATATTACAGTTGTTGTAAAAAACCTAAAAAGAGATGGATGGATTACAGCAGTACCAAATCCTGAAGATAAAAGGGCAAGTATTTTATCTATTAGCCAAAAAGGTAAAGATAAAATGAAATCACTTTTCCCTCATCATGCAAAAAATATCCATGAGTATATGGATGTATTAGATGAGGACGAGTTAGATACTTTATACGGTTTGTTGAGAAAAGTTTACAAAGCTTAGTAAACTTTTTTTTAACTTAATATTACTAATTAGTAATTTAAAATAAGGAGATATATTATGAAACTAATAAAACTAGGAATGGCATCGATTTTAGCAGCAGGTGCATTATATGCAGGAAATTATGTTGTTGACCCAAGTCACTCAAATGTTAACTTTAAAGTTAAACACTTAATGATTTCAAATGTTACAGGAAACTTTTCTCAGTTTGAGGGAAAATTTGAATATGATGAAAAAACAAATACACTTAAAGCACTAAGTGGTAAAGTAGATGTTGCTTCAATAGATACAGATAATGAAAAAAGAGATAAGCACTTAAAATCTGATGATTTTTTTGCTGTAGAAAAATACCCATCAATCACTTTTGATTTAACTGAAGTAAAAGGTGATAAAGCTCATGGTAAATTTACAATGAGAGGAGTAACTAAAGACGTTGTTTTTGATTTAGAAACTGCTGGGGCAACAATCACAGATCCATGGGGAAATGTTAGAACTGGTTTAACAATAACTGGAGAAATCAACAGAAAAGATTATGGTGTTAACTGGAACAAAGCTTTAGAGGCTGGTGGTGTTGTAGTTAGTGAAAATGTAAAAATCATGATTGATTTAGAAGGTATTGCACAATAATTAAAAAGGAGTAGAAAAGAATATGTTACCAAGTATATTTGTTTCACATGGTTCACCAATGTTGATGTTAAGAGATAATAGTACTACAGAATTTTTTCAAAACTTACCATCAACATTTAAAAAACCTAAATTTATCTTGGTAATATCTGCTCACTGGGTGACAAAAAATTTGAATATATTATATGAAGAGTCACCCTCTTTAATCTATGACTTTTATGGTTTTCCAAATGAGTTATATAGTTTAAAATATAAAGCAAAAAATGATATAAAAAAGAGTGATGAGATTATCTCACTCTTTGAACAAAATGGAATTAATATTGAAAAAGATACAAAAAGAGGTGGTTATGATCATGGGGTATGGTCAATTTTAAGATTTATGTACCCGGATGCTGATATTCCAGTTCTTCAATTATCAATTCCACAAAATTTCACTGAAGTTGATTTTTTAAAACTAGGGGAAATCTTACAAACAGTAAGAGAAGATACCTTGATTATAGGAAGTGGTACATTAACTCATAATCTAATGGATAGAAATAGAGATGAAGATACAAGAGATATAAAAGAGTACTCTATACAATTTCATGATTTTATTGTTGAAAATTTAAAAGTAGGAGATTATGAAAACCTAATTAAGAGGGTACCATTCTTAAAACAAAACCACCCTACTTTAGAACACTTTCTACCACTATTAGTAAACATTGGTAGTTCTAAAGATAAAATTGGAGAAAGTGCAAATAACGTTTATATGTATGGAAATTTATCTATGGATAGTATAATATTTAAAGGATGAGAAATGGAAATCTCAGCAAAGGATAGAGCAAAAGGTGCTATTTTAGGTGCTTTTATTGGTGATGCAATAGCACTTGGATGTCACTGGTATTATGATTTAGAAGAACAATATAAAGATTATGGAAAATGGATAACAGATTTTACTAGTCCTAAAAAAGGAAGATACCATGAAAATGAAAAAAAAGGTAACCTTTCTCAATCAGGATATATTTTAAAATTAATGATTAAATCGATAATTGATAATAATGGTTATGACCAAGAGGATTTCTGTAAAAAATTAGATACTGAATTATTTACAAAAATAGATGGAAATCCAATGTCGGGACCTGGAGGATATACTTCTCAATCAATAAGAGAAGTTTATAGGCAAAGAGTAGAGCAAAAACTCTCATGGGATAAAGTTGGTAGTCGAGCTGATACAACAGAAGCTATTGAGCGAACTTTAGCCTTAGCAATTAGATATGCATATGAACCAAAAATGTTAGCAAAAACAATTTCACATAATACATTTTTAACTCAAGTTGATGATATTGTTGGTTCAATGACAGTGGCATATGGAGCAGTTTTAGCGCAACTAGTAAAAGGTGAAGTATTAGATAAAGATATTTCAACCAAACTTATGAAGATGGTAAAAAGTGGTGACCTTCCCTTTCACGCAGTAACATCGGATAATTTACAAGCACCAAAACCTGGTAGTAAAGACCCTTCAAATATTGGGCTTTTTGCTTCACCTGATGCACTTTTATCTCCATCATATATGGCACAAGCTGCACAAGATGAAGATATAAAAATTGAACCAGCTTGGAAAGTTTCACTTGTATATGGTATGCCTTGTGCTATTTATCATATGCTTCCTGCTTGTTATTATTTAGCAGCAAGATTTAAAAATGATTTTGAATCTGCGATATTAGATGCTCTAAATGGTGGAGGACAAAACCAAGCTAGATCTATCTTAACAGGTACTTTAGTTGGTGCACAAGTAGGTTTTCAAAATATTCCTCAAAGATTTATTGATGGATTAAATGAAAAAGATGAATTATTAAAACTAGCAGATGAACTTGCTAGTCAAATATAAATTATGTATTAGTAAGGATAAAAAATGATTATGATATTTGTATCAAGTTTAAATGAAAATGTAAAACTTGCAGAAAGAATTGAAAAACAATTAAATGGTAAAAATCATGATACTAAGATTGTTAATTTAGTTGAATTAGATTTACCAATGTATGATACTAATAAAGAACAAAATGATGGTATTCCTAAAAAAGCTCTTGATTTAGCAAAAGAGATGGAAGAAGCACAAGGTTATATTTTTGTTTCTCCTGAATATAACTTTAGTGCACCCCCTGTGTTACTAAATATGATAGCTTGGATTTCAAGAATTGGTGATAATTTTAGAGTATTATTTGCTCTTAAGAAGATCCAACTTGCAACTCACTCAGGAAGTAATGGAGTTGATTTTCTAAATACATTTAGAAACCAATTAACAAGACTAGGTGCCATTGTAATGCCTAGGGATATTGTCACAAGCTATACAGTTACAATGGGAAATGAGAGTTTAGAAAAAATTTTAAACCAATACTATTTATTATTAAAAGAGTAAATTATGATAAAAAAATTAAATAAAGAAAATATGGGAACATCTAATCTTGGTTGGCTTGAAAGCCGTTTCCATTTTAGTTTTGCTCAATACTATAACCCTCAAAACATCAATTTTGGATGTTTAAGGGTTTTAAATGATGATATCATTCACCCAGATTCTGGATTTGACACACATCCCCATGAAAACATGGAAATAGTAACATATATTACTCAAGGGGAATTAACCCATAAAGATTCCATGGGAAATGAAGAGACTTTAACAAGGGGTGAAGTTCAATATTTAAGTGCTGGAAATGGTATATTTCATAGTGAGCATAACCTAAATAAAACAGAAGATTTAAAACTACTTCAAATTTGGATAATACCTCCTAAAAAAGGTTTAGCAAAATTGTATGGTTCCCATAGATTTAAAAAAGAAGAACGTGAAAATAAACTTTTAAATATAGTCTCTTCTAAAAATGGTAATGCTCCAATAAAGCTATACCAAGAGGTAAGTTTTTATGTTAGTGAGTTAAATGATTCTAAAGAATTAAGTTATGAAATTGCCCCAAATAGACAAATTTATTTTGTTCAAATTGAAGGAAGTTCTACCATAAATGAAATAGTTTTAGAAAATGGTGATGCTTGTGAAATTACAGAAGAGAATCTATTAAAAATAAAAGCAATAGAAAACTCTCATTTTTTATTTATTGAAATGGAAGCAAGATAAAATCTTTCTTCCATTTTTAAGAGAAAAGTTTTAAACCTATTATTCCTAAAACTATAAATAAAATAGAGATCACCTTTGGTATATTAAAAGATGTTCCTAAATAAAAATATTCAATAATAACAAGGGTTGAGATACCTATTGCACACCAAACAGAATAAGCAACTCCAACAGGTAGTACTTTCATTGATTTTGAAAGTAAGAAAAAACTACTTAATACTAAAATCAAAGTAAAAAAAGTAGGCAAGGGTTTAGTAAATCCTTCACTAAACTTTAACCCCATTGCCCATAAAGCTTCAAGTAATCCTGCAATAACAAGAAAACCCCAAGCTAAATTAACTGTTGTCATACAAAGGCTCTCCAACTACCAAGTTCACTTATTTCTTTTGCATCTTTCACAAAATCTGCTTCACATAAGAAACCATATACAAAAGATTCATCTTCTAAAAAAACACTTCCAATTCCTAAAGGTGAAGCAATCATTTTCATAAACTTACCAAAATTTTCAACTGGCATTGACCAAACCTCTACTTCAATCTGAGTTGAAGCAGAGCTATCATAAATCATCCCTGGTCTTATTGGGTCTTTATTTTCAAGTACATATAGTCTATAACCTTTTTTTGTTTTTGTTTTTTTAACTAATTTACTTTCTAATTGTGTTAATTGCCAGTTTAATGGTAAGCCACTCATATGTGCTCCACAAACTCCAACTAATATTTCATTTTCATTCATATTAATCCTTTAAATATGTTTCACAATAATCTAATACTTTTTCTTCTTCAAACTTGTCTGAAACAATAGAAATACCAAAAGGTAAACCATTTTTTCTAAATCCTGCAGGAATTGCTAAAGCACACAAATCAAGAAGATTCATATAATTTGTGTAATACCCAAGATTTGTATTTAATGCAATAGGGTCAGCATTTACCTCATTAATCTTATAAATAGTTCCTGTTGTGGGAGTTAATAAAAACTCATAATCTAAAAAGATTTTATCTGCATATTTTCTATTTTTCTTTAGAGTATATTCTGATTCAAAATAGTTAATAGCATCTATTTTATCTCCACCTGAAATGATTTTTCTAACAGTTGGTTCTACAACTTCAGCAGTTTTTGTAATAGTCTCTTTAATAGCTATATATCGCTCAGTTACCCAAGGTCCACTATAAAGTAAATTTGCACTTTCATTAAATGGTTCATAATCTATTTCGTAAGCTTCTCCACCTAAAGATTCAAATTTCTCAACAGCTTTTTCAAATAAAACTCTTGCTTCACCATCACCAAAGAACATTAATTGTTCTTTTTTAGGAATCGCAAATTTAAACTTCTCTTTTACACTATTTTCTTTTGCTTCGTAAACTCTACTATATATATCTTCTTCATCATATTTATTAATTATCTCAAATACAGTTTTAACAGAATCTAACTCTTTAGAAAAAACAGTTACACAATCTAAACTCCTACAAGCTGGAACAACACCACTTGTACTAACAACTCCTTTTGTTGCTTTTAATCCTATTAGATTATTAAAAGCAGCAGGAACTCTACCACTTCCAGCAGTATCTGTTCCAAGGGAGAAACTTGCCATTTCTAAGGCTACTGAAACTGCACTTCCAGAACTTGACCCACCTGAAATATACTCAGGATAAATTGAGTTTTTACACTCCCCATATGGGCTTCTAGTCCCAACTAATCCTGTAGCAAATTGGTCAAGGTTTGTTTTTCCAATAGGGATTGCACCAGCATCAATCAATCTTTGTACAACAAAAGCTGATTTTGTAGGAACATATTCATACTCTTTACAAGCTGCAGTTGTTGGAATATTTTCTAAATCTATATTATCTTTTATAGCAAAAGGGATTCCATATAATGGATAATCTTCAATATCTTTATCACTTAAATTTTTAATGTAAGTTTCCATTTGTTCATCACTTAAAGTATAAATCCATATATTATGATTTTCATACTCTTTTATTCTTTCTTTTATTGATAAGATTACTTCTTTTACTGTAATCTCTTTTTTTAGATAAGACTCTCTTAAACTATTAATATTTAAATTCATTTTTGTCCTTAAAAAATGTCCCATTTTTGAAGGGACCAATTAATTCTTAACTTCTTTTAACATGATTTATAAAAAATCATTAAAGAAGCAAATCCTAAAGAGAGCTAACGAGTAGCTCTATTTCTTTATCACAACTAGTACATCACCACTATTGATATTATCACCCTCTTTATAAAGAATTTGCGATACTGTCCCAGATACTTCAGCTTCTATTTCAACTTCCATCTTCATAGATTCTAAGATAACTAAAACATCTCCTGATTTAATTTTATCTCCAACTTTTACTTCTATTTTCCAAATATTTCCAGCCATGATTGATTCAACTGCCTCTTCATCATCAGCTAAGATAATCTCATCTTTATCCATAACTGCTTCAATAGAAGTGTTAAAACTATCTAAGCCCTTTTCTTTCCACATTTGTCTTTCATCTTCAAATGCTTTTTGTCTTTTCATTTGAAAAGTATCTGATTTTTCTTTGTTTTTTTCAAGAAACTTTTTATACTCTTTTAATTTAAAACTTTTCTCTTCAATTGTTAAAGAAAATTTTCCATATAAAAACTTATCTCTAATATTTTCTAACTCTTCATTTGTTACAGGATAAAATTTTACTTGATCAAAAAATCTTAATAACCATGGTTTTTCAAACTCTTTTGTAGATCTAAATTTGTTCCACATTTGTAAAGTTCTACCAAATAGTTGATACCCTCCAGGCCCTTCCATACCATATACACACATATATGCTCCACCAATACCAACAGAGTTTTGTGCTGTCCATGTACGGGCTGGATTATATTTAGTAGTAACTACTCTATGTGATGGATCAAGGGGAGTTGCAACAGGAGCTCCAAGATAAACATCACCTAGTCCTAAAACTAAATAATCAGCTTCAAAAACAATATTTTTAACATCTTCTTTATTCTCCAAACCATTTATTCTTTTTATAAAATCGATATTTGAAGGACACCAAGGGGCATTTGGTCTTACACCCTGTTGATATTTATCAATTGCCTTTTGAATTGATGGGTCATTCCATGAAAGTGGTAACCATACTGTTCTTGAGTCAACCTCTAAGTTTTCAATATCTTTTAATGAGTTTACGGTATTAATTACCGTTTTTAAAATCTTTTCACGGCTAATTATTTGTGAATTAAAATGTATTTGTAAACTTCTAATTCCTGGTGTTAAATCAATAATTCCATCTAAATTAGACTCTTCAAAACGATTCATAAGTGCATGAATAAAAAATCTTAACTCAATATCAAGTTTTAACTCCCCTGCTTCAATTAAAATAAACTCATTTCCAGCAGCTCTAATTGTAATATCAATATCAAGTTCTTTAAACTTCATACTCTCAATAATTGGTGTTTGTTTTTCAACATCAAAATCAATAATATACTCTTTTAATTTTGGTAAATATCCATTTGTTGAAATTGCCTCTTCATAGGCTTTATTCATTAAGTCTGCATTTTTTAAACTAACAGGCTTGAATTTGATTTTATCACCAGCTTTTAATTGTCCTACTTTATATAACTCACAAGAGATAATTGTAACGGGACAAACAAAGCCCCCAAGGCTTGGCCCATCAGGTCCAAGTATTACAGGTTGGTCACCTGTAAAATCAATAGTACCAAAGGCATAGGCATTATCATGGATATTTGAAGGGTGAAGACCAGCTTCCCCTCCATCTTCCCTAGCCCATTTTGGAGATGGTCCAATAAGTCTTACCCCTGTTCTACTTGAATTAAAGTGAACTTCCCATGAAGTATCTAGAAAAGTTTCTATATCCTCTTTTGTGAAAAAATCAGGTGCTCCATGGGGTCCATAAACAACACCTATTTCCCATTCATTACTTAAATTTGGAGTATCTTTTAAATCTACAATCTCTTTATTTTTAATTTCATTAAAACTTAAAACATCACCAGCTTTTAAAGCTCTTCCTCCATGTCCCCCAAACTCACCTAAGGTGAAAGTTGAAGCACTTCCAAGATATTTTGCAGTATCAAAACCACCTAAAATAGCTAAATATGTTCTATTTCCATCTCCAACTACTTTTTTAAACTCTAATATATCATCAGCTTTTACATCTATTGCTTTAAACATATCTATATCTTGCCCATTTAGTTTAGCTTGCATATTAGCTCCACCAATGGCAATAGTTGTTTTGGCTCTAAATTTGTAACTTGCACCCATAAAAGTCATCTCTATAAATGGTGCATTTTCACTATTTCCTAAAAGTTGATTTAGTAATCTTGGAGTTAAACTATCCATAGCTCCTGATGGTGGAATACCAACAGCCCAAAAGCCAAGTCTACTTGGATAATCTTGAATAGTTGTTAAGGTTCCAGATTTTAAAATATCCACTTTTAAAGGTTTATAATCAAAACCATCTAAAACCTTTGTATAAAATTTTGAGTTAATAAAAAAGTCTTCTTTAGAAATATCTTCTAAATATGAAAGGTTTGATTCAATTCCATAAATTCTACTTGTATTTAAAACCTCTTGTAGTTTTAAAATATTCTCTTCTCTAGTATCACTTACAGTTATAAGTTTTGCTAGCAAAGGATCATAAAAAGAGCTAACTTCACATCCATCTTCTATCCAAGTATCAACTCTAACATCATTTGGTAATTCAACTTTTGTGATTAGTCCAGTACTAGGTTGGAAATTTTTACTTGCATCTTCTGCATAAACTCTAACTTCAATAGCATGTCCCTTTGGATTATGTTCATAATTTATAAGTGGAGTATTATCACCTGCTGCTATTTTTATCATCCATTCAACTAAATCAACACCACAAACCTCTTCAGTAATCCCATGTTCAACTTGTAATCTTGTATTAACTTCTAAAAAGTAAAACTTATTTGTTTTTGTATCATAGATATATTCAACGGTACCAGCACTTTTATAATCAACTGCCTTTGCTAGTTTAAAAGAAGCTTCAAAAAGTTGTTCTCTTAATTCATCTGAAATTAGAGGAGAGGGAGTTTCTTCTATAACCTTTTGGTTTCTTCTTTGAATAGAACAATCCCTTTCACCTAACGTTTTAACATTACCTTTTCCATCACCAAAAATTTGAACCTCTATGTGTCTAGCAGTTTCAATATACTTTTCTAAAAAAACTCCACTATTACTAAAATTTGAGCCAGCTAATTTAATAACTGAATCAAAAGCATCAACTAATTCATCCTCACTAAAACAAAGCTTCATACCAATACCACCACCTCCGGCAGTACTTTTTAACATAACGGGATATCCAATATTTAAAGCAGTTTTTTTAGCAATTTCCAGTGAATCTAATAATTCACTCCCTTCAAGTAAAGGAACACCACTATTTTTTGCAATAGCTCTTGCTGTGTGTTTTAAACCAAACTCTTCAATATGTTTTGAGTTTGGGCCTATAAAAACTATATTATTCTCTTCACATTTTTTTACAAACTCAACATTTTCACTTAAAAATCCATATCCAGGGTGGATTGCATCTACACCATTATCTTTACAAATTTTTATAATCTTTTCATAGTCTAAATATGTTTCATTTAATGATGTTCCATTTAAAGGAATTGAAATATCGGCATTCATCACAAATGAAGCATGTTTATCAGCTTCACTATAAATAGCAACTGATTCAATACCCATTTTCTTTAAAGTTTTTATAATTCTATTTGCTATTTCTGCACGGTTTGCTATTAAAACTTTTTTAAACACTTTATATCCTTAAGCTTTAGTTTATAGATTGGGCCGTCCCAAGTGAGTTATATTTTGTAAGTCGTCCCACAAAATAAAAAGATAAGGCTCTTTTAAACCATATTCTTTTAATCTTCCCAAATAAGTAATTGAATAGGAGTTGGGTTATATCCATTACAAGGGTTATTTAACTGTGGACAGTTTGAAATCATCACAAGTGTATCCATAAGAGCAACCATCTCTACATAATCACCTGGTTTTGAAATACCATCAACAATAGCTAAATGTCCATTCTCTTCAACAGGAACATTCATAAAAAAGTTAATATTATTTGTAATATCTTTTGGGCTCATTTCAAGCTCACCAACCAAAGTTAAATAGTTATCTCTACAAGAGTGCATATACTTTTTATCAAGTCCAAATCTAACTGAGTTACTCTCAGCACTACAATGTCCACCTAAAGTATCGTGGTTTCCACAAGTATCCTCTACAACTTCCATTAAAACATTGTCATCATTTGAAATTAGTTTCGTTCCTGTTGTTATAAAAATAGAACCTTGTTCTCTAATTGTATCTGTTGCGCTGTATCTATCTGAATAATCATTATTGTTGTAAAAAAGTGTATCAACAGCTTGACAACCTTCTAAATCAACTATTCTAAATCTTTGACCTTTCTTAATTACACCAGACCATGGAAGTCCTGAAAGTAGTTTTTCATTATAAATTGCAGTTTCAATATTTTTTGACATCTTTTTATCCTTATACAAAATATCTATTAGTGTTTTGGAAACCTCTTTTAGCTTCCTGAGAGTAACTTGTGTAGTCTTCATCTTTAAAAGGTACTGTATCAAAGATTGTAATCTCCACATCACTGGGATTGTAAGTTCCACTTTTATCCATTGCATGTGGTGTATTTGAAAGTACTAATAAAACATCCATATGTGCAGTTAATTCAATATAATCACCTTCTTTAGCACATCTATCACTTAGAACTAAATTTGACCCCTCTTTTACGTCTACTTTTCTAAATAGATTAAGAGCTGGAATCATATCTTTTTTACCCATACCATATTTCCCAAGTTCAATTAAAAAATTTTCTCTATCAGATTTATGGTAACCATTTCTACAACTATCATATGTTGCTTCACCACCAAAATTTTCTTTTATAATTCTAGGATTTGAGATACCCCCTAAAGAATCAAGTAAACCATCGGTTGTATCATCGCTAATTGCAAATAAAACCCTTCCCATTTCTGAAAAAAGACATTTTTCTTTTCCTAAAAAGGCATTCCATTGAATCTTTACTGTATCCGCACTATTAAATCTTTCATATGAGTTTGAAGCGTTGTAGAACATAGCACTTAAACTTGCATTATCTCCTAATGCTTTTAATTGAATAGTTTGACCTCTTCTTATGATTTTCGACCATTTAACACTTGAATATAAAATTTCATTTAATACAATATTATTACTCTTCATTTTTATTTCCTATTTTCTTTTATTACTTGCATCTGCATCACTAACAATTGTTGAACCAAATCTATTTGGGTAATCTTTATCAACTTTTATTTTGTCAAATACTAAAACCCTATGGGCTAATTTAAAGGCTTCGCCTATATCATGAGTTACCATCACAACCCCAAAATTTAATTTTGAGTGAATATCTAAAAGTAACTCATGCATATCTAAACTAATACCCGGATCTAATGCACCAAATGGTTCATCAAGAAGTAAAAGTTTTGGTTTTTTTACTAGTGATTGTGCAATTGACAATCTTTGTTTCATTCCACCACTTAATTCATGGGGAAACTTTTTTCTTGCATCTTTTAAACCAACAGCTTCTAATATCTCATCAGCTGTCTCCATAGCTTTTTTCTTTTCATCTCCAAAGAGTTTTCCAAGAAATTTTGACTTTTCAAACTCTAAACCAATAACTACATTATCAATCACATTTAAGTGACTAAGTGTTGAGTATCGCTGAAATACAATACCCCTTTCATCACTTGGCTCCTTTGGATAATCTTTACTTTCAAAATAAAGTTGACCTTTTGATGGTTCTTCAACACCTAAAAGCATTCTTAAAAATGTAGTTTTACCACATCCTGAAGGTCCTACAAGAGCGCAAAACTCACCCTCTTCCATTGAAAAATTCACGTTTTCTAAGATGATATTATCACCATAGATTTTCCATAGATTCTTTGCTTTAACCAAACTCATAATTACTCCTTACCAAACCAAGGAAATAGTCTTTGGTTAAATTGTCTTAGGATAAAATCTATTAAAAATGCTAATAGTGTAATCCATATAACATAAGGTAAAATCACATCCATAGCAAGATATCTTCTTACTAAAAAGATTCTATAACCTAAACCTTCAGTTGCTGCAATTGCTTCAGCTGAAATAAGAAATATCCATGCAGTTCCAAGTGTAATTCTAATTGCATCAATCAATCTTGGTAATATTTGTGGAGTTATAACTCTTAAAATAATATGCCATGTATTTGCGCCTAGTGTTTGAACTTTTATAATTTGCTCACTTGGAATCTCTTTTACTCTTTGGTAAATCTCCCTTGTCATAATTGGAGCAACTCCAAGTATAATAAGAACAACTTTTGAAACCTCACCTAATCCAAATACGATAAATAGTATAGGCAGCATTGCCATTGTTGGTATCAAAGAAAAAAACCATATAAGCGGTGATACAGTTGAAGTCACATATGGAATAGTTCCTATTGCAATACCAACTGCTAAAGCAAACATAGCACTTATAATTACACCCATTGCAAGTCTTTTTAAACTAGATAGTGTGTCATTTAAAAGTATGTATTCGCCACTTCTTTTGCTCTTCTCAAAAGCCATTTTACTCATAGAATTGATGCTCTTTTCAATAGAAGGTAGCAGTTTATCATTTGGATTTTCAGCCAATCTTGCATTGGATGCCCCAATGTAAACCACCGCAATCAAAAGAAAAGGCAGAAGCCCCAAAAACAAATTTGTTGTTTTTGAAGGGACTTGATTAATTAACCTTTTCATTGATTATCCTAATTACAGCTTCCCGTCAGCTGCCATTTTCATATATGTATCATCAAATCTTAATTTGATATTTCCTTTATCTCCAACTACTTTTCCATTAGGGAACTCAATTCCTACAAAACCGTAATCACTTGCACCCTCTCCATATAATCCATGATCAAATGAGAATTTAGCTACAAACTCCATAGTTTTTGCAATATCATCAGAGTTGTTAAACTCAACTGCATCAGCAGGGTTATAATACATATTTGTAGTTTTTAATTGGTCTTCAAAACCAGCTAAATCAGTACCAGATGCTTTTGCCATAATTGTTTTAGCATCTTTTGATTCTTTTGTATCAGAATTCATTAAAGCCATCATCTCATACCATGCTCCAACTAACGCTTTACCAAATGCTGGATTATCTTTTAAAGTTTGAGTATTTACAACCATTAAGTCAATGATTTCTCCTGGAATATCTGAAGAGTTAAATAGATTATTTGCCTTTGGCATAGCTAATATTTCACTTACTTGTGGTTTCCAAGTTACAACAGAAGATACATCAGCAGTTGTATAAGCTGAAACCATATCAGCATCAGATGTATTTACAACAGTAATATTTTTTTCACTCATACCATTTTTTTCTAATCCTCTAGCAAGTAGATAGTGAGAAATTGATAATTCAACTAAGTTTACATTTGTACCTTTTAACTCTTTAATAGATTTAGCATCTTTTGAAATAACAACATCGTTACCATTTGAAAAGTCACCAATAATCAATGAAGTAGAATCAACTCCACCAGCTGCAGGGATTCCTAATGCATCTGTATTAGCCATTGTACATCCATCAAATTCACCAGCACTAAATTGATTAATTGATTCAATATAATCATTGATTTGAACAATCTCTACATTGATACCATATTTAGTTGCCCATTTATCCATGATTTTTTGTGATTCTATAACATCCCATGGCATCCAACCAACATAAATACTCCATGCAACTTTAAAATCTTTTTTAGTCTCAGCAAAAAGTGAACTTGTAGTTAGCCCTAAGAATAGAACAGACAGTGTCAGTACTTTGAAAAGTTTTGTGAAAGAAGATGATTTCATCTTTAATTCTCCTAATTAGAATTTAAAACACATCAAGAGGTCTAAACCTCCCGGGCTTTTATCCCTCCGTGTAACTCTAATTATGAGTCGCAAGCTCTCGGACCAGTCATCTAAATTATAGATCGGAACCCTAGCTTCCTTTTGTAGTTTTGAAATGAGGCTTAGCCTCTAATATGTTTTGTTGTTTAAATTGTAATTGATTAAATTAATTTCTTCAAGGGAAGAACTGTATAAAGTTTATACAGTTCTAAAAATTAAGGTTTGATATATGCATAACCTTGAGACTGTAAAATAGCAAGTTCGGCAACTCCACTTGCAACAATATCACCTTCACTTACATCATAAAGGTCATCTTCAAAATTTATATTTTTACCTTTTAATGTATTTGCACAAACACTAAAAGTGATACCTTGATCTTTTAATCCTGAAATTTTTGCCTGCGTTTGCTCATTTGCATTTCCATACTTTAATTTTGTTTTTGCCAGTGATTCTGGGTCAAGAAGTAAACTTAATCCATTACCATGTAAAACAACTTTTATGTCAAGATTCTCTTTTCCAACTGCATTAATATGATTTTGAATATTTCTTAATGCCCCTGCTTGGTGTTTTGGATTATCATAGTTAATATGATAAACAACTTTTTGTTTTACTGTTTGGGCATTTGCAAATCCAAATGTACCTAATATCAACAGTGTACTTAGTAAAAATTTTAAATTAAAAAATTTCATGCTATCTCCTATTTTAATTTAATCAATCATATCATCAAGGGATTAAACTACAAATTACAATTTTTAGTTTAATAAAAAAGTTCAATATACTTTAAGTAATAATTATATATTAAATTAATCAAGATTATACACTATTGATATGAAGGGATTTAAATAGATTTTATATTAAATAAATAGATTTTATATGGATTACCAAATAGATATAAATAATATATATAATCTATGATACAATACGCCTATGAAAGAAAAAGTACTTATAAATGGCGTAGGAAGAATAGGAAAATCTGTTTTAATCCAACTTCTTCAAAAAAAAGAATATGAGATTGTTATAATAAATGAAATAAATCCATACATAGAAAATATAGTTTATTCAATAAATTATGACTCAACATATGGTAGTTTAGAGGATAAGTTCAAAGTTGTTGATAAAAGCTATATTCAAAATACTCAAACAAAAATAAAAATCACAAACCATTCAAGTTTACTTGATGCTGATTTAAGTAATATCGATATTATAGTTGATTCAAGTGGAGTTAAAACTAATATAGACAAACTAAAAAACTTACCTGTTAAAGCTGTTTTTTTAAGCCATCCAAATGCCCAAGCAGATATCAATATTATCTTAGGAGTAAATGAACAAGAGCTTGATAAACAAAAACACAAAATCATTTCAACAAGTTCATGCAATGCCACTGCTTTATTACCTGCACTTAAAATTATTGATAAAAAGAAAAAAATTATCTGTGGTGACATTATTACTATTCACCCATTATTGAATCACCAAAGGGTTTTAGATGGACATTTTGTAGGAAGTTCAACAAGAGATGTTGAATATAACTTTGAGTTTGGACGTTCTTCAACACAAAATATTATTCCAAATAAAACAACAACAATAAAAGCATGTTCATTTGTTGACTCAAAATTTAGTCATGAACTAATCGCTTCGAATTCTCTCAGGGTTCCAACAGATACAGTTGGAGCAATAAATGTAACACTTTTTGTAGAAAAAAGTTGTACAAAAGATGAGATAATCGAGATTTTTGAAGAGTATGAAAAGAATCAAAATTTTAATATTGTTCTAAATAATTTTGACCCACTTGTATCAAGTGATTTCAAAAAAGAGAATAAAACTACAATAATAGACCATAGATATACAGATGTAAAAAATGGCAAGATGATTAAACTTTTAGTTTGGTATGATAATGAATGGGGATATGCATCAAAAGTTACTGATATTATGAAATATCATTCAAAGAATTAAAAGAAAGAAGACATTTAGAGTTTTATTTAGATTCAAGGCAAAGATCAATTTTAACGATTGAACATACATTTTAGTATGTGATTGAGTTAAAATTAATCTTTAACGAAGAAGATGAGTGAAAATCTAGATGTATTCTACGCCTTTTTCACCATCAGCTAGCTCGCCAATAACATAACCGTCAGTGTTAGATAATACTGCATCTACTTTATCAGGGTTTACAACTAAAATCATTCCAACACCCATATTAAAAGTTCTATACATCTCTTCTAATTCAACATGCTCACCCATAAATTCAAAAATTGAAAGCACTTTTACTGAATCTCTTTTTATAACTGCTTTTAAATTGTCAGGTAAAACTCTTGGTAAGTTTTCAGTAATACCACCACCTGTAATATGTGCTAAGGCATTAATATTTTCTTTGTTTGCTTTAAACTCTTTTACATAAATTCTAGTTGGTTCTAATAAAACATCTTTAAGTGGTTTTCCTTGGAAATCATCATCTAAACTCATCCCTAATTTTTCTAAAAGTAATTTTCTAACTAAAGAAAAACCATTTGAATGTATACCTGAAGATGGAAGTGCAATTAATACATCACCTGCATTAACTTTTTCAATTCTATTTAACTCATCTTTTTCAGCTATTCCAACACAAAAACCAGCTAAATCAAAATCACCTTCTTTGTACATCCCGGGCATTTCAGCAGTTTCACCACCAACTAATGCACACTCAGATTGAATACATCCTTCAGCGATCCCTTTTACAACATCCGTTGCTTCATTTACTTCAAGTTTTGCAGTTGCATAATAGTCTAGGAAAAATAGTGGCTCACCAAAATTACATAATAAATCGTTTGTACACATAGCAACTAAATCGATACCAACAGTATCATATTTTTTTGAATCAATTGCTAATTTTAATTTTGTACCAACCCCGTCAGTTCCTGAAAGTAATACTGGGTTTTTGTATCCCGTTGGTAACTCAAAAGCACCTGCAAAAGAACCAATTCCACCTAAAACTCCTGGAATTAAAGTTGATTTTACGTGTGGTTTAATATTCTCTACAAACTGATTACCAGCATCAATATCTACACCAGCGTCTTTATAACTAACTGTTGACATTTTTTTCCTTATTGTTATTTAAAATTTTTGTGGTATTGTATCGAAAAATGACAAAGATATAGATGAATTATCTTCTTAAACCTTAAATAAATCATTATTATAGTAAAATCTTCAATATGAATAATGATTTTTTTAAACATGCAATAGCCTTAACAGGTGGAATTGCAACAGGTAAAAGTACTGTATGTGACCTTTTCAAACTTCACGGTTTTTCAATAATTGATGCAGATAAAGTTGCACATAGATTGCTTGATGAAAATAGTGGAAAAATTGCCACTATTTTTGGTGAAGAGTATGTTGAAAATGGAAAAGTTATAAGAAAGAAATTAGGTAAAATAATATTTTCAAATGAGGAAAATAAACTTAAACTTGAAGCATTACTTCATCCTTTAATCAAAGATGAGATTTACAATGAAGCAAGGGTGTTTGAAAAACAAGGGAAACCTTACTTTATTGATATTCCTTTATTTTTTGAAAAAATGCATTATCCAATTCCAAAGTCATTAGTAGTTTATATACCAAAACAGTTACAAATAAAAAGGCTTATGGATAGAGACAATATAAATGAAGAAGAAGCGAAATTAAAAATTTCAAATCAAATGGATATTGAAGAAAAAAAACAATTAGCAGATATAATTATTGATAACTCATCAAATCTTGAAAATCTTGAAAAAGAAGTTAAAAGAGTTATCGGGGAGATTTTATGACATATACAAAATATAGTGCCAGTGGAAACGACTTTGTTATCTTTCACTCTTTTATTGAAAAAGATTTCACACAAGATGCAATAAAACTTTGCAATAGAACTGAAGGTATTGGAGCAGATGGTCTTGTTGCCCTTTTACCATGTAATGATGCAGATTTTAAATGGATGTTTTATAATAGCGATGGAAGTGATGCTGCTATGTGCGGAAATGCTACAAGAGCTGTTGCTCACTACGCATATAATAATAACCTAGCACCTTCTCATATGAAGTTCTTAACAGAAGCTGGAATTATAGAATCAAAAGTAGATGGAGATATAGTTGAAACACAAATGACTGAACCAAAAGTTATAAAAGAAGAGTTTGAAGAAAATGGTTTGACTTGGTACTTAATTGATACAGGAGTTCCCCATTTAGTTACATTAACTGATAACTTAGATAATTATGACCATGATTTATGTTCAAAAATGAGATACGCACACAATGCAAATGTAAATTTTGCAAAAATAGAAGATAGCCAAAATGGTAAAGTAATCAAAGTTAGAACCTACGAAAGAGGTGTTGAAGGTGAGACTTTAGCTTGTGGAACTGGAATGGTTGCATGTTTTATAAGAGCAAATAATCTTCATCTTGTTGAGGACAAAACCTTTGTATACCCAAAAAGTGGTGAAGAGTTAACTATTTCTAAAACAAACGGCAAATTATATTTTAAAGGTGCCGTTAAAAAAGTATTCACGGCTACTATTTAATGAAGATATTTTTAAAAATAGTTTTTGGTTTTAGTTTGCTTTTGGTTTCATTAAAAGCTACTGGTTTTCCACCTAATTATTATAAACTTCCATTAGCTGAAAAGAAAAAATATTTCTTTGAGTATTTTGTTGGTCAAATAGAATTAGAAAATAGAAAGATTTTAAAAGAAAGAGAATTTATCAAATCTTTGTTAGGTAAAAAAAATCTTTTAGAAGACTCTTTTGAGTATAAAAAACTTAAAGAGCTACAAATAAAATATAAAGTTTCAGATATCTATGATTATTCTGAGTTTTTAAGAAGAATTGATATAGTTCCTCCATCACTAGCTTTAGCACAAGCTGCTACAGAAAGTGGATGGGGAACAAGTAGATTTTTCAAAAAAGCCAATAATATTTTTGGACACTGGACCTATAACCCAAAAATTGGAATGGTACCCCTTCAAAGACAAACAGGGAAAAAACATTTTATTAGAATTTTTGCCACCTTACAAAACTCTATTGCTGCATATATGAAAAACCTAAATAGAACAGGGGCTTATTATGAGTTTAGAGCAAAAAGAAGCACAATGAGATTAAAAAAAGAGTTTATTGATGGTATGAAACTAGCAAAAACCATGACAAAATACTCGGGAATTGGTCATGACTATGTTAAAATTCTACAATCAATTATTAGAAAAAACCATCTAGCACATTATGACAAAGAGTTTTTTATCATGATAAGAAACGACAAAATGTTAAATTTACACTAAAGGAAAACAATGAAATTTACTGCACCTATTAAATCTGATTCCATAAAAATCATGCTTCTTGGAAGTGGAGAACTTGGAAAAGAGGTTGTGATTGAGGCACAAAGATTAGGTATTGAGACAATTGCTGTTGATAGTTATAATAATGCACCTGCTCAATTAGTTGCAAATAAAGCATATACTATAAATATGAAAAATAAAAATGAAGTATTAGATGTAATTAGAAGAGAAAAACCTACATATATTTTACCTGAGGTTGAAGCTATTAATATCCAAGCTTTATTTGATGCAGAAAATGAAGGGTTTCATGTAATTCCAAATGCTGATGCAGTTAATAAAACAATGAATAGAAAAAACATCAGACAATTTGCAGCAGAAGAACTAAAAGTAAAAACTGGTCCATATGAATTTGTAAGTACTTTTAAAGAGCTTCAAAAAGCAGCTTCAAATATGGGATTTCCTTGTGTAATTAAACCTGTAATGAGTTCATCTGGACATGGTCAAAGTGTAGCAAAAAGTGAAGCTGACTTAGAATCTTCTTGGGAGATTGCTAAAGAAGCTAGGGGTGATGCAAGTGAATTAATAGTTGAAGCCTTTATCAAATTTGATTATGAAATTACAATGCTTACTGTACGAAATGAAAAACAAACAGTATTTTGTGAACCAATTGGACATATTCAACAAGATGGTGACTACATCTTCTCATGGCAACCAATGGATATGAGTGAAAAAGCAAAAGAAAATGCACAAAAAATTGCAAAAACAGTAACTGATGGTTTAGGTGGACGAGGTATTTTCGGTGTTGAGATGTTTGTTCAAGGGGATGAAGTGTTCTTTAGTGAGGTAAGTCCTAGACCTCATGATACAGGGATGGTTACTATGATTACTCAATCTCAAAGTGAATTTGCCCTTCATGTAAGAGCGGTATTAGGATTGCCTTTAGATTATATTGATTATGGATGTGGAGCAAGTGCTGCTTATAAAGCAAAAGATGATACTTTTAACCCAATTGTAGAGATAGAAGATAGTGCTTTTACAAAAAATAGTTTTGTAAGAGTATTTGGAAAACCACAATCTCATGTTGGAAGAAGAATGGCAGTTGCTTTAACTTTTGATAAAGATTCAAGCCAAAAAGCCCTTGAGACATCAAAAGAGATTATCTCTAAATTTTCAGATTGCTAGGTTTATATAAGATTATGAAGAAAAATATATTTTTTATTCTTATTTCAATATTTTTTCTTACTGGATGTTTTTCACTAAACTCAATCAATCCTTTTTCTGATTCTAAAAAAAAGATAGAAAAAGAGGAGATTGAGATACCTTCAAATGCTCCTGCATGGCTAATTGAGAATAAAATAAAAAACAATATCACAGCAATTGGTTTTGTAAAAGAGATCAAAGAGGAAAATCTAGATTTTTATAAACAAAAGGCACTTATTGTTGCAAGTAATAATCTACTAAAAAGAATATATTCTAAAACGGGTAAATTATATAAAGCCTATACTGAAAAACTAGACAATCCTAAAGTGTTTGATAAAGATATAAAAAAGTTTGCTGAACATATTTCACTAAAATCTCTAACTTATTCAAAGATAGTTAATACTTGGATTAGTGAAGATAAAGAGTTATATCTTCAACTTGCTGTTGATTCTAATAATGTTGCAACACAAATCCAAGACACAAGTAAGTTACTTTTTGATGTGGATAGAATGTTATACCAATATTTTTTATCAAATAGAGCAAATAAAGAGATTATAAAGTATTTGGAAAAATCAGATTAGATTTTAAAGAGGAAGATACTTCCTCTTTGATTAATTTATACTAAACTTTAAAAGAATCTCTTTAGGGATAAATTTAGTTGCTTGATTTGAAGTAGCCTTAGCATCAATTTTAGGTGCACACCCAGCTTCATGAGCTTCTTTCCATCTTAAAGCACATAAACACCATTTATCACCTTCTTTTAATCCTTGAAAACCATAAATTGGCATAGGTGTTGATAAATCGTTTCCCCTAGATTTTGAAAATTCTAAAAACTCATCAGTCATAACAGCACAAACACTATGGCTTCCATTATCATCAAATGATACTCTACATGTACCATCCCTAAAAAAACCCGTCATAGGAGATGTTGAACAAACTGCTAGTGGTTCATCGTATAAATTTGTTTGCATTATTTTCCTTTTTCTATCTATTATATAACAGTAAATAAAAAATCTACTCTTATTTTCTTAGTAAATTCAATTGTTAACTTTTGATTAACAGTTTATTACTTAATGATTAATTCTCATCTATTATAATTTTCTTATGGGTTGAGAGGGAACCGCGAACTCCTATCTCAAAAAAGTTTAATGTGCGAATTAAAAAACTCTCCAAAATTTTAAGGTTCCTTTAGGAACCTTTTTTTATGCCAAAAAATCTCTTCAAAGTATAAATTTTTACTTAAGTTTTGAGCATATGTTCAAAACATCACTTTAATGTCATTTTTAACTAATACAATTTCATATAGAAATAAACAAGGAGTTTAAAATGAAAAGAGTTGAATCAGTAAAAATAGTTGAAATTTCAAATGAATTAGAACATCAATTAACGGATCATTTTAATGATATAAGTGTACAAGAATGGGCTTCTTTACCAGTTGAACTTAAATTTCCTGCACCAAAGCATATTTATCAAATGAAAGTTGAAAAACATTTAACATGGATAGACTTGGAACAATATTACAGATAAAAGGCTATTGTTAACCTTTTATTAATTAAGTATTACTTAATGATTAATTCTCATACTTTATAATTTAAGTATTGGTTGAGAGGGAACTGCGAACTCCTATCTTAAATATAAAAAAGCGAATTAATAACATTTCTCCGAAAAATCAGGGAAGGCTCCAAAAGGAGCCTTTTTTTATGCCTTAATTTTGGTTCTTCTTTTATTATATATAAACTCTAAAAGTGTAGAAATAGTTCTTGTGTATGGTGCATCAAAACCTTGTTTTTCACAGTTTCTAATAACAACTCCACAAATCTCATCAAGTTCTAAATCTCTATTATTTTGAGTATCAACCCACATAGATGGTTTTACTGACTGGAAATTTGTCATAAGTTCAAACATCTTTTTTGCATCATCTTGTGTAAGATTTACACCAACAGCATTTGAAGCCTTTGCAGCTTCACTCATAAGTCCATAAATTAATTTTGATGTTTTTTCATCTCTTATTAGTGGTCCTGATTCTTCTTGAACTAAAGCACAGATAGCATTAACACCATTGTTTATGATAAGTTTATTCCAAAGTTCTAGTCTAATATCCTCACAAATAAAAGTTGTTGTTCCAGTTTTATCAAGAATCAATTTTAACTCATCAAGGAATTTTTTGTTTTTATTAGTGTGATTTAATGCCCCAATCAAAGTTTGAACCTCACCCTCACAATGAACATGACCTAAAGAGATTGTATGGGATACAATAAGTCTAGTTAATCCACCTATTACATACTCTTTTTTATAATATTTTTCCATTATATCTTCATTTTCAACACCATTTTGTAAAGATATATAATAAGGAATATTTAAACTACCTTCTGTCCAAGTGCCAAGTTTTTTTGAGATTTGTTCTGTACTCATTGCCTTTGTGGCTATAAAAACTGCATCAAAATCTTCTGGGTTAAAATTTTTTGTTAATTCATCAATTGAGTAAGTATCAATCTTTTTTTCAAGAATTTCATTTTGATAAGTAACTTTCATCTTATTATTTTTTAAAAAATCAAGGGTTTCATTTCTAGCTACAAAGCTCAGATTACAACCTACTTTTTCTAAAATCATCCCATAAAAAGCGCCTATTCCCCCTGCTCCAATTACTACAATATTCATAAATTTTATCCTAGGTTTTTATTTTATTTTTTTGTAAAATTCATCATAATCAAAATCTTTTGGAGGAAAATCACAATCAGCATTTCCCCCTTTATTTTCAGTAAAGACAACAGTACAAACTCTTCCTGCTGCATCAATCCAAGTATAAGTTCTAAAATCCCATCCAGCTGCGTCAACTTCATTCATTACTGATTTGATTGTTCCACCGTTTTTAAACTTCCCTTCAAGCCATGAAAAACTAACTGCATTTGCTGAAATAGTAAAAATAGCTAAGGTAAATAGTAAAATTAATTTTTTCATTTTATCTCCTGATTTATATAGAAGTTAAAAAGATACTATGTTTATAATTAAAAAATCTAGTGGTAAGAAAAGAGTTAAAGATGGTTTTATACAAAAACCATCTTTATTCCAACACATAATAAAAATATAGAAAAAGCTAGTTTTAGCTGTTTTACATTTAATTTATATGCTAACTTTACCCCATAAGGAGCAAAAAACATAGTCATAGGAACAAGTACAGCAAAAGCTAACCAGTTTACGTAACCTGTAGAAGCTAAAGGAAGATTTTCGACATTCCACCCAACAATTATATAGCCAATTGTTGCAGGGATACTAATAATAAGCCCAAATAATGAAGCTGTACTAACAGCCCTATGAATTGGAAATGAAAATAGCGAAAGAAGTGGAACCATAAGTGTCCCTCCCCCAATTCCAAGTAATGAGGCAAAGCCACCAAGAAGCACTGCAAAAATTGATTGACCAAATTTACCAGGTAAAGATGATGCAATAACTAAACTTTTGAAACTACTAATAATCATATGTAAAGATACTACTAAAAGTAAAATACCAAACATAAATTTTAAATTTGTCCCATCAATAAACTTTGAAGAGAAAGCTCCAATTAATACCCCAAGTATCACAAAAGGTATCCACCTTTTTGCTAAATCCCAATCGATTCCACCTTTTTTATGGTGTGACCGTGCGGAGATAATTGATGTTACAACTATTGTAGAAAGTGATGTTCCAATAGCTAGTGGCATTGCAATAGATATATCAATGTTCATATATATAAAAATATGATATAGCATTGGAACTATTACAATTCCACCACCAACTCCAAGTAGTCCTGCAAGCAACCCAGCTAGTACACCACTTGCAAGTAAAATAGGGATTAAAATCAATAATTCATTCATAAATATATATCCTTAAAAGCTTGAAGCTTTTCCATCACTTCTTGGGTCAAATGCCCCTTCTATTGTTTTAGAAGGATAAAAAACCAATGCTCCTGCATGTCCAACTGCTGAATCTAAATCTTTTAAAATCTCTACATCATGACCTTTTTGTTTTAACTCTTCAATTAATTTTTCATCAAATCTTGATTCAAGTTTTAAACTTTGAGATGAATTTCCCCAAGTTCTACCTAATAACCATCTAGGGTTATTTATACATGTTTGCAAATCTTCATTATAATAGGCATATCTAGAAAAAACAGCAGCTTGTGTTTGAGGTTGACCATCTCCACCCATAGTTCCATAGGCCATAACTCTTCCATCATCAAATAATGCAATTGCAGGATTTAAAGTATGGAATGGTTTTTTATGTGGCGCCAAAGATTGAATATGAGTTGAATCTAAGGCAAAGCTACAACCTCTATTTTGCCAAACAATTCCAGTATTTGGAAGAGTTAACCCACTTCCAAACTCGTGATAAATACTTTGAATAGCACTTACAATTCTACCTTCACTATCTGAAACACCAAACCAAGTTGTATCGCCTGGGGCTGCATTTTCTCCCCAAGGAAGTACTTTTTCTAAATCAAGTTCTAAACTTAATTTGTCTAAATACTCTGGTTCTAACCATTTTTGTAAATCCTCTGGGCTTGCACTTGTATCCATTTTATCTCTATGCTTAAAAGCTATTTTTGTAGCTTCTACTAAAAGATGCACATGGTTTGTAGAATCTTTTTGTGGAAGTTTTTCACACCATCTATCAAAAAGCCCTAAAATCATAAGTGAAGCAATCCCTTGTGTTGGAGCAGAAGCATTAAAAAGTTTTCCTTTGCTCATATTCATTTCAAGGGGCTTATTCCAAGATGCATTATGCTCACTTAAATCCTTACTTGTTAATAAGGCGTCTCTTTTTTTAAAGTCACTTGATATCTCTTTTGCTAAACTTCCTCTATAAAAATCATCAAAACCATTTGTTCCAAGTTTTTCTAAAGTGTTTCCAAGTTTTTCTTGAACAAGTTTTTCACCCTCTTTTGGTGTATTTCCATTTGGATAATAAACCTTTGCAAAATATTCATCAACACTTAATTCTTCTTTTTTCTCTTCTAAAGTTTCACTTAAAGATTTTGTTACAACTATTCCATTTTTGGCAGAACTTACTGATTCTTCTACAAGCTTTGATTCAGGAATTGTTCCATCCCATTCTTTTTTACTTTTTTCATATGCTAAATCCCAAGCAGAAACTGCTCCTGCAGCTGTATTTGCAGCTAATTTTCCTCTAAAAGGAATTGTTTTTAAACCTTCATAATAACTCATATTCACATCAAAACCAGAGTATCCAGAAGCTTCAATAAAACTAACACCCTCTTTTGGGTCATAAACTAACCAAAAGGCATCTCCACCAATCCCTGTCATATGTGGGTAATGAATTGCCAAAGAAGAGGCAACGGCAATTGTTGCTTCAAGTGCATTTCCACCTTGCTTTAAAATCTCTAATCCAGCATCTGAAGCTGCAAAATGGGGTGAAATAACCATTCCATTTTTTGAAGTTTGAGTTTTTGGTAAATTTATATTCATATTACATCCATCCTATTGCTTTTGGTAGCCAAAGGGCTATTTCTGGGAAAATCATCACAAGTGCAATCACTATAATTTGAATTGCAATAAATGGAAGAACTCCCTTATATATTTCCATTGTTTTAATCTCTTTTGGTGCTACACCTTTTAGGAAAAAGAGTGACCAGCCAAAGGGTGGTGTTAAAAATGATGATTGCAGATTTAATGCAATTAAAATCCCTAACCAAATCATATTTACATCCAAAGCATGAAATATAGGTAATACTAATGGCAATACAATATATGATATTTCAATCCATTCTAAGAAAAATCCTAAAATAAACAAAACAAACATCATAAATAAAATTGCACCCCACATTCCCCCTGGTATCGCATCAAAAAGATCTTCAACTAAATAATCCCCATCTAATCCTCTAAAACTTAATCCGAAAACTTGAGAGGCGATAAGGACAAACATAATCATACCAGTCACTTTCATAGTTTCATATAAAGTTTCTTTCAAAATTTCTAAACTTAGTCTTTTACTTAAAAGTACAATTATCAAAGCACCAATAGCTCCCATAGAAGCAGCTTCAGTTGGAGCTGCAAGTCCTCCAATAATAGAACCAAGTACTGCAAAAATAAGTAGAAAAGGAGGTGCAACTGATTTAAAAAATTCTATCCATAATTCTTTTTTTGTGTAAGTATTTCTTTCCTCTTCATCAATTGGGGGTACATGGTGTGGAGCAAATTTACTTAAAGCTATAATATACAAAATATAACAACTAGCTAGTAAAAGTCCTGGCATAAGTGCTGCTGCGAACAATGGTCCAATAGCTTCACCACTAATATCTGCAAGTAAAATCAATACTAAACTTGGTGGTAAAATTTGTCCCAATGTTCCAGAAGCACAAATTGTCCCGCAAGAAACACTATGAGAATACTTTCTTTTTAAAAGTGTGGGTAAGGCAATCATTGTAAGAGTTACAACTGTTGCTCCAACAATACCTGTTGATGCACCCATAAGAATACCTACAACAATAATAGCAATAGCCATTCCTCCAGGTTTTTTACCAGATAAAAGTCCTAACACATCTAACATTTTTTCAGCTAAACGGGATTTTTCTAAAAGTATCCCCATAAAAACAAAAAGAGGAACTGCTAAAAGTGTATAATTTGTAAGTACCCCAAAGATCCGTGAAGGGAGAAGATTAAACAAATTTAAATCTACACCAATAACTCCAAATAAAAGTCCAGCACCTGCAATAGCAAAGGCAACAGGAACTCCTAATATAATAAGGGTAAATAAAGATACAACCATCATAATTGCTAAAATTTGTGGATCCATAAATTATCTCTCCCCTATAAATCGTGAAATTGCTTTAAATAAAACAGCTAAAGCTTGAATAAAAATCAAAGTAAATCCAATTGGGATTAATGATTTAACTAAATATCTATATGGTAGTCCACCAGGATCAGGAGATACTTCACCATTATGATATGACTGCATTACATAGTCACTTGATAAATAAATTATATAAAGTGAAAAAGGAATTATTATAAAAAGAGGAATTAAAATATCCATCATTTGTTTTATTTTTTCGCTGTAATGATGATAAAAAAGGTCAACTCGAACATGTTCTTTTTGTTGGAAAGTAAAAGCTGAACCAAACATTGCGATTGCAGCTAATATATGCCATTGAAGTTCTTGTTCAGCAATTGAACTTATATGAAAAAAATATCTAAAAAGTACATCTCCTGCAACCATCAAAACTAAAATAAATATTAACCATGAACTTATTTTACCGATGCGTTCAACGAACGCATCGAGTTTATCTGAAATTACAATCAGGTTTTTCATGATGATAACTTAGTCATCACAACTTCTTCACTTTTATTTTGCCAATCATCATGCATTGCTTTAAAAGCAAAATAACTGTCGTGAACTTTTTTTACTAAAGGATCTTTAGCTGTTAATTTATCATATGTTTCAAATGTAACTTCTCTTAGCTTTTCTATTACTTCATCAGGTAAAGTTCTAGCTATTACCCCTTCGTTTTCAACTAAATCTTTTAATGCTTCTGAGTTGTTTGCTTCAGACCAAGATAATCCCATAAGATTACACTCTGCGGCAACTGCTTTTACAATAACTTGTAAATCTTTTGGTAAAGACTCCCATGCATCTTTGTTGATTAAACACTCACTTGTATTACTTGGTTCGCCCCATCCTGTTGTATAGTAGTTTTTAGCAGCTTTATGTAATCCCATTCTTCTATCTTGGAAAGGCCCTACAAATTCTGCTGCATCAATAACTCCTCTTTCTAAAGCTGGGAAAATCTCTCCACCAGGAAGAAGTTTAACTCCAACTCCAAGCTGTTCTAAAACTTTTCCTGCAAGACCAGGAACTCTCATTCTAAGACCTTTTAAATCTTCAACAGAATTTATCTCTTTTTTAAACCAACCAGTCATTTGAACACCAGTATTCCCTGCTGCTAAACCAATTACATTAAATGGCTTATATACTTCATCCCAAAGTTCTTGACCTCCACCAAATTGTAACCAAGCATTTGTACCTTGAAAATTCATCCCAAATGGAACTGCTGTAAAGTATTGAGCTGCAAAAGTTTTACCTGCCCAAAAATATGAATTACCCCAGTTCATTTGAATAGTTCCTTTAGAGACTGCATCAAAACCTTCCATTGCAGGGATTAGTTCACCTGCTGGATAATGTTTAATTCTTAATCTACCACCAGATAATTCTTCAACTCTATCACAAAAGTAACTTGCACTTCCAGGACCAGTTGAATAAAATGGTGCCCCTGCTCCATAACAGTTTGTCATCTTCCATCTAAATTTTTTTTCTGATACTGCCGCATTTGCTAACGTTGGAGCTGCTATTGCTGCACCTATTCCTGCTAAACCTGTTTTCTTTATAAAATCTCTTCTGTTCTTAGTCATTTTCTTTCCTTAGTCCTTCATAATTAAGATTCAAGATGAATCCACCTATGACTTTTCTCTTTTTAAATAAGCTTTATAAATATTATTTTTTTAGTTCATTTTTATTTTTGAACAACTATTTAAACTTATTTTCTTTCTAAATAGAGTATAAAACATAAAAGAGGCACTTTTATTTTTTAGAAAAATGTTTATTTATCTAAAAATATATGAAATCAAAAGTTAAGGAACTACAAATACCAAAGTTAAGTATTTTTAGTATTGTTTAGCACCTCAATGTGTTTCGTAAAAGTATTTTATAACTTGGTAAGATTTTTGTAAAGATATTTTTTATCATTAATTGTACATTTAGTATGCATAATTTTTATACAGGCTATGTTTAATTTTTATCATGCCAGAAAGATTATGGATTATTGTTATTTTTTATATTTAGATATTGATTAATTATTATTCTTATAAACCTATTTATGATAATATTACCCTCATAAAACTTTTACCCTTTAAATACTTCGGATTGTGAACTTGAAATTTAAACTATTAATATTTTTATTCTTTTTCTCTTTATTAAATGCAGAATATTTAGTATATGAGGATATAAATGGGAATAAAACATTAGACTATATTAAAAAAAAACAGCATACAATTTTTAAGAAAACAGATAAAGCAAGTTTTGCAGCAACGCAATCTGTAATCTGGCTAAGTATCACTTTGAAAAATGACTTAAAATATGCTTCTTCACAATATATTAGATTTAGAGAAGCTTTTCTTTATAAAATAGAACTCTATGATGAAAATAATATTCTAAAAGGAGGCTCAAGCGTTTCATTTAAAAATAAACAACTTCCATATGTGACAGATACTTTTAAAGTAGAACTTGAACAAAACAGTAGTAAAACAGTCTTTGTAAAGATATTGCCTAAATACAATGCAACTTATGCCTATGATATTTTTAAATCATATAATGAAGTAGATAAATATAATGATTTTTATGAAAATGTTTTTATGATATATCTTTCTATAATGATATTGATTTTAACTAGTGCCCTAATCATTTATTTTATATTTAAAGAGAAACTATTTATCTATTATATGTACTTTATATTTATAACTATGATTTTTCAGATATATCATTCTGGCTACATTTTGATGTATGTAGATATTCCCAATTTAGTTAAATATGCTGAGATTCTTGCACTTGCAGCATTGATTGGTACTACTTTATTTATTAAAAACTTTTTTAAAAAACAAGTCAATAAATACAGTTTCACAAAATATTTATTTCAAACTATACTAGCAATGTGCTCATTAGGAATCATCTTACTACTTTTTAATTTTAGTTATTATGTTGATCTTTTTATTGAACTAGTGATAATAAATTTTGGATTAATATCTCTATTTTTATTTGTACTATTTATGATTATCAAGAAAGTAAAATATAGTTTATTTATTTTTATTGGAATGTTCACTTTTATCAATACTTCTATGTATTGTGGTTTATACTTTACGGGAATAATTGATACTAGTTATGGACTTGTAAGTATGCAAATTGGTTCTATAATAGAATCTTTTGCTTTTCTTTCTTTGATTTTATTTCGTATTTATAATCGTATCCATACAGAAAAGGACAAAAGTGAAGAGTATGCTCAAAAACTAAATGAGATGCAAATCCTAGCAAAAATGGGCATATGGACATACGATGTTTATAATGATACTCTTCATTTGGACGCACCTGCAAAAAAGATATATGAAGTTAATAAAGATGTAATTAGTTTTAAACATTTTCTTAATCTCATCCATCCAGATGATAGAAAAGATATGTTAAAAATAAAAGAACAAACACTTTTAAAACAAAATATCTATGAATTTGAATTTAGATTAATCCTTAATTCTGATATCACAAAAATTAAATACATATCTATTCATTGGCAGTTTTCCTATGACAAGGAAAATAAACTAAGTCATATAAATGGATATATTATTAATAAAACAGAAAAAATTCTTGCACAAAAAAAATTAGAAAATCAACAATTACTAATAATGCACCAACAAAAACTAGCACAACAAGGGGAAATGCTAAGCATGATAGCTCATCAGTGGAGACAACCACTTACTGCCTTGTCAGCTACTACAAATGCTTTATTACTTAAAAATATGATGGGAAAAGAGATAAATTCAAAAGAACTTAACGATGAACTTAACTTAATATCTACATATACAAATCACTTGTCTTCTACTATAGATGACTTTAGAAACTTTTTCAAGGCAGAAAAAGAAAAAACTATTGTTTCCTTTGAAGAATTAGCTGATAAATCATTAAATATTATAAAACTATCCCTTGATACAAATAATATAAAGATATTAAAAAACTACAATTGTAAGCAAAGAGTTTATACATATGAAAATGAAGTAAAACAAGTGATATTGAATATATTTAAAAATGCAGAAGATGTACTAATAGAAAGAAAAATAAAAGATAAAAAAATCTTCATAGAAACAAAAGAAGAAGATAAATATATAGTGCTAACAATAAATGACAATGCAGGTGGAATAAAAGAAGAGTTGATTGATAAGATTTTTGAAGCATATTTTTCTACTAAAAAAAATAGAGATGGTACAGGACTTGGTCTTCACATGAGTAGAACAATTATAAATAAACATTGTGATGGGAACCTAGAAGCCTCTAATAATATACATGGTGCTGTTTTTACTATTAAAATTCCAAAAAATTGATATTCACGATAGTTTCACTTTTTGTTTTTAAACTTTCACATATAAACTTTAAGGAGTAAAAAATGAAAAAGTTATTAGCAATAGGTTTGATTATAGGTTTAGGAGTATCAAGTTTAAATGCAAAACAATTTGATAGACACTATGACAACTTTATAAAAGTAAATCCAAAAAAAGAAAGAGTCTCAAACTTTAGACAAAAGATTAGACATAATGAGATAAAAATCCAAAAACTTTGGGAGAGAATACAAGATTTAAAACAAATGAACAATAGGTACGCCCATAAGATAAAAAGAATAAGAACAAAAAACCATCATAGAAGATATGGTTTTCTTAGATAAAATTCTCTTTAAAATTTGGCTTTTCTAGGGGTTCACTAACATAGTTTCCTTGAGAAAAGTCAACATCTAATTTATTTACTAAGTCAAAAATCTCTTTATTTTCTACAAACTCAGCAACAGTTTTTAGGTTTAGATTTTTTGCAAATTTTATTATTGTTTCTACAATTTTGTAACTTGTTTTATCTTTTACAATATTTTTAATAAGTGAAGCATCAATTTTCAGACAATCAACATTCATCTTTAATAAGTGTTCAAAGTTAGAATATCCCGTACCAAAATCATCAATAGCAACTTTACAACCAAGCTTTTTAACTGCTTTAATAAAACATATCAAAACATCATAGTTTTTTATATTTTCATCTTCTAGAATCTCCCAAGTCAATCTTTTGGATACTTGATATTTTTTCAACATCTCTTCAATATATATCAAAAATGTTGGATCATTTATATCCTCATATGAAATATTAATAGAAAATTCATAATCAAGATTTTCAAACTCTTTGAAAGATTTTTCAATCACATTTTTAGTAATCTCTTTATATAAACATGCCTTTTTTGATATCTCTAAAAAGTGATAGGGGAGTACAACCTCATCATTTTGCTTATCATGTAGTCTTACTAAAACTTCATATTTCTGAACTTTTTTTGTGCGGTTATCTAAAATAGGCTGGAAGTAAACAATAACATCATTATCAAAAAGTGCTTTTTTTAACTTTTTAGTCCAATACATATTGTTTTCGTATTCTACTAGATTGTCAAGTTTTTCATAAAATACTAGATATAGTTTATTTTCCAATTTTGCTTTTTGAAGGGCTAAATCAGCAGTAATCAGTTTGTTCTTTTTTTTAGAAAAGGTTATACCAGCAACTGCATCAATATCTATTTCATATTCATGTTCTTTTATGATTTGATTATTTATACCACTTAGCATATAAAAAACTAAATCTTGAAACTCTTTTTTTGATAATCCAGTATTTGCTAAACAAAAAATATCTGAAGGAAACTTGTATAAAACCACACGATTGTTTATCAGTTCTATATATTTTGTTAGTAGTTCTTTTGTATGTTTTAAAACCTTGTCACCTATTCTAATACCAAAAAAATCATTTATTCCTCTAAAGTTTTTTATATCAATTATGGCAAGGGCATTTATAGGAAAAGAACCATTTTGTAAATCTTTTATTAGTTTTACACGATTTGGTAATTGGGTCAGGGAATCTGTGTATAAAAGTTTATTTATGCTTGTTTGATAATTGAGTTCTCTCTCAAAAAGCTCTTTACAAAATCTTATTTTTCGAATAATCAGTTCTTGAGACATCTCAAAATTGATATAATCATAGATAAAATCAAAGTCAACTTTTAAATCTTTTTCTTGAGTTATTACCAAGATAGGATTTGTAGTATAATCTAAGTTATTTTCTTCAATGATTTCTTTAAATTCTTCTAGAGAAAAGATATTAGGATTGATGATAATCATATGAATAGCTTCTTCTTTTAAAACTGCACTAAGAGTGCTATAGTCACTTAAGATACTTATTTTAGTATTGTTTAGACTATCTGTAATAAAAGAAAAGTTTCTTGATGAAAATTCATCATCTATAACTAATATATTAAATACCATGATTTCATTATACTATAAAAAATGATTATTTATTAGTTATTTTTAGAATATATTCTAAATACATAGTAAAGTGAGAATTAAATAAACTAGAGTTGAAGAGCGGAATAATAAGACTAGTCTTATTATTCAAATACTCTCCTAATTATTTTCTGAACATTCTTTTTCTAATGATTTAACAAATTGAGGATCTTTCATAAATGACTCAATATTTTTTGAAAACATTTTATTTAAATTTTGAAAAAGTACAGATGCTTGCACAAACTTTGATAAGCCATCAAGCTTTGTATTATATGTATTGTCCATTAATACTTTTTTATCTTTGTTGTATAAGACATATCTAACATCAGTGATTAAATCTACTGAAAATCCTAAATCATCAATTAATAATTCATTTACCTCTCCATCAAGTTCGCATGAACCTGTTTTAATAGATAATCCTGACTGTCTAAATTCTCTTCTTACTGCATTTGAAAAGAACACACCTATTGGGTCATCTAGAAATAATCCATCTCCTAATGCTGTATTAGGTATTTGTTTTTGAGTTACATCTTCTTTTGGAAGGTATCCAAAATCATTTACACTAACTCTACCCTCAAGTTCTAAAACAGAAGCAGGTCTATATTCAAGTGCAATCTTAGGCTTTGCTACACAACCACTAAATATGACTCCTACGATAAGAGTCAAAAATCCATATTTTATATATTTAATCATACTTATTCCTTTGGAGTTATTTTATTATTTTTAGAATTATTTTTTGTTTAAAAGTATATATGAATATCTAAATTGATTATTTGTATAGTTAAAAAAGGGTGAATGAAGTTTAGAATATTAGAAAGACCGATATAAAAACTACCTAGAGTTTAGATAAGAGATTTTAGATGGCACGCCTGGTAAGATTCGAACTCACAACCGCCGGGGCCGAAACCCAGTGCTCTATCCAGTTGAGCCACAGACGCGCTTTTATCAGTTTCACACTGATTGGAAGCGAATAATACATTGATTTTGTTTAAAAATCTCTGAATAGACTCTTATGCAGGCTCTAGGGAGGTTTAGATTTGTCTGCTTGCTTCTTTATTTTTATACATAAGTTCATCAACAGTATTAAGAATATCTTCCATATAATCACCTCTTCTAAAAGGGCTAATGCCATAAGAAAAAGAGAATTGAAGTTCATCTATTTTTGCAGATTTTAGTTTTTGTCTTGAAAGCTTTTCTTGGGCTTCAGAGATAGTTCTATCTACATTTAAAACTGTAGTTTTTTCTTTGTTAAATAAAACAATAAACTCATCCCCTGCATATCTTACAATATCAACACCTGGTTTTTGTAACTCTTTTTTTAAAAATCTTACAAGATATTTTAAAACCTGATCCCCAACAATATGTCCATAGGTATCATTTATAAGTTTAAATTTATTCAAATCTAAAAATGCCATAAAACCTTCATGTTGAAAAATATCATCATTTAGGTATTCATCAGCAAACCATTTTCTATTGTATGCACCAGTTAAAGGATCTGAAAAAAGTTGCTTTTGTAAGGCATTAATCTCATTTCTCATTTGAGCTATTTCTGAATTGATTTTTTCTAAAGAATTACTATCATTATTTTTTATAGCAATTTGAGCATCAGTTGTTGATTTATAAAAATTATCTAAATTTTTGTTTGTTTTCTTAACAATATTATTTACATAATTTGTATCATTATTTAATTCTTTTAAGACTACTTTTTCATCTTTAACATCTAGTTCAAGTCCCTTTGCAAAGGTTTCAAAAGTGCTTGAGTATTTCCCAGGCAAAATAATATCTTCATTTTTTAAGTTTTTTACAGTCAGGTATGTGACTTGTTTTAATTTATCGCTCATTTGTTAATCCCCATCCCAAAATAAAAAATTTTACTAGGAATTATCTAAATTCTTAATTAAGGATTATTTAATACTGTCCCTAAAATAGTCTCAAAATGAATCAATTAATATTAAAAAGAAAAATACAATACCTAGATATCCATTTACAGTAAAAAAGGCTTTATCAATTTTTGTAAAGTCTTTATTTACTAAGTAGTGTTCATAACTCAACATCGCTGCACTAATTAGCACAGCAAGATAAGCAAACATTCCACTATTTGAAGTTATTGCAAATAAAAGCCAAAATAACACTGTCAAAGAATGAAACACTTTAGATATTAGCATTGTTTTTTGTGGCCCAAATTTACTTGGTATTGAGTGAAGTCCAAGCTCTTTATCCACTTCAATATCTTGCAACGAATAAAGTAAATCAAACCCAGCAACCCAAAACATAACCCCAACACTAAGTAACACTGACCATAAAGTGATAGTTTCACTAACAGCAACGACCCCAGCAATAGGAGCAAGAGCGAGAGAAATACCAAGTATCACATGGGCTAAATAGGAAAATCTTTTAAAATAAGAGTATGAACCAATTACAAATAAAATAGGAACAGATAAATAAAAGGCCAAATCATTTACAAAATAAGCAACAACGATAAATTCAAGTGCATTTGCTATAACAAAAATTAACATCTGAGTTGCAGATACTCTTCCATCTACATTTGGTCTGTTGATAGTTCTTGGATTTAAGGCATCTATATCTCTATCCATATATCTATTAAAGCCCATAGCAAAGTTTCTAGCTGTAATTGCAGCTAAAATTCCCAAAATTAAAAGTTTGAAACCAAACCATGATGAACCATTTACTTCAACCGATGAAACAATCATCGCTATAAATATAAAAGGTAAAGAAAATATTGAGTGTTTGAACATAACAAGTTCATTAAAATCATTTAGTATAGTAGTAATTTTTTTCATGGAATGAAGTATATCAAAAAAGATATTTACAATTGTTTTGCTACAATCACTTTTATGAAAGAGATTGCAATTATTGGCTCAACAGCCTCAGGAAAAACTGGACTATCAATAGATATAGCACAAAAGACAAACTCTATTATTTTGTCACTTGATTCTTTATCAGTATACAAAGAGATAGATATAGCTTCTGCAAAGCCCTCAAAAGAAGAACGTGGGGATATAGTTCACTTTGGGATTGATGTACTTTACCCAAATGAGAAATTTGATGTTATACAGTTTTTTGAAGAGTACAAAAAAGCTAAAACTTATGCCAAAGAAAATGGTAAAAATCTTATTATTGTTGGTGGTACAGGTTTTTATTTAAAAGCTTTAGTTGAAGGTTTGTCAAGGGGTATTGAAAAAGAATATGACCTTGAGATGAGTTTAGAAGAAACTTATGATTTTCTATATAAATTGGATAAAACCTATATGGAAAAAATTGCAAGAAATGATATATACAGAGTTAGAAAAGCCTTCTCTATTTACAAGCAAAGCAATATGGCACCATCAAAATATTTTGAGATAAACAAAAAAGAACCTGTTGCAAAAGATTTAAAAATCTTTGAGATTTTATGGGATAGAGACAAACTTAGAGAAAGAATAGCATTACGAACTTCACAGATGATAAAAGATGGCATTATTGATGAAGTAATTTTCTTAGAGAGCAAATATAAAAGAGAACCAAATTGTATGGCTTCAATTGGTATTCTTGAAACTTTACAATACCTTGATGGAAAACTTGACAAAAAGCAACTTGAAGAAAGAATTGCACAAAATACTGCAAAATTAGCAAAAAGACAAAACACCTTCAATAAAGGTCAATTCAAAAATAAAACTTCAAATATTATAGAAAACTTAAATTCAGATATTATTAAGTATTTTTCGATATAATCCCAATCCATTAAAAGAGCTTATTAAAGGACGACAATAGATTCGATCTTTTCTTAGGCATTAATTAAAGTAAGGAAAATCAAGTGAAAAAAGATATTCACCCAGATTACAAAGCTTGTACTGTAACTTGTGCTTGTGGTAATTCATTTGAAACTAAATCAAATGTTGAGACAATGAGAATTGATATTTGTTCTGCTTGTCACCCATTCTTTACTGGTGAGCAAAAAATTGTTGATGCTGCTGGTAGAGTTGAGAAGTTCAAAGCTAAATACGCTAAAAAATAGTTTTTTAATAGCGTGTTAACATTAGTTCCCACCCCAATAGGAAATTTAGAGGACATCTCCAAGCGTTCTATAAATGCCCTTTTGGAAGCGGAACTGATTTTTTGTGAAGATACAAGAGTCACAAAAAAACTTCTAAACCTAATATCTCAAAGAGAAAATCTAACTTTTAAATGTAGTGAATTTAAATCTTTTCACTCACATAATGAAAATCAAATACTAAAAACTTTAACTCCTGAAACATTTGAAAAAAATATTGTTTATGTTAGTGATGCAGGGATGCCTTGTGTTAGTGACCCAGGTGCTTCATTGGTTCAGTATGCCATTGACAATAATTTAGATTACGATGTACTTCCAGGGGCAAATGCAGTTTTAACAGCCTTTGCTATGAGTGGCTTT
Organism: Arcobacter sp. ISO1; assembly: GCF_058105185.1. Classification (NCBI taxonomy): domain Bacteria; kingdom Pseudomonadati; phylum Campylobacterota; class Epsilonproteobacteria; order Campylobacterales; family Arcobacteraceae; genus Arcobacter; species Arcobacter sp. ISO1. The sequence goes on from NZ_CM176573.1 coordinate 521,284, forward strand.
GAACATACAGAGTTTACTTTTTTTGGATTTTTAGCTCACAAAGGGAAAGAAAGAAAAGAAAAACTTACTCAAGTTATGCAAAGTTCAATTTTATCTATTTTATATGAATCACCCCATAGACTGTTAAAAACACTTGAGGAGATTAAAAATATAGATGAAGAAAGAACTATTTTTTTAGCAAAAGAGTTAACAAAACTTCATCAAAAAACTTTCAAAGATTCTGCAAAAAATCTATTTGAGAAATTTAAAGAAGAGAACATAAAAGGGGAATGGGTAATTGTAATCCAACCTGTTGAGTTCAAAGGTCAAACCCTAGATTTAGATGATATAAAATCCCTAGATATCGCGCCAAAAGCAAAAGCAAAACTACTAGCTAAAATGACAGGAAAAAATGTTAAAGAGATTTATAATAGCTTGATGCAAGAAGATTAAATCTTCTTACATATGATTTTCTAACTGTTCTAAACTATTTTGAATTTGTTCAATTCTATTAATACTTTGAGATAATCTATCAAATTTATCTTTTTTATTAGCTATAAAACTATTAGTTGTTCTTGTACTATCTTTTATATTATTAAATGATTGATTTATAACTTCCGTATTTTCAGAAATTGATTTTAAAGAACTGCTAGCACTATTTATCATCCCTGCTGTATCCTTAACTGCTGTTACAGTTATATCAACTGAATCATTACTTGATTTTAATCCATCTTGTGTTCTTTTTGCTAACTTTTTAACCTCATCGGCAACAACTTTAAACCCTTTTCCATATTCACCTGCTCTACTTGCTTCAATAGCTGCATTCAATGCTAAAAGGTTTGTTTGAATTGCAATATCAGAAATAGATGAAAGAACTTTTTTAATCTCATCTGCATTTGATGTAAGATTTTCCATATTTGACACAAGTTTTATATTTGTTTCAACATTCGTCATAATATCTTTTGTAAATACTTCAAATTTATTATTAAGTTCATCAATAATCTCATTTGATTTTTGTGTATTATTATAAACATCATTGATAATAGAAACCATATCTTGAATTAAAGGGAAAGCCTCTTTTAGTTTTTCAATAATTGCTTTTCTAACCTTTGCCATAAGTTGAAGTTGATAGATTTCTCTTTTTTCATAATAAGCAGAATATTGTGCATATTTTTGTACAAAATTATCTACAAAGTCATCTTTGAAATCATCTTCATTTTCAACTTTGTAGAAAAATAAAGCTGTCAATGTTTGATTAATATTTACCCCTAATAACTCTCCAAATGTTGAAAACCCAGCTACTGGAAAGTCATTAAATGTTTGCAGAGCACCTAGTCTTTGTTGGTTTAAAAGTCTTCTTAGAATACAGTCATTGAACATTGCACCTAAAGGTGCAACTCTTTTTTGAGATGAAAATCTTCTATAATCTTCTTGTGTTTGAGAAACGAAGTCTTTATTTCTAACAAGATATAAGACATCACCAAAGGCAATATCACAGAAAAATGAGATACATTTATTTTCCACATCCACATTTGCAACTGATCTAATATAAATGTCTCCACCAACTTTAACGGCAAAGGTATAATCACCTAATACAGTTGGTAGTTCTTCAATTGTACAGCTTAATTGATAACTTAACATATCCAAGAAGTTTATTATCTCATTCGTTGATTCATTTAAAACACTATAAACTGTTCTTTTTAAAACATCAGCGTCAGCAACTAAGTAAGAGACATTTGTTTCCTCAACACTTTGTGACTTTAAAACACCATATCTATATCCATGTTTTAGTTTTACTAAACAAACAACTGCTTTATGTCTTACTGCTTGTGAATTATCGAAGATATAAGTTTCTTTAAAATCTAGTTTTCCACCAGCACTTCCACCAATAATCAAACATGGAAGCTTACCACTTTTATAAACTGCTTCTGTAAAAAAACTCTCTGAACTTGAAAGCCCATCCACAAAAGTAAGAGCAAAAGTATTTTCATGGTGTATTTTTGTATTTATGTTTTGTCTTTTTATCTCTTGTGTAATTCTATCAACTCTTTGAGAATGATCCATACTAGAAGAACTCATATCTTCACTAAATAAAGGAATAGATAAAACTTCAAGTGATTCAACCATAGATGATGAGAAAGATTGCAATACAATATTTTCCCAAGTTGAGCTTGCATCATTGTACAGCATTCCCCTTTTCTCATCAATATTAAAAGAACATAATTCCCCTGCTGTTGTAATCAAAATAACCTTTGTTTCACTTGGAAATAAAGATTTTATTTTTTGAGAAACACTATTGAAGTTTATATGTGGAGAGATATATCCTAAAATAAAAGCAGGTGAATCTTCACCAAAATACAAGCCCTTTACTAAAGTACTATCAATCTGTGATTCGGTAGTATTTACTGTTTTTATATATTCCAAATTGGTATTCATAATTTGCCTCTTACTAAATATTATTTTCTAAAGTATAACAAAAATTTATAGCATGAGTATATCTTTCTTTTATAAAAAAAATATTATTTATATTCAAAAGTAGTTTATCAACAATTTTTAGATAAAATCTTGCCATGATTATATATGGGAAACAAGTAGTACTTTATGTACTTGAGAGACATCCAAACCTTATTGAAGAGGTTATGTTCTCAAAAGAGATTGAACCAAAACTTTTTAAAAAGTTTACAAGTCTAAACAAAAAAATCATAAAACTTGATAACAAAAAAGCACAAAGTTTGGCAAAAGGTGGGAATCACCAAGGATTTTTTCTAAAACTTAGCCAATATGAAACAGTGTCTTTAAAAGATTTGAAAGATTCAAGTTTTATTGTTGTATTAGATGGATTAACTGATGTAGGTAATATTGGAGCAATTTGCAGAACTGCATACTCTTTAGGAGTTGATGCAATTATTGCAAGTAATGTTAAACAGCTAAACTATGAAGGAATAGCAAGAACTAGTAGTGGAGCTTTATTTGATATTCCCTTTTGCCAAGTACCAAGTATTCTTGATGTAGCAAATGAGTTAAAGCAACAAGATTTTAAACTATTTGGTGCAGCAACAGATGGAATAGATTTAAAAGAATTTGATAACACAAGTGAAAAAACAGCTTTACTTTTAGGAAGTGAAGGTGCTGGCTTATCAAATAAAATTATTAAAAAACTTGATGAAACAGTTTCAATTAAAATGTTCAATGATTTTGATTCTTTAAACGTTTCTGTTGCAGGTGGAATTTTAATTTATAATTTAAAAAAATAAGAGAGAAACTATGCTGAAAAATATTTTGAAAAAATTATCATTTATTTTTATTTTTTGTTCTGTATTATTAAATGGGGCAACTTTTAATGAAAAAATTGCAAATATCATTGGATACGATACATTCAATGAAAATCAAAGTTTAATAAATTATATTTTTCAAGATAAATCTGCTTATTATCAAAATCAATCTTTAAACTATCCAGCAGTTATGCAAAAATTGAAGGATAATGGTTTATTAAGTGTTTCTTTAAATGCGCCAGAAAATATTACAATTAGTTTCAATATTTCAAACGCACCAATAAAATCAATGAAAATCATTTCTGATTCATTGAAAAGATTAGGTTATTATCACTATTTTACGAAAAGTTTAGTTTATAATGAAGATAGAACCGCTACTTGGATTATAAATCTAAAAACAGAAGCCGCCATCGACCCTCTAATGCTATCAATTGAATTAGCACAAAGTAATTGCAAATTTATTGATATCAAAAAAGAGGGATATACTAAATGGTCGTATGTAATTGATACGTCCGAGTCAACTTTAGCAAAGTCTCAAAAGATTTTAGTAGGGGAAAAAGTTGATTTAAGAAAACCATTGAAGCCTTATTTCATAAATTTTGAAGAAGCAAGTGATTTAATTGTTTTATCAAAACCAGGTAATCAATGGTTTCCAAATATAGTGTTTTACGATAAAGATTTAAATATTTTGGAAATAGTTAAAGATGATAAAAAATCAAGGTCTTTAAAAGTAGCTATTCCAGAAGATACTAAATATGTAAAAATAGATGATATATACACGCTAGAAAATATAAAGCGTGGATTAAGTGTAATGATTAAATAAGGAGTGAAATTAATGTTTCCAGAAATTGAATTTGAAAGAATGAGAAGACTTCCAAACTATGTGTTTGCAGAAGTTAATAATATAAAAATGGAAGCTAGACGTGCCGGTGAGGACATTATTGACTTTTCAATGGGTAATCCAGATGGACCTGCACCCCAACACATAATTGACAAATTAAAAGAAACTGCAGATAAACCAAAAAATCATGGATATAGTGCAAGTGCAGGTATTTATAAACTAAGACTTGCTATTTGCAATTGGTATAAAAGAAAATATGGGGTTGAAGATTTAGATCCAAATAAACATGCAGTTGCAACTATGGGGAGTAAAGAGGGATATGTTCACCTAGTTCAAGCAATTGTAAATGTTGGAGATGTAGCAGTTGTTCCAGACCCAACTTATCCAATCCACTCATATGCTTTTATGCTTGCTGGTGCTGGAATTCATAACTTTGAATTACCATTTGGAGATGATTTTAGAGTAGATGAAGATTTATTCTTTGAAAGATTAAATAAGACATTAAGGGAATCTATTCCAAAAGTAAAATATGTTTTAGTTAACTTTCCACATAATCCATCTTGTGCAACAGTAACACCAGAGTTTTATCAAAAACTAGTTGATTTAGCAAAACAAGAAAGATTTTATATCATTTCGGATATTGCTTATGCTGATATCACCTTTGATGGGTATAAGACACCATCAATTTTCCAAGCAAAAGGTGCACTTGATGTAGCTGTTGAATCATTTACTTTATCTAAGTCATACAATATGGCAGGATGGAGAGTTGGTTTCATGGTTGGAAACGAAAAACTAATTGGTGCATTAAAAAGAATTAAATCATGGCTTGATTATGGGATGTTTACACCTATTCAAGTTGCTGCAACCGTAGCTTTAGATGGACCACAAGATTGCGTTGAAGAACATATTGAAAAATATAGAAAAAGAAGAGATGTTATGGTTGAAGCTTTTGAAGATGCAGGATGGGAAATGAATGTTCCAAATGCTTCAATGTTTATTTGGGCAAAAATTCCAGAGTGTGCAAGCCATCTAGGAAGTATGGAATTTTCTAAACAACTTCTAACTGAAGCAAAAGTTGCTGTAAGTCCAGGTATTGGATTTGGTCATTATGGTGATCAATATGTAAGAATCGCTCTAATTGAAAATGAAAAAAGAATTAGACAAGCGGCAAAAAACATAAAAAGATATTTAAGTAGTTTATAGGATAAGTATATGAAAATAGGAATTATTGGAGTTGGTACTGTTGGTGCATCTGTTGCTAATATTTTAAGAGATAATAAAGATATTATTACAGAAAGATCAGGTTGTGAAATAGAACCAGCAATTGGTGTGGTAAGTAACCTAGATAAAAAAAGAGATGTAACAATTGAACTAACTGATGATATTGAATCAGTTTTAAATGATGACTCAATTGATATTATTGTTGAACTTATGGGTGGGATTGAAAAACCATATGAAGTTGTAAAAAAAGCTTTAGCAAATGGGAAAGCCGTTGTTACTGCTAATAAAGCTTTATTGGCTTATCATAGATATGAGCTTCAAGATTTAGCAGGTGAAACACCTTTTGAATATGAAGCAGCAGTTGCAGGGGGTATTCCAATTATTAATGCTCTAAGGGATGGATTAACAGCAAACCATATCCAATCAATTAGAGGTATCATGAATGGTACTTGTAATTATATGCTTACAAAAATGATTAATGAAGGTGTTGATTACGACACAATTTTATGTGAGTCTCAAGATTTAGGTTATGCAGAAGCTGATCCAACATTTGATGTTGGTGGATTTGATGCTGCCCATAAATTACTAATTCTTGGATCTATTGCTTATGATATTGATGCAAAACCTGAAGATATTTTAATTGAAGGTATTCAAGATATTGCTCCAGAAGATATCGATTTTGCAAATGAGTTTAACTACACTATTAAGCTTTTAACAATTGCAAAAAAGATTGATAAAAAAGTTGAGCTTAGAGTTCACCCTGCGTTTATTTCAAAGGATGAAATGATTGCAAAAGTTGACGGTGTTATGAATGGAGTTTCTGTAATTGGTGATAAAGTTGGAGAAACTATGTATTATGGAGCTGGGGCAGGTGGTGATGCAACAGCCTCTGCTGTGATTGCAAATATTGTTGATATTGCAAGACGTGGAAAAGGTTCTCCAATGTTAGGTTTTGAACTTGATAACTCTGAAAATTTAACTTTAATGTCAAAAGATGATATTCAAACAAAATATTATCTAAGACTTAGAGTTGAAGATAAAGCTGGCGTTTTAGCTAAAATTGCAACTATTTTAGGTGAGCAAAATATCTCTATTGAAAAGATGATTCAAAAACCACTTAATAAAACTTGCGCAAACATTTTATTAGCAACTCATACATCATTAGAAAAAGATGTAGTTGAGGCCTTAGAAAAAATTGAACAAGCTGGTGCTGTTACTGCAAAACCAGTTATGATTAGAATAGAAGACTAATAAAATCTAAGACTCAAGTAATTCTTGGGTCTTTTCTTCCTTGAAATAGCACATTTGTATAACTTAGAAAAAGTGTTTTAATATTAAAAAAATTTGTTTTGATTATTATGTTTAATAAGTTTTGAGTAACTGAGATTAAACTCAGCACTCTTCTCCAGGTACCCAAACACACCATAGAAAGAGGTGCCTTGCTATGTTCCCATCCTGGGGCGTTGTCTCTTAAAACGATTGTAAGGGGCTAAAGAAGAGCATCAAAAGTACCTATATACTCTTTGTGCTCTGCTTTAAAGGAACGAATTATACTAAAACTTTTCTTAAAATAGTTTAAAGCGATTTATTGACTTTATTTTTTAAAAGAGTATAATCCACGCTTAATTTCACAAAAGAAGTAAATAAATTGTCTAAAAATTTTAATCTAATCGGTTTCTTTTCATTGGTTTTTGCAATGTTCATTTGGGCTAGTTCTTTTATTGCCTTAAAGTCTGCCATGCAAGACTTGGGGGAATATACAGTTATCTTTATAAGAATGATAACAGCCTCATTATGTTTTTTATACTTTATAAAAGATTTTTTAAAATACGATTTCACTAAAAGTGATATAAAGTATATTTTTCTTCTAGCTATATTTGAGCCTTGTTTTTATTTTATTTTCGAAGCAAAGGCTTTATTATATACCTCAGCATCACAAGCTGGAATGATAACATCGCTTATGCCAATTATTACAGCAATGGCTGCAGGGTTTTTCCTACAAGAGATTATTACAAGAAAACTAATTTTTGGTTCTTTAATTGCAATGTTTGGTGCAGTATGGCTAAGTGTTCAAGCCACTACATCTTACAGTGCTCCGGATCCTATGTTAGGTAACTTTTTAGAGTTATGTGCCATGGCTTGTGCATCAGGATATACAATTGTAGCTAGATATTTAAGTAATAAATACTCAGCTTTATTTATAACGGCAATTCAAGTTTTTATTGGGGCTGTTTTTTTCTTTCCTTTTTTCATCTATGAGATTAGTACTTCTAATATGCAATTTACTATTCAAGCCTTATCTTGGTCTATTTATTTAGGTATAGTTGTTACGTTATGTGGTTATGGTTTATATAACTTTGCTTTAACCAAAATAGAAGCATCAAAGGCAGCTGTTTTTGTATATCTAATCCCTATTTTCACAGTTTTTCTAGCCTATATATTTTTAGGAGAACAACTTTCATCTAAAGAGTTAATTGCTAGTGGCTTGATTTTAATTGGGGTATTTATATCTCAACTAAAAGTTAAAAGATTTAAAAGAGCTAAAGCTTGATTTACCTTAGTTTATTTTTTGTAGCCCTAATCTCAGCAACACTATTTCCCATGGGAAGTGAAGCCTTACTAATATATGATATAACTCAAGGCTATAATATTTACCTTTTAGTACTATTTGCAAGTTTAGGAAATATTCTTGGATCATTAATCAATTATATTTTAGGATTAAAAGGTGAAGAGTATTTAGAAAAAAAAGGCTACTTAAAAAAAGAAAAAATTGAAAAGTATAATAAGTATTTTAAAAAATATGGAGCATTTACACTTTTGTTTTCATGGTTACCAATAGTTGGAGATCCAATAACTTTTGTAGCTGGAGTTTTAAAATATAATTGGAAGTATTTTTTAGTCTTAGTTACAATTGCAAAGTTTTCTAGATATTTATTTTTAGCCCTTGCTGTAAATTATAATTTGTAAGAGCAAGTGCTCTTACAAAACATTAAAACTCTTGAACGTTAGCTTCTGCTTCTCTTTCACTCATTGCAATATCAGCAATAAATTTTTGCTCTTTAACTTCTGGAAGCATTAAACCTTTTTTCTTATGTTCTCTAATTTTATAAACACCATCTTCATTTCTTGAAGCATAATATTCATTGAACTCTGTTGTATACGGCATATCCCATACAATAGCACCTTCTGTTGGACATGCTTCAGCACATCTTGGAGCATCTGCATGATCTACACATTCAACACATGACTCTGGTTTTACATAAAAATAATCATCATACGGATTCTTTTCATGTCCTTCTTCTAATATTGCTGCTACTGGACACTCAGGAGCGCAAGCCTCACATGCAATACATTCTTCAGTAATTCTAACTGCCATTTTCTATCCTTCGCTATAAAATTATAAAAAGGTAGATGCAATTTTTATTCCACTAGATGATTATACCAAGCTGCCATATTACTTTTTTTAAATGATTTATTTGTATAAAACTCTTTTGCAACATCATTATCTTCATCACAAACAAGTTGAAGTCTTTTCATATGATGTTTTTTAGCATACTCTTTTAGATAGTTAAAAAGATGTGTCCCCACTCCTAAATCTCTAAAATCATCTTTTACGATAAAGTCTTCAATTAAGCCTGTTTTAGAACCTGTAGCAGTTGAAATAATAGTTTGAATAGTAACCATAGCAATAACTTCATTTTCGAATCTTGCCACTATTACAGTTGAATTTTTGTTTGAAATTAAAAGTTTTAATCCCTCTTCATGATTAGACTTTTCAAAGGTAAAATCTTTTTCTATTGTAAAAAGTTCTTTTAATAAAGGGATAAGATAAGGGATATCTTGAATATCCCCTTTTGAGATATCAAGATTATTTTTTAATATCACTATATTGTACTTCTTTTGAAGGTTTTTTATCAGATGGTTTTTTATACTCTAAATTTACTTCCTCTTCACCTTTTATATACTCTTTAGTAATAACACAAGATGCAAGGTTTTCTTCTGATGGAATTGTGTATTGTAAAGGTAACATATATTTTTCAATAATACCTCTAAGTCCTCTAGCTCCTACATCTTTTTCAATTGCTATTTGTGCAATATCTTCTAAAGCGTCATCTGTAAATTTTAAATCAACACCATCAAGCTCAAACAAAATCTCATATTGTTTTGTAATCGCATTTTTAGGCTCTTTTAAAATTCTAATCATATCATCGTGAGTAAGTTTATCAAGTTCTGCAATAACAGGGATTCTTCCCATAAATTCTGGGATAAGTCCAAAGTTAATAAGCTCTTTTGGCTCAATATCTTTTTTCTCTTCTTCTTTTTCTTTTCCATTAACAAAACCCATAACCGAAGATTTCTCTTTTGCCTTGTCTTTTCTTAATCCAACAAAGGCGCCACCACAAATAAATAATACATGGGTAGTATCAAAAAGAACCGTTTCAGCAGTTGAATTTTTTCTACTCCCTTTTACAGGAACATAAACTTCTGCACCTTCAAGTATTTTTAGAAGTCCTTGCTGAACACCCTCCCCTGAAACATCTCTACCACTTGTGGCACTTTCACTTTTATTGGCAATCTTATCAATCTCATCAATATAAACAATACCCCTTTTTGCCTTTTCAAGGTCAAAATCAGCTGCTGCTAATAATCTTGATAAAATAGACTCAACATCTTCACCAACATATCCAGCTTCTGTTAAGGCTGTAGCATCAGCAACGGCAAAAGGTACATCCATAATTCTAGCTAGGGATTTAGCAAGTAGTGTTTTACCTGAACCTGTTGGTCCAACTAACATAATATTTGATTTTTCAATCTCTACGTTTTTGATAATAGGTTTATCAATTCTTTTATAGTGATTATAAAGGGCAACAGAAAGTACTTTTTTTGCTTCATTTTGACCAATTACATAATCATCTAGATGCTCTTTGATTTTCATAGGAACACTAAGTCCCTTTTGAAACTCTTTTTTTGCACTTTGCATCATCTCTTTATCTAAAACAGTTGAGCACATTGTGATACACTCATCACAAATATGTGAGGTTTCACTACTAAATATTTTCTTTACTTCTTTAATCTGTTTTCCACAGAAGTCACATGAATTTGTGTTACTAGGCATAGTTTTCTATAAATTCACTAACACTCAATTTTAGGTTTTCTAAATTATGAGTTTTAATAAATTTATCCTCTTTTTTTGTTAATTCCTCTTTATTTAAAAGTGTTATTCCACCTTTTAAACCAATTGTTATCTCATTAGCTACCATTCTAAAGGTATCCCTTGAAAAATCAACACCCATAAAAAGATACTCTTTGTTTTCCCTAAACTCTTTAAGTTGAGAAGGTAACGCATATCCACCCATTGCCTCAGTTAGCCAGTCAACAAAATCTGCATCAGAAACAATAAAATTCATTTGAGGTTTTGTTGACCCCATAGGTTTAAATAAGATAGGCAATTCTAAATTTAAGGCCTCTTTCTCTATTTGTGTATACTCTTTTTTTTCTAAATCAAATTTATAAATTATAAATCTATCGTAATCAGCTGTAATTCTTGAAACTCCACTTATTAAAAAGTGTTCAGTATCTTCATAAACTTTTTGCAAAGAATCATCCATATTTGTATCAATTACATATTTAGGTTTTATTTGTGAAAGCCATTTATAAGCAGGCGGTAAATCATACTCCTTTGAAGAGTAAATATGATTTGTCATTTGAACAATAAATTCTCTTCCTTTTCTTTGTTCTAAACTCATAGCAGCACGGCTATATTCATACATTAGTCTTGGGCTCATTGCCCTTCCATTATTTAAAGCTAAAATCATAGAATCACTGTCAAATGGCAGCTGACTACCATCTTTTGCAACTGTATTTTCAAAGACACCCATTCCTAAAAAAGGAACCAATGAACCATCTTTTAATTTCTCTACTATATTTTCCATTTAATATCCTATAGTAATATTTATGAACTTACATGCAAAAACTGTTCCAATAGAACTACTATAATATTATTTATTTCTATGTTATAATCTATTTTAAGTTAAAAGGAGTATTTATGTTAAGATTATTTTTAGTTTCAATAGCTTTATTTTTTATATCTTCAAGCTTATTTGCTGATAAGTTAAGTATTGAGATACAAGATTTATCAAAAATTATTTCTTCTTCAAAAGTGATTGATGCTAGAAGTAGTGATTTATTTTTAAAAGGTCATTTAAAAGATTCTTTAAATCTACCTGCAACTATTACATATGAAAATAAGTCAAGAAATGGGAAAATAACAACTCCAAGTAAAATGCAAAAAATCATCCAAAATTTAGGTATCAATACAAGTGATTCTATTTTGATTTATGATGATGGAAATTTCTTTGATGCTTCAAGAGTATTTTGGTCTTTAGAAGTTTATGGTTTTGAAGATGTAAAGCTTATAAATGCAGGTTTTGATGAATTAAAGAAAAATAGTTTTAAAATATCAAAAAAACCAACAAAGGTAAAAAAAAGTGATTATATAGTTTCCATAAACAATAAAAGATTAGCCACTAAATTTTCAACACAAATTGCCACAAGAAATAATTCTCAAATTATAATTGATGCAAGACCCAAAGAAGCTTATATTGGCAAAGAGTCTATTGCAAAAAGGTTTGGACATATTCCAAAAGCTATTAATATACCAGCAGGACACAATATAAATAATAGAGGTGAAAACTTAAAATTAAAAAACCTAGATGAACTAAAAGAGGTTTATAAAAACTTAGATAAAAACAAAAAAATAGTCTTATATTGTAAAATTGGGAGAATTGCCTCAACAAACTATTTTGCCCTAAGAGAATTAGGCTTTGATGTGGCAAATTATGATGCTTCATGGAAAGAATGGGGAAATGATTTTGCTCTTCCTGTAATCAATTTATCAGGAAATTAAATACGATGTGGAATAAGTTTAGTATAAAGATTCAACTAATTATAATCATCTCTTTAGTTGTTGTTGCTGTTGAGTCTGCAACAATGTTTTTTGTCTTAAAAATTCAAAAAGAACAGAACAATAAAAATGCAATAATTGAAGCAAAAGCGATTACAAAATCTTTAAATAATGACTTAGTAAAATATATTTTAAATCCAAGTGCAGATTTACTCTCTGATATTAGTTTTAGACTAAAAGCCTTTCAAAATATAAAATCTATGTTGGTATTTGATGAGTCTAATAATGCCATTTATAAATATGGACCTATCAAAAAAGAGATTTCTAGTAAATATTTAAAAACATCAAACACTTTTTTTATCCAAGACTCATTGTATATAAAAAACAATTTAGTAGTTGATAATTACAATTTTGGCTATACAATTTTAGATGTTGATTTAACAAACTTTAAAATAAGACAAAATCGTATTACAAATACAATTCTCGCTATATTCCCTTTTGCCTTAATCTTTGGTAGCTTCTTAGCTATGTTTTTTAGTAAAACCTATACGAAACCATTTTTAAACCTTTTGGAAGCTATGAGAAGAAGTGACCCAACTAAAAATAATATTAAATATATAAAAACAAATGCAAGTAATGAGATAAAAGATATATTTCAAGGTTTTAATAATCAAATGGAACAAATCTCAAGTGCTTCGAAAAAACTACAATTTCAAGCAAATCATGACCAATTAACAGGTATATATAATAGGTTTTATATGGATAAAGCCTTGCAAGATACACTAAAAGAGGAAAACTATACAAAAGGTAATAATACTTTCTTGATAGATTTAGATCAATTTAAACTAATAAATGATTCAGTCGGTAATGAAGTTGGTGATAATTTACTTAAAATGCTTGTAAATCATTATAAACAAATACTTCCAAAAGACGCACTTTTTGGAAGAATTGATGGAGATAGTTTCTCAGTATTAATAAAAAATAGTTCAAAAGAGTATGGAGAGCAATTTTTGCAAAAAAGTCTTAATGCATTAAGCGATTTTAGATTTTCCCATAATAATGAAACCCATAGTGTTAGCGCTAGTATATCAATGGTTCATTTTAAAGCTTTTGAGTTTACATTAAATGAATTATTAAAAGCTATTACTGTTTCACTTTATACAGCTAAACAAAAAGGGCGTAATAAATCCCACATCTATGACAAAAGTGATGAAAATACAAAACAAATTTCAATGGAGATTGATACGGCAAAAATGATAAAAGAAGCTTTAGGTAATGGTCCAACACGATTTGAACTTTTTGCACAAGACATTGTTCCTTTACAATATGAAAGTGATAAAATAGGATATGAAATACTTATTCGTATGTGGGACAAAAATAACAACTTCATCTCTCCTGATAAGTTTTTAGGTGTTGCTGAAAGATACCAACTTATGAGTGCCATTGATTCTTTTGTACTTTGGACATATCTTGAAACTGTTACTAAAAATAAAAAGCATATTAACAAACTACATAGTGCTCACATAAACTTAGCAGGTTCAAGTTTAAATAACCCAGATTTTCAAGCAAAGGCAAAAGAGGCTATTGAGTATTTTGATTTTCCATGGGAAAAATTAGAATTAGAAATAACAGAGAGTTCGGCCATTGGGAGCTTTAATATGGCAAATGAATTTATTTCCTATTTAAAATCAAAAAAAATAGGACTTGCTTTAGATGACTTTGGTACTGGTATGGCTTCTTTTGAGTATCTAAAAAGTATGCCCTTTGATGTTGTCAAAATTGATGGTAGCTTTGTAAAAGATATGCACACTGACCCAACTGATAAAGCAGTTATAAAATATATTCAAGAGATAGCTAGTTTAAAAAATCAAGAAACAGTTGCAGAGTATGTTGAAACTAAAGAAGATGTTGAGGAATTAAGGAAAATTGGTGTAACTTATGGTCAAGGGTATTACCTTGGAAAACCAAGAGCTTTAAGCTCATGGCTAGAAGGATGAAGATGAAAGAATTTATTAAAAAAAGTAGAATAGAGCTTTTAGATCTTGTTAAAAACAAATATTCTTTAGACTTAGAAGGTGCTTTACAATCTCAAATTCCTGCATTAGATTTTTATTTTGCACAAGGGGAAACAGAGTTTAATACAACAGCTTATGAACCTTCATTATGTATTATTTTACAAGGAAGTAAGGCGATAGATTTTGGGAGTGAGCCTTTAGGATATGATACTCAAAAATATCTTTTATCAGCAGCTAACCTCTTCGCTAAAGTTAGAATAAAAGATGCAAGTGAAGAAAGACCCTATGTTTCACTAAGAATTAGGTTTTCACTTGAAGAGATTTATGATGTACTAAAAAAACTGGATACTAGTAAGTTTGATGTTTCAAAAAAGATAGAAAAGGGTTTATTTCTTGATGATTTAAATGAAAGAATATATGCCCCTGTAGTGAGACTTGTAAAACTACTTGAACAATCTGAGGAAGAGGTCAATTTCCTTTCTCCATTGATTATAAAAGAGATTCTTTATATCTTGATAAAAGATGAAAGTGGATATTTCTTAAATAAGTTTGCTATGGAAGGGACTATATCAAATAAAATAGTAAAAGTTGTTTCTAAAATAAAAGAAAATTTCAATGAAAAATTAAATGTAAAAGAGCTAGCAAAATTAATAGATATGAGTGAATCATCTTTATACGATAATTTTAAAACTATAACGTCAATGACACCTATTCAGTTTCAAAAGAAGATTAGATTGGAAGAAGCGAAACTGATGCTTTTAAATCAAAACATTGAAGCTTCACAAGTAGCCTTTGAAGTTGGATATGAAAGCCCATCACAGTTTAGTAGAGAATACTCAAGAATGTTTGGTATGTCTCCTAAAGCCCACGCTCAATATCTAAAAGAGCAAGCAATAGCATAACTTTTTGATAGAATTAGATTACTAACCGTGACATCCCACTCCTGTGTAAGATTGATATACTTTATTTAGTTCAACTCTAATTCTATCCATATCAAAAGGCTTTTCTAGATCATCTGGCATATCTATATGATAAATTGCTCCATCTTTTCCAATTAAAAATAAAGCTTTTGTAAGTTTGTTTTCTAAACTTCCAGTAACTATTTTTGTACCATACATATTTGCAAAATCCTCATTGACATCAAATACAGGAACAAGTTTTTTGAATTTTGGGAGTTGAAGATTTTCATTAAATAAAATATATGTAAATATCTCAACTTTTGAATTATTCATAAACTCATCAAATGCTAAAATCTCATCTTTAAAATCTTCATAATTTGGAAAAGAGATAAAGATTTGAATCATTCTATTTGCACTTGCTTTTTTTAATATGATTTCATTAGCTTCCAAATCAACTGCTTCAATCTCTTCAGCCATATAACCAATATCTATAAACTCATCAGTTAGTTGAAACTCTTCATTTTTATATTTCATTTGAGATTCCATACTTTTTGATTTTATAGCCCATTTGTCTAAGTGTTATTCCAAGTTCTTTGGCTGCATTAGATTGATTGAAATTATTGTTTTCTAATGCTGTTTCAATAGCTTCTTGTTCAATCTCTTCTAAAGTTTTATTCTCCATTGGAATAGTTTTATACTCTTTTTTTAGATTTAAATCATTAAGTGCTGGAAGTAAGAAAAGCATATCCATCTTGTTCATATCTTCACTTCCCATTAAAACAATTCTCTCAATAGTATTTTCTAATTCTCTAACATTTCCTGGCCAAGGATATTTACATAATATATCCATAGCTTCTGGTAATAAACTAACAGGTTTTTTATGATTTTTAATTGCCATTTCTAGGAAAAAATCAACTAATTGTCTAATATCATCTCCCCTTTCTCTTAAAGGAGGCAAATCAATAGGAATAACATTTAGTCTATAATATAAATCTTCCCTAAACTTTCCATCTTTTACCATTTGTTCTAGGTTTCGATTGGTTGCAGCAACAAGTCTAACATTTACTTTAATAGTCTTACTTCCACCAACTCTTTCAAACTCTCTTTCTTGTAAAACCCTTAATAATTTTACCTGAGCAGAAGGTGAGATATCACCTATTTCATCTAAAAATAAAGTTCCTCCATCAGCAAGTTCAAATCTACCTTTTCTAGTTTCTCTTGCATCTGTAAAGGCACCTTTTTCATGACCAAAAAGTTCACTTTCAAGTAAAGAATCTGTAATTGCTGCACAATTTAATTTAATAAAAGGTTCATCTTTTCTTTTGCTTCGTTTATGAATTGCAGAGGCAACCAACTCTTTACCTGTTCCCGTTTCTCCACGAACAAGTACAGTTACATCTGATTGTGCAATTCTTTGAATCACTTGGAATACTGTATTCATTTTTGGGCTATCCCCAATAATATCTCCAAAATTATGAACCTTTGAATCCCATTCCATTTTATAATAAAGTTTTAGCTCTTTTAATCTTTCTTTTTCACTTGTATTTAATTGAAATGAATAGATTGCTTGGGCAAAAAGTGATGCAATAATTGTTAGTATTCTTACACAATCTTCAAATCCTATTTCTGTTGATTTTGTAATTGTTGCTCCCAATACTCCAATAATAGTATCTTCAACAACTAAAGGTACAGCAACATAAGAAAGGTTATTAAAGTCTTTTTTTCCTGATTTATTTAAATAAAGTGAATCACTATGTATATTTTCAATCACTATAGGTTCTTTTGATTGTGCTGCCATACCAGTAGCACCTTCTCCAATGCTATAAGTAGATAGTTTTTTTTGAATTGTAGTCATCTCAATCGAAGCGAAAACATTTAATTCTTCATCTTCTAGGATATGTACTGAACAATTTGTAAGGTTTAAAGAGTTTTTTAAAATCTTCATAGATTTTTCAATTGATGTTTCCAGATCATGTTGATTTGTAATCATCGCTGCAATATCATATAAAGTTGTCAACTCTTTTGTCGTAACACAGGTTTCGCATGACCCTCTGTCGTCCATTAATGTCATTGATGTTCCTTTTTGGGGATTAAATTAGATTTTACTACACAATATAAGTATATAAGAAAGTGAACAGTTTTATTATTAAAAACTGTTCAATATTTAGTCAATCTGAATATTTATTCAACTAGTCAGCTATTTTTTTACAGACTTCCTCTTTGGGTAAGTTTTTAGGTCCTGGTTGTATCCACCATGTTTCTCCATTAGATAATTCACACTCTCCACCCCATTGCTCTTCACTATCAAATTCAAGTGTTTCTATTGTCTCTTCCATGTCTTTTTTTGCAACATAAAAATAGATTATTCCTTCGCTTTCTCTTAACATAACTTTTGCCATTTTTAATCTTCTCCTTTTTGGTTTATACTTTATTTATAATCAAATTTCTAACTGTTGATAGAAAGCTTTTATCTTCAAGTTCTACTTTAAAAAAACCTTTTTGAAACTCTTTTACTAAAATAGATTTTGAGAAACTTTCATCTGTTTTAGTAAAATCATTTCTATGGTGACTTCCTCTACTCTCTTTTCTTTTTTTAGCTGATAAGATTATTGCTTCAGCTACTTCAAGTGCATTTCTTAACTCCAAAATAGAAACGAGTTCTACATTGTTTCTTTTTTCTTTATTTATACAATGAAGAGAATATGATTGATTTCTTAGATATTTTGCATAATCAAAGGCTCTAACAAGGGAGTCTTTAGTTCTTAAAATTCCCACATCATTAAACATAGAATTACCAAGGGAAATTCTAATTGCATTAAAGTTTTTTGAAGTATCTCCTTGAAATAATTTATCAATATTCTCAATATCCTTTATTACATAATTGTAATCTATTGGTAAAAAATCAGTTTTTTTAGAGTATTCTAAAGCTTTTCTTCCTGCTAACTCTCCAAAAACTGTTCCTTCTAATAAAGAGTTTCCCCCAAGTCTATTTGCCCCATGAAGACCTTCACAAGCCATCTCACCACAGGAATATAATCCTTTTATCTTTGTTTTTGTCATATTTGTTTCAACCCCACCCATTGTATAATGGGCTACTGGTTTAATCTCAAGTAAATCTTTACTTAAATTTACTCCAACTTGATTATAAGCAACAGAATAAAGTGAAGGTAATTTTGTTTCAATCTTTTCTAAGGGCAAATGTCTTAAATCAATAAATACCTTTTGCCCCTTTTGTTTTTGTTCTAGTATAGCTTTAGCAATCTTATCTCTAGTATCAAGTTCATTTACAAACCTTTCACCATCACTATTAACTAAGTAACCACCTTCACCTCTTGCAGCTTCTGTTACAAGATAATTTGTTTTTGCAATTCCTGTTGGATGAAATTGAATAAATTCCATATCTTTTAAACTTAATCCAGCTCTTAAACAAACAGCTAATAAATCACCTGTATAATCTTGTGCATTAGTTGAATTTCCTCTAAAAATTCCAGCATAACCCCCACCTGCAAGAACTATTGCTTTTGCTGGGTGAACAATTACCATTGAGTCGCTTCTTCTTAAAACGGTAACCCCACTAATTGTTTTTTCATGGGTAGTTAAATTTAAAACATATCTATTTACTAAAAAAGTAATCCCCAATGATTTAGCTTTTTTTATAAGTGCTTGGGTGATTGCACCGCCTGTTTTATCACCAACATAACAAGTTCTATTTGTCCCTGCTCCACCAAATGGACGTTGTGCAATATCCCCTTTTTCATCCCTATCAAAAGGAACCCCGAAACTCACCAGTTTAGATATAATCTCTGAAGCTTGATTACACATATATGTAATTGATTTTAAGTCTCCTAAACCCTTAGAAGAGTTGTAAGTGTCATTTATGTGTGATTGAATTGCTTCTTTATCATTTGAATCTAAAACTGCATTAATTCCACCACTTGCCATAGAAGAGTTTGATTTAAAAATATTACCCTTAGTAATTATTGCTACTTTATTTGTTTGGTTCTTAGCTTCAATTGCAGCCATAAGTCCAGCTACACCTCCACCTACTACAATCACATCATAAATCATCGCCAAACTTCTTAAACTCTATACATTAGGTCATAATTTGCTCGAGGAGTAGCTTTTATTTTTGTAATCTCTAAATTCTTTTTTATATGAACAGGAGTTTTTGAAGCAAATAGTGAACTAATAATCCCTGGAGTTGAACGTACAAATTGTAGTGCTAATTGAATATCATTTTCTAAAACCATTTTAGCATCTAAAAGGTAACCAGCTTCTGGTTTGAAAGATTTTTTAAATAAATTCATTTGAAGTAATGATGAACTAGAAATAACTCCTAATCCAAGTCTATGCGCTGATTGAAGAACTGTACACTCTTCATTCTTTACAGTTTGTGTTGGTAATGTATAAATTGAAGTTTTTGCTAAATTAAATGGTGTTTGAATATATTTGAATTTATGATTTTCTCCACCAACTTTTTTTGCAATTTCAACCAAATCTTCTAGATTGATATGCTCTCCAGTTGATTTTTCAGTAAAACCATTCCACGTTGCTATTCCATAATATTTGATTTTTCCAGAATCTGCCATTTTTTCAAATCTTTTAAAAATCGATTCAATCTTTTTTAAAAACTTTTTGTACCCAAGTTTTAATAATTGCATCTCTGGATTATGTAAAAAATAAATATCAATTGAATCAACACCCAAATTTTTTAAAGACTTTTCATATGACCACTCTAAAAAATCTGGTGTCATACAATGTTGATCTAATTCTATATCATCTTTTGTTGCTAATTTTGTTTGTATAATATTTTCATCAATCCATGAATAAGGATTTTTTGGAAAGGGGTAATCTAATTGAATAAAACCACCCTTTGAGCAGATTATTAACTCTTCTCTTTTAATCTCTTCTTCATCTAATAATTCTTTTAAAGCTATGCCTATCTCTTTTTCACTTTGTCCATATCTATAATTACTTGCTGTATCTATAAGATTTATTCCACTTCTAATAGCTTCTTTTACACCTTCAATATAATGAAATACATAGTTTTCCTCTTTGTATGGTTCTTTATTAAATGTTCCAAGACCAAGTTTAGAAAATATTAAATCGTTGTGTTTTATATAAAAGTCTTTATAGTTTTTGAATTTTTTTGCAAAATTTAATGTATCATCAAATGTAGCTTCAGCCATAAAAATATCCTCATTAATTGTCCCAATTATAAGAGACTACTTTCACCAATGTAAGTATTGTATAAAAACAAAAGAGTAAGGAGACTAATCCTTACTCTAATGAAATCTAATTTACAAAAGGTTAATATACTGTATGCAAGAAGTGTTCCACTGAAATTATGAATTTTTATATTTGTAGTTTGTGTAAAGAATTATACCAGCTGTATAACACACTAAAATACCAGGTAATAGGAATTGTTCAAGTAAAAACATCATCTCTCCTTTTTTTAAAAAAGACAATGCAAATGATGTTCCATGAACTATTATTTCAAGTTACAATTTTGTAGATTAAGAGATTATTGGAGCAAAAGCTTTTGTACTTACATTTACTTTTTGCCCAATTTCAAGATTAGAAGCTTCCTCTTGACTAATAACGATTTCAACTAGTTGTTGCCCAATTGATACAATTGCCACATAAATCACATCCATTTTCACAATCTCTAAAAGCTCTCCTTCAAAGGAAAATTTAGCACTACCTGTTGTTTTTAGAAGTACTTTTTTAGCATCACCATCATCAATAATCTTTCCTTGGTTTAAAACTAGAACACGGTTACTTAATCTATATATTTCACTTGGATCATGACTTACCATAATTGTAGTTGTTTCAAACTCCTTATGAAGTTGCAATATCTCATTTTGAAGTTTTGTTCTCATAGCTGGGTCTAATGCAGATAAAGGCTCATCCATAAGTAGAAGTTTTGGTCTATTCATTAAAGCTCTACATAAACTTACACGCTGTTTTTGTCCACCACTTAACATATTTGGTAATCTTTTTTTTAGTTCACTTAACTCTGTGATGTCAAGTAAATGATTTGCTAAGTCTAAATCTTTTTTTACATAAAGTAGGTTTTCAAGAACTGTCATATTAGGGAATAAAGCGTAATCTTGAAAAACAAAACCTATCTCTCTTTTTTGTGTTGGAAGTTTAATTTTCTCATCTAACCAGATTTTATCATCTATTTTAATTACTCCAGAACCATCTTCAAGGCCAGCAAGGATTCTTAAAAGTGTTGTTTTACCACTCCCACTTAAACCACTCAATGCTATAAAATCACCTTTTTTTATCTCAAGATTTACATCTAAAAGCATTTGACCATTTGAACCATGAAGCTGTTTTTTTATATCTATTTTAATCATTTATTAGGCCTAATTAAGTGTTTTGTCGTTTATAAGCATTGCTAAGTCTTCTGGATAATCCCTTTGTTTTGCAATCTCTTTTGACAAAGAATCTAGTTTCTCTTTATCTTGAAACTTATCAAAAATCTGAGTTCTATTTTTATAAACATTATTAGGAAGTGCGAAAAGGTTTATTAAACTCTTGATTATCATATCACTCATAGTTAAAACCGATGAAGCTTTTACAATCTCACATCTTGCATATCTTTCACTTTCAAAACATACATCAGCAGTTCTTAAACTAACCTCATCACCTGGGATTTGTTGAGCTCCATATAAAGGTTTAGAAGCAACCTCTACATTTTTGAAACTTGGGATAAATTGATTAATATAATTAATTGCACTTTTTGTTCTATTTTCTATGTCAGACTTTTCCCAACCTTGGGTAATCTTTTTCACAAACTTTTTTTCTAATTTTGGTTGAGAACTATTTTCACAACTTTTTGCTAGACCATTTTTAAATAAGGTAATCTCTTCTGTCATCCCATGTATTTGAAAATGACCATTTGGATATGGTGTAAATTGAGCCATTCCTTGTGGTGTTCCCCTTGTTCCATAAAAGATAACCTCTGGCCAAATAGTATCACAGTCATTCCATTTACTAACATATGCAGATTTAAACTCAACTAATCTTTTAGCTTTTACTTTAAGCATATCATCAATCTTACCTGTTCTAAAACCTGCTGCATTGATTATATAATCAAATCTTTGTTCATTTATTAGCTCGTCATTTTTAAATTCAATTACAAAGTTTTTTAGACTTTCATCTTCTATAATATTGGAAACTGTAGTATTTAGTTTAATTTTTATATTTGACATCTCATCTAAGGTCATTTTAGCACTTGCACTTAATCTAAAAATATTTAAACCATACTCTTGTACCAGTATCAAAGTATCTTTTATTTTATCAAGGTCTACATTTTTTGCAACGGGTATCATCCATTCATCAAAATTTTCAGGTTTTTTTTCTGTCTTTTTCTCTTTTAATTTTTTTAATTCTTCTTTTGTATAAACTTTATAATAATCTTCAACTTTCCCTAAAACTTCATTTTTACTATCTTTATCTACAAGTTTTCTATACTCTTCTTTTAAAATATCAAGTCTTTTAAATAGATCTTTTGCTTCACCATTATCAACTGTAGGTATAGCTAAGACTGTTGGTCTATAGTCAATTGCTTGTGGATACATTCTTAATAACTCAATTGATTCTTTTAGTAAAGTTACACAAGCTTCATCTGATATCTCACGATAAAGGTTCCCACCTGCATGTAGATGACAAAAAGGAGGACCACTCACTATTGAAGTTCCCCTCTCAAATAAAGTTACATCAAGACCTAATTTTCCTAAATAAATTGCCGCTGTACTACCTGCTATTCCAGCACCTATAATTGCAATCTTCATTTTCTCTTGCATCTATACTATAAAACCTCATTTAGCTGCTTAAATCTATCACATATTATATTTGGTTCATAAACTTTTATATCCTCATCATAATTGTAACCATAAGTCATGGCAATGGAATCCATTTTTGCATTTTTTGCTGATAATATATCGTTTTTAGAATCTCCAATCATTACACTTTCTTCGACTGAATAACCTAACTGTTCACAAATTCTTAGTAACATCATTGGGTCTGGCTTTTTTTTCTCAACACTATTTCCACCTAAATAAAGTTTGAAAAATGATTTTAATTCAAATTTTTCTAAAATTGGTTCAATAAATTCATGGGGTTTATTTGTAGCTATTGCAAAACTATATTTTTTTTCTTTTAACTCTTCTAAAGTTTCTTCTACTCCCTCATAAAGGCTTGTATGCTTTGCTACATTTAGGGAATAATGGTCAAAGAAATAGCCCAATGCCTTTGTAAAAACTTCTTCATTGAACTTTTCTTTATCAACAACTACACTACCACTTAAGGCTCTTTTTACAAGTTTTGAAGCACCATTTCCTATCCATGATCTTACCTTCTCAATAGATACTGGCTCCATTTGAAGTTTCTCAAGCATATAATTAACTGCCTCTGTTAAATCAGGGGCACTATCAATCAAAGTTCCGTCAAAGTCAAATATTATAAGTTTTTTATTTTCTAATTTCATAATTTTCTCTTTAAATACCAAATTTTTTATTTTGTTTTTGATTAAAGACATAAACACTAAGTAATACTAAAAAGCTTATGACAATCATAATAGCACTATAAATGTGAGCTTGCGTATAATCCATAATCTCTACAAATTCATAAATAGCAACTGAGGCTACTTTTGTTTCTCCGGGGATACTTCCTCCCACCATTAAAACCACTCCAAACTCACCAACAGTATGTGCAAATGTTACAATAATAGCTGTTAATAATGCTGGTTTTATATTTGGAATAGCTATTTTAAATATAGTTTCAATTTTACCTTTGCCTGCAACAAAACTAGCTTCTAACATATTTTTATTTAAACTTTCAAAGCCACTTTGAAGGGGTTGTACCATAAAAGGCAAAGAATAAAAACAACTAGCTATTACAAGACCAGCAAAATTAAAAACAAGTTTTATCCCAAATGTTTCTTCGAAAAAGTTTCCAATTGGTGAATTATAAGATAATGCCCAAAGAATATAAAAACCTAAAACAGAAGGTGGTAGAACAATTGGCAATGCTGTAATTGCTTCAATAAAGGGTTTATATTTTGATTTAGTTTGTGATAAAAACCATGAAAGGGGTAATGCTATTATAAACAATATCACAGTTGTAAAAAAAGCTAATTTAAAAGAGATAAGAAAGGGCTCAAAATCAAAATTCTCAATCATTTATTATCTCCTTTATGGAAATGTCACTTGCTTTTATTAAAATTAAAAACTCATCATTTACTTGAAGATTTAATCTCCTTAGGCTATCACTTGTAAAAACAGATTCTATTAGAGTATATTTTGCCTCAAAAATTGCACTACTTAAGAGTTTACCCTTATTTATACCTTTTATTCTTGCTTTAAACTGATTTGTAACACTTATATGTCCATCAAAGTTTTTTGCAAAACTAACATGGGTAGGTTTAACTGCAAGAACAACTTTTGTTCCTACAGTTATTTTTTCATTAAGTTCTAAACTCATCATTTTAAGCTCGACTCCAAAAAAATCAAAACTTACAATATGTAAAGATTCTATAGCATCAATTTTTTTGACAATTACCTCTAATTTATTCATGGAACCAAATAACCAAACTCTTTAAATATTTTCTTTGCACTATCACTTAAGATGAAATCATAAAATGCTTTTGTATCTTTTGATGATTTTGCTTTTCTTAATATTACTATACCTTGATTTATAGGTGTATATAATTTAGCATCAACATCTATCCAATTTGAGTTTTTTTCAAAATTTTTCATTTTTGGGCTATATAATGAAGATTTTGCAATAAAACCTAAATCAGCAGCTGTAATTGTATAACTTACTGTTTGAGAAATAGATTCACCATAAACAAACTTTTTAGAAACATCAATCTTCGCATTTTTCAAAGCTTCTATTGTTGCTTTTCCATAAGGTGCAGTTTTTGGATTTGCAATGGCTATTTTTTTTATTTTATCTTCTTTTAAAATATCTAATCCCTTTGAGAAATCGATTTTTTTTGCACTAAGCATTGCTAAACTTCCTTGGGCATAAACTATTGGCTTTGTAATTGCTATTTCGTCTTTTTCAAGTGCTTGAGGGTATTTCATATTTGCAGCCATAAATAAATCGTATGGGGCACCATTTTTTATTTGAGCAGTTAATTTACCACTACTTCCAAGTGTTACTTGAACTTCTGTATTTGGATTTGTTTTATTAAACTCTTCTATTAAATCATCAATTGCATAACTTACATTTGCAGCAACTGCTATATTTATCTTTTCACCATAAAGTGATACTAAACCTAAAAATATAAATACTAAAATCTTTTTCATCTATTTTCCTTTTATTTTCTTTATTCTTTTATTTTCCTATCATTACATCGCTAGCTTTTATTACAGCACTAACCTCATCTGAAACCTTTAAGCCTAGGCTTTTTACAGAATCTGAGGTAATTATTGATGCAACAATATCACCATTACCAATATCAATACTAACTTCTGAATTTACTTCTCCATCAGTTATATTTGTAACTTTTCCTTGTAGTTTATTTCTTGCACTAATAGTTAAACTACAATCTGTGGTTACTAAAACTGAACTTGATTTAAATAAAGAAGTCACTTCATCTGCTATTGCAAGATTTAGTGAATCAACTGCACTATTAGTAATAATTGCAACAAGGGTGTATCCACTTTTTAGTTTTATAAAGACTTCTGAGTTAACGCCACCTTTATTAATAAGTTCAACTACACCTTGTATTTGATTTCTTGTACTCAATTGCATATTTATCCTTCGAAGTGATTTTAAACTCCCTGTGTTAAAATCTGTTAAGTTTGAGAGAGTTTTTAAAAACTTCTCATGTTCATATTGAACCTTTTCATAAGTTTCAATTAGATTTCTTCCATAGGGTGTTAATTTTGCTCCACCTCCACCAACTCCACCAGTTTCTTTTGTTACAACTTTTTCAGGACATAGATTGTTTATAGTATCAATGGCTTCCCAAGCAGTTTTATAGCTCATAGGAACATTTTTAGCTGCTTTTGAGATTGACCCTACTATTGCAATCTCTTTTAAAAGTTTGATTCTTTTTTCAAGAAGAAACGGAGTTTGAGAATTTATAAGAGCAAGGGATGAAGTAAATTCCATTGTTTTTCCTTATTGTTATATATTTGAGTATATAGCGATATATTAAAAAAAAGAGCAAAAGCTCAAAAAAATCATATCATTATTTACCTTAGTATATAACGATATATCAAAAAAAACTAGAAGGGAAACCCTCTAGTTAATTTTCAGATTAATATCTTGATTATCTTACAGAATCGAAGAAGTAATCTGTTTCGGCAATATCTTTAGTCTCTTCATCTAGTTGATCTAAAATACCATTTGTAATCCATGTTAATAGATTTAACGCACCTTCATATCCACTCATTGAGTATCTATGTAAATGGTGTCTATCAAAAATTGGGAAACCAATTCTGATTAATGGAGTTTTTGTATCTCTGTAAAGTTCTTTACCATAAACATTACCAATCATAAAGTCTACTGGCTCTGTGAATAATAATGATCGTAATGCCCAAAGGTCTTTACCTGGCCATACATTGATTTCATCTTTTGCATTTGATTTTTCAATGATAGCATTCATATCATCAGCCCAACCTTTTCTTGGAGCATTGTGACATACGATATGAGTTGGAATTGCACCCATTTCAATTAAGAATGAAACCATTCCTAATAGGAAATCAGGATCTCCCCAGATTGCAATTTTCTTACCATGCATATATGGATATGAATCTTGCATTGCATCAACTAATCTAGCTCTTTGAACTTTTAATTCTTCAGGAACATCTTTACCAGTTAATTCTGCTAATTTCATAACAAAAGCATCTGTACCACTTAATCCAATTGGGTTACAATTTTCATAAGTTTGTTTCCATTTATTTTTAATAGTCTTAGCAGTTGCAACTGTTGAATATTTTTGTAAAGAGATAGTTGCTTTTGCATTAATTGCTGTTTTAGCATCTGCAATTGAAGTACCACCTGCGTACATAGAATATTTACCAGCTCCTGTATCCCATTGCTCTTCATGGTCACCAATCATAATGATTTTATCACCAAATAATTTAGAGATTTTCTTGATTTCTCTTAAAGATCCTAAATATGGTTCAAAACCTGGAATAATATTAATTCTTTCTTCATCTTCTACTCTTTCAGATCTAGTTGGGTTTAACTGCTCTAAAGTAGATTTCATCATATTATCGTAACCTGTAATATGAGAACCAACGAATGAAGGAGTATGAGCATAAGGGATTTCGATATTATCTAATTCACCTTCAGCATCTTCTCTTGCACCTAAAATAAATGCATTTAAGTCATCACCGATAACCTCTGCCATACAAGTAGTAGATACTGCAATCATTTCAGGTTTATATAAAGCATTACAGTTTCTTAAACCATCTTTCATATTTGCTAAACCACCAAATACCGCTGCAGACTCTGACATTGAGTCAGAAACACATGGAGTTGGTTCTTTAAAGTGTCTAGTAAAATATGTTCTAAAATATGCAACACATCCATGAGAACCATGAACATAAGGCATAGTATTTTCAAAACCTAATCCAACCATAACAGCACCTAAAGGTTGACATGCTTTAGCTGGGTTTACAGTAATTGCTTCTCTTGCCAAGTTTTTCTCTCTATAATCCCAAGATTTAGTCCACTCTGCAATTTCTGCTACTTTTTCAGGTGCTACAGCTCCTGCTGCCCCTTCAAATTCTTTCTTATTCTTTAAAACTTGTTGGTATTCAGGCTTTAAGAATAGTTTTTGTCCGTTTACTATATTTTCTACGTCTTGCATATTACGCTCCCTCTACTTCTTTTTCCCATGGAGCTGTAGTATGAGCCCATACAGGAGAATTCATAGCTAAATCCATATCTTTTGCAAAAATTGCAAATGCATCATAACCGTGGTATGGTCCAGAATAATCCCAAGAGTGCATCTGTCTAAATGGTAAACCCATTTTTTGGAATACATATTTCTCTTTTACTCCAGCTGCAACTAAATCTGGTCTCAATTTTTTAACAAATTGCTCTAGTTCATACTCATTGGCATCATCATAAATAACAGTTGATCTTTCTAAATCTTCTTTTGTTCTTTTATAATCATCACCATGACCAAACTCATAACCAGTACCAATTACTTCCATTCCTAAATCTTCATAAGCACCAATAACGTGTCTTGGTCTTAATCCACCAACATAAAGCATAACTTTTTTACCCTCTAATTTTGGCTTATATTTAGCAATAACTTCGTCAGTCATTTTAGTATATTTAGCAATTACAGCTTCAGCTTTTTCTTGGATTGATTCATCAAAGAATGAAGCAATTTTTCTTATAGAGTCAGTAGTTTTACTTGGTCCAAAGAAGTTATATTCCATCCAAGGAATACCAAATTCTTGCTCCATATGTCTAGAAATATAGTTCATAGATCTATAACAATGAAGTAAATTTAATTTTGCTTTTGGTCCATTTGCAATCTCTTTATAAGTAGCATCACCAGACCATTGAGATATAACTCTTAATCCCATCTCTTCTAAGATAATTCTTGTAGACCAAGCATCACCACCGATGTTATAGTCTCCAATAATTGATACATCATATTCTGTAGAATCTAAATCTTTTCTATGTGATGCATCAGGCATAACGTAATCTCTAATCATATCGTTTGCAATGTGGTGACCAAGAGATTGTGAAACCCCTCTAAATCCTTCACATGAAACAGCAATTGTTTGATTACCAGTTTCTTTTTTGTGAACTTTTGCAACCGCTTGAATATCATCCCCAATTAAACCAATTGGACACTCAGACTGAATAGATACACCATTATTTAGTGGGAATAAATCATCAATTTCTTCTAAAGCT
Organism: Arcobacter sp. ISO1; assembly: GCF_058105185.1. Classification (NCBI taxonomy): domain Bacteria; kingdom Pseudomonadati; phylum Campylobacterota; class Epsilonproteobacteria; order Campylobacterales; family Arcobacteraceae; genus Arcobacter; species Arcobacter sp. ISO1. The sequence continues at coordinate 550,323 of NZ_CM176573.1, forward strand.
TTCTTTAATTTTTTATCACCACCAAATACGATATCTTTTTCGTTAAAGTCTGTTGAAAAATTCATTGTAACAAACGTATCAACACCTGTAGTACCAATATAATAGTTTCTTCTTCCACCTCTTGAATATTGTCCACATCCAATAGGTCCATGAGAAATATGAATCATATCTTTAATTGGCCCCCAAACAACCCCTTTAGAACCCGCATAAGCACAACCTCTTTGCGACATAACTCCTGGAACAGTTTGTTTGTTTGATCTTGTTTTATCACAAGCACCTTTTACACCTTCTGGTGTATCAACACCTAAGTGCTTCGCTCTATTTTTAGCAGCTTTTGCTGGGTACGCTTCAAGTACTTCAGCAATAGCTTCTTGTTGTAGACTCTCTAATGTTTCTGGTCCCATCTCTTCTCCTTAAAAAATTGTTCCCATTTTTTAGGGAACCTTTCTTTTAAAACTTCTTTTAATAGGATTTATAAAAAATCCTTAAAGAAGCAAATCCTAAAAAGGACAACAAGTTGTCCTTTTCTCATCAGTCTAAGTGCTTACGCTACTTTTACTCTATATAGATTCATGTCATCTAATTTTTTACAAATAGCTTTAGTTGAAGCTCCGTCAACTGATTTAGAAATCTCAGAAATTTGGTATTTATTTGTATAATAAACCATTTTGAAACCATCATTTTCTTGACATTCAGTGTTAGTATAATAATCTACTAATGCAGTATGTAAAAAAGAACCTTCAGGTATAGAAATCTCTTCTAGCTTAACACCTTCTCTAGTTTCACTTGTTATAGTTACAGTTTTACCTGCAGATTCAATGCCTTCTTCAACTTTTTCTATTACTTTTTCAAAACTTACATCATTACCCATATCAGCTGGGAAGTGGTATCCACATACAAACATATTATCTCCTTCTTTATTTTTATTTTATGTTTTATTTTTTATTATTTTACAATAGGATAAGAGGCTTACGCTTCTTTTTGTCCTAAGTTTTCTTCATCTACTTCTTCTTCTAAACCAAATTCCATTAATAGGTTTTCTAAATCATCCATTTCTAATGGTTCAGGAATAACTTTTAAATCATTTTCAATAATTTTTCTAGCTAATTCTTTATATTCCATAGCTTGATCTGAAAATGGTGAAAATTCAACAACTGTCATTCTTCTTAACTCAGCTCTTTGAACGTGGTTAGATCTTGGTACAAAGTGAATCATTTGAGTTCCAATTTGCATTGCTAAGTGTTTAGCTAAATCGTACTCTTTATCTGTCATTCTTGCATTACAGATTAAACCAGCAAGTCTAACTCCACCAGTATTTGCATATTTTAAAATACCTTTTGAAATATTGTTAGCTGCGTACATAGCCATCATTTCACCAGACATAACAATATAAATCTCTTGAGCTTTACCTTCTCTAATTGGCATAGCAAATCCACCACAAACAACATCTCCAAGAACGTCATAAGAAACGAAATCTAATTCATCATCATATGCACCCTCTTCTTCTAAGAAGTTAATTGCTGTAATAACACCTCTACCAGCACATCCAACACCTGGCTCTGGACCACCTGACTCAGTACAGTTAATATAACCTTCAGTTATATCTGTATTATCTGGGTGAAATTCTGCTGCACCTGGTTTACATACATCTTCTAATTCTAAATCTTCAACAGTACCAGCTTCTGAAGCTAACTGCATAATAGTTGATTGAGCTTTTTCATGTAAAATTAATCTTGTTGAATCCGCTTTTGGGTCACAACCAACGATTAAAATTTTCTTTTGGTAGTAATGACACATTGCTGCTAATGTATTTTGAGATGTAGTTGATTTACCAATCCCACCTTTTCCGTAAAACGCTATTTGTCTTAAATCTGACATTCTATCTCCTTTGATTTTCATATTTACAAAAATGATTAATGCACTAAGTGTTCCACAAGAGTAAGAAAGGAAGAAAGAAATTTGAAATTTTTTTAAGAGCTACGAATTTATGGGGTTTTTGTTTATAAAAAGAATTTAAAAATTTAAATTAAGATAATTTTTATCTTATTTACACAATTGTTTTTTGAGTGTAAATTTTGTAAATATTAGATATTTTTGAATGAATTTTATGTAAATCCAAAAATTTAAATTAATGGATTTACATATATTTTAAATGGATTATTATTGTTTATTCATGTCATACTGGAGATATACTATTTTAGTTTGTAAAAACTCTTCTAAACCATGTTTCCCATCAGCTCCACCAATACCAGATTTTCTCCATCCTGCATGGAAACCTTGCATTGCTTCAAAGTTTTCTCTGTTAATGTATGTCTCACCAAACTTTATCTCTTTGCAAGCTCTCATAGCTAAATCTATATTTTGAGTATATATTGATGAAGTTAGACCAAACTCACTATCATTTGCCATTGCTATTGCTTCATCAAAGGTTTCAAAAGTAACAACAGGAAGTACAGGTCCAAAAATCTCTTCTTTAATAATTCTCATATCTTGTTTTACATTTGTAATTACTGTTGGTTCATAATAAAATCCATCAGTTCTAGATGAAGCTTTCCCTCCAGAAGCTATTCTTGCTCCTGCTTCTTTTGCACTATCAACTAATGATTGAACATGAGTGATTGCAGCTTCATTAATAAGTGGTCCCATATCAACATCTTCTTTTAGTGGGTCACCATATGTTGTAGCAGACATAGCTTCTATTAGTTTTTGTGTAAACTCTTTTTCTATACTTTTATGAACATATACTCTCTCTGCACAATTACAAACTTGTCCATTGTTTATAACCCTTGAGTTTTTTATAGCTTCTACTGCTAAATCAATATTTGCATCCGCCATAACTATAGCAGGAGCTTTTCCTCCAAGTTCTAATGAGACTTTTGTTACATTTTTAGCTGCTGTTTCCATAATCTTTACACCAGTTGGAACACTTCCTGTGAAACTAACTATTCCTACTTTTTCATTTCCAGCTAAAGAGTCTCCAACTTCTGAACCTGTTCCTGAAACTAAATTGAATACACCCTTTGGCAAATCAATTTCATCAACAAGTTTTGCAAACTCAAAGGCATTATTTGGAGTATCACTACTTGGTTTTATAACTATTGTATTTCCTGTAACTAAAGCAGGTGCTAATTTTCTTGCAATTAAAAAGAATGGGAAATTCCAAGGTAAAATTCCCGCTGCTACACCAATGGGAAGTTTAAATAAAAAAATATTTTCATTTGGTCTATCACTTTGAATGATTTCACCTTCATATCTTCTTGCCCATTCAGCCATATAATCAATATAATCAGCTGTAAAATTAACTTCCACAGAAGCTAAACCTAAAAGTTTCCCTTGCTCCTCGGTAATAGTCTTTGCTAACATATCTGCGTTGTCTCTTATTTTTTGTGCAATTTTTTTGAGGTAACCAGCTCTTTGAATAGCAGGTAGTTTTTCCCAAGACTTTTGCGCTTCAAAAGCTGCATTTACTGCATTATTAACATCATCTTTTGATCCCTTTGGAATATAAGAGATTGTTTGCTTGTCTGCAGGGTTTATAACTGGAATTGTTTCATTTTTTGAAATAAATTCACCATTTATGTACATTTTGTACACTCTGTTTTCTGACATAATAAACTCCTTTTGAGTGAAATTTCAATTATTCATTTAGTATGAAGCCAAGATTTAATTCATAATTAAGTTTGTTATTTAAAGGGAAAATCAAACTATTAAAATAACTTTACTCTTAATTTTTACTTCTGTCAATCAATTTCATTTTTTCATATTTAACTTTAAATTTTTATTTAGTTTTACAATTTATAAACTTCCTAATTAAATAAGTCCTATGATTATAAAAAATAATTAAGGGATTACATATGCTAAAACTTTTATTAATATCTTTTATTTCTACTATTTCTTTATTTGCCTCAATTAATTTTGAAAAAAACTACAACAAAGCATTGGAAAAATCAAAATCTGAAAATAAAGAACTTCTTGTAATGATTAGTTCTAAAACCTGCCCTGAATGTAATTATATGAAAAAGCATATTTTCACACAGGATGAAGTTTCAAGCTATATTAATAAAAATTATGTAGCTGTAGATCTTGACATTAAAGATAAAAACATCCCAGAACAAATGCAGTTTTGGGGGATTCCTAGATTTTATATTTCTAAAGATGGAGAAAATGTTTTAAAGAAAAAAATGGGTGGAATGAAAAAAGAACAATTTTTAGATTTCGCATCAAAGGTTAATTAATGAGATATATTTTAGTTTTATTGTTTTTAATTAGCTCACTTTTTTCTTTTGATAAAACTCATTTACAAAAACTAAAAGAAACTAACTCTTGCATAGGGTGTGATTTAACAAATGCAAATCTTTCTGGACAAAGTTTTAAAAAAGCCAATTTAAGTGAAGCTGATTTAAGTGGTGCTAATATCTCTTTATCTGATTTTGCCTTTGCAAATTTTTGGGGAGCAACACTTGAAAATGTAAAAGGTATAAACTCTAATTTTAGATTAGCAAACTTTGAAGGTGCTATAATTTCAAACTCAAATTTTGAAGATAGTATATTTAAAGCTGTAAGATTTCAATTTAGTGAAATATCAAATACCTCTTTTAAAAATGCAAATCTATGGGATACACTGTTTCAAGAAGCTAGTTTAAAAGAGGTCAATATGAATGGTTCAAGAATTGCCGAAGCTAAGTTTTTTGAAAACGATTTAAAATTAGTTTCTTTAAAAGATGTTTTAGGATTTAAAGCTGTATTTGAAGATTCAATTTTAACAAAAGCTCAATGTGAAAGTTTAAAAAAAGAGGATGTCGTTTTAAAAAACACCAAATGTGAATAATTGGAAATGAGGGAAATTTATGAATATGGAAAGTAGTATTAAAAGTATTGCACTTGGAAAAGCAAAAAAATATGAATTTGGTGAGAAAGAGTTTGAAAGTGGATATAAAAAAGATCAATTTAAAGAAGAGATTGAAGTTTCTTCTTTGGGGCTTTTAGGTGATACACAAGTAGATAAAAGATTTCATGGTGGAGTTGATAAAGCAATTCATTTTGGTTGTACAACACATTTAGATAAAAATCCAGATTTTGACAAGTTGTTTATTGGATGTAATATATTAGTTGATAACTGTACAGAAGAGGATATATTTATTGGGGATGTTTATAAAATTGGTGATATTGAAATTGAAGTTTCTCAACCAAGACAACCATGTTGGAAAATAGGTGCCCTGTTTGGAAAGGAGATGAGTAGATATATCTCTAGAAATCATGCAACAGGTTGGTATGTAAGAGTTTTAAAAGAGGGGAAAATAAATATTTCAGACAAAATGATTCTTGAAAAAAGAGTTTCAAATATTTCAATTAAAGATTTAAGTCTTTATTTAAAAACTCCTACAGAAAATAAAACCATAATAAATGAGATTTTAAACTTGGATTGTATTGCTAAATCCTATAAAAAAGATTTTTTATCTGTGTTAGAAAGAAATAATTCTTAAGATACTTATATATTTTCTGCCTTGTAGAGTTTATTTCTCGACATTTCTTAGAAAGTCTCGCTTGAAACTCTTTGCTTATATATTTTCTACCTTGTAGAGTTTCTTTCTCTCTTTTGAAGAGGGGATATTTAACATTTTTCTATATTTAGTAATAGTTCTTCTAACCATCTTCAAATCAAATTTTTCATAAATCATCTCTAATATCTGTTGATCTGTAAGTGGTGTTTCTCTTTTCTCATATTCAACTAAAGATTTAATATAACTTTTAATTTGTGATGAAGATAAATCTTTATCATTTACAGCATTTGTGAAAAAGTATTTTAATGGGAAAATACCAAGATTACATTCTATATGCTTATTTGCAACTGCTCTACTTATAGTTGATTCAGCAAAACCCAACTCTCCTGCTAATTCTTGCATAGAAAATGGTTTTAGTTCTCCCCCAACAAAAAATGAGATTTGTTTTTCCACAATCAAAAGAACAATTTTGTATAAAGTTGATTTTCTAAGATTTAAAAGATTTACTAAATCTCTAGCTTCTTTTAGTTTATCTTTTATGCTTTGATTTTTTGAAGAAAAAGGGTCTTTTACCTCAATATCAGGATAATAAGCGTGATTAATCTTAACATTTATATCTTCACCAATATCCACATAAAAATCAGGGATAACCTGTATATTTGTATTTATATAATTGATTGCTGGTGGATTATTAAAATATTTTATTACTTCTTTTACATCATCAAATCTATGATGCGCAGCATATTTATCTAAGTGAGCAATATCTTTTACAACTTTTTTAATAAAATTATAAAGCTCATCATCAATATCTTTATCACAAGCATCTAATTGAAATTCAAATGATTCTGATAAGTTCATTGACGCAACTCCAGATGGCTCTAGTCTTGAAAATCTTTGTCTAATTGACTCAACATACTCTTTATATACTCCACATGTTACAGCAATTTTTTCAATATCTCCATCAAAATAACCTTCTTCATTTATATCACACAAAATCTCCATTGCAACTTTTTGTGAGTTTGGTGTTGGAAAATTTGGTGCACAGATTTGTTCACTTATTTTGTCATGTAATGATTCATCATATAAAGCTAAAGACTCAATAAATTCTCCACTTGTTCCTTGTGGCATGAAATTATTATAAAACTCTTTTGGTTTTTTAATCTCTAAAAATGGGTTCTCATATGAAACATTTGTAAGATGTTTTTCTAGGTCTTGCAATGATGATTGCAACATAGGTAACCACATTTTAAGTGATAAGTTAAGATTTTGCTTCTGCGAAACAGATGTTGATAATGTAGGTGCCATACTCATAATCCTATTTTGCCTAAATTCTAAACGAATTTAGACAAAAAAGTGTATACTTTTTAGTACTTAATTCTAACGATACCGTTAGGTTTAACTATTTTCATTTGACAAGAAAGTCTTGTATTCTCAGTACAAGTCCCTGCACAAACTTCATTAATAACTTTTATCTCTTTTTCATTGATATCAGATAAAAACTCCATACCTTGTTCAATCTCAACTACACATGTTCCACACTCACCATCTCTACACCCAAATGGTAAAGCTGAACCAGATGCTTCAACTACATCTTGAATCGTACTTCCGGGTTTAACATTAATAGCTAAAAAATCATTTACTATCTCTACTCTTGTTGTCATTTTGTTTCCTTCTTATTTTATTTATTATGATAATGAATATGGTTTAACTAAAATATCACCCTTAACTAACATCATAGGTGCAATTCTAATCTTTGGACTAATAGTGAATTGTTGACATTGAGTTGCTTCATCTTCAGAAATAGCACCAAGTTCAACTAATACATCTAATTCTTCATCTTCCATATAACTTGTAGGTTCTTCATCAGCCAAATTTTCAACCTTGATTAAACATTTAGAATAATCCTTTAAATCTGCAGGAAGGGGGATACCTTTCTCCTTTGCTAACCTAATTATAGGCTCGCCAATCTTTGCATCATAAACACCATCTGCATTAGTATCAAAATGCATAAAAATAACTTTTGCCATGTTTCTTCTCCTTTATTAAATTAATTATATGCGCCAAGTCATACGAAAAAATTCTAAAAATTCTTTCGTTTGACTTGGCGCATATGGTTAATCTTTACTATAGTATTTCTCTCTGTGTTTTCTCATCCACTCAAGTTCTTCTTTAACTTCATCTTTATAATCTTCCATAGCTTCAAGTTCATTTTCTCTACATCCAACTATTTCTACAGGGGTATCCTTTACACCTAAAAAATGCACTTCATAAACTCTAATTACTTGAAGAAATTCTCCAACAGATTTTATATAACCAATTGCATACTTTGGCATCATTAAAGTACCTATTGGAGAGTGAGGGTATGTTCCATCATTTACAATTTCTTTTGTAAGCTTTACTTTTTGACCAACTCCAAATTTCGGTTCATCTTCATCTTTACCTGACCTAGGACCTGTTACATTATCATGAAAAAATGTATTAGGATCAACTATATAATCATGGTCTAATCCACTAGCAGCCACAACTTCCACCTGTTGAAGTTGAACCTGTCATAGCTGGTGTTGTTCCACATGATGAACAACCTTCAAGTTTTCCAGTTTCATACATATTCCAAACATCAGCCGCACTTGGAGAATGACCATTTTTATAATCACCATAAACCCTTAAAAGTGAAAATTTTAAAAAGTCTAAAAGTTTATTTTCCTCTTGGATATTGTTAATACCATTTTTAATAAGTGCTCCATACTCTTTCATCATATGAAATCTCTTTATATTTATTAAAGATTGATCAAATTCAATCCCAAAAAATTTAAAGTAATCTTCTGTATCTCTACATTTATAAAATTCTTCTACCGTTGCCATTTTATATCCTTTCTTACAGATTATGCGGGAATTTGTGTTTTTAAACTAGAAATCCAGTTCTCAATTCTCTCTTCTGTTTTATCTTCTTCATTATGTTGATCAATAGCTAGACCACATAATTTATCATCCATTTGTGCTAAAGAAAACTCATATTTATAGCCATCTATAGGAACATAACCTATAACTTTTGCTCCTAAATTTGTAAATGTTTTATGAAGCTTTCCTATCGCTGAACAAAAATGTTCCCCATGCTTAACACTATCTCCAGCACCAAATAGTGCTATAGTTTTTCCAGATAAATCAAGCTCTTCATCTTCCATTTCAAGTTGAGCATCAACCCATGAAAAGTGAACATCTCCTTGTCCCCAAGTTGAACTACCTATAAATAAAACATCATAATCTTCAAATTGTTCAATATCATCAAAATCCTCTTCCATATTGATAATATCATCCTCTTCTATGCTAAATGCCTCAGCCAATGCATCTGCAATAACCATTGATGTTCCGCCTGCTGTCCCACAAAAAATTCCTATTTTTGCCATCTTTTCTTCTCCTTCAAAATAGTCCCCATTTTGAAGGGACCTTCTTTTTCTTAAAATACTTTTTAACATGATTTATAAAAAGTCATTAAAAGTATCAAAATCTAAAGGACTCTAAGAATAGAGTCTTTTTTTCTTTTATTACACAGTTTCTAATTTATACTTATTATATTTTTCTTGAGCTTTTTTAAGATATTTTTCACCCTCATCTTCAAGTTTTTCATATGTTCTAAATGAAAACCTATGGGCATCTTTAAAATATTTTTCACAAAGAACAATATCATCTGCAAATACTACAACACGACCAAATCCTTCGTGACTCATTTCCATAACAACAGAAGCCATAACACCTGTTATTTTTTCAAAGGCAAGGGCAACTGATTGATAAATTAATCTAATATCTTTAATTTGCATTTCATCAATGTCTGCAATAATTGGAATATCTTTTAATTCATCTTTTGTTTTTACATATTTTTCTTTAATTAGTTCATCATCTGATTTATTAGTCCAAGTACCAAATTGATCCAATGCTCTAATTTGTCCTGTTAGTGTATTTAAGAATAATTCTTTTAGTTCCATTATGCAGCCTTTTTTTCAATTATTTTTTTGATAAATGGAGGAGGATTTGTATTTAACATATCTTGAAGTTTTTTTGTCTCTTCCTCAATACCTACAACCTCTTTGTATTTAATTGTGAATATCCCAGAATTGATAAGTTTAGCTGCAGCTATTGCACCAACGTTTGTAAAGTAAACGATATCAACCCCTTTTAATAAAGCTACAGTTTTATCTGTATCTTTTTCCTCAACCTTTTTTATTTCACTTAAAGAGATAGAACTTTTACTAATATCATATATAGCAAACTGTTTTGCACTACCAAAGTGTGAATCAATATTCTCTAGGTCTTTAGTTGCAAAGGCTACTTGTAACATACCTTCATCTGATGTGTTCGATGTGATTTTTATACTACTCATATTACATCCTCATAAATTTATGAGTATATATGCAAATAGTGTTCCACAAGAAGAAAAGATAAAAGACTGCCTATTTTTTGGCACTTTTAATAAGTGTAAGAAAGTCAATTAGATCACTCAAAAAGAAAGCACGATTATCAATAAAAGAAAAATAAACATTTGCAAAAGTGTTTTGTGCCAATAGAAGATTTGCATTTCTTATAAACTCTGGTGGTAGTTGTCTATTAATAGCTCTATCTTCAATCAACTCCTCACAGACCTCTTCAAATAAAAAGAAAATCTCCGCTGGTTTTTCTTGGGTTAACATATAAATATCACTTCTATAAAGTTCATATTTCTTGTATAAATTTAAATAGGTTTCTTTACTCATTTTCCAATTGCCTGTAAATATAAGATATTATTTTGGGTTTTAAATGTTTTTTTACATTCATCATCAAAATATGCCCCAATGCCACTTGATGAGATATCTAAGTTTACGGCTCTAATGCTTAGCATATGAGCTAAGAAGCCACATACTATATAGTTTTGTATATAATTTGAATCTACTCTTGAAGTAAAAAAAAGTGTAAAACAACTAGATCCTCCAAGTTTTTGATTAAAAGCAAGTTTTTTTGAAAGTTCCATAAAGTCACCCTCTTCCACCAATGTTACATTTTTGTAGATACCACTATTTAAACCTGTTACATTATTAACTATAATGTAAATATCAATACCAAAAGAGTTGGAATATTCAAATATATCTTTAGTGATAAGATTAAAATCATTTTTTGTTATAGCTTCTTGTTTAAAAGCTCGGATTGACCTTCTTTTATTTATTGAATCCTCTAACTTATTTTTTTCTAATTCTTCTAAAAAATCAAAATGTATTGTTGAAGGGAAAGTTTCATGTTCTAAATGGTTTATAAAACTATCAATAAAACTATTTCTTATTTGATAATCACATGCGCTAACATTTATAAGTTTTTCCCTTAAAGGTTTTATCTCTTTTTCTTTATAAAAGTCACTTAATATAGCAACTTGAAAAAACTCGAAGCCCTCAAAACCAAAAGATTCATTTATAAGGTTTCTATCAAATTCAAACTCTATTCTAAAATCAATATCTTGAAGTTTCAAAGAAGAATAAATGGACCCAATTTGATGACCAGTATCTAAAAGTAAATATCTAATTGCTCTATTTTCATATTTCCAAGAGCTTCTAAAATATACATTACTAATCAGTATTACAAATCTATATTGTTGGTCTTTTTCAAAATAGTATTCAAGTCCATCACTACTTAATTCATGTATTAACACTAGATTGTTTTCTAAAGGTTCATAATGATAAATACCATTTAAAAAACCTTTTACGCCTCTAATTTGAATATAAACTTCACAAGGATAAAGACCTCCTGCACTAGGATTTGTTCTAAGACTTACTTCCTCTTTACCATATTTTTTTGTCTGAGTGATTTTCCCAAAATTTTCTATAAATTTAAGTTCACTAAAATCATCAATTTTATATCTTCTAAAGAAATTTGGATAGCTCTTGTGATTTTTTGGCTGTGTTCTCCAATCAATAAAAGCAGTTTGCTCAAAAGAGTTTTTGCGCGTTATTTCAGTTTTATCATGGAAAATTTGCATAGAGTTTTATTTTATTGTAGCTTTTAACATTTTGTATATTTTAGGAGTTACAGCTAAATCAATTGCCTTAAATCCATCAAGGTTTTCTAAATCTGCTTTGGCATTACATTCAAGTAAGAGTTTTACAAAATCCTCTTTTCCTGCACTTGCACAATACATTAAAGATGTTACACCATTAACATTTTGTGAATTTATATCTATTCCCCCATCAATAAGGGCATAAAAACAATCATAAGAGTTAGCAAAACATGCATTCCACAAAGCAGAATTTCCATCAACATTTTTTTGATCTAAATTTGCTCCTAATCCAATCAACTCTCTTACAATATGGGTTTCACCTTCCCTTGCTGCTTTCATTACAGCAGAATTACCATGTTTTCCTTGTTTACTAAGATTATTTAAATCATATTCATTAGCAGATAACCACATTCTAGTTTTATCAGAAAAAGACATTATACACCCATCCAATTTTCATGGGTATGACCCTTTTGTTTGAAGTTTACAACTTCGGTAAGAGTAGTTTTGAACTTTTCTAAATCAAAACTTGTTTCAATATTTGAAGGTATCTCTTTGTATTTTATGATGCCTTCTTTATCAACAATAAAAATAGACTTTGCAATAAGTTCATCACTCATATTTACTCCAAATTTAAGGGAAAAATTTTTAAAATCATTTGAGATAAATCCATCCTCTATTGAGTACTCTTCTTTTATCTTTTTTAAATTATCATCATTGCTTTTTGTAACAATATAAACCAATATTTTTGATGAATACTCTGTTAAGATATTATGAAGCTCATTGTTATAAGCTTTTATACAAGGTAAGGTAATCATAACTTGGATTTTTGGTGCCATCATACCAATCACTTTTGTATCTTCATTTATCATTTTAACTCTAACTGCTGGAGCTTCACTCTCAACTTTTCTTTCTCTTTTTCCTAGGGTAAAAACCTCTTTTTTATAAGTTACTTCCATTTATAAAACATCCTTATGTGTAATTTGACAATTTGTATCTATTATCATTAGTGATTTTTTTAGTTTTTTAGCTTCATCTCTCATTTTAAATATTTTTGAAAAATCTCTGTGTTCATTTGAGATTAGGTGTTCATTTAAATCAAATTTATCCATCACATCACTGCACTCTTCTTTCTTGCTTGATGTGATTACAAAAGAATCTGCTCTATGTTTAAAAAATTCTATGGCTTCATTTAACTCTTTATTAAACTCTTTTATATCTGGTAGAGTGATAACCACTTGGATTTTTTCTTTTGGAATTCCAATTAATCTTGTCCTTCCACTTATCATCTCAATTGCAATAGCTGGGACTATAGGTCTATTTAGATTTATGCTCATTTTATGCTCCATGATGCCTGTGGGTATTAATTAAATTAGCAAGTTCAAAAAGTAGATATGAACTTCCTTCATATAAACAATCATTTTTAAGCTGGTTTCCTAATCCTTCAAAATCAGGAAAACCTCTTAACATCAAAGCCTTATGGTGTTTCATTGTATATCTTTCCCCATGAAAACTTGAGATTAAAACTTCACTATCACTTAAATATTTTTCAACATCTTCAAAATCACCAATTAATAAATTTTCACATTCAATTTCATCTAATAAGTCATTTTTATGGGTTGTAACAATTGCTTTTATATTTGCTCCAGCTTCAATAATTGTATTAGCTACTGAGATACACTGATCTGGTTCTAAGGCTAAAACAACAGATGAGCTTCCTATTGCAAAATGGCAATCTAATAAGGCATCTTGCAACCTTTTTCTCCATCTTACAATACTTGGATGGGGTTGTGATATATTTTTTTCTTTACATAAAACTTTAAAAAACCTATCACTTTCCTCTAATCCACCAAGTGAATCAAAATGAAAAAGTTTTATATTTTCATTTTTTTCTTTGAGTTTTTCCCCTGCTTTTTTTACAGAGCTTCCAATTGAAATCACAAGGGAAGAGGAAGCTAGGTTTTTTATTTCATCAAAACTTATTCCACCCGAAGTTAAAGCTCCTTGTTTTAATCCTAGGTGACCATCAAGAGAATCACTTAAATCAGGAAGTGCTAAAGCCTCATAACCAAATAAAGAAATAGTATCTTTGATTTTTTCAACCTCTATTGGCTTTAGATTAACATTTGGAATAATTGTTACTTTTGTTTTATCAATATTGCTTGTTTCTTCTACTTTTTGATTAATTATAGCTTCAACAGATTTTGCAAAACCACTTTCAATAGAACCTTCAAAATCTGGAGTATTTACATAAACCATCTCTTGTTGGTCTTTAACTAAAAGGGAAGCACCTCTGATATCATCCCCTTTTGTTTCTGTTAACCCTGTTGTAAAAAGACCTACTAAATCTGGTTTAACTTTTTTTGTAATGTTCTTTATAGATTCAGATATAGAATAATCTCCACCATCAATAACAGCTGTAATATCACTAACTGCTGTTGTTTGAACAGCAATTGGATCATTAAAATGTCTAGTGAAGAAAACTTTTGAAAAGGAAGCACACCCCTGTGCACCATGCATAAGAGGCATACAATTTTTTATACCTAAAAAACAAAGCATCGCACCCATTGGTTGAGATAGTTTAATTGGATTAAGCTGTAATGGTTTTGAACTAATTGCTTCCATATCTATTCCTAAAGAGTTTTAGAAATAGTTGCAAGAAGTGTTCCTTAAAAAATAGAGCTTAAGAATTGTAAAACTTAAGTAGTGTTTAAAGTTTAATTAAATAAATTAAAATACTTTAATATCGGAGATACTAATGAAAACAATAATGTTTACACTTCTTTTTATGGGAATTAATTTATTTGCAATATCAGATCAAGCAAAAATAGATATTCTAAAAATTAAGCTTGTTGAACAGCAAAAAAAAGCTGATTATAAAGGGATAGTAAATTCAATTAAAGAATGGAAAAAAATAGATCAAAATATTCCAACTTCATTAATTTATTGGGAAGGAAAATCTTATTATCAGATTAAAAACTATATTAGTTCTTATACTGCTTTAGAAAAATATATCAATAAAGCTGGAAATGAAGGAAGGTTTTACCAAGATGCTTTAAAACTTTATTTAGAAGTTGAACCAAAATATAAACTTGAATTAGAAAAAGAGAAAAAAAGATTAGAGTTTCAAGGTAGAGTTGTTTCTTTTAAAGATACGGGATTAATGTGGCAAGATGATTATGATACTATTTCAAAAACTATGACTTCGTACAGTGCAGTAAGTTATTGTAAAAATTTAAAATTAAATGGATATTCTGATTGGAGAGTTCCAACAGCAAATGAATTTATGACTATTGTAAAACATAATAAAAAGCCAGCAATAGACTCTACATTTAAAGCTATTCAAACTTCTCCAAAGTATTACCCATATCAACATATATATGAAAAAAACAGTAAAAAAACATACTATATTTCAAACTATGATGGAAGAATTTCTTATAGCAGTAATTATAACTATAAAGTTTATACAAGATGTGTTAGAACTATAAATAAAAAGGATACATTATGATCAAAAATTTTCTTATAGCTTTAGGAATAGTATTATTTTTTGTGGGTTGTGGTGGATCAAGTTATGCCCCAAAGCCAATATATAAAGCAAAAGCAAATCCAGAAAAAATTTTTTTAGATAATGATACTGGTTTAATGTGGCGAGATGATAAACGACCACCTTTTTATTCTGGAACATTAAAAGGAACAAAGCCTTATTGTGAAAATTTAACACTAAATAATTTTAGTGATTGGAGAATCCCTACAATACAAGAGTTAGTTACTCTAATTGACTACAATAAAAATACTACTTATGTAAAAGGGTATAGAAATAGTTATAGAACAATGATTAAGTCATCTTTTAAAGGATTACAGATTTTACCTACAGATAAAGATAACTTTATGTCTTCAACATTAGATGCAAATGAAAAATATTTAGGTTTATCTTACAGATATGGAACTATATATTCATATAATCCTAAAAAATCAAAACAAAGTAGAATTATTTGTGTAAGAGGACAACAAAAAAGTGTTTACTAAAAAACTAATATTATTGAGTATTCTTAGTACAAGTATTTTATTTTCAAATGAATTTGATGATATTTTTGGAGATAAAAACACTACACCCAAAAAAGAGGTAAAAAAAACACAAAATGATGACTTCTTTGATGATTTAATTGGTGCAGAAAACTTTAATAAACAAAAAAAAAGATTTGACCAATTAATAAAAAAGGCTAAAAGCAAAGCAGATATAAATAGCTTTTCAAAAGCATATAAGTATTTAGATGATGCATATGCAATGAATTTTGATAATAAAAAAGTTTCAAGTGTTAGAAATAGCATTAGAACTAGTGAAAGAAGTTATAAAAAAAGACTAAGAAAAGAAAAACAAAGAAAAAGAATAGAAAGAGAAAGAAGAATTGCAAAACAAAAACAAGAAAAAATCAATCAACAAATAATATTGTCTACTCTAACTAATACTTTACAACAGCAACAAAAATTAAATCAACAAAATCAACAAAAATTAAATAAAATGATTCAAAATTCGTACAAAAACAATAGTTCAAAAACTAATACGTCTTATTATAAAAGTACTACTTCAAATACAAGTAAAACCTATCTGAAGAATAATTATCAAGAAAAGCTAAAGCAAAAAAAACTTGAGCAAAAAAAACTTGAGCAAAAAAGAGAAAAAGAAAAAAGAGCAAAGGATTTAGCAAAACAAAAACGTCAAGAAGAAATTAGAAAGAAAAAAGAAGAACAAGAAAGAGCTAAAAAAGAAAGAGAACTTAAGAAAAAACAAGAAGAACAAAGAAAACAAAGAGAAAAACAACAATATCTAGTAAAATTAAAAAATGGAATTAAACTTGCTGCTAAAAATTGTTATGGAGAACATCATGTTGGGGGAACAATACCAAAATATTCTCCAAGGCCAGTATCTTGTATTGATGTTTCTTTTAAAGCTACATGTAGAGGAGATTACACTCAAAAAACTTATGGTGTTATGACAAATATGATTAGCAATGTCGGTGGATGTTTTGGAGATACTAAGCAAGTAAAACCAAAACTTGGATGTAAAGCCCAAGATTATAGAGTGACAGTAACTAATGTTAATCCTTGTAAATAATGGATTAACATTTTATTAGAGAATTTAGTCAAATTTAATTTTCAGTTTTTTTACCCATATAAGTATTCTCCTTATTTATTACTTTTGTAATATAATATTACATTTAGAGAAATGGAGCTACATGAACTTTTTCACAAAATGGATTCTTTTACTGTTTTTTTTACTTACTTCTTTAAACTCTGAAACTTTAGAAAATGTATCTTTACGTTTACAGTGGAAACATCAATTTGAATTTGCAGGTTTTTATGTAGCTAAGGAACTTGGATATTATAAAGATATTGGACTTGACGTAGAACTTTTTGAATATGATGCAGATATTGACATTGCACAAGAGGTAATAAATGGTGAAAAAGAGTTTGGTATTTGGGGTAGTAGTGTAATAGAGCAAGCAATGAAAGGAAGGCCTTTAGTTTTATTGGCTAATTACTTTAAAAGATCCCCTTTAGCAATAATCACCCAAAGTGATATAATTTTACCTTCAGAATTAGCCGGTAAAAAACTAATGATTCCTAGGTCTGATTTTGATAGTGTAAATTATCATCAAATGTTTCAACTGTTTGGTTTAAATATAAATGATATTGAAATTATTCCCTCATCTTTTAACATCCAAGATTTTATAGATAAAAAAGTTGATGCTTACTCATCTTTTCTAACAAATGAACCTTATATTTTGAGAAAAGATGGGATTAGACACAATATCTTAGACCCAAACAATTATGGTATTGAGATGTATGATGTAAATCTATTTTCATCTAAAGAATTTGTTGAAAATAATCCCCAACTTGTAAAGAATTTTATTGAAGCTTCAAATAAAGGATGGGAATATGCCCTAAGCCATGAAGAAGAAGTTGTAGATTTAATTTTAGAAAAATACAACACTCAAAAAAAGAGTAAAGGACACCTTCTTTTTGAGGCACAAGAAACAAAAAAAATGATGCTTCCAAATATTTATCCAATAGGGAGTGTAGATTATAAAAAAGTAAAAAAAATGGGAGACTTTTTTATTGAAAAGGGTATGACTAAACCTTTTTATGAATACCAATCTATCTTGTTTCAAAAAATAGAAAATATAGCAGATTTAACAAAACAAGAGATAAATTATATTGAAAAAAATAAAGTTGTACCTATATCTGTAATGCAAGATTTTTCACCATTTTCTTTTGAAAGAAATGGAGTTTATCAAGGTTTCGTAGATGATATATTATCTTTAATAGAAGGGAAAACAGGTTTAAAATTTAAAAGAGTTATAGGACAATGGGTTCCTAATCTTCAACGTTTTAAAGCCAAAGAAACAAAAATCATTGCTGATATTTCACACAAAAAAGAAAGAGAAGAGTTCACTTTATTTACAAAACCTTATTATGAGATACCAACATTAATTTTTATACGTGATGACTTTGGTGAATACAAAGGATTAGAAAGTTTTAAAGGTAAAAAAGTTGGTGTTCAAAAAAGTATTTTCTATGCTAAGGAAGTGGGAGAGATGGATGGAATTACCTTAGTTGAGAATGAGAGTATTGAAGAGATGGCAAAAGCATTAAGTTATGGAAAAATTGATATTGCCATAATGAATCTTTTAACAATGAACTATTACATAAAGAAAAATGCATTATCAAATATCAAAGCAATTGATGAATTGAATTTAAAAACTGTAAATCGTGAAGATTTAAGATTTGGTGTAAATACTGATCAACCTTTACTATATAGTATTATGCAAAAAGGCTTAGAAGCAATAGAGCCTCAAGAGTGGAGAAATTTAACAAATAAATGGATTGGCTTAAACGCTAAAGGATTAATACAACCAAGAAAAGAAACCCCAACATATAATAACAGCCTTTTAACTACAAAAGAGAAAGAATATTTAAACAAAAAAGATGAATTAAAAATATGCGTATCTCCTAACTGGATGCCCTTTGAAGCAATAGATGAAAATAATAAACATATTGGAATGGGCTCAGATATTAAGGAATTAATTTCTAAAAAAATTTCCAAAAAGATATCATTAGTTAAGACAAACTCATGGGAAGAATCATTAGAATCTGTTAAAAACAAAAAATGTGAGATTTTATCTTTATCTAAAAAAACTAAAGCTAGGTCAGAATATTTAAACTTTACTAATCCAATTTATAATATTCCTTATGTAATTGTTACTAAAAAAGATAAATTTTTTATTGATAGTTTTGAGGAGATAAAGGACAATAAGTTTGCAGTTATAAGAAGTTCTGCAGTGGAAGAAGAGATAAAAGAGTTCTACCCAAACACTCAAATAATACAAATTAAATCAATAGATGAGGGTTTAAAACTAGTTCAAGAGGATAAAGTTTATGGTTATATAGATTCAACATCTTCTATTGGTTATGCCATTGATAAAAATGAGATGTATAATCTAAAAATTATTGGAAAACTTCCCATTGATTACAATTTATCTTATGGAACTATAAAAACAGAAAAAGAGCTTTTTAGTATTATTCAAAAAGCAATTACAAGTATTAGCAAAGAAAACAAAGATCGTATTTTTAGAAAATGGATAGCTGTAGAACAACAAAAAGTCACTGACTATACACTTGTATGGAAAGTTATTTTTATAGCTACTTTTTTTATTCTTTTAATTGTTTATTGGAATATAAAAATATACAAAGCTAAACAAGAGATTGAAAAAACTAATACCTTGTTAAAAAAAGCTCAAAAAGAGATTGAAGATAAAAATATCGCACTTGAAAAACTAGCAATTACAGATAAACTTACAGGTGTTTATAACAGAACAAAACTAGATGAAATTTTATTAGATGAAATAACTAGATGTAGAAGGTTTGAATGTAGTTTTGGATTTTGTATCTTAGATATAGATTATTTTAAATCAACAAATGATAATTTTGGACATTTAGTAGGAGATGAAATTTTAATCTCTTTTGCAAATTTACTTAAAAACTCTGTTAGGGAAACTGACTATGTTGGAAGATGGGGTGGTGAAGAGTTTGTAATAATTGTTCCAAGAACAAATAAAGAAAATCTAACAGCTTTTGCCCAGAAACTAAGAGTAAAAATTGAAGAGTTTAATTTTGGGAAAGTCGGTAAAAAGACTGCAAGTTTTGGGATTACTGTAACAACAGAAGATGATGGAATTGAAACCATAATAAAACGTGCTGATGATGCTTTATACCAAGCTAAAAAAAGTGGAAGAAATAAGGTGTGTTTTTTTTAAAGTGCATCTACATTTAAGAAGATACACTTATTTTCAAAATTTTCTTTTTATATACATCCATACGCCAGTTACACAAAGTAAGCCTAATGCCAAACTTGATAGAAACATCAAGGTTTGTCCAATCACACCAAAATATTCACCAGTATGCAAAGGATAAATACTTTTTGTTAGTTGTTTATTAAAAGGAAGAGTTGAAAACTGTTCATGTTTTAATACTATTTGATTCTTTATATCAATTGAAATACTATTTCTAGCTCTATTGTGAATAGGATTATTTTTTATATATCTCAAGGTATAAATATCATTTTTATTTTCTATCAAACTAATTCTTGCATTATCATAATTTGATATATTTTTTTTAAATAAGTTAATAGCAGTTTGTATATCGTTAAAACTACTTGTATTTGAAATATCCTGTTTAAATCTTTTTTTTATAGTTTTTTCAACACCTAATAAAGCAAATAAATTTTCTTTAAAATAAGGATATGACCAAGTAAGTCCAGTAATGCTAGCCAATAATAAAAAGGGAATAATCCACATTCCAACTGAGCTATGCATAGTTGATAACAATTTTCTATTTTTTGATTTAAAACTAAACGTAATACTTTTTATGAAAGATTTTTTCAACCTATCCCAATATATTACTATTCCACTTACAATTAAAATGAGTAGACATACAACAGATGCTCCAACTATTTGTTTCCCAATTTTTCCTGCGATTAAACCTCTGTGAATCAATTCAATAAATTTAAAAGTCTCTTTCCCTTTTACAAAAGGAAGTATTTCCATATTATATGGATTTACATAATAGTTTTTTCCTTTAAAAGCTGCTTTTCCTTTTGCACCTTTTATAGCAACATTTATTATATAAGAAGATTTTGGGTCATTAAAAAAGGATAAGGCTTTTATTTTTTCACTTGGAAATTTTTCTTGAAACTTTTCAAGTATTTGTTTTTCTGTTAATTTATTTTCTTCTACTGTTACAACAAAACTATCTTTATTTATTAAATAAATAATCTCTTTTTGAAAAGATAAGATTGCCCCTGTTATTGCAACAGTAAATAAAATTACTGCTGCAATTAAACCTAAATATAAATGGATTTTAAACCAGACTTTTTTATACATTCAAATCCTTTTCAAAAACTTTTTTTAACACTTAAAATTAGTTTTCTAGGTTCTCCTGAATAAATTCTATAATCATTTGTCCCTGATTCATAATAAACTTTATCTGCTAAATTTTCAATGTTTAAATTAAATTCCCAGTCTCTTTTTTCGTAACTTAATCCTAAATCATATCTAGTGTATGATGGAAGCTTCACCCTTTTACTTTCAGATGAACTAGTATAAATAGAATCTCTAAAAACCACTCCTGATGTTATACTAAATGTCCCATTATAAATTTTTGTTGGGAAGTTATATCTAGTAAATAATTGTGCAGTATTTTTTGATGTACTTTTTGGTTGATTACCTATGTTAGACCCTGTAGTGTATTCTGCTTTATTATATGCGTATCCAAAAGACAATTGCCAGTTTTTAGTAGGTAACCATTGAACTTCTGCCTCAAACCCTTTTGATTCTATTTCTCCTATTGTTTCATAAAAGCTTTGTCCTGAAACTTTTTCAGATACATTTTCTTTTAAAATTTTATAAACAGAAAAATGTGAATTTAGATTTTCTGAAAAATTTAGTTTTGTTCCTAATTCAATTTGATTTGATTTTTCTGTTTCTAATCCTTGACCATTAATATCAAATCTCTCAGCAGTTATTGGGTTATAACTTTGTGCAATATTTCCATAAAGAGAAATTATACTATTTAGATTATAGATTAATCCAAGTGAACCAGTTACATTACTAGAATATGTTGTTGAATCATCATTACAAGAGCCACTTTTACAAATAAAGTCAATTTTTGTTCTATCAAATCTCGTAGCACCTACAAGTGTTAAGTTTTCATTTAAAGATAAACTATCTTGTAGGTAAAGGCCTGAACTATAATATTCTGTTAGCCTTCTATTCCCTGAATTTGAAGCTGCAGTTCCCCCTAAAACTGGATTATAAATACTAAGATCTGGTGAAACATTATTACTGCTTCCATGAATAATTCTATCATAATCAGTTTTTCTATATGTTCCAGAAACTCCACTTAATAAACTGTTTTCTAAACCTAATACTTTGGTATCATAAGTTAATGTTGCATCAAAACTGTGCCAATCTCTTTTATTATACTGATGTCTATTTCTTCTACTAATAGTTTCAGATGTAGAGTCTACTGAAGTTTGTTCATATAATTTTCTTTCATCATTATGAATTACACTTCTCCATGAAAACTTTGAGTATAAATTATCATTAAAAAAATGATCCAAACTCAAATCAAGTGAAAGACCTTCATCGTTATCAAAATCACTCTCTTCTTGATAAACAGTATTTATAGGTGCTGCAGTAGAGATATCGTGATTAATTACAGCTAATCCATTATCTGCACTACCATTTTCTTTACCATATTCCATCGAAACCAATAAAGATGTTTCATCATTTACATTCCATAATAAACTAGGATACACATATATATTTTGAAAATCTACTTTGTCTCTATAAGAGTTTAGATTTTCATATACAGTAACAAATCTGTAATATAAGTTTTCACTTAGAGGAATATTTGCATCAAAACTTGTACTTATTCCATTATCTTCTCCCAAAGAAGATACACCAGACATATATGTTTGAAATGATGTTTCAATAGAATAAGATTCTTCACCATAAGGTTTTTTAGTAATTATGTTTACCATACCACCTGGTTCCATTGAACCATATAATACAGAGCTTGGTCCCTTTACAATTTCGATTTTTTCAACATTTGATGATGATGGTGAACCCATTCTACTAATAGAACCTGACATTCCATTTACTTTTAAATTCTCCAGACTTGTTTCAAATCCTCTAATCATAATTGCATCGGCATTTTTTCCAACCTTTGTTACACCAGTTGTATAATCATATGTATCTTCTATTCTTTGTGCTTGTATGTCATTTATTAAATTCTCTTTAATAACTAAGATACTACTTGGTGTTTTGTTATCACTCTTTTCACTTTTTGTACTACTTGTTGAAAGATTCTCAAAATAAGACTCTTGTTCCTCTGTTACATAAACCTCATCTAACTTTTCACCATGAAGTAAAATCTGACTACTTAATAAAGAAAATAGGATTATTGCTTTCTTGTTCATTATCATCCTTTGTACAATTTTTTAGAATCTATAAGAGATTTGGAATTTAAAGTTTCTTCCAACTTCATAAGATTTGTCTGATGATGTTCCATGAGCAAGAAATGCACTATGTCTAACATACGATTTATCAAAAATATTTCCAATACCAAAATTAAATGTAGTGTTTTTTATACTATTTGGCTTATAAGTAAAGTTAACATCATGAACGGCATAGCCCTTTCTTGAATAAAACCTTTGCCCTATTGCTCCCCTTCGTGAGCTACCATTAAATGAAGTGTAATTATTTCCAGGAACAAATTGAGCATTATAATTTACCTTAAGTTCATTTGTTAATTTGTAGTTTGCTCCTACTTTAAACACATGTATTTTTGCAGTTTTGGGGTCATAACTAATCCCTGTTGCTAAATCTTTTTGACTTCCATCTGTATAAGTATGACTTGCATTAAGTCCCAGTTTTCCTTTTTGGTAAGAAAACATTGTTTCTGTTCCCCAAATTACTACGTCACTTTGACTCTCTAAAGCACTATTTCTAGCAAGAGTAGAATAGTTATCTACATTATATCTATATACATTGAAGCCCATAATAGCATCATCTGCATTTAAAGTATTTGTCAATGAATAATCAAATCCAAGTTCAAAGTTATTACCTATTTGAGCTTTAGTATCAGCTGATTGTACTGCAGTTGAAGATAATAGCATCGTTTCACTAAGTGCTGGACCTTTAAAAATGTGACCATAAGCAGCTCTTAAAGATAAGTTATCAGTAGCTTGATATTTTAGTTTCATTTTAGGAGATAGATGATTAAATGTTCCATCATAAATACCACCTAATTTATAGTGATCATATCTTGCACCTAAAGTTAAAGTTAATTTATCAAAAGCCATCTCATCTTCAAGATATAAACCATAATTATCAGTTTCTCCACCATCAAAATTTAAATCTTCTGTAGATGAATCAGAATAAACTCTTAATGAGTCTGCTTTTTTCTCTTGTTCTTCATGGGTATAATCAGTTCCATATGTTAGTTTATGAATTCCAAGTAATGAACTATTTCTAAAATCATACCCCACAGAACTATTTATATCTTCCCTTTCAGGCTCTTCATATGTAAGTCCTGAAGTAGTATCGGTGCCTGTTGTTGCTTCCCTTGTAAGGTATTGTTTATTAGTGTAAACTTTTGCTTCGAAATTTACAAACTCACTATCAGGAGTATAGTTATATTTTAATGTAAGTGTATCCCTTGAAATTGAATTATAATCGTTATCATTAATATCCGTACCAATTTTTTCACCAGTTATTTGTCTATTCCCACCATCTTTATATTTATTAAATGATAGTTTAAAACTATTATAATCATTTGGTTTAAAAACAAATTTTGCCAAACCACTTTCTAATTTACTCTCTTTTGAATTTACTTTTTCACCATTTCCAAGTCTTAGTGTACCATCTTCAGCAATTGTACCAATTCCTACAAATTCAATTTTTTCATTTACCTTACCAAATACTGCAACTGTACCACTTTTTCTTTCATATCCTGACTGATATCCTAAAGTAACCTTCCCTCCAAGTTTTTCACCCTCTTTTAAAAAGTCACTTGGGTCTTTTGTTTCATAAACAAATGAACCATTTATAACACCACTTCCACTAAGTGCAGAGTTTGGTCCAAGTTCTACAGATGTAATTTTTAAAAGTGAGGCATCAATTGTTTGATCACCTGAATGGTGAAATAGTTGCCCACCAAGTTTTGCTCCATCAACTGTTATATTTCCATACTTATCTTCTAAACCTCTTACATAAACCCTTTGTCCATATCGAGCATTTCCATCTACTATAACACTTGGAAGTGACTTTAAAATATCTTTTACATCACTTGCTTGTTCCTCTTCAAGTTGTTTTGAAGATACTGATTTTACTTGTGCGTTAAATGCTGAAGTAACAACCTCTAAATCTTCTAATTGTGTATTATCTGCAAATAGTGAAACTTGCGCAATTAAAAGTGCAGCAGTTAATTTTGATAATTTAATATCCATATTTATCCTTATATTTATATTGTTTATATTTTTGCTGGCTAGTTAAGATTGGCTGGCTAGTTTTTTATTTAGTTAAAATTAGTTTATTTGACTTTGTAATTCGTAGATAATATTCTTGTCCATCATGAATAATTACCACTGTATTTTTATCTTTAAAGATATCTTTGCTATCAATATTTTTACCCATTTTTCTCCGATATTAAATAAACTTAAATCAAAAGTCAACGGAATATTAACAAAAAATTCTTAATTTTATATTAACAATGATAATGATTATCGTAAATATTATAGATTTTGTTATAATTAAGATAACTATTATCAATATTGATATAGAATTCCAAAATGTTAAATAAATTTTTAATGGTTACATCAGCATTTTTTATTTTGTTTGTCCATTTTACTTTATTTGCATCTACAGAAAGGAGAATAGAAAAAGTTGTAGTTACACAACCTCAAATAGTACAAAAAATCTCATTGCATAAAGTGATTCTTAAAAAACCTGAGGTAAAAAAAGTAGAGCAAAAAAAAGAAGTAAAAAAAGTTGTGAAACAAAAAGTTCTTAAGAAAGTTGTAAAAAAAACAAAAAAGAAAATTGTAAAAAAAGAGATAAAGAAGAAAAAGAAAAAGACTGTTGAAAAAGTTGTAAAAAAGACAACTCCAAAAGTTCAACCACAAGTTACTAAAAAAATTACAAAACCTAAAAAGATTGAAAAGATGGTTTCAGTTGAAGAGATTAATGTTATTAAAAATAAGTATTTAAATAGATTAAGAAATTTAATAGAAGATAAAAAAATCTATCCAAAAAATGCAAAAAGACTAAAACAACAAGGAAGAGTTATTGTCTCATTCCTAATAACAAAAGAGGGAACTTTTAGAAATATCTCTTTAAAAGATAGTTCAAAATATAAAAAATTAAATAAAGCAGCCCTTGAACTTTTAAACAATATTTCAAGGTTTGAACCAATTCCCGATGAATTGGAAAAAAATAAATGGGTAATAGAGATACCAATAAGTTATAAAATTTTAAGAGCATAGGAGAAATATGTTAATTAGCTTAATTAATAACGTAAATGAATTAAATTTGATAGATTACATCAATAGAGGTGGAACAATTGTTTATATCCTGATTGGATTAAATGTTATTGGATTTTCTATTATGTTATGGAAGTTTTTAGTAATAATGATAGCAAAGTTAAGAAAAGAAGCAACTGCCAAAAAGATAATAAAACAGTTAGAAAACAATGACAAAAGATATGAAGAAAAAACTATTCAAAATGCTTTAAATAAATATCTTAGTGGTCTTGAAAGTGGATTAAATACTGTAAAAATAATTGCTTCAATTTCACCTTTGTTAGGATTACTTGGAACTGTAGTTGGAGTGTTAAACTCTTTTGATGCCATTTCTAAATCTGGACTTGGGGATCCTTCTATTTTCTCAACAGGTATCTCAGTTGCACTTATCACAACAGTTGCTGGTTTAATTGTTTCAATCCCCCATTATATTGGATATAACTACTTAGTTGGGTTTATTGATAATATTGAGCATAAAATTGAAGAGAGAGTTATTTCAAAATTATGAGAAAAAAAAGAGAATCAATCACCCCTGATTTAACCCCTTTAATTGATGTTGTATTTATTTTGTTGATTTTTTTTATCGTATCTTCTGTTTTTAAAAAAGAGGAACTTGCCCTAGTTTTAGATTTACCAAGTTCCCAAGCCCAAGCTTTAGAGATAAAAGAAAAAGAGATTTTCATAGAACTAAGTAGTGATAAATTAGCTTTATTTGGAAAAGAAATATCTTTAGAAGATTTTGATAAACAGTTATCTAAAATAGATAATAAAAAAAGAACCATAATAGTTAGAATAGATAAAAATGTAGAGTATCAAAGAGTTGTAAAAATACTTGATACTCTACAAAAATATGATTTAAATAATCTATCTTTAGTTACAAAAAAAGATTAATTAAAGATGGGTTGGGGGGTGTTCCTAATAACTTCTTTTTTTAATTCATTGAATCTTTTCTGAAGTAACTTAATATCTAGTTTTTCATTTTCTTTCATTTTTAATACTCATTAATAAGTTTAACGGCAATTGATGAGATATGTTGTTTATCAACTTCTCCATATTTCATTTTAAACAGTTTTAATATAGGACATACCATTTTATGATTTACATCTTGTCCCGAACTTCTCAACATCTTTCTTATTTCCCTTTTTATCATTAATTCTGACATCTCTTCTCCTTTTTGATAATAGATATCAAAATATTATCGACTTAAAACTTAATATATACTAATTTTGATAACTATTATTGATATAATTAGAGAGATTATGAAGAAAAGTTAAAAAAGATTAAAACTATTTTCTACTTCCGACATTTGACATTAATAAAGATAGCCATTTAGTTGATTTATCTGAATCAAAGGCTATTTTTAATGTCATAGTAATTGGAACAGCTAAGAACATTCCTACAAGTCCTAAAACCCATCCCCATAAAATAAGTGAAAAGAAAATTACCATTGGTGAAAGACCTAACTCTTTTCCCATAAATTTTGGTTCTATAATATTGCTAATACCCACATTGATACATACATATAAAACAATTAAAATTAAAGTAGTATTTATGTCCCCACCAACTAAAGATAACAAAATAGCTGGTATTGCTGCAATAATTGAACCAACAACAGGAATAAAGTTAAAAAGCATCGCAATAACACCCCATAAAATTGGATATTCAATATCAAAGTAGATTAAAACTACAGTTACAAGAAATCCAGTAAAGAAACTTGTTCCAGTTTTAACAGAGAAATATTTTTGAATATTTGATGAAAAAAGTTTAAAATGTTCTAGTTTTTTTCTATCTTTATCATAAATTACTTTTAATTTTTTTTCAAAAGATTTAGCTTCTGCCAAAATAAAAGCAATCCCAATAATAATCAGTAAAAATTTAGAAAGAAAAGTTCCTATACTACCAATTAAATTTGTTGTAATACCAAAAAAAGAATTAAGATTTAAAGCATCTAAAATAGTATTTTTATCAATCTCATAACCGTAGTTTTCAGCAAAAGCAATCCCTTTTACAACTAATGCTTGTAGCTGTTTTTCATATTGGGGTAAATTTGATATAAAATCTTTTAAAGAAATATTTAAAACATATCCTAAAAGAATAGTAAGTAATACAAATCCACCTACTACAAAAAGGTAAGCTATTAGCTTTGGTATATGTTTTTTTTCTAGGAAAATGATAAATGTTGAGATAATTGAAGCTATGAAAATTGCTAAAAAAAGAATAATAACTATTTCTGCTGCAGCTTTTATCCCTGCAATAATTAAAACTAAACTTGCAAAATAGAAAAAATAGTTTTTTACACTAGTAACTTCCAAGGTCTTCCTTTTAAAAGAATAATTATAACGAGATTCTTTTAAAGAAAGTATTTATGGTTAAAGGCTTATTTCCAAGGTTCTGGATTAGCAACTATTTTAAAAACTCTATTATTTACTGCATCTGAAACATCTTTTGCTAAATTAATCAATCCCTTATATGCTCCATAACTAACTTTCTTCTCTTGGTTAACATCTACAAAAGAAACTTTTTTCTTAATAGCAGTATATAAACTTCTACCACCTGCTAATAAAATATCAACATTATGCTCATCAATTAACTTTGCTTGTTGGGTTCCTGGATCTGTCATTAAAATATCAACATATTTTGCACAAATCTCTTTATCTTCTAAAGTCGCTTTTTTTACACTTGTTGCAACAACTTCAATACCAATATCTTGTAAAGCTGAAGCAATAGACCAAGTTTTATTTCCACCTGTATTTAAAATAGCTTTTTTCCCTTCAAGTATTTTTCTATAAGGGATTAATGCTTCTTCCAATTTTGCTTCTTCTTGGGCAATTACTTTTTCTGCTTTTTTAGATAACTCTTCATTACCAAAGGCATTCACAATACTTCTAATTGCATTTGTAGTATCCCTTTTCCCATAAAAAGAGATAGATATATATGGAATTTCATATTTCTCTTGCATTTTTCTTGTTAAACTAATTAATGATTTAGCACAAACAATAACATTCAATTTAGCAGTGTGTGCCATTTGGATATTTTCAATTCTTCCATCACCAGCTAATGTTGAAACAATTTTGATACCTATTTTTTCCAAAATTGGAGTATATTGCCACATATCTCCTGTTACATTATATTCACCTATTAAATTTATACCAAAGGGATGTATCTCTTCAGGCTCTTTTGTTCCTATAAGTTGATGAAGTACAGATTCTCCACCAAGTCTTGAACCTAAGTTTTTACCTCCAACAAAACCTGGTGAGTGAATAACTACAATAGGTATACCGTGTTTTGTTTCCATTCTATTACAAACATTATCTATATCATCACCTATCATAGAAGTAACGCAGGTTTCATATACAAAAATTCCTTTAGGATTTTTATGCTCGACAATATAATCAATTGAATCTTCAAGTTTTTTATCTCCACCAAAAATTACATCATTTGTACTAACATCTGTTGTATATCCAGTAAGGGTATTATTCTCCCCTTTATGGGAAGTTAAAGTTTGTCTAGTTTCCCAAGATGCTCCAATACATGTTGAGGGAGAGTGAACAAGGTGAATAACATCAGCATATGGAAATAATGCAATTTGAGCACCCTCAAAGGCACAACCACCAGAAGTTGCCCCTGGTTTTGGTTTGTCACATGAAGATTTTTTAGTCTTATTGTGTGAACATGCAGTCTCACTTAATAGTTCTCTAATTAGTTTTTTATTTACCATTGTCTACTCCTTACAGAAGGTTCCCCCTTCTGTAAGGAAACCAATATTGAAAACTTCTTTAACTGGAAATAAATTCCAGTTAAAGAAGCAAATTCTAAAGGGAGTAACGAGTTACTCCTTCAGCTAGTTTTTTATTCCTTAACATATGCAATTTCTATTCCCTTTATGTGTTTTTATAAATTACGGAACAGTTTTTGCATATAACTTTATTAGATAATTGCTTAGGAGAAGAAAATGTTAGCAATACCACTTAGTAAAAGTAGTTCTACAACTATTTCAGATTTATATGGGAATGCACCTTTTTTTGCATTTTTAAATACTTTAACTGGAGAAATGACAGTTGAAAAAAATGATGGATGTGGAAGCGGGTCTGATACAGCAATGTTTGTAAAAAAAAGTGGTGCTACTAGTACTATTTTTTATCATATGGGAGAAGGTGTGTTTAATACTCTTTATAAAGAACAAGTAAAAGTATTCACTTCAAAAAAGAGCTTTTTTTCAATTGACGAAATTTACCAAAAGTTTTTAAATGAAGAAACAATTGCTGTAACTAAAGATAATTCAAAAACATTACTTGATTCAGGTAGTGCAAGTTGCACATGTGGTTCTAAGGAGTAAAATATGTCAGTAGTTATTACAGATGAATGTATCAGTTGTGATTCATGTGTTGATGAATGCCCTGCTACGGCAATTGTAAGTGCAGATGATTCACCCATTGAAGATACAGAATACGTATATGTAAAACCTGAAAAGTGTATAGAGTGTGTGGATTGCTCTGTACCAAAATGTTTTGACGTTTGTCCTACACCAGGAGCAATAGCTTGGGATATGCCGTATACTCAAGAGTATAATGACTACTATTTAAGTGGTCATGAGGAAGGAACTTATAAAATCAGAGTTCATAAGAAAAAAGGCATTTTCTCTCCTGAAAATCAACCAAGACCTTTTAGAGAGCTTATTAGTATGGAAGATAGACTAGAACATAAACCATTAGAATTTTAGGAAATATTTTGGAAAAAGATTTAAAATATTATGCATCTTTAGATTATCCCTTTGAGTGTTATAGTGGGGAGAATGAACTTGGTGATGCATTTTTAGTTGAATTTTTAGATTTTGATATAAAAGCAGCAAGTGAAGATTACGAAGAAGCAGTCGAACTTGCCCATAAGTTTTTAATAGAACATATATATAAACAGCTGGAGATGGGGAAAGAACTTCCAAATCCAGGAGAAGGAAGAAATTTTATGAGACATAAAGAAGCATTAGCTGCATACAAAAGTAGAGATTTTGAAACAGCACTTTCTATTTGGAAAGAGGAAGCAAAAACAAAAAGTGATAGAGCAATGGCAAACATTGGATTGATGTATCTAAAAGGTGAAGGTGTTGAAAAAGATTATGCAAAAGCAAAAGAGTGGTTTGAAGAAGCAAGCAAATATGATAATGACTCAGCAAATTTCAACTTAGCTTTAATGTATCAAACAAAAATTGGGGTAGAAGAAGATTTAGATAAAGCTATCGAATACTTTAGAAGAGCCGTATCTAAAAACCATACACAAGCTTGTTTTAGATTAGCTTTAATTTTACTACAAGATAGAACACAAATTGATTTAGTTAAAGAAGGCTTTGATTGTATGTTAAAGGCTGCACAAAATGGCCATGCCATGGCAAATGTACAATTAACAGGAATGGATAAACCCTTAAATGATTCTTGTGAGTTAAATACTGATTTTAGAGCGCAAACTAAGCAAAAACAATTAGAGATTATAAATGATGCCTTAGATAGATTTATCAGACCAATACTTCTAAAAGATGGTGGAAATATTATCTTAATTGACTATATAAGTGAACCAGAAGTTGAGATTAGATTAGCTTATCAAGGTGCGTGTGTTGGATGTTCCATTGCAAGTACTGGAACATATACAATGATTGCAGACACTATGCAAAAAATTATTGATGAAAGAGTTAGGATATTTATATTATGAGAATTGCATTTGCTTCAAAAGATAATATTCACGTTAATCAACATTTTGGTTGGTGTAAAGAGTTTTATATTTATGAAATTCATGGTGATGAATATACATTTGTTAAATCTATTGATTCTTCACTTGAAATCGATGATGAAATTGAGAAACTTACATATAAGATTGAGTGTTTAGAAGATAGTGATATTTTATATGTTCAGCAAATAGGACCAAAAGCTTCTATGATGGTAAAAAGATGTCAAATTTTTCCTATGCAAGCAAGCCGTGAAAATGAAAAAATTGAAGATGTTCTAAGCTCTTTGATTAAGATGCAAGAAAATCCTCCAATTTGGATGAGAAGATTAATAGCAAAATAAAAAAATGGATGAATTATGGATACAAATAAGCCAATAGAAATTGCACCAGATATATATTTTATTGGTGCCTTTGACCCTGATATTAGAACTTTTGATATTATTATGAAAACAGCAAATGGTTCATCTTATAATGCTTATTTAATAAAAACTGATGAAGGTGTAATAATAGTTGACACTGTAAAAGTAGAGTTTCAAGCAGAATTTTTTAAAAAAATAGAAAGCTTATGTTCATATGATGAGATAAAATATGTAATTTTACACCATATGGAACCAGATCATGCTGGAGCAATTCCAGAACTTATGAACAGGGTAAATGATGATGTGAAAGTTTTAATTTCACCCCAAGCTACATCAATGTTAAAAGCAATTACCCATAGAGAAAATATTGATTTTGAAACTGTTTGGACAAACAAAAGTTTAAAACTTGGAAATAAAACAATTAGGTTTTTAACAACTCCTTATTTACATTGGCCTGAAACAATGAGTTCTTTTGTGGAAGAGGATTGTTTACTATTTTCAGGGGATGTTTTTGGAAGCCATTACCATGATAAAAGATTATTTGATGACCAAGTTAGTGATTTCTTTTATTCTTTTAAATATTATTATGATCATATAATGAGACCTTTTAAATCTTATGTTTTAAACGCTTTAAAGTTATATGATAAGTTAAGTATAGAGATGATTGCACCACTTCATGGACCAATTTTAAGACAAAAACCCTATAGATATATGGAATATTATAGAAATTGGAGTCAAAAAGATTATAAAGAGATAAGTCATGGAAATAAAATTTTATCAATCTTTTATATAACTAGCTATAAAAATACTAGAGATATGGCTGAAGCAATTTTTGATGGAGCTGAAAGTGTTGAAGGGATTATAGCAAATGTGTATGATTTAACTTCCCTTGAGGAATCAAATATGATAAATATATTAGAAGAAAGTGATGGGATTTTAATAGGAACTCCAACAATTAATTCAGATGCTCCAAAACCGGTTTGGGATTTACTCTCTTGTATGATGTACCTTGAAAAAAGAGGTAAAACTGGTGGTGCCTTTGGCTCATATGGTTGGAGTGGTGAAGCTGTTGATATGATTAACCATAGACTAAAATCCTTGAGTTTTAGAGTACCGCCAATGGAATCTATGAAAATAAAATTAATCCCTACAAAAGAGGAGCTAAACCAATGCTATAATTATGGTGTAGAATTCGGCGAAATTTTAAATGGTAAGATGATTGAGATTACTATGAATTAATTGGTGATGGGTATAAACTACAGTACTTTGACTAAAACTAACACTTATACTCATCACCTATTGATTTTATTGTTAAATTATTTATTTACCAATTTTTTCAGCTATAGCTTGGATATCAGCATCTGATAAAGAGGCAACTTGACCTTTCATAAGAGCTTTCATAGCTCCACCGTAAGAACCATCTTTATAACCTTTTAATGAATCTACAATCTCTTGTTTAGTCATATCTTTGATAATTTTTGATTTTCCTAAAGCAACTTTCTCACCATTTGCTCCATGACATGCAACACACTTTGCGTATGGATTTGCAAATGCAACACACGCTAATACTGAACTTAAAAGTAAAACTTTTTTCATTTCTTCTCCTTTTTATTGTTTAAAATTGTAATAAAAAATTGTGGAAAAAAAATAGACCAAGGTCAAGAAAATATTTTTTTTATTCTTTTTGTTAAATTTAATCTAATTGCACTATATCTCATAACTTTAGATAAACTTTTCCATTGAGTCTTTTCATAACATGGTTTTTCACATTTTCTACATCTAGGCTTTATCTCATGAGGGCACTCTTTTAATCTATCAAAAGAGTAAGAGATTAAGTTATTACAATCATCACACAGAAAAATAGAAGTTTCAAAGGAAAGATTTTTGTACTCAAATTTATAAAGATTACTTTTTTGATTTTCATGTTTATCTTTACAATATTTTGTAAAAAATCTATTTAGAGTATCAATTTCACTTTGAAACTTTTCTTCTGTCATAATATTTTTATTACTCTATTTTTATTGCTAAATATCTTTTCAACTCTTTCTTGCCAAAGTTTTGCAAACTCTTTTTTCTCTTCAAGAGAAGCTTTATCTTGCATTAGTCTTTCCATTAATTGTGATATTTTTTCATCTGGTGGTATTATACTTGGATTGTAGATTAACTCCAAAGATTCTTTTGTATCTATTCTTGTAAACTTTGCACTAGTTGTGATTTTATCATTAAATTGCATCAAACCATTTCTAGTAAACTTACCATTTAAACCTTTAAATCCTAAAAACTCCGTTGCCCCTGTAATTTGAGAAACAACATTTGCAATAACTCCTGCAGTACCCTCTAGTGAGTCCTCTTTAAAACTTACAAAAATCTCTCCCCTTTTTGGAATCTCATTTTTGTATAAATTCTCTAATGCAACTTGAGTCATTAGATATGCTCCAGCTACTGTTGGACAAGAGTGCCCTGCACTTTTTACAATATCTAAATATGAAAATTCTACAACCCCATCCTCTAATGAGCCAAGAATTGCTGATAAGTCATCTTTTAATTTTATTGTTTCAATTTCATCGAAAAAATTTGGATATTCCATCTATTTACCTTATTCAAATAATATAAAGTAAATATAGCAACTTTGATAATGTTTATCATTGATATAAATCAATAAAATGATTAATTTAATTCACTAAGTCCTGAAACTTTATATATGACATCTTTTAGTTCATTAAGTTTTTTCACAACTGCATCGTTGCAGGGTTTATCTAGATTGTATCTAGCATCCATAAATTCATATATATTATCTATATTTGAAAACACTTCTTTTATTAATTGTTCTTTTATTTGTTCTTGAATAGTCATAAAGATTCCTTTTAAATTATCCACTTATATGCAATTTTTATTCCTAAATTTTATTTTTTTTTCAATGGAACACTATGTGCATTATTCATTTTCAATATAAAAACGCGAAAAGGAGAGATGATGAGTTGTTCATGTACATCAAGTAGCACGCAAGAAAGTTTAGAACAAGAGG
Source organism: Arcobacter sp. ISO1 (assembly GCF_058105185.1). Classification (NCBI taxonomy): domain Bacteria; kingdom Pseudomonadati; phylum Campylobacterota; class Epsilonproteobacteria; order Campylobacterales; family Arcobacteraceae; genus Arcobacter; species Arcobacter sp. ISO1. The sequence goes on from NZ_CM176573.1 coordinate 585,574, forward strand.
TAATGGATAAGATTAACAATCACCCATGTTATAGTGAAGGTGCCCACCAACACTATGCAAGAATCCACGTAGCAGTTGCACCTGCATGTAATATTCAATGTAACTATTGTAATAGAAAGTTTGACTGTTCAAACGAATCTAGACCAGGAGTTACTTCAAATAAATTAAGCCCTGAAGAAGCAGTTAAAAAAGTATTATATGTTGGTGGAGATATTCAGCAACTTTCAGTTGTTGGTATTGCAGGACCTGGTGATGCACTTGCAAATCCTAAAAAAACATTTGATACATTTAGAATGTTACACGAAAAAGCGCCAGATCAAAAACTATGTTTATCAACAAATGGATTAAAACTCCCAGATTATGTTGATGAAATGATTAAATACAATGTTGACCACGTAACTGTAACAATTAACTCTGTTGATGAAACAGGAGAAATTGGTGCAAAAATCTATCCATGGGTTCACTGGAACCATAAAAAAGTATTTGGTGCTGAAGGTGCAAAAATCCTTTTAGAACAACAACTTAAAGGGATTAAGATGTTAGTTGAAAATGGGATTTTAGTAAAAGCAAACTCTGTTTTAATCCCTGGTGTAAATGACCAAGAATTACCAAATGTAGCTAAAAAGCTAAAAGAGTTAGGTGTTTTCTTACACAATATTATGCCACTTTTATCAAAAGAAGAGTATGGAACATATTATGGATTAAATGGACAGGCAAGTGCAACCGACCAAGAGGTTATGGCAGCGCAAGAAGCATGTGGTATGGATATGAAACTAATGAGCCACTGTAGACAATGTCGTGCAGATGCTGTTGGTTTAATTGGTGAAGATAGAGGAGAAGAGTTTACTCCTGATGTATTCCAAGATATGACTTGGGAAGCTTTAGAAGACCAATATGATATTGAAGGTAGAAAGAAAAAGCATGAAGTTATTGAAAACTGGAGAGCTGCACTTGATGCTGCAAATGATAGGGTTAAAATTGAGCAAGCTTCAAAAGAGGAATTAAGTAGTACAGGTGAAACTAAACTTGTAGCTGTAACAACAGCTGGAGAGGGAACAATTAACCTACACTTTGGTAATGCTACAGAATTCTTAATCTATGAAGTTGGAGATAAAGCACTTAAATTTGTAATGCACAGAAAAGTTGAAAATGCTTACTGTAAAGGTCCTGAAGATTGTGATGGTTCTTATCCAATTGAAGAGATTAAAAACACTTTAAAAGATATTGATATCCTTTTAACAGAAAAAATAGGTGGTTGTCCACAAGATGAACTCAATAGTATTAACTTAATCTCTGATGATTCATATGCACTTCAACCAATTGAAAAATCTGTTTTTGAAGCTGCAAAAAAATATTTTTTCCAAGAAAAAGAGATGGAAGCTGAATTAGGGTAATCCCTAATTCAGCTTCAAAAAAGTATAAATGAAAAATCCAAAAGTTTTACTTCTAAAGGGTAATGGTCCTATATCTATTAATAGTGAATTATTGGAACTGTACCCAGCAACTACATGTCATGGAGCTATTGGTTTTCCCTTAAAATCTTTACGTGCAGATAAAATCTATTTAGTTGATTCCCTTGATACTTTTTGGGAAATTGAAAAAACAATAAAAGACAAACCTTGTTGTTTTGTATACTCATATGATTCTTTAGAAAAAGAAGATTTAAATAAAATCCATAGTTTAGAGATACTTAAAATTTAATCATAAAGGAACACTTTTTGCATATATTAGTTTAATACTAATAAAAAGGTAAATTAAATGTTTCTAATAAACGACACAACTTTAAGAGACGGTGAACAAGCCCCATATGTTGCATTTAATACTAAAGAAAAATTAGATATTGCTAAAAAACTCTATGAAGCAGGCGCCGATGAGCTTGAAGTTGGGATTCCTGCCATGGGACAAAAAGAGCAAGATGACCTTAAAGAAATTTTAGCATTAAATTTACCTATTAGAATTATGAGTTGGAACAGAGCAACTCTTAGTGATTTAGAAGCTTCAATAAATTGTGGATTAAAAGCAGTAGACCTTTCAATTCCTGTTTCAGATATCTTAATTGATGTGAAATTTGGTGGAGATAAAGAAAAACTTTTAAGACAATTAGAAACAGTAGTTCTAGAAGCAAAAAAAGAGGGTCTTTTTGTTTGTATTGGAGGGGAAGATTCCAGCCGTGCCAACTTAGGATTTTTAAAAGAGATTATGAGTTTAGGAAAATCTATCAACGCTGATAGGTTTAGGTATTGCGATACCGTTGGAATATTAACTCCCCAAAAAACATATGAAAATATAAAAGAGTTAAGTTCATTAAAACTGCTCGATATTGAGATGCATACACACAATGATTTTGGTATGGCAACAGCAAATGCAATTTCTGGTTTTGAAGCAGGAGCTATAAGTGCTAATACAACTGTAATAGGTTTAGGTGAACGCGCGGGCAATGCATCTTTCGAGCAGGTTTTAATGAGCTTAACAAGACTTTTTGGAAAAGATGTAAATATTAACTCTGAAAAATTAAAATCTTTAATTCAAAGTGTTAGTCTTGCATCAAATAGAAGAATAGATACAAATCTTCCAATTATTGGTGAGTATATCTTCGCCCATGAATCTGGAATTCATGTAAATGGAATGATGAAATCAAAATCAGCTTATGAACCATTTACCCCAAAAGAGGTTGGATTACAAAGGGCTTTCCCTATTGGAAAACATTCAGGAACCTCAACTTTATTATATCACTTACAAGCTATGGGTATTAATCCAGATAAACAAAGACTACAAGAGCTTTTACCACTAGTAAGAGAGATTGTTACAAATAGAAAAAAAGTATTAGATAGTACTGAATTAAAAGAGTTATACCTATGTTCGTTGGATATTTAAGAAACGATTTTGAGGAAGATATCTCTAATTTATTAGAAAGTGATAAACTTTTTGAATTGGAGTTATTGAAACAAACTTATAATGTTTTTCCACAATATTGCTTTGCTGCATATGAAAGTGGAAATATAGTTGGTGTAGTTAGTGCCTATGAATTTCAAAAACATATTTTTATTAATATCATAAACGCTTTAGAAAGCCATGAAGAAGTTTTAACAAGACTTTTAAAACTTCTTATACAAAATACTCCTAGTATGAATATTTTTGTATTAATTGATGTTAAGAAAAAACATTTTGTTGAAGCTTTTAATTTTCAAGAGCATTCATTATTTGTTAGATATATGCATAGTGGAGAAGCAGTTCCCTTTAACTTTTCAAACTCTATTGCAAAACAAGTAAGTGGTGAAAACTATGATGATATTTCAATAAAAATCGATAAACAAGTATTTATGGACAATAGAGAAGATTATTTAAAAACTGATTGTACTTTCTCGAACTCTTTAAAACTATCTACTCAGACAGGATTTTTACACTCATATGTTGTAAACAAAAGATTTATTAGAGTTTCACCTTGGCTTATGCAAAGTGAATCTTATTTAGATGCAGAAAAACTTCTAAGGGGTGTTTTATATTATAGGGGTCTGAAAAAGATTTTCGCCTATACTCCAAAAGATATCAAAGAGATAACTGAGCTTTATGATAGTTATAAATTTAAAAAAGATGGTACTTATTCTTTAATGTATTTGGGTGAGAAGCCCCAATTGAAATTAGAAAATTTATATGCTATATAATCATAAAATATATAAAAAATAGACAATAAATTAAAAAAAAGGAGACGAAATTATGGCAGGATTAACTGAAGAACAAAAAGAGAAGAAAAAAGAACTAGCAAAGTATAAAAGAAAAGTTGTTGAACTTGCTGGTGTTGTTCATGATATTGTTGAAGATACTATCTGGACAGATTATGATAAATTACCAGAATTAAGTGAAAAAATTGCTGTTGCTATGAAAGATGTTAATACTTTCAAAGAAGCACATCCATACTTAAAATAATTTGGAAACATTATGGAAGATTTAAAAAATAAAAGAATCTGCGAATGTGGAGAGAAAACTATCCAAGATGCAGTAAAGATTTTTCAAGATACAGATCTTCCATATAAAAAAGCTAAAAAACTAGTAACAGGATGCAGCAAAACTTGTTGTAGAAAGCCTTTAATGTCTTTATACAATATGGTTGACTTTGGATTTATTGATTATGAAGAGGTTTCTTTTTTAATTGACGCAATGAATGATAGGTTAAAAGGATAAGCATGAGTGATATTGATGATTTTGTAAGATGGGTTAGAACTAATAGATTAGAAGCTACCATTTCAACAAATGATGATGATATTTTTATGATGACCCATTTAGATTTAACTAAGAAAAAAATTCGTGAATTACCTGAGTCTATTCATGTTTTAAAATCTTTAAGCGTATTAAAACTTTCAAATAATAGACTTTCTAAATTACCTAATTCAATTGGCCAATTAAAAAATCTAAAAAATCTTCAATGTGAAAACAATCTTATTGAAGAGTTACCTCAATCTATTGGAAATTTGGAAAAACTTATGATTTTAAATCTAAATGGAAATAGGATTGAAACCTTACCCGAAGAGATTTATAATCTTAGTTCACTTACTAGATTAACTCTAGCTGCTAATAAAATAAAAAATATTAGCCCAGGTTTAGGGAATCTTACAAAGTTGTTATACCTATCTTTTGATACCAATGAACTAGAGGAATTACCTGATTCTTTTTCTAAAATGAAGTCTTTATATTATTTAGATTTATCTTTTAATAATCTAAGTTTTCTGCCAGAATCAATATCCAATATTGAAGAGCTTGAAACTCTACTTTTAGAAGGTAATCATCTAATAAACCTACCTTCCTTGGAATCCCATGATATGTTGATAAAACTTGATTTAAGTGATAATAACCTTGAGTCACTAAATTTTAATGTTAGCAAATTAGAAGATTTAAAAATATTAATTTTAGATAACAATAACCTAAGTTATCTTCCAAATGAAATTTGTCAATTAAGAAAGCTTACAAGTTTAAGTGTGAGTTCTAATTTTTTACTTAGTCTACCTAATGATATAGGAAACCTAGAAAAACTTGAAGAATTGGATTTAGAGGATAATGAAATCAGTGTTTTACCTGATTCAATTGAGGAGTTAATGAATTTAAAAAATCTTTATATTGGTGGAAATAAAGATTTATCAAGACCATCTGGAATGGATCTTGAATATTGTGATGTAGTTTAAATAAGGAGGAAAAAACTATGAGTGAATTTGAAATGATGGAAGTTGAAGTATTAGGCTTACTTCAAAAAAATGCAGACGATGATTATGCAAAGAATACATTGGCACCTTGGATTGCTAAAACTTCATTAAGAATGGGGCATTTATACTCTGATTTAGGCTTAATCAGTAGAAAAGAGATGAATAGGTTAATGACAAACAACTTTCCATCTTTAGCAAAAATAAAACCAAAAGATGTAAGATGGAAAAAATATCTTTACGATTCTATAGGTAAAACAGCACCAGCTTGTTCTACATGTAAAGATATATCAAATTGTTTTAATTGTGAGTTAGCTTCTTAGTAAGCTGAACTCATTATATATATCTTTATTTTTAGAATAGATTTTATAAATCACTTTATCGTAGGTAAATTCAAGGTAATTTGCTTGCAACCATAACCTATGGGATTTAGAAGCTTTAATTCTATCTTCATCACTAAGATTTTTATTTAGATAATTTTCTGCAATATCATCATCTATTCCATATATAGGATCACCTAATATTTTATGACCAATTGAGTATAAATGTACTCGTATTTGATGTTGTCTACCTGTTATGGGTGTAACTTCAAGCAATGTAATATCTTTTTTCTCATTGTATTTAAGTGGTTTTACCTTTGTAATTGATTCTTTACCCTCATCTTTTGAGCAAGTTGTCATTCTAACACCAATGGTTTTCCCCTCTTTTTTTAGATTTTTGTCAATTAATTCTTCTTTTTCAATCTTTCCTTCAACTATTGCAAGGTAAGATTTTTTATACTCTTTGTTCTCAAACATAGTTGCAAGTTTATTTGTAACCTTTTCATTTTTCCCCACTAATACTAGGCCTGAAGTCTCCGCATCTATTCTATGAGCTTGGTTTGCATTCTCTCCTAAATGGTACTTAATCTCATCCAAAAGTGAATAAGGAGTATTTTTTGAATTAGGATGAATCATTAAATTTGAAGGCTTATCAAATATTGCAAAATCTTTAAAAACATGTAAAGGTCTTAAGCCCCTTGTATGCCCCTCAAACAAAGCAATGTAGATAATATCTTCTTTTATTAATTCATTAAGTTCATAGGGAATATGATTTGAGTCAAAAACCCTTGATTTTGCTATCAAACGATTGGCAGGACGGGGCTTATAGCCTAAGTCTTGCAACATAAATAGTTGTATTTTTTTATCTTTTATGGCATCAAATTTTTTTAAAGTAAATGGCAATATTATTTCCTGAAATTAAGTAAAAATTCAACAAAAATTAAACATATTTTTTGTCTTATTTAGATAGCATATCATACTAAAATTATTAGAAAAAACTGATAAAAACTAATAGATATTTGAATACAAGGGATTTGTTTATGGTTGAAAGATATGCTAGAGAAGAGATGTCAAAACACTGGACTCAACACGCAAGATATGCAGCATGGTTAGAAGTAGAAAAAGCAGCGGTAAAGGCTTGGAATAAATTAGGTCTTATTCCAGATGATGATTGTGAAAAAATTGTTAATAATGCAACATTTTCAGTTGAAAGAATCGAAGAGATTGAAGCTGTTACAAAACATGACTTAATTGCATTTAATACAAGTGTTTCAGAGTCATTAGGGAAAGAATCAAGATGGTTCCATTATGGTATGACTTCATCTGATGCAGTTGATACAGGTGTTGCTCTTCAAATGAGAGATTCACTAACAATTGTTATTGATGACGTTAAGATGTTAATGGAATCAATTAAAAAAAGAGCCCAAGAACATAAGTTTACACTTATGGTAGGAAGATCACATGGTATTCATGGTGAACCTATTACATTTGGTTTAACTTTAGCTGTGTGGTATGATGAAATGGCTAGACATCTATTAAACCTAGAACAAACAATGGAAGTTATCTCTGTTGGTCAAATCTCTGGTGCAATGGGTAACTTTGCTCATGCTCCATTAGAGCTTGAAGAATTAGCTATGGCAGAATTAGGTTTAAAACCAGAACCTTGTTCAAACCAAGTAGTTCATAGAGATAGATATGCAAGACTTGCAACTGCTTTAGCATCTATGGCATCATCAATTGAAAAATTTGCTGTTCAAGTTAGACACTTACAAAGAACAGAAGTATATGAAGCTGAAGAGTTTTTTGCGAAAGGTCAAAAAGGAAGTTCAGCTATGCCACACAAAAGAAATCCTATTTTAACTGAAAACATCACAGGTCTAGCAAGAACAATAAGAGCATATGCAAATCCAGCGATGGAAAATGTGGCACTATGGCATGAAAGAGATATCTCACACTCATCAAATGAAAGATTTTGGTTACCTGATGCATTTATCACAACAGACTTTATGTTACATAGAATGAACAATGTAATTGCTAATCTAACTGTTATGCCTGAAAATATGATGAAAAATTTAAACTTAACTGGTGGTTTAGTTTTCTCTCAGAGAGTTTTGCTAGAGTTACCAAAAGCTGGAGTAAGCAGAGAAGATGCTTACAAAATCGTTCAAAGAAATGCTATGAAGGTTTGGGAAGAGATTCAACAAGGCAAACCAACACTAAATGAAGAGGGTGAGTCTTTATACTTAGGTCACTTATTAGCAGATGATGACTTAAGAGCAAAACTATCTGAAGAACAAATCAGAGAGTGTTTTAACTACGATTATTATACAAAAAATGTGGATGCTATATTTAAAAGAGTATTTAAATAATTAACTTATAAAAGGGATAGGGGTTAAACTAAGATGGCAATAATGATTCAAAAAAGAAATGGTAGAAAAGAGGTTTTAGATATTACTAAAATCCAAAAGATGACTATTGAAGCTACTGAAGGCTTAGATGGTGTATCTCAAAGTGAACTAGAGCTTGATGCTCAAATTAAATTTATTGATGGAATGAGTTCTTCAGATATACAAGATGCATTAATAAAAACGGCAGTTGAAAAAATTGATATTGATGTCCCAAATTGGACTTTTACTGCCGCAAGACTTTTTGTATTTGACCTATATCACAAAGTTGGAAAAGCTACTCACGGAATCAAAGGTGAACCATACTGCCATTTAAAGGATTACCTAAGATACGGGAAAGAAGCTGGAAGACTACTTCCTGCTTTAGGAGAAGGCTATGATTTAGAAGAGTTAAATGATTATATTGACCCTTCAAGGGATTACCTTTTCAACTATCTTGGGATTAAAACATTATATGATAGATATCTAATCAAAAATAGAGATGGTAATCCAATTGAATTACCACAACAAATGTTTATGGCAATTGCTATGTTCTTAGCTCAAGATGAAGAGAACAAACAAGAAAGAGCAAAAGAGTTTTATGATGTAATTTCAAAATTTGAAGTTATGCTAGCAACTCCAACATTATCAAATGCAAGAACAAATAGACACCAATTATCTTCTTGTTATATTGGTTCAAGTCCTGATAATATTGAAGGTATTTTTGATGGATACAAAGAGATGTCACTACTTTCTAAATATGGTGGTGGTATTGGTTGGGACTGGAACCAAATTAGATCTTTAGGTGGAGTTATTGATGACCATAAAAGTGCTGCTGGTGGTACTGTACCATTTCTTAAAATCACAAACGATATTGCAATCGCAGTTGATCAATTAGGGACAAGAAAAGGTGCAATTGCTGTTTACCTTGAGCCATGGCATATGGATATTGTTGATTTCATTGACTTGAAGAAAAACTCAGGTGAAGAAAGAAGAAGAGCACATGACTTATTCCCTTCACTTTGGATTACAGACCTTTTCATGGAAAGAATTGCTGAAGATTCATACTGGACTTTATTTGACCCATATGAAGTAAAAGATTTATCTGAATTACATGGTGAAGCATTTATTGAAAGATATATCCAATATGAAAATGATGAATCAATTACAAAAGAAAGAATGAAAGCAAAAGAGTTATGGAAAAAAATTCTGACTTCTTATTTTGAATCTGGTTCACCTTTCCTTTGCTTTAAAGACAATGCAAATAGAGCTAATCCAAATAACCATGTTGGACATATTAGATCTTCAAATCTATGTACAGAGATTTTCCAAAATACAAACCCTAACCACTATAAAATCAAGTTAGAGTTTGAAGATGGAACAATTGAAACTTACGAAGAAGAGGATAAAATAGTTGTAGATGCTGGTCAAGAGAAAAAAGCAAACAAAGTTACTGCCCTTGATTCAATAAATGGTAAAAGAGTATTTATTGTTGAAAAAGAAAAAACTGATGGAGATACAGCTGTTTGTAACTTAGCATCGATTAACCTTTCTAGAATCAATACAAAAGAGGATATAGAAAGAGTTGTTCCAACAGCAGTTAGAATGCTAGATAATGTAATCGACTTAAACTTCTATCCCTTACGAAAAGTAAAAGCTACAAACTTAAAATCAAGATCTATTGGACTTGGTGTAATGGGTGAGTCACAAATGCTTGCAGAAAGCAAACTTGTTTGGGGAAGTAATGACCACTTTAAAAAGATTGACTCTATTATGGAAGCAATCTCATATAATGCAATTAAAGCATCAAGTGAACTTAGTGTTGAAAAAGGTGTTTACCCAACATTTGAAGGTTCTAACTGGTCAAAGGGTATTATGCCACACGATCATGCGCCACAAGCTGTAAATGCACTTGTAGATAAAGACCTTTTTGATGCGGGATATGATTGGGATGCATTAAGAGAGCAAGTTAAATCAAATGGTATGAGAAATGGATACTTAATGGCAATTGCACCAACTTCATCTATTTCAATCCTTGTTGGAACAACACAAGCTATTGAACCAGTTTATAAAAGAAAATGGTATGAAGAGAACCTATCAGGACTTATTCCTGTAGTTGTACCAAACTTATCTCCTGAAACATGGACATATTATACTCCTGCTTATGATGTTGACCAATTAGATATTATTAGAGCTGGTGCAGTTAGACAAAAATGGATTGACCAAGGACAATCTTTAAATATCTTTATGAGTTTAGATAAAGCAAGTGGGAAATACTTACATGAGATTTATATGCTAGCATGGAAACTTGGACTTAAATCAACATATTATTTAAGATCTCAATCACCTGAAGCATCAAATGATGTAGAAGATAGAAGTATGGAATGTTCAGGTTGTCAATAAGATAACCTTACATTTTATATATACGGAAAGTTTTGTAAATTAAATAAAATATCAAAAAATATAGAGGAAAATTAAGTGGGAAGAAAAACAATATATAACCCAGATTCAAAAGAGAACTTAAACGACAGAAGAATTTTTGGTGGAAACCCTGATGGTATGATTAACTTTACTAAGATGAAGTACCAATGGGCATTAAATCTTTGGGACACAATGGAAGCAAATACTTGGTTCCCTAAAGAAGTTCAAATGACAGGAGATGCAAAAGATTATAAGTATCTTACTGTTCCAGAAAAAAGAATGTACGACTTAGTTTTATCTCAATTGATTTTTATGGATTCATTACAAACTAATAACCTTATGGACAATATCAATCCATATATTACAGTTCCAGAAATTAATGCTTGTCTTTCAAGACAGTCATATGAAGAAGCGAATCACTCAAAATCATATGCAGTTATGGTTGAGTCAATTTCTGATAATACTGATGAAATCTACAATATGTGGAAAACAGATGCTAAATTAAAAGAAAAAAATGACTATATCGCTGCTGTATATAAAAACCTTGCTGGTGATATTACTGATGAAAAAATCGTTCTTGCAATGTTTGCTAACCAAATTTTAGAAGGTTTATACTTCTATGCTGGTTTTGCTGCTATGTATGCCCTTGGTAAATCTGGGAAAATGTTAGGTTCTTCTCAAATGATTAGATTTATTCAAAGGGATGAAGTAACTCACTTACTTTTATTCCAAAATATGATTAACTCTACTAGAAAAGAAAGGCCTGATTTATTCACACCAGCGTTAGAAGAACAAGTAAGAGCTATGTTTAAAAAAGCAGTTGAACTTGAAGCTTCATGGGGAGCATATGTAACTCAAGGTCAAATCCTTGGATTTACAGATAAAATCATTGAACAATATATTCAATACCTTGCGGATAGAAGACTTGAAGCAGTTGGATATAAACCAATGTATAATGTTAAGCACCCTATTCCATGGGTTGATGGTTATGCAAGCTTTAATGATCAAAGAACTAACTTCTTTGAAGGGAATGTTGTTAACTACAGTAAAGGTTCTATCGACTTCGACGACTTTTAAAAAGAGTTTTATTAATAACTCTTTGTTGGAATTTCTGCGTTATCGCGGAAATTTCACTAGTCACTTACTACAGTAAGCTCCTAATAAAATCTCCACTCTAGCCTTGAACTTCCTAAAAAATAATTTTTACTAAAACTCTTTTCATGTATATTTTTATACTATAATAAAACCATAGTAAAGCCCATTTTATAGGTACTATAATAGAGTTATAGTATTTACAAGCATATCTTTTTTTGATATAATAATAATGTTTTATTTGGATAAATAGAATATTTTTTTGAGTATATATACTAGTGTAGATTCATGAAGAACCCAAACAAGTATACTTATTGTTTAGCGACTGAAAGTATAACTTACAATTTCTTCGAGATATCTTTAACTTTTTAAGGACTAGTATTTTTGTTATTGCATTAATTTGCAAGAATAAAGCCAAGCCTAAAAGGATTTAATATGGCAAAATCAGAAAACATAAGAGGGACACAATCGGGCATAAATGGTAGAAATGATTCCTATATAGTTGCTGGAAGAGGAGAAGTGTCAAGAAAAGTTATGGTTAAAGAAACTTTAGCTGGAAAGCACGAAGGTGTTGAAACTTATAAAAGAGGTAAAGAACTTTTTTTAAGAGCGAAACCTAATCCGAAAAAATCCGATAACATTAATAGAAGTTAGAACTATACTAATCCCAGCCTTTGTTAAAGCCGAGGATTTTGGAATAATTTTTGGAAAAGAACGAGTATGTTTGAATAAAAAGAGTGACTAACTCACTCTTTTTATGAGTTACGCAGTTCAAAAAATTATAAGAAAATCCAAGGGTAGTCTTTAGACCTTTAACAATTTGGCTGGTTGCTTTTTGCCATACTTTTTTCAACAAAAAAGTATGAAAGCGATGAACTTTTGTTCTTCAAGAAAAAATATTACAACTATCAAAACTTGAAGTGCCAAATTGTCACCTCAAGTTTAGTAATGAAAAATAAAACTTAAAAAGAGTAAAAATTACTCTTTTTATATCTCTTACAGTTTAGAAATTATGCTAAAATACAAAAAAGTCAAAGACCTTTAAAACTTTGACTACTTACCTTCTTCTTATTTAAAAAAGAAGAAATAAAATGGAAAACAATGATACAAGAACAAGCTGCAATAGATACAATCACACAACTTATACAAGTTTCAGTTGCACCGGTATTTTTAATAGCAGGTGTTGCGGGACTTTTAAACGTATTTACAGGACGTTTAGCACGAATTATTGATAGATTAGAGAAGTTAGATAACTCATTAGTTAAAGCAGAGCAAGAGAATCCAGATTTTAAGATAAGTGTTGCACAAGAAAAAAGAAGAAACTTTTTAGTAGGACGTATGCAAAACATAAACAGAGCAATCTTCTTTGGTACAACCACCGGTTTTATGATTGCCTTGGTTATCCTAAGCATTTTTGCAAGTTCATTGATGAATTTTCACGCGCATCTTGTGATATCAGTTTTATTTATTTTTTCTATGATTTCATTAATTATTGCACTACTTTTATTTCTAAGAGAGATATATGATACAACATCATTTATCAAAGGGAAAAGCCACAATATCAAATTAAAGTAGTGAATAAATCTTCATTACTTTACATTTTCTTCAACTTGTTATAAAATCTATATTATGGAAATAGGAAACAACACTTCAACCTTCGGCTACAATGTCGACTATTTTTCAAGGGCAAATGCTCAAAAACAAATTGTGTCAGAAAATAATGGGACACAAGAAGATACAAGAGGTCTTGAAAAGAACAATGCCTCAACAAAACCTGAAGAAAATAAAGAACAATCAAATAAAAACAATACAGAACTAACTCAAGATGAGAAAGTTCAACTAAACCAATTAAAAGCTGCAGATACAAAAGTGCGAGCTCACGAAGCGGCACATCAAAGTGGACCAGCAGCTTCTGGAGGGGCTTCATTTACCTATGAAAAAGGACCAGATGGAGTTATGTATGCAGTTGCCGGTGAAGTTCCCGTTAGAATACAAACAGGCTCAACTCCGCAAGAGAGTATCTCAAATCTACAAGGTGTCATTGCAACAGCCCTAGCTCCGGCAGACCCAAGTGGTCAAGATTTATCTGTGGCTTCAAAAGCAAGAGTTATGCTAATGAAAGCTCAGCAAGAATTTGCACAAGAGATGCAAGATAAGTTATCAAAATCAAATGAATATTCCCAAAATGCAATAAATCAGTATGAACAAAACAGCACTTCTTCATCAAAAGAAGAAAATGCTGAAACCATTGCTTAGTTAATTTTAAATTTACCCTTCAAAAAATATAGGAATAACAGAAACTAAAAGTAAAATAGCCATAACTCTATTAAAGCATTTTAGACTTTTAGTATTTTTAATAAATCGTTTTAAAAATACTCCACCTATGGCCCAAGTATTACATGAAACAATAGCTGAAAGTAAAAAGATAAAAGCCAAAATCAAAATTTGTCCATAGTTATCCTCTTTTGCTGTTATAAAAATAGAAATTGCTGTAACACCCATAATCCAAGCTTTTGGATTAACCCACTGAAATATAGCTGCTTGAAGAAAAGTAAAAGGTCTACTATCTTCATCCTCTTTTACATCATAGGTGCTTATATTTGTAGCTATTTTATATGCCATCCAAATAAGATATAAAATCCCAACTATTTTTAATACTGATAAAACAATAGGATATTTTTCAAAGATTATTCCCATGCCTAAACCAATTAATAAAATCATAATAGGGAAACCAACTATAATTCCACCTATATGAGGAATTGTTCTTTTAAAACCAAAAGTTAAACCAGAAGATAAAAGCATTATATTATTAGGTCCTGGTGTAATTGCACTTGTAATTGCAAATGTCCCTATAGAAAAAAGCATTGTAAGGGTATAAAAATTTTCCATCTATTTCTCTCCATATAATTTTAAATAGATTCTTTCTCCAAAAGAGTTAACAACCAATGCCGAAACAATCAAAAAGGAAGCAAGAATTTTTATTAGACCAATTTGTTCATTAAATATAAAATATGAGCCCATAAGTCCAAAAATTGGTACTAGCAATGAAATTGGAGCAACACTAGACACAGGATATTTATGTAACAAACTATTCCAAACCCAATATCCAAAAAGTGTTGTTGGATATACTTGAAAAAGAATTGAAAATATTGCTGTATTATCTAAATGTTCAAAAAAACTTGTAAATACAACTTCTCCATGTGTTAAAAAAGCCAATATAAATAGTGGAATAGGTGAAAAGATACTAGCCCAGACCATAAAAGAAAAAAGGTTTGTTGTTCCCGCTTTTTTCACAATTATATTTGTGAAACTTAGAGATACAGCTGCAATTAAAATCAAAACTAATCCAATAAGAGTAACAGAGCCATCAGTTACACTAATAATCAATGTCAAACCTAATATAGCTATTGCAAATGCAAATTTTTTTAAAATATCAATCTCTTCATTTAAAAATAGCCCCGCGAGAATAACAGTAAAAAAAGCACTAAACTGTAAAACAAGTGATGCCATTCCTGCTGAGACTCCAAAATATATACCTAAAGATACGACTCCCCATAATCCTACACCAAAAAGCAATCCATAAGTGATGATATATTTCATACTTACATCTGGCTTTTTAATAAAAAATATCAATGGTAAAGAACATAATAAAAACCTCATTCCTGATAGGATAAATGGGTCAAGAGAAATTAATCCAAGTTTTATTACAGAGAAATTAACACCCCAAATAAATGTGATTAAAATAGCTAATAAAAAATCTCTTTCTCTCATAAATACTCCTTTTTTAAATGGAAATATATTTTAGCAGTAAAAAAGATTTTACTCTTTACTATTTGTGCTTTAAAAATTATCTATTTTTGTCATAAAAAGTGTTATAATTTGTTTTACTTTTTACTAAAGGTTGTTGATTTTGCAAAAAAGAAAGACATATAATAAAAATATTCAAATAGTAAATGACACTATGTTTTATATCTATGAACATATTGATACAGATATAAATATAGATGAACTAGCAGCAAGTTTTGGTATGAGTAAGTTTCATTTTCATAAAGTATTTAAAGAGTTTATGGGAATAAATTTATATGAAACAATAAAATCAAATAGATTACAAAAAGCCTCAAATCTTCTTTTGACAAATAAATTTTCTACAATTACAGAGATTGCTAACTTGTGTGGATATAGTTCTCAAACATCTTTTATCAGAGCTTTTAAAGAGAGATTTCATCAGACTCCTAAAAATTGGAGAAATGGTGGATATAAAGAGTATTCAAAACTAATCTTAGAAAAATCAATAATCTCATTTTATAAAAAACCAGATTTTGATATGATTGAACCAAAAATTCTCAAAAGTACTCCCAAAAAAATGTATTATATTCGAAATAGAGGCTATCTAACAAAAGATGTAAAAAGAGTATGGAGACAACTATTAGCATGGGTTTATACAAATAATATTAAAGAATATGATCAAATAGCAATCTACCATGACAACCCTACTATAACACCCCATGAAGAGTGTTCTTATGTAGCAGGGATTATTCCTAAAGAAGATATAGACTTATCAAATACCAGCTTACCATCTTTTATGACTCCTGAAGCACTATACGCCACATTTGAAATTAGTGGAGAGATAGGAGATGTTCTTAGATTTATTCGGTGGGTATATCATGAATGGTTACCTAAAAGTAATTTTGAAACTACTATAAAACCATCTTATGCAATATTTAAAAAGAATCAATTTTTAGAAGAGGACGAGAAGTTTGAAGGAACTTATTATATCCCTATTCAATACATTTAATCAATAACTCAAATAATTCTTAAAATCTTTGTGATAAACTACATCACTTTATTTTGGAGTTCAAGATGTTTACAGAGATAATTACACCCAGATTTTTAGAAACTGATGCCCTAGGGCATATAAATAATAATTCTTATGGGGTATGGTTTGAAGCTGCAAGGGATAAATTTTTTCGTATTTTTAATCCCAATTCAAATATAAAAGAGTGGAATCTAGTTATGGCTCATAGCTCTTTTGATTTTTTGAATGAAGTTTTTTGGGGAAAAGATGTTGTTATAAAAACAGGAATCTCAAAAATTGGAAACTCTTCAATTGAATTAGTTCATGCCGTTTATCAAGACAATAAGTTATGTACAACAGGAAAGGCTATAATCGTTCATTATAATTTTGAAACGAAACAATCAATGAAAATACCTGATGGTATTAAAGATAAATTAGAAGAACACTTTTTTCAAAAAGCTTGGCCTAAAGAGATAAAAGAATTAGGAGATTAAAATGATAAATATAAATAGACTAGATCATTTAGTTCTAACAGTAAAAGATATAAACAAAACTGTAGAGTTTTATACAAATATTCTTGGTATGCAAAAAGAGATTTTCAAAGAAAATCGAATTGCTTTAAAATATGGTAATCAAAAAATAAACCTACACTTATTAGGAAAAGAGTTTGAGCCAAAAGCTTTTAATGTAAAAGAAGGCAGTGCCGACCTATGCTTTATTGTTGAAGAACCTATTGAAGATATCTTTGCTTTTTTAGTTTCAAGAAATATTGACATAGAAGAGGGAATAGTTAAACGAACGGGAGCAAATGGGCCTATACAATCAATTTATATAAGAGACCCAGATTTAAATCTTATAGAGCTATCTACTTATCTCTAAAACCTTTCCTACTACATGAACCTCATCTTTATTATAAACTAGATGTGAAAATTCTGGGTTTATAGAAATAAAGTTTTTAGAGGCTTCATCATATTTTTTCACCCACATTTTTCCTTCAAAATGAACCACATAAATTTTTTCATCAAAAAGTATTTTTTGTGACAAATCTACAACAATAACCTCTTTATCTAAAATCTTTGGTTGCATCGATTTTCCATCTACAATTAGAGCAAAAAGAGACTTTTCACTATACTCGTCATCTATTGATTGCTTTTTTATAAGTAGTTCTTTTGCTTTATTATTATCAAAAATATCTTTGTATTCTAGTTTTATAGTATCTATTTTAAATCCTTTTTATAAGTAATATTACAAAAATACTCTTGTGAAGAACTAAAAAGATATAATTTAAAATGGAATTTGATTTTTTAATTTATGTCACTATTTTCTTAACTCTTGCTGCTTTTGTTCATGGAAGTGTAGGATTTGGCTTTCCTATGATTGCAACACCCCTTATAGCTATGTTTACAGACTTACAAACAGCAATTATCTATACACTTATTCCAACACTACTTGTAAATATACTTAGTATTAGAAATGAAGGGAACTTTTTTGAAGCAGTCAAAAGGTTTTATCCTTTAGCTATATTAGCTATGATTGGTAGTGCAATAGGTACTCAAATCATAATTCACTTCAACACTGATTTATTCAAGTTTATTCTTGTATTTGTAATTCTCTTATATTTATTTTTCGATTACAAAAAAGTAGAGTTTCCTTTTATCAAAGAGAACCCTAATATCTCTAAAACTATATTTGGAATTGGTTCAGGGATAATTGGAGGTCTTACAAATGTAATGTCAGCTACATTAATCATATATGTTCTAGAATCAAAGTTTACAAAAAAAGAGATAGTCCAATCTTTTAATATCTGCTTTTTCTTTGGGAAAATTGTTCAAATTATTCTTTTTACTAGTGCAGGTATTTTTACACAAATAGAGATATCTCAATCTTTAATCCCTTTAATTTTTATTTCAATAGCCATATTTATAGGTATTAAAATTAGAAATAGAATAGATCCTATCGCTTATGCAAAAATGGTTAAAGGTGTACTTTTTTTAATAGCAATTGCCCTTTTTATTCAAACAATTTAAATATTTGAATTAAAAACTATTTATCTAAAAAATTGTTTTTGATTCTTTCTAAAAGATTATATACCAGCTCTTTTTCATCTTGTGTAAAACCTTTATATGTCAAATCCAAAAGTTTCTTAGAAATCACATCTATTACAATATATTTTGTATCAAGACCTTTTTTTGTAAGCCTTACTAAAGTACTTCTACTATCATCTACATTTTTTAACTTTTCAAGAAGTTCCATTTTTTCTAATTTATTAACAAGTGCCGTAACAGTTGACTTATCTTTATTTATCTCTTGGGTGATTTTACTCATAGGAACACCCTCTTCATTATTGTAAAGAACTACAAGAATACTTCCATGAGAGGGTGCCAAACCATTAAGATTATGTTTTTTTAATTCATCAACAATAAGCTTATTTGCACTATTCTCAATAGTTGATATTGTTGAAATAATCGAATTTGTTTTAATCATTAGTTTTATATCCTACTATTTTTTTAAAATAATAACTATAATTTCTTTAAAAGTGTGAAATTTTATCAAAACTTACCATTATCATTTAACCATTTTTTTCGTGGAGGAATCTCTTCAATTGTATCCCAATGCTCCACAATTTTCCCATTTTCAACTCTAAAAAGGTCATAAAAAGAGTGTGCTTTTCCATGCCATGAACCTTCACTTACAGTTAAAACAAAATTACCTTCCCCAAGTATCTTATGAACTTTTTCGTAAATAAACATATCATTTTGACTAATTAAATACTTAATTGCTGCGTTTAGTCCATCAAGTCCATCTTTTATAAATGGATTGTGTTGTATATATTTTTTAGATGAAATATATTCTGTGATTTTATTAGGATTTTTGCCAAGTAATATATCTTGAACAAAATTTTTGACTAAGTCTTTATTTTGTGAAGTCTTTTCTAAATCAGTAATATTAGTTTCTCCATCAACTTGAGTTCTTCCACTAGCAGTTTTTTCTACAATTTTTTGTAGGTTATCCCAGTGTTCTACAATTTTCCCATCTTCAAATCTAAAGATATCGAAACCAACCTTTGGACCAAAAAAGTTGTATTTTGTATGGGTAAATACAAAATCACCATCTTCAAATACCCTTTTTATCTCAACTTTGGCACTATCTTTAGGAAGTTGAGATAAAACCTCACCAAATCCAGATAAACCATCTTTAACAGCTAAATTATGCTGTATATATTTATTAGGGTTTATATACCCTACTGGCTTTGTATTTCCATTTTCTATAGAGTTAAGTAACTCTACAACTTTTTGCTTATTTGTACCCATGTTTTTCACATCTATTT
The DNA here is from genome assembly GCF_058105185.1 of Arcobacter sp. ISO1. NCBI lineage: Bacteria > Pseudomonadati > Campylobacterota > Epsilonproteobacteria > Campylobacterales > Arcobacteraceae > Arcobacter > Arcobacter sp. ISO1. Next base: position 605,103 of record NZ_CM176573.1, read on the forward strand.
GTTTTGAAGTCGCACATCCTGAAAAAACAGAAGTAATGATAAATAGTGACAAAACTGTTTTTGTATTAAAAAATTTCATTTTAATCTCCTTTTATTTTCTTATTTAGTTTGATATCAAACTAAATACATAGAAGAATTATAGTTTGATATCAAACTAATGTCAAGTATATTTATTAAATTTATATGAAATTTAGTTAATAATAGAGAGGATTAAAACTCATCCTCTTTATGATAGTATTTATTTACTCCATTAAACCCTTCTAAAAAATATAAAAAATGATTTATGGTTCTAATCTCATCTTCACTAATTTGGTCTTTTAAGCTTGGCATTGTATCAAAGTGTTTTACAACACCTTCAAGACAAATTGATTTTGTTTTATCAGGATTATTTACATAATCAACTAAAAAATCTGCAGTTTCCATTAAGTGAAACTCCATATCAGTAGGACTTCCTACTTGAGATTTTAATCGATATGAGATTTGATTCCCCGTTGGGGCTAAAAGTTTTAGGGTTTTATTATCCTCTTCTAAAAAGTTTTTTAAAAGAGATTGCATCTCAATAGATTTTTGATGGCAACTATTACATTTTGCTTCAAATATCTTTTCCCCCTCATTATACAATTCTCTATCAAATTCATCAGGTAAAGCTAATAAAGAACCAACAAAACAGAAAAATAAAACTACAACTTTCATCATTTCTCCTTTTTATTTAACAAATTAAACATTTGAGCTAATTTTTCAAAATCCTTTTCATCTAGGGTGTAAACTTGCGCTTGCATAATACCACCTAAACCACTTATGTTTTTATTACTATTTTTGTACTCTTTTAATGATTTTACAAACTCTTTTTTTGATAATTGTGAAATTAGAATACTTCTACCTAATCCAGGGATTTCCCCTTTTGGTCCATGACAGGCAACACATCTTTTAAAAACATCATTTATATCATTTGCGAATAGATATGAACATAATGATATGGAAAAAAATAATGTGAAAATTTTATTCATATTTATTGCTCCTTTTAGTGCATTTTTAGATTATATTTAAATGCAAACAAATTAAACTTATATTTTTTTGTTAAATAAAATTCTTATTTTATGACTTGTTTTAAAGGAATTTGATTAACAATAAGATAGAATGTTATACAAAAATAAAATAAAGATTAAAAATGAGTTCAGAAAGAAAAGTAATAGTTCTATTTTTATTGTTAATAGTATTTATTGTTGGCTGTGTTTATTATCATTTACCTGAAATTATGAGAAAACAACAAGAGCTTCAAGTTGAACCTAAACAAGAAGTAATTTTAGATAATATACAAGAACAAACTTTAGCAGATGAAGAAACTAAAAAAGAAGTAGAACCTGTAATTAAACAGGATGAAACTTTAATTGAGCCTAATAAGACAACAAAAGAAGATACTCCTACAGTAGAAGATTCTACTGATGAAACTCAAGAGGTAGTAACACAAGACCCTACTTTAAAAGAAAAGATTGTTGAAGAGATTATTGAAGAACCTAAAGAACCTTTAATCAAAACACCAAAAGATTATATTAGAGAGGGTGATGAAAAAAGGATTGAAGAGTTATCTTTTCCAACACAGGAACTTCAAATCAAAATAAATGAGTATATTGATAAGAATCCAATCTCATTTAAAAGAGGTAAATATACAATTGCAAATAATAAAAGTGTTAACTCAATAAAAGAGATTGTTAGAATTTTAGAAGAAAACCCAAATATAAAATTAGAAATTGCAGGGCATACAGATGCAGCAGGTTCAAAAGATGTGAACTTAATATTTTCCCTTGAAAGAGCGAAAACAGTTGTAAAAGTTATGAAAAACCTTGGAATTGATGAAAATAGAATTAAGGCTAGAGGATATGGTGAAGGTATCCCAAAAAATGCGAAAAATGTTTATTCTCCTGAAAACAGAAGAGTTGAATTTAATATTGTAGAGGAATAAAAAGTGATAGAAATAGCATCTCAGATGATTTTATGTTTAGTAATTGCAGCGATAATTGGTATCCTAATTGGATTTATAATAGGAAAAGCTTTTGCAGGAGATAGAACACCTATTTATAATACTGTAACAGCACATGGTGGTGCAGCAGCTGGTAATATCTATAATAAACCATTAATTAGAAGTGCCCCTAGACCAAATGGAAAAGATGGATTAAGTAATATTGAAGGCATAGATGCTGAGTTAGAAGAAAAACTAAATGAATTAGGGATTTATCATTTTGATCAAATTGCTAAATGGAGTTCTAAAAATTGCCACTGGATTGAAGAATATTTAACTTTAGAAGATGACCAAATAAAAGAACAAAACTGGGTAGAGCAAGCAAAAGGCTTATCAACTATTGTATAACCTTCTGCCTAATTAAAGTTTTCACACAAACTTCTATCATATTATAAACCTTATCAAACCCTTCAAATCCATCAAAGAAATAAGGGTCTGGTACATCCTCTCCATCAAAACCAAAATCACCTAACTTAAGAGGGTTTTTACAACCTAGTTTTTTTAGATTTTTGATATTTGAATCATCTAGTCCTACAATAATGTCATATTTTTCAAAATCTTCTACTTTTACCTGTCTTGCCCTTTGAGTAGAGATATCAAGTCCATTGTTTTTAGCAACTTTTATAGAATTTTCACATGGTGGCTCGCCAATATGCCAGCTTCCAGTTCCTGCACTTTCACATATTAATTCAATATTGTTTTGATTACAATATTCATTTGCTATACCTTGGGCTAATGGTGACCTACAAATATTACCTAAACATACAAAAAGTATCGATTTCATTTGCTTTTTAATCCTATATCAATATATTTTCTAATCTTACTTATCTCTTTTAAATCTAGCTTTCCAGTTAGAATTTCCTGGGAATCATCTCTAATCTCATCTCCCCATGGTGAAATTATTCCACTTCCTTTTGCCATATTTTCATCTGCACTATTAGCTGTTAATACATAACATTGATTTGCTACAGCTAAGGCTTTAGTCATTGTTTCATAATGGGTTTTTCTTTTAGCTCCCCACATAGATGGATTTAAAATCAAATCTGCCCCTTGAACTTTTAACCAATATTTAGGAAATCTAATCTCAAAACAAATTAATGTGGCAATTTTAATCCCATCAATTACTATGATTTTCATATTTTCTAGTTTACCTTTTGCAAAGTGTGAAGGCTCATCACCAAGGGGGAATAATCTATGTTTTGATTGTCTATGAATAACTTTTCCCTTATGAAAAATATACAAAGTGTTGTAGAATTCAATATCCTCTTTTTCAATAAAACTTATTGCTATTGTTTTATTACATGAAAGTTTTTTTAGTTTTTTCTTTGCTTTTATCGTAAATTCTGAAGCTTCATCCATCCTATCATATGAAAATCCTGTTAAACAAAGCTCAGGTGCTAAAATAAAAGAACCCTCTTCACATTTGTTAATTAGTTCTAATAAATTATCAAGATTTTTTTTAAAGTTTTTTTTAGTTTTTGTTTGAAGTGCTATTAATTTCATTCAATACCTTTTTTATCAAATTTTCTACTGCATTTTGATACGTAAGTGCAGTTGCGTGGGAACTTGCTTCATATTTTGTAACAATTACAGGATTTGTATTTGATGCTCTAATCAATGCCCAGCCATATTCAAAAATGATTCTTATACCATCAACGCAAATTATATCATTTATAATAGGAAATCCCCTTTGAGGATTTGTAATCAATTTGTTAAGTTTATCTATAATTAAAAATTTATCCTCATCTTTAACCTCAATTTCTATATTTGAACTTGTATAAACTTTTGGTAGTTTTTCCACCTCTTTATCTAAGTCAAAGCCTAAATAAATCAATTCTAAAACTCTCAAAGATGCATATATAGCATCATCAAAGCCATAATATCTATCATTAAAAAAGATGTGTCCTGAAACCTCAGCTGCTAAATCAGCATTTAACTCTTTTAATTTAAGTCTTAAATTTGAGTACCCAGTTTTATTCATGATAGTTGTACCATGAGTATTTATTTCATCAAAGATATTTTGTGAATAGGTAACTTCCCCAATAATAACTGGATTTTTCATTGTTTTTGAAAAGAGATAAGCTAAAGTATCCCCTTTTATATCATGTTTTCTAGTTAATACAGCTATTCTATCTGCATCTCCATCAAAGGCAAAACCAAGATTTGAATCTATCAGTAAAGACTTTAAATCAATTAGGTTTTCATTTTTTGAAGGATCGGGATGATGATTTGGAAATTCTCCATTTGGCTTAGTAAAAATTGCTTTATAATTTAAATCTAGTTCATCAAAGATTTTGGTTATAACAGTATCAGCTACCCCATTTCCACAATCTATTGCAAAGGAGCAAGGAAGTGATTTTAGGTGTTTAAATTCATTTACCATAAAATCAATATATAAAGATTTTGCATCAATTTTTATAGCTTTAAAATTATCTTCTATTTCAATATCTTTATTTTTACTTATCTCTTCATAAAGAGCAAGTAATTGTTTATCAAAAAAAGGTTCATTTTTAAAGGTAATTTTAAAACCATTATATTTTTTGTCATTATGACTACCTGTTATCATAATTGAAGCATTGGGCTTGATTTTTTTATCATCTATTTTATACTCTTGATATGAAGCAAAATAATTAACACCCGTTGCAACAAGTCCTATATCAAGAACATTACAAGATGCTTTATTTAATCCAGAGATTAAACCATTAAAAAGCTCTTTAGAGTGGCTCCTAATATCATAGCCAATAACAATATATAAATCTTCGTTTATCTCTTTTTTAAGTCTAATACCAAGAAAATACCCAATTAGCTTTGCTTTTTCAAAATCTAATTGTGCAGGGACAAGCCCTCTAATATCGTATTGTCTAAATATGGTTTTATCTATCATGCATCTCTTCTTCTATAATAATAACTATTATTATACTCTAAAGTTCTTTTCTTCTAGATTTAATAAAAACTCTTTTTTATCAATACCACTTGAGTAACCACCTAAAGTTCCATTTTTTTGTATTATTCTATGGCATGGGATTAAAATAGAGATCATATTTTGACCATTTGCATTGGCAACTGCTCTAGAAGCATTTGGTTTTTTTAGAAGTTCCGCTTCATCTTTGTAAGATATTTTTTCACCATAGGGTATTAGTTGTAAAACCTTCCATACATCTTGTTGAAAAGGAGTACCTACTAACTGCATTGGAACTGTAAACTCTTTTCTTTTTCCTTCAAAATACTCATCTAGCTCTTTTTGTAAACATTCAAAATATTTATTATGAGCGGGAATAACTTGGGCATCAAAAAACTTTTGAATCTTTTCAATTTGTTTTTCAAGATGCTTTGAATTAAAAAAACTCAATAAACAAATCCCTTTAGAAGTTGCTGCACATAACATATCTCCTAGAGGCGTTTTAATAGTAGATGTTGCTAAAATATTTTTCTTTTCAGCTTGTTTATAGGGTCTCATAAAATCTCCTTAATAAGGGAGAATTTTAACATAAAAGATATAATATCCTATGCAAAATGAGATTAATAAAAAAATAAAAGTTTTATATGTTGAAGATGATGATATTGCAAGAGAAAATGGTTTAGAGTACTTAGAAAACTATTTTGAAAACTTATATGAAGCATCAGATGCATTAACAGCTTTAAAACTTTATGATGAAATTAAACCAGAAATTATAATTACAGATATACAAATGCCAAAATTAAATGGTTTGGAGTTTATAAAAAATATAAGAAAAAAAGATAAAAAAACCCAAGTTATAGTATTAAGTGCATATTCTAATAAAGACTATCTTTTTTCAGCCATTGAATTAGGTTTAGTAAAATATTTAATCAAGCCCATAAAAGAAAAAGAGTTTGATGAAGCTTTAAATCTTTGTATACAATATATTGAAAATGATAATTCAAACATTATTCATCTACCTGAAAATTTTATTTTTGATTTATATAACAAAACCTTAGTAAAAAACGGTGAACTTGTAAAATTAAGAGCAAAAGAACTAGAACTACTATTTTTACTTTTATCTAATAAAAATAGATATGTTACATATGAAGAGATTGAAAACTTTGTATGGAAAGACTCAGTGATGACAAAAGATGCATTAAAAACTTTAATGAAAAATTTAAAAACAAAGATACCAAAAGATATAATTCAAAATCTTTCGGGAGCTGGGTATAAAATTGATGTCTGATTTAAATATAGTTTTAGCCTATGGTATAACTTTTGGAATAGTTATAATGACTATAGTCTACACTTTTGTTAGATATATCTACTCTAAAGAGCTATTTTATATTAGTTATTGTTTAACACAGATTTTCTCTTTAATTTTTATAGTCTCTACTAGTAAATTGTTTAATATACCCCATTATGTAGAGCAAATCTCATTATTATTTGCAACTTTAAGTTCTTTAGTTTTTGCAATTGGATTTTATGAAGGTAAATTTTTTCCAAAATTAGAAAACTTTAAAGAATTAGTTATAAATACAATCATTTTAAATATCATTATATTAACTGCTTTTTATCATTATATACTTTTTGAATATCTTCCATATACAATTATCTATGCTATTTTATTCATATCTGTTGCTTTTAATTTACGAGATGGTTTTAAAGCCAATTTTGTTTATGTAATAGGTTGGTCGTTTTTTTGTTTTATTGTATTTGTTTTTGATTTTAAAACCTATTATGAGCACCAAGGTTTTATGGATTTAGTTTTAGTTGCTTTTGCTATTGAAGCAATATTATTTACTTTATCTCTTGCTTATAAATACAATACTCTACAAAAACAAAACAAAAGTTTTGAGAATATGCTTTTACAACAATCAAGGCTTGCTAAATCAGGTGAAATGATAGAAAATATCACACACCAATTTAGGCAACCACTTAACAATATTTCATATATTTTAATAAATCTAAAGAAAAAATATGAAAATAAAAAACTAGACAGTGAATATTTTGAAAAAAAAGTAAATCAAGCAAATAGTCAATTGGATTTTTTATCAAAGACAATAGGCGATTTTAAAGAGTTTTACGCACCTTCTAAGAAAAAAGAGTATTTTAGTATTAAAGAAGTAATTGAAAATGTATCTACAATTTTAAGTGCAGATTTGAAAAAAAGAAATATTCAATTTCTTATTGATTTTAAAGTAAGTGAAGATATAAAAATGTTTGGGATAAGAAATGAACTTTCTCAAGTTTTATTGGCTTTAATATCAAATGCAAATGATGCATTAAAAGACACAGAAAAACCAATTATAAAAGTTGAAGTTGATTCAACATCTGCTGAAGTTATACTCAAAGTAAAAGATAATGCAGGTGGTATTAAAAAAAGAATTATGGATAAAATTTTTGAACCATATTTTACAACTAAAGAGAATGGTTCAGGAATTGGTTTATATTTAACAAAAATTATTATAAAAGATAGTTTTAATGGAAAAATAGAAGTGGATAATGATAAAGAAGGAGCTGTTTTCTCCCTCTTTATTGAAAAAGCTATTTAATTAAATCATTTCTTGGATAAATAAAAGAGCTTTCTTTTATCACACTTATTTTTGGGTTACTTTTATCATAAAATTTAATTTTAGTTTTTAATGGTGTATCTTTTTTATTTGATAAAAACATTTTTTCTTTTACTTTTATGATTAAAACTGTTTTCACTCTTTGTTTTGGATTAAGTTTAACTTCTCTAAATCTTTTCACTTCATACTTTTCTTTATCCATCAATTCAATACCTAGATTTAGAGTTTTTCTACTTGTATTATGTAAAGTAACTAGATAGTTATTTGAAACCAAACCATTTTCTTCAATATTGTAAAGTTTTGTAGTTTTATTTATATTAACTAAAAAGTCTTCTTTCCCTGATGCAAAATATCCCGCTAAAACTATACAAAAAACTAAAGATGATAAATATGCAATATTTCTTTTTGAAAAAATAGTAGTGATTCTTTTTTTAATTACTGAATTTGTACTTCCCCATTCAATAAGTGAAGGTTTTCCAAGTTTACCCATCACTGTACTACAAGCATCAGAACACTCTAAACAGTTAATACACTCAACTTGCAAACCTTTTCTAATGTCAATATGGGTTGGACAGATTTTAACACATGCTTCACAGGTTGTACACTCTTCATTTGATACCCATTGTTTTACATCAAAAATAGATTTTTCACCCTTATTGTAAATATCACCACCTCTATTAGTATTGTAAACAACTTGTTTAGTATCATCATCATATAAAACTGACTGTATTCTTGAATAAGGACATGCAAAGGTGCAAAAATCTTCTTTCATAAAGATAATGTCAAAAACTAAAAATAATGCAATACTTATAATAAACATATAAAGAATAAAATGTTCACTTGGATTTTGTAAATAATTAAAAAAATCTTCAGGAGGAACAAAATACAACATAAAGTTAGAAGCAGCAACAAAAGATAATATTGTCCATAAAATCACCCCGATATATTTTTTCATTTTATTATTGTTTTTTGAATAATCGATATCTTTTTGTTTATTTTTTATTCTTCTTAAACCTAAAAGCCATGTCTCAATCAAGTCTCTGTAGATTACTCTAAATATAGTTTGCGGACATGCCCATCCACACCAAACTCTACCAAACATCGCTGTCATTGTGAAAATCCCAATAAATAAAAACATTAATAAAAATGGCATTACATATAGTTCGTTCATATTAAAAACAAATCCTAAGAAATGAAATTGCAATTTATCAAAGGATAAAAGCAAGATGTGGTTTCCATTTATAGTTATAAAAGGAAGTAGAAGTGTAAAGATTGTAATTACACCATAAGTTAAGTATCTTTTTTCAGAATAGTTCATATTTCTCTCCAAATTTTTTATAGTGACACTTTAATGACAAATAGTGTTCATTTGGTGGTATGAGAAATTTTTTTGTATTTTTTGTTATAATTCAAAGACAAGTTTACTAGGCTTTATTCTTAAAGCCCTTTAGTGTTTTGCTACTTTTAAATGGATTTTACATCCATTGATAAAAAGTAGATAGATAATAATTGCTCCCTTTAGATTGGGACAATTTAAAGGTAATTGCATGTTAGAACTTTCAAATATATATCTATTTTTAATAGCTTCGTTTTTATTATGTCTTGCCCCAGGGCCTGATAATATCTATGTATTAACACAAGGGATGACAAAAAGTAAAAAAGCTGCAATAGTAACTACCCTTGGACTATGTTCTGGGATTATACTACACACAAGTGCGGCTGCTTTTGGTATCTCTGTAATCTTTAAAACTTCCGAGATAGCTTTTAATATCGTGAAGTATGCTGGAGCTGCTTATTTACTTTATATAGCATATCAAGCTTTTAGATATAGAAATGAACCACTTGATTTATCTGTTCAAAATAGTAGTAATGAATTAAAAAAACTATATATAAAAGGTTTTTTTATGAATGTTTTAAATCCAAAAGTTTCAATTTTCTTTTTAGCATTTTTACCTCAATTTGTTACACCTGCAAATGGTAATGTGCCCTTACAAATGATATTTTTAGGACTACTTTTTATGGCAATGACTATTGTAGTTTTCTCTTCAATTGGAATTGCTGGAAATGTATTAAGTAAAAGATTAGTTGAAAATCCAAATATTGCAAAATATATGAATATCATAACCTCTTTTGTTTTAGGAGCTCTTGCAGTAAAACTAGCTTTATCCTCAAGATAAAGAATAGTTAATAACCTATTTAATTATAGAGGTGTATAATTAGATAAAGATTGTCATATAGGAGAAGTTATGAAAAATCATTTTATCTATTTAATAGGTACTATTTTAGTAATTAGTGTCAGTTCTTTATTTGCAGATACAAAACGGTACGAAGTTAAATCAGCAGCTATAACTTACAAAATTTCAGGTGATGGGTCAATAATGGGAATGCCTGCAAAACTATCTGGTAACAAAACACTTATTTTCAAAGATTATGGTGCCCTTGAATTATCTAAAGAACATAGAGTTCAAACAATAATGGGACAAGAAGAGATTGAAGATGAGATTACAAAATTTGATAATGGTGTAATTTATAGTGTTGATAATGAAGAAAATGTTATTTATAAACAAACTATTCCAAAAGATCAAAAAGATATATACTTTAATCAAGATGGTAAAAAAGGATTAGAATCCCTTGGCGGTGTAAAAGTTGGTAGTGAAAAAATAGCTGGATATAAATGTGATATATGGAATTTAAGTGGAGTTTCAATGTGCATTTATAAAGGGCTCCCTTTAAAAATAGAAACTGAAACAATGGGGATAAAAGAGACTCAAATAGCTACAAAAGTTCAATTAAATATTTCACTTGATGATAACAAATTTAAATTACCAAATTATCCTATTAGAACTATGAAAGATATAATGGAAGAGAATCAAAAACAAATGGAAAACTTACCTTTAGAACAACAAAAAATGATGGAAGAGATGATGAAAAGTATGGGTGGAATAGTTGAAGATGAAAAGTAAATTAGGATTAAACTAATGGCTTATGCCATTAGTTTACTTCATCACTATAAACACATACATTAAAATCTTCAACTAAACCATTTTTATCCACACATTGTGTTTCAAAAAAGTTAGTTATGTATGGTTTATTACAATGAAGTTCAAAAGCCTCTTTAGACTCCCAAATTTCATTAAATACTATAGGAAATGATTTACCCATTGCATTTGGATGCTCAATGTGTTTTGTAACAATATATTGAATACACCCATCTTCTCTTGTTGTTTGTGGTTCAAGACCTTGTAGAGTTTCTAAAAGCTCTTGTTCTTTCCCTTCTTTTGCTTTAAATGAAGCTATACAGTATATTTTTTTTGACATTATCTTATTTGTCCTTGACCATAAATTTTATATTTAAATGTTGTTAAATCATTTATTCCCATTGGTCCTCTTGAGTGAAGTTTATTTGTTGAGATACCAACTTCTGCTCCAAGTCCAAAAGCTCCACCATCAGTGAATCTTGTACTTGCATTTGCATATACACAAGCAGCATCTACCTCATTTAAAAATTTATTTACTATTGAATAGTTTTCACTAATAATTGATTCTGAATGACCTGAACCATATTTACCTATGTGGAAAATTGCTTCATCTACATTTTTAACAACTTTTATATTTAATATATTTGCTAAATATTCAGTGTCATAATCTTCATGGGTAGCACAATCAATTTCAATATATTCTCTAGTTACCTCACATCCTTTAAGTTCAGTGCCTTCTGCAATAAAAGCCTCATATAAAGGTGGTAAAATATAAGCAGCAACTTCTTTATGAACCAATAAAGTCTCCATAGCATTACAAACTCCAGGTCTTTGAACCTTTGCATTTATTGCTATTTCTATAGCTTTTTTATAATTTGCATCTTTATCAATATAGATATGACAAAGACCTTTATCATGTTTTACAACTGGTACAGTTGCATTTTCGCTTACATATTTAATTAATGCAGCTCCACCCCTTGGAACAATAAGGTCTACATATTTATCTTGCTTTATAAGATTTGCAACACCTTCACGACTTGAATCTGGTAGAAGTGAAATAGCTTGCTCTGGAAGTTTGTTTTTAGCTAATACATGTCTTAAAACATTTGCAATTGCATTGTTTGAGTGTTCAGCTTCTTTTCCACCCTTTAAAACACAAACATTACCACTTTTAAAACATAGGGCTGCTGTGTCTGAAGTAACATTTGGTCTACTTTCATAAATGATTCCAATGACACCAATTGGAATTGAAACTTTTTGAATATTTAATCCATTTTCAGTAACCCAACCATCAAGTGTTCTTCCTACTGGTTCTTTTAATGTTGCTATTTCTCTAATAGCATCAGCCATACCTTGAACTCTGTCACCATCTAAATATAACCTATCAAGTAAAGCATCTGAAAGGTTATTTAGTTTCCCTTCGCTCATATCTTTTGCATTACAACTTACAATAAAGTCACAATGTTCCATAAGAGCATCTGCCATTTCATTAAGTACTTTGTTCTTTACTTCACCACTAAGTGTAGATATTACTCTACTGATTTTTTTTGATTCTTCTAAGAATTGTGTCATGTAATTTTCCTATACTCTTTACATTTGAGAATATTTTATCTAAAAAAGCCTAAGAAAAGGGGAGTTTAGTTGAAAATGGCAGTGAAGGCTTCACTGCCAAAAAAGTATTATTAAAGTTGAGCGTTAATTTTATCCGCTAGTGCTTGTTTTGATTGAGCACCAATAACTTGGTCAACTATTTCTCCATCTTTCATAAATAAAATTGTTGGAACTGATCTAACACCATATTTTACTGCTAAATCTTGTTGTTCGTCTGTGTTTACTTTACAAATGTTTGCTTTTCCATCAAACTCAGTTGCTAGTTCATCAATTACGGGAGCAATCATTCTACAAGGTCCACACCATGGAGCCCAAAAGTCAACTAAAGAAACACCAGTTCCTACAGTTGCATCAAAGTTATCAGCTGTTAATTCAATATATTCTGCCATAAAACATCCTTTTAAAATTTTTTGTGCATGAATATTAACCTAATAGTGAACAAAAGTCAAGTACACACTAAATAGTATTATAGTTACTTTTAGGTAACTATAAAAAAGATTTATGTAAAATACAAATATTAGGGGAGAGATTATGATGGAAGCGAAAGAATATAACTGTTTTTTTCAATTGGCCACTGATATGATTGGTGGGAAGTGGAAAGGTATGGTTCTTTGGGCATTAAAAAAAGATGTCAAAAGAAATGGTGAATTAAAAAAGTTAATACCTAATATTTCTCAAAAAATGTTAACACAACAATTAAGAGAATTAGAAGATGTAGGTATAGTTGAAAGAATTGTATACCCAGTTATTCCACCAAAAGTGGAATATAAATTAACTTTAAGTGGTGAAAAATTAATACCCATATTAGAACAATTACATGATTGGGGGAAAGAGTTTGCAAAGGAGCATGATATAAATATTATAAAAGATGCAAATTGTGTGATTGATTAATATGAAAACTTTTGAAAACACTTTAAATAAAACATACTATTTTTCTTCATGTGATATATGTGATGCTGCATGCTGTAAAGGATCTAATGGTACAATTTATTCACAACTTTTACTTGAAGACTTTAAAGAGATTTTTGAAAGTTTTCCAATTGTTTTTATGAAAGGGGAGTTAAACTACATAAAACCTGTTGTACTTCTTACAAATGGTATAAATAGCTGTAGATATCTTTTAAATAATAAATGCACAATTTATGAAAAAAGACCCTCTGTTTGCAAAGTTTATCCTTTAAGTCCACACTTAACAAATATCCCTTTTATAGACCTATTATGTCCAGCAGTTGGAATTGAAGGCAAAAGAATGATAAGTAATGGCGTTTTAGAAAAATCATTTAAACATAAGGTTTTTGAAGATTACCAAAACAAATATATAAAGATGCATTTTCATTTTGATAAATTTAATAAAGAAGAAAATTTCGAATTTTTAATAGAGATTAATGGAAATAAGTTTTATAGATTTAAAGAGGATTTTGAAGATGAATACTTAAAACTTCATCTCTCCTCTTTAAAAAATTTTGATAATTATTTTAAAATTTAACTAAGAATCTACCCACAGATTTTCCTGCTAATAATGCTTCATACGCTTCTTTAATCCCATCAATTGAGATTTCATTTGTTAAATCATCTAATGTACCTATTTTAAAATCACCTGCAACTTTTTCCCATGCAGCTTGTTTCTTTTCTCTTTTACATTCAACTGAATCAATTCCAACTAGTCTAACACCTCTTAAAATAAATGGGAATACATTAGTTGGTAATAAATGAGATGATGTTAAACCACAACAAGTAGCAACTCCATCATATTTTATCACTTTAAGTGCTTCTGCTAAAATATTTCCACCTACTGTATCAATAACTCCATCATACTTTTCACTTCCCATTGGTCTTTTGTTTTCAACATCAAAATCTGCTCTTAAGATAACATCTTTTGCTCCAAGTTCTTTTAAAAATGGGATTTTGTCCTCTTTACCTGAGATAGCTGTTACATTAAATCCTAATTTACTTAAGATTGCTACTGCAATAGAACCAACCCCTCCAGTTGCACCAGTTACTAAAATTTCACCTGAAGTAACGTTATTGTTTAATAGTTCATTTACAGAAAGTGCCGCTGTTAATCCAGCTGTTCCATATGTCATAATCTCTTTATCTGAAATACCCTCTGGAATTTTTACAACCCAAGATGCTGGAACTTTTACAAACTCAGAATGTCCACCATTTGTATTCATCCCTAAATCATAACCAGTAACTAAAACTTTTTCACCAACTTCAAAGTCACTTGAATTTGATTCTTCTATTGTACCAGCTACATCAATACCTGTAACATGTGGGAAAACTCTAGTAACACCTGGATTTCCAACAGAACTTAATGCATCTTTATAATTTAAAGAAGAATAAGTTGTTTTAATTAGAACTTCATTTTCAACAATCTCTGGTTTTTCTATTTCAACAACCCCTGAATCAAATTTTTTATCTTCAATTTTTTCTACAACATATGCTTTCATTTGTAATATCCTTTAAGTTTTTTTAAAAGTTTAACAAATATATGATATAATTGCAAGTACTAACAAAAAACATAGGTACTATCAAAAAGTATACTATGTGATTTTATGGAGTTTATGATGACAAAAAAAATAGAAATAAAAGAAAATTTTGAAAAATGTCCAGTTGAAACTGCCCTTGATATCTTAGCAGGGAAATGGAAAATCTTAATTTTATGGTATTTAAGAAGTAATACATTGAGATTCAATGAGCTTCAAAAACTATTACCAAGAGTTACTCAAAAAATGTTGATTCAAAAACTAAGAGAACTTGAAGAAGATGGAATTGTCCATAGAAAAGTTTACCCTGTTGTACCACCAAAGGTTGAATACTCTTTAACAGAATACGGAGAGACTTTAAAACCTATTTTAAAACAAATGTATTTATGGGGTGAAATTCACAAAGGGAAATTCCCTAAATAATTTTTTTTGATTTTTTCAAAGTGAAATAGATTATTGAACTAATTCCTGCATTTGATAAAATCATTGTCATAATCATAATTTGATACCTAACAGCAATTAAAGGGTCAACTCCAGATAAAATTTGCCCTGTCATCATTCCAGGAAGTGAGACAAGGCCCACAGCAAGTAAGGAATTAATTTGAGGTATCATACAAGCTTTAAAAGCTATTTCCCTTGCTTTTTCAAACTCTTCACCCCTTTGAGTCTCTTTTTCAAATCTTTCAATTGCAATTGATAAAGCATTCATAGCATTTGAAAATACCATCCCTGCAATTGGAATTACATATCTTGCTTCAAAGGGTGGCTTTAACTCTAAAACAAGAATTACTATAATGCCAAGATTTATAAAACCTGATATAGCTACAGAAGAGAATATTTGACCATAGTGTTTTAAGGATTTATTGCTTGTAACTCTTAATGTAATCCATGCAGAGACACTTATCATAAAAATCATAATAGCAAAATCTATATAGATACTTTTCGTTTCAAAAATAAAAACTAAAAGATATCCAATTGCAATAAGTTGAATAACCATTCTAAGTGTTGAGATTAATATCTCATCACTATTAAATGTCCATTTTTTATAAAAATACCAAACAAAGATAAGTGGAATAAAGGTAAGAGATAGATTAAAAAATGATATTGTTTGCATAAACTATCATTAGTTTGAACTTAGTAAATCTTTTAAACTATCTAAGGGGTTTTTCCCATCTAAGATTAGTTTTACCTCTTTTGCTATGGGAGTATAAATGTGATGTTTTTGAGATAATTTGTTTATAGCTTCAGCGGTCATTACACCTTCAGCTACTTCTCCTAACTCTTCTAAAATTTGCTCAAGTGATTTTCCTTCTGCAAGTCCAAGTCCAACTCTATAATTTCTACTTAAAGTTGAACTTGCAGTTAAAAATAGATCTCCAGCTCCAGAAAGTCCAATAAAACTAGATTTTTTGGCTCCAAAATGTTTTCCAAACCTTTGCATCTCCACTAAACCTCTAGAGATTAATGATGCTCTTGCATTGTTACCAAGATTTAATCCTGCACAAATACCACTAGCTATGGCAAGAACGTTTTTATATGCCCCTGAAACTTCTGCTCCAATTACATCTTTTGAATAATATACTTTTAAAAAGTTTGGGAAAAAAGGTTCAAATTCATTATAAAGTTTTTTTGATTTTGAATTTATAACAATAGCTGCAGGAAGTCCTTTTATAACTTCTGCTGCAAATGAAGGACCAGAGATAAAACCAGTATTTTTTGAAGGCATAAACTCTTCATAAATCTCATTTAAAAACTGTCCACTTGAAGCTTCAATACCTTTAGAAGCCACAAGAACTTTTTGCCCTTTGTATACGAAATTATCTTTTAGCCATTGCTTTATTTGTTGAGCAGGAATTGCAATAACTAAATATTCACAATTTAAAGCAGTATTCAAATCAACAAAGTTTCTAATATCTTTTTTTGTTCTTGAAGTTATTAGACACTCTTGTTTAGCAGATAAAGCAAAGTGCAAGGCTTGACCCCACTTTCCTGCTCCAATTACTGCAATAGATTTTTTTGTCATTTATGATAATCTTTGCTTTAATAATTCATTTACTTTTGCTGGGTTTGCACTACCTTTAGAAGCTTTCATTGTCTGACCAACAAAGAATCCAAATAGTTTTTCTTTCCCACCTTTATATTCATTTACCTTATCTTCATTTGCAGCTAAGATTCCATCAATAATCTCTAAAATAGCTCCATCATCAGATACTTGTTTTAAACCAAGTTTTTCAATAACTGCATCAACATCTGCATCATTTTCAACTAAATTATCTAAAACCTCTTTGGCTGCTTTACCAGATATTGTTCCATCTTCTATTCTTTTTACAAGTGTAGCCAATGTTTTTGCTTCAACTGGAGAGTTTTCAATAGAAACACCCTCTTTAAATCTTCCTGGTAATTCAACTGTTAACCATGTTGCAGCATTTTTACCTGAAATATTTTCTTTCATCATCTCATCAAAATACTTAGCCATCTCTAAAGAAGCAGTTATAACAGAAGCGTCATACTCTTTAAGTCCAAATTCTTTTACAAATCTCTGTTTTTTCTCATCTGGAAGTTCAGGAATCTTTGAATATTTTTCCATCATATCATCTGTAATGATTAAAGGTAAAAGGTCTGGGTCTGGGAAATATCTATAATCAGCAGCATCTTCTTTGCCTCTCATAGATCTAGTTTCACCAGAATCTGGATCAAATAGTCTTGTTTCTTGAACAATCTCTGTATCATGAATTCCATCTTCCCATGCTTCAATATGTCTATTTACTTCATATTTAATAGCTTTTTCAATGAACTTAAATGAGTTCATATTTTTAATTTCACATCTTGTATAAAGCTTATCATCACCTTTAGGTCTAATAGAAACATTTACATCACATCTAAATGAACCCTCTTGCATATTTGCATCACTTATTCCAAGATATCTTACAATTGAGTGAAGTTTTTTAAGATATAAAATTGCCTCATCTGCATTTCGCATATCTGGTTCAGATACAATTTCCAATAAAGGTGTACCTGCTCTATTTAAATCTACATGTGAAACGCTTCCAGCATGGATATTTTTACCTGCATCATTTTCTAAGTGTGCTCTAGTTACACCTATAGTTTTAGAGGTCCCATCTTCAAAATCAATAACTAGTTCACCAAAACCTACAACAGGTACTTCAAATTGCGAAATTTGATATCCATTTGGTAAATCTGGATAAAAGTAATTTTTTCTATTAAAAATTGATTTTTGATTAATTTGCGAATTAAGAGCAGTTCCAAGCATAATTGCTTTATGTACTGCTTCTTTGTTTAATACAGGTAAAGCCCCAGGAAGACCTAAACATGTTGGACAAACATTTGTATTAGGCTCTTCACCAAAACTTGTTGCACAAGAACAAAAAAGTTTTGACTTAGTATTTAACTGTACGTGTACTTCTAATCCTATAATTACTTCAAACATCTATTTCCTTTTATCTTACTATTTTTATATCTGCAGATAGTTTTAGTTTCTCAAAATAATCTTTTAAATATGTTTGTTCTCTATCTTGCATAATTATGTTAAAAATTCTATCTTTTACATTTTCAAAAGCTATTGTTTGTTGATTTTCTTTTTGAACAATCATTAATGTAACAAATTGTTTATTTGATGTAAAAATTGGCGTAAATTGGTTTATCTTTGTTTCATTAATCACATATCTTAATTGTGGATTTAAAGTTGTTTGGTCTAAATCAATTGGTGCGCTTGTAACCCCTGGTAAGTTTACCATTGGGTTTTGAGTAACTTTAATCAAATCTGCTTTATTTGTTGAAGCATACTGAACTGCTTTTACTGTTGAAGCTGCTTTAAATTGATTTTGATTATTTTCATAATAGATTTTTAAATCCTCTTCAGTAGCAATTTTAATATTTCCTCTTACTAATTTTTGAGTTAATTTTTCTCTGATAATTTGTTGTTTTGTTTGTTCTTCATAAGCTTCATAGTTTTTATATTTTTGTTTAATTATTGATTTGAAAGTATATAAATCCATACCATTTGAAGCTGCTATCTTCTCTAAATAATTATTAACATCAAAAATATCTGCTGTTATATTGTTTTTTTGAACTAATTCTTGAAATAAAGCTTCATCAACTAATTGACTAACTGCTTCATCTTTTGGAATGTTTCTTTCAACTTTCCTTTTTTCAATATCATAAAGAGTGATTGGTGTATCATTAACAACTAAAGCTATTGCATCTATCATTCCTGCAAATGCAACACTTGAAGTTAAAAGAAGAGTAAAAAATACTTTTTTACCTGTTGACAGAATTCCATATTGTTTCATCATTTTATCCTTTTTCTTAAAAACAGATATTTTACCAAAGAAAAGGTAAATATCTGTTTTGTCCAAAAAAAGATTAGATGTTTTTAGCTTTTGAAGTTCTATCAATAAGATAGAAAATTGAGTTGTAATCTAAGCCTGAGTATTCACTAAGACCAATTTCACATGTCTTAGATGTAGAAAATGCAAGTTTTGCATCTTTTATATCATCTTTTAAGAATCTTAGTGCTGATTTATTTAATTCTGGGAAATTAAAACCTCTATCTCCTGCAAATCCACAACATTTTACATTTTCTGGAACAATAACTTTCTTAGCACACATGCTAGCTAATTTTACAAAGTTTTCATGTAAGCCCATTTTTCTTGTTGTACAATTTGTATGAATAGTGATTGGGTCATCAATTTTTTCAAACTCTAAAGCATCAACTAAATACTCAAGTGAGAAATCAATTGGCTCGTAGATTTTCATATCTGAAGAGAAATTATCAAGCATCTTCTTAGTACAAGTACCTGTTTCACAAAGTACAGGAATCTTACCATTATTTGTGATTTTTAATAACTCTTTTTCTAATTCATCTGATTTCATTTTCTCTTGTTCTTTAAACCCTTTTGAAGCAAAAGGGGTACCACAACAAAGTTCAGCTAAATTATCTGGGAATAAAATTTGAAAGCCAGCTTTTTTAAGAACTCTAACTGTTACATCAAATAGTTCCTCTTCTTCGCTACTTTCGCTATTTCTACCCATTGATCTTGCTAAACAAGATGGAAAATAAACAATTTTTTTATCACTTGATTTTTGTTCAAATGTAGTATCAATATTGGTAGCCTTCGGTAAATATGGTGACCATTTTGGAATTGCTCCACCTGACCATTCTCTAAAAGTTGATGTAAGAGAACCCATAGAAGCAGTTCCTAAAATTTTATGAACTAAATTTGCTCCTCCTAAACCAAATCTCATACCACTTAATGTTGAAGCATAATTGTTTGCAATTTTTGTAGCAATAGAGTTTGCTCTAGGACTGATTTGTTCATATCTTAGATGTTTTGTTAATGCTCCTGTATCAATTTTAACAGGACAAGCTGTTGCACATAATGAACATGCGGCACAAGTATCAACTCCATCATATTGATATAAATCTTTATACTCTTTAGCTTCTTCAAATTTCCCATCATCTTCAAGTTGAGAAATAAGTCTATTTACTGTAATTCTTTGTCTAGGAGTTAATGTAATATCATTTGAAGGGCAAGTTGGTTCACAAAAGCCACATTCAATACATTTATCTACTAATTCATTTGTAGCAGCCATAGGTTTAAGATTTTTTAGATGTGCTTCTGCATCATCATTGATAATTACACCAGGATTTAATAGATTTTTTGGGTCAAAAAGATTTTTAATTCTTTTCATCATTTCGTAGGCAGTTTTACCCCACTCTACTTCAATAAAAGCCGCCATATTTCTTCCTGTACCATGTTCAGCTTTTAAGCTTCCCTCATACTTAACAGCAACAGAATTTACAACATCATTCATAAAAGCATCATATCTTTTCACCTCAGATTCAATTGAGAAATCTTGAGTAAATACAAAGTGAAAATTTCCTTCTAATGCATGTCCAAAAATAAGTGCTTCACTGTAACCATGTTTTTTAAATAAGTCTTGAAGTTCTAAAGTTGCTTCTGCTAATCTTTCAATAGGATAAGCAACATCTTCAATAATAACAGTAGTTCCAAGTTCTCTAACTGCTCCAACTGCTGGAAATAAACCTTTTCTAATCTTCCAATATAAAGTATATTCAGCTACGTCTTTAGTAAAGTAGATATCTCTTAGTACTTCAAATTCTGCTAATAACTCTTGTAATTGTTTAATTTGGATATCAAGAGCTTCATCACTAACTGCCCTTGTTTCAATTAATAATGCAGTTACATTCTCACCAAAATCTTTGATGTATTCAGGCATAGCTGGATCATTTTCAATACTTCTAAGCCCTGCTCTATCCATAAGTTCAACGGCATCAACAATGATTGTTCCTGCTTCACGTGCAAGTTTTAATTTTGTAACAGCATTACATGCTTCTTCTACATCTTTAAAATATATTAAAGCACTTGATTTATCTTTTAAATCTTCAACTGTTTCATAGGTAATCTCTTCAATAAATGCTAATGTACCTTCACTTCCAATAATTAGGTGTTGTAAAATTTCAAACTCATCTTCAAAATCAATTAGTGCATTTAAAGAGTATCCACATGTATTTTTGATTTTAAATTTCTTCTCAATTTTAGCTCTTAAAGCCTCATCATTTACAGTATCTCTTGCAATTTGTTTTAAACCTTGTAGAAATTCACCATGAGATTTTCTAAATGCTAATTTTGATTCCTCATCAGCTGTGTCTAATTTTGTACCATCTTTAAAAACAAGTTTCATTGATGATAAAGTTTTATATGAGTTTTGAGAGATACCACAGCACATACCAGAAGCATTGTTTGCTGCAATTCCACCAATCATAGCTGCATTAATTGAAGCTGGGTCTGGACCAATTTTTTTACCAAATGGGGCTAAGATATTATTTGCTTCAAGACCTGTAAGTCCTGGTTCTAATGAGATTAAAGACTTATCCTCTGAAACTCTAAAGTCTCTGAAGTTTCTTGAAGTAACAATCAAAATTGAATCAGAGATTGCTTGTCCTGAAAGAGAAGTTCCTGCTGCTCTAAAAGTAGAACTTAATTCCATTTCATGTGCTAATTCTAAAATTGTTGCTACCTCATCAGCATTATCAGTTTTGATAACAATTTTTGGAGTTAGTCTGTAAAATGAGGCATCAGTACCATATGCATAAGTATGTAATTTATCCGTAAAGATATTCTCTTTTTTTAGTTTTTGTGATATTTGATTATAAAAATCTAGATATTTCCCTTCTAACATTATCTTTCCTTATTTCTTCATTTTATTGATTATATATTTTTTGTGTGATATTAATATGTTATTTTAGGATTATTCAAGGCGTGGAACGGTGTAAATTCTTTGTTGAGGATCATCAATAAAACTGTTCATCCTATCACAAATTTGTAGGACAATATTTTCAATTAAGCAAATAACTAATGACATTTTAACCTTTTAAAAGAGAGTTTTAAAAACTCTCTTTTGATTACATATCTGCACTCATACCAAAAAATTCTGGATAGAAAGCAACAATAAACAATACTATTACTTGTATTGCGATAAAAGGTATTACCCCTTTATAAATTTGACTCGTACTAACACTAGCTGGAGCACACCCTTTTAAGTAAAATAAGGAGAATCCAAATGGTGGTGTTAAGAATGAAGTTTGTAAGTTCATAGCTATAAGAATAGCAAACCATACTGGATTTATTCCTAATGTCTCAGCAACTGGAATTAAAATTGGCACAATTATATAAGAAATTTCAATAAAGTCAATAAAGAAACCTAACACTAAAATTGCTAACATTGTAAAGATTACAAATCCCCATTTTTCATCACCTGGTAAACTTAACATTAAATGCTCAACAACTTCTTCTCCACCTGTATATGAAAATACCATTGAAAAGGCTGTTGCACCAATTAAGATACCAAATACCATTGAAGTAATTTTAACAGATTCTAGTGCTGCTTCTTTTACCATTCCAGTAGTAAATGTTCTATACATTAAAGAAAGTCCAATTGCACCAATACATCCAACTGCTGCAGATTCAGTAGGTGTTGCAACACCTGCAAAAATAGAACCTAAAACTAAAATAATTAGTGTCAGCGAAGGAATAATATCAATTAAAGCTCTAATTACTTGTTTTGTTTTATTTCCTCTGCTTGGGTCTGCTGGAATAGCTGGAGCCATATCTTTACTTACAAAAGATAAAATTAAAATATATAAAATATATGAACCAACTAATGCAAGTCCTGGCCATACTGCTGCTGCGAAAAGGTCTCCAACTGGAACTTGAAAAACATCACCTAAGATAATTAATACAATAGATGGAGGAATAATCTGTCCTAGAGTTCCTGAGGCACATATGGTACCACAGGCCATTGGGGTATTGTATTTATATTTCAGCATAACTGGAAGTGAAATAACACCCATTGCTACAACTGAAGCACCAACAACACCAGTAGATGCAGCAAGTAATGTTCCAACTAAAACTGTTGAAATTGCAACACCACCTCTAATCTCTCCAAATAAAAATCCCATAGATTCAAGAAGTCTTTCAGCAAGTCCAGTTTTTTGTAAAACAATTCCCATAAAAATAAACATAGGAATTGCCATCAAAATTGTACTTTGCTGAATAGAAAAAATTCTATAAGGCATAAACTCAAACATTGAGATACCTTCTAACCAACCTTCTTGAAGAAGATCCATAAAGGCTTGTCCCTCTTCTGCATATTTAAATATTTCAATAAATCCTGCTGCAATTCCAAAAAATACTGATACAGCTGCAAATGTAAAGGCAACAGGGAATCCAATAATCAGCATAAATAATGCTGTAAAGAACATTACTATACCAATCATTTTTCTTCTCCTTTTCTATTCTCTTTTGGCTCATCATCAGATCCATCAATATTTACCACATGGAATTTGTGTTCTTCTAAATCACATTTTAGATTTTCAATTTCACCTTTTAAGTTATACTCATCAAGTACACTATAACCTTTGTATATATTAAGATTTTTAATAAAAAATCCAATTGTTGTAATAATCAAAAGTAAAAAAGATAATGGAATAAGTGCTTTTACAATCCATCTGTATGGTAATCCACCTGGATCCCCACTACCTTCCATAGAAATAAATGCCTCTTTAACATTTGCAATTGAATCAATACCAACTAAAATAGAAATTGGTAAAATAAAAACAACAGCACCAAACATATTAATCATAGCTTTTTTTCTTGGGCTTAATTTATCATATACTAAGTCAACTCTAACATGTCCATCTTCTTTTAGTGTATAACTAATTCCAATTAATATAATTACAGAAAATAGGTGCCATTCCATCTCTTGCATTGCAATAGATCCTGATCTAAAAAAGTATCTCATAACAACATCATAAAATACATTTAAAATCATAAGTACCATTGCTACAGCTGTGATAAGTCCGATAATATCAGCAAACTTATCAAAACCACGCTCTAGTTTTAATAACATAAAAATTCCTTTGGGTAATGTCTAAATATGTTAATAAGTAAGAAAAACATATCCTTCGTATATTTATCTTACCTATTTTTAAATAAAGCAACCCCTTTTCCTAAAGAAAAGAGGTTACAGGAAGAAGATATTATAAGTTATCTTTTAAGTAAAGATAATCTGACATCTCAGTCCATTTTCTAACTTTTTTCTGATAAGCTTCTTGTGAATCTAAAATCTCTTTTAACATTGGATTTTTAGCTTTCATTTCAGTTCTTAATTCAGCATTTGTTTTTTTCATAGCATCCATAACTGGTTTTGGGAAAGTTTTAACTTTAATATTTGGATAATCTTTCTCAATTGAAGCCCAAGCCTCAGCACTCATGTGATAATTTTGTAAATACATATCAAACGCTGTTGCTTTCATAGCTGTAACAAGGATTGCTTGTAAATCTTTTGGTAATTTATTAAATTTTTTCTCATTTACCATATATTGTAAATCTAATCCAGGTTCATGCCATCCTGTATAGTAGTAAGGAGCAATTTTGTTGAATCCCATGTTAATATCCATACCAGGTCCAACCCATTCAAGAGCATCAATTGTTCCTCTTTCAAGTGATGTATATAATTCACCTGGAGCAATATTAGTAACTGTTAATCCTAATTTTGCCATGATTTCACCAGCAAATCCAGGAATTCTCATTTTAAGACCTTTTAAGTCATCAACAGTATTAATCTCTTTTCTAAACCATCCACCCATTTGGTTTCCAGTACTTCCACCAGGGAATGCTAATACTTTATGTTTTTTATAAACTTTTTTCATAAGTTCCATACCACCACCGTAGTAGAACCAAGAATATTGTTCAGGTGTAGTCATACCAAACGGCATAGTTGAAAATGGTAATGTATTGATATCTTTACCTTTCCAGTAGTATGATGCAGAGTGACCCATTTCATATTGACCACCTTTAACCATATCTAAGATACCAAGTGCAGCTTTGTGTTTATTTGATGCATCAACTCTAATTTTAAGTCTTCCATCAGACATCTCTTCAACCATTTTTGCCATTTTTGTTGGCGCATCAATAAATGGATGTAAAGTTGGTCCCCAAGTTGTTGCTAGTTTCCACTTATATACTTTTTTTGCCATAGCATCTGTTGTTGCTAATCCAGCAACTAATGCAGTTGCTACAAGTAGTTTAGTAGTTTTACCAAACATTTTCATATGATCTCCTTTTTTTGTGTCTCGGAAAAATTGTAACAACCATATATGATAATGACATGATATTTTCGTAAATTTTTTCGATAAAATCCCTATAAATGGGGGTTTGTGAGCATATGTTCATAAAAATAGCAAAATGCTACTTTTATGCTATTTTTGACTATTTAGTCCACTTTAAACTTATATCCAGTATCTACTACTGTTTCAATATAATCTTTTTTTACTACTTTTCTAAGACGTCTAACAAGACTTCTAATTGATTCAATTGATACAAAAGAACCTTCCCAAACATAATTTTCTATTGCCTCATAAGTAAGTACTTGATTTTTTTTTGTTAAAAAAAGATTGATTAATAATCTTTCTTTTTTTGTAAGCCTTTGGGTTTCACCATCAATTGTAATTGTTGAAGATTTATAATCAAAGTAGCAATCTTTATCAAAGGTGATCAGATCATTAGTAATTTGACAAAGCCTCTCAACTTTTATTTCAAGTTCATCTATAAAAAATGGTTTTTTTAGATAATCATTACAACCAAAATCATAGGATTCTTTTATTACATCAAGTTCAACTGAAGCAGAAATTATGATAACTGGAACTTCTGAATAAAACTCTCTAATCTTTTTTAAAATCTTTATTCCATCAATATTTGGTACATTTATATCTAATATAAAACAAGAGAACCCTTCGGTTATATTATTGAATGCTTCTTTCCCATCCACGAAACTAAATACTTTGTAGCCTTTTAATTCGAGCCTTTTTTTAATTGTTGCATTTAGCTTAACATTATCTTCAAGAAGCATTATTTTCATTTGCTAACCTTTTATTGTGAGGAAGTTTTATTGTGAATATAACATATTTGTCTTTATTTTTTACACTAATTGTTCCGTTCATCTTATCTTCAATTATTACCTTTGCCATATAAAGACCAAAACCTGTTCCATCTTTTTTAGTAGTGAAATATGGTTCGAATATCTTATCAATAATATTTTCATCTATATTTCCAGCATCATCAATAATCTCAATTGTAGTGTATGTATTACAACTTGAAATATTAATCGTGATATTGTATTTTTTTGAACTATTTTTTTCTAGGACTTTATTTTTAGCATTGTTTATTAAATTTAATAAAACCTGTTTAAACTCATTTTCATAACCATAAATTAAAAGTTCCTCTTTATCATACTCATAATTAAAGTGAAGGTTTATATTTGAATAAAATATTTGTTTACCAATAACTTCAAAGATATCTTCAAAAGCCTTTCTAATGGCAAATAGTCTTTTACTAGTTGAGGGTTTTAAAAAGTTTCTAAAATCACTTAGTGTTTTTGACATATATTTTATTTGCACCATTGAATCATTTACAAACTCTTTTACTTGAACATCTTTTAATTCATTTAATAAAAATGAGGTTTGTATATCTTGAACTTGTGCAGACAATTCAACTAAAGGCTCATTCCACTGGTGAGCAATTGCGGCAACCATATCACCCATTTCAGCTAGTTTTCCTTGTTGTATTAAAAATTGTTTTTGTTGTATTCTTTCAGTTATATCATCCATAATACAAACAATTCCACCAATTGAGCCATCATTGTCTAAATATACTGCTTTATTGATAATTATATGTTTCATATGATTGTTTGGAAGATGCAAGGTTACTTCAGAAGTATTAGTCCCATGAGTTTTTAAAAGCTCTTCATCAACTTTTTTATTCTTTTTTGCCACTGCTGGATCAAAAAAATCTTTTGCAGTTTTTCCTATTACATCTTTTTTGGGAACACTTAAAAGTTCACAAAAGGCTTTATTACAACCTAAAAATTTACCATCTTTGTTTTTATAATAAATTGGATTTGGCAAGGTATCAAGTAATACCTTATCAAATTTGATTCTATTTTGTAAATCTTTTTCAACAAGCTTTCTTCTTTGAATATTTGCCTTCATTGAAAATACCATAATAAGCAAAATAGCAATTATTGTCACTGTGATTATTACTAATTTTGTGTATTTTCTAATAAAAGAATGAGGTTCATTTATTATTGAGTACTCTTTTAAAATCTCTGATACATCTAAATCAAATCTATTTAATTCATTATAATCAAAAAGGTACTTATTGGGAGATTTTTCTAAAATAGGTATGTTATAGACTTTTTCACCATTTAAAACCCGTAAAGCCATTTTAGAAACTGCCTCTCCTTGAGCTTTTGCAGAGGTTAATAATCCCCCAACAATCCCATAATCTAAATAGAAATCCCATAAACCATAAAGGGGAACTTTGCTTACTTTTCTTATCGCTTTTACACTTTGTCTATAAGTGAAATATTTTCCTGTTTTATCTTTAAAAAGTAAAACCAATAAAATTGCACTATTTGAATCTAATTTTTTAATCTCTTTTTGAATATTTTTTAAATCTAAATCATCTATATATTCAATTTTTAATCTATTTTTATATCTTTTCATAATAGGTTCTAAATCTTTTTTCATGGCCATACCTGTTTTAGACTTATCGTTTATAATCATTAATTTTTCTAAATTAGGTTGAAGATTTAAAATCAGTTCAAAGTTTTTTTCTAAGTCAACTTGCTCAACAACTCCACTCATATAGTGGGTTACAAAGTTGTCATCTAGAATTGATTTATTGAAATTATTAATACCACAAAAAAGTACAGGTGAGCTTGGGAATAAAAAATCATGGTATTTAACTAAAAAATCAAAGGCATTGTTATCACTTACAATAACCAAATCAAAATTTCTGTTTGCAATTTTTTCTTTATATAAATTTGCTAATTTATAAAAATAGTTTTCCCCCACAACTCTTTTTGTATCCATATAAAAAGTTGTAAGTTCAATATTATCATAGGGTTCAAATTTTTTTTCTATTTCTTTAGAGATGTCATCTGTCCACTTATATCCTTTATGATATGAATGAATCAGTAACACCTCTTTATTTTGTGCATGTAAAAAGTTTAAAAAAAGTAATAAAAATAGGATTATTTTTTTCATAAAAGATTATATCATTAATCAATAAAAATTACATATCCTGATTTTGGTCCATGGGCTCCTATTACTAATGATTGTTCGATATCTGCAGTTTTCGATGGACCACTTACAAATACTCCATATGTTGATTTATCAAAGTTTATCTGCTCATAGGCCTCATGCATATTATGAACAATATTTTTTTTATCTACTACAATAACAATATTTTGTGCAATAAAATATAAACTTCTATGTCTATTATCTGGATTATTTAACCACACTGCACCATTTTCAGAAATTGCAACATCACCTTTTACCACTGCTAAATCTATATCTTTTAGATTGTGTGCGTCATCTTGTGCATTTGAATCAAAATTCCCAAGGGTAAAACCATCCACATTTGAAGCTATTTGTTTTTCATTGGGATATAATTCTAAAATTGTTTTATCTAATTCTTCTTTTTTTATAAAAAGTGCTTTCCCTCCAACACTTTCAAGCATTGTAGAGAACTGTTCATAGGGATTTTCATATTTAATCCCAATATTTTTATAAGAAGGTAACTCTGTATCAACAACTACATTATTTTTTCTAATGCTTTGTAAAATTTGCTCTTTACTTGTCATTTTCTAATCCTTCTTTGTAAATCTCTTTAAAACTTTTCTTTGGAAAAGGTGGTAATTCTCTGCCCTCTCCCCAAACGTTAAATTTATTATATAAAAGTGCCCTTGGCATAATAGGAACTAGTTTTCTTGCAACTTTTCCTGCAAATGTAAATAGTTTTGGTTTTGTCATTAGCCAAACAGCTGCTTGCATAATTACTTTTTTCTTAGTTGAAATAATATTTTTTTCCCTTAAGTCTTGTCTATGTGTATACAACTGAGAATCAAGGTCAATTTTAACTGGACACACATTTGTACAAGAACCACATAAACTACAAGCAAATGATAAGGTTTTATGTTTTTTAGGATCCCTGAATGTTCCTAATGTTGAACCTATAGGTCCAGGGATAACATAATCGTATGAATGACCACCACTTCTTCTATAAATTGGACAAGTATTCATACAAGCACCACATCTAATACAGTTTAAAGCTTTTTTATAAGATTTTGATTGTAAGAAAGGACTTCTTTTGTTATCAACTATGACAATATGCATCTGTCCACCCTCAATTGGTCCATGAAAATGTGATGTATATGAAGTAATAGGTTGTCCTGTTGCACTTCTTGCAAGTAATCTTGTAAAAACACTTAAGTCTTCAAGTCTAGGGATGATTTTTTCAATACCCATTGATGCAATATGCAGTTTTGGTAAAGAAGCCCCCATATCTGCATTTCCTTCATTTGTACAAACTACAACTCCACCTGTTTGTGCTATTGCAAAGTTTACACCAGTGATTCCTGCATCTGCGTTTAAAAATTTTTCTCTTAGATGTGCCCTTGCTGCTCTTGTTAAATATGTTGGATCTGAATTTCCTTTTTCAGTATTTAATTCTTTATGAAAAGTATCAGATACATCCTCTTTTTTTAAGTGAATTGCAGGAAGAACGATATGTGAAGGAACCTCTTTTCTAAATTGAACAATCCTTTCACCTAAGTCTGTATCAACAACTTCTAAACCTTTACCTTCTAAATAAGGATTTAAATGGCACTCTTCAGTTAACATAGATTTTGATTTAACAACTTTTTTTACACTGTTTTCTTTTAAAATTTTATATACTATTTCATTGTGCTCCTGCGCATCCTTTGCAAAATGCACTTTAATACCTTTTTTAGAAGCATTCTCTTCAAACTCTAAAAGATATTTATCAAGATTTGCCATAGTATGTGTTTTTACTTGATCTGCAAAAGTTCTTAGTTGTTCCCACTCAGGAATACCTTTAGAAGCTTTATCTCTTTTTTCCCTTACAAACCATAAGGCTTTATCATGCCAATGCATTCTTTCATCATTTGCAACAAACTCTTTTGCTTTAAGTGGGTGATTATGTATACTCATTTTTTACTCCCCTACTAAGATTTCAGTTATATGCATAACTTTTACTGGTAATTTTTCTCTATTGATTATACCTTCCATGTGCATCAAACAAGACATATCTGCACCTGTTATGATTTGAGCATCTGAATCAATATGATCTTTTATTCTATCTTTACCCATAGCTACAGAGATATCTGGTTCTGTTACAGAAAAAGTTCCTCCAAATCCACAACACTCATCTTCTCTATTTAATTCAACAATCTCTATACCTTCAACCATTTCAAGAAGATTTCTTAGTTTATTGTTATATGGAATATTTAGCTCTGTTGGTGTTCCTAAATCTAACATTCTATGTCCATGACATGAATTGTGCAGACCCACTTTGTGAGGGAATTTTGCATTTAGTTTTTCGATTTTTAAAACATCATGCAAAAATTCACTAATCTCATAAATTGATGTTTTTACTTTATTATAATCTTTATCATCTTCTTCAAAAAATGGTTTATAATGATCTTTTACTGTTACTACACAAGATCCCGTTGGAGCAACAACATAGTCATACTTCTTAAAAATATCAACAAACTGTTCTGCTAATACTTTCATGTCCTTTGAACACCCCGAATTTGACATGGCTTGTCCACAACATGTTTGTTCCATTGGATATTCTACTTCAATATCTAAATTTTTTAAAATGTTTAATGTTGCAATACCACAATTAGGGTAAAGTTCGTTCATAAAACAGGGAATAAACAAACCTACTTTCATTTTCTCTCCTAGTCTACCATTTGGCTTTTTTTTCATTATCTAGTCATTCTAATATCATTATATAAGAAAAGTGTGATAATTTTAGATAAATAGTTATCTATTTTTAATATTTTTTATATCTGTTTTTAATATAATAAAGGAAAAATGCAAAAAAAGACAACCCAAAAAAAACATACTCAAATAGCAAACTATACAATGAACTATATATATAATAATATAGACACAGATATAAATATTATCGAACTAGCAAATAAATTTGAACTTAGTCGTGTATATTTTCAAAATATATTTAAAGAACAAATAGGGAAAAATATATATGAAGCGATAAAAGATATTAGATTATATAAAGCTTCTAATTTATTACTTACCAATAAATCATCTACAATTAAGCAGGTTGCTATTATGTGTGGGTACTCTTCACAAACTTCATTTATAAGAGCATTTAGACTAAGATTTAATCAAACTCCTAAAGGGTGGAGAGAGGGAGGATATAAAAATTATGCTAATAATATTTTAAAAGATATTGATATTAATTTTGATGAGATTAAAAATCTTGACAAAAGTGAACCAAAGATTGTAAAAGTTGATCCTATGAAGATTTATTATCTAAGAAACAAAGGGTATAGTAAAGAGTCTTTAAAAAAAACATGGCAAAAGATTCAAGCTTGGATTTTTACTAATAACATAACAAAATATAAAGAATTAGCTTTTTACCATGATAACCCTGTAATTACTCCAGCAAAGGATTGTGTTTATGTTGCAGCAGTTTTTGTAGAAGAGGAGATAGATTTATCAAATACCAATTTACCTTATTTTAAAATCTCTGGAGGATTATATGCTTCTTTTGAGATTAGTGGAGTTCATGGAGATATCTTAAGATTATTACAATGGGTATATCAAGATTGGCTTCCAAAAAGTGGATTTGAAACTACAACAAACCCTGCTCATACCATATTAAAACAAAACCATTATACTCACATAAGTGGAAAGTTTGAAGCAACTTTATATCTTCCAATACAATATGTTTAATAATTGTTAAGAAATCTATTTCTTAATAAATATACTTGTGTCATTGGGTAGATATGGATTTGAAATGATTACTTTTTCACTTAATTTATTACAAAAATTGATAATTGATTCTTCTTTTATCTTATTAAAGGAGTCTTTTTTTAAGAAATTAAAAACAAAACCTTTTTTTGAAGAGTTAAAACATTTTTCTATTGCATAAAAAAACTCTTTCTCTTTTAAAATATTTAGTGAGCCACTACAAATTATGTAATCTTTTTTAGGAATATCCTCTTCTAAAAAGTTTAATATTTTAAATTCATTTTGGGGAAATCTTTTTTTTGATTCTGCTATCATGAAATCTTCACAATCAATACCTAGGTATTGCTTTGGTTTTATCTCTTTAGCTTCTAAAAAGTATAAGTAATCTGCAAAACCACAGCCCAAATCCAAAATTGAAGAGTTTTCTAAATCTTTGTGTAAAAATTTTGTCAACACTTCAAACCTAATATATTGATTTTTCATTGAATTCCAGTGAACTCCCCTTGCTGTAACGCCAAAGGTTTCATATGAAGATTTATAAAACTTATGATTTAACTCAGACATCTCTATTTAGTTTTTCTATGGTAACGCCATTATCTTTAATAAATTTAGATACAACTCCTGAGTTTGTATGTTCATAAGCTTTATCATAAACAATTCTTTTTATTCCTGCGGCAATTAAATTTTTTGAACACTCACTACATGGTTCAAGTGTTACATAAATAGTACCGTCTTCTATACTAATACCTTTTCTTGCTGCCCATATAATTGCATTCATCTCAGCATGAATCTCATAAGTTTTTGACCAATCATGATGATCTTTTGTATATTCATTATCCCAATGCTCACTACAATTTGTATATCCAGCTGGAGTTCCATTATATCCGGTTGATAGAATTCTTCCATCTTTTACTATTACTGCACCAACTTGTTTTGACACACATTTCGAAGCACTTGCAATCTCATGGGCAATGTTGATAAAGTTTAGGTCACTAATCATGCTTTTCCTTTAAAGTTATATATTAATTACATTAAAATTTCATTTAAATTGTAAAAATATAAACTGCTATTTTTTTATCTATTTTTAGTTAATTTTATTCAATTTCATACTAGTTTTGCTTTAAAAAGAGTAGATTTTTAAAAAAAATTGATTTTTAAAAAAGAAATTATAACAAATTTTATGGTATTATTGCCTAAATTTAAAAAGAAAAGGTTAAATATGGATTTTAAAGAAGTAAAAGAATTAATAAGAATTTTTGATAAAAGTGAATTAAGTAAATTAAAATTAAAAGATGGTGAATTTGAATTATCTATGCAAAAAGGGTTTGAAACTGGTACTGTTGTAAACCAAACACCTGCTTCTGTTGTGGCACCTGCTCCCTCAGCAGCACCTGCTCCTGTTGCAAACAATACAGTAACTTGTTCAACTGAAGATCCAAGTGTTTGTGGTGATACTATTAACGCACCTATGGTTGGAACTTATTATTCTTCTCCATCTCCAGAAGCACCTACTTTTGTTAAAGAGGGAGATACAGTTAAAAAAGGTCAAACTTTATGTATCTTAGAAGCTATGAAAATCATGAATGAGGTTGAAGCTGAATTTGATTGTAAAATCTTAAAAATATTAGTTGATAACTCTGCACCAGTTGAATATGACATGCCACTTTTCTTAATTGAAAAAATATAAGCTGAGAGTTTCACATGGCTGAAATTAAAAAAATATTAATCGCCAATAGAGGTGAAATAGTTCAAAGAGCTATTAGAACTATCAGAGAAATGGGTAAAAAGTCTGTTGCTGTTTATTCTGCAGGGGATAAAAATGCGGCATATTTAAAACATGCAGATGAAGCAATTTGTATTGGTGATGTTAAATCAATTGATTCATATTTGAATATTCCAGCAATAATTACTGCTGCTGAAATTACAGGTTGTGATGCAATTTTCCCAGGATATGGATTTTTATCTGAAAATCAAGATTTTGTAGAAATTTGTAAATTACATGGAATTAAATTTATTGGTCCATCAACAGAAGTTATGGAAAAAATGGCTGATAAGTCTAAAGCAAAAGACGAGATGATTAAAGCTGGTGTTCCTGTTGTTCCTGGATCTGAAGGTGCTGTACATTCTGTTGAAGAAGGTAAAAAAGTAGCAGCTGAGATTGGATATCCTATTATGGCTAAAGCTTCTGCTGGTGGTGGAGGTAGAGGTATGAGACTTATTGAGTCTGAAGATAAATTTGAAAATCTATTTACAGCTGCATCTTCTGAAGCCTTAGCTGCATTTGGTGATGGGACTATGTATCTTGAAAGATTTATCAATAACCCAAGACATATAGAAGTTCAAGTTATTGGTGATTCTCATGGAAATGCAATCCATGTTGGTGAAAGAGATTGTTCTCTACAAAGAAGACACCAAAAAGTAATTGAAGAATCTCCAGCAATTTTATTAAGTGATGAAACAAGAAAACATCTTCACGATGTTGCAGTTAAAGCTACTAAATATTTAAACTATGAGGGTGCTGGTACATTTGAGTTTTTAGCAGATGATAAACAAAATGTATACTTCATGGAAATGAATACAAGACTTCAAGTTGAACATCCTGTTTCTGAAATGGTATCAGGTATGGATATTGTTGAATGGATGATTAGAGTAGCAGAAGGTGAAGAATTGCCTTCTCAAGAGTCTATTAAATTTAGAGGTCATGCTATTGAGGTTAGAATCACTGCAGAAGACCCAAATAACTTCTTACCTTGTCCAGGAAAAGTAAAACAATGGTTTGTTCCAGGTGGTAGAAATGTAAGAGTTGATTCACATGTTTATGCTGGATATGTAGTTCCTCCATATTATGATTCAATGATTGGGAAACTAATTGTTTGGGGAAGAGATAGAGAAAAAGCTATCAATATTATGAAAAGAGCATTAAACGAATTTGAAGTAGAAGGGATTAAAACAACAATTCCATTCCATATAAAAATGATGGAAAATAAAGATTTTAATTCAAATAATTATGATACAAAATATTTAGAAAACTACAAAGGTTTAGAAGACCTATAAAATAAGAGTGGAAATCCACTCTTATTCTACAAAAGCTTATATTTATCTTAATTTAGATATAATCCGCCACTTACACGAAAATATAATCTATAGTTTACTTTGAGTCTGCAATTCAAGCTCCTGTTTAAATATCGATTTAACAGTTTTTTAATTTATACTTAGTTTTGAGTTAAAGGTTATATTGCTGTGTATTAAATTTACATATTAAGGTAACCAATGACTTTTAACGAGTTTAATTTAAAAGAAAGATTACAAGATGCAATCACTGAAGCTGGATTCAAAGAACCAAGCCCAATTCAAAGAGATGCAATTCCTGTAGTTTTAGAAGGAAAAGATATTGTCGGTCAAGCGCACACAGGAACTGGAAAAACTGCTGCATTTGGACTTCCAATATTAAATATGATGAAGGGTAACTCTGGCGTTGAGGCTGTTGTTATTGTTCCAACAAGAGAACTTGCAATGCAAGTTTCAGATGAATTATTTAGATTTGGTAAAAATCTAAAAATCAATACTGCTACAGTTTATGGTGGACAATCATACTCAAGACAATTAAAACATATCGAAAATGCAGGTGTTATTATTGCTACTCCAGGAAGATTTTTAGATCTTTTAAAGGGTGGAAAAATCAATATTAAACCATCTTTTGTTGTTTTAGATGAAGCAGATGAGATGTTAGATATGGGATTTCTAGATGATATAAAAGAAATTTTTACATATCTTCCTGAGCAAAGACAAACTTTACTATTTTCTGCAACTATGCCAACAGCTATTAAAAACTTAGCTAAAACTATTTTAAAAGAACCAGAGTTTATTACAATCACAAAAAGTGAAGTTACAAACTCAAAAATTACTCAATCTTTTTATGTTGTTGATGAACATGAAAGAGATGACGCATTAATTAGATTATATGATTTTAAAAACCCTGAAAAATCTATTATTTTTTGTAGAACAAAAAAAGAAGTTGACAGACTTTCTACTTTTTTAGTATCTCAAGGATTCTCTGCAAAGGGACTTCATGGTGATATGGAACAAAGACAAAGAGAAGAGGCTATTAAAGCATTTAAAAAAAGCAAATTAGAAATTCTAATTGCAACTGATGTTGCGGCAAGAGGATTAGATGTTAATGACGTATCTCACGTATTTAATTACCATTTACCATTTGATTCAGAAAGCTATGTTCATAGAATTGGTAGAACTGGTCGTGCTGGTAAAGAAGGTAGAGCAGTTTCAATTGTTACTCCACATGAATTTAGAATGTTACAAAAAATTCAAAAAGATACTGGTGGAAAACTTGAAGCTAAAGTTATACCAAATATTAATTCAGTAAAAGAGAAAAAAACTGATTCATTAAAAAGTAAAATTAGTGATCAAAAGGTTTATGATTCTGGAATTGATTTAGTTGAATCTTTAAAAGAAGATTATGATTTATCAACTATTGCCCATAAATTGGCTTCTATTTTAACAAATGATACATATGTTAAAGGTGGAAACTTCATAGGTAAATCAGAAAATGACATCCAAAGACTTTTTGAAAGACTTCAAAATGATAGAGGTGGAGATAGAAGCTCAAAAGGTAGAGGCCGAGGTGGCTACAACAGAGGTGGAAGATCTAGAAATGATAGAGGTGGAAGATCTAGAAATAGAAATTCATCAGATAGAAATTCATCAGAAAGAAGAGGTAGAAGAGCTTAAACTCTTCCTCTTTAAAACACTTTTAAACTGCGTAGTAGTTTTTAAGTGTTTTCTTCGCTTTTTTATAAGCTTCTTTTGAACTTTTTCCAAATCCTCTAAATGCACCATCTTTATTAAAAAATTCAATAATATTTAAATTACCTTTTTTCATTGTAATAACTCTAAATACATCATATTTCTTTTTAACTTTAGAAATAGTGTGAGAATCTTGTTCTCTAATAATTGAAATACTCATTTTGTCTCCTTTTATTTATTTTCTCTATATTTTATACCTATATTACATAAAAAAATTTATTTTGTCAAGCTTGAATGAAAAAAGTTAGTTTTTTTAAGGGAAAATTAATGAAGAATTTCAAAATTTCGTAAGAATATAATATAGATAAATAAAATAAAATACTAATTTTTACTATAAAATTTTTAAGTTTAGTTAAAGAATGTATAAATATTAACCCAGTAAAATCCTATCAAAATTAGATTACAGAACAATTACAAAAAAGGATACTCATTGGATATTAACACAATGGAAAGTTTTGATAAGGCAACTGAAAAAACCTTACCCGGTTTTGCGAAAGTATCACTAGCCCTTTTATTTATGGTGCTGGTATTTTTATGGTCTTATAATTCTCATGGTGGAGTTCAAAATCATATGTTTTTAGTTATAGGTGCAGTTTTTGGTGCATATATGGCTATGAATATAGGTGCAAATGATGTTGCAAACAACGTAGGACCAGCGGTTGGCTCTAAAGCTCTTACTTTAATGTGGGCTATTATTATTGCTGCAATTTTTGAAGCTTTAGGAGCCTTTATTGCTGGAGGGGATGTTGTTAAGACGATTAAAAAAGGGATTATCGATCCTGCTTTAATTACAAATCCTGATATCTTTATTTGGGCGATGACAGCTGCCTTATTATCTGCTGCGTTATGGTTAAACTTTGCAACTTCAATAGGAGCTCCTGTTTCAACTACTCACTCAATTGTCGGTGGGGTAATGGGAGCAGGAATTGCTGCTGCTGGATTTGAAATTGTTTCATGGGGAACAATGGGTAAAATTGCTGCTTCATGGGTCATTTCTCCTGTATTAGGGGGGATTATTGCTGCTTCATTTTTATACTATATAAAGCGTAATATAATGTATAAAAAGGATTTGATTGAAGCTGCAAATAAATTTGTACCTATTTTAGTTGCTGTTATGACATGGGCATTTTCAACATACCTCATCTTAAAAGGTATAAAAAAACTTATTAAGCTTGATTTCTTATCAGCTGCAGGAATTGGTATTGTAATTGCTGTAATATGTTATGTGTTAATAAAACCAATAATTGCAAAAGCTTCAAAAAAAATCTCAAATGATAGAGATGGTGTAAATACTTTATTTATAATACCTTTAATTTTCGCTGCTGCACTATTATCTTTTGCCCATGGGGCAAATGATGTTGCAAATGCGATTGGACCCTTAGCAGCTATTAGTGATGCTGTTATGAGTGCGGGAGTTAATACTAAAGTAGGTATTCCTTTTTGGGTTATGGCAGTTGGTGCAATAGGTATTGCAATTGGACTTGCATTATATGGACCTAAATTAATTAAAACTGTTGGTTCTGAAATTACTGAGCTTGACCAAGTAAGAGCCTTCTCAATAGCAATGGCTGCAGCTATTACAGTTATTATTGCTTCTCAATTAGGATTACCTGTATCTTCTACACACATCGCCGTTGGTGGTGTTTTTGGAGTTGGGTTTTTAAGAGAATTTCTAGACTCATCAGAATCAAAATTTATTGCTGATACTAGAAGAAAGTTTAAAAAAGATAAAAAGATTTTAGAAAACTATGAACTTGAACTAGTAGAACTAGAAAAGTTAGAGAAAAAAAGTAAATCAGACTATGTAAGAATTGCTGAGCTTTATAGACTTATTGATGAAAAAATTGATCAAGTTAGAGAAGAGAAAAAAGAGTTCAAACTTGCAAAAAGAGTTAAATATGTAAAAAGAGATGCAGTTAAAAAAATTATTGCTGCATGGATTATTACAGTTCCAGCGGCAGCTTGTTTATCTGCTGCAATTTTCTTTATGATAAAAGGTATAATGGCTTAAAAGCTAAGGTACTGCTACATTATGATAAAATGTCCTTTTTAAAAAAGGACGTTTTATCGAAGCACTAATTTCAGTAGCAACAATCTATTTATTTATTATTATAGGCTTTATTTTTAAACTTGTATACAAAGAGCAAGTAAATGAAAAAACGATTGTTTTATTAAACTTATACTTCTTACAACCAATACTTATTTTTTGGGGTTTAACTAGAACCCCTATTGATGAACGATTTATACTATCACCACTTATCTATTTTGTGGTAATATTTATAACCTTAGCCTTAGCACTTTTTTATTCAAAAATTATTTTTAAAAATGAAATTCAAGATAAATCTATTTTCAGGGCAGTATCTTTAGTTGGAAATACAGGAAACCTAGGTATCCCTTTGGGAATTGCTTTATTTGGAGTTGCGTCAGTTCCTTATACATCTATTTTAAATATTGCAAATGTATTTTTTATCTATATCTTCTCTGTATACTTTTTTGCTGGAGATAAATTTAAATTTGTCGATGCTTTAAAAGAGGTTTTTAAAATCCCTGCCATTCATGTAACAATAATTGCTTTAGCCTTTAACCATTTTGGTTTTACATTAAGTGAAGAGTTTGATAAATTTTTTACCATGGGTGCTTATGCAGCAATTGTAATGCAATTAGTAATTTTTGGGATATTTATGTCCCAAGTAAAAATTAGAAGTGCAAACTGGAAGTTGGCATTAAATATCTCTTTATTTAAACATATAATTCTTCCTTTGGTTGGTATTTATGTGATTTTCCTATTTGATGTAGAACCATTTATTGGTGCAATTATCTTTTTAGAACTTCTTGTACCCTTAGCTGTAAATAATGTAAACCTGTCAGCTTTATACAATTGTAAACCAATAGATACAACATTTTCAGTTTTAATTAGTTCTGCTGTATTTGTTGCATTTATTTATATCTATATTCTTATAATTCATAACTTTTTCGGACTATAAAATGTGTGGTATATTAGGTTGTAACTTCCTTTCATCAAATTTTGATGAAGCTTTAGAGAACTTAAATAATAGAGGGCCTGATTTTAATAAAAAAGTTCAAGTAGAGAATAAACTTTTTGGACATACAAGATTATCAATAATTGATTTAGACAATGAAGCAAATCAACCTATGGTTTTTGACGATATATTAATTGTTTTTAACGGTGAAATATATAACTATAAAGAGCTTATAAAAGAGGAAAACTTAGAAGTTAAAACTGCTTCTGATACAGAGGTTTTAATTAGACTCTATCAAAAATACCAAGAGAAGTTTTTAAATAAGATAAATGGAATGTTTAGCTTTTGTATTTACGATATAAAAGAGGATAAATATTTTTGTGCTAGAGATAGATATGGGAAAAAACCTTTTTTCTATCATTTTGATGGAGAAAATTTTGTTTTTTCAAGTTCAATAAAATCTATTATTAAAATACTTGGAACAACTCCAAAACTAAATAAAGTAGCCTTATCACAATATTTACAGTACTTTGTACCTTTAGGTGAAAATAGTTTTTATCAAGGGATCAATGCCTTAGAAAACTCTACATATATGATTTTAAAGAATAATACAATTTCAATGAAGAAGTATTATAAAATCAACACTTATAAAAGAATAAAAACAGAAGATGAAGCTTTATTTTCAATTGAAGAACTTCTTTTCAAGTGCGTTGAATCAAGACTAGTTTCAGATGTAGAAGTTGGAAGTTTATTAAGTGGTGGTATTGATAGCTCTTTAATCTCGGCACTTTATTCAAAAATTACAAATAAAAAAATCAATACCTTTTCAATTGGCTATGATGAATATAAAAACTATTGTGAACTTGATTTTGCTAAAATTACAGCAGAACATATTAACTCTAATCACCACCCTGTAACTATTTCAAAAAATGATTTTATAGAGTATTTTGAAGATACTTTACTAGCGTTAGAACAACCCCATGGTGATAGTGCTGCAATTCCATTGAATATTTTAACCAATAAAATCCATAATATGGGGATAAAAACAGTTTTAAGTGGAGAAGGAAGCGATGAATTATTTTTAGGATATGACAATTATGCAAAGTTTTTAAGATATTATGATTTTGAAAAAACTTTAAGTGACGATCAAAATGGATTTTTAAACTCCATAATTAGTGCCTTACAAAATAATACTAAAGAGAGTGAATATTTAAGAAGAATAGTAAAAAAACAGACCATATATAACTCTTTTGGTGAAATCTTTTCAGATTCACAGAAAAAAAGGTTATTTAATAAGGTTCCCACTTTTAAATCTGAAAATCCAAAAAAAGACCCTGTTGATTGGATGAGTTATATAGATCTTAAAATTTGGCTAGGTGAAGCTTTATTAAGTAAAGTTGATAGGGTATCTATGAGAAACTCTTTAGAGCTTAGAACACCATTTTTAGATGTAAGGTTAGTTGATTTAGTTTTTTCAATTGATTCAAAAATAAAAGTTGGAGACACCAATAAATATCTTCTTAAAAAAATTGCATCTAAATATATCCCTGAAAAAATTATTAATCGAACAAAAAAAGGTTTTAACTCCCCTTTTAATGAATGGATTCATGAAGAATACAAAGATTCAATTTTAGATACTATTTTACTTGTTAACAAAGAAACCGCTTTATTCAACGATGAATACATAAAACAAATCTATAATTTATCTAAAAATAGAAAATTTAAACAGCATTTATGGAGTTTATTTATTTTCTCGATTTGGTACAAAAAGAATTATATTTTTTAATAAGTCATAAAACTATATAATACGCAACATTGAAAGGATAGATGCATGAATTTATTAATCCCTGTTGACAGTAATAAAAGGCATGAAGCCATTATTACAACACTTGATGTGTCATCATATTGGGCTTTTATAGAGTTAAATGAAGGACAAATTTCAAGTTGTAAGTTTTATAAAGATAGAAATGATATTGAAGCTTTTGTTGAAACAGTAGTTGTAATCAATGATGCTGAATATGTATGGCAATTCCAAGAAGAAGGTATTGCGATTTTAGTTGCGCCAAAACAAAGAAGTATTGATGAAATTGTAGAAGCTTTCTTATTTAGTGAGCTACATGATTTAACTATTTAAGTTCTAATAAGATAATATTTCACTCTTTTGGTCGTATAACTCAGTGGTAGAGTGCCACCTTGACATGGTGGTGGTCACTGGTTCAAATCCAGTTACGACCACCATCTTTATATAATAACTATTAATAATAAATTTATATATTTATAATATTTTATTTTAAGTAAAATTTAACGATAATACAAAATATTTTCTTTTCCATAACTAAGGACATACTTGAGATATTTTGAAATTACTACTTTATTCATTGCCATTGCCATCTCTTTATTTCTTGGTATTAATGTATTTATAGTTAATAGTATTGAGGAATCTAAAGATCACTTAGCATTAATGATTGAAAATGAAATTCAAACACATCCTAGTGCATCTCAAAATACTACTACATCTACTCCAATCTATGATGAAAATGGTTTTGAAATAGAAAATAATGAAAATAAAGACTCAAACCTCACAGAATCAGAAATTTCTAACTTTGAACTTGAAAATAAATAACATTCTTAATTAATAATCTGTTAAAATTTTTTAATCTATTTAAAAAAGGGAAAAAATGAGAAATTTAGTGAAAATACTAGTTATAGTATCTTTAGTTGTAAGTTTTTCTTCTGCAAAAAAAGTTTACAA
Source organism: Arcobacter sp. ISO1 (assembly GCF_058105185.1). Taxonomy (NCBI): domain Bacteria; kingdom Pseudomonadati; phylum Campylobacterota; class Epsilonproteobacteria; order Campylobacterales; family Arcobacteraceae; genus Arcobacter; species Arcobacter sp. ISO1. The sequence continues at coordinate 647,673 of NZ_CM176573.1, forward strand.
ACTAAAAATGGCTACCACATGGGGACCAACACTATCTCCATTATTTGATGCAGCTGTTAATATGGCGAAAATGGCTGAAGAGATGTCTAATGGCGAATTAAAAATTAAAGTTGATGCTGCTAATAAACATAAAGCTCCATTTGGAGTTTTAGATATGGTAAAAGGTGGACAATATGATTTAGGACATTCCGCTTCATATTACTGGAAAGGTAAAGATATTGCTACTTTACCATTTACGTCTATGCCCTTTGGTTTAACTGCACCCGAACAATACGCTTGGTTTTATTATGGCGGTGGTTTAGAATTGATGCAAAAAGTATACGCAAGACACAATCTTTATTCTTATCCAGGTGGAAGTACTGGAGTTCAAATGGGTGGATGGTTTAAAAAAGAGATTAATAGTGTTGAAGATTTAAAGGGTATTAAAATGAGAATACCAGGATTTGCTGGAGAAATTATGGCAAAACTTGGTGTACAAGTAACAAATATTGCTCCAGGTGAACTTTATACTGCATTAGAGCGAAACAATATTGATGCTTTGGAGTGGGTAGGACCATCAATGGATATAAATATGGGATTTCATAAGGTAGCTCCATATTATTATACAGGTTGGCATGAACCAGCATCAGAGATGCATTTCATGGTTAATAAAAAAGTTTTTGATAAACTACCTAAACACCTACAAGCTATTTTAGAAAACTCTATGAAATTAGCAGCTTATAATATGTATGCACAAAATTATGATATGAATGCTACTGCATGGAAAAAAATGAAAGAAGAGATTCCTTCTATTCAAGTAAAAACTTTTCCAAAAGAAGTTATGGATGCTATGAAAAAAGCAAACAAAGAACTAAGAGAAGAATTATCAGCTAAATCTCCTGCGTTAAAAGAGGTTTTAGATTCTCAAGATAAATATTTGAAAAAAGTAAGAGAATGGACAAAAATGTCTGATTATTTATATATTAAAGACAATATCTAAATTTATTAAGATATTGATGTGATTAGTTTTTTCTAATCACATCATAGATATCTGTTCTTCTATCTTTTAAGTTATTTACACTTCCAATATTATGTAACTCTTTTAATAATTCTAAATCAACATCAGCAATTAAAATCATCTCTGTATTAGGCGTTGATTCTGCTTTTATACCATTTGCAGGAAAAGCAAAATCACAAGGAGTAAATACTGCAGATTGTGCATATTGTATATCCATATTACTTACTTTTGGAAGGTTACCTACACAACCTGCAATTGCAACATAACATTCGTTTTCAACGGCTCTTGCTTGTGCACACAGCCTAACTCTAGAGTAACCATTTTGGGTATCCGTTAAAAAGGGAACAAAAAGTATATTCATCCCATCATTAGCAAGTAATCTACTTAATTCAGGAAATTCTGAATCATAACAAATCAAAATTCCTATTTTTCCACAATCAGTATCAAAGGTTTTAATCTCATTTGAACCTTGTAATCCCCAAACTTTTTCTTCATCTGGTGTTACATGAATCTTTGCATACCTTTCAATAGTTCCATCTCTTTTACATAAAAATCCAACGTTTTGAAGAATACCATCAACAAGTTCTGGCATACTTCCAGTTATAATATTTATATTATAAGAGATTGCAAGGGAAGAAAAGGCATCTTTAAATTGAGGTGTATACTCTGCAAGTTTTCTTATTGCATCTGCTTCACTTAAGTGATTATATTTTGCCATTAAAGGAGCATTAAAAAATTCTGGGAAAAGTGCAAAATCACTTCTATAACTTGATACAGACTTTACAAAATATTCTGCTTGCTCTAAAACTTCATCTATATTTTTATAAGGTCTTACTTGCCATTGTATAAGCCCTAATCTAATTACAGACTTTTCTTGCATAGGTGTTGTTGTTGGCTTAGTATAATAAATATTATCCCATCTTAAAAGACATGCATACTCTTTACTATCAATATCACCTTCAAGATAGTTTTTAATAACCCTTTGTACATAAAAATCATTTGATAACTGAAAATTTAAAACTGGGTCATAAATCTCCCGTGATTTTACCTTTTGTATATACTCTTTTGGGCTTATCTCGTTTGCATATTTTGCATAATTTGGGATTCTTCCACCAAAAATAATACCTTTGAGGTTTTTTTCTTCACAAAGCTCTTTTCTAAACTCATAGAGTCTTCTTCCAAGCCTTAGACCCCTAAATTTTTTATTTATAAAAATATCTACACCATAAAGCATATTTCCATTTTTATCATGGGTATTAAAACTATAATCTCCAGTGATCTCTTTATAACTATGGGTATCATCAAACTTATTATAATCAACAATAATTGATAGAGCAAAGCCAGCTAATTCATCATTGATTTTAATTCCAACTTGTCCATCTGCAAATTTTTCAATCAATGCATAAAATTCATCTTGTGTCCATGTTGAATCATCAAGATGTCTATATTCATTTTCCATTAATCGTACAATTTCTAAATGGTCCTCTTTTTTTAGATAAACCAATTCTATTTTGTCTATTTGTTCAGTATCTTCCATCTTTATTCTTTTTTATTTACTAAAATCCATTTGGATTAAAACCACCTGTTGGATCAAAACCTGTGTCAAATCCACCATCAAAACCTGCACCTGTCATATATTGCATTGATCTATCCTCAAAACCATTTTGAACAGATTTCATTCTTAGGTTCATTATATCAGTTTTAGGGTCTATAAATTGGGGGCATACAATTGTGCAGTTTCCACATAAAGTACAGTCCCATACTCCATTATCTTGTACCTTTTCTAAGATTTGTACTTTTTCTGATTCTTTTTTATCGTCTACATATCTTAAAGCTCTTGTTAATGCATAAGGTCCTAAAAATTTATCATTTACTTCATAGATAGGACATGAGCTAAAACAACTTTGACAAAGTATACAATTGCTTTGTGTATCTATTAACTTTTCATCTTCTTTAGTGATTTTAGTTTCTTCTAATTTATTTAAAAATGAGTTTGAGTTTTTTAGAAGTTTTGATTCATGTTCTAAATCTACAATTAGATCTTTTATCACTTTTGTATTTTTAATTGGTTCTATTAAGTCGTTTCCATTTAATTTACTTTTACAAGCTAACTTTTCTACACCATTTACTCTTACAGAACAACTTCCACAAATACCAGTTCTACATCCACACCTAAATGCTAAAGATTCATCATGTTTTACTTTTACTTCAATAATTGATTCTAAAATAGTTTCTTTTTGTTTAATATCATAATCTACTATTTCATCAATCTCTTGTTCTTTATTAAATCTTTTTATCTTGATAATCATAGAACATCCTCAAAGTAGTTTTCTATTTTGCCTTTATTTAATAAGCAGACACTATTTTTTTCATATTCTGAAGATTCCTCTTTAAAATCTATTCTAAAATGAGCTCCTCGACTCTCTTTTCGTTGAATTGCAGATAAAAGAATAGCTTCACTAAGAGTAATTAGATTTTTTAATTCTAGTAGTTCTATAAGGTTTTTATTATATATTTTATCTTTGTTTTTTATACCAATTTTTTCAATATCTTCTTTCTTTTTATATATATAATCTAATGCTTTTATTAATTTTTTTTCTTCTCTAAATAATCCTACATTTACAAAAAAAAGCTTTCCTATCTCTTTTTTTATTTTTAAATAGTCTATGTTAATATCTTTTTTAAATATCTCTTCTATTTCTTTTTTATTTTTTTTAACTTGCCTATCACTTACAGTTAAATTATTAATGTTTTTTGCACATTCACTTGCATTTTTACCTGCTACTTGCCCAAAAGTGATAATCTCTAATAAAGAGTTTCCTCCAAGTCTATTTGCACCATGAATTCCACTTTGTGAACACTCACCGCAAGCATATAGATTTCTTACAGAAGTTTTGGCATCTATATCAGTCTCGATGCCTCCCATAGTATAATGTGCTGATGGGTTAATTGGTATTAAATCTTCTTCCATTTTTAGATTTAAAAAGTCAATTACAAGTTTTCTTTCTTGAGGCATTGCTTCTTTTATTTTTTCAACACCAAGATGTCTTAGGTCTAAATATACTTTTTCCCCATCATGATTCTTTTTAAAGATTGCCCTTGCAACTTCATCCCTTGGTTTTAATTCATCAATAAATCTATTCCCATCTTTATCAACTAAATAACCACCCTCACCCCTTGCACTTTCACTTATTAAAATGTTTTTGTCTTCTAATGTTGTTGGGTGAAATTGGACAAATTCCATATTTGATAATTTTGCTTTTGCTCTTAAAGCTACAGCTATACCATCACCAGTTGAGACAAAAGAGTTTGTTGTAAACTGATGATAAAGTCCAGCATATCCACCTGTTGCTAAGATTACAGTTTTTGCATCTATTTGAAGGACTTCGGATGTTTGCATATTAAGAACTATAGCACCTTTTACGTAGTTATCTTCTACTATTAAATCTAATAAATAGTGTTCATTTAAAAATTCTATTTCTTTTTTAATACATTGATCATATAATGTATGAAGTATTTTTAAGCCTGTGTAATCTGAACTATAACAAGTTCTTTTAGCTTTTGTGCCTCCAAATTTTCTTTGGGCAATTTCAGAATTTTCATTTCTACTAAAAGGAACGCCTATTGAATCTAACCACATTAATGTATTTTTTGAGTTTTCACATAAGTATTTAATATTTCTTTTATTTGCTAATTTATGAGATGCTTTATGGGTGTCATTTATATAATTATTATTGTTATCGTCTTTAGTTTCAGTTAATACAGCATTAATTCCACCCTGAGCTTGACATGTTTGAGAGTGAGTAGGATATGTTTTAGATACAACAAGTACTTTACTACCATATTCTTTTGCCTTTAGTGCAGCAGTTAATCCTGCACCTCCTGAACCAATTATCAATACATCAATCATTTTACTCCCAAAACTCTTTTAAAGCTTCTTTTTGTTCTATTGTCTTTTCATCAATTGAAGAATCACTAGCTATTAAGCTAGACTCTTCCCCAATATTTAAATTTTCAATCTCTTTTAATGCTTCTTCCAAATCCATTTCGCTAAGTTCCACTTTTTGATGTTCAATTTTAGTTTCTTTCTCATCTTTAGTAACTTTTATCTCTTCATTAATTTTTTTATTTGAGTTACTATTCATCTGCTTTAAAGTTAAATATTCTTTCATCATTTTTTCATATTCTGAAAACTCCAATAACATGAACCCTGGTTTCCCATCACGTAAAATTATTGCTTTCTCAATCTCTTTTTTATTTAACTTGTCAAATATTTTTTTACTCTTTCGTATTAACTCTGTAGATGAATACATCTCTTCTGAAGTGTAGTGTAAAGGATCCATGCTTGCTCCTATGCGAATTATAGTATGTATTATACTATGTATTCTTGTATGTTGTCAAATACTAAGTTCATAACTCTATTTCTAGCTTCTGTTGAACCCCATGCAATATGTGGTGTAACTATAAGTCTATCTTTATTTTGTATAAAATTTAGTGGATTAGATTTTAGTATTGGTTCTTTACTTACTACATCAAGTCCACAATATAGTAGTTTATCACCATCTATTGCATCTGCTAAATCTTTTTCATTTATTATTCCACCTCGTCCAACATTTACTAAAATTGCTCCATCTTTTAACAAATTTAAATTAGACTTATTAATCAAATTAAAAGTTGAATCATTTAATGGTGCATGAATAGTTACAATATCTGATTTTTCTAATAATCCTTCTAAACTTTTTTGTTCATAATCTGTATTAGAATTCTTACCTGAAGTTGAATAGTAACTTACATTACAGCCAAAGCTTTTTGCTATAGTTGCAACTTTCGTTCCAATTTCACCTAAACCAATTATTCCCCAGTTTTTGTTTTCTAATTCGTAAAAAGGTTTGTCTATATGTGTGAATATATCAGACTCTCCCCAATTACCTTTTTTCACGTAATCAATATAATAATTCAATTTTTGAACAAAGTGAAATACATGGGCAAAAGTTACTTGTGAGACACTAGCTGTTGAATAACCAGCAACATTTTTAACTACTATACCTTTTTCTTTTGCGAAGTTTAGGTCAATATTATCTGTTCCTGTAGCTGTAACACAAATAAGTTTTAAATTTGAGTTTTCCATTATTTTTTTATCTATTACTACTTTATTAGTAATTACTATATCTGCAGCTTTTACTCTTTCTAGAGTCTCATCTTCATTTGTAGTGTCATATATGGTTAAATCTCCAAGAGTTTCAAACTTACTTATATCAATATCATAACCAATTGTTTTTCTGTCTAAAAATGCGATTTTCATTTTGTATACCTTTACATATTTTATTTAGTAAAGGTATCAAAATTTATTTTAATAAGTCATTATTTGTTTTTAGTAGAGAAAATTTGTTCTGCCCATTCAGTGATTGGACCTCTAAGAACTTTTTGAAGTTTAATTGCAAAAGTGTTAACTAATTCACTTCCATTTTTTGTTGAGTTTAAAAGTGTAGTCAATGAGTTTGTGTGTTTATTAACATAGAAATTATCAATTTGTTTATTACTTCCTAATACAACAACTTTACATGAATTATCAATTCTTGATAATACCATTTGCATAGTTTTATTTGACATGTTTTGTGCTTCATCAATAATTACAAAAGCATTTGATAAAGTTCTTCCTCTCATCTCACCTACCCACATGGTTTCAATTCCATAATTTTGAATAAGTTGTTCTACCCTTTGACTTACTTCTTGATCATCTAATTCTTGAATATTTTCATTGTTTCTTCTATTTGATTGTTTCTTTTTATATTCAGTTCTTATAATGTAATCTAAACTGTCCATCAAGGGATGATTATAGATTTTAAATTTTTCTTCTAAACCTGGAAGATAACCAACATCTTCACCCTTATCTAATGATTCAATCGAATTTCTGATATATATAATTTTTTGAAAGTACTTTTGTCTTACAAGTTTTAAAGCACCACTTAAAGCTAATAAAGTTTTACCTGACCCTGCTTTAGCTTCTACAATTAAAACATTGTAAAAATGTGAAAGTATCGCATTTGAGAAAAATAATTGCTCTTTATTAAGCGGAACAATTATTTGATTTCTAATCTCTGTTTCATCAAGAAGATAAATTCTTTTATTTTGAACAAAGGTCAAAATAATTTGATCTGAACTTTTTACTTTGAAACAGTAACAAAAGTTATATGGCCTATAATCTTCATCAAAATCAGTAATTAATGAATCTTCTAAGAACTCTGTTTTTTCAAAGGGTATTTCAATAGTTTTTATAAACTCATAATTAAACTCTTCTTTATCAGAGCCAATTAATGAATCAGTTTTTATATCTAAACTTACAGCTCTTGTTCTTGCCATTATGTCAAGTGATAAAAATGTAATATCTGAATTTTCATAGTATTTAAAACAATATTTTGCAATTTCTAAAATCTTTCTATCATTTATGATATTTAAGGCAACATTTTTTGTATTTAAATCATAATCTTCTTTAGAAATTACATCTATTGTTGCATTTTTATTTCCATAAATTTCAAGTCTTACAATTTTATGTCCATCTTTATTTTTTGAACTTATAATATCAGAGTTTTCAAGTATTCTTGCAAACTCTCTTGCTTGGAAGTTTATCTCATCGAAACCACTTTTTTTTGTATCAATCTCATCTAAAACTGTTTCAGGTAATACAATTAGATTTTTATTTTCATCACTTAGCTTGAAGATATTTGTTGCATCTTCAAGCAAGATATTTGTGTCTAATACATAGATTTTTTCAAAATTCATTCAGCATCTTTTGGTTTTTGTTTTAATACTTTGTATATAATAAATACTCCAAAAAGAAGTGTAAGAATAGTAAACCAAATAGAAAAAGTTTTTGTAATTACATAACCTACAATCAAAATAGATAATACTGTAGGAACTTCATTATATGCTCTAAAGAAATTACCACTTTTGGTAAAGTTTCCTTTTTCCAATTGAACTCTATAATATTCTAATGAAAAAGAATATGCCATTAAAATTAATACAGCAACAATTTTAGCTACCATCCAACCATCACCTTCTAGTAAATCTGGTCTTAGATAAATCATAAAAACACCACTAATAAAAGTTGCCCACATAGCAGGTAAACCAATATACTTGTACATCTTGTACTCTTGGATTTTTACTACATCAACAAAGTCTTTTTTGTTTTTATGTTCGGTATGATAAACATATAGCCTTGGCTGATAGAATAGCATTGCCATCCATGACATCATTGCCATAACGTGAAAAACTACTATCCATAGATAGTACTCTAAGAAAACGTCCATTTTCACCCTTTAAGTTTTAATCTTGGCCTTTTATTTTTAAAAGCCACTCATTTAATGTTTTTTCGTACCCTACATTTAGCGATTCATATAATCTTAAAGGCTTTGTCAAATACTCTTGCTTTACCCATCCTCCGAAATCGTGCGGATACAAATACCCAACATGCTGACTATCAAGATGTTTTGGTATATCTAAAATTTTACCATTTTTTACTTCATTAAGTGCTTTATTGATTCCCATATATGCAGAATTCGATTTAGGACATGATGCTAAATATATTGCACATTGTCCTAGTAGAATTCTACTTTCTGGATATCCAATCTTTGATGTTGCTAACATTGTACTTACTGCAAGATTTAGAGCATTTGGATTTGCATTACCAATATCTTCACTAGCAAAGATTACTAATCTTCTTGTGATAAATTCAACACTCTCTCCACCATCAATTAATCTAGCTAAGTAGTATAAAGCGGCATCTACATCTGAGCCCCTAAGAGATTTTATCATTGCACTAGCCAAATCGTAGTGAGAATCTTTAGAACTAACTCCATCACCTATTACATTTTCTCTTAATTCTTTTAATGTTTCATACTTTACATCAAAATCAATTTTAATGGCAAAATTAAGAAGATTTAACATAGCCCTAGCATCACCACTACTTGATAGTATTAAGTACTCTCTTGCCTCTTCATTTATCTTTATTTGGGTATTTGCAATTGCTTTATCAAGTACCTTATTCATATCTTCTTTTGTAAAGGCTTTAAACTCATATAAAAAAGACCTAGATCTAATTGCACTTGTTAAAGTAAAGAAAGGATTTTCTGTACTTGCACCAATTATTATCGCTTCATAGTTTTCCATAATTGGAAGTAAAACCTCTTGCTGATTTTTTGAAAGACGATGAACTTCATCTATAAACATAATTGGTTTTATTAGTGAATCTTTATATCTTGTAAAAATCTTTCTTAAATCATCAATTTTTATAGATGTAGCATTAAAATAGTAGTAATCAGTTCCAATGTATTTTGCAATGATTTTTGCTAAGGTAGTTTTTCCTGTTCCTGGTTTTCCATAAAAAAATAGATGTGGTATCTCTTTTTTTTCTATTAGTTTATAAAGGGCTTTATTTTTTCCAATAATGTGAGTTTGTCCTACAAAATCATCTAGATTTTGTGGACGTAATTTGTTAGCTAAATCATTCATTTTCGTTTAGGAATAATCTCAAATCTTTATATTCATCTCTTGTTAAATATCTTGATTTTCCTGTAGGAAGATTGTTTAGTGAAATCCCACCAAACTCAAATCTTTTTAAGTCCATAACTTCTAAACCAAAATGTCCAAAAAATCTTCTAAGTTCTCTATTCTTTCCTTCTGCTATTGCAACTTTTAGTTTAGAAAAATTCTTATTATTTGAGATTATTTGGTATGCTACAAATGGATCAAAGTTCATCGATTTTATTTTTGATTTTTCATGGGCTCCTGTAGTTGCATCTTCAAGTTCAAGTCCATTTAACATTGCTTCTTCAATCTTTTTGTGTATTTCACCATTTACTTTGATTTTATAAATTCTTTCAAGTTTTGAATGCATTAATTTATTAGCTACATCAACTGAATCAGTTAAAAGAATCAAACCTTCACTTGCATAATCAAGTCTTCCAATTGGCATAAAGTGTTTATATTTTTTATCTAAAGAATCAAAGATAACTTTTCTACCTTGCGGGTCATTTTTGGTTACAAGTTCCCCTTTTGGCTTATTATACATAATTACTGTATACATTCTATTTTTATCTTCTTTGATAATCTTTTTACCAATTCTTACTATATCGTCATGTTTAACTTTAGTAGCAAGGTTTTTTACTGGATTACCATTTATTGATACTTTACCCTCTTCTATTATCTTATCAGCTTCTCTTCTTGAATAATTACTATTATGAGAGATAAATTTATTTAATCTAGTTAGCTCTTCAACCTGCTCTTCGTTTTTGCCTTTCATGGCATTCCTTTGGTTTATTTTATACCTGCTTCTATCAGGTCATGAATGTGTAAAACACCAACTATTTTTTTATCTTTATCAGTGATAATTAGTAATTGAATTTTAAAATCTTCAACAATTTTAAGTGCATCACTTGCTAAGATATTTTGGTCATCTATCACTTTTGGATTTTTTGTTGCAATCTCTTCAATTTCACAGTCCATTGAAAAGTCATCTTTCATTAAAGCTCTTCTTAAATCCCCATCACTTAAAACAGAGCTTAGTTTACCCTCTTCATCTGTAATTAATACATTTCCAAGTCTACCTTCACTCATAGTTACAATTGCATCTTTTAGTTTTGTTTCACGTGAAACAATTGGTAAATCTTCAGTTCTTAATAGGTCAGAAACTTTAATAAATAGTTTTTTTCCTAAACTTCCACCTGGATGAAATGATGCGAAATCCTCTTTTTGAAAATTTCTTTTTTTCATCAAGCAAACAGCAAGTACATCACCCATAGCCATAGTTAAAGTTGTAGAAGAAGTTGGAGCTGTGTCTAATGGACAAGCCTCTTTTGATACAGAAATATCAAAAAAGAAATCTGAATATTTACCTAAAGTAGAGTTTTTATTTTTAGCCATTGCAATTAATGGTATATCAAATCTTTTTAGATGAGGAAGTAGTTGTATCAACTCTTCACTCTCTCCACTATATGAAATACCTAGAACAATATCATCTTTCCCAATCATACCTAAATCACCATGCATAGCTTCTGTAGGGTGAAGGAAGAACGATGATGTTCCTGTACTAGCTAGTGTAGCAGCAATTTTTGCTCCTACTAATCCTGATTTTCCTACACCTGTAACTATAAGTTTTCCTTTACAGTTAACAATTAACTCTATAGCTTTTTCTAAATCAAAATCAGAAATATTTTTTGAAGCATTTATTAATTCATTTGCTTCTGTATCTAATACCTCTTGGGCAATTTTATTAAAATCCATTTTAAACCTTATATAACAAAAATTGTTGGAACTATCACTGGGTATTTTTTGTATTTTCTAATACAATGTTTTCTAACAACTTTCCTAATTTCATCTTCAACAATTTTATTGTTTTTGAAAATACCCTCTTTTACGTTTTGTAAGAAAGTTAGCAATAAATCTTCAATCTCTTTTGAGAATTGTTTATCTAATTTATCTGGTACTAAACCAAATGAAGAAACTTTTGGTCTTTGTTCCATTTTTCTGTCATCTTCATTTATTTGAGCAACAATCATAACAACACCTTCATTTGCCATTGTTTGTCTATCCATTACAATATCATCTGAAATTTTGTTGTTTAATTGGTTGTCAATATAAACCTTACCAGTTTTTACACTTTTTACTTTTTTAAGATATTTAGGGCTAACTTCAACTTGTTCACCATCACTCATAATATAAGTATTTCTCTCTAATACACCACAGTCGATACCTGTTTTTTGATGTTTTACTGCATGGTTATATTCACCATGTATTGGCATAAAGAATTTTGGTTTTACAAGTCTTAACATAAGTTTTTGTTCTTCTTGTGCAGCATGTCCAGAAACGTGTATTTCACTAAAGTCTTGATATGCTACTTGAGCACCTGCTTTTAGTAAATGGTTTATGATTTGAGAAACACTTGCCTCATTACCTGGAATAGCTTTAGCAGATAAAATGATTTGATCACCTGGTTTAATCTTTATATGTCTATGTTCATGTATTGACATTCTATATAAGGCACTCATTGATTCTCCTTGAGAACCAGTTGTTACAATAAGTACTTCACTATCTTTATATTTATTTACTTCATGGGCATCAATAAATTGATCTTTTGGAAATTTAATATAGCCTAAGCTCATTGCTAAGTCTAAGTTTTTCTCCATAGATCTTCCAATTACACATACCTTTCTTCCATATTTAATTCCATGTTCAATTGCTTGTGCAACTCTGTGAATATTTGATGAGAAAGTAGACATGATAACTCTACCTTTTGAAGTAGAGAAAAGTCTATCAAACGTTGGACCTACAGTTTTTTCAGATTTTGTAAAACCTGGAGTATGTGAGTTTGTAGAATCAGACATTAATAATAAAACACCCTCTTCCCCATAATGAGCAAATCTATGTAAATCAGTTGGAAATCCATCAATTGGAGTATGATCAATTTTAAAATCACCTGTGTGAATAATTGTTCCAGCTTCAGTTTTAATTGCTAAAGAAGAAGCATCAATAATTGAGTGAGTAATATGCATCCATTCGATTTCAAAATCACCAATTTTAATTGGAACTCTTTTCTCTACTGGTTTAAATAATTCTCTGTATTGTTTGATTTTATGTTCATCAAATTTTGAACCAATCATCTCCAATGGCAACGAAGTACCATAAATTGGGAATTGTAACTCTTTATAAAGATAAGGCATCGCACCAATGTGGTCTTCATGTCCATGTGTAATTACAACAGCTTCAATTTTATCTTTAATTTGTCTAATATAAGTGAAATCTGGGATTAAAATATCAACACCGTGCATATCTTCATCAGGGAAACTCATACCTACATCAACAATAATTGCAGACTTTTCAGTTTCAATTACCATCATATTCCCACCAATTTCACCTAAACCTCCAAGTGGAGTGATTCTAACTTTTGCATTAGTAGAAAGGTTTAATTTATTGTGAGGGTTTAATCTCTCTTTGTGTGATTTTTCATTGATAATATGAGCTTTTTTTAAATCATTTATCCAAGCACTATTTGTTCTTGATGAATAAGTCTTTGCCCTATTGTTATTATTTCTTTTTCTTTTTTGTTGATTACCATTATTTTGTCTTTGGTTCTCACCATTAGCTTCAGAAGAATTATTAGTATTTTGATTTTGTTGTTTGTTTTGATTACCTTGATTAGTTCTAGGCTTTCTTCTGTTGTTTTGTTGCTTTGGTTTTTCTTCTGTTGAAGTACCATCGTTTTTAGCTATATCTTCTTGATTTTTAGCCTCGTTTTTTTCCATTCTTAACCTTTGTATACATTTGGCTATACAAAGACGCACTTACTTCATGAGGTCGTAAAGTCTCTTTTATATTAAGTTCATTGTAGATATTAGATAAAAACTCTTTATCAACTACTGATAAAAGATTTTTTGATAATTTTTTTCTTGGCTGTACGAAACATGCCTTCAAAAACTTTTTAAAATCTTTATCTAATTCTACATTTGTATCTTTTGATACATATAGAATTGAAGAGATAACTTTTGGTGGGGGATCAAAAGATTCTGGAGGTACATCAAATAGTAACCTACTCTCTTTTGAAACCAATTTTGTAATAACCCCTAAGGAAGAAAACTCTTTATCACCCTCTTTTGCAGAGAACTTTTCAGCCACTTCTTTTTGAATCATTACAATTATATTTTCACAGTTAACATCTTCAAATGCTCTTAATATAATATTTGTTGCAATATAGTACGGTAAATTGGCAATTAAATCATATTTGCCTTCATATAAACTACCTTTTTGTTCCCAAACATCTAAAACATCAGTGTGGATCAGTTCAAAACGCTTTTCTTCTATCTCTTTTGCAAACTTAGATTTTAATATACCGATTAGATCAGTATCGACTTCATATGCAGTCGTGTCTTTGTACTTGACTAAATTTTTTGTCAAATCACCTAATCCAGGCCCAATTTCCACAATATGATTATTGTTGTTGGGCATCGATTGGATGATCCTATTAAGTACGGTACTATCTTTTAAGAAATTTTGTCCAAATTTCTTTTTTGCTATAACTTTTTCCATAAGAATAAAGAGTATATCTGCTTTTAACTTACAATTAGATAAGATTTTTCCATAAAAATGAAGGAACTAATTTGAGTTATTTTGCAAAAAGAATTATCCCATGTCTAGATGTAAAAGATGGTAGAGTTGTAAAGGGTGTAAATTTTGTAGGTTTACGAGATGCTGGTGATCCTGTAGAAGTTGCAAAAAGATACAATAATGAAGGTGCCGATGAGATAACTTTTTTAGATATTACTGCAAGCCATGAAAACAGAGATACTATAGTTGATATTGTAAAAAGTGTTGCTAAAGAGGTCTTTATCCCATTAACTGTTGGTGGAGGTATAAGAAAGTTAGAAGACATCTATAAACTCCTTAATGTAGGCTGTGATAAAGTTTCAATAAACTCTTCAGCAGTTGTTAATCCAGACTTTATCAATGAAGGTGCTAAAAGATTTGGAAGTCAATGTATAGTTGTGGCAATTGATGTAAAAAAAGTTGCCGATGGTTCTTACCATGTGTTTGTAAAAGGTGGTAGAGAAGATACAGGAATTGATGCTTTACAGTGGGCTAAAGAGGTTTATGATAGAGGGGCAGGAGAAATACTTTTAACTTCAATGGACACAGATGGTGCAAAATCTGGTTTTGAACTTAATATTACTGAAAAAATTTCATCTTTAGTAGATATTCCTGTTATTGCAAGTGGTGGCGCTGGGACTATGGAACATATGAAAGAGGCATTTACCCATGGAGCTAGTGCTGCATTAGCTGCATCAATTTTCCATTTTAAAGAGATTGATATAATGGAATTAAAACACTATTTAAGGGAAAACAATATACCTGTAAGGATATAAAATGAAACTATTAAGTCTACTTGTTCTTCCAATTTTTCTTTTCTCATTTGAGTTAAAATTTGAAAAAAAATTTAAACATGAACTTCCACATGACACATTAACAACAAATATTAGAATAACTATTGATGAGAATAAACAAAATAGATTAGAACAAAGATTAAACAAATTTAATGAAACTATAAAACAGTTTGATAAAGTTGAAAAAAAGTTTATCAGTTTCACAATAAGACCTAAATATAAGCATGCAATGAATACACCTAAAGTATCTGGATATATAGGTGAATTAAGATATAAAGTAAATTCATATAAAGCAAATAATATGGATGAATTTATTTCAGAGTTGACTAAACTAAAAAGAAATAGAGATACTGAGATTTCTTTAAACAATCTTGCATGGAGCGTTCCTGAAGATACATACAATGTAACTTTTGATCTATTAAGATTAGAAGCAGTAAATTGGGGAATCAATTACATAAAAAATATCTCAAACGATTTAAATAAAAATTGTACTTTAAAAAGTATTGAAATTGACAAAGACAATCAACTAATGAGTACAAATACAGATAAAATATATTCAACAAGTAATATAAAAAATAAAAGAATCCCAATACCTGATACTAAACAAGAAAACATAGTTATATATTCAAATTATACAATGGAATGTAAATGATAGTTTGCGCAGGAAGAAATGAAACTTTTAATTTTGCAGAACCTGTTGGGGTGGGTCTTATTGAAACAGCCATTAATTTAACAAGAAAATGTATATTGGACAAGCCAGATTTCTTACTGTTTGTAGGTAGTGCAGGAAGCTATGGTGAACATAATATCTTTGATATAGTTGAATCAAAAAAGGCTTCGAATTTGGAAATATCTTTTTTAAGAGATGATTCTTTTACTCCATTAGATAATGTGCTAGAATCAGAAAATAAGCTAGTTAGAAATGATACAATTGTAAATAGTTCAAACTATATATCTACAAATCTTGACTTGGCAAAAAATTATAAAAATTATGGTATTGGTATTGAAAACATGGAGTTTTTTTCTATTGTACAAGTTGCTCGTGAGTTTGAGATACCAGTAGCAGGGATATTTATTATCACGAACTACACAAATAAAAATGCACATGATGATTTTATGAAAAATCATAAAGAAGCCATGTCTAAGTTAACAAAATATCTTGTTGATAAAAATATTATCAACTATGATGCATAGCATTACACATTATAGGTTTAAAGCTAAAATATTTAGTTTTTTATAGGACGTTTCACGTGAAACAAGGAAAGGATAAAATTGGAAAATTCAATTTACGATTACACATTAGATGAATTAAAGGAACAATTAAAACCAAGCTTTAGAGCAAAGCAAGTTTATAATTGGATATACAAAAAATATGCAAATTCTTATGAAGAGATGAAAAATATTCCAAATGATTTAAAACAAACACTAGAAGAAAATTACCCAATTAATATTCTTGAGATTGTTAAAAAAGAACAAAGCACAGATGGAAGTATAAAATATCTATTTAGACTAAGAGATGGACATACAGTTGAAGCTGTTTTGCTATTAATGAAAAAGAAAAAAATAAATGAAGATGGCTCTATTGAAAGAAGTGAACAGTTTACTGTCTGTATCTCAACACAAGTTGGTTGTAAAGTGGGGTGTACTTTTTGCCTAACTGCAAAGGGTGGTTTTGTAAGGAACCTAACTGTTGGAGAAATTGTTGACCAAATAGTAGAGATAAAAAGAGATAATAATATAGCTGAGAATAAATCGTTAAATATTGTATATATGGGAATGGGTGAACCATTAGACAATTACAATAATTTTGTTCACTCTGTAAAAGTATTTTCTCAAGAAGAGGGACTTTCAATAAATAGAAGAAGACAAACTGTTTCAACATCTGGGCTTTCAACAAAAATTGAAAAACTAGGTAATGAAAACTTAGGTATTCAACTTGCAATATCTTTACATGCAGTTGATGATGACTTAAGAAGTGAACTTATCCCTATGAATAAAGCATACAATATTAAATCAATAATTGATGCAGTTAAAAAGTTTCCAGTTGATACTAGAAAAAAGGTTATGTTCGAGTATTTGGTTATAAAAGATAAAAATGATGATATAGCAAGTGCTAAAAAACTCTTAAACTTACTTGATGGGATTAAAGCTAAAGTAAATCTAATCTATTTTAATCCATATCCAGGTACATCATATCAAAGACCCGAAAGGAACGATATGATAAAATTCCAAGATTATTTAACAAGTAGAGGACTTCTATGTACAATACGAGAATCAAAAGGTCTTGATATCTCCGCAGCATGTGGTCAACTAAAAGAGAAGGATGCTAATGCAAGCTCTTGATTATGCAATGTTAATTTTTATTGCAGCCGTTGCAATTTTATCAGCAATAGGTTTTTTTATAAATAACAACAAATAAGATAAATAAGGAAAATTATGACTGTTACTAGATTTGCTCCAAGCCCAACTGGATATTTACATATTGGTGGATTAAGAACTGCTTTATATAGTTTTTTATGGGCTAGAAAAAATAATGGAACATTTAGATTAAGAATAGAAGACACAGATACTCAAAGAAACAATGAACAAGCTATGAGTGCAATACTTGAAGCTTTTGACTGGGTAGGCTTAAGTTATGATGGTGAAGTTGAATATCAATCTCAAAGACTAGATATTTATAAAAAATATATTCAACAACTACTTGATCAAGGTAAAGCTTATTATTGTTATATGAGTAAAGAAGAACTTGATAATTTAAGAGAAACTCAAATGGCGAATAAACAAACTCCAAGATATGATGGAACATGGAGACCACAAGAGGGTAAAACTTTGCCAGAAATACCAGAAGGAGTTGAACCAGTTATAAGAATTAAAGCCCCTTTAGAAGGTAAAATCACTTTTATTGATGGTGTTAAATCAATTATGAATTTTGAATGTTCTGAAGTTGATGACTTTGTAATTGCCAGAAGTAATGGTATACCAACTTATAATTTTGTTGTAACTATTGATGATGCTTTAATGGAAATGACTGATGTAATTAGAGGTGATGACCACTTAACAAATACAGCAAAACAAATCATTATCTATGAAGCATTAGGATTTGATGTTCCAAAATTTTATCATGTTCCAATGATTAATAATCCTCAAGGGAAAAAATTATCAAAAAGAGATGGTGCACTAGATGTAATGGATTATAAAAGAAAAGGATACTTACCTGAAGCACTATTAAACTTTTTAGTAAGACTTGGATGGTCAAATGGTGATCAAGAGATATTTTCAAGAGAAGAGATGTTAGAGCTTTTTGATCCAACAAATATTAACAAGTCTGCTTCTTCATACAATGAAGAAAAACTTTTATGGCTAAATGCACATTATATTAAAAATGTATCTAATGAAAGGCTTTCTGAAGAATTGAAGTTTTTTGATTGTCATTTAGAAGGACATGATAAAAAAGAGATGTTATTAGATCTTTCAAAGGAAAGAGCTCAAACTTTAGTTGAATTAAAAGATGCAATAAATAAAATTCTTGAAGTTCCAGCAGAGTATGAAGCAAAAGGAAGTAAAAAGTTTGTAAAAGAGAATACTATTAAAATCTTAGAAACATATATACAACTTTTAGAAGAAAAGAAAGAAACTCTTCACTTAGCATGTGATTATGAACTAATTACAAAGCCATTTATTGAAGAATTTGAGCTAAAATTCCCTCAACTTTTCCAACCAATTAGGATTGCATTAACAGGAGGAACACAAGCTCCATCAGTTTATGATATTATGGCAATTTTAGGTTTTGAAGAGGTAAAAAAGAGAATAAACAGCGCAATTAAGCGAAATTTTGATAAATAATTAGAAAATATACTTGCTAATTATCAATAAATACGGCATAATGTTCATTACTTTAATTAAGGAAGAGGAATAATGAACATTTATGTTGGTAATCTATCATATAGAATGAGTGATAGTGATTTAGAGAAAATTTTTGCTAAATTTGGTGAAGTAAAGAGTGCTAAAGTGATTATGGATAGAGAAACTGGTAGATCTAAAGGATTTGGTTTCGTTGAAATGATGACTGAACTTGCTGGAAATGAAGCTATTGAATCTTTAAACGGAAATGAGATTGAAGGTAGATCGCTTAGAGTTAATGAAGCAAAACCAAGAGAAGAAAGACCTAGAAGACAATACTAATCTTCATCTTTTTTTACTTTTTTAGCAACTTTACATAAAATTTGAATTTTTAACGAGTTTAATATAATGAAACTTGATTAAGGAGAAGAATTTTATGTTGGTTGTCACACTGTCAAAATAAATTTCAAGTTTCACTATATTTAATGTTGGTTGTTGTCATAGTTTTTCTAAAACTGTAAGAGTATTATAAACTCTTTTTGTGTAGTAAACGTGGGATTAATCTACAAATTAATTGGATTTATCACATTTTGCCATATTACCACCTTTTTTTAGTGCTAATATATAAAACACTGCAGGGATAATAACTAAAGTTAAAAATGCAGATGATACCATACCACCTATCATAGGTGCTGCGATTCTTTGCATAACTTCACTACCTACACCATCAATATACATAATAGGGATAAGCCCTCCTAAGATTGCAAATAGAGTCATGAGTTTTGGTCTTAGTCTAAGAACTGCACCTTTATAAATAGCATGGAAAATATGTTCTTTTTCTGGTTCAGGGCATTTTTCTACAAGATTATCCATAGCTTCGTGTAAATATACTAACATTACAATTGAGGTTTCAGCTGCAACCCCTAGTAAAGCTAGGAAACCAACAATAACTGCAATTGAGATATTAAAGTTTAAATACTCTAAATAAAATATCCCACCTGTTAAGGCAAATGGTAAGGTAAAGAATATTATAAATGTATATATAATATTTCTAAGGGCAAAGAATATTAGAATAAAGATTATTACAAAAGTCAATGGAATAATATAAGTTAATCTTTCCATTGCAGATTCTAAATACTCACTTTGTCCAGCCCACTCGAAATAAAAGCCCTCTGGAAGCTTTAGATCTTTTAATAAATTTTTAGCCTCCTGTTTATATGCAGTTGCAGAAACACCACTTTTAGGTGTAATATAAATAAAGTTTACATTTAAAGCTTTTTCAGATTTTATTACAGAAGGTCCCTCTTCATATTTTAACTTAGCAAATATACTTAAAGGTTGGAATCCAAGTTTAGTTTTAACTTGAAGATTGTTTAATGAAGTAATATCTTCCCTTTGAGTTGTTTCAAATCTTAAACTAATAGGATATCTTTCTAAGCCATCTAAAAGTGTAGAAACTTTTGCTCCAGCAACACCTAAAGAGATAGTTGACAGAATATCATTTTTAGTAATCCCAAATCTACTAATCATCTCTTCATCTAAATTAATATTTAGATAATATCCCGAATTTATTTTATCAGTGGAAACAGAAAGTGTCTTGTCGTATTTTTTTAATACTTTTTCGATTTCACCAGCTTTATCTTCTAAAACTTGATGGTCATTTCCATAAAGCTTTATACCAAGAGGTGTTCTAATACCAGTTAGAAGCATATCAATTCTACCTCTAATTGGATATGTCCATGAATTTATAAGTCCAGCTACTTGAAGTTTCTTATCCATTTCAGACATTAATTTTTTATATGTCATGCCAGGACGCCATTGATCCTCAGGCTTAAAAGTTACAATTGTTTCAATCATAGCAAGAGGAGCTGGATCCGTTGCAGTATCAGCTCGACCAGCTTTACCAAAAACTGTATCAACTTCAGGAAATGATTTCAAAATTTTATCAGTTTTTTGTGTTAATTCTTTAGATAAATCAACCCCAATTCCATATGGAGTTACAGGCATATACATAAAAGTTTGCTCATTCATCATAGGCATAAATTCCCAGTTTTGTTTTTTATATACTGGGTATGAAGCTAATAAAGTTCCTATAAAAATAAGCACTACAAAAAACCTAAGTTTTAGGGATACTTTTAATAAAGGGGAATAAAGTTTTATAAAAAATCTATTTAATAAGTTTTTATCTTCACTTAATATTTTACCCTTAATAAAAAATATCATAAGTATAGGAACAACAGTAATAGACAATATTGCCCCAGCAATCATAGCAAATGATTTAGTAAAGGCTAAAGGTGAAAAAAGTCTTCCCTCTTGACCTGTTAAAGCAAAAATAGGTAAGAATGAAACTACAACTAAAATCAGTGCAAAGAAAATTGGACGACCAACTTGTTTTGCAGATTTTATTATTATCTGTATTCTTTCTTCATTTGAAATATTCTCTTTACCTTGAAGATATTTATGGGCATTTTCTACCATAACAATAGTTGCATCAACCATTGCACCAATAGCAATTGCAATACCACCTAAACTCATTATATTAGACCCTAGTCCAAAAACCTTCATAAGCAAAAAGGTTAATAGTACAGTAATTGGTAAAGTGATAATTATAATAAGTGCACTTCGAAAGTGAAATAAAAATAAAGCACTAACAATCATAACAATAATAGATTCTTCAATCAAGGTATTTTTTAAAGTATCAATTGCTTTATCAATTAATGATGTCCTATCATAAGTTTCTACAACTTCTACACCTTCAACATTTAAGGTTTTGATTTTTTCTTTTACTGCTTTGATAACTGCATATGGATTTTCCCCATATCTTACAACAACAATACCACCAACTGTTTCTCCTTCACCATTTAAATCAGCCATTCCTCGTCTGTTTGATGAAGTTATATTAACATCTGCTATATCTTTAATTTTAAGTGGGATAGAATTAATAGTTTTGATTGTAATATTTTCAATATCAAATCTATTTTTTAAATATCCTTTGGCTTGAATCATATGTTCAAAACCATTTTCTAAAATGATTCTTCCACCTTTTTCATCATTACTTGAAGTAAGGACTTTTTTTATCTTATTTATTGAAATGTCATATTGAACCATTTTGCCTTGATCTAGTGTAATCTCATAATTTTTTATAAAACCACCAATAGATGCTATTTCACTAACACCGTCAACTCCAAGTAAGGCAAATTTATAATAGTAATCTTGTAATGATCTTAACTCATCAAGTGATTTTGTATCTGATTTTAAAGCATATTCATAAGCCCACCCTACCCCTGTAGCATCAGGACCAATTGCAACATTAACACCTTGAGGGAAAGTTCCTTGTAATTGAGACAACTGCTCTAAAATCCTATTTCTTGAATCATATAAATCTGTTCCATCTTTAAATATAATATATATCAAGGCATTTTGAAATGAACTCATTGCCCTTACTGTATCAATATCAGGAAGACTCATAAGGTTTGAAATAAGTGGATAAGAAACTTGTTCCTCAATTGTTTTTGGACTTTGACCTGGCCACTTCACTTGTACAATTACTTGTGGTGGTGATAAATCAGGTAAGGCATCTAAACTTGTATTTTTAACAGCCCCAAAAGAGCCAAAAGTTAAAACAATAATAGAAAAAAGTACAAGAAATTTATTTCTTATACTATAAGAGATAATACTTTCAACCATGACTTAATCCTACCAGTCATCATCATCTGAACTATACAGCCCATTTGTAATTGCATCTGAATCAAGTAAGAATAACGCATTATTAACTACTTTTTTGCCCTCTTCTAAACCTTCAAGAATTTCATATTTGTTTGAAGAGATTCTTTTAGCTTGTATCTCTATTGGTTCAAATTGTGATTTAGATAGTTGCTCAAAGACATAATATTTGTCTCCCTTAGATAAAACTGCAGTTTTAGGTAAAGTTAAAATCTCTTTTTTTGTATCCCGTATCAAAACTTTTGCAAACATATTTGGAAATAGTTTTAAATCTTCATTTGGAACAATAAACCTTACATCTACAGTTTTAGTTTTTAAATCAATATTTGGATAAACCTTATCTACTTTTGAAATAATAGGTTTTTCAAATCCATCAATTATGATTTTTGCATCCATTCCCACTTTTAAAAATGTCAAATCTTTTTGATACACAGAAGCAATAAACCAAAGTTCATCTAAAGGTGCAAGTTGTAAAAGAAGTTTTCCTTTTTTTACAAAACTTCCATTATTGATATTTTTCTTTACTACAATAGAATTAATTGGAGAATTAATAGAAATCTCTTTAATTACATTTTTTGAATTTACTATTTTGTTAATAGTTCTTTTATCTAAATCTAAAGATTTTAATTTTTCAATATTTCCTTTCAGTAAATTCTTGTTAATTTTTTTTGCAATTTTTATCTCTTGTGAAATTGAGTTTATCTCATCTGAATAAAGTGAAAATAAAGATTCACCTTTTTTCACAAATTTATATTGCTCATTTGCATCAAGATTTGTTACATATCCATCAAATCTAGTAACAATGTCATAAATTTTTGTTTCATTAATCTTCATATGCCCATAAAAGCTTTTTAAGGTACCTATTTGCTCTTTTTTTACTTCTGTAAGCTTTTTATTGAACAACTGCTCAACTTCAAGAATTTGAGCAGTTAGTACTGTAAAGCCCAATACTAGGGATAATATGAGTCTTTTCATCATAAATCCTTGTCAAAATAGTAAGTTTTTGCCAATGAAGTGAAATAATTTTCTTTTTCATCAATGGCTTTTAATTTATATTTGATTATTTCATTTTGGTTTTTTATTAGAACTCTTGTATCGATTTTTTTATAAATTAAAGTTGTATTATAGTTTTCAAGTATTTTTTGTAACTCTTCCTGTTTTGGAAGAATCTCTTTTTGAATAATATTAAAAGTTATTAGTGAATCATCTAGATTTTGTTTAATTGTTTCAATTTTATTTTTGAAATTAAATTTTATATCTTCTAATTTGTGTTTTAATTGTACAGATTTTAATTTTGCTTTTGTAGCTTTTATATCTTCACTTCCATAAACAGAAAGTGGAATAGCAAAAGATAAATTAACATAATCTTCAAATTTTTCATCCCTTTGGAAATATGTTAGATTCATTTTTATATCTGAATATTTCTTTTCCTCTTCTAATGAAGAGATTTTTGAACTTTTTTCTATAAGTTTATTTAACTCTAGAATCTTTGGATGGTTTGAGATATCAATAGAAATATCTTTTTTTTGTAAACTTGTATCAAAATCAATTGTTTCAATTCTTTCATAGGTAAGATTTTCTAGTTTTAGTTTTAAACTATTAAGTGCCCTTGTAAGTTTAGAAGAGCTTAATTTTAATTCTTTATACATAATTTGTGTATTGATAATCTGTTCTTGAGAAGATTTATTATATTGATAAAGATTTTTTAGAAGAGACTCAAGTTTTTTTGTATTTATTTTAAACTCTTCAAATAAAGCTAATCTTTCTTCAATGAGCTTAATTTTAAAAGCGTATTCATAAACTAAAGCTTTTAACTCTAGCTTTTTATCTTCTAATTGAAATTTAGATATCTCATAATCATCAACTGCAATATTTTTTGAAATCTCTAGTTTATCGCCTAGGGGTATATTTTGTGTAATTCCTACAAAATGTGCCTGCATAGGCTCTTTATCCCTTTTTGTTATATCATTTAATTGTAAGTCTGTAGCTCCAAAAGACAAAATTGGATTATTCCACTTATATGATAAAGCAATTTGTTCTTTTAAAACATCAGTAGAGCTGTTAATTTCTTTTAACGTATAGTTTTTCTCAAGTAAAGAGTTAACTAAATTGTCAAGGGTTTGGGCATTTGATGTTATTACAAAAAATGAAGCGATAACTAAAGATTTTTTTAACATGGTAACTCTTATAGATTTACACTTGATCTAATTTTATGAACTTCGCCATCTGCTGTTTTAAACATTAAATGGTATTGCCAAGTTCCACCCATTGAAAAGTTGATTAATATTTTATATTTTCCATCAACTAATTCTGCTTTTCCTACTTGTTCCATATATGGCATCCCTGGCATCTCTGGCATGAAAAACTTTGCTTTAACTTTTGCATCTTCTAATGCTTTACCATCTTTTGAAAGTGTTACATAAAAGATATTATCCCCAACAACTAATGATTTTTCTGATACTAAATTTAGATCATATCCATCTTTTTTTCCAGAAAGATTAATAGGTTCAGCCCATAAAAGACCAACAGTAAGCGCTAAAATAGAAATTAATTTTACTAATTTCATTTTTACTCCTTTAAAAAATTTAACGAAGTATAAAAATCTAATGGGGAAAAAGTGTGGAAGAAAATGAGATTAAAACTTTAATGTAAAAGTTGTACCCTCATTAACTTTAGAATCAACTTGAATATCAATGTTGTATTGAGTAGTAATATTTTTTACAATATTAAGCCCTATTCCAAAGCCTCCGCTCTGAGTTGTGGCTCTAAAATATCTATTAAAAATATCATTTATTTTTTTCTCTTCTATACCTATTCCAGTATCTTTTATTGTAAGAGTATTGTTTTTTAGTTCTATAAAAATTGAACCTTTCATTTTGTTATATTTTACAGCATTTGAAAGCATGTTATTAAATAATCTAATAAAATCATTTTCATCAATAAAATAGTTTGTATCCTCTAAAGAGGTAGAAATAGATATCTTTTTTCTTTCGGCTAAAGCTTCAAAATATTTTAACTGTGAAATTATTATCTCTTTAAGATTTATATTTTTAAAATCTTCCTTTTCTGAGTTATCTTCTAAAAAAACATACGTTAAATCTTTATATATTTCAGAAATCTTATTAGCTGCAAGTTGAATTCTTTTTATCTGTTTTTTAGTCAATTCTTCACTCTCACTTGACATCAAGATTGCACTAATTGGAGTGTTTAACTCATGGGTTGTATCTCTTATAAAATTGTTAAGTTTTTCCCTTTCATCTTTTATTGGTTTAATAAGAAGTTTCGCAAGGAAAAAACCAATTAAAGCTAAAACAGAATATACAATTAAAAATAAAGTGATAATATCTACTTGAATTTTTTTTAGACTTTTAAATAAAAGGTTTTCTTGAATTACAATATAAGAAATACCCAAATGACCATAAGTAGAGTCATTTACCAATATAAAATTTTGTTCATTTTGAATAAATTGTTTTGAAAAATCAATTTTCTCATTTAGATTACCTACAATCAATTTCTTATCACTATCATAAAAAGAGATTTTGTAAATATCATTTTTTAAAAACTGTTTTAAGTCTAAAGAGTTACCACTCATATGAGCAAAGATGATTCTTGAAGAGATATTTGAAACAACATTTTGCATCTTTGTTTTTGTTAAATCAAAATATAACTTCTTTTCATTTTGGTAATAAAGTATTGCTATTAATGCCATCAATAATAATGAACCACCTAAATATAATCCAAAAAATCTATAAAATGTCCTTTTTTCACTTCTATTTAAATTAATATTAAACTCCATAAATTTTTAAATATTATATCATAGATGAAATTTTCCATATACTTTACACAAAATATTTAATATACTTACACTATGAATATATTACTTTTAGAAGATGATACCTTATTAAATGAGATTATTGAAGAATTTTTACTTGATTTAAACTATGAAGTTGTAAGTACTTATGATGGTCAAGATGCCCTAGAAGCTATCTATGAAAATAGCTTTGATTTACTTTTATTAGATGTAAATGTACCCTCAATAAATGGCTTAGATTTATTAAAAAGTTTAAAAGAAAACTCTATTGATATTCCAACTATTTACATAACCTCTCTACACACTTCAAATGATATGAAAAATGGTTTTGAAGCAGGAGCCGATGATTATATTAAAAAACCTTTTCATTTAAGTGAATTAGAACTTAGAATAAACAATATAAAAAGATTAAGACAAATAGAAAGTAATGGAAAAATAAAACTATCAGATGCAATAGAATATGATTTTGATAGTAAAACATTACTTAATAATGGGATTAGTTCAAGACTTTCAAAAATAGAAGCAAAGGTTTTTGAATACCTTTTAAAAAATAAAAATAAAGCTGTATCAATTGAGGAGATTGCAAACAATAATTGGGTTTATGATGAAGTTCCAACTGATACTACTATTAGAACTTATATAAAAAATCTTCGTAAAACTTTGGGTAAAGAAAAGATTTTAAATATTAAAGCAATAGGGTATAAACTTAGCCTTTAAAATCTAAAATAAAAGTAGTCCCTTCTTTTTCTTTTGATTCAACATCAATTGCTATATTATATGATTTACAAATATGATAAACAATGTTTAATCCAATACCAAAACCACCCTGCTCTTTTGTAGCTCTAAAATATCTATTAAAAATATCTTCAAGTTTATCCTCAGCAATACCTATACCTGTATCTTTGATTTTTAGAACGCTATTTTTAAGTTCTATGTTAATAGAACCTCCTACAGTATTATATTTTATTGCATTTGAAACTAGATTGTTAAATAATCTAATGAAATTTTCTTTATCAATTGTAAACTTTGTAGGCTCTAAATTGGAGGTGATTTCTAATCTTTTTTTAGAAGCAAAAGAATCAAAATATTCAAGTTGTTCAACTATAATTTCATCAATGTTTAGTTGAGTTACTTTCTTAGATTTTTTATTATCTTGCAAAAATAAATAAACTAAATCTTTGTAAATTTCAGAAATTCTTTTTGCACTTAGATTTATCCTTTGCAGATTTTTTTCTGTTGCTGGTGCACCTTTTCCCGTACTCATTAAAATAGCAGTAATAGGGGTATTTAACTCATGGGTTGTGTCTTTAATAAAGTTGTTTAATTTTTTTCTTTCATTAATAATTGGGGCAATAAACATTCCAGCTAAATAATAAGCAATAACAGTTATAGTAGAAAAAGTTAAAAAGAAATAAAAATAGAGTTTTTCAAGTAAGGCTTCTATTCTTCCGTGATAGATATTCTCCTTAATTACAATATGATAAACACCTAAATGACCTTTAGGTGAACTTTCAACTAAAACATAACTATCATCAACTTTTTGAAGTTTTTTTGATAGATCAATCTCTTTTCCTTTACTAACTAAAAGGTTTCCTATTAGCTTTGCATGTTGCTTATCATATAAAGCGTATTCGTATTTTATGAAATTTGTTAATTTTGTTGTATCTATTGTTAGGTTTGCCATATGGGCATAAATAATGCTTGAGGATACTTTACTTGCCACATTTTGCATATTTGAAGTGATTAAATCATATTGAAGTTTAGATTCCATTTTATAAAATAAATAAAATATAATACTAAGTAAAATAAGTGAAGAACCTAGGTAAAGTCCTAAAAATCTTCTAAAAGTATTTTTTTCACTTCTTGTTAAATCTATAACCAACCCCTTTTATTGTTTCTATATACTCATCACCTACAATCTTTCTAATATTTTTTATATAAGTTCTAATTGTAGAAGAAGTTGGTGAATCTTCATATGACCAGATATTTGAACTTAGTTCATCTTGAGATACACATCTATTAGTATTGTTTAAAAGGTATTTTAAAATTTGTGCTTCTTTTAAAGGAAGTTTTGTTTTTATTGAGTCATTGTCAATGAAATTTAGTTTTGTATTAAATTTTAGATTCTCACCAATAATTAACTCATCATCTTCCATGTGCAAAAGTCTTTTTATGTTGTTTATTCTAAGTTCTAATTCTTTTAACTCAAAGGGTTTTTTCAAATAATCATCAGCCCCAGAATTGAAACCTTCTTCAACATCATCAACTGAATCTAAAGAGGTAGTAAAAATAGCAGGAGTAGTGATATTATTATCCCTTAAGGATTTTAAAAACTCAAAACCAGTCATATTAGGAACATTTACATCTAAAATAAGTAAATCAAAGTGTTCATCATAAATAATCTCACTAGCATGCATACCATCATATGCAACTGTTACTTCATAACCTAAGTCTAATAAGAACTCTTCAACAATTTCATTTAAAATTAAATCATCTTCTAAAAGTAGTATTTTCATGGGGAATATTATATCACATAATAAAATAATTAATCCACACATACTCTACACACTTACTTAACAAAACTCAATTATACTTCCAATAACAAAACAAAAAGGAGCACTAAATGAAACTTATTAAAACTTTTCTTTTCACATCAGTTTTAGGTTTAACATTAGCAAATGCAACACCTCATAGTTTAGATACAAAGCATAGTGATGTTGGTTTCTCTGTAAAACATCTAATGATTACAAATGTAAAGGGTGAATTTACTGATTATGATGCAAAGATTGATTTTGATCATAAAACAAAATCTTTTAATTCTTTAGAAGCAACAATTAAAACCGCATCAATTGATACTGGGATTGAAAAAAGAGATAATCACCTAAGAAGTGAGGATTTTTTCTTATCTAAAGAATATCCAAATATCATTTTTAATATGAAATCTTACAAAGCAGATGGTGATGAAGGTGTTATGGTAGGAGATTTAACAATTAGAGGAATTACTAAGGAGGTAAAGCTAAAAGTTGAAGATATTGGAACAATAAAAGATTTACAAGGTAATAATAGAGTTGGTTTCACATTAGAAGGTAAAATAAATAGAATGGATTATGATCTTAAATGGAATAAGGTTTTAGAAGCCGGAGGCTTTGCTGTAGGTGAAACTGTAAAATTAATTGTAGAAGTTCAAGCAGTTGAACAATAAATAATATAAAATAATATAAAAAAAAGGAAATGACAATGAAAAAAAATACGAAAATTAAATTAGCTGGAGTTCTTTTAGGAGCTGCTTTATCAAGTACAGGTGCTTATGCAGGTAGTGGTTCATGTGGATCTTCTAAATGTGGTGGTGAAGCTAAGAAAAAAGTTGAGAAGAAAGGTTCATGCGGATCTTCTAAGTGTGGTGGTGAAGCTAAAAAAATGGTTAAAAAAGCTGATGGGAAATGTGGTGCAGGGGCAAAAGATGAAGCTAAGAAAAAAGCAACTGGAGCTTGTGGCGCTAATAAATGTGGATGAAACGGTGAACAACAATGATAAATCTTAATGGTTGCGGACTTGGTCTTAGAAGTGAGTTTTTACTAGATATAAAAAATAGTAACTTTCAACCAGATTGGTGGGAAGTTACACCTGAAAACTGGATGCATATGCCAAAACTTTTTGAAAAAGATTTTGAGCAAGCTGTAAATTCTAAACCAACTGTAGCCCATGGATTATCATTATCTATTGGTTCTGTTGGCAAACTTGATAAAAAGTTTGTCAAACAGATCAAAACTTTTTTAGATAGATATAATATAGAATACTATTCTGAACATCTTTCTTTCTCTTCCTTTGAAGGTAAACAATCTTATGAATTATTACCTGTTCCAATGACAAAAAAAATGGTTAATTTTATAAGTGATAAGATAAAAGAGGTTGAGGATATTATTCAAAGAAATTTAATACTTGAAAATGCAACTTATTATTACGCCCCTTATGCAGAGATGAAAGAGGTTGATTTTATAAATGAAGTGTTTGAAAAATCAGGAGCAAAAATGCTTTTAGATGTGAACAATGTGTTTGTAAATTCAGTCAATCATGGATTTAAAGCTAGAAAATTTATTGACCAGATTGATAAAACCAAAGTTGCATATATGCATATGGCTGGACACTACAGCGATAAAGAATTAAATTTAAAAATCGATTCCCATGGTATGCCAATCTGCTCTGGAGTTTGGAAGCTTTTAGAATATACATTAAAACAAATTGATGCTCCTGTTATGATTGAAAGGGATAATAATATTCCACCATTAAGTGAACTTGAAATAGAATATAATCAAATGAAAAATATTGTAAGAAGAGTAAAAGATGCCTAAAAATGAGACTTTAGAAAAAAATATACAAGATAGATTTTTTGATATTTTAATGGCTCAAAAAAAAGGTTTTGAGAACACAAATATCTACGTTTATCAACATCTAGTATATAATAGATATGAAGAAGTTATAAAAAATTCATTCCCACTATTCCTTGAATATATTAATGAAGAAAATTTAGAAGAGTCCATAAAACTTTTTATGGAAAGTTCTCCAAAAACTCCTTTTGTATGGAAAGCAGCAAATGATTATAGAAAGTTTGTAAAAAAACAAAAACTTTTTGATAAAAAAAAATACTTATATGATCTTTTATATTATGATTGGATTGAAATTGAGCTTTCAATGACAGAATATAAAAATAAAAATCTAAACAATTTTAGTTTTAAAAATTCCTATAAGATTTCTAACAGTAGTAGAATAAAAAGATTTAAATACGATATTATAAATAATAAACACACTACAAAAAGAGAAAATTTCTTAGTTATTTATTATGATTTTAAAAGTGATGATGTGATTTATAGAGAGATAAACCAATTAATTTATATTTTATTTCAAAGACTTAATAAAAATGAAACTATTGGAAAAACTTTAAAAAAGTTATCTAAAGAAAATGATATAGATTTTAAAGAGGCTAAAAACTTTCTAGCCCCTGCATTAAAAGAGTTATATAAAAATAAAGTTTTTATTTAATATGTACTTTTTTTAGTAGGTTTTGAGTATAAAAGTATGCAAATATTGCAGCAGAATAAATCATAACTAAAATCCCAAACCATAAATAAAAATAGTCTAAAGCAAACCACACTACAAAGATATAAGCAACTAAATATTTCGCAATAATCTGTCTATATAAAGCAATATACAATATCATTTTAGGTTTTTTTATAGCTTGTAAAGTTGAAACACAAATAAACAAAATTACATACGCATAAAATATCCATACTTCAACAAGTAAATAATCAAGACCATATCTAATAACTTCTGCATCTGAATCAAACTGTGAAATGATTAGTTTTCCAAATATATATAAAAAGATAATACCAAAGGTTGAGATATAAAAGCCATACTTTAACGCTGTATTTAAAGTCTCTTGAACCCTATCATACCTTCTTGCTCCATAATTGTTTGAAATGATAGACAAGACAGCAGAACTAAGTCCAAGTGCAGGTAAAAGCATAAGTTGTTCAACTCTAAATCCTATACCATATCCAGCAACTGCTTTTACACCATAAAGTGTAACAAAATACATCAAGATAATAGAACCAATCGCCATAATAAGCATATTCATTGAAGATGGAATACCTTGAATAATAAAATCTTTATAGATTTTTAAATGGGGATAGAAGTATTTTAAATTTTCAAAATGAATAAGTTTCGTCTCTAAAACTTTTTTTAACATATAAATATTGTTTAAAACTTGAATTAATACTGTTGCAAAGGCAATTCCTGAAATTCCCATGGCAGGAATAAACCAAAATCCATAAATAAAAAGTGGGTTTAAAATTAAATTTGCAAAAAAACCAAAAATCAATGTATTTCTATAAGACTTTGTATCCCCTTGAGATACTAAAATTGCATTTAATGCAAAGTTTGTCATAAAGAAAATTGTTCCTGCAAGTATCACATTTATATAATTTAATGAGATTTCTAAATACTCACCACTTGCTCCTAGTACCCCAAATAAATAAGGAGATATTAAAAAGCCAATAAGAGTTAAGGCAACTGCTAAAATTTGCATAAAGAATATACCCTTATGGGCATATAATGAAGCTAGAAACTTTTTACTTTTTCCCGAGGCATTACCTATTAAAGCAGTAATTGCTGAAGAAAATCCATATCCAAGTCCAATAATAGTAAAAAATATCATAAAAGATAAAGATAAGGCAGAGATTGCTTGGGTTGAGATAAGTCCAGCATAAAATGTATCAACTACATTATACATTGTATTAAAAAACATTCCTGTACTTGCCGGGATTGCTATTTGTTTTAAAAGTGATGGGATTTCATCTGTTAAAAGGTGTTTTGATCTATTTTTCATATTTTATCACTAGCTTGAATTTTCTGAATGATAACCAAATAAAGTTAAATATTTATCAAAAAAAGAATGAAGCTAGAAGGAGATTTCATGAAAAGGAAAAATATCATTCAGTCTTAAGATAAATATTTACTTTATAAACGAAGTATAAAAGATTAAAATGATATAAACGTGGCATTACTAAATTAAATCAGAAAAATCTTCATTTAAAATTAAAAGCTTTTTATCTTTTTTATTAAAAATAAATCTTGAATCTTTTCGTTCAATAGCTTTCATTATTATAAGTTTTATCTCTCTTTCACTTTTATTGTGTCTTTTTAAATATAAAGTAAAATCAATAATAGAGATAAATTTTTCTTTCTCATTAATATTTTCTTTTGCTTTTTCTTCAGTCTTTTTTTTATTTTCTTGCTGATTCATAATTTGGGGTTTATATATTGAACGCATTTCATTAAAGGCACTTTGTAAAAGTTCAATCTCTCTATTAAAAACACCTATAATTCTTTTTTGATTTTTTTCTAATCTTAAAATTTCTGCCCCATGCTGTTTTCTCATCCATTTAATCGATTTTTTCAATAATAATATCTGTTCATCTTTTGCTTTAACTACTTCTTTTATAGTCTCTTTAAATGTGATAATCTCTATTTTTGGCTCTTCTATAGGGTTTGCTGTAGAGGAAGTATTTTGAGATTCATTTATATAAACATATGTTTTGCCAGATTTTTTAATTGATTTTAATTGATTTTTTTTAATTCTATAATGTACACCTTGGAGAGAAATCCCTAATATTTCAGCAGCTTGTGCCGTAGTAACTAATCTCTCCAAAAATATGCCTTACATTTTATCGCTGTCTATTTCAATAACAGTGTGTACATTTCCACGAGGTTTGAAATCTGCTACAACTTTCATCCATTTTG
The DNA here is from genome assembly GCF_058105185.1 of Arcobacter sp. ISO1. Lineage (NCBI taxonomy): Bacteria > Pseudomonadati > Campylobacterota > Epsilonproteobacteria > Campylobacterales > Arcobacteraceae > Arcobacter > Arcobacter sp. ISO1. The sequence continues at coordinate 681,268 of NZ_CM176573.1, forward strand.
GTTGTAGTTTTCCATAAAGTGTGTCAAAAATTTCATTTGCACTATTTTCATGAGAAACCTCTCTAAGCATGAAAGAGTTAATATAGATTTTTAATGCTTTTAATTCTATAACTAATTTATCTGGTGTATACTCCAAATAAATTGTTGCAAAATCTGGGTATCCACTTCTTGGACATTTTGCCATAAATTCTGGTAATTCGATTTTGATTACATAATTTTTTTCATTTTTATTTGGCCAAAAATTTTCTTCATTATTGATGTCAAATTCAGCAATCTCTTTTTCACCATATTTCATTATATTCTTATCCTTTTAATATTTTGTTCATTTTTGTTAAAAGTGCCATTTTATCATAATTTTACTTACATAATTTAGATAAATATCTTAATAAAATTATAAAATCTTTTTATAAGAATAGTTTATAGTATAATAGGTGTCAAAATTCACACTTTGGGGAAAGACTGATGAATACAACTTATGATATTGCCATTATTGGTGGAGGGCCTGGAGGTATAGGTACTGCGGTAGAAGCAGCTGTGCATGGAGTAGAAAGAATATTGCTTATTGACAAGGCAGATAATCACTCAAGTACTATTAGAAAATTTTATAAAGACAATAAAAGAGTTGACAAAGATTGGAAGGGTCAAACTATAGAGATTGAAGGAAATATTCCTTTTATGGATGGAACAAAAGAGACAACATTGAACTTTTTTGACCAACTTTTAGATTATGAAAAAATCGATACAGCTTTTAATACAGAAGTAGAAAATATACAAAAAGATGGAGATGGAACTTTTCAAATCTCAACAGGTACTCAAGGTTTTAAAGCAAAAGCTGTAGTAATAACCATTGGTAAAATGGGGAAACCAAATAAACCAAGTTATAGAATACCACCTTCAATAAAAGAGTTTGTAAATTTTAATTTAGATAAATGTAGTGAAGGTGAAAAAATACTTGTTGTTGGCGGAGGAAATAGTGCTGCAGAGTATGCCTATGAGTTAGCTGATGAAAACAACACCATAACTTTAGTTTACAGAAAAGATGAATTTACAAGACTAAACCCTGAAAATGAAGATATTTTATATCAATACAATGGTCAAGAAAAACTAAGACTAAGACTAGGTACGGATATAACATCCCTAGAAAATGAACATGGTAAGGTGAAAGTTAACTTTAATGATGGTTACTACACAATATATGATAGAATTATTTATGCAATTGGAGGAACATCACCCGTTGATTTTCTTAAAAAAGTCGGTATAAAAACTGATGACAAAGGAAAACCAATATATGATGAGCACTATAGAACGAATATAAAAGGTATGTATGTTGCCGGTGATATTGCATTTAATACAGGAGGATCAATTGTAACCGCACTTAATCATGGTTACCATATTGTAAACTCTTATTTAAAAAGAACTGGAAAAATTTATGCCTATACTGACAAAGTTGAAGAGTATTTTAAAAACCATCCAGAGTTTAAACATTAAGTTAATATTGTGTTAGTAAAAAAACTAGTTAATAAAAACCTTTTTTTACTAAGCGCATTAACAATACTTTTTTTCTCACTAAATTCAATATTTTGTAAGGCTGCTTTACAAAGTGACTCTATAGATCCTTACTCTTTTAGTTTTTTTAGACTACTTTTTGGAGTTATTACACTATTTTTAATTTCACTTTTTATAAATAAAAAGAACACCTTAGATTTAAAAAGCAACTGGTTAAATGGTTTTTTTCTTTTTTTATATGCAATATGTTTCTCTTTTTCATATATTAGTTTAGATGCAGGTCTTGGTGCTTTAATTTTATTTGCCGTGGTTCAAATAACAATGGTACTTTTTGCTTTTATAAAAAAAGAAAAATTTGGATTAAAAAAACTACTAGGAATCTCTTTAGCTTTATTTGGATTATTTTTTTTACTCTATCCAAATAAAGATTTTTCAATCTCAATCCTTCATTTTAGTCTAATGGTAATATCTGGGATTGGCTGGGCTTTTTATACCTTACTAGGTAGAAGTAGTACAAATGCTATAAAGGATACTTCAAACAATTTTTTTAAATCATTTATTATTACTATTTTCTTTGTTTTATTTTTTATTGATGATTTAAATGTTACTTCAACTGGCTTATTTTGGGCATTTTTATCAGGGTCAATTGCTTCAGGTTTAGGTTATTCTATTTGGTATTTTGTTTTAAAAGATTTAAAAATAGTAACAGCAAGTGTGCTTCAACTTCTTGTACCTATAATATCTATTTTTATAAGTATAATTTTTTTAGATGAAAAATTAACTATAAGTTTATTAGTTTCAACTATTTTAGTTTTAGGTGGTATTTTTATAAGTTTAAAAGAAAAAAATTAACTATTTAACAAACTTCTATTATTTGTTTCAGGACATTCAAAACAATTCATATATCTTTCATCCTCTTCACATAAAACACAATAATTTAAACTATTTTCATCAAAATTTTTTTTTATACTTGCCTTTGGATTTTTATAGGCCATGAAACTTACATTCAAAACTGGATCATTTACTAATTTATTTGCAATTTCTGTGGAAACATTGATATTTCTTGCTACAGCCCTTCTTACATTCATACTACTAGAATTATGTAATTCCTCAAGTTCAATTGGGCAAGTACTAGATTTTGCTATTTCTAAAAGTTCTGTTGTATCCATGACATATCCTATTATAATATTCTAAAAATTTATTATATAATTACTGAATTTATATTCATATAAAAAATGAGACATTTTTTAGTATATTCTTAAATTTAGCAAAATTTATTTATTTAAATCAATGATTCAAATAATATTTAGAATAAATATAAGATGATTTGAAAAAGGAGTTTTTATGCCCCACTTGCAATTTGAGATAAATAAAAAAATATCACAAGAAACAAAAGAAAATTTTGTTATGGAGATAAGAAAAACCTTTTCTGAAATTATGGATACAGGAACTGAGCATATAGCAATTTCTATTAAAGAATATGATAAATATAACCTTACAATAGGAAGAGCAAACCCAAATGATGATATTTGTTTAATGAACTTAGATATTAGGGAAGGGCGAACAATTCAACAAAGAAGAGAATTAGCTTTGAGATATATGGCAATTGTAAATGAAGTATTTGAAGTTGAAAATAGAAATCAATATATCACTTTTACGCAACATACTGGGGAAGATTTTCATTTAATAGAAAAATACCTAGATAAATGGGCCACAGGAGAAGACCCTTTAGTATAATATTTCTATGATATAATCAAGTATTATATTGAAGGACCTTAATGATTCATAGAATACTTGTATTTTTTCTATTTAGCTTATTTTTATATGCTAAACCAATATCATTTGAAAATGATGTAAAACCTATTTTAGATAATAGATGTGTTGTGTGCCACTCTTGTTATAACTCACCTTGCCAAACAAAATTTAGTTCATTTGAAGGGATTGAAAGAGGTGGAACTAAAACTGCGATTTATGAAAATAGAATAGAACCAATCAACCCAACAAGATTATTTGTTGATGCACTAGATGAAAAAGAGTGGAGAGATAAAGGGTTTTATTCAATTACTAAACCACTTGATGAAAATAATACAAGTATTATGAGTCTTTTTTTAGAACAAAAACAAAAACTTCCAATTAGCAAAGGTGATTATTCACCAGAAACTGATGACTTAACATGCCCAAAAGATTTAAATGAATTAGAAAAGTATCTTGATGAAAATCCTTACCATGGAATGCCCTATGGATTTCCAGCTTTATCAAAAAAAGAGCATAAGATAATAACAAAATGGCTAAAAAATAGTTCAATAGATGATAGAAAAAAAGATTTAGAATACCCTAAACAACTAAAAGAACTTGAAGAATTTTTAAATAAAAAAGATATGAAACATAAAATCTCAGCAAGATATATCTATGAACATCTTTTTTTAGCTCACATAAAATTTGGCTCTTCTGATGGTTTTTATCAAATTCAAAGAAGCTATGATAAAGAGGGGAAAATACCTGTAAGTACGAGACTTCCATACGATGACCCTAAGAAAAAATTTTATTATAATTTTAGAAAAATTAGCTCTACAATTGTTCATAAAACCCATATGGTTTATGAAATTGATGATAAAAAAATAAAAAGATATAAAGAGTTATTTATAGATAAAAAGTGGTTCCCCACACAAAATATTAGTTATGAAGCAAAAATTGCTTCAAATGCTTTAATTGCGTTTAATCAAATCCCTTCAGAATCAAGATATCAATTTTTACTTGATGATATTCACTACTTTATAATGACCTTCATTAGAGGGCCTGTTTGTAAAGGACAAATTGCACTAAATGTGATAAATGATCACTTTTGGATTGCCTTTAAAGATCCAAAATATGATGAAACAATTTTAAATAAAAAGTTTTTAAAAGAGAACTTTTCAAATCTATCCTTACCAAATAAATATGGGGCTAATACCCCATTAGTAAAAAGTTTTAATTTTTTTAAATATGATAATGAAACAATTGAATATTATGAAAATAAAAACAAAATTTATAAAAATAAAAATCTAGATCTTGAATCAATTTGGAGAGGAAATAAAGTAAACAAAAAAGATAATGATGCAATTTTAACTATTTATAGACATTTTGACTCAGCTTCTGTTCATAAAGGAGCCTTAGGAAACATGCCAAGGACCATGTGGGTAATTGATTATCCACTAATTGAAAGGTTGTACTACTCACTTGTTGCAGGATTTGATGTTTTTGGAAATACTCAACATAAAGTATTAGTTAGAAAATATATGGATAGACTTCGAATCGAAGGGGAAAGTAACTTTTTAGAGTACCTTCCTAAAAACTCAAGAAAAGAGGTTTTTGATAACTGGTATCAAGGTTTTCTTGCAAAATATTTTGTGACATATACACCTTCATCAAATGAAACAGCAATAAAATATGAAACAAAAAATTATAAAGAAGAATTTATTGAAAAAATTCTAAAAAGAACAAATACAAAAAAAGATAAAATCAATTTTATTGAAGAAAAATATCTCGAAACTCCTATTTTAGATAAATACTCAAATAAAAAAGAGATTGAACAAGCTTTAAAAAAACTAACCTTAGTTGATAATCTAAAAAAATACAAAGAGTTTTCAAGTACAAATTTTAATCTTTTTTATATAAGATTTAAACTAAAAACACAAGACTTGATTTATACCGCTGTAGTAAATAGATGGCATGATAATGTTGCTTTTATGTTTGAAGAGGATGAAAGATTAGATACAAATAAAGACAGTATTAACATAATTGAAGGCTTTGTAGGCTCTTATCCAAACTATTTTGTTGTAGTTGAAGAAGATGAAATAAGTGAATTTTTCAATATCTTGCTAAATTATAATGAAAATGAAGAGAATCTGAAAAAATTCTTTATTAGAAGAAGTGATAAAAAGTTTTGGGAGACATTTGACTGGTTTCAAAATAAGTTTTATGAAACAAACCCTAAAAAAGCAGGGCTTTTTGATTTAAATAGATATTATCACAAAAGTTTCAATTAGTAGAATATATTCTACTAATTGGATTCCAAAAACTTATCATTTCTAGCAATTTTTCCATAAATAAACTCAAATATAATAGAGAATAAAAGAAAAGAACAAAATATAATCAATGCATTTAGATTTTTTTCATAGGTATTATATAAAAGAGTCAAAAGTGCAGTAAAACTAACCAAACTTGATAAACTAAGAATATATTTATTTGCATCAAGTTCTTTATGCATCTTCAAAGCACTTATGTTTATTATTGTAAATATTAGTAAAAAACTTGCACTTGCAATTATTGCAATTTTGGTTATATCAATACTATTTGCCATAATCAAGCTAATAAGTGCAGTTGAAACAACCCCTGCAAAAGGGATATTATTTCTTTGTTCATTTAATTTTTTAGGTAACTCACCATCACGTGCCAGGGTAAAACCTAATCTAGCATTTCCATAAATTGTTGCATTTATAGCTGAAAAAGTTGCCAATAAAGCCGCAATTGTTACAAGAATAAAACCAATATTTCCTAAAGCAGGCTTAGCTGCAACAGCTAAAGCATAATCTTTTGCTTCAAGTAGTTGTTTTTCATCTACAGTTCCAACTGTTATATAGGCAATTAAAAGGTATAAAACAATTACCAAAATAACTGATATATAAAAAGCTCTTGGAAGATTTTTCTCTGGATTTTCAATCTCTTCAGAGGAGTTTGCAATCAACTCAAAGCCTTCATAAGCAATAAAGATAATCATCCCTGCTACAAAAATAGAAAAAGGATCTGAAAAGTTTTCTAAGGCAACTCTTGAAGTATCTACATAGCTAAAACTAGTAAAGATAATTAAAAGTAGCAACAAGACTTTTATAATAACAACAATAAGCTCTGAACGACTTACAAAAGTTGCACTTACTACATTTATAAAAGAAGGAATTAAAATAGCTAGGGATATTAAAATATGTTCTAAATAAAACCCTTTTAAAGTTGGGAAAAAAGTTTGAGCATAAGAAGCAAAAGCTATAGAGTATAAAGAGATTGTAACTAAATAACTAATCCACAAAACAAGATTTAAACTTCCAGATAATAGATTATGACCAAAGGCATTATCTACAAAAACCACTGTTCCCCCACGACTTGGAAACTTCACTGAAAATTTTGCATAAGAATATGAAGTTAATAAAGCAACTATCCCTGCAAGTAAAAAGGCTATTACAGTAGCTCCTTTTGCAAAGGAAACAGCTTCACCTAAAACAGCAAAGATACCACCTCCAACCATTCCACCAACGCCAATGGAAACAGCACCAAAAAGTCCTATTTTTTTATCTTTCATATAAATACCTAAAAATTAATTTTGATATTTTAGCATAATCTATTTTTTTATATAATTGGTTTATAATTTACAAATGAAATCTAATAATACTTTTACAAGAATATTTACCCATGAAAAACTGCCATTTTTAGAACTTAGATATTCGAATAATACAAAACACTATAAAGAGCATATCCATGATACTTTCTCTTTAGGGATAAATTTAGAAGACAAATCTATTTATACAAACAAAAACAAAAAATACGATTTTGATGTGGGGATGATTGCAATTGTAAATCCAAATGAAATACACTCTTGTAATCCTGTAAAAACAACCCCAAATTTGTACTATATGATGTATTTAGATGAAAAGTGGTGCTATGGTATTCAAAAATCAATTTGTGAGCAAATTGCTAGCTTTAAGAGTTTTCCTGAAAATATTATTTACGATATAAATCTTTATAATGAATTTAAAACTTTATGTGAGAATATTTTTAGTGATATTGACTACAATGAAAAAGAAGATGAACTAATAAATTTTTTTACAAATCTTTTTGAAAAACACCTTGAAAATGCAAACCCTAAAATAGAAGATAAAGCCTTTGAAAAGATTGTTGAGTATTTAAATAAAAACTATAAAGAGAATATTTCCCTAGAAGAGTTATCTCAAACTTTTAGTTTAAATCCCTTTTATATAATTAGACTATTTAAATCAAATATAAATATGACTCCCCATGCTTATTTACTAAATATAAAAATTAATAGGGCAAAAGAGATTTTAAAAAAAGGAATAAGTATTGTAGATACTGCTTTAGAGTGTGGTTTTAGTGACCAAAGCCACTTTCATAGAAATTTTTTAAAAATTGTTGCTACAACTCCAAAATCTTATCAAGATAATTTCAAAGTCAATTTTATACAAGAATAAATTTTTATAAATTTCTATAATCCCTTATGGAAATTTATTTAATTAGTTTTTTATCATTAGCCCTAGCCCACTTTGTTGCACTTTTAAGTCCTGGCGTAGATTTTTTCTTGATACTTACAAACTCTTCAAAATATGGTAGAAGTTCAGGAATTATAACTTCAATTGGAATCGCCTTTGCAAATTTAGCCTATATTTTATTAGCTTTGTTTGGAATAACATTAATAAAAGATAATCAGATACTCTTTTTTACTATAAAAATCTTAGGTTCTTTATATCTTCTTTATATTGGATATTTACTTTTAAGTGCAAAAAAAAGAAAACTCTTTGATGAAAGAATAGAAAAGGAAAAAAATAAAAAAGATATTTTCAAATATTTTAGTATGGGGTTTTTATCGGCAATTTTAAATCCAAAAAACTCAATTTTCTATTTCACTATGTTTTCTATTTCAATACAAAACCATACACCTTTTGTTGTTCAAAGTTTTTATGCCCTTTGGATGTTTTTAGCTGTTCTTTTTTGGGATATATTTATAGTCTATCTTGTAAGCAACTCAAAAAGCCTTAAATTTATGGAAAAAAACTCAAACTATATAGAAAAAGCTTCAGGAGTAGTACTTCTTATAATAAGCCTTTCAATTATCTATAATTCTGTGTTATTCTAAAATATTCCAATTTTATTTTTGAAGCTTTTTTAGAGTCTTTAATTGCTGATTGATTTTTTTTATATACACTAATGCCACTTTATGATTTGGTTCTATTGATAATATTTTTTCAAATTTTTTTCTTGCATTTACTAAATCTTTATTGTTATAGTAAGTTATTGCTTGTTTTAAATCTTTTGGGATATTAATTTCAACTTTAGCATCTTCTTTATAATTTTTAGTTTTTTCTAACTTTTTTAAACTTATCAAGTTTAAATATTTTGTAATTGTCCTATTATTTATATAAACTTGATGCAAAGAAAGAAATTGCTGCCTTGCTACTTTATATTCTTCTTTTTTATATATTTTAACTGTGGTGTTTATTAAATAGCTTAAATCATTTTTTATGATATTTCTAGCTTCTATTGCAACTTCACTAAAATAATCATATTTAGATAATTCATCAACAGACCTTTTCAATTCCACTACACTTTTAACTGATTTATTATAGTTTTTAATGGCATTCTTGACCTGTTTTTGTTTTTCTAATAAAAATTTTTTGACATCTTCATCTTTTTTTAGAATTTTAAATTGTTCTTCTCCATCCTTTATGGGATTATTACATATCATCTTATTTAGAAAAACCATAGCTTTGATTTTGTCTTTGTTTTTATTAATTGCTAAAAGGGCTAAGTTATAATAGTATTCACCTTTTATCTGAGCTTTGTTTGAAATATCTTTTATATATTCATTTGAGTAGGTCTCTTTACCATCATAAAAATTCACTTTTTTATAGGCTTCTACTGATTGTTTATAAAAACCATTTTCATAAGTTTCATTTCCATAGCTTCTATAATACAAAACATCATTTAAAACCTTTTGGTATATTAAATGCTCTTTATTTCCAATCTGTATATTTTTTTCACTACACCCTATAATTGTAATTAAAACTATAAAAAATACTGAATATTTTTTCAAATTAAATAACATCTAAAGCCTTTATATAACTTACATCAAGCCCTTTATTAATCCCTTTTAATAAAACATCACTTTGTTCTTGAATATTATAAATTTTCTTGAAAGATTCATCTAAAGTTTGCCCAACTACAATCTCATTTTCCTTTGCCAATGAGCATAATCTTGAAGCCACATTAACTGTTGATCCAATAGAAGTAAAATCCATCCTATCATTTGAGCCAATGTTTCCAACAATAACCTCTCCTTTGTTTATACCAATACCCACATTACAAATAGTATTTTTTTCATTTAAACGGATTTTATTTCTTTTAAAAATACTATTTTGAATCTCTACAGCACAAGATATTGCTCTTTGTAGACTATCTTCACCACTAAATGATGCCATCACTTCATCTCCAACAAACTTATCTATATCCCCATCATTTTTTTTAATAATCTCAGATTGAAGATTTAAATAAAAGTTTACTATCTCTACTACTTCATCAGGTTTTTTTGTTTCACTCATTGAGGTAAAACCTCTAATATCAGAAAAAAGAAAAGTAATAGTCCTATACTCACCACCTAAGATCAATTTAGCTTTACTATCTTTTTGTATCATATCCATTGTTGAAGTGGAAACAAATTTTTGCATTTTTTCCCTTTGCCTTAAACCATCAACCATATGATTAAAGCTTCTAGCTAATATTCCCAACTCATCATTGGAATCTATTTTTAAATTTACATCAAGGTTACCTCTAGCTACATTTAAGGCATTTTCTGAAATGTTTAATATAGGCTTTGTTAATTTATTACCCATTGAATATACAAGAATAATAGAAATTAAAACTACAAAAAAAGTAATAATGAAAGATGCTGCTATAGCTTTATTAACCACTGAATAAATAGTATTTTTGTCATATAATAAAATAACAATTCCAAGAAGCACATCTTTTTCTTTATATTTAAAAAATACAGGACTTGTAAATTGATAGACATTAATCTTTTCACCATCTAGTTGAAGCTCTTTTTCTTCAACTAATAAATTTGTTTTTGTATCCATAAGTTTTTTAATAAGCTTAAGATCATTTAAATATTTTGATTTTGAATATTTTTTATAACCACTAAGATATAAAAATTTATTTTTATCATTTTCATAAATTGAAATATCTAAGAAGCCTTCAATTTTTGAATTTTTTAATATATTAACATTTTCATTTAAATTGATTTTATTTTCATAATTTCTTTCCAAGAGAGCTAGTCTAGAAGAGTTTGCAATATGTTTAATGGAACTACTAGCTACCTCAAAAGCTTTTTCTTCAATTGCTTTACTCATTAAATTAATAATTATAAAGCTTAATATGGAAATTGTTATAACCGTTACAGCTATAGTAAATCCAATAAATTTTAATTTTAATCCACCTTTTTTTAGATAATAATTTATTGTTAATAATAGCCTCATATAGTTTTGTCCCTAATACATAATTTTAAAGTTAATGATTATAACATTAATTTAGTCTCTATTTAATCTCCAGAAATTATAAAAACTAAGCTGTAATTAACTATATTACTAATCTTTAAAAAGATTTTACTATAATTTAGAAAAAAGGATACCAAATGGCAATTGGATTTATTGGACTTGGAAATCTTGGTCGTGCAATAGCAAGTAGACTAACTGATATGGGTGAAGAATTGAAAGTTTATAATAGAACTAAATCTAAAGTTGAAGATTTAGGTTATGAAATTACAGATTCTCCAAAAGAGCTAATTGAAAAATGTGATGTTGTATTTATGTGTTTATTTGAATCAAGTGCGGTTGAGAATATTTTAAAAATGGAAGATGGATTATTAAGCGCTGATTTAGAAGGAAAAACAATTATTGACTTAACAACAAATCATTATGAACAAGTTTTATCTTTCCATAAAGTTATAGATGAAAAAGGCGGAGATTATTTAGAATCACCTATATTTGGTAGTGTTGCACCTGCACTTCAAGGTCTAGTTACAATAGTTACTTCAGGGAAAAAAGAAACATACGAATTGTGCAAACCATATTTAGAAAAAATAGGAAAAGAGATTTTCTATCTAAAAGAACCAGGTAAAGCTTCAAAAATGAAACTTATCAATAATCTATGTTTGGGTTCTTTTATGGCAACTCTTGCAGAGTGTACAGCCCTTGGAGAAATGTGTGATATTGATAAACCAAAATTACTTGAAATCCTTGGAGTTGGTGGTGGTCAATCACTAGTTTTAAAAGCAAAAACTCAAAAATTAATTGAAGAGGATTTTTCTGCACACTTTTCAAATAATGCAATTTATAAAGATTTACACACTTTACAAGATTTAGCTTATAGTTTAAATCAGCCTTTATATAGTGCTGCTGTTCCAAAAGAATTATTTGGGAAAATGAAAAAAGATGGAAGAGGTGAAGAGGATTTCTGTTCTATTTACCAACTATTTAAAGACTAATATAGATGTTAAAAGGACTTATTACTCTCCTAGTTTTTCAATTTCTAGGGGAGTGTTTTGTAAAACTTTTTGAACTTATTGTGCCAGGACCTGTAATTGGTATGCTTTTATTACTTCTATTTTTGATGATAAAAAAATCTAGCTTTGAATCTCTAGATAATGCAGTATTTTTACACCTAAGATATTTACCACTTCTATTTATACCTGCAGCAATGGGGATAGTTACACAAGCAGATATAATCTCTAAAGAGTTTTGGGCTATTACTATTTCACTTTTAGTAGGAACAATCATTGCCTTAGCCTTTAGTGCCAAGTTTATTGATATCTTAACAATTAGAAAAATAAAGAAGAATGAAAAATGAATTTTGAAGCATTATATGAATATATAACAACAACTCCACTTTTATGGCTTATTTTAACTTTAGGTGCTTATAAAATTGGGATAATCATTTATGAAAAATTTAATAAACATACCTTACTTCAACCAATAGTAATAGCCTATGCAATTATTATGAGTACTCTAATAATAAGTGGTAAATCCTACGAAGAGTATTTTAAAGGTGTTGAAATTATACATTTTTTTCTTGGTCCTGCAACTGTTGCATTGGCATTACCTCTATATAACAATTTAAAGCATATAAAAAGCCTTTTTATACCTATAGTGTTAACTTTATTCATAGCAGGCTCTTTTTCAATTGTAATAGCTCTAGGACTGCTTTATTTACTTGATGCAAATATGGCAACTATTTTATCAATGGCAACAAAATCAATTACTGCACCAATTGCTATTATAACCTCAGAACAAATTGGAGCTATTCCTTCCCTTGCTGTAGGGTTTGTGATAATAACAGGAATCATTGGAGCACTTTTAGGGAATTTTATATTTAAAGTTATAAAGATTAAACATGATACCTCAAAGGGTTTTGCACTAGGTCTTATTTCCCATGGAATTGGAACTGCAAGAGCTGTTGAAATGGGAGAAAAGGCTGCAGCCTTTTCAGCGCTTGCTATGGGACTTTGTGGTGTCTTTACAGCTATTTTACTTCCATTAGTAATTCAATTTATAAAATAAATTTTTTAAATTAAGAAGCAAGAGCGGCTAAAAAAGCCTGTTCTTGATACTTTTTTAACTCACTAGGTTTCTCAATAGTATTCTTTTTTTCAAAAGAAGAAATTGTTTGAGCAGATATAAGTTCAACTTCACATAAAGGGTTTAATTGAATTAAACCCTCTATTTTAAAAGTAACTGCTCCACCTGCAAAATTTCCTTTTTTTGCTCTTTTTTTGATAACCACTTTATCAATTTGATTTTGTTCTAAAAAGAGTAAAAACTCATTACAAAACTTTCTTATATCTTCTTGGTTTTCATCATCTTCTAAAATGATTTTTTTTATTTTTAAGTCAATATATTCACCATCTTCTAAAACAGCTAATGATGCTACATTTGATTTTAATTCTATTCCACATATTTTCAATTTATTTGCCTTTATTGCTTTATATTGAAAGTATATATAAAAAAATTAATTTAAATTAATTAAATGTCAAAATGTAATGATTTTAAGAGATTGGTAGTTTTATAATAAATTTCGCACCTGTATACTCTATACCTTCAAAAGTATATTTTTCATTTTCTACACTTAGATTACCGTTCATATGATTATCAATTATATCTTTTGACATATGAAGTCCTATTCCAGTACCTTCATTCCCTTTTGTAGTAAAATATGGTTCAAATACTTTGTTAATTGAATCTTTAGGTATTCCGCCTGCATTATCTTTTATTACAATTACAGCATTGTTAGATTCCTCAAATATATGTACAAATAGTAATTTTTTATTTTCACATTCATTTAAAGCATCTTTTGCATTTGAAATAATATTCATTAAAACTTGAATAAACTCATTTTCTATTCCTGATATATTTATATCATTTAAATTTTCAATTAATTCTATATCTACTGATTTTAGTTTGGAACCAACCAAACCTAAAACCCTTTCATAACTATTTTTTAAATTAAAAAAAGTTACATATTTATCTTCTTTGAAAAAATCTCTAAAATCATTAATTGTATTTGACATATATTGAACTGTACTTGTGATTTTCTCTAGACTTTCAATATGCTCTTTTTCATCTATTTTTATCTGTAATGTTTTTTTTAGTAAAATTGATGAAGCAGCTGCAGAAATGACTGAAAGAGGTTGTCTCCATTGGTGAGCAATATTTTCTAACATCTCTCCCATGGCAGCCATTTTGGATTTTTGAATTAGCTGACTCTCTTTTTCTTTTAGTTTAAACTCCATCTCTTTTTGTAATGTTATGTCCAAAAATGAGGCAACATAATAAATAACTTCACCTTTATTATCTAAAATAGACTGTATTGTTAAATGCTCATTAACAATAGTTCCATCTTTATGTTTATTAGTAACCTCTCCAACCCAAATATTTTTCTCTTTTAAAGAATTTTTCATCTCTTCATAAAAGTTTTTATCATGCAAACCAGATTGTAAAATTTTAGGAGTTAGACCTTTTACTTCAGAAGCTTTATAACCAGTGATTTTAGTAAAGGCTTTATTTACTAAAAGAATTTTCTGATTTTTATCAGTAATGGTTATCCCATTTTGGGTTTCAAAGGTAATTGCTGCAATTTTTAAAACGTTATGGGAATCCTCTATTCTTTGAAGCATTTGATTTACTTCTTCATATAAAGTTCCATACTCATTTTTTTCTTTTGTTTGAATTCTTTTTTTATAACTATCTTTTAATTCAATTTTTTCTAAAAATTTAACAAGATTTAAAATTGGATCAGTAAATTTTTTAGCAAAATAGAGTGTAAGAAAATATGAAATTAAAAACATTAATGACAAAATGATTATTAAAGTTGAAAGGTTCTTTTTAATAACATCAAAGAGTGTATGTACTTGAAACTCATATTTAACAGTACCTAATTTGCTATTTTTATATTTTGTATCACTATAAAGTTTTAATATATTTCCTTCTATAAATAGCTTATTTAATTTTATATTTGGTAAAGGTTTAGGATTAAAACTTTTGTTATCTTTATGATATTGAAGAATTGGTTTTTTATCTAATTTATATAAAACCATAGACTCTAAAGTAGAGAAAGATTTTAAAGAGTCGCTAATATCAGCAGCAGCAGATACATCATTAAGTAAAATTAATTTAGCAAAATCTTGGGCTAAAACCAAACTAACAGTTTTTGAAAGTTCAATTTTTTGTTCATATTGGTTTTGCATATACCAATATACAAAACTTCCATAACCTATTAATGCAGTTAACAATGTAACTGACATTATAATAAAAATTAATCTTTTTTTTATGGAACCATTATATTTTGGTAAAGAATTCATTCTATTCTTTTGATGGATTTTTTATTGGCACTTCTAAATCATTTCCCCACTCTGTCCATGATCCATCATAAACAGAAACTTTATATCCCAACTTTTCTAAAACTATAAAATTCAATGCAGCTTCAGCTCCACCATCACAATACAAAATTATCTCTTTTTCTTTTGGAATATCTTTATATATCTCTTTTAACTGTGAAATATCTTTCATTACATTTCCATTTTGGGTAACTTGATAATTTTGAGTACAAGCATAATTTTGAGCACTTGGAATATGTCCAAATCTCTTTGCAGTAGATTCTTTACCTTGATAATGAGACTCTTTTCTTCCATCAATAATGGTTTTATTTCCAATAGACATTAAAGTTCCAAGTTTTGTTTCAATTTTACTATTATCTATTCTTGGAACAAACTCTTTTCTAGTGGGTTTTACTATTTTATTTGAAGTTGGAATATCAAGTTTTGTATCTTTTGTAAAACCATATTTAAAAATACCTACTTCTTCATGTCCTAAAGTCTCTAAAATCCAGTAAAATCTGGCTGCCCAGATAAAATCTCCATTATCATAGGCAACTACTTTACTATTACTATCAATTCCTGCATTACTAAATAACTCTTTTAAAAAATCCAATTTTGGCATAAAAAACTTATCATCAAACAAAGATTTTAATCCTGGAACATTAACTGCATTTTTTATATGAAGTTTTTTGTAATCTTCACTTGTTCTTAAATCAACAATCACCAAATTTGAATCATTAAAATTTGATTTTAACCAATCTAAAGAGATTATTGCTGGAATATCTTTATTTGAAGCAAATAAAATATTTATTGAAAAAAATAAAAGAAAAAATAATTTAGTAACTTTCAAGTAGTATCCTTTTTTCTGTAAAAATCAAATTATATCATAGTTTGATAAAATAAATAAATTAATAATAATTATATTAAACTTCATCCATTCTTTTTTGAAATTCTTCATTAAGCTCTTCTAATTTAATTTGTAAATCTAAAAGTTGTGATTCTTTTTTTGATTTTTCTTTTCCCTTTAGAGTTTCAAGTTCTTGTTCTAAAGCCTCAATCTCTTTTTTTATAGGTGATGTTTCTTTTGATTTTTCAGCAACAATAATAGATCTTAACTTTCTAATCTCTTTTTTATTTCTTTTTGGTTTTTCAGGCTTTTTCTTCTCAGTAGAATCATCATCTTCCCAACCAATTTTTTCTAAAAACTCATCATAAGTTCCATTAAAATAGTCTGCTCCGCCATTCTTAGAATTATTAGTAAATACAATCAGCCTATCACAAACAGCCCTTAATAGTTCTTCTGAGTGAGTAACAATAATACAAGAACCAGGGAAAGCTTTGATTGCACTAGTTAATGCATCAATTGAATCAATATCCAAGTGGTTTGTAGGCTCATCTAGGAATAATAAATTCACATCTTTTGCAATTATCTTTCCAAGCATTACTCTTGATTTTTCTCCCCCTGATAAAAGTGAGATTTTCTTTTTTGCATTATCACCACTAAACATCATAAGTCCACAAATTGATCTAACAGTGGCTTCACCAAGTTTATTATTTACACTATAAATCTCATCCATTATAGTATTATCATTGTTTAGATGATTAATATTTGTTTGTCCAAAGTGCCCAAAACTACAAGATGGATGGAAATCAACACTTCCTGTTAGCTGCTCAAGTTCACCTGCAATTGTGTTTAATAAAGTTGATTTTCCAGTACCATTTTTTCCAATAATTCCAATTGTTTCCCCACGGCTTAATGCAAATGTAATATTTTTAAAAAGAATTTTATCACTTTTGTATCCAAAACTTAAATCTTTTACTTCAACTAGAAATTTAGCTGATGTTTCTTTGTAATTAAAATCAAATTTTAAATTAGCGTCATAATCTAAATCTTCTAAAACTTCCATTTTTTCTAAGATTTTAACCTTTGATTGAGCTAGTGTTGCAGTTGCTGCTCTAGCTTTATTTTTTGCAATAAACTCTTCAAGGTCTTTGATTTTTTTCTCTTGAGCAATTTTTTGTTTTTCATGGTGTTCTTCATTTGCCATTAACTGCTCATAAAATTTTCTAGTTCCACCTTGAATCATAAAAGCTGATTTTCTAATAATCCCAAGGGTATGAGTACATACTGAATCCATAAAGTTTCTATCATGGGTAATTAATATAACTTCCCCTTGAAATGCTTTTAAAAATGCTTTTAACCATCTAATAGACAAAATATCCAAATAGTTTGTAGGCTCATCTAGTAAAAGCATATTTGGCTCTGTTAATAATAGTTTTGCGAGGTTTATTCTAATTTGATAACCCCCTGAAAATGAATTTGGATTTTTATTTAAATCTTCATCAGTAAATCCAAGACCAAATAAAATTTTTTCGGCTTTATAAATATTGTATTTGTCCTCTTCATTTAAAGCTAATGCTGTTTCATCAATTAAAGTTTTTTCAGTAAAGTTAAAATATTGTTTTAAGGCACCAATTTTGTAACCTTTTGGATAATTAATATCACCACTATCATGTGGTTCTTCCCCTAAAATTAGTTTAAAAAGTGTAGACTTTCCTGTACCATTTCTTCCAACTAAACCTACTTTATCACCAGCATTTAGTCTTAGGTTTAAATCATTATATAAATCATTTGTAGGGTAGCTTTTTGAAATATTAATTAGTTCTATCATTAGTTTCTTCTTTGGATGGTTTTATTTTGAATTTTGGATTATAGGGAATTGCGAGTAATAAATATATTAAAAGATGGCTTTCGCCACCTTTTTAATTATACGTCTAGATGTTCAACATCTTTTGCATGCTCTTCGATATAATTTCTTCTAGGTTCTACTTCATCACCCATAAATAGAGTAAATGTATCAGATGCAATTTCAGCATCTTGAATAGTAACTCTTAATAATCTTCTATCTTCAGGAGTCATAGTTGTTTCCCATAATTGTTCAGGATTCATTTCCCCTAAACCTTTATATCTTTGAATATAAGCACCTTTTTTAGCTAATCCTTCAATTTCTTCAAGAACTTCAATTAAATCTCTACCATTAAACATAGAAATATCTCTCTCAACTAATTTGTTGAAAATATAAGTAGCTTCAGAAAAATATGGAGATGCAAATAGTTCATCATCAATTACAAGTTCTTCTAAACCTTCATTTGTTTGTACGAATAATTGAATCATATCATCAGTCATGTTTTTAGATAAAATATTATAACCTCTATCTTCAATTAATTTTTTAACAACTTCATAAAGATCATTTTGTTCTAATTTAACTAAATCAGAGTGCTCAATTAAGTGTTTAATGATTTCAATTAATGAATATCTTTTCTCTAATTGACCAATCATTCCTCTATATCTAGCAACTGTTTTAAATAAATCAATTAAATCCATTTTTCCTAAAGCATCAAAGTCAAAAGAATCCATACCATGTTCAATTAAGAAATTTGATAATGCCGTATCATCTTTTAAGTAAGTCTCATTTTTACCTTTTTTATATCTGTATAAAGGTGGTTGAGCTATATATAAATAACCTTTTTCAATTACTGGTCTTAAAAATCTAAAGAAGAAAGTTAAAAGTAATGTTTGAATGTGAGATCCATCAACATCGGCATCGGTCATAATAATTACTTTATGATATCTGATTTTTTCTTCATCAAAATCTTCACCAATACCACAACCCATAGCTGTAATCATATTTCTAATTTCATCAGATTTTAAAATCTTATCAAGTCTAGATTTTTCAACATTTAAAATCTTACCTTTAAGTGGTAAAATTGCTTGGTAAACTCTATCTCTACCTTGTTTTGCTGAACCACCTGCAGAATCCCCTTCCACCAGGTATAGTTCTCTAATTTCTGGGTCTTTAGATTGACATTCAGCTAATTTACCTGGAAGCGTTCCAACTGTCATTGCATCTTTTTTTCTAGTTAAATCTCTAGCTTTTTTAGCTGCTTCTCTACCACGTGCTGCCATTAAAGCTTTTTCCATAATAGCTTTAGCTTGAGCTGGATTTTCTTCAAAATATTTATCTAAAACTTCAGAAGTTAATTTTTGACAAATTGGTTTTACATAAGATGAACCTAATTTACCTTTTGTTTGACCTTCAAATTGAGGTTCAGGTACTTTTACAGAAACAACTGCAATTAAACCTTCTCTTACATCATCACCAGAAATTTTTGTATCTTTTTCTCTTGCAGCTGCATTAGAATTTACATATTTAACAATAGATCTTGTAAGTCCAGCTTTAAAACCTGCTTCATGGGTACCACCATCAATTGTTCTAATATTATTTACGAACGATAAAGTTTTTTCAGTATATGTTGAGTTATACATTAAAGCAATATCAACTTCAACATCTTCAACTCTTTCAGAAAATGCTACAGCATCTGAAACTGCAACATCTTTGTTTAAATCTTCAGCAAATTGTCTAATACCGCCTTCAAAATGGTAAACTTCTTTTGTTTTAGTAATTTCATTTTCTAAAGTAATAGAGATAAATGAATTAAGATAAGCAACTTCTCTAAATCTTTTTGCCAATGTTGCAAAATCATAAGAAGCAACTTCAAAAATAGAATCATCAGCTAAAAATTCAATTGTTGTACCAGTTTTTCTTGGAGCATCACCAATTACTTCTAAAGGCATTTTAGGAATACCCTTTGAAAACTCTTGATAGTGTATTTTACCTTCTCTATAAATTGTCATTTTAAGTTCAGAAGATAAAGCATTTACAACAGATACACCAACCCCATGAAGACCACCTGATACTTTATAGGTATCTTTATCAAATTTACCACCAGCATGAAGTACAGTTAAAACAACAGTTGCAGCTGAAATACCTTCACCTTCGTGGATAGATGTAGGAATACCTCTACCATCATCTTCAACTCTAACCCAGTGATCTTTAGTCATAGTAACTTTGATATTTCTACAATACCCAGCCATTGCTTCATCAATAGAGTTATCTACAACTTCATAAACCATATGGTGAAGACCATTAATATTAGTATCACCAATATACATACCTGGTCTTTTTCTTACAGCTTCTAAGCCTTTTAAAACTTTAATATTATTTGCGCCGTATTCTTGTTGACTCATATTTTCTTATCCTTACTTATTTTTCTAAAACAATTGGCATTACAATTGTAAAGAATTTATCATCTTCTAAATAAAATGGTAAATTTGATTCATTAAATCCAATAGTTACGTTTTCTTTATTTGTTTGACTTAAAAAGTCTAATAGATATTTAGCATTAACTGCTAAGTAAAATTCATTATCTATATTTAAATCAATATCAATTTGTGTTTTTGATTCTGTATCTTCATCTAAAGATTCAAAAATTATAGATTGAGGTTTAAATGTGATTTTAATATTTGAAAATAAAGATGTAACTAATTTGATAGATTCAATTAACATGTTTTTTGGAATTTCTAAATTATATTTTAAATTTTGTGGAATGATTCTTTCATAATCTGGGAACTTACCATTAATTAGTTTTGTAAAAAATCTCATATTAGTATTTGAAACAATTAAATTGTTCTCATCATAAGAGATTGTTGCATTATCTAAAAATAGTTTTTGAATTTCAATTATTGCTTTTTTTGGAATAATAAATTGAGCTTCAGCATTTGAAATGTTTTGTAAAAATGAAATTGCTAATCTTCTAGTATCTGTTGATACAAAATTTATTTTAGAGCTTTTTATATCTATTAGAGCACCATTTAATTCAAATTTAGGATTGTTATTATCAATTGCAGGTGTGATTTTTCTAATAGAGTTGATTAAATTAACAGTTGAAACATCTAAGTTTTTTAAATCTTGATTTAAAATTAATGATGGATATTCATCTGCATCATACATAGGTAATTTAAATGTTGATTTATTTTGTTTAATAATAAGATTATTGTCAGCAGTTTCAATAATAATATCTGAATCTTTTAATCTTTTTATTATTCCTAATAGATTAGATCCATTAACTGTTGCTTTTCCATATAGCGATTCAGTAATTGTATCAATACTACATTCTAATCCTATTTCATAATCTGTTGCTTTTAGAATAAGTTTAGAATCATTTACTTCTAAATATATGTGTGAAGTAATTGAACTTGCATCTTTTTTTTCTAAGAATGGTTGCATTGATGAGATTATATTCTCAAATATGCTTTTTGTTATTATGAATTTCATTTTATCAGCTCCTATTTATTATATTAATTAGTGGTAATAGTAGTTCATGTGAAAAGATGAAAACTCTGTCCTAGACCCTATTCTGTAACACTTTGTGTATGTGAATAAGTATCATTAAAAGTTCACAGCTTTTCACATTTTCTAATTTAACTTATTTTTACCACTCCTTAATTTATGATTTTATTCTTCAAATTTTGGATGATTAATTTGAAGTTTTCATCTGTTTCTATTAACTCATTTGTCTTTTGAATATTTTTAGAAATTGAACTATGATCTTTCATTCCTAAAAATTTTGCTATATCAGGCATAGAGTTATGCGTTAATTCTCTTGCTAAATAGATTACTACTCTTCTAGCATTTGCTACAGTTGCAGTTCTCTTTTTAGACTTAATATCACTTGGTTTAATATTTAATTCATTTGCTACAAGGGTAATTATATCAGGAAGTTTGATATTTTCCTTCTTTTCTTTTATTTGTTCTTTTAATAAATTTTGAGCTAACTCTAAATTTATTTCTTGATTTAGTAAAGAGGCACTAGCATTAATTCTAATTAATACCCCTTCAATCTCCCTAATAGAGTTATCAAGGTTTGTTGCAATGTAGTTAATAATCTCTCTACTTAAATCGATTCCATTAAGTTCACTTTTCTTTTCTATAATGGCAATTTTTGTTTCAAGTCCAGGTAGTTGAATATCTGCTGTTAAACCCCATTCAAACCTTGATTTTAATCTATCCACAAGTCCTGCAATTTGTGAAGGTACTCTATCACTTGTCATTACAATTTGTTTTTTTGCGTTATGTAATTCATTGAAGGTGTGAAAAAATTCTTCTTGAGTTTGTTCTTTCCCCGATAAAAATTGAATATCATCGATTAGTAAGACATCGCATTTTCTATATTTACTTCTAAAATGGTCCATATTTTTATTTTTAATTGAAAATGTAAAATCGTTCATAAACTGTTCAATAGTTACATAAATGATTGTTTTACCTTTTTCAATTGCATCATTACCAATTGCTTGTAAAAGGTGAGTTTTTCCTAGGCCTGTTCCCCCATAAATAAACAATGGGTTATATTGAACACCAGGTTTTTGGGCAACTGCTAAAGAGGCGTTATATGCCATTTGGTTAGAACTTCCTACTACGAAAGAATCAAAAGTATAAGAAGGGTTTAATATAGTACTTTCCGTAGCTTCATTTTTGGCTTTTTCAGAAATTATCTCTTTTTTACTTTTCTTTTCACCTGCAATTTTTATTTCAATGTCAGGTTTAGTGCCATCGTATATTTCAAAGCAGTGTTGTATAATTTGTGTATATTTACTTTTAATCCATGCCCCTACATACTTATTTGATACTTCAAAAACTGCTAATTTGTCATCAGAAGAAATTTTTTTGTATGATAGTTGTTTTAGGTATCTTTTGTAATCAGCTGGATGTGCTTCTTTTTCTATAATATGTAAAAACTCTTTACTTGTCATTAAAACCGTACTCTTTATATATAAATTCTAAAGATTATATCTAAATTAATATAAATTTAAAAATATTAAAAACTAATTTTTAATTATAGAATCAATAACTTCAAGTGCATCAAAATGGTTTGTTAGTGTTAAAAAGGCTAAATAGTTGTCAACTAGTGTTGTA
The DNA here is from genome assembly GCF_058105185.1 of Arcobacter sp. ISO1. Taxonomy (NCBI): domain Bacteria; kingdom Pseudomonadati; phylum Campylobacterota; class Epsilonproteobacteria; order Campylobacterales; family Arcobacteraceae; genus Arcobacter; species Arcobacter sp. ISO1. The sequence goes on from NZ_CM176573.1 coordinate 704,269, forward strand.
ACATTGTCGATAGATTTATCTTTTATTTGAGTTATTTTATACTCAGCTTCTCGTACATCGATTATACTTTTTATTCCATGGGCAAACTCTTTATTTATTATATCTTTCGTTAATACTGCTGCTTCTAAAGCTTTTTCATAAAGACTAATAGATCTAATTGCAGAATTTATATTTGCGCGAGTCTCTTTATATTGAAGTTTTAAATCATCAAGTAAGGCTTCTATATCTTTTTGAGATGATTTGATATTTAGTTTTGAAGCTCTCTCCAATGATGTATAATATCCCCCTTTATATAAAGGAATTAGAAGATTTATGGAAAATTCTCTATTTTCTTTATAACTAGAATCTGAAGTATAACTATTCTCTACAGAGACATTTTTTGTATATTTTAGATTTAAACTTAGTTTTGGTAAATGGTTGTTGTGAGCATCTTCCAATTCATGTTTATGCATTTGCATAATATTTTCAAGTTTATCAACTTGTAAATTTGAATATATTTCATCAATTTTTACTAAATTTCTTCTAATCTTTTTTAAATTATCTAATGTAAATACAATATCATCTAATCCAGGGATTTCAAAATTAAGTCCTTCTCCCATATAACTAATCAGTTTTTCTTTATTAATTTTAAATAAAGCTTTTTCTTTTTCTAAATCAATATTAGTTTGATTAAAATCTGATTCAACAGTCAAAAGTTCTGTAATTGTGGATAAATCCATCTCATATTTAGTCTTTAAAAGTTCTTTTTTTGAGTCCAAATATTCTTTAAATTTTGATAACATTGTTATTTTATTTTTTGATTTTATAAGAGCTAAATATATATCTAAAAGCTCTTTTGCCAATTTTTGTTTTTCTATATCTAAATCGTTTCTAAAAGATTTATATTTTGATTTTTCAATATCCATTTTTGAAACTAGGTTTCTATCAAAAAGGGCTTGTTTTAAAATAACATTATAGTTTTTAACTTTTTGTTTTATATCTACTTTAAATAAGTTACTTACAGGAATATCCTTATAGTTGTTTTGGGTATATGATCCATAAAAATTAACCTCAGGTAACATCATCGATCTAACCTGATTTAGATTCTCATGATTTGCTTTTAATTTATATTCTAAAGATTGTATTTTTTTAGAATTATGCAAAGATAATTCATATGCTTTTGAAAATTTTAGAGTCTCTAATGCATATATTTTAAATGGAATAAAAAGAAGTAAAAAACTTATTAAACATAAGCTATTCTTCATTTAAACTCCTATTAAATCTGTCTAATAAAGGTTTTAACATATAGCTTAAAACAGTTCTATATCCAGTTTTTACCATTATTTCTGCAGGCATTCCTGTAACTAAATTAAAGTTATATTTTTTAATCTCTTCTTTACCCTCTTTACTCAATTTTAATTTAATCTCATAATAAAATTCTTGATTTTGTTCATCATAAAGAGTATCAGCAGATATGTAAGTTACGATGGCATGAATCTTATGGGATTTTTGGGTGTTATATGCAGAAAAAACTACATTTGCCTCTAATCCTATTTTTACTTTATCTATATCTGTAGATTTTATAGCACCTTCAACTATCAAGTCTGCGTCTTTTGGAACAATTTCCATAATATATGCACCAGCTTTTATAATTGAGTCTTGTGTATAATCTGATACACCTACTATATAACCGTCAGATGGTGAATTGATTTTTGTTTTACTTAATTTATTTCTTAATGAATCTATCTTTAATTTCACAGTATTGATTTTTGATGTGGCAGAAGTCAATTCCTCTAAAGTATCTTTTTTAAAATCGTTTAAAAGTAATATTATTTTTGTAGATAATTCATTTATTTTCTCTTTTAATTCAGTTTTCTCTTTTTCATTGTTAATTATTTCGGCACTTAGTTGAGAAGCTTCTCTTTTGAATTTTCTTAGATCTACTTTATTTATTAATTTTTTTGCATATAGTTTCTCTAATTCTGCTATCTCTTCATCGATTGATGATTTTATATAGGTATTACTTTTTAATTTGAAGTTTGTGGCTTCAATCCGTTTTTTCAACTGTGATATTTGTTTATTTAATATCTGTTTATTTTTTTTAATTGATTCTATGGTGGTATTAAACAAATCTATTTGTTCACTAATAAGTTTTTTATCTTTAACTCCCATATCAAATGAGATTGTTTTTTTACCATTTTGTTGTGCTAAAAGCCTTGATTTTAGGGCTAATAGTGTTTGGTATTGGAATAATTGAGTATCTAATTCAGATTTTGATTGGGTATCATCTAGTTCAATTAAAAGTTGACCTTTTTTTACATAATCACCGTCATTTACATAAATTGTTTTGATTATGCCACTTTCAATACTTTGAATTTTTTTCTTATTCAATCCAGCAGATACTTTACCTAGTGCAGTAACATTTATAGCAAGGGGAGCAAAAGTTGCCCATCCTCCAAATATTATAAACACTACGACTATAACACTAAAACCAAATTTAGCTATTCTTGATGAATCATCATTGGGAGCTTTATACATTATCGTTGTCTACTTTAAAAAATTGATTTTTATTAAGAACTTCTTGGGTATTACCATAATCTTTTAACAAGCCATTTTCAATTAAAAGAACTTTGTCTGTAATATCTAAGATATTTTCTTTATGGGTGATTATTATCACAGTAGTGTTATTCTCTTTTAAACTTTTTATACTGTTTAATAAAGCTTGTTCACCCTCTTTATCAAGGTTTGAATTAGGTTCATCTAATATTACAAGATTAGGATTATCATAAATTGCTCTTGCTAAACCAACTCTTTGTTTTTGTCCACCAGATAAACTATCTCCAGAATTAGTAATCTTTGTTTCATAACCTTTTGGAAATTTCAAAATTAAATCATGAACACCAGCTTTTTTTGCTGCTGTTACAATTTTTTGGGAATCTAATTCTTGAAATCTACATATATTTTCACTAATTGTTCCTTCAAATAGTTCGATATCTTGGGGAAGATAACCAATTTGAGGACCAATTTCTACTTTATCAAACATTGAAACATCAACACCGTCAATTTTAACTTTTCCCCCAGATAGAGGCCAAATATTTAAAATACCTTTTATTAAAGTTGATTTTCCTGCACCACTTTTTCCTATTACAGCTACAACATTGCCAGATTCTATTTTTAAAGAGATACCTTTTATTGTTTCATTTTTTGTCATAGGGGGTGTTACAACTATATTTTCAAGTACAAGTTCTGCATTTGTAATTTTTAAAGATATAGTTTTCTTTTTTTCTGGAAATCTATTTAATAATTCATCAATTCTTTTATGACTTGTTCTATAAGCAATAAAGCCTTTCCATCCAGATATTATTAAATCAATTGGAGATAGGGCTCTACTCATAATAATTGAAGCTGCAATCATAGTCCCTGGAGTAACTTCATATCCAATTGCTAGATAAGCACCGATACCAAGAGTAAGAGATTGGGCCATAAGTCTAATACTTTTAGAGATGTTAATCCAAATACTTGCACTATAACTTGCATCATTTTGTAAGTTTAAAAAACCATAATATTTTTTGTGCCATATTTTTCTTATATTTTCCCTCATCCCCATAGAGTTAATAACTGCAGCATTTTTTAAAGAAGCATCAATATAAATATTTGAGGCAATATTATTTTTACTTGCTTCATTCAAATTTTGTGAAGTAGCAACTTCATTCATTACAGTTACAACCAATAGTATTAGTATGACGATAATTGCAAAAACTCCAAAGGCAGTATGAAAAAGGAATAAAATAATCACATAAATAGTAATCCAAGGTGCATCAAAAACAGCAAAAATACTTTTCCCTGTCATAAATTGTCTTATTCTAGTTAAATAATCTAGATATGATGAATTGGCACTTTTAGGATCAATAAGCTCTAGTTGAAATAGTGAATCAAAGATTCTGTTACTTATTGCATTATCTATACTACTACCAATTTTTATTAGAATTTGAGAACGAACTATCTCTAATAATGCCATAGTAATAAATAAAATAACTATCATAAATGTAAGTACAAAAAGTGTATTTTCATTATTACTTTTAATAACTCTATCATAGATTTGTAACATATAAATAGGCGGTACTAACATTAAAATGTTAGTCAAAAAGCTAAATAAACCCACAATTAAAAACGTTTTTTTACTTTTTTTAAGTGTAGATTTTAATTCTGAAAATTTGTGTTCTGAAGACAAAGAAAACCTTAATTAGAGAGTTAAGTGAGATGTAAGTAGGTTAAAAACCTACTTACAAATAATTAGCAGCAAGTTCCGCAATCGTCAACACCGTTAACGTCTACATTTACATCTGCATCAACATCAACGCTAATTGAGTCAACTACGTCAGTTACGATACCAGTAACAGCACCTAAAAGACCACCAACTAGTCCTACAACTGTACCAACTAATCCCCCAACTAAATCAACAACAGTAGCAAGTAAACCACCAACTAAACCGATCACAGGAGTTAATAAACCACCTAATAAAGATCCAAACATTCTTCTTCCTTATAAAAAAATTAAGTAATTAAATTACTTACTTCATTATTGCTATTATTTACTTAAATAAAAATAAAAATTATCTATAAATCATTTATTTATTTATATTATTATAAAATTTATAATTATTTACTTATTTATAGATTTTTTTCTTCATATTATTGTTATGTGAATAACTTATGTTCTTTAAGTGAAAATTTATGGAATTAATACCATTATTAAGTACACTTTATATGTGAAATAAAAAAAAAGGGAAATGTGAAAAAGTGAAAATCTTAGGAATTGATCCTGGAACAAGAAATTGTGGATATGCAGTTATTGAAAAAAATGGAAGAGAGATAAAACTGCTTGAAGCAGGTCTTGTGAAAATAAAAACAAAAATCCTTCAAGAACAAATTGTAGAAATGTGTGAAGGTTTGCAGATGATATTCAAAAAATACGATTTAGATGAAGTTGCAATTGAAGATATGTTTTACGCCTTTAACCCAAAAACAGTAATTAAATTAGCCCAATTTAGAGGGGCCATCTCATTAAAAGTTTTACAAGAGTTTGGAAATTTTGCAGAATATACACCATTACAGGTAAAACAAGCAGTAACAGGAAATGGAAAAGCACAAAAAGAGCAGGTTGCATTTATGGTGAAAAGATTACTTGGAATAAAAAAAGAGATAAAACCACTTGATATTACAGATGCTATTGCAATAGCACTTACTCACTCTCAAAGAATTAAAGGTTAAAAAATGATTAGTGAAAATTTAAAAAATAAAGATTTATGTAAAATAAGAACTATTACCTCATTTATAACTTTATCAAAAGATAAAAAAACATGGGAAGAATCTATAAGAAAAGTAGCTTTATTTAGTAAAGAGTTATTAAATGACTTTGTTTCTAATGGATATGAAGTACAAAGTGTTAGAATTGTAAGTAATGCCTTTGGAGAATATTTAAATACTACAAGTTTAGAAACTACAATTGAAGATATGAATTATTTATCTAAACTTCTTAATAGTGACTCTTTTCCAGATATAAGAATTAGATTTGCAATAGGGGAAGCTAAGAGTGAAAAAGAGATTGAAATGGTTCCTCAATTGATTAAATCATTTGGAGATATTTGCAATATTTGTGTAAATGTTCCAACTGATAATTTAGGATTTCCAGATAATGACTTAACTTTAAAATGTGCAAAAGTAGTAAAAGAGATTTCAAAGATAACAACAAATGCTGAAGGAAATTTTAATTTTACTATAAACTATAACTGTAAATCACATATTCCTTATTTTCCAGCATCTTATCATAATAGTAGTGATGAAGACTGTTTTGCTATTGGTTTTGAGTCCCCTGATTTATTAGTTGAAGCTTTAAAAACTTTAGATGAAAATGAAGACCATAATAAAAAATGGGAAAAAGCCTTTGATGTGATGAAAAATTCTTTACAGTATCATGTGAATAATGCTTTAAAAATTGTGGAAAATTGTCAACATGAAAATAAAACAAAATTTATAGGAATAGATAGTTCAGCAGCTCCTTCTAAAAACTGTAGTTCTATGGTTGATGTTTATAAACTTTTAGGAGTTGAATATTTTGGTGCAGCAGGATGTATAGAAGCATCAGCTATGTTAACTAAAGTATTTAAATCAATACAAGGGTGTGAATTAATTGGTTTTTCTGGTTTGATGTTAGCAGTTATTGAAGATGAAGGTTTAGCCCAAGCTACAATAAAAAATCAATTTGATATAAGGTCATTGCTTACATACTCATCTGTTTGTGGAATTGGACTAGATACAGTTCCAATTGAGGGTGATTCTTCAATTGAAAAAATAGCAGATATTTGTAGAGATACTGGAATGATGGCTTTTAAATTAAATAAGCCATTAACTGTTAGAGTTTTTCCAGTACCTAATCTAAAAGCTGGAGATCTCACAAAATTTGAAAGTGATGATTTATGTAATGCTGCTGTTTTAAGGATTCCATAAAACTATTTTTTTAGTTTTTCACTCCAATTAATCATAATTTGTGTTGATTTTTTCAATACACTTCTATGATTACCTTCGGTTTGAATATATTCATTGAAATCATTATCAGGTATTAGGAAAAATTTATCTTCCATAGAATAAACACTTGTTAATCTATCATCATCACCAGCAATCCATAAAACTGGAATCTTAACTTTTTCTAAAGTATCTGTTATATTTGGGAATGTTTCAAGATTGTAATATGAATCAAAAATTTTTGCTTTTATATACTCTTTTTTAACTTTTCCTGTATTTAACATTTTGAAATCAGCTTTTTCATTACCTTTATTTTCTGAAATCATTTTTTTGGCTTTTTCTAAACTTTTCTTTGAAACTTCTTGACTTTTTCTTGATTGATGAATCATATGACCAGGAGCAACAGTGATTACTCCAAGAAGATTTTTATTTGGATTTTTAGAAGCATAAATTAATGAAATATTTCCACCTAAACTATGTCCAACTAAAACTGGTTTTTTCCTTTTTTCTAAAGCAAAATTTATTGCACTATCAATTAGCTCTAAACCATCTTCTAATGTACCTTCCCAATCTTTTGACCAAGGCATTTTAGCAGCTAATACTTCATAATCTTTTTTATATAAATTTTTATATGTTTTAACTCTGTATTTATTGTCAATATTTCCACTTTTTCCATGTAATAGAATAAACATAATATCTTTTGAATCATCATCATTATAATAGATAGCATTTGCTTTGTATCCACTTTTTGTTACTAATTGAATATTTGATTCACTTCCAAAAAGTGAAAAAGTAAAAATTGAGAATATTGTAATAAAAACTAAAAAGAATTTTTTCATCATGGACTCCTATTTTATATCTATTTTAATTATAAAATAAGAATAATAGAAGGAACTAAAATTAAAAAGTTAGTTTAATTAAATTATCTTTTGATATTTATTTTAAATTCTATTATAATTCCACAAAACAAAGAAATAAACTTAGGATATGTAATGAAAAGAATTGGGATATTGTCATCTCATAATGGAAGTGGTTTTGATACTATTCAAAAAGCTTGTGAAGAAAAAAATTTAGATGCACAAGTAGTATTAGTAATATCAAATAACTCAAATGCAAAGGTTATAGAAAAAGCTTGTAAAAAAGATGTACCAAATTTTATAATAAATGCCAATAGATTTCCTACAGAAAATTTAGACGTAAAAATAACAAATCTAATGAAAGAGTTTAAAGTAGACTATATATTTTTATCTGGCTATATGAAAAAAATTGAGAAAAATTTAGTAACCACATTTGAAAATAAAATTATAAACTCACACCCAGCACTTTTACCAAGATTTGGGGGGAAAGGGATGTATGGTACCTTTGTTCATGAGGCGGTTATCAGTGAAAAAGAAAAAGAATCAGGTTGTACTATTCATTTTGTAAACGAAAATTATGATGAGGGAAAATTTATTTTACAAAAAAGTATAAAACTTGATGAAAATGAGACAGTAAACTCTTTAGAGGAAAAAATTAAAACTTTAGAGTCTCAAACAATTATTGAGGCTTTGCAAACCTTAACAAATAAATAAAATGCTAGAACTTTTAACAAACAACGAACAGTATATTTTATTTTTTTTACTATTTGTTTTTGTTTTAGTTTATGCAGTTTCAAAATTAAATTATAATAAAAAGCTTGAAAAAGAGGTTAATAAACAACTTCAAGAGTTAAGGGAAAAAGATAAACTTTTAGTTGCTCAATCAAAACTTGCTGCTGTAGGTGAAACCTTAGCTCATATTGCCCATCAATGGAAACAGCCATTATCTCAAATAAATTCTGTGGTACTTAATATAGAAGCAGACTTTGAAGAAAAAAAGTTAGATGCTAAAAAACTTGAAGATCATTTAAATGAGATTGAAAAATTAACTTTTTATATGAGTGATACAATTGAAAGTTTTAATAATTATCTTCAACCAAATGAAGATAAAGAAGTTTTTTCAATAAAAGATGCCTTTGATAATGCTTTTGCTTTAGTTTATAAACTTTTAGAATCAAAACAAATAGAGTGTAAATTTGAAATTGTTGAAGACTCAAAAGTTTTTGGGGTAAAAAAAGAGTTTGTTCAAGCACTTTTAGTGATTTTAAATAATGCAAAAGATGTATTAGTAGATAATCAAATAAAATCTCCTAAAATAAACATACTTATTAAAACAAAAGATTCAAAGGCAATTTTAGAAATAAGTGATAATGGTGGAGGTATTCCCAAGGAGTTCTTTCATAAGATTTTTGATCCATATTTTACAACTAAACCCCATTCACAAGGAACAGGTCATGGTCTTTGTATGGCAAAAATGATAGTTGAAAAATCAATGCATGGTAAATTGGATGTAAGAAATGAAAAAACTGGTGCAAAGTTTTCAATTTTGTTAGCAAGGAAAGATAATGAATAATTTAACAATTCTTTATGCTGAAGATGAAATAGAAACAAGAAAAAACTATGGAAACTATTTAAAAAGAAATTTCAAAGAGGTTTATATAGCCCAAAATGGAGAAGAAGCCTTAGAGTATTATGAAGAATTTAAACCAAACATTATGCTTTTGGATATTAATATGCCTTTTATAAATGGCCTTGAATTAACTAATAAAATTAGACAAAAGGATAAGAAAACAAGAATAATAATTTTAACTGCTCATTTAGAACAAGATAAATTACTTTTTGCAGCGGAGTTAAATTTAACAAAATATCTTCCAAAACCAATCTCTAGAATTAAATTAAAAGAAGCATTAAATGAAGCAGTTATTCAATATAAAGAGTTAAATGACGAATCTTCAAATTTCTTTTTAAAAGATGGGTATGTTTTTAATAGAGATTCTAAAAAATTGATTTTAAATGATGAAGAGATTAAACTTACAAAACATGAAACTTTGTTTCTTGAACTTTTAACATCAAAAAAGGATAGGGTATTTAGCTCCGATGAAATTTATGATTATCTTTGGAATCAATTTGAAGATTGTGAAACAAGTGCCACAAAATTGAAAGATTTAATAAAGCGTCTAAGAAAAAAAATCCCAAAAGACTCCATTGAAAATATTTATGGGGCAGGGTATAAATTAAATAAATAGGAAAAAAATGAAAATTAAATATATAGAAAAACTGATGGTTGCAGGACTTGGTGTTAAAACAAATAATAAAGATGAGTTTAATCCTGAAACAGCAAAAATTCAAAAGCTTTGGGATGATTATCAAGATAAAAATATTTTAGGTAAAACCTTTAATAAAGCAAATAAATCTTCAATGTATGGAGTTTATTCAGATTATGAATCGGATTTAAATGGAGATTATACAGTTACCGTTGCAGTTGAAGTAACAAAACCAAAAAATGCAATTGTAATTAAAGAGCAAAAATATTTAGTTTTCTCAAAAGAGGGTGAGTTACCAGAAGTTGTTATTGATTGTTGGAAAGATGTTTGGGAATATTTTGAAAAAGAGAGCGAATATGAAAGAGCATATACAATTGATTTTGAGAAATATTCAAAAGAAGATTTCATTGAAATATATATAGCAATAAAATAGTTTTTTTACATAATAAATAATGAATATTATTTAATAAAGAGTATAATTGTTTTAAAAATATAATTTAAAAGTGACACTAGTCATAAATGAAGGTAATCTATGAAGAAAAGAATTGGAATATTAACAAGTGGTGGAGATTGTCCAGGACTTAATGCCGCAATTAGAGGTGTAGCAAAAGCTTCATATGAACTTTTTGATTGTGAATTTGTGGGGATTTACAATGGCTATCAAGGATTAATAGATTATAAATACAAAGAGCTATTACCAAGTGATTTTTCTGGTATCTTAACTAGGGGTGGAACTATGCTTGGAACCCAAAGAACACCTTTTAAAAATATGAGAAAAATTGAAGATGATGGTGTTGATAAAGTTGCAAACATGATAAAAAACTATGAAAAGTTAAAGTTAGATTGTTTAGTTACCTTAGGTGGAAATGGTACCCACAAAAATGCAAATCTTCTAAGGGAAGAGGGCTTAAATGTTTTGGGTTTACCTAAAACAATTGATAATGATATTTATGGAACTGATATAACTTTTGGTTTCCATAGTGCTGTTGATATAGCAACAGAGGTGATTGATAGAATACATACAACAGCAGATTCCCATGATAGGGTTATGATTATTGAACTTATGGGAAATAAAGCTGGATGGCTTACTTTATATGCTGGACTTGCTGGTGGAGCAGATGTTGTTTTAATCCCAGAGATTCCATACACACTTGAGAAAGTTCAAGAAGCACTTAATAATAGAAGACAAAAAGGTAAAAACTTTTCAATTATTGTTGTAGCAGAGGGTGCAATTAGTAAAGACGAGTCTTTGATGACTCGAAAAGAGTTTAAAAAACATCGTGCTTCAATGCCATATGAAACTGTATCTTATAGATTAGCTGCACAACTTAATCAACTTGGTTTTGAAACTAGAGTTACAGTCCCTGGACACCAACAAAGAGGTGGAGCTCCATCTGCTTATGATAGAATATTAGCAACTAAATTTGGTGTTTATGCAGCACAACTTATAAAATCAGAAAGATATGGAAATACAGTTTCAATTGTAAATAATAGACTTCAATCAACTCCTTTAGAATATATGGCACCAAAATTAAAACCAGTAACAAGGGATGATGAAGTTTATAAAACGGGTGAAATTATGGGATTAACTTATGGTGAGTAAATTTTTTTTTAAATAGATTTTTTTGCGATTTTTATTTACTACAATAAAATTTCTAATGTAATATGTAGTTATAAAATTGACTCTCTCCCTCTAAAATGTTAATTGAAATAATTACATAGAACATTAGTAGGTTTATAGGTTAATTTATTGCTAATAATATTAGTAAATAAATTTTTGTTGATCGAAAGATCGAAAATTATAAAACAAAATAATTAAAATTAAATCATTAAGCCCCTTTCTTAGAGGGGCTTTTTTATTTTATATTGCTATATTTTATTTTTGTTAGAAATTTTAAAATAATTGTAATAAAAAATATACAGTAAATTCTAAAATCAAAATTTTTTTGATACTTTTTTGCCCCTTTTATCCTTTAAAATATTTATATAAATATTTTAAAGGATAAAAGGGTGAATATGGAAGAAACATTATTAAGAACCCCACTTTATGAAAAACAGCTTGAAATAAAGTGTAAAATGGTTCCCTTTGCTGGTTGGGAAATGCCAATACAGTTTGATGGAATTTTAGCTGAACATGGGTACTGTAGAAACGATGTGGCACTATTTGACACTTCTCATATGGGGGAGTTCTTCTTCAAAGGTGATATAGTAACTTCAGGTATAAATGAAGCAACTTCAATAAATATAGATGCACTAAATATTGGTAAATGTAAATATGGCTTTTTACTAAATGAAGATGGTGGTGTAATTGATGATTTAATCATTTATAGACTCTCAAATGATGAACTTATGATAGTTGTAAATGCTTCAAGGGCTGCACTTGATTTTAAAACAATTACAAGTAGACTTAAAACTGGAACACTTGATGATAGGTCAAAATGCACTGCAAAATTAGATGTTCAAGGTCCAAACTCAAAACAAGTCTTACAAAAATACTTCGATATAAATTTAGACGATTTAAAATTTTTCTCATTTGTTCAAACAAAAATCTTTGGAGAAGATTGCCTTTTAAGTAGAACAGGTTATACAGGTGAATTAGGGTTTGAACTTTATATTGATGATAAAACCAGTATAAAAATCTGGGATGCACTTATAAATGATGGAGTAAAACCAGCTGGTCTTGGAGCAAGGGATGCCTTAAGACTTGAGATGGGGTATAGTTTATATGGAAATGATTTAACTGAAGAGATAACTCCTCTTGAAGCAAACCTTTCAATGTTTGTAAATCTAAAAAGAGATTACGCTGGAAAAAATGCACTAGAAAAACAAAAAGAGCAAGGTTTAAAAAGATTGTTAATCCCTTTTAAAACAACTTCAAGAAGAAGTGCAAGAAAAGATTTTGAAGTATATCAAGATGATGAAAAAATTGGTTCTGTAACTTCTGCTGCTTTTTCTCCAACATTAAATGTTGGGATTGGATTAGCAATGATTGATGTGAAAAGTTTTGATGGTGAAAAATCATTTGAATTAAAAGACACTTCAACTAAGAGTAGAGGTGTTATTGAAGCAAATAAAGCCTCATTACCATTTATAAAAAAATAAGATCAGGAGAAAGAAATGCAAAAATTTAGTGAAGAGCACGAGTGGGTAAGAGTTGAAGGAAATATTGGAACAGTTGGAATTTCAGAATATGCAATTGAGCAATTAGGGGATATCACATTTTTAGAATTACCTGAAATTGATGATGAGTTTGGTGCAGGAGATAGTGCTGCCTTTGTAGAATCAGTTAAAGCTGCAAGTGATATATATACTCCAGTATCAGGAAAAATTATTGAATTAAATGAAGAACTTTTAGATACTCCAGAGCTTTTAAATCAAGATGCAAATGCTAATTGGGTTTTTAAATTAGAACTAAGTGATGAAAGTGAGCTTGAAGAGTTAATGGATCAAGCTTCATATGACGAATATACAAGTTCATTATAGGAGACAAAATGCCATATACTCCCCATACACAAAATGAAATTAAGCAGATGCTCGATGTAATTGGCTTACAAGAAGAATCGCAACTTTTTGACCAAGTACCAAGCAATTTAAGAATTTCATCACTAGATATAGAAGATGGAGTTGATGAGTTTACCACTTTTGAAAAATTTAAAGCTCTATCTTCAAAAAATGTTACAGATAAGGTTATGTTTTTAGGTGGTGGTTATTATGACCATATAGTTCCAAGTGCAGTTGATGCATTAGCTGGAAGATCAGAATTTTACACAGCTTATACTCCATATCAAGCAGAAGCTTCTCAAGGGACATTGCAAGTTTTATATGAATACCAAAGTTTAGTTTGTAAATTAACTGGTATGGATGTTTCAAATGCCTCTATGTATGATGGTGCAACAGCTTTAGCAGAATCTGCACTTATGGCAGTTCGAATCTCTAAGAAAAATAAGATACTAATAGATGGTGGGGTAAATCCTACATATATAAAAGTGGTTCAAACATATTTAAAATTTAGAGAGATTGAAGTTGAAGTTATTGATTTAAATGGTGTTGAAAGTAACCTTGAAAAAGTTCTAGAAAAAATAGATGATAGTGTTGCAGGTTATCTTTTCCAAAACCCTAATTTCTTTGGTTCAATTTCTGATTTTGAGGCTATTATAGAAAAGCTTCATGAAAATAAAGCCTTAGCTGTAATGTCTGCTTATCCTATTTCACTTGGACTTTTAAAAGACCCAGGAAGTATGGATGTTGATATTGTAAGTGCAGATGGACAATGTTTAGGAAACTATTTAGCATTTGGTGGACCATCATTTGGGATGATTGCTACAAAGCAGGCTTACATTAGAGATCTACCTGGAAGAATTATAGGTAGAACAGTTGATAAAGATGGAAAAGAGATGTTTGTATTAACAATGCAAGCAAGGGAACAACATATTAGAAGACACAGAGCAACTTCAAATATTTGTTCAAATCAAAACTTATTGGCTTTAAGAAGTACTATCTTTATATCTTTAGTAGGACGTGAGGGCTTTGAAGAATTAGCAACAACAAATCACAGTAAGGCTGAATATCTAAAAGACAAACTTTCAAGTATAAAAGGTGTTGAAATTTTAAATCAGTCTCCTACATTTAATGAGTTTGTAATAAAAACACCATGTGATGCAACAGATGTAATTGAGCAAATGAGTAATAAAGGTTTTTATGCAGGTATAAATCTTGGAAATATTTATGAAGGTTTAGAAAATGCAATTTTAGTATCAGTTACTGAAAAAAGAACAAAAGAGCAAATGGATGCGTTTGCAAGTGCCCTAGGAGAAGTAATATGAGTATTATAAATATGAAACCCAAAACAATATTTGATAAAAGTGTAGAGAGTAGACATGGTATTCCTTTACCAAAACTTGATGTTCCAAAAGCTAAACTTGATGAGAAATTATTAAGAGAAAACAAAGCAAGCTTACCAGAACTTAGTGAGTTTGATGTGATTAGACATTTTACAAACTTGTCAACTAAAAATTTTGCAATTGATAAAAACTTTTACCCTCTTGGTTCTTGTACTATGAAGTATAATCCAAAGATAGCTGAAAAAGTAGCTAGTTTAGAAGGTTTTTCTTCTATTCACCCACATTTGATTACAAATAACATGAATGAAGATGTTCAAGGTGCATTACAAGTTATTGATGAATTAGAACAAAAACTTTGTGCAGTAACTGGTATGAAAGCTTTTACAACTACTCCACAAGCAGGAGCTCATGGTGAGATGCTTGGTATAATGATGATTGAAAAGTACCATGAAAGTAAAGGTAATAAAAGAAAATATGTAATTGTTCCAGACTCTTCCCATGGAACAAATCCAGCAACTGCAGCTATGGTTGGATATGAGGTCATTACTATTAAATCAGATGCAAATGGTGCTATGGATTTTGATGCTTTTAAAGCAAAAATGTCTGATGAGGTAGCAGCTGTGATGCTAACTGTTCCAAATACACTTGGAATTTATAATAAAAGAATCAAAGAGATTTGTGACCTAGCCCATGAGTATGGTGCAATGATGTATTATGATGGAGCAAATATGAATGCTATCATGGGAGTAGCAAGACCTGGAGATATTGGTTTTGATGTTATTCACATCAATGTTCATAAAACATTTGCAACGCCACATGGTGGAGGAGGTCCTGGTTCGGGTCCTGTTGGAGTAAATGAAAAACTAAAACCATTTTTACCAGATTTAGGGATCAGTAAAGTTGATGGTGTTTATGAGTTTACTAATGGTGGAACTGATACTATTGGAAAAATCTCACCATTTTTTGGAAACTATGGAATAAGTCTAAGAGCACTTGCTTATATGACAGTTCTTGGTGGAAATGGGATGAAAAATGCCAGTTCAAAAGCTGTATTAAATGCAAACTATATAAGAGCAAGACTAAGAGAGCATTTAGATACTCCATATGATACTTTATGTATGCATGAGTGTGTATTCTCTGCTAAAACTTTAGCAAAAGAGAATAAGGTTACCGCTATGGATATTGCAAAATATTTACTTGATTTTGGATTACATGCACCTACAGTTTATTTCCCATTAATTGTAAAAGAAGCAATTATGATAGAACCAACAGAAACTGAAAACAAAGAAACACTTGATGAGTTTTGTGACAGGATGATTGAGGCTGTTAAGTTAGCACATGAAGATGCAAGTGCCTTTAAAGAGTTTCCAAAAACATTAGGTGTTTGTAGACCTGATGATACTAGGGCTATTAAAGAGCTTGATGTTTGTAGTTCTTGTTAAAATCAAGGGCAACTTGTTGCCCTCTTTAGGATTTGCTTCTTTAGATGGAATTTATTTCCATCGTTAAAAGAAGTTATTAAGATAATAGGTCCCTATAAAAATGGGACATTTTTATAGGATAGAGATATGAGTACTAGAGAATTTATAAAAAATAGTGATAATGGGAGAAAACCTGATTGGCTTAGAAAAAAGCTTAACTTTGGAGCCCAAAAAGAGATGGATCAACTTTTAAATGATGTGGGTATCCATACTATTTGCCAAGAAGCAAAGTGCCCAAATATAAGTGAGTGCTTCTCTAAGAAAAATGCAACCTTTCTAATCCTTGGGAGAATTTGTACTAGAAGATGCTCTTATTGTAATGTTGAAACAGGAAAGCCAAACTCTGTAAATAAAGATGAGGTAGAACAAGTTTACAAATCTGTAAAAGCTTTAGGGCTTAAATATGTAGTTATTACAAGTCCAGCAAGGGATGATTTAAAAGATGGTGGAGCAAGTCAATTTTATGAGGTTACTCAAAAAATCTTAAAAGAACTCCCTGATACAAAAGTTGAACTTTTAATTCCTGATTTTCAAGGAAATATGGACTCACTTAAAATAGCAGTAGAATCTGGAGCAGTAGTATTGGGACATAATATGGAAACCGTTCCAAGTCTTTACAAAATCAGAAAAGCAGCAAACTATAAAAGGTCACTTCAAGTCTTAAGAAAACTAAAAACTTTGGCTCCTAAAAATGTAAAAACAAAAACAGCACTTATGGTTGGTCTTGGTGAAACTGAAGAGGAGATGATTGAGGTTATGAAAGACTTAAGAGATGTTGGGTGTGATTATCTAAGTATTGGACAATATCTAGCTCCATCAAATGAGTTTACAAAAGTAAAAGAGTATGTAAAACCTTCACAGTTTAAAAGATATAAAGATATTGCACTAGAGCTTGGTTTTGAATATGTTCATTCAAGTCCATATACTAGAAGTTCTTATTTAGCTCATGAGTATGTAGGAGAGTAGGGTATGTATGATGTTATAGTTATTGGAGCAGGGCCAGCAGGTTATGAAGTGGCTTCACTACTTGGAAGTGGTGGAAAATCTGTTTGCCTTATAGAAAAGGGTGAAGAAACTGTTGGTGGAACTTGTTTAAATGAAGGTTGTATTCCAGCAAAAAACTTTTTAGAAAGCGCTACTTTTGTAAAAAAAGCTAAGTATTTTAAAGAGTGTGGAGTTGATGTATCAATAAGTGGTTTTGATATGAGTAAACTAAAAGCTAATACTTGCAGACTTATTTGTGATACAAAAACTGGTGTTTTTAATATGTTAAAAAAAGGGAAAGTTGAAATCAAATATGGTACTGCAAGCTTCAAAAATGAAAATACAATTACTGTAGGCGATGAAGAGTTAACAGCTTCTAATTTTATCATTGCTTCGGGTTCTTCACATAGGGAACACCCTTTATTAAAAGTTGATGGTAAAAATATTATCTCTAGTAGAGAAGTATTTCAATTAGAAAAACTACCAGAATCTATTTTAGTAGTTGGGGGAGGAGCGATTGGATGTGAATTTGCTACATTTTTTAGTAGTTTGGGAACAAAAACACAAATAGCAGAATTTACGCCAAAACTAATTCCTTCAGAAGATGATGATATGGGGAGAACCTTAAAAAGGGAGTTTGAAAGAGCTGGAATATCTGTTGATGTTAAAGCAAATATCACATCTTTTAAAATAAAAGATGAAGGTGTAGAAGTTACTATTGATTTAGGAAAAAAACAAAAAACAGAGATTTTTGAAAAAATCTTAGTATCTATTGGAAGAGTTCCAAATAGTGAAAGTTTAAATTTAGAAATCGCAAATGTGACATCTGATAGAGGTTTTGTAGAGGTTGATGAAAATCTAAAATCAATATCAAATCCTAAAATATATGCAATAGGTGATGTAATAAAAACTCCCGCTTTAGCTCATGTAGCTTTTCATGAAGCAAAAAGAGTAGCTCAACAAATTTTAGATCAAGAGGTATTTGTTGAGAATACTGCTTGGCCATCGGTGACTTTTTGCTCCCCTCAAGTTGCATCAATTGGGCAAAGTGAAACAAGTTTAAAAGAACAAGGAATTTCTTTCAAGGCTAAAAAAGTATTTTTTAAACCAAATGCAAAGGCTAAAATCAAAGGTGATGATAGTGGATTTATCAAAATCATTTATAGTACGGAAACGGATAAGATATTAGGTGCAGGAATTATTGGGAATGAAGCAACTGAGTTAATTCATGAGTTTTTAGTTGCTATAAATGGTGATTTAACAATGGAAGATTTATCAAAAATGATATTTGCCCATCCAACACTTAGTGAGTCTGTTTTAGAAGCAGTATCTCACTAAATAAAATAAATAGTCATCTACTTACGATAATGTAGGTAGATGCCATTTTCTATAATAAGCCACAAGTCTTAAAACAATACCAAAAATAAATATTGCTAAGAGTGTGATTTTATTTATTTCATAAAAGTAGTCAGTTGCTATTATTACAAAAGAGATGATAATAGCTATTGCTCCATAAAAATCACTTATTAAAACTGCTGGAATTCTATTAATAACTACATCTCTTAAAGTACCACCACCAATTGCAGTTAAAAGTGAAAGCAAAATAATACCAATAAAGTTAAAATCTGCTTTTATAGCTATTAATGCTCCTGAAATAGCAAAAGATGCTAATCCAATAGTATCTGTAACGACAAAAGCAGTTTTACCTTCCAAATCTGGTATTTTATGAAGTTTAAATACTACTGCTAAAATAATAGTTACAAGAACTAATATAATAGGAAGGTTATTTGTAAAAATATATGGTGTTTTATTTGCGATTACATCTCTAATCATTCCACCCCCAAAGGCAGTTAAAAACGCAGATATAAAAATACCCAAAATATCTAGTTTCATATGTACAGCAATTAAAAAACCACTAATTGCAAAAGATATAATCCCAACAATATCAGCAATCTCAAGTGCAGTCATCTTATCCCTTAAATTTTTTTGAGATTATACCTTAATATTTATTTGTTTTTTTTGATGCTGAGGTGATTAGTCATCGTCACCATCTCCACCATCACCATCTCCACCATCACTGTCACCGCTATCACTATCTCCACCATCATTGTCACCATTATTGTGATCGCCATCTTCGCCATCTTCACCATCTTCACCATCTTCACCATCTTCGCCATCTTCACCATCTTCACCATCTTCACCATCTTCACCATCTTCACCATCTTCACCATCTTCACCATCTTCGCCATCTTCACCATCATTTTCTTTGGCATCATCATTTTCATCGTCGTTTGCATCGTCGTTTGCATCATCGTTTCTTGAGGCATCATTTGTTCCTGTCGAATCCTGACTTTCTCTATCTTTATTATCATTTAAATCATCATTGGTGTCATTTGTATCTTCTGTTTCACCATACTCCATACCCATAGCTTCTCTTTCTGATCCAAATGCTGACTCTTCATTATCCACATCATCTACTGAAGAGAATAGTGATGTTGTAATCAGTAGTAAAAATGCAATATATTTAAAATTTTTCATTATTTATCCTTTTTATTTGTTGTGAAAAAATTAACGTAAACATCTTTTTTAAAGACTTTTTTATCCACTTCTATTTTTCTTGGTGTTTTAAACCAAGCAATTCTTATATTCTCAAAGTCAATATCACTAAAATTATTTAGGAGATATTTTTTTATGTTTTTTACTCTTTTCTCAGCTCTTGTTAGATTATTTACATCATAAGAAACTATGTATAAAGTAATATCTTTATCTTCAAGAAGTCTTTTCCCAATTTTATTAAGACCTTGCTTTGAATAGTACTCTAGGTTATTACTGTTTGGTAGATAATCCATATTTCTAATACTTACTGTTTCTTCACCTATTTTGAAGTTTGAATACTCAAAATCTCCTAATCTATTTAAGTTATAAATAGCCCATTTGGCTAAAGAATAATCAGAGAACTTTCGTAAATATTCTTTAAAATATTTTTTGGCATTTTCTTGATCACCTATTTTATTTAAACTTTTTGCGTAGTAATAGTACATGTTAGAGTGGGGCTTCCTATATCTTTCTATACCCTTTTCTAAGGTTTCAAGAGCTTTTTTATACTGTTTATCTTTATAATAACTCTTACCTAAGTATGCCCAGGCACTTCTATATTTTCCATTTTTATCTTTTAAAATCTCTTCATAGATTTTTTGTTCATTTTTATAATCTTTAGCTTTCCCATAAGCAATTCCAAGCCAAAGTTTATGATATGTTGAATATGGAAATGATTCAGCCGCTTTTTTGAAGTAATTTATTGATTCTTCATATTTTTTTTGACTAACTAAAAACCTACCATGATAATAATTCATATATGTATCATTGGGGTCTTGTTGTAGCTCACTTTTTGTTAGTTCTAAGCCTTTTTCTATCTCTTTTAGTTTTAAATGGTTTTTTGCTTCATATTTAGCGCAACCACTAAAAACTAAAAGGGATATACCTATTGTGATAAATATTTTTAAAATACTCATATTCTTCCCCTTTGTTTGATTAATTTCACTAAACTAATAGTAACAAAGAAAAAAGTGTTTTAACTTTACAATTTCTTTACAAAGAGTTTACACTTAGAGTAAAGTTATTGCTATTATTTTTTTTATTGTGATAATATGAGATTTCAAATTCATGTTTATCTATTATTTTTTTTACAATACTAAGTCCTAGTCCAAATCCATTTCTTTGGTGAAGTTCTTGGGTAAATGCTTGAAGGTAGTATTCGATATCACGGGATAATGCTTCTCCAAAACTAATAACTTGAATATTATTTTTTGATGATGAGATTTTTATTGGGAATTTTATACTATATTTTAAAGCATTATCAATTAAGTTCTTTAAAGCAATACATAAGTAGTAAAAATCACCCTCTATTTCAAAATCATCTTTAATATCTAGTTCTATTTTATCTTCATTATCAAAATGTATTTTTTGTAGTGATTCTATTATAAGCTTTTTATTGGTAAATTTTTCAAAATTTAGTTTTGAAGAGTTTAATCTTTCTAATTCTATTAATTCATTTGTTAAGACTTCAAGATCACTGAAAATCTTTTTCATTAATTCTTTTTGTGAAAAATCATCAATTTTTTCAATTGCAAATTTTCCTCTTGCTATAGGGGTTCTTAGTTCATGACCAATATCTCTTAAGAGTTCTTCTCTTGTATTTATAAGGTTTTCAAGTTTAGATGCCATATTGTTAAATGTATCTGCAAGTTTGCCAATCTCATCATTTGATTTTATATCAACTCTTGTTGAAAAATCTCCATTTGCGAATTGTGTAATTTGTTTAGAAATTTGTTTTAAAGGTGAAAAAATCTTTAGTACAAATAAAAAGATAATAATTAACGCTAAGACATCAAGAGCTATTAGAATATTTAATATAAGTTTGTCGTTAACGCTTCCTTCGTCTTTAGTTTGAAAAATATATTCATCATCTAAATATTTTATTTGAAGTATAAACTCATCTTGAAAGAATTTTTGGAAAATCTTAACAAAGCCAAAGGTCAAATTCTCTTCATATAAAACTTCATTTTCTAAACTTTTAAAATTGTTAATTTTTTTTAGACCATACTTTAATTCTAGTTCTTTTATTTTGTTAGTATCATCAAAATTATCTAAAATTTCATAAGAGATTTTTGCATATTTCTCTTTTATTAAACTATCGATTCTATTTGAGTTAATACTATCCATCCAAAAACCAATAATACTCATAAGAATAAAACTAAATGAAAATAAAATTAGAATTTTTTTAAATATAGACATGAAAACCTTTTCTAAGAGATTAATTTATACCCAACACCCCAAACTGATTTAATATATTTTGGTTCTTTTGAATCATCACCTATTTTATATCTTATGTTTGAAATATGCATATCAACAGTTCTATTTTTTGTATTAGATTCTAAAGAGGTGTTTTCTATAATATCTTCCCTTGATGCTATTCTATTTGAATTATTAACTAAAAACATAAAGATTTCAAATTCAACTTTTGTAAAGTCAATTGGATAATTATCTACTAAAACCTCTCTTGATTTTGTATCTATTTCAAAGTCACCAATTGTAAAAGTCTCTTGAGTTGATTTTTTTAATATATAGTTGATTCTTAAAACAAGTTCTCTTGGCTCATAAGGTTTAGCTAGAAAATCATCAGCTCCTAATTCATAACCATGAATTTTATTGCCTATATCACCTCTAGCAGAAGATATTATAATTGGTATATCGATAATGGATTTGATTTTTCTAAATACATCAAATCCATTTAGTTCAGGGAGCATTAAATCTAATACTACAATATCATAATTTGTGTTTTCTTTTAGCTCTTCTAAGGCATCAATAGGGTTTTCAAAAGCTGCACAGCTTAAATTAAAATCTTTTAGATAATCAACAATAAGTTCATTCATTGCTGTATCATCTTCAATTAATAATATATTGTTAGTCAAGTTCCCACTCCTCAACATAATGAGCGAGTTTTTTTCTTTGTTTTTTATTTAAAATATTATGAATTCTTTCTATTTTATATGCTTCAATTTCAAGATGTTTATATTTTAAATCTTTTAACAAAGTTATGAACTTTTCTTTATCAAAATCATTTTCTTTTAATAAATCTTCAATCTTTTCTTTTACATCGTGTTTATAATTTTGAAGTTTTTTATAATCTTTCTTGTAATCAATCAAAATATCTTTCATAAGAGTATATTGTTGGGAATTTAAATTTAAAAATTCAAAATTTTTATATAGATTGTATTTTTGGTTTTTATAATATTTATGTTTGTATTCTTCAAAATCTTTATAATCATCATCTGCATTTAAAAATACAAATAGACTAATTAAAACTAGAAATATCTTTAATATTTTCATTTTCTATTAATCCTTTCTCAATATCAATATGACAAGCCTTACAATTAGCCTTACTTTTTATATCTTTATGATTAAACAAATCTTTTGGAATATCCTCATGGGTTTTTTTCCAAAATTGTGTTTGTGACATTGCAATTATATCTTTATCTTCAATTGAATTCAAAAAATTTAAACTTCCTTGCATGGTTGAGTTCTCTGCACTATTTTTTACAAGAAAATCTAATATAATTTTTGTATCCTCTTCATCTAAAGAAGCATCATCTCCAAAGTGGTTTTCTAAATCACCCATTAGTGTCACCCACGATTTTTTAGGTAAAAGATTGGGAGGGATATAGAGTGTGACACGATGCACACTCAGCTACAAACAAAGAGTTTTCTTGTTCATAGTTAACAGGTTCAAAAACTGAGGCAGTTAAAACATTTTTTGGAGTACTTATATTAAATAGTAAAAATCCTATAAATAAAATAGCCATAATAAAAGCAAATGTTTTTTGATAAAAATTAACAGTAATATCCTCTTTTTCATCAGTCATTTTGTAACCATCTGCAATTGAGTTTAAAGTTTTATTTTTTCCATGTAAAACTTTGTCCACTAATACACCACCTAAATGAGCTACAACTAAAGCTATTAAAACACCTGTAAATAGTTCATGAATCTCTTCAAATAGTTCCATCTCTTTAAAAAATGAGCTATTCAATCCTGAAGCTATTCCACGACCTTCTTGGATACCAAAGGCTAAAACACCAGTAATGATAGTTAAAAAAACTGTTACTAAAATAGCAATCATTACAAATGAAGCCATTGGATTATGACCTACATATTTTGATTTGTCTGTTAACATTTCACCTAAAAACTCTTTTGTTTTTTTAATACTAAGTGGAAAGTCTTTAAACCTTGAATGTTTAGGACCAAATAATCCCCATCCTATTCTAAAAAAAAGCAAAATAAAAATAGAGTAACCAATTATTGCATGGTATTGTAATAAATTGTCATCATCAGTTAAAAAAGCCAATAAAATAAATACAGCAAATAAAGCGTGAAAAACTCTTGTTGGTAAACTCCATATATATGATTTTTGCATTATATTATCCTTTTTGATTAATCGTCCCATCTTCCATAGTTTGGTATATTAATATTGTCTTCATCATACCAACCTTTTTTTGCATCGGTGTGACAAGCAGTGCAATTACTTAAACTTTTTACCTCTTTTTGGCTTATAAACCTTTTTGGTACTTCTCTATGTTCTCTTTTAAACTTTGGAATATCAGTTATTGCTAAGTAAGTTTTTGATCTTGGAATTGATTGAGCAAATTCTGCAATCTCACCATATAGTCTTTTCGTTGAATCACTTGAATTAGCAACTAAATACTCTTTTATCATTTGTGTATCTTCTTTGTCTAGTGAAGCATCAGTGTCGAAATGGTTTGATAGATTATCCATCATTTTTATCCAAGATCTTTTTGGTAGAAATTGTGCTTGATATGCCATATGGCAAGTTGAGCACTCATTTTTAAATAGAGTCTCTTTTGTATTCATATCATTTGCCATAAGTGATGCAAATCCTATTGTTAGTATTAGTAAATATCTCATGTTATCTCCTTATTTATTTATGATGTAAGTTATTACATCACCTTTTTCTTGTGCTGTACCTTCTCTTTTATAAACATCATTGAAGTTTCTTCTTAACCATTTTTTTATGGTTTTTAATTTTGTAAATCTTTTTGAATTTGCTTTTGGTGAAAGTGGTTTTATCTCTTTTCCTGTAAAGAAATTCTCACCTGTTTGGTTAAGGTTTACTGTATGACATGATACGCAAGATATCTCTTTACCTTTTTTCCCAATATGTTTAGATGTGAAAATCTCTTCACCTCTTTTATAATCAAAACCTTTAAAAGCTGGGTCTTGACTTTGAACCTCTTTTTTTAAACTATTTAAATAGTCATCAACTACACTTGCATTTGCAAAACTGATTACAAATAATCCTAAAAATAAATATTTCATTTTTTCTCCTTTTTATTTTAAAAGTATAAATCAATAGTTTCAAGTTGAGGACTAAACTTTCTTGACATTTTCTTTACAATTTAAAAACTAAAACCAATAGTTTTTGTAGTATAATCCTTTCTTTTTTTAGGAATTTAATATGAATAGAAAATTTATCAAGTATCAAAATGAACCAATTTATCTACTTTTTGTAGGACTTTTAGCAGCCTCTTTTTTTTCAGCAACATTTTTAATTAATAGAAGTATCTCATTAGATGGGGGACATTGGTATTGGTCCGCTTCATTAAGATATTTCTATACACTTTTATTTTTGAGTGTGGGATTTGTCTTTTTAAAAGGCTTTTCTTTTTATAAAGCAATTTTAAAAGAGTATTTTGAAAATATCTTGTTTTGGAGTATAGCTGGGACTATTGGTTTTGGTTTCTTCTATTCACTTATTTGTTATTCTGCTGATTTTTCCCCTGCTTGGGTAGTTGCTACTACTTGGCAGATGACTATTTTAGCTTCACTTTTTGTACTTACTTTTTTTGGTAAAAAATTATCAAAAAGGATTTGGTTTTTTACACTTATTGTTTTTATTGGTGTAACGCTAGTAAATCTTAGCCATTTTGATTTATCAAATCTAGATAAGCTTCTTTTAGGTTCAGTCCCAATTTTAATTGCAGCTTTTTCTTATCCAATTGGTAATCAATTGGTTTGGGAAAGAAAAATAAAAAAAGAGCAAGAAGGTGTTGATAATAAAGTATTAAATAATAGTTTTGCAAAGGTTTTTCTACTTATTTTAGGAAGCTCACCTTTTTGGTTGATTTTATACTTTTTTATAAATCCAACATCACCAAGTTCTGGGCAGTTTATTAGTGTAGCTTTAGTTTCAATACTTTCAGGAATAGTTGCTACAACACTTTTTTTGTATGCAAGGAATCATGCAAATACAACAACAAAACTTATGCTTGTGGATGCCACACAGTGTGGTTCAGTATTTTTTGCTTTGTTTGGAGAAGTATTATTTTTAGATGGTAGTTTCCCAAACACAATAGGTTGGCTTGGATTGTTTATAACTATTAGTGGACTTTTATTTTTGACTAAATCTAAATAGATTTAGTTTTAAATAGTGTCTTTAAATTTTTCCCTTATTGCTAAAAACTCATTTAAATTTTCAAAGAAAATATCCACAAGTTTTGGGTCAAAATGTTTACCTCTTTCTTCTTTAAATAGTTTAAAAATTCTTTCATCATCCCAAGCTTTTTTATAGCATCTATCACTACCTAATGCATCAAATACATCTGCAATGGCAGTTATTCGTCCATAAATATTTATCTTTTCTTCTTTTAAACCTTTTGGATAACCTGAACCATCCCATTTTTCATGGTGCTCTTTTGAAATTGTTGCAGCCATTTTTAGAAGAGGTCTTTTTGAATGCTTTAACATCTCGAAACCCAGTTGTGCATGGGTATTCATTACTTCTCGTTCATTATCATCAAATCTTCCAGGTTTATTTAAAATGGCATCTGGAATGGCAACTTTTCCTATATCATGCATTGGACTAGCCATCTTCAACATCTCAGCTTTTTTCTCATCTAATCCATAATATAAAGCAAAAAGCTTTGAGTATTCAGCAACTCTTTTAACATGATTTCCAGTTTCTTTTGATCTACTTTCACCTATTGCACCCATTGTGAAAATTACTTCTTTTTGTGTATCTTCTATTTCATGGTTAAGTTTTTTTATTTTCTTTAATCCATTTTGTACTTTTTCTTCAATCTCATCAACGGTTAATGCGACATTTTTATTAACTTTGATAGATAAATAGATTATAAAAGCTAAGGTAAAAAATAAAATCAAAGTTATAAATGACCTAATGGTAGTTAGAAATTCTTTTGATAAAAGGTCTATATCATTTTGAATTTGTTCATTTAGACTTTTGTTTTGTTTTAATGAGTTATATATTGTATCTTGAACTGATTGTTGTTTTAATTGTAATTTTTTAGAATTAATAGCATTTTCACCTAATTGTTTTATTACTGTTTTATAAGACTCTAAATCTTTGTTTTCCAAAAAAGTACTTAAAACATTTACTTTATCAAGCCATTTATTTAGGTATTGTGTAGATTTTTTTTGAAAAAGCACCTCTTTACTATAATATTTAATATCTGAAAAGTCTTTAAGCAGATTAAAATCTTTTTTCTCTAATATAAACTCTTCTAGGTTATTTCTTAAACGATTTTCTAAAGGGTATGTTCTAGTAAACTCACCATTTAATTTTATCTTTTCTCTTTGTAATTCAAATAGAGTTTCAAAGGATGTTTCAATTTGTTTTTCATTTGATGCTAAAATATTTAACTGATTAAGAACACTTTTTTCTTGATGCATATCTTTTAAAATATAATCAATAAAATCTTTTTGTGTATCGTTAATTAGCATAAAATGTAGGGATTCAAATTCTTTTTCATAATTAGTAAATCTTGTCTCAATTAGTTTTAATGTATCTTCGTTTTGAGATATTATAATATCTTTTGTCAAAGAGGTCATGTTTTCTTGTAATAAGATTAGTTTTGAGATATCTTTTTTTGATTCTTCATTTTCATTTACTTGATATAAAACTATGCTATTTGCTATAAATATCATTAATATAAGGATTGTAATTAATAAGAAACTATATTTTACTTTATTTTTAATGTGCATTTAAAACCCTTTATCTATGAAAGAGAAGTTTAAATTTTGTTCCTTTATTTTCAATGCTCTCTACTTCAATTTTACCATTGTGTAAAGAGATAATTTTTTCACTAATAGATAAACCTAATCCAGTTCCACCACTATTTTTATTTCTACTTTTATCTATACGATAAAATTTTTCAAATATCTTTTTTAAATTATTTTTATCTATGCCTATTCCAAAATCTTCAACTTCAATTATTATTTTATCATTTAATATATAATTTTTGATTAAGACCTTAGATTCTTTATGACTAAAAGTAATGGCATTTTTAATTATGTTTTTTAGAGCGATTTTTAAAAACTTGGCTTCTCCTTTTATCTCTAAAGGTTCACTGATTTCTAGTTTTAGTTGGATATCTTTTGTTTTAGCAAAGTTCTCAAGCTCTTTTTTTGAATCAATTGATATCTCATCTAAATATATAACTGTGTCTACATTTTCATTAGAAAACTTATTTTTTGCTAAAAAGAGTAAATCATTTACTGTTTCTTGAATTGATAATATCTCATCTAAACAAGTAGATAATGTTTTTTTATAATCATCTTTTTCTCTATCTTTTCTTAGGGCTATTTCAATTTCCCCTCTTATAATTGTAAGAGGAGTTTTTAATTCATGGGATGCATCTGAAGAAAATTGGCTAATCTTTTCAAAGGAATTATCTAGTCTTGATAAAAGGTTATTTATCTCTTCTCTTAATAAATCAATTTCATCTTTTTTATTATTATTTACTTCAAGTCTCTTTGATAAATCTTTTGCACTTATATTTCTAAGACTAATAAGAATATTTTCAATTGGTAAGAAAGATTTATGAATTAAAAAATATCCTCCAATTATTGAAAAGATTAAAATTATTGGAACAATAAAGATTAAAATATATAAAAGGTTTTCAAAGGTTGAATTTAGAAGTCTATAATCAGTTGCTACTTCAACTACATAAATTTTTTCATCTAAAGCGATTTTTATTTTTGATAAAACATAAATATCATTTCTTTCAAAATAGATAATATCTTTTTTTAGACTATGAAGTTCATCTAAAGTGTATTTAAAAATATTAGGAAATTTAGTGCCATTGATTTTAGTAATTTTTTTGTCTATTTGAAGAAGTCTTATAAATAAAGGTTTAAATTTATACTCTATTTCTTCATGGAATATATCTTTGGTTAATTCATCTTTATGGTCAATTATATCATCAACTACGTCTAAGAGCACAATTTTAAGGGTTGATTTAATCTTATCTAAACTAGAAATTTCTAATGTTTTATATAAAGAGAAAGAAAAAACTCCAAGAATTATAATTTGTATTAATATATTATATATTAATAGTTTTTTTTTGATAGATATATTATTCATCACTTATCTTAAATCCCATTCCTCTAACTGTTTTTATGAGTTTTTTTTCATATGGTTTGTCTATTTTATTTCTAAGTCTGTAAATATAAACATTTATAATATTACTTAAATTATCATCATCTAAGTTACTTAAAGATTCACTAATTACTGTTTCAGATAAGACTTTATTTTGGTTTCTTATTAAAAATTCTAATAGTGAAAACTCTTTTGCTGTAAGAATAATTGTATCTTCTTTTCTAGTTACTGTCTTTTTTAACAAGTCTAATTTTAAATCAGCAATTTGAAGTGTGGTTGAAACTAGATTATCACTATTTCTTAATTGAACTCTAATCCTTGCAAGTAATTCACTAAAGGAAAAAGGTTTTGAAATATAATCGTTTGCTCCAATATCTAAGCCCTTTATTTTATCTTCAATACTATCCTTTGCTGTTAGCATAATAATTGGGGTATTGATTTTTTCTTCTCTTAGGGTTTTACAAACTTCAATTCCATCTTTTACAGGAATCATAATATCAAGTAGAATTAAATCATAGGTATTAACACTAGCTAGATAAATTCCTTCATCACCATTTAATGAATAATCAACACTATATGATTCTTCTTGTAATCCTTTTTTTAAAAAGTTTACTATCTTTTCATCATCTTCAATTATAAGTATTTTCACTTGTAAACCTTAATAATGCAATTTCACTATTTGCTTTATATCTATAATCTATACCCCATGTTCCAATCCCTTTATTTACATAAATGGGGCACTTTTTTATATAGTGCAAACCATTTAAAAATGGTTGATAAATCTTTACAAAATAATGGAAAGGCCAGATTTGACCACCATGGGTATGACCACATAGAAATAAATCACAATTTGATTTTAGCGCAAGTTTATAGTCTTTTGGTTGATGGGCAAGCAAAATCTTTTGTTTGTTTTTCTCTAAAATATTTAAAAGGTTTTTTTCTTCTCTTTTATGTTTAAAAAATTTAGAGAACCTATCACTAATACCTGCAAGTAAGATGGTTTGATTTTTATATACTATTTTTTCATAGCTATTATCTAAAAAAATTATGTTTTGAAGTTGTTTAATTAAATCTTTTAGTCCATAAACTAAATCATGGTTCCCACTAATAAAGTAAGTCTTTCCCTTTAAAGAGTTTAAAATAGATAGCTTTTCTTTTATGAATTTTACTTTACAATCAATAATATCACCAGTGATTACTAAAATATTGTATTCTAAACTATTGCACGTTTCCACTAAGTTTTTTATCTGTGCTATAGTGGTTTTTTTATTTATATGTAGGTCTGATATTTGTAATATAGTAAAACCATCCATATTTTTATGAACAGTTTTAATATCTACATAATTTACTTCTTTGATTTTCATTTAAAAATATTGTCTAAATCATCTTTTGTGATAAAGTCTATAGATTTTATAACTCCGTCTTTTAAAGTATACAAAGTAGATTTTTCCTCTTTAGATATAAATCTTTTGTCATCTTCATCATAAATAAGTAGAATCTCATGGTCATATTTACGCATTTTAGGTAAAGCAAAAAGTTTTGTAATAATTGAGGGCATACCAGAGATATTTGCTATAAATACTGCATTGTTATTTTTTAAAAAAAGTGGATATTTTTTTGAAAGATACTCATTAATATTTGCCCCTGTATCTTTTTCAAAAGATACAATGATTTTTTCTATTGAATCATCTATTGTAACTTTTTTATCGTGCTGATTTAAAATAGAAAAAGTTCCTATTTTATCGCCTATTTTAAACTCTGATGCAAAAAGGGATAATCCCATTACTAAAAGACTTAAAAGTATTCTCTTCATCTATTTTTCCTTTAAATTAAAATTATATTTTATATCGATTTGATCTCTTACTGTTAAAAAAAGCATTGTTGGAGGTTCAAGGGTGAAATCAGTTAGATTAATAAAAAAGTCACCATTAATAGAGATATCCTTATTCTTTTGAGTAATATGTGCAAAAGAGTTTATCTCTTTATATATATTATTCATTTTTAAAAGTCCTTTTATCTCATAATGCTCTTCTTTTTTATTAATCGAAGTGATTTCAAAGGAAATCTTTGGTGATAATTTGGCATTTAATGCTTCATACATATGTTTATCTCTATCTTCATTATCACTAACAAGTGATAAAGCCTCAATTTCAAAGATACCTTTTATTGATTCGACATCTTTATTTTTTGATAATCTTACATCAATTTTTTTTGTTTGGGGATCAATTGTACTATCTCCAAAAACTTCTGTGTGGGCTTTGATTTGACCATCTTTTAAATAAAGTTCATTTGCATTTGCTAATAAACTTACAAATAAAATCAATACTAATTTATACATTCTTTCTCCTTTGTTTGAATATTTTTTTGCGTGTATAAGAATTGAATAAAAACTACTAAAAATATTGTTGGTACAAATAAAGTTAGATTTTCTAAGGCTGTAAATAAGCCTGCTCCAGAAGCTAACCAACCAATAAAAATCATATAAATAGAAAGTTTTTTAAGTTCTATTTCTCTTAGAGCTTTTAAAATAGTTACATTGTAATATGAGATTACAAATGGATAAATAATCGATAATAAAAGACTCTCTTCAAGAAAATAAAATAGATAACTTAGTGCAAATAATATTATTATGAAAAGCTCATTTTCAAATTTTTGTAGATTTATTTTAAAGGCACTAATAACCCCTAAAATATGAAATAGAACAATTTCAAAAGTGTAGCCATTTCTCCAGATTGAAATATCACTATTTCTTGAAAGAGTTTCAAAAAGTGCAGAGTCTAAAAAAATCCATAGTATCATGATTAGTAAAGATGAAGAAACTATATTATTTTCTATTTTTTCTTTTTCTTGGGGAAGAAAAAATGATGATATTAAAACAATAAGGGTAAATAAGATTGCAATAAACTCTCTTTTAGCAGGGTCATAATTAAACAATAAGGTTCCAACTGAATAAGAGATTGCAAGTGCCAAACCTATTTCCAAATATGAGGCTTTTTTTAGTTCATTTATAACAAGTGGCGCTAATGCTCCCACGCTAATACCTAAAATAAATAGTTCTACTAAATTAAAGTTTGGATAGAAAAATGTCAGCAATAGTTGAATAAATAAAAATACCTTTATTTTTGTTTCACTTTTTGCAGAGATTTTATAACTTAAATAAGAGCCAATAACCCCTCCTATTGGAAGTGGAGCAATTAAGTAAATATTTGAATTAAAGTATTCAATAATACCTGTTTGAGCAATAAGTAGATAATAACATAGTTCAAAACCTATGAAAAATATAAGTGCTATTTTTGACATAAGAAATCCTTTTTATAGAAGAATAGAAGATAAAATGAAGCAAATGAGATATCAAATAGTGAAATCATAAGTGCTTCAAAACCTAGTAAATGTTTGTAAAAGAGTGCAAAAAATATTGAGCTTAGAAACACCCTAATCAAAACAGTAAGTTTTGTTAATACCATCTCATACTCTTTATATTTTATGGCCATAAAGTGAATAACTCCTGTAATGCTTACAAAGGCAAAAACAATATATTCATAATCTCCTGTAAATTTAAAACCTAAAAGTGGATAAGCAAAACTTGCAAATAAAATTAAAAAAATTCCTCCAAAACCATCTGCTACGATGCCTATTAAATTGTATTTTTCAATATTTGTAGTTTTTAAATTGATATTTATAAAAGTAAGAACTGATAAAAAAGTGATTATTCCAAATAGTGTTCTAAATGCCCATAGTTTTTGAATATCTATATTTGAAATAGAGTTAAAAACTCCAGCTTGTAAAAACCCAGAGATACTTAAAACTGTAAAAATCCCTAATAAACCAATTAAATACAAAGTGTAAAAGCTTGCTTTTTTTAACTCTTTTATATGAGTAACAAACATAGATATAACCATAAAAAACACACCAATACCCATTGCAACATGAGCATGAGCTACAATTAAATCATTTCTATGAAATACCCATCTAATTTCAGGGATAAATAAAATATTTCCTTCAACATCAACAAATAGAAATGCTAATATAGAAATAAGTAATGCTTTTTTTGCAAAAAGTTCAATATTTGAATCTTTATACCATCTGTAAAGAAGAGGGATATACAATAAAGTTAGCCATTGCAAAAACCATTCTTGTTCATATGTTAAGTGACCAACAAAACTTCTATATAAAACTGATGCAAAATAAAAAATCGTTGGTATTATCCAAAAGATATTCCATTTAGCAGTAAAGTTTGTTTCGTTTAAAAGTTTAAAAATCAAATAATAAATAGGTATTAAGGCTAAACTCATTCCTAAAGTATTATCTCCATGGGGTCCAGAAATCGTACTTTCAACTTGACCAATAATTGGATTCATTAGAATTAAAAGAGCAATGGGTGCAATAATTGTAATCCATAAACAAACTTTTATCCATAAAGGAATCACTTCATATGCTTTTATATATTTATATAAAGAGAGTATATAAAATATTCCAGCAAGGGCTAAAATAAAATTTAATTCATATGGAAAATCATAAAATGCCAAGCCTCGTAGGTTACCAAATAATAAAGAGCTAATCATAAAAATTAAAAATATATACCAAAATAGAGTATATAAATTAAGATAAAATAATCCTTCATCACTTCTGACTTTATCTTTATCAATTAATAAAAAAGGAAGATAAGATAACATTAAAGGAATAAAACCATAAAGCATCAAACTAATATGTAATGAGCGCATATTAGCAGGATTTAAAGTTTGGGAATCAACATAAAAGCCTAATAGATTTGCTGAGTATATTATTCCAAATGTTAAACCTAAAAATAAAAATACTAGGGATATTTTAAAGTGCCTATTTATTAAATTACTAAAACTATTTGATTTGTCCATCTTTTACCTTATATATTTTATCTGCCATTTGTGCTAGATCTTTATTGTGTGTTGCAACAATTATTGTTGTTCCTTTATTTGATAAGTCTTTAAAAAGTTCAAATACTTTTTGTGCATTTTTAGAATCAAGATTTCCTGTTGGTTCATCTGCAAAAATGATTTTTGGTTCATTTATTAATGCTCTAGCAATAGCTGCTCTTTGTCTTTGGCCACCTGATATTTGTGTTGGATATTTAGATTTGATTTTTTGAATATCTAGTAGAGTAAATATCTCATCAATTTTTTTTCTATTTGCTAAATCATTTGCTAGTTGAACATTTTCAAGAAGTGTAAGATAATTAATTAAGTGGTGAAATTGAAAAACAAAACCAATATTATCTCTTCTAAATTTATTTATATCTTTTATATTTGAGTATTGTTCCTTTTTAAAAAAAAGAGTTCCTTTTTTTGGTTTTAAAAGAGTTGATAAGATTGAAAGAAGTGTAGTCTTCCCACTACCACTTTCCCCTATTAAACAGATAAATTCACCCTCTTTTATTTCTAGGTTTATATTTTGTAATGCAACATCGCCATTGTAGTCATGGCTTATATTTGAAGCTTTCAATATCATATTTTATCCCCTTGCATCAAAATTATTGGGTCAGTTTTTGAAGCATTTATAGCAGGAATAATTGCCCCTAAAATAGACATTGTTATTGAGCAAATAAATAGATAAAATGCTAATTCAATAGATATCTCACCATTTACATAACCATGAAAAAGCTCAGAATTTTTGATTAAAACTAAAATCAAAGTAGATATAAAAAAAGAAAAAATAAAACTCAAAACACCAAGTATCGAACTTTCTAAAACTATTTGAAATACAATTGACTTAGTAGATATTCCAATAGCTCTTTTAATACCAAATTCGCTTTTTCTTTGATTTATCGTGATACTCATAATACTCACAATTCCAAGAAGACCTAAAAAAAATGAGATAAATCCAATTAAGTTAGATGAGGTTTGGATTATTTTAAACTGATTATAACTATCAACGAAATTTTGTGTTGATTTCACTTCTATTTTGTCACTTAATTTTTGTATATCAGAGATGACTTTTTTGATATTTGAGTTGTAGTTAGTATTTACTAAAATCATTGATGCACTTTTATTAAAAATATCACTTGCATCATTTATATTTATTACTACTCCACCATTTTCAAAACCAATATCACTTTTAAATACACCTGATATTTTGAACTTTTTATCAGCAATTTGAATTGTTTTTTTGTTTTTTAATGATTGATAAATGGCGTTTCCAATAAAAGCTTCATTTGTTTTAGGATAATTTCCCTGAGTAATTTTGTAATTAGAAAATCTATTTGGTGTAACCCCATAAATTGCAACAATTGGTAGTTTTTCAACGGGAGATGCCCCAACAATAATTGCCGAACTCTTTTTTGTAGTATCAAGTTTATTGATTTCTTTTAATAGTTTAATATCCACGTTTGAGAAAAATGTATCAGAGATTTTAGCCTGAGTTATTATGATGTCTCCATCATTTTTCAATAAATTAGAGTACATAGATATAACTCCATTTGAAATGGAGCTAATTAAGAAGATAGAAGTTATTGAGAATAATAAACTTGCAAATATTAGAATAGTTTTGAATTTATTTGCAATTAATGCTTTAATTGAAAGTTGCAAAATATACCTTAAATTTTTAGGTATTCTAAACTTTCATAGTGAATTTAAGATGAATTGAATATGAAAAAAAATTCATATTCAATTTGAGGAATAGATATCTTTATTTTAGTGTGTTTTGTTCATCTATTTTTGTTGCATTTACACTATATCCAATCCCTTTTACAATCTTAATAGCTTTTTCTGGTATTTTTTTTCTTATTCTTTTAACTAAAGCTCTAATATTCATAATAGTAGAAGGTTCTCCTTCCCAGACATATTCTTCAATTTCATCAAAACTGAAAACTCTATTTATATCTTTTGTTAGAAGTTCTAATAGAAGAATCTCTTTTCTTGCTAACTCAATTTTATCATTATCATTTGTTAAAAGTCTTTTTGGAATATCATATATGTATTTCTCTCCAAGACTTATTTTTGAAACTTCTTTAAAGCATAGTTTTTGAATTTTGTGAATCAGTTCATACATGAAAAATGGTTTTTTTATATAGTCATCACATCCCGTTTCATATGATTTTTGAATTTTTTCTAAGTCATGGTTTGAACTAATTATAATTGTAGGTACATTTTTGTGATACATCTTAATAGACTCTAGCACAGAAATCCCATCTAAAGAGGGAACATTTATATCTAAAACAAAACAAGAATAGCCATCTAGAATTTTCTCTAAGGCTTCCTCTCCATCACTTATTAAATCTACAATATAACCATGTTTATTTAGTGCATTTTTTATTAATTTTGATAATCTCTCATTATCTTCAAGAACTAATATCTTCATCGTAAGTCTCCAGTTTAATTATAAATTTTGCACCATCTTTTACATTTAATGCTTCTATTTTGCCGCCAATTTTATCTTCTATGATAAGCTTTGCCATATATAAACCAATTCCATGACCTTTTTCTTTTGTTGTAAAGTATGGTTTGAATATATTTTCAATATATATTTGGGGAATACCACCTCCATTATCAATAATTTCAATTTCTAAATATTTCTCAACATTGTTTAAATTTATTGTAACTTTCCCTTTTTTTATATTGCCAATTTTCTTTTGTTTTATAATGGCATCTTTTGAATTATTTACAATATTAAGAAGAGTTTGCATAAACTCATTTTTATAACCTAATACTGTCATAAATGTTCCTTCTTGAACATTTATATTTACATCAATATAGTTATATTTTAAATTGTGTTTTATAATCTCTAGCATTTCATTTATTGATTCATGAACGTCAAAAGCTATTTTTTTAGAAGATGGCATAATAAATTTTTGGAAGTCATTTATAGTGTCAGTCATATATTTAACTTGCACCATAATATCATTAACATATACGTTATTTTTTCCATCAAAATTACTATCTTCATTATATGCTTTTTCTTGTGCAATTGTTGCAATCTCCACTAAAGGAGCTTTCCATTGGTGTGCTATTGAAGAAAAAACTTCACCTATTTCAGCAAGTTTACTTTGCTGAATAATAAATTCTTGATGTTTCGATTTTTCTTTTACAGCTTCTTTTTCTTTTGTAATATCAGTTAAAACAGTTACTGTACCACTTGTATTATAAATGTTTTCAGTGTAGTTTGTTTGATTTATTATGTAAAATTTCTTTTGGGTATTAGTATTTATTGTTAATAGATTTTCAGCTTCTGATTTATTTATAAATTTTTTTAAACAATCAATAATTGGTCTATTTTTATAATTTTTCATAAAATCACAGAAAGTTAAATCTTTATTATCAGGTGTTTTATATTTCATAAATTCTTCAAATTTTGTATTATATTCAACAATTCTTCCATTTTTATCTTGCCAAACAATAGGGTTATCAATGGCATTTAATAAAATTCTATCTAATTCAATTCTTTGTTGAGATATTTTTGATTTTTGAATTCTTAGTCTTAAGTTATGTATTAATCCAAGGATTAAAAGAACTAAAAAGGGACTGATAATAAAAACAATATCAATAAATTCTCTATATTTATCAAAAAAAGTTATTGGAGTATTTATTAGTGTATAGTTTAAATTCATTCTTTCAAGGTTTATATTAAACTCTTTGATTTTTTTGTAATCAAAAATATACTGATATGAATTGTCGACTTTAATAAATGAAAGTTTCAATTGATTATTTAAAATTCTTAAAATATCAGTACCCGCATTTTCTCCTAATTTTTCAATATCTACAAGTTTTCCCCCAACTGAACCTTTTCCAATAAACAATGTATCCGTTGAGAAAACAGGAATTTTACAAGAATCTATCATTGAAGCAATTTCACTATTTTTATTTAAAGAACCATCTTCATTATTGTAAAAACGTATAAAAAATATTGCCTCATTTTTTTTATAAGTTGAGAATTTTTTCTTTAATTTATCTAGGTTTGAACTCCTAATATATTCAATTTCAATATTTTTATTTAGATTATTTATAGCTTTTTTTATATATGGGTCAGTATGATCTCCATTTTTACTTTTGTCATTTATAATATATAGTTTATTTAATTTTGGTTTTGCTTTATTTATAATTTGAATAGTCTCGTCAATTGACCTTTTTTCTAATACTCCTGATACTTTATCTGTCAAGTTATAGAAGTCAACATCTTTTTGAGAGTATTGTTCAATTCCTACAAAATATAAGTGTTCTTTTTTAAAAAGTTCATTATAGTTTTTTAGCATAAATTCATAGGCAAAAGTATCAAGTGCAACAATCAAATTGTATTTACTTTTTCCCAATTGTAATTTATAAAGCTCTTTCATTTTGCTAAAATATTTATCTGAAGCAATTCTTTTTGAATCCATATATAAAACATTTACATTTGTTTTTGTGTTGTATAAAGTTTTTTCTATTCCATTAATTACTTTATCACTCCATTCAAAACCTCTATGATAAGAGTTTATTATAAGTACATTTTTATTTGATTGGGCAAATAGGGATATATTTATTAGTATTATAAATAGTAGAAGCGTTTTTATTCTCATTAGATATCCTTTATATTATAGATATTTTATCTAAGAAATAAAAAGGAGAGAATTAAATTCTCTTCTTTTTATTAGTATTCAAAAAACATCTCTTGAAGTTGAGTTTTCTTATGAGTTTTTGTTAATCCTAACATTAATAAAACTCTTGCTTTTTGAGGATTTAAATTATCAGTTGCAATAAATCCTAATTTTTCATCATCAACTTCACCATGTAAGTTTGTTCTACCTGTTCCCACTCTACTACTTCTAGCTACAACTATACCATTACTACTTGCAATAGCTAAAGCTTCTTGAGTTTTAGGAAATAGGTTTCCATTTCCCATACCAGCGTGGATAATTCCTTGTGCGTCAGCTTTTACAGATGCTTCAACGAAGGCTCCTGTGTCATTTGCATGACCATAAATAATATCAACTCTTGGTAACTTGTCAATTTTTTCAATATCAAATTCTGTATCAATTGTATTTTTTCTAACAGGAGTCATGTAGTAATTTACATTTCCATAATAAACTGTTCCAATTTTTCCAGTGTTTACTGATGCAAAGGCATTAACTGCCGAAGTATTTGTTTTAGTCACTTCTCTTGCACTATGAATCTCATCATTCATTACAACTACAACACCTTTATTTAAACTTTTTTCAGATGTTGCAACGCTTACTGCATTGTATAAATTAAGTGGTCCATCTGGGCTCATAGATGAACCTGATCTCATTGAACCTACTAATACGATAGGTTTTTTACTTTTTACAGTTAAATTTAAAAAATATGCAGTTGCTTCCATAGTATCAGTACCATGAGTTATTACAACACCATCCACATTATCTTTTTTTAATAGTGTATTTACTCTTTTTGCAAGTTTTAACCAAACTTCATTTGTCATTTCTTGAGAACCAATATTTGAAATTTGTTCTCCTTTTATCTCTGCCATATTATTGATATCTGGAACAGCTGCTAATAATTTATCAACTGTAACAGCTCCTGCAGAATAAGAACTTTTTACAGAAGAGTCACCAGCACCTGCTATTGTTCCACCAGTAGCAAGTATTGTAATATTTGGTTTAGCCATTAGAAGCGATGCTCCAACCATACTTAATAACGTTAATTTTCCTAATAAATTTTTCATATCTTTTCCTATATTTTTGTTATTGTTTTATAAAATAATTCCACCTAGTATAAAGCCAAAAATTACACTTAGTGAAATAGCAATTACACCTGGAATCATAAATGGGTGGTTGAATACTAAATTACCGATTCTTGTACTTCCTGTATCATCCATTTCAACCGCAGCTAAAAGTGTTGGATAAGT
The DNA here is from genome assembly GCF_058105185.1 of Arcobacter sp. ISO1. Taxonomy (NCBI): domain Bacteria; kingdom Pseudomonadati; phylum Campylobacterota; class Epsilonproteobacteria; order Campylobacterales; family Arcobacteraceae; genus Arcobacter; species Arcobacter sp. ISO1. The sequence continues at coordinate 743,989 of NZ_CM176573.1, forward strand.
TGGTAAAACAAATAATGCACTAACTGCAGCAAATGATGCAACAGCAGTAACTGGGTCAACACCTAATGCAAGAGCAGCTGGCATTAAAGCTTTTGTAGTTGCGCCTTGTGAATATAAAAGCATACTTGCAAAGAATAAAGCAACAGCTAACATCCATGGATATTGATTTAATAAAGTACTTGCGAACTCTTTGATTTCTCCTAAATGTGCACCAACAAAAGTAGTTCCTAACCATGCAACACCAAGAACACAAATACAAGCACTCATACCAGATTTAAATGTTGAAGCACTGATAATTTTTCCTGTGTCAACTTTACAAGCTAAGGTAATAACTGTTGCACAAGCTAACATGAAAACCATAATTGCAGCATTTCTAGGTAAACTAGGGTCTACAATGATTCCAACTTTTTTACTAATTAGTGTTGCATAAGTAACTACTGAAAGGATAGTAAGAATAAAAATTCCAACTGAAAGTTTTGCACCTTTTTTAATTTTAATATCACTTTCACCTCTAAGTTTTACAAGACCTTTTTCTAATCTATCTTTATAAACAGAATCATCTTTTAAATCTTTTCCTAAAAAGTTACTAACAAAAGCTGTAATCATACAAGCAGAAAAAGTTGTAGGAATACAAACTGCTAATAGTTCAATATAACCAACTCCAAGAGGCTCCAAAATACCACTTAAGAAGACAACTGCAGCAGAAATTGGAGAAGCTGTAATTGCTATTTGAGAAGCAACAACTGCTATACCTAAAGGACGTGACGGTCTAATCCCTTGCTCTTTTGCAACTTCCGCAATAACTGGAAGTGTTGAGTAAGCGGTATGTCCAGTACCAGCTAGAATTGTCATAAAATATGTAACTGCAGGAGCTAAATATGTTATATGTTTAGGATTTTTTCTTAAAATATTTTCAGCAATCTTAACCATGTAGTCTAATCCACCAGCAACTTGCATTGCAGCAATTGCAGCAATAACAGACATAATAATCAAAATTACATCAATAGGAATACTCCCTGGTTCTAAACCAAAGAATAAACATAAAATAAGAACACCAAGTCCACCTGCATAACCAATTCCAATCCCGCCCATTCGGGCTCCTAAAAATATTGCACCAAGTACAACAGCAATTTCTAAACCTAACATTTTTTCTCCTTCTGTAAGTTTGTTAAACCAATTAAACCAATCTTGGTTTAATCATATTCTCTGGTCTTATCATATCTTCAAGTTCTTCTTTAGTTAAAAGACCTCTTTTTAAAATAATGTCATAAACTGATTGTCCACTCTCAAGGGCTTCTTTAGCAACTGAAGTAGAGTTTTCATATCCAATATGTGGGTTTAAAGCAGTTACTAATCCAATTGAATTAAGAACTAAGTTTTTACAATGTTCTTCGTTTGCCGTAATCCCTTTTACACATTTATTTGCAAGTGTTTCAAAAGCATTTTTCATCATATTCATATTATTAAATAGGTTGTATGCTATAACTGGTTCAAATACATTTAATTGTAATTGTCCACCTTCACTTGCCATTGTAATAGTCATATCTGTACCAATAACTTGAAAAGCTACTTGATTAACAACTTCAGGAATAACAGGGTTAACTTTCCCTGGCATAATTGAACTTCCTGGTTGCATCGCTGGAAGATTTATCTCATTTAATCCAGCTCTTGGACCTGAACTTAAAAGTCTTAAGTCATTACAGATTTTTGAGATTTTTGTAGCAATTCTTTTTAAAACTCCAGAGATTTGTACATAAGCACCAGTGTCTTGTGTAGCTTCAACTAAATCTTTTGCAGTTTTAAATGGTCTTCCTGTTACATCTTGAAGTTTTTGTTCTACTAAATGAGCATATTCAGGGTGTGAATTGATTCCTGTACCAATTGCAGTTGCTCCTAAATTCATCTCTCTAACTAATTGTTGAGATTCAAGTAATCTTTGAATATCTTCTTCAATCATTGTTGCAAATGAATGAAACTCTTGTCCTAAAGTCATAGGTACAGCATCTTGTAGTTGTGTTCTACCCATTTTAATCACTTCACTAAACTCATTAGATTTTTCACTAAATGCTTTTTTTAGAATAGTCATTGAATCAACTAATTCATAGATTTTTTCATACAAAGCAATTCTAAATGCAGTAGGATATGCATCATTTGTTGATTGTGATTTATTTACATCATTGTTTGGATGTAAAAATGTGTATTCACCTTTGTTATGTCCTAAAATCTCTAAGGCAATATTTGCGATAACTTCATTTGCATTCATATTTACAGAAGTTCCTGCTCCACCTTGAAACATATCAACTACAAATTGTTCATGATATTTACCTGCGATAAGTTCATCACAAGCTTCACAAATTGCACTTTTTTTATACTCTTCTAATAATCCTAATTCATAGTTTGCTAAAGCACAAGATTTTTTAACCTTTGCAATTGAAGTAATAAATGTAGGAAAATTTGAAAGTGTTATTCCTGTTATATTGAAGTTTTCTTTTGCTCTTAGTGTTTGCACACCATAATAGATTTCAATTGGAATCTCTCTATCTCCAATTAAATCGTGTTCAATTCTTTTTGTCATTTTTTTCCTTTTTTAATTGAAGCTTAAGAATTTACATTAGCTTCATTTTTTATATGTTGTAATTGTAAACCTCTAAAATGAACTAAAAGTTATCTTTTAGTCACTTTTGGACGCTTTTAAGAAAATAAATAATCAAAATGAAACTAAAACATAAAATTTATGAGACTTTAAGGAAAGTTTTAAAATATGCCGAGAGATTAAAAGAAGTTGTTGTAAAGAGATTTTTGTTTTTGATAAAGCATAAATAAGGATTTAAAAAATAGATAAGCCCGTTTTATTTGTAAATAGTTCTAAAGCTTTTGTCCCTACTAAAGAGTTGCCTTGTTTATTTAAACCTGGAGAGTATACACAAATAGCAAGTTTTTTAGGAACAATAGCTACTATTCCTCCTCCAACTCCACTTTTCCCTGGTAAACCTACATGAAAAGCAAAATCACCTGAAGCATCATAATGCCCACAAGTAAGCATTAGGGCATTTATCCTTTTAGCTTGGGCTGAACTTATAACTACCTCTTTTGTTAAAGGATTAATTCCATGATTTGCTAAATAAAGTATTGATTTTGCTAATTGTTGCGTGTTCATCATAATTGAACATTGTCTAAAATATGTTGAGCTTATACTATTTATATCGTTTTCAATATTTCCAAAACTTTTCATTAAATTTATTAAAGCCAAATTCCTAAAACCATGGGCTAATTCTGATTCAAATATTTCATTGTTCCCTTGGATTCCTACATCTGCACTTTGTTTTTTTATAAAATTTAAAATTGTAAAAAAGGTATTGCTTTTATGATTTGAGTACAATGCATCTGTTGTTACTATTGCCCCTGCATTTATAAAAGGATTTCTTGGAACACCTTTTTCATATTCAAGTTGTACAAGTGAGTTAAAAGGATTTCCTGATGGTTCATATCCAACTCTTTTGTATAAATTTTTGCAATAAATTCTAAGTGCAAGAGTGAAGGTAAAAACCTTTGAAATACTTTGGATAGAAAACAATTTTTGGGTGCATCCAACATTATATTCTTTTCCATCAAGTTCAATTATACTCATTGCAAAGTCGTTAATATTTGCATTTGCAAGTGCTGGAATATAGTTGGCAACTTTTCCTTCCTTTAAAAAAGCTTGTATCTCTTCTTGTATTTGTTCAATAATTTTTTGATAATCCATAATAACACCTAGAGTTATATTTAAAAAATATTAACCAACTTTAGAGTATAAAAAGTGGCTTTTTTTCAACTTAGTATAAATTAATTAAAACTAATTATTTGAATTATCAGTAATTTAAGCAAAGTTTTAGTATAATGCGCGAAATTAAAAGAAATTATCATAAAGAGTTTAAATGAGAGACATTAGAAACATTGCCGTAATCGCACACGTTGACCACGGTAAAACTACACTTGTTGATGAATTGTTAAAACAATCAGGAACATTCGCTGCACACCAAGAGGTAGATGAAAGAGTAATGGATAGTAATGATATTGAAAAAGAAAGAGGTATTACAATTCTTTCTAAAAATACTGCTATTGATTATGAGGGAGTTAGAATTAACATTATTGACACTCCAGGACACGCCGATTTTGGTGGTGAAGTTGAGAGGGTTTTAAAAATGGTTGATTCTGTTTTACTTCTTGTGGATGCACAAGAAGGAACTATGCCTCAAACAAAATTCGTTGTAAAAAAAGCACTTCAATTAGGGCACAGACCAATTGTTGTTATCAATAAAATTGATAAACCAGGTGGTGATCCAGATAGAGTTGTTGATGAAGTATTTGACCTATTTGACCAAATGGGTGCTACTGAAGAGCAATTAGAATTCCCTGTTGTTTATGCAGCTGCAAGAGATGGTTATGCAAAACTTGAGCTAGAAGGACCAAATGAGAATTTAGTTCCATTATTTGAAACTATTTTAGCAGAAGTTCCAAAACCAGAGGGAACTGAAGAGAATGGATTACAACTTCAAGTATTTACACTTGATTATGATAATTTCATTGGAAAAATTGGTATTGCAAGAATTTTCAACGGTACTATTTCTATGGGTGAAACTGTTCTTTTATGTAAAGCTGATGGTGAGCAAATAAGAGGAAGAGTTACAAAACTTATTGGATTTAAAGGTGTTGATAGATTTGATATCAAAACTGCAGGTGCTGGTGATATTGTTGCCGTTGCAGGTTTTGAAACTATTGATGTTGGGGATTCTCTTTGTGACCCAACAAATCCAATGCCATTAGATCCTATGCATATTGAAGAACCAACATTATCTGTAACATTTGCAGTAAATGATTCTCCATTAGCAGGGACTGAAGGTAAATTTGTAACATCAAACAAAATTGATGAAAGATTAAATGCTGAGATGAATACTAATATTGCTATGAATTATGAGCAAATTGGTGAGGGTAAATTTAAAGTTAACGGTAGGGGTGAACTTCAAATTTGTATCTTAGCTGAAAATATGAGAAGAGAAGGTTTTGAATTCTCTATTGGTAGACCAGAAGTTATTACAAAAGAAGAAAATGGTGTAACTTTAGAGCCATTTGAACACTTAGTAATTGATACTCCCGATGAATTTTCAGGGGCAATTATTGAAAAACTTGGAAAAAGAAAAGCTAATATGACAAACATGGTACCTATGGGTTCTGGTTATACAAGATTAGAGTTTGAGATTCCTGCAAGAGGTTTAATTGGTATTAGAACAGAGTTTTTAACTGAAACAAAAGGTGAGGGTGTTATGAATCACTCATTCTTAGAGTTTAGGCCACACTCTGGAACAGTTGAATCTAGAAAATATGGAGCATTAGTTTCTATGGAAAATGGTGAAGCTGTTGGTTACTCAATCTTCAATTTACAAGATAGAGGAATCATGTACATTAAACCACAAGATAAGGTTTATAACGGAATGGTAATTGGACAACACGCTAAATCAAATGATTTAGATGTAAATCCAATTAAAGCTAAACAGCAATCAAACGTAAGATCTTCTGGTGCAGATGAAGCTATTAAGCTTATTCCACCAAAGGTTATGTCTTTAGAAAATGCTTTAGAGTGGATTGAAGAAGACGAACTAGTAGAGGTAACTCCTATTTCCGTAAGAGTTAGAAAAAGAGATCTCGATGCTACATCAAGAAAAAGAGCAGCAAAGAAAGCTAAGTACGCCGACGAATAAAATTTAAATAAATTTATTCCAAAGGGGGAAGAGCTTTTTAGCTCTTCCCCCTTTTTTTATGCCAAATTTTTTAAAAAAGGAAAAGATTGAATAGTGATGATGTCTCGATGAGATTAAAAAATACAAGAGAGTAGAATAGTTTCTCCTATTTAAAATAAGAGTAACTAGTTGCTCTCTTTAGGATTTGTTTCTTTAACTGGAATTTATTTCCAGTGTGAAAAGAAATTAAAAAATTAAGGTCCCTAAAAAATAGGGACTGTTTTTTAGGAGAAAAAAATGAAAACAGAAATTAATACAAATAAAAAAGATTATGTAATAGTTATTATTATCTATTTTCTAACAATAGCAACTACATTTGCAGCTATAGCATAGTAAATTATATTTAATAAATACAAATCTTTATGTTATAATGAAAAGAAAAGGGATTTATATGAAAAAATTATTTATTTTTTTCTTTTCATTATTTACCTTAACTTCCTATTTAGATGCCAAAAGTATTTCACCCAAAAAGGTTTTTTATATAAACTCCTATCACTCTGGGCTTTATTGGAGTGATGGAATCGAAAATAACATAAAAAAAGTACTTTTTAAATCTAAAATTCCTATTGAGTTTAAAAGAGTCGAAATGGACTCTAAAAGAAATAATAACGAGCCATATAAAATAAAAATTGCTTTAAAAATCAAAAATCAAATTGAAAACTTTAAACCTGATGTAATTATCACCTCAGATGATAATGCTTTTAGATATGTAATCTTACCTTATTTTAAAGATAGTAATATTCCTGTTGTTTTTTGTGGAATAAATGGTTCTAGTAAAAAGTATGGATTACCAATATCTAATATTACAGGTATTGAAGAGGTACAATTAGTTCCTCAAACTGTTGAAATTTTAAGTAAATATTCAAAAGGTTCTAGGGTAGGTTTTCTAAAAGATGACTCCTTGACTACAAGAATCGAGTTAAAATATTTTCAAAAACAATTAAATAAAAAAATGCAGGCAAGATTAGTCAAATCTGTTGAAGAGTGGAAAAAAGAATTTATTGCCTTACAAAATAGTATGGATATTCTTATTATTGGATATGGGGGCTCTATAAGAAATTGGGACGAAAATAAAAAAGAGATAAAAAATTTTGTACTTCAAAATACTTTTATTCCCACTGGAACAGGGGATGGAAATTTAGTTGAATATGCTGTTTTATCTTTACCTCTTAAACCAGAAGAGCAAGGTGAGTGGGCTGCAAATACAGCACTTAAAATTTTAAAAGGTGAAGATGTAAAAAACATCCCTATTTCTACAAATAAGAAATCAAATATTATTATAAATACAACTTTAGCAAAAAAACTTAATATAGTTTTTCCTTTTGACCTTATTGATAATGCAGAGATAGTACAGTGATAAAAAACAACTCTTTACAAACTCAATTATTAGTAGCAATACTTTTAGCAATAATTATAGGTATAGGAGCTATATTTTATTTATCTTATAATGATTTAAAAAAACAAATTGATACTTCAAAAACTGTTTTGTATGAAGAAAAAATTGATAATATAATTTATCTAATTGATCAAAAATACCAAAAACTTTTAAAAACTCAAATGGTAGAATCCTATGAAAAAGCTTTTAAAGATGGAACCTTAAAATCTATAAGAGAAGTTTTTGATAAAGGTGAAAAAGATATTTACCCTTTTGTTATAGATGAAAATAAAAATTTAGTTATACATAGAAAATACAATGTTCAAAATAGTAATCTTTACAAAAACCAAGAAGAGTATAAAAAAATATTAAATCTAAAAAATGGCAATTTTCTAATAAATAGGAAAAATGATGAAAGATGGGTTGTTTTCAAGAGTTTTGAACCATGGGATTGGATTATTGGCTATAGAGTTAATTTAGATGAGAAATATAGTGAACTTTATAAATTTAGACAAAGTTTTTTACTAATCTCTATTGTAGTTTTATCATTAATCTCAATTATTATAGTTTTAATTGTAGAAAATGTTTTAAAACCTATTCATAAGCTATCAAATGCCACAAAAGAAATCTCATCTGGAAACTTAAATACAAAAATTGAAATTAATGGTGTAAAAGAATTAAATGAATTAACTTTAAATTTTGAAAAAATGAGAAATTATATTTTATTTGAAATGGAAGCTCTAATCAAAAGTGAAAAAGAGATAGATGAATTAAATAAAAATCTTCAAAAACTAGTTGAAGAAAGAACATTAGAATTAAAAGAACAAAAAGAAGTTTTTGAGACCTTATTTAATGATTCTAAAGATGGTCTTTCGATGCTTTCCCTTGAAAATGGGAAGTATATAGATTGTAATAAAACCTTTTTAGAAATTTTTGGATTAAAGGATAAAAGTGAGATTATAGGAAAATCTCCTTATGATCTTTCTCCTAAGTATCAAAAAGATGGATTAACTACAAAAGAAGCTTTAAAAAAGGTTTCAAAAGAGTTTGATAACTATGGTAGTGCTAGATTTGAATGGATTCATAAAAAACCTAATGATGAAGAATTTTGGACTGAGATTATTTTATCTAAAATTGTTCTAAACTCTGAAATAGTAATTTATGGCACGGTAAGAGATATTTCTGAGAAAAAAGAATTAGAAGAACAATTATACAATAGAAATATTGATTTACAAGATTCAAATGATGAGTTAGAAACAATAATTGAAAATCTAAGGGAAACTCAAAATAAACTTGTAGAGTCAGAAAAATTAGCTGGTTTAGGTAGTTTAGTTGCAGGGGTAGCACATGAGATTAACACTCCAGTTTGTGTTGGTTTAACTGGTTCTTCCCACCTTGAGTTACTAGCTGAGGATATATCGCATAAATATGAATTAGAAAAAATGACCCAAGAGGATTTTGAAAACTATTTAAAAAGTTCTAAAGAACTAGTAAATGTAATTAATTCAAATCTAAATAGAACCGCTGATATTATAAGAAATTTTAAGCAAGTTGCAGTTGACCAAACAAGTGAGCAAAAAAGGTCATTTAAAGTAAAAGCTTATATAAAAGGGATTTTAATAAGTATTGATTCTTTAATAAAAAATAAAAAAATTGATATTAGTATTGATTGTGATGAAGAATTAGAAATAGTCTCTTATCCAGGTTTTTTTGCACAAATTATCACTAATCTAGTTGTTAATTCTATTAATCATGGTTTTAAAGATTTAGATAGTGGAAAGATAAATTTCAAAATAGAAAATATAGATAATCATTTATACTTTAGATATATAGATAATGGAAAAGGGATTAGTAAAGAAAATCTTCTAAAAATTTATGAGCCATTTTTTACTACTAATAAACAAGAAGGGTCATCAGGTTTAGGGATGAATATAATATATAATCTTGTTACAACAAATTTAAAAGGCTCAATAGATTGCCAAAGTGACTTGGGCAATGGTGTAAATTTTACTATAAAGATACCACTTTAAATATAAAAACCTCAAAAATAGCACTATAATATTTTAAATGCTAAAAAAATAAATTCAATATAAATCACCATATTATAGGCTTTTTAATACTTTTTTTAATATTCTATCATTTTATATTAGCAATTAATCTTGACAAGTGCTAAAAAATATGTTAATATTCCAACAACTTGATAAGAAATATATCAAGAGATAATGGAAAGAGGTAGTGTTTTCTCCATTGATAGATTTTATTTTAAAAATTCGAACATGTTTTAGATTTTCTTATTCATACTATTTAGCCCTAATTATATACCACTATAAAACAATATTCCAACTACCTCTTTCAATTGTATTTGAAAAGTTACATTCAGATTAACTTAGATTTAATAAAGTTATTTCAGAACTAGCTCCAAGCCTCATAGGAGGACCCCAAAACCCTGTTCCTTTGTTTACATAAATTTGAGTATTTTCATTGTGTTGATGTAAACCTTTTACATATGGCTGTTGAAGTTTTACAAGATAATTAAATGGAAAAATCTGTCCACCATGGGTATGGCCACTTAAAACTAAATCTACATCTTGTACTTCTTCTATAAATTTTGGTTGGTGAGCAAGTAGAATTGTTGGATTATTTGCCATTCTTCCATCAAGAGCCTTTTTCAAATCAGGAACATATGCATTTATTCTTGAACCTATTAAATCATAAACCCCTGCTAAATTAAAACCTTCATCCTCTTTTCCTATATATACATTTTCATTTTCTAAAGTTTTTATATTTAAGGTGTTTACATATTTAATGATATTTGTTACATTATGAAAATATTCATGGTTACCAACAATAAAATAGTTTCCATATTTTGATTTTAAATTTTTAAGTTCATCTAAAGCATCTTTTGCAAAATCTAAACTTGTATCAACTAAATCCCCTGTGATAACAACAATATCTACGTCTAATTGATTAACTCTTTTAACTAAATTAGCAATGAAATATTTATCTATTAAGCCACCAATATGAATATCGCTTAATTGAACTATTTTATAAGGATTTGTTAATCCTTTTATTTTTACATCTACCTTTTCAATCTCTACAGTTTTGGCATTTTGCATCGCCTTTGCATTTACACTAGTAGCAACACTTAAGGCACCTATATCTAAGGTCTTTTTGAAAAAATCTCTTCTTTTTTCATTTACAGGTATAACTTTTAAAACCCTTGAAAAGATTTCATAAAAAATTGTTGCAACAAATAATAAAAAGATTATTCCAATAGGAATTGACAGTAAAAAATATGCCCAGTTAGGTATGCTTGGATTATATCTTGCAAATATGTATCCAATGACACCTAAAAGATTAATTGCTAAAAAAATATTAATAAATAACTTTGTCTTATTTGAGAAATGAAGTTTTCTAACTAATCTTCTAGAAATAAGTAAGGTAAATATTGTCATGACACTAATAAATGTTGTTATAAATATATAAAATCCCATGGCTAAATCTTATCAAAGCAAGATTAATAAAAATTAAATAATACAAAATAGTTTAAGCATTGTAATCTAAAAGTAACCTGTAAAAAGTAATATTTCACCAGATTTAATTATAAAGGAAAAAAATGAACCATAAATATGCTCTTAAAAGTTTAGTTGCAAGTTCAGCTATTGCTTTAACTTTTACAGCCTGTAGTCAGCCAGAATTGGCTTCTGTAAATAAAGATGGACATAATGATATTTACTTTAAACCAGTTGCTGCTCCTACAATGGACGCCCAAAAGAAAAAGATTATGACTTCAAGTGAAGTTGTTATTAATGGAGAAGTACACAAGATTGGATGGCATACCCTTGCTAGAACTGGACAAAAACTTCCAAGTTTAGATGGTAAAACAATGGAAATTTTTGGACAAGTTAAAAATGAAATGGGACAAGCTATAAACCATAAAGATGGAAGTCCATTTATTTGTAAAACTAGTAAAGATGGTTCAGGACCAGATCATACAACACTTCATGAAAAAGAAGGTAATCTTTTTGCTATTACTCAATTTGAGTGTGGACCTGGAGCTATGTATATCTCAAGATTAGAAAAAACTGAAGAGGGTGGATTAAAAGCTGTTGCAACTAGTCATATATCTCAAGCCAAATTTGAAGGTGGATGGGTTCACTGTGCTGGTATGAAAACTCCTTGGGGATCACACTTAGGGTCTGAAGAGTATGAACCAAATGCTAAAAAAGCTGAAAAAGATGAATACTATCAAAACTTTGATTTATATTTCAAAGAGGGTAAAAAAGCATTAAACCCATATTTTTGGGGATGGACACCAGAGGTTACAATTACAAGTGCAACTGGTAATACTGAATATGTAAAACATTACTCTATGGGTAGATTTGCACACGAGTTAGCTTATGTAATGCCTGATGAAAAAACTGTTTATTTAAGTGATGATGGTACAAATGGAGCTTTATTTATGTTTATTGCTGATGAGGCAAGAGATTTAAGTTCTGGTAGATTATATGCAGCTAAACTTACTCAAAACAGTGATAAAAATGGTGGAGAGTTTGAAATTTCTTGGATAAATCTTGGTAAAACAAATGATGCAACTATTAGAAAAGCAATTGAAAAAAGACTTTCATTTGAAGACTTATTCTCTTCTGCTACACCAAATGGTGACACTTGTCCAAGTGGATTTAGCTCTATTAACACAACTGCAGGTCATGAGTGTTTAAAAGTTAAACCAGGTATGGGGATTATTGCTTCAAGACTAGAATCAAGAAGATTTGCAGCCATAAGAGGTGCAACTACTGAGTTTAGAAAGAAAGAGGGAATCACTTTTGATAAGACAAATGGAAATGTATACCTAGCAATGTCAAGAATTCAATATGGTATGGAAGATTTTGCAAAGAAAGGTAAGAAAAACGACAAATATGATATTGGTGGAAACAACGATATTAAGCTTCCATTAAATAGTTGTGGTGGTGTATACAAACTTCCTATTGGAATGGCAAAAGATTCAAAAGGTCTTGAAATTGATTCTAAGATGGTAATAACTTCAATGTCAGGTGAAGTTATGGGTGAGATGAAAAAATATCCAAAAGGTAGTGAGTTTGATGGAAATAAATGTGCAATTGATAAAATCGCAGAGCCAGATAATTTAACATTTATTGATAACTCTGATATCTTAATTATTGGTGAAGATACAGGTGCACACCAAATTGATTATATCTGGGCTTATAATGTAAAAACTAAAGATATTACTAGAATTTTAACTTCTCCATATGGTTCTGAAACAACTTCTCCATTTTGGTATCCAAATATTGGTGGAAATGCTTATATGACAACAGTTATTCAACATCCATTTGGTGAATCTGATAAAGATAAAAAAGACTCACCAGCTGATACTGAGTCTTGGATTGGAGTAGTTGGACCATTCCCAGCATTTAAATAAATATATAAATATATTTAAAACCTAAGGGAGTTCCCCCTTGGGTTTTTTCTATTTCTAACGATTTTAAACTAAGGCATATATAAATGTTAAAAAAGCAACTTATTATTTTAGCACTACTAAATAGCTATCTTTTTTCAGTAGATGTAGATTTACTACATAATAAATTATTAAACGGTTCAGCATATATTAGTTCACAATGTTATACAAAAACTGAAGATAGTAAAAACAAAAATTTATTACATAATCCATGTTATACATGCCATACTAAAAATAAAAAACCAAATTATACATTCAGTGATGATGATTTACAAATAGCTTATGATTTTCCAGCTCCTGCTTTTAAAAACCCTTGGACAAATCTTTTTAAAGATAGGACAAATGAGGTTTCAAAAATAAGTGATAAAGATATTTTAGAATATATAAACAAAAGTAATTATATTAAAAATAATCAAATTATGTTAAGTGAAAAACTAAAAAATATTCCTGAAAAATGGGATTATAATAAAAACTCTAAATGGGATGGTTTTATCCCTGATTGCTATTTTAATTTTGATAATGAAGGTTTTGATAAAGACCCAAAAGGTAATTATACAGGATGGAGATCCTTTGCATATAGACCATTCTTAGGAACATTTTGGCCTACAAATGGAAGTACTGATGATGTAATTATTAGATTAGGTGAGGATTTTAGATTAGATGAAAATGGAAAGTTTAATAAAGAAGTTTATAAATTAAATCTTTCTATTGTTGAGTCTTTAATTAAACAAGCTGACGTAAAAATTGATGCAATTGATGAAAAGAAATATGGTTTTGATATAAACCAAAATGGTAAACTTGATATTGCAAAAAAAATAGTTTTTAAATGGATACAACCAAAATATAATAACGATACTTTTAAAATTTCTAATTTTTCTATGACATATGTTGGAAAAGCAAAAAAACTTCTTGAAGAAAATAGATTAATGATAGCACCAGGTCTTTATCCTATACAAACAGAATTTCTACATACAGTTAGATATATTGGTGTTGACAAAGATGAAAGAATAGTTATGGCTCCACGTATGAAGGAGCTTAGATATGGGAAAAAAGTAAGATGGCATTCATATAGTGAACTTAAAAATTTAGGTCTTTCAAAACTAAAAGGGAAAAATGATAACCCCGATAGATTAGATGAATTTTTAGGGGATGCAGAACTTGGAGTTTATAATGCTTTAGGATGGAAATATCAAGGTTTTATTGAAGATGTAGAAGGTGAGCTACGACCACAAAGTTATGAAGAAACAATTTTTTGTATGGGATGTCATAATAATATTGGAGCGATTGCAGACTCTACCTTTGTTTTTCAAAGAAAATTAGGGGGCAATAGTTTTCAAAAGGGATGGTATCATTGGAGTCAAAAAGGCTTAGAAGGTATAAAAGATAGGTTACTAAAAAATGGTGATACAGAGTATGTGCAGTATTTAAAAGTTAATAATGCAGGGGATGAGTTTAGACAAAATAAAGAGGTTATCGAAAAGTTTTTTGTAAAAAACTGGGAAAATGATGAAAAAAATATCCAAAAAGATTTACTTGAAAAGTTAGAAAATCCACAAGCTTATCAAAAACAGTACTGGAAGTTAAAAGAAGAAGAGGCTGAGAAATTAAAAAAAGATATTGCCCATTTGATAATGCCAAGTGCAAAAAGAGCATTACAACTTAATAAAGCTTATAAAGTAATTGTAGATGAACAAAGTTTTTCTTTAGGAAGAGAAGCCCATGTAAAACCTATAGCAAATGCACATAAGCTACTAAGTGATGGTGAAAAGACTCAATTAGAGAAGGTCTCAAATGATTGATTTATCTGATTTATTTTTAAATTCTATTGTTTCATGGCAACAAAAAATCAATTTAACAATAACTGATTCTTTTGATAGATTAGATGCTGGTGATTCTTCAATGTATCTATATATTTTGGCAGTTGCTTTTATATATGGTTTAGTACATGCTTTAGGACCAGGACATGGGAAAATGGTAATTGCAAGTTATTTTTTAGTAAGACAATCTAAGGTAAAAGAGGCTTTAAAAGCTGGATTTTTAACCTCAATTATACATACCTTAACGGCACTTGGTCTAACCGCGATACTTTTTATATTTTTTCAAAATTCAATAACACAATATTTTAAAGATATTAATGCAAATATGTATAGGGTCTCAGCTATTTTTATAATATCAATTGCTTTATATTTACTTTATGAAACTATAAAAGATAAAGATGTACATGAAGATGATGTTGATAAAAAAGAGATTAAAAATAAATCTCTTTTTTCTGTTGCATTATCAATAGGAATTGTGCCTTGCCCTGGAGTTATGACAATAGTTTTATTTTCAATGATCTTAGGATATTACTATCTTGGTGTTTTAAGTGCAATCATGATGAGTGTAGGGATGGGAATAACAATCTCATTAGCGGCTATCTTAACCACTAAGATTAAAGGTTCCAAATATGAAAAAAACTATGAAGTACTATTTAGAAAAATCACATATTTTGGAATAGGAGTTCTTCTAACTCTTGGGATATTAATATTAGTATGAAGATTTTTATTTTAATCACTTGCTTTTTTGTAAACCTTTATTCACATCCACATTTTTTTGTGGATGTAAATATTGATATTCAAGAAAACAAAATAATGAATAAATGGTTATTTGATAGGGTAAACTCAAGACTTTTAATTTTTGATTTTGATAAAAATAGAAATAAGATTTTTGAAAAAGAGGAACAAAATGCTTTTATAAAAGCACATTTTGAAAAGTTAAAAGCTGACAATTATAATATTTTTATGGAACTTGATAACAAAGAGTTAATTATAAATCCAAATAATATTGAACTTAGACTTTTAAAAAAAAGAGTCGAATTAAGCTTTGAATTTTTAGCTAAAGTAAATGAGGGAGGAATAGTTTGTACTATTGATCCAACTTTATATTTTGCATATAAGTTAATTGATACAAAATCTATTTTAGAAAGTAAAATAGAAAAAAGTGAGCATGATTTTTGTATAGGAATTAGTAAATGAAGATAGTAATATTTATATTTTTAGTTTTTGGAGTAGTTTGGTCACATCCTGTAAGTTATTCAATTGATTTAAAAGTTGAGTATGATGAGACAAAAAAAGAGGCAATAATCTATTGTAAAAGTGATAGTAGAAATAAATGTGGTCTTCATAGTTTTCATCTTTTAAATAAAGATGAAAAAGTATTATTAACAAAGAAGTTTCCTTTTTTAAAAAAGAAAACTAAGGTAAAACTTGAGGTCAAACCTTCTAAAATGGTGTTTTTCTTAAGAAAAATTCCAGAACATACATATAATGTTATTTTAGATTAATTGCATTTACCACAGATTTATTCAAAGCTTTTAGAAGATTATCAATATCTTCTAAAGTTTGTGAATAATGTATTGAAATTCTAATCCAACCTGGTTTTTCTTGAACTTCTTCTTTTGTGTTAAAGCCTAATAAATCATGCCCATAAGGCCCAGCACAAGAACAACCTGCCCTTGTTTGAATTCCATCATCTTGTGATAGTTTTTCACATATATCATATGGATTTATATCTTCAATATTAAAAGAGATGATACCTATGTTTTTAGAATCAAGGTTACCATAGATTTTAATATCAGGTATTTTTTTTATTTCATTGAGAAAATGTTTTAATAGCATATTTTTTTGATCACAAATAAATTCAAACCCTATCTCATTTCTAAGTTTATATGCAAGTGCAGCACGAATTAATTGTAATATTCCTGGTGTTCCAGCTGTTTCCCTTGCGGTAATCTCTTTTTCATACTCTTGAATTTGAGAATTTACATATGAAACAGTACCGCCTCCTGCAAAAGATGGAGCAAGAGAATTGTCAATTAAAGAGTTTCTAACTACTAATATACCACAACTTCCAGGACCTCCTAAAAGTTTGTGTGGAGAGATAAATAAAGCATCATATAGTTCACATGGAATATTCATATATGGACTACTTGCTGCTGCATCAAAACAAACTGTTGCCCCATAAAGTCTAAGTAATCTTGAAATCTCTTCAAATGGGGTTACAATACCAGTTACATTAGAAGCTATACAAAAACTTCCAATTATCTCTCTATGCTTATTTTCTTGTAAGATCTCTTTTAATTGTCGTAAATCAATTAGCCCATTTTTATCAAGCTGAATTCTTATTACTTCACATAAGGCTTCTCTATAACTAATCTCATTTGAGTGATGTTCATATGGACCAACAATAACCAATGGAAGCTTTTTTTTAGCAACGGTTATATTAAATCTATTTAATGTTGCTGGTGGAATATATATCCCAATTAACTCTTGAAGTTTTTTAATAGCGGCAGTTGCTCCACATCCACCAGGAATAATAGAAAAATCATCATTTAACTCTAAAGAATTTTTTAAAGATTCTAAGGCTTCATTATAATATTGATTAGTAATATTGGCATTTGCAGATTCCTTTGAGTGAGTATTTGCATATGTTTCTAATACATCTCTAATTCTATTCTCTACTTGTCTAAAACCAAGTCCAGAGGCAGTATAATCAAAGTACTCTTTTTTGCTTTTACCAATAGTGTTATATCTTATAAAATCTAATACATTTGTATTTTCATCAAAAAATGGTCTAAAAATATCTTTTTTCATTTGATAATTTTAACTTATTTTTATTATAGATTCTATTAATAAACCTAGGAATTTTAACTCCTAAGGTTTATTTTGCTTTGGTTAATAAAAAGTCTCTAAAGTTTTGAAACTCAGAATTTTGGTAGTCTATAACTAAGTTTTCAATAGTTTCATTTACTTTATTTAATGGAAATTTTATACCAGTTTTTTTGTTAAATTGTGAATTGACACCTTCTAAAAAACCACCAACTAGAAGTTCAAACCCTTCAGTCATAACCCCTTCATCATTTCTTGTTTTTGTTCCCATAAGTCCAATATCAACAATGTGAGGGTGAGCACATGAGTTTGGACAACCATTTACACTTATGGTCACTCTTTCACTAAATTCAGGAAAATTTGTTTCTAAGTGTTCAACTAAATTTTTAGCAACACCTTTTGTTTCAGAGATGGCAAATTTACAAAAATCAAGTCCAGTACATGCTTGAATTCTAGCTTTGAAATTAGATGGAAATGGTGTAATCCCAATTTGTTCTAAATCATTAGCCATATCTTTTGCATTTTTTGATGGAACATCAGTTATTACAATATTTTGCGTAACTGTTGCTTTTAAAGCTTTTGCTTCATATTTTTCAAAAATAGATATTAAGTTATTTAATCCATCTAATCCTATATGACCAGAATTTAAAGCGCATCCTATAAAACTTGAACCTTCAACTTTTGAGTCATGAATACCGAAATGTTCTCTATATTTTGAGTGTGTGTATTCTATTTCTTCTGGTTCTTTGATTTTAAAATCAATACTTTCACTTAAAGTCTCAACAAATTTCTCTAATCCCCACTCTTCAATTAAGTGACCAAGTCTAGCTTTTGTTCTTTTTTCTCTTAAACCAAAATCTCTATATATTTTAGTTACTGCCTCAGTCAAAGGAATAATTTGCTCTTCATTAACATAACCAATATGTTCAGCTACTCTTCTATTTGAAGCTAATCCCCCACCAACACTAACTGCAAATTCTATTTCACCATTTTCAAGTCTTACAGCATTGAAGCTTAAATCTTGCATTTCATGATGCATACAGTTTTTAGAACATCCATTTACACCAACTTTATATTTTCTAGGAAGATTAGAAAACTCTCTATTACCTTTGAAAAATGCATTTAAGTTTTCAACAATATGCCTTACATCAGCTATCTCTTCATGGTCAATACCATTTACAGGACATGAAACTACATTTCTTGGAACATCTCCTGCTGCAAATATTGAACTTAATCCAACAGTATCAAGTAATCTAAATACTTCTGGTAAATCGGCAACTCTTATAAAGTGAAACTGTAAATCTTGTCTTGTTGTAAAATCAGCAGTTCCTCTTGTGTACTTCTCACAAATTTCAGCCATAACTTTTAATTGTTCAAGACTTAACTCTCCACTTATAAGTTTAACCCTAAGCATAAAATATAAAGTTGAATCAGACTCATCTTGAAGATTTCTATTTTGTGTGTACATTCCATACCATTTAAATCTATCAATATCTTCTGGGTGTACTTCTTCTCCCGTTTCGGCATATCTGTAGATGTCCTTGATTACATCAAGTCCATCTTTTTCTTTTTTTATACGCTCAACACGTTGAGCTTTTGTTTCTTTTTTAGTTATTTCGCTCATTTTATATCTCTTTACAACCCCATTCTGGGAAATTCTTTCTAATATATGCATTTAACTCAATTTCTGCTTGAGTATAAACTTTTTTCTCTTCTTCTAAATGTGCAAATCCTTCAATAGAACTCACAATCATTCCCGCCCCAACAGTAGAATTAGTATACTTGTCAATAATTATAAAACTTCCTGTATATCTATTCTCATGATATGGGTCTACTGCTATTTCTCTATCTAATGATAATGTTAATTTTGCTATATCATTTAACTCTAAACTATCTGAATCAATCTCTTCAAAGGTATTAATATTCTTTTTATATTCAATAGAATTAAAAGCTCCATTTAATACACTTGTCGCTCTTTTAATCACATAGTTTTGATTTAAAGCTAATGGTTTCTCATCCATCCATACAACCATTGCAGATAAATGATTTGATACTTTAGGTATATCTATTGATTTTACAATCATATCACCTCTACTAATATCTAT
Organism: Arcobacter sp. ISO1; assembly: GCF_058105185.1. Lineage (NCBI taxonomy): Bacteria > Pseudomonadati > Campylobacterota > Epsilonproteobacteria > Campylobacterales > Arcobacteraceae > Arcobacter > Arcobacter sp. ISO1. Next base: position 763,368 of record NZ_CM176573.1, read on the forward strand.
CTCATCTTCAAGTGTTATTGTAGTTGCCATTGGTGCAAATGCTTTTTGTATAGTCTCTACTTCTTCATCTTTTCCTACTGGTCTTAAATCTTTTATATCATTTGATACTATTGATTTAACTTTACTAGTCTTTCTTGAAGGAAGTACAGTTATCTCATCTCCAACACTAATTGAACCACTTGTAATAGTCCCTGAAAAACCTCTAAAGTTTAAGTGGGGTCTTATTACATATTGAACAGGGAATTTAAAACTATTATTCTCTTTTTTATGAATCTCTATAGTATCTAGTAATTCCATTAAAGGTTTATCTTTATACCAAGGTGCTTTAGGAGAGTTTGTTAATATATTATCTCCATCAAGTGCAGAGATTGGAATAAATTGAATATTTAAGTCACTATTATGTGGTAAGTATTCAATAATCTCTTGGTAATCACTTTTAATCTTTTCAAACACATCTTGTGAGAAATCAACTAAGTCCATTTTATTAATTGCAACAATTAGGTTTTTAATACCTAATAAAGAAGCAATAAAAGAGTGTCTTTTAGTTTGTGTTAAAATTCCTTGTCTTGCATCAACTAGAATAATTGCTAAATCTGCTGTTGATGCTCCCGTTGCCATATTTCTTGTATATTGTTCATGACCTGGAGTATCAGCAATAATAAATTTTCTTTTATCAGTTGAGAAGAATCTATAAGCAACATCAATAGTAATACCTTGTTCTCTTTCACTAGCTAATCCATCAACTAAAAGTGCTAAGTCTATTTTATCACCAGTAGTTCCACTTTTTTTAGAATCTTTTTCAATAGAAGCTAATTGATCTTCAAATATCATTTTTGAATCATATAAAAGTCTTCCTATTAGGGTAGATTTTCCATCATCAACACTTCCACAAGTAATAAACCGTAGTATTTCTTTATTCTCATGCTCTTTTAAATATTGTTCTATATCTTTTGAAATTAAATCTGATTGATGTGCCATCTTAAAAATACCCTTCTTGTTTCTTTTTTTCCATTGATGCATCACCATCACTATCTATTAATCTACCTTGTCTTTCACTAGTAGTACAAACTAACATCTCTTGAATAATTTCAGGCAATGTTGTTGCTTCACTATTTACTGCTCCTGTTAGAGGATAACATCCTAATGTTCTAAATCTAACTTTTTCTTTTTTAGCAGTCTTTCTAAGCTCTTCAGGCATTCTTTCATCATCAACCATAATTTTAGTTCCCATATATTCAACTACATCTCGCTCTTTTGAGAAGTATAAATCAGGAATATCAATATTTTCCAAATAGATATATTGCCAGATATCTAATTCTGTCCAGTTAGACAAAGGAAATACTCTAATAGATTCACCTTGGGTGTGTCTACCATTATATATATTCCAAAGTTCTGGTCTTTGGTTTTTTGGATCCCATCTATGGTTTTTATCTCTAAAAGAGTAGATTCTCTCTTTTGCACGAGACTTTTCTTCATCACGTCTTGCTCCACCAAATACTGCATCAAACTTTTGGATATTTAATGCATTTTTCAATCCTTCAGTTTTCATAATATCAGTATGCAAAGCAGACCCATGTTCAAAGGGTGAAATATCCATTTCAATCCCTTTTGGGTTTGAGTAAACGATTAATTCCATACCTACTTCTTTAGCACGTCTATCTCTAAATTCAATCATCTCTTTAAATTTCCATTTAGTATCCACATGCATTAGAGGTAATGGAGGTGGTGCTGGGTAAAAGGCTTTTTGTAGCAAGTGTAACATTACAGAAGAATCTTTACCTACAGAGTAAAGCATTCCAGGGTTTTGAAACTCTGCTACTACTTCTCTCATTATATGCATACTCTCTGCTTCTAGTTGTTTTAGGTGTGTTAGTCTTTCTTGACTTATATTAATTTCATTCATATATATCATTTCCTTTTAAATGGTTCCCATTTGAAAGGGACCGTTTATTTAAAATTACTTTTTAGCAGGATTTATAAAAAATCCTTAAAAGTAACAAAATCTAAAGGGCCTTGAGAACAAAGCCTAGGTTTTATTTTGCGTGTAAACCACACTCTTTATGTTCTGGGTTTTCCCACCACCATCTACCAGCTCTTATATCTTCACCATCTTTAATGGCTCTGGTACAGGGTGCACATCCAATACTTGGGAAACCTTTATCATGAAGTTTATTGTATGGAACATTGTTTTCTTTAATGTAATTCCAAACATCTTCTTCATTCCAGTTTATAAGTGGATTTACTTTGATAACTTCAAAGTTTTCATCCCATTCAACAACTGGCATATCTACTCTTGTAACACTTTGTGTTGCTCTTAAACCTGTAATCCAAACTTTTAAAGGTTTTAAAGCTCTTTTTAGTGGTTCAATTTTTCTAATACCACAACATCTTTTTCTATTTTCTATACTTTCAAAGTGTCCATTTATCCCTTGAGTAGAATACAGTTTTTGAACATCTTCATTTAAAGGGAAGAAAACATTTATTTTTACACCATATTTTAGATTTGTTGCATCCATAACATCATATGTTTCAGGGTGTAACCTTCCCGTATCTAGAGTAAATATATTTGCACTTTTGTCAACTTTTAACATCAAATCAGTTAAAACTTGATCCTCTGCACCTAAACTACTTGATAAAGCTGTTTTGTCTTTGTACTCATTTATAAAGTACTCTAAAATCTCATTCGCTTCTGCTCTTGCAAACTTTTCATTTAATACGTTAATCTCATGCATATCTATTACCTATATTTATTTTTATCAATTAAATTTGATAGTCTGGTTCTTTTACTTTCCCAAAAGAGATCTTGTTCCAAGCTCTTTCATGAAAGTAATAAAGGGCCATTTTTGTAAATAGTTCTATTGAACCAATTGATGCGGCCATTGCAAGGTTACCAGTAATAAAATAGGAGATGATTACAGTATCAAGTGTTCCGACAGTTCGCCATGAGACAGTTTTAGCAATAGATCGTCTTGCCTTTTCTGCCATTTTTACCTCTCAAACTAAATGTTTATATGAGAGGATGAGTTTTTACTCATCGTCATATAATCCTGAACTTAAATATCTCTCACCTGTGTCACAAAGAATTGTAACAATCGTTTTACCTTTGTTTTCTGCTTTAGCTGCAACTTGTGTCGCTGCATAAACATTTGCCCCAGCAGAGACACCAACTAATAAACCTTCTGTTTTTGCTAATTCTCGTGAAGCTGCAATTGCATTTTCATTTGAAACTTTAACAATATCTTTGAATAAATCTGTGTTTAATACAGTTGGTACAAATCCAGCACCAATACCTTGAATTTTATGTGGACCTGGTTTCCCACCACTTAAAACTGGAGATGCTTCAGGCTCAACAGCAATAATTTGAATATCAGGGTTATGTTGTTTTAAAACTTCACCGATACCTGTAATAGAACCACCTGTACCAATTCCAGCAATTAAAATATCTATTTTTCCATCTGTATCAGCAAGAATCTCTTTTGCAGTTGTTTTTCTATGAATATCAGGGTTTGCTTCATTCGCAAATTGCTGAGGGATAAATGAGTTATCAGTAGACTCTGCTAATTCATTTGCCTTATCAATTGCACCTTTCATCCCTTTTTCTGGCTCAGTTAAAACAAGCTCAGCCCCTAAAGCTTTTAAAAGCTTTCTTCTTTCTATACTCATTGATGAAGGCATTGTAAGAACAAGTTTAATTCCAAGTCCAGCACAAACTGAAGCTAAGGCAATACCAGTATTCCCTGATGTTGGCTCAATTACAGTTGTTGAATCATTGATTAAACCATCTTCTAAAGCAGTTTTAATCATGTTTGTACCAATTCTATCTTTTACAGAGTGAGTAGGGTTCATAAATTCACATTTTCCAAGAACAGTTGCACCTGATTCTTTACTTGCTTTGTTTAATTTTACTAGTGGTGTATTTCCAATTAATTCTGTTACGTTTTCTGCGTAAGTCATTTTTTATCCTTATACTTTTTTATATACTGTAATGTAAAAATTCGTTATATTTATCTTGATAATCATCAAGTTGGGCTAAAGAGATATTAAAAATCTTTTTAGTATTTTCTTTTGCTTCATCAAAAAATATGTTTAAAATAGGGTTCTCTGTACTACTATCAATAACTTTTAAATCACCCTCTAAAGCAATCAAAATATCTTTTACTAAAATATCCTTTGGCTCTTTTGCTAAAATATAACCACCTCTTGCTCCTCTAATACTCTTTACAAGTTCTGCTCGTCTTAGTTTACTAAGCAGTTGTTCCAAGTAGTTTTGAGGAATATTAGCACTTGAAGATATCTCTTTTATTTGAACTGGAGTATCCTCTTTATGTTTACTAAGTTGGTACATGGCTGTTAAACCATATACTCCTTTTGTTGAAATTAGTGGCATTACTAAACCTTCTTAGCTTAATGCTTGCTCTAAATCTTCAATTAAATCTTGAGGATCTTCTAATCCAATAGATAACCTAATTGTAGTTGGATTAATTCCTGCTTCTTTTAACTCATCTTCAGTCATTTGAGAGTGAGTTGTTGATGCTGGGTGAACAATAAGTGACTTAGAATCACCAATATTTACAACTACACTAAATAACTTCGCTGAATCAATCACTTTTTTAGCAGTTTCAAAATCTGCTACTTCAAATGAAATAAGACCTGATGCTTTACCATCTTCAAAATATTTTTGTGCTTTTTCATAATATGGACTTGATTCTAACCCTGGATAATTTACTGAGGCTACTTTTGAATTAGCTTCTAAAAATTTAGCAACAGTTAATGCACTATTAGAATGTTTATCCATTCTGATATCTAAAGTTTCAATTGTTTGTAATAATAACCAAGAGTTGTGTGGAGATTGACAAGCTCCAATATCTCTTAATAAATTAAGTCTGATTCTTAGACAAAAGTTTGGTAGAGGAACATCTACATAAACTAAACCATGGTATGAAACATCTGGTTCTACAAAGTGATAATATCTTTTTGAATTCTCTTTAAAGAATTCTGCTAAACCATCTCTTTCAACAATAATTCCACCAATTGCTGAACCTTGACCATTTGTATATTTTGAAGTTGAGTGAACCACAACATCAACTCCCCATTTAATAGGGTTAAATAGTGCTGCACTTGCTACAGTATTATCACAAATAGTTAAAACACCATTTCTTTTTCCAATCTCTACAATCTTTTCAATATCTGCAATAGCAATTTGAGGGTTTGATAAAGATTCAAAGAAAATAGCTTTTGTATTTTCATCAATTTGTTCTTCTAAATTAGATGCATCTGCACTTTTAAATACTTTTGTAGAAATTCCAAATCTTTTTAAAGTATAAGTTAAAAGTGTAACGGCTCCACCATAAAGCTTATCAGAGATTAAAACATTATCTCCTGCTTCTGCAACATTTGCAACAGCATAAAAAATTGCTGATTGACCAGAGGCAACACAAATTGCTGCTGCTCCGCCTTCTAATTGTGCAAATCTTTGTTCTAATACATCAGTAGTAGGATTTGTTAATCTAGAATAGATTGAACCTAACTCTTTTAATGCAAATAAATTTGCTGCATGTTCAGCATCTCTAAATGCATATGCAGTTGTTTGAGCAATAGGTACATTCATTGTTCCCCATGCTTCTTTATTGTTATATCCACCATGAACTGCAATAGTTTCTTTTCTCATATATTCCTCCGTTTACCTTTTGTAAAGTCTATTATTTTAATTCTTATTGAAATTGTATAGTATTTTAAAATAAATGTCAAGTAAATTGATATTAAATATTTAAAGTTACTATTTTACGGCACATTTGAGGGTGTAATTAATACTATATTAAATTAGTATAGTATTCTAACAAGGTATAAAATACAAAAATTAATAGTTGACATTTATCAAAAAATAAGGTTGCATATGCAATAGTTGTATATACAATAAAAGGTTTTAAATGGAAATTACTTTACAAAAATCTATAGGATTTAAAATAAATAAAGTTGCAAACAATCTAAATAGTTTATTTAATCATATCCTTCAACCTTTTGATATAGCTATTGAGCAAAGGGTTACACTAGAAATTATATCTCAAGAAAAAGAGGCAACTTTGACAAAGATTTCAAATACTTTATCAAAAGATAAAACTACTATTAGTAGAACATTAAGGACATTAGAAAAAAAAGAACTAATAAAAAAAGCATTAAGTAAGGATGATAAAAGAGTAAGTTTTATTGTTTTGACAAAAAAAGGTGAAGATACATTAAAAGCTTCTCAAGATAGTACACGTAAGTTTAGGGAAGCACTTGTTTCAAAATTAGATGAAAATGAAAGGGAAACACTTTTTAGACTTTTAAATAAAGTTGATGAAGGTGTAAGGGATTATGAATAATGAAAAAAGCGATAAATCATATCTATTTAATTATATTATTATCGATACTCTCTTCAGTTGCACCAATTGCAACTGATACTTATATCCCTTCAATCCCAAATATTGCTGAAGCATTTCATGTTAGTATTGAAAAAATAGAATTAACACTTTCAATCTTTTTGATAGGTTTTTCCGTTGGACAGATTTTTGGTGGGCCTATGTCAGATAGATTAGGAAGAAGAAAAAGTTCACTTTTTGGCCTTTTAGGGTTTGCTTTGTTTAGTTTTATTATGATTTTTAGTGCAAATGTTTATCAATTATGGATTTTTAGATTTATTGAAGCTTTTTTTGGTGGAATAGTAGTTGTTAATGCTATGGCAACAGTAAGGGATAGATTTCATGGACAAGAGGCTGCAAAGGTTTTATCACTAATTGGTACAATTAGAAGCATTGCTCCACTAATAGCCCCTGCAATTGGCTCATTGATTATACATTTTTACTCGTGGGAAGCTGTATTTATATTCTTGACTATTTATGCCTTGTTTGTCGCATTTTTAGTGTATAAGGATTTAGATGAAAGTTTTACTTATGTGAAACAAGGTATTTATAACTCTTATAAAATAGTTCTTAGTCATAAATCTGCTATGAAGGCAATGTTAACTTTATCTTTAGGTTTTTCAGGATTTTTTATTTTTATTTCGAAGTCTTCTTTTATTTTTATTGAACATTATGGGATTTCAACTGACCATTTTCCTTTCTTTTTTGGGTTTAATTTCGTGATACTTATTGCAATGATAAGAGTAAATTTATATTTTCTAAAATCTAATAAACCTTTATTTTTAATCAAAACAAGTTTACTTATTCAAGTGTTTGTTGCAATTTTATGGGCTTTAACTGCCGATATTCAAACTCTACCTTTAACAATGGCTTTAATGGCAGCTTATATGAGTATGATGGCATTTATATTTGGTAATTGTATGGCTTTAGCATTGGAGCATTTTAAGAAAAATGCAGGTGTTGCTTCTGGAGTAGTTGGTGTGTTACAATTTGGTTTAGGTGCTATTATTTCATCATTGGGAGTTTTATCCCATGGAGACTCACTTGTACCAATTGGAACTAGTTTAGCATTTATCTCATTTGTAGCATTTCTAATTATAAGAGGCTACAAAAAATAGGAGTTTTTTTATGGAATTATTAAATTTAACTATGAGTTGGATTGGCTTTTTAGTACTTTTCATTTTTGTTATTGGATACTATTTTATTGCAAATGAAGAAAAATATGAAATTGATAAATCTGTTCCCGCTTTGTTTATAGGTATTGTCTCATTTATATTAATTGCAATTTACTATTACATGAATGGATTAAATATTCATCATGTCCATGATGAGGCAGAAGCTGTTATTTTGGAGATAGCAGAAATTGTATTTTTCCTTTTTGTTGCAATGACATATATTGAGTCTTTGATTCATATGGGTGTTTTTGACAGATTGAAGTATAATTTAATCTCAAAGGGTTTTACATATAGAAAACTTTTTTGGGTTACTGGATTTTTAGCATTTTTCATCTCTCCTATTGCTGATAACCTTACAACTGCACTTATTCTTTCAACTGTTTTAATCACTATTGAAAAAACTAAAAAAGAGTTTTTAGTTCCAGGGGCTATTAATATTGTTGTTGCTGCAAATGCTGGTGGAGCTTGGTCTCCCTTTGGTGATATTACAACTTTAATGGCATGGACAGCAGGAAAAGCACACTTTGTAGATTTTTTATTTTTATTTCCTTCTTCTATCATAGGTTATTTAGTTACAGCTTTTTTACTTTCAAGGGTAGTTCCTGACACAAAACCATATTTTGATGCCGACAAAGAAGAAAAGCCAAAAATGAAAGAGGGTGCTACAAGTATTATCTTTTTAGGAATAGTAACTATTATTTGTGCTGTAATTTCTCATCAAGTTTTAGATTTCCCTGCAATGTGGGGTATGATGTTTGGTTTAGTACTTTTAAAACTACACTCATATAAATTAACAAAAAGATTCGGGAAAGATCATTTTAATGTTTTTGAATCAATGGCTAAAATTGAAAACAACACACTTTTATTTTTCTTTGGTATCTTAGCAGCTGTTGGTGCTTTATATTTTGTAGGATGGTTAAACTTAGCTTCGATTGTTTATCATGATGATTATTTAGGACCTACAATGGCAAATATTGGTGTTGGTTTTTTATCTGCTTTAGTTGATAATGTTCCTGTTATGTCTGCAATTTTAAAAGCAAACCCCAATATGGATCTTTCAAATTGGATGCTAGTTACCCTTACTGCTGGTATTGGAGGTTCTTTAATCTCTTTTGGTAGTGCAGCAGGCGTTGGAGTTATGGGTAAATTAAAAGGTATTTATACCTTTGGTTCTCATTTTAAATATGCATGGACAATTTTGTTAGGATATTTTGTATCTATTGCAATTTGGTATTTGCAGTTTGAGGTTTTAGGATTGAATTAAAAATTTAGATTAGAAGTAGTTTTCTTCCAAAGGGTATTTTGTTTTTATTTGCACTTAATGCCCATAAAACTTCATATGATGGTGGTATTTTTGGAAAAATCCCTTCGCCATCAGTAAAATATAAAAGCATAGAACTCATTGGTAAATTTGCATCAATAAACTCAAAAACGGGTCTATAATCTGTTCCTCCACCACCTCTTAGCGGAAAATCTAATTTATCACCACCTCTAAAACTATAGTGTCCTTGAACCTTTGCATCTGCAATTATTAGTTCAATTGAGATTGCTGGAAAATTTTGCATTATTGATTTAAATTCTTCTGTAAAAAGGCCTAATAACTCCTCTTGTATACTTCCTGAGGTATCAATTGCAACCACAAGACTTAGTGTATCACTAGTAAGACTTGGCAAGGCAATTCCTCTATGGATATGTTTTTTATTTGGAGGCATAAAAGCATAGTTGTTTCTCATATGTTTATTGATTGCATTATAAAGTTCAAATCGCCAATCAATATTATTAGCCTTCATTTTTTTTGCAAATCTTTCAAATCCACTTGGCATCAAAGATTTTCTTTGAGCTACTTCTTTTGCAAGAGTTGCTGCATACTCCCAGTTTTCTTCATCTCTTTCATCTAATTCTTGATCTATTTTATCCATATTTCTGAATATAGAATTTTTAATCTCTTCATTTGAATTTCCTAAAGTATTATCACTTTTATCAAGTTTATCATCGAAGGCATTTGTCCCTTGAAGTTCAACTTCCTCTTTTAGTATCTCATAAATCTCTTCAGAATACATATTTTTAAATTCTTTATTATAATTAGCACCCTTAGGAATTGCAAGACCACTTTTTTTAAGAAGATTATTGATTGCAAAATCAGTTGCAAGTTGCCAAAGCATACCTTTTCTGTTTAACTTTCTTTGCTGATGGGATAAAATATGATGCATAACACAATTTGTAAGGATAAATTTTAATTCATCTTTTGAACAAGATTCTATAAATGTAGGATTGTATTTAAACCTTACACCATTACTTGCGTAATAAATTATATCTTCATCTTCTTCATGTTTTAATCTTGAAGCTAACATTCCAAAATATGGATGTTGGGTTGTTAGTTGGCTTTTTGCTTTTACTAAAAGGGTATTTGCATCCATAATAATGGAACTCTTAGTGTAATAGTTTATTAAAGTTTTTTAACCACAACGGCCAATTTTTCAAATAGTCAACTTCAATATTTCTTTGTCTTAAATCTTGGACTATCATAACAGCAAATTCGCCTGGAAGTTTTAAAGTATAGCCCAAAAGATTGTTTAGTTCATCTATTGAAGAATCATCATCTATTCTCATTGATAATGAGGTACATAAAATATGTAGTGCAGAAGTCTCTTGTGGAACATTTTCGCAAGTACCATTTAAAATCTCATTCATATTTGGTAATGATTTTTCGACAGCTTTAAAGGCTAAAAATGAAGCAGCTAACTCTTCACCAATAGCACCTGCAATCATTGTTAAAATTAATTCATCTATAGGATTTGATAATAAAATTTCATTTACATATTCCCAAGTTCTTGGAGTTGCAAAGGCTTTTTCATCATTTTGAGTGTTAAATGTAAAAAGTGCATTGGGTCTATAAGATATAAAAGCTATTATTGAAGTATCAATATTATTTTGTTTTGCCCAAATTTGCCAATCTTCTACATTTGGTTCCATTTCAAGGTGTACAAATCTGTTTGCTAGAGGTGAGGCCATTCTAAAAACTACACCTCTATCGCTTTCTCTATTACCTGCTGCAACTATTGACCAACCATCAGGAAGATGATATTCACCAATTTTTCTATCAAGTATTAGTTGATAAGCTGATGCTTGAACCATTGGAGCAGCTGTGTTTAATTCGTCTAAAAATAAAATTCCTTCTTTTACCGTTCCATCGGGTAAAAATGAAGGGGGAGCCCAAACTGCAGAGTCATTGTTTGAATTAAAAAATGGAATACCTCTTAGGTCTGTAGGATCCAGAAGGGAAAGTCTTAAATCTATACAGTCAATACCTTTGTCCTTTGCAATTTGGGCTACGATGGATGATTTTCCAATACCAGGAGGACCCCACAAAAAAATAGGAATTTTTCTACTTACAAGATGTGAAATGGCGTGCTTTGCACTTTGAGGGGTCATAAAGTTCCTTAGTATTGGACTAAGGTTGTGTTTGCAAAAAGTGTACCAGAGCTTTTTAAAAACTCATATTTACGTTAAAAATTGTATAATCAGATTTTATAAAGAAAGGTATATATTGAAAATTGCAATTGTTGGCGCAGGCGCAGCGGGGATTATAGCAGCTATTAGTGCTAAAAGAGAAAATGAAAATTTAGATATTGATATTTTTGATGTGAACAATGGTATTGGGAAGAAAATACTTGCTTCTGGAAATGGAAGGTGTAATATCTCAAATATTGATTGTAAAGTTGAAAACTATATAGGTGAGAACCCATCTTTTTGCACTTATGCCCTAAAACAATTTGATTTTAAAGCCTTTGAAAAATTTTGTAAATCAATTGGACTACTTCTTGATATAAAAGAGGACGGTAAAGTTTATCCTTTATCAAATGAAGCAAAGTCTGTTGTAAAACTTTTAGAAAATTCACTTGAATCATTAGGTGTAAATTTAATTTTAAATGAAAAAGTACTAGATATAAAAAAACAAGATGAAAAGTTTTTTTTAAAAACAGAAGAAAATGAATTTAAAGAATATGATAAAGTATTAATTAGTTCTGGTCTTGGTGCTGCCCCACAACTAAAAGCCACTGAAGATGGTATGAATATAGCTTGTAAATTTGGACATAGTTTTAATATGACATACCCATCACTTGTTGGGCTTCAAACTTCTTTTGAATACGCTTCAAAAGTTCAAGGTGTAAAAAAAGAATCACAAGTTAGTTTATTTATTGATGGTCAAAAAGAGAATGAAATATTTGGAGATGTTCTTTTTACTAAATATGGAGTTAGTGGTTTTGCTATACTTGATATCTCTCAATATGCAGTTTACCCTTTATCTTTATATCAAGATGTACAAATCTCGATAAATCTATTTCCTAAACAAAATAGAAATGAAGTTTTAGGGATGATTGAGTCATTGTTTAAATCTTTACCAAATCAAAATGCCTGTGAACTTTTAACCGGAATTATCTCAAATAAACTTGCCCCTGTAATATTTGAAATGAATAATATAGATAAAGCTTTAAAAGCAAAAGATATAAATGCAAAACAAATAAGAGCAATTGTTAATTCACTAATAAATCTTCGAATGAAAGTAACTGATACACAAGGGTTTAAACACGCAGAAGCAAGTGGCGGAGGTGTTAGAACCGATGAGGTGGATGAGAAGACTTATGAGAGTAAGAAGTGTAAAGGGCTTTATTTAGCTGGAGAGGTACTTGATATAGTTGGAAATCGTGGAGGTTACAACCTACAGTTTGCTTGGGCTAGTGGCTTTTTAGTAGGAAAAAACATAGGAAAATAAAATAACTACTTTTATCCAATCTCTACGTTCAATACGAATTTTTTAGTCGTCACATACTTCTAGTATGCTCCTCCTAAGAAATTCTATTTGCCTTGACCTTGAATAAAATTAGTTATTTTAAAAAGGATAATTATTGGAACATGATATTGCTTATACAAATATGTTATTAAAAACTGGAATTGAAAAAGGTGATTTTCCTAAAAAACTTTATAAGTTTCGAAAAATTGATAAACGTTTAGAAGAAGTACTTAAAAACAAAGAATTTTATTTTTCATCTCCAGAAAACTTTAATGACCCTTTTGATTGTAATTTATCATTTCAAAATAAATATTCAAAATCAGAAATTCTACAAGCAAAAGTTCTCTTTACAGAAAGAAATCCTAATGTTAGAATAAAACACTTGAAAAAACATATGCCAAAGAAAAGTAATGAGTTCTATAGTTTTCAATCAAAAATACAAAAAAAGTTTGTGAAAGAATGTGGAATCTTTTCACTATCAAAAAGTAGTAATAATATAACTATGTGGTCTCATTACTCAGATAGACATAAAGGTTTAGCTTTTGAATTAGATATTACTCAGGATTATGATTTCTTTAATTTATTTGGAATCGTAGAATATATTGACGAATATGAACTTTTATCTTATGCAAAGGATACAAGAGAGGAATCTTTAAAACTTTTTTTAAGTAAATACATTGATTGGAAGTATGAAAAAGAAATAAGAATTATAGATTTAGAAAAGAATGGTCTAAGAAAGTTTAAAAAGAAAATGATTAGTTCTATTTTATTTGGATGTAAGATAAGTGAAGAAGATATAAAAAAAGTTACAAAGTGGTGCCAAGAGTATGATATGTCACATGTAGTATTTAAAAAAGCTAAAATAATACCTGGAAAATTTGAATTAGATTTTGATGAAATAGATAAGGCTAAATTTTTATAAAAACGTGAGCATTTTCAAAAAAGCGTTAATAAAAATCTATAAAAAATTCGTAAAGAAATTTGAACTGTCTGAGGTGAGGCACGAGCCGAGTTTTCAAATTTTAGAATTTGTATATATTTTTTAGTTTTTTGGGAACCTGTGAACGCTTTTCTTTTGTTTCTTTTCTTTATAAAAAGAAAAGAATTCCATATATTAAAACCTTTCCTTTAAAACTGTAAGTTTTTCTATCTTCCCAATCTCAAAATTACCAACATTGCAAGTGATTTTTTCATCACTCATTATCAAAGGTCTAACTTCTTTGTATGATTTACCTTCATAGGAAAAGCTTATAAGATTTCTATCCTCAATAGCTTTTTGTAAAAATTTAAACTCTATGTTCATTTGAATCCTTTGGTGCTTGGTCTCTTTTCTCTTTTGTATAATCCCTTATCACATTTGCCACTCGAATTCTATAATCTTCAAATATTCCAGAATTTCCTTTATCTTGAGCGATTCTATGTTCAAATAAGTTTCTCCAAATCTCTATGGCTTTTTCATCTTCCCAAAAAGATAGACTTAAAAGTTTGTTTTCATCAGTTAGGCTTTGAAATCTTTCTATTGAGATAAATCCTTCTCGATTTTCTAAAAACTCTTTTAGTTTTGAAGCGATTTGTAAATACTCATCTTTTCCCTCTTTTGTTGGCCAAACTTCAAATATAACTGCGTACATGGTTTCTCCTATTTTATTCTACTATTCCACTCATACAAGTAACTTCAACACCTTTTTCTCTCCAAGCTTTTACAATCTCAAGTAATCCTATACTATCACTTGGCATATGAGGTGCTATGATTATATTTCCTATATTTTGTTCAGCTACTGCTTTTTTAACATCTTCAGGTACATGCATGGCTATGATTGTGCCAACTCCTGCTTCAAAATATGATTTGTAAACATCAACTCCACCATTAGTTCCACCTGCCATGAGTACTTCTATTTTTCCTGCATAGTCACTATTTGAGCCCACTCTTATAACTGGCTTGGCAACTTTTCCTATGTAATATTCCCAAGAGTTCAATTCATCTATTATATCTTTTAGTTTTGTTTTTGGTTTATCTAAAAAGGCTTTATTTAGTCTATCTTGTACTATTTTTTCTGTAATAAAATCTGCTGGGATATGAATATTTAGATATGGCATATTCATAAGCCTTGCAGCAGAACTTACTCTATCATAGTTTGATGCATGTCTTCCTAAATCAATACTTCCTTGCATCTTTCTCAAAGCCTTTTGAGCTTTATTTATAGGAACGCCACTTTTTATCATTCTATCTATTTGTACATCCATAACCTTTGCAAAATCAACCACACATGAATCTGCTTTTGGGTGGTGTGAAACTACACAATCATATCCCATTTGTTGTGCAAGTATTAGTTCGGGTGTTTCCATATCAATACCTATTAAAACTTTTTTAATATTTTCACCTTCAACTATAATATTTGTATCATATGGCATCTCTTCTAAATTTGCTAAATCTAAAGCAGTATTCATTAAATCTTTTGTGTTCATTTTTAATTCCAATTTTTCATTTATATACACTTTTTATACCATAGTAGTAATAAAATTTTATAAATTTTTTTATATAAAAGCTTTTTTATCAAGTATAAAACCCTTAAGGGAGCACCATTCTATCATACTTTTTGAGCTGGTGTTAAGTTAAAAAGAACTTTTTATAGATTTAATAAATATTTTATTTTTCTTACATTTTTTTAACATAAACTAATCTCATATCGAAAAAAAAGGAAAAGACAATGACAAAATTTGGTTTAAAACTTTGCAAAAATCTTACAATGAGTGCATTATTAGTTGGTGGTTTAGCAACAGGTGCTATTGCTTCAAGTGTTGAAAAAGTTCACTTTCTAATTCCAGGTGGAGCTGGTGGTGGTTGGGATGGAACTGCTAGAGGTGTTGGGGAAGCACTTAAAAACTCTGGATTAGTTCAAGAAACATCATTTGAAAATATGTCTGGTGGAGGTGGTGGTAAAGCCATTGCTTATATTATTGAGACAGCAAAAAAACAACAAGATACTTTGATGGTAAATTCAACTCCAATCGTAATTAGATCATTACAAGGTGTTTTCCCACAATCATTTAGAGACTTAACATTAGTTTCATCTGTGGTAGCAGATTTTGGTGCTTTAGTTGTAAGACCAGATTCAAAATACCAATCTTGGGCTGATTTAAAAGCTGAATTTGATAAAAATCCTAGAAAAGTAAAAGTTGCAGGTGGTAGTTCAAGAGGTTCTATGGACCACTTAGTAGCAGCACAAATTTTTAAAGCAGCAGGTGGAAATCCTAAAGCAGTTAGATATGTACCTTATGATGCAGGTGGAAAAGCTTTAGCTGGACTATTAACTGGTGAGGTTGATGTTCTTTCAACTGGACTTGGTGAAGTTTTAGAAAAGCATAAAAAAGGTGAAGTAAAAATTATAGGTATCACTGCAGATGCAGGTGTAGATGGAATTCCAAGTTTCAAAGAGATGGGTGTAGATGCATACTTTGCAAACTGGAGAGGTTTCTTTGGTGCACCAAACTTACCACAAGAAAAAGTTGATGCTTTTGTAAAAGTATTAGGTGAAATGTATAAAACTCCTGAATGGGAAACTGTTAGAAAAAGAAATGGTTGGGGAAATCTTTATAAACCTGGAAAAGAATTTGAAACTTTCTTAATCAATCAAGAAAAAGTTATTTCAGATCTAATGAAAGAACTAGGTTTCTTATAAAAAATAACCTTGCATACAATCCTAAAAAAGAACAACTTTTGTTCTCTTTAGGATTTGCTTCTTTGGAGCTAGTTAATTTAGCTTGTTAAAAGAAGATAACAATATAAAGGTCCCTAAATAGGGACTATTTTTAGGACTATAAAATGACAAAAAATGTAATAGGCTCAATATTCTTTTTAGCTTTTTCATGTTTTTACTTTTTTAATGTATTTAAAATTAAAGAGATGCCAGGAGCTGAATGGGAAGTTATGACTGCTTCAACTTATCCTTTTTATTTAGGAATTATAGGGATAGTAGTATCACTTCTACTTTTAGTTTTATCTTTTCTAAATAAAGAAAAGGACTTTTTATCAATGAGTTATTTAAAAAGTTTAGACTTTAAAACTGTAGGATACTTTGTAATAATAATGATTTTTTATGGGTTTACTATTAGACCTTTAGGATTTATTATTGCAACTATTTTATTCCTAGCAGCAGGGTTTATTATTTTACAAGAGAGAAATATAAAAAGAGTATTATTAATATCAGTAGGTGTATCGGTAGGATTTTATTTATTGTTAAACAACGTTTTAGGTGTTTATATTGATCCAGGAATAGTAGTAGAATATTTTATGGGAGTTGAATAATGTTAGATGGTGTAATGCAAGGGCTTATAACCGCCCTTTCTATGTATAATATTTTGATGGTTGCCGTGGGATGTTTTGCTGGGACTTTTATTGGGATGTTACCAGGATTAGGACCAATTTCTGCAATTGCTTTGATGATTCCTATTACTTATGGAATGGATCCTTCTTCAGGTTTAATCTTAATTGCAGGTGTTTATTATGGAGCGATTTTTGGAGGTTCAACTTCATCAATTTTAATTAATGCTCCAGGTGTTGCTGGAACTGTTGCTTCATCTTTTGATGGTTACCCAATGGCAAAAGCTGGTAATGCTGGAAAAGCTTTAGCAATAGCTGCATATGCATCGTTTACAGGTGGAACAATTGCAGCAATTTTTTTACTTTTTGCGGCACCCGCTTTAGCATCTGTATCATTAAGTTTCCAATCATCTGATTATTTTGCTTTAATGGTTTTAGGTTTAACCGCAGTTGCAGCTTTTTCTGGAAAAGGGAAGTTTTTAAAAGCGGCACTTATGACAATCTTTGGTTTGATGTTAGCTACAGTTGGAACAGATTCTGATTCTGGAATTCCTAGATTTACCTTTGGAAGAATGGACTTGATTGATGGTATTTCATTTTTACTTTTAGCAATGGCAGCATTTGCTTTATCAGAAGCTTTAATGAACGTTTTAGAGAGTGAAGATCACAATGATGAACAAAAAGCACAGTTAAAAAAAGATATTGGTAGTTTAAAACTTACAAGGGAAGAGGTAAAAGAGATGGCACCACCAATTGCAAGGTCATCTGTTTTAGGTTTCTTTGTTGGTGTTTTGCCAGGAGCAGGGGCTACTATTGCATCTTTCTTAGCTTATGGTATGGAAAGATCATTTGCAAATGCAAAAGAGAAATTAAGATTTGGGAAAGGAAGTATAAAAGGTTTAGCAGCACCTGAAAGTGCAAATAATGCAGCAAGTTCTGGTTCATTTGTTCCATTATTAACTTTAGGTATTCCTGGGTCTGGAACAACAGCAGTTATTTTAGGAGCATTAATCTCTTATGGGATTCAACCAGGGCCAACAATGTATGTTGATAATCCAGCAATTTTTTGGTCAGTAATTATCTCAATGTATATTGGTAATATTGTATTGTTAGTTTTAAACTTACCTCTAATTCCATATATTGCGAAGTTATTAACAATGCCAAGACAATTGTTATTGCCTTTAATTATATTTTTCTCACTTGTTGGAGTTTATTTAGTAACTTTCAACAATTTTGATATTTATATGATGACATTGTTTGCTGTTGTTGCTTTATTTTTAAGGCTTATTGATTTCCCAATGGCTCCAATGATTTTAGGATTTATTTTAGGTGGTATGATGGAAGATAATTTAAGAAGGGCTTTAACTATTAGTGATGGTTCTTTTGCTTTTCTTTGGGAAAGACCAATTACTTTATCAATTTTAATTTTAACAATCATAATTTTATTCATGCCAGTTATCAGTGAAGTTTTAGCTAAAATGAGAAAGAAGAAAGAGGCTTAATAAAAGTCTCTTTTTCTAAAAGAGGTTGATTTATGGACAAGTTTAAACAATTTACAGTTTTATATATTGAAGATGATGAAGGTGTTAGGACAGTAAACTCACGTTTCCTTTCTCGTATGTTTAATGAACTTTATGAGGCAAAAGATGGGGAAGAGGGATATGCACTTTATAAAAAATACCATCCTGATATTATTCTAACTGATATTAATATGCCAAAATTAGATGGTATATCTCTTGCAAAGAAAATAAGAAAAGAAGATAAAAACACAAAAATAATAATTTCAACAGCATATAGTGATAAAGAGTACCTCCTTGAAGCAATTGAATTAAATTTAGAAAAATATATAATCAAGCCATTAAATAGTAGAAATTTACTTCCCGCTTTAACGAAGGCAGTTGAAGGATTGGAAGATGAGAAAAATATCAAAATAGAGTTAGGCGAAAATTTTTATTTTGATAATAAAACCTCTTTATTTTATTTAGATGATAAAGTTCTTGATATGACAAAAAAAGAGTTACTATTTTTAAAACTTTTAGTTTTAAACCAAAATAGAGTAGTCTCATATGAAGAGATTGAAAGATTTGTTTGGGGTGATGAATATATGAGTTTGAACTCATTAAGAACTACAATTGGTTTTTTGAGAAAAAAAATACCATATAATTGTATTAAAAATATTTCAAATATGGGGTATAAATTAAAGCTTGAAAAATAAGTACAAAAAGGATGTAGAGGGTAGTGTAAAGAAAACCGCATTACTTGGTTCTACAATAATTATCTTAATTGTTGCTACAGTTATTGGTTCAAGTCTTATAAAGACAGAATATAACAATTTTAAATTACACATAAAAAACTTTAAGAATACACTAATAGAGAGGGAAAAGTTTTATATAAAAACCTCTGTAGAAAATATAAAAAACGATATAGAGTTTGAAAAAATATCTATATTAAATAATAAAAAACAAAGAATTAAAAACCAATCAATTATTGCTCATAATCTTGTAAGTTCTTTGTACTCTCAGACAAAGATGTCATCAAAAAAGCATATAATCGAGCTAATAAAAAGTGCAATCACTAATATTTCAAAAGAAGAAAATGATATTCATTACTTTATTTTTGATACCCAAGGAAACTTACTTTTAAATACTGAAAATCAAAATGAAGAGGGTGTCAATTTCTTAGATTTTGAAGATATAAATGGTGTGAAATTTATTAATGAAATGATTGACAATAATAAGCCAAAGCAAAAGTATGTTGAATATTTTTGGTATAAACCTAGTAAAAAAATCACCTTTTCTAGGCATTTTAAACCTTTAGGTATAGTTATTGGTTCCTCAAGTTTTCTGGAAAGTAGGAATGAAGAGTTAAAAGATAAACTCCTAAAAAAGATAATCTTACAAAAATTCAATGAAGAAGAGTTTTTATTTATTTATCATATAAATAGTTTAAATAATATTTCAAGCCAAAGCAATTTATTAATTGAAAGAAATATATATAGTGAAGAAGAGGATTTAAAAGCTATTGAGGATTTGATGATTGATACAGGTTATAAAGGTGATGAATATATTAGTTATGCAAATAATCAAAAAGTCATTTATGGTACTTATCTAACAAAACTAAGGTATTTTATTGGAATAGGAATCAATCTCTCACATATTTATGACATTGTTCAAAAAGAAAAAGAGATGTCATTAAAAAATATGAATGCAAATATTTTAAAGCTAGTTGTAATAATCATCATAATGGCTTTTGTATTTTTTATTTTATCAGTTGCCTTTACAAAAAAAATTGAAAAATTATTAAAAGAGTATAAAGAAAATGTAATTTTAAATGAAGAAAAATACCAGTTGCTATTTAATTATAGTAATGATGCATTTATTATTTCTGAATTAGAAAACAATAGTGCCTCTATAATAAGTTGCAATGAGACAGCGTTAGAAGTAACTTTATATAAAGAAGAACAGCTTTTAGATAAAGACTTTTTCTCAATGTTTGAAGACATAGAACTAGAAGAGTTAAAAAAGGACAAGTCTTTATTTAAAACAGTTAAACTTAAAACTAAAAGTGGAAAAATAAAAACTATTGAGCTAAATGTTATAGTTTATGATTATGAGAATAAAGAGCTTTTATTTGCATCATTAAGGGATATTACTGAAAGAACTAAATTAATTGAAGAGAAATCAAAACAAGATAATATGTTAATACAAAAATCAAAAATGGCAGCTATGGGGGAGATGATTGGAAATATTGCTCACCAATGGAGACAACCTTTAGCGCAGGTTTCAGGCTTATTCTTTGATATAGAATCAGCTTATGATTATAAGGAATTAGATAAAAAATATCTTAGCCAAAGGGTCGATGAAGCAAATGATTTATTAGAATATATGTCAAAAACAATAGATGATTTTAGAAATTTCTTTAATCCAAATTCTAAAGTAGAAGATTTTTTTGTTAGTGTTGCTTTATCAAATGCAGTTAATATTATAAATTCTACTTTAAAATTTCACAATATTGAACTTGAGATTGATTGTAGTAAAACTTTCCATGTAAATGGGTATAAAAATGAGTATTCTCAAGCAATAGTTAACATTCTTTCTAATGCAAAAGATATCTTAGTTGAGAGAGAAATTGAACAGCCTAAAATAAAAATATATAATAAAATTGTGGAGGGTAAAGAGACTTTATTTATTGAAGACAATGCAGGTGGAATAGAAGAAGATATTTTAAATAGAATTTTTGAACCATATTTTACAACTAAACGTGATTATGGAACAGGAATTGGACTTTATATGACTAAACTTATTATAGAAGAGAAAATGAAAGGCTCAATAACTGTTGAAAACTCCAAAGTAGGGGCATTATTTGCTATCAGAATTTAATTATAAATTTTTTATTAAAATGGTATATGCTCTTTGTATTGGTCTTATAGGCTCTTTGATATTTATATATTTTCATCTTCCTTTACCTTGGCTTTTAGGTTCCATTCTTGCAACTTCTTTAGCAGTAAGATTTGAAAAACTTCCTATACAAAATCCAAAACTCTTTGCATCACCTGCTAGAATAGTTATTGGTCTTACTATTGGAAGTTCTTTTACTCCAAAAGTTTTAGAATATATTGGTAGCTACTTTTTTTCACTGCTATTTATAATTCCATTTTCTGCAATTACTATTATTGCAGGTCTTATATATTATGAGAAGTTTTTAGGCTTTGATAAAAAGACTGCATATTTAAGTGCTATGCCAGGTGGACTTATTGAGATGATTATAATAGCTGAAGAGATTAAAGCAAATATTGCAAAAATAACTTTAGTTCAATCATCAAGACTATTTTTTATTGTGGTTTCACTCCCTTTTATTATTCAATATATATTAGGTATTGATATTAGAGGAAATCAAACTATTACAACGTCAGTCGTAAATATTGATTTATGGGAATTGATATTTTTATTTGGAATGGGAATTATTGCTGCAATTATTGCAAAAAAAATAAAACTATCAGCGGCATATTTGATTGGACCTATGATAATTAGTATTATTCTACATCTAAGCGGAGTTGTTACAACACAAATGCCAGATGAACTTTTAAAATTTGTACAAGTAGTTTTTGGAACTTTGATTGGATTTACTTTTAAAGGAGTAAAGTTAAGTGAAGTTGTTAAAACCCTATTAGGAACTTTTGGACATTTTTTAATACTTATCTTAATCTCATTTGTTTTTATAGTAATAGTATATTCACTCTTTGACTTTGATTTATTATCTATTTTATTAGCATTTTCACCAGGCGGACAAGCGGATATAAACTTAATTGCTATCTTAGTAGGAGCAACAGTTCCTTATATAACATTACATCATATAGTAAGACTTTTTATTGTAGTAAATATTGCTTATTTCTTTGCCAAAAAAATCCAAGATTGAAATTTCTTTCTAATAACATTTTATATTTTTTACATTTTTTATTTGTAAGATAAATATAATAGTATTAAATTTAAGGATAAATTATGATTTATGAAAAGATGTTTTTCCCAATTGGTGGCGGTGATGAGTTAGAAGAAAGATTATACGGAGCTTTTCTAATTGCAAAATATTTTAATACAAGATTAGAAGTTTTACAATCATATTATAAAAGCTCAAAAGGTATTGCTGATGGTTTATTATTACCCCATGATATTCATGATTCTATTGATGAGGTTTTAAGGAATAGAATCGAAGATGAGAAACAAGAATTTTTAGCTTTAGTTAAAAAAGTTAAAAATGATGTGGGAATTGTAGAAGATGAAAATTTAAAAATAGATTTAAAGATTAGAGAGGGTGTTAGAAGTTCTATGATTGAACTATATTCTAAAATCTCTGATATAGTGATTGCAGCAGCTCCTCCATTAGGAATACCTACTGCTTCTTTTGAAACTATTACCCAAAGAACAGGAAAACCTGTAATTATGTTTCCAAGAGTTATGAAAAAATTTTCTACAGATTCAATTGTAATTGGATGGAATAACTCCCCTCAATCTTCAAGGGCTTTAACGTCATCAATTCCACTTTTAAAAATGGCAAAAAAAGTAGAGATTATAACTTCTGGACAGTTTATTGAATATGAATCATTATTAGAAGAGATGGTTGAATATTTAAAACTACATGGTGTTGATGCATCAGCCCAAGTTATAAGAACTACAATGGTCCCAGGAGAAGCTCTTCTTAATTATGCAAAAGAGGGCAACTTTGATATGATTGTTGCAGGAACACATGGACATAAAGGACTTAGGGAACTTATGCTTGGTGGTACAACTAGATATTTTCTAGAAAATGCTAACATCCCAGTATTTTTATCCCATTAATAATAAAAATGATTCTCCTATTAAGTGATAGTTTGATATACTAATATATTAGACTAATACTTGGTGGGAGAGTAGAAGATGTTAAATGCAACTCAAAAAGCTTATAATGAAATTTTAAGAAGAATACTTACTTTAGAATTACCACCTGGTACTTATATTTCAAGAAATGACTTAGCCGAACAGTTAGAAATAAGTAAAACCCCTATTAGAGAAGCTTTACAACTTTTAGAACAAGATAAACTAGTAAAAATCTTTCCTCAATCTAAAACTTTAGTTACAAAAATAAATATTGATGAAATAAAAAGAAGTAACTTTTTAAGAGTTGCAATTGAAATTGAAGTTCTAAAAGAGATGATTGAAAATTATGATGAAAAAGCCCTTTCAAAAATTGAAAAAAATCTAAAAAAACAAGAAGAGATTTCAGAAGATGTTACAAGGTTCAGTGAGTTTGACGAACTTGATAAAGAGTTCCATACTATTATGTTTAATTCTATTGGACAAGAGGAATTAAATGATTTATTAATATCTAAAATGGGACATAAAAAAAGAGCAAATAGACTTGAACTACCAATAAATGGGAAAAGTAAAAAACTTTACGAAGACCATAAATCAATTTTTGATGCAATAAAAGAAAAAAACTTTAAAAAAGCAGAAAAGGCAATGAGAACTCATCTTTCTAGAACAATTTCTAAAATAGATGAATTAAAAAAAGAAAAACCGTACTTTTTTGATTAATTAATAAATTTTTTTCATTTTACATTTTTCTTACATTTTTTTTAACTACTATACCGTATATGAAGTAGTTGATCCATTCAGCTTTCCCGCTCCTCCCTTCCTAAGGAAATAAGTCATCAAGCTACTTCATATAATTTTGACTCACAAGATGGAAATATGAATGTAATCAATAATCTAATTAGAGGTAATAAACTTTATAAAAAATATCAAATTGATGAATTCAAAGAAGCTTTAGATGATTCAGTTAACAATGGACAAAAACCTGAAGTGATGCTAATTAGTTGTTGTGATAGTAGAGTTACTACAGATTTCATGTTTGGGAACAGACCAGGAGATCTATTTGTTTTAAGAAATATTGGAAATTTTGTTCCTCCTCATTCTTCTTCTGTTGATTTTTATAGTGTTGCTGCTGCTATTGAGTATGCACTTGATATACTTAATGTATCACATATTATAATATGTGGACATTCTCATTGTGGTGCATGTGAAAGTTTATATAAACAAATACCAGAGGAAAATGTTTTTATAAAAAAATGGCTGGAAATAGCTAAACCTGTGAAAGACTTTACCCTAAGAGATAAACTTATTTATCCAAACAGAGAAGAGCTTTATCGTGCTACTGAAAAAAACTCTGTAGTTTTTCAGTTAAAAAACTTAATGACTTATCCCCAAGTAAAAGAAAGAATTGAAAATAAAACTTTAAAAATCCATGGTTGGTATTATAATTTATTAGATGGTTCTTTAATGGTTTTTAAAAAAGAAACAAATAGTTTTGAAAATGTAGACTAAAGAGGTAAGACTCTTTAATCTAAAGGTATCTATTAAGAGCTCTTGTTTCACTTCCATTAAACTCAACAATTTTATCAAGTCTAATTACTGTTCCATCTTCCATTTCAATAAATTCTTGTAGATTAACATTTTTTATATCTACAACTTTACTATGTAACTCTTTTTCTTTTTTATTATCTTTATAGACAATATCACACTCTTCATGCTTAACTGCAGCATCTTCAAAAACTTCATACAATTCGTTTGAAACATTTACGTATCTATTCATAGTTTATCCTTCCTATAATTCAAGCTTGTTTAAGATGTTAAAAAACATCTCATGCTCTTCTTCACTAATTTTAGATCTTAATTCTTCTCTAAATGAGGTAACTGATTGTATTGTTGACTCAAGAATCTCCTCACCTTTTTTAGTAAGTGATATTTTGTTAGATCTTTTATTATTAGCATCATTTACTCTAGTTATAAGCTCTTTTTTTTCAAGTGAACTTAATGAGCGACTTATTGTTGCTTTATCTTTACCAAGGAGTTTTGCAATTTTTGTCTGGTTTACATCAGGCTCAAATTTTATAATCTCTAAAGTTGCCCTTTGTTCCGTTGCTAAATCATAAGGTAGTAATGCCTTGTTTAATGTATAAACAACATTATTTGAACTCCTTATTAATCTATAAGCAATTGAATCTTTTAAAGCATACTTCATAAGTCTCCTTTAGTTGTGTATGCAATTATTGCATATGCAACCTTTTAAAAACCTTATGTTTTAAACTGTTTTTAGAACTTTTTATTATAATAAGAAAATTTTATTAGGATTTTCATATGTTATTAATTATATATTTTTCCATTGCCATTGGGGTATCTTTTTTATGTTCTATACTTGAAGCAGTTTTATTATCTATAAGTGCATCTCATATTGAATTAGTAAAACAAAAAAACAAAAAACTTGGATTGTTAATGGAGAAACAAAAAAATGATATAGATTTTTCCATTGCTGCAATTTTGACTTTAAATACCTTTGCTCATACTTTAGGTGCAGCAGGTGTTGGAGCAGAAGCTGCTAAAATATTTGGTGAAGAGTATATGTTTTATATCTCGGCTGTTTTAACTATTTTGATTTTAGTATTTTCAGAAATTATTCCAAAAACACTTGGAGCGTATTATTGGAAAAATTTAGCTGGTTTTAGTACAAGGGTTATAAAATTTTTGATTTATATTACTTATCCAATTATAATAGTTATGAAAAAAATCACTGCACTTCTTACTGATTCAAAAAAAGATGTTATTACAAAAGAAGAGATTATAGCAACTGCAAAAATAGCTGATGAAAATGGGATTATTAGAAGTGAAGATAGTGGAATAATTGAAAATGTCTTACAACTCCATGACATTAGAGTCAAAGATATATTAACCCCCAGAAGTGTAGTTTATTGTATTCAAGAAAATGATTATTTATCAAGTTTTGATACCCCTAAAAATAATTCTATTGATTTAAAAAAGTTAAAAGAGTATTCAAGAATCCCTATATTTAGAAATAATGTAGATGATATGGTAGGTTTAATTATTTCAAAGGAATACTTTTATGAGAAGATTACCAATGAACTTGAAAATAAATTAAGACTTATAAAACCAATTTTACATGTTAATGAAAATGTTCCTGTATCAAAACTGATTGATATGTTTTTAGAAAGTAAAGAACATATGTATTTAGTTGTCGATAATTACGGACAAACAGAAGGGATTGTTACGTTAGAAGATGCAGTTGAAACTTTATTGGGACGTGAAATTGTAGATGAACTAGATTCCCATGTTGATATGAGAAAGGTAGCAAAAAAGAAGATGTTAAGATTTAGGGCTAAAAAAAATATTATGTAGAATTTTAGTTAGCCTTTAATCTTATTTACTATAATTACAAAAGAATTTTTTGAGGAAAAAATATGGATAATAAAATAGAAGAACCAAAAACAACATTTGAAAAAAAACTTGCACAAGAAAAATATAATGTAAATGTCGCTTTTTATGTTCATCTTAAAGAATACAACAATACTGTAAGGGAAGAATTAGAAAAAAGATTAGAAGAGGTTTTTTTCTATTCTAGAGGAGTTGAATGGAAATTTGACAGTTTTGGTATTGAAAAGGCAGGATCTAGAAACAAAAATATCGTGGGATATTTCATTTTTAGAACAGCAAATATAAGTGAGCTAAAAAAACTTTTCTTAGAATCTTTTAAAGATTATGAAAATGCATTGAAGATAACTTGTTCAATTGCTGAATATCAAAAAATCAACGAAAGTTTTTTTGAACTAGAAGTTTAAGAAGATAGAGATTTAATTCTCTATCTTATATATGGTTAATAAGCTGTTAAAATAAATATTTTATAATTTCAGTATATTAAATAAAGGATTTAAGATGAATCTAAAAAAGATAACTTCACTTACAATGTTACTTTCAATTGTTGTAATGACTTATACTGGAGTTATGTTATTTATCGCTCCTCCAGGAAGAATTGCAAATTGGGCAAATTGGGAAATTATTGGACTTTCTAAAGAACAATATGCTCAAATACACACAAGTTTTATGGTTTTGATTGTATTTATGACAATTCTACATCTTTTTTATAATTGGAAACCAATAACTAGTTATATGAAAAATAACGCAAAACAGATGGTAGTATTTACAAAAGATATGCTAGTTGCTGTTTTATTAACTTTTGTTTTTCTAATTGGTACTTTAAATGGTTTCGTCCCTTTTTCTTCTTTTATTGAGTTTGGAGATGGTATCAAAAACTCTTGGGAAAAAGATTATGGAACAGCTCCTTATTCACATGCAGAGTTATCGTCTTTAAAAAGTTTTTCTAAAAAACTAGGCTTTGATATTGTACAGAGTGAAGAAATATTAAAAGCAAATAATATTACTTTTGACTCAAGTCAGAGTTTATCACAAATAGCTGATGATAACTCAGTTAGTCCTCAATTTATTTATAATCTTCTAAAAGTAAATTTTGAAAAAAATGGTCAAGAGATTATTGAACTAACGGGACTTGGGAGAAAAACTGTAAAAGAGGTTGCACAGACTTTAAAACTTTCTACAAATGAGTTTATCTCAAAATTAAAAACTTTGGGAGTTGAGGCTGCTAGTGACGATAAATTTAAACAAGTTGCTGAAAAATATGATATGAGTCCAATGGATATTATGACAAGATTAGGATACAAAAAACCTCAATAGAAGTAAGCTTTAAAGCTTACTTCTCAAAAAGTTTTAAAATATCTTTTGGCGTATCAACAATATATTTTGCGCCATTATCTATTAACTCTCTAGGCCCTCTAAAACCCCATTTTACTCCAACGGGAATCATCTTCGAATTAATAGCAGTTTTTATATCAACATCACTATCTCCAACAAAAAATATGTTTTCTGGCTCTATATTAAAAGAGTCTGCAATTTCAAGTGGAACCTTTGGATGAGGCTTTTTAGGAATATTCTCTTTTTGTCCATGCACCTCTAAAAAATTATAATTACTAAAAAACTCTTCAACATACTTGCATGTAAAATAATGGGGTTTATTTGAAAGTATTCCAATTTTGATATTTTGTTTTGTTAGTTGTTCTAAAACTTCATTTATACCATCATAGGGTTTTGTATTTAGATGGTGTTCTTGATCATATATCTCTTTAAATCTATTTAATACTTTTTCTTTTAAATCTTCATTGCTATTTTTTGGAACACAGTTATCAACTAAAACAGAGGCTCCTCCTCCAACAAAATTTTTATATTCAAAGATATCGTGTATTGGTAGATTAAACTCTTCTAATACCAAGTTAGCACTTATTGCAATATCTTTTAATGAATCTATTAAGGTTCCATCTAAATCAAATATTATTGCTTTTTTATTCATTTAACTCCTTTAATGAATCTGTTTAATTGTTTGCTTCGAAAATATAAATGATATCAACGCAGCAAATAAAGTTAATACTGAAGTTAATAAGAAAACCTCAGAAAAATCATTTGTTATATCATAAATATAACCAGCAGCAACTGGGCCTATTGCTTGTAAAGAGGCAAAAAGTATAGTTAAAAGTGAGAGTACTTTTGCTGTTCTTCTTACATCAAAATGTTGTGAAGTTAATAATGTAACCAAAGATGGTATACTCCACACAGAAATACCAAAGGCTATAGCTGAAATAAATAAAGCTATTGAATTTACATCAATTGATAAAATAAAATGGGCTATTGTTTGTAAAGTGTAAACAAAGAAAAGCGATTTATATGCACCATATTTATCTGCAATTATTCCAAAAATTAAGCCAGAGAATAAAGAACTAAAACCTAGAATTGCCCAAAAATCTCCAGAAATATCACTACTCAAAGAGTATTTATCCATAACTGCACTTACAAAATAGGTTACAAATATAGAATAACTAATTCCAAATACCATATAAATTGTTGCAATTTTCCAAAAAGCACTTGTTTTTATATATTTTAAAACTGAAACTTTTGATTCAGGCATATCATGTTTAGCGTGTTTTTTTATAATTCCTTTTGATATGAAAGCAACAATTAATAAAATAAGTGAAAAAATCATCCATGAATATTTCCATGGCATATTAGATGTTAAACTTTCTATATAAGGGACTAACTCACCTGAAAAGATTATGGCTAAACCACTTCCACTAACAGCTAAACCTAAAGCTTTTCCTCTAAACTCTTTTGGAACAACATTTGCGACATAAGCCATTATTGATATATTAGCAATAGCAGAGAAAAAACCACTAAAGGAGTAAACTAATGAGATATATAAATAAGAATTAAATAAAATCATAATAAACATACTTAATGATTGAAGAAGTATAGTTATAAAAATTAACTTATAAGTTTCATATTTGTTATATAAAATATTAGCAAAGAATATACCTGCTAAGTATCCAATAAAGTTTGCTGTTCCTATAAAACCAACTTGTGTTGTTGTAAGAGCTAAACTCTCTTGAATATTTGGT
Source organism: Arcobacter sp. ISO1 (assembly GCF_058105185.1). Classification (NCBI taxonomy): domain Bacteria; kingdom Pseudomonadati; phylum Campylobacterota; class Epsilonproteobacteria; order Campylobacterales; family Arcobacteraceae; genus Arcobacter; species Arcobacter sp. ISO1. The sequence goes on from NZ_CM176573.1 coordinate 792,895, forward strand.
AATACCATGCCAAAGGAAAATCTACCTAAACCTAAACAAGCAAGTATAATTAAAAAAGAGGCAATTATTGTTTTCGTATATTGTTTCAAGAAAAACTTTCAAATTATTTATGGTATCTTAGTGAAATTTTAATTAACAGGATATTATTAAATGCAATCATGGGAAGAAGTTATAAATATTGAAAAAGAAAAAGATTATTTTAAAAATTTAAAAGAGCAAATTGATAAAAAATATGAAACAACTACTGTATTTCCTCCAAAAGATAAAATATTTAATGCCTTTTCTAAATCTTTATTAAAAGATTTAAAAGTAGTTATCTTAGGACAAGATCCTTATCATGGTAAAGGGCAAGCACAAGGTTTAGCTTTTTCTACTCCTAAAGAGATAAAAAACCCACCTTCAATGGTAAATATTCTAAAGGAGATAAGAGATGATTTAAAAAAAGACTCTTCATGCTTAGATGGAGATTTAACACCTTGGGCAAAAGAGGGTGTACTTTTATTAAATACAATTTTAACAGTTGAGGAATCAAAACCAAAATCACACCATAAATTAGGATGGGAAACTTTTACAAATAATATAATAAAATATATTTCAGATAATTGTAGAGAAGTAGTTTTTATACTTTGGGGTGCTCCTGCAATAGCAAAGAGTAAACTTATTGATGAATCAAAACATCATATTTTGACTGCTCCTCATCCAAGTCCTTTATCTTCATATAGAGGTTTTTTTGGATGTAAACACTTTAGTAAAACAAATGAGATTTTAAAAAGTTTAGGGAAAAAGCCAATTAATTGGTAAAAGGGGAAAAGATGAAAAATGTTTTCTTGAAGTTTGTAGTTGTTTTTACACTTATTAGTTCTTTGTTTATTCTAAATGCAAAACAAGGTGAGAAGTTTATTCTTATACTTAAAGAATCAAATACAAATGGAAAAATTTTATATAAATTAAAAGATAAACTTTCATTAAATCAATTAGAAATAAATGATAGTTTAAAGCATAACTATATGTTACAAAGAATAGTAGAAAAGATTTTTGACCATGAAGATGAGTATGCTGATGAAGAATTGTTTTTTGTTGATACAATAATTGATAAAGATGACAATGAGTGGACACTAAGTGTTAATGTCTTAGATGATAATTCCTCTGTTTCACAATTTATTTCAAAAAAAGATAATTTAATTATAAATGGGTGGATAAATAGAAATAATAAAGATATCTTTGGCCTAAAAGTCTTTAATTTCTAAAATTAATAATTAAAAATCAGTATATTTATGTAATATTAAAATATATTTTTCTAAAATAGCATCTATTTTAATAACAAGGTGAAGAAATGATTAAAAAAGTTAGTTTAAGAAGTATGAGTTTAGTGAGTATCTCTCTTGCTGCTTTACTATTTACAGGTTGTGCCGCTCCCTCTTTTACAAAAGTTGGAACAACAGCAACAGGAGAAAAAGTAGCTATTACTAAAAAAGATGTTCATGCAAAAACAAAAATGAGTGAAACTATTTTTTTAGAGCCAGTAGACCCAAAAGATCAAATAATCTATTTCAAATTTAGAAACACTTCAGATGAAGAGCTTGAAATTATGCAAAAGTTAAAATCAAAATTTGAAAGTATGGGATTTGTAGTAACAAGAAATCCTAAAAAAGCTAATTTTATGGTTCAAGCAAACTTACTAAAAGTTGGTCAGATGGATGAAAATGAACAAAAGAATTATTTAGCATCTGGTTTTGGAGTTGGTGCAGCTGCAGCTGGTGTAACAATGTTAACTGGTGGTGGATATGGTAGAGCTGGAACTGCTGGATTAATTGGAGCAGTTGTAGGTATGGGAATTGAAGCAGCAAGAGTTAAAGATATACATTATGCAATGGTTACTGATGTAGAGATTAGACAAAGACCAATGCAAGGTGAAACTGTAACTCAAAATGATAGTATGTCTGGACAAATGGGTAGAGGTTCTGTAAGTAGACAAAGTTCTACTATGGAAAATGTTCAATGGAAAAAATATAGAACAAGAATTGTAAGTTCTGCATATGCTCCTGGTTTAGATTTTGAGCAAGCTAGACCATTCTTAGAGAATGGACTTGTTAAATCTTTAGCTGGAACAATGTAATTATAAAGGGTATTCATCTTTAATGAATACCCATATTTAAGGTTGATTTGTGGAAGAAAAGTGGTATTTAGAAAACACTGGAAATATTAACCAGATGTTAAGAATAAGAGATGATATAGACCTACCTCAAACAATAGAAGAGTTCCCTAATCTGGTATTGTTAAAACATAATTTTCATGTGGCTGATGATATTATGTTCCCTGATCCAGCTTGTTTAGCGTTTTTTACTGTTTTTGAAAATAATCATTTAGAAAGTTTGGAAGAGGAAAATAAATTAGCTCTTCTTGCTGTGGATATTTGTGAGGGTTTAATGCAGTTTTATGTGTATTGTAAAGATACTCAACAAACTATTTATGATTGTATAGATTTTTTAAAATCAAATGATTTATATAAATGTGATTTTGAAGTTTATAATAATGATTGTGGAAAGAGATTAGAAGAGTTTTTCTAATCAATTTTTCTTTTTTGCCAAATATAGATTTTATAATACCAATATCTATGACCTTTTGATGGAAATTTTTTAATATCTCCAAATACAAAATCAATAATTTTTCTTGTGTTTTCATCAAGTGATGCACCCTTTGAAAGAGATTGGGCAAAACCATTTTTAAGCATAGTAAAGATTTTTTCTTCTTGTTCTATAAAATCTAAGTACTTCATTTTTTGCAGTTCTCTAGTTCTTTCAGTTGAGAGGGTGGTTAGATATTCTTCAAACATTAAATATGCATCAGCTTTTTGTTTATTTTTACTATTAAAAAAAGCATTACTTGCCCTTTTTACATTCTCTTTAATATCCAATCCCATATCAATACATTGTTTTTTATCAAAGTCTTCTTCTGGATTGGTTTTTATTACCAATGGTTCATTCTCTTTTTTTCCAGACTCTTCTTTTTGTATATCTATTTTTTTTTCTATTTTTTGTGAATCTGCTTGTTTAGATTCTTTAATATCTTTCTTCCCTAAAAAATTACTAAACATTTTTTCTCCTATTTGAATCAATCAATATTATTGCTTAATTCTTTTAAGAAATTTAAAAAATTTCTATTGTGTAATTTACTAATATGTAAATATATATAAGCAACAACAACTAAATTTAAATGTATCATTGCCTCTTGAAAAGAAAGAAAGGTAAATAAAATACCTGCAATTAAAATAAATACTGGATATGAAATTTTTATTCTTTCTTCATCAGTCTCAAAAGCAAGTCTATAGTCCTTTAAATTCTTTTTTATAAACTCTTTATCTTCAAAAGTTAATTTTTTTTGCTCTTTTAGTACATCTAAACCTTTTAATACTTCAAGTTTCTTTTTATATTGAAGATATTTAAATAATAGTGCTACTAATATAGCTATCGAGATTATATTACTTATTAATTCCAATGGAATTTGAAAATCCATATTCTTCCCTCAAATTTGTTTAGGGTATTCTATTATAATTGAGATTAGATATAAATAATATTTTGAAAAAATAAAGTAATCATTATAATTATAAATAAACTTTAAAGTTATTATAGATAATATAAAATATTATATTAAAGGAGTTGAAATGAAAAAGATATTAGTCTTATTACTAATGGGTATATCATTTATGTTTGCAGCATTAAATTTAAATACTGCAACAAAAGATGAACTTATGGCTATAAAAGGTATAGGTGAGAAAAAAGCAGAGCAAATAATTACTTTTAGAAAAAGTAAACAGATTGAAAATGCAGATGACTTATTGAAGTTAAAAGGTTTTGGACCAAAGTTAATCTCAAACATAAAAAAAGATATTAAAGCTAAAAAATAGCAAGAATTAGAAGTGATTATAATTTATATTATTTTCACTTCCAAATTTTCTATTTTTTTGATAAAATATTTTAAACCTTAAAATTAGGATTTAATATGAAGATATCAGGCAATTCATTCTGTCCATGTGGAAGTTTAAAAAAATTTAAAAAATGCTGTAAGGTATTTCATGAAGGTAATTCTGCAAAAAATGCATTAGAGCTTATGAAATCCAGATATAGTGCATATGCAGCAAATAATGCAAGCTATTTAATGGAAACAACTCACAGAGAAAACCCAGATTACTCTTCTGACATTAAAACTTGGGAAGAAACACTACATGATTATTTTGATCATACTACTTTTCAGGGTTTAGAAGTTTATGACTTTATTGATGGTGATAATGAAGCCTATGTTACATTTAAAGCTATTATTTCACAAGGAGCAATTGATGCATCTTTTGTTGAAAAGAGTAGATTTGTAAAAGTTAATGGAAAATGGCTTTATCATAGTGGAAAGTTTATAGGTTAAAATAAAACATCTTAAATAAAAATTTCGATAAACTCTTATTTATTTTATTAAAAAGAGTTATTATGAAAATTTTATTAGCACCTGCAGAGGCAAAGAATAGTGGAGGGGATTCTTCTTCTTTCTCAAACGAAAACTTTTCTTTTCCACAACTTTTCTCTAAAAGAGAAGAGATTATAAATATATATGAAGATGTATTAAAGAACTCTACAATTGAAGAGTTGTCAAAATGGTTTGGATTAAAAAATCTTAAAGATGTGGAAAAATATAAAGAGAGTTTAATCAACAAACCTACTATGAAGGCAATAAATAGATATAACGGAGTGGCATTTGATGCCCTTGATTATAAAAACTTACAAGTTGATGAACAAAAATATATTGATGAAAATGTTGTTTTATTCTCAAATCTTTTTGGTCCAATTTTAGCAAAAGATTTAATTCCAGATTATAAATATAAACAAGGTGCAAAACTTCCAAACATTAGTGTTGAAAAATTTTACTTAGATAATTTTACTGATACTTTAGATGATTTTGTAGGAGATGAGCTTATAGATTTAAGAGCAGGCTTTTACGAAAAATTTTATAAAGCTAAAAAAGCAAATGTTTTGACGTTTAAATTTATAAAAGAGGGGAAGGTTGTTTCACACTGGGCAAAATTTTACAGGGGAAAAGTCTTACAAGAGATTGCAAAAAACAAAATTAAAAATCATAGTGAATTTATGAATATGCAAATTACAGGTTTAAAACTAAATGAGATACAAGAAAAGAAAAATATTAAAACATTAATAATGGATATTGTTTAAATATCTTTGAGGGGTAAGCGTTTATTAAATAAAAAGATTAAAGCAAGGGCTGAAAATATTGAACTATATAAAAATAAATACTCTCCATATAACCATCCAGCTAATAAAGCTCCCAAAAATCCACCAAGACCATAGGCTACTCCATACATAAATTGTTGGGCTAGCTTCTTATTTGAATATAAAGAGTATAAATATATTATAACTGCACTATGGTATAAACCAAAAGAAAAGGCATGGATACTTTGTGTAAAAAAGGTTAAAGCTAAATTATCAGGATAGGCAAATAATAAAAACCACCTAATTATAGTAATAGCAATTGAAAACTTTATTATGTTTAAAAGATTTCTTTTTAGTAATGGGGCTTGAAAATAAAGTAGAATTATTTCACATAAAACACCAAAAGACCAAAGATAAGAAGTCATCTGTAAACTTATTCCATTTTCTGTTTCATATATTGTAAAAAAATTATAAAAGCCTCCAAAGCTTAGTTGCATAAAAAATAAACTAACCCAAAATGGCCAATATTTAAAAAAAGAAAATGGTTCATTAGTATTACTTTCATCGTGATTCACATCATCATATTTTAAAAGTAGAAGTGCAAATATAACTGTCAAAATATTAACTGCTAAGTAGTAATGTATAGCGATATATGGATGTGTTAGAAATTGCCCTAACACTAAAGATATTAGTGTAAATCCAATTGAACCAAAAAGTCTTGATTTACCATATCTATCTTTTCCCAAAATCTTTACTGCATTTACTTCCAAGTATGGAAGAATTAATGAGAGAGAAGCTCCTAATATTGCATTATTTATCATAAAGAAATAAAAATTTTCAATTGTTAAATAAAAGCAAATAGAACAAAAAATTGATAAAAATAGTGCTGTTTTAAAAACAAATTGATTTAACTTTATATGTTTTAAAAATAAAAAAGGTGTTGCAAATCTCATTAATGGAGCTAATGCAAATACAATTCCAATTTGTAGAGCACTATAATCTAAATCGTGTAATACTTTTGGTAGAAAAATTACATAAACACCAACGGCAGCAAAATAAAAAAAATAAAATGCTGATAATTTAAAAATAAGCATTATTTTTTTTCTGAGATAACAGTAGTTTTTGTTAATAAATCTTGTATAGTTTTTTTGTCTTTTCTAAAAAAGGGTAAAAATGCAAGTAGTACAGTTGTTGCTGAGAATATAAATATTAAATATCTTAGAATTGCTTTTGGTAAAGAGATTTTGTTTTTTGTTTCATTATCAACAAGGGTAACAGAATAAGCTTTATACCCTGGTGTTTGACCTTTCATTATCCAAAAAAGAACAACAATAAGTCCATAGGTAAGTGCAGTTAACCATCTAGCTTCTTCACTACCTTGAAAATCATCTTTTCCTTCCATGATTAAATAAGTAGTTACATACATTATTGGCATCATTATCATAAACATATCAACAATAAATGCTTTAATTCTATTTCCAATTGGAGCTGATGTTAAACTATCAGTATCCTCTACTTGTGTAAATTCCTCTTTTGTATTTCCTTGTTTAACATCTCTCCATCTACTCATAGTAAAACTTAGTTTCCTCTACTACCAGGTTTATAAGCAATATCTTTAAAATCACATTCCTCTGGAGAATACATTTTAAATGTAAAATCTTCTAGGGCAAAAAGTGGTTTATCTAAAGGAAGTTTACAATTATCTTGTGCTTGTAAATCACTTCCTTCTCTAGAACAAAATCCTCTATTTGCTAAAGCTGCATAAGCAACAATATTTCCACCAGCATTTTCAACTTGTTTTGCAGCCTCTAATGCTGAACCACCAGTTGTAATAATATCTTCACAAATTAGGTAGTTTTCATTCTCTTTAACTTCAAAGCCTCTTCTAATCGTCATCTCTCCATCAACTCTTTCTGCAAAGATAAATCTTACATCAAGTGCTGTTGCTAGGGCAAATCCTGCAATAAGACCACCAAGAGCTGGAGAGCAAACTGCATCTACTTTTATTCCAGATTCTTTAATTTGTTCTGCTAAAGCTTCTGCTAAAAGTTTTGCAGTTTTTGGGTCTTCTAAAACCTTCGCTGATTGTAAATAGAATTTAGAATAGTTCCCTGAACTTAGTTTAAAGTGACCTTCTAATAAAGCTTGTGCATCTTTGTAAATTTGTTCTACATTCATAATTAAACCGTTAAAATTTCTTGTTCTTTATCTTTTAAAATTGCATCAGCTTTTGCAACATAAGAATCAGTAATTTTTTGAATTTCATCTAAAGCTTTTTTGTTATCATCATCAGTGATCTCTTTTTCTTTGTGAAGATTTTTTACTTGATCATTTGAATGTTTTCTTATATTTCTGATTGCAACTTTTGCATTATCTGTCATACCTTTAGCTTGTTTAGCACTCTCTTTTCTTTGTTCAACTGTCATTGGTGGGAAGAATAATTTTATTACATCTCCATCACTATTTGGGTTAACTCCAATATTAGCTGCATTGATTGCATGCTCAACATCAGATAAAAGATTTTTTTCCCAAGGATTAACAACAATTGTTGTTGCATCAGTTGCTGTAACTGAACCTACTTGGTTTAATGGAGTTGGTGTTCCATAATAATCAATTTTAACACTATCTAATACAGTAACATTTACTTTTCCTGTTCTAAGTGTTTTATAATCTCTTTTTAATGCTTCTAGAGATTTTTCCATATGATCTTTTGTTTCTGAATATATTTCATTTAACATTTATACTCTCCTTTGTTTTTTGTATTGCTTTTAAAAATCGAACAAGATTATACCATTTTAAACATATGATAAGTTTTATATAAAGAATTTTAGGAGTTTTTATTGTGATATGCCAGGAAGGCATATCATAATTTCTATATAGGGTATTAGTTGTTTTGTGGTTGTTCTGGTACTACTGGTGCAGCAGGTGCAACTGGTGCTGCAGGTGCAGTTTGTTGTACTGGAGTAGTAGGAATTAAAGTATCAGTTTTAACACTATCAACGGCACTTTCAAGTTTTTCTTGATTATATAAGTAACCTAAAGTTACTGTATTTATAACAAATAAAAGTCCTAAAAACATTGTTGCTTTACTTAAAAAGTTTGCTGGCCCTTTTGCTCCAAATAATGAATCATTACTTCCGCTATATGCTCCAAGTCCAATACTTGAACTCTTTTGTAATAAGATTGAAATAGTAATTGCAACTGCTAAAATGAACTGAATTATCAATAGTGTTGATGTCATATTAAGTTTCCTTTAAAAAAATGGATTGTATTTTACTAAAATTTTATTAAAAAAAGGTTAAAATGCTTTCCATGTCTGTAAAAAACGAGTTTTCTAAATACGCAAAAGAATATAACAACTTCAATATAATCCAACAAATAGCTGCAAAAGCTCTTATTCGTGATATAAAATCAAAACCAAAAAAAATTTTAGAAATAGGTTGTGGTTCTGGACAAGTATTCAAATATATTGATTGGCAAATTGAAAAATACGATGCAATTGACTTTTCTCCTTCTATGTGTAAACTTCATCCAAGGGGTGGGAATATAGAGATAAATTGTTTTGATTTTGATTCAAGTGAATTTGAAGCCTTTTTAAAAAACAAAAAATTTGATATGATTTTATCCTCTTCTGCAATGCAGTGGTCAAAGGATTTAAAAAAGCTTGTAAAAAAACTTAGCCTTTGTACAAATGAAATAAATGCTGTTTTATTCACTTCTAATACTTTTAAAACAATTCAAGAGATTACAAAAACAGAATCTCCTATTTTATCAGTTGAAAAAATAAAAGAAGCATTTACGAATAGTTTTACTTGTGAATTTGAGATTCATAACTATAATATTGAGTTTGATAATAAAAAAGATCTATTTGATTATATTAAAAAATCTGGTGTTAGTGGTGGCTCTTCAAATTTAGATTTTAAAATGGCAAAAAAACTTTATAAAGAATATACTCCAAACTATTTAGAGTTTGAAGTTATATTTGTTAAAACTGTTTCTAAAATATAAAGTTCATATCTTATATATTTGAAATTTTCACTATCTTCTATTGAAATTAATTTACAAAACTCTTCAAGAACTCTTGCACTCTCTTGGGCTCTTTTAAAGTTAGCAATTAATATAGAGTTTAAATCATCACGATTTTGTTCACTTTTTATAGAAGCTCTTAAAACATCATTTTGTACATCTCTTGTTTCTAAAAGTTGATTGTAGTTTGAGGTTCTTGCTTTGTGTCTTAAACTTTTTAGTTTAAGGGCAGTTTCTTTGTCATTATAGATATATCTAAAGATATCCTCAACAACACGAATACCTTCACGAAGGCGATTTAAATTAGCATCAATAAGTCTTAGATTGTTTTTTTCTTCCATAGAAAGTATTGTAGAATAAAATAGCTTCGAAAATCGAAGCTATTTATATTTATTATTCGTCGCTATTTAAGATTCCAAAAATTTGTAATAAAGATACAAATAGATTAAAGAAATCTAAATATAAAGCAATAGCAGCTTCAATTGGTGTTTCAAATCCACCTCTGATAATTTGTTGTGTATCATAAAGAATAAATGCAGAGAATAATAATGCACCAACTCCTGCAATACCTAACTGTAAAAGTGGAGATTGAAAGAAAATATTTGAAATAGATCCAACAATTAAGATAATTAATGCAATAAATAGCATTTTCCCCATACCTGAGAAATCTCTTTTTGTTGTCATTGCAAACATTGAAATACCACCAAATGCAACAGAAGTCATTAAAAATGATTGAGCTACAATTGAAGCACCTGAAGGCATCATAAGAATATTACTTAATAATGGTGTAATTGTTAAACCACTTATAAAAGTAAATCCAAATAAAACCGCTAAATTTATACCTGGTTTATTTTTTACTGCAAAAAGTGCAAATAAAAGAATAAATTCAAGTATTACTAACCCCCAATACCAGCTTGCTATTGTAGACACCATATCTAATCCGATATAAGCACCTGCCGTTGCTGCAAGTAAAGAACCAGCGAATAGCTGATAAGTTGCTTTTAAAAAGCTCATTAACTGTGCTCTTGATGAATCTACATTAGAGCTGTATTGAGATGTGTCTTGTGTAAGATAATCTCTGTTATACATTGTATTCCTTTCTAATTTTTTGACATTTTAATATGTTACCCTTAATAAATTCTTTAATAAATGAAGTTATATTCATTTTATAAATATATTTATATATATTAATAATGATAAAAATTAAAAACAACTAAAAACTGGAGAAACCGGAAAACTTTAAAAATTTAAGCTATATTTTAGAAAAAACCCTTGACAAGGCATAAAAAATCTATTATAATTCCCGTCCAATTTGAGTGACACACTTAACAAAAACATGTTAAGAGTATCGAATCAAACGTTCTTTAACAATAAGTAGGTTTGTTAAGAGAGTAATCTTTATAAACCGAATATGATAAAACTATTTACTACATGAAGATGTAGAGAAAAAAACACGAAACAAGAATATGGTAATAACATATCCTTGTCTATTTAAACATAAAGCTTAGCTTTACTAATTGAGATTTATTTTGTAACTACGAGTTACATAATAGTCAAGATTAAACTTTTTATTATGGAGAGTTTGATCCTGGCTCAGAGTGAACGCTGGCGGCGTGCCTAACACATGCAAGTCGAACGAGAACGGGTTAAAGTTTACTTTAACTGTCAGCTAAGTGGCGCACGGGTGAGTAATATATAGTTAACCTGCCCTCGAGAAAGGAATAACAGTTGGAAACGACTGCTAATGCCCTATATGCCTTTATGACATAAGTCAGCAAGGGAAATGCTTTAGTGCTCGAGGATGGGACTGTATGGTATCAGATAGTTGGTGAGGTAATGGCTCACCAAGTCAATGACGCCTAACTGGTTTGAGAGGATGATCAGTCACACTGGAACTGAGACACGGTCCAGACTCCTACGGGAGGCAGCAGTGGGGAATATTGCACAATGGAGGAAACTCTGATGCAGCAACGCCGCGTGGAGGATGACACTTTTCGGAGCGTAAACTCCTTTTATATAGGAAGATAATGACGGTACTATATGAATAAGCGCCGGCTAACTCCGTGCCAGCAGCCGCGGTAATACGGAGGGCGCAAGCGTTACTCGGAATCACTGGGCGTAAAGAGCGTGTAGGCGGATAGATAAGTCAGAAGTGAAATCCTATAGCTCAACTATAGAACTGCTTTTGAAACTGTCTATCTAGAATATGGGAGAGGTAGATGGAATTTCTGGTGTAGGGGTAAAATCCGTAGAGATCAGAAGGAATACCGATTGCGAAGGCGATCTACTGGAACATTATTGACGCTGAGACGCGAAAGCGTGGGGAGCAAACAGGATTAGATACCCTGGTAGTCCACGCCCTAAACGATGTACACTAGTTGTTGCTATGCTAGACATAGCAGTAATGCAGTTAACACATTAAGTGTACCGCCTGGGGAGTACGGTCGCAAGATTAAAACTCAAAGGAATAGACGGGGACCCGCACAAGCGGTGGAGCATGTGGTTTAATTCGACGATACGCGAAGAACCTTACCTGGACTTGACATAGTAAGAACAATTTAGAGATAGATTGGTGTCTGCTTGCAGAAACTTATATACAGGTGCTGCACGGCTGTCGTCAGCTCGTGTCGTGAGATGTTGGGTTAAGTCCCGCAACGAGCGCAACCCTCGTCGTTAGTTGCTAACAGTTCGGCTGAGAACTCTAACGAGACTGCCTACGCAAGTAGGAGGAAGGTGAGGACGACGTCAAGTCATCATGGCCCTTACGTCCAGGGCTACACACGTGCTACAATGGGGCATACAAAGAGCAGCAATACAGTGATGTGGAGCAAATCTCAAAAATGCCTCCCAGTTCGGATAGTAGTCTGCAACTCGACTACTTGAAGTTGGAATCGCTAGTAATCGTAGATCAGCAATGCTACGGTGAATACGTTCCCGGGTCTTGTACTCACCGCCCGTCACACCATGGGAGTTGAACTCATTCGAAGCGGGGATGCTAAAGTAGCTACCCTCCACAGTGGATTCAGCGACTGGGGTGAAGTCGTAACAAGGTAACCGTAGGAGAACCTGCGGTTGGATCACCTCCTTTCAGAGAAAGAGCTAAGATTCGTTTCTTAGCTCAGAAGCTATCCTCACGAAATAGAGATAGCAAAAAAGATGAGAAAAAAAATAGATAGTTTATTGTGTTCGGTTTATAAAGATTATTTAAAAAAATAGGTGACAAATGGGCCTATAGCTCAGCTGGCTAGAGCGCTCGACTGATAATCGTGAGGTCCCAGGTTCAAGTCCTGGTAGGCCCACCATGATTTAGATAATCTTACAAGATTATTAATATATTGTTGGGGATATAGCTCAGCTGGGAGAGCGCCTGCCTTGCACGCAGGAGGTCAGCGGTTCGATCCCGCTTATCTCCACCATCTATTGAATAAACCAAATAAAGAAAGCTAAATATAAGTCTTAAAAGAGATAAGATTTATATTTGGTTTTAGAAGAACCAAAACTGTTACAATAGTAACAATGTTATTTAAAAATTTAATGTTAAAGTCTTTAATTTTTTTCGTTTAAATTAATCTTTCGTATGAAGATAATTTAAAAATTAAAAAATTTCATATCTAAATCAGGTATTTAGAGATAAATATCTAATTAATGATAGACACAACTGTTTTATTAAATATAGCAATATGTTTAATAAGATAGTAGCCAAGGAATAATTATTCAAATAAAGCAATTAACTTTAATTAGTTAATTTCTCAAATAAGGTAGAAGTAGAGATACTTTTATTAATAAGCTATTAAGGGCTAATGGTGGATGCCTAGACTGTAAGAGGCGATGAAGGACGTACTAGACTGCGATAAGCATTGGGGAGCCGTCAAGAGGCTTTGATCCAGTGATTTCCGAATGGGACAACCCAGCATGTTATGCATGTTATCCTTTCGAGGAGGCGAACCTGGTGAAGTGAAACATCTCAGTAACCAGAGGAATAGAAATCAACCGAGATTCCGGTAGTAGCGGCGAGCGAAACCGGATTAGGGCACTTAGTGATAATATTTAAGATAGAAGAATTACCTGGAAAGGTAAAGCATAGAAGGTGATACTCCTGTATTCGAAATCTTTAATATGGTACTAGGCTAAGGAACGAGTAGGTCGGGACACGTGATATCTTGACTGAATATGGGGGGACCACCCTCCAACCCTAAATACTACTTACAGATCGATAGTGAACAAGTACCGTGAGGGAAAGGTGAAAAGTACCCCAGTGAGGGGAGTGAAATAGAACCTGAAACCATTAGCTTACAATCATTCGGAGCCCTATGTTTTATACAGGGTGACGGACTGCCTTTTGCATAATGAGCCTGCGAGTTGTGGTGTCTGGCAAGGTTAAGCCAAGTGCGAAGCCGTAGCGAAAGCGAGTCTTAATAGGGCGAATTAGTCAGATGCTGCAGACCCGAAACGAAGTGATCTATCCATGAGCAGGTTGAAGCTGGTGTAAGAGCTAGTGGAGGACCGAACCGGTAGGCGTTGAAAAGTCTTCGGATGACTTGTGGATAGGGGTGAAAGGCCAATCAAACTTCGTGATAGCTGGTTCTCTCCGAAATATATTTAGGTATAGCCTCTAGTAGTAGCGTATAGGGGTAGAGCACTGACTGGGCTAGGGCTGCTTACCGCGGTACCAAACCCTATCAAACTTCGAATACTATACGTGTAATCTAGGGAGTCAGGCGTAGGGTGATAAAATCCTATGTCGAGAGGGGAACAACCCAGACTAACAGCTAAGGTCCCAAAGTCAATGTTAAGTGGAAAACGATGTGGAGTTACTGTGACAACCAGGAGGTTGGCTTAGAAGCAGCCACCCTTTAAAGAAAGCGTAACAGCTCACTGGTCTAGTGATTCTGCGCGGAAAATATAACGGGGCTAAACATTGCACCGAAGCTTTAGACTCAATTAATTGAGTGGTAGGAGAGCGTTCTATTCAGCGTTGAAGATGTACCGGTAAGGAGCGTTGGAGCGGATAGAAGTGAGCATGCAGGCATGAGTAGCGAGAAAAGAGGTGAGAATCCTCTTCGCCGAAAACCCAAGGTTTCCTACGCGATGCTCGTCATCGTAGGGTTAGTCGGGTCCTAAGTCGAGTCCGAAAGGGGTAGACGATGGCAAATTGATTAATATTTCAATACCAACAAATAAGCGCGATGTGGGGACGCATAGAGTTAATCGAGGTCACTGATGGAATAGTGGCTCGAAGGAAGTAGGTTGTATCTTAGGCAAATCCGGGATACATTAGACCGAGATCTTACAGGCTCTTGACGCTCTTCGGAGCAGATTGAGAATCGATGATACTGTCGTGCCAAGAAAAGCCACTAAGTATATTATTTGTTGCCCGTACCGTAAACCGACACAGGTGGGTGGGATGAGTATTCTAAGGCGCGTGGAAGAACCCTGGTTAAGGAACTCTGCAAACTAGCACCGTATCTTCGGTATAAGGTGTGCCTACTTTGGTATAGAGATTTACTCTCAAAAGCTAAAGAGGTTGCAACAAAGAGTCCCTCCCGACTGTTTACCAAAAACACAGCACTTTGCTAACACGTAAGTGGATGTATAAGGTGTGACGCCTGCCCGGTGCTCGAAGGTTAACTGATGATGTTAGCGTAAGCGAAGCATTTGATTGAAGCCCGAGTAAACGGCGGCCGTAACTATAACGGTCCTAAGGTAGCGAAATTCCTTGTCGGTTAAATACCGACCTGCATGAATGGCGTAACGAGATGGGAGCTGTCTCAACCAGGGATCCAGTGAAATTGTAGTGGAGGTGAAAATTCCTCCTACCCGCGGAAAGACGGAAAGACCCCGTGCACCTTTACTACAGCTTGACACTGTAGCTTGGATATTCATGTGCAGGATAGGTGGGAGGCTTTGATTCATAGACGCCAGTTTATGATGAGCCATCCTTGAGATACCACCCTTGAATATTTGAGTTACTAACTGCGAGGAGTTATCCTTCTTCAGGACAATGTCTGGTGGGTAGTTTGACTGGGGCGGTCGCCTCCTAAAAAGTAACGGAGGCTTACAAAGGTTAGTTCATGGCGGATGGAAATCGCCAGTTGAGTATAATGGCATAAACTAGCTTGACTGTGAGACATACAAGTCGAACAGAGACGAAAGTCGGTCATAGTGATCCGGTGGTTCTGTGTGGAAGGGCCATCGCTCAAAGGATAAAAGGTACGCCGGGGATAACAGGCTGATCTCCCCCAAGAGCTCACATCGACGGGGAGGTTTGGCACCTCGATGTCGGCTCATCGCATCCTGGGGCTGGAGCAGGTCCCAAGGGTATGGCTGTTCGCCATTTAAAGCGGTACGCGAGCTGGGTTCAGAACGTCGTGAGACAGTTCGGTCCCTATCTTCCGTGGGCGTAGGAAAGTTGAAGAGATTTGTCCCTAGTACGAGAGGACCGGGATGAACGTACCACTAGTGTACCAATTGTTCTGCCAAGGGCATCGTTGGGTAGCTACGTACGGATGTGATAAGAGCTGAAAGCATCTAAGCTCGAAGCCAACTCTAAGATGAACTTTCCCTGAAGATCCCAGCAAGACTAGCTGGTTGATAGGCTAGATGTGTAAGCGTTGTAAGACGTTTAGCTGACTAGTACTAATAGATCGTTTGGCTTATTTTATATATTTCTTGGTTTACTATCTTATTAAATGTATAGCATTTAATACAAATTGTGTAAGACGTTAGCAATAACGCAAAGACTTTTAACATTTAACTTTTAAAACTCATAGAACCTAATGTGAGTAAAGAGAGTAACGTTACTAATTACTAGTAACCAATTACTAATTACTTTCTTTACTCATATTGCTGGTGGTTTTAGCGAAGTGGAAATACCCAGCTCCATTCCGAACCTGGAAGTCAAGCACTTCTGCGCTGATAATACTGCAGGGTCCCCTTGTGGAAACGTAGGCCGCTGCCAGCTCTTGAGTATTTATACAAGCCTTTATCTATTCTAACTTTTTAGTTATTTTAGATAGAGGCTTTTTTTTAGCTCTACCAGAATTGTTATGCCTTCATTTTTTACTACTTATATATATTTTTCTTATTCTCTTATTTGTTTTACTAAAATAAGTACTTTATAATCTCCCTTTTATAATATTTTTTACCTTCTTCTCATCAACAATGTTATCAATGTCCCTATTAATCCTGTTACTATTAAGATAAATCCCTATACTGTAATTACTGTCCATTTATTTGATTTTAGGGCTGAACTTAATAATTCTTCTCCTAAATGATTTTCTAGTCTTTAGAAAACCTCATTAATTAGAGATTGTTTTTAACTTACTTCATAAAAAAAAGAGTGAAGATTTAGTGATAAAAAGAAATAAACCGGAAAACTTTAAAAATTTAAGCTACATTTTAGAAAAAACCCTTGACAAGGCATAAAAAATCTATTATAATTCCCGTCCAATTTGAGTGACACACTTAACAAAAACATGTTAAGAGTATCGAATCAAACGTTCTTTAACAATAAGTAGGTTTGTTAAGAGAGTAATCTTTATAAACCGAATATGATAAAACTATTTACTACATGAAGATGTAGAGAAAAAAACACGAAACAAGAATATGGTAATAACATATCCTTGTCTATTTAAACATAAAGCTTAGCTTTACTAATTGAGATTTATTTTGTAACTACGAGTTACATAATAGTCAAGATTAAACTTTTTATTATGGAGAGTTTGATCCTGGCTCAGAGTGAACGCTGGCGGCGTGCCTAACACATGCAAGTCGAACGAGAACGGGTTAAAGTTTACTTTAACTGTCAGCTAAGTGGCGCACGGGTGAGTAATATATAGTTAACCTGCCCTCGAGAAAGGAATAACAGTTGGAAACGACTGCTAATGCCCTATATGCCTTTATGACATAAGTCAGCAAGGGAAATGCTTTAGTGCTCGAGGATGGGACTGTATGGTATCAGATAGTTGGTGAGGTAATGGCTCACCAAGTCAATGACGCCTAACTGGTTTGAGAGGATGATCAGTCACACTGGAACTGAGACACGGTCCAGACTCCTACGGGAGGCAGCAGTGGGGAATATTGCACAATGGAGGAAACTCTGATGCAGCAACGCCGCGTGGAGGATGACACTTTTCGGAGCGTAAACTCCTTTTATATAGGAAGATAATGACGGTACTATATGAATAAGCGCCGGCTAACTCCGTGCCAGCAGCCGCGGTAATACGGAGGGCGCAAGCGTTACTCGGAATCACTGGGCGTAAAGAGCGTGTAGGCGGATAGATAAGTCAGAAGTGAAATCCTATAGCTCAACTATAGAACTGCTTTTGAAACTGTCTATCTAGAATATGGGAGAGGTAGATGGAATTTCTGGTGTAGGGGTAAAATCCGTAGAGATCAGAAGGAATACCGATTGCGAAGGCGATCTACTGGAACATTATTGACGCTGAGACGCGAAAGCGTGGGGAGCAAACAGGATTAGATACCCTGGTAGTCCACGCCCTAAACGATGTACACTAGTTGTTGCTATGCTAGACATAGCAGTAATGCAGTTAACACATTAAGTGTACCGCCTGGGGAGTACGGTCGCAAGATTAAAACTCAAAGGAATAGACGGGGACCCGCACAAGCGGTGGAGCATGTGGTTTAATTCGACGATACGCGAAGAACCTTACCTGGACTTGACATAGTAAGAACAATTTAGAGATAGATTGGTGTCTGCTTGCAGAAACTTATATACAGGTGCTGCACGGCTGTCGTCAGCTCGTGTCGTGAGATGTTGGGTTAAGTCCCGCAACGAGCGCAACCCTCGTCGTTAGTTGCTAACAGTTCGGCTGAGAACTCTAACGAGACTGCCTACGCAAGTAGGAGGAAGGTGAGGACGACGTCAAGTCATCATGGCCCTTACGTCCAGGGCTACACACGTGCTACAATGGGGCATACAAAGAGCAGCAATACAGTGATGTGGAGCAAATCTCAAAAATGCCTCCCAGTTCGGATAGTAGTCTGCAACTCGACTACTTGAAGTTGGAATCGCTAGTAATCGTAGATCAGCAATGCTACGGTGAATACGTTCCCGGGTCTTGTACTCACCGCCCGTCACACCATGGGAGTTGAACTCATTCGAAGCGGGGATGCTAAAGTAGCTACCCTCCACAGTGGATTCAGCGACTGGGGTGAAGTCGTAACAAGGTAACCGTAGGAGAACCTGCGGTTGGATCACCTCCTTTCAGAGAAAGAGCTAAGATTCGTTTCTTAGCTCAGAAGCTATCCTCACGAAATAGAGATAGCAAAAAAGATGAGAAAAAAAATAGATAGTTTATTGTGTTCGGTTTATAAAGATTATTTAAAAAAATAGGTGACAAATGGGCCTATAGCTCAGCTGGCTAGAGCGCTCGACTGATAATCGTGAGGTCCCAGGTTCAAGTCCTGGTAGGCCCACCATGATTTAGATAATCTTACAAGATTATTAATATATTGTTGGGGATATAGCTCAGCTGGGAGAGCGCCTGCCTTGCACGCAGGAGGTCAGCGGTTCGATCCCGCTTATCTCCACCATCTATTGAATAAACCAAATAAAGAAAGCTAAATATAAGTCTTAAAAGAGATAAGATTTATATTTGGTTTTAGAAGAACCAAAACTGTTACAATAGTAACAATGTTATTTAAAAATTTAATGTTAAAGTCTTTAATTTTTTTCGTTTAAATTAATCTTTCGTATGAAGATAATTTAAAAATTAAAAAATTTCATATCTAAATCAGGTATTTAGAGATAAATATCTAATTAATGATAGACACAACTGTTTTATTAAATATAGCAATATGTTTAATAAGATAGTAGCCAAGGAATAATTATTCAAATAAAGCAATTAACTTTAATTAGTTAATTTCTCAAATAAGGTAGAAGTAGAGATACTTTTATTAATAAGCTATTAAGGGCTAATGGTGGATGCCTAGACTGTAAGAGGCGATGAAGGACGTACTAGACTGCGATAAGCATTGGGGAGCCGTCAAGAGGCTTTGATCCAGTGATTTCCGAATGGGACAACCCAGCATGTTATGCATGTTATCCTTTCGAGGAGGCGAACCTGGTGAAGTGAAACATCTCAGTAACCAGAGGAATAGAAATCAACCGAGATTCCGGTAGTAGCGGCGAGCGAAACCGGATTAGGGCACTTAGTGATAATATTTAAGATAGAAGAATTACCTGGAAAGGTAAAGCATAGAAGGTGATACTCCTGTATTCGAAATCTTTAATATGGTACTAGGCTAAGGAACGAGTAGGTCGGGACACGTGATATCTTGACTGAATATGGGGGGACCACCCTCCAACCCTAAATACTACTTACAGATCGATAGTGAACAAGTACCGTGAGGGAAAGGTGAAAAGTACCCCAGTGAGGGGAGTGAAATAGAACCTGAAACCATTAGCTTACAATCATTCGGAGCCCTATGTTTTATACAGGGTGACGGACTGCCTTTTGCATAATGAGCCTGCGAGTTGTGGTGTCTGGCAAGGTTAAGCCAAGTGCGAAGCCGTAGCGAAAGCGAGTCTTAATAGGGCGAATTAGTCAGATGCTGCAGACCCGAAACGAAGTGATCTATCCATGAGCAGGTTGAAGCTGGTGTAAGAGCTAGTGGAGGACCGAACCGGTAGGCGTTGAAAAGTCTTCGGATGACTTGTGGATAGGGGTGAAAGGCCAATCAAACTTCGTGATAGCTGGTTCTCTCCGAAATATATTTAGGTATAGCCTCTAGTAGTAGCGTATAGGGGTAGAGCACTGACTGGGCTAGGGCTGCTTACCGCGGTACCAAACCCTATCAAACTTCGAATACTATACGTGTAATCTAGGGAGTCAGGCGTAGGGTGATAAAATCCTATGTCGAGAGGGGAACAACCCAGACTAACAGCTAAGGTCCCAAAGTCAATGTTAAGTGGAAAACGATGTGGAGTTACTGTGACAACCAGGAGGTTGGCTTAGAAGCAGCCACCCTTTAAAGAAAGCGTAACAGCTCACTGGTCTAGTGATTCTGCGCGGAAAATATAACGGGGCTAAACATTGCACCGAAGCTTTAGACTCAATTAATTGAGTGGTAGGAGAGCGTTCTATTCAGCGTTGAAGATGTACCGGTAAGGAGCGTTGGAGCGGATAGAAGTGAGCATGCAGGCATGAGTAGCGAGAAAAGAGGTGAGAATCCTCTTCGCCGAAAACCCAAGGTTTCCTACGCGATGCTCGTCATCGTAGGGTTAGTCGGGTCCTAAGTCGAGTCCGAAAGGGGTAGACGATGGCAAATTGATTAATATTTCAATACCAACAAATAAGCGCGATGTGGGGACGCATAGAGTTAATCGAGGTCACTGATGGAATAGTGGCTCGAAGGAAGTAGGTTGTATCTTAGGCAAATCCGGGATACATTAGACCGAGATCTTACAGGCTCTTGACGCTCTTCGGAGCAGATTGAGAATCGATGATACTGTCGTGCCAAGAAAAGCCACTAAGTATATTATTTGTTGCCCGTACCGTAAACCGACACAGGTGGGTGGGATGAGTATTCTAAGGCGCGTGGAAGAACCCTGGTTAAGGAACTCTGCAAACTAGCACCGTATCTTCGGTATAAGGTGTGCCTACTTTGGTATAGAGATTTACTCTCAAAAGCTAAAGAGGTTGCAACAAAGAGTCCCTCCCGACTGTTTACCAAAAACACAGCACTTTGCTAACACGTAAGTGGATGTATAAGGTGTGACGCCTGCCCGGTGCTCGAAGGTTAACTGATGATGTTAGCGTAAGCGAAGCATTTGATTGAAGCCCGAGTAAACGGCGGCCGTAACTATAACGGTCCTAAGGTAGCGAAATTCCTTGTCGGTTAAATACCGACCTGCATGAATGGCGTAACGAGATGGGAGCTGTCTCAACCAGGGATCCAGTGAAATTGTAGTGGAGGTGAAAATTCCTCCTACCCGCGGAAAGACGGAAAGACCCCGTGCACCTTTACTACAGCTTGACACTGTAGCTTGGATATTCATGTGCAGGATAGGTGGGAGGCTTTGATTCATAGACGCCAGTTTATGATGAGCCATCCTTGAGATACCACCCTTGAATATTTGAGTTACTAACTGCGAGGAGTTATCCTTCTTCAGGACAATGTCTGGTGGGTAGTTTGACTGGGGCGGTCGCCTCCTAAAAAGTAACGGAGGCTTACAAAGGTTAGTTCATGGCGGATGGAAATCGCCAGTTGAGTATAATGGCATAAACTAGCTTGACTGTGAGACATACAAGTCGAACAGAGACGAAAGTCGGTCATAGTGATCCGGTGGTTCTGTGTGGAAGGGCCATCGCTCAAAGGATAAAAGGTACGCCGGGGATAACAGGCTGATCTCCCCCAAGAGCTCACATCGACGGGGAGGTTTGGCACCTCGATGTCGGCTCATCGCATCCTGGGGCTGGAGCAGGTCCCAAGGGTATGGCTGTTCGCCATTTAAAGCGGTACGCGAGCTGGGTTCAGAACGTCGTGAGACAGTTCGGTCCCTATCTTCCGTGGGCGTAGGAAAGTTGAAGAGATTTGTCCCTAGTACGAGAGGACCGGGATGAACGTACCACTAGTGTACCAATTGTTCTGCCAAGGGCATCGTTGGGTAGCTACGTACGGATGTGATAAGAGCTGAAAGCATCTAAGCTCGAAGCCAACTCTAAGATGAACTTTCCCTGAAGATCCCAGCAAGACTAGCTGGTTGATAGGCTAGATGTGTAAGCGTTGTAAGACGTTTAGCTGACTAGTACTAATAGATCGTTTGGCTTATTTTATATATTTCTTGGTTTACTATCTTATTAAATGTATAGCATTTAATACAAATTGTGTAAGACGTTAGCAATAACGCAAAGACTTTTAACATTTAACTTTTAAAACTCATAGAACCTAATGTGAGTAAAGAGAGTAACGTTACTAATTACTAGTAACCAATTACTAATTACTTTCTTTACTCATATTGCTGGTGGTTTTAGCGAAGTGGAAATACCCAGCTCCATTCCGAACCTGGAAGTCAAGCACTTCTGCGCTGATAATACTGCAGGGTCCCCTTGTGGAAACGTAGGCCGCTGCCAGCTCTTGAGTATATATTTGTACTAAAAAAGATTATCATCTTTTTCAGGGACAAATTCTGAAGCTTCATTCTAGTTAACTCTTTTTAGTTGATCTGGGTGAAGCTTTTTTTTTAGCCTTTTTATAATATTATACGCAAAATAAAAATTACAAGATCTCGTATGAAACAACAATCAAAACTAATAATTAATGATTTAAAGAGTAAACTTAAAAACAGTGTTAAACATTCTATATTTAAATTTGTATTTTCTTTTTTAGGTGCATTTTTATTAACATTTATCCCAGATTATTCTTTTTTATCCTATGATGCATCATTAATGCTATTTATATTGCTTATATCAGCTTTTTTATGGATGACTGAAGCAATTCCAGCCTTTGCAGTTTCTTTTTTAATAATAGCCCTTGAAATACTTTTATTAGGTTATCACAATTTTGATTTTGATGCTTCTAATAAAGAATGGGTCTATTATTTAAAAGCATGGTCAAATCCATTGATATTTTTGTTTATGGCTGGTTTTATTATGGCAATAGCTGCTTCAAAAACAAAATTAGATTTATGGTTAGCAAAAAGAGTATTATTTTATTTTGGAAATAAGCCACACAATATATTAACAGGCTTGATGTTAATAACCTTTGTATTATCTATGTTTATATCAAATACTGCAACTACTGCTATGATGATGACACTTTTAATTCCTATGTTGAAAAATATGAATAAAGATAACCCTTTTCAAAAAGGTATTTTAATAGGTATTGTAGTTGCCGCTAATATTGGTGGTATGGGTACAATTATCGGTACTCCTCCAAATGCAATTGCTGTTGGGATATTAGGTGACAATGCACCAAGCTTTGTAGAATGGATGATAATTGCTTTACCTCCAGCCGTTTTACTTACAATAATATTTCGATGGTTAATATTAAAAAAATACAAGTCAAATGAAGATATTATAGATATAAACAAAGTAAAAAAAGTTTCTCACTTTGATGATTCAACAAACACATTTACAAAAGTTCCTACAATACCAAGTTGGAAAAAGAGTTTAGTAATAATTGTATTTTCAATTACTGTATCATTATGGCTTACTGGACCATTACATCATATTCCAACTCCTGTTGTGTCTTTATTCCCAATTGTTGTTTTTACTGTTTTTGGGATAATTAATAATAATGATATAAAAGAGATTAATTGGGATGTTATTATACTTATAATTGGTGGATTGTCTTTAGGTGCAGGTGTTACTAAAACAGGTTTGGATGCTTGGATAGGAACCCAATTTAGTATAGAAGGCTTAGCTCTATTTTTTATTGCTTCAGTTTTTACTTTTATTGTAATACTAGTATCAAACTTTATGAGTAATACTGCTGCTACAAATATTATGTTACCTTTAGTTGTTGCCCTAGTTAGTAGTATGGGAAGCTCAATTGTTTCTTATATGGTAATTAGTGTGGCTTTATGTGCTTCATGTGCAATGATACTTCCTGTGTCTACTCCACCTAATGCAATTGCTTTTTCATCTGGAAAGTTAAATTCAAAAGATTTTATTTTAATTGGTTTAGTTGCTGGACTATTAGGTCCAATTTTAATATTATTGTTGTTAAGTATTTATATTTAGAATTAAATGAAAAATTGAGTAAAAAAAAGCCCCGATAAAATCGAGGCTTTTGGTAGAAAACGAATTCTTATAATCTTGATTCGTATCTTCTAAGCATGTATAATCTTTTAAGCATTTTCTTTCTAGCAGAAATTTTTTGTTTTTTTCTGATTTCAGTCATTGGCTCAAAAAATCTTCTAGCTCTAGTTTCAGTAACAATAAGATTTCTATCACATTGCTTCTTAAACCTTCTGTAAGCTTCGTCAAAAGATTCGCTTTCTTTCACTTTAATGCCTGGCATATAAAGTTCACCTTCTTTCTTTTTAAATTTAGGCGCTCATTATATTTAAACTTTGCTTAATTTTTATTTAATTATTATAAAGATATAATCGGGTAGTTTAGAATAAGGTTTATAAATTGGAATTAACACATTTAGATAATAATGATAGACCAAAAATGGTTGACGTTTCTTCAAAATCAGATACAACAAGAATAGCTGTTGCTTCTGGAAAAATAAGTATGAGTCAAGAAGCATATGATGCAATTGTTCAAAATAATACAAAAAAAGGCCCAGTTTTACAAACAGCGATTATTGCTGCAATTATGGGAACTAAAAAAACAAGTGATTTAATCCCTATGTGTCACCCTCTTTTATTAAGTGGAATTAATTGTGATGTAGAAGAGATACCAACACTTCCTGGTTTTAAACTTTTTGTTACAGCAAAACTAACTGGGCAAACTGGTGTTGAAATGGAAGCCTTAACTGGTGTTTCTGTTGGACTCTTAACTATTTATGATATGGTTAAAGCAATTGATAAATCAATGGTTATATCTGATGTTCAACTAGAAAAAAAATCAGGTGGGAAAAGTGGCGATTTTACAAGAGGTGAATAGATTTGATTGATTTAAATAAACATAAACTAGAATTAGATTACCCATGTAACTGGAAATATAAAATTGTTATAATTGAAAGCATTAATGTACAATATATTTCAAAAGATGTTTTTGGGGAAAGAGATCATAAAGTGAAAGAATCTAATGTTAGTAAAAAAGGCAAATTTAAAAGTTATAATATAGAATTAATAGTTCATAGTGATGATGATAGAAAAGAGATACATAGGTTACTAGACGAACATAAAGATATTAAAATGGTATTATAAAAATGCAAAGAAGAGATTTTTTTAAAGCAGCAGCACTATTATATGCATCAAAGCAAAACCTTTTAGCAGATGAAGGCAATATTTTTAGCGATTTTTTTTCAAAACTATTTTTTGATGATGAAAAAAAATATGTTGTTTTAGATAAAGATACTTTAGAAAAAAAAGAGATAATAATTACTAAAGAGCAGATTGAGAAAACTCCTGAAGCTATAATTGAAGAAGAAAGCAATATTGTAGATAGCATTCAAGAGAAAAAAACTGAATTAAAAAGTAATAATTTAATAAAAAAAGATATTTATATTGAAGATAAGTATAAAAAAGATTTTATTTCAGTAAGAAAAAAACTATCAGCAATTCAATCATATGTAGGATATGGGAATTTTAATATAGCTTCATTTGATTATAGTTTAAAAATTGCAAGAAATGTAAGTGGCATTGGTCAATTTACAAAATCAGAATTAGAATTTTTAGAATCTATTTTTTATTATGATCCTAAAATGCATGGCTTTTATGGGGAAAGAATTTCAAAAAATTTAACAGATAAGATTAACAATAAAGAAGTTATAAAAATACCTTATACTGGACACTACTTATTTAGAGGCCATTCAGAAGAAACTTATTATAAAATGGTTGATGATATTGGTGAGTCTATGGTTTTGACTTCAGGTATTAGAAGTATTGTAAAACAGACAAAACTATTTTTAGATAAATTAAATTCTGAAAATGGAAATTTTACAGTTGCTGCAAAGTCTCTAGCTCCTCCAGCATATACCTATCATACAATTGGTGATTTTGATGTTGGGAAAAAAGGATTCGGTCATGCAAACTTTACATCAAGATTTGCCTTAACACAAGAATTTTTAGCTATGAGAAAACTGAAATATATAGATATGAGATATACAATTAATAACAAAGATGGAGTAAGATATGAACCTTGGCATGTTAAGGTTATTTAAATTAATAATTACAATTTTATTTGTACAAAACCTTTACGCAAATACCACCGTAATAGATTTTAATTTTATTAAAAAAGGTATTCAAGATGATAATACCCTATTAATTGTTGGTGGAATTCAAGGTGATGAACCCGGTGCTTTTATGGCAGCTTCATTAATTTCAACACATTATAAAATTACAAAAGGTTCTGTTTGGGTTGTACCAAATTTAAATTTTTATTCAATTATAAAAAGAGATAGAGGTCCTTTTGGTGATATGAATAGAAAATTTGCCCATTTAGATGAAAATGATCCTGACTATAATTTAGTTCAAAGAATCAAAAAATATATAAAAGCACCAGAGGTAAAGTTAGTATTAAATTTACATGATGGAAGTGGTTTTTACAGAAAAGAGTATACAAACTGGACTTTTTCTCCTGATAGATGGGGACAAAGTTCAATTATAGATCAAACTACTTTAGATATTAAAAATTATGGTAACTTAGAAGAGATCTCTTCAGTAGTATGTGAACATGTAAATAAGAACTTATTAAGAGAAAGAGATGCTTATAGAGTAAAAAACACTCATACCAGAATGGGTGATAAAGAGATGGAAAAAACTCTAACTTATTTTGCAATAAATAATGGAAAAGCTGCCTTTGGAAATGAAGCAAGCAAATCTTTACCTTTATATGAAAGAACATATTATCATCTTCTTGCATTAGAAAAATATATGCAAATTATGGGAATTGAATTTGAAAGAAAATTCGATTTAGATTTAGTTGCAATAAAAGATGTTATTGACAATGATATTTATATCTCTTTTTACGATGACAAAATTCAACTTCCTCTATCAGAGATTAGAAATGTATTAAATTATTTCCCTGTGAAAAAAGATGGGACTTTAGATTTTAAACCTTCAAATCCTTTGATGACAATAATCAAAAAGAATAATTATTTTAGTATCTATTATGGAAATAGATTATTAGCAAATCTAAAACCAGACTATTTTGAGATGGAAGAGTTAAGCGAGAATATTTTAATGAACATTGATGGAGAAGAAAAAGCTGTCAAAATTGGTTCTATTGTTGATGTTGATTCAGACTTTGAAATTAAACCTATAAAAGATTTCAGAGTTAATGTTATTGGCTTTGTTAAAAAAGGCAAAAAAAATGAGGTTGGTATTAATATCAAAAAACATAAAATATTAAAAAATTATTCTGTTGATAAAAAAGGTAAAGTATTTAGAGTAGAGTTTTATAAAAAAGATAAATTTGCAGGAATGGTTTTAATTAACTTTGATAAAGCAAAATTCAAAAAAAGTAAAAACTCTGTTGCTTCTAATGAAGATAAAGAGCTTACTTTTTTATCTGTTATGTAATTTAAAACTTAAAAATAAACCAAAAGTCACTATAAATTTCGATTGTAGCTTTATTTCGATTTTCAAAGTGCTCTTTTAAATCAAAACTCTCTTTTCCATAGTTGTCTTTATATTCTTGAATAAAATTGTTATAATCTTTTTCCTTTATTGCAGTTATTCTAAAAGTAACTAGGTCATATTTTTTATTTTCTACTTCAAACTCTTTATGTTCTAGTTGACTTACATTTATACCAGCATAACGTTTTTCATCATCTTGTGTTAAATTCATTTCAACATTTGCTCTCATTGCAGCAAAGGTATGTAAAAACTGTTCAATGGGAACAGTTAAAGAGTTAACTTCTAAAGCAGAATTATTATCATAAGCCCAGCCACCAGTAACATCAAGATTTACACTAAAAATATCTTCTAAAACACCAGCAATATCATCAACAGCTGGTAGTTTATCAAATTTTATATTATCATTATAATTCATCTTCAATTTCCATTTTTACAACAAATTCATCAAGTGGCATTTGTTTATAGTTTTTTGTAATTATATATTTTAATTCATGTATATATTCTTGAACATTTCTATATCCAATTGCACTATAAAATATATTTGAATCTCTATCCATAAAAAGTGTAGCTGGATATGCTGTTGCTTTTACATGTTTTGCAAACTCTTTTGGATAGCCTTTAAAATCTTTGAAAATGATATCTACTTTCTTTGCAGTATAGATATCAATTAAGATGAAATTTTCTTCAATCAACTTCGTTATTGTCTTGTTCTTAAAATTTTCATCAAGCATAGCTTCACAATAAGGGCAATCTGGAATATGAAAAAATATCATAAGTTCTTTGTTTTCTTTTTTTGCCTCTTTTATTTTTTTATCAATATCTATAATGTCACTTGCAAAACTATTAATTGAAAAAAGTATAAGTAAAAAACTAAATATATATTTCATAATTACCTCTAAAAAAGATTATAAAAAAGCCCAAATAAATTGGACTTTTTTTATTCGATAGTACTATCTATTGCAGATTCTAATTGATCTTGAGCATCAATAAGTGGAGTTAATGATTCATCATCATAAATATTTGTAGACATAATCCAGTTATAAACTGAAGGATATCCCATTCTAGTGAATTTTTCACCTTTTTTCTTGTACATATACATAGTACAAGGTGCAAAGGCTCCCACTTCTGGATGTTTTTTATGAACTGGATAGATAACCTCTAGTTTACAAATAGAATAGGTGTCATATAGTTCATAATCATCTACATCATTTTCTGATAAGTCATCAATTACAGGGTAGAATCCAGCAACAATAAATCCTAATGATTCTATTTCCCCTTCCATCGTTTCTTGATAACTATCTTTTGCATCCTCGATATCATCACCATCTTCAACTTTTAGTTCAAAGGCAAATCTAGTAACTAACTCACCATCAGGTCTGATTTTTTTATAACTTAGCTCAATAAACTCACCTTTAGGTAATGCCTTTTTTAAAGCTCTTGTCATTTGGTCATGTAAAGCAATTAAGTCTTTATTTGTTTTTGGAACTCCTGAAATTCTGGACATACCTGTCAAAGATAAAGATGAAATATTTATAGTTTTACCATCTTTTGAATATACCGATGTACTTAATGGAGCTAAAAGTCCAAATTCTGGATAGTCTTTTAAAAGTTTAGCACCATATTTTTTATTATGTACAAACATTAGTCTATAGATTTTAAAATCTTTACCACCACCAAATCTTTTTTCAAAAGCAACATTCATATTATTGTTACCAACTATTTCAAAACCAGTATCTTTGAAAGCTTTTTCAATTGTTTTAGCAGTGATTTTACCATCACTATTTTTCATACTGTAAATTCTAATATCTTCTCTTAACTTATCTTGAGAAGCTAGAGCTTGTGATAAGTTTGCAAATAAGAAGATTGCTAGAAAACTAAGTAGCGAAAGAAACCTTTTATTCATAATATTTCCTTTATCTTTTTCTTGCAGCAAGTTCAACTTCTTTTTCGTAAGTTTCACCTTTTCTGTCCATTGCAATAATTTTAAGAGAATCACCATATTCTGTATCTTTCCTCTTGATACCATTGTCTAACTCTCTACCTGTTAATTTTCTTCCAATTTTGAAACTATCACATTTAAACTGGAATTTAAAAATAGGGTTTTTAGAAAAGAATTGACTTGTTGAAATATCAAGAACTGTTTCTTCTCCCACTTTTCCAGTTATGTGAGTGATAAAGTTTGCATCATCCCTATTACCTGTTTTAGATTTTGCTTGATTATATGTAATCATAGGGTGTGAAAATGCCATTTTTGCAGTTGCTACACCATTTTTAATCTTAATTTTTACTGCTGTTATTTTATTTCTTGCCATTTTATTTCCTACCCTTCACATCCACCAGCTGCAACTTCTGTTTCAGCTTTGGCCATGTATATTTTCCCATCCTTTGCTTCAACTAATACCATAACGGTACCACTTTCAGCCATCTTAATTTTTACATCATATTTTTGTAAATCATATTTGTTTGTTTCATAAACAGCAACTGCACTTTCTGGGTTTGCATCTTGAAATAGTGCAACTGTTTTTGCATCCAATGATGTTTCAAACTTAACAGGAACTGCTGCTCCACTTGAATTGATTTTAGGAATTTTGATTTTAATTTTATCTGTTTCAATTACATCTTTTACTCCATATAATGCTTTTGTGGCATCATCAATTGTATGAGCTTCCCATACTTTTGGTTTTAGTTTTCTATAATCAGTTGCTCTTAGATTCATAGGAACTACAGAAAGTGCGATTAAACTTCCTGCAAAAGTTAAAAAATTTCTTCTATTCATTAATATTCCTTTTTAAAATTTCAACATGTAGTCAACAACTTGTTTAAACTCTTCATCATTAAGTGAAGAACCACCCTTTGCTGGCATACCCATATTAGTACCTTCTAAAGCATTTTTATATACTTTTTCCATCCCTTTTGCTAAGTATGAAGACCATGCAGCTTTATCACCAGCTTTTGGTGCAACTCCAGTGTTATGACACATTGTACAATTTGCTTCATAAGCTGCTTTTGCATCAAAACTCACTTTGTGTGCATCATCTTTTTTTACAACAGGTAAATCTCTTACTACTGAAATAGGAGGCTCAAAATCAGTAATACCAGCACCTTCTTCAAGTCTTACAATATTTTTAGTTTGTTGACAGTTTGACATACATGGTTTTTCATCTTTTGCTAATCTTTTTGCACTATAGTTTGATGGTACTTCGTAGAATGCTCTAACATTTTCAACTCCATTAGGTCCATCAATATCAGGAATAAATCCATTTCTATTTGGCATATAGATCTTCTTGAACTTTTCTTTATCTAGTTTAAAAGTTTCATTTACAATTTCACCATTAACTTTCATCCCATTGATATATAACATATATGCTACAAGAGAATAAGTTTCATCATTAGTTAGTGTTTTAGATTTAGTATGAGGCATGGCATCTCTAATATACCAAAACAAAGTACTTGCAACTGGCCAATATGAACCAAATACTCTAGAAGGTCCTTCTGCCGTTGGGTTTAACCACCTATTGTTTTTAAGTGTTCTTTTCATCTCTTTTGCTTTACCAGCAGATAGTGCAGGGTAACCACCTCCACCGCTACCAAAGTCACCATGACACATGATACATTGTTGCTCATAAAGAATTTCACCTTCATCAACATATCCATATCCATCAGGTAGACCTTCATTTAAACCATTGATATCTTTATTCCAAGCATTGTATTCGTTTTTTGTGGGTACTCTACCATGATTGAATGATGCTTTTATTCCATCTTCACCTTTAGAAATATCTGAGTTTTTATACACTTGAGGATTCACTTTATATGGTCCTGTTTGACCATCTTTAATAGGGTAGTAAACTCCACCACTAATATCTTTTTGTGCATTCCATAAGCCATTATAAGCTGAGGTCTCAGATTCTTTTGCTTGTGAAACTGTTATTAGTGCAGTAGCTGTTATAAGTGAAGCTACTAATGTTTTATATTGATCTAACTTGAACATGGTTTACCTCCCCTTTTTCATTTACTTCCCAAGTTTCAATTGCATTTCTATGGTAAACAGATTCAACACCCATACCTTTATTTTTATCTTTTCCATAATCTTCTTTTTTTACATCAAACCCAAATACTTCTTGGTCTATAGTTGGTTGAACAAATCCAGCATCATCAATTGCTCTTGAAGTTAATAAAAGTTTTTCACCTTTTTTATATTTATGAATATAACTCCATCTTGTCCAACATTTTGGAAGAACTAAACCTTTAATATTTGCTTCAACATAGTTATTCCCACCATCAAATGATAAATCTACTCTTGTAATTGTTCCCATACCAGACCAAGCTAAACCTTCAATTTCAACCATTGTTCCATCTTCTAAATCTGTCCATGGTTTTTCAGGACTTGGTATTACAACTGTTGAATTTACTTCATTTGCATAGAAGTGTTGAACAGCTTTTCCTGTAGGTTTAAGGGCTGTATATTTTGAAGTTTCCTCTTTTGCATACCAAGGTTCATCTGCAAAGTCTAATCTTTTTAGCCATTTTACACATAGATTCCCTTCCCAACCTGGAAGAAGTAATCTAACTGGATAACCTTGTTCTGGTCTTAGTGCTTCACCATTTTGTCCCCAAACAATCATGGCATCATCTAACACTTTTTCTACTGGAACTGATCTTCCCATCTCTGAGTTATCACTACCTTCTGCTAGCATCCATTTTGCTTCAGGTTTTAATCCTAAATCTTCTAAAATAGTTTTGATATAAACACCAGTCCACTCTGCACATGACATAAATCCTTTTGCAAATTGTAAAGAGTTGTATTGAGGTCTTCTCCACTCTTGCCCACCATTAGCAGGACATTCAATAAAGTGAGTTCTTGTTACCCTTGGATATCTTTTTAATTGAGCAAGTGTTAGTACGATGGGTTTTTCAACTAGTCCCGTTATCATAAGTCTATACTCATTTGGATCAACATGAGCAGTTCCACCATGAGATCTTGAAAAGAATAAACCATTTGGAGTGATAATTCCATCTGATTCATGAATTGGTGCAACAGCAATAGAAGCTCTATAATTACCTGAAGCTAAAAGTTTTGTATTTCTTCTTGTTACATTGTGTTCATAAGCTGAAGGGATACCATATCTATTTTTTGTAACTGGATCTCCCCAAGATTGTCCCCATTTAGGGTGGTGCATAATTGCAGGGTCATCTTCTGATGCTTTAAGTAATGATGGAGCAACAACACTACTTGCTGCAACTGCACTCATGGCACCAGTTTTTTTGAAAAAGTCTCTTCTACTAATCACTTTTTGTGTTTCATTAGTATTAGAATCTTTAATAAAATCTGACATATTTTTCCTTTTTCTAATATTCAAAATGAGTGAAGCTTAGGAGTTAAAAAAGCTTGTACATCTATTGTTAAAGATTCTAAATAAATTAATATTAATTATATATAAGTATAACTATAAGCTTTATTTATGTACATTATTATATAAATATATATTATGGTACTATTATTACTTTATCTTATTAAAATGTTTAGAAAAATACAATTTTATGGGAATTTATGCGTTTAAAACTTGTTTTTATTTGTTTTATAATAAGAAAGAATTTTTTTTAAAAAATGAATGATTTTTTTATTTTGTGTCTTTTTTACACAAAAAATTTTAGTAATAGCAGTTTTTGATAGGAATACTCCTATCAAAAATTTAAAATCTTAGTAAACTAATTCTTGTTTTATTTTTTCTTGATTTAATTTTTTACAAGCTGATTTATATAGTTCATTTATTCTATCTTCATCATCACCAAGTTTTTCTGAAATATCTTTTAATGATACTCCTTCTTCAATGGCAATAAAAATTTTATACTCTTTTTTTGTAAATCTTCTTTTTAGTACTTCTTTTAATTCCTGGCTATCTTTTAAGTCGCCAACAAGTTTTTCTATATGAGTTAGTATAGATTCTTTTAAATCCAATTTTATTCCTTTTTTAAAATTTGTTATTATAACCAATTATTTAGTTTTTCAATATCATCATATGAAGTTAAATCTAACATTATTGGAGTAATAGATACATAATTTGCTTTAATTGCTTCAAAATCACAGTTTTTGTCAGGACTCTCTTGCCAAATTAGAGGGTGTAATCCAATCCAATAAAACTCTTCACCTCTTGGGTTATAGTGTCTATGTGTATCGTTTCCATATTCTCTAAATCCAGCTTTTGTGATTTTAATACCTTCACATTCTTCAATTGAGATTGGAGGGATATTTATATTTAAAAATTTTCTTTTTTCTAATGGAAATTCATTATCAAGAATCTTCTTGGCAATATTTGCAATAGTTTTTTTTGCTAATGCAAAATCCCATCCATTTTTTATATCTTCACATCTATTCTTACAAACTTGTGAAATAGCAATTGCAGGAACACCTTGAAGAACAGCTTCCATTGCTCCTGCTGCTGTACCACTATAAGTAATATCCTCACCCATATTTGCGCCAATATTTATACCGCTAATTACTAAATCAGGTTTGTAGTTATCTTTAAAAAGATTGTTTAATGATATAAAAATGCAATCACTTGGAGTTCCATCATCAACTTTATAATTATCATCGTCAAAGCTATCTAACCTTAGAGGTTTATCAAGAGTAAGTGAATGACCACATGCTGATTTGTTTTTTGCAGGTGCAACAACTGTTATTTTAGCAATAGGACTTAAAGCTTCAATTAAGGCCTTTAATCCAATTGCATCAAATCCATCATCATTTGTTAGTAAGATTTGTTTCATGCTACTACATATGCTCCATCAATACTTTTTATTAATTCTTCTACTTTCGAAGTTACACTAAAACCACTTTCTAGTTCTATATCAGCTAGTTTTGCTTTTACAACAATTTTAAGAGCTCGTTTCCCTTGATTATTTGCAACAATATCAAAAAGCTTGTATACACTATCAGCATTGTCTGTATGGGGAAGTGCAATTGTTAAAGGGGGTTCCTCTTTTTCAACATGCTTTGTTTTTACCTTGTCTTTTTTTGCATCTGCTAAAGATTCAATTTTTAAAATATTCATTCTTGTAAAGTCACCATCTTTGGTAACCTTTACTTTAAAGGCAATTGGTTCTGAGTCCCATGGGTTTGATAAATCAATACCAAAATCATTTTCTAACTCTTTTAATCTATTTTCAAAAAGCATAATCTCAATATTTCCATGAAGGTCAAGTACATTTGCTATACCAAATTTATTACCTTTTTTAGAGATTTTTTGAGTTATCTCTTCAATTTTTCCAATTATAAGAGCTTGTGAGCCATCTGCAACTTCGTCAATTCCTGAACTTAGAGTATATTTGATTTTATCAAGTTCCTCTCTATATCCATCAAGGGGGTGACCTGATACATAAAAACCTAAGGAAGCTTTTTCAAATTCTAAAATCTCCTTTGGCTCAAACTCAGGAAGATGTTCAAGTTCTATTTCTACCCTTGTTAATTCTTCACTATCTCCAAATAATGAACCAGTTGACATCTTTTTAGCAAGCATTGCCTTTCCAACAGTTTCACCAATTATCTCAATTTGTTCTAGCATTGCTTTTCTTGAATAGTGAAAACCATCTAAGGCACCAGCTTTGATTAAAGCTTCAATAACTCTTTTATTTACTTTACTACCATCTATTCTAGAGATAAAATCAGATAAGTCTTTAAACTCACCATTTTCATTTCTTTCTTTAATAATCGTATTAATTGCTACATCTCCAGCCCCTTTAATGGCACCCATACCAAACATAACAACCTCTTGCCCATCTGTTTGTCTTGCTGAAAATACTGAGAAAGATTTATTAATATCAGGTGGAAATAGTTCGATTCCCATTCTTTTAACTTCGTCCACATACTTAACAACTTTATCTGTATTATCTTTTTCAAGTGTAAGTAATGCTGCCATAAATTCTGTTGGGTAATATTTTTTTAAAAAACTTGTATAGAAAGTTACAAGTCCATAGGCTGCTGAGTGAGATTTGTTAAAACCATATCCGGCAAATTTTACAATCAGGTCGAATAACTCTTCACAGTGTTCTTTCACATAACCTTTTTTTACTCCACCTTCAGCAAATTCACCTTTAAGTCTATCCATCTCTTCTTTAATCTTTTTACCCATTGCCCGTCTAACTAAGTCGGCACCACCAAGGCTGAATCCACCAATAGTTTGTACGATTTGCATAACTTGCTCTTGGTAAACAATAACCCCATAAGTTGGTTCAAGAATTGGTCTTAAAGGTTCAACAAATTCATCATAAAAGTAAGAGATTTCTGCTCGTCCATGTTTTCTATCAATAAAGTCATCAAGCATCCCTGACTCCATTGGACCAGGTCTATAAAGTGCAAGCATCGCAATAATATCTTCAAATGAAGAAGGCTTTAATCTTTTTGCAAGATCTTGCATACCAGCCGATTCTATTTGGAATAACCCAATTGTATTCCCCGATTGAATTAAGTCATATACTCCAGTATCATTAACATCTTCAAGTATGAAGTTGATTCTTTTCCCATGCCGTTTTTCAACAAGTTTATTTGCTTCTTCAATAACTGTTAGAGTCTTTAATCCTAAGAAGTCAAATTTAATTAAGTCAACATCTTCAACATATTTACCATTATATTGAGTCGCAATTGTATCAAGCCCACTTGGTTTAAATAGGGGTGTTTTTTTCCACAAAGGTTCATTTGAAATAACAACACCTGCCGCGTGTGTTCCTGCATTTCTATTTAAACCTTCTAATGCTAGGGCAAACTCCCAAGTTCTTTTTGATAAAGGGTCTGTCTCACAAAGCTCTTTGATTTTTGGTTCTTTCTCATATGAATCAGTTAGATTAATACCAAGTTCATCAGGGATAAGTTTTGCCATTGCATCCGCTTTTGAGTATGGCATATCAAGAACTCTAGCTACATCTCTAATAACTCCTTTTGCAAGAAGTTTACCAAAGGTGATAATTTGTGCAACATTGGCACGACCGTATTGTTGAACAACATAATCAATAATTTCACCCCTTCTACTTTGACAGAAGTCCATATCGATATCTGGCATCGATATCCTTTCTGGATTTAGGAATCTCTCAAAAAGTAAGCCATAAGGCATTGGGTCAATATCTGTGATATATAAAGAATATGCAACTAAACTTCCTGCTGCTGAACCCCTTCCAGGACCCACTGGGATTTTCATTTGTTTAGCCACAATAACGAAGTCCCAAACAATAAGCATATACCCGGGGAATTTCATATTGTTGATAATATCAATCTCAACTTGTAATCTATCTCTATACTCTTGGTGTTTATCTTCAGGTACAATTTTAAGTCTATCTTCTAAACCTTTCCAACACTCATGAATAAAAAGTGTCTTATCGTTTTCTAAAGAGTATTCTTCCTCTGGAAATGGTATTTCAAGGTTTTGCTCTTTTAATTTATTTCTAGTAAATTTAAAATTTGGTGGAGTAGGGTTTCCTAGTTTAATCTCTAAATTACATTTATCAGATATTTCTTGAGTTGCTTCAATTGCTTCAGGAATATCTGCATAAAGTCTTGCCATTTGTTCTGGAGACTTTAAATAAAATTCATGAACACTATGTCTTAATCTATTTGGATCATCATAAAGTTTATTCATGGCAATACACATAAATGCTTCATGTGCATCAGCATCTTTTTGTTCTAAATAATGGGTATCATTTGTGGCTACCACTTTTATACCAGTTTCTTGTGCAATTCTTAATATTTGGTCATCTACATAGTGTTGGTCTCCAATACCATGTCTCATGATTTCAAGGTAGAAATCATCCCCAAAAATATCTTTATATTCTAAAGCGATATTTTTTGCAGCTTCATAACCTTTTGCACCATTTTTAACATTTCTTTCATTTTGTAAATTAAGATGCCAGTTTATCTCCCCTTGTAAACAAGCAGCAGAGCAAACTAGTCCTTCTGAGTTTTCTCTTAGAAGTTTTTTGTTTATTCTTGGGTAGTAGTAAAAACCATACATATATGCTTGTGACGAAAGGTACATTAAGTTTTTATATCCTGTATCATTTTTTGCATATAAACATAAGTGAAATCTCTGTCTATTTGTTTTATCACTAATATCTTCTGAATTGTGAATATATGCTTCCATCCCAATGATTGGTTTTATACCTTCTGCTCTCATTGCATTATAAAAGTCAATGGCTCCAAACATGTTACCATGGTCTGTCATTGCGACACTCTTCATACCCATTGCTTTTATTTTTTTAGCTAAAGGTTTAATTTTATTAGCACCATCTAAAAGTGAATATTCTGTATGTAAATGTAAGTGTGTAAATTGTGGAGTTTGTGACATGATTTTAACTTTTTTATATAGATTTAATTTTTTGTGATTATATCCAATGCCACATAAAAGTCTTAAAAAATTTTAGGGTTTAATTTTATACTTTAAGAGTAGATTTATTAGTCAGAAAAATCTTTTTTGCTTCTTTGTACCCAAAGTTAAAGCAGTCATGTAATTCTTTGAAAGTAAACATCGAATAATCTCTTATTTCATAACTTCCAAGATATGTATTAGCATTTAAAATAGAGTATGTGTGATTTCTATAAAGTTGCGTAAAAAGACCTTTTTTTAAATATTTAATAGGATTTAATCTAAATTTTTTAATTTTTCTATGACCCTTTGGGAAAAGATCAATTGCAAAAACTTCATATTCTTCTTTTTGAAAAACTTTTATTGGTAAACAATCAAAAAGTCCACCATCAATTAGATACATATTTTCATAAGAGATTGGTTTAAACAGTGGGATTAAAGCACTTGATGCCATACATAAAATATGGGAATCACCTTTATCAAAATAGTGTAATTGCCTCTTTTTTAAATCATAGGCAGTCACATATACTTTTTTGGGTATCTCTTCAATTTTTGAAATGGGAAGTAGGTCGTTTAATATTTTGTGGTTTCTTTCTATTTTTAATAAACCATTTTTAAAATAGTTGAATTTTAAAACACTTTTTAACTCTTTTGAAGAGAATATTTTTAGTTGTTCTTTTGCTTTTACCCCTGAAGCGTGTGAGGCTGAAATAATAGCTCCAATTGAACTGCCTGAATATGCATCAATTTGGATATTATTTTCTTCCATGAAATCTAAGACACCAAGATGAAAAGCACCTCTTGCCGCACCTCCACCTAAAGAAATAGCAAATTTTTTCTCCATTAATCCTCTAACCAGTTAATAATTTTAAACTCACCTTCATATGTTTCAACAATAGCAGTACAAGACTCAACCCAATCTCCACAATTGATATATTCAATTGTATTGATATCTTTAATTTCAGCTTTATGAATGTGTCCACAAATGATACCTTTGTATCCCTTATGTTTTGCATGGTTTGCTAAAGTATCTTCAAAGTCAGTTATAAATGAAACAGATTGTTTTACATTATCTTTAATATATTTAGAAAGAGACCATTTTGATTTAATGCCTAATCTTAATCTAATAACATTAAATATTTGATTTAAATTTAATAAAAAGTCATATCCATAATCACCTATAACGGCAAGCCATCTTTTTGTCATAGTGATTGAATCATAAAAGTCTCCATGGGTAACTAAATACTTTTCCCCATTTATTGCAGTGTATTCAATCTCATTTTTTATATCTAAAGAGTTTCCTAAAACTAATGGAACAAAAGGTCTTAAAAACTCATCATGATTACCTGTTATAAATACTACATTACAACCTTTTCTAGCTCTTTTTAATATTTTTTGAATAAC
This sequence comes from Arcobacter sp. ISO1, assembly GCF_058105185.1. NCBI lineage: Bacteria > Pseudomonadati > Campylobacterota > Epsilonproteobacteria > Campylobacterales > Arcobacteraceae > Arcobacter > Arcobacter sp. ISO1. The sequence goes on from NZ_CM176573.1 coordinate 832,101, forward strand.
ATCAGAGTGAGATTGAGGCCATATGAATTTTCTTTTTATAGCCCATCCATCAATAATATCACCTACTAAAAATAGATTTTCACTTTCATTATTTTTAAAAAAGTCTAAAAGTTTTTTCGTATTTGAAAATTTTGTCCCTAAATGGACATCTGATATAAATATGCTTTTGTATTTCATGAAATGGATTTTATTACCCTTTGATTACAACTTAATAACATGTAACACCCATGTAATCAACAAGTAATAGAATATTTAAATGGAAAAAATAAAAATTTGTTTAGTAAGTGATACTGTATATGATGTTAATGGTGTTTCAAGATTTATCCAGGATTTTTCAAAGGAAGCCTTAGTTTTAAAAAAAGATTTTTATGTTATTACATCAACTAAAAAAAACCATTATGAAAAAATATCAAATATAAAAAATATCAAGCCTTTATTTACTATGAAAATGCCCTTTTATAAATCATTAGATTTAGTTATGCCAAATTTTTTTAAAATAAAAAATGAGATAAAAAGATTGAACCCTGATTTATTGCATATTTCAACTCCAGGGACTGTTGGTTTATGTGCGCTTATAAGTGCAAAAATACTTAAAATACCAATTGTTGGAATTTATCATACAGATTTCCCCGCTTATATGTATAAAAATACAAAAAGTAAATTTATAAAAAATGGAACTATCTTATTTTTAAAACTATTCTATAAAAGTTATAAAGCTCTTTTTTCTAGGTCAGAAGAGTATTTTAAAACCATTGAAGAGCAACTAAACTTCAAAAAAGAGGATTTATATACTTTAAAAGCTGGGATTGACATAAAAAACTTTGATAAAAAGTTTAAAGATGATTCAATTTGGGAAAAATATGGAATTGAAGAAAAAAAGTTTAAATTTTTATATACAGGTAGAGTTTCAGTTGAAAAGAATGTTGATATTCTTTTAAAAGTTTGGCAAGAAAATTTCTTTAAAGAGTGTGAATTAATTCTAGTTGGAGATAAAGAGATAGAGTTTTTAGATAAAGATGAATTAAAAAAAAGTAATATTACCTTAGTTGGTAGAAAACAAGAGTTAGAACTATCCCAACTTTATGCGTCATGTGATTGTTTTATTTTTCCTTCAACTACAGACACTCTAGGGCAAGTTGTTATGGAAGCTATGTCATCAGGAATCCCTGTTATTGTTACAAATAAAGGGGGACCAAAAACTTTTGTAAAAGATGATTGTGGATATATAATAGATTTAGATAATGAAACCCAATTAAGTGAAGCTATTTTAAAAATGTCAAAAAAAGATGAAGTTTATTATTTAAAAAAAGAAAAAGCGTATTACTTTATGAGAGATAAATCTATCTCCCATAGTTTTTTAGATTTTTGGAATAAAAATCAAGAGATTTTAGAAAAACTAAAAATGTGAAACCAAAAGTCCATTTTTAATATTTTGAAAAGTCTCCTCCCCTTCTAATATTTTTACTAATTCTAAAGCAAATTGCATTGCTGTTGCTGGACCTTTTGAGGTGATAACTTTCTCATCTATTACTACATCTTGTTTATCTGTATATGTTGAAGAGTCAATTTTTTCCTCAAAACTAGGATAACAAGTATAAGTATTGTTTAGCACCTTTGCTTCATGTAAAGCATAAGGTGAGGCACAAATAGCTGTCACGTATTTATCAGAGTCTTTCATTTTTTGTAAGGTATCTTTTACAAGTTGTGATGAAGCTAGATTCTGACAGTTTTCTGCTCCACCTGGAAGAACTACCATTTCAAAGCCATCTAAATTTGAAATATTTTCAAGTTTCTCATCGGCTTTGATAGTAATTGCATGAGCTCCTTGTGTAAATATATCATTAATTGTTGCTACAGTTATATCAACTTGTGCTCTTCTTAAAATATCTATGATTGAAACAGTTTCAATCTCTTCAAATCCACTAGAAATTATTACTAAAACTTTTGACATATAAACTCCTTTTTCAACTTTAATTGAGATTTTATCACAAGTTTGAAAAATTGGGGCTTTGTAAGGAGTCTTTTAGTTAGATTTTTAAGATAATATAAGTTATTTTTTAATAAAATCTTAAGAACTATAAAAAGGGGATTTTATGCTTAAAACTTTTGCTAAATCATGTCTTGTAATTGCCTCTGTATCTTTATTTGCAGGATGTAGTCTTTCAAATCTTACAAGTTCAGAAAATACAAGTAACACAAATACTACAAAAAGTACCAAACAAAAAACTTATGTTGATAAGAATGTTGAAAAAGAAAATCAAGATGTTCAAATCACAAAACAACATATTCAAATTGCAAATGATAGACAATTGAATATTACTTCTCAATCTACTTTAGAAGCCACTATTAATTCATTGGCTACACAAATGATGAGAAATCAAAAAATGTCAACTAGCAAACCTGTTTTAATAACATCATTTGTTAGATTAGACAATTTTAAAAGAACAACTGAGTTTGGAAGAATTGTTAGTGAAAGTTTAATTAATGAGATGTCAAATAGAGGTTTTAATATAATTGAATACAGAGGTCAAATGGCTGTCTCTGTTAATGAAAGAGGTGAATATTTTATTACAAGAAATCCTCATAAACTTAAAGATAAAGTTCCAAATACATATGTTGTTGTAGGAACTTACTCAAGACAATATGGTAAGGTTATGTTAAACGCAAGAGTTATGGACAATATAACAGGAAGAATAATAACAAGTGCAAGGGCAACATATAACCATAATATGAAGAATGACTGTTTGATTTTTAAAGATTGTCAACCTGCAAGAACTATTAAAATTATAGAAGAAAAATAGATTTAATGAAACTTCAATTTTTCAAAGTATTAAAAGTTTTTATACTTTTAATGCTTCCTTTATCTTTTATCTCTTGTACTCAACCTAATTTAGTCGTTAAAGATTTTGCAATTATAAATCACAAAGATTTAAGTGGGGCTAATAGTTTTGGTTCTTTAGTTGAGAGTTTAGTAAAAAAACAAGAAAAGAAAATTTTAACAACATTAAAAGATGAGGTTGTATTAATCTCAGATTTTGTAAATATTGAGAAATTAAATAATAAATCAAAATTAGGTTTTTTATTAGCTGAAAATTTAAAAAACTCTATTTCAAATAGGGGAATTATAATTAAGCAAGTTGAACTAAGTAGATATTTTCAATATGGTAAAAGTGGATTTAACATGTTGACAAGAAAACATAGTGAAATTATTCAAAATGAATTAGATAGTCAATATGCACTTATTGGAAGCTATACTTTTACAAAAGAGAGTTTAATCGTATTTATGAGATTAGTTGATATTCAAAATGGAACAATATTAAGCTCAGCAACAGGCTCAACTTTAATGGATGGTGAGATTAAAGAAATGGAAATGGAAAGTAAAAGACCAAATGTAATTACACCAATGGTCTTATAATATATCCTGAATCAAAAATTGAGGGTTTATTTGCCCTCTAAATTCATTTTTATTTACCGATACAACCATATCGATATAATCTGCTAAAATCTTTCTATCTGCATGAAATCTTAACGCTTCAAACACATATCCATTGTTATTTAAAGTTAATTTTAAATGGTTTTTATCTTTACCAAAAAGCTCTGATCTAATTACTTTTGAATTGCTAATTTTAAAAATAGGTCTATGGTTTTGTAATCCATAGGGTTCAAATCTTTCAATGATATCTAAAAACTCTAAGTCAACACTTGATAAATCAAGCTCACCTAAAACATGATGTTCTATATGTAATTCTTCAGGTTCTACATTTAAAAGTTGGTTTATTCTATTTTTAAACTCTTCTAGATTTTTTGCTTCAAGGGATAATCCTGCTGCATTTTTATGTCCACCAAATCCTAAAAGTAAATCAGAGGTTTCAGTGATAATAGTATGAAGATTTATATTTGCATTTGCTCTAGCACTTCCCTTTGCAATTCCATTTTTAATTGAGAAAATAAATGCAGGTTTTTTATATGAGTTTGACAGTTTTGATGCAACAATACCTATAACACCTTCATGCCAATCTTCTCCCCAAACTACAACTGCATTATCTTGAGGATTTGTAGCATTATTCGCTTTTTGTGAAATCTCTTCTTGCAAAGTTTTTCTGTAGCAGTTTAGCTCTTCTAGCATTTGTAGTGCATCATTTGCTTCATATTGATTTTGTGAAAGTAAAAAGGCTAAGGCTATTGAGGCATCATCCATTCTTCCTGCACTATTTATCTTTGGAGCAATTGTAAAACCAATATCATCTGATACATATAGATCTTTTTGCATCATCTCATTTATCTTTATAAAAGCAGGTCTAGTTGATTTTTTTATCATCCTTAAACCTTGTCTAACCATAGTATAATTAAGACTTGTCATTGGCATAATATCAGCAATAATAGCAACACATAAAAGATCAAAAAATTCTTGTAAATTTATATCAAAATTAAGCTCTTTCTTTAGTGAAGCACATAAATACCAAGCAACTTGAGCTCCACAAATATCCTTAAAAGGAAAGTTGCAGTCTTCTTGTTTAGGATTTATAATAGCATATGCATTTGGAATTTCACTACCAACTGTATGGTGGTCTGTGATAATTAAATCAATATTCTTTTCTTTTAGTTTTATTGCTGCTTCACAAGCAGAAATTCCATTGTCAACAGTTATTACTAAGCCTTCATTAATCATATCAACTATTTTAGGGCTTAATCCATAACCATGTTCAAATCTATTTGGGATAATATATTTTACATTTACATTTATTTTTCTAAAAAAATCAACAATAATAGTAGTTGAAACAACACCATCAACATCATAATCACCTACAATAGTAATTTGCTCATTGTTTCTTATAGCTTCTTTTATTCTTTTTGAAGCTTTGTTGATATCTTTAAAGCTATCAGGGCTTGGAAGTTCAGCAAGTTTTGTGTACTTCTCCCCTTTATGTCTAGCTCTTAATAAATTAAATAACTCTTTTTTAGTGATTTTAGTCATTAATTATTTGTATTAGCGTGTCTTACAAATTCTGTAATAATTGGATTAGGAGTTTCTAGATGTGAAGTAAATTCAGGATGGAATTGAACTCCCACAAACCATGGATGATCTTTAATTTCAACAGCTTCAATTAGTCCATTAGATTGTCCAGAAATAATCATTCCAGCTTCTTCTAATCTCTCTTTATATGATGGGTTTGCTTCATATCTGTGTCTATGTCTTTCATAATAAATTTCTTCATTTCCATAGGCTTTTTGTAAGTTTGAACCTTTTAAAGGTTCAAATGGGTATTCTCCAAGTCTCATTGTACCACCCATTGGTGATTTGTGAGTTCTTAATTGCTTGTCTCCATTTTGGTCAATAAATTCATCAATTAAATAAATAATTGGTTCATTTGTTTCAGGGTCAAACTCGATAGAGTTTGCTTCTTCAATATCAAGAATATTTCTAGCATATTCTATCACTGCTAATTGCATACCAAGACAAATTCCAAGATATGGAATTTTGTTTTCTCTAGCATATTTAATAGCTTCAAGTTTTCCTTCAACACCTCTATGTCCAAAACCACCAGCAACTAAAATTCCATCAGCATTACCAATAACATCATAAGCCCCGGTATCTTCAATTCTTTGTGAGTCACACCAGTGAATATTTACTTTTGTATTTAAGTGAGCTCCTGCATGAATAAGTGATTCTATAAGAGATTTATATGATTCTTTTAAATCTAAATATTTCCCAACAAAGGCAATAGTTACCTCTTCTTGAGGAACTAAAATATTTTTTACTAAAGTATCCCATTTTTCCATATTTGGTTTTAGTTTTACATTGAAGTGTTCAGATAAAGGATTTAAAATTCCCTCTTTTATAAAGTGTAGAGGTACAGAGTAAATTGATTGAGCATCTCCAGCTTCAATAACAGCATTTCTATCAACATCACACGAAAGTGCTAATTTATCTTTTAAATTTTTTGGAAGAGGTCTTTCTGTTCTACATACTAACATATGTGGTGTAATACCAATTCTTCTTAATTCTTGAATTGAGTGCTGAGTAGGTTTTGTTTTTAATTCACCTGCAGCTTTAATAAATGGGATTAAACTTACATGAATATTCATAGTATTTGATTTTGGAAGTTCATGTCTAATAGCTCTAATTGCTTCCATAAAAGGTAAACCTTCGATATCTCCCACTGTTCCACCAAGTTCTATAATTAAGAAATCATTTTCATCAGCAGCTGCATAAATTCTATCTTTGATTTCATCTACAACATGAGGGATAACTTGAATAGTTTTACCTAAATATCCACCTTCTCTTTCTCTTCTAATTACACTTTGATAAACTTGGCCAGTCGTAAAAGAGTTTTTAGCTGTTAAAGTCTTATCAATAAATCTTTCGTAGTTTCCTAAGTCTAAGTCTGTTTCTGCTCCATCTGCTGTAACAAATACTTCACCATGTTCAAGTGGACTCATTGTTCCTGGGTCAACATTTAAATATGGATCAATTTTTAGCATAGAAACATTAAAACCTGATTGTTTTAAAATAGTTGCAATAGATGCAGATGTAATACCTTTACCAAGTGAACTTAATACTCCACCTGTTACAAATATAAATTTTGTCATTGTAAGAAACTCCGTGATTTTGAAAAAATAAATAAAAATTATTCGCGATTATAGCTAATAGTAAGTAAATAAGAAGTTAACTAAAAGGAGATTAAATCCCCTTTTAGTTTTTTAGTTTTTAAGCTTGTCTGCTCTTGGGTAGATAAATACTGCTTTTCTAGTTACAGTAACTCTCTCTGGTTCATCAACTGCATAAGCCTTTATAGTTACACTAATTGGTGTATCTTTTGTTTTATCATTAACTAATATTTTATCAGTTTCTAATATAACTACTTTTTTAGCCATTCTTTTCGGACTTAATTTAAAAGGTCTAAATCTTTTAATTTGAATGTCATTATTATCAATTATTTCCAAGGCATAAGTATGTGGTTTATTATCTGTATTTTGGAATAAGAATAAGAAGTTGTTAGAAACAACATTACCCTCTTTTACTTTATAAAGTTGTGTTGTTTTATTAACATTCAACAACATATACTCTTTTTTACCACCCATAACAAATAAAAGACCTAGTATTATAACCAGTGCTATTGAATACATTACCGTTGATCTTCTAATAAGTTTTGTTGGTTCACCCTTTTCAATATCCCTTGTACTAGTCCATTGAACAAGAGAAGGTTTTCCAAGTTTTCCCATAACTGTTGTACATGCGTCAACACATTCTAAACAGTTAATACATTCAAGTTGTAAACCTTTTCTAATATCAATATGTGTAGGGCAAACTGTTACACATGATTCACAGGCAGTACATTCATCTGTTTCATTTGGCAAATCTTTTGCTTTGAAAATGATTTTTTCTTTACTATCATTATAAATATCTCCACCTCTTTTTGTAGAGTAAATAGCCTGATATGTATCATCATCATAAAGTACCGATTGAACCCTTGAATATGGACAAACATAAACGCAAAAATCCTCTTTTAACCAAACTACATCATAAACTAAAAATCCAGCAATAGCTAGAACAAAACCAATTAAAAACCAGTGTTCTGTAGGGTTCATAATATATTTGAAGAAATCTTCTGGTGGAACAAAATACCACATAAAATCAGCTGCCGCAACTAAAGATATAAAAGTCCAAATTAAAATTGCAACAACTTTTTTTGAAGCATTTTCTGCTTTACTCCAATCTGGTTCTTTTTGTTTATTTTTAATTCTTCTTAAACCTAAAAGTTTTGATTCAATTAAATCTCTGTAGATAACTCTAAAAATAGTTTGGGGACATGCCCAACCACACCAAGCTCTTCCTCCAATTGCAGTAGCTGCAAAAATTCCTAGGAATAAAAGCATTAGTAGAAATGGCATTAAATATAATTCTTGCATATCAAATGCAACACCCATTAAATGAAGCTGCTTTTTATCAAAAGATAGTAAAAAGATATGGTTCCCATCAATTCTAATAAATGGTACAACCAATGCTATTACTGTAGCAGCAACATAAGCGTAATATCTTTGGATTCTAAATGAAGTTTTTTTCATTGTAGCAGTTTTCGCTTCCATGTCACTATCCTGTCATTTTGTATTTTTCAAATTATATATAAACTAAACTTATAATAACCATAAACTATTATAAGTTAATATTATATTTTTACTTGTTTAGTCTTCTATATGTATTGATTCTTATAAAAATATCATTTATAATTGTATCAATATTAAACTTTTCTTTTTTGTTTAATTTTGGATAGTTCTCAATGATTTTTTCAAATTTGATGAAAACTTCATCAAGAGTTGTGAAGTTTATTGTTGGCAGATGAATCCCTTTTATCAATTGGTCATCATAGTTTTTATCTTTTCTTTTCAATAAAACTGGTTTGTTACCACATTCAATTGATTCTAAACATGTATTTAGGGATCCACTTAAAAGGTATTTTGTATTTTGAACACATCTTACATATTCTTGAGAATTTAGAAGTTGTGAAAATCTATTTTCAAATTTTTTTTCATCTCCAATAAAAAAGTATTCTCCTAGAAGAAGAGGGATTTCATATTTTGCACTTTTTTCACATAAATTAATTAACTCTTTTGAGTAGTCTTCATCCCCATAAAAAAACAATTTTTCATTTTTTCTTGAGTTTTGTTTTTTATATAAAAATTTATTTGTGATAGAAATAGGAATATCTTCAGGAATCTTATAAAGGAAAGAGAAGTAGCTTTTTTCTAGAGTTTCAATAAATTCTGACATTTCATCACTCTCATAGATTAGGGTGTCTCCTTTTTTTAAAACCTTCGAAAGATCATTTAATGTTTCAGTTGTTATGTAATTTTTTATATCTAATTGTTTTTTTGCATATGCTCCTGCACTAAACTCATTTACACATAAAATAGGTTCACAATTTTTTTCATCTAAAAGTTTAGTAATATAAGAGCATCTTCTTATTGCATCTAAACCAAAGGTATGACCTCCTTTTGCATATATGTAGATTTTCATTTTTGTGCTCCATCTAAGTTATTAAATATATTAAAATATAATTTATTATATTACTACAATATATATAAAAATGAATAATGTATTTGTCTATTTTTTATTTCAAAAATGTAGGTTAATCCTCTGGTTTTATTTTAATTGTAATCTTTCTTGTAGTTGATACATGCTTTAACAAATTTTTTAAAAATATTTCTGTGTTCTTTTAAGTATATTAAGTATTCTGGATGCCATTGCAAAGCAAGTAAAAAAGGGTAGTCTTTTTTTTCAACGGATTCAATAATAGATTCATGTTTTGATGAAACCTCTAAATCTTTTCCTACTTCATTGATTGCTTGATTGTGTATACTATTAATTACTATCTCATCTTCTTTTACTGCAGAGTGTAAATCAGTATTTTTTTTAACTTTTGCTTCTTTTATTGGAAAAATAGAATTTTGATGTATTAAGTATTCATCCAAATCAAGTATCTTTGCATAAAGATTTCCTTCAAAATAGATATTAATTAATTGCGCCCCTCTACAAATACCAAGAATAGGAAGTTCTTCTTTGTACGCTTTATCAATCATTTCTAATTCAAAAGCATCTCTTTGTTTATCAAGTTCTGTATTGTGAGCATCTTTATTGGCACCATATAAAGTTGGGTCTATGTCATTTCCTCCACTAAGTATCAATCCATCTAATCTTTTAAAATCAATATTGTTTTTCGATGGTCTTAGCCTAATGCAAGAAGCACCTTGTATCCTCAAATTCCATTTTATAAATAAGTATGCAAAAAAATTGCCTTTGTCAGGTAAGCAAACACCAACTAATGGTTTAGCCATGATTCTACTTTTCCTTCCCAAGTTGTTAGATTAATAATATTATCTAAATGTGTTAAGTACTCTTTTGCTAGAAAATTTAAAGATTTTTTATCATTTGCTAAGTTTTCTACAAGAATCCATCTATTCCATTCTTCTGAAATTTCCCATCCTTCATTTCCAATCATTGAATTTGATAATCTATAGTGAAATGCAGGTCTTGGTTTTATCTTTTCTTTGGGAAGTTTAGCTCTAACTTTGTCTTCATTGATAAAAGCTAAAACTGGAAGAAAATCAAGGGATCTATTTCTTGTTGGGTTAAATTCTAAATAATCTTCAATAAATTCATCAATTGTTGGTTTGTATGTTTCATCCAGTACATGCTTGATATAGTCATCTTTAAAGTTATCTATAAAAGGTGTTATTTTTCTTGCTAAGTCTATTTTTGCATCTTTATTTATATAGTTTTGAAGTATTAAATATGCCCTTGTATAGTCTAATAAACTTTTCACATCTAAAGAAATGACTTCTACGTTAATATGTAAACCAAAAGCATAATATATTTTATGCTTAGTTCCTTTTGCATGATTTTTTGCTAATTCTTTTATTATGTTATCAATAAGTGATACTTCATTTAAAGGAAGAGGTGGGGTACTTATTTCATATGGAACAATATCTTTTGAAAGGTCACCTATGATATTTTCAATATTTTCAATATCTTCTTCTTTTACTTCTACACCTATTTTTTGGGATAATTCTTTTATATTTTTTGGAATTCTTTGTTGAGTTAAAAGTTCAAAATCTAGTTCAAGTATAAAATCACCATATTTTGAATCAATTTTAAATAGGTAATTGTTGACTTTTTTTACTTTAAAGCCAAATTTTTCTTCTAAAATAGACAAGACATCTTCTATATCAATATTAGCAAATTCAAGTTCGAAACCAATATGTCTGATTTCATCTTCATAATTTTGTGTTACTTTTGGTTTTAAGAAATTATTCATAAAACTATTTCCTTTTTTCAATATTTTTTATTGTATTTATTGCAGCTGGTAAAAGAGTCTCACTTAAAGCAGGGTGAATATAAAGCATCTCTTTTAAATGCCTAATATCATTATCAATATGCATTACTGTTAATACTTGGTGAATCATAGTCGAACTTTGTGGTCCTATTATATGACAACCTAAGATTTCATAACTATTTTTATCAACAATAAGCTTTGTAAAGGGATAGTCTAATTTCATAGCTTCTGCTTTTGCACTTGCTTCCCATGAAGTTTTTGATATTGCAACTTCTAAGTTTTCTTCAATTGCTTGTTTTTCAGTAAGCCCAACACTTGCAATCTCTGGACTAGTAAATACAGCATGTGGCATATATTTAAATTTTAAAGGTTCTTTTTCATCTTCGAATAAAATCTTAAAAAGATAATTCATTTCATATGCAGCTGCATGCTGTAGCATATATTCTCCTGCTGCATCTCCTACAACATAGACACCTTTTGCATTTGTTTCAAAAAAATCATCTCTTTTTATATAACCTCTATCATTAGTTTCAATACTAGTATTTCCTAGTTTTAGACTATGAGCATTAGATTGTCTTCCTATTGCATATAATAAAGCTTCACTTTTATACTCTTTTGTTTCTTTATCTTTATTTTCAAGAGTGATTTCAAATTTGCCATTTTGGTACTTAGCATCTTTTATAGTAGAGTTAAACTCTATATCAATATTTTTGCTAAACTCTTCTTTGAAAATTTTTTGTACATCTTCATCTTCATTTGATAAAAGTTTATCTCCCCTTACCAGAAGTTTTGTTTTGATTCCTAAAGCATCAAAAACATTTGCTAGTTCACAAGCAATAAAACCTGAACCAACAATAGAAATAGAAGAGGGTATTTTTTCTAAAGGAAATATATCATCACTTGTCCATGCACCTTCAAAAAGCGGCTCTTTTGGAGAAGTCCCTGTTGCTATTACAATTTTATCTGATGTTAGTTTTTCATTGTTTACTTCAACTACATTATTTGAAAGAAAATATCCCACTCCTCTATATATATCAACATTATCATTTAATCGAGATTTATACTTTCCATCTACACTATGAATAAATGAATTATTGTTTTCAAAGATTTCTTTCACATTGATATTTTCTATTTTGCTTAAAATAGAGTGCCTTTGGGAAGCTTGGATATTTCTAATAACATCTGCATAACCAATTAGAAGTTTTGAAGGAACACATCCTCTGTTTGCACAGGTTCCCCCTAAACTTGATTTTTCAATCAGTGCAACTTTTTTACCAAGCTTACCAATGTTTTTTGCTAAGGAAGAGGCTCTTCCCCCTCCAATTATAATAGTGTCGTAAGTTTTCATTTTTTCTCACTTTTAGTAGAGATATTTATTTATTATAGAATAGTTTTATCAAATGAGACTTATTTTTCGATTAAAAACTAAAAATAATTATTATTTGTATGCTTAGGTATTATTGTTTGAATTATTAAATATAATGGTCACCTATTAAAAGAAAATTTTAATAGGTGACTTTTTTTATGAGAAGTATAAATTCCCCGCAATAGCAAGGATAGTTAGTAGTTTTAAAATTAGTATTTGAGAAATTTTATTGTTTTTTATTTTCTCAATCATTACTTTTTCTTGGAATATTTAAATACATATGTAAAATATCTAATGAAGCTGGTGTAATTCCAGAGATTTCACTTGCATTAAATAGTGTAGGTGGTCTAAACTTTTCAAGCTTTTCAACTACTTCATTTGATAATCCAGGGATATCTTTATAATCAAAATTTTCAGGTATTTTTAATTGAAGCATTTTTTTCATTTTTTCTATTTGTTTTTGTTGTTTGTAAATATATCTATAGTATTTTGCTTCAATAATAATTTGTTCTTTTAAGTACTCTTCTGTATTTGCTAAACTTGGAACTAATTTATCAAATTTAGTTGAATCAACACTACTTCTTCCGATAATATCAATTAAAAGTGCTCTATCTTTAATCTTATCTTCACCTAAAGATTCAAGAAGTTCTAGGTTTTCTTTTTTAGATGTAAACCATGCATTTGCCATAAATTCAACGGCATCATCTAAAGTTTTTCTTTTAAATTCAACTTTTGCTAATTGTTCATCATCAATAAGTCCTAAATCATGACCATATTGAGAAAGTCTAAGGTCAGCATTTTCTTCTCTTAAAAGAAGTCTATACTCCGCACGGCTTGTAAACATTCTATATGGTTCATTAGTTCCTTTTGTAACCAAGTCATCAATTAAAACTCCAATATAAGCTTCATCTCTTCTTAATACAAAAGGTTCTTTCTCATCAATTGCTAGGCAAGCATTAATTCCTGCCATCATACCTTGAGCAGCAGCTTCTTCATATCCTGTTGTTGCATTTATTTGCCCCGCATGGTAAAGATTTTTTATATCTTTTGTCTCAAGGGTGTGTTTTAATTCAGTTGGGTCAACATAATCGTATTCAATTGCATATCCATATCTAATGATTTTTGCATTTTCTAAACCGTTAATTGAATGAATCATTTGTTTTTGAACATCAATTGGTAGTGAAGTAGAAAGTCCATTTATATAATATTCCGTACACATAGCAGTTTGTGGTTCTAGGAATAATTGGTGTCTATCTCTTTCACTAAATCTATTTACCTTATCTTCAATACTTGGACAATATCTTGGACCACTTCCTTGAATTTGACCTGTAAAAAGTGGAGCTCTATGGAAATTTCCTGTAATAGTATCATGGGTTCCAACATTTGTATATGTTATATAACAAGGAAATTGTTTAGGACTGAAATTTGTTTTATCAGTCTTAAATGAAAAAGGAGTTGGCTTTTCATCTCCTCCATGGGCATCCATTACATCAAAATTTATTGATGAAGAATCAATTCTCGCTGGAGTTCCAGTTTTAAGTCTTCCAACTTTTAAACCTAATTCTTTTAATTGAATTGATAAGGTTGAAGATGGTAGTTCCCAAGCTCGACCAGCTTCGTATTTATTTTCACCAATATGGATTAATCCTCTCATAAAAGTTCCCGTTGTAAGGATTACTTTTTTTGATTTGAATTCTTCCCCTAGTTTTGTTTTTACACCACAAACTTCATTATCTTTAACTAATAATGAACTTACTTCATCTTGGTAAACTTCTAAATTAGGAGTACTATGACAAACCTTTCTCATATACTCTCTGTATTTGTCCATATCTATTTGAGCTCTTGATCCTTGAACTGCTGCACCTTTACTTGCATTTAAAATTCTAAATTGAATTCCAGTTGCATCGGTACATAATCCCATTTCTCCACCAAGGGCATCTAATTCTCTTACAAGATGACCTTTAGCAAGACCACCAATTGCAGGGTTACAAGAGGCAGCTCCTATTTGTTCAACTAACATAGTAATAAGTAGGGTTTTTTTACCCATTCTAGCAGCAGCCAAACAAGCTTCAATACCTGCATGACCTCCACCTACAACAATAACGTCGTACATATTTTCTTCCTTCGTATTTTTTCGATGGAAATTTCTTAGATAAATGTTTTCTTCCATTTATCTAAAAAATTTCAAAATTTTATTTTGATTGTTTGCTTTGTATTAAGCTTGCAGAATAAAGCTTAGTAAAACCAGCTTCTCATTAAAATTTCGGTATTATACCAAATATTTTAAAATTTACAAATTTTTTACTAATTAAGAATAATTAGAAAAGGAATACTATTGTTTACAGGACTTATTCGTGAAATGGCTAATGTTATTAGCTTAAAAAACAATTTTTTAACATTAAAAGCAAAATATAATCCAAAAATAGGAGATTCAATTGCAGTTAATGGAGCTTGTTTAACAGTTGTAAGATATACAAGTGATACTTTCACTGTTGAACTTTCACCTGAATCTCAAAAAATTTTAGCAATGGAAAACTATAGGGATCATGTTCATATCGAACCAGCTATGATGATGGGTGATAGATTTGAAGGGCATATTGTCCAAGGTCATGTTGATTGTTTAGGAACAATTAAATCAATTAAAAACAATGGAAACTCAACAGATTTTATAATCTCTCTTCCAAGTGAATACTCAAAATATATTATTCCAAAAGGTAGTGTAACTATTGATGGGGTATCTTTAACTGTAAATGATGTGATGAAAGATAGTTTTAGACTTACAATTATTCCTCATACAGTTGAGAATACACTATTCAAAACCTATAAGATTGGAACAAAAGTAAATCTAGAAACTGATATGTTTGCACGATATATTTATAATATGTTTAAAGGTTCTAAAAACACTTTAGATTGGGATGCTGTAGATAATATAATGGCTAGATATTAATTTTTGTACACTTTTTTATACACTTTAAAGTTCATTACTTTAGAGTGTATTTTTGATTTTAACTAAATATTATAAAAATGTTTTTATTCAAAGTTTAGTTTATTTCCCTGGACTTTTTTATTTATTTTTTGTATAATTCAATTTTATATAAAAAGGATAAACCTATTGAAATATATTGACTTATTTGCTGGTTGTGGTGGCTTGTCTTTGGGCTTTGAATCAGAAGGATTTGAGTTATTATTTGCAGTTGAAAAATCACCTATGGCAGCAGAAACTTTTTATCACAACTTCATAAAAAACATTAAAGATGCAGAAGAATGGAATCAATATTTAGCTAAAACTGACGAAGAAAAACTAAATTCTAGGCTTTTTGTTGGAGAAACACTTTCATTACTTGAAAAACCTGATTTACTAAATAAATTAAAATCAAAAATTGGTGACCTTGATTTAATTGTTGGCGGACCACCATGTCAAGGTTTTTCTCTTGCTGGTAAGAGAAACCCTAAAGACCATAGAAATGAGTTACCTTGGCAATTTTTAGAATATGTAGATATTTTTAAGCCAAAAATAGTTCTAATGGAAAACGTATTAGGAATGAGACAAAATTTTAATAAACACAATGAGAAGTCTCCATTTAAACAAATAAAACAATATTTAGAAGAATGTAGTAGTAAGTATGTTGTTCAAGAGTTGCAACTAAATGCAATGCATTATGGAGTTGCACAACATAGACCTAGAGTAATGCTTCTCGCAATTAGAAATGATATTGCAAAAAATAAAGAAATTTTTGCTCTTGATGATATTTGGAAAAGTGACGATTATTATGAAAATAAAGTAATTAGTCCCTTGTGTCCAAAACCTACTGTCAAGAAAGGTTTACATTTCAACGTAGCTGATGCACTTAGCGACTTTATTGGAGAATCTAAAAGTAAATACATAAATAAATTGAATAATCAAAGTGGATTTAGAAAAGTCATAAAAACAAGATTAAAAGAAAACATAGTTTTAAATCAAATAGAGAGACAACATACTGAAAAAGTTAAATTAAGATTTAGGCTTTATCAATATTTATCAAATAATGATGTTTCTTCAAAAATTTTAAATCTATCTGCAAAGTATTCAAATAATAAAGATTCTAATTTATTGATTGAGATTAAATCATTATTAACTAATTGTAAATACCCTGCAAAATCTCCAGATGGAGAATTAATAGCAAACGATAAGAATTCATTACTTGAATTGATTTTAAGTTTAGGAACTAAGAAACATTCTCAACGCCCATTAAAACTTCAAAATCCTTCTCCAACAGTTGTATCTATTCCCGATGATGTAATACACCCAATATATCCAAGAGCAATGACTGTTAGAGAACAAGCAAGATTTCAATCATTTCCTGATTATTTCGAATTTAGATCAAAAGAAACAACAGGTGGAGAAAAAAGAAAAATTGAAGTACCACAATATACACAGGTTGGTAATGCAGTTCCACCTTTAATGGCAAAGGTCATTGCAAATCATATTTTAAATCTACTTAAAGATAAGTAGATTTATTTATGAAATAACTTTATTACTTCAAGTTCATTAAACCAGTCTTCGTAACACATTACTGTATTACTATCACTTAATCTTTTATCAATTGCAGAACCAATAATTACAAATTTTACACCTTGTTTTTTTGCTTCTTGCAGTTTTGTATTAGTTAAGCTTTCTGGTCCAAGTTTATCCCCAAAATTCTTATTTCCAATTGCAGTACAAGCTCTATTCCTTGTATCTTTTGGCATTTGGGCAAATGTTAGTCTAAATCTATCATTTGAAGTGGTTTGGCATGCAACTGAACAACAGTTATTTGGGTCATTTTCATAAGCTTCTAAATCTGGAAAGAAGAAATCAAGTTTGCAACCGGCTTTTAATACATATTCTCTTTGATAATCGGTTTTAAAAATAAATCCTCTTTTTTGAAGAAGATATGATATATGGTGCATTAGACTTGAACCAGATCTTGAAACTCTTGATTGTCTATTTGAATCAGCTAATGCTGTTATCATCAAAGTGATACCATCTAAAATTGTTGTTGAATTTACACCTTTGGATACTGCTAATTTATAATCATCGATAATGTCTCTAACAAAAGGGTAATCCAAAACAGTGGCTTCTGCATCAGCAAATTTAATAAATTCTCTATTTATTGTTTCTTGTTTATTTAAAAATATCTCATATTCTATCTCTAAAAGTTTATCTAGTGCAAAATCTACATTAGTGAAATCATTAAATTTTGTTTCATATTCTTCTTGTGCAATTTCAGCCATTTCATATGTTGTAGGAATATATTTCCCACGAACTTTTTTTATTAATCCTTTATTCCCTTGCATTTCATTTTTAATATCATTAAAAGTAAATCTCATTTTTGTCCTTCAAACTAAAACATAAATAGTAGCATTATTTATTTTTAATTCAAATGAATAAATTGCAGTTTATAAAAGAGATAATTTAAAAAGTCATATTTAATAAAATATAAACATAACTATTAATATAAGCAGTAACTTGATTAGAGCTAAAAAAGAGAATAAATCTTAAAGAAGGTTTTGTATCCAATCATCTACTTCATTTTTTTTATAATAGATTTTCGTATTAGCAGATTTTGATTTAGTAGATTCTTTGTAATGGGGTAGTTTATTTTTTAATCTAGCCCGATAATTTTGTTGCTGTGATATTGAAAATCCATAAAGTACTTCAACATCTTTAACTGTCAACAATTCTTTATGCTTTAAATCTTCTATGGACTTAACTCTTTTTATTGGCTCTTTTAGTAGTTTGTTTAGATTAATTACAACATCCAAAATTGTTTTATATTGAGTAGATAAATTTTTTTGAAACTTATGTAAGTTTTCATTACCTTGAGATGAGAGTAATATTTTAAAATCATCTCCTAAGTAATCAGTAGATTCATTTGTTTTTTTATCACTTCCCACAACTTGGTTAATCATATTATTAATTTCATCATTAATAAAATCATCTTGAATTTGTTTAATTGTATCTAATAATTCCAATAGAATTTCTATCTGTTTTTTGACTTCTTCCATGGGATTGATTCTACTTTTTTTATACTAAAATACTAGTAAAAACTTTTTGCATAAATACAAAAGTAAATATCTGAATACAATAGCTAAATTAATGTTTGACAATAAAAATATATTATTACTCATATATAAGATGCTTGATTATCTTTTTAGATTTAGCCTACTATAATTTGTTTAAATATTAATAGGGTAGTTAAAATGACAGGAAGAAAAACAAAGAAACCTAGAAAAAATAAATGGGGTTGGAATAAGGAGAATGTATTAGAAACAGAATATTTTACATTTAAGTTTTCTAAGACAGAAATGAATGCACTAGAATATGCTCAAGAAATAGGATACATAGAACATGTTGGAGATGAAATTGATGCTTTACTTGATAATAGTTTTTCATTTTATGAAATGAGAGATTATCTAAATGATAAAATATTTAATGATATAGTAACAATGTATAATCAAGAAAAAGGACTTATACGAGAAATTGAAAAACAAGAAATAAAAGAATACCCTATATTAGGATTAAAAAATATAGAAGATTTTAACTATGATAATTTGAAGAAAAGTGAAAAAAAACTAGAGAAAATTCATTCTGATATAATGGTAGATAATTACTTTAAGCAAATATCAGATTCTTGGTTTAAAACATTAAAGGGAATTTTGAATACTGCACAAGCATTGGCTAATGCAAAAAAGGATTTAGCTAAGGATTTTAAGACATTAAGAAAAAAACTTATTGAAGATAGAATATTATCAGAAACAACAGTCTCTAAATTAATTGGTATTACAAAAAATGAAGTTATCATGAATCCCACTTATCATGAATTTTTGCCACGTTCCTATGCAACTTTATATGAAATGAAAAATATTGATAATAAGATTTTAATAGAACATATTAAAGATGGTAGCTTAAATCCTCAAGTGGAAAGACATCAATTAAGAGAAGTATTTCCAAAGCATTATCAAAAACAGAAAAAAATGGAAGATATGATTATTGATAGTTATAGTACTGACACCGTAAAGTCTAATAAAATTACTATTGAATATAATCCAAATAATATAGACTTTCAAACAAAACGAGATATAACTAACTTAATTGAAAAATTAAAATTAAATGAGAATATAAAACTTGATATTATAGGTGATATATAATTTTGTATTAAATGTTAGTTTAATAAAAATTTCACATGTGAAATTTTAAAAATTTAAATATTGAATTAAATCAATAAAAACTAAAAAAGCACTAATTTAATTTAAATATTGAATTAAATCAATAAAAACTAAAAAAGCACTAATTTAATTTAAATATTGAATTAAATCAATAAAAACTAAAAAAGCACTAATTTAATTTAAATATTGAATTAAATCAATAAAAACTAAAAAAGCACTAATTTAATTTAAATATTGAATTAAATCAATAAAAACTAAAAAAGCACTAATTTAATTTAAATATTGAATTAAATCAATAAAAACTAAAAAAGCACTAATTTAATTTAGTTAGTAATTAGCTTATCTTTATTATTGAATTTATCGATTATTTTATCAACAACTTGTTTACTGATTTTGTTATCAACAATTGTTGTTTCACCTTTAGAACCTCTTTTTCTTATGCTTCTTTCTACTTTTCTTTCTATGGTTTTTTTATCCCATAATTCATTGCTTATTGTGTCTATTATTTTTGCTTTACTTAAACCGATTTTATATAATTCTATAATTCTATCTTTTTGTAGCTCTGTAATAGCAATAATATCATTATTGTTTAATCGCTCTTTGTTACTTTTAAGTCTTTTTTCATAATATTCGAAGAAATCGAATATGTGTACATAATTATTGTTTATTTGTTTATCAAGTGTTTCTATATATTCATCTAAATGTATTTCTTGTTCGAAGGGATTTACAATAATATTGATAAAATCTGTTCCTATTATTCTTTTTAAAAAATTCCCTTTATAGAATAAAATATCATGATAAGAACTAATTTCTTTAGCTTCATATTTTTGAATATGTTCAATATAGCTGTCAAAGTTGCTAAACAAATATTTTAAGACATTTCTAGATAGTTCTAACTCATTATTACTCATTAATTGCAATTCGATATAGTCATTTTTTATATGATTCTCTTTTCTTTTTAATTCTAAATTCAATTTATTGTAAGCCGAATCAATCATTTCATAATATTCTTCACATACGCCTTTTGTTTTATCATTTTCTATAATTTCTTTTAGATTTAATGCAATTAATTTTCTTCTTTTTGATATCCTCTCACTAAAGAAGAATTTATTTGATAAATCTTCTCTTTTCAATAATTCTAATAAAATTTTTTTTTCTTTAAAACCTTCTATATAGTGATTCTTTGCTAGATTTATATCTCCTATTATTGACATTACTTGTTTTTCATTCATTTTTTCTCCTTTAATTTTTTTATATATATTTTTTTAAAAAATATTCTCGACCAATATGTATAAACTTAACAAACTCTTTTTTTATGGTTTCATCTAAATAGCCATTTTTTAACAAGTCTTTATAGGCTTCTAAACTTTTTAGATAAAATTCAAATAGTTCATAATTCATTTTGCTTATATCATCATCTTGATTTTTTAAATCTAATTCTTTTATTTTTCTATTAATCAATTTTGTTTTATTATCTAAATCAACTATTTTTTTATAAATATCATTTTCTGAAATCATATTTCTAAAATCATATTTCTTATCATATACATATTTGTAAAAACTTTCCATTAATTCTCCCTTTTTAGTTTTTGTATTAAATCAGCAGTATTTATACCTTTATCAATACCTACTGTTCTTTTTTCATCATCATTAAAAATATTTCTATAGTTTCCGTATTCTTTCAAATCTTCAATATTTCTATTACTATCTTCGTAAAATCTTTTTAGTAATTCAAATCTCATATAACAATTACCTATGTCATAATACTTTTTATATTTAGCATTAAATTCATCTATGTCAATATCCATTAATACTAAAGAATCATCTACACTCAAATTCACAAAACCAAAATTAAAACTTCTCTTTTCATTATTCTCCATATTCAAGCTCTCAATAAAATTTGTATTCATATTTCCACCTTGAAATATGTATCTTGAATTTTTTTATCTTCAATCAGTTCATTTATTAATTCTTGTTTGTTTATGTTTTTATAGTTTTCTTTTAGAACTAACTCACAAACATATGAACTCATATTTCCTGTTTCTTTTAATATTTTGTAAACTTCATCGCTGATACTTAAACTAATTATTCTTTTGTACTTTTTCATTTTTCTTTACCCTTTTTCTTTGACCATTCAGTAGAAGAGTCAACTTTTTTCTATTTTTTTTATTTAATAATTTATATTTGCCTTTCATTTTTTACCCTCCAAATATTTTGATATCTAAAACTACTTCACTTAAGTCATTACTGTTTATTTCACAGCTATATCTATATCCAATTAGAGAATCATCTTTTAAAATTAGAACTAAGTATTTTTCATTACATAAAAAAACATTTTTACTATTAAAAGATTCACTAATTAATTTAGTTTTACAGTCAGTCAAATCCCAATATCTTTCATGTCCAATTCTTTTACAGTTACTAAAGTTGTAACTAGTAAAATCTTTGTAAAATAAATCATTATTTTGAATCTTGTATTTGCCAATCTGTATGTTTTTAGAATTATTCACAACTCCCATATTTTCCATAAATACGCCCTTTTTGATTTATTTATATTTTATTTATATATTTAGTTAATAAATTTATATAAATTCATGTACTTTGATTATTTTTATGCAAAAAAAAAGAGACAGAATTTTCTGTCTCTTAAAATGGTTTTAGATGATTACTTAAATCATCTAGAATTAATGATTTAAAAATTTAAATATACTACTCAATTAAACTAGTTAGTTAAAATCTAAATTATCTAATTAAATTCTTTATAATATCATTATCATTAAAATTCATATATTTGTAAGTTGTTAATACGTTTTTATGACCAATAAATTCTTTAATCATTTTCACACTAATTCTTTCTCTACCCATATCAGTTATTAGTCCACGTCTAAAACTATGACTAGCATAATCTTTTCCTAGCACTTCTTTTATAACTTTATTGACTTTATTTATCATTACAATACTTCTTTTTTTAATTTCATATTTGTAGTCTTTAATATTTTCAAAGTCATCTTCTCTTAAAACTTTATATCTGTTTTCATTGCTAATAATAAATTTGTTTCCATCTTCTTGTATACTAAACAATTTAATCAATTCTTTTTTAAAATTTTCACTCAAATATATTTTTCTCTCGCTTTTTGTTTTACTGATGTAAATTTTTACGATGCCTTCATTTAATAGCCTATATACATCTTTAAACTTTATTGTTCTAACTTCATTTACTCTTAGTCCACTATAATATAAAAAGCAAAAAGTTCGTAATAAATCAAGTCTATTTTCATTTTTTATATTTTCATTACCTCTTATGTAATACATGAGTTTTTTATATTCTTTATTTCCAATACTTTCTTTCATCTTGAATCCTTTATTATTATAATAAATATATAAATTTATATATTTTATAATTATGAATATAAACCCAATATTAAAGTATAAAAAGTTGTTTAAAGACCATCATTTTGGTATTATAAAAATATATATTTTATAATAACTAATGATTCTGAACGAATTCTCTAAAGTTCATTTTATTTTCGATTAATTCACTTTTACTTTTTCTTCTAACTTGAATAATATTCTTTTTTGTCAACTCTAAATTACAAAGAAATTTATCAAAATCTTTATCATCTAAATTTTTACTTCTACGTAATATATTATCAACACTTTTTATCAAGTCTTTTACCTTATCCATAGATACTCCTTTTTATATTATTTATTAATGTGCATAAAAAAAGGTAGAATAAAAATATCCTACCTTTTGAATATTATAAATATTTGTGATTAATAATTATAAACTCCTTTATAATATTAGTTTTTCATTCTTAAGACTTTTTATTTATAATTATTAATCACTTTTATAGAATCATATAATGAATTGTCTTAGCTAATAAATCACAATATATATCTTTTGTTTCACAAAATAAATTGTAATATTCATCATAAATTTTAATGTCATATAAATCATTTTTATTTAAACTGATATAAACAGTGCCACTTTTAATTTGATTTGTATTCTGTATCTCAATTATTAAAGTATCTTCCGTTCCTAACCAATTCTTACAATTCCAATGATTGATTTCTTCTTCATTAATTAACAGAGATTCTTTTATTAAAGTTGGGATAATATAATCGTTGTAAGGGTAAGTTTTATCCATTGAATTAACCTTATAATAAACTTAATTTATTATATAAACATAATTTTAAGACTTATTAAAAGCTAATTAAATGATTGAAATGTAATAAAGGGTTTATTCAAAAGAAAAATATTAAAAAATGAATTTGTCTAATATAATATAAGATAAAATTAAAAATTAATATTTTCTAACTAAACATTAATTACAATCATTAATAAAACTTCATGGGGAATAATTGGAATATAATTATGTTCTAATTAACTCCCAATATTTTTCAAATACTTCTTTTTTATCTTCATATGAATAATGTAAATAGTGAGCAATTACACCTCTTATTTTATGTTCTAATGCTGTGTCTATTAATGTGATATCAACTTTTTGCTTTGCGAGAATTGCAGTAAATATTCTTCTTAAATCATGAGGTGTAATACTCTGATTTTTAACAAATGTTATGTCAATAGAATTTATTAGTTTTCTAAATCTTGTACTAATTACACCCCTCTTTAGAGTTGGAAATAAAAGTGCATCTTCTTCTATTGTGTTAATATAATTTTGTAGCTCTTTTGGTAAAGGGAATTCGTAAGTTCTATTTGCTTTTGTAATCTCTTTAGGTGCAATAATTTTATCGCCATAAATATCAGATTTTCTTAATTGTATTAATTCTCCAAATCTGTGAACTGTCATTAAAAGTAAAATGAATAAAGAATTAGTTTCTAGGTTAATATCACCTTTTTTCGTATGGTAATTTGAAATATATTCTACTTCCCCATCAATTAATTTTTTATAGATTCTTTTTGCAATTTCTAGTTCATTATCAATAACTTTTTCAGATATTGATTTTGCAGATGATGCAACTTCATTTTTTAATACAGATAGGGGATTATGTTCTAAATCTCCATTTATTACGGCATCATCAATTATTGGACTAATTATACTTTTTATTCTATTTTGATAGGTAATACTTTTATGAGAATACTTACTCTTTAAATGTAATATATTTTTAGCTGTAATTTTATTTATAGGTTTTTTCCCTAAAGTATCTCTTATTACAATATCATAATAGTTAATATAGTGATTTCTTGTAGTTTCTCTCCAATCTTTAGTAAGTAGTTTTTTATCCCATAAGTCATTTAAAATTAAACTTTTATCATCAAAGGGATTAACATTTTTTGATAATTGAAGTTTTACTTCGTATAGTTTGTCATGTGCAGACTTTTCACTATGGCAACCAAATATTTTAGTGAAATTTTTTGTACCGTAGTTGGTACCATTATGTTTGAATCTTACATAAATGTTTTTCGTTCCATTTTTTAGTATCTTTGTTGTAACTCCTTTATATTTAGCCATGAAAAATCCTTTTGTTTTCCTACTGTAAGAATTATAATACAAACAAAATTAAAAAATATATTTTTTATACACTTTTATCTATTTTTATATACTTTTTTATACACTTTAAATGATATGACTTTAATTAACTTTACTTTACTATAGTGATAAAATAGTATCTATAGTAATATATCTAGTATATTTGAGAATTTTATAATATATTTGCAAGATATATCTATAATATGTTTAAAGGGCAAAAAGATTCTGGTTTAACTTGGGACAAAGTGGAAGGGATTATGGCTTCTTATTAGAAGTCTCCTCTTCTTTAACTTCTTTTTTTTCTTCTTGAATTTTTTTATAAACAAAAAATGAGTTTTGTTTTAAAACTTTTGCATAGGGTAAAATAGTAGCTTCTTGTAAGTCTTGCATCTTTTTTATAGATAACACACGTCCAACTTTTAAGCCCTTGAAAAAGATATTATCCATTCCAGAAGTTATAACTTCATCGCCCTTTTTAATATCAAACCAAATAGGGATATATTTTGCTATTAAATATTGACCATTTTTAGAAGCATGGATAATTCCTGGTGCTTCATTTTCTCCTATAAAAATTGCATAATTACATTTTTCATTTCCGTTTAATAAAGCTTTCGCTTTATTGTCTTTATTTACCACAATTCCAGCTGCATATTGATCTGAAATAACTCCTAAAATAGAGTCATCTTTTTTTTCCATATCTAACCAAATTTTTGTATAGTCATCAAAATCAACATATGACAAGACTTTTGTAAATTTAATTTGTTCAGTTGTTGAATTTGTATGGTTTAAATTTTGATTTAAGTTGTTTAATTCATTTTTCGCAGATTGATATTTTAGCTTAAAACTTTTTAGCTCTTTATTTTCATTTTGTAAATACTCTATCGTTTTTGTTTGGTTAAAGTATTTATCTTTTGTTTCTTTTATTGATGTTTTTGTATCAATATATAGTTTTTTTAGCGATGTAAAAGGGGTAAAATTTTTAGCTACAACCTTGTCTATTTCAAAAATATAGCCAAGGGAAATAGCTAAAAAAAGAATAAAAAATACAAATTTATTCATTAGTAATTAATTTTAAAAGTGCGTCCTGATCTAATACATTGCTCGTACCATAAGCTACTGCTAATAATGGTTCATCTGCAACTCTAACTGGAAGTTTAATAATATCAGCAAGATATTTATCAAGTCCTCTAATAAGTGCTCCACCACCTGTTAGCATTACACCATTATCTACAACATCTCCTGCTAAATCTGGTGGCATATTTTCTAAAACTGATCTTACAGCTGAAACAATCTCTCTTAGTGGTTCTTTTATTGCAGTTCTAACACCTTCACTTCCAAGTTCAATTGTTGAAAGTAACCCAGAGTTATCTCTACCTTTAACTTTGATTTTTAGTTCGGCATCTTGTTTTATAGCTGAACCTATCTCAATTTTAATATTTTCAGCTGTTCTTTCACCAATATATAGATTGTAGTTTTGTCTTACATATTCCATAATAGCTTTGTCAAATCTATCTCCAGCTACTTTTATTGATTTTGAAAGAACTAATCCACCAAGTGAAGTTACACCAATTTCTGTTGTACCACCACCAATATCAACTACAACATATCCAGAAGGATCAGAAACAGGAATCCCTGCACCAATAGCTGCAGCCATAGGCTCTTCAACTAAGAATACTTCTCTAGCTCCAGCACTTAAAGCTGATTCTTTTACAGCTTTTCTTTCAACTTGTGTAATACCATAAGGAATACAGATAATTATTCTAGGTCTAATAAAAGATTTTCTTGCATGGGCTTTTTCAATGAAATATCTAATCATTCTTTCAGTCATTTCAAAATCAGCAATAACTCCATCTTTCATAGGACGTACAGCTGTTATATTTAATGGTGTTTTACCAATCATTTGTTTAGCTTCTTGCCCAACAGCTAGTATTTTATCTTTTCCATATCTGTCATTTTGCACTGCAACCACTGATGGTTCATTTATGATAATACCTTTTCCTTTTACAGAAACAATAGTATTAGCAGTTCCTAAGTCAATTGCCATATCATTTGAAAATACACCTATTAATTTATCTAATAACATCTATATCCTTCTAAGCTATTTTTGGTTCATTTTTTTTTGAAACAACATCTTGTGTGATTGTTACTGTTTTGTCTTTATATTCGGGTAAATCATACATAATATCAAGCATAACATCTTCTAAAATTGATCTAAGACCTCTTGCCCCTGTTTTTCTTTCAATTGCAAGTTTAGCAATTTGTTTTAATGCTTCATCTTCAAACTCTAAAGTTACATTATCCATTTGGAATAGTTTGATATATTGTTTTATTAATGCATTTTTTGGTTCAGTTAAAATATGAACCATATCATCTTCAGAAATCTCATTTAATGTAGCAATCATATGAAGTCTACCGATAAGTTCTGGAATAAGTCCATATTTAACTAAATCATGAGCTTCAACATCGGCAATGATACTATCATCATCTTTACTTTTCTTTTCTTGGTTGAAACCTAAAACATTTCCACCTTTTTTCTTCTTAACAATCTCTTCAAGACCATCAAAAGCTCCACCGCAAATAAATAAAATATTTGTAGTATCAATTTGAATTGCATCTTGACCAGGGTGTTTTCTTCCACCTTTTGGTGGAACATTTACAACTGAACCTTCAATGATTTTAAGAAGTGCTTGTTGAACACCTTCCCCTGAAACATCTCTAGTTATTGATCTATTTTCACTCATTCTTGCAACTTTATCAACTTCATCAATAAAAATAATTCCAGTTTCAGCTCTTTGGATATCTCCATCAGCTGCTTGAATAAGTCTTGTAACAACATTTTCAACATCATCACCAACATATCCTGCTTCAGTAAGTGAAGTCGCATCAGCAATTGCTAAAGGAACATCAAGATATTTTGCTATTGTTTGAGCAAGTAGTGTTTTACCAGATCCTGTTGGTCCAATCAATAATACATTTGATTTATTTATCTCAATATCATCTTCAAGTTCATCATGTCTGAAAATTCTTTTATAGTGATTATAAACTGCAACAGATAAAACTTTTTTTGCTCTATTTTGACCAATTACATAATCATCTAAAATATCTTTTAATTGTGCAGGTGTTTTAATTTCAAAGTGCTCTTTAGTTGTCTCTAACGTTTTAGCATCTTGTTCAGGTATTTGGTTCCCTACCATTATTTCATGTGCAGCATTAACGCATGATTTACAAATACAAGCATTGTCTCCAGAAATTATTGGATTATCAGCAGTATCCGGTGCTCCACAAAAATCACATTCAAGTTTAGCCATTAAACTTATCTCCTATTTTCTATTAAATGGAATTCCACGTTTTGTATTAACTACAAAACTTGCTAATTCCTGTACATATTTATTGTTATTATTTTCAAGAAGGTCATTGGCTACATCTGCAATAGGGTTACCCGATTCAAATATTGCCTTATATGCTTTTCTAACTTCATCTATATCAGATCTACTATCAAATCTTCTTCTTAAACCATTTAAATTAAGTCCTCTTAAAACAGCTCTATTCCCTTCTGCTAGGCAAAAGGGTGGAATGTCTTGAGTAACTACAGAACCACCAGCAACCATAACGTTTGAACCAATTTTACAAAATTGGTGTATAGGTGTAAGCCCACCAATAACTACATTATCATCAATCTCAACATGTCCAGCAAGTGTTGCAACATTTGCAAATACACAATTGTTTCCAACTATAACATCATGTGCAACGTGAGTATATCCCATAAATAGATTGTTATCACCTATTTTAGTAATACTTCCTCCACCTTTTGTTCCAGGATTAAAAAGAGTATATTCTCTAATTTTATTATTGTCACCAATAACTAACTCTACATCTTCCCCATCAAACTTTAAATCTTGGGGAATACTTCCTAATGTTGCATGTGAAAATATTTGATTATTTTTACCAATAGTGGTTTTCCCTTCAATTAAAGTGTGAGAACCAATTGATGTACCATCACCAATTTTAACATCTTTTCCAATAAGTGTAAATGCTCCAATAGTTACATTTTCACCAATTATTGCTCCATCTTCGATTATTGCTGTTTTGTGAATATTACTCATTACAACCCTATATTATTTATCAACAATCATAGCTTTTAACTCTGCTTCAGCAACTAAATTATCATCTACAAAAGCTTTACCATCAAGTACGATTAGGTTTCCTCTTAATTTTTTAACTTCAATTTTGTATACAAGTTTATCCCCAGGTTTAACTGGACTTCTAAATTTTGCACCATCAATACTCATAAAATAGATTACTTTATTTTTCAATTCTTCTTGTGTTAGGTCATTACTCTTAAGTGCGAGTACTCCACCTGCTTGTGCCATTCCTTCTAGAATTAATACACCAGGGTAGATTGGGTGTCCTGGGAAGTGACCCATAAAAGCAGGTTCACTAATAGAGATGTTTTTATATCCTGTGATACTTTTTGCTTTTTCCATATCAGTAATTCTATCTACTAATAAAAAAGGGTATCTATGAGGTAAAATCTCTTGAATTTCCATTATGTCTAACATTATTGTTTCCTATTGTGTTCTATGTTTAAAAAAGTCATATATTTTATCCAAAAAAAAATTAGTTTTGGATTATGTTTGCAACGTTTTGGGAACTACCACCTTGTAAATAGTCTCTTAAAATCTGAGAATTTTTCAAGTAGTCATCTCTATTCATAAGCTTATATTCATTGAATAAGTTATCCACTGTAACTTCATCTTGTAAGAACTCTTTATGTATTGATTTTTTACCCATCTTTTCAAAAAATATATTTGCCAAACCAATTGAAGGAAGTTTTATTAATTTTATTGCAATAAAGTAATCAATCTTTTTTGCAATATAACTTAATACAAAAGGTGTTCCTATAATTGCAGCTTCTAGTGTTGCAGTTCCAGAGCATATAAAGCCAAATTCAGCTTCTCTGAGTTCTTTATGAGAATCCCTTGAAACTTCAAAGGAACTAATATCCCCATAAATTTTTTTGATGTACTCGTCATCAAATTTTTCAGGAATAATCAAAATATGCTTTTTTTCTTTGATTTTTTTTGAAAGCTCTTTGAAAATAGGCATATGGTTTATTATTTCACTTTTTCTGCTCCCAGGCATATATATAATTTTATTTGTTTTTGAAATTTGAGTTTTAAACTCTTTTATCTCATCTAAAAGTGGATGACCCACATAAGTGATTATCTCTTTTTTTGTATAGATATCTTTTTCAAATGGTAGTATTGAACATAGTTTTGTGCAATATTTTTCTAGCTTTTTAACCCTTCCTTTTTTCCAAGCCCAAGCTTGAGGAAGGATATAATAGATTATCTCTTTATTTGGATAAGTAGCTTTTAGTTTTTTTGCAAGGGGAAGATTAAATCCTGAGCTATCCATTAGTAAAACCTTATCGCAATCCCGTGCTAGTTCAACTAACTCATCTCGAAGTTTAAAAAAAAATCTTAGTTTTTTTAAAGCATCAACAAAACCCATAATTGCAAGGTGAGAAAGGTCATAAAGAGGATTTCCTAACTCTTTATCAAAAACACCAAAAAATTCTATATCATCTTTTAGGTGTTTTTTTAGTTCTTTTAGATGAATATTTGATGAAGTTTCAAGGGCACTTACCAAAAGTTTCATATAATGACTTCTTTAACATCTTCATATATTTTTGCATCTAGTTCTATTTCATATTTGCCATCGACTATTTCATCAATTACAACAATAGTTGAAAGACCATATGGATTTTGAGTGATTTTTTGTCTAATATTCAATTCTGATTCAAAAGTAGGGGGATTAAATATTAAATCTTTTATACATTTGTAAAAACTATTGCCTATTTCATTAAAAATATTTAGACTTAAAACCTTTACTTCATCCCTATTTAAATAGGCAACTTCATCTTTTTCATAATCAATTCTTCCATTCATCTTATTTCTATTTAGGGTTGAATAACATAAGAAATATGAAGGAACAATTTTTTTATCTATTTTTACTTTTCCACTTAAGATTCTATAATTTAAAAATCTTTGTTTTATTAATTTGTATGGGATTTTTTTCTCTTCTAATTCATCTCTTTTTTTATAAAGTTCTAATCTACTTTCAATTGATTCAGGTAGGATTTGATTTGAAATTGGAGAAAACATCTCATCCATAATTTTCTTTTGTTGTTCCCTTTGTTGTGTAAGTCCAAATAAACAACCACAATAATTTTGTCTATAAAGGGAGTTTTCTTTTACAACTTCCCCTTGGATTTGTGTACCACTCCCACTTCTATAATCTCTAAAAATAAATTCACAATTGTACTTTTCCTGTAAAGAAGCTCCAATTTTTTCTAATTTGTCTTGAGATTTTTTTGGTGAAATTAAAAGTGAAGTTGAGAACTTGTCATGCCCTAATTCAATAGCTTTTTTTACACTAACTTCCAATCTGTCATCAAAACAAACTGTACATCTATCACCTTTTTCAGGTTCGTTTTCTAAACCTTTTACTTTCTTTAACCACTCTTCAAGATTGTATGGACCTTCAAGTAATTCAATACCTAATTTTTTACATGAATACTCTACATCTAAGTATCTAAGTCTGTATTCATTGTATGGATGAATATTAGGATCATAAAAAAATCCTACCATTTTTTCATTGGGAAACTCCTCTTGAAGTTTCTCTAAAAAGTAGTGGGAATCAACTGCGCAACAAATATGAACTAACAAAAATAACCTTTGATTTTTTAATTTATCTATTTTTTAGTATTATAGTGAAAATATTTATGAAAAGGATTAGAGATAAAAAGAATTATATACTTTTTAATTTTTGTTTTATTTATTTCAGGTTGCTCTTTTTCTCAACCAAAAATTGTATCGAGTGCTACAATTTTAATAAAAACTCCTAAACTAAAATTTTATGATAAAGGTTTTATATCAAGATTCAATAATTATACTCAAGTTCAAATTTTTAGCGCAGGTACTGCTGTTTTAAAACTAAAGATTTATAAAGATAGAATTTGTAGAGACACCTTTAAATGTCAACCTTTAAAGGCTTTTAATAGTGAATATCTACATAAAAGCTATGATGAAAACTTCTTAAAAAATCTTTTTGAAAGTGAGAAAAAAGAGATTATCCATAGGGATAAAGAAAATGGTATCTTAATAAAAATCAAAAAAGATTAATTGTACAATCCAAAAAAAGTAAACAAGGAACTATCTAATGAAATATGTTGGAGCACATGTAAGTGCCACAGGTGGAGTTTTTAACGCACCTTTAAACGCAAAAGAACTTGGAGCAAAAGCTTTTGCTCTATTTACAAAAAACCAAAAAAGATGGGATGCCAAACCTTTTGATAATAAAACTTTAGACCTTTGGTTTAAAAATCTAGAAGAAAGTGGAGTTCAGCCAAAACATATTTTGCCTCACGATTCTTACTTAATTAACCTTGGACACCCAGAAGAGGAAAAACTAATAAAAAGTAGAAATGCTTTTATAGATGAGATGCAAAGATGTGAGATTCTTGGACTTGATAGATTAAACTTTCACCCAGGAAGTCACCTACAAAAATTTTCAAAAAGAGCAGAAGATTATGATGATTTAATTTATAGTGCAGAGTTACAATGCCTTGAAGTAATAGCAGAATCAATCAATATAGCACTTGATAAAACAAGTGGTGTTACAGCAGTTATTGAAAATACAGCAGGTCAAGGGACAAACCTTGGATATAAATTTGAACATTTAGCTTATATCATTGATAAGATTGAAGATAAAAGTAGAGTTGGTGTTTGTATTGATACTTGCCATATGTTTACAGCTGGTTATGATATCAGAACACGTGAAGCTTATGATAAAACATGGGGTGACTTTGACAAAATAGTTGGAAGAGAATTTTTAAAAGGTATGCATATAAATGATTCTAAACCACCTTTAGGAAGTAGAGTAGATAGACACCATAGTTTAGGTGAAGGTGAAATTGGTTGGGATGCTTTTAAATTTATTATGAATGATGAAAGAATGGATGATATCCCTCTTGTTTTAGAAACAATTGATGAAACAATTTGGGCCCAAGAGATTGAGAAT
Source organism: Arcobacter sp. ISO1 (assembly GCF_058105185.1). Classification (NCBI taxonomy): domain Bacteria; kingdom Pseudomonadati; phylum Campylobacterota; class Epsilonproteobacteria; order Campylobacterales; family Arcobacteraceae; genus Arcobacter; species Arcobacter sp. ISO1. The sequence continues at coordinate 865,064 of NZ_CM176573.1, forward strand.
ATGTATAATCTTGTGGAAAAATAAAATATTATAATTTTGTTAATAACACTCCTCAAGCCTCTTTACAATGCTCACTCCGAGGAGTTACATTTTGAAAACTCTTGTAAAAAAATCCTTTAACAAACCTTTTTTAACTCTTGATGAACAAATTTGTTTATTAAAATCTCCTGAATATTTTTTAAAGATGAATTGAAAGATTGTAAAACTAGAATGAAAAAAGAAAGGTTACTTTTCTTAACTAAAAATAAATAATATAATTTATTTTTGGATATTATTTGATATTTAAATTTAATGACATAGTCTTAAAGGATTAATATTGAAATATTTTGAACTAAAATGCTTGGCATATATTAAAAAAGAGATTGAACTGAATGATAGCTTTGATGCTTTATCTAGCTATATAAACTATTGTTTTCTAGAAGATCAAGTATTAAAAAAGCTACATGAAGAAAAAGACTTCAAAAACTATTGTTTTGGGAATTTCTATCCAATAGAAAAAGACAAGGTATATAAAAAAGGAAATACTTACGAGTTTGTGATACGTTCACTAGATGAAGAGTTTATCTGTAAATTACAAAAACTATTAAGAGAAAATATAAACAATAATTACCTTCAAGTGTTGCAAACAACAAAAAAAGTAGTAAATAAATTTTTCATAAGTGAACTATATACAATAACCCCAACTATCACAACAGTAAAAGATGAAAAAGGCAAATCAATATTTTGGACTGTAGATAAAGATGGAGATATCTTAAAACTGCAAGAACAACTTCAAAAAAATCTTCTAAAAAAATACGAAAACTTTTACAATGAAAAACTAGAACCAACACAAAACTTTATCCAACTACTAGAAATCAAAAATCAAAAACCACAATCAATATATTTTATGAAAAAGATAAATGATAATAAAAGCATAAAAGTAAGACTCTTTGGAAATAAGTTTAAAATAGTACCAAATGAAGATGAAGTAAGCCAGAAGTTAGCTTTTGTTACTTTAGCTTGTGGGCTGGGTGAAAAACAAAGTTATGGTGGAGGGTTTTGTTTATGGAAATAGCAACAAATCCAAGTTACATCAAACTATGTTTGAATACATTATATGTTTTGGTTCAAAAGGATTGTTGCTTATGAAATAATATCAAAAATATCTTAAAAAAAGAATTAATAAGTTACATCATACTATCGGTTGACAAAATAAAAATACTATGTTAGAATTCTTTAAAAATATTGATGGATTGTATTATGAAACTTTTTACTTCTGTATTCAAGGTTTTAAAAGATATTTTAATTGCGCTATATTTAATTATAAAAATATATAGAGAGTTATAAAGGTAGAATTATGATTAGAAGATTTATGGTAAAAGATGTATTTTTTAATAATGGTTTAATAAATTTATACCAGTTTTTACAAGAGTATGCTTTTGATATTGATATTAAATTAGAAAAAAGTTTTTTAGAACTTAAATACAAAGATGAAAAAATCTTTTTTGAGATTTTAAATAAATTCTTAGAAAAAAAAGAGATAGTTACTTTTAATAAAAAAAATACAAGAATATTTTTTGATACAAATACAAATGAGTTCACTCAAGCCCCAAAAGTAAATATAAAAAATGGTGGAAGTAATGATTCTAAAAATGCTTTGATAAGAGTGCATATTGATTATTTATCTATATCAAAAGAAGAACTTTTAAAAAAAGAAGAAAAATATATACAAGAAAATGAAAATCACACTAAAGATGAGTATAAGATAGAGAAGTGTTATTATGATAAATCAAAGCAGGAAATTTATGTATTATCGTCTTTACAAAAACATATTGAAAAGTTTTCTTCATACTTAGTAAAAGATGATTTTTTGGCTTTAAATTCTTCTATTCATAATTTTGAAGATGGGCAAAAAAGTTTTCATGATATGATAAAAATATCTAAAAATTATAATATAGACAAATGGGAAGCTTTAATTTACTGGTTTGGTACAAAAATACAACACTATTTTAACTTTGCTTTTTTTATCTATCCAAACTCATCTAATATAGAAGCATTAAATATTTTTAAAAGAGATTTAAAAATAAAAGATGAAAAAAATAGTTTTAGAGATGAAAACGATACTTTAATAACGACAAATACAAATGTTAATTTTTATGACCAATTGAGAAAAGATAAGATACTTGGTAAAAAGTTTAAAAACTTTTATATCTCTAAAAGTGATGTTGAATTTGAATTAAAATTTTTTATGTATTTATTTTCAAAAATTTCTCATATAGAAAGTAGTTATGAAAAAGCTTTGCATAAAGATAAAATGACAAAAAGAAAAGAAAAAATTTTTAATGCTTTGCAAGAGATTTCTTTTGTTATTTATGTTGAAGATGGGACTTTTAAAAAATCTTTAAATGAATATACAAAAGCATATCAGTTTATACAGTTTTTAGAGGAACTTAAAAAAACAAAAATAAATGTTCAAAAAGAATATGAGAGTAATCTTTTTATTTATCTTGCTGATATGATAGTGACATTTGGGTTATCTCAAAATTCAAAAGAAATAAATATAAATTTTCAGAAATGGTGTAAAGCTTTTTTAGAGTTTAAATCTCTTAGAAAGTATTATTATACAACTAGTTTTAATATTTTGAAAAATGAATCTAAATCTTTTGGTAAAGGTTTATATGAATTTGAAAAAATTTATCTAAAAAATATAATGAAAGGGAAAAATATGAGTACACATGAGAAGTCAAAAGTTTTAGGTGAGTCAATTGGTTATTTTTGTGCAGAATTAGGAGATAAAGATTTACTTTTCAAACTAAGAAATGTAAAAAATTATAAACAATTATTATCATATTTCAAAGACTTAAAGTTTGCAAGTTTGAAAAATGAAGATAAAGCAAGATTCTCAAAAGAGTTTAATGAATCTTTAGAAGAGATAATTGAAATTCTAGAAAGTGATTGGGAGATTATAAGAGATTATATATCAATTTATGCAATTGATAAATTTAAAGTAACAAACTATGCAAAATTGCAACAAAATAAATAAGGAGAAGAAATGTTTTTAAATATCGCATATATTACAAAAGTAAATTTAGCATCATTAAATGGTAGTGAAGGGACAGGTGGGAATATAACTGAAATGAAAAAAATCGCAAGTGCAAATGGTGAAGAGTATGCTTATGTTTCGGGACAAGCTTTAAGAAGATATTTTAAAGAAACACTACTTCAACTAGGACAAAGAATTACAGAAGTTAGTGAAAATGGTAATCCAACATTTAGAGATGAAAATGGTAAATATATAGATCTTGATAAAAAATTAAAAGATGTAAAAGAATTGGCTTATAGAAAGTTTATAGATCTTGATCTTTTTGGATATATGTTCCCAAATGGTGGCAGAAGATGGTCTCCTGTAAAAGTTACCCCTCTTATATCAATACTTCCATATAAAGGTGAATATGATTACCTTACAAGAAAACAAAAACCAAAAAAAGAAAATGAAAAAAGTGGGAATATTGTACAAATAGAGATAGATACATTAAATTTTATGAGAGGGAATATTATGGTAAATACTTCTCATATAGGAAATGAAATCGATGAATATACTTATGATGTAAATGAAATTTTAGATAATGAAGAAAAAAATAGTAGATTAAATATCTTTTTAGATGCCATTAAAAACTTTAATGGTGGAGCAAAACAATCAAGAAACCTTGAAGATATTTCACCAAAATTTATAGTAATAGCTAAACAAAAAACGGGGAATCCATTTTTATTAAATAGCTTGGATGTGGATATTGAAGGTAATATAAATATTGAAAATATAAAAGAAGCTATTGAAGACACAGATGTAGAATCTCTAACTATAGGCATATCAAAAGGGATATTCAAAAATGAAGAAGAGATAAAAAATAGCTTTGAAAATGTAGTTTCTGTAGCAAAGGCAATAGAAGAGTATAAAGATATATTAAAGAGTAAATAATGAAAGTTATAAGATTTGAGATACAAGGTCTTATGAATTCATATAGAATACCTTTTTTTAGAACTTATCATAAAAGTTTTTTAGCTCCACCAAAAACTACTATCATAGGAATGCTTTGTAATATCTCATTAAAATCTCAAAAAGAGTTTTTTGAGATTTTAGATAAAGAGGTATTTGAAGTATCAGTTGTAATAAATGAGATTAAAGGTAGAGCTAAAGATTTATGGTCATATAAAACTTTAGAGAAAAAAAATATGGGGAAAAGTGTAGTTAGAAGAGATAAACTTTTTTCTCCAAAATACACGGTATATCTAAAAATAAAAGATGAAAGACTTTATAATGAAATTTTAGAAAATCTAAGATTGCCTAAAAATACTCCATCTTTAGGAATGGATGATGAGTTGATTGAGATAAAAAATATTAAAACTTTAGAAATGGAAGAAGAATGTACAAATAAAATAAATTCTATTTTTTTAGATAAAAATATTTCTTATAAGGCATATGTGAAAGATTTATCAAAAAGTATAGAGCTTCCAACTATAAATTTAATTCCTACAAAGTTTATAGCTTTTGATAAAAAAAATAAAAGAATACCAAAAGAATCAAATAAAGATTTTGAATTTAGCCAAGTTGAGTATTTAAATTGTGAAATAGAGTTTGCTAAAGATATAGAGAATTTTGTAGATGTTGAACTTAATAATAAAGTGGTGTTTTACTAGTGGAAATATTAGCAAAAAAAATCGTAGAAGATGAGCAGATTAAAACTCAGACTTTACAAGAACATACAAATTGGGTTATGGAAGAAGCTTTGAAATTAATAGATGATAAGTCATTATCAAAAGTTTCTATAATAAGTGGTTGGGAAGAAGAAAAGATTTTAGATTTGATTTTTTTTAGCTGTTATTTTCATGATATTGGAAAAGCTACTATTGAATTTCAAAATACTATTAATAATGGAACTAATTCATATCATTCTTTATATAGTGTAAGTGTTTTAAACCAAATAAATGAATTTAATATTTCAGGTGAAGAAGATAGCACTATAAATTTATTACTAACTCTTTGTTTAACTCATCATACACTATTACCATATAATAGTAATAATGCATATTTTACTTTTTTAGATAGTGTAGAGAGTATTTTTTTTAATTATAAAAACTCTTATAAAAACTCTTTAAATAAAGAGTGTTCATATGATTTTGATTTTGAGATAGAAAAAGATATAGAAGATATTTTATTTGATATTGAAGATGATTTAAAATATATAGAAGAAAATCACAAATTAAGAACTTTATACGCTTATGTCTCAGGTATTTTAAATCTCGCAGATTGGCTTGCAAGTGCTAGGTTTAGCAGAAGTTTACCAAAAACATATTTTGAAGAACTACCCACAAAAGAAAATTTTAAAGGAAAATTATCTTTTGATATCTTAAGAGATTTTCAAAAAGATTTATCAATTTTAAGTAAGAGTGTACTTGTAGAAATACCAACAGGAGAAGGAAAAACAGAAGGTTCTTTGTTGTGGGCTATAAAAAATCTATATGATAAAAACTCTAAGATAATATATACTATTCCTACACAAGTAACTTCAAATAAATTATATGAAAGAGTGACTTCTCTTTTTGATAAAAATGAATGTGGACTTATACATTCATCTTCAAAGTTATATCTTGAGAAGGACTATGAAAAGGAACATGGTTTAGTAGATGATTTTTTTAAGAGTGAAATAACTTTTAATAAAAATTTTTCAAAACCTGTAACTGTCTCTACTATTGATTCCCTTTTAAAGTTTTTTATAAATATAGGTAGATTTAATATTGCAACAAAAAACTATTTAAATTCAGTTGTAATTATAGATGAAGTGCATTGTTATGATTTTAAATTAATGGGGTTTTTAAAAAGGTTTTTAGAACTTTGCAATGAATTTGATGTAAAAGTTTGTTTGATGAGTGCCTCTATTCCTACTAAGATAAAAGAATTATTAGGTATTGAGAATTATCCAATTATAACAGAGAAAAAATTATTTAAGAAAAAAGCAAATGAAATTATAAAAATAGATGAAGAACTTGATGAAAACTTTCATTTACTAATTAAAAAGTTCAAAGAAAATAAAAATATATTAATTATAAGAAATAGTGTAAAAAGTGCAACAGATACATATAAAAAGCTTAGAGATGATTATGGTATAGATGAAGATGATTTGATACTTTATCATTCTACATTCAAAAAAAGAGATAAAAATCAAAAAGAGAAGGATATTTTTGATAAGTTAGATGCTAATAAACCTTTTATTTTAATTGCAACTCAAATAGTAGAAATATCATTAGATATTGATTTTGACATAATGTTTACAGATAATGCTCCAATTGATTCTTTGATTCAAAGGTTTGGTAGAGTAAATCGTAAAAAAGATGAAACTAAAAAGGGAGTAATATATATTTTTAAATATGAAAAAGAGTTCCCTTATAAGTCAAAGTATCTACTACAAACATCTTTTGATACTATAGAGAATGGATATTTTGAACTTGGGAAATATGTAGAATGGTTAAATATAGTTTATGATAAAGTCTTTAAAAATGATATAAAGATAAATAATGAAATAGATAGCCTATTTAAACAAGGATATAAAAAATATGATGATGTTCTAAAAAAATTAGATGGAATAAAAAAATCTGAAGATAATTATGACTTAAGATATATAGAGCAATCTAAAGTAGACTATTTATTAGTAGATGATTTTTTAGATGATAATATAGATTCAAAAAAATTCCATGAATATACTATTTCATTACCAAATTATTATGGAAGAAAATATCTTTATACATCACAAAAAGAATCTTTTTATAAAGTTTTAGACTTAAAATATAGTTATAGAGAGGGATTATTGATAGATGATGATAAATCTTGCGAATTTATGTAAAAAGGTAAAATATGGACAAAATACAACTTTTTGAATCAAAGCAGATAAGAAGTCATTGGGAAGAGAGTGAAGAACTTTGGTATTTTAGTATTGTAGATGTAGTGACAATATTAACTCAAAGTGCTAGTCCTAGAAAATATTGGAATAAACTAAAACAGAGATTAAAAGAGGAAGGAAATGAAACGGTGACAAATTGTCACCAGTTGAAAATGAAAGCATCTGATGGTAAGATGAGACTTACTGATGTAGCTACTACAGAACAACTTTTAAGGCTTATCCAGTCTATTCCCTCACCTCAAGCTGAACCTTTTAAAATGTGGCTAGCAAAGGTTGGCTATGAGAGAATAGAAGCTATACAAGATCCTGAAAAGTCTATTGATGCTGCTTTGAGAGATTATATGAAACTTGGATACTCTGAAAAGTGGATAAACCAAAGACTTAAAAGTATTGAAGTAAGAAAAGAGCTAACTGATGAATGGAAACAAAGAGGAGTGGAAGAGGGTAAGGAGTTTGCTCTTCTTACTGATATTATTTCAAAAGCTTGGAGTGGGAATACTACAAAAGAGTATAAAAAACTCAAGAATCTCAAAAAAGAGAACCTAAGAGACAATATGACAAATCTTGAACTAGTTCTTAATATGCTTGCAGAAGCAACTACAGCAGAAATCTCAAAAGAAAAAAAGCCAGAAGGACTAGTTGAAAGTAAAAAAATAGCTAAAGAGGGTGGAATAATAGCAGGAGATACTAGAAAAGCTATAGAAGAGAAAACAGGTAAAAAAGTTGTAACAAATCAAAATGCAAAAGACTTATTAGAAAACAAATGAAAATAAACGGCACTCTAATCTCATACTTTTTTATATGCAAAACAAAACTCTGGCTTCATGCCAACCGCATAAACCTAGAAGACAATAGTGAAGATGTACGAATAGGTAAAATTTTACATGAGATAAATGAGGACAAATCCAAAAAGGCTGAGATAAGTATTGACAATATCAAGATAGATAAACTCACCCGTGATTATTTAGTTGAGATTAAAAAAAGTGATAGTGATATAGAATCTGTACGATGGCAGGTTTTACTTTATCTTTATAAACTAAAACAAAAAGGTGTTGAAAGAAAAGGGAAAATAGAGTTTATAGAAAAAAATAAACAAGATAAAAAAGTACACTATATTGACTTAGATGAGGTAAATGAAAAAGAGCTTTTAAAAATATGTGAAGAGATAGAAACTCTTATAAATGCACCAGTACCACCAACAGCAAAATTTGAAAACAAGTGTAAAAAGTGTGCTTATTATGAGTATTGTTTTATATAAGGATTAAAATGGCAAAAAATCATACTAGATATATATTTTCAATGGGTGAACTTAAACGCAAAGATAACTCCATAGCTTTTAGGAATGAAAAAGGAAACTTTTATATCCCTATTCAAGATACTAGGGAACTATATTGTATGAATGAAGTTAGTTTCAATACTAAGTTTTTGGATTTTATCTCCCGTGCTGGTATTACACTTCATCTTTTTAATTATCATGGAAATTATAGCGGAAGTTTTTATCCTAAAGAGCAACTTGTAAGTGGGGACTTGACTATAAAACAATCTTTATGTTTTATTGAGCGAAGATTGCACATAGCAAAAGCTATTGTAAGGGCTATATCTTTAAATATTCATGAAACCTTATATCACTATTTTAGACATGGAAAAAAAGAGTTAAAGCAGGTGTTAGATTGGCTTAAAAATGATGTTGAAAAGCTTTTAAATAAAGAGTTAACTATAGAGCAAATACTTTTTGTAGAAGGGCAAGTTTGGAATAGGTTTTACGATAGTTTTAAATACTTTTTACCAGAAGATTTCATCATGAATAAAAGAGTAAAAAGACCACCAGATAACCCTATAAATGCCCTTGTAAGTTTTGGAAATACTTTGCTTTATACAAAAACAATATCAAGTATATATGAAACACACCTAAACCAAACTATAAGTTTCTTGCACTCTCCAAGAGAGGGAAGATTTAGTCTAAGTCTTGATATAAGTGAAGCTTTTAAACCTATCATTGTATTTAAGACTATTTTTGATTTAGTAGGTAAAAAAAGATTGCAAGTTGCAAAGCACTTTGACAAAAGCTTGAATTATGCGCTTTTAAATGAAGAGGGCAAAAAGATATTTATAGATGCCTTTGAAACAAGGATAAATGAAACTTTTATGCACAAAAAACTAAAAAGAAAAACAAGCTTTAAAAACTGCATCAAACTAGATGGATATAAACTTATAAAATACATAGTTGAAGAAAAAGAGTTTAGTCCATTTTTACTAAAGGATAAAATGTAAAATGGCAAAAAAACAAAATATAAATCACAATTATGTTTTTTTATTTTATGATATAGCAGATGAGTTTAGCGATGTGGGTAAATATAGAGTTGCAAAAGTTTTTAAAATATGTAAACAATACCTAAAACACCATCAAAAATCTATTTTCAGAGGAAATATAACTCCTTCTGATCAAATAATGTTAGAAGCTAAACTAAAAAAAGTAATAGACAAAGACTTGGATTTTATCTCTATCATAAAGGTACAAAACTCAGGAAGCTTTGCAGAAGTTGTTATAGGAAATGATAAAAAAGAAGCAGAATCTATTTTTATATAATTTTTCCAAGCTACTTAAAAACAATATCATCTAAAAATAGCTATAATAAGGCACTTTTAAAAAGTTCTTTCACAACTTATTGTTTTAAAATAATCGGTTGGAAAAACTTCTCTAAAGAACCAATTAAAGGGAAAGTGTATTTTAGAAGTGCCTAAATCATCTTCCTTGAACCAAAACATATGATGTATTGAAATACACTATTAGGATGAACTGCATTTGTATATCTTGCTTGAACCAAAACATATGATGTATTGAAATTAGTTTTAGAAGGGGATTAATTACAGAGATGATAATCTTGAACCAAAACATATGATGTATTGAAATGAAGATCCTGATCTTAAAAACTTGCTTGATGTTGCCTTGAACCAAAACATATGATGTATTGAAATATGAAATATATGTGGAAAAATGGTGTTACAGAAGCTTGAACCAAAACATATGATGTATTGAAATCGAGACTTAAAAGTTTTAGCTTTTGTATCAACATTCTTGAACCAAAACATATGATGTATTGAAATAAGTTTTCTTCTGCTTCAATGGCTTCAAACTCTTTCTTGAACCAAAACATATGATGTATTGAAATAGTGTTCAAATTGAATTCAATAAACAAGAGTGTAAAGCTTGAACCAAAACATATGATGTATTGAAATGTTGATGATATGGACATTATTGAAGTTGCTGAAAATCTTGAACCAAAACATATGATGTATTGAAATCGTGCTTATGAGAGTTTAATAGTTGTAAATGCTTTTCTTGAACCAAAACATATGATGTATTGAAATTTTAATGTAACACTTGGTTGATTTGTTGCTAATTCTTGAACCAAAACATATGATGTATTGAAATTTAATATGTAAAAAGCCTGTATCTTGATCGATATACTCTTGAACCAAAACATATGATGTATTGAAATAATCCAAATTCACAAGAAAGGAAAGAAATGAAAGTCTTGAACCAAAACATATGATGTATTGAAATAAAGAATTCACAGCAGAGTCTTTAGCTGCAGACTTCTTGAACCAAAACATATGATGTATTGAAATCTAAATATGGATGTTAATGTTCAAGAAGGTAGTTTTCTTGAACCAAAACATATGATGTATTGAAATATTGTTGAAGAAGCTTTGATTAGACAAAAAACTTTCTTGAACCAAAACATATGATGTATTGAAATTGAGATATGGTTAAATAAGGAGAAATAATGACAAGCTTGAACCAAAACATATGATGTATTGAAATCCCAAATATCAAAAAATAGCAAAAGAAGAATGTCTTGCTTGAACCAAAACATATGATGTATTGAAATAAAGCATCTTGATTTGTTGGAACTATTGCAGTATTCTTGAACCAAAACATATGATGTATTGAAATATTAGATTGTCTAGGTATTTTATTAAATACCTAAATCTTGAACCAAAACATATGATGTATTGAAATGAACTTACAAAAAGAATCTTGAGAGTCAGACAAAACTTGAACCAAAACATATGATGTATTGAAATTTAGTTAATTCAGTAGTATCTGCAAAAGCTTTTACTTGAACCAAAACATATGATGTATTGAAATGTATTTAAATATATTTGATTTGTTTGAGCGTCTCTGCTTGAACCAAAACATATGATGTATTGAAATTCGGTAAATAGTAACTATTGGGTTAGATACGAATACTTGAACCAAAACATATGATGTATTGAAATTGGAGAACTTTTCAGCAATGGATTTGTCTGCTAAGCTTGAACCAAAACATATGATGTATTGAAATATTGAAGACGCTTTTCGAGGTGGAAGAGAAATATCTTGAACCAAAACATATGATGTATTGAAATTCTGTTGCGACTGCTCCCGTACCAGTTGCAAGTCCTACTTGAACCAAAACATATGATGTATTGAAATACACTTTTATTATTGATTGATTGATTAGGATTAGCTTGAACCAAAACATATGATGTATTGAAATATAGCAGTAAATCAAGATAACATCATCATAGGTGGCTTGAACCAAAACATATGATGTATTGAAATGGTGAACTAGAGAAAGATTGGTGGACTAGAACATCAGCTTGAACCAAAACATATGATGTATTGAAATAAAGCTGGTGGAACATTGTTAAATTCAGAAGAGTCCTTGAACCAAAACATATGATGTATTGAAATTTTGAAGAATCTACTAAAACATGATTGAAAGCAACACTTGAACCAAAACATATGATGTATTGAAATCTTATTTTATTATGTGACATGGGTTATGAATTTGCTTGAACCAAAACATATGATGTATTGAAATAAATGAAAGTAACTTTTTATAGACATTTACCAAAACTTGAACCAAAACATATGATGTATTGAAATTATGAAATATGAGGGTAAAACTGTAGAGATTGTGGCTTGAACCAAAACATATGATGTATTGAAATTAAAGTAGGAGTTTTAATATGTGCGAGTTTATGGATAACTTGAACCAAAACATATGATGTATTGAAATGTTTGTAGATAAATTAAATATTAACTATTTCAAGTTCTTGAACCAAAACATATGATGTATTGAAATTCTGTTGCAATACCATAGGCACTTTTAACCCCACTTCTTGAACCAAAACATATGATGTATTGAAATATTAGAGTTATATCATAATGGTTATTTAGAAGATATCTTGAACCAAAACATATGATGTATTGAAATTGTTTTTTTCATTTGTTTCCTTGTTTTATGATTTTCTTGAACCAAAACATATGATGTATTGAAATATACTATACGCAGCAATAGGAACTCAAGCAACAACTTGAACCAAAACATATGATGTATTGAAATGTTAATGTTGTTCCATTTGGACAAGTCCATCTTTCCTTGAACCAAAACATATGATGTATTGAAATTTTATTGTTTTAAGAGCATGGGTATGATTAGTATCTGCTTGAACCAAAACATATGATGTATTGAAATTCATTTAAATCAGTCCATTCACAATCATGTGAAGCTACTTGAACCAAAACATATGATGTATTGAAATTTCAAAAAACTTGAAAAACTAAGACTGAAATCACAGCTTGAACCAAAACATATGATGTATTGAAATGTTTTTGCACTTATACAAGTGTATCCTTCATTTGCTACTCTTGAACCAAAACATATGATGTATTGAAATAAAAATCCAAGCGAAGAGATTTTAAATAGGTTGGGCTTGAACCAAAACATATGATGTATTGAAATTGCAATAGCACATTGAGTAATAAGAGTTTTTCCATACTTGAACCAAAACATATGATGTATTGAAATGAAATAGAACATCATCCTTGATAACTTTTAATTGATTCTAAAATAGCATAATGGAAAAAATCTAATAACAATTGGCAAAGGTTTACTATCGAAGAACAGATAAATTGTATTAAAAAGTGTGTTGAATTATAGACTTTAGTTGTAGATAGAATGGAATTATCAATTGATGAAAATATTTTGAATTCATTAATAAAAAGGTTGAGAGATGTTTATTAATTTAAACAATCTCATCAACCTCAAACTCATAATAGTCTGCCAAAGATGCAGACATAAAGTCTTTATACTCTTTTGAAATGATTTCATAGTTTCTTCTTGTAAGTTCTTCATTTAAACTTATCTCTTTAAAGTTTAAAGAATAAAGTTCTTCAAATTTTGGTACTATATCTTTTACTGTTTGTGTAGTAAAAAAATCGTTAGGGTTGAAAGGTTTAGAGCCTTTTTTCATTTAATAGCCTTTTAAAAAATATATACAAGAATTATTCCTTGTAGTTACTGGTTAAGGAATAAATTTAATATTTACATAAACTAAAAGTTATAAAATTCGCGTTTAATGAATTAAATATGAAGGATTATTATGTCAAAAATTGGAATTTTAGTTGCTAGTTCAAATAATAACTTGAAACTAGGTGAAAAACTATCTCAATTAGCAGATGAATTAAATGTAGAAGCAGAAGTTATAAATTTAGTGGATTTAAATTTGCCACTTTATAGTACAGTAGAAGAGGAAAAAAATGGTATCCCTGAAACTGTAAAATTATTAGCAGATAAAATATTGTCATTAAAAGCATTTATTGTTGTTGCTCCAGAATACAACGGTGTTATGCCACCAGTACTTAATAATGCAATGGCATGGACTTCAAGATCTACAAAAGATTGGAGAGATGCTTTCCATGAGAAAATCGTAGGACTTGCAACCCATAGTGGTGGAGGTGGAGCTAAAGGGCTTCAAGCAATGAGAATACAATTTCAACACTTAGGTGCAAATATTTTAGCTAGAGAACTTTTAACTACATATGAAAAACCATTAAATGAAGATAGTGCTAAAAATATGATAACTCAATTAAACAAATTATCACAAATCTAAAAGTTAAGGTTTCCCCTTAACTTTTAATCTTGAAAATGATTAGATGACCACTTGGTCAAATTATGTTATAATCTTCTTTTTATTTATAATGGAGTTTATATAAAATGGAACATATCTTTTCTGCACTTATACCAATATTTTTGCTTATTTTAATTGGATACTTTTTTAAAAGGATAAAATTTCCTTCAAACGAGTTTTGGTCAAATGCAGATAAATTAACTTATTTTGTTCTTATGCCATCTCTTTTAATATATAAACTTTCAACTGCTTCTTTAGATGGATTAGAGGCTTTTGATTTTGTTTTAACTGGTATTTTAGGGATTACTACTTTACTTTTTATAACGATAATTTTGAATTTCAAGTTTAAAACTGCTGGACCTGCTTTTAGTTCTGTTATTCAAGGTGCAGTTAGATTTAATACTTATGTACTTTTAGCTTTAATTTCTGCAATATATGGAGATAAAGGAATTGCTTTAACTGCCTTACTTATAACATTTGCCATCCCTTTTATAAACTTTATTTGTATAACCTCTTTTGCTGTTTATGTAAGTGATCAAAAAGCAACACTATTTGGACTTTTAAAGTCAATTGTTACAAATCCGTTAATTGTTGCATGTTTTATAGGTGGGGGTATAAACTATCTTGATTTGAGTTTACCAATTATTGGTGAAAATGTTTTAAAAATATTAAGTGCATCAGCTCTTCCAATGGGATTATTATCAATTGGTTTTTCCCTTGACTTAAGTTCAATAAAAGAAGCAAAACTAGAACTAGTATTAGCTTCAGTTCTAAAACTTCTAGTTATGCCTATTGTGATGTTTGTTATTGCAAGACTATTTGGTCTTGAGGGTATTTTATTATCATTGCTTTTAATCTTTGGAAGTATGCCAACAGCCCCTTCATCATTTATTTTAGCAAGACAATTGGGTGGAGATAGTAGGCTTATGGCTTCAATCATAACCTTACAAACCTTAGTTTCCCTATTAACTGTATCTATTGTTCTATGGGCTCTTCAGTTCCTATAGAACTAAGTTTTATAAGAAGTTCTTTAGCTTCATCATCACCCTTTGAAGTGAGTTTTTTCAAAACCTTTATCCCTTTTTCTTTATTATATCTATCTCCTTCACACTCTTGACAAAGATAGATTTTAGCAAGTTTCTTTTGAGCGGGTGTATAGTTTTGTTTTGCAGCTTTTTCATAATATTTAAGTGCTTTTTGTTTATCAAGGGGAAACTCATCTTTAAAGTAGCCATATTCATAAATATTACCAAGGTGTACTAATCCTGAAACCTCTCCTAAAGAATCTAGTTTTTCATATAACTCAACAGCTTTTTTCACATTTTGAACAATAATAGGACTTACCATACGTAAATTTGCAAAGGCATAATCTTTTATACTTTGTATATCATTTTTTTCAACAAGTTTTTCAAACCATATAATTGATAAAACTTTATTATCATATTTGTATAGATTTGCCAATTCTCTCATTGCAAAAATATTTTCTTCTTTTGCAAGCTTTTCATAGATTTTAATTGCTTCTTGTTTATCAACACTTAAAGCTTTTGTTAATAAATATCGATGGGAATTTTTATTAGGGCTATCAAAATTCTCAATTTTGTCTTCTAAAAGGGATACTTTTTTAAAACCATTTAAAAAATAGCTAGAGTTAGTTGCATAAAAATTTCTAAATTTTTTTAATACCTCAAGATTATTTGAATTTAAAATATTTTCAAACTCTTTTTCAAAATAGTCTATTTGTTTTTTCTTATAAATAAACTCTTCCACAAAGTAATAGTTCTTACCCTTATCAAGATGTGAAATCTCTTTCTTTGGTTCTTTTGTAGAACAACCTGTGACAAGATAAATTACGGATAAAACAAAAAGAATAAATTTCATGGTTAACCTTCAATGACTTTGTTGTAATATAATAATATATTCTTTGTTTTAAGGAGTTAAAAAAATGATTTTTTTAGTAGTTTTTGGTTTTATAGCTTTTATAGTAATTGTATTGAATGTAATGGATAATTCAAATTTACAGACAATAGAAAACTATTTTAAATCAAAAAACTGTCAAAATGTCATTTACTCTAAGGGTTCTTATAAAGGAATTTGTGAAGATGAGATTATGGAAATTTTAAATAGTTTTACAGTTGATTTAGAGAAAAACAAAACTATATATAAATTAAATGAAATAAAAAATATAGAAAAAAACAATATGGCAATTATTATAAATAACAGCTACACTATAAAGTTCAAAGAAAAAAAGAATATAGATGAATTCTATAAAAGTTTAAAGGAAAAAATAAATTAATGAATGAGATTATTGATTTTATAAAAGCTCAAAATGTAGAAGATACTACATTTTTTAAGCATCTAAAATGCTCTAATGAAGAAGCAAAGATTTTACAATATATTACAAAAGAGTATACAACAGGAAGAGAGACTTTAATCGTTATTGACATCCTTGCAGAATTTTACGATGTTAAAAACTTTGAACATCTTCATCATGTTGAAAAAATAAAATCCTTATTAGGACTTGGTTGGTTGGTTCAAAATAGTTTTGATCATATAAAACTAAGTGATATGTCTAGGCTTGAACTTTTAAATTCAGCAGTTACATTATCCCCTGCATATTTAAAGCTTCTTGAAAAAGGTTCTTTAGATTTTGTTTTACCTGAAATAAAAAGTTATGGTGATCATTTAGAGTATTTACAAGATCAATTTTTTAAAATCGATCTTGCACAGCAATTAAATTTAGTAAAAAGAAACTTTGATGAAAACTCACCAAATATAAATAGATTAAAAACAAAGCTAACACTTCTTGAAAATAGAATTAGAGATAGATTAAAAGAAACAAGCAATGAGATTATGATTGAAGATTTTTTTAAAACTAATGATTTAAATGAACAAGAACAGATGTTGTTTTTAGCACTTTTAAAAGAAGAATACTCTGGGGGTGATGGAACAATAAGAGATATGAACTCATTAATTGAACTTGTATCAAGTGATGATTATGAGAAAATTAAATACAGAAGTTTACTTGAAGAAAGTTCAAAACTAATTTCAAATGGTTTAGTTGATTATGATGAGGTTTTAACACCATTTGGTGGGATTAATAGAAACTTTTATATCCCAGAAGATGTGCTATACAAAATCTCTCATCCAAATCCAAATAAGAAAAAGACTAGAAATAGAAAAGTAAAACTAGAATCATTAATTAGTGAACAAAATACCTTTGAACTTATCTCTACAAATAAATCTTTAGATGATGTAGTTTTAAATACGAAAACAAGGGAAATATTAAATTCACTTTTAAAACAAATGGATAAAACAGTTTTTAATAGATTGAAACAATGGGGTTTAAAAGATAAAAAAAGTGGAATTGAAGCAAGAATAATCTTTTATGGATTTGCAGGAACTGGTAAAACATTAACTGCTTTGGCACTTGCTAAGAGTTTAAAAAGACAGGTTCTTAGCTTTGATTGTTCAAAGATTTTATCAATGTATGTAGGTGAAAGTGAAAAAAATGTAAGAGCAATTTTTGATAAATATTATGAATTAAGAGAAAAAAGTAAAACTGAACCAATTTTGTTACTAAATGAAGCAGACCAATTTCTAAGCTCTAGGACAACTTCTAGTACTAGTGGCAGTGAAAAGATGCACAATCAGATGCAAAATATATTTTTAGAACAGATAGAACGGTTTGATGGAATATTAATTGCAACTACAAATTTACTTGAATCTCTTGATAAAGCTTTTTCAAGAAGATTTAACTATAAGATTGAATTTAAGAAACCAAATTTTGAACAAAGAGTAGATTTATGGGAGAAACTATTACCAGAAAAACTACCTTTAGATGAAGAATTTGATAAAAAAGTTTTGGCAAAACATGAGTTAACCGGTGGTCAGATTGAGATGGTAATCAAAAATACAGCATTTAGAATTGCTGTAAATGAAGAGCCTGTTTTTACTGTAAAGGCATTTGAAGAACAAATTGAAAAAGAGAAGAAGGGTCAATTTGATTCTGAGAATAAAGTGGGTTTTTTCTAAAATCCACTTAAGAATTACTTAATTCTCATTTTACTATCATATCAATATATTAAAATTAACTTAATTGAATTTCTTAATAATAAAAACTTATATATTAAAAAGATTTTTTTAACGATATAACAATCTCTTATATTAAGACTTACTTTATAGGAGATTGGATATTATCTTTAAAAGTAATTTTTAAAATTAATGAAGGATTAAAGATGACGCATATGGAGTTTTCTCATCCCTATTTTGGTGCATTTTTTATGTTTGTCCTTACCTTTGGGGCTTTCATTGTAGTTGTTGAAATTGCAAGAAGAATAGGAAGAAAGTTAGCGAAGCTTGATACGGAAAAACTAAAGTCAACTCTTTATGAGTGTGGACCAGAAGTTACTAAACAGCCAAGTAGTATATCTGTACAGTTTTACTTGATGGCACTTTTATTCATATTATTTGATATTGAAATTATCTTTATGTTCCCATGGGCAGTAGATTTTAAAGTCTTAGGCTGGTTTGGGTTTGTTGAGATGATTCTTTTTATTTTATTATTGACTATTGGATTTGTTTACGCATGGAAAAAAGGAGCTCTTGAATGGCACAGCATAAAGTAAACTATTTTAAAGATGGTGGTGCACCTATTGCACTTACGACTATTGACAAGGTTGTAAACTGGGGTAGATCAAATTCAGTTTGGCCGATGACATATGGTCTTGCTTGTTGCGCTATTGAGATGATGGCAACAGGAGCCTCAAGATATGACTTTGATAGATTTGGGACAATTTTTAGAGCAAGTCCTAGACAATCAGATTGTATTATTGTTGCCGGAACTTTGACAAAAAAACACGCAGAATTCATGAGAAGATTATATGACCAAATGCCTGATCCAAAGTGGGTTATCTCAATGGGTTCATGTGCAAATACAGGGGGAATGTTTAATACTTATGCAACAGTTCAAGGTGTTGATAGAGTTATTCCCGTTGATATATATCTTCCTGGATGTGCTCCTAGACCTGAAACACTACAATATGCACTAATGATGCTTCAAAAGAAAATAAGAAGAGAAAGAGCGTTTAAAAGTATGAAGAAAAAAAGGTTAGTGTAATGAGAAAATATACACCTAAAAATGATGTACAAAAGAAATCATATTTTAATGATAGATTTTATGTGGCTCCTCAAACTCCAAAATTTGAACCTTCAAGTGATGAAATTTATGCAAAAGATATTGAAAGTTTAAATGAAAAATTTGAAATATCAAAATCTTATATTGAGATTGAAGAGTTAGTTATTCATATAAAAGCTGAAGATAATGTAAAGGTCTTAAAAGTTTTAAAAGAAGACTTAGAATATGACATGTGTATGGAAATCTCTGCAATTGATTATATTAATAGTCTTGGTGGATTTGAGATTTTTTATGAGATGTTATCTATGTCAAAAAGAAAAAGAATGAGAGTAAAAACTTTTATTAGACAAAAACAACCTATTGAATCTGTTTATAGTGTATTTAAAATGGCTAATTGGGCAGAAAGAGAAATGTATGATATGTATGGAGTTAAAATCATTAATCATCCAAATATGAAAAGAATTCTTATGCCTGATGATTGGTATGATTATCCACTTAGAAAAACATATCCTCTAACAGGAGATGAATCAGCTCAATGGTATGAAGTTGATAAGATTTTTGGAAAAGAATATAGAGATGTAATTGGACCTGAACAAAGAGATTGTGCAAAAGTTGATAGATATGATACTCAAAGGTTCTCACGACTTGGTCATGAAGTTCCATATGGAGTTGATATTACTGATGGAAAAGAACCAGAACACACTCCACTTGCTTATCAAGAAGAGGGTGGAATTCCAATTATCAAAAAACTTGATGAAAACAAATCAGTTACATTAGATGAGAAGAGGTAAGAAGAATGAGTCAAGTAGCAAATAGATTAAAACCTTTTTTTGAGAATATTCATTTTGAAACTGAAGATAATACAATGATTGTTAACTTTGGTCCTCAGCACCCATCTTCTCATGGACAAATGAGATTGATGTTAGAACTTCAAGGGGAAGAGGTCGTAAAAGCAAGACCTGGTGTTGGATATCTTCATAGAGGTATGGAGAAAATGGGTGAGAATATGATTTATAATGAATTCTTACCAACAACAGATAGAATGGATTATATCGCTTCAACTTCAAATAATTATGGTTATGCTCTAGCTATTGAGAAGCTTTTAGGCATAGAGGCGCCAAGAAGAGCAGAGATTATTAGAACTATGCTTTTAGAGCTTAATAGATTAACTTCACATTTATTTTGGCTAGCAACACATGCACTTGATGTAGGAGCTATGTCTGTTTTCCTATATGCCTTTAGGGAAAGAGAATTCGCAATGGACTTAATTGAAGATTATTGTGGCGCAAGACTTACCCATAGTGCAGTTAGAATAGGTGGAGTACCTTTAGATATACCAGAAGATTTTTGTGAAAAACTTGAGAAGTTTTTACAAATCCTAGAAGTTGAGATTGAAAAATATGAAGGACTTTTAACAGAAAATAGAATCTGGAGAATGAGACTTGAAAATGTTGGAACTATTTCTCCTGAATTAGCAAAAAGTTGGGCATGTTCTGGTGTGGTTTTAAGGGGGTCTGGGATTAAATGGGATTTAAGAAAAGAGATGCCATATGGACTTTATGATGAGTTAGATTTTGATGTTCCTATTTCTTCAACAGGTGATTCTTATGGAAGATATAAATGTTATATGCAAGAGATGAGAGAATCTTCAAAGATTTTAAGACAATTAATTCCTATGTATAAAGAAAGTAAGTGTGAACTTATGGCTAATGCACCTGAATATATCTCAGCTTCAAAAGAAGATATTATGACTCAAAACTATTCATTAATGCAACACTTTGTTTTAGTGACTCAAGGTATGAGACCACCTAAAGGTGAGATTTATGTTGCTACAGAATCACCAAAGGGCGAGTTAGGATATATGGTTGTAAGTGATGGAAGCCCTTATGCGTATAAAATGAAATTAAGAGCTCCATCTTTTTGGCATACAGGAATTTTTGAAGATCTATTACCTGGGCATCAATTAGCTGACGTTGTAACTATGGTTGGTAGTTTAAATATTGTATTTGGTGAAATTGACCGTTAAGCATAGGAGTTATAAATGAAACGATACGACCTAAGACCATTAAAAGATAACTTCTATGACAGAATGTTAGAACTTATGGATAAAGATATAAAGACAGGTGAGAATGCAATTTTCCTTTTTGAAATTGGAGATTTTTCTTGTGTTCAAAAAAGTGCAGATATTATTTATGAAGCGGGATACACTTTAATGAACTCTTTGAAATTTAATGAAGTTGATTGGACTATTGTAGTTAAAAAAGTAAAACCTGAAGAAAAAACAATTGAAGAAAGTAGTGAAGAGTAGAGATGGAAAATATAAAAGAGATTATTTCAAAAAGTGATTATATCATCACTTTTGGTTCATTTTTGGCAGCAGATAATATTGAGATTCAAGAAGCCATTATCGAAGCAATTGCTAAAAATACAGCAGAATTTGTTTATATGCATCCTATTGATAATATTGATTTAAAAGTTTACTATTCACAGTTTATAAAATATGAAGTTGGTAGTGAAGAGGGTATTGCTTCACTTTTATTAGATACTTTTGTAAAAAGTAGTGATGAGAAAGTTCAAAATTATATAGATGACTTAGATATTGGTTATATCTCTGCTGAAAGTTCTGCAGGTGAAGAAGAGTTTGAAGAAGCTTTTGAAAGAACGAATTCAAAAACTAATAAAACATTGATTATTGGAAGAGATATATTTTCCCATGAGAGAGTAGAAAATATTACAAAAATTTTATCTGTAATAGGAAAGTTCTCTGATTTGAAAATAGTTTGTTTAGAAAAAGAGTATCAAGAGATTTTAAATGAAGTTTGTGATGAGTCTTTAGAAGAGCCTGAAGAATTGCATTCATATAATGGAACAGTAGTTTATAGACTTTATGGGGAAGAAAAAACTGATAGTTTAGTTGGTAGTGAATCTTTTGAGAGAATTGCAAAAGTAAAAGATGGTGATGATATTTATATAAATTTTAATGGTGAAAAGATTAAAAGAAAATTTTCTGTTAACAAAGATCTTTATGGAACCATTGCTTTATGTGCAATGGATACTGAAGATTCTAGTAGCTTATCTCAAGGTTATAGATATAAGCAAGTAAAGATTGAAAAGGTTGATGCATAATGAGTGATTTAATTACATTAACAATAGACGGAAAGAGTATTCAAGCCAAAGAGGGTGAAAATATTTTAAATGTAGCAAGAGCAAATGATATTTTTATCCCAGCTGTTTGTTACTTAACTAGATGTTCTCCAACTTTAGCATGTAGACTTTGCCTTGTTGAAATAGATGGAAAACAAGCATATTCATGTAACTCAAAAGTAAAAGAAGGGATAAATGTTTTAACTCAAACTGAAAATATTGCCAAAGAAAGAAGAGCAATAATGGAAGTTTATGATGTAAACCACCCTTTACAATGTGGAGTTTGCGATCAAAGTGGTGAGTGTGAACTTCAAAATTATTCATTATACATGAAAGTAGATTCTCAAAACTATACTATAAAAGATGTTGATAGACCAGCAGCAGTTTGGGGAGTAATGAAATATGACCCTGGACTTTGTATAGTTTGTGAAAAGTGTGTAACTGTATGTAAAGATATGATTGGTTCAAATGCTTTAAGTACAGTAAAAAGAGGAGCAGATGGTATTGAAAAAGTATTTAAAGATACTATGCCTAAAGATGCTTACTCAATGTGGAACAAACTAAATAAATCACTTATTGGTTTTGAAGAAGATAACTGTACTGACTGTGGAGAATGTATCTCTGTTTGTCCAGTTGGAGCACTTGTTAGTGCAGATTTTCAATACAAATCAAATGCATGGGAATTAAATAAAATTCCTGCAGCAAATCCACATTCAAGTGATTGTGCTTTTATGTATTATGAAACAAAACATGAATCAATTGAAAATTCAGATGAAAAAATCTATAGAGTTACAAATGAACATCATTATTCAACTTTAAATGGTGCAGCTAGATTTGCTTATGACTTTGAAAATAAAGTTGTAGGTAAAGATGAAGAAGCCTTTAATAATGCCGTTGAAGCCTTTAAAAAAGCAAAAGTTATAAAGTTTAATTCATATATTACAAATGAAGAGGCTTTTATCTTACAAAAGATTGCTTCTAAAACGGGTGCAAAACTTGTAAATAAAGATGCTTACAATTATAAAAAATTCTTAGAAAATTATGCAAGTACTTCAGGTCAATCTTTATACAGTTCAACATTAAAAGATGTTCATGATTCAAACTTTGTAATCTCAGTAGGTTCATATCTTAAATCAGACTTGCCAAATGCAAGATATGCCTTTAACAACTCAGTTATTATGAATAAAGGCTCAGGACTTTATTTCCATCCAGTAGCTGACCCAGTTATGGAAAAAGTTGGCAAAAAAGGTAAAACATCAGAGTTTGTATACCATAAGCCACTTTGTGAAGAATCAATTTTATATCTTATCTTAGATAAATTCGGAAAAGATTTACCTCAAAATGTTCAAACATATCTTGATAGTCTAAAAGAAACAAGAACTAAAACTATAACTGAAACAGTAAAAGAGACTGTTGTAAATGTAGTAAAAGATGAAGAGACAGGCGAAGAAAAAGAGGTTAAAAAAGTAGTACCTAAAAAAGTATCAAAAGAAGTAGAGTTTGAGTTTACAAAATTACTTGAAAATATAGGTCAAGATGAAACACTACTAGATACTATTGATATTTTACTTGCTAAAAAAGACAAATTTTCATTAATGGTTGGTGAGGATTTATATACTCATCCAAAGGCTGAAAACTTAGCAAAACTTTGTGGTTTAATTGATAAATTTACAGATTTTGAAGTTGTAATTATCCCTAGTCAAACAAATACACTTGGAGTTAGTTTACTTTGTGATTTAGAAGAAGATGCAAGTGGATTTAGCGTAGGTTATAATGAAAAAGCAGACTTCCAATTAAGTGCTTTAGGTGATGGTGATTTAGATATGCCTGCACTTAATCAACAAGAAGGAACTTTTGTCAGCATTGATAAAAAAGTAATCCCAACAAATGTTGCAATAGGGTACAAAGGTTATGTTCTAAATGATATTGCAAATATTGTACTTGATACAGATGTTGAACATACAATTGAATATACAATTGAACTTCCTGAAGAAAAAGGTTTTAGTGCAGTTCATTTTGACAAATTATCAAACCACTTTGGAAATAATAGAGTTGAATATAGAGGTTATGATATTTTACCTATTGAAATTGTTAAACAGAAAAAACTTCAAGAAGAGATAAATAGTTCATTTATTGTTGAAGAGTTAGATGAAGCTACAAGTAAAACTTTAGATGTAAATGAAGATGAGATGATTATTTATAGAGCTAATCCAATAAATCAATTCAATGAGTTTACAGCAATTGCCCATGAGTTTGTAGAGAACTTAGAGTCTGGAATTTTTGCTTCAAAATCATTATTTGAAAAACTTGGATTAGAAAAAGGTGATAAGGTTAATGTTTCTTCAAATGGAACTTCTTTAGAGTTAAAAGCTTTTTGTGATGAACAAATTGAAGGTGAAATAGCATATGTTTCAACCTTCCAAAAAGATTTAGCTACAAAAAGTTTATTTGAGCAATATAGATACAGTAAAGCTGTAATAAAAAAGGCGTAATATGGAGACAGGATTTATTATTGAAACCATTGTAAAATCTGTTGTAGTTCTTGCAGTATTTTCTGCATTAGCAGGTTTTACAACATATATTGAAAGAAAAGTTCTTGCTTTTATGCAAAGAAGACTAGGCCCTATGCATGTTGGACCTCATGGTGTTTTACAACTTGCAGCAGATGGAATTAAACTTTTTACAAAAGAGGACTTTATCCCACAAAATGCAGCTAAGCCTGTATTTATGATTGCCCCAATTATTACAGCAGCAACTGCTTTTATCGCTATGACAGCAGTTCCTTTCTTCCCTGAATTTGAACTATTTGGATATACAGTTAGACCAATTATTTCAGATGTAAATGTTGGTATTTTATTTGTAATGGGTGTTGCTTCAATTGGACTTTATGGCCCACTTCTAGGTGGTATGAGTTCTGCAAATAAATGGTCACTTCTTGGAGGGGCTAGAACTGCTATTCAACTTTTATCTTATGAGGTTGTATCAGGACTTGCTTTACTTGCACCACTTATGCTAGTTGGAAGTTTATCTTTGATTGATATAAATGATGCACAAGCAGGAGGTTTGGGAGATTGGTTTATTTGGACTCAGCCTTTAGCTTTTATTTTATTTGTTATTGCTGGATTTGCTGAAACAAATAGAACACCATTTGACCTTTTAGAACATGAAGCTGAAATTGTTGCAGGTTATGCAACTGAGTATTCAGGTCTTAGATGGGGTATGTTCTTTATTGGTGAGTATGCAAATCTATTTACAATATGCTTTTTGATTTCACTAGTATTTTTAGGTGGGTATAACGATCTTTGGTTTATCCCTGGTGGACTTGCAATTATTTTAAAAGTTATGTTTTTGATTTTCTTCTTTTTATGGACAAGGGCTTCTTGGCCACATATTAGACCTGACCAATTGATGTGGTTATGTTGGAAAATCTTAATGCCATTAGCAGTGATTAATATCTTAATTACTGGTTTTGTAATGATGTTTTAGGAGTCGCGAATGAGTTTAGAAAAACTAAAAGATAGAAATATTAGTATGGGAGACTATATTAATGTTTTAGAAGATGATTATCCAAAAACTCCCTGGGAACAATTTAAACAAGTTTCAAAAAGATCAGTAAAACTTGAACTTTTTGGAGGTTTAAAAATTGTTTGGAAGATGATGACTGGAGCATTATTTAAAAATGAGATGCACACAATTCAATATCCAATCGAAAAAGCTCCTTTAGGACCTAGGTATAGAGCAGTTCATAAACTTCTTGGACTTTTAGAATCTGGCGAAAACAGATGTATTGGTTGTGGACTTTGTGAAAAAATTTGTATTGCTGATTGTATTAGAATGGATACCAAAATTGATGAAAACTCTAGAAAAGAAGTGATGGAGTATACAATCAATATGGGTAGATGTATTTTCTGTGGATATTGTGCTGAGGTTTGTCCTGAATTAGCAATTGTTCATGGTGGAAGATATGAAAATGCAAGTGAGCAAAGGGCTCACTTTGTTTTAAAAGAGGATTTATTAACTCCTCTTGATAAATTAAAACAACAAAAAGAGTATCCTGGTTTTGGTGCTGTATCTCCTGATGCAGATGAAAAAATCAAGAAAACTCCATTGTCTTATTAAGGAGGGGAAATGTTTGAAATAATAGCTTTTTATCTGTTTTCAATTTTAACAATTGTTATGTTCTCTATAACAGTTTTCACAAATAATTCATTGTATGCCTTAAGTTCATTAGCTGCAGGGATGATTTTTATTTCAGCTTTCTTCTTTTTATTAGATGCTGATTTTCTAGGAGCAGTTCAAATTGTAGTTTATACTGGAGCTATAATGGCTTTATATGCCTTTGGAATGATGTTCTTTGATTCACTTTCAACTGTAAAAGAGAAAGTTAATAATCCTAGATTGGTATTTTTATTAACTGGAATTAGTGCCTTGATTATTGTATTGATTTTTGTAAGTCCAATTATTGGAAGTAACATTGAAGCACAATATCCAGTTCATCCTGAATGGGGAAATACTCAAGATGTTGGTATTGTTCTTTTTACAAAATATCTTATTCCCTTTGAAGTTGCAGCGGTTATGTTACTTGTAGCAATGATTGGTGGAATTATTTTAGCTGGTAAGAAAATGGATGTTTCATATTCTGACTTAAGTGAAGAAGAGATTGATGCATTAGAAAAAGAAACATTGGCAAAGGATAATAAATGAGTTTAAACGCATACCTTATACTTTCGGCTGTGTTATTTTTAATAGGTATGGTCGGTGTTGTTAGAAGAAAAAATTTACTAATGTTATTTTTCTCTACAGAAATTATGTTAAATGCAGTAAATGTTGGCTTTGCTGCAATTTCAAAATTTCATGGAGATTTAACAGGTCAGATGTTCGCCTTTTTTATTGTTGCAATTGCAGCAAGTGAGGTTGCTATAGGCCTTGGATTATTAATTCTTTGGTATAAAAAAACTGGAACTATTGATTTAGATAGTTTACAAAGTATGAAGGGCTAATGATGGAAAAATATTTATACATTGCACTTTTTGCCCCTCTATTAGGTTCATTTATTGCGGCTTGTTTTTCAAACAGACCTAAAATGCTTTTTACAGGAATTATCACATCTATTTTACTTGCAGTTTCAATGATAGCTTCATTGGTATTACTTCAATATGTTTATTCAACAGAAGCAATTGTTCATGTAAGAATGCTTGATTGGATACAAATAGGAAACTTAGATATCCCATTTGGTTTTGTTGTTGATCAAGTAAGTGTTGTGATGATGGTTGTAGTAACAATTGTTTCAACTATGGTTCATATCCACTCAATTGGTTATATGGATCATGACAAATCATTTAATAGATTTTTTGCTTGGCTTTCAGCTTTCGTATTTTCAATGATGATTTTAGTAATGTCAGATAACTTTGCTGGATTATTTATTGGATGGGAAGGTGTTGGACTTTGTTCTTGGGGACTAATTGGGTTTTGGTACCATGTTGCTGATAGAGAAAAATCTGATGATATTTATAAATCACCATTTTCAACTTTATCACCATTTTCGTCAATAAGTCCTAGTTTTGCAGCAAATGAAGCTTTTATAACAAACAGAGTTGCTGACCTTGGGATGTTAGTTGGATTATTCTTAATCTATTGGAATCTTGGAAGTTTACAATATGATGAAGTTTTTGCAAATATTGGGAGTCTAGATACTTCAATTATAGTTGCAATTGGAATATTTCTTTTTATTGGTGCTATGGGTAAATCAGCACAATTTCCATTTAATCAATGGCTTGCAAATGCAATGGAAGGACCAACACCAGTTTCTGCACTAATTCACGCTGCAACTATGGTTACAGCAGGGGTTTATTTAGTAATTAGAGCAAATGAGATTTTCGTAATTGTTCCAGAAGTTGGATATTTTATAGCTTGTCTTGGAGCACTTGTAGCTATTGGAGCAGCTTCAATGGCACTTGTTGCAACAAATATTAAAAAAATTATTGCATTTTCTACTCTTTCTCAACTTGGATATATGTTTGTAGCAGCTGGTCTTGGAGCTTATTGGGTTGCTCTTTTCCACCTTGCTACTCACGCCTTCTTTAAATCAGTTCTATTCTTAGGTGCTGGTAATGTGATGCATGCACTTAATGACGAGATTAATATTAAAAATATGGGTGGACTTCATAAGCACATGAAGGGAACTTCAATTATCATGACAGTTGCTTCAGTTGCATTAGCTGGTATCTTCCCACTTTCAGGTTTCTTCTCTAAAGACTTGATTTTAGAAGTTGCCTTTGGACACCATTCATATATTTTATGGGCAATTTTATGGTTAACTGCTGGTTTAACTGCATTTTATTCATTTAGACTTGTTATGTATGTATTCCATGGGGAAGAGAATTTCAAGAAATTTGATTATCACCCACATGAAACATATCCATATGTAATTGCTGCTATGACTCCACTTGCTATTTTAGCTGTTATCGCTGGATTCTTTAAAGCTCCATTTATTGAGATGGTTACAAAGGTTTTACCAGAACTTGAGATTCATGTGAGTAATGCAACACTTTGGATTTTGATTGTAATAACCCTTGGAATTGCTTTAGGTGGTATAGCCTTTGCTGTTATTAAATTTAGAAAAGATGGTAAATACTTTAGTGAGAAGGTTAAACATAGAGCTTGTTATAAAATTTTAGCAAATCAATATTTTATGCCTCATTTTATTGAGAATATTATCAATAAACCATATTTAGCAATTTCTAAATTTTCATGGAAAAAAATTGATCTTAAAATTGTTGATGCCATTGTTGATGGTGTTGCAAAAGTTATATATAAAAGTGGTGAGGCAAGTAGGCCTATTCAAAGTGGAAATTTATCAACTGCATTAAGATTGATGGTTGTTGGTATTACTGTATTACTAGTGCTTAGTGTGGCACTTGGTATTGCAAAGTAAGGGGTTAAGTAGATGGAACACATTTTATCAATTTTAATATTTTTTCCAGCATTTGCTGCATTTGTAGGGTTCTTAGTAAAAAATGATTCTATTAGAATGTATGGTATTGTTGTTACTGCATTAGAATTTGTTTTAAGTATTTTTCTTTGGGCAAATTTTGATACAAGTGTAGCTGGAATGCAGTTTAGTGAAACCTTACCAATAATAAGTTCATACGGTATTAATTACTTAGTGGGTATCGATGGAATTTCACTATTTTTAGTGATTATGACTACTTTTATGACTATGATTGCAGTGATTGGACTTACTGAGAAAAGAAATCTAAAGCATATGATTATCACTGTTTTATTTTTAGAGATGACAATGGTTGGAGTATTTTTAGCTTTAGATGCAATTATTTTTTATATGTTCTGGGAACTATCTTTAATACCAATGCTTTATATTGTTGGTGCATGG
The DNA here is from genome assembly GCF_058105185.1 of Arcobacter sp. ISO1. Lineage (NCBI taxonomy): Bacteria > Pseudomonadati > Campylobacterota > Epsilonproteobacteria > Campylobacterales > Arcobacteraceae > Arcobacter > Arcobacter sp. ISO1. The sequence goes on from NZ_CM176573.1 coordinate 894,627, forward strand.
GGTGGACAACTTAGAATCTATGCAGCAATTAAATTCTTTTTATATACGTTCATTGGTTCTTTAATTATGTTAATTGGTATGTTATACCTTGGGTATGTTTATTTTCAAACTACAGGAAACTGGAGCTTTAGTATCCAAGATTGGAATATGCTTATTTTACCATTTGATATGCAATTATGGTTATTTATTGCATTCTTTTGTGGTTTTGCAATCAAAGTTCCAATGTTCCCATTTCATACATGGCTTCCATATGCCCATGGTCAAGCACCAACAATTGGTTCTGTAATTTTAGCCGCTGTATTACTTAAAATGGGTACGTATGGTTTTGTAAGATTTTCATTACCACTTTTCCCTGATGCTTCTGTTTACTTCACCTATCCAATGGCAATTTTAGCATTAATTGCAATTGTTTACACTGCAATGGTTGCTTACGCCCAAGAGGATATGAAACAAGTTATTGCTTACTCTTCAGTTTCACATATGGGTGTAATTATTTTAGGTATTTTTGCACTAAATGTTGAAGGTATTGGAGGGTCAATTTTCTTGATGATTTCTCATGGTATTGTATCAGGAGCTCTGTTTATGTTAGTTGGAGTTATATATGATAGACGACATACAAAAATGATAAAAGATTTTGGAGGATTAGCTTCTGTAATGCCAAGATATGCAACTATTTTTGCAATTATGTTAATGGCTTCAGTTGGTCTTCCTCTTACAATTGGTTTTGTAGGTGAATTTTTATCTTTACTTGGGTTTTTTAAAGTATCTCCAATATTGACAATTATTGCTGGACTTACAATTATTTTAGGTGCTGTTTATATGTTAGTGATGTATAAAAAATCTTTCTTTGGACCAGTGGTTCATGAAGAAAATAAAAATCTTGAAGATGTAAAAGGACGTGAGTTAGCAGCATTAATACCCCTTGTTGCATTGGTTGTAATCTTAGGTGTTTACCCAAAACCTATTTTAAAACCAGTAGATACATCTGTCTCTGCTCTTGTTGAAATCATGCAATTAAAGGCAATAAATCCAAGCACAAAGGCAAGACTAATGGAGTCAAATAGTATTGGGGAGGTGAAACATGACTAGCATACCACCAGTATCAATTGAATTTGCAAGTTTAAATTTTGGAACAATAGTTCCTATGCTTGTTGCAATAGTTGGGGCACTTGTAATTTTAATCATTGATTTAGTGAATAAAAATTTAGATAAATCTTTATATATCATGTTAACAGTTTTATTTTTAATTGTTGACTTTGGGGTATTGATTGGATTTTCTGGAAATGTAAGAGGCTTTTTTGATTTAATGCTTGTTGATGGTATCTCAATACTTTCTCAAGGAGTAATTGTAATTGCTTCACTTCTTTTTATCTTTACAGCAATGGGTAAATTAAGATTTCAAGAGTATAGATATCCAGAATACTTTGCTTTATATTTATTTATGGTTGCAGGGTTCCAGTTTATGGTTAGTTCTGACTCTTTAATCTTGATCTTTGTTGGTCTTGAAACAGCCTCAATGTCTTTATATACAATTATTGCTATGCATAATAGAAAAAATGCATTAGAAGCAGCTATTAAATACTTTACTATGGGTGCTTTAGCAACTGCATTTTTTGCCTTTGGTTCTATGGTTCTTTATGGTTTAACAGGAACTGTTGAATTAGGACTAATGTCACAAATCTTAGTTGAATCAAATTTTGAGAATTATCCAATAATGTTAATTGGTGTTATATTTATGCTAGGTGCCTTATCTTTTAAAATATCATTAGTTCCATTCCATGTTTGGGTTCCTGATGTATATGAAGGTGCAACTGCAGCCTTAGCAGGATTTATGTCTATTGTTCCTAAAATGGCAGGATTTGTTGTGGCATTAAGGTTTTTTGAAATATTTATAGCAAGTGGGGATAGATTTGTAGAGATTATTCTTTATGTAATTGTTGTATTATCAATGACTATTCCAAATATCATTGCATTACTTCAAAACGATATTAATAGGATGCTTGCATACTCTTCAATCTCAAATGCAGGGTTTGCAATGGCAGCAATTTTAATAGGAACTACGCAAGCAACAAATGCACTATTTTTATATTGGATTATGTTTTTAGTTACTAACCTTGGTGGATTTACAATGCTTTGGTTAAATAGAAGTAAAGATTATAAATTTTCTTCAGACCATGCCTTGGAAAAATATTCAGGTCTTATAAAAAGCTCACCCTTTACGGCAACAATGATGGGATTGTTTTTACTATCTCTTGCTGGTATTCCACCATTTGCACTTTTTTGGGGAAAAATGTATTTAATTGGAGCAAGTGTCAATGCAGGATATATGTTATTGGCACTTATTATGGTAATAAACTCAGCAATTGCAGGATTCTATTATCTAAAACCAATTGTTTATATGTTCTTAAAAGAGCCAATTGAAGGAAATCAAGTGAAATATATGGCAAATGCAACTACTTCAATTAAAACAGTAATTGGTTTTTGTGCAATAATCACAATTCTTTCAATTTTTATGGTTGAACCTTTATTAGACATAATCTCTTATTATGTACAAACTTCTGGGTATTAGGATTTTTCCTAATATCCAAAAACGATATTAATCTAGATATTTTATTACAGTATTAAGAAAATTAAGAGGCTTTTTGTTCAAAAGAGTGTAAAAGTTTTTCAATCATCTCAATCAATCTTTTTTCATAGCTTTTTATAATATCTTTTTTGGGAGTTACTGCTTGCCAGTCTATAACTTTTGCACCTATTGAAGAAGAGGTATGTTCCATATAGTGTTTAGAGGTATAAAAACTATGATTCATAAAATATTTTGTTGTATTATAATTTATCAAAATTGAACTTTTTGCTTGGGCTATTCTTCTTAATGTAGACTGCACTTGTCCATAAGGCCAGTAATAATATGCAACTAGTCTTTGAGAAAATTTCTCGTGAACTTTATTTTTGGAGAATAGATTATTCCTATCAGCTAAGATTATATATCTATTGGCTGCTTCAATATTATCTAGTTCATTGTTTAAATCATCTTTTAAAACACACTTAACTGGTGCATCACTTTTTTTCTGTGTACAGCATCTACATTCAGTACATTGAGCAAATTGTAACTCTTTTAAGGTTAGTTTTGTATACTCGATATAGTTTTTTTGTAAATAATCACTTACAAAATTTACAATTTTTTCAACATCATCATGTGGTTTTTCCGTACAATCAATAATCTTAACTCTCATGAGTTCCCCCTTATATTGAGTACTTATAAAATTTTAACACGTCACTATGAATTTAACGTGACATAATTGAATATTAAATGTACAAATTAAGCTAAACAAAAAGTAATTGATAACTTGCTACAATCCCATACAAATTTATGATAAAAGGTCTATTTTGAAAACAATAAGTGTTGCGCATTCTCCTGATGCTGATGATATATTTATGTATTATGCTATTAAGTTTGGTTGGGTTACTTCTAAAGATGCAAAATTTGAAAATATTGCAGATGATATTGAAACATTAAACCAAGCAACTTTAAAAGGAGAGTATGATATTTGTGCTATTTCCTTTGCTTTATATCCTTTAGTAAAGGATGATTACGCTTTACTTAAAACAGCAGTTTCATTTGGAGAAGGTTATGGACCAAAACTTATTAAGAAAAAAGATAAGAAACTAAAAAGAAATTTTAAAGTTGCACTTAGTGGTGAATTTACAACTAATGCACTTTTATTTAAAATAGCTTATCCAGAAGCTAGAATAACATATATGAACTTTCTAGATATAGAACAAGCTGTATTAGATGGGGAAGTTGATGCAGGTGTGTTAATTCATGAGTCAATTTTAACTTTTAATGAAGAGCTTGAAGTAGAACGAGAGATGTGGGATATTTGGGTTGAACTTAGTGGCGGTGATTTACCATTACCACTAGGAGGTATGTGTTTAAGAAGATCAATCCCTTTACATAGTGCAATTGATTATGAAAATACACTTATCAAAGCTGTTGATGTTGCAAATAAAAATAGAAAAGTTTTAGCTCCAATGTTACTTGAAAAAGGTTTAATTAGAGTAGATGCTAATACTTTAGATACATATTTAGATCTTTATGCAAATGACAATTCTGTAGAGTTAAGCCAGATTCAATTTAAGGCATTAGATAAACTTTTTGAACTTGGGTATAAACATGGGTATTATGAAAATCTAATAAAAGCAAAAGATTTTTTAATTCCAAGTGAATATAAAGAGTTTAGAGAAAAGTAGTAAATGGAAAACTTTTTTGAAAAGCTTGATTTTAGAAAATATAGTTCAATAAAAATAGGCCCTATTTGTGAAGTTTTAAATATAAATGAGGTAGGTGATTATGCTGATTATCAAATTATTGGACAAGCTAATAACATCTTAGTATCAAATACCCCACCAAAGTTTGCAAAACTTGGGAAAGCTTTTGAGTATATTGAACAAAAAGATGACAAACTTTATGTGGGATGTGCAGTAAAATCAGGTAAACTTTTGTCATACGCTAAAAAACATAATTTAGCCAATTTTGAGTTTTTAGGTAGACTTCCTGGTAATTTAGGTGGTCTTATAAAAATGAATGCAGGCTTAAAAGAATGGGAAATCTTTAACTATATAGATTCTATTAAGACAAAAGATGGTTATATAAAAAAAGAAGATATCGAATATGGATATAGATTTACAAATATCAATACCATAGTTTATGAGCTTGTGTTTAATCTATCTTCTGGTTATTCAAAAGAAAAAAGTGAAATGTTCAAGAAGATGAGAGATAATCAACCCCACACGCCAAGTGCTGGAAGTTGTTTTAAAAATCCCGAAGGTGATTATGCTGGAAGATTGATAGAACAAGTTGGTTTAAAAGGATTAAAAAAAGGTGATATGAGTTTTTCAAATGTGCATGCAAATTTTTTAGTAAATGATGGTGCAGGAACTTTTGAGGATGCAATGTATCTAATAACTGAAGCAAAGAATAGAATAAAAGAGCAGTTTAATATAGAAATTCAAGAAGAGATCATAATTTTTTAATATCAAATGCTTTTAATTTTTTTATGTTAGAATGCGTGATTTATAATAAGTGTAAGGGTAGTTTTAGTGAAGAATTTAGTAATAGTAGAGTCACCAGCAAAAGCAAAAACAATATCAAAGTTTTTAGGTAAAGATTATAAAGTAATGGCCTCAATGGGTCATGTAAGAGATCTTCCAAAGTCAAAGTTAGGTTTTGATCCTGAAAACAATTTTGAACCAAAGTATTTAATCTCAACTGACAAGAAAAAAGTTATAAGTGATTTGAAAAAAGAGATTACTAAAGATACTACTATTTACCTAGCTGCCGATGAGGATAGAGAGGGAGAAGCTATTGCATGGCACTTAATTCCTGCTCTGAAAATTGAGAAAAATCCACTTAAAAGAATTGTATTTCACGAAATTACAAAAGATGCTATTTTAGAAGCGATTAATAATCCACGGGAAGTAAATCAACATCTTGTTGATGCACAGCAAGCAAGAAGAATACTTGATAGAGCAGTTGGTTATGAACTTTCACCATTACTTTGGAAGAAAGTTAGATATGGCCTTAGTGCAGGTAGAGTTCAATCTGTTGCAGTTAGAATCATAGTTGACAGAGAAAATGAAATAAGAGCATTTATTCCTGAAGAGTTTTGGAAGGTAAAAGCTGATTTTATTAATCCTGAGTTAAAAGCAGAATTAGCAAAAATCAATGGAAAAAATGAAAAAATTCCAAATGAACAAAGAGCAAAAGAGATTGAAGCCTCAATAAATCAAGGTAATTTTGAACTTTATGATATTGAAGAGAAAGAATCAAAAAGAAATGCAGCAGCGCCATTTACAACTTCAACTCTTCAACAGGAAGCATCAAGAAAAATTGGACTTTCTGTAAAACAAACAATGGTTATTGCTCAACAATTGTATGAAGGAAATGTGGGTAATATCCCAGGACATACAGGTGGTTTAATTACATATATGAGAACTGACTCATTAAATCTTTCAAAAGTAGCAACTAGTAAAGCAAAAGAGGTTATTGAAAATGAGTATGGTAAAGAGTATTCTTTGAGTAAACCAAGGGTTTATACTTCTAAAGCAAAGGGAGCACAAGAGGCTCACGAAGCAATTAGACCAGTAAATTTAGCTTTAAAACCAAGTGAGATAAAACCTTATGTTGACAATGCACAGTTTAGGTTATATGATCTAATTTGGAAAAGAACCTTAGCAACACAAATGGCTCCAGCAAAAATAGCAAACACTACATATAAAATTAGTGCAGGAAAAGATAAAGAGTTTGAGTTTCAAACAAAGGGACAAAGAATTATTTTTGCAGGGTTTATGAAAGCTTATACAGAAGGAAGTGATAATCCTGAAGCAGCTTTAGATAGTAGTGAAAAAATCTTACCAACTATTAAAGTAGGGACAATTTTAGATTTAGAAAAACTAGATTTAGAACAAAACTTTACAAAACCACCAGCAAGATATACAGAAGCTTCATTAGTTAAAAAATTAGAGAGTGAAGGGATTGGAAGACCATCAACTTATGCTCCAACTATTTCAACTATTCAAGCAAGGGAGTATGTAGAAAAAACAGAAGATAAAAAACTTGCACCTACTCCAACGGGAGAAATAGTAAATAGTTTCTTAGTTGATCATTTCCCTGAGATTGTTGATTTGGGATTTACTGCAAAAGTTGAAGAAGAGTTTGATGAGATAGCAGATGGAAGAATAGCTTGGCAACAGGTTATGAATGAATTTTATGGTGGTTTCAAAAAAACAATAAATGAAAAAGAAGAAAGTGTAAATAAAGAGGATTATCTTCAAATAAGAGAGATAGGCACTGATCCTAAATCTGGGAAACCAATTAGTGCTAGAGTTGGAAGATTTGGACCTTTTGTTCAAATTGGAACAAAAGATGATGAAGAGAAACCAAAGTTTGTTGCTATTCCAGATCATTTAAATATGGATACAATTACCCTTGAAGAGGCATTATTTTTATTTACATTACCAAGAGTTGTTGGGCAGAATAATGAGGGTGAAGATATTAAAGCAAATATTGGAAGATTTGGTCCATATTTACAAGTTAAAACAAAATATTATTCACTTAAAACTGATGATCCTTATACTGTTGAATTACCAAGGGCTTTAGAGGTTATTCAAGAGATTGATGAAGCAAAAGCTAAGGCTTTAATTCAAGATTTTCCAGAAGATAAAATTCAAATTTTAGATGGAAGATATGGCCCTTATATCAAGCAAGGAAGAAAAAATTTTAAAATCCCAAAAGGTTCTGATGCTCAAAAAATAACTTTAGAAGAAGTAAAAGAGATAATTGCTAAAGACCCAAAATCAAAGGGAAGTGCAGCTAAAAAAACCGCTACAAAAAAAACCACTAGTAGAAGAAAAACTACAACAAAAAAAACGACGACTAAAAAAACAGATAAATAAATTTAAAAATGAAAATAGGGGTTTTATCGGATAGTCACTTCAAGGTAGAATATACCAAAGAAGTGATCGATTTATTAAAAGAAAGTGGTGCTAAGTATCTTATCCACGCAGGTGACTTGTGCTTGGAAGAGAATTTAAAATTATTAGAAGAATCAGGTCTTACATATGTAAGTGTATTTGGAAATAATGATATGTCGTTAATCTCTGTTTCCAATAAATATAATATAAAGCAGGAGCCTTATCCTTTCAAGATAAAGGAGACTACTTTTAAGTTAATGCATTTGCCTTATTATATGACAGGTGATTGTGATGTTGTGATTTTTGGTCATACACACATTTTTGAAAGTGAATATAAAAATAACACACTTTTTCTAAATCCTGGTGAAGTGTGCGCTAGAGAGAAGCCTCTAGTAGAATGTGTGTTGCTTGAAATTAAAGATAATGAGTATATAATCAACTATTACTCAAGGGATATAAATAAAAAAGAGTTTTTAAAAAAAGAGATAATTTATGAGAAGTGAACAAATATTTTTATGTGCAATTTGTAATATTGAAAGTGGTACATGTAATGAAGATTGCAAGTTTTGTACCCAAAGTGTGAAATATAAAGCTGATATCCAAAGATATAAGCAAAAACAAATAGATCAAATAGTTGAAGAAGCAAAAAGAGCTAGAGCAAATAATGCAAATGGATTTTGTCTTGTAACTGCAGGAAAAGGCTTGACAGATAAAAGACTAGCTTTTGTATGTGAAGCAGCGAGAGCAGTAAAAAAAGAGAACTTAGGTTTGATTTTAATTGCATGTAATGGAACTGCAAGTGTAGAGCAATTAGAGACTTTAAAAGAAGCTGGTGTTGATGCCTATAATCATAACTTAGAAACTGCAAGGGATTTTTATCCTGAAATTGTTACAACACATACTTGGGATGAAAGATATCAAACTTGTAAGAATGTAAAAGAAGTTGGTCTAAGACTTGTTTGTGGAGGGATTTTTGGATTGGGTGAGACTCAAGAACAAAGACTATCAATGCTTGAATCTATTGCTTCATTGGAGCCTATGAACGTACCTATTAATTTTTTCCATCCAAATGAAGCCTTACCAATAGTTGAAAACTCAATAACTAGAGAAGAGGCTTTTGAACTTATCACTTTAACAAGGAAAATGGTTCCAAATGCAATGAAGATTATGGTTGCAGGTGGAAGAGAATTGATGTTTGGAGATGAAGAGTATAAAATCTTTGAAAAAGGTGCTAATGCCTTTGTTATTGGTGATTATTTAACAACTGCTGGAAAATCTCCACAAGATGATATAAAAGAACTTGAAAAATTAGGTTTTTCTATTACTAGAGAAATAAATTAGGACTAAGTAATGACTGAAGAAATATTAATCATTATCACTATATCTTTGATTATATTTTCTTCACCATTAATATCAAAGTTTATAAAGCTTCCTACTATTACTATAGAGATAATGCTAGGGGCTTTAGCTGCATATTTTGCTTTTATTACAGAACATGCTGTTTTAGAACTAGTTGCTGAACTAGGCTTTTTATATTTGATGTTTTTAGCTGGACTTGAGGTTGATTTAAAAAAGCTTATCAATATATCAAATACAATTTTAAGAAAATCGATATTTTATAATGTGATTTTATTCTCTTTATCTGCATTAATTGCTATTTATTTAGATCTTGGACTTATTTTTATTGTTGTATTACCCCTTATTTCAATTGGTTTATTAGCTGCTTTGAAAAAAGAATATGGCGATGTTGACTGGATTAAACTTTCTATTACTGTTGGTCTTATTGGGGAAATTGTTTCAATCTTTGCACTAACAACTGTATCAGCAGCATTGGAATTTGGTATAAATATTGAGTTTTATAAAACAATGGTCTTATTTGTTGCTTTTTTAATTTCTATGGTATTTATATACAAACTATTTCATAATCTAATCTGGTGGTTCCCTGAAATAAAAGCCTTGCTTATGCCCGAACAAGATCATCAAGAACAAGATATTAGAGTTTCCATGGCAATTTTCTTTTTGATGATTGCTGTTATGATGGCATTACATTTAAAGGTTGCCTTTGGAGCATTTATTGCGGGAACATTTATAACAACATTTTTTGAAAAACATAATAAGAAACTTTCACATAAACTTGAACACTTTGGATTTGGATGGTTAGTTCCTATTTTCTTTATTTCTGTTGGAGCTTCATTTGAGTTAGATGCTTTATTACAAGATGGCTTACTTGTAACTGCAATTTTAATTGTTGTAGCTATGGTTGGAATTAGATTCGTCGCTTCAATGTTATTTGTTAAAGAGATGGGCTGGAATAAATTCTTTATGATTGGTTTTTCACATTCGATGCCAATTACCCTTTTAATTGCTGTTGCAACTTTAGCTTATCATACTCATTCTATTACACAATTTTATTATTATGCTTTTATCTTAGCTGCTATTATTGAGGTTTTGGTTGTAATGATATTAATTAGAATTGTTGCTAATTTTTTAAAAAGTAGCGAGAAAAAGAGGGTAAGAAAACCTATTTAGATTTTCTTACTCATAAAGTTTAATAATACTTACCATCTTATCATCATATGTAACTTCATAATCTTCAGGCATATTTGCAAGTTCTACTACTATTCTAAAATAGTTTTCTTTTTTATGATTTCCAACTGCAATTTTTGGGAAGTTTGTAGAGTTCAATGTTTCTCTTATCGTATAGAAGTTTTCCTTTGCAGCAAAATCTATAATGATTTTCTTTTTCCCTGGAAGTGTCATTTTCTTAGTAACTTTGTATTTTGTATGAATATCTAATTTATCATTATCATATTCAATTTTTACAAAAGGAAGTAACTCTTTTTCATTTGTAATATCAAGTCTTGGTTTTACATAAATAACTTCTTGTTTTGGTTCTTTTATGATTATCTCTTTTTTAATGATTGTTTTTGGTTTAACCTCTATTTTTGCCTTCTCAATCATCTTTTTAACTTTCTCTTCAGTAACAGGTTTAACCTCAGGCTCAGGCTTATTCATTTTCTCATACATCTCTTTAACATAGTGTTGCTCTTGTTGAAATTCAACTGCATAATCCTCTTCAGGTTCATTGATTTCAATAAGTCTTGCGGCTTCTTCTTGATATGTGTTTGTTGCTTCAAAAGGGTTTTCCCTCGCAACTAAACTAACAGATAGTAAAAGTAGAAGTGTAAATAGTCTTTTCATTCCTCAGGCTCCAAGTTTTTTAATTCAAAATACTCTTTTTGTAAATAAGCATTTTCTTGTTGTAATCTTTTTATTTCACTTTGAAGATACTCTTTTTTATGTTTTAAAGAGTTATAAACCTCTAAAGAATTATCTCCAAAAAGAACATTTGAGACATGATATCCAAGAAATATCGTAATAGCAACAGAAACTGTTGCCATTATCGAAAATTTCTTTATAATACCACTATTTTCTTTCATAAATTATTTTGAGAAAGGTTGTTTACCTAAATATTCAGCATATCCAATCTCTGCACCAATTTCTAATAATCTATTGTATTTAGCGATTCTATCACTTCTTGCAGTTGAACCTGTTTTGATTTGACCACAATTTAAAGCAACAGCAAAATCAGCAATAAATGCATCTTCTGATTCACCTGATCTATGTGACATTACACAGTTATAGTTATTTCTTTGAGCAAGTCTAACTGTTAACATAGTTTCAGATACAGAACCAATTTGGTTTGGTTTAATCAAAATCGAATTTGCAATCCCTTTTTGGATACCTTCTGCTAAGATATTTGCATTTGTAACAAATAAGTCATCTCCAACGATTTGGATTTTATCACCTAATTTTTCAGTCATTAATTTAAATCCATCCCAATCATCTTCAGATAATCCATCTTCAATTGATACAATTGGGTATTTAGCACAAAGGTCTACATAATAATCAACAAGTTCAGCAGAAGTAATTTCTCTGTTTTCAGATTTTAATACATAAAGTCCAGCATCATTGATAAGCTCAGATGCCGCAACATCCATAGCAATTGCAATTTGTTCTCCTGGTGTATAACCTGCTTTTTCAATAGCTTCCATAATCACTTGTAAAGGCTCTTCGTTTGATTTTAAGTTTGGAGCAAAACCACCCTCATCACCAACAGCAGTTAATTCTCCCATACTATCAATGATTTTTTTAAGGTGTTGATAAACTTCAGCAGATGCTCTTAACCCATCATTAAAGTTCTCAAATCCAACAGGCATAATCATAAACTCTTGAAAATCAACAGAATTATTTGCATGTTCACCACCATTAATGATATTTAACATAGGAACAGGCATAGTCATTGCATTTGCTCCACCTAAGTATCTATATAATGGGATATCTAAAGATGCAGCTGCCGCACGTGCTACTGCCATAGATACACCTAGAACTGCATTTGCTCCAAGTTTTGAGTAGTTAGAAGTTCCATCAACATCTTTCATTGTTGCATCAATTTCAGCTTGATTATAAGGGCTTAATCCCATTAATTCATCAGCAATAATAGTATTTACATTTTCAACTGCTTTTGCAACACCTTTACCACCATATCTTTCATCACCATCTCTTAATTCTAGTGCTTCTCTTTTACCTGTACTTGCTCCACTTGGAACAATAGCATTTTGTTTTGTACCGTCACTTAATATAACAGTAGCTCTAACAGTTGGGTTTCCTCTTGAATCTAATACTTCATCCGCATATACATTATCAATAAATACCATTTATGGTCTCCTGTTTTGAATAAAATTAATATATTTTACTAAAATTTTCATTGGTAATTGCTTTTATAAAAGTATTTTGAAAGATTATGAATAAGTTAAGGCTTGATTTTTATGATTTTAATCAAAGAGAAATGTTCTCTTTGATTAATCTTCTTCTGTAGTCTCTGGTTCACCTTGGATGATTTCATCATTTACACCCATTGCAACTAGGATTTTTTGTTCTATTTCATTTGCTATTTCTGGATTTTCAGTTAAGAATACTTTTGAGTTTTCTTTACCTTGACCAATTTTACTATCCCCATAACTAAACCAAGCTCCGGCTTTATCAACAATATCAAGTTTAACACCATAATCAATAAGTTCACCTGTTTTAGAAATACCTTCTCCAAACATAATATCAAACTCAGCTTGTTTAAATGGTGGTGCAACTTTATTTTTAACAACTTTTACTTTAACTCTATTTCCAATTGAGTTTTCTGCTTGCTTAAGTGTTGCGATTCTTCTAATATCTAGTCTAACTGAAGAATAAAATTTAAGTGCATTTCCACCTGTAGTTGTTTCTGGTGATCCATATCCAGTCATACCAATTTTCATTCTAATTTGGTTAATGAAAATTACTGTACAGTTCATTTTGTTTAATAAACCAGTTATTTTTCTAAGTGCTTTTGACATAAGCCTAGCTTGAACACCTACTTGTTGATCATCCATGTCTCCATCAATTTCAACTTTTGGAGTAAGTGCAGCAACTGAGTCAACTACAACTAAATCAACGGCACCACTTCTAATAACTGTTTCAAGGATTTCTAATGCTTGCTCTCCAAAATCTGGTTGTGAAACAAGTAAGTTATCCGTATCAACACCAAGGTTTTTTGCATAAACAACATCAAGGGCATGCTCTGCATCAATAAAGGCACAAACTCCACCTGCTTTTTGTGCTTCTGCAATAGCGTGTAAAGTAAGAGTTGTTTTACCTGAAGATTCAGGTCCATAAATTTCTATAACTCTTCCTTTTGGAAGTCCTCCAACACCAAGTGCAAGGTCAAGTCCTAATGAACCTGTAGATATTGATTCAGTTGGAACAACTTCTTTATCACCAAGTCTAATTAAAGTTCCTTTACCAAATGTTTTGTCAATTTGTTTAATAGCTAAGTCTAGTGATTTTTTTTGATTATCATCCATTGTTTTTATGTCCTGTGTTTTATTTTATGTTGGAATTTTAGCGAATTATTTTTAAAGTAGTTACTTATATTGCAATTTGTAATGTTTATTTTTAATCTTCTTTATCGTCTGGTTTTTCTTCTTGAATTTTTTGTACATTTTCAATTGTTTTAATATGTGAGTTAACTCTTTTCTTCATAGAAAACTTTTTTATATGTTTTGCAAGTATTTTTGTATATTTTTTATAATTCCTACTACCTTTCTCAAAAGTAGCTAATTTTTTTTGAATTTTTAAAATATCTTCTGGAATTGTGTTGTCTGCCATATAAAAACCTAAATTAATTTAATAATTAAGATTATCGCATATATACTCTTAAAATTAAAGTTAAATAATAAATTAGTTAAAATATATCATTATAAAAAAGTGAGTTACACATGTTTAACAATAAAAATATTTTAATTACTGGCGGAACCGGAAGTTTTGGGAAAAAATATACAAAAATAATTCTTAGTAAGTATAAACCAAATAAAATAATAATCTACTCTAGAGACGAACTTAAACAATATGAGATGTCCCAGGATTACAACGATTCTTGTATGAGATATTTTATTGGAGATGTAAGGGATAAAGATAGGTTAAAAAAAGCAATGAGAGATGTTGACTATGTTATACATGCTGCTGCTTTAAAACATGTACCAATTGCAGAATATAATCCAATGGAATGTATTAAAACAAATATTAATGGTGCTCAAAATGTCATAGATGCTTGTTTAGAAAATAAAGTTAAAAAGGTAATTGCACTTTCAACTGATAAAGCAGCAAATCCAGTAAACCTTTATGGAGCAACAAAATTAGCTTCAGATAAACTTTTTGTAGCAGCGAACAATTTAGTTGGAGAACAAGATATTCAATTTTCTGTTGTTAGATATGGAAATGTTATTGGAAGTAGAGGAAGTGTAATACCTTATTTTAAAAAACTTATTGAAAATGGGGCAAAAGAACTTCCTATAACTGATGAAAAAATGACAAGATTTATGATTACACTAGAAGAAGGTGTAGAGTTCGTTCTTGAAAATTTTGAAAGAATGCAAGGTGGAGAGATTTTTGTTCCCAAAATCCCATCAATGAAAATGATAGATTTAGCAAAGACAATGGCACCAAAACTTCCTATAAAAATTATTGGCATAAGACCTGGAGAAAAGCTTCATGAAATTATGTGTCCTGCTGATGATTCACATCTTACAATTGAGTTTAAAGATCATTATGTTATCGCTCCAACAATTACATTTACTAAAAATAGAGATTTTCTAATAAATAAAAAAGAGGAAAAAGGTAAAAAAGTACTACAAGGTTTTGAATATAACTCTGGAACAAATGATGAATGGCTAGCTGAAAAAGAATTCTTAGAATTGATAGAAGATATTTAAATGAATTTTATCCCTTATGGTAAGCAAACTATTGATGAAGAAGATATAAATGGTATTATTGAAGTTTTAAAATCTGATTATCTAACAACAGGACCAAAAGTAAAAGAGTTTGAAGAATTAATTGCAAAATATTGTGATGCAAAATATTGTGTTACTGTATCAAATGGAACGGCCGCTTTGCATTTAGCATCAATGGTACTTTTAAATGAAGGTGATAAAGTTTTAACAACACCTAACTCATTTTTAGCAACTTCAAATTCAATTCTTTATGTAAATGCAAAACCAGTTTTTGTAGATATTTGTGAAGATGGAAATATAGATTTAGACCTTTGTGAAAAAGAATTGGAGAAAGATTCTTCTATTAAAGCTTTATATGTAGTCTCTTTTTCAGGTAATCAAGTAAATCAAAAAAAATTAAAAGAGATAAAAGAAAAATATAAAATCAAGATTTTAGAAGATAATGCCCATGCAATTGGTTCTATGCAAAATGGAATAAAAGCTGGTTCATGTACTAATAGTAATATTTCAATTTTCTCTTTTCATCCTGTTAAGACTTTAACTACAGGAGAAGGTGGAGCAATAACTACAAATTCTAAAGAGATTTATGAACAGCTTATGCTTTTGAGAAATCATGGAATGAAAGCAAATAGTGAAGTTGCACCTTGGCATTATGATATGACAGATTTAGGATTTAATTACAGATTAACGGATATTTCATGTGCATTAGGAATATCTCAATTAAAAAAATTAGACTCATTTTTAATTTCACGAAGAAATATTGCCAAAAGATATGATGAGTTAATTGATAGCATAAGTTTTATTGAACCATTATACACTTTTACTAATGATTCAGCATATCATTTATATGTAATAAAAATTGAGTTTGAAAAATTAAACATAGAGAAAAAAGAGTTTGTTTTAAGAATGAGAGAAAAAAACATCGGTTTGCAATTTCACTATATTCCGATAAATAAACAAGTTTTTTATAAAAACTTAGGTTTTGGAAATGAAAATATTCCTGTTATGGATGAATATTATGAAAAGGCAATAAGTTTACCTATATATCCTCTTTTTTCGGAAAAGGAACAAAAGTATGTAATAAATTCAATCTTGGAGATATGCAATGCCTAAATGTATTGCAATTATTCCTGCACGTGGTGGTAGTAAAAGGATTCCAAGAAAAAATATTAAAGAGTTTCATGGAAAACCTTTAATAGCGTATAGTATTGAAACAGCATTAAAATCTAATTTGTTTGAGAGAGTTGTAGTAAGTACCGATGATGAAGAGATTGCAAAAGTCTCTAAAGAATATGGGGCAGAAGTTCCATTTTTGAGACCTAAAGAATTAAGTGATGATTACTCAAGTGCAGGTGATTCTATTAGTCATGCATTGGATTATTTTGAAAGCAAAGGTGAAAAATTTGATTTTTGTTGTACAATTTATGCTACAGCTCCTCTTTTAAAAGCAGAATTTCTTGTTGCCGGATATCAAAAATTAAGAAATACAGATGCAAAAGTTTGCTTTAGTGTTTCCTCTATGCCTTTTCCTATTCAAAGAACCTTTAAAATTACTTCAAATGAAAGATGTGAAATGTTTTGGCCAGAAAATTTTTATAAAAGAAGTCAGGATTTAGAAGAAGCTTTCCAGGATGCAGGGCAATTTTACTGGGAAAATTTAACTAAAAAACTAACAGATATTACATTTGGAAGTGAATCTATTCCAATAATAATTCCAAGATATTTAGTACAAGATATAGATACTTTAGAAGATTGGGAGAGAGCAGAAAAATTATATATTTTAGAAAAAAGGTTAAACTAAAAAAAGGATAATAAATATTCAGGTATTATTTTTATGATATTTCAATTTAGTAATGACTTTTAATTTATAATATTTTATGAAGTATCTAAAGGTTAAAAATGAAAGTTTGTTTATTGTCTCAATATAGTTCATCTATAGGTGCTGGTCATATTATCAGGTGTAGTACTATTTATGAATTTTTTAGTGAATATTGTGAAGTAGATTTTTTTATTGATTCAAACGAAAAAGTTTTACTAAGTAATAATATAAATTTTGAAATTCATAATTGGTTATCTGATAATTTAGAAAAGCAGTATGACATTATTTTGATAGATACTTATAATGTCAAACAATTAAACTTCCAAAAATTAAAAACTAGAACAAAAATTATTGCTTATATGGACGATGGTGTTATTGATATCAAAGATAAAGATATCATATTAATAAGAACAGCTGTAGAAGGAATAAAAACAAATTTAGAAAATATTTGTTTGGTAGGTACAAAATATTTCCCAATTAGAAAAAGTTTAATAAATGTAGACGCAAATAAAAAAGAAGAATGGAATGTTCTTGTAATGTTTGGCGGAACAGATATTAGAGAACTTTCTTTACTTTTTAATTCACTATATTTAAAATATAGTAATATAAAATTTAATATAGTTACTATGAATAAAAAAATAGTTGAAAAATTGGAAACTTCTGAAAATATAAATGTGTTCTTTAACCCAAATTGGGATGAACTAGCAAAAATTATAGGATATTCAGATTTTGCATTGGTTTCTGGGGGAACAATATTATATGAACTTTCTTATATGAAAATTCCGTCTATTGTAATATCAGTAATTGAGAATCAGAATAAAGGGATTAAAGCATTTTTAGATTTAGGTTTTATTGATGTATATTATTTATATAATGAGAATAATTTAATTGAAAAAATTGATAAGAAAATAGATTCAGTTTTAAATGAATATGAGAGTTTTAGTAAGTTTTCACAGGTTGGTAAAGAGATTGTTGATGGAAATGGTGCTAGGAATTTAGTCCTTGATCTAATGAAGTATTGTAAAGAGTTATAATGAAAAAGATATTAATAATTGGTGGTAGTCATAGGGATTTGCCATTAATAGATAGTGCAAAGAGATTAGGTTATTTTACTATATCAGTTGGTGTTAGTAAAAATTATATTGCATATAAGTATTCAGATAAAAATTATAGTATAGATTTTAGAAATATTGATAAATTAAAAGAAATTATTAATGATGAAAATATTTCATATGTTATTCCAGGTAGTGGTGAAGTTCCTATGTTAATTGCAGCACAATTATGTGATAACTGTAACTATGACAATGATGAAGTATTAAAAATACTACATTCTAAAGATTTATTTAAAAATCTATGTTTGGAGTTAAATATAAATGTTCCCAAAAGTTTTGATATAAAGAATGAAAATATTAATAATATAGATTATCCTTCAATCGTAAAACCAACTAATTTATCCGGAGGAAAAGGGATTAAAATCGTTTATAATAATGATGAATTATTATCAGCAGTTAAGGATATCGAGGTTTTATCTAAAAAGCATAATTACTTAGTAGAAGAATTTATAGAAGGAGAATTAATAGCTTATTCTGTAATTTTAAAAAATCAAAAAATAATTTATGGTTTTTTTGCAAAAGAATATGAAAAGAACTATTATGTTACAACTACAGTAAAAATAGATATTGATAAAGTAATAAAAAAAGATATAGATAATGATATTGAAAACCTATCTAGTAATTTGAATTTAAAAGATGGCTTATTACATGTTCAATTTATGTTGAGTAAGAATAATGAAGCTAAAATATTGGAAGTTACTAGAAGAATTCCAGGAGATTTATTCCCATTTTTAATTGATATGAGTGATGGTGTTAATTATTCTGAGGCTGTACTTAAAAATTATTTAGGGGAAACTGAAAATATTGAAAAACTTTTAGTTAGAACTAAAAATGATTATAACATAAGGTATTGTGTACTATCAGAAATTGATTCTAAATTAGATAGTATATATATTGATGATAGTATAGAAATAATTGATAGATTAGATATTATTGAAAAGGGTGATTATATTGAGAAGGATTGTTTAGTTTCGATTTTAATAATTAAAAATAATGATAGGATACTAGACAAATTAGATAAATTAATATATGTTAAAGGTAAATAATGAATAAAATACAAATAGGTAATAAAGAGATTTCAAATAATTCATCTACGTTTATAATTGCTGAACTAAGTGGTAATCACGGGCATGAGATTGAAACTGCAAAAAAAACGATTCTAGCAATGAAAGAATCAGGCGCAGATGCTGTTAAATTACAGACATATACTCCAGATACTATTACATTAGACTCAAATAATGAATGTTTTCAAATAAATCATGGAACTATTTGGGATGGACAGAATATGTATCAGCTTTATAAAAAAGCATATACTCCATGGGAATGGCATGCGCAGTTAAAAGAGTATGCAGAAAGTTTAGGTTTAATTTTTTTCTCTGCACCATTTGACTTAACAGCAGTTGATTTTCTTGAAAGTTTAGATGTCCCACTGTATAAAATTGCTTCCCCTGAAATTAGTGATATCCCCCTAATAGAATATACTGCTTCTAAAGGTAAGCCAATGATTATTTCTACAGGTATCGCAAAACTTCAAGAGATAGAGGATGCAGTAGATGCTTGTCGAAGAGTAGGTAATGAAAATATTATACTCTTAAAGTGTACTTCTTCTTATCCAACACCCTTAGACGATGTCAATTTGAAAACAATTCCTCATATGAAAGAACTTTTTAACGTAATTATTGGATTATCTGATCATACATTAGGAACGAGTGTTCCTATTTCGGCTGTAACTCTTGGGGCAAAAGTTGTAGAAAAGCATTTTATATTATCTAAAGATATTGATAGTCCGGACAAAGAATTTTCTCTTATTCCTGAAGAGTTTAAATTAATGGTTGACTCAATAAGAAATGTTGAAAAAGCTTTAGGAAAAGTAACTTATGAACTAACAGAAAGTATGAAAGTAGGAAGAATAGGTCGAAGAACGCTTTTTGCTGTTAAGGATATAAAAAAAGGGGAAATCATAACTAGCGAGAATGTAATGTCTAAGAGGCCAGGAGAGGGTATGTCTCCTAAATATTTAAACGACATTATTGGAAAAAAGGCAAAAGAATCAATTTCTAGAGCAACACCAATCAAGTGGGATTTAATAGAATTATAAAATAAGGTATTTTGATGAATAAAGTAAAAAAAATGAATATAGTTGATAAGTTACATCAAGATTTTGTTATTAAAAAAATCAAAGGTACAGATTGGTCAGATGGAACTGATGGTCCTTTAATAGTAGAATTAGATACAACAGAAGCTTGTGATTTAGCTTGTCCTGGATGTGTAAGTGAAGAAATAATGGAAGCTGGAAGAAAATTTTCTTCTAAAAGATTAATGGAGATTGCTAAAGAGTTTAAAGACATTGGTGTAAAAGGTGTTGTTTTAATTGGAGGTGGTGAGCCTTTAGCCCATCCCGCAATTGGAGATTTTATGGATTTTTTAGGTAAAAACGACATATCTATTGGTATAACTACTAATGGAAGCTTTATCCATAAATATATGGATATTATTGCCAACTATTCAAGCTGGACAAGAATATCTGTTGATGCTGCAACTGATGAGATGTTTAATAAATTAAGACCAACAAAAGGTGGTGGTTCGAAATTTAATTTAATAATTGATAGTATGAGAAAACTAGCCAAAATAAAAAAAGGAAAGTTAGGGTTTTCTTTTCTAATAAGAACTGAAATTGAAGGTCCTAATGTAGTGTGTAACATAAATGAAATTTATGATGCAGCAGTCTTAGCTAAAGATATAGGTTGTGATTATTTTGAAGTTAAGCCAAGTTATAGTTATAAAAATAATGCAGTGCATAGTTTAGTTAAGCATGAAATTAATAAGATGGACCTTGCAAAAAAAGAGATTGAAAGACTTGAAGACTTAGTTGATGAAAATTTCTCAATTATAAAAGCAATAACTTTGGATGCTTCTTTAGAAGGTGCACAAATTGATCAGCCAAAAGATTATAAAATGTGCCCTGCAACAGAATTAAGAACTTTAGTTACTCCATCTGGTGTATATGTATGTCCTTATTGGAGAGGTAAAGATCAATATAATGTTGGGAATGCTGTTACAACACCCTTAAAAGAATTATGGAAATCTGAAAAACGTAAAAAGATTCAAAACTGGCTTGACCCAAGTGTTCATTGTTCTTTTCATTGTTTAAGACATGAAACAAATTTAGAAGTTTTAAATATGATTGATAATGTTAACAAGGGTAAAGAGATAGATAGAGTTGAAGAATTCGATCGGTTTATATAATATAAAAGAGTAGCTTATGCAGAACATTGAAAAGAAATTAGAAAAAATTGTAATTGAAAAAAAAGCATTTATAAATGGAAAATATGTTGATTCAATAAAAGGTAGAACTATTTCAAAAAAAAGTTCTATAGATGGTAGAGATATATCAGGCTTAAGTGCTTGTGACGGTGAAGATATTGAAATAGCAGTAAATATTGCATTGAATACGTTTAAAAAAAGAATTTGGGTTGATGTTGAACCTATTGAAAAAAAACAAATAATTCTTAGATTAGCTGATCTTGTTGAAAGAAATATTGAAGAGTTAGCATTATTAGATACATTAGAAACAGGAAGAAGTCTAAAAAATTATTATTATGATTCTATCCCAAAAGCAGTTGAATCAATGCGATGGTTTGCAGAAGCAATAGATAAGATATATGATAAATCTATTCCTCCAAGAAAAGATTCTTTTGCTACTATAACTAGAGAACCACTTGGTGTAGTTGGATTAATTACTCCATGGAATGATCCTTTAGTCGTTTCTTTTTGGAAACTTATACCTGCACTATTAATGGGAAACTCTGTAGTCCTTAAACCAGCAGAACAATCTTCTTTTTCAATATTAAAAGTAGCTAAATTAGCTATTGAAGCAGGTGTCCCTCCTGGAGTATTTAATGTAGTCCCAGGTTATGGTAATGAAGCGGGTAAATCCCTTGCTTTACATAATGACGTAAGAGGCATATTTTTCACAGGGTCAACAGAGGTTGGAAAATTGATTTTACAATACTCTGGTCAATCAAATATGAAAAAAGTTGGTTTAGAATGTGGAGGGAAAAGTCCTTTTCTTATTTCTAATAAATGTAATAATCTTAAAAAAGCAGCAAAAGTTCTTGCAAAAAATATTTTTTATAATCAAGGTCAAATTTGTTCTGCACCATCAAGACTTTTAATAGATAAGAAAATAAAAACGGAATTCTTAGAATTATTAATTGAAGAGAGTGAAAAGTATATTCCTCAGAACCCTTTAAGTTTAGAGAGTGAAGTAGGTGCTGTAATTAATGAAGACCAGAAAAATAAGATTGAAGAGTATATTAAAATAGGTATAGAGTCTGGTGCAAAAATTATTACTGATAATAAAAAAATAGATCCTGTAAAAGGTGGATGTTATATTCAACCAACTATATTTGACAATGTTAGTATTAATTCTAGAATAGTAAAAGAAGAAATATTTGGTCCTATATTAACAGTAATTGATGTAAATGATATGAAAGAAGCAATAGAAATAGCCAATGATTCAAATTATGGGTTAGCCGCATCTATATGGACTAATGACTATGATGAAGCATATCATGTTTCTAGATTACTAGAAGCAGGGATAGTTCATATTAATAGTTATGGTGAAGATGATAACCTTGCACCTTTTGGAGGAGTTAAAGAGTCGGGAATAGGGAAAGATAAATCTTTATATGCTTTTGATGAATATAGTGATTTAAAGACAGTATGGATGAGTTATACTAAATTATAGTAATGTAATAATTGGAGGGATTAAATGGACTTAGATTTAAATTATAAAAATAATATGGAATTTTTAAAGAATGGTTGGCCTATGGTTTATGATAGTGTAAATAAGGCTGATATTAGAAATTATGAGTTAAACATTAGTAAAACTGGGGAATACAATATATCAAAAAATGGTCAGAATATATATCCTTCAAGGGTGGATACTGCTATTCAGGCACAAGTTAATGCATTTTTAGATAATCCTCCAATGTTTTTTAAAAAACCAACATGGAATAAAGATAGTGATAGAGATTATGCCCATGATAAGTTAATTAAAGGTATTGAGAAAGAATCAGTATACTTGAAAGAAAATAAGGAGTTTGAGAATTACCATAACAATTTAGATGGATATTTTCCGTTTTTATTAATGATGGGAATAGGCGCAGGTTATCATCTACATAAATTAATTCAACAAGCTAATGGAATTAAAGAAATTATAATTGTTGATGAAAGCTACGAAATGTTAAAAATCAGTTTCCATTTAGTAGATTGGAGACCAATTTTTATGTATTTTAAACAAAAAAATCATGGACTTCATTTTTGTATTGGTAACGATAGTAAAGAGATATCCCGAACGGTACTTAATACAATTTATAAAAATTTTTCTTATCAGTTTTATTTAATACCGTTTTATACTCATTATAGATCTAAATTTTTTGATGAATTTAAAGAGAAATTTATAGAAAAAATTGATTTAGCATTTACTGGACAAGGATTTTACGATGATGAAATAATAAGTTTAGAACATACCATTAGAAATCTTAATGATGATTTACCTGTTTATAGGTTTAATAAAAAACTACCTAAAAATTCTACAGCTTTTATAGTTGCATCAGGTCCATCAGTTGATAAAGATATAGAATATATTAGAAAAAATAAAGATAATGTTGTTGTAATATCTTGTGGTACAGCATTAAGGATTTTATATAAAAATGGTATCTCACCTGATTTTCATATGGAGATTGAAAGACCACCTTTTATGGCTTCTATTATAGAAAACTATGGGACTAAAGAATATTTGAAAAACATTAATATGATTGGTTTAAATGTTATTGATCATAAAGTTTATGATATGTTTAAAAGTGCGAAAATCTATTTTAGAGAAAATGATGCGGGTTCTTCAATTGTGCCAGAAGATATACCAATGCTTAACCATTGTAATCCAACTATTGTTAATGGTGCATTATCTTTTTTATCTGATATAGGATTTCAAAATATATTTATGTTTGGTACAGATATGGGTTTTAAAGATGCTGAAAGTCATCATTCAAAAGATACAATTTATTATAATACAAAAGAACATAAATTAAATACACTAGACTTATTAAAAGAAAAGTTCCCTGGTAATTTTGATAAAGAAGAAAAATTTATGACAACTAATATCTTTAACTGGTGTAAGCAAAGGGCTGAAAATTGTATATTTGACTATAAATTAAAAAGAAAAAGAAAAATTAATTATTTTAATTGTAGTGATGGCTTATATATTGATGGAACAACACCATATAAATCAGAAGATATAAAAATAGATAATAAAACTAAAAAAGTTGATATTTTAGAAGGAATTGAGAATAGTTTTGACTTTGACTTTGAAAAACTTCATAAAGAAATAGACTCCATATATAAATCAGAAAAAGAAATGTTAATTTCTAATATTCAAGAAATTAAAGAAATAATTAGAGAAAAAGAGATAGAAACATTTAAAGAACTTTTTGATTTAATCTCGACTACATATGAAATAGCAAATAATCCTAATTATAAAAATAAAAGTTATTTAACAAGGTCTTTATTAAAAGGAACCATGTATCATTTTTATACTGCTTTATATACTCATGCATTAGCTACATCAGAAAAAAATGAGGCAATTAAATATATTAATGAATGTTTATCAAAGTTATTAGCTTTTTTAGATGAAGTAAAAGAAAAAGTTGAAAGTATAAAATTAAAGTAGTGACTCATGTCACTACTTTTTATTTGAGATAGATTACTTCTTATTGAAGTAATCTATGTACGTTTTCACAGAAACGTATTTGTAGTAGCTAAGCTACTACTTTTAAACTACTGAAGTAGTCTTAATACGTTTTGTTGAACAGCATTAGCTTGAGACATAGCATATGACCCAGCTTGAGCAATAATATTTTGTTTATTGAAGTTAGCTGATTCTGCAGCATAGTCAACATCTCTAATTACAGATTCCGCTGCTTGAATATTAGTTTGCACTGTTTGCATATTTCTAATAGCAGAGTCTAATTGGTTTTGAGTAGCACCAAAGTCAGATCTAACTGAGTTAAGTTGAGTTAAGGCATCATCAACAACAGACATAAAGTTATTTGCTGTCTCAGAAGTTAAATCACCTTCTCCTAAAGCCATAAGACCTTCAAGGTTTTTAAATGCCATACCAGAACTAACTTCACCAAATCCAACACCAGCTGTTTCAAAAGCTGTACTTGCAACTGTTTCTGAAGTTGTTAATGATACACTTAAGTGACCATAATCAGAGTCAGTACCTTCTGCTTTATCATTAGAAACTGTAACTGTACCAGTTGTTTCTATAAAGATAACATCATTTGCAGTAGTGTTTTTATCAACATCAGAGAAACTAATATTTCCAATATCAATACCTTCTGAGCCAAAATCTAAAGTATTAGTATCATCAACACCTGATGTAGACCAAGTAAATGTACCATCTGCATTTTCGTTAAGACCAGCATCTCTTAAAGCTTGAGCTGTAGTACCATCTGTAGTAGATACAATAACACTTGCTTCAGCACCAGTATTTCTTAACGATAAAGACTTAACATTTGCATCAGATGCCGCAGTAAATGAATTAATTGCAACTTCTGAAGTAGTTGTTGCTTCAACAGAGTTAATAGCTACAGTATCAAGTGTTGCAGAAGTTGAGTTGTCTCTAACTGCAATTGTACCTTCTGAAAGCATTGCATAAGTTCCTGCTGTATAAGCAATACCTTCTGAAGTATCACCATTAACATTAACATCCATAGCAGAACCACTACTTACTGTAATATCATTACCACCACCAAGTTTTTCAATTGAAACAGCTTCGTCAGTATAAACTTTGAAAATATCTCCACCAGTAGTTAATGCAGATAAATTACTAACTTTTAAACTACTAATATCAGCTAATGCATTATTTTCAAATGTAATAGTTGATTCTGTAGCATCAGCTGTAGATTTAAATTCATATACACCACTTGAAATTTTTGTTAATCCATCAGAAGTAGATTTATCAGCTTCTTTATCTAAGAATTTAGCTAATTCAGCATCATCTGTAGATAATACTACAGAAGCTGTAGTCGAAGAGTTATTAAGACCTATTTTTGAAACATCATTTGCTGAAACATTTACAGTCATCTCAGAAGTTTCTGAAGCAGTAGTAGCTGCTGCAACAGTTAATGTAGCATTCCCTGATGTTGAGTTTATTGTAATTGAAGCATTTGTTGATTCACCTTCTAAAGTAACACCACTAGAACCACTAGTTTTAATAGTTGAAGTTGTAGTACCATCTTTTCCAGCAGAACCAAGTCCAGAAGTATTTACAGCATACTCAGTTTTTAAACCAATATCAAAAGATGAATCTTCTCCAACTTGGAAAGTAAACTCTTTGTCTTTTTTATCTAAAAGATTCAAACCATTATAGTTAGTTTGACCAGAGATATTGTCAAATTGTTCTAATAGTTTTTGAACATCTTTTCTAATAGCTTCTCTACCGTCTTCAGAAGTAGTAGAAGTAGATGCTTGAATAAGTTTAGTTTTGATTGTATCTAAAATGTTAGACTGCTCAGACATAGCTTTATCAGCAATTTGGATTAATGCAACTGCTGAGTTAGCATTTTGGATACCTTGACCAATAGAATTACCTTGAGTTCTAAGTTTATCAGCAATAGCTAAACCAGAAGCATCATCTGCAGCTTTATTTATTTTTAAACCTGTAGATAATTTCTCTAAAGATTTAGAAATGTTGTTATTCGTGTTTTTGTTTGCTTCTTGTGCACTTAAAGAAGACACATTTGTATTAATTCTCATAATAAATCCTTTCAATATTATGACACATAGTGAATATTTTTCACAGCCTAAAACATTCTTGTTTTACCAAGCATAGAGAAAAAGTCTCTTTGGAATCAATTGATCCCTATAAGCTTATAATGAAATTATCACATACCAATTCTTAAAATTAGATTAAATGATAAAAAGAGAAATAAAAAAAGCCTAGTTAATCCTAGGCTTTTAAATAGATTATTTTTATTGAAGTAACCAAAGCACGTTTTCACAGAAACGTATTCGCAGTAGCTAAGCTACTACTTTTAAACTACTGAAGTAGTCTTAATACGTTTTGTTGTACTTGATTAGCTTGAGACATTGCATAAGATCCAGCTTGAGAAATAATGTTTTGTTTATTAAAGTTAGCTGATTCCTCTGCATAGTCAACATCTCTAATTACTGATTCCGCTGCTTGAATATTAGTTTGCACTGTCATCATATTTCTAATAGCAGAGTCTAATTGGTTTTGAGTAGCACCAAAGTCAGATCTAACTGAGTTAAGTTGAGTTAAGGCATCATCAACAACAGACATATATAAATTGGCAGTATCAGAAGTTAAATCATCTTCTCCTAATGCTGATAAACCTTCAAGGTTTTTAAATGCCATACCAGAACTAACTTCACCAAATCCAACACCAGCAGTTTCAAAAGCTGTACTTGCAACTGTTTCTGAAGTTGTTAATGATACACTTAAGTGACCATAATCAGAGTCAGTACCTTCTGCTTTATCATTAGAAACTGTAACTGTACCAGTTGTTTCTATAAAGATAACATCATTTGCAGTAGTGTTTTTATCAACATCAGAGAAACTAATATTTCCAATATCAATACCTTCTGAGCCAAAATCTAAAGTATTAGTATCATCAACACCTGATGTAGACCAAGTAAATGTACCATCTGCATTTTCGTTAAGACCAGCATCTCTTAAAGCTTGAGCTGTAGTACCATCTGTAGTAGATACAATAACACTTGCTTCAGCACCAGTATTTCTTAAAGATAAAGACTTAACATTTGCATCAGATGTTGCTGTAAATGAATTAATTGCAACTTCTGAAGTAGTTGTTGCTTCAACAGAGTTAATAGCTACAGTATCAAGTGTTGCAGAAGTTGAGTTGTCTCTAACTGCAATTGTACCTTCTGAAAGCATTGCATAAGTTCCTGCTGTATAAGCAATACCTTCTGAAGTATCACCGTTAACATTAACATCCATAGCAGAACCAGTACTTACTGTAATATCATTACCACCACCAAGTTTTTCAATAGCAATTTCTTCATCAGTATAAACTTTGA
This sequence comes from Arcobacter sp. ISO1, assembly GCF_058105185.1. Taxonomy (NCBI): domain Bacteria; kingdom Pseudomonadati; phylum Campylobacterota; class Epsilonproteobacteria; order Campylobacterales; family Arcobacteraceae; genus Arcobacter; species Arcobacter sp. ISO1. The sequence goes on from NZ_CM176573.1 coordinate 922,484, forward strand.
AAATATCTCCACCAGTAGTTAATGCAGATAAACTACTGACTTTTAAACTACTAATATCAGCTAATGCATTATTTTCGAATGTAATAGTTGATTCTGTAGCATCAGCTGTAGATTTAAATTCATATACACCACTTGAAATTTTTGTTAATCCATCAGAAGTAGATTTATCAGCTTCTTTATCTAAGAATTTAGCTAATTCAGCATCATCTGTTGATAACACTACAGAACTTGTAGTAGTAGAGTTACTAAGACCTATTTTTGAAACATCATTTGCTGAAATGTTTACAGTCATCTCAGAAGTTTCTGAAGCAGTAGTAGCTGCTGCAACAGTTAATGTAGCATTCCCTGATGTTGAGTTTATTGTAATTGAAGCATTTGGAGACTCACCTTCTAAAGTAACACCACTAGAACCACTAGTTTTAATAGTTGAAGTTGTAGTACCTTCATTACCTGCACTTCCAAGTCCAGAAGTATTTACAGCATACTCAGTTTTTAAACCAATATCAAAAGATGAATCTTCTCCAACTTGGAAAGTAAACTCTTTGTCTTTTTTATCTAAAAGATTCAAACCATTATAGTTAGTTTGACCAGCAATATTATCAAATTGTTCTAATAGTTTTTGAATATCTTTTCTAATAGCTTCTCTACCGTCTTCAGAAGTAGTAGAAGTAGATGCTTGAATAAGTTTAGTTTTGATTGTATCTAAAATGTTAGACTGCTCAGCCATAGCTTTATCAGCAATTTGGATTAATGCAACTGCTGAGTTAGCATTTTGGATACCTTGACCAATAGAGTTACCTTGAGTTCTAAGTTTATCAGCAATAGCTAAACCAGAAGCATCATCTGCAGCTTTATTTATTTTTAAACCTGTAGATAGTTTCTCTAAAGATTTTGCAATGTTGTTATTCGTGTTTTTGTTTGCTTCTTGTGCACTTAAAGAAGACACATTTGTATTGATTCTCATGAGTTACCTTTTCATGTATTTAATATGTAGTTATTTTAGCAAAAATTATTTATATTTTTCTTAATATTTTCTTAATAGTTATACTTTTTGTAAAAGTATTCCAGATTCTATATGTTCAGTATAAGAAAATTGGTCAAAAAGTGCAAAATTTTTGATTTCATGTGTTTTTGTTAAAGTTTCTAAATCTCTATGTAGTGTTTCTGGATTACAAGATATATAAATTATCTTTTCGTAATCTTTTACTAAATTTCTTGTTGTTTCATCTAAACCTGCTCTTGGAGGATCCACAAAAATTGTGTCAAAGTTATATGATTTTAAATCAATATCTTTAAGTCTTCTAAATTCTCTTTTTTCATCTAAAGCTTCAACAAATTCTTGGGCACTCATTCTAATAAAATCAATATTTTCTATACCATTTAATCTACAGTTTTCAAGTGCTGAATTAATAGATGTTTTTGATATTTCTGTTGCTAAAACTTTATTAAATTTTCTACTTAGAGGAATTGTAAAGTTTCCTCCTCCACAATATAATTCGCAAAGGTCATTTTCACTTTTTTCTAAATGTTTTAAAACCCATTCAATCATCTTAACATTTACTTTTGTATTTGGTTGAGTGAAGCCACCTTCTTTATAGTGAAACTTAAAGTTCTTCCCATCAATATCTAGTTTTTCATTGATAAAGTCTTCACTTAAAACCTCTTTTTGTTTTCTACTTCGTCCTATGATTTTTATATTCAATTCTTTTTCTAACTCTTTTGCTTTTTGAATCCACTTTTCTTCAAGTTTTTTGTGGTAAATTAAAGTTACAAGCATATCTTGTGTTGTTGAATTCAAAAACTCAATTGCATATAGTTTAAATCTAAACTCTTTATCATTTTGTAGCTTTTCAAGTAATATAGGCATAAGTTCTTGAATCTGTTTTGATATAATTTGGCAAGAATCTATCTCTAAAGTAGTTTTATCAAATGATGTCATTGCATATGAAATAGTTGGATTATCTTTATCATCAAAGTTTTTCCATATTCTAAACTCTGCTCTATATCTAAAATTTTCTTCTTCACTTTTGATAATATCAAATTCCATATTTGTAAAGTTAGAAAATCTTTCTTTTTCTCTTTTTATTTTGTATTCAAGTTGTTGCTCATAGTTCATTTCATAAAGTTTGCAAGAGCCACATTTACCAAAATATTCACATGTCATAATCAAGTGCCTTAAAATAGTTTTTTTATTTAAACAGATATTATATTCTATTTACTATAATACGCCCATGAAAGAAACATTCCAAGAACAATTACAGTCATTTTTAAAGTGTGATTTAAAATCACTTTTCCCCCTTGCTCGAAGTATGAACAGAAAACTAAAGTTTTTTGTAGGGCCAACAAACTCTGGTAAAACCTACAATGCTATGATTGAGCTAAAAAAAGCAAATAGTGGTTTATATTTAGCTCCACTTAGACTTCTTGCTTTAGAGGGTTTTGAAGACTTAAAACAAAATAATATTGAAGCAACGTTAATAACAGGTGAAGAACAAATCATTGATGAAGATGCATCCCATGTATGTTCAACTATTGAGATGCTAGATTTCAATTTAGATGTTGATACAGCTATTATTGATGAAATTCAAATGTTAGATGATGAAGATAGAGGTTGGGCATGGGTAAACGCTATTATAGGATGTCCTGCAAAAACTATTATTATGACAGGGAGCGTAAATGCTTTAGATGCAGTTACAAAAATAGCAGCTTATCTTGGAGAAGATCTTGAAGTTGTAAAACATAAAAGAAAAACTCCTTTAAAAGTTATGGCAAGACATACAGCTTTAGAACATCTAGAATCAGGGACTGCTTTAATTGCTTTTTCTAGAAGCGATGTTTTAAAACTAAAACAAAAATTACAAAAAAAATATAGAGTTTCTGTGATTTATGGCAATTTGTCACCTGAGGTAAGGAGAGATGAAGCGAGACGTTTTAGGGAAAAACAAAGTGATATTTTAATAGCCACTGATGCTATTTCTATGGGTTTAAATCTTCCTATTAAAAATATACTTTTTACAACTGATACTAAGTTTGATGGAGTAAGTAGAAGAAAATTAACTGTAAATGAAATTGTTCAAATTGCAGGTCGTGCAGGAAGATATGGACACCATGAAGTTGGATTTTTAGGTGCAACTAGAAGAGATGTTTTATATTATATAAAAGAGGAGTTTAATTCGCCAATTAGGACAATTAAACCACCTTATAAAGTAAAAATGAATAGTGAACAACTTGAAGAATTAGCCTCTCATATTAAAACAAAATCATTAACTAAAATATTAAAATACTTTAAAGATAATATGAATTTTGATGGACCATTTATAGCTTCTAATATCTCATCTATGCTTGAAGCTGCAACAATAATTGACAGAAGAGAGAAGCTAAGTTTAGAAGATAAATATCTACTAGCCCAAGCTCCAATTACCATAAAGTCAACTATTATTTTACAAGCTTATGAAGCCTATGTTGCTTCAGTTATAAAAAATAAAATTTGTAGATACAAACCATCAATTACCTTGCCTAAAAAAGCCGTGACCGCAAAAGATTTATTACTAGTAGAAGATGAAGTTAAAAAAATATCACTTTATTTATGGTTGTCATATAAGTTCCCAGATATATTTTTAGATCATGATAAGGCTGTGATTTTAAGAAATAGTTTTAATAGTTTTATAGAAAAAACATTAAAGTCAAATATTAAAATAAAAGAGCCTGAATTTAAGAAAAAATACACTAGGCCAACAAGAGAAAATGGGAGAAGACGTTATTAAATTTTTTTTTGATATAATCTATTACTTTACGCAACTTTGATAGGAATTATTAGATGCTTGGAATGTTTAAAACTGATGGTGCAGAAGCCTTACAAAAAGAATTACTTAAAAACTATATTGATGAAAAGAAGATTCAATCTTTAATCGATAGTGGGGTAAATATAAATAGAAAAGATGCTAAAGGGCGAACTATGCTCTTTGATCTGTCTGCAAAAAGAAGAATAGAATCAATTAAACTTTTAATTAGAAATGGTATTGATATCAATTCTGAAGATAATTTTGGAAAAACAGTTTTAAGTGAAGCAGTTGATAAAATTGATGGGATGATGATAAGGTTTTTACTTGAGCATGGTGCTTCTGTAAACCATATAAATTCTTCAGGAAGAACAGTTTTACATGATGCAGCTTTAGAAGAGAATGAAAAAGCATTTAGAATCCTAATGACACAAAATCCAAATTTAGATATCCGAGACCATTATGGAAGAACTGTACTCTTTGATGCTGTTGATGGTGGAAATATTGATATTATAAGGGAAGTTGTAAATAACATTGATGATATCAATGTTGTTGACAATGACGGACAATCGGTTTTATTTAATGCTGTTTTAAAAGAGAATCCTGAAGTTTCAAAATTCTTAATTTCAAATGGAATAGATGTAAATATTTTAAATAAAAAACGCCAAACTGCTTTATTTAATGCAGTTATCTTAGGTTCAACAAATCTTTCAATTATCGAACTTTTACTTGAAAAGGGTGCAAAATTAAATATAAAAGATTATGCAGAAAAAACAATACTTGATGAGATATTAAAACTTCTTGCAATAGTAAATAAACCTGATGAAAAAGTTGAAGGAAAATATAGACTAGTAAGTTCAGATAGAAACTACTTAAAGTTAACTGGAATCTTAATAGATATGGGGCTTGCAGTTGATAGAACAGATATTGATGGTAAAACGATTCTTTATAAAGAAGTTGAAAGGGAAAACTACGACACTATTGATTTCTTAATATCTTCAGGAGCAGATGTAAATGCACAAGACAAAGAGGGACGTACTGTCATTTTTGATGCAGTTTTAAAGGGTCAATCAAATATGAATATGATTGATCATCTAATTGCCAGAGGTGCAGATATTGATCATAGAGATTTTAATGAAAAAACAATAATTGATGATTTGGCGGAATCGGTATTAATCACAAAAAACAATAAAAAACCAAGCTCAAAGAGATTTTTTGATTTGGATTTAAAAGATGATTATTTTCAACTTTTAAAGAAAATGCTTCTATTTAAGCCAAGGATAAATGAACCAAGAAGTGATGGAAAAACAATTATTTATGATCTACTTGATTATGATAATTTAGAGTTAATAAAGATTTTTGTTAATGCTGGACTTGATTTAAATATTGTTGATAATGATATGGATACACCTTTATCTTATTTAATTGATAGAGGTTTAGAAATTAAAAACAACAAAGAAAAAGAAGTTTTTTTAGAGAAATTAGTTTTTCTTTTAAAATTTAGAATTGATGTTAATACCATTGATAAAGAAGGCCGAACAGTTTTTCATAAAGTTGCCTTTGCAAACGATTTAGAGGTTATGGAAAAACTTCTTACAAAAAAAGTAAACTTAGATATAAAAGATAAGCAAGGAAGAACAGCTTTACACCATACACAGTGGAAAGGTAATTATAAAATTGCAAGACTTTTAATTGCTGCAGGAGCAAATATAAATGAACCAGATTATGCAGGGTTTACCATATTAAATTATGCAGCAATTTTGGGGCATACAAGACTTGTAGTTGTACTTATTTTGTCTGGTGTTTTAATGTATAACCATAATAAAAAAAGTAAATCAGTGGCAAAGTTTTTTAGAGAAAGAGAAAATAAATTAGATAATTTATTAGATGCAAATATAACTGATACAAAGATGAGAACAGCAGTTGAAGAGGTTGTAGAAAACTTAAAAAAAGAGATAAAAGAAGCTTTAGAAGGATAAGTATTAATGGAAAACAAATCTATAATAATTTTAGCAGCTGGTGCTGGAACAAGGATGAAATCAAAACTTCCAAAGGTTTTACATAAAATTTCTGGTAAACCAATGCTTTACTACTCAATCAAAGAAGCATGCGAGCTTAGTGATGATGTAACAGTTGTATTATTTCATCAAGCTCAAAAAGTTCAAGAGCAGATGGAAAAATACTTTACTGGAATAAATTATGTAATTCAAGACCATGAGAACTATCCAGGAACTGGTGGAGCTGTTATGGGAATAGAACCAAAATATGAAAAAGTTTTGGTTTTAAATGGAGATATGCCTTTAATTCAAGCTGATGAACTTAAAAAATTTGATATAAATGCAACAATTGTTATGTCAGTACTTGAATTAGATAGTGCAGATGGATATGGAAGAGTGATTATTGAAAATGGAAATGTTAAAAAGATTGTTGAACAAAAAGATGCTTCTCCCACTGAGTTATCGGTTACAACTGCAAATGCTGGTATTTACCAATTTGATACTAAGTTTTTATTAGAAAGTTTACCAAAGCTTTCAAATGATAATGCCCAAAAAGAGTATTATATTACCGATTTAGTTGAGATGGCTATAAATCAAGGACTTGTTTTAAAACCACTTAGTGTAAATGAAGAAAACTTTAAAGGTGTAAATTCAAAACTAGATTTATCTGAGGCTGAAGTTATTCACCAAAATAGAATAAAAAGAGAGTTTTTAAAAGCTGGCGTAATTATGCGATTGCCTGATACTATTTATATAGAAGAGGGTGTTATTATTGAAGGTGAATCTATTCTAGAAAATGGAGTTACTTTATTAGGAAATAGTAAAATTGTAAATTCTCATATAAAAACAAACACAGTGATTGAAGATGCTGTACTAATTAATAGTGATGCTGGACCAATGGCAAGGGTTAGACCAGGGAGTGAAATAGTTGGAACTCACTTAGGAAATTTTGTAGAAACAAAAAAAGCAAAATTAAATGGTGTAAAAGCAGGGCATTTAACATATCTAGGAGATTGTGAGATTGATGAGGGCACAAATATTGGTTGTGGAACAATAACTTGCAATTATGATGGAATTAAAAAATATAAAACTATTATAGGTAAAAATGTATTTGTAGGAAGTGATACTCAATTTGTAGCTCCAGTTAATATCGAAGACGATGTATTAATTGGTGCTGGTTCAACTGTAACAGGTGATGTTAAAACAGGTGAACTTTATTTGACAAGAAGTAAAGCTAAAAAAATTGATGGCTACTTTTATAAACATTTTGGAAATAAGAGATAAAGAAAAAAGATGTTGTTAAAAGATAAAAATATTTTAGTTGGGATAAGTAGCTCTATTGCTATTTATAAAAGTTTAGAACTTATTAGACTTTATATAAAAGCAGGAGCTAATGTAAAAGTTATAATGACAGAGGCCGCTAAAAAGTTTATAACACCGCTAACTTTTGAGGCAATTTCTCAAAATAAAGTTTTATGTGATCAAACAGAATCTTGGGACAAAAAATCAGTTTATAACCATATTGATATTGGAAAGTGGGCAGATGTTTTTGTAATAGCCCCTGCAACAGCAAATACAATAAATAAATTAGCAAATGGAATAGCTGATAATCTTTTAACTCAAACAGTTTTAGCATATCCAAATTTAAAGTTAATAGCACCAGCAGCAAATACAAATATGATACAAAATCAAATTACTACTTCTAGTCTTGAAAAACTTGAAAAGTACAGTTTTAAAATAATCTCATCACAAATAAAAGAGTTAGCTTGTAAAGATGTTGGTGATGGGGCAATGGCTGAACCAAATGAAATCTTTTATGAAACCTCAAAACAACTTTTAAAAGATGAATATTGGGATAATACAGAGGTGATTATAAGTGGTGGTGGAACCTTAGAAAAAATAGATGATGTTAGATATATCTCAAATTTTTCTTCAGGAAAAATGGCTTCATCTTTAGCTAAAGCTTTGTATTTAAAAGGTGCAAAGGTAACACTTGTTAGCTCAAGGGGTTATGAAAACCTTCCAAAATCTATAAAGGTATTACAAGTTAGTTCATCAAAACAGATGTTTGAAAACTTAAAAGAATCAATAGAAAATAGTGAAAAAAGTAAAAAACCATTTTTATTTATGGCTGCCGCTGTAAGTGATTATATCCCACCTAAAAGTGATGGTAAATTAAAAAAAGATAACCTTGGTGAGTCTTGGAATTTACAACTGTCTTTAAATATAGACATCTTAAATAGTTTAGATAAAAAAGATATTATAACTATTGGTTTTAAAGCTGAGATGGATAAGCAAAATGCTAAAGACAATGCAAGCTCAATGATAGAAAAGAAGAATATTGATGGTGTTTGTTTAAATATCATTGATGAAGAAAACTATTTTGGAAGTGAGTCAAATATTATTGAGTTTATTACAAAAAATGGTTCAAGCACTTTTTGTGGAGACAAATTTGATATTTCAATGGATTTAATAAAAAAAGTAAAAGAAGAGTTTGCAAATAATGACTGAAAATAATATCCCAAAACATATAGCTATTATCATGGATGGTAATGGAAGATGGGCAAAAGAAAGAGATTTAAAACGAACTGTTGGCCATGAAGAGGGAGCAAAAAGAGTTAGGGATATTACTACACACTGTTCAAATATTGGAGTTAAATATCTAACTTTATATGCTTTTTCAACAGAAAATTGGACAAGACCAAAATTAGAAGTTGAATTTTTAATGAAGCTTTTAGAAAATTGGTTAAAAAAAGAGTTGCCCGTTTATTTAGAAAATCAAACTAGATTAAAAGCAATTGGAGATATCTCAAAATTTTCAAAATCTTTACAAAAAACAATAAAAGAAACAGAAGAAAAAACAAGTCATGGAATGAAACTAACTCAAGTCTTAGCTTTGAACTATGGTTCTCAAGATGAGATGTTAAGAGCTATGAAAAAGATGCAGGAAAAAGATTTAGAAATAACTAAAGAGAATTTCGAGTCTTGTTTGGATACTGCAGGAATGCCTGATGTTGATATGTTAATTAGAACAAGCGGAGAAGTTAGACTATCAAATTATCTTCTTTGGCAAAATGCTTATGCGGAGATGTTTTTTACGCAAACTTATTGGCCTGAATTCTATCCACGAGATTTAGATGATTTAATTAGTGATTTTACAAATCGAGAGAGAAGATTTGGAGGTATTTAGTTTTATATTTGGACTTCTTATTGGGTCATTTTTAAATGTACTAATATATAGACTTCCAATAAAAAAATCTTTCATAACTCCTAGAAGTAGATGTACAAGCTGTGATAAATTAATCCCTTGGTATTTAAATGTCCCACTATTTTCTTATATTTATTTAAAAGGAAAATGTAAAGAATGTGGAGAAAAAATATCTGTACAATATCCTATTGTTGAGTTATTAACCGCAATTTTAACACTAGGGCTATATTTAAAACTTAGTTTATCTAGTGAACTTCTTTTCTCAATGATATTTTTTTATACCTTAATAGTTTTATCTTTTATAGATTTTAAATATAAAGCGGTTCCTGATTATCTTTTATTAATTGCATTGATATTTTCATTTGTAATTACACAAAAAGATTTACTAGATGCCTTTAAAAATGCTTTTATTGTATCAGGTGCTTTTATTTTATTAAATTTTGTTATAACTTTTTATATTCAAAATATAAAATCAAGAATATTAAAAGATGAATCATTAAAAGATCAAGAAGCTTTAGGGGAGGGTGATATTCCCATTCTAGCATCTATTGGAGCAGTCTTAGGGCTTCCAGGAACATTCATAGCAATATTTTTATCATCACTTTTTGCTATAATACCATCTATATATTTTCAAATAAAGAAAAAAGATATTCAAATACCTTTTATTCCATATCTAAGTTTAGGTTTAATTATTGAATATTTTTTTAATATATCAAAGGTTTTTAATTGAAATTAAAAGAGTACTTACTTAGCCAGTTATCTCAAACATTTTTTCCTATTTTTTTAGGGTTATATTTTATAACATCAATCATATTCTTAGTAAAAATTGCATCATTGAGTTCTGCTATTACCATTAACTTTTTTGAGTTACTAAAACTTTATAGTTATGTGATGCCAACAATTATATTTTTTACCCTGCCAATATCTTTTTTTATCTCATTAGTTATCACTTTATCTAAATTATCTAGTGAATATGAACTTATAGTAATAACCTCTTTTGGTTTAAATCCATTGAATATTATAAAGATTTTTTTTCCTGTAACCTTACTTATGACAATTGCTTTAGTGATTATATCTGTGGGTTTAGTTCCAAAGGCAAAATATCTAAATAAAGCTTTTATTGAACAAAAGAAAAAAGAGGCAAATTTTAATATAAAAGCTTCAGAATTTGGTCAAAAGTTTGGTGATTGGTTAATTTATATCGAAGATAAAGATGATAAAAAATACTCGAAAGTTAAACTTTTTAAAACTCAAGATAATAAAGATCAATTTATTATTTCAGACAATGCAGTTTTAGAAAATGAAAATGGCAATTTAAGTTTTAAATTTATAAATGGAAAATCTTTTGTAATAGATAATGAAGAACTTAATCAAATCGATTACAAAAATATGTATTTAAATGATTCAATAGTAGATAGCAATATTGGAGATTTTACTACATCTTTAAACTATTGGAAGGCTAATTTTTCAAAAAATCAAAATACTGATAGATTTTCATTTAATATTTTAATCTCTATTTTCCCTTTAATATCTCTTCTTTTAGTTGTTTATGCTGGTTATTTTAATCCAAGATATGAGAAAAATAAAGCAGTTATGAAAGCAGTAGTTTTTGTTACTTTATATTATGTATTTATGCAAGTAAGTGTTGACAACTTATTATTACACTCTTTATATATAGTCCCTTTATCATGGATTTGTTTTACATACTTTATGTATCAAAGAAGTGTTAAGCAACAGTATTAATCATGAATGTAAAATTTACAATCTCATATGATGGGACTGAGTATGTTGGTAGTCAAACTCAACCAAATGGTTTAAGTATTCAAGATAAACTTCAAGAAGTTTTTAAAGCTTTAAATATAGATACTAAGATAATTCTTAGTGGTAGAACAGATAAAGATGTTCATGCAACAGGCCAAGTTTTCAATGCTATAATCCCTTCTTATTGGCACGATTTAAAAAAGCTAAAAGATATTATGAACAAGCATCTTCCAATATCAATAAAAGTTCACAATCTAAAAGAAGTAGATGAAAGATTTCACTCAAGATTTAGTGCAAAAAAAAGAGTTTATCGATACTTAGTTACAAAAAAGCAGTTAAGTGTTTTTAATTCAAAGTATATTTCCCATTGTGAAGATTTTGATGAAAAGAAAATTAAAGAAGCCATAAAACTTTTTGAGGGGCTTCATGATTTTGAATATTTTCATAAAAAAGGAAGTGATAAAGATAATACTGTAAGGGAAGTTTTTAAGACCTCATTTTACAAATATAAAGATTTTTATGTTTTTAAATTTACAGCAAATTCTTATTTACGTTCACAAATTAGATTAATGGTTGGATTTTTATTAGAAGTTGGTAAAGGGGAATTAACAAAAAATGATTTGCTAATTCAATTAAAAAAAGAGAAATATATTTATAGAAAACCTGCAAGTGCTTATGGTTTATATCTTACTAAGGTTATATATAAATGATTAAAAAAAGAAAGTTTTATACTCTATCGGATATAAGAAAACATATAGTTTTCACACCTTTAATCTTTGTTTTTTTAATCTCTTTTATTGCAGTTCTAGTGATTACATTTGTATTGGAGTTTGAAAAAAAGAAGAACACATCTTTATATATACAAGAAGATAGTTATAACAAAGAAACAATTTTAAATGAATATATATCTGATATAAAATACAATGCTAGTTCCTCTTTTGATAATGAAGAAAAAGCTTTAAATGAAGCAGTACTTTCTTTATATGGATATGTTAGTTTAAGTACAGATAATATAAACCTTCCTTTATTAAAAAATCAGTTTAAAAAAATTGAAGCTGAAAGTGGTTTTGATTTTGTTTTATTTGATAAAAAAGATTATGAGCTTTTATATGGAAATGAGATAATTGATTACCTAAAAATAATTACAAATTCAAATATTAATATCGATAATTTTAGGCACCATATGTTAAAAAATATCGCTTATATAGGAAGTGATAATCTAATATATTGGATAGATAGTGATAAAAGAAAAATTAGACTAAGTTTTTTTAAAGAGTTAGAAAATGAAGATTTATTTTTAGGGGCTTTTTCAAAAATTGATGATATGAAAAATTCAACAAGAAATGCAATATTAAACTCAATAGTTCAAAAAAGTAAATACTACAAAGATTCATATTTTTGGTTTTATGATTATAATTTAGGTTATGTTTACAATTATTATAATAAGGGACAAAAAATTGATGCAAAGTATATTTTAGACAAAGATAGATTAAATAGTTCAAATGAGATTTTGAAAAAATATATTAACAATGAAACAACAACTAGTAGTGATATTCATAATTTCTCAAAATACAATTTTCTTATATCAATAAAAAGCTTTTCTCTTCCAAATAAGATTGCTCAATTAAGATATGAATATAATTCTAAACTATCAATTTCAATCTCAATTGTAATTTTAATTGCTATTTTTCTAATTGTCGCTTCAACTATTTTTTCTAAGTTTATAAATAAAATTTTTCATAGATATAATAAAAGATTAGAGACTAGAAATATCATGTATAAAAAATGGAAAGAGAGATATGAACTAGCAATTATTGCTTCAAATGATGGTCTTTGGGATATTGATCTAAAAACTAAACATATCTATTTTTCTAAAAAATGGCTTGATATGTTTGGCTATGAAGATGGAGATATTAATAATCTTGATGAATGGTTCGAATTAATTCATTATGAGGATAGACAACTTGTTATGGATAAGTTCAATAAACACTTGAATGGAAAAAGTGAAAACTTTGTTTGTGAATATAGAATAAAAAATAAAAACAATAAATTTAAATGGATTTTAGTTAGAGGGAAAGCCTTTGATGATAATAATCATAAACGAATGTTAATGATGTCTATGGATATTGAACAAAGAAAAAAATTAATTAAAGAATTGAAATATGTTGATTTATTGGTTGAATATGGACGAATTGTAATTTTTAAATGGAAAAATGATGAAAGTCTAAGTGTTGATTATATTTCAAAATCAATTAGTTCATATGGATATACTGCTCAAGAGTTCCAAAGTAAAGAGGTGAATTATTTTGATTTTGTCCATGAAGATGACATTAAAGATTTAAAAGAAGATCTTGAAAAAGCTGTTAATAATGATGAAAAATCATTTACAAAAGTTTACAGGGTAAAAGATAAAAATGGTGATGTGCGATGGGTATTTACTAGAACTATTTTCTTAAAAGATGATTTTGGAAATGTAGCTTATTTTTATGGGTATGTAAGTGATATTACTGAAATGAAGTTAACAGAAGAAGAGTTGAAACATAAAATAGATGAAGAGGTTGAAAAAAATATTGAAAAAGATAGGATCTTAGTTCATCAAAGTAAACTTGCTGCTATGGGGGAGATATTAGGAAATATTGCCCACCAATGGAGACAACCATTAAATAATATTAATCTTCTAACTCATTTTATTAGAGATAGTTATGGCACCTTAAGTAAAGAGGAATTGGATTCAGTTATAAAAGATACAAAATTACAAATTGAATATATGTCTCAAACTATTGATGATTTTAGAAACTTCTATCAACCAAATAAAGATAAAGTGAAATTCAATGTAAAAGATTCAATTTTACAATGTGCTAAAATAGTTGAAACACAATTTGAAAAAAACAATATTGAACTTAATATCTCAGGGGAAGAGATTGAAACAGTAAACTATATGAATGAACTTCAACAAGTTGTCTTAAACATATTAAACAATGCAGCTGATGCAGCAATTGTAAAAAAAGAAATAATAGATTTTAAAGCAAAAGTAAGTGTTAAAATTTTTATAGACTATGGGGATAAAATCAAAATAATTCTAGAAAATAACTGTGGAAAAATAGAAGATGATGTTATGGATAGAATGTTTGAACCTTATTTTACTACAAAATTTGAAAACCAAGGAACAGGAATAGGGCTTTATATGGCAAAAACAATTATTGAAAAAAACATGGGTGGTAAGATTTTTGCTAAAAATAAAAATGATGGTGTTATTTTTGTAATCCTTTTACCACTTTCTTATTATTAACATATAACTTTTTAGGTATAATAACAAAAAATATATTTTTAGGGTTAGAAATGAAAGCATATATAACTAGAGTTTTACTAGTTGAAGACGAAGATGTTGCAAGGAAAACACTCTCATTTTATTTAAATACTATTTTTGACGAAGTTGTAGTAGCATGCGACGGTGCAGAAGGTAGTAAGATTTTTAAAAAAAATTATGAAGAAGAGAAACAATTTGATTTGGTCTTAACAGACTTAAAGATGCCAAATAAGGATGGTATGTCAATGATTGATGAAATAAGAGAATTGGCATCTAATCAAAGATTTATAATTGTAAGTGCTCATAAAAATGAAGATGATTTATTAAAACTTATTAATCTTAGAGTTTTAGGGTATTTTGTGAAACCATTAAATATCGATAATATGATGGAGATGCTAAAAAAAGCAAAAGAGGAAGTTCTTGCTGATAATAAAGTTGAAGAGGAATCAAAAGATTATATTACTCTAAATAAAAGATATACTTATAATACAACAAGTGATAAATTATATAATGAAGAATCAATTGTTAAACTGTCTAAAAAAGAACTTGACATTTTAAAAGTTTTAATTAATAACTTAGGTGAAGTTGTGCCTGTTGAAAAATTTAAAGAGTTAGTTTGGGGTGATATAAACACAAATGATTCTGCTTTTAGAACAGTAATGAAAAGATTAAAAGACAAAGTAAAAGATGATGATTTTATTGTATCTCATAAAGGGTATGGATATATCATCGAAAAACTATTAATAAAAGATTAAAACTAATTTTCTTTTTATTTAAAAAGCATCCTTTTTTAGGATGCTTTTTTTATTCTTGATTTCTGAAGTAGATATAAACCTACAAAAATTAAAATCCCTATAATATATGATAAATAATGACTTGGAAGATGCATAAACTCTTCAACTATTTTTGGTAAGAACATAAATGGAACAATACCTAAGAAGATAAATCTTTCTATAATATTTGTTCTTGTGATAAAATATCCTTGTGTAAAACAAGAAAATGCCATCATTCCTATAAATGCTGTTGAGAATATTACAGCTATTTCTAAAGGATTTGTAATCCATACCCAAGCATTTGAATTTGCAGGATTTAACTCATCTACTCCTGAGATTAACAGTAGTTCTGGGTTAAAGAAAAACATAAATGGTAAAATAGCTGTTCTAATATCATATTTAAAACCTTGAATACCAGTTTTTATTGGATCAGCTTTTGCAATACCAGCTGCTGCATAAGCTGCAAGTCCTACAGGAGGAGTGTCATCCGCTAGAATACCAAAATAAAATACAAAAAGGTGAGCTGCAATTGCAGGGACTATAAACCCATTATCTTGCGCAAGTATTAGAATTACAGGTGCAGTTAATGAGGCCATAACTATATAATTTGCAGTTGTTGGTAATCCCATTCCAAGGATTAGGGAAATAACAGCTGCTAAAATAAGAATTATAAAAATATTCCCATCTGATAAAGTTTCAATTACATCTAATAAAACTTGACCAAGCCCAGTTAAAGTAATACTTCCAACAACAATACCTGCTAAAGCTGTAGCAACTGCTATTGGAATCATATTTTTAGCACCACTTATCATACCTGCCAAAATATCAACAAAACCAGAAAGTAAAATATCTCTTGTGATTTTTTCTTTTGCTAAAAAAGCTCTAAATGGATGCTGAACTACCATTAAAAGCATTAAAAGCATAATTGCATTAAATGCAGCACTAGCAGCACTTTCTCTTAATATCATCAAGGTGTATAACAAGAAGAAAATAGGAATTAAATAGTGAATCCCTCTTAAAAATGTTTTAAGTTTAGGAGGTAAATCCTCTTTTTTCATCCCCTTAAGTCCCAATTTTAATGCCTCTAAATGAACAATATAAAATAGGGCAAAATAAGAAACAAATGCAGGAATAAATGCTGCAAAGATTACATCTGTATAAGCAAGCCCTAAAAATTCGGCGATAATAAAAGCAGCAGCTCCCATAACAGGAGGCATCAATTGTCCATTTGTAGAAGCAGCAACTTCTACTGCACCTGCTTGTTCTGGTCTAAATCCTGTTCTTTTCATAAGTGGAATTGTAAAGGTTCCTGTTGTAACAGTATTTGCAATAGAGCTTCCACTCATAATTCCTGTAAATCCAGAAGCAACAACAGAAGCTTTTGCTGGACCTCCTCTATATTTCCCAAGCATTGCAAAAGCTAGGTTGATAAAATACTCTCCCGCTCCTGCTTTATCTAAAAGTGAACCAAATAGTACAAATAAAAATACAAATCCTGTTGATACTCCAAGTGGTACTCCAAAGATACCTTCTGTTGTTAAAAACATATGACCAGCAAGTTTGTTTAAACTAGCACCTTTATGAATAATAAGCTCAGGCATATAAGGCCCTAACATATCATAAGCAATAAAAACAATAGCAATAATAGATAATGCAAGTCCAAGTGTTCTTCTTCCTGCTTCTAGTAAGATTAAAATTCCTATTAAAGCAACAACAATATCAAGCTGTGTATAATCCCCTGGTCTTAAAGCAATCTCTTCAAAAAAGTAGGCAATATATCCTGCACTACACATACCAATTAATGCAAAGGTATATCCAAACCATCTTATTTTTTTCAGAAAATAAGGTTTTTTCATCATTGGATAAATCATAAATGCAAGCAATAATGCAAATGATAAGTGAATAGATCTTGAGATAGTTGAGTTTGTTGGTTCTACAACTATATAAAGTTGAAATAATGACCAAAATAAAGCTATTGCTGAAATTAGCCAAAATTCATAATGAGTTCGTCCAAAGACCCTTTGTCCTTCTAACTCATTTAAAACCTTTTGTGACTCATCTGCTTGTTCAACTTCAAGTTCTTTTAGGGTGTGTGGTTTTTCTTCATAAATACCCATAATAATCTGTCCTTAAAAAATTTGTAAGATTTCATTAATTATCATTTAAAAATAAAAACCATAACTAATGAAATATTATCCTAAAGGAGAACTCCTTTAGGATAGATAGATTGGATTATTGTAATCCTGCTTCTTTAAAGTATTTTTTTGCACCTTCATGTAATGGAGCACTAAGTCCATCTAATAAAGATTCTTTAGTAATGTTAGCGTACGCTGGGTGAAGTTTTTTGAAGTCATCAAAGTTTTCTAAAATAGCTTTAACTAAAGTATAAACTGCTTTATCACTTACATCAGTTGATGTAACTAAAACTGCTTTTACACCAAATGTTGGAACTGCTTCATCTACACCTTTGTATAATCCAGCTGGAACATCTGCTTGTGCAAAATATGGATTAGCTTTAACAAAAGCATCAATTTTTTCACCATTAATTGGAGTGATTGAAATATCTACAGAGTTTGATGCATCTTTAATATTTGCAGTAGGGTGTCCTACCATATAGAAGTAACCATCAATTTTATTATCTCTTAGTGCATCTGGAGCTTCACCAGCTTTTAAAACACCTGCAAAACCTAAATCAGCTTTACTCATACCTAATGTTTTGAACATAGAAAGTGCAGTTGCTTCATTTCCAGATCCTGGATTTCCAAGGTTAATTCTTTTACCTTTAATATCCATAATATTTTTAATCCCTGCTTCTTTTCTAGTTACAAGTGTAAATAGTTCAGGGTAAATAGCCATAACTGATCTTATTTTTTTTACAGGCTTACCTTCAAACTTTTTAGTTCCATTAGCTGCTTGATATACAACGTCTGATTGTGCGATACCAAAATCTAATTCACCATTTTTGATTGTGTTGATGTTATACACAGAACCACCAGTTGATTCAACAGAACATCTAATTTTTGTTTCTTTTTTATATTTATTAACTAGTCTACAAACTGCTCCACCTGTTGGATAATATGTTCCTGTAACACTTCCTGTACCAATTGTAATAAATTCTGCAGCAAAAGCTGGAATACTTAGTGCTGAAATAACTGCTACACTAGCAATTTTCTTCCCAAAAGATGACATTTTATAATTCATCATAAAACTCCTTATTAAATAAATTTCAATAAATTATATATTAATTGTATTAAAATTTCAATTAAGTGGTAAAAAAGTATTCTTTTGACACTTTTTTACTAAACAATTAGCCATTATTAGGGGCTTTTGAAAAAATTAGCACTTTTATAAATCTTTTGCTAAAAACAACTTGACATTTACCCACTCATATAGTATAATATTTTTAGCAGTTTAAGATTTTAAGTGCTAAATTTTTAAAAGGTGAATGATAAAATGGATAAAAAAGAGTTTTTATTACATTCAATTATTAAAGCTTACATTGAACATCTGGAGCCTATTGGTTCTAGTCAATTAAAATCAATGTATGATATTTCATATTCACCTGCAACAATTAGAGGATACTTTAAAAAGCTTGGAGATGAAGGTTTTCTTGCCCAAGAGCATGTAAGTTCAGGAAGAACTCCTACAACAGAAGCTTTAAAAATGTATTGGATAAATAAATTGAATTTTAAACTTAGATTTGTTGATGAAAGAGCCATTGCATATTTATCAAATGATTTAGGGATGTCAGTATTTATTCAAGATCAAAAGTCTGATATTTTAAAAAACATTTTAAATGTTGAAAACAGATATATGATTTTGGAATTTACTTCCTTTGCCATTACAATTAAATATAGTGATGCTTTATATAGATTTTTAAGTGACATGGTTTCTCTTGAATTAGTACATATTGTAAATATTGCTAAGCAAGTTGGTGCTATGGAGATTTATGAGCAAGTTAGTCAATATCTTCAAAATAAAAATTTTCATATTTACAATACAAAAGAGTTTTTCTCATTGGCACTAAAATACAACTTTGACGAAAAGAGTATTAACTCTTTTTTAAAAGGAGTTGTTTTAGACTCAATTGAAGAAGGTTTATATTTTGATGGTATTGTTCCTGAAGGGTATATCGGGATTTGTCATAAATGTAAAATTGACAATCAAGATATTAAGATGTTAGTGGTAGGGGAACTATCAAAAGATTACGAATATTTTTACAATAAAATTAGTATGGTTTAGGAGATTACTTTGAGTGAAAAACAAGAAGAAATAAATGAAGAAGTAGCACAGACTGAAGAGACTTCTAATGAAGAAGTATCAACTTCAGAGGAATCGGAAGTAAAAAAAGAGTTAAGTGCAGAAGAGAAAATCGCAGAGCTTGAAGCAAAGTTAAAAGAATCTGAAGATAAATATTTTAGAGTTCATGCAGATTTTGAGAATATTAAAAAAAGATTAGAAAAAGAGAAATATCAAGCAATTGATTATGCAAGTGAGAAATTTGCAAAGGATCTATTAAGTCCTATAGATACTCTTGAGATGGCATTAGCAGCTGAAGAAGCAGCTAAAGATATGCCAACAGAGGAGCTTTTAGCAAAACTAAAAGAGGGTGTTGAGTTAACAATTAAAAACTTTTACACAGCATTTGAAAAACATGATATTACATTAGTTGAAACAGATGGTGAATTTGATCCAAATTTCCATGATGCAGTAATGCAAGTTGATAGCCCAGACCATGAAAGTGGACAAATTGTTCAAAGATTACAAAAGGGTTATAAGTTTAAGGATAGACTGCTTAGAGCAGCAATGGTTTCAATAGCAAACTAGACAAATGACCGTAATGTCAAAAAACTATTAATAAAAACTAAACATGGTGAAGGATAGAACTTAAACAAGCTTCTGCTTGTCTTTAGGTTGGTTCTTAGCTTGAATTTATTTCAAGCGTTAAAGAACATTAAAGGTAAAAGGTTCCCTTCATTTTATAAAATAAAATTAAGGAATTAAATATGAGCAAAGTATTAGGTATAGATTTAGGTACAACAAACTCTTGTATGGCAGTTTATGAAGGTGGTGAAGCAAAAGTTATCCCAAATAAAGAGGGGAAAAATACAACTCCATCAATTGTAGCATTTACTGATAAAGGTGAAGTTTTAGTTGGTGATCCAGCAAAAAGACAAGCTATTACAAACCCTGAAAAAACAATTTATTCTGTAAAAAGAATTATGGGTCTTATGATGGATGAAGAGAATGCTAAAGAAGCACAATCAAAAGTTGGATATAAAATCGTTAATAGAAACGGTGCAGCAGCAGTTGAAATTGCTGATAAAGTTTATACTCCACAAGAGATCTCTGCAAAAATTTTAGGAAAATTAAAAACAGATGCAGAAGAGTATTTAGGTGCAACTGTTACTGATGCAGTTATTACAGTTCCAGCATACTTCAATGATGCGCAAAGAAAAGCAACTCAAGAAGCAGGAACAATTGCAGGATTAAATGTTCTTAGAATTATCAATGAGCCAACAGCAGCATCTCTTGCTTATGGACTTGACAAAAAAGGTGAAGAGAAAGTATTAGTATACGATTTAGGTGGTGGTACATTTGACGTTACTGTATTAGAAATTGGTGATGGTACATTCGAAGTTCTTTCAACTGATGGTAATGCATTCCTAGGTGGAGATGACTTTGATAATGCGATTATTGATTGGCTAGCAAAAGAGTTTAAAGATGAAAATGGATTTGACATTAAAACTGATAAAATGGCATTACAAAGATTAAAAGATGCAGCTGAAAATGCGAAAAAAGAACTTTCATCTGCTGAATCAACTGAAATCAATTTACCATTTATCTCTATGGGAAATGCAGGACCAGTTCACTTAGTAAAATCTTTAACTAGAGCAAAATTTGAGTCTATGACTGAAAATTTAATAACTGAAACACTTGATCACATTAAAACTGCTCTTAAAGATGCAGGATTAGATAAAGGTGAGATTCAAGAAGTTATTATGGTTGGTGGTTCAACAAGATTACCAAAAGCAAACTCTGTTGTAAAAGAATTTTTTGGAAAAGATTTAAATAAAGGTGTAAATCCTGATGAAGTTGTTGCTAAAGGTGCTGCAGTTCAAGCTGGTGTTTTAAGAGGGGATGTTAAAGATGTTCTTTTACTAGATGTTACTCCTTTATCACTTGGTATTGAAACTTTAGGTGGAGTTATGACAAAGCTGATTGAAAAAGGAACTACAATTCCTGTTAAGAAATCTCAAGTATTCTCTACAGCAGAAGATAATCAACCAGCTGTATCGATTCATGTAGGTCAAGGGGAAAGAGAATTTGCTAAAGATAATAAATCTTTAGGTATGTTTGAATTATCTGATATCCCAGCAGCTCCAAGAGGTGTTCCTCAAATTGAAGTAACATTTGATATTGATGCAAATGGTGTTTTAAATGTATCTGCTAAAGATAAAGGAACTGGAAAAGAAAACAAAATTACTATTTCTGGTTCATCTGGATTATCTGATGAAGAGATTGAAAAAATGGTAAATGAAGCAGAAGCAAATAAAGATGCAGATTCTAAGAAAAAAGAGCTAATTGATGTTAGAAATCAAGCGGATGCATTATTACACTCAACTAAAAAGACTTTAGAAGAGAATGAATCTGCTGTTTCTGAAGAAGAGAAAAAAGCTATCATTGATGCAGCTGCTGAATTAGAAGAGACTTTAAAAGACGAAAATGCTACAAAAGAGCAAATTGAAGAGAAAGTTAAAGCTTTAACTGAAAAATCTCACAAATTAGCTGAAGCTATGTATGCAAAAGAGCAACAAGCTGGTGGTGCACAAGGTGCTCAACCAAATGCTAAAGCAAAAAAAGATGATGATGACGTAATTGACGCTGAAGTTGAATAAGTTGTTAAAATCTATTAAAGCAAGGGGAAGGTAAACTTCCCTTATGCAAACAATAATCTTTTTACTATTACTCTTTTTAATAGTTATATTCTCAGTTTTACTATACTACAAAAGCAAACACTCACGGGTTGATAAATTAAATAGTGGTGAATGCCCATCTTGTGGAGAAAAAGCAAAATCTTTTTATGATGAAAATACAAGAACCTATTTTAAACAAGAGGTAATTACTGCAAAAATGTTAAAAGGTGGTGGATGTTCTGGCGTAAATGATATTGAATACAGGTGTAAAGCTTGTGGATTAAAAGAAGTTTATTCTCAATCTGGAAATTCAAACTGCGGGATTTAAGAAGTATTAACCTTTAAATGATAGAATTCCAAAATCAAAGGGGAATTCAAGATGAAACTACTAACAATTGTAATTATTTTTTTTACACTTTTATTTACAGGTTGTTCTTTAAAAGAACCATCAAAACTGCAAACACTTTCTATTTCAAAAGCAAAAGTTAAAAAAATTGATATTGAACAGATAAAAGGCTTTGAAGAAGATAACTTAGATTTAGCCTTTGAGGTATTTCAAAAAGACTGCAAAAGAGCAAAAAGATATGAGCTTTTTAAAAATGTTTGTGAAATTTCAGAAAATTACGATGATCCATTTAAATTTTTTACAGAAAATTTTACAGCCTATGAACTACATAATAAAAATGGTACAAATACAGGTGTGATAACTGGATATTATGAACCTATGCTAAATGGAAGTTTAGAAAAAAATGAAAAATATAAGTATCCAATTTATAAAACTCCTGATGATATGTTGCTGATTGATTTAAGTGCTTCATATCCAGAATTAAAAAAATACAGACTAAGAGGTAAATTAGTAAATGGTAAAATAATCTCTTACGATAATAGAGATGAGTTAAAAAATAGAGATGATTTAGAAGCTATTTGCTATGTTGATAATGAGATAGATCTATTCTTTTTACAAATTCAGGGCTCAGGAAAAGTTAAACTTGATAATGGCGAAACTATAAATATTGGATATGCAAATCAAAATGGCCATAAATACAGATCTATTGGTAAATATATGATTAAAAAAGATTATATAGGTTCAAAAACTGATTATCCAGCTTCTATGCAAGGAATGAAAAAATGGTTAAAAGAAAATAGTGAAAAAATAGATGAGGTTTTAAATCATAATCCAAGCTATGTATTTTTTACACAAAGAGATCAAGGGGCAACGGGAGCTTTAGGTACACAATTAGTTGCAGGTAGAAATTTAGCAGTAGATAGAAGATATATTCCCCTTGGAATGCCCGTATTTATTAATACAAAATCTTCTATATCCCAAGAAAATATTGATAGACTTATGGTAGCAGCTGATGTTGGTGGAGCAATAAAAGGTGAGATTAGAGCAGATTTCTTTTTTGGACATGGCCAAAATGCAGAACTTGAAGCAGGTGGAATGAAAGAACAAGGGAAACTTACAATTTTAGTTCCAAATAATTAGCTAAGATATATTAAAATAAAATAATTTATTGAAAGGAAGATATTTGAACTATAAACTTTGGTTAGATTATGATTTTATAACAAAAGATACTGCAATTACTTTAGATAAAAGATTAAAAAATGTAGTTGATCGAATGGAAAACTTTTTTAAGAATGCTTTATCAAAACCTCTTGAAAAAGAATATATTGAGTTTTATTTAGCTGGGTCATGCCTAAAAAGAGATACCTTTAGAGATTTAGATTTATTTTTTAAAACAAAAGATGAATTAGAAAATATCTTAAGTTATATTGATGAAAAACATTTTTTATATAAGAATAATTCCCATACTTTTAAATTTGAAAATGATATATTTCAGTGTGTATATAGGGAAAGGTTTTTAAATAAAGATTTAAATTTCGTAGTTGATATCTTTGACTTCTCATCCACAAAAATTGGTTTTAAATGTAGATTTAATATGAAAACAAAAAAAGTTGAGATTATTCAATCAGATATTAGAGAAGTTTTTATAAACTATTTAAAAACTAGAAAAAATGGGATTACTAGGATAAATCAAAATCCATTTGTATCTCTTCAACGGGCAGTTAGATTTAGTAAAAGTGGAGATGATATTCCATTTAGTACCTATTTAGATATTATTTTTGAGATAAATAAAATTGATCCAGATGTAAATTATGATTTATATTTCCAAAGACTTCAAGGTGACGATGAAAATTTTGAAGAGATAAAAAAAGCTATTGAGATTTTTTTAGATAAAAAAAGAGAATTAAAAAAAGGTGTTTAGGAAAAAATCCTAAACCCTTTAGTCACAGCAGCCATTGCCGCAGCATACAAATTCATTTCCATTGTTAGGTGCAAAGGAGATTATAAAATCTCCATCTTTTTCCTGCACTAAAAAGTCGTGTTTTCTACAAAACTCTTGATTCATTTTATCTTTCATTCTTAAAGCTTTTATTAAAGCCTTATCCTTTGAATCAAATTCTATATTGTTTTGTAAATCACTTTTTTTAAAGCAACTACACTCTTTTTCTACAATGACTTGATTCATTAGCTACAGTGACCACCACCACAACATCCAGAAACTTTTTGTTGTGCGAAGTTAATTACAAAATTGTTTTGGAATTCAACTAAATCGAATTCATGTTTTCCACAGAAATCTTCATTCATTTGATTTTTCATATCAATTGCTTTACTTAAAGCATCATCTTTTGAAGTAAACTCCATATTATTTTCTAAATCACTTCTTCTAAAACATCCACACTCTTTTTCAACAATAATTTTGTGCATTTTTATCCTTATTACATTTAATTTTTTGAAATCTTACTAAAAAATATTTAAATAAATCTTTTAAAAAATTGTTATTAACTAGAATTTAAAATTGAAGAAATATTTAGATAAAATACAAAACAATTAGAAACTATGTAAGGACAATGATGCATATTACAAATATAATTTCACAATATTTTGGAAAATTTGCAAAAACCAATTTCCCATCTTTTATTCAAAAGATTATAAACAATGGTTATGTTAAATTTTTAGGTTTAAATATGAGTGAATTTAGAAACCCTAAATTTTATAAATCACTAAATGATTTATTTACAAGAGAACTTGCAATTGCTAGACAAATAGATAAAGATGAAAATATTTTTGTTTCACCAACAGATAGTTTAGTTACTCAATGTGGAACTTTAGAAAAAGATTTATTACTTCAAATAAAAGGTATGGAATATTCTGTTGAAGATATGTTAACTTACCATTGTGCTGACAATTTTAAAAGATTAAATAATGGTTCATATATGAACTTTTATTTGTCACCTAAAGATTATCACAGGTATCATGCGCCAATTGATTTTGAAATAAAAAGATTGATTCATATTCCAGGAAAACTTTATCCTGTAAATCTAAAATATTTAAACAAACAAATTGATTTATTTGTTGAAAATGAAAGGGTAGTTTTAGAGTGTATTAATGATGACAAATTATTTTATATGGTTTTTGTTGGGGCATTAAATGTTGGACAAATGGTATTTACTTTTGAACCAAAGATTGAAACAAATACAGATATTAGAGATATTCAAATTTATGAGTATGAAGAAAAAAGTGTTAAAAAAGGTGATTGTTTAGGTTACTTTAAAATGGGTTCAACGGTAGTTATGGTTTGGGAAGAAAATAGTGTAGAGATAAAAAATCTTCTTAACCAAAGTGTTAAGTTTGGTGAAAAAATAGCTTCAAAAAAATAAGCTTATAATTTTAATAGTAACTTTTTAACATAAAAAAAGTTTGTTATTGTAGAATTAATCAAATTGAATTACAAGGAAAAAAAATGGCAACAACTGAATTAAAAAAATTATCATTGGCAGGAACTAAAAAAGGTGTAATTTCTATTTCAAACGTATCTGAACCATATGGAAAAGGAACTCCTGATATTGTAAGTATTGGTATTTCATTAAATGGAAAAGACATTGAATGGAAATCTCATATTCCTTATGAAAACTTAGATGATGTTATTGCAGTATTACAAGAAGCAAGTGCAGCAAAAAAAGCCGAAGAGGAGTAAAATTCTCTTTAGCTTTAAATATATTCAACCTCTTTACCCTCTTCAAGCCAAAAAGCCATTCCTCCAGATAGATGACAAACATTAGTATATCCATAGTTTTGGATTAAATAATTACCAATTGTTCTAGTTCTATTAGCATGGGCACAGATTAAGACAAATTGTTGATCCTTTGATGTTACAAGCTTCTCAAACTCTTTCATCCAAGTTGGTATATCTACATTTCCAAACATATCAAAAAAAGTCATAAGATGTGAGTTTTTTACAACTCCTGTATAAGCCCACTCTTCATCTCTTCTTACATCAATCATAACAATATTTTTTTCAATAAGTTTTTCTACTTCACTTGGTGATAAATCTATTAAATAACTCATTTAACTCCCTTTATTTGGTAATTTTATCATTTTAATCTTAGGAAATTTATAATTATTAATTATAATTCTTTTTTGATATTTACTTATAAAATGAAGTTTATAAACAATTTCTTCACAAAACTTCACTATAATAGTTAAAATTAAAAAAGGAATATAATGAAAAAAGTGTTTTTTGCTCTTCTTTTAACTATTTCAACTTTATTTGGATTTGAACATGTTAATACAGGTAATTTTGATAAAAAAATAGAAAAAGGTAACGTAATCGTAGATTTTTATGCAACTTGGTGTCCACCTTGTAAAATCTTAGCTCAAAGCTTAGAAGATTTTGATAAAGTAAAACCAATGGATATTAGAATCTATAAAGTTGATATCGATAAATATATGGATTTAGCAAAAAAATATGGTGTTACGGCTCTTCCAACAATTGTTTTTTTCAAAGATGGAAAACCAATAGCAAAAGAGGTTGGAATTAAAGATGTACCACAATTAACAAATAGCTCAAAAATGCATTTCAATTAAGGTTTAAAAATGATAAAAAAACTACTTATACTTATCTTCTTTTCAATTTATGCCTTTGCTTCAAACCAAGGTTTTTTAGAGCCAGAAGAAGCATTTAAAACAAGTTTTGAAAAAAAAGATGACAATGTAATTTTCACAATTAAATTAGGTAAAGACATTTATTTATATGATGATAAATTAAAGTTTTTAATAACAAAACCACAAGAGATGGATATAAGAAATGACTTAGATGTGCCAGCGCCAAAAGAGTATGAGATTTGGCAGATTCATAGTCACGATTTAGATATTAAGATTCCATATGCACTTTTAAAAGAAAAAACAAATAATGCTTCAAGTGTTGAAGTTACAGTAAAATTTCAAGGGTGTTCAAAAGCGGGGCTTTGTTATGCTCCAATGAGTGCTAGTGAAAATATTGATTTTGCAAAAGCATCAAGTAGTACTGAAACAAAAAAGCAATCTCAAACTCAAACTGAAAATAAGCAAGTCCAAGCCGAAACACTAAATGAGACAGATGCAATAGCAAGTACACTAAAAGATGGGAACATTTTAATTGTTTTAGCAACTTTTTTTGGATTTGGATTATTATTGTCTTTAACACCATGTGTTTTCCCAATGATTCCAATTTTATCTTCTATTATTGTAAAAGCAGGAGATAGTGGTAATCTAACAGCATCAAAAGGTTTTTTCTTATCTTTAGTTTATGTTTTATCTATGGCAACTGCATATACTCTAGCAGGGGTTTTAGCAGGAATTTTTGGAGCTAATTTACAAGTAGCTTTACAAAATCCATATGTTTTAGTAGCTTTTTCTGCGATTTTTGTAGCCTTAGCATTTTCAATGTTTGGATATTTTAAACTTGAACTTCCACAAAGTGTTCAAAATAAAATAAATAAAACGACAGATGGAAAAGAAAAACAAGGTGTACTTGGAATTGCAATCATGGGATTCTTATCTGCTCTTATTGTTGGTCCTTGTGTTGCGCCGCCATTAGCTGGAGCTTTAGTTTATATTGGTCAAACTGGTGATGCATTATTAGGCGGAGCTGCTTTATTTGTAATGAGTATTGGTATGGGTATTCCATTACTTCTAATTGGACTTGGTGCTGGTAAATATATGCCAAAACCTGGTGGTTGGATGGAAAATGTAACTAAAATCTTTGGTATTGTAATGTTAGGAGTAGCAGTTTGGATGCTTGAAAGAATATTAAATCCTCAAATCATTATGTTTATGTGGGCATTATTATTAATTGGTGCAGCTTTATATCTAAAAGTATTTGAGCACATTATTGCAAAATTGATTACTACAGTGATTATGATTTATGGAGTTTTAGTATTTGTAGGAGCTGTAACTGGAGCAACGAATCCATTAAAACCATTGGATAAATTTACAAGCGGTGTTGCTATTTCACAAAATGTAGAGGAATTATCTTGGAGCAAAGTGAAATCAAATGAGCAAATTAACTTGGCTGTAAAGGCTTCATCTAAACCTGTGATGTTAGATTTTTATGCTGATTGGTGTATCTCTTGTAAAGAGTTTGAGGGGATTACTTTTAAAGATGAACGAGTAATTGCAAAATTAAAAGAGTTTACACTTTTAAAAGCTGATGTAACAGAAAATAATGAAGATGATAAGGCTATGCAAAAAAGGTTTGGAGTTGTTGGCCCTCCCGGTTTAATTTTTTGGGATAAAGATGGAAAAGAGATAAAAGTCGCTCAAATTGCGGGATATAAAAACCCTGAAGAGTTTTTAAAAATACTTAATACTCACTTTTAATTACTTATCATAATTTAGATATACTTCCTAAAATATAATTTTTAGGAAGTGTTTTTATGGACCTTTTTGTTGCAACATTTTTAAAAATGTTTTTTATCATGACACCATTTTTTGTATTATCTGTCTTCTTAACCGTAACAAATGAAGCTAATGTAAAAGAGAAAAAAACATTAGCAATAAAAGTTACTACTTCTGTAATAGTTTTAAGTCTTGTCTTACTTTTTTTTGGAACACATATTTTTAGTATTTTTGGTATAACTTTAGATGCCTTTAGAATTGGAGCAGGGGCTTTATTGTTTTTATCTGCTGTTGATTTAATTAGAGGAAGTAAAGATGGACAAAAAGTTGATGGTGCAAATTTACATGATTTAGCAGTTGTTCCTTTAGCAATACCAATTACAATTGGACCTGGAACTATTGGTGTGCTTCTAGTTATGGGTGCAGGTTTTGAATCAAAATCATCTTTATTTTTAGGAAGTTTAGCTTTAGTATGTGCTGTTTTATTAGTTGGAATTATGTTATATTTTTCTCATATTATTAAAAAAGTTATTGGAAAGCAAGGATTACTAATAATATCTAAAATAACAGGTCTTTTTTTGGCAGCTTTATCTGCTCAAATCATATTTACTGGAATAAAAAACTTTTTAAACTTGGTATAAAATGATTGATTTTTCTTGTGATTTAAATTTTTTAAAACCAAATGCTAATATTGATTATAGCTTAGTCACAAGTGCAGATTATGATAATTTATTAAATCTTTTAGAGAAAAGATATCATATAAGTAAAAATCAAATTGAACTTTATAATGGTTTTAGTTCAGCTATATATTCTTTGCTAAAGTTTTTAAATTTAAAATATTGTTTTATCTATAGCCCATGCTCTTTAGAATTTAAAAAAGCCGCAACTAACCTAGCATATGAAGTTAGACTTATTAATAGATTTGAAAATCTATTTTTACCAATAAAACAAGATAGTTTGGTAGTTTTTGCTAATCCTTCATATTTAGATGGGACATATTATGATTTGGAAAATCTTTTTAAATATTGGAAAGAAAAAAATGCAACGGTTTTAATAGATGAAACAATGCTAGATTTTTGTGGGGAAGATGCTGCTATAAAATATCTTAAAGAGTATAAAAATTTATATATTATAAAAAATCTTTCAATATACTATTCAAATGAAAATCTTAATATCTCTACACTTTTTTCAATAAGAAGAAATATTGAATCAATTAGAAAATATGAACCAGAAAATAAACTATCTGCATATGATATGAAGTATTTAGAGGAGTCTTTAAAAGATTGGGATTTTAAAGTTATCTCAAATAGTGTGAATATAAAAAATAGAATTGAATTAGAAAAAATATTTCATTCTTGTAAATATGTAGATTTTTTGTTTCATAGTAGTAGTAATTCTCTTTTAATTAAGCTTAAAAAAATAAACTCAAAGGAGTTTAGATTAAAACTTCAAGAAAAAAATATTATTGTTCCAAACTGTTTAAAATATGATTTCATTGATGAGAGTTTTGTGAATATATATGTTGATTCTAAACAGAGTATCGAAAGCTTAAAAGAGATTTTATATGCTATTTAAAAATAGATTTTTGTATTTTCTTTCTATTGTAATATCTATTGTTTCTATTGTATTTATGATTGTAATGATTTATAAATCCTTTTTTATTGTTAAACATCAGTTTATAGATATTGATGGTGCAACTTATGTAAATCAAGTTAGAACAGATGATTTTACAAGAAGACTTGCCAATGAGTTAACAAAAGAGTGTCAAGGAAATCATGGTTGTGAGGTTCAGTCGATGTTGGATTTTGTAACAGCAATTCCATATAAAGTTAATAAAAGTGTTGCAAAAAGTTCGCAAAAGGTTGTGGAACAAAACTTTGGAGATTGTGATGATAAATCCAATTTATTGATTTCAATGCTAAAGGTTAAAGGCTATGAAGCATATTTTGTACTTGTTCCCAAACATATTTTTGTGATAGTTAATTTAAAAGACATAATCCCTAATGTAAAAGCCTTATATGTAAATAGTAAGCCATATTATATATTAGAAAGCACAGCAAAGGGCTCAGCTATTGGTTTTAGATTAAAATATAGTTTTGATGAGATTAAAGCTATTGTTGACCCTTTTAAGAATAAGAAATTAGTTATTGAGAAGTTGGAATATAAATGATTGCAGTAATACAAAGAGTAAGTAGTTCTAATGTAAAAGTTGATGGAAAAGTAGTAGGAGAAATATCAAAGGGATTAAATATACTTCTTGGAGTGAAAAAGGGTGATGATAGTTTTGATATTACTAAGCTAGTAAATAAAATCATAAATCTTAGAATTTTTCAAGATGAAAATCAAAAAATGAATTTATCTCTTTTAGATATAAATGGACAAGCACTTATTATCTCTCAATTTACTTTAGCAGGAAATATAAAAAAAGGAAGACGACCTAGTTTTGATAGTAGTGAAACTCCTGATGTAGCAAATAAACTTTATGAAGAGTTCGTAAATGAGTTTAGAAAAGCTGGGATTAATACACAAACAGGTGAATTTGGTGCATATATGGATGTACGTATTCAAAATGATGGCCCAGTAACTTTTATAATTGATTCAAAGGAATTAAATTAATGAAAAATATCATTATAACTGGTGCTTCAAATGGTATTGGAAAAGCTTTAGCCAAAAATTTGAGAAAAAAATACAATATTATAAATATAGACAAAGAAGAGATAGATTTTAAAGATGTAGATTTTTATAAATGTGATTTATCTTCAAAAAAACAGTTAAAAAAAACAATAAAGAAAATAAAAACAAAATACGATACTATTCATGCACTTATAAATAATGCAGGATATGGTATTTTTAAACCAATAGAAGAACAAAGTATAGATGAGTGGGATAGTGTTATAAATACTAATTTAAGAGCTCCATATATACTTTCTAAAGAGTTTTCTATTTATTTAAAGCAATCACAAGGGCATATTATAAATATCTCTTCAATAAGAGCTATTATGAGTGAAAGTGGAACTGAGAGTTATAGTGCATCAAAAGGTGGTATTGTATCTCTTACCCATGCTTTAGCAGTTTCTCTAAGCCCTGAAGTAAATGTAAATTGTATTAGTCCTGGATGGATTAATACCCATGAAGGTTTTCTTCCAACTAAAAATGATCATAAACAACATTTAAGTGCTAGAGTAGGAGAAACTTCAGATATCGTTGATACAGTAAGATTTTTATTAAAAAATAAAGGTTTTATTACTGGAACAAATATAGTTGTAGATGGTGGTATGACTAGGAAAATGATTTATGTTTAGGAGCTTAAATTAATGAAATATATAGAATGGTTTGAGAATCATGGTAAAAGACATGCCAAGGTTATGGAAAAACTAAAAGATAAAAGTGATGATGAAGTAATAGAGTATTTTAGATTTGATAATATGGTAAAAAATGAACCAGATTTTTGCCCATTATATAAAGATAATAAAAAGTGTCATGATTATGAGGAGTTAAATTGTTATCTATGTGCCTGTCCAAATTTTAGATTTGATGATGACGGAGTAAGAAAACAAGATGATAAAACAGTTTATTCTTTTTGTTCTATTGATTCAAAAGATGGAGATCAATTTATTGGTGAAGATTATATCCATCAAAATTGTTCAGGGTGTATAGTTCCCCATAGAGAGAAATATATTAAAAAACATTTTTCAAGAAATTGGTTTAAAATTATGAAAGATGTTGTAATAAAAAGTTAAGAGATTAAAATAGAAAAAGTATTTTTCCCCTTAGTATGGTTATAAACCAATTTATAACCATGCAAGTTCGCAATGGTTTTTACAATATATAATCCTAATCCAAAACCATCACTTCTTTTCTCTTCTTGCGAAAATGGTTCTGTATAATATTCTAGTTCATATTTTAAAGGGTCACCTTCACTAATAATATCAACTCTTTGTTTATTTGCTTTTATTATTGCGTGGTTATTTGGTGAGAATTTGATTGCATTATCTATCAAATTTTTTAGGGCAACAGAAAACATCGCTGTATCTGCATTTAGATTAAAATCATTTACTTTTGCACTAATTTTATCTGGGCTTAACATTGCAATTTCAACTGTTCTTTTATAGATTTTAAAAAAAGAAGTAAGCTCTTTATATACAAAGGTATTACTAGAAGTAAGTTTCTCAACCATAGCAAGCTCTTTGATGATATCATCCATTCTTTTGAATGCTTTTTGTAAAGTTAATCGTGCTTTATCATCTTCTAAAGTTTCAGCTATAAACATAGCCTTTGTAATTGGAGTTTTAAGCTCATGCATCATATTACGCATGAAAAGATCTTTTGATTTTGTTTGATTGTTTATATGGGTTATTGCGTCCCCAAAGGTTTTTGCAATTGTTCCAATCTCATCACTACTATTGGATTTTATTTTTACATTAAAGTCACCATTTGAAAACTTTTTAATCTCTTTATTTAAATCCCTAAGAGGTTTTAGTTTTCTTTTTAAAATATAGTATAAAGAGAGTAATACTGCAAGGGAAAATGTTGCAGCAGATATTATGATTATAAGATTATATGAATAGTTTTGAGAATCTTGAATCATTAAATTGTACCCATCTTTTTGAACATAAATATATAAATCCTCTTCAAGATTAAAAATTCTATACATCCCTAAAGTATTTGTTCTAAGTAAAGTAGGTTTAGCATGATTTATAATTTTAAAGTTTAATTCTTCATCTTGGATTCTTTTCATTTTAAATTGGTCTAAAATGATTTTAATACTACTATTTGTTGGATTTGTCTGCAAAGATTTTAGTAGGCTTTCTGCAACAAGTTCATATTTTTTTTGCATATTTATATTATATCTTTGCTGGTCAAGCTTGATAAAAATTGCAAAGGTTAATGAAATGGCAATTAATGCTAAAATAAATATAGTGTTGATAAATGCAGAAATAGAGATATTACGAATCATGATATTAGTTGATAACCAATTCCTCTAACCGATTTGATATATGTTTTACTATCATCAATTTTAGATATTTTACTTCTAATTCTTGAAACCATAACATCAATGTTTTTTAAACTACTGTCATCTTCAATATGATCACTTGAATAAATAAAGTCTTCCCTTGCTACAACTGCACCATTTCTCTGAATCATTAATTTTAAAATATCAAACTCTGCTAGAGTTAAAGATAAAACTTCACTTTTAAAGAGAATTTGAATATCATCTTCTCTTAATTCAAAGTCTGTTTTTTTAATATTGTCTTCCTCTTTTACAATAGGAGTAATTCTTTTTAAAATAGCTTTAATTCTTGCTTGTAGTTCTCTTGGATTGTATGGTTTAGGAAGATAATCATCAGCTCCCCTTTCAAGTCCCATAACTTTGTCAAGAATATCATCTCTAGCACTAGAAATTATAATTGGAATTTCAGATTTTTTTCTAATCTTAGGAATAAGTTCTAAACCATCAATTTCTGGAAGTGTTAAATCTAAAATAAGTAGTTTATAGTCTTTTAAACTTAACATTGATAGCCCATTATAAGGGCTATCTGTGTTTGTTACTTCAATATCATATGAAGCTAAGTAGTCAGTGATGATTTGAGCTAATTCTAAATCATCTTCAATCATAAGTACCTGAACTATTGTAAATCCTTTATTTCATTGCTAATAGAATTGTTTGACCATATCTATTAACATAAATTCTTTTATCTTTCTTATTATACTTTCTTACAGCTTGTTGTATGTCACCAAAGCTTTTTATTTCGATTTCTTCAATTTGGATAATAACATCACCTGGTTGAAAACCAACTTTTTCTGCTTTTGAACCTGGTTCTACACCTATGATTAAAACACCTTCTGAATTTGAACTTAGTCTAAATCTTTTTATCATATCAGCATTTATTTCTGATAATTGAAGACCACCTAAAAATTTACCATTATTGGCTTCTGAAGTTATAAGACCAGCTCTATTTCCAAGGGTAATCTCTTTTGTAATATTTTTCTTATCTCTTTCAACCTCAATATTAATAGTTTCATCAGGTTTAAATGAGGCGATAACATTTTGTAAATCTTTTCTATTTCTAATTTGTTTATTATTAATAGAGTAGATTAAATCTCCTCTTTTTAATCCAGCTTTAGCCGCTGGCGTATCACTTGCAACATCTAAAATTAAAGCACCACTATCATGGTTATAAAGTCTCATTAAATTTGGTTTTAAATCATCAATTACAACACCTAAATAACCCCTAGTTACTTTACCATCAGAGATTAGTTTTTTTACAACATTTTTTACCATATCAACTGGAATTGCAAAACCAATACCATTATTCCCACCTGATCTTGAGATAATTGCACTGTTAATACCAATTAAGGCACCTCTACTATCAACTAAAGCACCACCTGAATTACCTGGGTTAATAGATGCATCTGTTTGAATAAAGTTTTCATATCTATTGATACCTACATTATCTTTATTTAATGCAGAAATAATACCTTGCGTTACAGTACTTCCTATACCAAAAGGATTACCAAGGGCAAAAATTAAGTCCCCAACTTTTAAACTTTCAGAAAAACCTAGTTTAATAGCTGTGAAGTTATCACCTTCAATTTTAATAACTGCTAAATCTGAATCAGCATCTTTACCAATAACCCTAGCATTGAACTCTTTTGGGTCTTCACCAATTGTAATTGTAATCTCATCAGCATTTTCAATAACATGGTTATTGGTAACTATATATCCATCTTTTGAGATGATTACACCAGAACCTAGTGATCTTTGAATTCTATTTTGTTGAAATTGTTCATTGAATTGATCCCCAAAAAATCTTCTTAAAAATGGATCATTAAACATTTGAAATGGAATATTACCAGCATTTGTAGAAACTTTTCTTTTTGCTGCAATATTTACAACTGAATGCATAGCACCTTTTACACTTTCATTGAAAGATAAAATCTGGTGTGAATTACTTGGAGTTACCCTTTGTGGATTTTTTTCTGCCATTTGAAAATCTATACTTGATGCAAATAAACTTGAAGCAAGTATGGCAGTAAATAAAATAGCTTTTTTACTCATTTTTCTGTCCTTTTAAATAATTCTATTTACTCTAAATTTTTTTAATGTGGTACCTACTTAAATAGAGTTTCATAGTTTATGTAAGATAATTATAATATCTAAATGTAAACTATTTCTGAATAAAGTGTAAACAAAAACTTAATACAAAGTGTAGAAATTGTGGAGTTTGTAGTAGGAATAAGTTGGGAAAATCCCAACTTATTATTAAAGATCAGTTTTTAAAACAGCACCATTACTTGCATTTGTAACTAAACTTCTATATTGTCCTAACCAAGAAGAGTTAAGAGGTTTTTTAAGTGGGGTAAAATCAGCTTTTCTTTTAGCAATTTCTTCATCACTTAAATTTACAGATAAAATATATTGATCAACATCAATATGGATCTCATCACCATCTTTTAAAAGTCCAATCATTCCACCTTCAGCAGCTTCAGGAGAAACGTGACCAATTGAAGCACCTCTTGTTGCTCCACTAAATCTTCCATCAGTAATAAGTGCGCATTTGTCACCTAACCCCATTCCCATAATTAAACTTGTAGGAGCTAACATCTCTTGCATACCAGGACCACCTTTAGGCCCTTCATATCTAATAACAACAACATCACCAGCTTTTACTTTCCCACCAACAATTCCAGAAATAGCTTCTGGTTGTCCATCAAAGCAAACAGCACGACCTGTAAATACTCTATCTCCAGTAATTCCAGCAGTTTTAATAACAGCGCCTTCTTGTGCAAGATTTCCATAAAGGATAGCTAATCCTCCAACTTGTGAATATGGATTATCAATAGTATGAATAATATTTGTATCTTTAATATATGCATCTTTGATTTTTTCATATAAAGTTTCACCAGTTATTGTAAGATTTTCAATTAAGATGTTATCACCTCTTTTTGTCATCTCTTTCATAACGGCATTAACTCCACCTGCTTTATTAATATCTTCCATATGTACAGTTGATAATGATGGAGAGATTTTAGCAATATGTGAAACTTTTTTTGAGATTGAGTTAATATCTTCAAGGTTAAAGTTAACTCCTGCTTCTTTTGCAATAGCTAACATATGTAATACAGTATTTGAAGATCCACCCATTGCCATATCAACAGCAAATGCATTTCTAACTGCATTTTCATTTAAAATACTTTTTAATTTAAATTTATCCCTTGCTGCTGCATCTTTTGCAATCTCACAAACTCTTCTAGCCGCTTTTCTATATAATTCTTCTCTCTCAGGAGTAAGTGCTAAAATTGTACCATTTCCAGGAAGTGCAATTCCCATTGCTTCCATAAGTGTATTCATTGAGTTAGCAGTAAACATACCAGAACATGATCCACCAGATGGACATGCGTTACACTCAATATCTTTTAAATCTTCGTCACTCATATCTCCTGCTTCATGTTTTCCTACAGCTTCAAAAGCAGTAGCTAAATCAATAGGAGTACCATCTTTTGTGTGACCTTTTTGCATTGGACCACCTGATACAAATACAGTAGGAACATTTACCCTTAAAGCACCCATAATCATACCTGGTACAATTTTATCACAGTTTGGAATAGCAATCATGGCATCAAGTTT
The DNA here is from genome assembly GCF_058105185.1 of Arcobacter sp. ISO1. Lineage (NCBI taxonomy): Bacteria > Pseudomonadati > Campylobacterota > Epsilonproteobacteria > Campylobacterales > Arcobacteraceae > Arcobacter > Arcobacter sp. ISO1. The sequence continues at coordinate 959,576 of NZ_CM176573.1, forward strand.
ATGTGCATTCATAACTGTTTCAATAGAAGATGCTATTAATTCTCTACTTGGAAGTGAAAATAACATACCATCATGACCCATAGCAATACCATCATCAACACCAATTGTATTAAACTCAAATGGAACACATCCATTTGCTTTAATCTCCTCTTTTATAATTGCTGATACTTTATCTAAGAAAAAGTGTCCTGGAATTAATTCAATAAAAGAATTTGCAACTCCAATAAATGGTTTGTCAAAATCTTCATCTTTTAAACCAGTTGCTCTTAATAAAGATCTATGTGGTGTTCTGTCAAAACCTTTTTTTACTTCATCACTTCTCAATATGCATCCTTTTAACTGGTTCCCAATTCAAAGGGACCGTATTTTTAAAACTTCTTTTTAATAGTGAAAGTGTATTCCACTTAAAAGAAGGAAAACCTAAAGAGCTTTAAGAATAAAGCTTTTAAGGGGTTTTTTGTGGTCAGAATTATACATTTTTTGGTGTTTGGTTTTCATTAAAAAAAAATATTTTTATAAAATTTTGAATTTTTTTTAAAAAAGCCTTGACAAAGAAAAAAAAATCTATTATAATTCCAGTCCAATTTGAGAAACAACATAAGAGGTTTTTCAAATAAAACTACTGTTAAGTGCGAGTGTGGCGGAATAGGTAGACGCGTGGGACTTAAAATCCCATTCCGGTTTCGGAGTGTGAGTTCGATTCTCACCATTCGCACCACTTTTCAATTGATGCGAGAGCATCTTTTTTTTTGCGTAGAGAGTTGGCTGAGTTGGTCGAAAGCACCGGTTTTGAAAACCGGCGAGGTTCACGCCTCCGAGGGTTCGAATCCCTTGCTCTCTGCCATTTTTTTTTAAACAATCATTTTATCTTACTACTGTTAAAATGATTTATACGGAGGTATAGCAAAGTTGGTAATGCCCGGGATTGCAAATCCTGTATGCGTCGGTTCGAGTCCGGCTACCTCCTCCAATTTATAATTTAAACAAACACAAATAGAATGTAGTAATTCATGCTAATTCTGTCAAACTTTTGACTGGATTTTGTCATGTTAATATGTATTTATAATTTGAGTTTTTTATTATAAGACATATTAAAACAAAGGAAAGACAATGGCAAATGGAACAGTAAAATGGTTCAACAGTGAAAAAGGTTTTGGATTTATTCAACAAGAAGATGGTGGAAAAGATGTATTCGTACACTACAGACAAATTAATAATACAGGTTACGGAAGAGTTTCTCTAGAAGAGGGTCAAAAAGTTACTTTCGAAGTAGAAGAAGGTCAAAAAGGTCTTCAAGCTGTTAACGTAACTGCTTTATAATATAAGCTTTAAATAGTAAAAAGGGGAGGTATTTTATACCTTCCCTTTTTTTATCTGTACTCATTTAGATTAACTCACATAAAATATACAAAAACCTTATTTTCATTAAAATGTATAAAAATTTATTATAATTATTATATACTCCTTTTCAGCACTTTTATAAAGAGATAAGTATGAAAATAACAAATGATGAAAAAAACATTTTAAATATAATTAAATTTTCTCCAATAATTCTTGTAATTCTTGTATCTCTTTTTGTATCAAATATATATTTGACAAAAATGGAAGAAGCTTTCTCAAAAGAAATAAAACTAACAAAACAGAAATATCTTGTTCAAAATAAACAAATAGTAAAAAGTAATATAGATAATATTTATAATTTAATTACATATGAAAAAAATAAATCGGAACAATTATTAAAAGAAGAGATAAAAAATAGAGTTTATGAAGCCCATGCTATTGCTACAAATATATATGAAGAAACAAAAGACTCTGCTACTAAAGAAGAATTATTATTAATAATAAAAAAAGTATTGGGAAGTATCCGGTATAACAATGGTCGAGGATATTTTTTTATTGATGATGTAAATGGGATAGGTATTTTACAACCTTTAAATAAAAGTTTAGAGAATACAAACAAACTAGAGTTCGAAGATGCAAAGGGCTACCAATTTGTTAAAACTATTGTTCAGACCATAAAGAATAAAAGTGAAAGGTATGATACATATTATTGGTATAAACCTAATAACAATAAAAATACTTTTAAAAAAATCAGTTTTTATAAATATTTTGAGCCATTAAATGTTGCAATAGGAACGGGTGAATATATTGATGATTTTGAAAATAATTTAAAAAAGGAATTATTGTTAAAAATTAAAAAGATTAAGGGAGAAGATAGTTCTTATGTATTTATATTTGATGACAAAGGTAATGTTCTTTCTCACTATAAAGATTCTTTAGTTGGGACAAATCGATACAATGTAAAAAATCCTTTAGGAAAACATGTTGTAAAAGATGTAATTGAATTTGCTTTAAAAAATAAAAAAGGGTTTATGAGATACACAACTGAGGTTAATCCTGAAAATTTAGAAAAACAGGATAAAATCTCATATATTAAATTTGTAGACAATTGGAACTGGGTTATTGGTACAGGTTTTTTTTTAGAAAAATTTAATAAAGAAATTGAACAAAAAACAAAAAACTTACTGGGCTCTAAAGAAAAATCAATTATGGAAATAATTTGGCTTTCTATTTTTATAACCGGTGTATTTATTTTATTATCATTTTATATATCGCGCAAAATATCACAAAAATTTATAATATATAGAAGTAAGATTGAAGATGAAAATAGTAAAACTATAGAAAAAGAAAGATTATTAATACAACAATCAAAAATGGCAGCAATGGGAGAGATGATAGGAAATATTGCCCATCAATGGAGACAACCTTTATCTGCAATTTCAGCTAGTGCTACGGGATTAAAAATTCAAAAGGAAATGGATTGCCTTTCTTCTTCAGAGTTAGACTCTTCTTTAACAGCTATAAACGATTCTGTACAGTACCTTTCTAAAACAATTGATGATTTTAGAAGTTTTCTTAATCCTAATAATAAAAATCGAAAAAGTTTTATGATTTCAGATTCTTTAGAAAAAGCTTTAAATTTAGTTAGTTCTCAATTTGCAGCAAAAGAGATAGAAATTATTAAAGATATTGATGATTATGAATTATACTCAATAGAAAATCAACTTGTTCAGGTTTTTATAAATATACTCAATAATGCAAAAGATACTTTAATTGTAAAAGAGAATCAAAAAAAATTAATTTTTATAAAAACTTATAAAGAAGACAATAGTTTTTATATAGAAATAAAAGATAATGGTGGCGGAATTAAAGAAAATATTATAGAAAGAATTTTTGAACCATATTTTACAACAAAACATCAATCCCAAGGGACTGGTATTGGATTATACATGTGTCAAGAAATTGTACGGAATCACTTAAAAGGAACATTAGTGGTAGAAAACACTGATTATACTTATAAAAATATTGAATATACTGGAGCAAAATTTATTATTAAAATAACTATAGATTAATCTGAATAGTCCGATTAATCAACTAGCTAAAAACTGTAATCAAAATGTAAGATATTGAATATATAATATTTTTATATATGATTATAAGAAAAGAGTATGGAAAAAGAATTAGAAAAATTTGAAAATTTAATATTTAAATATAGAAATATTAGAATTAGTCATAAAGACTTATCCTTTGATGAATACCTATATTCCTTGCATTCAGAGATTCCTCACCTTTTTCAAAATAAATCAATATCTCTTTCAAATGAAGAAAAACAAATCTTTTTAAATTTCTTAAAATATTATAAAAAAACCTTAAGTGTTTAAAAAATCATTTTTTATGTGATTTATGTTATAATTATTTTTATTATAAGAAGGTCGAAGGTTTATTAAATGATTATATTAAATATTGAGTTGGGTGAAGAGCTAGAAAAAAAATTCTATCAAAGAGCAAATGAAAAAAAAATATCTTATTTAGAGTATGTACAAAAGCTTATAATTGAAGACTTAGATGTTTATGAAAATATTTTAGAAGAAAGAAAGAAAAACAAGCAGAGCAGAAAAACTGCCCCTTTTGTTAGAAAATCAACCCAAAAAAGTTGATTTATATTCCTCTTCTTTAAATCCTATGGTAAATCTCTCTTCCCCATTTAATCCATGTTCTATAATTGGTCGTTTTAAGATACCATTATCTTTTTCAATTATGCTTACTGCTTTTTTTTCAGTTGGTTTTTTAGTTTTTAATTCTAAATCTCTATAAACTTTACTTCTTGGATTTAACATTGAAGTAGCAGATGTAAAAGTTTGCCATTTTTCTATTTTTTCTTTATTAACTGGCTCTTTACTTAAATCTATAAAATCGTAAGAGATGTTATTTTCATCAAAAAAAGCTTTAGCTTTTTTAACACTTTGGCAACTTTTAATTCCGTACATTTTCATATTCAATCCTTTAATTCAATTGTAATTTTATATTTTAAATCAAGTTGAGTGCTAAAGTTTTTAGCAAAACCTATTATTCTTTAAACAAATAATTGCTTCAATTATACTATCTTTAAGGGCAAAGTATTTTATTAAAGTTGTATCTTTTTTATTACTTTTATATATGCTTCTATTATTTAACAATCCACTAAAATAAACACAAGATTTGAATGAAGGAAATTTAAAAAAAGTATATAGTTTTTTTAATAACTTCATAGGTTACTTCAGTGAAATTATCCATGGCTTGGCGACAGTGTATCCTAAATAATAGCTCAGTTTTCATCACTTTCCTTCAAATTTATAAAAAACTTCATTTTAGCTTATCAATTTATGTTTATATTTTATGTTACTTAATTATAATAATACTATATATTTACATATTGATTACATTCTATACTTTTCTGAAATTATTTTGTAATCAATATTGTGTATTATAGATTTATATTAACAAAAGGAATACTTATGGCATTAAAAGTAGCAATCAATGGAACAGGTAGAATTGGACTAATCGCAGCAAAAATTGTATCTCAAAGAAGTGATATGGAGCTTGTAGCATTAAATACAACTTGTGATATGGATATGTTAATTTATTTATTAAAGTATGATACTGTACACATGGGAATCAATGCAGAAAAAGTTGATGATGAAAATATTTTAATCAATGGAGTAAACGTTAGAGTATTCTCTGATAGAGATCCAAAAAATGTTGATTTTGGTGGATGTGGAGCTAAGGTTGTTATTGAGTGTACGGGAGCATTTTTAACAACTGAAAAATGTCAAGCATATTTAAAAGATGGTGTTGAAAAAGTTGTTATGTCTGCACCTGCTAAAGATGATACACCAACATATGTATTAAATATCAATACTGATGATTATAAAGGTGAAGCTGTTATTTCAAATGCTTCTTGTACAACAAACTGTTTAGCACCAATTTGTAAAGTTTTAGATGATACTTTTGGAATTGAAAATGGTTTAATGACTACAATCCACTCATATACTAATGACCAAAATATTTTAGATGGTAAACATGCAAAAGATACTAGAAGAGCAAGAGCAGCTGCTATGAATATGATTCCAACTACAACAGGAGCAGCAAAAGCAATTGCACTTGTAATGCCTAACTTAAAAGGTAAACTTAATGGTTATGCAATGAGAGTTCCAACTGCAGACGTTTCAGTTGTAGACTTAACTGTAAATCTTAAAAAAGATGTTACTAAAGAGGATGTAAATAAAGCAATGGAATTAGCAAGTCAATCTTCATTTGATGGTTTAATCGAAGTTGATAATGACAAAAGAGTTTCAAGTGACTTTATTGGAAGTTCATACTCTTCAACTTTTGTTCCTGATATGACTTCTGTAATTGAAGGTAAGACAGTAAAAGTTTTAGCATGGTATGATAATGAATGGGGATATACAAGTAGATTAGTTGATATGACACTTTTTGTTGGTCAATACTAATATACATTTTGTAAAATAAATTTAACACTTAAGGTGAATTATGGCAATAGCAATAATGACATCAGGGGGAGACTGTGCAGGTATGAATCCTGCGATTAAACAGTTTGTCGACTATTGTTTTAACAGGAAAGTTCAACCTTACTTAATCTATGATGGATTAAAAGGCTTAATTGATGGCGACATAAGACCTGCGACATATGAAGATGTTGCAGGAATTATGCATGAAGGTGGTACTAAAATTAGGTCATCTAGATCAAAAAGATTTTTTGAATATAAATATAGAGAACAAGCTTACAAAAACTTACAAAAACATAATATTGACAAAATAGTAATTTTAGGAGGAGATGGTTCCTTTAGGGCACTTAACCAATTTCATAAGGATTTTGGAGTGAACTTTGTAGGAATTCCTGCTACTATTGATAATGATATTTTTGGGACGGAATATTGTTTAGGAGTTGATACAGCATTAAATGTAATTAGACAAGCAACTGATGCAGTGAGGGATACTTCATCTTCTTTTAAAAGAGCTTGTGTAATTGAAACTATGGGTAGAGATTGTGGATATTTAGCATTAGTATCTGCAATTACTTGTGGTGCTGAGGTTTGTATAATTCCAGAATTAGATTATGATTTAGATATTATTGGTGAGAGATTAAAAAAAGAGATTACAAACGGTAGGAAATATGTTGTTTGCGTAGTTGCAGAAGGCTGTCATGATGACAAATGTATAAGTACACAACATTTAGTTGACTGGTTACAAAATGATATAGGAATTGAAACAAGAGCAACAATTTTAGGTCATGTACAAAGGGGTGGAAACCCAACTGTATTTGATAGACTTTTAGCTTCAGAATTTGCAACTTTTGCAGTAGATAGGTTACTTTCAGGTCAAACTGGAGGAAGTGTAATTGTTTACAACAAAAGTGAATTTGATTTTGTATCAATAGAGTATGTTAATTCGCAAAAGTATAAGATTAAAGAAGAGTTATTAGACTTAGCGAGAAGATTGGTTAATTAGGGTTAAAATTTACAAAGGGGAGATAGGGATGAAAGCAATTGTTTTAGCAGGAGGATTTGGTACTAGAATTCAACCATTGACAAATTCGGTACCAAAGCCAATGCTTCCGATATTGAATCGGCCTATGATGGAACACATCATCATAAAACTAAGAGATGAATTAGGGATTACTGAGATTGGTATTTTACTTTATTTTAAACCAGATATTATTAAAGAACATTTTAAAGATGGAGAAGATTTAGGTGTAAATATTCAATATTTTTTACCTGATGATGATTATGGAACTGCTGGAGCAGTTGCTTTTGCTAGAGAGTTTTTAGATGAAACCTTTATTATAGTTAGTGGAGATTTAGTAACTAACTTTGATTTTAAAAAGATAAAAAAATTTCATGAGAAAAAAGAGTCTCAATTAACTATTACTCTAACACCTGTAGAAAATCCACTTCAATTTGGAGTTGTAATTGCAAATGAAGAGGATAGAATTGAAAAATTCTTAGAGAAACCAAGTTGGGGAGAATTATTTAGTGATACTATCAACACTGGTATTTATATAATAGAGCCACAAGTTTTAGATCTAATTCCATTTAAACAAAACTATGATTTTGCAAAAGATTTATTCCCAAAAATGATGAAAGAAGATATACCTTTATGGGGTTGCCCTCAAAAAGGTTATTGGAGAGATGTTGGAAACCCAGAAAGTTATAGAGATGTTTATAAAGATATTATGCTTGGAGATATTCAACTTCCATTTAAAGGGGAAGCTAGCTCTTTAGATAAAGGAACAATTTATTGTGAAGAGGGAACAAAATTAAACAAAAAAATTAGAGTTGAGGGAACTGTAGTTTTAGGTAAAAATGTATCTATTGATGAAGGGGTTACACTTAAAAATTGTGTAATTGGTGATAATACTAAAGTTTCTAAACACTCTGAAGTTATTGACACTGTTTTATGGAATGATGTAAAACTTGGAGTTAAAGTAAAGCTAAATAACTCAGTTATTTGTAATGATAATATTATTAAAGATGAATCAAAAGCACCCCATGGTGTTATTATGGCTGAGAAGTGTCTAGTTAATAAGAAAGTATCTTTTGAAAAAGATATTATTATGTGGCCTGATAAAGTAGTTGAAGCTTCTTCTGTAATTAGTTCAAACATTATTTGGGGAAATAAATACAAATCATCTATTTTTGAAGATGGTTCTGTAGTTGGTAGAACAAATATTGAGTTATCTTGTCAAATGACTATAAAATTAGCTGAAGCCTTTGGTTCAATCCTTCCAAAAGGATGTAATATTTATATCTCAAGGGATTATCATCCTTCAACATATATGTTAAAAAGAGCTTTTTTAGGTGGTATTTTATCAACTGGAGTTAATATTGTAGACCCTAGAAATGTACCTTCAAATGTAATGAGACACGCTTTAAGTAGTAAAGAAGAGATGGCAGCAGGTGTTCACTTTAGACAATCTGTTTTTGATCCAACTGAAACAGAAATAATCTTCTACACAAGTGAGGGACTTCCTGTGGATAGTAAGGTTGCTCAATCTATTGAAAGAGTATTCTTCAGAGAAAACTTTAGAAGAGTTCCTTATACAGATATTGGTACAGTAGTTGATGATATAACTTTAAGCGATGAATATATTGAAGCTATTCAGAACTCTTTTGATAAATCATTATTCCAAGCTTCTGATATTAAAGTGGCTGCTGATATTATGAATGGTTCAACTTCAGATATCTATCCACGAATTATAAATGAACTTGGTGTTGAAAACATCATTTTAAATGCACACAAAAGTGAAAAAATTAAATCTGCTGATATTGAAAAAACACAAACTACTATGCAAAATATAGTTAGAGCAATGAATTTAGATTGTGGATTTTTAATTTATCCAAATGGTCATAAACTTCAAGTTATAGATGGAACTGGAAAATTAATTTATGATTATAAACTTTTGATTACTGTTTTAAAATTATTGGATATGACAACTGATAGAAAACTAAAAGTTTTACTTCCAGCTTGGGCTCCTGATTTTGTGAGTTATGAAAATATTGAAATAACAATGGAAAAGCTTGAAAATCTTAAAGCAAAAGAATTAAAAGAATATGACCTAATTGCAGACAGTGATGGTCACTTTGCTTTTAGTGAATTTGGTTTAAATAGAGATTCAATTTATGCAAGTTTTAAAATCCTTGAATTACTTCAAAAATCAGGTAAAGAGCTTACAAAAATTGTAAAGGATATTAAAGATTTTGTTTATAAGGGTGAAAATATTCCTTGTCCAGATACCTTGAAAGGTAAGATGATGAGAAAATTCCTTGAAGATGGTAAAGGTAAGCAAACATCAAATATCGATGGTGTAAAAATTTGGATGAATGATGATGAATGGATTTTAATGGTTCCAGACCAACACAATGAATATTTAAATCTTTATGTTCAAGCTGAAGATGAAAAAAGTGCTGGAAAAATATTCTATTCATATCAAGATAAAATAGAAAAGTGGATTAGTGAATAAAAAATTATATTTGTCATTTTTATGGCATATGCATCAACCTTATTATAAAGATGATTTAACAAACAAGACATTAATGCCTTGGGTATTTTTACATGCCACAAAAGATTATTATGACATTCCTTGGTATTTGGAAAAATTTCCAAATATCAAGGCAACTTTCAATCTTGTTCCCTCTCTTATGGCTCAGATTGAAGAGTATATCAATGGAACAGCCAATGATAAGTTTATGGAGATTTTGAAAAAAGATGTAAGTCTTTTAAATAACGAAGAAAGTCTATTTCTAGAAGAGTATCTATTTTTACCAAATGAACAAAATATGATAAAGCCTCTTTCACGATATAATGAATTTTTAGTTAAATTCAAAGCTGAAGGAAATTCTATTAATTCTTTTAGCCATGAAGAATTAGTAGAGTTGGAAGTTTTATTTTTATTAACTTGGTGTGGAAATTATATAAGAGAAAATAATGATATTGTAAAGAGTTTATTAAGTCAAAAAAGAGGTTATACTCAAGAGCAAAAACTTCAATTAGTATCAACAATGTTTGAATTTTTAAAAGGAATAATACCTTATTACAAAAAGCTTTGTGATAGCAAGCAAATTGCAATTTCAACTACTCCTTTTTATCATCCAATTTTGCCATTATTATTAGATAGACAAAGTGCTGTTGAAGCAAAGCCTCACGTTTTATTACCAAGTTCACAAGCAGCTGATTTTAAAGATTTTGCTTCGATGCAAGTTAAAAATGCAGTTGAGTATTACAAAAAACAATTTGATACAAATGTAAGTGGTTTTTGGCCAAGTGAGGGAAGTGTTAGTGAAAAAACAATTTCATTACTTGCAGAAAATGGTGTAAAGTGGGCTTGTTCTGATGAAGAGATAATTTTTAAAACACTTCATAGTGGAAATAAAGAGTTAGTTTATAAACCATATTCCTTAAATACAAAAAATGGAAAAGTAAATCTATTTTTTAGAGATAAGTATTTAAGTGATTTAATTGGTTTTGAATATAGCAAAAAAGGGGCAAAGGAAGCTGCCCATGATTTTATATCTCATCTAAAAAATATCTACTATGACTCTTCTGAATCAGTTATTGTTCCAGTTATACTTGATGGTGAAAATGCATGGGAATTTTATCCAAATAATGCAAAAGAGTTTTTTGAAGAGTTATATAAGCAATTAGATTCTCAAACTTGGTTAGAGACTATTTTATTTGATGAAGTTCCCCAAATAGATGATTTAAAAGAAGTGGAAATAGAAAATCTTGCTAGTGGAAGTTGGATAAATGGAAACTTCGACATTTGGATTGGTAGTAATGAGAAAAATAGGGCTTGGGAACTTTTAGATATGACCAAAGTTTCCTTTGACAATGAAAAAGAGAATTTAAGTGAGGATAGATTAAAAAGAATCGAAAAAGAGTTTTTAATTGCCCTTGGAAGTGATTGGTTTTGGTGGTATGGGGATGACCATTATACAGAATTAAACCATCAATTTGATGAACAATTTAGAGCTCATTTAAAAAATATTTATGAGCTAATGGAAAAAAATGTACCAACAGAAATCTTCACTCCAATAGTAAAAAAAGATAGTAAAAAAAGAGTTCATATACCCCCAAAAGATTTTATTTATCCTGTTGTAGATGGAAATAATAGTAACTTTTTTGAATGGTTAAATAGTGGAGAAATAGATATCAAAAAAGAGTTTTCAACTATGGACTCTTCTTCTTCTATTGTAGATTATTTATATTATGGGAAAGATAAAGAGTGTAATTTATACCTTTATTTAAAAGGTGAAAAAATTAAGTATTTAAAAGGTAAAGATTTAGAATTAAAAGTAACTATTGATGATAAGATTTTTGTATTTGATTTAAAAGATAAAATTGAAAGTTTAGTTCAAAATGGAACATATTTTGATATAGCTTTAGATGAGGGAATTGAGTTAAAAGTTTATGCTCAAAAGAAAGAGAAAGTGAGTTTTATGTTTGAAATTTTTCAAGATAAAAGAAAAATTCAAAGATATCCACTTTATGATGAGACAGTTTTAGATTTTGAGAATTTATTCTTGAAAAACTGGTATATATAGGAGTAATGGTGTCAAATTTTAGATATTGCAAATTAACAAGAGAATGGACACTTTTTGCCCCTGAAAGATTAAAAAGGCCAAGTGATTTACACAATAAAAAAGATGTTTATCTTGGTGAAATTATTCATGAAAGATGTCCCTTTGATATGGGGAAAGAGGAGTTTACTCCAAATGAGATTACAAGAATATCACAGGATGGAAAATGGCAATGTAGGGTTGTTCCTAATTTATACAATGCACTTTCTATTGATGTGGCACCAAAATCTTCTAGGGAGAGTTTTTTTGAAACATATTCTGGCTTTGGAGCCCACGAAGTAGTTGTTGAAACCCCAAATCATTATAAGCAGATTTGGGATTTTGATTATAATGATTTTTTAAATTACTTTACAATTATAAAAGAAAGAGCAGTTAATCTTAAAAGGGATGATAGATTTGCTTATCTTTCAGTATTTAAAAATTATGGGAAAGATGCTGGGGCTTCAATGTCACATTCCCACTCTCAAATTATGGCTTTGCCTTTTCTTCCAAAAAGAATTAAAGAAGAGATAGCTTATAAAAAAGAGTATTATGAGGAACATAAAAGAGCTTTGATGGATGATATTGTTTATGAAGAGCTAAACCACCAAAAAAACATAATTGCTCAAAATAGTGAATTTGTATTATTTTGTCCTTATGCTTCTAAATTTGCCTTTGAAGCAAAAATTGTTTCTAAGAAAAAACTATCTTCTATAACAGAGTTTAGTAAAACTGATTTAAGTGCTTTATGTGATATTACAAAAGAGTTTTATACAAAGTTCCATAAATCATTAGGGGAAGTTTCTTTTAATATGATAATTAAAAATGCACCATATAAAGAGTATGATGAGAACACAAAAGAGTATTTTAGATTTTATATAGAGATAAAACCTAGAATTTACAAGCAAGCAGGATTTGAATTGGATAGTGAAATGAATATAAATGTCATGCTTCCAGAAGATGCTGCCAAAATTTATAAGGAGAGCAAATGAGTATTCTTTTTGCAGCAAGTGAAATATTTCCCTATGCAAAAACTGGTGGTTTAGCTGATGTAGGTCATGCTTTACCAGAAGCTTTAAGAAATGAAGGGGAAAGAGTTTACTCTATTATGCCTTTGTATAATCAAATAGACAGAGATAAATTTAATATAGTTTTTAGTGGATTAACATTTGATTATTGGTTAGCTGGAGTTAGACATCAATTTGATGTTTTTCATAAAAAAGACTCAAAAGATGAGCTATTTATTTATAATCCAATTTTATGTGATAGATTAGGTTTATACCATGATGAATTTGGGGATTTTGGAGACAATGCTTTAAGGTTTGGTCTTTTTTCTTATTCAATTTTAGAAGTTATAATCAGATTAAAATTAGACATACATGCAATCCATGTAAATGATTGGCAAACTGCCCTTGTTCCAATGCTTGCAAAAACTAGATATAACTTAAATATTAAAACAGTTCTAACAATTCATAATCTTGCATATCAAGGTATTTTTGGAAAAGATGTTATGAATCAACTTGAATTTGATTGGGATACATGTTTTAAATTTAATGGTTTAGAATATTATGATGCAGTTAATTTTTTAAAAGCTGGTATCTATTTTAGTGATAAAGTTACAACTGTTAGTAATACCTATGCACAAGAGATTCAAACTCTAAGCTTTGGAAATGGTTTAGATGAAACTTTAAGAAACAATAGTTATAAGTTAAAAGGGATTGTAAATGGAATTAGCACAGAAGTGTTTAATCCCAAAAAAGATGAATATATAGAAAAAAACTTCTCTTTCAAAAGTTATAAGGGAAAGAAAAAAAATAAAGAAGCCCTTTGTAAAGAGTTAGGCTTGATTGAAGATTCAAAACCTTTATTTATTTTTATTGGAAGATTTACTTCTCAAAAAGGTGTTGATTTAATTTTAGATGCAATGGAACTTTTTGCAAGTTATGAAGCAAATTTTGTTATTCTAGGAAGTGGTGAAGACTCTTATAATCAGGCCTTTAGAAGTTTAATTGATAGATATAAAAATATAAAAATTAAAATTGGTTATGATGAAGGTTTTGGAAGAAAATTATATGCAAGTGCAGATTATTTATTAATGCCTTCTATTTTTGAGCCATGCGGGCTTAATCAAATGATTTCAATGCAATATGGTGTTTTACCAATTGTAGCTAAAACAGGGGGCTTAAAAGATACAGTTGTAGATTTTACTGATGTAAATAACCTAGAAGAGTTGAGTTTAGGTGTTGGAATAACATTTGATGAACACAATCTATTTTGGTTTAATCATGCGATTGCAAAAGCTTTATCTTTATATTCAAATAAAGATAAATTTGAAAATATTTCTAAACATAATATGCAAGTTGATAATTCGTGGAAAAACTCTGCACATGAATATATAAGTCTATATAAAAAATAAAAAGGAAAAATTTAATATGAGTTATTTACATAGTTATGAAATTGATAAAAAATATTCAAAATCGGTTGCTTATTTCTCAATGGAATTTGCAATTCATCAAGCTTTAAAAATCTACTCTGGGGGACTTGGTTTCTTAGCTGGTTCACATATGAGAAGTGCCTATGATTTAAAACAAAATGTTGTTGGAATAGGTATGCTTTGGAGTTATGGTTATTATGATCAAGGTAGAGATGAAGACAGATATTTAAAAGTTGAATTTAGAAGAAAAAGATATTATTTTTTAGAAGATTTAAATGTATCAGTAACTGTTGATATAAATGGGAAACCTGTTATAGTAAAAGCTTATTTAGTACCAAGTGAACTTTTTAATTCTGCACCACTTATTTTACTTTCAACTGATGTAGAGGGAAATGATTACTTATCAAGAACTATTACCCATAAACTTTATGACCAAAATAATGAAACTAGAGTTGCTCAAGAGATAGTTTTAGGTATTGGTGGAGCAAAAATCTTAGAAGCTTTAAAATATGACCCAGAGATTTATCATATGAATGAGGGACATTCTTTACCAATGGCATTTGAATTATTTAATAGATTTAAAGATGCAAGGGAAGTTAAAAAACGACTTGTTTTTACAACACATACTCCTGAAACAGCAGGAAATGAAGAACACGATATTCATATGCTTGATAGAATGGGATTTTTTGCAGGTTCTCAATTACATGAAGTTAGAGGTGTAACAGGGATAGAAGGAGATAGATTTTCTTTAACTGTAGGCGCTTTAAAAATGGCAAAAATTGCTAATGGAGTTTCAAAAATCCACGGAGAAGTTGCAAATGAGATGTGGAAAGATGTTGAGGGAAAATGTGAAATTATTCCAATAACAAATGCCCAAAATAGAAGGTATTGGAGTGATAAAACTCTAATGAAAGCTTTAGATGAACATGAAGACTTTGAACTTGATGCAAGAAAAAAACATTTAAAGAAAATGCTTTTTGTTGAAGTTGCCAACCAAACAGGAAAAATGTTTGACCCAGATGTTTTAACTATTGTTTGGGCAAGAAGATTTGCAGAATATAAAAGACCAGGTCTTTTAAAACATGATTTACAAAGATTTGAAAATCTAATTAAAAACCAAAAACATCCAGTTCAAATTATTTGGGCAGGAAAACCTTATCCATTTGATAACTTAGCAATTAATATTTTTAATGACTTAAATTATATGGCGAGGTCTTATAAAAATGTAGCTATTTTAGTTGGATATGAATTAGACCTTTCAATGAAGTTAAAAAAAGGTTGTGATGTTTGGCTGAATAATCCAAGAGTTACTAGAGAAGCTAGTGGTACAAGTGGAATGAGTGCAGCTATGAATGGTACAGTTAATTTATCTATTGCTGATGGTTGGCACCCAGAGTTTTGTAAAGAAGGAGTTAAC
This sequence comes from Arcobacter sp. ISO1, assembly GCF_058105185.1. Lineage (NCBI taxonomy): Bacteria > Pseudomonadati > Campylobacterota > Epsilonproteobacteria > Campylobacterales > Arcobacteraceae > Arcobacter > Arcobacter sp. ISO1. The sequence goes on from NZ_CM176573.1 coordinate 974,883, forward strand.
TCATTTACAATTAATACTGAAGGTAGTGATCTTCCAATTGAAGAGCAAGATAGACTTGATAATAAAAATTTAATGGATATATTAGAAGAGAAAATATTACCTATGTATTACGAAGATAGGAAACAATGGATTGAAATAATGAAAAATTCAATGAATGATGTTATACCAGCATTTGAATCTGGACGAATGGCAAATGAATATTACGAAAAAATGTATAGATAAAAATTAATTATAGGGAGAATAAATGGGATTACATGAATTTGCAGGGAAAAAGGCACCAAAATCAATTTTGGAAAATATACCACAACTAATAAGTGATTATTATACGAAAGTTCCAGATGTAGAAAATGAAGCTCATATGGTGAGTTTTGGAACATCAGGGCATAGGGGTTGTGCTTCTAAGAATAGTTTTAATGAAGAGCATATTATGGCAATGGCTCAAGCTGTTGCTGAGTTTCATAAGCAAAAAGGTCATTCTAAACTTTTTGTGGGAATGGATACTCATGCTTTATCAACGCCAGCTCATAGAACAACACTTGAGGTTTTAGCTGCAAATGGAATTAAAACATATTATGCTAAAAATTTTGGTTACACACCAACTCCTGTAATATCTCATGCAATTTTAAACCATAAAAACTCTGATGGAATTGTAATAACACCATCACATAATCCTCCAAGTGACGGGGGATTTAAATATAATTTTAGTGATGGAGGACCTGCTGATGAGTCTATTACAAAAGTTATTGAGGCAAGGGCAAATGAGATTTTAAAGAATGATTTAGAAGATGTAAAATTAATGGATTTGGATAGTGCCTTAGAATCAGGATTTTTATTTGAATACGATTTTGTAACTCCTTATGTAGATGATTTAGTAAATGTTATTGATATGGATGTGATAAAAGAGGCAAATTTAAAAATTGGTGCAGATGCTATGGGTGGTTCAGGAATGGCCTATTACACTGCAATAAAAGAAAAATATGATTTAAATATTGAAGTGTTTAATGATACGCCTGATTTTACATTTTCATTTATGTGTTGTGACAAAGATGGGAAGATTAGAATGGACTGCTCTTCACCATATGCAATGGCAGGATTAATTGAATTAAAAGAGGATTTTGATATTGCCTTTGGAAATGATACGGATTTTGATAGACATGGGATTGTTACAAAAAGCAAAGGGCTTTTAAATCCAAATCATTATCTATCTGTTGCAATTGATTATCTATCTAAAAATAGAGAATTTGATGGGCTTGGTGTAGGGAAAACACTAGTTAGCTCATCAATGATTGATAGAGTTGTAAAAGATAATGGTAAAAAAGTATTTGAAACACCAGTTGGCTTTAAGTGGTTTGTTAAACCATTAAGTTCAAAAGAAGTATTTTTTGGTGGAGAAGAGAGTGCGGGAGCTTCATTTTTAAGAAAAAATGCTCAACCTTGGAGTACAGATAAAGATGGTATTATTTTAAATCTTCTAGCGGTTGAAATTTTAGCAAAAACAAAAAAAGACCCAGGACTTTATTATGATGATTTAATTGAAAGGTTCGGAGAGCCAGTATATGGAAGATTAGATGCAGTTGCAAATAGCAATCAGAAAAAAGCACTTAAAAATTTAAAACCTGAAGATATAAAAGCTGATACTTTAGCTGGTGAAAAAATTGAATCAATCTTAACAAAAGCAGATAATGGCGCTGCAATAGGTGGACTTAAAGTAAGTGCACAAAATGGTTGGTTTGCAATTAGACCTAGTGGTACTGAAGATATTTATAAAATATATGGGGAAAGTTTTAAAGGAAGTGAACACTTAAAACAAATACAAGTTGAAGCACAAGAGATAGTAAATAATATATTTGATAATATTTAAACAGTGTTATTACAAATTTGTAACATTTTTATAATATAATATTAGCAAAAATCAATGGGGAAAGAGATGAATCCAAAAGCAGATGATTTAGTAAAAGAGAGTATGAAATTAGAAGATGATTTTTCTAGTTCATCACATGTTATCGATACTCTTGTAGAAGAGGGAGAACCAGTTGTTCAAGAGTATAAGATTCCAGATAGATACAATAAAGACACACTAAGAATCTTGATGGTAAATACCCAAAAGTATTTTGTATATTGGGAAGTTAGTGATGAGACATTGACAAAAAACAACATTGACTTAGGTAAAGATAAACTCTATTTTAAAATTTATGATACAAACAATCAAGAACTTTATAGTTTTGAATCTTCATTTGCATTAGGCAAATATTATGTAAAAAGACCTTTTGAGAACATGAATGTCTATGTAAAAGTTGGTTTAACAAAAGAGGATGATTTTGTTGAATTAATTACTTCAAATACAGTTCATACTTTCTCTTCAAAGGTAAACTTACCAAGCAGTGAAGATGAGGTTTGGATTAGAAAAAAAATGGGATGGACAGAAGTTATTAGAAGTACTATTGAACATTCACATCAGGGTGTGTCTTCTGCAAAATATGTTGAAGAGATGGAAAAGATTAGACATTTTATAGATGAGATTGAGGAAAAACAAAATTTTAGCTCTTCATCAATTGTAAAATAAAAGATTGATAACTAAACCCTAAGAGAAATTGGGGTAAAAAATTAAGGGAAAGACATGGTTAAAGGATATTGGGTACCTGTATTACACTCACATTTACCGTTTGTAAAACATCCACAGTATGAAAATTTTTTAGAGGAACATTGGCTTTTTGAAGCTATAACTGAGTGTTATATTCCTTTATTGAAAAGATTAAAAAAATTAGATGATGATGGTGTAAATTTTAAACTTACCACTTCTGTTACCCCACCTCTTGCGGAGATGTTAGCGGATTCACATCTTATGGGTAAATATAAAGCTTTTTTAGATAAAAATATAGAACTTGGAGAAAAAGAGATTGAAAGAACAAAGGGCGATGGACATTTTGGACCATTAGCTAATTTTTACAGAGATTTATTTATTGAAACTAAAGAGTTTTTTGAAGGTTTCTTAGAAGGAAATGTTCTAAATGGATATAAATATTTTTATAATAAAGGTTCCTTAGAAGTTATAACTTGTGGTGCAACACATGGATATCTACCAATTTTGAGTGTAAATATACATGCAGTGAGAACACAAATAGAGATTGCAGTTCAATCCCATGAGAAACATTTTGGACGAAAACCCAAAGGGATTTGGTTACCTGAATGTGCCTATTATGATGGTTTGGATGAAATACTAAATGAAAAAGGTATAAGATTTTTTATTGTTGATTCCCATGCTTTAACTTATGGAAGACCAACTTCTGTAAATGGAGTTTATACTCCAACATATACACCAAGCTCTTGTGCAGCATTTGGTAGAGATGCACAATCATCAAAACAAGTTTGGAGTTCAAAAGAGGGATATCCTGGAGATCCTAACTATAGAGATTTTTATAGAGATATAGGTTATGACCTTGATTTTGATTATATTAAGCCTTATATCAATCCAGATGGTGTTAGAGTATTTACAGGTTTTAAATATCACAAGATTACGGGAACTACAGATTATAAAGAAGCATATAATCCATGGGTAGCTCAAGATAGAACAAAGCAACATGCTGAAAATTTCCACTGGCATAGAGAAAAACAATTTGACCATTTAGGTTCACTTATGGATAGAACACCAATGGTTGTTTCACCTTATGATGCAGAGCTTTTTGGTCATTGGTGGTTTGAAGGTCCAGAATTTTTAGCAAATATGTTTAGAGAAATAGATAAACATAAGGTTATGAAAGCTGTAACTCCAATTGAATATCTAAATATGTATCCGAAAAATCAAGTTGTAAATCCTAATCCTTCTTCTTGGGGAGATAAAGGGTATTATGATGTTTGGCTAAATGAAGGAAATGATTGGATATATAGACATCTTCATGAAATGGCTGATGTTTTAGAGGAAAAAGCACGGGAATATTTCCATACAAATGATGATGATATCTCGAGAGTTTTAACTCAAATGTTAAGGGAATTATTATTGGCTCAAAGTAGTGACTGGGCATTTTTAATGACAACAGCAACTGCAACAGAGTATAGTGAAAGCAGAACTAAAGAGCATATATTCAACTTTAATGAATTACTTGGTATGATAAATAATAACAATATTGATTTTGAATTATTAGATAAATTGGAGTATAAAAACTCAATTTTTGATTTTATCAATTTTAGAACATTTATTACAAGTTAATAAAGCTTAATACTTTTATTAATAAGTAAAAGATAACCGTCCATGTAAAATGGGACAATTTTTTAGGATAATTAGATGATAGCTATTTTTAATGCAATTACAAATATTGCAGAAGATATTGAAAAAAATGTATTTGTTGATTGTGATAGATTTATTTCAAATGGATTAACTGACAAAGAGATGAACGAGCAGGTTCGATCTTATTGTGCGGACGTTATTGAAAGAGAGTTTAGAAGAACAAAATCTATTCATTCTTTTATTGGAAGACAACACAAAAATTTAAAAGTAAATAATGAAAATGGAAAATACAAAGTAAGTTATGTGTCAATTGATAATATTGATTTATTAGATGTAAACTTTTCCTTGGGTTCAATCTTTGGTATTTATGAAAAACAAATGGATGCTTTTCACCTAAAAGCAGCAATTTATGTAACATATGGACCAACTTTCCAATTAGTTTTTGCTTCTAAAATGGATGGAGTTCAATACTTTTCATTTGAAGATGGTGAGTTCATTGAACAAGATAACTTGACTTTAGAAAAAGTTGGGAAAATAAACTCAACTGCTGGTTTAGTTCCTGAATGGACACCTGAACATAGAGAACTTGTTGATGGCTTTTTTAATAAAGGTTATAGATTAAGATTTTCAGACTCATTATGTTTAGATACTCACCAAATTTTATTTAAAAAAGGTGGATTATATTCTTCTCCCGCAAGTAAATCTTTTCCAGAAGGAAAACTATTTACTGTTTTTGAAGCTTTTCCTATTGCTTATATAATTGAGCAAGCAGGTGGTAGAGCAATTAATAAAAAAGGTCGTATCTTAGATATGACAACTACAGATATAAATGCAACAACACCAATTTATTTTGGTTCAAGAGAAGAGATTCAAATAGTTGAAGACTCATTTCTAAACAGTTAACTTTCTTAGTTAACTGTTTTTAAAAACTGCACAACTTCCTTTATAGATTTTTCATAATTTTTCTCGTCAATTATTTCATTAAAACTATTTGTAAACATAGAATAAAGCTCATATTCTGGTTTAGTATTATAAAGTCTTTCTAAAATCATTAAAATTGTTCTAATACTAATATGATGACTTAATTGGTCATGTTTATATTCTTTAAGATTACAAGCTAAAGAGTAGTTATTTCTATCACTATAAGTTGCATCAATAAAAATCAATCTTGTAGCTTCTTTTAACTCAAGACTTAACTCTGGTGTTAATTGAAAGGTAGAAATCAATTTAGTATCAGGTAAATTATAGTTTTGCAATCTTTTTATTACATCAATTCCAAAACCATCTTCACCCCTTAAATCATTTCCAAAACCTACAATTATTGTCATTTTCTGATTTATCCTCTTTTTATCGTTTCAATGATATTTTTCTTTTCATCTCTAATTTCAATCGTTGAAGATACAATCCCTTGAGCATGAGTAGAACAACTAAGACATGGATCAAAACATCTAATAACAGCTTCAACTCTATTAAGTGCTCCCTCTTTTATATCATTTCCATCTAAAAAAGTTTGGGCAACTTGTTTAACCCCTGCATTCATTGCTAGGTTATTGTTCCCTGTTGCAATGATTAGATTAACACCTGTAATTATCCCATTATCATCACTTTGGTAATCATGGAATAATGTTCCCCTTGGAGCTTCGGAACATCCAACACCTTGGTTCCTATTGATGTTTGCATGGGCTCTAATTTGAGTATCAAGTGTTTGAGGTTCATTTAATAGTTGTTCAATTCTTTCAATTCCATAGATAATTTCAATTAATCTTGCATAGTGGTAATAAAAAGTATTAAGTACCGGTTTACCATTATTTATATTTTTAAACTTTTCAAATTCAATATCAGCAAGAGGAGTTCCACAAGCATTTGCGATATTAAGTCTAGCAAGAGGACCTACTCTATACATACCATTTGGGTATCCAAGTGGTTTATAATATGGAGATTTTAAATAACTATCCTCTTCAACTGCTTCACCAATGTAATCTTTATAAAATCTTGGATCAATTCCATCTTCTAAGATATTTCCTTGACTATCTATAAATCTTAAAAACCCATCATAGTGTTCAAGATTACCTTTTTTGTTTACTAATCCCATAAATAGTGATGGGAAGTTTGCGAAAGAATCAATCTCTTTTTGAAATTTATGTAGATTTCCAGTGAAATACTTTAAGGCTGTTTGAGCAATCTCTAAAGCTTCTGGAATTGAAGCTAAAATTGAATCTTTTGTTTCGACACTTATTTCGTGACTAACACCACCTGGAACAATCCATGTTGGATGTATTCTTTTCCCCCCAAGTGTTTCGATTATTTTTTGACCGAAAGCTCTTAATTTTATTCCATCTTTTGCCATTTGAGGATGGGTTTGCATAAGCTTAAAAATATTTCTATCTTCAGGAGCTGCATCAAAACCAAATACAAAATCAGGAGAACTTAAATGATAAAAATTTAAAGCGTGTGATTGAATGATTTGAGCAAGGTTTATTATTCTTCTTAAGTTTCTCCCTGCTTTTGGAGGTCTTACGGCTAATAGATTATCACAGGCTTTTGAAGATGAAATTGCATGACTCACTGGGCAAATTCCACATGTTCGTGCAGTTAGTCCTGGCATCTCAGAATATGGTCTTCCTTCACACATTTTTTCAAAGCCTCTATATTGAGTTACATGTAATCTCGCATCCTCAACATTTTTATTTTCATCTAAATCAATAGTGATTTTTGCATGTCCTTCTATTCTTGTTACTGGACTAATTACAATTTTTTCTTTTCCCATAAATCTCTCCTATAAGCCAAATCTTGTATATTTACTAACATCAACTTCAACACCTTCAATAAGACCTTTTAACACTGCATAAATTGCATCTGCTGGAGTTGGACAGCCAGGAACAAAATAATCAACATCTATAGCTTCATTAAGAGGAATAACCTTGTCTAAAAGTTTTGGAATTATCTTATCTGGATATTTACCTTTATTAAAATCAGCTAGGTCAAAATACCCTTTTTCTAAAACTGCCTCTGTTCCTGCTAGGTTTTTTAACGCAGATACATTTCCTGTAATTGCACAATCTCCTAATGCTAAGATTTTTTTAGAATTTTTTCTAATCTCTTTTATAACTTTAATATCATGGTCTGTACTTAAAGCCCCTTCAACTATGAATAAATCAAGTTCATTGGGAATCTCTTTTGCATCAACATAAGGAGAATAAACTACATCCATATATTGAGATAATTCAACAATTCTTTCATCCATGTCTAAAAAAGACATATGGCAACCAGAACAACCATCAAGCCAAACTGTTCCTACTTTTATCTTTTTCATCTATTTTCCCTCATTTGAATTAGGTTTGTTACAATATTTTTCTTTTTGACCATCTCTGTTGAACTTACACCCTTTTCAAATAATGATCCAGTTGGACATACCTGAACACATTTTCCACAAGAAGTACAGCTTTCACTATCTGCCCATGGTTCATCCATATCATGAATAATCTTAGCATCAATTCCTCGACCAAAGATATCTAAAGCATGGGCACCTTCAACTTCGTCACAAACTCTAACACATCTAGTGCATAAGATACATCTATTTGGGTCATAAACATAATCTTTATGGGATGCATCAATTTCAAAGTTTTTATTAATATATGGAACATGTGAGTGTTCAAGTCCAAGTTCTATTGCTTGATCTTGTAGTTCACAATGACCATTTGATACACAAACACTACAAGTGTGAGTTCTTTCTGCAAATATCATAGATAAAACCATTTTTCTATGGCTTTCAAGCTTTGGAGAGTTTGTAATAACTTCCATTCCTTCTTTTATTTTTGAAGTACATGCAGGAATTAGTTTATCACTTCCTTTTACTTCTACTAAGCACATTCTACAAGACCCAACGGCACTTAAACCTTTCATATAACACAAAGTTGGTATTTTAATATCATGTTCAGTTGCTACTTCAAGTATTGAAGAGTTTGATTTTCCTGTTACATCAATATCGTTTATTTTAAAGGTTTTTACTCTAACTTTTTCTTTAATCATTTATTATCCCTTCTAAATACTCTTCTTCAAAATATTTTATTGTACTAAGTACTGGATTTGGTGCTGTTTGTCCAAGTCCACAAAGACTTGTATCCTGAACAACTGCACACATATTTTTTAATAATTCATAATCACTTTTTGTTGCTTTTTTAGCAATAAATTTATCAAGTAATTGTGTTAATTCTAAAGTCCCAACTCTACATGGAACACATTTCCCGCAAGATTCACTTTGACAAAAATCCATAAAAAACCTAGCTACTTCAACCATATTTGAACTATCATCCATAACTATAAGTCCACCACTTCCCATGATTGAACCTATCTCTTTTAAAGATTCATAATCAACTGGTGTATCAAGTAACTCAATTGGAATACAACCACCACTTGGCCCTCCTGTTTGAATAGCTTTTAGATTTGTTCCTTCAGGTAATCCTCCTCCTACTTCAAAAATAAGTTCTCTTAGTGTTATCCCCATAGGAACTTCAACCAATCCAGTATTTTTAATATGTCCGGTTAAGGCAAATACTTTTGTTCCTGGAGATTTTTCGGTTCCGAAAGATTTAAACCATTCTCCACCATTTCTAATAATAGGAGCTATATTTGCAAAGGTTTCAACGTTGTTTAAGATTGTTGGAGATTTCCATAGACCATAATCACTTAAGTGTGGTGGCTTTTGTCTAGGGTTCCCACGATTTCCTTCAATTGATGTAACAAGGGCTGTTGCTTCTCCACAAACAAAGGCTCCTCCACCAAGTCTAACTTCTAAATCAAAGCTAAAACCACTATCAGCAATCTGAGTTCCTAAAATTCCTTTTCGTCTAGCTTGTTTGATTGCTTTATTGAGTTTTTGAACAGCAATTGGATATTCAGCTCTTACATAAATATAACCTTTTGTCGCACCACATGCATATCCTGCTAATGCCATACCCTCTATTATTTTATGTGGATCTGCTTCCATTATTGCTCTATCCATAAAGGCACCTGGGTCACCTTCATCTCCATTACAAACTATATACTTTTGATCTGCATCTACTTTTGCAACGGAATCCCATTTTAATCCTGTTGGGTAACCACCACCACCTCTACCTCGAAGTCCTGAAAGTTTTATTTCATTGATTACTTTTTGAGGACTCATATCATCTAAAGCTTTGTAAAATGCTTGATACCCATCATATGCAATATAATCATCAATATCATCTGGGTCTACTATTCCTGCATTTTCCAAAACAATTTTTTCTTGTCTTGTAAAAAATGGTTTAGATGTATCACATTTTTTTTCTTCTATTGGAGTTTCATTATTTAAAGTATCAATAAAATCTTTTGTATTTGAACTATCAATAAAACTATAAATAGATTCTCTTTCACCTACTTTGTGATAATGGGCAACCATAATAGCTTCAGAGCAAAGTCCATTACATCCTACACCTTTTACTTTACATCTTTTATCAAGGTTACTTTCTTTAACTTCTTTTTTTAAATCTTTTAATAGGTCATTTGCATTTAGTGCTGCACATGAACTTCCTATACAAACTCTTAGTTCCTCGTGTGAATTTCTTTTTAAATCTCTTTTCTCACTTGCAAGTTCAATTAATTCTTCTAATGAGTTTAACATGTTACTACCTCCTGTGCTTCTTCAATAGATTGTTCAATATTTAAATGTCCTATTGCTTTATTGTCATAAATTGCTATGGGAGCTAAAGAACATGAACCAACACATCTTGCACTTATAAGGGAAAGTAAACCATCTTTTGTTGTTTCCCCTGCTTTTATATTAAATTTATTTTCTAGTTTTGCTAGAATTTTACTTGCATCTTTAATATAACATGCAGTTCCCATACAAACTACAATTGTATGCTTTCCTTTTGGTTTAAGTCTAAAAAAATGATAAAAAGTTGCAACTCCATAAACTTTTGAATATGGAAGTTTTAGTCTTCTGGCTATAAATTTTAGAGTTTCATTTTCTAAGTAGCCAAAAGTTTCTTGTGCCGTATGTAGTGTTTCAATTAATGCACTTCTATCATAACTAAGTCGTTTCATTGTTTTTTCAACCATTTTATAGCGGTCATCATTTGGAATAGTAGCAAGCAAGTTTTATCCTTTGTTTTGATAATTTAAGTTAATAGTATAGTAAGTTTTAGTTTCAAGATTATTACTAAACTGTATAAATATTATAATAGAAAAATGTACTATTTCAAGTTATATGAAAGAAATAAGAAGTATATTAAAATAGTATTATAAGTAAATATTATACAAAATTAAGTATATATTAATGATATACGGGTTATTATTACATTGATTAATTTCATGCATATCTATTAGAGCATTATAAGGTTTCCTTATGATGCTCTTTTTTTTACTCACTTATATATTTAGTATAAAAATAAATATGTGGAGATTTCTCTTTTACTTCTTCAATTTTATATTCAATTTTTTTATAAACAAGATTACAACTACCAACATTTTCTTTTGTAGGATTTACTAAAACTAATCCAGAACATAATGAATAAATATCATTTAAAGTTTGTATTTCACTATTTATTAATGAATAAGTAAGATATTCTTTTTTCATTTTATAGTGCAAGTAGTTTGATCCACCAACAAAAAGAATTATGATAATTGAAACTGTAATAAGTGTATAGCTAGTAAACTTTTTTATGATTAAACCTTTTATATATAAAAAGTGTATTTTAACTTAAATGTATTCTAAATCCAACCCCTGAAATATTTTCAACACTGTTTTTACCAATTTTTTTTCTAAGTTTATTAAGCAAATTTTTTAATGCAGAGTCACTTGCTTCAAAACTATCTTCCCAAATATGATCTTTAATCTCTTGGTGGGCTATAACTCTATTGTTATTTTGAATCAAGTATTCAAGAAGTAAAATCTCTTTATGTGTTAAATCGATGATTTCTTTATCTTTTGAATAAAGTTTCTTTTGTAAAACATTATAAGAGATAGCTTCTTCAAAACTTATAATAAATAAACCTTTTTCAATTATCTCTTCACAAGCTTTATATAAACAATTTTTTAGATCATCAAAATTTATGGGTTTAACTAGGTAATCAACAAGCTTTAATCTTGTTGCTTTTAATAAATAATCTTTTTGGGTATATGCAGATAATAAAATAACTGGAGTATTGTTTTTACTTTCTCTTAACATTTCAACAAAATCAAGGCCATTTTGTCCTGGTAAACTAATATCAGAAATAATTAAATCAATTCTTTTATTTTTAAGTATGTTTTTTGCTTCATCAATGTTTTCACATGAAAAAACATCTGAAACCATCAGTTTTAAGGTTTTTTCGATGTTTTCTTTTATGTTTTTTTCATCTTCAATATATAAGATATTTAAGTAATTTAGAACAAATTTAAAATTTTTTTTATTATTTTTATCAAATGTATACATTTTTAATCTTTTTATGCTAGAATAAGTGAAATATAAGATAATAAAATAATTTATAAGAAACTTTAAAATAGTAAATTATAAATTAATTTTAAGAATTATTTAAGGGGTAATATATGAAACGGGGTATGGCATTTATTGGTATAGGTATAGGATTAGCAGTTTTATCTGTTTCTTCTTCTGCAAATAGTTTACGAGATACAGTTGAGTTAACATTAAATAATAATCCAGATGTTATAGCTGAAAGGAAGAATCAAGAAGCATATAGAATGTATGTTGATGATAGGGAAGGTTTATATCTACCAACATTAGATTTTCAATCATATTTAGAAACTGCTAAAATTGATAAAGACTTTGATGATGCAACTCCTGATGTTAACACTAGTGAAGATGGTTACAATGCAGCGATTATTTTCAGACAGTATTTATATGATGGTGGAGAAACCCCTTCTCAAGTTAGTGAAATGAAACATCAAAATTTTGCAAATAAATTTAGAAGTTTATATTCGATTGAAAATACTATTTTAGATACTGTTAGAGTATATAATGATTTAGTTAAATTCGATGAAAGACTTGTTCTATCTCAAAGTATGCTTCAAGTTCATGAAGACAATTTAGTTACGGCAAAAGAAAAAGAAGAGATTAGTGGTGAAGTTTTAGAAACATACCAAGTTTCTTCAAAACTACATTTTGTTACAGATAGTTACATAGAAGAACAAGATTTAAAAGATACAGGTATTGCAAATTATGTTAAATTTGTTGGTTCTGAACCAAAAAATAATGTTTGTAGACCAACTATAGATGAATCAAAAATACCAGGAACATTAAAAGAAGCAATCGAAATAGCTATTTTAAGAAACTATAGAATTCAAGAAGAGATTGAAAATATAAAACAACAAAGAGAAAAAATCGCTCAATATGATTCAAAATTTCTTCCAAATTTAAACTTAGAATTAAAAGCATCTATTGATGATGATTTAGAGTTAAATGAAAATGGTACACAAAAAGATGCCTATGCTAGATTAAACCTAAATTGGAATTTATATAATGGTAATAGAGATTCAATTAGGTCAGAGCAAGAAATGATATTCTTACAAGAAAGAAAAAAGACATTAGAAAATATTACTAATGAAGTAGTTGCAGATGTAAAATCTACATACAATAAATATTTTAAGTATAAAAAAAGAGTTGAAGCATTAACAAAATATGTGGATGCAAATGTAAATATTGTGGAAGCATATAGAAATGAATTTGAAGCAGGTACTAGAACTTTTGTTGATATTTTAGATGCAGAGAGCGAACTTTATAATTCTTCAAAAAGTTTAATAAATATGGAGTATGCATCATTAAATAATTACTATGACTTAATGTTTAATCTATCTATGTTAACAGACACAATTTTGTCTAATCCTAATCAAGATTGTGCAAATATTCAACCAAGAGTTATTGATTACAGCCCTAAAAAACAAGATAAAGAAACAGAATTAGAGTTAAATGGTTTAATTAGTACTTCTGATAGTAAACTAATTAGAAAAGAGTTAGGATTAGATACTACAGCTGTTGCAAGTTCAATGGATAATGAAATTACTAAAAAAGCATCATCAGATGCAATGAAAATGGCAACTTCAGAATATAAATCTTTTCTAGAAGCTCCAAAAAATTTCTTTACAATAAATATTGCTACAAAAAATGGAATTGTTGAAGCAAGTAATTTTATAAAAGAAAACAACCTAGGAGATAATGCTTATGCCTTTGAATTTGGACCTAGTATGAAAAGTGCAAAAGTTTTATATGGAGTTTACAGTTCTGTAAAAGAAGCAAAAGAGGCACTTAAATCATTAAGTCCAAATATTTTATCTGGTAAACCTTATGTTGATAATATAAGTAAACACCAGGCTTTATACGTAAAATATAATTAAAATATTGGATTAAATTTGCAAGATAAAAATGGCTTAGAACAAAACCTTAATAATTTAAAAGATAGAAGAAGAGTAGACACTTTACTTGAGTGTTTACTTTTTCTTGCTAAATATCATAAAAGGGAAACCTCTGCTGAATCTTTAAAGTTTAATTTACCAGTTCATAATAGATCATTAAACATTGATATGTTTGTAGAGTCTGCTACTAGAATTGGACTTGCCAGTAAAATTGTAAAAAGAAAGATTATTAAACTTACAAAGTTAGCTTTACCATCTGTTCTTTTATTAGATAATGACAGATCTTGTATATTATTGGATTATGATGAAAAAGAAGGACTTGCAAAAGTTATAATGCCAGGATTAAGTTCTGGAGAAACAACTATTGCTTTAGATAAATTAAATTCTGAATATACAGGTGAATTAATAATTATAAAGCCAGAATTTAATTTTAATAATAGAGTTGAAAAAGAGGTTCTTGTTGAAAACCCAAAAGAGTGGTTTTGGGGAACTTTATTTAAAAACAAAGGGATTTATAAGCAAGTGATTATGGTTTCACTTTTTATAAATCTCTTTATTCTTGCAACACCTCTTTTTACAATGAATGTATATGATAGAGTACTTCCTAATAATGCAATTGAAACGATGTGGGCTTTATTTATAGGGATATCTCTAGTTATGTTTTTTGATTTTATTCTTAAAGTTTTAAGGTCTTACTTTTTAGGAGTAGCAAGTAAAAGAACAGATACTTTAGTTGCTAATAGAATTTTCAACCATGTATTAAATATAAAAATGGATTCAAAACCAGCTTCTACAGGTCAATTTGTAAGTAGATTACAATCTTTTGAAACAGTAAGAGAGTTTTTTACAAGTGCAACTATTGCTACATTTGTAGACTTTCCTTTTGTAATAATATTTATTGGTGTAATATTTTATATAGGTGGCCCTTTAGCTTATATTACTGTTGCAACTGTGATTATTTCATTGATTACCTCATGGTATATGCAAAGACCTCTAAAACAATTAATTGAAAAGTCAGTTAAAGAGGAGCAAATCAAGCAAACAACCTTGATTGAATCTGTAACTGGTTTAGAGATAATTAAAAGTGTAAGAGCTCAAAATAGAATGAGAACAAACTGGGATCAATCAGTTACTAAAACAGTTCATTATGCCGATAAAGGTCATTTTTTATCTCAAAGTATTACTTTTTTTACAGCTTTTATTTCGCAGTTCTCAAATATTGCAATAGTAGCAGGTGGTGTATATTTAGCAGCTGAAGGTGAAATTACAATGGGTGCTATTATTGCAGCCATGATATTAAATGGAAGAGTTATTTCCCCTGTTTCTCAATTAGTTGGTTTGTTAATAAGATTTGATAAAACAATGCTATCTTTGAAAAATTTGGATGAAGTTATGAAAATGCCTCTTGAAAAAGAGGATAAAACATATATAAGTAGACCAAATTTAAAGGGTGAAATTGTATTAAAAAATTTAAATTTTTCATATAGAGAACAAAATCATCAAACAATAAAAAATCTAAACCTGAAAATAAATGAAGGTGAAAAAATTGCAATTTTAGGGAAAATAGGTTCTGGAAAATCTACTCTATTAAAAATTATAATGAATCTTTACGAACCAACTAATGGTTCTGTTTTAATTGATGGAGTTGATACTAGACAAATAGATCCAATTGATTTAAGACATGCTGTTGGATGTGTACCCCAAGAGCCATTTTTATTTATGGGAACAATTAAAGATAATATAACTATTGGTGAACAATATGTATCTGATGAAGAGCTTATAAATGTATCAAAAATTGCAGGACTTAATGAGTTTTTAGGGAAACATGAAGCTGGTTTTGATTTAATGGTTGGAGAAAGAGGTGAAGGCTTAAGTGGAGGGGAGAGACAATCTGTGACCCTTGCAAGAGCATTAGTCTCAAATCCAAGTATATTAATGCTTGATGAACCAACAAATGCAATGGATAGACAGACAGAAAAAGCTTTTATATCTAAAATTGAAAAAATTATTGAAGATAAAACATTAGTAATCGTTACCCATAAAACTTCACTTCTTCAACTTGTTGATAGGGTTATAATCTTAGATGATGGAGAAATTGCTTTTGATGGTTCTAAAGAGGAGTTATTTAAAACAAATTTAGGTGGTAATAATGGAAAATAAAGAAACATTATTACAAGAAGATAATTTAAAAACTTTTAATAAAGATTACAATGAATCTTATAGTGAAGCTTCTCAAAACTTGAAATCAAAGAAAAAAATTGGGTGGTTTGGTAGATTATATGGTTTAAAAGATGAAGAGGATGAGGATTTAGAATTTATATATTCTAATTATGCCCATGCAAATGAAAATCCAAGTAAGTTTTCTAATTTGGCATTTATTTTTATTTTTATTTTTATAACTGGAGCTATAACATGGGCTGCATTAGCAGAAGTTGATGAACTTGCTAGGGGTAATGGAAAGGTAATCCCTTCTGATAAAATACAAAGAGTTCAATCTTTAGATGGGGGTATTATCTCAGAAATATTAGTAAAAGAAGGGGAGATAATAAAACAAGGAACCCCTATCATGAAGATTGATACTACAAGGTTCCAAGCAACATTAGAGGAAAACAAACAAGAGTATTTGAGTTTATTAGCAGTTAAAGAAAGACTTGAAATTGAATCAAAAATAGATATTAGAAAAAAATTACCTAAAATAGATTTTCCAAAAGAGGTTTTAGAAGACTCTTCAAGATATGATAGATTGGAAAAAAATCTATTAGAAAATAGATATAAAGAATTGAAATCTTCAATTAGAGTTTTAGAAACTCAACTAGGTCAAAAGAAACAAGAATTAAAAGAGATTAGAAATACAATCAAGAATTTGAAAAAAAGCTTTTTACTTATCAAAGAGCAAAAAGCAACTATTCAAAAATTAGTTCAAAGGGGTGTAAGGTCTAAATATGATTTATTAAATACTGAAAAAGAGTATACTGATGTAAGTGCAGAATTAGAAGCATCTTTATTATCAGTAAGAAGATCGCAACTAGCTATATCTGAAGCAAATAATAGAATATCAGAAAAATTAAACTCTTTTAGGGCACAAGCATCAGATGAATTACAAAAAACTGCAAGTTTGATAAATAAATTTGGAGCGAAATTAGTTGGTGAAGAGGATAAGGTTGCTAAAACTACGATTTTATCACCTGTTGATGGGATTATAAAACAACTTAATTTTAACACAATTGGGGGTGTTGTAAAGTCAGGTATGGACTTAGTTGAGATAGTTCCTCAAAGTGATATTCTTCTTGTGGAGGCTAAGATTGATCCAAGAGATATTGCTTTTATCAATCCTAGTCAAAAGGCAATTGTAAAGATTACAGCATATGATTTCTCAATTTATGGTGGGTTGGTTGGTAAAATTGTAGAAATTTCGGCTGATTCAATTGTCGAAGAAAATTCAAAAGAAGATAGAAGTTATTATCGAGTTATTGTAAAAACAGATAAAAATCACCTTGAGAGAAATGGGAAAAAACTTCCAATTATTCCAGGTATGATTGCAAGTGTTGATATTGTAACTGGTAAGAAAACGATACTAGATTTTATTTTAAAACCTATTTTAAAAGTAAAACAAGATTCGTTACATGAAAGATAAAAATAAATAAATAAAGGGAGAATAAAATGAAAAAATATTTGATTGGTTTTAGTGTTGCTACACTAATTGTTTTAAGTGGTTGTTCTAGTAAAGAAGTTTCTACAACTTCTGTTCCAGCTAATTCTAGTACTACAGTTAATGGAGATAGTGTTACAAGTTTAAAGCATAAGGAT
The DNA here is from genome assembly GCF_058105185.1 of Arcobacter sp. ISO1. Classification (NCBI taxonomy): domain Bacteria; kingdom Pseudomonadati; phylum Campylobacterota; class Epsilonproteobacteria; order Campylobacterales; family Arcobacteraceae; genus Arcobacter; species Arcobacter sp. ISO1. The sequence continues at coordinate 992,282 of NZ_CM176573.1, forward strand.
ATTTTAACAGAATCATCTATTCATGATGCTGTTAGAATAAATGATATGAAGTTAGTTGATTTTTTTATTAATGAGAAAATTGATTTAAATGAGAAAGACAAATTTGGTTACACACCTTTACATTTAGCTTCAAGATTCAATCATCTTGATATTGCTGAAAAACTTATTGAAAATGGTGCAATTGTTAATAGTGTTGATAAATATGGTGATACTCCATTAATAGATTCAACAAGAAATGGATATACAAAAATGTCTAAATTGTTAATTTGTAATGGCGCAAAAAGAGATGTATTAGATAAATATGAGATGTCTCCACTTCACTATGCTTCAAAAACAAATGATGTTTTAATTGCAAAATTATTAAGAGCTGAAAATGTTGAAGCAGAATGTAATGGACCAGAAGAAGTTGCAGTTCCAGCTGAACAATTTTATAACTTAATTACAATAGATGATTATGAAGTAATCAATGATAATACACCAAAAATTTGTGGTGATGTTTTAGATGCTGATGTAAGACAAGTTCAATTATCATTTGATGGTGGTGAGACAATAACTGAAGGTGTTATTGATGGAGATAGATGGTGTGCGCAAGTTGAGAAAAAAATTGCAAACGGTGATTATACTGCAATGGCAATGGCAATTAACTCAGCAAACCAAAGAGGTAAAGCCCAAGATGATTTAACTATTCATGTATTAAATGATTTATATAATGCTTTAAAAGCAGAGTTTGCACCAGATTTTGAACAATGGAATGCAGAAATTGATGAAGACACTTTAACTTTTAGATTTAAAAACCCAGCAATGATGTTTACAAGAGGAAGTAGTAAAATATCTACTAACTATAAAGAGATTTTAAATAGTTTCTTCCCAAGATATGTAAATATTTTAAAAGATTATAGTGATGAAATTACTTCTGTACATGTTGAAGGACACACTTCATCTAGATATAGAACTGCAAAAACTCCTGAAGAAAAATTTGAGAAAAATAGAGTTCTTTCTCAAAAAAGAGCAGATAAAGTCTTAGACTATATCACAGGGAATAATGATGATGCAGTTTTAGAAAATAAAGGGTTTGTTGAAAAAGCTTTTGTAGCTGAGGGTAAATCTTCATCACAATCTGTTATGAATGAAGACGGAACTGAAAACTATGTATTATCTAGAAGAGTTGAGTTTAGAATTGAGACAGATCCAAATAAATAAGGATAAATTATGGCAAAAAAAATACTATTCTTAAGTTCATTACTATTGTTAATTTTTACTGGGTGTTCAAGCTCTAGCGAAAATAGTTTAGCAATAATCAATGAAAATGGTAAGTATGGAACTTTAGAAAATAATAGTGAAGTAGTAATAAAACCAATTTATGATGAGATGTCAAGTTTTGATGATGTAGAAAATAAAAACATTAAAACTAAACATCCAAATGTTCTAAACTTACATTGGTTACACAATTATTATGGTGATGAGTATACAGTAGTTGAATATAATGGAAAATATGGAATTATAAATAGAAAAAATGAAATGGTTGTAAAACCTATTTATGATGCTATTTCAAAATTATTTAATGGATTTTCAGTTATCAAAATTGACGATAAGTATGGATATATGAACAAAAAGTTTGAAGTTGTTCAAAAACCTATATTTAAAAAAGCAAGGGAATTCTTTGCAGATGCGACTTTTGTACAATCTAATGCAAATGGGAAATGGGGTTGTATAACAAAAGATATGAATCTTAAAATCAATGATGAATATGATGAAATTTACAATTATATTGATGGTTTTGCAAGAACTTTTAAAGATGGTAAATGGGGTTATATTGATGAATCTTGTAATGTTCTAGCTCAGCCAAAATATGATTATGCATTTGATTTTTCAAAAGGATTTGCTAAGGTAATTCTTAATGGAAAAACAGCATATATAAACTCTAAGGGAAAAGAGATTACAAAGTCTATTTTTTCTAGAGGTGAAAATTTTTAGTCTTTAAGGGGTTCTCCCTCCCCTAAAGATTGAGTAATCTATCATGAGACAAACAAAACTAGATGAATTTCTTGAATTAGAAGAACAAAATAAAGAACTTGAAAAACTTGTAAGTTTAGAGGTTGAAAAAAACCGTCAAAAAGATAAAATTATGTTCCAACAAAATAAGATGGCAGCTATGGGAGAGATGCTTAACAATATTGCTCATCAATGGAGACAACCATTAATGGAACTTTCTTCTTTATTTATTCCGATACAAGCAAAAATAGATTTTGATTTAGATATTGATAAAAAAGAGTTAAAAGAAACAATAAGTAACTTAAATGAAATAACTAAATATATGTCAAATACTATTGATGATTTTGAAAATTTTTTCGCTACAACAAAAGAAAAAGAGGAGTTTAAACTATCCTCACAAATAAATGCTTCTTTAAATATTTTAAGTACTAGTATAAAAAACAACAATATTATGTTAGATATCATTGTTAAAAAAAATCCAACAATTTATGGTTATAAAAATGAATATACTCAGGTTTTAATTAATATTATTAATAATGCAAAAGATATACTAATCCAAAGAAAAATAAAAAATCCGAAGGTCATAATAACTATCGATGAAACAGAAGATGCAGTTATTATTAGTATAGAAGATAATGCAGGAGGAGTAAGAGTAAAACCTATTGAGGATATATTTAAACCATTTTTCACCTATGAAAAAATTAATGGTACAGGTATAGGTCTATTTATGTCAAAATTGATAATTGAAAACAATATGAATGGTAGACTTTGGGTAGAAAATAAAAAAGATGGGGCACTTTTTAAAATAATTACTAATAAGTAATTTCTTCAATTATTCAAAAAAATAAAACAATTCATTTTAAGAGACTTTATAGAGACTTTTTTTTTATAGAATATAGTATAAAAAAATACTTAAAGGAAAAGTCATGATTAAGTTAATAATAAAAAATCCAAACGGTCTAGTTGAAACAAAAGTAATTTCAGAGGATACGACCTTCTCTCCTAGTGCTGGGCAACAGTTTTACTTTGATAACTCAGATGGAAGTAGACAATATACTTTAGATCTAAAAGATGGTGAAAGTTCTATTGAACTTATCTTCGCTGCTAATGGTGAAAGAATTGTTATAGTTTTAGAAAATATGGCAGATTTCATCAAGGCCTCTGATGGCATTGCCAATGAAAAAGAGAAAACTGTTCTTGGTATTATGAATGACGAGGATGGACTAAAAGAACTTAATGAAACTGCCTTAAATTATGACTTTGAAGGTGACAATGTTATTAGCCAATTAAAAGAATTATTAGCTGATACGAATAATCCTGATCCTACTTTCCTTGATGGTATTGTTATTGATGGCTTCGGTTCTTTAGCAGAACAATTAGATGCAGCAGCAGCTGGAGGTGAAGTTGGTGATACTGGAGGTTTAACAAATGATCCTATTGATCCATCTGGACAAGTAAATAGTGTTGTTGGAAGAGGTAGAGGTACAACTTTTGATCCAGCAAACCCAAGTGGGGAAGTTGATGCTGCAGAGGGTGATCTTTCTCCAGTATTGATTATTGGAGATGCTGGAACTGTTTATGAAGCTGGACTTTTAAGTTCATCTGATGATAGTGATATTTACAATGGGCGTTTTTCAATCGATTCTCCAGATGGGATATCTTTGGTAACTGTTGCTGGTGTAGACTTTACATTAACTGAGTTACTTGCAACAAATACTACTCCTTCAAATGCAATTAATGTAGGAGAAGGAGAAATTGTAATTACAGGCTTTACTCAAATATCTACAAATTTGTATGAAGTTGAATATGAGTACACTTTATTAGATAATGTAGATCATACTGGAGAGCTAGATGATGGTGATGCAACAAACAATAGTTCAAATATTTTGCCTACTTCATCAATTACTATTTCAGTAAGAGATAATGATGGTGATATTGCTGATGCAGAGTTAAATCTTAATATTGTTGATGACACTCCAAGCGCAGATATTCAGTATAATGAAGAAAATATCCCAACATTAACAACTTTAGATGAAGAAACAATTGGATCTAATGAAAGTACTGCAAAAGCTTCTTTCTCAACTCTTTTTGATATTAGCAATGTAAGTATTGGCGCTGATAATGATGCTTCTGCAAGCAGTACAATTACTTATACTTTAGCAGTTAAAACTGCAACTACTGGTTTAACACATGCTGGTGAATCAATTACAGTATCAGTAGATTCTAATGGAGATATTATAGGTACAACAACTTCTGGTATAGAAGTATTCAAAGTAAGTGTTGATGAAACTTCAGGTGAAGTTAGTTTAACTCAATATGAAGAGATAGATCATAATGCTCCAGATAATATTGTAGGTGGTACTGATGAGATTATTGGATTAGCTGATGGAAATGTAGTTTTATATGCAACGGCAGTAGTTACTGATAGTGATGAAGATACTGCTACAGGAGCGGCTAATGTTGATATTAGTAATGCTCTTCAATTTGAAGATGATGTACCAACTATAAAAAATAATCAAAGTGATTTGTTAGTTAAGCTTGATGAATCTGATTTTGATACTGGTATTGTAGGACAAACAAGTGCAACAATTTCAGCAAGTGCAATATCCGGTTTATTTACTTATTCTATAGGTGCTGATGATACAGGTAGTGTAACAGAAGAATATAGCCTAGCAGCGAATGATGGAGTTAGTACAGGATTGTATTTAACTGGAGATACTACTGAAATCTTATTAAAAGAGAATAATGATGGATCTTTCTCTGGGTATGTTGATGGAGACACAACTACAAATCCTGTATTTACAATTTCAATTAATAGTTCTACAGGTGAAGTTACAGTTACTCAATACCAAGCTATGGAACACTCTGATGATGCAGATGTAAATGCAGATGTAAATAATGATGGTATTTTAGATCATGAAGAGACCCCTTTAAATTTAGATGATTTAATTAAAGTAAAATTAACAATAACAGATGCAGATAAAGATACTGTTTCTGCAACAAGTGAACAATCTTTAGATATTAGATTCTTAGATGATGGACCAAGTGCAGATTTAAATGGTGCAGCAGTAGATGCCGCAAAAGTTACAAATATATCATTAACAGTAGATGAGAGTGCAGGAGCACAAGCGAATCCAGCAGATAATGTAAGCGCGAACTCTTCAGAAGCGGACTTCTCAAGCTTATTTAAAGTAGTAGGAGTAGGTGGAGTAACAGCATCAGAAGTATATGGAACAGATGGAGCAGGAAGTACAAGTTACTCACTAAGCTTAACAAATGCGACAGGAACAACAGTATCAGGGGTAGCATCAGGATTATATGCATTAGGTGTGAATGGCGCAAAAGGTGCAGAGATTTTATTAAGTGAAGTAAATGGAGAGATAGTAGGTAAAGTAGGAACAACAACATACTTTACAATTAGTAATACAGGATCAACAGTAACATTTACACAATCTAAGAATGTATGGCATTCAGATACAACAAATGATAATGATACAGAGAGCCTAGTACTAGGACAACTAAATAATGAAGAAGTATCAATAAACTTAACACAAACAGTAACAGATGCAGATGGAGATACAGATACCGCAACAGTAGCATTAGCATCAAGTGATACAAGTGTAGATGTAGGTGTATTTAATATAAAAGATGATGGACCAAGTGCAGATTTAAATGGTGCAGCAGTAGATGCCGCAAAAGTTACAAATATATCATTAACAGTAGATGAGAGTGCAGGAGCACAAGCGAATCCAGCAGATAATGTAAGCGCGAACTCTTCAGAAGCGGACTTCTCAAGCTTATTTAAAGTAGTAGGAGTAGGTGGAGTAACAGCATCAGAAGTATATGGAACAGATGGAGCAGGAAGTACAAGTTACTCACTAAGCTTAACAAATGCGACAGGAACAACAGTATCAGGGGTAGCATCAGGATTATATGCATTAGGTGTGAATGGCGCAAAAGGTGCAGAGATTTTATTAAGTGAAGTAAATGGAGAGATAGTAGGTAAAGTAGGAACAACAACATACTTTACAATTAGTAATACAGGATCAACAGTAACATTTACACAATCTAAGAATGTATGGCATTCAGATACAACAAATGATAATGATACAGAGAGCCTAGTACTAGGACAACTAAATAATGAAGAAGTATCAATAAACTTAACACAAACAGTAACAGATGCAGATGGAGATACAGATACCGCAACAGTAGCATTAGCATCAAGTGATACAAGTGTAGATGTAGGTGTATTTAATATAAAAGATGATGGACCAAGTGCAGATTTAAATGGTGCAGCAGTAGATGCCGCAAAAGTTACAAATATATCATTAACAGTAGATGAGAGTGCAGGAGCACAAGCGAATCCAGCAGATAATGTAAGCGCGAACTCTTCAGAAGCGGACTTCTCAAGCTTATTTAAAGTAGTAGGAGTAGGTGGAGTAACAGCATCAGAAGTATATGGAACAGATGGAGCAGGAAGTACAAGTTACTCACTAAGCTTAACAAATGCGACAGGAACAACAGTATCAGGGGTAGCATCAGGATTATATGCATTAGGTGTGAATGGCGCAAAAGGTGCAGAGATTTTATTAAGTGAAGTAAATGGAGAGATAGTAGGTAAAGTAGGAACAACAACATACTTTACAATTAGTAATACAGGATCAACAGTAACATTTACACAATCTAAGAATGTATGGCATTCAGATACAACAAATGATAATGATACAGAGAGCCTAGTACTAGGACAACTAAATAATGAAGAAGTATCAATAAACTTAACACAAACAGTAACAGATGCAGATGGAGATACAGATACCGCAACAGTAGCATTAGCATCAAGTGATACAAGTGTAGATGTAGGTGTATTTAATATAAAAGATGATGGACCAAGTGCAGATTTAAATGATGCAGCAGTAGATGCCGCAAAAGTTACAAATATATCATTAACAGTAGATGAGAGTGCAGGAGCACAAGCGAATCCAGCAGATAATGTAAGCGCGAACTCATCAGAAGCAGACTTCTCAAGCTTATTTAAAGTAGTAGGAGTAGGCGGAGTAACAGCATCAGAAGTATATGGAACAGATGGAGCAGGAAGTACAAGTTACTCACTAAGCTTAACAAATGCGACAGGAACAACAGTATCAGGGGTAGCATCAGGATTATATGCATTAGGTGTGAATGGCGCAAAAGGTGCAGAGATTTTATTAAGTGAAGTAAATGGAGAGATAGTTGGTAAAGTAGGGACAACAACATACTTTACAATTAGTAATACAGGATCAACAGTAACATTTACACAATCTAAGAATGTATGGCATTCAGATACAACAAGTGATAATGATACAGAGAGCCTAGTACTAGGACAACTAAATAATGAAGAAGTATCAATAAACTTAACACAAACAGTAACAGATGCAGATGGAGATACAGATACAGCAACAGTAGCATTAGCATCAAGTGATACAAGTGTAGATGTAGGTGTATTTAATATAAAAGATGATGGACCAAGTGCAGATTTAAATGATGCAGCAGTAGATGCCGCAAAAGTTACAAATATATCATTAACAGTAGATGAGAGTGCAGGAGCACAAGCGAATCCAGCAGATAATGTAAGCGCGAACTCATCAGAAGCAGACTTCTCAAGCTTATTTAAAGTAGTAGGAGTAGGCGGAGTAACAGCATCAGAAGTATATGGAACAGATGGAGCAGGAAGTACAAGTTACTCACTAAGCTTAACAAATGCGACAGGAACAACAGTATCAGGGGTAGCATCAGGATTATATGCATTAGGTGTGAATGGCGCAAAAGGTGCAGAGATTTTATTAAGTGAAGTAAATGGAGAGATAGTTGGTAAAGTAGGGACAACAACATACTTTACAATTAGTAATACAGGATCAACAGTAACATTTACACAATCTAAGAATGTATGGCATTCAGATACAACAAGTGATAATGATACAGAGAGCCTAGTACTAGGACAACTAAATAATGAAGAAGTATCAATAAACTTAACACAAACAGTAACAGATGCAGATGGAGATACAGATACAGCAACAGTAGCATTAGCATCAAGTGATACAAGTGTAGATGTAGGTGTATTTAATATAAAAGATGATGGACCAAGTGCAGATTTAAATGATGCAGCAGTAGATGCCGCAAAAGTTACAAATATATCATTAACAGTAGATGAGAGTGCAGGAGCACAAGCGAATCCAGCAGATAATGTAAGCGCGAACTCATCAGAAGCAGACTTCTCAAGCTTATTTAAAGTAGTAGGAGTAGGCGGAGTAACAGCATCAGAAGTATATGGAACAGATGGAGCAGGAAGTACAAGTTACTCACTAAGCTTAACAAATGCGACAGGAACAACAGTATCAGGGGTAGCATCAGGATTATATGCATTAGGTGTGAATGGTGCAAAAGGTGCAGAGATTTTATTAAGTGAAGAGAATGGATTGATAGTTGGTAAAGTAGGAACAACAACATACTTTACAATTAGTAATACAGGATCAACAGTAACATTTACACAAACAAAGAATGTATGGCATTCAGATACAACAAGTGATAATGATACAGAGAGCCTAGTACTAGGACAACTAAATAATGAAGAAGTATCAATAAACTTAACACAAACAGTAACAGATGCAGATGGAGATACAGATACCGCAACAGTAGCATTAGCATCAAGTGATACAAGTGTAGATGTAGGTGTATTTAATATAAAAGATGATGGACCAGAAGCAGAGTTAAATAAATTAGTGAAATTAGATGATGATACTATGCCAAACGGAAATGCTGGAGGAGTTGAAGATGATACAAACTCTTCAAATGCAACTGGAACATTAAATTTTGATTTTGGAACAGATGGCGCAGGGAGTGTAGAACTTACAGGTATTGATATCAATTCATATGGATTAACAGCAACTCCTAATGCTGACGGATCTTTATTATCAATTTATCAAGATCAAGGTGGAGCAAATCCTGTTTTAGTTGCTACTATAACTGTTGATTCTGTAACAGGTGATTATTCAGTTACACAAGAAGCACCAATATCTCATCCTACGTTAGATGGTTTAGTTGGAGATGATACAGAAAACAATGTAAACTTTGCCATAACATATGATGTAAAAGATGCAGATGGAGATACAGTTAGTGGAAGTTTAAATATTAATATTGATGATGACACACCAGAAGCGAAAGATACAGATACAACAATAGATTTAAATCCAGAAGCAGTAAACTTAGTATTTACATTAGATGTATCAGGAAGTATGGGGAATGATGTAGCAGGGACATCACAAACTAGATTAGAGATTGCAATAGAAGCGATGGAACAAGTAGTAGCAGATTATCAAGCACAAGGAAGAGATGTCTTGATACAAGTAAATACATTTAGTACAAGTGCTAATTCAGCAGAAAATGGGAAATGGATGACAGTAAGTGAATTGTCAGCCTTTTTAAATACATTAAGTGATAATGGTTGGACAAATTATGAAGATGCATTAGCAGTTACCCAAACAGCTTATGAAAGTTCAACAGTTCCAGCAGGGACAACTTATGCTTACTTTATATCAGATGGTTACCCAACTGTAGAGATGGATGATTCAACTTCAACAGTAGGTGATGTAACAGATGGTAATGACCAAGATGGTGTAGATGGAGCGACAGCAGATACAGGATATATTGATGAAGCAAGATTAGATGCATGGAATGCATTTGTATCAAATCCAGCAAATAATATAGAAGAAGTGTTCGCAGTAGGGATAGGAACAAATGTAGATGAAAGTTATTTAGAACAAGTTTCTAGTGATGTAACAATTGTAGATGATCCAGCAGATTTAGTTTCAACATTACAAGGGACAGTTGTTTATGAGACTGGTTCTTTAGACTTTGCTTTTGGAGCAGATGGAGCAGCAGATGGAACAGGGACAAAACTAGATGGAGATAAATTAGCATTTACATGGGAATCACCAACAGCAAAAGACTCAAATGGTAATGATATTACAAATGTTACTTGGGTAGTTTCAGCTAATGGAACATTGATTACAGGGACAAATAGTAATGGAGAAGTAGTTGTAAAAATAGAAGCAACAGATATTTATACAAATTCTCCAAAATATGTAGTGACACAGTTAGATAAAGATAGTGGAATAGAAAGTTTAAAAGTTCCATATACAGTTACAGATGGAGATGGAGATAGTGTAACAGCTAACTTAGAAATAGAAGTAATTATTCCAGTAGATGATATACCAACAATTACAGTAGAAGATGCACTTGTAGATGAAGATGCATTACCATCAATCAATACAACTGATACAGATGGATATAATAATGTATATACAGAAACAAAAGCATTGACATATGACTTTGGAGATGATGGAGCAGGAAGTATACAATTTACAGGGAATCAAACTACAACATTAACAGCAGAAGGTCTTGATATAACATTAGAATATTCTAATAATAATCAAACAATAATAGGAGTAGATGAAAATGGGACACCAATATTTACTATTTCTTTAGACCCAACAAATAGTGAGTATACATTTACGTTACATGAAAATGTAGATCATCCACAAATGAATGTAGAAGATTTATTATCAGATTTATCTCTAGAAGTAGAGATAATAGATGGGAATGGAACTAGAGCAACAGATACAATTACTATTGAGATCGCAGATGATATCGCATCTGCTAATGATACTAATGTTTCAATAGATACAACATTAGAACCAATCAATTTAGTATTTACATTAGATGTATCAGGGAGTATGGGGAATGGTTCAGGAAGTAAATTAGAAAAAGCAATTAATGCAATTAAAGATTTAGTAAGTGAGTATGAGAACCAAGGAAGAGATGTAAATATACAGATTAATACATTTAGTTCAGAAGTAAATTCTACTTCAGGATGGTTCGATTCTGCAGATTTAAATAGTAAATTAAACTTAACTGCAACAGGATTAACAAACTATGAAGATGCATTATATGAAACACAGCAGCATTATACAACACCAGTAGAGGGTGATACATATGTTTATTTCTTATCAGATGGAGTTCCAACAACAGAGTTAGATGATAGAACAGTAGATCCAGATGATACAACAGGAAGTTATAACTTAGATGATGTAGATGATAATCCAAATACCTACTTTAATAATGAAGACACATATTTAGACCAAGCAAGAGTAGATGCATGGGATGCATTTGTTTCTGATCCTGCGAATAATATTCAAGGTGTGTATGCAGTTGGTATTGAGATGAGTGATGACTCATACTTAAAACAAATCTCTTCAGATACAACAATAGTAGATTCAGATGATTTATCTACACAATTATTATCAACAATGATTAATAAATCAGGAGACTTAGATTTTAACTTTGGTGCAGATGGTGCAGCAGATGGAACTGGAATTAAACTAGATAGTGATAAATTAGCATTTACGTGGGATACACCAACAGCAAAAGATGTAGATGGGAATGATGTAAGTGTAGATTGGACAGTATCGTTAGATGGGCAGACAATTATAGGAAAAATCAATGGTGATGTAGTAATTAAAGTAGAAGCAAAAGATATTACAACTGATCCAAAATATGAAATAACGCAATTAGACAAAGATAGTGGGATTGATGATTTAGTAATGCCATTTACTGTAACAGATGGAGATGGTGATAGTGCAAGCGCTAACTTAAATATAGGAATTGATGATAAACCAACAATTGATCCAAATCCAGATTTAAATGATCCTTCATCAATTGTATATGAAAAAGGTTTAGATGATTCAAGTGATGATAGTGAAAAAGATACAGGAGTATTTAAAATCACTTCTCCTGATGGAATTACTCAAGTAGAAATTGGTGGAACAACATTTACAAAAGCAGAATTATTAGATACAAATAATACGAATTCTTCACCAATTGATACTGTAAAAGGAACACTAATTATTACAGGATTTGATGAGAATACAGGATTAGTTAGCTATGAATATACATTAAAAGATAACCTAGATCATCCAACAAATAATAATGAGATAAAAGATGAAATTTCATTAAAAATTGTAGATCCAGATGGCGATGAAGCAACAGGAACATTAACAGTAACAATTGTAGATGATGTACCAGTAGCAAATGCAGACGTAAGATCTATGAATGAGAAAACAGATACATTGAGTGGTAATGTTTATGGAAATGGACAAACAGGAGATGTAGCAGATGATATTGGAGCAGATAGTGATGATGCCCCAGTATATGTAACAGGAGTTGCAAAAGGTAATGATACATCAAATCCAGTATCAGGAAATGTAGGAAGTTCATTTGATGGTGAGTATGGTGAAATTACTCTTAACCAAGATGGTTCATATACATATGATTTAGATAATGCAGACTCAAGAGTATTAGCATTAGATGATGGACAAACATTAACAGAAGAGTTTACATATACTATTACAGATAGTGATGGGGATACAAGTACAACTACATTAACAATTACAATTGATGGTAAAACAGATAACGAGCCACCAGTTGTAACAGATGCAAGTGTAAGAGTTTCTGATGAAGGTTTAGCTGGTGGATTAAAAGATACAACAGGTGAGAATGTAGGTGATGATACAACAAATAAAGTTGTAAAAACAGGAAGTGTTGCATCCGATCCAGATGGTGATGCCTTAACAGTTAAATTAACAGCACCAACATCGACATTAACTTCAGAAGGTAAAACTGTAGAGTGGAGTGGAGAGGATACAGATACATTAATTGGTAAAATTAATAATGGAACATCTGCAAATCCAGATTGGCAAGAGGTTGTTAAAATCGAAGTTGATAGCAATGGAGATTATACAGTTACTCAATCAAATCAAGTAGATCATCCAACAAATTCAGTGGAAGATGTAATAGGGTTTAATGTAGGAGTATATGTAGAAGATGCAAAAGGTGCAACTGATACAGGAACACTAAATGTTGTTGTTGAAGATGATATGCCAGAAGCTAATGATACAGAAACAACAATAGATTTAAATCCAGAAGCAGTAAACTTAGTATTTACATTAGATGTATCGGGAAGTATGGGGAATGATGTATCAGGGACATCACAAACAAGATTAGAGATTGCAATAGAAGCTATGGAACAAGTAGTAGCAGATTATCAAGCACAAGGAAGAGATGTCTTGATACAAGTAAATACTTTTAGTACAAGTGCTAATTCAGCAGAAAATGGGAAATGGATGACAGTAAGTGAATTGTCAACCTTTTTAAATACATTAAATGATAATGGTTGGACAAATTATGAAGATGCATTAGCAGTTACTCAAACAGCTTATGAAAGTTCAACAGTTCCAACAGGGACAACTTATGCTTACTTTATATCAGATGGTTACCCAACTGTAGAGATGGATGATTCAACTTCAACAGTAGGTGATGTAACAGATGGTAATGACCAAGATGGTGTAGATGGAGCGACAGCAGATACAGGATATATAGATGCAGCAAGATTAGATGCATGGAATGCATTTGTATCAAATCCAGCAAATAATATAGAAGAAGTATTCGCAGTAGGGATAGGAACAAATGTAAGTGAGACTTATTTAGAACAAGTTTCTGATGATGTAACAATTGTAGATGATCCAGCAGATTTAGTTTCAACATTACAAGGGACAGTTGTTTATGAGACTGGTTCTTTAGACTTTGCCTTTGGAGCAGATGAAGCAGCTGATGGAATAAATGGTACTTATACCACAACTGATACAGGAACAGCAAACTTATTATTTACATTAGATGTATCAGGTTCAATGACTTTTGATACTAAAGATAGTAATGGAAATACAACTTCGAGATTTGAAGTTGCAAAAGCATCAATGATTTCGACAATAGAAGCATATGCTGCAAATGGTGAAACAGAAGTAAACTTAACATTGTTTAATGGTGGAGCGAATAACTATGGTTGGATGAGTTCAACTGATGCAGTTTCATTTATCAATGGTTTAACAATGGATTCTACAACATGGAAAGTATTTTCAAATGGAACTGAACTTAGTGGTTTTGATGTTGCTGGAACAGATTATGGCAGTGGATTGACTAAAACAATGGATATTGATTTTGCAGGTCATGATGTTGATACAACGGTAGCTTATTTCATATCAGATGGTGAGCCAAATAACAATTCTGACCAAATAGACCAAGATAGTGACCAAACTATAAAAGATTGGAAAGCATATGTTGAAAGTAATATTGATAAATTAAATGTAATTGGAATTGGAACAGGAGCAGTTGAAGCTCCACTTAAAGTTGTACAAGTACAAGATGGTGATGAAGTATTAATGGTAACAGACACATCTACATTAGGAGATGTTCTTATTGATACAGTTGTTACAACTGTAACAGCAACAAAACTAGATGGGGATAAATTAGCATTTACATGGGAATCACCAATAGCAAAAGATTCAAATGATAATGATATTACAAATATTACTTGGGTAGTTTCAGCTAATGGAACATTGATTACAGGGACAAATAGTAATGGAGAAGTAGTTGTAAAAATAGAAGCAACAGATATTTATACAAATTCTCCAAAATATGTAGTGACACAGTTAGATAAAGATAGTGGAATAGAAAGTTTAAAAGTTCCATATACAGTTACAGATGGAGATGGAGATAGTGTAACAGCTAACTTAGAAATAGATGTAATTATTCCAGTAGATGATATACCAACGATTACAGTAGAAGATGCACTTGTAGATGAAGATGCATTACCATCAATCAATACAACTGATACAGATGGATATAATAATGTATATACAGAAACAAAAGCATTGACATATGACTTTGGAGATGATGGAGCAGGAAGTATACAATTTACAGGGAATCAAACTACAACATTAACAGCAGAAGGTCTTGATATAACATTAGAATATTCTAATAATAATCAAACAATAATAGGAGTAGATGAAAATGGGACACCAATATTTACTATTTCTTTAGACCCAACAAATAGTGAGTATACATTTACGTTACATGAAAATGTAGATCATCCACAAATGAATGTAGAAGATTTATTATCAGATTTATCTCTAGAAGTAGAGATAATAGATGGGAATGGAACTAGAGCAACAGATACAATTACTATTGAGATCGCAGATGATATCGCATCTGCTAATGATGTTTCCAAAACAGTTGAAGTAGATTCAAAACCTGTTAATTTAGTATTTACATTAGATGTATCATCAAGTATGGATAATGATGTAGCAGGAACATCTAAAACTAGATTAGAGATTGCAAAAGAGTCAATTGAAGATCTAATTTCAGAGTATGAATCACAAGGAAGAGATGTATTGATTCAAATTAATACATTTAGTACAACTGCATTTGGAAATGGAACTTGGATGAGCGCATCTGAAGTTACTACATATTTAACTAATTTAAGTGATGGTGGTTGGACAAACTATGAAGACGCACTACAAGAAACAGTAGGTAGCTATTCAGTTTCACCAAATGGTGGAGATACATATGTTTATTTCTTATCAGATGGTTACCCAACTGTAGAGATGAATGACTCTACAACTTATAATCCAAACGATTATACAAGTGGTAACCATGTAGATGGATTTGAAGATCATGATGGCACACCTTATGTAGATTCTCCTACATTAAATACTTGGAATACATTTGTAAATGATGCATCAAATAATATTGCAGGAGTTTATTCTGTAGGAATAGGAACAAATGTAAGTACAACTTACTTGTCATTAGTTTCGTCAAATGTACTTGAAGTTGATAATCCAGCAGATTTATCGGCTACTTTACAAGGAACTGTAGTAAATGCATCTGGAACATTTGATTTTAGTTTCGGTGCAGATGGAGCAGCTGATGGAACGGGAATTAAACTTGATGGGGACAAAGAAGCCTTTAATTGGGGAGATGAAAACTTATCTGATGGTTTTGATGAGATAATTATAAGTGGTTCAGTTGGAACAATTACTTGGAGTTATGCAAATGATGGAGTATCTGATGACCTTACAACTTTAATTGGTAAAAATAGTTTAGGTGAAACAATTATTAAACTTACAGCTACAGGATTAGATACAGCAACACCAGGGTATACAGTTTCACAGCTTGATAAAGATTCTGGAATTGAGACATTAACTATTCCTTATACTGTTACAGATGGAGATGGAGATAGTGCAACTGCTAATCTAAATATCACAATTAATACACCAATTGATACAAATGTAATAACTTGTGAAGATATAAGCTATACATTTACATTAGATGATTTCGATAGTGATGCAACAACAGTAAGAATAGATTCTTTACCAGTACTTGGAACTATATTATTAAATGGAGTAGCAATATCTACACCAATTGAGATTAGTTCAGCTGATATAGATGATGGAAAACTTACATATTTACCTGATTTACATCAATCTGGAAGAGATGAATATCATGATGCAGGAACTGGTGATCAACAAAATGATTACGCACAGTTTAACTTTAGTATATCTACAGATAATAATGCAACATGGACTTCAACTTCTTCAGTTATGACTATTGATGTTTCACCTGTTGCAGATGCTCCAACGTTAAATGTTTTAGGAAGTACGGAAAATACTACAACAATTGATTTAACTAATGTAAATGATACAAGTGGTGGATATACAGTTAAAGCATATTACCATTATGACAATGATGGAGATGGAGAATTAGATGAAGCACCAATTTCAATTGTAACAGGTACAGTTCATGATGGCTTTGGTGTTAAATCAACTGTTCCAAGTGGTGAAAATCCAGGTAATGATACAGAGATAAACTATTATCCAGGAGAAGGTTCTGAGGTTATTGCTATTGAGTTTGAAAATGCATTAACTAGTGTAGATGTTAGTTATGCATGGAAACATAGCTATGACAATGGTGACGGTGATGGAGAAGTTGCAATTGTAGAGTTCTATAAAGATGGCATAAAAATAGATTCTCAAGAACACTATGATGCAGCACAAACTGATGAAGTTGATGGTCCATATACTTTTGCATTGCCAAATGGAGGAAGTTTTGATGAAATTAGAATTTCTGCAAAACAAGAGGGTGATGACTTTTTAATTCATGATGTAAGATTTACTGAGTTAGTATCAAGTCAAACTGAGTTGACTATTGAAAGTGGTAATGATGCTTATTTTGCAATCTCTTCAGAACTAGTTGATTTAGATGGCTCAGAAAGCTTTAAAAGTATAATTGTTGATAATTTACCTGAAGGGTTTACAATTTCTGATGGAGCCCATACCTTTACTGCAACTGCAGCACTTGATTATGTAGATGTAAAATCTTGGGATATGGATGCTATTAAAGTTTCAGTACCTGATGGAATTACTCCTGACGAGTATATTTTAACAATTACTGCTAAATCAGAAGAGAGCTTAAATGGAGAAATTACTCCGGCAGATCCAGACAATTGCCCGCTTGAAGCACAAATAAGTAGTGAGTTTAAATTGATTGTTCCTGATAGTTTACCAGTGAGTTATGACGAAACTAATAGTTTAGTATTTGGTGATGCTACAACGAATCTATTATTTACTTTAGATGTTTCTGGTTCGATGAATGATGGGGTAAAAGATAGCAATGATAATTGGACTACAAGATTTGAAATTGCAAAAGCATCAGTTATTTCAACAATTCAAGCTTATGCAGCAAATGGCGAAACTGAAGTTAACTTAACATTATTTAACTCTTGTTCTGCAAACTTTGGATGGATGAGTACTTCTCAAGCTATTGAATTTTTAAATGATTTATCAATGAATCATCATGATGATTTAGTATATTCTGGTTCAAATCATACATTTGAAGACTTAGTTGATGATGATTTATCTGAACATGCTACAAATTACTATTTAGGTTTAGAAAAAACTATGGATGTTGATTTTAATGGACATGATGCTGCTTCTACTATTGCATATTTCTTATCTGATGGTAATCCAAATAACGATAGTTGGAAAATTGATGAAGATTCTGACCATACAATAGTTGAATGGTCTAATTATGTATCAAATAATATAGATAAATTAAATGTAATTGGAGTAGGTTCAGGAGCAACAGAGGCACCACTTAAAATAGTTCAGGTTCAAGATGGAGATGAAGTTCTTATGGTAACTGATGATTCAACACTAGGAAATGTACTAGCAGGGACAGTTACAGCTTCTGTTAATGGAAATGTCTTAGAAAATATTTCAGAAGGAAATGGTGAAATTTCTATTGATAGTATTGAAGTTAATGGAAATACATATACAAGTACTAACTTCCCTTCTTCAGGAATAGAGCTAGATGGAGATGGTACATTAACATTTGATTTTACATCAGGAGATTATACATACACTGCTAAATCTTCAGAATTTAGTACTGACACATCAAAACTGTTTAGTGTAACTGCTTCTGATGAAGATGGAGATAGTACAACAGTAGATGTAACAATTGAAGTTGATCTTACACCAACACAAACTGAAAATGTAATTGATTTAGTAGATGCGGATACTATTGATTTAAGTGGAGTTTTATCAGCAAATACTGATGCAGTTGATATGACTAATTCACATGCAAATAATTTAGAAATAAATGTAGATGATTTAGTTATTGATGATGACCAAGAGTTAAAAATCTTTGGTGATAGCGATGACAAAGTAACACTTGAAGGTGGAGATTCTAACTGGACTTCTCAAGGTAAAGAGGAGATAAATGGTGACATATTTAATGTTTACCAAGGGACAGATGGAACTTCAAATATCAAAATCTTAATAGATGAAGATGTATCTATTGACCCAGACCTTTAAAATATGAAGAGAAAAGGAATATTCCTTTTCTCTCAATCTTTAATATAAGTTTTATTTCAAAAACTATTTAACTATTTTTAGCTATAATCCACAAAATTTACAACAACGAAACTTCGATAATTAGGAACATTATGTCAAAACAATTACTTCAAAAGCAAGCTGATACAATTAGATTTTTAGCAGCTGATATGGTTCAACAAGCAAATTCAGGTCACCCAGGTGCTCCAATGGGTATGGCAGATATTGCTACAGTTTTAAGTTCTCACTTAAATTTAAACCCAACAAATGAAAAATGGTTAAACAGAGATAGATTAGTTTTCTCTGGGGGACATGCTACAGGTTTAGTATATTCACTTTTACACCTTTGGGGATTTAACGTTAGTATCCCAGATATGAGAGAGTTTAGACAATATAACTCTAAAACTCCAGGGCATCCAGAATATGGTCACACTCATGGTGTTGAAATTACAACTGGTCCTTTAGGTCAAGGTATTGCAAATGCAGTTGGTTTTGCTATGGCTTCAAAATATGCACAAAACACTTTAGGAAAAGATGTAATCAATCATAAAGTTTATTGCTTTTGTGGTGATGGAGATTTACAAGAGGGTATTTCATATGAGGCTTGTGCAACTGCAGGACACTTAGAATTAGATAACTTAATTGTAATTTATGATTCAAATGATATTACAATTGAAGGTGATACTTCTATTGCTTGGTCTGAAAATGTTAAGAAAAGATTTCAGGCAATTAATTTTGAAGTATTAGAGATTGATGGACATAATTTTGATCAAATTGATAAAGCTATTGTTACTGCAAAAGCTTCTGACAAACCTGTTTTAATTATTGCAAAAACAGCAATTGGAAAAGGTGCAGCAACTTTAGAGGGAAGTCACCATACACATGGTGCTCCATTAGGTGAAGATGAACTTAAAGCTTCTAAGAAAAAGGCTGGTTTTGATCCAGAAGAGAAATTTGTAGTACCTTATGATATAAAAGGTTCTTTTGACAAATTAATCGTTGGAATTGAAGCTGAAAATGCATGGAATGCTTCATTATCTGCTGAAACAAAAGAAAAAATTGAAAAATTACAAAATCCAAATTTTGATGCAATTAAATATCCTGTATTTGATGCAGGTACTAGTGTTGCTACAAGATCATCAAATCATAAAATTTTAAATGCAATAGCAGATGCAATTCCTGGTTTCTTAGGTGGTTCTGCTGACCTTGCTCCATCAAACAAAACAGAACTTTCTGGTAAAGGTGATTTTCCACAAGGAAGAAATATTCACTTTGGTATTAAAGAACATGCAATGGCAGCAATGACAAACGCAATGAACCTTTATGGATTATATAGAGTATTCTCTGCTACATTCTTTGTATTCTCAGATTACTTAAAACCAAGTGCTAGAATTGCAGCACTAGCAGGAATCCCACAACACTTTGTATGGACACATGATTCTATTGGTGTAGGTGAAGATGGACCAACTCACCAACCAATTGAACATTTATCTCAGTTTAGAGCTTTACCAAACTTCTATACATTTAGACCTGCTGATGCAAATGAAAATGTTGAGTCTTGGAAAGTTGCACTTAAAATGAATGCACCAACTGCCTTTGTTTGTTCAAGACAAAATTTAGAAGTTTTAAAATCTGAAAAAGCATATGGTGAAGTGTCAAATGGTGGATATTTATTAAAAGAAAGAGAAGATGCAACTATAACAATTATGGCATCAGGTTCTGAAGTTATGTTAGCCCTTCAAACAGCTTGTAATCTTGAAAAAGCTGGAATTAAAGCAAATATTGTTTCTGTTCCTTGTTTTGATTTACTTATTGAACAAGACAAAGAGTATATTGATACAATTATTAAACCAAATACAAAAGTATTTGCAGTTGAGGCTGCAAGAGGTTTAGAATACTATAAATTTGCTGATGTAGTTTATGGTATGGATACATTTGGAGCAAGTGCTCCTGCTGGAAAATTATTTGAACACTTCGGTTTCACAACTGAAGCTTTAGAAGCAAAAATCAAAAACGATTTATAATACTTAAATAGGTGGGAGTTATCTCTCACCTATATTTTAAACTTAATTAGTCTTCAAATAGTTTTGTTGATTTTCCATCAAAACTTATTTGATTTTTCTTTTTCATATACTCTATATGTTGCTCTTTTGTTGAATTGTCATAAAAGTTTGTTAACTCTTTTCTTTGTTGCACAAAGTCAAAAAGAGGAACACCCATTCCACAAGAATTATTTACATTTAAGATATTTATTTCAAAAACTTGTCTTGCCGCTCTTTTAATAGGAAACTCTTTAATATATTCATCCCACTTTTTATCTTTTTCTTGAATGGTTTTTGCAGTGCAGTATAGTCTTAATATATTTGCTTCTCCTTCAAAGGCACAAAACATTATAGTCATTCTTTCATCTTCTAATAGGTGTGCCGCAGTTTCATTCCCACTACCAAAATAGTTTAACCATAATATTTTATTCTCATCAATGATTTTAAAAGTATCATCTAACCCTTTTGGAGATAGATTTATTTTCCCTTCTTTTGGAGCTGTTGCAACAAAAAACATTTTTTGTTTTTTAATAAACTCAATATCATTTTTATCTAATTTGTCAGTAATTTTTGCCATATATAAATCCTAAAAAATATAATAAATAGATTGTATCATAGATTCTAAAATATCAAATATACATGTGTTAAGTGATTATGACAATTTTTCTAATTTGATAGAGGAAGAGTTATCTTAAAAATGGCACCTTTTTGAATCTCTTGATTATAGTTATACTCAATATTATCCACTTCAATTGTACCATTCATATGTTTAGTAATTATCTCTTGGGACATGTATAAGCCTATCCCCGTTCCTTTGGAGCTATGTTTTGTTGTGAAGTAAGGCTCAAAAATACGCTCTTTTATATTCTTATTTATACCTTTTGCATTATCTTTTATCTCAATTATTACACTATTTTCATGAGTATATACCTCAATAAAAATTAAGCCATTTTCTATTTTGTTTTCTAAGATTGCATCTTTTGAATTATTTATAATATTTAATAAAACTTGTAGCAATTCCCTCTCATAGTTTAAAATAGAAATATCTTGTATTTGTTGTATTATCTCTATACTTTTAGTTTGAAATTGTGAAGATAAAAGTTTAAGTGTTTTATCGATTACATCTTTTAGTAAAAATTGATTTTTTTTCTTATCTGGCTTAAAAAAGTCCGTGAAATCATTTATTGTTTCAGCTAAGTGATTAGCACTAATTTGTATATCATCAACTGCCCTATATAAAAACTCATCATCTTTGATTTCTAATTCTTTGTTCAATTTTATACCACTAGTTGCAGTAGTAATAAGAGACAAAGGTTGTTTCCATTGGTGAGCAATATTTGCTAACATCTCACCCATGGCACTCAATTTACTTTTTTGAGCTAATAGTTCATATTGTTTTTGATTTTCATTAATATATTCTTGAATACTATCTTTGTATTTTCTAAATTTCTTTTCAATAATAAGTGAGATATAAAAGAATAGTGGCACTAAGATAATAATTGAAATTGAAAAAATAAAAAATAGATTTTTCAAATTATCTTGATATTCTTCTTCAATTCTATTTTTCTCATATGCAATAGCTTTAGAATCATCATCTATATAAAAACCAGTACTAATAGTCCATCTCCAATTTGGAATTTTTTTCTGATATATTATTTTTGATGAAACGATATTAGAGTTTGGTTTAAAAAAATCTAAAGTAACAAAACCCTCTTTAGTTTTTGTTATTTTTTTAATTGTCTCAATTGATTCAGTGGTATTTGTTTTTTCAAGAATTTTAAAAACACTTTTATTAATAAAATCTTTATTTATGTGGCTTATATATTTTTTCTCTTTATTTGTTACTATGAAATAACTATTCTTTCCATATCTTAATCTTTCAATCTGTTTTAAAATTTTTTCTTGAGTATCTTTAGAAAAGTCTTCAAGATATTCACCTGTACCAATAACCCAGTTTAATTCATGAAAGTTTTTAAGGAATCCTACTTTTTTATATTCTTTCTTATTCTTTTGTGATTTTATCCAATACCAGTTATAGAATACTTCATCCTCTTTTTTCAATAATTCAAGGGGTTCTTTTACAATATATGAACCTTTTGAATCTCTTGTACTATAAACATTTTTCCCCTCTAGTTCTGGCATCATTGGATGCAATTGATTTTTACCCTCTTTATCCAAAACAAAAAAGTAAGCTCTATCGTTGTTGAATCTAATCTCTCTAAGGGCAGCTCTAATCATCTCTTTTATTTCATCTTTCGAGTGATTATGTTTATATCTATAGTAGATACTTCTTGCAATTTTGTGAGTTTGTCTAACCTGATAAGTAAGAGATTTTTGAAGATTGTCTTCTAAATCTTTTTGTTCAGACACTATATAATAATAAAGATTATCAATTTGTTCTTTTATTGTTTGTTTTTTATTTTTTATAAAAGTGGCTTGAATCTCTTCTTTCAATTTATTAACTTTTGTTTTCTTTTCAATATATAAAAAAGTTGTTATAGCAATAGCAAATAATAATGCTAATATAGGTAAGGTGAACCTAATAAAAATTAATAGTTGTTTTTCATTTTTATAACTCATTATAAATTATACAAAACTTTTAATGAAACCAAATTGACATTCTTATTCTAATATATCAAGATATATTGATATATTAGAATTTTTATGATATACTTTCAAAATCAAAAGAGAGGAAAAAATCGATGGATATATTCTTAAAATCTGTTTCCGCATTAAATGACGAAACAAGAGTAAAAATAATCAAGTTTCTAAATATCCATGGAAAATGTTGCGTATGTGATTTAGAAAACTCTTTTGATATGATTCAATCTAGACTTTCAAGACATCTTAAAATTCTAAAAGAAGCAGGGTTTTTAAGAGTTGATAGAGAAGGGCGATGGGCATATTATACTATTAGAACACCTTTAGATGAGTTTCGTCAAGGTGCCATAAGAGAGATTATGACTTTAAATATTGAATTACCAAATTTAGTAAAGGCTTGTCAGTAATTACGCCAGTAGTAAATATGCTATTAATAGTAACTTTATTTTAAGCAATATCAAGAAGAAGTTTTTTGAAATTACCTATTGGTAATGAAAAAAAATACTTGAAGATAGTGTTTAAAAGAGAGTTATAATTTTGCAATAGTTTTGAGAGATTAAAGTTTAACTTTTCATCTCTCAAACTAATATATAAAAAAATTTCGAAGTACAATGTACGTCTAAAATTTTTTTAAACATCATTTTGAGGATTAAAACTTCTATTAATAATATATTTACTATTGGAGTAATTACACTTGACTGAAACACTTTTTGTATATGGAACATTGATGCCAAACTGTCCAAATGGACATGTTTTGGAAAATATTGTTGGAAAATTTGTACCAGCAACGGTACGTGGAAAACTAATAGATGCTGGATGGTCTGCAGGTATGGGATATCCTGGAATTAGACTTGATATTGATAGAGATACTATTCATGGGTATCTTTTTTATTCATCAAACTTGATTAATCATTGGGAATTTTTAGATGAGTTTGAAGGTGAAGAGTTTGTTAGAACACCAGTTACCGTTGAAAGATATGATGAACTTGAAGTTGATACATTCATCTATACTTTAAAACCAGAGATTTATGAATTAGCTGAAGAGTAACTAGTTAGTTACTCTTTTTTTATAAAATACATCAATATATCTTGATATATTAGAAACTTAGGAGATTAAAAAAATGATACAAGCTAGTGCTATATTTTTGATAACACTTATTTTTGTAATATGGCAACCCAAGGGTTTACAAATAGGAACAACAGCTGTAATTGGAGCAATTATTGCTTTAATAGTAGGTGTTGTAAGTTTAGATGATGTTTTAATCGTTACAGATATTGTATGGGATGCAACTTTAGCATTTATTGGGATTATAATTTTATCGATGGTTTTAGATGAGATTGGATTTTTTGAATGGTGTGCAATTAAAATGGCAAAACTATCAAAGGGAAGTGGGCATCTAATGTTTGTTTATGCTTTATTACTTGGAAGCTTTGTATCAGCACTTTTTGCAAATGATGGAGCAGCACTTATCTTAACTCCAATTTTACTTGCAAAAATGAGAATTTTACAATTAAATACAAAAACTATTTTAGCTTTTTTATTAGCAGGTGGATTTATTAGTGACTCTGCTTCTCTTCCTTTTGTCTTTTCAAATCTTACAAATATTGTAACGGCAAACTATTTTGATATAGGATTTTTAGAATATTTATCAAATATGATTATTCCATATATAGTAAGTACAATTGTTTCTATTGTTGTTTTATGGCTTATTTTAAGAAAAGATATTCCAAAAATGGTTGATGTAAGTTTACTTAAAAACCCTGATGATGTATTAAAAAGTAAGACACTATTTAAATTTTCATGGATATTTTTAGTACTTTTATTAGTTGGATATTTTGTTGGTGATGGATTTAATTTACCAGTTTCAGTATTTGCTTTAGGTGGTGGATTACTTTTCTTAATCATTGCAAGTGTTACAAAACATGCAAATGCTAAAGAGATAATCAAAACAGCCCCTTGGCAGGTTGTTTGGTTCTCAATTGGACTTTATATTGTTGTATATGGACTTAAAAATGAAGGTTTGACAGACTATTTGACCTTGATTTTAAATGATTTAGTTCAAAGGGGTGATGCAATAGCAATAATTGGAACAGGTTTCTTAAGCGCTATATTAAGTGCTATTATGAACAATATGCCAACAATCATGGTTATGGATATTGCAATGAAAGATATACCAAATGAAGCTTTAGCTTATGCAAATATAATTGGGTGTAACTTAGGTCCTAAGATGACACCATTTGGTTCTTTAGCAACTTTACTTTGGCTTCATGTTTTAAGTCAAAAGGGTGTGAAAATTGGTTTTTGGCAATATAGTAAGTTTGGACTAATTGTGACACCACCAGTTCTGTTTGTTGTGTTGTTGACACTAATATAAGGCTAATAGAATTTTATTGTAGTTTATTTTCACTAGAGCTTCACTTTGGGTACCCCAACATCAAAGATGTTGACCCTAAAGTTCCAGAATCGTTCAAATAAACTCAATAAAATCTTTTGGTAGCCAAATAGTTTAAAGCATATTTTAAAGGAAAAAAGATGGATAAAAAAGTATTGATTTTATGTACAGGGAACTCTTGTAGAAGTATTATAGCTGAGGCTCAAATAAATGCATTTATTGAAGGTGCCATATCTGATTCAAGCGGTGTAAAGGCAAGTGGAAGAGTTAATCCAAATGCACAAAAACTATTAGTAGAAAAAGGGATTTGGAAAGAGGAGTATCATTCAAAAACTATTGATAAAGTTATTGATAATAAATACGATTTAGTTGTAACAGTTTGTGACCATGCAAATGAAACTTGTCCAATGTTCCCAAATGCAGTGAAAGTTATTCATGTTGGTTTTGAAGATCCAGATGGAAAAGGTTTTGATGCATTTGAAGCAACATATGAAGAGATTTATGAAACTTTACTTCCTAAAGTAAAAGAAGAACTTGGTCTATAAGACGAAAGAGTAAATTATGAAAAAAACGATTGTATTGATGCTAGCATTAACATCGTTAGTATCATCATTAATAGCGAATGAATTAAAGCCATTAAACTTAGAAAAATATGTAAAGTCTTTTGATTTAAAAGAGCGAACAAATATGAAGGTAAAAACGGCAGAAATGTTGGTTCTTCTTGAGGAAGAAAAAGCTGTTCTTATTGATATAAGATTTAAAGAGGAGTTTCAAGTATGGAATATGCCTTTTTCAAAAAATATACCTTTAAATGAGTTACCAATTAGACTTGATGAACTACCAAAAGATAAGTTAATAATAACTGCTTGTCCCCACAATGATAGAGCAAACATAGCTAGAATTTATCTGAAAACTAAAGGTTACAATGTTAGATACTTAAGTGATGGTTTATTAAAAGTTGCAGATTTCCTAAGAGGTGATAATGCAGTAGAATTTTTGCAAGAATTAAAAAAGGATAAATAATGTTTACTTGGTGGGAAAAAATTGTTGATAATTTAGTTTATCAATTCATTGGAATGAGTAGTGATAGTACTTTCGGTAGTGCAGTTCATTTTTTTATATATGATACTGTAAAGATTTTAATACTTTTAGTAGCAATTATTTATATTGTAACTTATTTAAGAAGTTATTTCCCTGTTGAAAAAATTAGAGATTATTTAAGTGGAAAACATAAACTTTTAGGTCATATCTTTGCTGCACTTTTTGGAATAATAACTCCTTTTTGTTCATGTAGTGCAATTCCTTTATTTTTAGGTTTTTTACAAGCTAGAATTCCACTTGGAGTCACCTTCTCATATTTAATTTCAGCACCACTTAGTGATGCTGTTGTTATTGCATTACTCTTTTCACTTTTTGGGATTAAAATCACTTTACTATATATTGCGTGTGCTTTGATTATTGCAATTATTGCAGGGCTTGTAATTGGAAGTTTAAATTTAGAAAAAGAGATTTTATTAGAAGTTAAACCTGTTAGTTGTTGTGGAGACCCTTCAAATACTGAAACAATAAGTTTTAGTCAAAGAGCAAATGAAGCTTGGGCTGATAGTTTAGATATACTAAAAAAGATATATTTATATGTAATAGTTGGTATTGCAATTGGAGCATTTATTCATGGTTATATTCCATCTGAAACCATTGTTAAATATGCAGGTGGTGATGTTTGGTATGCACCAATTGTGGCTGTTATTATGGGAATACCTATGTATTCAAGTGCTGCTGGGATGATACCACTTGTTGAAGTTTTAACTTCAAAGGGAATGTTGCTTGGAACTGCCTTGTCCTTTATGATGGCTGTAGTTGCACTAAGTCTTCCTGAAGCAATGATATTAAAAAGAGTATTAAGTATAAAATTAATTAGTATATTTTTTGGTATAGTTGGGTTTGCAATTTTACTAGTTGGATTTGTATTTAATGCAATATTATAAAAGGGATTTTATGTTTAGAAAATTTTTCATAAGTTTATTTTTTTTAAGCTCTTTAGCTTTTGGAGATTTTTATGGTTTAAACCCTATAAAAATCACAAAAGATATTAGTTGTGTAATTGGAGATATAAATCCACCAACAAAACAAAACAAAGGTTTTGTTTCAAATATGTGTTATGTAAATATGGGAGATAGCTTAGTTGTCCTCGATGCAGGTCCTACATATATCTTTGCAAAAGAGTTTTATAATTTGATGAAAAAAGAGTATCCAACTCTTGATGTTTCCCATGTAATATTGTCAAACTATCATGATGATAGAATCCAAGGGGCATCTTTTTTTCAAGAAATAGGTGCAAAGATTGTAGGACATAAAACAATAAATGATGATATTGATGAAAACCCAAGTAAATTCGAAAGAATGAAAAACATCTTAGAGAAAGAGGTTTATAAAAATACAGAAGTTATTCATGCTGATACTTTAGTTGATGGTGGTTATAAGATTAAAGGTAGTACAAAAATCTTAGAGATTGTAAAACCAAGTGAAGTAAGTGAAGAGAAAAGTGACATAGCGATTTATAGTAAAGATGATAGCTTTTTGTTTGTTGGGAATATTGTATTTAATGGAAGATTGTTAAGTTATAAAAAAAGTTCAAATATCGATGGTTGGATTGAAGCTATTGAAAATCTTTCGAATATTCAAGCTAAGTATTTTTTAGGAGGTCATGGAAAAAACTTTGATAAGGATTCCTATAAACCTAGTTTAGAGTATCTTAGAATTTTAAGGGATGATGTTAAAAGAGCTTATGAAAATGATATTGATATTTTTGAAATTAAAAAACATGTAAATACTCAAGAATTTGAATATTTAAATTATTTTGAACAATTAAATGGTTTAAATATTACAACATACTATAACCAACTTGAGTGGGAATAATAAAAGAAGGAGAGAAAATGAAAATAGAAATTTTAGGAACAGGTTGTTCAAAGTGCCAAGCTTTAACTGAAAATGCAAAAAAAGCAGTAGCTGAAGCTGGAGTTTTTGCACAAGTTGAAAAAGTAGAAGATATGGTAAAAATCATGGAATATGGAGTGATGAGTACACCAGGTCTTGTTATCAATGGTGAAGTAAAAAGTACAGGAAAACTACTAAATTCTGAAGAGATTAAAAAGTTTTTTTAAAAAAGCAATTTTTTACTATATTTTAAATTGAAATCTTGATACTATAGCATCTTTTTTAAGGATGTTATATTTGAATAAAGAGCAATTAGGTCAATTTTATGCAGTATTAGCCTTCCTATTTTGGGGAGGTTTATCACCAATATATTTTAAAGAAGTTGCATCTGTAAACTCCTTTGAGGTTTTGGTTTATCGAGTAATCTTTTCAGTAATTTTTTTAATACCATTGATTTTTTATAAAAAAGAGACACAAAAGCTATTTTTTGTTTTAAAAGATAAAAGAAAAATCTACTATCTTTTTATATCTACATTTTTCATTTCATTAAATTGGCTAGTTTTTATATGGGCAATTGCAAATGAAAAGATTCTCGAGACAGCCTTGGGGTATTATATAAATCCGCTTGTTAATGTATTACTTGGCTTTTTAGTATTCAATGAAAAAATGGATAAAAATCAATATATAGCTATTATTCTTGCACTATTAGCTGTTTTATATCAGTTTATTTCACTTGGATATATTCCTGTTGTTTCTTTGGTTTTAGCAGTTAGTTTTGGAATCTATGGGATGCTTAGAAAGAAAATTGAAGTAGGTTCAATAGTTGGTCTTTTTGTTGAGGTTTTACTTTTACTCCCATTTGCATTTATTTATCTTTTTTATAACTATTTTAATGGCGGAATAGCATTTATTCAAAATAGTGACTCTTATACCTCTTTTATGTTAACTTTAGCAGGACTAATCACTATTATCCCTTTGCTTTTATTTAATGGAGCAGCAACTAGAATGAAACTTACAACTTTAGGTTTCTTCCAGTATATAGGACCCACAGTAGCTTTTTTTCTTGCAGTTTTTGTTTATAAAGAGGAGTTTAATATTGATAAACTTATTACCTTTACTCTAATTTGGATTGCATTGATATTTTTTTCATATAATTCTATAAAAAAAGTATTAATTAATAGATAATTAACACTTTCTTTATAAACTTCCCAGTTATTTTTTTAATTGGATGTGCAGATGAAATTAAATCAAAAAAAAGTTATAGAAAACAAAGATAGTATTTTCTATAAAGCGGTATGGAGATGGCATTTTTATGCTGGTGTTTTTGTAATCCCTTTTATGCTTATTTTGGCTACAACTGGTATTATGATGATGTATATAGGTTTCTTTGATGGACGAGATGGGGAAAGAATTACAATCCCTGTTCCTAAAGATAATACAATAATTAGTTTAGAAAAACAATCAGAAATTGCAAAATCTTCTATTCTTGGTTCAAATGTTGTTGAGTTAATAAAAGCTCCAAGTGAAGATAGAGTAAATGTTTTTAGATTAAAGTTAAAAGATGACTCTCAAACAATGGTTGCAGTAAATCCTTACACAGGAGAGATTGTAAATGATTGGAAAAGAAGGCAAGGTTGGTATGACTTAGCAGACAATATCCATAGTGACTTACTCATAGGTAAAACTGGAGATAGGATATTAGAGATTGCTGCTGGTTTTGCTATTATTTTAATTATTACTGGTTTATATCTTTGGTGGCCTCGAGGTAAAAAAGTAAATAAGGTTTTAGCTTTTGATTTTTCTTTAAAAGGTAGGGAGTTTTTTAAGAACTTTCACTCAGTTTTAGGGACTTATGTTGCTATCTTTTTCTTTTTATTTTTACTTTCTGGTATGTCATGGACAGGAGTATGGGGAGCTAAGATTGTACAAGCATGGAGTACTTTCCCTGCTGAAAAATGGGATAAAATTCCATTATCAAATAAAACTCATGCCTCTTTAAATCATGGTCCTAGTGAAGGTATGCCATGGGCGATTGAACATACCCCATTGCCAGCTTCAGGTTCAAAAGAAGGAATAGAGGGAACCTTAAAAGGTGAAAAATTAAATATAGATAGTATTGATAGATTAGCTTCAAGATTAGGTTTTGAAGGAAGATATAGAGTCTCTTTTCCTAAAGGTGAAACAGGAGTATGGACTTTAAATCAAGATACTATGAATAGCGAAGCAAAAAATCCATTTGATGATAAAACTGTTCATGTGGATAGGTATACGGGAAAAGTTCTTGCAAAAGTTACCTTTGATGATTATTCTTTTGCTGGAAAGACAATGGCTGTATCTATTCCTTTACATATGGGATTAGTGACTATTTGGAATCTACTTATAAATACTATAATCTGTTTATCTGTAATTGCTTTAAGTATCACAGGACTTATAATGTGGTGGAAAAGAAGACCAACTGGTGCAGGATTTAAACTAGTTGCTCCACCAATGCCAAAAAATTTACCCCACTGGAAAAATGCAATGCTTTTAATGCTAGCAGTATCTTTGTTTTTCCCACTAGTAGGACTTACTTTAATAGCTGTCTTAGCCTTTGACTTTTTAATTTTGTCTAGGGTTTCAGCACTTAGAAAAGTATTTGTTTAATTTGAGGGAATTAGCTATATCTATATAGTGGGTAAACTCTTATCCACTATTAGTTTTGATTAAATTGTTCTCTTAAGCTCAACTCTTCATGACTAGAAATAGAGTTAGTTTTATTTATACCCTCTTCTTTTGTTTCTTCAAGGGCAATTTTCAGACTTTGTAGAGTAGATTTAAACTCTTGCATATTTACTGATAATTCATCATCTTTTATATTTTTTGAGTCCTTTTCAATTTCAATCTTATCGTTACCTATTACTCTTTTTTGTATCTCTTTTATTTTGTCTTCTAGTTCTTTAAGAAGTTCTCTTATTTTATCCTCTGATACTTTTTTCTCTTTTGAATCTTCTATTTTTTCTTTTATTTGATTCATTAGTTTTTCTATGGATTCAAGTTCTGTTTTAGTTAATCCTGTTTCCATTAAAGAGAATAAATCATCAATAAGTTTTTGGGTAATATCAACTTCATAAGAACTCTTTGTAGTTGGTTCATCTTTATTTTTTGAGATACTATTAAAAAGATTTAATAAATCATCAAATTGATTGATAACACCTGTAAGTACTTTACTTAGCTCACTACTTGCAGAAACTTCAAGCATATCTTCAAAAGTAGAGATTTTGTCTTCTAAAAACTCTTTAATATCTTTTCCCTCATAGTCTATCTCTTGTAATTGGGGAAATGCAATAAGCTTATTACTATGAAAAGTTCCAGTAATTAGATACATGAAGTTTGTTATATCCTCATCTTTTTCAAGGTTTTCAACCATTTTAAATACTGATTTATTAAAATCATCATCATCGCTAATAACAGCAGTACTTAAAAGAGTTCCTGCTTTCATATCACTATTTAAAAGGGTTTCATCTATATATTCACCTGAGTCATCTTTTTTTAAAACAAATTTACCCAAGGTTTTCATTTGTTCATAAGATAAGTCTTCAATTTCATCATTACTGATATACCCATTATCAATGATTGATTTATAAAGTTCTTTTTCTTCTTGTGATAAATCATTTAAATCAAGTTTATCTATTAGCTTATCAAATTGCTCTTGGCTTAGTGTTGAATCATCATACTTTTCTAAATGGACAGGAACACTACTTTTGGTTGTTTTATCTAAGCTTTCTTCTATTAGCATAGTATTAAAAGAGGTGTTTTCTACCTTTTTATTAATGTCTTGTGTATTAAAGGAGTTTTGACTTAATCTATCAAGGTATGATTTAATTTGCATTTAAAAAGCCTTTTCATTTTTATATTACTTATAAGAAAAGTATACCAAAAGAGTGTCACATGTACAGTCACGGTTTTAATTTTTCTAAATTTTTAGACTCTATTCTTAAGTGCCTAGATTAGAATTTTTTGAATTTTAGGAATCTAAAGTATAAAGAGTAAGATTATTTTACTATAATTTTATTATATTTTTTTAGGTCTAATATGAATAAAACAAAGATTTTAATTGTTGAAAAAGAAAATGCAGAAGCTATTAATATAAAAAATACTATTCTTGAATTTGGTTATGAAGTTATTGATGTAGTATCAAAATATAATGATGCTCTTAAAGTTATAGATATAAAATTACCTGATATTATAACAATTGGCATAAATTTAGAAAATGGTCAAGATGGAATTGAACTTGCAAAAGAGGTTCAGAAATTTAAGAATATACCTATTATTTATCTTACTTCTTGCGATGATGATGAAACTATGACAAGGGCAATTGAAACCAATCCAATAAGTTATCTTTTAAAACCAATTAATAAAAATGAACTAAAGTCTGCTTTACTTTTGGCAATATTCAAAATAAATAGATCAAATCAAGTAATAATAGATAAAAGATGTACACCCTTAGGGTTTGATTATTATTTTGATATGGAAACCCAATCACTTTTTTTAAAAACAACACCTATAAAACTTAGTGTAAAAGAGAGAAAACTTTTAAGTATACTTGTCGAAGCAAAGGGAAGTCCTGTTTCTTTTTACGAAATAGAGTATATTATTTGGCCCCATTCACAAGTAACAAATGGTGCAATTAGAACTCTAGTTTATAGGTTAAGAGCAAAATTAGAGCACAAATTAATAGAAGCAGTTCCTCCTCAAGGATTTAAATTAACACCTGTTTTTTAAAATAATCAGTTTAATAGAATTTTTATCTGTCACACCCTCTGTCACAAATTGTTCTCTTTTTTAAAAATACACATTTTTATTATATTCTTTTATCTACGCTTTTTTAGTGTGTTTTTTTAAATTTAAAAAAAATATAATTTTTTATGTTAAAAAAAAAGTGATTAGATGTTTTATCAGTGTTATAATTTCATATGGATAAATAAAAAGTTTGATTATAAATATGAAATCGCTAATTAATATAGGAGAAATCATGACAATTTCATCAACACATGGATCATATAATCGCTATGAAAGTATAAGTTATAGAAAAGTTTCTAAGAGTGAAAATGAAACAAATAGTTTTCAACAAACACTAGCTGATACATCTAATAAAAAAGATAAGTCTACAAATTCTGAAGAAGTTGATTTATATGATTTTGAGTATTTCAATAGTTTGAGTGATGATGAAAAAAGTGCCCATCTAAAATTTATTAGTGAAGAGTCTGGATTTGAAAAATCTATAGCTTTTGGGATGGCAGCTAATTTTGGAGATATAAATATGCAAAAAGCAGTATTTGAAACAACTTCAACTATGTCAAAAAGTGAAATTTTGACTTTCTCTTTTGATATGCATATGAGTGCCAATAGATATCTTTCGAGTAAGGAGTTAAAAGCAAGTTATAGTGTTGATGTTGAAAATGGTTATATTAATCATGGTTCAGATGATGTTAATACAAGGGAATATTTTAAAAATATGACTGCAACTGAGTTTAACTTTTTCTTCTCAACAATGTCTAATTCACATGAATCACTTTCAGGTGTGGTGGGTAAAGAACAAGCAATGCCATACGCAAATGCCTATAAAAATATTTTAACTTCATATAAAAACTCTTTAGATGATAGCTCTATAATAGATGAAAAATATAGCACGGGTTTACAAAGATATAATAGTTTTAAAACAGGGAATGATTTCTGGTTTGAAGATTCTGCTTTTTCAAAGGATGCAAATTTAAAAGATGAATTTGTTAACTTTTTATCAAATTTAGATGTTAGTGACTATATGAAATTAAGTGCTAATTTGTGGTCTTCTTTTGGAAGTGGACTTATGGAAGATGAAAATGGAAATATAGTTCCAGGAAATCATGAGAAAAATCCTAAAAAAGAGTTTGCATCTTTAGAAAGCATAAAAAATTATTTTAAAGAAGAAATCAATGACCTTGAAGAGGGTGCAAGAAAATTTGGGGGAGATCCTTCTGAAATGGTAGATTTTTTAAATAGTGTTCTGAGTTTTTTTGACAATTATAAAGCTAGTGATAATGATGAAAACAAAAAAAACAGTACCACAAGTTCTAACAAAAGGGAAAAAGAAGATATAGAAAAGTTAAGGGCTATGGTTGAAGATATTTTCTCTTTAATGAAAACTGGTTTTACAGTTTCTGAACTTGAATCTTTACAAGAGCTTCTTCGAAAACTAAAAGAGAAAATAGAAGATGGAAACTACTCAAAAAAAGAGATTGAAGTATTATTAAGTAAAACAGAAAAAGAGATAGCTGCCATGGAAAAAAGAGTTACTGGTCAAGCTATTGTAAAAACAGAAGGAGATAATTTAAAACAAGAAGATAAAAAAACTCAAGGAACAGAAGCTACAGAGTTTTTAGAAAGAATAGATAATGCATTATCAAAATTAGAAACTTTAAAATCAGGACTTATTACTAGGGAAGATGCCGCAAATGAATCGGAAATATTAGCAATGATAAAAGAGTTTAGTAAGAGTAGTAAAAGCTAATTTAATTAAGGAGATTAAAGTACTAAATGGGATAATTCAAGACTATAATTTATAAAAAGAATCTATCTTGCAAGTTAAAAGAAAAATACCATTTTTTGTAATAGAAGGATGTGAACTTGCATCCTTTCATTACTAAGGTATTGTTATATAACCTTCTAAATATTTAATAGCTTTTCCTAAAATAGTAACTTGAGAATCTTCAACTTTACATTTTAAAACACCACCACGTTCTGAGGCTTGATAGGCAAGTAAATTATTTTTATCTAGTCTTTCTGCCCATAAAGGAGCTGCCCCAGTATGCATTGAACCAGTTACAGGATCTTCTTTCCCTCCATTTGCAGGCCAAAAATATCTTGTTATAAAATCATATTTACTTGACTTTGAAGTTACTGTAACATCTAAAGGCCCTAGCTTTTTAATTTCATCTAATTCAACTTCTATATTATAAATATCTTCTTCATTTGGGTAAACTACAAAATATGCTTGTTGATTTACTAAAACATCTTCAGGTTTAATTGATAAGCCTTTTATCAATTCATTTGGAATATTATCAACTTTTTTTGGTTTTCTATTCGGAAATACCATTTCTATATAACCATCATCCAATTGTGTAACTTTTAAACTTCCCACAGCTTTAGCTGTAAAAGTTACTTCTTTTATATCTCCTTCAAATAAAACAAAAGCAGTAGCAAGAGTAGCATGTCCACAAAAGTCTATTTCTGTAATAGGTGAAAACCATCTTATTTCATATGTTGAATCATCACATTTTTTTGCAAATGCAGTTTCAGATAGATTGTTTTCTATTGCAATTGACTGCATGATTTCGTCAGGTAACCATTCTTCTAAGATAATTACTGCTGCAGAATTCCCTTTAAATATAGTATCTGTAAATGCATCTATTTGAAACATTTTTAATTTCATCTTTTTCCTTTCTTATATTAATTCACTATTTATTAAGTAAATATAAGCCTTAGCATAATAGTAAAATTTACATAAAATTCAAACTTATAAATTACCAAACAGTTACAAAACTAAGAAGTAAAGAGTCTTACTCTTGTTTTTCATTTTAAATTTCTCTATAATTTCAAAAGTAAGGAGTATAACTCTTCACTTTTAGGGATTAAAGATGAAAATTATTGATGAAAAACCATATTATAAAATGAGTGAGTTGGTAGAAGAGACTAATCTTTCTAATCATACTATATCTTTTTATAGTAAAAAAGGTTTACTTCCAAATACAGTAAATACTTCAAAAAATATGAAGTATTATCCTGAGATTACAGTTTCTGTTTTAAATATGATTAAATATTTTAAAGATAATCTTAGTTTTTCTATTGATTATATAAAAGAGCTTTTTGATTACTATAATATAAATTTTAATGATAGGTCTGAACTTATTTTACAATCAATTGAGATGCTATCAAGCCAGATTAAAAACCCAATATCAAAAAAAGATTTAAATCAAGAGATTATAAAAGAGGCTATTGCCTTAGATTTGCTTGATGATAAAGATATATATTTTAAAACAGAAGTTGAAGTTTTAAAGTTGTATGAAGAGTTAAGAGATTATCAAATTGCTAGTGAACTTATAAATGAATATGTAAAAACAAGTAAAAAATTAGCTTTGCTTGAAAGGGAACTTAGTACAAAGGTGTTAGAAAACACAGGCTTCTTACCAGAGGTTTTAGTTTTAAATATTTTAAATTCATTTAAGCCATATATTTTTAACAGACATACTATTATTGAGTTTAAGAAGGTTTAATTATGAATAAATTATCAAGTAATTTACTACTTATCAAATTAGCATTTTTATTTGTAGTCTTTTGTAATGTAATAGTTGATGTTGCACACAAAGTTTTTTTACAAAATATAGCATTTAAGATATTTGATGGAAGTACACAAGTTGTTTGGATATCTATTATAAATGCCATGATAATTATCCCTTTTTTACTTCTTTTTACACTAAGTGGATATCTGTCAGATAAATATAATAAAAAAAATATATTAATATATGGTGCAATCTCATCTTTTTCTTTATCAATTTTAATGATATTTTCCTATTTAAGTGGAAACTTTTATATAGCTATGTTAAACCTTGTTTTATTAGCAGTACAAAGTGCAATTTATTCCCCTGCTAAATTTGGTATTATTATAGATATTTGGGGTAAGAAAAATTTAGCCAAAGGAAATGCTAGCTTACAAGCAGTATCGATAATAGCAATTTTATTTTCAATAGCAAGTGGTTCTTTTGTTTTTGAATCTTTTTATAATGCAAATAATCTTCAAGTTTTAACAACAAAAGAGCAACTTATGGATGCAATTTTACCATTAACTTATTATATTGTTCCCGTTGCTTTTTTAGAGATGACTGTGTCATTAGTTGTTTTGAGAAGATTAAAAACTTTGTATGTTAAAAATGAAGGTTTAGATTTTGATAGAAAGGCACTTATACAAGGGAAGCTTTTAAAGAAAAATATTAAAACAATATATTCAAATAGTGTAATATTTTTATCGGTTATTGGTTTATCAGTTTTTTGGGGAGTATCTCAAGGTCTTATGGCTGTTTTCCCATCTTTTGCAAAACAATATTTAAATATCACAGATGTATTTGTAATAAATGGTGTAATAGCATCTTCAGGAATTGGTATTGCAATTGGTTCAATTATATATTCAAAACTATCAAAAAACTATATTGAAGCCGGAACTATACCTCTTGCAGCTATTGGTATGGCTGGTATGATGTATCTTTCTACATTGGTTGATAGTGCAAGCTTATTAGCTCTTGTTTTTTTAACTTTTGGTATTTTTGGTGGACTCTTTGTAGTACCTTTAAACTCTTTGATTCAATTTAATGCCAGAAAGAAAAACTTAGGGACAATTTTAGCTGGTAACAATTGGTTTCATTCTTTAGCAATGTTTCTGATGTTAAGTATTACAACTTTTGTATCTTTAAACAATCTTGATCCTTTAAATACAATATATTTAATACTTTTTATAACAATAGTAGGAATGGCATATACAATTTATAAATTGCCTCAATCTTTAGTTTTATTATTTATGAAGTTTGTTGTTGGATTAAAATATAATTTAGAGGTTCAAGGGGTTAAGCATATTCCATCTTCAGGTGGAGCTTTACTTTTAGGAAATCATGTATCATGGATAGATTGGGCTGTGATTTTAATGAGTAGTCCTAGACAGGTAAAATTTGTAATGCATAAACCAATCTATAAAAAATGGTATTTAAATTGGCTTTTAAAACTTTTTAAAGCAATTCCTATATCTAATGATGCCAGTAAAGAGACTATCAAAACAGTAGCAAAAGAGCTTGATAGTGGAAGTATAGTAGTACTTTTCCCAGAAGGTGGAATAACTAGAAATGGACATTTAGGTGAATTTAAAAGAGGCTTTGAACTAATTTTAAAACAAACAAAAACAGATGTACCTGTAATCGTTTTTTATATTAGAGGATTATGGGAATCTATGTTTAGTAGAGCAAATAAAAAATACAAAAAAAGTAAAAGAACGAATTGTGTTACAGTATCTTTTTCAAGGGCAATGAAAAAAGAAAAAGCAAATGTAGTTACAGTTAAAAAAGCTGTTAAAACCTTATCAACAATATCATGGAAAGAACACACTAAAACTCTTGATACTATTCCTGAAATGATATTTGATAGATTAAAACAAATTAAAAGAGATTTGATTTTTGCAGATACAACAGGAGTTGAGTTATCTGGATATAAGTTTTTAACTACATCAATTCTTTTTAAAAATCTTTTGAAAAATAAGATAAAAGGACAAAATATTGGATTACTTTTCCCTTCAAGTGCGGGAGGTGCTTTCTTTAATACTTCCGTTATTATGCTTGGGAAGACTGCTGTAAATTTAAATTTTACTGCTTCTATTGAAGCATTAATAGGAAGTGTGGAGAAAGCGGAGATTAAAACAATTATAAGCTCAAAAAAGTTTGTTGAAAAACTAAAAGAAAAAGGTGTAGCTATTGATGAGGTATTAGCTTGTTGTGAAGTTTTATATGTGGAAGATTTAAAGAAAAAAATTACCAAATCAAAAGGGCTAGTAACACTTTTAAGTGTAGTATTAATCCCTAGTTTTATTTTGAAAAAACTGCATATTAAAAAACAGGATAAAGATGATACCGCTTTAATAATGTTTTCTAGTGGAAGTGAAGGGATACCTAAAGGGATTGAGTTAACTCATCAAAATATAGTTGGAAACTCTCAACAAATCGCTGCAATTTTAAATGTAAATGATGATGATATTATAGTTGGTTCCTTACCCTTTTTCCATGCATTTGGCACGGTTGTAACTCTATTTTTACCTCTTATAGAAGGGATTCGTTGTGTATCACATCCAGACCCAACTGATGGTTATGCAATCGGTAGTTTAGTTTCAAAATATAAAGGAACAATTATGCTTGGAACTTCCACCTTTTTTAGACTTTATACAAGAAATACAAAGGTAACAAAGCAAATGTTTGAGAGTTTAAGACTTACAGTTGCTGGAGCTGAAAAGTTATCATTAAAAGTTAGGGAAGATTTTAAAACAAAATTTGAAAAAGAGATTTTAGAAGGTTATGGTGTTACTGAAACTACTCCTGTTGCAGCTTGTAATCTACCTTTGATGGAGGGAAAAGATGGAACTATTCAAGTTGGGGCAAAAGTAGGAACTGTAGGTATGCCAATTCCTGGAACAACATTTAAAATAGTAAACCCTGATACATTTAAAGAACTTGAAACAAATGAAGAGGGGATGATTTTAGTTTCTGGTGTTCAAGTTATGAAAGGATATTTAAAAGATGAGGGAAAAACAAAAGAGGTATTAAAAAAATTAGATGGTAAAACCTATTATATAACAGGAGATAAAGGTAGACTTGATGAAGATGGCTTTTTAACAATTGTTGATAGGTATTCAAGATTCGCAAAACTTGGTGGTGAAATGATTAGTCTTGGAGCAGTTGAAGAAAATATTAGAAGGGTTTTGCCAAATGATGAGATAGATGTTGTTACAAGCTCAATTAAAGATGAAAAAAAAGGTGAAAAAATAGTTGCTTTAATCTCAAACATAAATGAAGAAGAATTACTTAATTTGAAAAAGAAAATAAAAGATGAATTTGATAATAAATTAATGATACCAAGTATTTATAAAATTGTTAAAAATGTTCCAAAGCTAGGAAGTGGAAAAACAGATTTCAAATTAGCCTCTAAAATGGCTTTAGAAAGTTAATAGTCAAGTTATCTTGGAGAAGATCTTATCTTTAGTCTTCTCCTTTATAAAACTATCTTGTTTTGGGTACTACACTTAAAGAGTATTTTAATTTCTGTAACTTATTTCCATCAATATCTTTTAGTTGAGTAGAAGTTGGGATTACATATGATAATTTACCATTTCTATTTTCTGTGGAAACTAGAGCTTCAATCTGCACATCTCTAATCATAAATTCATAATCACTATCATCATCCGATTCTAGATTATTTTGTAATGCTTTTACTGAGTTTGCTATGAAATTATTGAAATCATTTTGATATAGAGGTTTGATTTTCTTTAACTCTTCAAATTGTTTTAATTGAATCTCTTTTTTTACTAAAAGTTTTTGAAGGTTTGTTTTTTCTTTTTCTATATTTCTAACTTCCATTTTCAAAGTTTTATTCTCATTATTTAATTTTGTAGCCTTTGTTTCCTGAAGTTTATAACTTTTTTTAAAACTTTGTAATTGTTTTTTATCAATAGTATTAAGTTTTCTTTCTATTTCTGTTATTCTTTCAAAATTTGGCATTTTATTTCCTTTTTGCAGATGCTTTTATATAAATATTAAAGTAATTTACTTCTTCATATTTATCCATGAATTTATTTTCCAACTTTGCTAAAGATATATTCTTAAGTTCAGAATCAGGAGAGAAACTCATCTCTAGTTCAATATCTTTTATTATAAGATTGTCCTTTTCAATTTTTTTATTAATCTTATAGGCATCTAATAAAGAATCTGAAATTATTTCAAAGAAATCATTTGTTTTCATATTCTTGGATTATCTCAGGTATATTATTAGGTGCTGGTACTGGAACCATTGTTATAGATAGTTTACTAAAAGCATTTAAATTTGATTCAAATCGCCTTTCATTTTTTATATCTTTTGTATTAACAAACAATTTTTTCTTTTTAGTATTTGTAGTTGAAGTTACTTCCTCTGCAACACTTAAATCCATCGAAACCTCTATTTTAGTTTCACTAAATTCATAAAAAGTTGGTTTCATACCTAAAGATAAAGCTGAAACTTTTACATATGAAATCTTGTCTTTTACTCCATTTTGAGTTACTTCTTGTTTTAGAATGGGGATTTCAATATCAGTTTTTGCTAGTTCTTTTAATGTATTTAATGAGGTCTCATCTAAATTCTTTTTAGATTGAGCAATAGCTAAAGACATCTCTTCCACAAAATCAGATAAGCTTGCTGATATCTCTTTATATTCTTTTGGTATAGGCATGATATATTCCTTATATCTATGGTTAAGGTTTTAATTCATAGTAGAAAACTCTACTATGAATAATAAAACTATTAATTAACAGGTGGTGTTGGATTAGCTGGTTGTAAAACCTGTATATCAACCTCCGGTAATAATAAAGGTGGTGGAGGTACTGGAACCATTTTAACTGTAAGTTTACTTGTTCCATGCACCTCTTTACCAAATTTTCTATTATGTTCAACATCTGTTTTTATAGAAGCAGAAAATGGACCCCATCCAGCTTTTGCTTTAAAGCCCACTTTTACATTAGTTTCCCTTTGCATTGAAGTTTTAATATCCATAGAAACTTCAATGGATGTTTCTGAAAATTGATACCAAGTAGGTCGTATAAATGCAATAAGTGGAATATCTTTTGCCTCTACTTGTGTTATGTTTGATTCTCCTGTATCAGGATTAATTGTTCCTACAATTTTTGGTACGAAACTAATAGCATTTTCTGGTTTTGCAAGTTCTAGTGTTGTTTGTAGTGAATTTTTGTCTAAAGCTTCTTGTGCTGTAGCTACACCCATGGCTAAGTCGGATACCATCTGTGGTAATGGTACATCTAAGAGTTCTTGTCCTACGCTCATTGTATATCCTTTTTACATTTCAGCTAAAGAGAAATCCCCTGTCATTAGACTATTTAATTTTTTTAAATCAATTTGTACTTCACCAATATAAGAGATTAGATTATTATTTTGAACATACTTTTTTTTATCTAAAGTCAATTCAATAATAATAAAATCAATATTTTCATTTGTCCATATTTCAGTTGATACTAATTTTTTTAAATTGTTAAATAGTGATATTCTTTGATCCCTATTTGCTGTCTTTTTTAAAAATACAGCATATGTTGCGAATCTATTTTCGAACTTTAAAGTAGTTACTTTTGCTCCAAAAGCTTGCTGCATCTTCACCACAAATCCTTTTAAAAGGTATCATAATACTTAGATACCTTTTAATCAAATTATAATGCTATAAATCTTAATAAATAATTAAGTTATTTACTTAGTTGTTTTAAAATTATTATTTGCTACACAGGGATTCTATGATTTCATCTTGATTTGCACAAAAGTTTCCATCTTTTTCAATAAGAAATAAATCTTTTGCAACTTTTTTCATAGAGCTTAATTTTGCACTTTCAATTTCTACTTCAAATTCATCAAATACATTTGCAATGTAAGCAAAAAGACCTTTTTGATCCTTCGCCACTACATGCATAGAAGCAAGATATGCAGAGTGATTACAATCAATTGTGACATTTTCTTTTTTTATTTCAGGGGATAAAAGTCTAGTTTTTCTGCTCATATCAAATGAATCCCTAATAATACTATCAATATAGATTAAATCGCCTTCATCAACCCCTTCATCAAATCTGATTTCAAAGTATTTTTTATCATCATAAAGTTTGAAAATATTTAATGTAGATATATTTAAAAACTCTAGTTTTCCAAGCATATAACCTAGATTTAAAGGTATCGCTCTAATAATCTTGATTCTTAGATTTGTCGTATTATCAATCTCATATTTGAAATCTTTAACCGCATATGCATCAAGGGCAATATCCATAATTTCACTTGCCCTAAGTTGTAAGAAAATCTGATTTGAAGAGATATACATAAGTTTTTTCTTTTTAATTGCAGACAACTCTTTATATCTTTTAGATTTTTTTATTGTTTCTTCTTTTTTGTGTCTTCTTACATTTTCATTTAATAGATTTTTATTTTCAAATGCAGGTAAAGATTGAAGATATAATTGTCTTAAAAGTGAAGATGTCGCACTTTTATATACACTATCTCCAACAGCAGAAATGTCTGCATAGGTTACAACATAAAGCATTTTTAGAGTTATCTCATCTTTTAATAATGCAGTAAAGGCAAGAATAACTTTTTCAGAGTAAATGTCTTTACTTGTAGCAAACTTACTCATCATATTATGGTATCTTACTAGTAAAGCACCCCTTTGAATATGGATTGGGTCAAATTCAAATGCTTTAGTCATGTTTTTAAATAGTTTTTCACCTACAATATGATGGTCTACCACCCTTCCTTTACCAACATCATGTAATAAGGCAACAAGTCTAACTAAAGCTCGATTCTTTTCATCCATTGAGTCATAAACTTCTTGAATATAAGGGTCTTTTATCTCCTCTAGTTTTTTTAGTGTTTTTATTGAGTGGATATCAACAGGGTGTTGGTGGTAACCATCAAACTGAGGTTGATTTACAATTTTTTTCCCAATTGGTAAAATCGATTGGAAAAGTCTACCGTTATAAATCATTTTTATTAGTGGATACAAATTTGGTTTATGTAATAAAGTTTTTATATTCTTTTTTAACTCTTTACTTTGTTTACTTGGAATTTTAGTTTTACTTACATAATAAAGATATGATCTATCAAAAGTTTTTATTGTATCTGGTAGTTCAATAAACTCTTTAATTAAAGTATTTAAAGTTTTTGGCTTATTTGAAAAAGAGCAGTATAGTTTGTCATTGATAATATAAAGATTCTTTTTAAATCGATACTTTTTAAGTTTACTTATATTCTCTTTTTCAAATAAAACTCGTCTTGTAAATTTTTTAACCATGGTGCATGAAAAATGATGGATTCTATGTAAGCACTCAGTAAGTCTAGACATACATTGACGCTCTTTTGTTAAACGTGGAGTGTGTTTAAAACCTAATTTTGTACTAAGTTCTGGTAATACATCAAAATTTACAACATCAAGTTTTTTCATTGAAATATTATGTAAAGCGTTTCTTACTTGAAAAATATACTCTAAAGCAGCTCTATATTTTTTATATTCATCTTCAGTAAACTCTTGGCCAATAAGCTCTTTTGTATCATAAACTCCATGGATAACTGTTGCCATCCAAAATACCATATTAGCCTCTCTCATTCCCCCATAACCATCTTTAATATTTGGTTCCATTTTAAGTGGGAATTTTAGAAGCCTTTGTTTATGCTCTTCAAGTTTTTCTAACACAAACTCTTTTTGGTCTGTTTCTTTTATCTTTTTTAGTACATTTTCATAACCATACCAAAGATATTTTGATCCATAAATCATTC
Source organism: Arcobacter sp. ISO1 (assembly GCF_058105185.1). Lineage (NCBI taxonomy): Bacteria > Pseudomonadati > Campylobacterota > Epsilonproteobacteria > Campylobacterales > Arcobacteraceae > Arcobacter > Arcobacter sp. ISO1. Next base: position 1,037,168 of record NZ_CM176573.1, read on the forward strand.
TTGATTCAATAATAGAGGTCTTTATTGTGATATCCTCTTTTACTCCCTCTGCGATATCCTTTAGTTCATGAACCCTTGAACCAAGTTTTAATCCACAATCCCAAGCTAAAGTGATAAAGTCTTCCATAATGGCTCTTAAATTATATCCTGGGATATCTTCATATAAAAGCATTAAATCTACATCAGAGTAAATACATAATTGTTCCCTTCCATAACTTCCTAAGGCAATCAAGGTAATAGGTATTGAGGTACTCATTGGTTGGTAGTTTTTAAAATGTTTTCTTAATATGTATTTGTATAAAGCGATTAAAAATTTATCTGTGTGTTTTGTATGTTGAACAAAGAAGTCTTTTCCCCCTGTTGTTTCAAGGGTGGTATCAATAGAGTCTACATAGTTTTTAAAGTAGTTTCTAAAAATCTTTGAGATTTCAAAATCTTGTGCTCCTTGAGATATAAGTTCTTCAATTTCAACATTAAGTTCGCTAACCATCTAAAAATTCCTTGTGACTGTCTAATTTTTTTCGAAGAGTGATTCTATTAAGCCCTAAATGTTTTGCCATTTGCACTTGTGATTTGTATTTTTTTGTTGCTGCTTTTAACATTGGAACTTCAAGTAAATATAGAAAATCTTTATATGAGTTTTCACCTTCCATATTTGAGAACATATAGTTTTCCATAAACATTAATATTTCATCTTCACCAATAGTTTCAAAAAGGTATGAAAAATATATAGATTTTCTTAAACTATGTGCATTATTTGAGATATTTATCATTAGTCTAGAAGGTACAATTACATCTAAATCTAATGTGTTACTTGCTTCTTTTGAAAATTTTGAGGTTAAAGCTTTTACATCCTCTTCTCTATCTTTTAAAGGTGGTAACTCTATAGTAATTGAGAAAAGCTCTTCTACTTTTGCATTTAAATCATCTTTCATTGTTGTAGCAACAACTCTAATACCATTTTCATTTACCCAATTAATTAGTAAATCAATATTAGTAATATTCTCAATTTTATCAATAATTATCGAACAATTTTGCAGATTGATAATATTATCAGCGATATCTTGTTGAAGATTTTTTGCTTTAAATAGTGGAGCTTTTGGTAATATATATTTTGCAAGAGATTTCTTACCAACTCCTGCTTCACCTGAGATTAAAGCATTAACTTCTACACTTTGTAATAGATGTGCAGAGTTTAAAATCTCCTTTGAGTTTTTAGATATAGCTATATAGTTTTCCATGTTTCACCTTCTTGTATTATACTATAATATTTTATTTCTTTTTTGTTAAATGAATAAATATCGATAATGCTATCAATATCAACGATATACCAGCAATTAAATAAAATGCATTGATCATTTTGTCATAATCATTAATTGCAATTTTAAATACAACCATTAAAGCTTCAATAGATAAAGCAATAATGATTGAAATTAAAAACTTAGTAATCATTTTTGTTTCAACTTTAGAGTTCTTTGAATAACTTTTAAAATATACTTCTTGCTCTAAAATTGTTTTTGCTAAATCAAATATTGCAATACCTAAAGTTAATGCAATAATAGGTTTAAAAATTGTGTCTAAATCAAAAATACCTTTAATCAAAAATGAATGACTAAAATCATATATTGAATAACAAACTATAAATAAAGACAAAGCAAACATCGAATATCCTGCTATAGAATAAAAAGTCTTAGTTATAGTATGAAAAGGTTTATTAAGTTCTATTAAATTTAATCTTTCCAAAATAGTCTCTATTTTAAAATCAAAAAATATAATATAGTCTTCCTCTTTTACACAAAAAGTTATGCAAGAGTTTTTTGTAGCACTACTTACATATGCTGAGGTGAAAGCGGAGTTGGTTTTTTGATTAAAACGAATTTTCCCTAAAAGATAATCCCTAGAAATATCTAAAGCTTTTTTATCTTCATAGTTTCTAAAATAGTTTGGAGAAATTTGTATTTTTGACTTTTTGTCAATTATGTAGACAAGCTCCAGTGATGGGAAAAGTTTAAATACATCTTTAAACCCTGTAACCTTTAAATTCTTAAGTTCCCCAATTTTTAGAAAAGTCTCTTCTATAAAGTCTTCAATTTTATTTCTATTTTGAAAATATACATCTAAATATTCTTTCATTTATACTCCTTTTTTATTATAACACACTGTATATAAAATCTGTGTATAAAAAATATACAATTATTTAAAAAATACAAATATGTAAAATTAATAAAAAATCGTTTAAAATTTATTTTTTCAAGAAAATTGTCTAGAGCTACCATGTAAAGCCAATTACTATGTACTGACTAACTAATTATTAAGTTATTATTGTATAAAAAATATACAAACTATATGTATTCACTCAGGTTTTTATCTGTTACAATTTCGGCATACATTTTTTGAAAAGGAAAAATATGGAAAATTTTAACGACTTAAAATACATATTAGATGGATTTCTATTTGTATTTTCTGGTGTATTAGTAATGTGGATGGCAGCAGGTTTTGCTATGTTAGAATCTGGTCTTACAAGATCAAAGAATAATGCGACGGTATTAACAAAAAATATAGCATTGTTTGCAATCTCTTGTATTATGTATTACTTTATTGGGTATAACTTAATGTATGGTGACGGTTCTTCTTTCATGGGAAGTTTCTCAACAATTTCTATGGAAAATGGTCCTGACTCTGGATATCCAGCAGCAGCAGATTTCTTCTTCCAAGTTATGTTCGTTGCTACAGCTGCTTCTGTAATTTCAGGTACAATTGCAGAAAGAATGAAATTATGGCCTTTCTTAATTTTCGTTGTTGTTTTATCAGGTGTAATTTATCCAATTCAAGGTCATTGGACATGGGGTGGAACTGAGCTTGGTGGTTTAATTGCTGGTTTCTCTGACTTCGCTGGTTCTACTATTGTTCACTCTGTTGGTGGATGGGCTGCATTAGCAGGTGTATTAATCCTTGGAGCTAGAAAAGGTAAATATACTAAAGATGGTAAAGTAAGACCAATCCCTGGTTCAAACTTAACTCTTGCTACATTAGGTACATTTATTCTTTGGATGGGATGGTTTGGATTTAATGGTGGTTCTCAATTAGCTTTAGGTTCAAAAGCTGATATTGATGGAATTGCTTTAGTTGTTGCTGATACAAATATGGCTGCTGCAGCAGGTGCTGTAATGGCTGCTATTTTAACTCAACTTCTATACAAAAAAGTTGATTTAACTATGGTTCTAAATGGTGCATTAGCAGGACTTGTTTCTTGTACAGCTGGTCCAGACTTAGGTATGTTAGTTGCATTTATTGAAGGTGTTGTTGGTGGTGCAATTGTAGTATTTGCGGTTCCATTCTTTGATAAGTTAAAAATTGATGATCCAGTTGGTGCTTTATCTGTTCACTTAGTAGCAGGTATCTGGGGAACATTAGCAGTTGGTATCTTTAATCCAGATGTAACAATCATGGCTCAAATCAAAGGTATTGTTGTAATTGGTGCATTCGTATTCATTGTTTCATTCATTGTTTGGAAAATTTTAGACTTAGTTGTTGGACTAAGAGTTGATGAAGAAACTGAAATTACTGGTCTTGATATTCACGAAACTGGTCTTGAATGTTATCCAGAATTCAAAAAAGCTTAATAGAGAATAGGATTTAAATAATGAAAAAAATAGAAGCAATTATCAAACCTTTTAAACTAGAAGATGTTAAAGAGGCTTTAGTGGAAAACGGAATCGCAGGGATGACAGTGTCAGATGTAAAAGGTTACGGAAGACAACAAGGTCACTCTGAGTTATATAGAGGTGCTGAGTATGTTGTAGATTTCTTAGCAAAAATTAAAATCGAAGTAATCGTAAATGATGAAGATGTTGATTCAACAATTGGAGTAATTGTTGAATCAGCTAAAACTGGAAAAATTGGAGATGGTAAAATCTTCGTTACACCAGTTGATGAAGTTGTTAGAATTAGAACTGAACAAAGAGGTTCAGAAGCTGTATAAGCCCCTTTATATCGGTGGAGATTTATTCTTCACTGATATAAAATCTATCTTGCTGTATATTTTTTATACATAATTACTCTCCAAAATATCTTATTAAACTATATAATGCTCCTTACAAAAAATTTGATGAGGGTTAAATATGGATTTACAATCAGTTAGTTATGTTATTGATACGTTTTTTGCACTTTTTGCAATGACGTTAATCATTTTTATGGTTCCTGGATTTGCTATGTTAGAAGCTGGACTTGTTAGAACAAAGAATGTTTCAGCAGTATTAATGGTAAACACAATGATTTATGCAATTGCATCTATGTCATTTTTACTTGTAGGTTACTCAATCGCTTTTGGTGATTTTGGAAGCGATTCAATGTCAAAGTGGGCAGCATTTTTATTTCAAATGGCTTTTGTTGGAAAAGTAATCAATATTATGTCAGGTGGTGTAAGTGAAAGAGCAAAAGTTATTCCTTTAGCAATTTTTACTGTAATTATGGGTGGTTTTATTTACCCAACTGTTGTAAACTGGTCATGGGGAGCTGATATGCTTGATGGAACATTTTTAGATTTATCAATGTATGACTTGGCTGGATCTACTGTTATTCACAGTACTGGTGGATGGGCTTTATTAGCGGCAATAATTATAATTGGTGCTAGAAAAGGAAGATATCCAAAAACTGGTGGAGTTAGAGTAATTCCTGCATCAAATATCCCTCTTGTAACTTTAGGTGCTTTTCTTTTATGGATTGGTTGGTTTGGATTTAATGGAGGTTCTGTTGGTTCAATAGCTTCAAAAGAGAGTGCTGATGCAGTTGCTTTAACTATTATGAATACAAACACTGCTGGACTTGCTGGTGCAATTATTGTTTCGATAATAATGTATTTCCAGTATAAAAAACTTGATATTACTATGGTATTAAATGGAGCTTTAGGTGGATTAGTTGCAATTACTGCAGGGCCTGATTTATATGATATTTATACTCCAATTTTAATTGGTGCAATTGGTGGTGTTATTGTTGTTATTGGAGTATCTTTCTTTGATAAATTAAAACTTGATGATCCAGTTGGTGCTTTATCGGTTCACTTATTAAATGGTATTTGGGGAACTTTAGCAGTTGGAATTTTTGCAAGTAATGGAGATGATATAACATTTATGGGACAACTAAAAGGTGTTGTTGTAGTTGGAATTTTTGCCTTTTTTGTATCTTTTGTTGTATTATTTATCCTTAACAAAATAGTTGCATTAAGAGCAGCAGATGATGAAGAGATGCAAGGACTTGATGTTGATGAGTGTGGTGTTGAAGCTTATCCTGAGTTCAAAAGAGCATTTTAATTAATAATTTAGATGTAAAAGATAGTAATAATTTAGATTTAACTAAGTTTTGCTAAAATAGGACAATCAAAAAAAGGAAACGATATATGAAAAAAATTGAAGCAGTAATTAAACCGTTTAAACTAGAAGATGTTAAAGATGCTTTAACAGAAGCTGGTATTACAGGTATGACTGTATCTGATGTAAAAGGATATGGTAGACAACAAGGACATTCAGAATTATATAGAGGTGCTGAATATGTTGTTGATTTTTTACCTAAAATCAAATTAGAATTAATTGTTTCAGATGAAGAGGTTGACTCAACTATTGATATTATTGTAAATTCAGCAAAAACTGGAAAAATTGGTGATGGTAAAATCTTTATTTCTTCAGTTGAAAAAGTTGTTAGAATAAGAACAGGAGAGCAAGACGAGGACGCAATTTAGTATGCGAAGTTTTGAAATCAATTCTCCACTTGACATGCATCTTCACTTAAGAGATGGTGAGATGTTAAAACTTGTGGGCCCACTTACTTCAAATACTTTTTCAGGCGCACTAATAATGCCTAATTTAGTGCCTCCTGTTACAACTAAAGAAGCACTTTTATCATATAAACAAAGAATCATAGAAGCTTGTAATGGTGATGATTTTGAACCTTATGTAACTTTATTTTTTAAAGATGATTATTCTTATGAATTTTTGGAAGATATTAAAGATGATATTATAGCAATTAAACTTTATCCTGCTGGGATTACAACCAATTCTGAAACTGGTGTATCATCAATGGATATTGAAAATTTAAGACCAACATTAGAATCAATGAGTAAACTTGGAATCCCTTTATGTATTCACGGTGAAACAAATGGTTTTGTTATGGATAGGGAAAAAGAGTTTATGCCTATATATGAGTCTATTGCTTCTTCATTCCCTAATCTAAAAATTATTATGGAACACATTACAACAAAAGATGCAATTGAGTTATTAGATAAATATGATAATTTACATGCAACAGTTACTTTACATCATTTACTAATTACTTTAGATGATGTTGCTGGAGGTATGTTACAGCCACATCTTTTTTGTAAACCTATAGCAAAAAGGCCAGAGGATAGAGATGCTTTATTAAATGCTGCACTTGAAGCACATCCAAAATTGATGTTTGGAAGTGATAGTGCTCCTCATCCAAAACACAAAAAAGAGTGTTGTGGTTGTGCTGCTGGAGTATTTACGTCTCCTATTGCTTTACAAGTATTAACTGATTTATTTGATAAAAATGGCAAACTTGAAAATTTAAATGCATTTGTAAGTTTAAATGCGCAAAACATATATGATTTTAAAGCTGTAGAGAAAACTATTAAACTAGTACAAAAAGATTTTGTTGTACCTGAAATATACACTTATAATAGTGAAAATGTAGTACCAATGTACGCAGGTCAAACTTTAGCTTGGAGTATTCAAGGGTAAAACTATTTTTTCCCTCTCTCACTTAAGAGTCTTTGGATATTTTCTCTAGACTCTTGAGATTTTTTAATTCTATCTTCTCTCATTAATCTTAAAATCTCTAAAGTTTCTTGTTTCTCATGGTCTAAATTAGCTTTTACTTGAACAGCTTTTCTATTATTTGATATCCCAGAAACACCTAAAAACTTTTCAGTCTTGTTTACATAAAGTTTTGAAGATGAAGAACTAGCATTTTTATTAAATACTATGACATCATTAGGTTTTATTTTTAATAAGTCTTCAACTGTTAATTCTGTTTCAGCCATTATTGCTTCAACCTTCATTTTTGCGCCAGAAATTAATGTTGTAATATCTTTTTTTCTACTAGCTTTTTTATTTTTACCTTCATTAAACATTTTTTCAACAATTTTATTTAAAAGCGTTTCAATATATGAAATAGGGTAACAAATAGAAAGAAAACCTGATTCCTCATCAATTGTAATTTCAAGTACTACTAGTAGAACAATCTCATGGTCAGAGATAATTTGAATTGCATTTGCATTTGTATCTCTTGATTCAATTTTAAAATTTAATGTTGTTACTTCATCCCATGCTTTATACATATGCTTTATGAACATTTTATAGAAGTGATCAAAGATATTAACTTCAATTTCTGTTAATTCTCTATCTAAATTATCACTAGCTGCAACGGCTCCACTTCCTAATAATTCTGCAATAATTTTATGTGAGATTCCAGGGTTACACTCAATTACAATTCTTCCTTCAAGGGGTTTAATTGAAAGTGTATTTAGTGAAGTTAATTGAGGAATTGAAAGGATAAACTCACCATAAGTCATTTGTTCAATAGAATAAAGTTTAATATCAACTATTTTTCTAAGCATTGCTGAAAGGTCAGTAATTAAGTCTCTTAACATCTTATCATGAAGGGTTGAAAAAGCTTTAAATTGTTCATTTGAGATTCTATTTGGCTTTTTAAAATCATAAATAGAGTAGTTCTTTTCTTTTGATATAATCTGTTCTTCAGTAGAAGCATCTATATCTTCTCCCGCTTCGGCAATATCTAAAAGTGCATCAATTTCATCTTGACTTAAAAATTCAGCCATATTATCCTCTTATATCCAGTTCAACGTTGTCTAATGCACCCATCTCTTTGATTATTTTTATTGTTTCTATTATATCAGTCATTGGGAGTTTCATAACTTTCATAGCTCTAACTAAATCTGAAATTGTCGGAGTTCCTTTTGAATTCATTAATGTATTATCAATATTCACTGCAATTGGTTTATTATCTAGTTTTACATCATCTCCAATATCTTTACCTGGGTTTGCTTTATTATCATCCCATTGATTTTCATCTAAAGGAGATTTTTTTATTCTTATAGTAAAGTTCTCTCTAGCTACTGTAACAGGGTCAATTGGTATATCCGCACCTGCAATTATTGTTTCTCTATTCATATCAATAACAATTTTCTTTTTAAAATCAGAATCTAATTGAATACTTTGAACATCATATATAAATTTTACTGTCGAAATATTTGCAGGTTTTTTCACCTTTACTGTTCTTGTATCAATAGCCATTGCTATATTTTGACCAAATTTTTTATTGATTTTTTCTTCTACTGTAAAAGCTTGCTTAGCATCATTTTTAAACAAACTTAATGTAATTGAATCTTCATTTTGTAAAGAATAATCAACCTCATTTTCAATAGTTCCACCCTCATAAATATAACCTGTTGTTGGATTTTCTAATTCTGAAACAATAGCACCTTGCGCCAATGCATAAACTTGACCATCTACAGCCTTAAGTTGAGTTAGTAAAAGTTGTCCATGGTCAATTGATTTAGCATCTCCAATTGCAGATATTTTAACTTTTATTTTATCCCCTTGTCTTGAAAAAGGGGGTAGTTCTGCTGTTACCATAACAGCTGCAATATTTTTTGATTTTATTGATGATGTTGGAATCTTTATATATGAATTTCTAAGCAAATTTTGTAAAGACTGCATAGTAAATTGTGATTTGTCTCCAGTACCAGCTAATCCAACAACTAGTCCATATCCAATAAGTTGGTTATCTCTAATTCCAACTATGTTAGAAATATCTTTTATTGTAATGGCACATAAAAAATTTATAATCAGAAAAAAAGTTATTAGTATCCTCAAATTCACACCTCTATGATTGTTAAAATATTTTATCTAAAATTTTATAAAATAAAGGTATAATTTTTTAAAAAATAATTTTAGGGTTATCTTTGATTATATATACTTACGGAAGTGAAAGCTTCAAAAAAGAGATAAAAGAATTACTAAACCATTCAAACATAAAGTTTAGGCTTGATGAAAATGGTGAAATTAAAGAATTAAGAACCTTAGAAAGTTTGAAAAATGCTATTGAAGATAATCCAAAAAATATCTATTTGATTGATGACTCAAAAATTATCAAAAAAAATACATTAAATCAAAAAATAAATTTTTTGAAACCAAAAGATGGTATTGAACAAGAGTATTTATTAGATCATGGAATTGGCGATATCTCAGTCGATTCAATGGATGAATTATCAAAGCATATTATAAAAAAGCTTGAGGCTGAAGCATTTGAACAAGAATCAAATGAGATTCAAGATTCAATTGTTGAGATTGTTGAAGATGCTTATGAAAAAGATGAAGGTAATGAAAAAAGTTATGTTCAATTAGATGATGAACTAAGTAATTTATTGTCCCATAGAAATGAAGAAGAACCTCCATCAGAACCATTAATTGAAGAGATTGATGACTTATCTTCACTTGTTGAGCAAATAGACGAAGTAGAGCTTGAAAGTACAGAAGATAATCAAGATGAAGATGTTTTATCCTCGATAAAAGATTTGAGTTTTGAAGAAGATTTTGATATCATAGAAGAAAAAAAAGAAGAGAATACTCAAGGATTTGACATGTCAAATGAATTTGCAGAATTTGATGCATTAAATGAAGCTGATATTTTAGCAGCTTTAAATGGTTTAGATAATGAAGAGGTGTCAACTCAACCACTTCCAAAAAAAGTACAAACAACTGAATTACAAAAAGATAATAAACCAGAAAGTATTGATATTGGTAGTTCTAATGTGGATGATATAGCAAAATTAATCTCACAGTTATTAAGTAACAAAACGCTGGAGATTACAGTAAAAGTTAAAGATTAGTATGGATTTAATTGGTATTGCCGAAAATACAGTAAAAATAATTCTAATACTTGGATTGCCATCACTTATAGTAAGTATGGTAATTGGTCTAATAATCTCAATCTTTCAAGCAGTAACTCAAGTCTCAGATGCATCATTAACTTTTGTTCCAAAAGTTATATTTGTTTCAGTTTTTATCCTTATTTCATTACCTTGGATAGGTGATAATATTCAAACCTATACAAATGATTTGTGGGGTTTGATCTTAACTTTTGGACAGTAATATGATTGAAAAACTTCATGACTTGAAAAAAATGCAAACTGATCAGAAATTAATTGAAAAGGGTCAATTAATGGCAAAAATTTCTCGTATTGAAGATGAAATTATGTTTACACAAAACAAAATAAATACGACTTCAGTTCAAAGACATGGTGCAATATCGGATTTTGCTGTATTAGCAATTCATAAAAATACTATGAAAGAGCATATAATGAAGCTTAACTATGAAAAAAATGGTTTACAGCAACAAGTTGAGAGTTTGGTTATAGAGATTGTTGAATTGCAAAAGCAAACAGAACAATATGCTTATATTTTAAAAGAACAAAAAGATGAAGCTTTTAGAAAAGTTCTTTATATGGAAGAGGAAGCAGCTAGTGAATATATCCAAAGTAAATATATTAGTGAACAGGAGAATTTTTGAATAAGTTAATTTTAGCAACATTTTTATTGTTTTCATTCTCTTTTGCCCAAGAGGAAAGAGTAAGTAGTGCAGCATTAATTAAGCAAAAAATAGAGGTTAGAGAATTAAAAAAAGAGCTTAACAGTTTTTATAATAAAAAAGAAAAAGAGTATCAAGAGAGAAAAAAAGAGTTAGATGTCTTGCTAAAAAAAGTAGAAAGTGAAAAGAAACAAATTCAAGCCTTAAGAGATGAAAATAAAAAACTTTTATCTAATATAAAAGGTGAAGTTGATAGCAAGATTTCAACAATTTATAATAAAATGAAGCCTAAAATTGCTGCAGGAATTTTTAATCAAATGATTAGTGATGGAAATCTTGAAGGAGTTTTCGATATAATCTTAAGATTAAAAGAGGCAAAGGTAACATCTTTTATGAGGTACTTAAGTCCTAAAAATGCCTCTTTATTAACACAGATGTTACAAGAGTATAAAATAAATAATGAAGATGAAGGGTGATTTATGGCTGAAGAAAACGAAGAGGTAAAAAAATCTGGTGGTGGAAAAGGACTAATGATAGTTCTTATTGCCTTAGTGGTTATTTTATTAATTGCAGTTGGTGCTGGAGGATATTTATTGTATTCAAGTGGAGTATTATCAGGTCAACAGCAACAAGGTACTGAGCAGGTTCAAAAAGAGGAAGCTAGTGATTCAAATGAAACATATAAAGCTGCAATAAATGACTTGGTTTTAAATATCACTAATGCTAAAGGAAGAGAAAAATTAATGAAGCTTTCTTTCTCTTTAAAAAGTACAGAGCCTTCAATAGAAGCAATTGTTGAAGAATATAAGCCAGAGATTGTTGATGTTGTAATAGCACAAATAAGTGCAAGAAGTTCAGAAGAGTTATTAACTGTTGGTGGAAAAGAGTTATTAAAAGAAGAGCTAATGGAAGATATTAATAATATCCTCAATGAAGTTACAGCAAGTAATGAAGATATAAAAAGAAATAATATTAAGAAGATATTATTCACAACATTTGTGATTAAATAAAAACATGATTGTAGCTGTAAAAAGAAATAATAAAAAACGTAATCTCATTAAGCTTATTTCAGCAGTTGCTGTTGTGGCTATGTTTGTATATTACTATTTTCACATGAGTGAAGAATATGCTAGACAGCAAGAATTAGAAAATCAAAAACAGCTACAATTAATTAAAAAGAACAAAGAAGAAGAAAAAAGTAGAAAAATTGAACGAATTATATATCGTGAAATTGAAACTGCAGTTGATTTAATAGGTCAAAGAAAAGTTATTGATGTAAAACTTATATCAAATAAGGCATTAATAGTTGTTGACCCAGATACAAATTTAGATGCATTAAAAGTAAGATACGGAACAACTGCACTTATTAAAAAAGATTTAAAAGATATCAAAATAGCATTAGATTTAAAATATATTATTGAGAGCAAATATAATGAAAACTAGTATACTGATTTTTTTAACATCTTTTCTTTTTTTAGGTTGTGTTGCCCAAGAACCAAAGATAGATTTCAAAAAACCTAAGATGCAAGTTCCAAAACCAGCTCCTGTTGTAAAAAGGAACAAAGGTTCTTTATATACTCTTAAAGGTCCCTCATTATTCGCAGATAAAAAAGATTTACAAATTGGTGATATCCTTCAAATTAATATAAATGAGTCTTTATCTTCAAATACTAGTAATTCAAGGGAAACTACTTCAGATAGAAATGCTTCAAGTACTGGATTAAGTGCAACTGCAGGAACAACTGGTGGAGTTGCTGAAAAAGTTGCTAATTTTATAAATCCAATTACAAACTTAGGTTATGAATCAAAGTCCTCTTCAAGTAATAAAGGTGATGTAACTACAAGTTTAAGTGAAGATTTCTCTACTACTGTTTCTGTTATAATAGAAGAAACATATGCAAATGGCAATTATTTTGTAAAAGGTTTTAAAGAGATATTAGTAGATGGACAAAAGCAATCAATTACAATTACGGGTGTTATAAGACCTTATGATATTACATCTGATAATAGTGTAGATTCTTCTCAAGTTGCCAATTTAAAAATACTATATGAGAAAGAAGGTGAGGAGCAAGATGTTATGCATATACCTTTTGGATGGAAAATCTTGAAGTTTTTCTTCTACCCTTTTTAATCTAATTTTAAGAATTGTAATGCAATAATAAGCAATAATATACCCATAATAGTCAAGGAGGTAATATGCTTAAATCTTTAAATGTAGCCCAAACTGGGCTTAGTGCAGCAAAAATAGCTGTTGAAAATGTATCAAACAACATAGCTAATGAAAACACTCCTGGCTATAAAAAAAGGGTAGTTCAACTAAATGAATTAACATTAGGAGACTCTAGATTTACTGGAAGTGGTGTTAGAGCAGATGATGCTTACAGAATCACTTCAGAATATATGTTTAATAACATAATGAAAGAGAACACTAAAAACAGTTATTATGATGAGATATCATCTATAGTTGGAAATGTAGAACAGATGTTTAAAGAAACTGATACTTCAGGTTTCTCAAACGATTTAAATAGATTCTTTCAATCTGTTGAAAATTTAAGAACAACTCCTAGTTCTGAACTTTATAAAACAACATTTAAAACTACAGGTAATAATTTAGTAGATTCTTTACAAAATCTATATGAAAATATAGAGCAACAAGAAAGTATAACTTTTAATAGACTTGAAGATAATGTTCAGGAGATAAATGCAATATTAAATGATATTGGTGAATTAAATGAACAAATGGGATTATCTAATAATTCTACAAATGATTTACTTGATAAAAGAGATCAGCTTGAAAAAGAATTGTCTGCTTTAGTTGATATAGATGTGTCAAGAGATAGTGACGATTATCAGTTGAAAATTGGTGGAGAAGTAGCTGTTAGATATAATACAAATATTAGAGAAGTAAATTTAGTAGAAGATAACACTACACAAATTGATAGATTTGCAACTGAAGATGCAAATGGAAAAGCTATTGATAGTATTGCAAATGGAAGAACATTTGAAATTCAAGAATTAGTTTTAACCGGAGCATCAGATAATAATATGATTCTTGACTCAGGAATTACTTTTACTCCAACTGGAGAGTCTTCAATAGATCTTGATTATGATGAAGCCAATGGAAAAGTTTTAATTGATGCTGGAATAAATGGTACTGAACCATTTAAAATTACTCAAGAGGGTGTTTTAACTTTTGATGTAACTGCACAATCAAATGGAGACACTTTTAATTTAGTGGCGGGGGACATTATCACTATTAATAATGACAATGGTACACTTGCAACAAATATCAATACTGAAATAACGAATGGAAATATTACAGATAACGGTGATGGAACGTACACTGTAGTTAATAATATAAATAACTTTGCTTTAGATGCATCAAGTGATAGTATAAATATACAAAGAACTGTAGGCACCGGTTTATCTGAGGTTGACACGACTGTAACTTATAAATTTGATAATACTAATGAAGTCTCAGTTACTTTCGGAGATTATGTACTTGATGCAAATGGAAATCAAGTTGATTTAGATAATGATGGAGTTGCAGATCAAATAGATGATACAAATTTTATTAGAGCACTTAAATATGAGATAAACCATAACACTTCTATTTCTGAAAAAGTTACTGCATATAATGGTAACTATCAAGTTGATGAAAATGGGAATAAAACTGATTTATCTTCTTCTGATGAGTTTTTAGTAATTGAAGCAAATCAAGATGGAACAGATGGTTCTTTTATAGGAAGAATTTCAATTACCACTGCAGCAGATGGAAATGATACAATATTTAAAGATGACTATCAAAGTGTTGAAGCAGAAAATAAAGTATATTTAGCAGTTTATGATAGTGAGGTTGATGTAAGTTCGGGTATTATAAAAGCACAAATGGAAAACTTAACTACAACATCACCAAACAATAAAATTATAGATTATAAGGACAAATTGGATTCATTGGCTTCAGCATTAAGCGATATTTATAATAAATATGTGGTCGAAGATAATGGAAGTTATACATATGGGCATACTTCAACAGATTCTTACAATGGAACTGAAACAGTAGAAAACTTAGGACTTTTTAGTGGAAGCACTGTAAAGAGTTTAGTATTTAATGAAGAGATGGTAAATGATTTAGATCAAGAGGATTTAGATTATATAAGTTCAATGCAGTGGAAAGATGATATTGATTTTGACGGTTTTGCTCAAGATGGAAGTACACAAGAAAAAACATCTTTTAGTGAATTTTTTCAAGAAGTTAGAGTAAATATTTCAACTGACAAAGAAAATAATGACTTCTTAATGGAAACACAAACAGCAGTTGTTCAATCACTTGAATCTAGTTATGAGCAGTTAACAAAAGTAGATAGTGATGAAGAGATGATAAATTTGATTCAATTTCAAGCAGCATATACAGCAAATGCAAAAATTATTACTGTAGTGGATGAGATGCTTCAAACTTTACTTGGTATAAGAAGATAAGGGGTTTATTATGGCTGATGGTATTTTAGGACTTGGAAGTGGACAAGCCTCAACACTAAATCAAGATTTAATTGATAAATTAAAAGAGGCAGAAAGAAAATCAACAGTTGAACCTATTGAAAATAGACTGGATGCTATTACAAGAGTTGCAACTGAAGATGGTGAAACAAGTGATGGTGAAGCATTAAAATTAGCTGCTATCACTGCAAAAGCAAACGAACTTTTAGAGGCAGTTGAGCCTTTTTATCAATTTACAAATTCAGGAACTACGGTTTTTGATTTAAAGTCAGCTAATACAACAGGTACATCTGTAGTTTTCGATGCAGCAAGTGAAACTTCTCTTAATACAGGTTCAACAATTGTTAAAGTTGATCAATTAGCAACAAGAGATGTTTATCAATCTGTATTAATTAATAGTTCAAATCTTGAAAATGATATAAATGATGGTGAACTAACAATTGCACTTGCTGGTGATGATGGATTATTTTCTGAAAGTTATACTTTTGATACAACTAATAAAACTTATGAAGAGTTAGTTACGGAGATTAATTTCAATGCAAATATTACGGCATCACTAGAAAAAGTAAGTGATGATTCATATAGAGTTGTTATTAAAAGTGCAAACTCAGGTGAATCAAATGCTTTAATGATTTCTCAAAGTACTTCACAAAGTCTTGGTTTTGGAGTAAGTAGTACAGCTGCAAACAGTTATACATCAACTGATATACCTAGTGCAGGCTCAATAGTTATAGATGGAGAAACTTTTACTTTAGATGGTAGTACAGAAAGCTATGGAGATTTAGCTACTAAAATTGATGGAAGTGCTACTTTTAATGTATCATATGAAAATGACAAACTTATTATTAGTAGAGTTGATGGAGCTGAAGTTTCAGTTACTCAAGATGATTTTAGTTTTGGCCTTGAGTCAAGTAAAAATGGACAAACTATTCAAGCTCAAAATTTGAATGCAACGGTAAATGGTGTGGAGTATGATGTTTCTTCAAATGTAATTACAGTTGATGGAGGATTAAAGATTACCGCTGTTGAAGCAAATGATTCTAATGACCCAAATGATTATTCAACTATCTCTGTTGAAGAAGATACTACATATGTAGAAACTTACTTACAAAATTTCGCAAATAAATATAATGAATTAGTTGACATGGTAAATGAAGAACTTTATAGTGCTGATTCTCCAATGAAAGATACTGACTCATTAAGAACTATGATGGAAAGTATAAAAGATAAAATATTTAATAATTATGGTGAAAATGGGGATCTTAATATTTTTAATCTAGGATTAGACCTTGATAAATCAGGTACATTATCTGTTGATACTGAAAGATTAAATGAAGTTATAGCAGATGATTATGACAGTTTAAAAAACCTATTTTTTGATTCTTATGGAAAAGATGAAAATGGTGAATCTCAAACTATAATGGGTTTAGGGTCTGAACTTAAAGAATATATTGATGCTTTAGATGGATTTGATGGAATACTTTATACTTATGAAGATAGACTTAATGCAAGACAAGAAACATTAGAAGAGGAAAAAGAAAAAGCTGAAAAAGCTTTAGAAAGCAAATATTCTTTATTAGCTCAGCAATTTGCTTCTTATGCAGCAATAATAACACAAATGGAATCTTCATTCTCAGGCTTAAGTCTTATGATTGAGCAATCTACTGCAAAATGATATAAATAATAAAAAATTATAAAGTCAATACTCATTCGTAGTATTGGCTTTTTTTTCATAACTTTCTTTAAGTAAATATATAATATACTTTACCTCAAATGAATTAATTGGAGTTAATATATGGGAATTGAAGCCTATCAACAACATAATGCAGTATCTGACGACCCTTATTTATTGGTACTTAAACTTTATGAAGGTTTATTAAAGTATCTTTCATTTGTTAAAGCATCTATGGAAAATGGAGATGTTGAGTCTAAATTTACATATATAAATAAATCTGTTGCAATTTTTGATGAACTTAGAAATGTATTAGATTTTGATGGTGGGGATGTAGCATATTATCTTGATGGTTTATATCTTTATCAAATTGAAACTTTATTTAGTGCAGGTATTGATGATAACGTTAATTCTATCAATCAAGTTATGAAAGTTGTTCAAGGTTTGATTGACGCATGGAAAGAAGAGACTGGTCTTTAAAAGCTCTAGATGAATTGAATTATCTTGATTCTCTAGATGCGGAAGAAAGGGCCCAAGCCCTAGTTAGATGGAATAATAAATATTTAATTGAAGCAAAAATTACTGACTTTGATTTAGAACATGATAATTTACTTAAATTATCAGAACTTTTCTATAAAAATATAGACTTCTTGAAAAATTATAAAGAAGATGTTAGACAGTCAATGGTTGAAAATAGAAAAATGAAAAGGTTCTTAAATAACTAAATCTTCAAGCAAATTTTCTTTAAAGATATAAGCTCTTATATTCTTAGGAATTTGGTTTATTCTACATTTTTCTTTAAATTTTTTTGGCATTACATCTTTTATATATGGAGATATATAAATAAAATTTTGATTTATTGCAATAGATATTTTATGGGAAATAACACACTCTTTTTGTTTTAAAATCTCATCTTTTGATGCTTTAGAAAGTAAAAGACCTCTTCTTTTTAAACTTTTATCAATAGTTCTTATATCTATATTAAAGTCATTTGAAATTTTAAATATCTCAAGCTCTTTTTTCTGAAAAATTAGTTCTTCTTTATATAGTGATTTTTTATCTTTTTTAAGATATTCAAAACTTTTTTTTATACCATCTTTATACTCATCTAAAAATTTATTTGAATAGTTTTTTCTAAAATAGTTTCTTTTATATTTAGTATCTTCATTACTTTCATCAATAAAATATTTTATTTTATTTTGTTCTAAAAAATGTAAAATCTCATTTCTTGAAATATCTAGCATCGGCTTTATTATTTGATAATTTTTTCGCAAAGTAATCTCTTCAAAGGATAAAAGTTCTACTAGTCCTGCTCCTTTAGAAAATTGCATTAAAAACCATTCTAGTTTATCATTTAATTGATGAGCTGTAATTAAACTTTCATAAGATTTTTTTTCAATAATTTCATCAAAAAAAGCATATCTTAAATCTCTAGCTTTTTTTTCAAAATTTGATGGAATATCTTCTGTAACTTCTTTTATAAAAATTTGTTTTTTGTATTTTTTTGCAAGTTCTTTTGCATATAAAACTTCATCTTTAGATTGAACTCTAATATTATAATTAACAATTGCAATATCAAAGGGGATATTGTTTTCTACTAGAAGAAAAAATAAAGCTGAAGAATCAACACCCCCACTAAATGCTAGTAGATTTTTTTTGGTGTTGATTTTTGGAACTTGAAGATTCATTTTATGAAATTACAGTTGCTAGTAATTTGTCTCCAACAAGTTCTGTAACTTTTACAGTATATTTTTGTCCAAATTTTAATTGTTCTTGCTCTCCACTTTGTTTAAAAAGTTCATTGTCATTGATATAAATCTCTCCATCAATATCAGGTGCCCAAAGTGTTTTTCTTGCACTTAATAGATACTCATGCTCTTGGCTTTCTCCATCAATATAAACTTCAAACTCTTTTCCAATATCATTTTCTAAAGATTCTTTAGTTGTTTTAGAAATAATTTCACCTAAGGCTTCAGCTCTACTATCAATAAGCTCTTGTGGTATTTTTCCCTCAAAAGTAGCTGCTGATGTTCCCTCTTCATCAGAATATGAAAACACATTTGCCCTATCAAATTTAAACTCTTCTAAGTATTTACATAAAACCTCAAAATCTTCTTGTGTTTCACCAGGATGTCCTGCAATAAAAGTTGTTCTAACAAAAGAGTTTGGCTTTGATTTCATATGATTCATTAGTTCATTTAATTGCTCAACCCCTTTTCCTCTTTTCATGATTTTAAGCATTGAAGGTGTTATGTGTTGTAAAGGCATATCAAAATAGTTTACAAACTTTTTAGAATCAGCAATTTTATCAATTAAAGATAAAGTTGTAGTTGATGGATAAAGGTATAAAATTCTTGCAGTTTTAACACCATCAATTTTTTCAACCTCTTCTATTAGTTGTTCTAAACCATCTTTTATCCCTAAATCCCTTAAAAAAGATGATGAATCTTGTGATACAAAAGAGAAATCACTATAACCATTTGATACAAGATTTTTAACCTCTTTTACCAAAGATTCTAAAGTTCTTGAGTGTAATTTCCCCTTAAATGATGGAATTGCACAAAAAGAGCATGTTTGATTGCACCCTTCACTTAGTTTTACATAAGCATGGTAAGAAGAACCAGTGATAACTCTATCATTATCTTCATTTAATAAAAAAACTTCATCTGTAAAACTTGATCTTTTTTCATTAACTAAAGTATCAATCTTGTCATAATCACCAACTCCAGTGAAAATATCAATTTCAGGTAATTCTTTTTGAAGCTCCTCTTTATATCTTTCACTTAAACAACCAGCCATAACTAAAACTGATTCCTCTTTTCTCTCATCATGAAGATTTAAAATTGTATTGATACTTTCCTCTTTTGCACTATCAATAAATCCACAAGTATTTACAATAATAACATCTGCAATAGAAGCATTATCTATAATCTGGTAATCTTTTAACTTCCCTAACATAATTTCTGAATCAACTAGGTTTTTAGTACAACCTAAACTTACTAGATGCAAAGATTTTGTTGGTTTTTCTGTTGTAAATTTCATAAATAAAATATAGCCTTAATTTTTTTGCAATTTTATCATATTTTTTTAATGTATAAGTTTATATAAAAAATTTAGTACTTTAGATATAATTACTTAAAGAGATACTTAGAAGGAGGATATGATGAAAGCATATAAACATGGCCTTAGTATAGGTATAAATAGAGTAGATGATGATTTTTTTTTATTTTTAAAGGCGTTAGGAAAATTAACTCATGAAGATTATGAAAAAATCAATCCAATGATTGATAATGCATTAGTTGGTGTAACTGATGCAAAAATAAAAGCTTTGATAGATATTACGCAATTAGAAGGTTGGGAGTTAAGAGCTGCTTGGGATGATTTTAAATTAGGTTTAAAGCACGGTAGTGAATTTGAAAAAATTGCAATTTATGGAAATAAAAAGTGGCAAGAGTATATCTCAAAAATTTCTTCTTGGTTTATAAGTGGTGAGGTTGAATTTTTTGAAAATGAAGAAGATGCTATACAGTGGTTGAAAAATCAATGAATAAAGAAAACTCTTTATGAGTTTTCTTTAAAGCCAGATATTATCTAATAATCTAGTATTGCCAAATCTTGCAACAACTAAGATTATAGTATTACCTCTTTGAATAGTTTTTATCTCATTAAATTCTCTATCAACTACTGCTACATACTCAACATCAAGTTTTTCCATAACTTCATAAATCCTATCTTTGATAATATTTACATTAAACTCATTTTTTGCTATCAAAGAAGCTCCGCTATAAAGAGATTTTGAAATTAAAAGAGCATCTTTTCTTTGGGTTTCATCTAAATAAACATTTCTAGAACTAAGCGCCAAACCATCTGGTTCTCTAACAATATCACATGCAACAATATTTATTGGTAAAAATAGATTTTTCACCATTTGTTGTATTAAACTTAATTGTTGTGCATCTTTTTTCCCAAAGTAAGCATTAGTTGGTTGAACTATTCCAAATAGTTTTAAAACTACTTGTAAAACACCATCAAAATGACCAGGTCTACTTTTGCCTTCTAGGATAAAGCTTTTATTTGGAGCTTTGATTAAAACCTCTTCAGTACTATACATTGTAGATATTTCAGGCATAAAAAGATAATCCACCTTACACATCTGACAAATCTTTTTATCTGCTTCAGTGCGTTTAGGATATGCATCCAAATCTTCACCTGGCAAAAACTGTGTTGGGTTTACAAAAATAGAAACTATTACAATCTCATTTTCTTCTCTTGCTTTTTTTATTAAAGAGATATGTCCATTATGGAGTGCTCCCATTGTTGGAACAAAACCAATAGAACCATTTATATTTTTTCTAATCTCTTGCAGTTGCTCAACTGTCTTAATTATAATCAACTATTTTCCTCAAAATAAATTTATTTCCCATCATAATTTGGGTTTAATTTTAGTAAAACTAAATCTGCTAGCATATTTCCAAGCAGTGTTAAAAATGCACCAATTATCAAAATCCCCATAATAACTGGATAGTCATGGCTTAAAGCACTTTGATAAAAAAGTAATCCCATCCCATCAATTGAAAAAATGGATTCTAATATTACTGAACCACCAATAATCCCTGGAAGTGAAAGTCCAAGTAGGGTGATAACAGGAGGATACAAATTCGGTAAAATATAATATCTTAAAATCTTTTTATTATCTAATCCTCTAGATTTCGCAAAAAATATATAATCTGATTTTAATATTTCAATGGTCAGTGACCTAATATATAAAATTAAACTTCCAATTCCTCCAAATACAATTATAGAAATTGGTAAAATTAAATGCCAAGCAAAATCTAAATAATAAGTTAAACTACCATCATCTGGTACAGAATGAAGCCCAGCAATTGGCAAAATCTCAAAGTTTATGGCAAATATTAAAACCAAAAGTAAAGCAAGATAAAATGATGGCATTGAGAAACTTAAAAGTGATAATTGACCAATACCTCTATCTAATTTACTATCTTTATTAAGTGCTGCTTTTATACCAAGATATAAAGATATAACAAATATTAAAAACATTGAAATTATATTTATAGTTAAAGTGATTGGAATTCTATCAAGAATCTCATTTTTAACCATCTCTCCACTTGCAAAGGAGATACCAAAATCAAGTTGGACTATAGCTGTAACCCACGAAAAAAACTGAATATATAAAGGTTTATCTAAACCATAAATTGCTTTTAGTTGTGCAATTGATTCTTCTGTTATATTAGGGTTTAGTTCCCCACTTGCAAAAAATGAATTAGGTGCAAGGTTAATAGCCACAAATGAAATAAGGCTAATAATAAATAACATGATGATAAGGTATAATACTTTTCTAATAAATAATTTCATAAAGTAGATTATACAAAAAGACAGGTTAATAATGATTGGAATAGATGTAACTTCAGTAAATAGAATAAAAAATATGTACGAAAAGTTTGGTTTAAAAGCATATCAAAGGTTTTTAGATGAAGATGAGATACAACTAATTAAACGACCTGAAACTGCTGCAGGATTTTGGGCAGCAAAGGAAGCAGCGAGTAAAGCTATTGGTACAGGAATTGGAAAAGAGTGCTCTTTTCATGATATAAAAATAAAAAAAGATAAAAATGGTGCTCCAAAAATTAAATATAAAAAAGAAATCCGAAAAAAATTTAATATAAAAAAATCATACCTTTCAATAAGTCATGATGCAGATTTTGCAATTGCTGTAGTTCATAATACATTAAAAATTTAATATGTTGTTTTGTAAAAGTTCAATTTCAAATATGTTTGACATTGAAATTAATATTTGAAATGAGGCTTTGTATTTTTAAGAATTAAAAAACCTATTACAGCGGATAAAATTGAGCCAATTAAAATTGCAACTTTATTAAAATCTAAAATATAATTGTAATCCTCAAAAGCTAAAGTATCAACAAAAATACACATGGTAAAACCAACTCCTGTTAAAATTGAAGCTCCATACATATGTAGCCAATTTGAAGAATCTGGAAGTTTTGATATTTTTAATTTTACAGAAGCATAAGAGAATAGGAAAACTCCAACTTGCTTTCCTACAAAAAGACCAAAGATTATTCCAAGCGAAATATTTGTTGTTAAATTTTGAATAGTCAATTCACTTAAATCTATTCCAGTATTTACAAAAATAAAAAGTGGTAAGATATAGTAATTTACCCAAAATCTACTATGGTGTTCTAATATTTTTGCAGGAGAAGAGTTTTTATTTAAGTTTGTTTTTGTTTTAAGGGGTACTGTAAAAGCTAATAATATCCCTGTAAGAGTTGCATGAATCCCAGAGTTTAAAATAAAAAACCATAAAAAAATTCCAACAACTAAATAAAAACCTAGTTTTTTAATATGAAAATAGTTAAATATAATTAAGACAAGGATTGATAAAAAAGCAAAAAATAGTGATGGAATATACAAGTCTGAGCTGTAGAATAATGCAATAATCAAAATTGCACCAACATCATCAAAAACAGCTAAAGTCATTAAAAATATTTTTAGTGAAGTTGGAATTTTATTTCCTAAAATTGTTAAGATTATTAAAACAAATGCAATATCTGTAACTGTTGGTATTGCCCAACCTTTTAAAGCTACATTATCTCCAAAATTGAAAAATATAAATAAAGCTGCGGGTAAAATCATTCCTCCCAAAGCTGCAATTGCAGGAAGTGCAATTTTTGATAAAGATGAAAGATGTCCAGTTAGTAATTCTTTTTTTATTTCAAGTCCAATAAGAAGAAAAAATATAGACATTAATCCATCATTTACCCATAAAGCAATTGGTTTATCAATTGAAAATAATGAGTCTAATTCAATCACAAGTCTCGCATTTAAAAAAGCGTTATAAATAGGCTCTAAAGATGTGTTCTTAAAAAGAAGTGCAAGTAAAATTACAAAAACTAGTAAAAAACCAGAGAACAATTCTTTATTAAAATATTTTACAAAATGTTTAGAAATAAATGCTCTCATCTTTACCTCTCTATTTATGCTATAAATTCTTTAATCTCTTGAATTTCCTCTCCTATATAAATTAAAAAATTTTCTCTTTTTTTATTTTCCTCAATTTCATTAATCTCAAAAAAATCATCTACATATTGAACTACATATTGTGAGTTTGAATCTTCAAATTCAACTATACCTTTTACTCTTAATATATTTTTAGGGATATTTTCTAAGTTTTTTTCAAACTTTTTTCTATCTAATTTTTTATTCACATTTTGTTTGATGCTTGAAAGATTATCTTCTAAGTGTGTTCTAAAATTTGTTGTTTCTTCATTAAACTCATTTGAAATATGATTTGTTGTATTACTTAGTTGTGCACTATTTGTTACAACAAGGGGATTTATACTACAGTTTATAGTTTTTATAATATTTGCACATCTATTTTGGGTATGTAGTTTATTTTCAATTTCTTTTATTTCCATCTCTTCTACTAAGTCAATTTTATTTAGTAAGATGACATCAGCTGCTCTAATTTGATCTTTAAAAACTGCATAAGAATTTAAAAGTTTGTCATAACTTCTAGCATCCACGATTGATATTATAGACTCAAATTCTATTAAATCATTAAGTTCATCTATTTCAGATAAAAGGTTAAAAGGATTTGCAACACCAGTTGTTTCTAAAATAACTGTGTCAGGAATTCTCTTTTCAAAAAGAGTAGCGATTGCAGTTCTTAATTGTCCTGTTAAAGAACAGCATACACACCCTTCATCTATTTCTACCATATTATAATCATAATCTATAAGTTTACCATCAAGACCAGTTTTCCCTATTTCATTTTGAATTATCCCTACAAATCTACTATTTTGATTTTCAAATTCTATAAAGTTTTGTAAAAAGTTTGTTTTCCCTGAACCTAAGAATCCAGTTACAACTATAAGTTTTGGTTTCAAAGATTTATTTTTTGAACTTAAATACTTTTTTAAATCTAAATTGTACTTAAACCAAGAACCAGATGTTAAAACTTTAAAAAGTAAGGATTTATTTTCAACTTTTTTATTTTTGGAGTCTTGCATATATACAATATGAAATTCAAGTTTAGTGCATAAAACATCATTGTTTTTACTTTGAATCCCTTCTTTATCATAGTAAACCGCCTCAACTTTTGATTTTTTTATATCAAAACTTATAGGCTCTTTTTTACTAATTCTAGTTAATAATGTATTGAAAAAATTGAAAAAAGGTAAGATAAATTTAAAAGCTGGAAAGTTTTTATCCATAGCATTTGGTCTGATGATATATTTTTCATTTGTTAGATTATTAATATCCTCAATACCATCTTTTAAAAAAGTTTTAATTCTATTTAGAGTTTTATATGTGATTTTTAAACTGTTTTTATTTTTTAAAATATTTATTTTGACTTTAGCAATTTTAAAATTTAAGAAAATCTCTAAAAATGATGGAAAACCTTTCACTTTTTCAATAAATTGTTCACTATTTACAAGGTATTCTTCAATTAATGATGAATTTTGCAAATCTTTTTCATTTGGAGATGGGAAATAGTATAAATTAAAAGTACTTTCAAAACTATCTTCTTTTTCAATATTTTGAGTTTGGATGAAACCATACACTCCTTTTTGACTTTCAAATTTTAATGTCCAACACTCTTGGGAGTCATTATATTGATGCATACCCTTATAACCAGTTACCTTTTTTAATATGGGATCATAATTTGCTTTTATTAATATTGTCCTAATGAGTGAGTTAAAAGCTGTTTGTGAACCATCAAAATCTATAGGGTAAAAATCTTTTAGTTTCATAATAGACTCCTTTTTATTTAGATGTTATTACTTATCCAAAAGTAATAACATCTCCATTTCCTAAATAAGCTTTACTTTTTGATTTATATTGAGCAGTTCCTTTTACAATAGGATATCCTGCTTTAATAAATTTTTCTGCTGTTAATAATCCTGTGCAGTGATTGCATCCAATTTTTTCAAAATTCCATTTTTTAAGGGCAAATACTAAATCATCATATTTTGGATCCCAATCATCAAATGGAGAGATGTGTAAACCTCCATAAATGCCATGCATTTGGTCTTTATCATATTTAAGCTCTTTATATGCAGTGTTTGCAAATTTGATAATACCTTGGTGGCAACATCCGGTGATACTTACTAAACCTTTATCTTGAATATTTGCATAAATAGATTGTTCACCAAATACTCTACAAATAATTGGAACATCAAATACATAAGTCGCAAGTCCAGGTTCTAATTCATAAAGACCATTTTTTGCAACTATAAGCTCACCTTTATGGCCTGAGTCTTTTATGTATTGTAATCCTTCTTTATAAAATCCTTCAGGAATAATCACTTTTAGATTTGGATTATATTTCATAGCAACAGGGAATCCCCAAAAGTGATCAAAATGCTCATGTGAGATAATTAAAGTATCAATCTCCCCACTTTCTAACATTTTATCAATACCTTCTCTTTTGAATGACTCATCCATCCAATTATATGCCCAACCTACATCAAGAAGATATTTTTTTCTAGTACCATCTAATCTTTCAACATCAATTAATGCGGCAAAGCCACCTGCATTTTCAGGACTTATCGAATTCTCTTTTGTAATTTCCCAAGCTTCATCTAATTTTTCTGGAAGTAGGTGTTTGATTTTATTAATACCTCTTTCATAACTTCCTTTTGCTAATCCAGTCCCATCACCAAATGGAGGCCAATTAAAATCATATTGGTTTACAAGTAAGCCACCAGCACCTTTAATATCTCCCATTAAAGTTGCATTGTCAAACCAACTTGTTTCACTTATATTGGTTACTTTTACACTTTTTAAAGCACCAAAGTCTGTCATCTTTCTTTCCAAGTCTGGAAAGAATATCTCTCTCATTGGAGAATAAGAGAATAAACCCATTGCTGCAAGTGCACCAAGTCCTAAACCTGTTGCTGAGCCTTTTATAAAGTCTCTTCTTGATTCGTTGTTTGAAGTAGTTGTTTTCATCTCATCCTCCTTTATTTAAATATAGTTAGGGCATCACCCATTGTAGGTAAGAGATAGACAATAACAAAATATGTAGAAATACCAAGGACTGTCCCAACAACTAATCCTAAATTAAATCTAGGGGTAATTCTAATCTCATCTTTATCAACTTTTCTACACTCTGTAACAGTTTGTGGTGATAATCTCCATCCTGGCCAATTATCCATAAACCAGTGATTAATTAGCATAATATTAATTAGCCAAATCATTGGAATCATTGGAAATTGTTGTGGGTGTGAGAATCCTTTTTGTGTCCCTAAGAATAGATGCGAAGTTTTATAATAAACATAATAAATTGCAATCGCAGCTACAATAGTTATAATATTTCTAAGTAAAACATTAATTGGTTTAGAATATTTTGTAACACAATCTTGCATATAGAAATGAATATATAAAGCTGGCACTAACCAAAATATTGCCATTTCTCCAACGTGTAACCATCTCCAATCTGGAGACATAATCCTTCTTGTTCCTCTAATTGCTTCACCCCAAATCAATTCTTGTGCAAAGTAAAGAAAGAAACTTAATGCCATTGCAATTAGTATAATTCCAAAAAATGAAGAGACTCTTCTTATCCAATTAGTTTTAATTAGAGAAAATGGATATCTTTCCCAAATTGTTTCATACATCCAAACAACAACAGTACAACACATAATCCAAGCAATATTAAAATTCCCATGAACTGTATTTGCAAACTCTTCCCACCAAGGTGGTGCAATAGCAGTAAATGATTGCCATGGGTCAAATAAAATAGCCATATGTGAATGAAAAGCTACAAAATATACAATCATACTTAGAAGAAAAGTAAACATTAATATTGTAAAACCTTTAATTGGCTGTTTTAAATTCTCCCAAGGTGAACTTTCCGCTGCTACAACCCATGCAGGACTTAGCCAAGAGGCAATAGCTGCGAACATTAAAATAGCTTGAGCAGAATACTCTTCTGCGTAAAAAGGAACTATTCCTAACTCTTCTAGTTTTTCAGGACTAAAATATGCAATAGCATAATCTCCTAAAATCGTTTGGAAAAAAAACTCCAATACAATTGCAAAAATAAAAACAGTCAAGGTTGTAAAGATTATACCTTTGAGTAAAGGGTTTGTATTTCTTAACCATTGTCTGTTAAATGGCCAAAAGTCAAAAATATATGCAATCCAAATCATGATAACTAGAAGCCATCTACACCACATATATCCAACATATGGTGTATACATTCTCATAAGTCCTCTAGGATCTTGGAATATCCACCATGATGCGTAAAACAAAAATAAGACAAAAGCAGTAGTAAGAATAAGTGGCCAAGGACCATCCCATCTTTTTTCAAGCTTTCTCTCTTCTACAAAAAGTTTATCTTGCATGACATCCTCCTTTGATATAACTTTTTTTCTAATCTAATTATAAAAAAAGAGTGTCTACTAAATGTCTAAATAGAGTTTTAAAGTATAGTTTGAATTGTCTATTAAATGTCTATTCTTTAATTGGAAGTTTTATCGTAAAAGTTGCCCCATTTTGCTCATTGTTACATACTGTTAAATAACCTTTACAATTATCTTCAATGATTGTTCTTGACATACAAAGGCCAAGACCTGTTCCGTTTGTAGAAGCTTTAGTTGTAAAATATGTATCAAAAATTTTTTCTATAAGATGAGGTTTTATTCCTCCTGCATTATCACTAATTTTCAAATAGTTAAAATTTTCTTTTGTAAATGTTTTTATCTTTATTTTTCTATTGATTTTATTGTTTTCTATAAAAGCATCTTCTGCATTTTTAAGTATATTTAAAACTACTTGTTTTATCTCATTTTCTAAAGTATAAATTGTTTCATGGGATTCAAATATGGTTTCTAATTCTATGTGGTTGTTTAATAAAATAGGTTTTATGATTTTTAATGTATTATCAACAATATCTTCAAAACTTGTTAAACTCTTTTGTTTATCTAGTTTGAAAAAATTTCTAAAATCATTTATTGTATCTGATAAGTGTTGTGCTGATTCTTCTATTAAGTACAATTCTTCAAGAAATTCTTTTTCATTAAACTCATTAGTTAATATCTTCCCATATAAAAAACTTGTGGTTGCAGATATTGACATTAGTGGTTGTCTCCATTGATGGGAAATCATATTTAGAATCTCTCCCATTTGCGCAAGCCTTGCTTGGTATTGAAGTTGTCTATCTTTTTCTCTTAAAATTTTTACTTGATTTTCTATTTTATTACTAAGAGTATCGTTTAAATTTGCAAGTTCTTCTTGAAATTTAACTTTTTTATTTATATTTGTAGCAATCCATAAGACTTCTTGATTATTTTTTATTACATCGCCTGTGATTTTTATCCAAATTGGATAATTATTTTTATGTTTAAATTTATATTCTAAATCTAAAGAATTACTTGTTAATACAGTATCAAATGCTATTTCGCCAAATTTTTCAGAAGATTCATCTGAAGTGTGAAGTATTTTTGCATGTTGGTTTATTAGTTCTTCATATTTATATCCAAGCATATTGCAAAAAGTTTGATTTAGTTCTAGAATTTTTCTATTTTTATCAACAATTAAAATCCCTACGCCACTATTATTAAAAATATGTTCAAACCATTTTTCATTATTTTTCATTATTTCTTTTCCAAATTTAGTTCATAGCCTTGAGCATATTTTGATCTAATAATACGACTACCTATTTTTTTATTGAGTCTAGATATTAATCCTCTAACTCTTTTATTGTCATTATAGTTATCATTAAATACTTCTAATTCAATTTCTTCACTTGAAAAAATAGCATGTTTAGAAGAGCTTAAAAGCTTAATTAATGTTATTTCATTTTTTGTAAGTTCTATATATTTAGAGTTTTTTTGTAACGTTAATGTCTCTAAATTCCATTTAAAATTGTCAGCTAAATTTATTGAATGGCTGTGTTGAGTTAGATTGTATATCTTATCTATGATTTTTTCTATTATATTTTGAATTTGATTAAATTTAAAAGGTTTTAGGATATATCCATCAACTCCATGGGCTATACATTCTAAAAGATATTCACTATTATCATAAGCAGAAAAAACTACAATATAAATATTTTTATCAAAACTTCTTATATTTTTAATCATTGATAATCCGTCCATTTTAGGCATATTTATATCTGTAAAAACAATATCTATATTATTTTTTTTGATTTTTTCTAAACCCTCTTTACCATTTATTGCAAGTGTAATATGTGGGAAATAGATACTTAATGCTTTTTTAGTTTGTTGCCTAACCTTTTCATTGTCTTCTACATAAAGTATCTTTAAATTTGAACATTTTTCTTTTAATAAATTTAAATTATTTATTTCCATCTAAAAATCTTTCTAGAATAATTTTAGCTGCTAGAGAATCAACCCTTCCATCTCTTTTATATTTTATCTCACCTTTCATAACTTCCTCCGCTTCAATAGAACTCATATTTTCTTCTTGAAACTCATAAGGAATTTCAAGTTCAAGTAGGTTTACAAAGTGAGTAATTCTTTTTTGCATATCAGGGCTTGCACTAGGAAATCCAACAATAAGTTTTTCTATTTCCCACTCTTTTAAAAAACTATTTACGTCATTGGCAGCTTGGTTTCTATTTTTTCTCAAAATAGCATTTTGGGGCGTTACAATTGTACCTGTGAGACTGATGGCAACACCTATTCTTTTAAGTCCGATATCAATAGAAGCTAGCTTCAAATAGTATCCTTTAGATAAGTTTGGATACTATTATACCTTCAAAAAAATAAATCTAGGAAAACTTAGTATGAAATTAGCTGTTTTTGATTTTGATTCAACACTTATGGATGGTGAAACTATTGATTTTTTAGCAAAGCCTTTAGGTCTTGAAGAAAAAGTCGCAAGTATTACTGAAAAAGCGATGGCTGGAGAACTTGACTTTTTTGAGTCTTTAGTAGAAAGGGTATCTTTACTAAAAGGTTTAGAGTATTCTAAAGCTGTAGAGATCTGCAAAGAGTTACCTTTAATGCCAGGTGCTTATGAACTAATTAGTGAACTTAAAAAGCAAGATTATAAAGTGGTTTGTTTCTCGGGTGGTTTTAGAATAGGAACCTCACCAGCTAAAGAAAAGTTAGGTTTAGATGCAGATT
Source organism: Arcobacter sp. ISO1 (assembly GCF_058105185.1). NCBI lineage: Bacteria > Pseudomonadati > Campylobacterota > Epsilonproteobacteria > Campylobacterales > Arcobacteraceae > Arcobacter > Arcobacter sp. ISO1. The sequence continues at coordinate 1,068,098 of NZ_CM176573.1, forward strand.
TTTCAAATATTTTACATGAAAAAGATGGTATTTTAACTGGTCTTGTTGGTGGAGATATGATGTTTGGCTTTTCTAAAGGTGATATGATTCAAAGAGTTCAATCAATGCTTGGTGTTACTAAAGAGAATACACTAGTTGCGGGTGATGGAGCAAATGATGTTTCAATGTTCCCATATGCTTCAAAAAGAGTTGCTTTTTGTGCAAAAGATATTTTAAAAAAAGAAGCTAATATTATTGTTGATGAAAAAGATTTAACAAAAATATTAGATCATATATAGGAGATACAATATGAGTTTAAAAGAGGATATAAATTTTTCATTATGGTGTGATTTTATAGAAAGAGATTTCTTAGAAAATAGATTTCAAACTCTTATCAAAGATGAAGTTATTCATGGTGCAACATCGAATCCTGCAATATTTGAATCTTCAATTACAAATTCTGTTGCCTATGGACAACAGTTTGAGATGTTAAAGGCAAATGAGCCAAAAGTTATTTATGAAGAGCTTGCTATAACAGATATTAAAAGAGCTGCAGAATTATTAAATGACCTTTATTTAGAGAGTACAAATGATGGGTTTATTTCAATTGAAGTAGATCCTGCTTTATGCGATGATACCAAAGGGACTATTGAAGAAGGTATGAGATTAAATTCTCAAATTGGCGCTGAAAATGTAATGATTAAAGTTCCAGCAACTAAAGCTGGGTATGAAGCTATGAGAGAATTAACAAGTGCTGGTATTCATGTAAATGCTACTTTAATATTTTCACCAGAACAAGCAAAAGAGTGTGCAAAAGCCTTAGACGAAGGGATTAAAGCATCAAATAAAGATATCAAAGCAGTAATCTCTGTATTTGTTTCTAGATTTGATAGAATGTGTGATTCTGAATTTAGAGCAAAGGGTTTAAAAACAGGAAGACTTGGAATTGTAAATGCAGCTAAGTGTTATCATGAAGTTGAGAAAATTGCCAATGAAAATATTAGAACCTTATTTGCAAGTACAGGTGTAAAAGGTGATGACTTACCAGGAAGTTATTATGTTGATAGTTTAATTTATCCAAATTCTGTTAATACTGCTCCACTATCAACAATTGATGAATGGCTAGAAAATGGTTTAAAAGAACCTAGTAAAATCATCACAGAAAGTGATTGTGATGAATTTTTCAAAACAATAAAATCAAGTAAAATTGATATTGATGCTGTTTATGAAAAACTATTAAATGATGGACTTGAGTCATTTAAAGACTCATTTAAAGACCTATTACAAAAACTTCAAAAAAACTAATTAAAGAAACCCAAGGTTAAGCTTTGGGTTTTTACTATTTAGCTTAAGAATATTTTAGATAAAATCATCACTATTTAAAAATAAGGATAAGCTATGAATACTTGGAATCCTAGCTCTTGGAGAGATTTTCCAATAAAACAACAACCAACATATACAGATTTAGAGAAACTTGCTAAAGTTGAAAAAGAATTAGCAACATATCCTCCACTTATTTTTGCTGGAGAGGCTGAAACTTTAAAATCAAAACTTGCAGATGTAGTTAGAGGTGACGCTTTTTTACTTCAAGGTGGAGATTGCGCTGAATCATTTAATGCTTTTAATGCAAACAATATAAAAGATCTATTTAAAGTTATGATGCAAATGGCAGTTGTTTTAACTTTTTCTGGGGGAAAACCAGTTGTAAAAGTAGGAAGAATTGCAGGACAATTTGCAAAACCAAGATCTGCTGATTTTGAAGAGATAAATGGTATTGCCTTACCTTCGTACAGAGGTGATATTATCAATAATGTAGATTTTACCCAAAAAGATAGAACACCAAAGGCGAAAAGGCTTTTAAAAGCTTATAATCAAAGTGCTTCAACACTAAACTTGCTTAGAGCATTTGCAAGAGGTGGTATGGCAGATTTACATCAAGTTCATTCATGGAATTTAGATTTTGTAAAAGATAATACCCTTGGCGAAAAATATGACCAATTGGCAGCGAAAATCTCTGAAACTTTAAAATTTATGGAATCATGTGGAATTACTAGTGAAAACACAGCTCAATTAAGCGAAACAGTACTTTATACTTCCCATGAAGCTTTATTATTAAATTATGAAGAGGCTCTTACTAGAAAAGATTCATTAAGTGGTAAGTGGTACGATTGTTCTGCCCATATGTTATGGATTGGTGATAGAACAAGACAATTAGATGGAGCACATTTAGAATATTTTAGAGGTATAAATAATCCTATTGGATGTAAAGTTGGCCCTTCTATGCAAGAGGATGAATTAATTGAATTAATTGATGCTTTAAACCCTGAAAATGAAGCAGGAAGATTAAATCTTATTGTTAGAATGGGTCATGATAAAATTGCTGACAAATTCCCAAATCTTTTAAGAAGAGTAAAAGAAGAGGGTAAAAATGTTGTATGGTCATCTGATCCTATGCATGGAAATGTTGAAAAAGCACCAAATGGTTATAAAACTAGAGACTTTGATAATATTTTAAGTGAAGTAAAACAGTTCTTCCAAATCCATAAATCAGAAGGAACAGTTGCAGGTGGTATTCACCTTGAAATGACTGGACAAAATGTAACAGAGTGTACAGGAAGTAAAAGTTCAGCTATTACAGCAGATGGACTTGCTAGTAGATATCATACTCAATGTGATCCAAGATTAAATGCAGATCAAGCATTAGAATTATCATTTATGATAGCAGAAACATTAAAAGAAGCTAGAAAATAAGGAAAAGGGGCTGCCCCCCCTTTTTTTTCTTTTTTTTTAGTTAATAACTTTGGTTAAATTACATATACCTTTGAATTGTAAAGATGAGTTTGTATCTTTGATAAATTTTTTTGGGGTAATATTTGTAAAAGATTTAAATTCTCTAATAAAATGAGATTGATCTGAAAACTTATATTCAAAAGCTATTTCACTAAACTCTAAATCAAATTGTCTGTATTTTATATAATCTAGAACACTGTAAAACCTACCAAGTCTACTCAAGTTTTTTGGAGTCAATCCACTATATTGTTTTACTTTTCGTTCTAACTGTCTAACTGATAAATTTTGTTCTTTATAAAACTTTTCAAGGTTACCATCTTTGTATAATTCATTTACAAAAAAAACAATTTCGTCACTTTTAAAGTTAAACTTATCAAATAAATTAATAAAAAAACTGTTAAGCATAGTATAAACAACATTTTTATTATTTTTGCAAGTATATAGTCTCTCTAAAAATGTTTCATCGAAATCCAGAGAAAGTTCATCAATGGTATAAATCTTATTTTCTAGTTGATTAGCTGGAATATTAAAAAGTTTATAGAATAAACATGGATTTAATTGAACATCTATTAAATTAATATTATCACTAATTGTATCTATGTGACTATTTACAACAGGAGGTATAATATAAATACCTTTTTTAATAACTCCATTTTTATATATAGTTAAATCCATATAACCATCTAATACAAAACAAATTGTCGCACAACCATCAGGTAATATATTTCTAGTATAAAAATTTTTACCTTGACCTTTGCCTTCCAAAAACCAAAAGACCTTTATCCAGTCTTTTAGTTTTTCATGGGGAAGGAACATTTTTGATGAAAACATCTACATTCCTAAATTAAAATGAATATGTAATTGTAGCGAAAAGACTCTCTTCATCAGATTGAGCATTTACATCTGAATTAAATTCTGTATAAGATAAGTCAAGAGATAATGAACCAGTTGCTAATGCAAAATCCTTTGTTACACCAAGAATAAAGTTATTTCCTATGTCCTCCATTGATCCAGCACTTCCATGTAGTGTTAATAAATCAAAATCATATGATGTAAATCCTTCATAGTAATCAAACTTGTTTGCATCATTTTCAGCATAAACTGCCCAAACATATTTTCCTCCAATTGATAGTTTATCAATCGGATATACTAGCTCTAAAGCAGCTTCGTCTAAATATGGAATATCTTTTGAATTTGGATAAAGAAACCTTGTATAAGAAATAGTTGTTTCTAAATCTCCAAAGTTTGTCCCATATCCCATATATAAATCTACTTCAGAATCAGCATCAGCACCTTCAAACTCTACATTTGAGGCCCAAATTCCACCAAAAAAACCTTCATACACTGCTGTAACTTCACCAAATATTGCACCTTTATCGTTTGATTGGGTCATACCTCTAGAGATATAGTTGTTTGTTGCTGTAATACTTGTAAAAACATCTACTTCATTTGCATTTGCACATGTTAAAGAACTTATTGCAAGTGTAGAACTTAATACTAAAGACTTGATTTTTTTCATTGTTTTCCTTATTTTGAAATTTTAAAACTCTATTAGTTTAGCATCCCCATAAATATTTAAAAGATAGGCTGTGTGTAAAAAAAAGTCAGAAAATATATCAAAAATCATAAAGTGACATAAAAGTGTCGTTTTTCTTCAAATTTAATACTTAAACAATTTATTTACAGTTATTTGTATATTATTTATACAAAAATGTCGTTTTTTTTCTATACTTGAAGTTTTTTTCCTTTTATAATCTCACAAATCATTTGATTTACATGATTAAAAAAGGAGTTAATTTGAAAAGCACTTATTTAAATTTAGCGTTAAAGTTCTCTGCAGGTTTACTTTTAACTGCATCAAGTTTGTATGCAACTGATTATACAGAAGCAAAAAATATTCTTGATACAAAATGTGTAGCCTGTCATACAGGAAATACAAAAGATGGCTTAAGCAGAATTTCTGAACAAAGAAAAACTGTTGAGGGTTGGTATATGACACTTGCAAGAATGCAAATGCATAATGGTCTTTCTTTGACAAAAGAAGAAGAAAAAAGTGTGATTAAATATTTATCGGATACTCAAGGTTTAACTTATGAAGAGAGTAAACCATATAGATATGTACTGGAAAATATTCCTAATTACCAAGAAAGTATTGATGATCCATTATTAGCTGAAATGTGTGCAAGATGTCATACTAGTGCAAGAATAGGCTTACAAAGAAGAAGTAGTGATGAATGGTATAACTTAGTAAATTTTCATTTAGGTAAATTCCCAACACTTGAATATCAAGCATTATCAAGGGATAGAGACTGGTTTGAAATTGCAAAATCAAAAATGGTTCCATATTTAACTAAAAAATATGGTATTGATAAAGAATTTATTTTAGAAAAAGTAGACATTAAAGGTGAATGGATTTTATTTGGTCATAAACTTGGAGATGGAGATTTTACAGCTAAAATGAACTTAAAAGAGATTTCAAAAGACAAATTTGAAGTAACTTTAAATGGAACATTTATAGATGGAAGAACTTTTACTTCAACTGGAGAAGCCTTAGTTTATAGTGGATATGAAATAAGATCAAGTTTAGATATAGATGGAGTTTCTTACAAGCAAGTATTTGCAGTTAATCCTAAAACATTAGAATTATCTGGAAGTATGTTTCAAACAATTCACCCAGAAGAATTTTCTTCTATAAATGCAGTTAAAACTAGTGATACAAAAACAGCTATTTTAGGTCTTAGTCCTATATCAGTTAAAGCTGGTGAGACTAAACTAATTACTGTTTCTGGTAATAATCTAGATAAATCTATTAGTTTATCAAAGGGATTAAAACTAAATAAAATAGTTGAAAAATCTTCAAATAAACTTGTATTAGATGTTACAGCTAGTTCAGATTATAAATCAAAACAAATTGATATAAAAATTGGTTCTACAAATTTTGAAGATAAATTAACTGTTTACAAAAAAATTGATTCTTTAAAAGTTTTCCCAAGTTATGCAATTGCAAGAGTTGGTGATGGTGGTGGAGCTATGCCAAAACAACATTCAATTTTTGAAGCAGTGGGTTATTTAGCAGGAAAAGATGGAAAAATTGGGACAGCAGATGATATATCTTTAGGAAAAGTAGATGCAAAATGGAGTGTTGCTCCTTTTGATGAAAGAGCAAAAGAAGATAAAGATGTTAAGTTTACTGGAACTATGGATTCATTTAGTGGGAGATTTATTCCATCATTTGCAGGACCAAATCCAAAAAGAAGATTTGGAACAAATAATGCAGGAAACTTAAAAGTAATTGCTACATACAAAGATGGTGCAAATACATTAGAAGCTGATTCTCATATGATTGTTACTGTGCAAAAGTGGGTAAACCCTCCAATTAATTAGGAGATTAATATGAGTAATAATGAAATAAAAATAAATAGACACAATTTTAGAATTGTTAAAAAAGATGAAGAGAATTTACTATTCCATGTACCTAGTACCTCTTTATTTGAAGTTGATGAAACAAATGAGAGATTGATAAATAGTTTAAATAACAAAGAGTTTAAAATCTCTGATTTTACAAATGAAGAATTAGCAGAATTAGAAAAGTTAAATATCATTGGAAAAGAAGATAAGCAAGATTACATTGAAGTTAAAAACTTCCCTGCAACAACACTTATTTTAAACATTGCATCAGGGTGTAATCTTAGTTGTACATATTGTTATAAAGCAGATTTGGAAACACTTGATAATAGTGGAAATATGACTTTTGAAACAGCAGTTGCAGCAGTTGAACAATTGTATAAAGGTGCTCCCAATCAAAAAGCTTACAATATAACTTTTTTTGGTGGAGAGCCATTAATCAATTTTGAGTTGATTAAAAATGTAGTTGAGTATTGTGAAAACTTTTTTAAACAGAAGAGTGCTTTAGTAGATTTTACAATGACAACAAATGGAACTTTGCTAACAAAAACCACAATTGAGTTTCTAAAAAAACATAAATTTGGTTTAACTATTAGTATGGATGGACCTAAGTTTATTCATAATAAAACTAGACTTACAAATGCAGGGACAGGAAGTTATGATGCTGTGAGAAAAAAAGTAGAACTTCTACTTAGCATGTATACAGATAGACCTATTGGAGCTAGAGTTACTTTAACAAGAGGTGTAACTGAAATAGAAGAGATTTGGGATCATTTATTTAATGAACTAAAATTTAGTGAAGTAGGCTTTGCACCTGCTACTGCAAGTGACAATGCAATTTTCAATCTAAGTGAACATGAACTAATAAAAGTTTTTGAATCTTTTAAAGCTATGGGTGAAAAATATATTGAATCAGCCTTAGAGGGAGATTTTAACGGTTTTTCAAATCTTCATAGATTATTAGGTGATATTCATGCAGGAAGAAAGAAAAAACTTCCTTGTGGTGCCGGTGTTGGTCTTTTATCAGTTAGTTATGAAGGTAGTTTTGATTTATGTCATAGATTTACAGGGAGTGATTTTACAAATTTTGGGAATGTAAAAACTGGACTTGATAAACCAAAACTTTCAAATTTTATTGAAAAAAGATTGAACACAAATGATGGAGATTGTTCAACTTGTCATATTAGAAATTTATGTGCAGGTGGATGTTATCACGAAAGTTATATTAGATACAACGATCCAACAAAAGCAGTACTTCACTATTGTGACATTATGAGAGATTGGATTGACTTTGGATTATATGCATATTCAAAAATCAGAAACAATAATCCAGAGTTTTTTGACCTATATTTTAAAGAAGAAAAAGGAGATGTAAATGGGCTTATTTAAACCTTTAAACCCAAAGGCTGATTTATTAAATAAATCAATCAAGGAAGGTAAAGAGAAAGAAGTAGTTGCTATGCAAAGTATTGTTGGATGTACTTCAACATTTGATCCAGGTTGGGAAGTTGATGCCTTTGGTGGAGTTGCAGGACTTTGTCAACCTATGGAAGCAGACCTTTATGGATGTTCAGATCCATGTTGGTGGCCAACACAAGTTCCAGATACAATGAATAATCCTGGTTGGACATCAAAAGCACCATCAACTACAAAAGATTGGAGAAATCTAACTTCAATCTATCCAATTGAAAATAAATAAAAGAGGTTAACATGAAGAAAATTTCAATATTAGCAACAATAATACTTAGTATTTTTATTAGTGGATGTAGTTTTACTCAACCCCAAAATATTACCTCAAAAGAAAGTTTAGAATTAAAAAAAGATAGAGATTATTTAGCAACGGTAGGAAGAACAAATGATCTTTATATAGTTGATGGTAAAACAGATGAGTTATACAAATCTTGTAAACTAAAAGGTTCTTATAAATCAGGAGGTTTAGTAATATCTCCAGATGGAAATAAAGCTTATGTTTTACAAGATAATTGGCAAGCTATTTATGGTTATGATATGAATACTTGTGAGAATTTTTTCAGAGCAAAATTATCTTATGATAATGTTAGAGCAATGTCTATTTTTTCATTTACATTAAGTAAAGATGGGGAAAAACTATATACAATCTCCAATCCTACTGAAATACAAACAGATAGATATAAAGTATTAGATCCTGCATTTAAAACATTTAACACTTCGGATGGTTTAGATGCAAAACCAGTAAATAGTTTTAAAGCACCTAGACAAGTTACTATTATGGCAACTGCAGATGATGGTAGTGTTTATGCTTCTGGTTCAAATCTTTATAAAATAAATCCAGAGAAAAAAGAAGTTTCAATTGCAGCTAAGTTAAGACATTGGGGTAAAGCAAACTATTCTTCACCTGATACTTTAGCAATGTGGCCAATTGGAAATGTTTCAAATGAATTTATGCTGATGTATACAGCTGCAAAATTTCCAAATAGTGATATGAATATGGATGAGGCTAAATTTGTTTGGGGAGCAACAAGACTTGATTTAACTACAGGAAAGATTGAACAAGAAGATTTTGCACCACTTGAAACTATTATGTTTACAGGGATTACTCATCCAAATGACTCAAATATTTTATATGGTGTTTTGACTGACTTAACAAAGTTTGATAGAAAAAATCAAAAAGTTATAAAAAGAGTTGATTTAGACCATACTTATTATTGTATAAACTTTGCAACTGATGGTTCTAAATTATATGTTGGAGGGGCATTAAATAAAATTGCAATTTATGATCCTGAAACTCTAGAACAAATAAAAACAATAGTGTTGCCTGACGGTGATGTTGGTGCTGGAACATTACAAGTTTTTAGAGCCTTATAATTATGAATGAAAACAAAGCTTTTAATAGTTTAAAACTATATATATCTAAAGAAAAAAAAGCTATATCTTTACTACTTGGTATCTCAATGATATCAAGTGGTATTGCAATTATTCAACCTTTATTGATGCAAAAGTTTATTGATGAAGCTTTGATATTAAAAGATTTAGATAACTTTTATTTCTTTGTTCTTTTAATAATAGGTATTTCAATAGTTGGTATAGTTCTTTCTATTATCTTACAGTACAAATATACCTCACTATCTGTGAAAATTTTATATAAATTAAGACTAGATATTTTTGAAAAAGTATTTTTTAATACTAAACTATTTTTTCAAAAAAATCGCGTTGGAGATTTACTTTCAAGACTTGAAGGTGATATAAGTGAACTACAAAGATTTGGACTTGATTCTATTTTTGCGTTATTTTCTGCTACTTTAGGACTTATTGGTGCTTTAGTTATTATGTTTTATTTTGATACAACTTTGGCTTTATTTGCCTTGATTTTATTTCCAATTGAGTTTTTTTTATTAAAACCTATTTATCCCAAAATGCATGATATTACTAAAGAACTTCGGCAAAGTACAGCACTAATAGGAAGTTTTATAATAGAATCATTTAGATATGTCAACTTTTTAAAAAAATTTAATGAAGTGGGAAATAGAAAAGATATATTAAATAAACTTCAAGACCAAAATAAAAATAAAATCCTAAAACAACAAAAGATACAAATAGTCTTTACTCAAATTCCAGTAGTTGTTAGTTTGATTGCCAGAACAAGTTTAATAGTTTATGGAGGGTTAAAAGTGATAAATGGTCAATTATCAATTGGAGAATTAATTGCCTTCTTAAGCTATTTTTCTATGGTTCTCTCCCCTGTTCATACTTTATTGGGGATATTAAATAATATTCCCAAATTAAAAGTTAGTATAAATAGACTTAATGAAATTCTTCCAAATGAAGAGATGAAAAAAGTTATAGTAGATTTTCCTAAAAATTCAGATATTACCTTTAAAGATTTCGGTTTTTCATATCCAAGTTCACAAACACTATTTGAAAATCTAAATTTAAAAATAAGTCATAAGGAAAAAGTTGTAATAACTGGAATAAATGGTATTGGAAAAAGTACATTAATTGATTTGCTTTTAAATTATTTAGAACCAACAAAGGGACAAATTTTAATAAATGATATAGATAGTAAAACAATTGATTCAGAAATTTTACAAAGTAACATTGGATTAGTTGAACAAAATCCTGTAATATTATCCGTTAGTCTAAAAGAAAATCTTTTATTAGCAAAAAAAGATGCTAGTAATGAAGAGATAAAAGATGCTTTAATAAAAGTTGGATTAGAAGAGTTTACTAATCATTTAGACAAAATACTTGCTGAAGATGGGAAAAGCCTATCAGGTGGTCAAAAACAAAGAATCTCTATAGCTAGGCTTATTCTACAAAATCCATCAATAATCATTATGGATGAGCCTACATCTTCTCTAGATAAAAGTTTTGTTAAATTAATTGATGGTTTAATTGATGAAAACTTTGCTGAATCAACTAAGATAATAGTATCTCATCATAATTACTTTAAAAATTCAATTGTTTATGAAATATCTGAAAACAAAATAAAAAGAGTTGAAAATGAGTAAAGATATTTATGTAGCCATAATAGATAGTGGATGTAAGTTTAAAACCTTTGAAAATTATTCAATTCAATTAAACAAAGATAATAGTTGCGAAATAAAAGAGATTGAAAATATAAATTTTGAACATGGAAATGTGATAGGAAATATTATAAATGATGAGAATATTTTTATATACGATATTCAAGTTTTTAATGAACAATTAAACACAACACCTGTTCAAGTTTATGAAGCACTAAAGCTTTTATTAAATAAGAAGGTTGATGTAATAAATCTAAGTCTTGGTTTTAATCAAAACTATAAAGAGATTAAAGAAGTTTGCCAAAAACTTTTAGAAAAAGGTATAACAATAGTTTGCTCATATCCTAGACGCTCACGTGATGATGTATATCCAGCTTCATATGATGGCGTGATTAAAGTAACTAGTGAAGGAATGTGTAGTGATGATAAAGTTGTATCATTGTTTGCAGATAAACTTTTTTTTGGAGCAAATCCTTTCTCTTCACATAAAGAAGTAGTAGGTTCTAGCGTAGCTGTCTCAAAGTTCACAAGTGAGTATTGTAAGTATTTAAAAAGAGGTTTCTCAAAAGAGCAAATTTTAGAAGAATTTTCAAAAAGGGTAGTAGATGAGCCATATAAATAATTTAAATAAAAAAATCGCAGTTTTAGGAGCTGGAATAGCAGGTGTTACAACTGCAATTGGTCTTAAAAAACTTGGATTTGATGTAAGTATTTATTATAAAAAAAGAGTGTTTACAGCTTATGAAGGTTTTAGTGAAAAAACGAAAGATGGCTTAGAAATGATTGATTGTTTAAATGCTGCAAAAAGTTTAAATACTAAATCTTCTAGAAACTCAAATTGGGCTAATATATCAAAAAGTGTAAATTATGAATATGTAGTTTGTAGAGATGATTTAGATAATGCATTATTAGAAGATGCCAAAGATTATGATATAAAATTGATTGAAAAAAGTATAACTGGAAAAATTGATGAAATAAAAAATATTTTAGAAGTAGATTTTGTAGTCGATGCAAGGGGTAGGTTTACTCCATATAAAAATGAATATATTTCAGGCCCTAAAAGTTTTTCTATATTGCAAGAATTAGAAATAGTAAAACATGATGAAAATAAAACATCAATTGATTCTATAAAGGATGGTTGGGTTTGGCAAGCATATGTTGGGAAAAATAAAGCCTATTTACAGTTTACTTGTGATGAAAAAACAGCTAACAAAATTAAAAACTTTAATGATGTATTGTCATTTATAGAAAAAGAAGACTTGAAATTATGGACACTACAAAACTATAAATTAAAAGGTAATCTTGTAAAAAGGGATTCATATAGTAAAGTACATAAAAAAATAATAACTGATAAGATGATATTAGTTGGTGATAGTGCATCTAGTATTGACCCACTTTCAGGTAATGGAGCTTTTCAAGCTATGAGTATGTCAAGTATTGCTCCATATGTTATAAATACAATTTTAAATAAAAAAGAAAATAAACAAATAGCTATTGATTTTTACAAAAAAAGAGTTAATTATATATTTGAAAAATTTTCAAATGTAGGGAAAGAATTTTATTCAATGGAAACTAGATACGATAGTGATTTTTGGAAGGCTAGACAATTATGGCCTAAGTCTATAGAAAAAACATATAATGTAAAAATTGAAAATGGAGCAATTGTTAGTGGTGGTTTCATTGAACCTAAAGAGGTTGTTATCACAAAAGATAATCCTTTGGGAATATATTTTATAGGAGATATAGAGATTGTATCTTTGGTAAAGTATTCTCTTTGTAATTCAAAAGAGAAATCATTGATTTTTTTTGAAAAATTTTGTGAAAGTTTTGATGAAAATATAAAAAAGCTTTTAAGGCTATGGCTTAGTAAATATAAAGTTTTATAAAGATACTTTTTTATAAAAAAGTATCTTTATAAATTTCTTCATTCCAAGCAACTAAAACTTTATCATCATATTCAATTACTGGTCTTTTAAATAGCATAGGTTCTTTAACCAACCATTCATATTTACCATTTTCATCAAGATTTAACTCTTTTAATCCTAAGTTTTTATATTTTGTACCTTTTGAATTAAATAGAATATTTATATCTGCTTTTTGTGTCCAAGTTTTAACTTTTTGGGCACTAGGAGTTTCTTTTTTAAAATCAAAGAAATCTACTTCTATATTGTTTTCTTTAAAAAATTTAAGTGCATTTCTAACGCTACCGCATGTTTTAATTCCATAAACAGTAATATTCATTATTAGTCCTATTCTATAATTTTTGGTACTATAAAATACCCTTCTTCACTTTGCGGTGCATGTTTTAGGATATGCTTAGACATCTCTAAATCTTGTTTAGATTCATCCTCTCTTAAAGGTGTACCACCTTCTATAGTGCTAAATGTAGCTTCAATATCTGATACATCAATTTCATTTAAATTCTCAACAAAATTAATAATATCAGCAAGTTCTGATTTTAAACCCTCTTTTTTAGAATCATCAATCTCTAAACTTGAAAGTTTTGCTAATTTATCAATTAACTTATCATCAACTGTCATTATTTTCCTTTATACTTTTTAAGTATTAAAATGGCTGATATTTTATCGAAAAAGAGTTTAAATCTTTAATTTACACCTCTTTTTGAATAAAATTCTTTTTTGAATTCATCCCAATTATTGCCTAAGATTGCAGCTCTTGCTTGTTTCATTAAATTTAAATAGTAATGAATATTGTGTAATGATGCAAGTCTAAAATATGTAATCTCTCCAGCTCTAAATAAATGGTTCATATATGCTCTTGTAAAGTTTTGACATGTATAACAATTACACTCTTCATCTATTGGTTTTTCATCTTCTTTGAAGCTTGCTTTTTTGATATTTACTCTTCCAAAACTAGTGAATAGGGTTCCATTTCTTGCATTTCTTGTAGGCATTACACAATCAAACATATCAACACCACGCTCAATATTTTCTATCAAATCTTCAGGTGTTCCAACTCCCATAAGATATCTTGGCTTATTTTCTGGCATAAATTGAGTAGTCCATTCAACTGTGTCATACATATCAGCATTTGGTTCACCAACACTTAATCCACCAATTGCAAAGCCATCATAATCTTCCAAGGCACAAAGTTGTTGGGCACTCATTTTTCTAAACTCTTTGTCTGTTCCCCCTTGAATAATTGCAAAGATATTTTGATTTAGTCCAATACCTTTTTCTTGCTGGCTTTTATGATAAAGAATTGCTTCTTTTGCCCATTTTGTAGTTCTTTCAATAGATTTTTGAATTCTCTCTTTTGTATTTGGAAGAGCTACTAAATCATCTAAGATCATCATAATATCACTTCCTAAATCGTATTGTGTATCAAGTACGCTTTGTGGTGTAAAGTAATGTTTAGAGCCATCAATATGTGATTTAAACATAATCCCATTTTCATCTGGCTTGCTATTGTCACTTAACGAAAATGCTTGAAATCCACCACTATCTGTTAAGAAAGAGTTTGGAAATTTTGAAAACCCATGAAGTCCACCAAATTTTTTAATTATTTTACTTCCAGGTCTTAGATAAAGATGGTAGGTATTTCCAAGTATGATTTTTGCTCCCATGCTTAACATATCATTGGCATCAAGAGCTTTTACTGTTGCTTGTGTTCCTACTGGCATGAAAACTGGTGTTTCTATTGTACTATGAGCTGTTTTTATTGTACAGGCTCGAGCTTTATTTGCATTTGCATCAATATTAAATTGCATTAATTTTATTCCTTATTAAAAATATTATTATATCGAATCTTCAATTTAAAATCTATTTTGACTTTACAAATAATTAATGAATAAACATTTATAATCTCAAAAATGGTATAATTTTTTTTAAAATTAAAAGGAGAATTGATGAAAATAATTAGAATTTTTATAATAATAATTTTCTTAGATATATTTTCCTTTGCTTCTGAAAAATTAAATTATGTCTATCACTCAAATATTGGTATCTCAAGTGATGCAGGAATCTTATCAAAATTTAAAGATAGAAATGTTGCAGTAAATTCATGGCTAAAAGAGGTTGCAAAAACTGAAAAAATGAAAATAAATATTAAAATCTACACTGATAATGAAAAAATTTTAAAAGATTATATAAATAAAAAAATGAACACAATTGTCATAGATTCTGTTACTTATTATCAAAATAGAGATATATTAGACCCTTTAACATATAAAAAGTGGGGAGTTTCTTTAAGTAAAAAGAAAAGATCAAAATATTATCTTATTGGGAACGGGGAAAAAAAATTAAAAGGTTTCAAAGACTTAAAAAATAAAAAATTAGTTTTAAAAAATAATGATAAGATTGCAAATATTTGGCTTGAAAAAAATTCTTTAACAGTAAATAAAAAATCATCAAAAAAACTTTTATTGGAATTAAAAAAAGAAAAAAATGATAGAAGAGTTGTCTTTAATGTATTTTTTGGAAAATCAGACTATGGGATTATAACAAAAAAGGCTTGGGAATTTATAGTTAGTTTTAATCCAGCAATTAAGAAGAAAGTAAAGATTTTAGATATGTCAGAAAATATTTTTATAGATAACTTTGGCATTTATGCAAAAGATTCTGATGTACCTTCAAGGGAATTCTTCTTTAAAAAAGGTAAAAACCTACAAACTTTAAAATCAAAAAAAGTTTTAAAAATAATAGATATTTTAAAACTTGATGCTATTTTTATTATTGAAAATGAGAGTTTAAAAGATTTAAATAGTTTTTTTAAAGAGTATTTTGAATTAGAAAAGAAATATAATTAATGAGATCTACATTATTACTTAAAATCTTTATCCTTATATTTTTTACAATGACTATTATTTTTGTATTTTTTGCTTACCAATTTATCTTTACTCAAAAAGAGGCTATTTTAGATACTCAACAAATTAAAGCAAAAAGTATTGCACAAAATATTTACATCTCCAACAGTGATGCTATGGTTGTTGAAGATGAGATTACACTTTTAGAATCAGTACAAGATTTTGTTTCTTTAAATGAAAATTTAAAATCTATTACAATCACAAGGGATCATGGAAGTAGAATAATTGTAAAAAAAGATAATTGGAGTCTAGTAGAAAAAGAACGATTAGGTGATGTAAAGATTGAAAGAGATTTTTCATATGCAATTGTTGATTCAAAGGAGTATAATAAAGAGATTTTCAGGTATGTCTTTCCAGTATATTTCAATGGTATAATTTGGGGAGATTTAATTTTAGAATTAGACTTACTTGAATATCAAGAACAAGTTAAGAATATTGATAATAATGCAATAACTTTAGGTATAATTTTACTTTTTACTTCTTTAATTATTTCATATACTTTAGCTAAAATGATTACCGCACCAATTATCCAGTTTAACTCTATAACAGAAGAGATATCAAAGGGTAATTTATCTATGAAAGTTGATATTCAAACTAATGATGAGATAGGAAGATTAGCCCAAAGTTTTAATAAAATGGTTACTGCTTTAAGTGAGACTCAAAAAAGATTAAAAGAGTCTCATTCAAAACTTGAAGAGAGGGTTGAACAAAGAACTAAAGAGCTTAATGATTTAAATGAAAATCTAGAAAAAAGAGTTGATACTGAGATTAGAAAAAGACAAGAACAAGAACAGTTATTAATTCAACAATCAAAACTAGCTTCAATGGGTGAGATGATTGGAAATATTGCCCATCAATGGAGACAACCCTTAAATGCTTTAAGTTTAGTGATGCAAAATATTCAATTTGCCTATGAGTTAGATGAGTTAGATGATGATTTTATGGAAAAATCTGTAAAAAAAGTAAATCTATTGTCGAACAATATGTCAAAAACGATTGATGATTTTAGAAACTTTTTTAAACCCGATAAAGAGAAAGAGATTTTTGTTTTAAATGATATTGTTAAAAAAACTCTAGATATTGTTGATTCTACCTTTGAACACCATAATATTAAAATAATACAGAACTTTGAGAGTAAAATTAAAGTATTTGGTTTTCCAAATGAGTTTTCACAAACTATTTTAAATATCATGAATAATTCGAAGGATGCATTTAGTGAAAATTCAATAGCAAATGCTAAGGTGACAATTACTGTAAAAAATGATAAAGAGTATGGAATTGTTAGTATTGAAGATAATGCTGGAGGAATCCCTCAAAATATAATAAATAAAGTCTTTGAACCATATTTTACAACAAAAGAAGAGGGTAAAGGTACAGGGATTGGTTTATATATGTCTAAAATAATAATCGAGCAAAATATGGAGGGTAGATTAAACGTGAGAAATAATGAGAATGGTGCATTGTTTACAGTCAAGATACCTTTATATAAGGAATTTAATATTGAAAAGAGTTGATAAGAGTTTATTTGAAAATTTAACAGTCCTTTATGTGGAAGATGATGATATGACTGTTGAGGAGATTAGTTTTTTTCTTAAAAAATGTGTAAAAAAACTTTTGATTGCTAAAAATGGCCAAGAGGGTATTGATTTATTTAAAGCCCACGAACCTGATATTGTAATTTCGGACATCCAAATGCCTATTAAAAATGGTTTAGAGATGAGTGAAGAGATTTTAAAAATAAAAGAAGATTTTCCTATTATTTTAACAAGTGCACATAGTGATGGGGATTATTTAATAAAAGCAATTGAGCTTAAAATTGAAAAATATCTTTTAAAACCAATTAATATGATTGAGATGTTAGCTGTTATTCAAAAATCATTAAAACTTGGCAAGCAAAATGAATTATGTGATGATTTTGATGATTACGTGCAATTTTTACTTGATAGTAACCCATCTTTTATGTTCATTCTTCATGGGGAAGAGATTGAATATATTAGCAAAAAGTTCATGGAGCATTTGGGTCATGAAAATATTAATTCTTTAAAAGAAGCAAGTAAGTTATGCAAAGATGTTTTTTCTCTTGAAAATCTAGAAGAAGATGAAAACTGGATTGATCATATTGTTCAAAATAGTCATAAAAGTCATTTAGTATCAGTAAAAAAACCTGGCCATCATTTAAAAAGTGAATTTTTTGTTACCCATAAGTATTTTAAAAGTACAAATAAAAGTGTACTTGTTTTTATAGATACCCAAGAGCAAAAATTAAAAAAAATTGAAAATATTACAAATCATATATTGAGTCAAAACTTAGAAAAAAAAGATTATTTAAATGCTCTAGAAAAAATAAATAAGATAAGTACTTTATAAAAATAATACAAATGTAACATCAGGGTCATATGTTATAGAATTAATTAATATAAAATGAATTAAAAAAATAATAAACTTATAGTAGTTAGTAGTTTCAAGTTTTGGAAATACTAGATTACAATTTAGGATAAATTTTATGAAAAAGTTAAATAAAGATTTACTAGAATCTCTAACTGTACTTTATGTTGAAGATGAAGAGATGATCAAAGAAGAGGTCACTTTCTTTTGTAAAAGATTTATTCCTAATTTTCATATAGCTTCAAATGGTTTAGAAGGTGTAGAAATTTATAAGAAAGTTAAACCTGATGTAATAGTTACAGATATACAAATGCCTAAAATGAATGGTATTGATATGTTAAGGGAACTTAAAACTTCAACACCTGTGATTATTACCACTGCTTTTTCTGATATAGAATATTTTCTATATGCAATAGAACTTAAAGTTAATAAATTTATAATCAAACCAGTTGATTTAAAAGAATTACTTATAAATATTCAAGAATCAGTTGTAAATAAAAGATTGCAAGATAGATTATTTGAAAAAGAAAATGTACTAAAAATTTTAGATGAAAATGTATTAATGTCAGTTACAGATAAAGATGGTGTCATTATTGATGCTAGTAGTATTTTTTGTGAATTAATTGGATATACAAAAGAGGAACTACTTGGACACACACATAGTATACTTAAACATGAAGATACTCCCGATGAATTTTATAAAGATATGTGGAAAGAGATAAAAAAAGGGAAAATATTTAAATCTGAAATTAAAAATAGAAAGAAAAATCAAGAGATTATTTGGTCAGATTTAACAATCACTCCTGTTTTAAATCAAGAAGGTGAAATAGAGAATTTTTTAGCTATCAGAGAAGACATAACAAATAAGAAAAAACTAGAACAATTAGCTATTAAAGATGAGACAACAGATATTTATAATAGACGATATTTTAATAGAATTATTGAAAAAGAAAACAGAAGATTAACACGGGAAAAAACTAATCTTTCTCTAGCCATTATTGATGTGGATTATTTTAAAAATTATAATGACACCTATGGGCATCCAAGGGGTGATGAAACTTTAGTTGCGATTGCAAATGTTTTAAAGCTTAGATCTTCTAGAGCTAGTGATTATGCCTTTAGACTTGGGGGAGAAGAGTTTGGACTTGTATTTACTAGTAACAGCATAGAAGAATCTTTAGAGTTTATAGAATCTATCACAAAAGAGATTGAATCTTTAAAAATCCCCCATGAAAATAGTTTGTGCAGTAAATATGTAACAATTTCAGCTGGATTAATTATTGTAAATTCTGAAAAATTATTAGATTCAAAAGATATGTATAGATTAGCTGATAAAGCATTATATGAAGCAAAAGAAAATGGAAGAAACCAAGTGGTTTTATCAAGTTTTAATAAGAAGGATTAGCTATATGTTTAAAAATTTAGTTCTAGCATATATGCTAGTGGGAACTTTATGTGCAAATGAGGTAAGTGTAAATCTTGATAAGGCAATAGAAACCGCATTAAACAATAATGCATTAAATCGAATTTCAAAATTAAATTTAGATATCGCAAATGCTCAATATGAACAAGCTTTGAGTGCAAACTATCCAAGTATAGATGCTATTTTATATGTGAATAGAGATAGTAGTGATACTGTATTTCAACAAAGAGGAAGTTTTGCTTTATCTTCTGAATTAACTAAAACTTTAGCTCTTGCAAATACTTTATCAATTGATGATCCAGCAGCAAGAGAAGCTGCACGTACTACTATTTCTAATACGCCAGCCTCGTTATTTCCTACTGGAACATTACCAGCTGATATAGATGCTATAGCAAAAGGTAGAGACACTGTACGAGGTCAAGTTGATGTTAATTATCCCATTTATACAGGCGGTAAAATCTCTTCTATTATCGAACAAGCACGATTAAATAAAGAGCTTAAGAAACAAGCAATAACAAGAGAAAAAGCAAATGTTATCTATGATATAAAAAAATATTTTTATGGCTATGTTCTTACAAATGAATTATATACTTTAATAGAAAGTATTTATAATAATATGAAATTTAGCAGAGATATAACAAAAGAGTTTTTAGAAAATGGTACTGAACTAAAAATCAATAGAAGTGATTATTTAAATATTAAACTTTTAACCTCTATGATTAAATCAGCTTTATCAACCATTGAACTAAATAAAGAGATGTTAAGATCAGCTCTAGCAAATACTATGGGATTAAAACATGATGATATTTTAAAAATTGAATATAATCAAAAAGAGATTTTAAAAAGTAATACAAAACTTCAAGATTTAGTAAAAAAAGCCTCTTCATTAAACCCAGAAATAAACACAATAAATATAGCTCTAAAAATAAAAGATGAGCAAATAAAAGAATCAAAATCTGATTACTATCCAATGGTTAATCTTTTTGGAAATGTAAGCCATACATACAATTCGTATGAATATGGTTATTTAAACGAAGATGATGAAAATAAATGGAGTATAGGGCTTGCTGTTAAAATGTCTTTATTTAATGGTTTTAAAACTACAAATGAAGTAATTGAGAAAAAATTAGACAAAAAAGTGATGAATGAACAAAAACTTCTTTTAGAAGAGGGGCTAGTTTTACAACTTAAAAATGAGTTTTTAAAAAGTTCAATTGGCTATGAACAAGTTCAAACTTTAGAAGATGCAGTTAATACAGCAATTGAAAGTAGTGATATGAATTTTAAGGGGTATCAATATGAAATGGTTGAAGCTGAAGATTTAGTTCAATCTCAATTAATGGAAGTGTATGTTAAATCAGCATATTTAAAAAGTGTACATGACTATATGCTTTCATTAGCTACCATCGATAAACTCATAGGAAGTAAGGTAGATGAAAACTTTTAGACTATTTTTTCTATTGTTTTTTTCATTGTTTTTAAATGCAGATGAATTCATCAATAAAAATTATAGTTTAGCTTGTACCATACATAGTTTTGATAAAGTTCACCAAAACAAAATAAAAAGTTCTGTCTATAAAGTTGAAACTTTATTAAGTGAAATTTTAAGAAATAAACTTGAAATAAATATAGAATTCTTTGACAGTGAAGATGAGATGCTTCAATCTTATATAGAATACAAAAAATTTAATAATGCAGTTTTCTACCTTAACTATTTTTTAAAAAATAGAGAAGTAATTGATAAATATACTAAAAATTATTTTGCATTTTCTTCTAAAGATAAATTTCATAGTTATGTATTTGTAGTTAACAAAAAATCAAAAATAAAATCTATAAAAGATATCAAAAATAAAATCTATGTAAATTTCATAGGTGATGACAATCTTCATGCATGGCTAGATTATAAGAGTTTAAAAAAAGTTAATAAACCTTATAAAACTTTACTTAAAGAACAAATTGATGTAGCAAAAGCAAGTAGAGCAATTTTGAATTTGTATTTTAACAAAGCTGATTTTACTGTAGTGAAAAAAAATGTTTTTGATAATATGGTTAAACTAAATCCTGCTTTAAAAAAAAGATTAAACATAATTGATGAATCTGAAAAAATATTTTTATATGGAGTTGGTGCTTTTCATAAAAATACACCTGATGAGGTTATAGAAAAGTTTTTCAAATATTCAAGTGATCTTAAGATTATGAAAAAACTTGAGTATATTTATAGATTATTAGACCAATCTTCAATAGAAAGAATTAGTAAAGAAGAAATGAAAAATATGGTAAACTTTTTTGAAGAATATGAAAATTTAAAAAAGAGATATGATGCAAATTAGAAGTAATAAAATATTTATCAAAATATTTATAACAATGTTTATCTCTATAATGTTTTTTACCACTATATATTCTATATATACCTTATCTAAGCAAAAATCACAAATTCTTAAAGCTTTAGATACACAAGCTTTTAATATGTCAAAGATGCTTATTTATATCTCTTCGGATGCAATTATTTTAAATGATGGTTCAATTATTGTTGAAGTTTTTGATAAGTTTTTAAATCAAAACTCAATTGTTGAAGAGTTAATTTTTTCTAGAAGCACAGGGGATTCATATGTTGTTCGTGATAATAATTGGAGCTATGAAGATAAACTCCATGAGATTTATGATAATAAAAATTCTAATGAACCCTCTTATAAAATTGTTTATTCTCAAAATTTAAAAAAAGATGTTTTCTTATATACCTATCCTATCTTTCTATCAAATACAAAATGGGGCGAACTACATATGAGTTTGTCTTTAGAAGAATACAACTCAAATTTAAATAATATGTATTTTGAATTTATTGCTTTCTTTTTCTTTAGTATTCTAATCATTATTATTGTTTCTTATCTTATTGCAAAAAAGTTATCAATGCCAGTTATAAAATTAAATAGAGTTGCAAAAAAGATTAAGAAAGGAAATTTAGGACTTAGAAGTGATTATAAGTCAAATGATGAATTAGGAGAACTTTCTACAAGCTTTAATGAGATGATTTCAACAATTGAAATATCACAAAAAGCTTTACAAAAATCTAGAGAAGATTTAGAGGTTAAAGTAAAAGATAGAACTTTAAAGTTATATGAAACGAATAAAGAGCTTGAAGATAAAACGAAAGCCTTAGAAGAGCTTAATAGAAGCCTTGATTCTAGGATTAAAGAGGAGCTTAAAAAAAGAGAAAAACAAGAGGAGTTGATGATACAGCAATCAAGACTTGCTGCAATGGGTGAGATGATAGCAAATATTTCTCATCAATGGAGACAACCCTTATCTGCAATTACAACATCTGCTTCAGGAATTAGGCTAGAGAAAGAGTTTGGAATGTCTGACGATGAAAGAGAATTAGATAAACTTGATACTATTGTAAAAACTTCTAATTATTTATCTAAAACAATAGATGATTTTAGCAACTTCTTTAGACCCAATAAAACAAAACAAGAGTTTGATATTGAAATTGAAGTTGATAGGGCTTTAACTTTAGTTGGAGCAAGTTTGAAATTCAACTATATTGAAGTGAAAAAAGAGTTTAAAAAATGTGGAAAAGTTTATGGTTTACCAAATGAATTTTCTCAAGCTATTATGAATATTTTAACCAATGCAAAAGATATTTTAGTTGAAAGAAAAATAGATGATCCTCTTGTTGTTATTCGAATCTTTGAAGAAAACAATTGTGGAATTTTAGAAGTTGAGGATAATGGTGGTGGAATTGATGAAAAAGTTTTACCAAAAATATTTGAGCCATATTACACTACGAAGCACCAGTCTCAAGGAACTGGAATTGGTCTTTATATGTCAAAAGTTATTGTTGAACAGAATATGCAAGGAAAATTAACAGCTAAAAATATAAATAATAGTGTAGTTTTTGCCATAAAAGTACCAATGGTATAAGAATATGCTTATAAAAATATTTTTAAGTTTATTGCTATTGTCTTTTTGTTTAAATGCCAAGGACAAAATAACTGTTGGTTTATTGTATGGGAATATGCATTTTTCAGAAAAAGAAGTAAACTTAGGTGCAAAACTTTGGCTTAAAAACATGGAGAAACTTAACTTTGGTACAGAAATAGAAGTGTTTTTTTATAAAAATAAAAAGGATGTATTAAAAGATTTTAAAAATAAAAAAATCACTAATATAATAACAACTGGGTCTTTTTTCTTTGAAAATAAAGAATTCTTTGAAAAATATTCTAGATATAAATGGGTATTAAGTAGAGATAAACTTAAATTTATGGAATTTTATATGTTAAAAAATAAAGAATCAAATTTTGATATTAAAAATTTTAAAAATATAAAAGTTTCATATAAAAACGATTTAGAAAAAATTTGGGCATATAATTTATTAAGTAAAAATACAGATAATAAAAAAAATAGAATTAACTATATTCAAAAAGAAACAGAAAAATCTGTAGCTTTAGATGCATTTTTTCATAAAGATAAAGTAGTAGTAATACCAAAAGAGATATATGAACTTATGTTACAGTATAACTCTCAATTTAAAAATAAAACGGAAGTTATTGCTAAATCACCTAAAATATTTTTTAGGGCTATTGGTTTTACAAGAGATGGAGTAGGAGATACTTTGGATAAAATATACAAAGATATAAATGATAAAATCAACAAAAGTAAAGTGGATTTAAGTGTTTTATCTTATGTACAAATTCAAAATGTTTTTTTAATTGAAAATAATGAGTTAAAAGAGTTAGAGGTTTTATATAAAAATTATGGTGAGGTTTTAAAATGAAAATACTAATTTTAATTGGATTAATTATTTCCTTTTCTTTTTTAAATGCAAAGGATGTTGTTCATATGGGAATACATCCTGATGGAATTTTTGTTTCTAAAAAACAAGCTATGGTTGCTGCTAAAATTTGGAATACGAAAGTTAACAATGATAATAGATACAAAGATGAAGTGATTATTGAAATCTATGATGACTTCGATGAAATGATGAATTTGTATATCAATAAAAAGTTATATTCAATAATTTTAAGCCCGGAAAAATATTATTTAGACAAAGAAAAGCTTGATAAAATTACTCATTTAAAATGGGTTTTCACAAGAGGGAAAAACACTTTTTCAAAGTTTTATTTATTAAAAAACAAAAACTTCAAAGATAATATAAAAAATGTAAAAAACCTAACAATTCTTTATAAAGAGGAGATGGCTAAAAACTGGGTTAAATATTATACTTTAAAAAATAATATAAAAAATATAGATTTTAAAAAAATTGAGAAAGATAACAAATTAGTTTTTAATGTTTTTTTTAAAAATGAATTTTCTGTTGTAAGACAAGAATTGTATGATACCATGGTTAAATTAAATCCTCAAATAAAAACAAAAGTTGAGATTATAAAAGAGTCTGAACAAATATTTCCAATTTCTTTAAGTCTAGATAGAAAAGATTTAGCAGAAAAACTCAAATATTTACATGATAGTATAGAAAAAGATATAAATGAAAACAATGTTCAACTTGAAAGTTTTAAACATTTGGATATAAATGGTATAAAGGTTTTAAAAGATGATGAACTAAAACCCCTTGATGAATTTTATAAAGATTATTTGAAAATTATAGGAAAAAACTAATCAAATAAGCAATATTATATTTAGTACTTTTTGATATAATACCCCATGAAAAAAATATTAGTAATTTTAGATGGTATTGTTGCTAAAAAACTTATGAAAAGAATTGTTGAAACTAATACTAGGGATAACAATTATGATGTAGTTTATATGAATGATTCCATTGTTCCTGAAAATAAAGCTTCCAATTTTACTTTTTATAAATTTGATCCTACCTCTGAATCTAAACTAGCAATGGTTTTAGATAAAGATATACATAGTCAAGTTTTAGTTGCACTTAACTCAAAAGATGAGATGTTAAATGTAGTTAAAAACATAAGAAATAGAAAAAGTAATTTAGCAATTTCAGTTTTAGATTATTGGGGAATAGAATTAAGTGATCCTTATTTGAATATCTACAAAGGTATTGAAGTTTTAGCAAATGGGATGGTTGAAAGACTTCCAAATATTCCTGTTATGGCACAAAATATTGGGCTAAAACAAGGTGAAATAATGGAGATTAAAATACCTTTTGGTAGTTCTTATGCCTATAGATATATTGGTTCAATTGAGCAAAAAGATTGGAAGATTTTTGGATTATATAGAAATGATCAATTGGTAAATATAAAACCATCATTGATTTTAAAACCAAATGATCTTATTTTGGTAATTGGAAAACCAACTGTGTTAATGCAAATTTACAATGCAATTGGAAAGTCTCAAGGACAATTCCCAATGCCTTTTGGTCACAATATCTATTTATATCTTGATATGTTTATACTTACTAAAGAAAGAGTTCTAGATATTGTTGAAGAGCTTAAATACTTAAATAAAAGATTAAAAAACAGTAAACTTTTTATTAGAATTACAAGACCTACAAACGTTGGAGCTTTAGAATATATTAAAGAGGTATTTGGGAAAAATGATGCCGTTGAGATTAAAATGGATTATCATGATATTGGGATGGAAAAGTTATTAAAATCTGATACAAAAACTTTGGATATTGGAATGATAATTCTTGCTAATGAAAACTTTAAAATCAAATCAAGAATGAAACACCTGTTGGATTTAAAACTACCAATATTTAAGTTAGGGGAAAAGCTAAATGCTTCTATTAAAAGAACAGTTATTATTCTAAATGATATAAACTCTTATGAGCAAATTTCTCCTGTTGTATTTGATGTTGCAAGTCAATTTAAGACAAAAACAAAGATTTTTGATATGGATCCAGTTGGTGAAGATGAGGATAAAACTCATCTTCTTGATCATTTTGAAAATCTATCAAAAATATTTAATGAAAAAATTGAGATTATCTCAAATGATAAAAATCCAATTAGAGAATTAAAAAAACAAGAGAATATCTTACAAATCCTACCTTTAAAAGAAGAGATGTTAAATAAAAGATTTTCTTGGAAATTTTTATATACAAATCCAGATTTAATATCATTTGATATGAGAAAATTTAATCAATTACTAATACCAATTATTGAAGAATAAAGTGTCTTCTGACACTCTTTAGGTTTTCCTTCTTTTTAGCATAGGAAATAAATTCCTATGTTAAAAGAAGTAAAAAATGATTAGGTCCCTTTTAGTAGGGGACAATTAAAAGGAACTAAATGAATTTTGAAAAATATCCATTTGAAAAATTAAATGAATTATTAGAAGGGGTTACACCAAATGAAGAGTATGAATTATCAGCTCTAACAATTGGTGAACCAAAATTTCAAACTCCAGATTTTATTCAATCTGAATTAAAAGAGAACACATCTTTATTACAAAAATACCCTGCAAGTGCAGGGGAAAAGTACTTAAAAGAAGCGATGGTAAACTTTGTTAAAAACAGGTTTAATGTAAGTTTAGAACTTAATCAAATAATACCAACATTTGGTACAAGAGAGGTTTTATTTAACTTTCCTCAATATGCTCTTTTTGATAAAAAAGATCCAGTTATAGCTTTTACTAATCCATTTTATCAAATCTATGAAGGTGCAGCAATTGCAAGTAGGGCTGAAGTTATTCATATAGATTTAACAAAAGAAAATAATTTCAAAGCAAGTCTTAGTGATGAAGAACTAAAAAAATGTGATTTAGTTATTTTAAACTATCCCAATAATCCTACATCTGCAGAGATGACAAAAGAGGAACTAGCTTTATGGGTAAAAAAAGCAATAGAGTTTGATTTTATTTTAGTAAATGATGAGTGCTATTCTGAAATTTATTTTGATGAAGAAACAAAGCCAGCTTCACTTTTAGAAGCTTCAATCCAAGCTGGGAATAGTGAGTTTAAAAATGTTATTGTGATGAACTCAATTTCAAAAAGAAGTTCAGCTCCAGGATTAAGATCTGGTTTTATTGCTGGTGATAAAGAGATTTTAGAAGGATATATGAAATATAGAACATATGTTGGATGTGCTTCACCTGTTCCTCTTCAAAAAGCTGCTGCTGCTGCTTGGAATGATGATAATCATGTTGAAGAGTTTAGAAAAATATATAGAAAGAATTTTCAAATAGCCCAAGAGATATTAGGTGTAACTCCTCCAAAAGCCACATTTTATATCTGGTTAGAAGTTGAAGATGAATTAGAATTTACAAAAGAGCTTTTCAAAGAGAAACATTTAAAAGTACTACCAGGAAGTTTCTTGGGAAGAAATGGAATAGGCAAAGGTTATGTAAGAATTGCATTAGTGGAAAATGAAACTAAAACAAGAGAAGTTTTACAAAGATTAAAGGATTTTATTGATGGATAAAGAAGAACTTTTTCAAGCAAGAACAAATCCAGAATTTTTGAAATATTTAGAGGAGACGAGAAGTGATGCTATTGCCACAAAAAATATCTCCGCTTTATATGAGGTTTTAGATTCATATTTAATTCTTGATTTAGGTGAAGATAAGATAAATGACATTTATCAAAATATCTTAGAAATCTCCTTTGAAAATGTAGAAAAGATTGTAAACGAAAATAAGAAACTAAGTTTGGAGGGTGATGACCTTTGTTATGTTAGAGCTTTTTATGAACATGGAATTGAAAAATATAGTTATGAAAATATTGATGGAGCAAAACAACTTTTATTCGTCTTATCAAATATAATCGATGATTCATTTTTAAGTAAATGTTTACAAGCACATATTATTGCTCTTTCAAATAATAAAGACTTAGATAGCTTTTATGATGAGGAAGTAGATTTAGAGGGTTCAAGTGATGATGAAAAATATGGATATTTTATCTCAAATTTCAAATACGATTTAGATACTCATTTAGAAAAAAATAAAGATATTCTACAAAAAGAGTATGATAATTTAAAACATTTATTGGAAGGTTAATGAAAGTACATTTTATAGGAATTGGTGGAATTGGACTTTCTGCCTTAGCAAGATTTTTAAAGTATGATGGACATGAAGTTTGTGGTTCTGATATGAAAAGCTCGCCAATTACAAAAGAGCTTGAAAATGAAGGCATAAAAGTATCTTGTCCACAAGATTCAAAAAATATTACAGATGATTTAGATTTAGTAATCTATTCAGCTGCTGTTACAGATGAAAATCCAGAATTGATTGAA
Source organism: Arcobacter sp. ISO1 (assembly GCF_058105185.1). NCBI lineage: Bacteria > Pseudomonadati > Campylobacterota > Epsilonproteobacteria > Campylobacterales > Arcobacteraceae > Arcobacter > Arcobacter sp. ISO1. The sequence goes on from NZ_CM176573.1 coordinate 1,096,556, forward strand.
GCTAGACTTCAACAAATAAGAACATTATCAAGAAAAGAAGCCTTACCAATAGTGTTAGGTGATAAGAAAAACTTTTGTGTAGCAGGAGCCCATGGAAAATCTACAACAACAGCAATTTTAGCTTCAATCTTGAAAAGTTCAGCTTTAATTGGAGCTATTTCTAAAGACTTTGGTTCAAACTTTAGATATGTAAACGATTTAGTTGCATTTGAAGCAGATGAATCAGATGCTTCTTTTCTACTTTCAAATCCATATTGTTCAATTGTCACTAATGCCGAACCCGAACATATGGAGTATTACCATTATGACTTAGATAAATTTTATGGGGCTTATGAAACATTTATAGACCTTGCTCAAAAAAAAGTTTTAAATGGTGAAGATAAAGATATTAGAAAACTTAAAATAAAAGATGCAACATATCTTTATCCAAGTATTGATATAAAAAATTTATCTTATCTTTTAAAAGATGGAGAGCCTTTTACAAAATTTGAACTAAAAGATTTAGGCTTTTTTGAAGTTTGGGGCTTTGGATACCACATTGCAGTTGATACTTCATTAGCTATTCTTGCTGCTTTAAACGAGTTAGAAATCGATGAAATAAGAGAAAATCTAGCAAACTATAAAGGTATTAAAAAAAGATTTGATGTAGTTCAAAAAAATGAAAATATGGTCATAATTGATGATTATGCACACCATCCAACAGAGATTGATGCAACTATGAAATCTGTTGAACTTTATGATAATTTAACAAATATGAACAAAAGAATAGTGATTTGGCAACCTCATAAATATTCAAGAACAAATGACAATTTAGAAGGTTTCAAAAAATGTTTTAGAAGGTGTGATGAACTTGTTATTTTACCAATTTGGACAGTTGCAGGGGAACAAAAAATTGAGATAGATTTTGAAAAAGAGTTTGAATATTATAATCCAATTTTTGCTGATAGTTTGAAAACTTCAAAGGGAAAAATTGAACTTATTAAAGATGGTAAAATAATACATGAGTATTCAGAAGGTATTATTTTAGGTGTTGGAGCTGGAGATATCACTTATCAACTAAGACACTAAAAAGCGATTTAGCTTACTTATTCTTTTTATTATTTATTTGTTGAGATTATAACCTATTTATAACTTTTACTTAATTCTTTAATGTCTAATATGCTATTATACCAATAATAGTCAATGAACTTAGGGGGACGGATGTTAAAGAATTTTAGTACAAAGATGAAATTAATGCTTGTACCAATTGTTTATGTTTTAATAGTGATAATAGTTACAATTATCTTTACATATTATAATAATCTTGTAAAGTTTAGAACAGAAGCAGCAGTACAAACAGAAATTTTTATTCAACAAGTGTTGAAGGGGAGAATAACAGTTTATCAATTTTTGCGAGCACCATCTGATGCAAATGCACAAAAAGTTGTTGTGAGTTTTAAAGAACTTGATAAAAATGTATCTGATTTAAGAGAAAAAGTTAGCCAAGAATCAAATAAAAAGCTATGTGCCAATATCTTAAAAGAATCATCAGATTATATTAAATATTTTAATCAGTTTTCAAAACAGCGAATAGAAGATTATGAAAATGGTATTTTAAAAGAATCTAAAGAATTAAAACCAATAATTAGTAATATGGTGAATTCAGGTTTAAAGCTTGAAGAGGAATTAAAAAAGATAAATAATAGTGCACAAGAGTTAAGAGATGATGCAGAATCTACTATGAATACTATTCTAATAGGTATTGCTATTATTTCAGTTTTTATATTTGTTATCTTTTCAATAATGTTATCAAATATTATTATTGGCACAATTGAAAAATTCAAAGATGGTTTAGCTTCATTTTTTGCTTATATAAATAGAGAAAGTGAAGAGAGTAAATTATTAGAGATTGATGGTAAAGATGAATTTGCTTTAATGGCACAATCTGTTAATGAAAGTATAGAAAAGACAAAAAAAGGTTTATTAAAAGATAATGAAACTGTAAAAGAGGTTTTATCTATAGTAGAAAAAGCAAATCAAGGTTACTTAAATAATCTTGTTAAAAGTGAGCCAAATAATCCGCAATTGGTTCAATTATGTAGTGCTCTAAATACAATGCTTAGTGGAATAAAAGATAAAATTGATTCAATAAATGTTGTTTTATCAGAATTTAGTAATTATAATTTTACAAGAAAAATTGATGATAAAAATGTTGAAGGGGATATTAAAAAACTTTTAGAGAGTCTAAATTTTTTAACAGATGAGATATCTGATCTTTTAAAACAATCATATACTATAGGTTTAACTTTAGATGATTCATCAGATAAATTAATAGTAAATGTAGATACATTAAATAAAAGTTCAACAGATGCAGCAGCCTCGTTAGAAGAAACAGCAGCAGCTCTTGAAGAGATTACTAGTACAATTGTAAATAATGCTGAAAATGTACAACTTATGAGTGATTATGCGGATAATCTAAGTAATTCTGCACTAACAGGGCAGACTTTAGCTCAAAATACTACTAAAGCTATGGAAGATATTACTGATCAAGTAAATTCGATTAATGAAGCAATATCAGTAATAGATCAAATTGCATTTCAAACTAATATTCTTTCTTTAAATGCTGCTGTTGAAGCTGCTACAGCTGGCGAAGCTGGCAAAGGTTTTGCTGTTGTTGCACAAGAAGTTAGAAATCTAGCTTCAAGATCTGCTGAAGCTGCAAAAGAGATTAAAGATTTAGTTGAAAATGCTACAACTAAAGCTTCTCAAGGAAAAGAAATTAGTAATCAAATGATTTCTGGATATGAAGAATTACTATCAGATATTAGTAAATCAACTGAAAAAATATCAGAGATTGCAAATGCTAGTAAAGAGCAAGAAGAAGGTATTACTCAAATTAATGATGCAGTAAACCAGTTAGATCAGCAAACTCAACAAAATGCACAAATTGCAACGGAAACACATGATATTGCAGTTGAAACTGATACTATAGCAAAAGAGATAGTTGCAGATGCCCAATCAAAAGATTTTTTAGGAAAAAATGAGGTAAAAGCTAGAACAATTAATACTTCACAAACTAAAAAAGAGGTTACATCATTTGATAAAAAAGTTGCACATAGAAAAGGGGAAACAAAAAAAGTTTCAAATAATGAGATAAAAAGTAATACAAAAGATAATGATGAATGGGAAAGTTTTTAAAATTAAATAAAAAATAATTTCTTATAATTAATACTTCTCTTAATAGAATACAATTTTATTAGGAGAAGTTGTGAAAATCTTAGTAAAAGAGGATTTGCTCTTGGGGTCATTTTATTTTAAGAGTATTTTTTAATCCTACTTAAATGAGTAGGGCTAATTCCAAGATATGAAGCTATATGATACTGAGATAATCTTTTTTCTATATGACCATACTCTTTTAAAAATCTTTTATACCTATCATAGGCATCTTCTAAAACTAAAGAATAAGTATTATTATCCTTTTGAAATATCCAGTGTTTCTCTAAATAATAGATATGATACATTTTTAAATCATCATATTTATCAAGTAGATGTCTATATTTATCATGGGCAATTTCAACTACAATTGAGTTTTCCAATGCTTGTATTGATGTTTGGGTTTCCTTATTATCTAATAGTGCAATCATATCACCATAAATTCTAGTTTCCCAAAAGAAATTTTTGTTAAATTCTTCCCCATTTTGATTCATTGCAAAAACTCTAAATAAGCCTTTGTATACATAAGATATAGCATTTATTTTTTCATTGAAGTTAAATGCATACTCATCTTTTCTAATTTCTCTAATAGTAAGTATCTTTTTTAGTTCATTCCAAGTTTCTTCACCCAAAGGATGATAGGAATTCATAGTTTGTTTTAAACTGTTAATTATCTCTTCATTTTTCATTTTGATAGATTATCTAATTTATCAACATATGTAAATGACAAAATATTTTTTTTATAATAAAATCTATCAAAAAAAGGAATTTAATTTGAATGAAGAAATAAAAGCACATATTTTAGTGTTGATTGCAACAGTTTTAATAGCCTTATCATTTATAGTCTCAGGGAAATTATCTGGTGTTATTCATCCTATTTCTCTAACTTTATTTAGATTTATACTAGCTTTTTTTGCTTTATTACCCTTTATTCTAATGAAGAAAAGATTTAGAGAAAAAATCAAGAATAGTTTTTTAAAAGGTCTTAAAATCAGTCTTTTTTATAGTTTGTATTTTATCCTTTTATTTAAAGCTTTAGAATATACTAGTGCATTAAATACAGCTACATTATTTACTTTAGTGCCATTATTAACTGCATTTTTAGCAGGATTTGTTTTCAAAGATAGATTAAACAGAAACAAGGTAGCAACATATTTTTTAGGTATGATTGGTACTTTGATAGTTATTTTTGATGGAAGTATAGAAGCTATGATTAAACTTACATTTAATTATGGGGATATCATATTTTTATTTGGGGTTTTTTCTATGGCTTTATACTCTATTAGTGTAAAGTACTTTTTTGAAGAGGGTGATAATACTTTAGTTTTGACTTTGATGACCTTATTGGGTGGTATTATTTGGATGAGTATTGCTTTAGTAGTTTTAGATGTACCTTTACAATGGGAAAAAATACAGAGTAATTATCTTTTTTATATGTTATATTTATCAATTGGTGCAACTCTTTTTACTGTATTTTTATATCAAAAAGCAACTATATCCCTTGGACCAAATAAAGTGATGGCCTATGTATATTTAAACCCAGCAGTTGTTGCTTTACTTATGTATATTTTTGAAGGTGAGAGAATCAATATCTTTATGTTTATAGGAATTATTTTATCTATCCTAGCTACAATATTTTTATTAAGGCAAAATAGATAGAATAAATTATATTAGAAAAACTTTCCCTTTTTCAATTTTGATTTTGCCTTCAAGTTCATACTCAAATATTTTATTAGAGTATTTATTTATTGCTTCTTCATAACTTGGGAAAGTGTTTAAAAATATAGTAAATTCATCTTTCTCTTTTTCTATTTTTCCAAAACTATTTAAGAATTTATCTAAATCATAAATAACCTCGATTAAACCTTTTTCTACAAGTTTTAGGGTGCCTAAACTCTCATTCAATCTATGTGGAATAGTATAAACCTTTTTCCCCATATCAAGGGCATATTTTACTGATGTTAAACTGCCACTGTTTTCATCTGCTTGTGTTACAATTAACACTTCACCTAAGGCAACAACAATTTCGTTTCTTTGAACAAAGGTATAGTTTCTTGGTTTTTCTCCATCCTTGTAAGCACTTAAGAGTAAACCATCTTTTTCAATCTCATCAAGAAGTCTTTTATTTATAGCTGGATATCTTATATCTAAACCATTTGCTAAAACTGCAATTGTATTTTTACTTTTGGCTGCTTTATGGGCAATTGCATCCACTCCTATTGCGCCACCACTAATTACAGTAATATCTCTATCCCCTAATTCATTGGCAATTTTATGAGTGATTAAATTTGTATATTTTGAAGGTTTTCTAGTGCCAACAATAGAAATTTTTCTTTTTTCTAAAATCTTTAAATCTCCTCTATAATATAAAGTTTCAGGAGTTTTTTTCATAAGATTTAGTTCCGTTATAGTATTGTTAATTTCTTTAGTCATAATAATCTTTTAATATAATTTTATAAATTATACATAAAAAAGATTAAGATAAGTATTTAAATTATTTATTTAAAAAAGGCAATTGGTTTAAATAAACCATTTCTAAATCATCTAAAAGATGTTTTGATTCTTTCAAAGTTTTTAAAGTTATTGAGTGAGGGTGGCAGATTGCAATTGCAAAACCATTTTTCTTTGCTATTTTAATAGCTTTTTTTAATTGATTTTGAATATAGTTAAAATCTTGTTCATTATCTAAAAAGACATTTCTAACAATATAAGGCATATTATATTTTGATGCCATTTGTTTAGCAACTGTTTTTGATGTTGTTCTACTATCCATAAAAATAAAGTCGTGTTTTACCAAAGCTTTAAAAAGTTTATTCATTGATTCTTTGTTTTCAGTGAACTTACTTCCTGTGTGGTTATTTGTATATTTTGCATTTGGATACCATTGTCTAATCTGTGCAACTCTTTTTTCTATTTTTTCATAACTATCACCAATATGTAGAGTATTATTTTCTTCATTATTAAATGATGTTGCTTGAAGTGGAAAATGTATCATATAAAATTCTAAATCTTGAGCAATTTTAGAAGAGTTTGGATGTCTTTTTGTTGGAGGTAAAAATGATGGAGTTGTTGTATATCCTAGATTTTTTATTTTATTTAATTGATATGAAGTTGTAACATCATCAATTACAATTGCTAGTTTTGGTTTATTAGTTAAAACTGCTTTTGGAGTATCTTTTACAATAGTTTTTTTAGGAGACTCTTTTTTTACTTCTTCTTTAGTATCAGGTATATTAGGTTTTTGAATCTCTTGTTTAACAGATTCAACTTGTTCTTTTAACTTTTCTACAGTTTCTTTATCAATATATTCTTCATAGAAATGATCTGTGTATTCTTCAAATTTATCTTTTTTTATTTTTATTTCATCAAAATATTTATCAAGCTCTTTATTTACTTTTTTTTCAACTTTTTTTGTTGTTTCTTTTGCTGTAGTATTAACCTCTTTTAATCTTTTTGAATCAAGATTAAAAAGAATAATTCCTATGATTATAATTAAAAATATAATTATAATTAAAAGTATATTTATTAGTTTAGTATTACTAGGCTTTTTTAAATGCTTTTTAGTAGATTTTCTTTTTTGAGTTTTTCTATTTTTTCTTTTTGTCATCTATTCAGTGTAATAAAAGTAAGGGAAAAAATCCCTTACTTTAAAAAATTAGTTTTTGTCTTGATCTACAATTTTGTTAGATGAAATCCAAGGCATCATCTCTCTTAATTTAGCACCAGTTTGCTCAATTCTAGAAGCTCTTGAATTTTTTCTTTCAGCATTCATTCTTGGGTATCCTGATTGACCTTCTAAGATAAAGTCTTTAGCAAATACACCATTTTGAATCTCTTTTAAGATTTGTTTCATTGCAAGCTTAGATTCATCATTGATAACTCTAGGACCAGAAACATAATCTCCGTATTCAGCAGTATTAGAAATAGAATATCTCATATCCGCAATACCACCTTCATACATTAAGTCAACGATTAATTTTAATTCGTGTAAACACTCAAAGTATGCCATTTCTGGAGCGTATCCAGCGTCAACTAAAGTTTCGAAACCAGCTTCAACTAATGCAGTAGCTCCACCACATAATACAGCTTGCTCTCCGAATAAATCAGTTTCTGTTTCATCTTTGAAAGTAGTTTCGATAATACCAGTTCTACCACCACCAATAGCACTTGCATAAGATAAAGCGATATCTTTAGTATCTCCAGTTGCATCTTGGTGAATTGCGATTAAATCAGGAATTCCTCCACCTTTTGTAAACTCAGATCTTACTGTGTGACCTGGAGCTTTAGGTGCAACCATCATTACATTGATGTTTGCTGCTGGAGTGATTCTTCCATAGTGAATATTGAAACCATGACCAAATGATACATATGCACCATCTTTTAGGTTATCTTTGATTTCATCGTTATAGATATCAGCTTGATTTTCATCTGGTAATAAAATTACAACTACATCTGCTTCAGCTGTAGCTTCAGCAACAGTTTTAACAACAAAACCTTTTGCTTCAGCTTTTGCCCAAGATGAACCACCTTTTCTTAATCCCACAATCACTTCAACACCAGAGTCTCTTAAGTTTTCTGCGTGTGCGTGTCCTTGAGAACCAAACCCAATCATTGCAACTTTTTTAGATTTGATTAACTCGATATTACAATCTTTATCGTAGTAAACGTTTAATGCCATTTAATATTCCTCTAGAAAATTTTGTGGATGATTATATCCAAGTAAAGCTAAATTTTAGGTAATTTAATTTTAAAACATGCTCCATAGTACTCTTTGTTATCAATTAGGAAGTGTTCATTTTCAATAGTAAGTTGTCCGTTCATATTTTTTTCAATAATATATTTACTCATATAAAGTCCAATACCTGTACCTTGTGATTTGTGTTTTGTAGTAAAATATGGGTCAAAAACTTTTTGGATAATCTCTTCATCAACTCCACCTGCATTATCAAAAATTTTAACAATCACATTTTCTATAGACTGATTTATTTCAATAAAAACTATCCTATTATTGGACTTTCTTTCTATTAAAATATCTTTTGCATTATTTAAAATATTTAAAAACACTTGTGTTAATTCATTTGGTAAACCAAAGGCATAATAAGAGTCACTATCTTTTTTTATCTCAATTTCAATTGAGTTGTTTTTGTATGTTGCACTTGTAATGCTTATGGCATTTTGCATTTTTTTTAGAATATCAAATTCAACTTTTTCCTTATCTTTCCTAAAAAATCCTCTAAAATCCTCAATTGTTTGATTTAAAAAGTCAACATATTTTGTTATTGAATCATAGGATTTATTTATCTCTTCTTTTGAAGCTAGGTCAAGTTCTAACTGAATTTTCATAGAAGTAACCGTTGAACTAATTGCAGATAAAGGTTGTCTCCATTGATGGGCAATATTTCCTAGCATCTCACCTAATGCTGCAAATCTTGATTGTTGGATTAATGTTCTATCTTTTTTTCTATTTTCTTCAAGTTCTTGGTGAACCCTTTTTTCAAGATTTTCATTTAGAACTTGTAACTCTTTTGTTTTCTCATCAACTAACTCTTCAAGATTTTCATTTAAATGTTTTAGTCTTTCTTGAATCTCTATTTCTTTTGTGATATCATTTAGTGTAACAATTATAATTGAGTAGTTGTTATCTAAATCTTTTTTTGTGGCAGTGATTATAAAATAATAAATTTTATCACTTTTTTTCATGATAACTCTGTGTCTTATCTCAGGGTTTAAGATAATATATTCATACCATAAGATTCCCTTGATATACTTTCCTGTAATTAGATTTTCACCAATACCCTCTTCAAAAAAATCACATATACACTTGTGTTCTTTTTCAAATTCATTAAAGTTTTTGTAATTATCAAAAAAGTTGATTAAGGCACTATTTGCATCAATCATTTTTTCACCATTACTTACAATTACAATATTATCTTGTGAATCTAATGTTCCTCTAGTGAAACTCTCTTGTCTTTTTAAAAGTTTGGTGTTTTTATTTATTCTAAAAGCAATTATTGAACCTATTATCAATGATAGTAAAATTATTAAGAAAATTACAGTAAGTTCAATATTTATATAATATTCTCTTTGTTTCTTAATATGATTTTCAAGTTTTTCAAGTTCTAGTGAACCTTCATATAAAAGTCTACTTGCATTTTCAGATATTCTTATAAAAAAAGCTGGGGTTCTTTTATAAAACCTTTTTATTTGAGTATTTAGTTCCATAAAGTTATAAACATCTTTGTTTTTTCTATAAAAATATTGTGTTTGCAACATAATGTTTAATTTTTCTAGCATCTGTTTAAACTGCTGTATTTTTGGAGATAAATCTATAACTTCTAATAAAATTTCATTATCATTTTTTTTATAAACAATTTTTTTTGTAATACTATTGTGATCGACTACATTTAGTCTTATAAGTCTTTTTATAGTTCCCCCATTTCTTAACACTTCAAGGGCATTTTCCATTAGTTTTACTTTTTTAAGAATTCTATTGTTTATTATTTCTCTGCCTCTTCTATTTGTTGCCGTTGTAGCAAGTTCATAAAAGTCAGAACGAATCATATTTATATCATTTACGATATATTCTCCAATGGCAATTTTTGCTTTTAGATTGTTGGTTTTTTTATCAAGGTTTTCTATTAAGTTTAAGAAAAATATATGAATTGAAATCAATGAGAAAATACCCAAAATAAATATTGCTAATAATAAAATCAATTGTTGTAAGGTATTGTCTTTATTTCTTTTATTCATGATATTACTTTAAAAATCCATATTCTTTCATTATTGCTTGACCCTTTTTAGAAACAGCAAAATTCATAAAATCTTTTGCAATTTTTTTGTTCTTTGAAAATTTTAAAAGGGAAATCATAAGTCTTTTTTTTGGTGCATATTTATCATCAATCTCAATAATATCAATATACTTTTTATTCTCTTCCCAAAAAGATGTTGCTCTCCAATTTATTGAAATATCTGCTCTACTATCTATTAGCGCTTTATTTAAATTTCTTGAATCAGTTCCTATCTCAACGGTGTTGTCTAAAACATCTTCATAAAAAGATTTACCCTTAAAATTTAAAAAAATATTTTTTGTTATTTTACCAATACTTCCTGATTCGGGATCACATAAAACTGATGCATAGTCTTCACTTAAAAAATCATTTAAAGAACTAACTTTTAAAGGGTTACCTTTTTTTACAAAAATTGCAGCTTTGTTATAACCTATTTCTACGAAGTCACCTAAAAGACCATCTTCTAAGTTATTTGTTATATATGATTGACTTCCTGGTAAGAATAAGTCACCTTTTTTTGAATATTTAATTGAATCATACAAATCTTTTGAGCCACCTTGGGATATTTTAATTATACAGTTGTGTTTTTTTTCGATGATTTTTGCCATTTCTGTAATAGGTTTTACAATGGTTATTCCACAATAAAATATTAAAGTAGGTTTTTGAGCAAATAGGTTGTTTATGAATAAAAATGTTAAGATGAATGAGAGTATGATTCTATATTGCATTCTAATATCCTCGTAATAATAATTATACAACAAATGTATTGAAAATGAAGGTAAAAAATTGATAAAAAACTTATTTATAAAACTAATTAGTAGTCAGAATGATTTTACAGAAGAAGAAAAAAAAATACTAGATGAATTTATAAAAGATGACATTGTAAATGAAAATGAAAACAAATTTGAGCTCAATTCAAAATATCGGGTAGGTACAATAAAAGTTCAAAAAAATAAAGCTGTTTTAGAGGATTTAGATAATGAATATAAAAATCTAAACTTAGATTTTGACCAGTTAAATGGAGCTTATGACGGAGATTTTGTTTTAGCAAAAAGAGTTTTTAATCCAAGAAGTAAAATAAAAGCAAAAATTGTAAAAGTATTTAGTGGAAATAAAAGTGAGATTTTAGTATATGTAAAAAATGACAATTATTTTACAATCAAAGAAAATATTATGCTTCAAAACAAAACACAAATTTGTGCAAATGAAGGTGATGTTTTATTAGTTGATTCAAAATCTTTAGAGGTTTCACAAAATCTTGGAAATATTAGTGATGCTAAAATCGATGAAAAGATTTCAACTATACTTTACAAAGAAGACTACAGATATAAAAAACTTGAAGTTGATGCAAAAATGGATGATAAAAATCAAAGAATTGATTTAACAAATCTTCCTTTTTGTACCATTGACCCTGCTAGTGCAAAAGATCATGATGATGCTATTTATTTTGATTTTATTGAAAATATTTTGTATGTGGCAATTGCTGATGTTTCTTATTTTGTAAAAGAGGGAAGCCAAATTGACAAAGAGGCTTTTAAAAAGAGTGTTTCTGCATATTTACCTGGAAAAGTTTTACCTATGCTTCCAAATGAACTAAGTGAAGATATGTGTTCATTAAAAGAAGGTGTTGATAGATACTCTTATGTTTTTAAAATATATTTAGATGTACACAATATGAGCATAAAAAAAAGTGAAGTTTTTGAAGCAATTATAAACTCCCATAGGAAGTTTTCTTATGGAAGAATTGATAGGGTTTTAGATGAGAAGCTTGATACTTTTACAAGTTTAGAAAAAGATATCTTTGATTATCTTATCCCTTTATATGAAGTGACAAAATCTTTTAGAAAGAAAAGATTAGAAAAGGGTTACGATTTTAGATCAAGTGAATATAGACTTAAACTTGATAACAAAAATGAGATACAAAGTATTGATGTTGAAACCTCTTCTGCCTCGCACCAATTGGTTGAAGAGTGTATGTTATTAGCAAATATTGAAGCTAGTAAAAAAGTAAATACAGTTGGGATTTTTAGAATACATGAAGAACCACCTTTTAAAGCAATTTCAAAACTTATTGATGATGTAAATGCTTTAGGAATAAAGGCAAAGTTACAAAATGATGTACATGATACTATCACTCACATTCAAGAAAAAGCAAAACACTCTACTTTAAGGGACGAGATTGATGATTTGATTATTCATGCCCAAACTCAAGCAAAATATTCATCTAAAAATTTAGGCCATTTTGGTTTAGGTTTTAAATCATATTCCCACTTTACAAGTCCAATTAGAAGATATTCAGATTTAGTTTTACACAGAATCTTAAAATCAAAACAAATACCAAAAAACATAGATGAAATCTGTGATCATATCTCTATTCAAGAGAGAAAAATAGACCAGATGGTTTGGGATTATGAGGATAGAAAATATGCTAGATGGGCTTTTAAAAATATAGGTTTAGAAGTAAAAGCAAGAATTAGTGATAATGAAAGGGGAATATGTGTAAGTAGTGGACAAATTCCTGGGGCAAAGATATACCTTGACAACTATAAAGGTCAAGTGTTGTTTAGTAAAATAAGAGTTGTAATAAAATCAGCAGATATTATTTCAAAAACAATTATTGGAAGTGTAAAATATTAAAACTAAGATAAGCTTATCTTAGTTTTATCTATAATATTTTTTTTCTACGTGTTTTTTCATAGCTTCTAAACCAGCTTCAAAAATCTTATTTCTACCAAAACCAATTCTAAAGTGCTCTTTTGAAGTCTCAAGAAGTTGTGATTTATAAATAGAAGCGGGAAGTAATAATACACCGCTTTCTTCAATCAAAGATTTACAAAAGTTTTCAACCCCATCCTTCCCTAAATATTTAACATAGGCAATCGAACCACCTATTGGTCTTTTCCATTGAAATAAATCTGGATAGTTTAAGAAAAATTCTTCTAGTTTATCAAGATTTTTAGAAGCAATCTCTTTATTTCTTTTTATGATTTTTTCTTTGTTTTGTAAAACTATTATTGCTAGTTTTTCACTTGGAGCAGAATTACATAAAGAGATATAATGTTTGTATTTTTCCATTTTAATTAAAGCCTCTTTATCTTTTGAAGCTATCCAACCAATTCTAAGTCCAGGGAAACCGTAAGATTTTGATAATACATTTAAAGAAAGACCTTTTTCATATATATCTGCAATTTGGGGCATAGTATCTTTTTCATCCCTTTCAAGTTCTCTAAATACTTCATCACTAAATAAATATATGTCATTTTTTCTACATAGATTGATAAGTGCATCAAGGCTTACTTTTGATAATACACTTCCAGATGGATTGTGTGGGAAATTTATAGCTATTAGTTTTGTGTTTTCTTGGATTAAAGATTCAAGCTCTTTTATATCAAGTTCCCAATTGTTTTCATCTTTTAATTCTATTCCACTTACTTGACAAATCTCTAAGGGTATTGTTTCGGCACTTTGGTAATTTGGAACAACAACAATTGCATGGTCATCTTTGTTAAGCATTGTTCTCATAGTGATATAAATACCCTCTCCCGCTCCTGCAAAACAAAGAATATTTTTAGGTTTTATATCTTCATAGGTTTTTGAAATCTCTTGAAGAAGTTCTTTATCTCCCCAAATCTCTGTATATCCAAGATAAAGATTATTAAAATCCTCTTTTTGTTTAGGTGTTGCCATTTCTAAAAGTTCATCTAAAGTCATACTTCCCATATCTGATGGGGTCATATGGTATTTTGCATTAAACTCCCATTTTGAGAAGTATGTTTCAAGTTCAAAATCTCGCAAGTAATTCTCCAATAAAATATTTTTCGTAGTTTATCAAAAAATCACAAAGAAAATTAAACTATTTTATTAAGTATTTAAACAGTAATTATTGTGTCTCCTGATTTTATCCACTCACTTAATAATTCCCCAGTGTAAAATACATCTATATTACAAGCATTTAAGCCATCTTCTATCTCCATATTTTCAGCGCATTTTAAACATGCAACAACTTTTACACCATCATCTATCATAGCTTTTACTTTTTTTTGTATCTCTTCATCTTGGGCTATTAATTGTTGAGATGCTCCCCAAACTAATATAGTAATTTCATCCATCCAGCCCTTTAGTTTTGCATTATGTGCATATAAAAGTACCATATGCTCTACTGTTTCTTTATTATCTGTTGTCCATAAAATCTTTGCTTCTTTTTGCATAAAAATCCTTTTTTAAGAAATTATATCTAGGAGAACTTTTAAATATTTGAATATTTGTTTTTAGTTTTTTATTGATTGCACTTCTCATCTAAATCTTTTAATTCAAGGTTTAAAGCATTTGAAGAGATATAAACTTCCCAGATTGAAATAGCTAAAGAGGTACACATTAAAATAAGGCTTAAACCAAAGATTTTTTTACCCATATCATAGTAACCTAAAAAAAGAGAAAACATAGAAACTGTACAAAATAGTAAAGAAAGCACTCCAAAGAACTGCATCCATTTTGTAAGTTCTAGTCTTTTTTTCAAGTTTGCAATTTGTCCGGAAAAATCTCTAATCTCATCTTTTCTAGCTTGTGAACTTAAAGCTCTAATTAATTGTCCAGTTGTTAGGAATCTATTTGTATATGCTAAAAGAAGTAAAGATATTGCTGGGAAGAGTAGTGCAGGAGTTGAGATTTCAATTTCCATAAAGTGACCTTTTTATTTTTTGTAATTTTAACTAAAATAAAATATAAAAAAGTATCAATTTATGGTATCTTATAAACAAATTTCAAAAAAAATAATATAAATAAAAAAGCAATTCTTTGCTACTATTTCAAAACAAAAATTAAAAATATCAAGGTAAACTATGAGAATATTACATGCATTGGCTCAAAGACCAGGACGAACTGGTAGTGGAGTTTTTTTGCAACAATTATTTAAAGCTGGATATGAAAAGGGTTATGAGCAAGCTGTACTTGCAGGTGTACCTCTTTTAGAACAAGACCCAGATATAGACAATCTTGAGTCAAAAAACTTTTATCCTGTTTTATTTGAAAGTGAAAACCTTCCTTTCCCTGTTGTTGGGATGAGTGATGTAATGCCTTACAAAAGTACAAAATATAGTTCAATAGATGAATCTATGTATGAAATGTATGAAAAAGAGTTTAAAAAAGTTATAACAATAGCTGTTGAAGAGTTTAAACCAGATGTTGTTATTTGTAATCATATTTGGCTTTTAAGCACTTTTTTTAAAGATTTATATCCAAACTTAGAAACTTTAGTTTTATGCCATGGAACAGATTTAAGACAAATGAAGCTTTCCCCTAATTTAGCATCAATTGTAAAGCATAAAGTTTCAAGGTGTGAATATCTATTTGCCTTAAATTCCCAACAAGCTAAAACTATAAAAGAGTATTATGAAGTAAAAGAGGAACAAGTAATTGTAAGTGGAAGTGGATATAACCCAGATATGTTTTTCCCAAATAAAAATAAAGAAAAAAATAAAAAAATAAAAATAGCTTATGTGGGAAAGATTTGCAATGCTAAAGGGGTTCCTCAACTTTTAAATGCAATTGATAGATGTGAAAAATATCAAAAACTAGAGTTAAATTTAATAGGAAATGGAAGTGCCCTTGAAAGTGATGAAATTATAAAAAGTATTGATAATAGAAAAACAAAGATTAATTATCTAGGGATTGTTCCTCAAAAAGAGCTTGAAATTTTACTTAGAACTTGTGATATTTTTATTCTTCCCTCATATTTTGAAGGTTTACCATTGGTTGTTATTGAAGCCTTAGCAAGTGGTTCCAAGGTAATTTGTACAAATTTACCTGGACTTGATGATTTCTTAGGTGAAAGATTAAAAGAACTTGGGGCAATAAGATATATAAAAATGCCAAGGTTAAGAAATGTAGATACCCCCTTTGAAGAGGATATTTGTGAGTTTGAAAATAGACTTTCCTCTTGCATTGATGAAGTTAGTTGTGAGATTATAGAAGGAAAAAAATATCATATTGATGAGGTGATAAAACTTTTAGAGGATAAAACTTGGTTTGGACTTTTTAACAAACTTGAAAAATGTTTTAAAAAGCAATAATTAGCTAATATTCCATCATGTATAAAAACGAATTCGATAACCTTTTAAATCAAAATATAAAATTTAATGCTTATATGTTTTTTGGACAATCAAACTATTTAGTTGAGCACTATACTGAGTTAGTTACTTCTTCATTGGGCTCACCCGATGAGATAGAAAAACTTTATTTTGATGATTTTGATTTTAAATATGCGAAAAATAAACTACTTCAATCTTCACTTTTTGCAGCTAATAATATTCTTGTTATTAAGCTAGATAAAAAACTAAATAAAAAAGAGTGCACTGATTTAATTGAAGCTTGTAATACAAACCCTGATTCAAAAGTTATCTTCTCTTGCATGGGCGATGGTGATTTTAAAACTATGGGTGGTTATTTTACAAAAAAACTAAATGCTGTTAGTGTTAGAATGTTTTCTCCTTTTCCTAATGAAGCAGTTAAAATGATAGAAGACCAGGCAAAACAGTTAAATATGAATTGTGAACTTTCAGCACTTAATCATCTATATTTTATGCATAGACAAGATTTATCTTTATGTATGAATGATTTAAAAAAACTTTCTATTTTAGATGAAAAAATTTCAGCAAATACTGTAAATAAACACTGTTTTGGTATTGGTGCCGTTAATTTTGAAGATTTTTTACATAATCTTTTATCTTGCTTGGATATAAGTGAGGAGCTTGAATTATTACTAGAAGAGGGGATGAATGAAATCTATCTTCTAAATCAAATCACCTCATTTGTACAACAACTTTTTATGATAAGTTCATATGCTAGAGTTTACGGAAGTGCAAACGCAAAAGATATTTTAGGTTTTGTTCCCCCTAAAAATGTTTGGGAAAAAAAATCTAGACTTGCAATAAGTATTAAACCTGAAAAGTTTTTAGAAATTTTAGAATATCTCTTAAGTTTAGAGCTAGAACTAAAGTCCTCGAAAATTAGTGATTCTAATATCTATATTCAGGCTTCTTTAAGAAAATTATCAGTTATTATTAGATAAAATCTCCCACTTTACAAAAAATCCTTGCTGATATTAACAATTTGTAAAGATACCGGCACAAACTATAAGGAGAACTGATGTCAAAATTAAAACATTACGAAACAATGTTTATCTTAAAGCCAACTCTTACTGAAGAAGAGACTGCGGCACAAATCGAAAAAGTGAAAACTGACATTGCAAAAAACGGTGGTGAAATCGTTGCTTGTGATGATATAGGAACTAGACCTTTAGCTTATGAAATTGAAAAAAACAAAAGAGGTTACTATTTTGTAGCATATTTCAAAGGTGAACCTACTGGAATTCTTGAAATTGAAAGACAATATAGAATCAACGAAAGTATGATGAGATTTATTTTCATTAAATATGAAAATAAAAAAGAGATCGCTGCATGGACTAAAATGAGCGATGAAGCAGCTAAAAAAGCTAACTAATTAAATTTTATAGGAACATCTTATGTATAATAAAATAGTAATGGTAGGAAACTTAACAAGAGATATTGAGCTAAGATACATGCCAAATGGTTCAGCATTAGCTAAATCTGCTATTGCAACTAGCCATAGATATAAATCACAAACTGGTGAACAAAAAGAAGAAGTTTGTTTTTTAGATTTTAATATTTTTGGTAGAAGTGCTGAAGTTGCTAATCAATACTTAAGAAAAGGTTCAAAAGTTTTATTAGAAGGTAGACTTGTTTTTGAACAGTGGACTGCACAAGATGGAAGTAACAGAAGTAAGCATGCTCTAAGAGTTGATACTATGAAAATGTTAGATTCAAAAGCAGATTCACAAAATATGGGGGCACCACAAGGTCAAGGGAATCAAAACTCTTATAATAATAACCAAGGTGGTGGTTATAATCCTCAATCAAATCAATACAATCAACAGCAAGCACCTCAAAACAACGCGGGTCAAAACAATTATGGTGGTATGAATAATCAAGCTACGCAAGCAGCTGAACATAAAATACCTGAAATCGATATTGATGATGATGAAATACCTTTCTAGAATATAAGGATAAAAGATGGCAGAGAGAAGAAAATACGGAAAAAAATTTTGTAAATATACTGAGATGAAAATTGATTTCATTGATTATAAAAACACTGAGTTATTAAAACTATCTATGAGTGAAAGAGGTAAAATTATGCCTAGAAGACTTACAGGTAACTCTAAAAATGCTCAAGAGATGGTAGAAAAAGCTATTAAAAGAGCAAGACATATGGCATTAGTTCCATATATTGTTGACACTCAAGATGTAACTGACGCAGCATACGCTAGATAATTTACATTTTAAACAATAAACATAAGGAAGTGGTTTTACTGCTTCCTTTTTTTATGCCTAACTTTATCTATGATAGTCATTATTAATATTAATATACTATTAAGGATTAAATCTGTATTATTTTAATAATAATTATCATTAAGGAAATAGATATGCTAAAAAAATTATGTTTAGGTGCATTATTATTGACAAGTTCAATTTATGCTTCTAATGAGGTTAATATTTACTCAACAAGACATTATGACACAGATAAAATATTGTTTAAAATGTTTGAAGAAAAAACAGGTATAAACGTAAATGTTGTAAAAGCAAAAGGTTCTGCTTTAGTTCAAAGACTAGAATCTGAAGGTAAAAAATCACCAGCAGATGTTTTAATCACTGTAGATGCAGCAAGATTATATACAGCAAAAGAAAAAGGTCTTTTTCAAGCAATTGAGTCTGAAAAGTTAATAAATTCAATTCCTCAAAAATTAAGAGATAAAGATAACCAATGGTTTGGTTTAACTAAAAGAGCAAGGGTTACAGTTTATAAATTAGGATCTGGAATAGAAAAAGAGTTATCTACTTATGAAGATTTAGCAAACCCAAAATTCAAGGGTAAAATCATGGTTAGATCTTCAAATAATACATATAACCAATCTTTATTAGCAGGAATGATTGCTCACCATGGTGAAGAGTATGCACTAAAATGGGCTAAAGGTGTAGTTGCAAATATGGCAATGGCACCAAAAGGAAATGACAGATATCAAGTAAAAGCTATTGCAAATGGTATTGGTGAAATTGCAATTGCAAATACTTACTATATTGGTAAAATGGTTAATAACAAAGATAAAGGACAAGCAGAAGCTGTAAAAAAAGTTAAGATTTTCTTCCCTAAGTTTGAAAATGGTGGAACACATATAAACGTAAGTGGTGCAGGGGTAGCAAAATATTCTCCTAATAAAGAAAATGCAATTAAATTTATTGAGTTTTTAGCTAGTCGTGAGGCACAAGAATTATTCGCTGGAGGAAACTTTGAATATCCAGTTATTGATGGTGTAAAGAAAAATCCTATAGTTGAATCTTGGGGTGAGTTTGAAGATGACACAATTTCAATTAATGAGCTTGGAAAAAACAATGCAACTGCTGTAAAAGTATTTGATAGAGCTGGTTGGAAATAATACAATCTAGTATTTAACAAAGAAGAAAGGGAATAGTTTTTGCTACTCCCTTTTTTTATCTCTTATTATCATTTTGATAACAATTATTACTATAAGAAATGTTTTACTTCATAAATGATATAATCTATATTTTAAAAAGGTACAAATATGATTAAACAAATATTATTAAGTTTTTTTATTCTCACAAATTTTGTTTTTGCTTCAAATGAAGTAAATGTATATTCTCACAGACATTATGATACAGATAAACAATTATATAAAATGTTTGAGGAAAAAACAGGTATAAAAGTAAATGTTGTAAATGCAGATGCTAATGCTTTAATTAAAAGATTAGAAAGTGAAGGTGAAAAGTCACCAGCTGATGTTTTAATCACAGTTGATGCAGGAAGACTTTATCAAGCAAAATCAAAGGGTTTAATTCAATCAATTGAATCAAAATATTTAATGGAAGTTGTTCCTAAAAATTTAAGGGATGAAGATAATAAATGGTTTGCCTTGACAAAAAGAGTAAGAGCCTTTATTGTTCCAATTGATAGTGATATTGAGATTAAAACCTATGAAGATTTAGTAAAACCAGAGTATAAAAAAATGATTATGGTTAGATCATCAAACCATGTTTATAACCAATCTATGCTTGCAGCTGTTATTGCTCATCATGGTGAAAAATATGCTTTAAAATGGGCAAAAGGCGTTGTAAAGAATATGCCAAGACGACCTAGGGGAAATGATAGATATCAAGTAAAAGCTGTAGCAAATGGAATTGGAAAAATTGCTATTGCAAATACTTATTATGTTGGTAAAATGATTGGTAATAAAGATATTGCTGAAAGTGAAGCAGTTAAAAAAGTAAAGATTATATTTCCTAAGTTTGAAAATGGTGGAACACATATAAATGTAAGTGGTGCAGGGGTCGCAAAATATGCTCCTAATAAAGAAAATGCTATTAAATTTATAGAGTTTTTATTAAGTCCCGAAGCGCAAGATTTATTCGCAAATGGAAATTTTGAATATCCTGTTGCAAAGGGTGTTAAGAGAAATAATGTGGTATCTTCATGGGGAACATTTGAAGATGATAATATCTCAATAAATACTATGGGAAAATACAATATCAATGCAGTGAAAATATTTGATAAAGCAGGGTGGAAATAAGAGAAATTGAAAATTTTAAATAAGCTTACAATAAGTAGTGTTCTTTTAACACTATTCATTTCTATACCTGGACTTATACTAATTTCAAATATTTTTGTTACTAGTGATAATTGGTCACATTTAGTTGATACAGTTTTATTTGAATATATTTATAACTCTTTATACATTATGTTTGGAGTTGCAATATTAACTATTCTTTTAGGGTTTACAACAGCTTATATAACTACATTTTTTGAATTCTCTGGTTCAAGATTTTTCCACTATGGTTTGATTTTACCCTTTGCAATCCCTACATATATAATGTCATATATTTATGGTGGTATGTTTGATATTACAGGCTCAGTTACTACTTTTATATTAAATTTATTGGGTAAGAGTTTAAATGAAGTATATTTCTTTGATATTATGTCAATAGAAGGTGCTATTATTGTGATGTCTTTGGTTTTATACCCTTATGTGTACTTAATTTCAAAGACATATTTAAAAGCTGAATCAAGCTCTATTTTAGATGCTTCTAAAACTATGGGGCTTAGCAATTTTCAAATATTTTACAAAGTAATCCTACCAATTTCAAGACCTGCTATTGTTGCAGGAAGTATATTAGCTGTAATGGAAGCTGTTGCTGATTATGGGGTTATGGATTATTATGGGGTATCAACTTTTGTAACAGGTATTTTTAGAACATGGCTTGGTATGGGAAGTGTTGAAGATGCTTCAAAATTGGCTTCTATGTTGATGCTTTTTATTTTTATTATAATCTTTTTGGAAAGGTTTCAAAGAAGAAATAAAAAATATAAAAGTAATGGTAAAGATTTTAAACCAATTATAAAACAAAAACTTACAGGGACAAAAGGTTTTTTTGCATGGCTTTTATGCTTTATCCCTTTTTTCTTTGGATTTTTATTACCTTTTTCTCAAATGTCTTATTGGTTTTATATCTCATATGAAGAGATCATTGATGAAGATTTTTTAACTATACTTTATCAAACCCTAGCACTTGGAATAACAAGCTCCATTCTAATAACTATATTGGCATTTTTTATTGTTTATAATGTTAGAGTGCATAAAAGTAAAATAGCTGATAATTTAGTTCAAATCTCTAAACTAGGGTATTCAATCCCTGGGGCAGTTGTTGCAATTGGGGTATTGAGTTTCTTCTCATTTATTGATAAGAACTTTGATATTTTAATTAGTGGAACTGTTATAGCTGTGGTTTTTGGATATTTAGTTAGATTTATAGCTATTTCAATTAATAATTATGAATCAGGTTTTAGTAAGATACCTCAAAGTTATGATGATGCTTGTAAAACTATGAATATTGATGGCTTTTATACCTTCTTAAAAGTAATATTCCCTTTACTCAGGGGATCAATTATGGCAAGTTTTATTGTGATATTTATAGAAACTTTAAAAGAATTGCCTTTAACTATGATATTAAGACCATTTAACTTTGATACTTTACCTGTTTTATCCCATGAACTTGTAACCCAAGCACAAGTGATAGAATCAGCAGTTCCTGCTATGTTTATTGTATTATTTGGTATGGTATCAGTTTTAATACTTGCAAAAAAGATGGTAAAAGATTAAGACATTAAGACAATTAATTGTCTCTTTAGAATTTGCTTCTTTAACAGGAATTTATTTCCTGTGCCAAAAGAAGTAGAAAATGCTTGGTCCCTTTAAAATGGGACATTTTAAAGGATTAATATAATGATTACAGGTATAAGTGTAAAAAATTACTCTATTGCTTTTGGACAAACTCAAATTTTAGAAGATATCTCTTTTAGTGTAAAACAAGGAGAGATTGTAACAATTTTGGGTCCTAGTGGATGTGGAAAAAGTACTATTTTAAGAAGTATTGCTTCCTTACAAGAACAATACGAGGGTGAAATTTTTATCAATGAACATTGTTTAATTCAAAATGGAAAAAGAGAGTGTCACAAAGATTTAGGTTATATATTTCAAGATTATGCATTATTCCCTCACTTAAATGTTAGACAAAATATTGAGTTTGCATTATATAGATTAAAAGCAAATGAAAGACAAAGAAGGGTTGATAAACTTTTAAAGCAGTTTGATTTAGTTGAGCATAGACATAAACAAATTCATGAATTAAGTGGTGGTCAACAACAGCGTGTTTCAATAGCTAGAGTTTTAGCCTATGAACCTAAGGTTTTACTTCTTGATGAACCTTTTGCAAATCTAGATACTTTACTAAGATATAAAACAAAAATCTGGTTAAAAAAACTTATTAAAGAGTTGGGCTTAAGTGCTATACTTGTTACCCATGATCAAAAAGAAGCACTTAGTATGTCTGATAAAATCGCAATTATCAATGATAAAAAAATAGAACAATTTGGAACACCAAAGCAGTTATTTGAAAACCCTAATTCTTTTTATATTGCTAATTTTTTAAATAGAATAAATAAATTACCAAAACCTTTAGTGGAAAAGATTGCTTGTTCTGTTCCAGAAGATTATGTTGGAATTATTCCAATTGATAAGGTAAAAATTGTAGATGATAAATCTAAGATAAAAGCTACAATCCTTGATATCTCTTATTGTGGTGATTTCTTTGAATTAAATATAATTTTAGATGATTATGAAAAAAGTGAAATTATTGTAAAAACTTTTTCTATTGATGGCTTAGAGGATTCTTCTTCTTGCTATTTAGATATGGATATTAAAGATATTAAAGTAGTTAGAAAAAAAATATAGCAATATTTTACTATACAAATATTATAGAAACTACTATAATTTCTTTTTTTAGGAGTATGAATGGTTTTAAAAATAGCAAGTTTTGAAGATGTAGAAAATATTTTAAAACTACATAGTAAATATCAAGTTGATACAATAGATGAAGAAGATAAAAAAGATGGTTTTGTTACAACAGCTTTTTCAAAAGAGCAATTAGAAGATATAATAGAAAAAGAAAAAGGTATTTTTGTAGCAATTGATAATGGTGAAGTTGTTGGGTATGTTATGTCTGCATCGTGGCAGTATTGGTCAAAATGGCCAATGTTTGCATTTATGATAAAAGATTTACCAAACTTACAATATCAAGGAAAACAAATCACTATAGATAATTCATACCAATATGGACCTGTTTGTATAGATAAAAGATATAGAGGTAGTGGACTTTTAGAAAGGCTATTTGATTTTACTTTAGATGAAATGTCAAAAAAATATGAGATATTAGTTACCTTTGTAAATAAGATTAACCCAAGATCATATGAAGCTCATAAAAGAAAAATGGGACTTGAAGTGATTCAAGAGTTTCAATTTAACAATAACAACTATTATGAGTTTGTTTATGATACTTCAAAAAGAGTTTTAAAAGAAAATTAAGAAATTATGAGCGATATATTTTATGTTAACAACAATTTTAAAAATGTTACTTTAAATAAGCATTTTCATGAAGAGTATACTATTAGTTTAGTATATGATGGTGCACATTTTTTTGCAAATGAAAAAGAAAAACATAAAATAGTGCCTGGAATAATTCAAGTTGTAAATCCATATGAGATACATACTACAAATAATAGTACATGGTCTCATTTAAACATTATGCCAACTGTTTCTTTAGTTAATTCTATTGCAAAAGATATACTTAAAAAGGATAGTTTAGAAACGATTCATTTTAATAGTTTTATAAATGATGAAAAAGCTTCATATTTATTTATTACTATGTTTGAAACTTTTGACTCTAAAGAGATAAATGATTTAGCAGTAGATAATGCCATATTTGATTTTCTAGATTATATACTAAAATACCATTCAACAATTAAAGAGAATCAGATAATTGAAGAGAAAAAAACTACAAAAAGTTTTTCTTCAACAATAGATTTTATCGATACAAATATAAAAGATTTAAATATCTCGTTAGATGATTTATCAAAAAATGCAGGCTTGTCAAAGTTTCATTTTTCTAGGGAGTTTAAAAGAAATTTTGGTATTTCACCTTCTCATTTTATTCAAATAAAAAAAGTAAATAAAGTAAGAGAACTTTTAAAAACCGATATGTCTTTGTCAAATATAGCTTATGAGAGTGGTTTTTCTGACCAATCATATATGATAAAGGTTTTTAGAAGATATTCTGGTTACACCCCATCTTTAATAAAAAGAGTAAACACTTATTAGGTTTACTCTTTATTTGACTTTATGATCAATTGTTTTAATTCTTTAATCTCTTCTTGTAAAGTTTTAATTTCAGTTTTCAATTCACTTTCAGAAGCTTTTACTTCTTCAATCTTTCCAATCTCTTCTTCTTTAATAATACTCATTGCATCTACAATTATTGCAACAACAAGGTTAATCATAATAAAAGTTGCCACAAAAATAAAAGGAATAAAAAAGACCCAAGCTAGTGGGTGTTGTTCCATTATTGGTCTTACAATTCCCATTGACCAAGATTCTAAAGTCATAATTTGGAATAGGGTATAAAATGATTCTCCAAGAGTTCCAAACCATTGGGGAAAAGTTTCCGCATATAAAGATGTAGCCATGATAGCAAAAACATAAAATATTAAACTCATAAGTCCAATTATAGAAATCATCCCAGGAATAACACTAATTAGTGCAGCAACAATTTTTCTCATTTGAGGAACTACAGTGATAAGTCTAAAAAGTCTTAAAACTCTTAAGATTCTTAAAACTTGGAAACTTCCACTTGATGGAACTAGTGAGATAATCACAACAAAGAAATCAAATAAAGACCATGGGTCTTTGAAAAAAGATAATCTATGGGCAATTATTCTAAGGGTTACCTCTATAGTAAATACACTAATCACAAAGATATCAAAAGTATGAAGTATGCTACCATAACTTTCTATAACTGATTTTGAGGTTTCTAGACCCATTGAGATACCATTTAAAATGATAAGTACAATAATAAAGTTTTGAAACTTTTTTGCTTCTACAAGGGATTTAATTTTATCCAAGTTTTTATCCTATTAAATTTTTTGAATTATACTAAAATTTTTTATATTTAATAAGAAAAACTTGAATAATTTTTTAAAGTATTAAGAGATTATAGGTGCATCACTTGTGTCAAGTTCAATAGATGAAACTATTACACCATCTTCATCTGCATAGATATAATCTCCATTATTGAAAGTTACTCCACCAAAGTTTAGCTCAATATCTCTAATACCTTTTGTTTTTTCAAAATTTCTAAGAGGACAAGTTCCTAAAGCAAATAAACCAATATCAAATTTTACAGTTTCTCTAGTATCTCTAACATATCCATTTATGATCATAGCAACAAAGTTATTTTTTGCGGCAAATGCTGATAGTTTGTCACCCACTACTCCATAATATTCTTCATCAACATCAATAACAACAACTTTTCCTGTGCCATCTTCATTTTTTAAAATATCAATTAAATCCCAATTACTTTTATCAAGTTTTATAGTTATAACCCTTCCTTGAAAACCTTTTTTCCCCCCGAAAGATTTGAAGTTGGGGGATAATACTTGAATTTTTTTATCTTGATTAAAATCACATAAGTCTGCAGTTTGGTAATACATCATTGTCCTTTTCTATTTTTTGTTTAACCTTTTGTGCTAGTCAGGCACAATCCATAACTAAGTATTATGAAAAAAAATCAAAAATAAATAAAATTGAAGGGAAAAAAGCATTTTTTTTTGCATTATTTTAAAACTCTTAAAAAATTCGTGGAAAGTGCCTACTTTCTTACATATTATTTACATTTTATTGAATATAATTGCACTATGATTATATTAGACTTCGAAACAAATACTTTAAACCCACATGACGTTATAGAGGCTGCTGCTGTAAAGATTGAGATTCAAGATAATGAACTAGTTGTAGTGGATAAATTTCATAGATATTATCTTTCAAGATATCCAGTTAATTATTATGCTTTTCAAGTTCATAGATTAACCCCTGAATTAATACTTGAACATAGAAATAAAAGTGAAGAAAAATATTCTTCATATTTTAAAGAGGATGAGGACTTTGTAAAATTTTGTGAAGATGCAAAAACTTTAGTTGCCCATAATATAAGTTTTGAGCTTGCAAGAGTTGAGGGCTTAGCTTCCTTTGAAAATCATATTTGTACTATGAAAGAGAATAAACATATTGTAAAAGCTTTAAATAAAAATGGGAGAATCAAAAATCCAAAACTAGATGAGACTTGTATTTTTTATAATATAGATTTTGACCACGAGTCTTATCATAGTGCTACATATGATGTTAGTAAAACCTATGAAATATTAAAATGTATGATGAGGGAAAATCCATCTTTTTATCAGAATCTGCGTTAAATAGAATCCTTTAATCAGTCATTTACTATAGTAAACTCCCTCATAAAAATTCTCTTTGCCTTGATTTTAATAAAAATATGAATTTTCGATTCTATTCAAATCCCATATTTTAGAAGTTATACCTAAAACAAGCTCTTTTAAGAATATATAATAAATAAGTGGATTTAAGTGCTTTATTTATATAATGTATATTCAATAAATAGTTGTCTCGGACGCTACGCTTACCGAGACAACGGGGGCGCGGGTTGAACACCCGCTAGTTATCCGGCGCACGGCGCCAGACAACAAGCGGGAGGAGCGAGCAACCATCCATGAAAACAAGTTTTCAAAGATGGCAGTCACTCACCCGCGCCCCCGTTATATAAAAATTGCAAAGGAATAGTATGTATCATCGAGAATGGAAGTGTATTTGCCCTAAAGAGACAGCAAATGGATTTATTAATTACCTTTCAGAAACAGGTATAAAAGATACTCAAAATATTGACGGGTGTACAGGGTATCATGTTCTAAAACGTGAGTTAAATGGTGAGATCGAAATTACATTCGTATCACATTGGCAAGAACTAGATATTATGAAACGATACGCAGGTGATAATTTGTATAAAGCTGTTCTTTATCCAGAAGATGAAAAATTTCGCATTAAACCCGATATAGAAGTTAAAGTCTATGAAGCAATTGGTAGCAATTCAGTTATTTAACAAAGCGTTATAAATTTAAATCAAAGGAAATAAAGTGATATTAGAAGTAGCAGTTTTAGATGTAAAGATTGGTCAAGAAAATGATTTTGAAATTGCATTTGAAAAAGCACAATCTATTATTTCAAAAATGAAAGGTTATGTTTCACATCAATTGCAAAATTGTATAGAAACACCAAATAGATATATTTTACTAGTAAATTGGGAGACATTAGAAGACCATACAGAAGGTTTTAGAGGTTCAAAAGAATATCAAGAATGGAAAGCATTACTTCATCATTTTTATGATCCTTTTCCTATAGTAGAACATTTCAAATCAGTAACTTATAACAAAACATTGGAGAGAAATATTTGACTCTGCGGGCGCAACTATTTCTCAAGTCAGTCGTTAGCCAAAAATATCACTAAAGTATTTATTTAAACTCAAACGTTAGCTAAAGAAATTAGAGTCAAAGATTGAGAAAAACTAATTTTATAGTTTTTCCCAAACAACACCATTTGGCGTATCCATTACAGAAATTCCAAGTGCTGTTAATTCATCTCTAACTTTATCAGCTGTTTCAAAATCTTTTGCTTTTTTTGCTTCGCTTCTTTTTTCAATAAGCTCTTCAATTTTAGAGATATCTTCATTTGAAATTCCAAATTGAAAATAAGAATAAGCATCACTTCCACCAATTCCAATCACTTCATCAATAAACTCCAAAGTTGCAACAAGCTCTTTTTTTAAGCTCTTATTTTTTGGCTCTTTATCAAGTGATTCATTGGCTTTATTTATATACTCATCTATTATCGATATTGCTTTTGCTGAGTTTAAATCATCATTTAAAGCATTTAGTAAAGAGTCTTTAAACTCTTTATTTACAGCAGATTTTCCACCACCATAAACTCTTTTTTTAACTCTATAAAGTTTGTCTAATCTTTTTTTAGAAGAGATTAAATCCTCTTCATTGAAGTTAAAGTTTGCTCTATATTGTGCAGTTAATAAATAAAATCTAACAACCTCACCTGAGTAAGATTTTAAAATATCTTTTAGGAAAAATGAATTTCCTAGAGACTTACTCATTTTCTCTCCATCAATAGTTACAAAACCGTTGTGCATCCAGTATTTTGCTAGGTGTGATTTTGTTGAACATCTAGTTTGAGCAGCTTCATTTTCATGGTGAGGAAATAGAAGGTCAGCACCACCACCATGAATATCTATTTGAAAAGGCTCATCTTTATAAGCTAGATGTTTATTAATCATAGCAGAACATTCAATATGCCAACCAGGTCTTCCTTTTCCAAAAGGAGACTCATATGCTACATCTTCAGATTTTTCAAATTTCCAAAGTGCAAAATCGCTAGGATTTCTTTTTTCAGTATTTGCTTCAACCCTGGCAATTGAGTTTTCATCACTTGCTCTTTTTGAAAGAGTTCCATATTCTGCATCTTTTGATACATCAAAATAAACACCATCTGAGATTTTATAGGCTATATCTTTTGACATCAAATCTTCAATCATCTCAATCATTATTTGAAGATTTTGGGTTGCCTTTGGTTCAAGTGAGTTTGGTAAGATATTTAAAGTTTCCATATCAGCTTTATAAGCATTGATATAAAGACTTGTAATATCTTCTAAACTTCTTTTAGTTTCATGCATTTTTTTTATAATCTTATCATCAATGTCAGTAAAGTTTTTTGTCATAAGAACTTTATACCCATTGGCTTTTAAAACCCTATGGAGTAAATCAAAGGCAATTGCAGATCTTGCATGTCCTAAGTGTGAATCATCATAAACTGTTGGTCCACAAACATATATTCTTACTTCATTATTTTTAATTGGTTCAAATAGAACTTTTTCTTTTTTTACTGAATCAAAGATTTCAATTTTCATTATTTAAATAGTGCCTCTAAACTTGCTGTATCTGTTACTTTTTCTTGTTCTTGTGAATTATTTTGTTCTCCACCTTGAACAGAAGCTCCACCAATCTCTTTTAACTCAATTTCATATTTTGTAAGCATTGATGCTAGTCTAATATTTAAACCTGCTTTTCCAATAGCTTTTGATTTTTGATCATTTGGAATTGTAACAATTGCCTTACCTTTTTCATTATCTTCTGCATATTTTTCAATAACTACACTTGAAATAATTGCAGGAGATAAAGCTCTTGAGATAAACATTTCAGGAATTGTTGAGTATTCAACACAGTCAATGTTCTCACCACTTAATTGTTTTGAAACAGCACTAATTCTAACACCTTTTACACCAACAATTGAACCAATTGGGTCTACATTTGCATCAGTTGATAAAAGTGCGATTTTTGCTCTACTTCCTGGAATTCTAGCACTTGCTTCAATTGAAACAATTCCATCTTTTAATTCTGGAACTTCTGAAGCTAAAAGTGATTCTAAGAATTTTGGAGATGTTCTAGAAATTTCAACAATTAAACCATTTGTTTTATCGATGTTTACACCTCTAACAACAGCTTTTACTGTATCTCCAACTCTAAAAGTTTCACCTTTAATTCTACTTTTTCTTGGAAGCATACCTTTAACTTCACCAATTTCTACAAAGGTATTTTCTTGTCTATCAACCCTTGTTACAGTACCACTAATTGTTTTTCCAACTTTATTTTTATATTTGCTTAGTAGCGACTCTTCTAAAAATCTTTGAACTCTGTATTCGAAGTTATTGTGAAGAATAGTTGCTGCATTTCTTCCCATGTTTTCAAATTCTAAATCGTAATTTACAAAATCTCCGATTTCTAAACTATCATCAATCTCTTTTGCTTCATCAATTGAGATAAAGTTTTCTTTACTGATAATGTTATCGTATTTATCAACACCATCTTCGATTAATCTTTCGTCGCCATTTTCAACAACTTCAATTTTTTGGAATAGTTCTAATTTTTTATTTTTTCTATCAATCTCTGCATCATATCTAAGAGTTGCATCAACCATTTTTTCAGCAGTTTTAATTAACGATTCTTTTAATGCTGTTTCAACATCTTCGTTTTTTAGACCTTTTTCATAGGCAATAGAGTCTAAAATATCTATTATTTTGTCCATTAGTAACCTTCTGTTTTTTTAACATTGAAATGTAATATTTTGATTTTCAATGTGAGAGTAGGATGATATATTATCTAAAAACAGCTTTTATAGAAATTAAAGCAATTTTAAGATAAACTATTTAGCTAATTTAAAAAGATAAGGGTTTATTGAGATGGAATTATTACTTGCAAGAAATGAGTTAAGTGAAAAGCCAAAAAAAGTACAACTAGACAAAGTTAAAGAAGAATTAAAAAGCTTAGGTGAAAAAATATTTTATTTTGATAAAGATAATTCTCATAAAGACATGATGGCGCTTGTTGACTCTTTGGAAGATGAAGGTTTTAATGTGTATTTTAGAGAAGTTAAATATGGACTTGCAGATGATGAATATATGTATGAGGTTCATGCTTTATAAGATAAGGAATTAAAAAACTTAATGAGTAAACAAGAAGAAAAAAAACTATTTATACAAACACTTGGTTGTCAGATGAACGATACTGACAGCCAACATATTATTGCTGAATTAAAAGAGCATAAAAATTACTCTACAACTGACAATATGGAAGATGCAGATTTAATTATTATTAATACTTGTTCAGTTAGAGAAAAACCTGTTTCTAAACTTTTTTCAGAAATAGGGCAATTTAATGTAAAGAAAAAAGATAATGCCAAAATTGGAGTTTGTGGTTGCACAGCTTCACATTTAGGTGAAGATATTATGAAAAGAGCACCTTATGTTGATTTTGTATTAGGTGCTAGAAATATTTCAAAAATTAAAGATGTTGTCGATAAAAAAGGTGCAATTGAGATAGATATTGATTATGATGATTCTACTTATCAATTTGCACAAAATTCACATAACCTTTATAAAACTTCTGTAAACATCTCAATTGGATGTGATAAGAAATGTACTTTTTGTATTGTTCCTGCAACTAGGGGTGATGAAATCTCTATTCCAATTGAAATGATTGTTGAACAAGTACAAAAAGATGTTGATAAAGGAGCCAAAGAGGTTACTTTATTAGGACAAAATGTAAACTCTTACGGGAAAAGATTCTCAGATAAAAGAGAAAAAACTTCATTTACAAGACTTCTTCAAGAAGTTTCAAAAATTGAAGGGCTTGAAAGAATTAGATTTACTTCACCACATCCATTACATATGGACGATGAGTTTATTGAAGAGTTTGCAAAAAAC
This sequence comes from Arcobacter sp. ISO1, assembly GCF_058105185.1. NCBI lineage: Bacteria > Pseudomonadati > Campylobacterota > Epsilonproteobacteria > Campylobacterales > Arcobacteraceae > Arcobacter > Arcobacter sp. ISO1. The sequence goes on from NZ_CM176573.1 coordinate 1,128,397, forward strand.
CCAAAGATTTCAAAATGTATTCATATGCCACTACAAAGTGGTTCAACGTCTATTTTAAAGGCTATGAAAAGAGGATATTCTAAAGAAGGTTTTATCAAGCGAGCTAAAAAAATAAGAGATATGATTCCTGATGTTAGGATTACAACTGATATTATTGTAGCTTTCCCTGGGGAAACTGAAGATGATTTTCAAGATACTATTGATGTTATAAACCAAGTTAAATTTGACCAGATTTTTAATTTCAAATATTCTCCAAGACCAAATACTGAAGCTTTAGAATTAAAAGATTTAGAGATTCCTGATGAGATTGGAAGTAAAAGATTAATTGAAGTTATTGAACTTCATAAAGAGCATCAAAGTGAATTAATGAATTTAAATGTTGGAAAAACAGTAACTGTTTTGTTTGATACTTTAAAACCAAATGGTGAAGTTATGGGATTTACTGATAATTATTGTCAGGTTTTTGTTAAAGGAAGTGATGAACTTTTAGGAAGACTTGTGGATGTTAAGATAACTGATGCAACAAGGACTGCTTTAAAAGGTGAAGTGGTAAATTAATGAAACTTTTTTTAGTAACAAAAGTTGTACCTTTTATAATGCAACTTATTGTAAGAGTGATCTATTTAACTAGTAAAAAAGTTTACCACCACCCAAATATAGATAAAAATGAAGCTTTCATCGTAGCCTTTTGGCACGGTGAACTTCTAATGCAACCATTCAACTATCAAAAATTAAAACCATCAGGAAAAGTAAGTGCTATGATCAGTGAGCATAAAGATGGTGAAGCAATTACAAAAACAGTAGAGTATTTAGGGATTGATTCAATTAGAGGTTCAAGCTCAAAAGGTGGAGCAAAAGCACTGATTTCTGCAATTAAAGAGATTAAAGGCGGAGACGATATAGCGATTACTCCTGATGGGCCTAGAGGACCTAGACATTCTGTTGCAGATGGAATTGTCGCTATTCATAAGAAAACAAATGCTAAAATATTGATATTTAATTGTAAGTGTACAAAATATTGGCAGTTTAACTCTTGGGATAAGTTTATTGTTCCAAAGCCATTTGGTACATTGGAATTTTTTATAAGTGAGCCTTTGGATGTTAGTAATCTTGAAAATGAAGAAGCTAAAGAGATTATAAAAAACAAAATGCTCATAAATGCCATAAATTAGGATAAAAAGTTTTATGTTTGCTAAAGAGTCTTTGTATATAAATGCTATAAAATATAAAACACAACTAAAAATAAATTATAAAAAATTAAGTAATAATGATATAGTTGAAACTAATAGCTCAACATTTGTGGTAAAAGATGATATTCTTGGTCGAGATATAGCTACAAAGATTAACACGCAACAAGAGCAAACTGAGAGCACTTTTATCTCAACACTTCTTTTACAAGACGAAACAAGACTTCTTAAAAAGAATCAACCTAAACCAAAAGATTATGTAATATCACCTTTAAATGATGAATATAATATAGCCGTATCTAAAAACACGCTATTTGAATCGAAAAACTTCTTTGAAAAATGTGGTATTGATTATATCTTTTCCGCATATCATATTTTAAATTTACATATTGAGCAAAACCCTTGCCATAACAATCTTTTAATTCTTTTATTTAATAACCAAGCTTTTTGTTTTATTTTAAACTCTAAAGGTGAGATTATCTTTAATAAAAGAGTTGATGTTACAGCTTTTGAAGAGATAAAACAAAGTGAATTTTATGAAAATGAGATAATGGGACAAAAACTTTATGATGAGGTTTATGCTTTAGAAATTCATGAACTTATCAAGAACACAATTGAAGAGTTTTATACTATTACAAAAAATGTGTTTATTGAAAAGGTTTCTATTCTTTATAATCTAAAACTTATTTCAGAAGAACAAATTCAACATATGAGTGATGACTTCATGCTAGAGCTTTCATATCATCCTATCTCTGTTGATGAAGAGCTTTTTCAACTCTCAAAAGATTCTCATGGTGTAAAAAGTTTTATAAAACCTAGAATTAAGCCTAAAAACTCACTAAAAACATTTTTTATATCTATAATTATGATAGCGTTGATTTTAGGTGTGGGATACTACTTTTTACCTATAACAGAATTATTTAATCAAGTTTCAAAAATAAATACTCAAGAGAATCAAAAAGAGCAAAGGTTAAGGAACGTAGAACCAATTAATCTGCCAGATCATATTGAAAAAAATTCTTTTGTTGAAACAAGGGTTTTAAAAGCTTTAGAAATAATCCCTTATGATGTTGTCTTAAATGAACTAAGTCTTGAAAGAAACTACATAAAAATGGATATAAATCTTTTAAATAAAGATACTTTTATTAAAATTTTACAACCAGAATTACTTAAATCTTATATTGTCTCACAAATTGAATTTAAAGAGGAAAATAAAACACCTATTTTAGAAGCTACTATTAGTGCAGAGGGCTTAAGAGAAAAAGAAAAACCTGTATTAAAAGATTATAAAGATATATATATTCAAAATGAGTTTATGCCAATTATTAGAGTTACGGAGCAAATGAAAATTTTACTTCCTGAAAACGCGATTGTAACTTTTAAATCAAGTTTTAAATCTGATGTTGTAACTTTTAATTACTTAGTTAATGTTGTTATACAAAACCCATTGGAGTTTTTCGAATTGATTAATAGATTAAATGATGAGTTATATTCAATAAATATTTCATATCCAGTTAATTTTATAAAAACTGCAGCTGGAATTGAAGTGGAGTTTATCTTACAGTTTCATCAACCAAAGTAGAAATTAATCTACTTTGTCAAACTCTAAAATAAATCTTACACCCTTCTCAAAATTTTCAAGACTTAAATTTCCACCAAATGTTTTTGTGATTACAAGTTTAACCATATATAATCCAATACCGCTACCTTCATTTTTTGTTGTGAAATATGGGTCAAATATTTTTTCTAGATTATCCTCTTTGATTCCACCTGCATCATCTGTAAAAGTGATATAGTTTTTACCATTTTCACTATAGCATCTAATCTCTATATTTCTTTGCTCAATTTTTCTTTCATTGAAAGCTTGGATTGAATTTGTTATAAAGTTCATCACCACTTGAGAAAGTTCCATAGTAATACCATTTAATAAAAAGTCATCTTCAAATTTTTCATGAAGTTCTACTTTGTTTTTATCTAAATGTGAATGCATTAGTGCTAATGAATCTTTTAAAGATCCAATCACTGAGAAGTTTTCTTTTGGTTTATTTGGATTGAAAAAACCTAAAAAACCATCAATTGTATCTTTCATATGATGAATTTGTTTTTTTGTATTTACAGAAAAATCATCAACTGTTTCTCTATCTAAGTCACCATAATCATATGAATATTTAATATCTTCACAATATAAAGAAAGAACATTTAATGGTTGTTTTAATTGGTGAGAAATAACTCCAATCATCTCTCCAATACTTGCCATTTTTGTATTATGAACAACTAGTTTATTTGCTAATTCTAAAGATTCTTTTGTCTCTTTGTTTTTATTAAATAACTCAATATAAACCTTTAGTTTTGAAGTTAGTAAAACATCATCAATTGGTTTTGTAATATATTCAATAGCCCCAAGGTCATAACCTCTTTGTTGGTAAGAATCTTTGTCATAAATACCTGTAACAAATATAATAGGGATATTTTTTAAACTTTCTATCCCTTTTAGATATTCAGCAAATTGAAAACCATCAATATCTGGCATTTGGATATCACAAAGGATTAAATCAACGGAGTGTTTTGTTAGAATTGCAATTCCTTCGCTAGCACTTAAGGCACTATAAATATCAACATCAAATTCTTCAATAAGAAGTTTTAATGAATATATGTTTTCTTCAACATCATCAATTATTAGTATAGAGAATCTATTTTCCATTATATTCCTTTTATTTTCTTATTTATAGAATTTATCTCATTTTTTAAAGCAACATTTATTTCAATATCTTTTGAATATTGTAAGTTTTCATCTTCCGTTAAAATAATTAGTTTTTCTCCATATTCTAAAATAATATCGTTTAATTCATCTTTATCAACTGTATCTATATCAATAATAATTTTTTCGACATCATTATTTGCTACTTTTTTAAGTTCATGTTTTTTGAAAACTTGAATTATCTCAAAATCTTTTTGTAAGTCTATTATCAATTTGAAAAATTCTAGGGGGTTTGTGTTATAAACTACAACTGTTTCTTTACTTTCATTTTCACTTAAATTATCAAGATTTAAAGGGATATTAACGTTTTCTAAATCATGTTCATTATTTAAATCCAATAAATCCATATTTAATAAATTATCTAGATTTTTAGGAATGGTTACATAAAAAGTTGTCCCTACTTCAACTTCACTTTTTACATATATAGTTCCTTTTAATAAATCAAGTATCTCTTTACATATTGCTAAACCTAAACCAGTACCACCATATTTTCTTGTTGTTGTAGTGTCTGCTTGTTTAAATCTGTCAAAAATATTTTCAAGTTTCTCTTTAGGTATTCCAATACCTTCATCTTTTATACTAATTGTCACATAATCATCTTCATCTTTTACATTTAGATAAATTGAGCCATCTCCAACAAATTTTAAGGCATTACTTAAAAGGTTTTTAACTATTTGTTTAATTTTATGGTCATCACTACAAATATGACTAATAGTATCTTCAAAATTGAAAAATAGTTTTACACCTTTTTCTTTTACTTGTGGTAAAAACATCTCATAAACTTCAGTTATTGTTTGTTTTAAATTAATTTTTGAATAGTTTGTATTAATTCTTCCTGCTTCAAGCTTCGAAATATCAAGAACATCATTTATCAAAGTTAATAGATAGTTTCCACAACTATTTATAATCTCTAGATTTTTAATCTGTTTTTCGTTTAGTGAACCATCTTTATTTTTTTTCATTACCGATGAGATAACATTGATTGAGTTTAGCGGGGTTTTTAACTCATGACTCATATTGGCCATGAAATCATCCTTTGCTTTATTTGCTTCCCTTAATGCTTTTTTCTGTTCTTTTAAAAGTTTATTTGCCTTTTGCATCTTTTGAACATTTACACAAGCTTGTACACTCATATTTAGTTTTTGTAAAAAACTTTCAAACATTGAGATAAAAAATGAACATTGAGCTTCCATATTTTTAGTAATCAAATATATAGAACCAAAATCAAGTTTTATTATAAGTACCTTTCTATCCTCTTCAACTACAAGTTTAATTTCATCTTTATAGTGAGAATAATCATTTGGATTAAAACTATCAATTTTACCAAAGGTAGAGAGTTTAACTAAAAAACCCTCTTCATTTTTGATGCAATATTGAGCAAAGATAGCATAAGTTTCACTTACAAAGGTCTTTAAAGTTTGATCCATCATCTCCTTTAAATCTAAAGAATTTCCAATGGAACTATAACACTTATATGTTGTAGCAAGATTTTGTACTAGCATAAGACACCTACCACGCAAGTTTTATTGTAGAAATTAATATATTCATTTCCATTATTTGCAATTTCACCTAAAGTTAAAGCTCCAAATAATGTTTCATCATCAACTTGTTTTTTGATTTCATTTAGTTCTTTTTTGAAATCATCTTCTAAAAAGATACATCTTGAAATACAATCAAATAATACTACGTTTTTTATCTTTAACTTTTTATTATTTGATTCTAATGCTTTTTTAATTGCATTATTTGATGATTCAATTAAAGAACTTTTATTACCCTTCAAAATATTTATAGTTGAGTTTTGCTCTAAATCACCAACTAATATCATATTCCCTTTTTCATCTTTTGCAATAGGGTCTCTTACAATAATCTCTTTATTGAATTTTACAATTCCAAGGGGATAAGATTTTGCTATATCAAAGAAATTATCTTCTGTAATTTCTTCCCCTGACTCTTTTTCCACAACATTTTTATAAGTTTCGAAGGCATTATTAAATTTAAGTCCTGAGTCTTCTTCAACAACACTCTTATACACTTCAAAGGCATCCATAAAATTAAGAGATTTCAAAATATTTTTATTTGATGAAGTTACCATAAAGGGCCCTTCTAAAAATTCCCATCCATTTTCAACACCAATAAAAAGTTTTGATTTTGTTACAATAGTTAATGCAGCATTTTCATAAATACCATCATTACTAAATATTACTGGTTCTTGTTTTAGTGTTAACTTTCCAGCTCCCCCACCTAAAATCTCAACATTTAAAGGTAAAATATTAAACAAAGAATCTAAAAAAGTGGTTATATTTGCACTTAAACCATCTAATAAGACTAGTAATGAACTGGCATCTTTATAATCATTTTCTGTTAAAATAGGATTTTCTAAGTTTTCAATTAAATTTATTTTTTCATCTTGAAGCTCACAAACAATAAAAGCATCATCATAATTTGAGTTATTATAGATTACTTGAGTAACAATTGCACCATAAAATTTAATACTAGATTCTTGTAATTTTTTATAATCAAAGTCACAATTTTCAGCCACAAGGAGATAGTACTCTTTTTGGCAGTTTTGATTTATTGATATAAACTCTTCTAAGTTTTTATATAACTTTATATTTTTCATGCTACCTCTCCTTGCACCTCAAAAGTAAACTCTTTTTTGATTTTTAGAAATTCATCTATATTATTTAATAATATATCAATTAGTTTAGGGTCAAAATCTTTATCTGCTTTTTCTTTTAAATAATCTAAAATATCATCTAGCTCCCAAGCTTTTTTATAACATCTTTGGCTACCTAAGGCATCAAAGGTATCAACAACAGATAAAATTCTTCCATAAAGATGAATACCTTCACCTACTAAGCCCCTTGGATATCCACTTCCATCCCATTTTTCATGGTGTTCATGGGAGATAATTGCAGCTGCTTTCATAATTTTTCTTTGAGAATTTTTTAACATATCAAAACCAATTGTTGTATGGGTTTTCATAATTGTAAACTCCTCTTTTGTAAGTTTGCCTTTTTTATGTAAAATTGAATCAGGAATCCCTATTTTACCAATGTCATGCATAGGGGCTGCTAATTGTATTAAATTTGCTTCCTCTTCACAAAGCCCTAGTTTTTTTGCTAAGAGATATGAATATTTTGAAACTCTTTTTATATGGTCTCCTGTTTCATTACATCTTTGCTCACCTATTTCACCCAAAGTTAAAATAACATCTTTTTGAGTTAATTCAATCTCAAGTTGTAAATTTATACTTTGAGTTAAATCATTTGCTACAACTAAGTATTCAATAATATTTTTATTAGAATCTAAAACCGGTGAAATATTAATATCAATATGTTTTTTTTCTTTTTTTGTATCAAAGATAACTATTTGTTCTGAAGCTATTTTATTTTCTAAGTTCTCTAATAATTTAATACAATTATTCTCTTCTGAATTAATAAAACTAAAGAAGTTTTTATTTATTAAATCTCTTCTTTTTAATTCTAGGATTTTTAAAAATTTTGTATTTATAGTAATAATATTAAAGTCTTTATCAATTTTTGCAATTGAGGTGATTTCATTGAATCCCCTTTGATATTCTGCTAATAGATGACTTTTATTTGTAAGATTATCTTGGTAACTTTTTATCTCTATATCTAAAAGATTGTTTAATGAGATTTGGTCAGTAACATCATTTGAGATTGAGATATACTCTTTTAGATTGTTGTTGATATCTACAATTGGAATAATGATAGAGTCAATAATATATTCGTTTTTATATTTTGTATAGTTTTTTAGTCTACCTTTCCATTGCTCTTTTTTTCTTAATCTTTCCCAAAGTTCTAAATAAACACTTGATTTCTCATCATTATGTTGATTGAAATTAAAATAATTTTTACTAACTTCATCAAAATTGAAGCCAGATACTTTTGAGTATTGTTTATTTATATATGTAATTTTCCCATCTAAATCAAATTTTACTACAATTGAAGCATCATCTATAACTTGTTTATATTGATCCAATATTCTTTGATTTTCTTTTGCCTCAATTTTTTTACTTATTGAATTAATTTTTTCTATAAAACCATCAAGAGAGATTGGTTTTAAAATATAACTATCAATATTTAAATCAATTGCTTGTAATAGTGTATCACTTTCATTTCTTGCAGAGATTAATACAATAGGAATATTTGTATCTGTTTCTCTAATTTTTTTTGCTAATTCTAAACCATTCACAATTGGCATATTAATATCACTAATGATTATATTAATATTGTTACTGTAAAAAATATCAAGGGCTTCTTTTCCATTGGGAGCATAAAAAACCTCATTAAATATTTTTTTTAAAATAGATAAAAACTTTTTTGCAGTAGCAGGTTCATCTTCTACATATAATATATTTAAACTTTTCAGATAATTATTTTTAATCACCTTATACTCCTTGTAATGTAATTATAGAGTAAAAGAGTATTCCAATCGTATCATTATATTTTTGCTTTGATTTAATTTATAAAGGTATCAAAAAAGTATTATTTAATCATAGCAAAAGATATTATTTAAATATTCTTAATTGTTATAATAACTTAAAATAACTAGGAGTTTTAGATGACTAAGAAGATTTTTAATATTAACTTTCTAAATTCTAAGAGAGTACTTCTTTTAACAAAAGACAATAAGGCAATAAATAGAATAAATGAAAAACTTACACCATTGGTAAAAAGGTTTCATATAAATGATTCTATTTATAAGTCAGATTTTTCATTGTATGATATGGTTATTATTGATATTGATTATTTTGATGTACAGTATCTTGATTGCTCATTATTTAATGATAAACTAAAAAATCTTAATGTACCAATTATTTATATCTCTTCTAATTTAGAGTTTTCAATATTAGAATATATTGAAAATGTTCCTTTAAATAATATTATTTTAAAAAATGAACAATTAGAGTATATTGATATTTATATTGCTATGACAATGAAAAAAAATAGTAAGCTATATTTTAATCACGATTACTCTTTTTGTATGAGGAAAAATAGATTTTATTTTAAAGATTGGGAAGTTGGTTTAACAAACCTAGAAACTAACTTTATAAAAGTCTTACTTGAAAATAAAAATAGGATAGTTCCATATGAAAAAATAATAGAAAGCGTATGGAAAGGTAAAAAGTGTTCAATTTATAGCATGAGAAATGTTGTTAATAAAATTAGAGAAAAATCATATTATGAAATAATCAAAAATATATCAAATCAAGGATATATTATTAATGATTATAAAATTTACTAATTTATGATACCATTATAATACGATTTATTAATAGAATTAGGTTATGGAAAATATAGTAAATTACAAAAAAAATGCAAGAATACTTCTAGTAGAAGACGAATATGACACTCAAGTTAAGTTGTTAAAGATATTAAATAGGGTTTATAATAATATTATCATGGCAAAAAATGGTGATGATGCTTTAATGATAATTAGGGACTTTTATTTAAGGGGTAAAGCTTTTGATTTAGTAATTAGTGATATTAATATGCCAATAATGGATGGAGTTGATTTACTAAAAAATGTAAGGCATATTGATGAATTGTTGCCTTTTATCTTTTTAACTGCTCAACTTGATGTTAAACAGTTACTAGATGTAGTAAAACTTGATATCAATGATTATATTTTAAAACCTATTGATGTGGAGCCCTTACTTCAAAGTATTGAAAAAACTTTAAATAAAAGTTATAAAAAAAGTTTTTTGATAGGTGAAAAAAGCTCTATATTATTAGAAAATGATTATGAATGGGATATTCAAGAAAAAGTTTTATATAAAGATAACAATACAGTTAAATTAACAAAAAAAGAGTTGCAACTAATTGATATTTTATGTAAAAATATCAATAGAGTAGTAAATACAGATGATATTATTAATTCTATTTGGGATGATATAAAAGATTTAGAATCGGCAATCGCAAATTTGAAAAATCTTATTTCAAGATTAAGAGTTAAAATAGCAGATTTAAATATTGAGAATATGTATGGCTTTGGATATAAGCTAAGGATGAAAGATGGAAGAAGTTAAATTAGAAAAAGAAAAACTAAAAGTCTTATTTGTTGAAGATGAAGATTTAGCTAGACAAAAATTAGGAAAATTTCTTAGACGAAGATTTGAAGAAGTTGAATTATGTGAAAATGGACTTGATGGTTTTTTAAAATATCAAGAGGCATTTAATAGCGGGGAAAAATTTGATTTTATATTAAGTGATATCAATATGCCAAAAATGGACGGACTTGAGATGCTTGAAAAAATCAGAGAGTTTGATAGTGAAGTTCCGTGCGCTTTTATTACAGCAAGAAATGAAAGTGAGAATATTATAAAGGCCATCTCTTTACAGGTTACTGAATATATTTTAAAACCTATTGACCTAGAAGAGATTACAAAAAAACTAGATAAAATTTGCAACAATCTAAATTTAGAGAAGAAATTCCAATCTCAAAAAATAGAATTAGATAATTATTTAGAGATTATAAATCAAGAAGCACTAGTTTCAAAAACTGATTTAAAAGGTAAAATCACCTTTGTAAATGATGGTTTTTGTGAAGTTTCAGGATATACAAGAGAAGAGTTAATAGGCTCTCCCCATAATATTGTCCGTCACCCAGACGTAAATAAATCTTTTTTTGAAGATATGTGGACTACTATAAAAGAGGGTAAAATATGGAATGGTACCCATAAAAATATAGCAAAAGATGGGTCTACATATTTTGTAAATACAAAAATTTTTCCAATTTTTGATATAAATAGAGAAAATATTATTGAGTATATGGCTGTTAGATTTTTAGTAACTGAAGAGGAACAAGAGAAAAGAAAAAATTTTAAAAGATTTATTGAACAGTTAACTGAGTATAAAAAAACAATTGGAAAATTAAAAACTGATAAAGAAAACCTTGATAAAAGATTACTTGAAACTCAAAAAACCTTTACTGTATTAGAGGAGAAAGCTAGAATTTCAGAAGATAAGAGAAAGGCATTGTTAAAGCAGTTAGAAGCATATGAAAGTAGTAATTTACAACACAATAAAATGGATATTATGGCAAAACAAGATAAGTCAAAACAGTTTGATGATATGTATAAATCTTTAAATGCTTTAAAAACTAGAAATTTAAAATTAGAAAATGATTTAAAATCTATGCAATCTATGTATGATTCAAAAGAGGGTGAGGTTTCGAGTCTAATAGAAAAAGAGATTGAAAATCAAAAAAGAATAAATGAACTAAGAGATTTAGTTTCAAATTTACAAAAAGAAAATGGTGATTTAAAAATAAAAAAAGGTGGTATTTTTAAGTAAAAACTTGAGTTACCAAGCCTTTACTTCATTATAAATTGAGTCTCTTTCAACTGGACTAAACCCAGTGTTTTTGATTAAGTCAACAAAAGAATTAAGTGGCATACCATGTTTACTTGCCGCTCCTGCTGCACTTTGAATAGATTCTCTTTCAATAGTACCATCTAAATCATTTGCTCCAAACTCTTGAGCTAGTAGGGCAAGTTTTATTGTTGAGGTAACCCAATAAGCTTTAATATGTGGAATATTATCAAGTAAAATTCTAGAAATAGCCATAGTTTTTAAAATCTCTTGACCAGTTAAAAAATCTTTTACTTTTAAATAGTTATTTTCTTTTTGATAAACAAGTGGGATAAAGGCATTAAATCCTCCCGTTTCATCTTGTAAATCTCTCAATCTTAACATATGGTCAATTCTATGTTCTCTACTTTCTACATGTCCAAAAAGCATAGTTGCATTACTTTGGTGACCAGTTTTGTGCCAAAGTTTATGAATTTCAAGCCATTGCTGTGTAGTTACCTTTCCTCCACAAATTCTTTTTCGCACCTTTTCATCAAAGATTTCTGCTCCACCACCTGGCATTGAATCAACACCACTTTCAATCATCTTCTCAATAATTTCTTCATATGTCAAATTATACTCTTGGGCTAAAAAATGAATCTCAGCAGCTGTTAATGCTTTTACATGAATATCAGGAAACTTATCTTTAATTTTTCTAAAAACATCTAAATACCATTCTAATCCTGTATCTGGATTATGAGCAGATACTATATGAACCTCTTTTATATCATTTTTCTTTGAATTCTCTACAATGTCTAAAATTTGTTCATGGCTCATTGTATATGGATTTGGGTTTTTTCTACTTGCACTATAGGCACAAAATTGACATACATCTTTACAAATATTTGTTGGGTTTATATGTCTATTGATATTAAAATATGTTTTTTTACCATGCTTATCTAATCTAATCTCATTTGCGATTTGAGCTAGCTCAAAAAGTTCCAAATCATAAAGCTTTATCGCTTCTTCGTATGATAATCTTTCTTTATTCTCTAATTTTTCTAAAATACTCATAAATTTCTCTTTTATTTACAATCTATATCTTTGCTATATTTTCCACGGTTACTTCTATGAACGAAACCTATGCACTCTTTATTTAAATCTTTATCTAAAAACATAACCTTGTAAACTGTACTTTTTATTTTTGTTTCTTTATCTTCAACTCTTAATCTATTGATTACTTTCACATTTGTTATATTTTTATGTCCAAGGTCACTTAATACCTCTTCCATTTTCAAATTTTTCGTAAACATTATAAAAAGAAAACCTAAAAAACAAATTACACTTATAATTACAATAATAATTACAGTTTTCTTTGGTAATTTTCTTACTTGGATATTATTTTGTTGGCTCATAGTTAAACTCACTTAATGGTTTGAATGTATCTGTTTCTTTTTCATAAAAATTAATAATACCTGTTCCTATATCATAATACCAGCCATGGATTTGAAGCTTGCCATTATTTACTAGTTTTTCCACATCAGGATAAGTCATTAGATTATCAAGTTGATGTCTAATAGAATTTCGCTCCGTTGCACTATACATCTCTTCATCAGTTGTGAATTTTTTATTTTTCAGGGTTCTTTCTTTTGCTTTTTGACCAAGTTTCAACCAAGTTTTTATATGTACATATGAATCATTTTCAGGTATTTCTTGATATAAAGATTTACATGCTCCACAATGTGAATGACCACAAACTATAATATGCTTTACTTTTAAAACAGCAATTGCAAACTCAATTGCAGCTGCACTTCCATGAAAATCTTCATCATGTTTGAAAGGTGGAACAAAATTTCCAACATTTCTTAAAATAAACATATCACCAGGTTTTGTATTTAACATTAAATCTGGAGTTACTCTACTATCACTACAACCAATAAACATCACTTCTGGATGTTGTCCATATTTTACTAAGTTTAAAAGTTCCTCTTCCATATGAGGGTATTTCTCTTCTACAAAGTAAGCATTTCCTTCAATTAATTTTTCTAAAGGCATTTAATTTCTCTCTTCACCTAATATTATTTTTTGATCTTTTGTTGTTATAACTGTGATTTTTTTGATATTATCTTTCTCTTCATCATCTTGAAGTTTATATTTAACTAAATAATCAACTTTATGACAAGAGATTAAAGTTGTAAACTTTGACAATTTAATCACTTCACATTTTTTCATATTTGTAAAATTCTCATTTGCTAGGGAACATAAAACTAAAGAGGTAATTAGTAATAATATTTTCATTTTAACTCCTTAATTAAAGTACAAACTTTTGTAAGTTCGTCTGTACTAATATCAATTTTTGCAATAAGTCTAATTATTGCACTTTTAACTGTTGGTTGCCTAATTGCCCCAACTAGATAACCCTTTTTTTTCAATTGATTTTGAATTTCAATAACTTTTTTGTTATCAGCAATTTCAATTGGAATAATTAAACTATTTGAATTTATACCCAAAATATCATTTATTACTTGTAAATTGGAGTTAATTCTTTTTTTCAAAAACTTAGTATTTTCTAAAATAAAATTTAAAGCTTCATGTCCTAAAGCAATATCAAATAGTGATGGGGCAGTTGTATAGATTACTGCTTTTGCGCGATTTAGTAAAAATTCAATAATCTCATTTGATGCTAAAATGTATGCACCATAGCTTCCATAGGCTTTTCCTAATGTACCCATTTTAATATGATTTTTTTGTGGTTTGATTTTATAGTGACTAAAGATACCAAGAAGGTTATCACCTAAAACCCCTGATGAATGTGCTTCATCTACAATTAATAGAGCATTTTGTTTTTGTGCAATATCAAAAATTTCTTTAGAAGCTAAATCTCCACCCATAGAGTAAACACCTTCAATAGCGATTATTTTTCGACCTTTTACAATGGTTGAATTAATTTTTTCGTCTAAATCTTTGTGGTCATTATGTTTAAAAATAACAAGTTGTTTTTCATCTAGTAATTTACTTGCTAACATCCCACTTGCATGGTAATCCTCATCAAGAAATAAAACATCACCTTTTCTTACAAGTGCTTCTATCATAGAAAGGTTTGCTAAAAAACCACTACCTACAACTAAAGCATCTTCAAAATTATTGGCTTTTTTTAAAGCATCTTCAAAATCTTTATGAATTTTTGAGTATCCATTTACAAGCATTGAAGCTTTTGGAGAGGTGTATTTCTCCTTTAAAACCCTTTTATAGGCATTCTCGAAAAGCTCTTTCTTTACTGATAGTCCAAGGTAATCATTTGATGCAAGGTCTACTAAGTTTTCATCATAGATTTCTCTTTTTCTATAACGATTTGATTTCTTTATTGAATTTAGCTCTTTGGAATACAAGATAGTTGTCTCTTTTTTGGTTAAATTTTGTAATTCTATTGAAAAAGCTATTAAAAATTGTTAAATTTCTTTTAAATGCTACTGTTTTGCTATTATGCTTCATTATAATTATTTCACCTACTAATTAAACGTCCTTCATAGTAGAGAAAAGAGCAAATTATTTTGCTCTTTTTTTTTACTCTTAATTTTGGATATCTAAAGCTTTATCAACAAGTAATTTTGCAGTTTCAAGTTGAGAATGAACAAATTGATCAATATTTAAATCTCTTAATTCTTTTTTTTCATCCAAAGAGTCAATTTTTACAATTAACTTTGAATCAGGTTTAAAGTTTAAAATCGATTCACAAATTGATCTTTTCTCTTTTAAATTTGTTAAAGCTACAATAATAGATTGTGCCTCATCAACTTTAAGTGATTCTAAAACTGGTAGTTTTTCAATATGTCCAAAATAAGCCATGTACCCATTTTTTCTTGCTAATAATACATGTTTTAAATTATCTGAGATAATTACAAAAGCTTTGCCTTTCTCATTTAATTGCATAGCAATAATTCTTCCAAGCATAGAATAGCCACAAATAACTATATGATCTTTTTTATTAATTGGAGTGATTTTATCTGATTCATAAAATTCTACAACAAAATATGAAGCTAATCTATAGATATTATTAACAATAAAAGGTGTCAAAATCATAGAAAAAGTTGTAACTAGTATCAAAAACTTTGCAGTATCATTTTCTAATAAGCCATCGGCACTAGCTAATGCAAAAATGGCAAAGGAGAATTCTCCAACTTGACATAAAGCTAAAGCTGACTTTATAGAATCACTCTTATTTAATTTCTTTCTCATTATTGCATAAATTACTAAGGCTTTTATAAGCATTACAGCAATAAATACTAAAAATACATAATGGATATTATTAATTAAAAAACTAGCATCTATTTTTGTACCAACTGAGAAGAAAAAAGTTCCTAATAGTAAATCTTTATAAGAAGCAATATCTGATTCAACTTTTATATGAAATTTTGTTTCAGCAATAATCATTCCTGCTATAAATGCCCCTAATGAATAAGTAAACCCTAAATAATGAGCTAAAATCGAAGCCCCAAATAAAATTGACATAACTGAACCTAGAAATAACTCTTCAAGTCTACTATTTGATGAAAATTGCAATAACCATGTTGAGGCTTTTTTACCAATTGTAAACATAAATACTATAATTACCACTGCAGATAAAACTGTTTTTAAAACTATCTCACTCATACTTAATGACTCATTTGTTAAAAAGGAGATTAAAAGAAGTATTGGAATTACTGCTAAATCTTGGAAAACTAAAATTGCAGTTGAAGCTTCACCATATGGAGTGTAAATATCCTTTGATTGTTTTAAATAGCTTAAAACAATTGCTGTTGATGAAAGTGAAAAAGCAAGGGCAATTATAATTGAGGAGTTTGTATCAATTGAAAATATAAATTTTGAGACTGCAAAGATTATAATTGCACTAATACCAACTTGAAGTGAACCATTAAAAAATAAAAGTTCTTTCATCTTTTTTAGTTTTTCAATGGGCATCTCTAAGCCAATGGTAAACATTAAAAATACAATACCAAATTCTGCGATTAATAAAAGTACATCATTATGAGGACCTATATTAAAAATTGGCGCCATAATTGCACCAGTTAAAATATAGCCAATTATATGTGAAATTGATAATTTTTTTAAAATTAAATTCAATATTGTTGCTAAGGCAAGGGATAAAAATATTATTAGTAGTGTTGTTTCCATGGATAGATTTTATCCAAAAAAACAGAAATATAATCTTGTTTTTTGTATAAGTTTTATATCAAGTCAAAACTATCTAATAAAATTAAGCTCCATGAAACTGAGGCTATTATTATTGAAATAAAAACTGCTGCACTTCCTGCATCTTTAGCTTTACCTGCTAAAACTTCATGTTCTAATGTTACTAAATCTATTGCTCTTTCAATTGCAGAATTTATAGCTTCTGTTAAAAGAACAAGTGAAATTGTTGAAAAAAGTATAATTTTATTTGTTAATGTTGTATCTATAATAAACAATAAAATTACAGCAATAATAAAAAATATTAATTCTATTTTAAATGAATTTTCTGTTTTTATAATATCTTTTAAACCTTTTAATGCATAACCAGTATTTTTTATAAAATGATATCTAGGTTGGTTTCTCATTTTCTCTCTTTTTTAATATTGTTTAGATTTTACTTTAATTGGGTTATCAAAAGGTTATAATACATAGATATAATTTAAATAAAGGTTTTTTTGATGCTTGAAAAGATAAAAGAGTTTTTTGCCCATGGTAAAGATCATACAACAACTGTTATTTTAAAAGGTTTATTTTGGCTTGCTCCAATTGCTGCAATTACAATGATTGTTTTATGGCTTTATGAAAATGTCAATCAATTAACAGGACAACTTTTCCACTTAGTTGGTTTTGAACCAAATAACTATCCAGTATTATGGACATTTATTGGTTTAGTTGTATTAGGTTTTTTAGCATATGTATTGGGCGTTTTTGTAGAAACTGGCATGATGGATTTTATCCAAAAACTTTATTCTAAAATTCCTGGATATGAAACTATTAAAGAGATTATAAATATCTTTAATACTTCAAAGTCTGGAGAGAAAAAAGTTTTAGTTGTTTTAATTCGTGGTTTTTCAAAGGATGAATACAATATTGGGCTTATGTATTCAACTAAAGAATCTATTGTAAAAGATCATTATACTGTTGTTTTATCTATGACTCCAATCCCAAATGGTGGATTTATGTTTGAAACTCACAAGGATAACATTTGGGTTATAGAAGAAGCTACTTTTGATTCAAATTTACAATATCTTTTATCTATGGGAGTAAAATCACTACCTGAGATTTTAGGAGTTGAAGCTAAAGGTATTGAAGAATATAAAACATTAGGAGAACATTTAAAAGGCTAATAATGAACATATGTCCAATAATTTCAAAAAAAAGTTATTTTTGCATCACTTTTATAATGAAAAATTATAACTTTTATGTTAGAATCACTCAAAAGATTCTCATAAAAAGCACACAGTATGGATAATAACAAAAAAGTAACAACTCACATTACAGAACAAACTGTAATGTTCGCATCAATCACAAAATGGATACTACTCTCTTCTCTTATTGGAGGTTTGATTGGAGCAATTGTTGCAGGTTTTTTAAAAATTTTAGAATACTTCGAAAATCAAAGGGGTGAACTACCTTTTGAGTATTATTATACTTTACCTTTCGCTTTAGTTTTAACAGTTTTTATTGTAAAAAAATTTGCACCAACTGCCGAAGGACATGGGACAGAAAAAGTTATTGAAGCAGTTCACAAAAACCAAGGGAAAATGAATATTTCTGTAGTTCCAATTAAACTTATGGCTACAGTTATTACAATATTTTCTGGAGGTTCAGTTGGTAAAGAAGGACCTGGAGCACAAATTGGTGCAGCTTCTGCTTCATTTATTGCAACTATGTTTAAATTTTCTAAAAGAGATAGAAAGAAAATGGTTATTTGTGGTATTAGTGCAGGGTTTGCCTCTGTATTTGGAACACCTTTAGCTGGAGCTATTTTTGGAGTTGAAATACTTATTGTTGGTGCTTTGATGTATGATATTTTATTACCTTCAATTGTTGCTGGATTTTCTGCTTTCTTTGTGGCAAAAATGTTTGGGATAAGTTATACTTACTTTGATATTGCATATTATGTAAGCTTTGATTTTGATTATATCTTAATTGCAAAAGTTATCTTAGCAGGTGTTTTTTTTGGACTAGTTTCTGATTTTATTATTACAACTTTAAGATATATTCATAATCTTGTAAAGTCAATTAAAATACATTATATTCTAAAAGCATTTTTAGGTGGAGTTTTAATTGTAGCTCTTGCATTGATTTTTGGGGATCAATATCTTGGTTTAGGTTTTGAAACAATAAAAGATTCTATTTCAGCAAGTTCTATGGATCATGAAAGTGTCCCTTGGTATGCTTTTATTTTAAAAACCTTGTTTACTGCGTTAACTTTAGGGTTTGGTGGAAGTGGAGGAGTAATTACTCCAATTTTTTATATGGGTGCTACAAGTGGTAATTTCTTTGGGAGTTTAGTGGATAGTTATATCCCTTTATTTGCTGCTTTAGGATTTGTAAGTGTACTTGCAGGAACAACAAGTGCACCAATTGCTGCAATGATTATGGCTGTTGAGTTATTCGGTATTAATGTTGCCCATTATTCAGCTTTATCTATTATCATTGCTTTTTTAATGACAGGACATAGAAGTGTTTTCCCTTCTCAAATTTTATCTGTTAAAAAAAGTGATGCTTTAAATGTAAATTTAGGTGAAGAGATAGAGCATACAGAAGCTTCTTATACAACTAGATTTTTTATAAATATAAAAAGAATTATCAGAATTTTATATATTAAATCAAAAAGATCTTCTATAAGGAAGAAAAGAAGAAAAGAAAATAATCCCAAATTATAAAATATTTTAAATTGTGCTTATAACTTATAATCATTATTTTGATATTATTAATATATTAGTATACTTAATTATAATAAAAAAGTAATTTTATAATAGACAATAAAATTGTTTTTTAGGGATCTCCTATGAAAAAAAAGATTATACTTTTATTTGTATTTATTATATTAAATGCAATAGTTTATTTAATTAGTGAAATAAATAGTGTTCAAAGAGTTGAACTATCCTTAAATAATCATATAAATAGCGTAAGAAAACAAGCAAAAAGATTAATTAAATCCCTAGAGATTGAATCAAATTTATTACATAAAAAAATCCAAAACAATGAAGAACTAATTAATATTTTTAATAAAGCCAAATATGAAAAAGATGCTAAAGTATTAAATAATTATAGAAAAGTTATTTATCAAATAGCTAAAGAATATTATTTAGATGCTAAGATAAAAGGTGTTTATCAAGTCCATTTTGTTTTTGAAAATAATAATTCTTTTTTAAGAATGCATAAACCAAATCATTTTGGAGACAATCTAGATAAAATAAGAAAAGATTATTTAAAGGTTCAAAAAACAAAAACTATTTTTCAAGGGATTACCTCAGGAAAAACAATCTCTTCATTTAGGCGAATATATCCATTATTTAACAAAAAGGGAAATTATATTGGTTTACTTGATATAGCTTTCCCCACAACTTTTTTACAAAAGCAATTAGCTGATGCTGAGGATAAACATACCCATCTTTTACTAAATAAAGAAATGCTTGAACATAGAGTTTGGAGAATAGATGAAAACAAGAAATTAATACAAAGTATTGAAAATGATGAGTATGTAGTAAACTTTAGTAAAGAAGAAAATGAATCTCATTTAAATACCTGGAAAGGTTTATCAGAAGAGGTTAAATTAAATAAAGAAGAGATAAAAGAAAAAATGGATTTAAATAAACCATTTGCACTTGCCATTTTTAACAAACATACAGGAGAATATACAGCAGCATCTTTTTTACCTTTATCTTCTGATAATGAAGATGAAAAATCTTGGATTGTAAATTATACTGAAGATGAATCAATAGCTTTTACGAAAAAAACTGTTACATATATTGAGCTTATATTCCTTGTACTTTATACTATATTGTGTATTGTGTTGTATAGATTAATGATTCAAAAAGAAAAGCTTGAAGAGAATCAAATAGCTTTAGAGGATGAAAGAACTAAATATAAAAGTATGATAGAAAAATCTTCAGATTCGATTTTTATTTCTAATTTTGATGGTATTGTTTTAGAGTGTAGTACACAAGCTCTAAAAACTTTAGGGTTCAAAAAAAATGAGTTAATAGGACAACATGTATCTTTTTTCGAAACACGCCATACGAAAGAACAAATTAGAAAAAATATTTATTCTTTAGATTATAAGCCTTTAAATTTTGAATCAAAATATAAAAGAAAAGATGGAGAAATCTTAGATGTTTCTATAAATGCAATTAAAATAAAACTTAACAATGAAGAGTTTATTTATGTATCTTTTAGAGATATTACTGAAAATAATAGATTATTAAAAGAGATAAAAGAGAGTGAAACTCAACTAAAAACAATTATAAATACAATTCCCACACCACTATTTATAAAAGATGCAGAAAAATTAAAATATGTACATTTAAATAATTCCTTTGAAAAACTTGTTGGTTTACAAAAAGAAAAAATGATTGGCAAAAATGATTATGACTTTTTCCCTAAAGAGCAAGCCGATTTTTTTGTAACTAAAGATAAGAAGGTTATTTCATCAGGAAAATTAGAGGATATAAAAGAGGAACTATTAGACACTCCAAAAGGCGTAAGAGTTTTACATACTAAAAAAATTACAATTGATGATTTAGAGGGAAATCCAAAGTTTTTATTAGGTGTTTCAGAAGATATAACTGAACAAAAAAGATTGTCTGAGCATTTAGAAGAGGAAGTTGAAAAGAAAACAAAACAAATATTTGAAATAAAAAACCAATATGAGAATTTTATTGAAAATATTGGTAGCGAATTTGCAATCTTTTCTTATGAACCAAAGCAGATTAATGTTTTATATTTAAGTAATGCAGCTCAAAAGATATTTGGAGTTAGCAGAGAAAAAATTATCAATAATTCTTGGCTAGATTTGATAAATTGGACAGAAGAAGGTTTAAAAGAAAATATTAAAAGTCATAATGAACTTTTAGAAAAAAGATCAGATTATAATTATCATGTAACTGAACTTTTAAAACCTAACGGAGAGTTGGTGTATTGTAATGTTTTTGCATATTCAATTAAAGATGAAAACAATGAGATTATTGAGATTCAAGGTATTATTGAGGATATTACAATACAAAAAAAAGCAGAAAATGCTTTAGTTAGTGCAAAAGAAGAAGCTGAATTAGCAACAAAAGCTAAATCAATTTTTCTTGCAAATATGTCCCATGAGATTAGAACTCCAATGGGTGGTATTTTGGGGATGTCTTATCTTCTTTCCAAAACAAAACTAGATGCAAAACAAGAGCATTATAATAATAAAATTAGCCATTCTGCAAATACACTTTTAACAATAATAAATGATATTCTTGATATTAGTAAAATAGAAGCTGGTAAACTTGAATTAAACAAAGCAAATTTTGATTTATTTGCATTGATTGAAAATGTAATTAATCTAATTGAACATAAAGCAAGTGAAAAAAACCTTATCTTAACTGTAGAGTATGACCCAATTTTAGGGAAAGAGTATTATGGAGATAGTTTAAGAATAAATCAGATTTTAATGAACCTTATGGGTAATGCAGTTAAGTTTACTAATGAGGGTGAAATTGCTTTAAAGGTCAAAAAAGTAAATGAAAATAGAATAGGGTTTGAGATAAAAGATACGGGTATTGGTTTAAGTAAAGAGCAAAAAAGCAAGTTATTTAAGTCTTTTTCTCAAGCTGATAGTAGTACAAGTAAAAAATTTGGGGGAACAGGTTTAGGTCTTGCTATTACTAAACAACTTCTTGAACTAATGGATGGTGAAATTAGTGTTAAAAGTAGTATTGGCAAAGGTAGTAATTTTAAATTTGAAATAGAATTAGAAAAAAGAACAATTGAATGTACATATAATATTTTCCATGATAAAAAAGTTTTAGTTATTGATGATTGTGTAAGTTGGTTAGAGATTATTGATAATCTATTAAAAAGATTTGGTATTGAATCTTTATTGACAAAAAATGGAAAGGATGGTTTAAAGATTGTTTCTGGTGACCCTAAAAGCTTTGATTTAATTATTGTTGACTGGAAACTTAATGATATAGATGGTTTAGATGTTTGTTTAAAAATGAAAAACGATTTTAAAATTGATTCTAATAAAATAGTTCTTCTTAGTGGAAATACCACTGATAGTATAGAAGAAGCCATAAAAAAAATTGGGACTAAATATTATCTTCATAAGCCTGTAAATCCTTCTCAAATTAATGATATTTTATCAGAGATTTTTTTAGGGCAACCAAGTATAAAAAGAAAAAAAAGTATTAGTGATAAAAAAGATTTAGTAAATAAGATGAAATCATTAAAAGGAAGTAGTATTTTATTAGTTGAGGATAATGAAACTAATCAAGAGATAATAGTTGATATATTAAAGGAGTTTGATTTAGATATTGATATTGTGACAAATGGGGCAGAGGCTATAACTGCCCATCAATCAAAAACAAACAAATTTGAGCTTATATTAATGGATATTCAAATGCCAATTTTAGATGGATATGAAGCCACAAAAGCAATTAGACAAAAGGATAAAGATATCCCAATTATTGCACTAACAGCAAATGCTATGAGAGAAGATATAGAAAAAACAAAAAAAGCAGGAATGAATGAGCACCTAAATAAACCTATAGAAATAGAAAAACTTTATAATGCATTGATTAAATATATCCCTAAAAAAGTCGATATTCTAAATGAAGATATTTTTGATAATAATAGTAAATCATCAATTCCAAATTTTGTAAATTTAGATACAAATTATGGCTTAAAACTTGTAATGGGTATGGAAGATACCTACATAAGAATCATAAAAGGTTTATTAAATTACAAAAATATAAATTATGAAACTTTAGATGAGGAAGAGTTTAAAAGAACAATGCATTCAATAAAAGGTTTAAGTGCAAGTGCCGGGGCCTTAGAAATTTCAAAAATGGCAGAAGAGATTGAAAAAAGTTTAAATAAAGAGTTGTTACCTCTATTTATTTCTAAATTAAATACAGTTATTGATGAAATTGAGAAAAAACTACCAAATGAAAAAATAGAAAAAAAGGATATTTCAAAAGAGTTAAGAGATGAACTTTTTGATAATTTAAAAGAGGCGATAAAAACAAAAAGAGCAAAAAATTGTAAACCTATAGTTGATGAGTTAGAAGGATTAAAATTAGATGAACAAGATAGAAGATTTTTTGAAAAAATAAAAAACCTTACTTCTAAATTTAAGTTTAAGGAAGCCTCGGAGCTATTTAATGAATGAGATGAAAACAATTTTAATAATAGATGATAATGAAGTAAATGTAAATACTTTAATGGATTTACTTGATGACAAATATGATATATTGGCATCACTTGATGGTCAAGAGGGGATTGAACTTTTAGAAGAAGAAAGTGTTGATTTAATTCTTTTAGATATTGTAATGCCAAAGCTTAATGGTTTTGAAGTTTGTAAAAAACTAAAAAGTGATGAAAAAACAAAAAATATCCCAGTGATTTTTATAACTGCAAATATAGATAAAGAATCAATTGAAAAAGCCTATGAAGTAGGAGGAGTAGACTATATAACTAAACCATTTAGGCTTGAAGAGATTTTATCAAGAATTAATAGACATATATGATTAAAGAATTAAAACATAAATTAGAAGAAATCTTGTTTTTTAGTAATAATTTATAGATATATAAAAAGAGCTAATAGTTTTATTATTTTATTAAAAATTAGAGTTTAATATTGAAGGTAACCTTTATTTAAAGAAATAATATATATGTTTAAAAAATTATTTAATTTATGGTATACTTTTAGCAATATAAAAGTAAGGAAATTTGCATGAAAAAAAAGTCAAGTTTTGGTAAAAAATTATTATTCAATATTCTTGGGACTGTTTTTATAGTATTTGGTATAGCTTCAATAATAATAGTGAAGTTTTCCTATGAAGCGG
This sequence comes from Arcobacter sp. ISO1, assembly GCF_058105185.1. NCBI lineage: Bacteria > Pseudomonadati > Campylobacterota > Epsilonproteobacteria > Campylobacterales > Arcobacteraceae > Arcobacter > Arcobacter sp. ISO1. Next base: position 1,152,725 of record NZ_CM176573.1, read on the forward strand.
CACAAAGTGATGCTGAATCTTACATTAAAACCTTTGCCCAAAAACATGGTACAGCTGTTCAAGAAGAGTTGAATATTGCATTAGAAGTTGCACAATCTTTTGCTACAAGAATAGAAGCAGCTGCTGTAAATGAAGCTATGATTGATGAAAAAGAGATGATAGCATGGGAAAAATCAATATTAAATAGAAATGTGGCCATAAATAGTATTTGGTATAGTCCTAAATATGGAGAGAAGTTAACACCAAAAGGTGATAATAGTGATGGTTCAACTAGTTATGACAATGACGGAATATTCCATCCATATATATTAAAATCAAAGGGTAAATTAGTTTTTACAAAACCATCATCTTATGATGAAGCAAAGAGTTGGATAAAAGGACCAAAAGATGCAGGGAAACCTTTTATAACTGCACCATATCTTTGGAAAATTGATGGGGTTGATGTATTCTTAGTTTCTATTTGTATCCCAATGTATAAAGATGGTGAATATATAGGATCTGCTGGAGTAGATTTACTTTTAGAAGGTTTATCAAAACTTATCTCTTCTATAAAACTTTATGATAATGGCTTTGGTTTTATTCTTGATAGTAATGGGATTATTGTTGGTCATATTGAAAAAGGTCTTCAAAATAAGAAAATATTAGATGTTGTTAAAAAGGATTCAGATTATGTATCATTGATTGAAAAGAGTAAAAAAGGTGAAGATCACTTTTTCTTTAAAAAGTCATTCTCTACAGGTCAAAACTCAATCTATTATTCTTATGCTTTTGGTTTAAGATATACAGATACAAAATGGACTTTTGTAATTTCAGCACCAGAAGAAGAATATCTAGCAAATGCTAATTTTATTAGAAATGTCTCAATTATCTCTTCTATATTAAGTTTATTAGTTATTGGTTTAATTATTCTTATTTCTGTAAAAAAACTAAATACTTATCTATTAAAAATCTCTACAGGGCTTGAAAGTTTCTTTGAATATTTAAATACAAAAAAATCAACAACAAAAAATATAGATATAAATACAACGTGTGAGTTTGGTGTTATGGCTCACTCAATTAATGAAAATGTAGAGAAGATAAAAATCTCAACTCAAGAAGATATGGAGTTAATTGAAGATGTAAAAGATGTAGCTCAAACAATCTCACAAGGTAAGTTTGATAAAAGAGTTGACAATATAACATCTACAGATTCATTAAACGAATTAAAAGAGATTCTAAATCATATGTTAGATCAATTAGAAACTCAAGTTGGAAAAGATATTAATAAAATCATTAAAGCTTTAGAAAGTTATTCAAATAGAGACTTTACAGTTAAATTAGATTCAACTTCTGGGAAAATTGGTAGTGAAATTATGCATATGAATGAGATGATTACAAAAATGCTTCAAGATAGTCAAAAAGATGGAGCTTCATTAAAAGAAAGTGCAGATAATCTATCTCACAGTGTATCTACAATTAGTAATAATGCAACAAGACAAGCAGCTTCATTAGAGGAAACTGCCGCTTCTATTGATGAGATTACAAGTAACATCGAGCAAACAAATATCAAAGCACAACAAATGAACTCTTTATCAGAAGATACAAGAACTTCAGCTAATGATGGTAAAAAACTTGCAAGTGATACAGCTAGTTCAATGGATGATATAAATGAAACTGTATTAACAATTAATGAAGCGATTACGATGATTGATCAAATTGCTTTCCAGACAAATATTCTTTCACTTAATGCAGCTGTTGAAGCAGCAACTGCTGGAGAAGCTGGAAAAGGTTTTGCTGTTGTTGCACAAGAAGTTAGAAACCTAGCTGCAAGATCAGCTGAGGTGGCAAAAGATATTAAAGAGTTAGTTGAAACAGCAACTCAAAAAGCAAATAGTGGTAAAACTATAAGTGCTAATATGATTGAAGGTTTCACAAGCTTAGAAAACAGGGTTATTGAAACAAATGAATTGATTAATGATGTTGCAACAGCAGCTAAAGAGCAAAGTTTAGGAATCCAACAAATAGCTGATGCCGTTGGAATGCTAGATAAATTTACTCAAGAAAATGCATCAATTGCAGAACAAACAAATTCTATTGCACTTAAAACACAAGAAATTTCTAAAGATGTTGTTGAAGGTGTTAATAAAAACAATTTTGATGGGAAAGATCTATAATCAATTAAGCAATGGCAAAATATATGCCATTGCTTTAAACTGTAATATTCTCTAAAATTTCTATTTCCTCTTCAACTACAATTATCACATCAATGCAAAAATCGGTATCTAAAGAGTTTTTCTGTAAATAATAATCAACACTTCTTTTTAGTTTTGAAAGCTTAGAAGGTGTAACATTGTTAATAGCAACTTCATAATCATCTGCTGATTTTACCTCAATAAAATGGTATACCTTTTCTTTTTTGCAAATGATATCTATTTCACCTAGTTTTTTAGCATAGAAGTTTTGTTCAATGATACTAAAGCCTTGCGATTTTAAATAATCGCAAGCTTTTTCTTCAGCAATATTACCCTTATGCCGGCTCAACTTCTACCCGTAGAGATTTAAATCTAGCAGTTAGTATAAGTTCATCAGCTTCATCTCCAAAGATAAAATTAACTTTTGATTCTGGGTGATGAAAGGTTGTAAAAAGTGTTCCAGATTTTATTTTACTTGTATATTTAACTGGTAAAATTGCAGTTTCTCCATATTGTGTTTTCATTATGATTTGATCACTTCCAATTCTTTCTTTATCCTCTTTTGAAGCTAAAACTACATCTTTATCGTATCTTGAATTTAGAGCCTCACTATGTTTTGTTTGAGCTGCATTGTTATAGTGAACTATTGTTCTTCCCGTTGTTAGATAAAACTCATTTTTTTCAAATGGTATATTCTTTACTAACTTTTCAATCTGCTCTCTTAGTTTGTATTGATGGTATTGAAAATATCCTTTCCCACTTTGGGTTCTAAACTGTTCAAGGTGTAAGATTGGAGTATCATCTTTTGTAATTGGCCACTGCATACCTCTGTTTCTATTTTTTGATAGTTTATGGTAAGTTGCACCATGAAATCTAGAATAAACTTTTTCTTTAGTTTCATTCCACACATCTTCACTAGTTTCATAAATAAATTCACCATTGATTTTATTTTCAATATCCCTTAATACTTCCCAATCATCTGGTAAATCAGTTTCCACAAGTGGTTGAGACAAATGAAGTCTTCTCATTGCATTTACATAAACACCTGTTTTTTCATAGGCAGATTTTACACCAAATACAATATCTGCTTTTTTAGAGATTTCATTCATAAATAGTTCATTTGAAATAATTAACTCTAAATGCTCCAATGCTTTATGAATTTTGTTTTGATTTGGATGGATATGGGCAATATCTTCACCCATTACATACATCGCTTTGATATTATCTTTTAACATCTCATCAATTAATTCTGGTGTCATAAGTCCTATTTCTTTTGGAGTTGCATAATCTGGATCAAAATATGGTAAACATCCTGTATCACATGCCCCTTGGACATTATTTTGTCCCCTTAGTGGCATAAGACCAGTTCCCTCTTTTCCAATATTTCCTGTTAAAAGTGCTAAATGAACAATTGCCATAACTGCAAAACTTCCATCTAGATGCTCAGTTATTCCTAGTCCCCAGAAAAACATAGATTTTTTTGTTGCATATTTTCGTGCTACTTCAGGGATTTGATCAGCTAATACCTCATAACCTTTTATATTTTTCATGTATTCAGGGTTTGCATATGGATCATTTAAAATTGACTCTTTATACTCTTCAAATCCTTCACATCTTGAATCAATAAATTCATTGTCATATAGTTTTTCTGACAAAATCACATAAGCCATCATATTTAAAACAAGTAGGTTTGCTTCATATGGAATTACTAATTCTTTACCATATTTTCCTATTTGAATATTTCTTACATCAATAACTGTAACTTCAGCTGTTTTTGCCTTAGAAGCTTTTATAATTCTATTTGCAACAATTGGATGGGCTTCAGTTGTATTTGAACCCATAATAATCATATTTTCAGTTTTATAAATATCATCAAATGGATTTGTTGCAGCTCCTTCACCAATAAGTGGTTTCATCCCCTTTAAACTTGGACTATGACAAACTCTTGCACAACAATCAACATGGGGTGAATCCATACCTTCTCTTACAAACTTTTGGAACATATAAGAACTTTCACATGAAGTTCTAGCCCCTCCCATTCCACAAAAACTATGTCTTCCATATTTTTCTTTTATTTCAGATAGTTTCCATGCAGCAAGTGAAGTTGTAAATTCATAGGGAGTCTCAAAATATTCTTCATCGAATTCTTTTAAAGTTCTAGCCCTTGCTTTTAGTTCCCTTGGTAATTGTTCAAGGTTTTTTTCAATAAAAGATTTTTTAACCCTTGTGTTTCTAATCCTTTGTTCACTATGAACAAAATCAAAACCCTTCGCACCTTTAATACATAGTTTTCCTTGACTAACATACCCATCATTTTGTGCATAAATTTTTAATATTTTATTATTTTGTACTTGACCTGTAATATCACAGCCTACACCACAATAAGTACAAACTGAATTTATATCAGCAATCATTTTTTCTCCCTACTTTAAATTTATATAATTATCCACCACCAACAAACTGTAACAACTCTAGTTTATCATCTTCTTTTACTATATAAGTGTTCCATTCATCTTTTTTAACTATTTCCATATTTACAGCTGCTGCCATAACTTTGTCTTCTATCTTTAGATTTGCTATTATTGTTTGAAGTGTAGAATTTTCTTCGAACTGTTTTTCTTCGCCATTAACTATTAAATTCATCCCTTACCTTTAGTTTTTTTAGATTTTATCTAAATTAAGTCAAATTTATTTTAAAGAGAAGATAACTTATTTTTAATTAAGCTAATTATAGTATATTAGTATATTCTAATATACTATTGGAGTTAAAAATGGAAATTATATTAAACTTTTTTGAAAACTTTTTAAGTTTGTTAAATGCAATGTCAATTTATATAATTGTTGGTTTACTTGTAGCAGGTGTATTAAAACAATTTATTCCAGATGATTTTGTAAGTAAACATTTAGGGGATGATTCTACTAGTTCTGTTGTAAAAGCTACCATTTTTGGTATCCCTTTACCTGTTTGTTCTTGTTCTGTTATACCAATAGCCCAAGGTCTTAAAAAAGAGGGTGCTAGTAAAGGGGCAGTTCAAAGTTTTCTAATTTCAACTCCAATTACAGGTGTTGATTCTATTTTGGCAACTTTTTCTTTATTTGGTTTCGTTTTTACTGCCTTTAGAGTAATTTCTTCTGTAATAATAGCAATTAGTGTAGGTTTAGTTCAAAATTTTATTTTCAAAGAAAAAAAAGTAGAAAAAAAAATTGATCAAGATAATTTAGAAACATCTTGTTGTTCATCCTCTTCAAGTTGTTGTAGTTCAAGTAAAGCATCAAAAAAGTTTTCCTTTAATGCTGTGTTTAAGTATGCCTATATTACTTTATTTAAAGATATGGCAAAGGCTCTGATTATAGGACTTGTTTTAGGGGCTCTTTTTATTTCAGTTGTTCCAAAAGAGTATACACAAATGCTTTTTGAAAACCAATTTTTAACTTACATAGTAATTATGCTTTTTGCAATGCCTTTATATACTTGCGCAACTGCTTCATTACCTTTTGCAGCTGCATTTATGATGCAAGGTATGTCACCTGGTGCTGTATTTATATTTTTAACAGCAGGTCCTGCTACAAGTATGGTAACCATGAGTATAGTTTATAAGATGTTAGGACGAGGCGCTTTAATAGTTTATTTATCAGTTATTGCAGTTTTATCTTTGGTTTTTGGTTTTATTTATGATACTTTTTTTAAAGAATTAAGTGTTTTAACTATTATAACAAACCATGAAGATATATCTATTATAAATTGGCTTGCATCATTTATTATGATTGCTTTAATAGTTTATCATCTATTTAAAGAAAGAACAAATAAAAAACTGGCAGACAAAAGAGAAAATGATAAAACACAAAGTTTTAAAGTTAATCAAGAGAGTAACATAAATCCATTAAATCCAAATCTTGCTAAACAAAACTTGACAAAAAAAGTAAATTTTAGTCAAAATAAATAAAATATAAGGAAGACTTTGAAAAACGATACTACCTGTTTAAGATATGAGATTAATGAAGAGTTAATTGAAAAAGAAAGAGAAGAGATATCGGCCTTAGATGAATTTTTTGTAAAAGAAGCAAAAATATTCTCCCTTTTAGGAAGTGAAGTTAGATTAAAAATTGTTTATCTTCTTTTAAAACATGAAAAACTTTGCGTGTGTGATATAAGTGATATGATAAATATGAAACAATCTCCTGTTTCTCAACATTTAAGAAAATTAAAAGATGTTGGTATTTTTATTTCAAAAAGGGAAGGGCTTCAAATTAATTATTACATTTCATCCTCATATAAAGATGAATTAAAAAAATTATTTAATTTTAAATAATCAGAAATAATCAAGGGATTTTATTTGAAATAGTTATTAAAACATGTTATGATAACATTAATTTAAACAAATAATGAGTTTTATAAATGAAAATAAACAAGCCAATAATAACTTTTATTATTACTTTTTTTGTAGTATTTTTTACCCTACTTAGTTTTTATATGTTTTACAAAGAAAAAGAGGATAAAGAGATATCTAACAAAGCAAACCTATTGATGTTAAATGTTGTAAATGAGATTCAATCAAAGATATCTCAAGGTGTAACAGCAATAGACTCACAAGTACTTTTACTTAAACAAAATGATTACAATACCAAAGATTTTGATAAATGGGCATTTGAAATAATGAAAGGGAAAGATTCAATTGCGTGTTTACAGTTAGCAAAAGATGGTATAGTAACGAATATCTATCCTTATGAAGAGCATAAAATAGCTATGGGACACGATCTTTTAAAAGATAAAAGAAGAGATGATGGGGCATTTTTAGCTATTGAGAAAAAGGATATAACATTTGTTGGCCCAATTAAACTAATACAAAATGATAAATATGCATTAATTGCTAGAAAGCCAGTTTTTCAAGAGATTAATAAGAAAGAAAAATTCTGGGGTTTTTCTACTGTAATTATATATGTTGATGGCATTATGAAATCCTTAGAGGATAAGATTAAAGATAATGGCTTTGAATATCAGCTTGAAGGTTTTAATCCAGATGTTGAGAAAAGACCATTGTTTAGTAAAAGTAATAATTTTACTGGAAAAAATCCTTTAGAGTTTGATGTTAATGTACCTAATGGAAAATGGATTTTTACTTTGGAAAAAAAATAAAAAGCTTTTTACATGGTATATTTTCTTATTACTCTAGCTTCATTTTTATTTGCATATCTAGCTTTTAGATATGAAAAACTAGTTATTAGAAATAACAGTATTTTAGAACACTACAATGAAGAATTAGAAAGTGAATTAAAAAAAAGAACTGCCCAATTAAATAAACAAAAAAAACAACTTGAAGAGAGTGAATTTAGATGGAAGTTTGCTGTTGATGGAAGAGGTGATGGACTTTGGGATTGGAATATTGACACAAATGAAGTTTATTTTTCCAAAGCATGGAAAGAGATGTTTGGCTTTAAAGAAGATGAGATTCAAGGCTCACTTGAAGAGTGGGAAAAAAGAGTTCATCTTGATGATTTAAAAAAAGTATATGAAGATATAAACTCTCATATAAAGGGTGAAACAGAAGTTTATTCCAATGAACATCGTGTGAAGTGTAAAGATGGTTCTTATAAATGGATTCATGATAGAGGGATTGTTGTTCAAAGAGATGAGAACGGTAAACCTAATAGAATTATAGGTACACATACTGATATTAGTGAAAGAAAAGAGACTGAATTTAAGATGCAGCAGGCTTTAGCTGTTTATGAAAACACTAATGAAGGTATTATGATTACTAATTCAAAAAATGAGATTATCGATGTAAACCACTCTTTTTGTGAGACTACAGGTTATAGCTATGAAGAGATTATTGGGAAAAATCCTTCTATTTTAAAATCAAATACAAAAGAGACTGATTTTTATAAACAAATGTGGGAAGAATTGAAAAATAGTGGCTCATGGCATGGCGAGATAACAAATAAGAAGAAAAATGGTGAATTGTATGTAGAGTATCTAAGTATTAATACTATTAAAAAGAATGATGGTTCAATTATTAACTATATCGGTATTTTTTCAGATGTTTCTGTACTAAAACAGCAAGAAAAAATGATCTTACAACAAGCAAGAACTTCTGCTATTGGTGAGATGATTGGAAATATTGCCCACCAATGGAGACAACCATTGTCCGTCATTTCAACTGCTTCAACAGGATTAAAAGTTCAACTTGAAATGGATATGGAAATTTCGAAGGAAGAAACTATTGAGTCCCTTGAAAAAATTAATTCTCAAACACAATTCTTATCAAAAACAATTGAAGATTTTAGAGGTTTTTTTAGTGAAGATATGTCAGAGGTATTTGAGTTTGATATTACTGAAGTGATAAATAAAGTAAATGATTTAACAAAAGATTCTTTTAAAATCAATTTTGTTCACGTGAATTATGATATAGAAAAAGAAGTATTTATTCTTGGAAATAAAAATTTATTAATTCAAGCCTTAATAAATATTTATAACAATGCCCTTGATGTGTTAAAAGAAAAAGAGGGGGAAAGATTAATCTTTATATCTGTAAAAAAAGATGATTCTAATATAACTTTAAATATTAAGGATAATGGGGGAGGAATCTCTTCTGATAATATTGAAAAAATATTCGACCCTTATTTTACTACTAAACATCAATTCCAAGGTACAGGTATAGGTTTATATATGACTCATCAGATTATTGTAAAACAATTAAAAGGTAATATTTTAGCAAAAAATGTTAAATATGAATATGAAGGTGAAAAATTTACTGGTGCCTTGTTTACAATAACAATACCTACATAAAAAAGTTTTAAATTAATTTTATTCTTTAACCAAAAGAAATAACAATTTTGATATCCTTATTTTCTTAAGTAAAGGGATGGAAATGGAAATAAAATTATTTAATTCAAATAAAAAAAATATTAAAAATGATTTAGAACTTGTGGTTCTAGAAAATCTAAAGAATATTGATAAAAAAATATCAAAAAAATTAAAAAAAATTGGCTTCGAAGGAAAAGAATCACAAGAGTGCTTTTTTGAAAACAAACTTTATATTGGTGCAACAAGTTTAAAAAATGAGGATTTGAAAATTGCTTTTTCCCATGCAATAAGGGTTCTACAAAAAACAAAATTTGAAAATATTTTAATAAGCTTAGTTGGGCAAAAAGAGCTAAATATTAAAGACTTAACTGAAGGCTTAATCCTTGGAGCATATACTTTTCAAGATTATAAAAGTAAAAAGAAAGAATCAAAAGTAACTATTTTTATTGATGTAAAAGACTCTAAGAAAAGCCTTGAAGAGTTAAATAAAGATTTTGAAGAAACTAATAAAATATGCAATAGTGTAAATATGGTTAGAACTATTGTAAATACAACACCAGAAGATTTTTATCCAAAAAGTTTTTCAAAGAAGGCAAAAGAGTTAGCCTATGAAAATAATCTTGAGTGCAAGATTTTGGGTGAAGAATACTTACTTGATAATGGTATGAATGCTATGCTAGCAGTTGGACGTGCATCAAGATATGAAAGTCAATTGGTTCATTTAACTTATAAACCCAAAAAGCCAAAGGCAAAAGTTGTTATTGTAGGGAAAGGTCTTACCTATGATGCTGGAGGTCTAAGTTTAAAGCAAAATATGGTCTCAATGAAATGTGACAAAAGTGGAGGAAGTGCAGTTTTAGGTATTTTAGAAGCAGTTGCAAAATTAAAACTAGATGTTGAAGTTCATGGTATTATTGGTGCAGTTGAAAATATGATTGGCGGAGATGCTTATAAACCTGATGATGTATTAAAAGCTAAAAATGGTGTTACTATTGAGGTTACTAATACTGATGCAGAGGGTAGATTAGTTTTAGCAGATTGTTTATGTTATGCCCAAGATGAAATAAAAGATATTGATTCGATTTTTGATGTTGCTACTTTAACAGGAGCTTGTATTGTTGCTTTAGGTGAATATACAACTGGTGTTATGGGACATAGTGAAAAGATGAAGAAAAAAATACAAAAAGCATCAAATAAAAGTGGTGAGTTAGTTGGCTTTTTACCTTTTAATAGATATTTACCACCTATGCTAAAATCAAATATTGCTGATATTGTTAATTCACCTGGTTCTAGAGCAGGAAGTTCAATTACTGCTTCTTTATTTTTAGATAAATTTATAAAAAAAGAGAACAAAAACAAATGGCTTCATTTAGATATAGCTGGAGCTGCTTACAGAGAAAAAGTTTGGGGATATAATAGCTTTGGTGGAACAGGAGCTAGTGTTAGATTACTAGTTGAATATATTAAAGGAATAAGATAAATAGCTTTTTATGCTATTTATCTTTTAATAAGAGAGTTGCAGTTCATACTTTTTGTATAGATTTATAATACTTCTTTCATACTCTTCTTCAAACATAGAATAATTTTTGATATCTTCTGGAACCTCTTGTTCCAAAATTTCAAAGGTATCAAGTCCATTTTCTATAGCCTCTTTCAAGGTTTTATCTAAAAATCTTAAATACCTAATATTTTCATCAATAACATTTTTTGAGTAAGTTACTTTTCCATGCCCTGGAACTAAAGTTTTAAAATCTAGTTTTTTTAATTCTTTTAATGCCAAAATCCATTTTTCTAAATTTGTATGGGGAGTTGCTAGGGCTCTGTGGTTAAAAATTAAATCAGAAGCATAAAGTATTTTTGTTTTATTATCTAGTATGGCTATATCACTTTTTGTATGACCATCTAAATATAAAATATCTAATTTGTACCCATCGAGGATTAATTTTTTTGTATTAAGTAATTTATTTGGAACTTTTGCTCTAGTTGAATAGGCAGCTTCACCTATTAGGTTTACCATATTAGAAACATATTTTTCACCATTTAATCTTATATCCTCAATGGTATGCTCTGTTGCATAAATCTTAGCATCTTTAAAGGCCTTATTCCCTAAAAAATGATCAGGATGGTGATGTGTATTTATTACAAAATTTATAGGATTTTTAGTAAGTTTTGAAATCTCTTTTTTCATAGCATTTGCATAATCCACTGTTGTTCCTGTATCTATTACAATAACAGAATTTTCAGTGATTATAAAAGCAGAATTTGCTATGTCTCCGCCATTTTGCTTTGAAAAATACTCCTCTTTTCCATAAAAATAGTAGCTATTTTTATCTAGTTTTTCTGGCTTTAAGTTATATTCAAAGGCAAAAAGTGAATTTAAAAATATTATTGTGAAAAATAAAATTTTCATTTTATATTTAACTCAAAATTATTTGCATCAGTATCCAAAAAGTTGATATTTAATTCTTTAAATTCTTTTTTTGTTTCTAAAGTTATTCTTGGATTTTCACTAATTGCTGCACTTGTATCTAAAACAGTTAAAAGCTTATTATTTTCATCTTTTATTTCTATTTTGTTTATAAAAAATGAACTAGCTCCAAAAACTAATCCAGTTTCCATTGGGTGAAATATTGAAAATTTAATTCTTTTTTGATCTTTTTTATCAAATATTTTTCCCTTACTTTTACCTATGTTTTCTGAAACATCTCCATTAGCAGCAGCTAAACTTGTTACATCACATCCTCCACCATTACTATTGATGTTTGCACTTCCAACATGCCATAGATTATTTTCATCTAAAACTAAGGCTCTTAAAGGAGTTTCTTGGGCAACCTTTATATTTGTTGAGATAACTGGCAAAAAATCTTTTGGTGTCATTGTTAAAATAACTGGAATAGGATTCAAATCAGCGAAAAGAATCATTTTTTTAGGGTTTTTAATTTTTGATGCATCTACAAAAATTGGAACTTGAACAGGATTATCAGCAAAAGATGGAACCTTTACTTGGACATTTTTGTCATCAAAGGTATACTCATCTTCGCCAATAGTAATTTTGATAATATCATCAAAAGTGGGAGATACTATAGGATTCTTTGCTTCTAGGTTTAACATTGTTAGAATTAATGTAGCGAAAATGAGTATACTTCTCATGACAACTCCTTATTTTATTGTTGTGTTCTTGCTATTGGAGGTAAATAATTAACTCCATATTTTTCAAATATTTTTTTAATATTACCATTCTTATAATTTTCATATATTAAGCCATCAATATGATAACTTAATGGTCTATAACTAGTGTGAACTGCTGTTGCAATATCCCAGTGTGATTTCACTTGAGGTATTTTACTAGTCATGTATAATTTGTCTTTATTGTTGTTAAAATCTAATAGATACTCTAGTTGAGATTTTAATCCAGCAATGGCATCAAGTTTGCCCTCTTTAAAATCTTTTATTGCATCTTTAAAGTGGAAATAGTGTTTAACGTTTTTATTGATTAAACCCCTTGCAAATCCTGTTAAGTGGCTATCTGCAAGTGTATCTAACTCAACACCTATAGTATGGTAAGCAAAAATTCCTAAGGTTCTAATTTTTGGGATTTTATCTTTGTGTGTTGCTATAACCCATTTTTCACTATGATATGGCCCTTTAATAGAAACCATATCTGTTTGAAGTTCACCTGTTTGTTTGTCTCTTAATCTTAAATAATCATAATCGTATGGAACTCTAAACATTACATCTGCATAGTTTTTATGAATTAGATTACCCTTCCAAATATTAATTCTTAGATCATCAGCTAAAGTTTCATCAGAACCTGTTAACTGCCATTTAGCCTCCACTTCAAGAGATTTTGCAAGTAATTTTCCTAAGTCTACATCTATCCCTTTTAACTCATTATTTTCTGTAAAAGAGTAAGGTGGAAAATCTTCATAAACAGCTATTGTTATATAACCGCTTTCTTGAATCTCTTCAATACTTCTTGCATTTGCAAAAACTATTAAAAGTGCGAATAAAACTGATAATCTAAGAATTTTCATAATACTACTCTATGCCATCTTTTGTTCTTCTGTCCATAATATATGTTCTAATTGCCCAAATTGCTTCTTGACTTAGAACGTCAGCAAACGAAGGCATATAAACATTACCATTTCTTGTAACACCACTTAATACTTTCCCTAAGAAGTACTCATCTTCAAATTTATCTAACTCTCTTAAATCAGGAGCAATACCACCAGAGATAACATCAAGTCCATGACATCTTGCACAGTTTTCACTATATCCAGATCTTCCAATCTCTACAGCTCTTGCATTGTCAGTACTATATGGATTTTCTGATACCCAAGTATCACCTAATTGTTCTAAACCAGTTGTGTCAACTTTTTGTGGTGTAACACTTCCATGTCCAAATGCAGTTATTGCAGAAAACAAAACTGCAAGTGTTAATTTTTCGATTTTATTCATGTATATCCTTTTGCGAAATTTTTGCATGATGGAATTATAAAGTGTTTTTATAGCCTGATTATAGCGTTGGGAAAAAACTTTTTTATGCTAAATTGATGCTATTTACTTGATATACAATATGAAAAATAATTAAAAGGTAGATAGATGTTTAAAACTGTGTTTCTAATAATTTGTTTTATGTTTACAAATTTATATGCTTTGGAGAAATTAAAAGTGGGTGTTTTAGCCTATGGAACTGTTAACTGGGAATTAGATGTTTTAAAGCATAATAAACTTGATATTAAAAATGGTTTTGAACTTGAAGTTGTTAAATTAGCTTCAAAAAACGCTACATCAATTGCACTTCAATCAGGAAGTGTAGATATTATAGTAACTGATTGGGTTTGGGTAAATACACAAAGGGCAAATGGTGGGGATTATACATTTTACCCTTATTCAAAGGCAACAGGTACATTATATTTGAGTAAAAATAACAACGCAAAAACCCTATTGGATTTAGAAGGAAAAAATATTGGAGTTGCTGGAGGTCCTGTTGATAAAACATGGCTTATTTTAAGGGCATACAGTAAACTAAAATATAAAAAAGATTTTAAAGATATTATTAATCCAACTTTTGCAGCTCCTCCAATACTTTTAAAAAAAGTACTTGATGGTTCTTTAGATGGGGCATTGAACTTTTGGCATTTTAATGCAAAGGCAAAGGCAAAAGGAGCAAGAGCAATTATTGATATTAAAGAGGTTTTTAAAAGTTTTGGCATTGTTGAAGATATACCTTTAATTGGGTGGACATTTAGAAGAGATTTAGCTCTTATGGATCCTAGACTTTATGATTCATTTATAAATGCAAGTAAAAGTGCTAAAAAAATGTTATTGGAAAATGAAAGTGAGTGGAATAGAATAAAACCACTTATGAAAGTAAAAGATGAAGCAACATTTAACTCATTAAAAGAGGGTTATAAAAATGGAGTGATACTTAAATTTGATGAAAAAAATATTGAAGATTCAAGAAAAATATTCAAGGTATTACGAGAGCAAGGTGGAAAGAAACTAGTTAAAAATAGCAAAGAGTTAGACCCTGAAACTTTTTGGGAAATTAATAAATAAAGATTAGGAAAAAGTATTGTTACAAACTAGACTATTATCAATTTGTGCTTTTATTATTATTTGGCAGGCCTCTTCCATAGTCTTCGCATCCCAAGTTTTTCCTTCATCTGTTGATATAGCTATAAAACTATTTGAACATTTAGTAGATGGGGAATTATTAGATGATTTGAGAATTACATTATTTAGGGTTGTAATAACATTTTTTATCACAATGATAATTGGAACATTTTTTGGAATTATAATGGGAATATCAAAAAAAATAGATGATATTTTTGATTTTTTATTAGTTTTAGGTTTAAATATTCCTGCTTTAGTTGTGATTGTTATTTGTTATATCTGGTTTGGATTAACTGATTTTGCAGCACTTTTAGCTGTAATTATAAATAAAGTTCCAATTGTAATTGTTAATATAAGAGAAGGGACTAGAGCAATTGAGTTAAAATATATGGATTTAGCAAAAGTTTATAAGGTGCCAAAAAAACAAATATTTTTTAAGGTATTTTTACCTCAAATCTATCCATATATGATGGCTTCTGCTAGATTATCTTTATCTTTAATTTGGAAAATAGTTTTAGTTGTTGAACTACTTGGACGAAGTGATGGAATAGGTTTTAAAATCTCAATGTTTTTCCAATTTTTTGATATAACTTCTATATTAGCTTATTCTTTAGCTTTTATTTTTATTGTTTTGTTTATAGAAATGGCTATTTTAAAACCTTTAGAAAATAAGATGTTGGAATGGAAATAAAATGATTGATATAAATATTCAAAATAAAAATTTTAATGAAATAAAGGTTTTAGAAGATATTGAGTTCAAAATTAAAGAACAAGAGTTTATTTCAATAGTTGGTCCTAGTGGATGTGGAAAAAGCACTTTTTTAAATTTATTGGCAAATTTAGAAACTGATTTTAAAGGTGAAATCTTTATGCCTTATAAAAATATATCATTTATGTTTCAAGATGATAGATTATTGCCATGGCTTAGTATCAAAGAAAACCTTTTATTAGTTTCAAAATCTAAAGATTTAGATGAGATAAATGATATTTTAAAATTAGTTGCATTAGAAGATGTCTTAGATAAGTTCCCAAAAGCTTTATCAGGTGGTATGAAAAGAAGAGTTGCTCTAGCTAGGGCATTTATAAATCAACCAGAGGTGATATTGTTAGATGAGCCTTTCATATCTTTAGATTTTCCAACTTCCCAAGAATTAAAAAAAGAGTTTCTAAAACTATGTAAAAAGTTTAACCCAATTGTAGTTTTGGTAACTCATGATATTAGTGAAGCAATTTTATTTTCTAATAGAATTTTATTTCTTTCTAGTAAGCCAGCAAAAATAGTTTTAGAGTTTGAAAATCCAAATAATCAAAGTTTTGATATTAAAAATATTGATCAAATAAAAAATAATCTATTGGAAAAATATCCAAATATTCTAAAAGGAGAATTATGATGAAAATTTTAGCTTTTTGTTTATTGGCAATTTCACTTTTTGCCAGTGAATCTAAACTACAAGTTTTTCAACCACCAACAAGCACTTGCCCTAAATCTTGGTTTACAGAGATGGAAAAAGTAGCAAAAGAGGTTGATGTTGTTACAGTGATGAATGTAAAAAATTTAAAAAGACAAATAGGAATACCATATGATATCCAATCTTGTAACACTTCACTAATGGGAGATTATGTTTTTGAAGGAAATGTTCCTTCCCGTGCTATAAAAGATTTTTTGAAGGAAAAACCTAAAAATGCAATTGGTTTATCCCTTCCAGCTTATGAAAATGATAAAAATCCTAAAACAGTATTTATAATTTTTGAGGATAAAACTTACAAAGAGTTTGGAAAATACTAATCTACGAAGGGTAAAGTAATAATAAATTCTGCCCCTTCATAGGTTCTTTTATTATAATTAAAAGTTGTGTTTCTTACTTTTATATTGCCCTTCATCCCTTCAGTAATCAATCTATATGTCATACTAAGACCTAATCCTGTACCTCTAGATTTATGTTTTGTTGTAAAATAAGGCTCAAATATTTTTAAAATTATATCTTCATCAATACCTTCTGCATTGTCTTTAAGTTCTATAAAAATTAAAGAATCTTTAATATATGTTTTTATGAAAATATATTTTTCTTTTATTCCTTTTTCTTCAAAGGCATCTTTTGAGTTATTAACTATATTCATTAAACATTGAGTTAATTCATTTGGGTAACCATTAATTTTAATATCTGTTTGTTCTTTACGTACTATATTGATTTCATGTGTTTTTATACTTCCCATCATTAAAGATAAAAAACTATTAATTTGTTCACTTAAATTAAATTGTTTCTTTTCCCTTTTCCCAATAATAAAGTTTCTAAAATCATCAATTGTTTTTGATAAGTATTGGGTATTTTCATTAATAGAATCAAGAACAGAATACATCTCTTCTTCCTCTAGTATTCCATACTCCTGTTTCATTTTTAAACCACTTGAAGCAGTTGAAATAACAGATAAAGGTTGTCTCCATTGATGGGCAATATTTCCAATCATCTCACCCAATGAGGCCATTTTTGATTGCTCAAGTAAAAGTTTTTGTTTCTCTAACTCTTCATTTTTAAATTGATTTAATTGTTTTACTTTTTCATGGAAAGCATAAGATAAAACTTCTAATTCATCATTTGTGCCTAAAGGCTTATATCTTTCATGAAACTCATTATTGTTTATCTTTTTATATAATTCTATAATAGGTTTAGTAATTGATTCTGCTAATAAATATGAGAGTAAGGTTCCAATTAAAATTAGAATAAAACTCATTAAAAGTACTTTTTTCACAGCATTTTGTATTGGAAATAGATATGCCGATTCTAGTTTTCCAATATTTAATGAAATATTTAATTCATGAAAAAGTGATAAATTTTGATTTTTTAAACTATATGAATAATACCTTTTATTTTCGTCATGGTTGTTTTTATATAGTAGTTCATCCTTTTTAGTATTAAGTATTTCAATATATTCATCACTTGAATTAATTATATATTTTCGTAAAATTTTGTCAAGATTAAATGTAGCTATTAAAGCTCCTTGGGTCGTCTTATAATATTTTACAGGGGAAACAACAATAAACTCATTTTTGTTTTTTTCTAGATAATATGTTGTTTGTCCTAGTGCTAGTGCATTTCTAATATATATGGAGTTACTATATTTAGGAATTACTTTTGTTGTTTTAAAGATTATCTCACCATCAAAATCTATAATATTTAGGTGTTTTACATTTTTGTCTTCCATAAAATTTGAAGCTAGTGGTAAAAGGTATTCCTCTTTATTATCATCATCAATTAAAGAATTAACCATTAGTGAGTTTTTTGCAAGAAGTGTTGTTTGCTCTATTAAATAATAAAGTCTTTCTTGTATCTTTTCTTCTATTTGTAGAGCTTTGTTTTTTAATAAATCTTGTGCATGGGATTCAGTGTTTTTGATAAATAAATAACCAATTGAAAATGAGATTAATAATAAAAAAATAGATAATATTAGGGTAAATTGAATTATGATTTTGTTTTTTATACTATTTTTTATTGGTTTAGATTTCATTACTTTAACTTACCAATTGGGATTACTATCCCTTGTTGATCATATTTTGCAAAGAAAAAATCTTTTTTCTCTAAAGCTTCATGATCAGTTTTACTAAATGGTTTTATATATTTTTTTATTAAACCATCATATTCATCTAAATTTTCTAAGGCATTTTTTATTTTTTCTCCTTCAAAGGAGTTGGCATTTTTTATTGCTTGTGCAATTAGCATAGTAGAATCATATGCTTGAGCAACAGATGAAGGCGATAATATATCAAGAGTAGATTTCTCACCATATTTTTTGATATATCTTAAAGCAAACTCTTCTGCTTTTTTTGATTTATTTTTTATAAAACTAAAAGATTGAATAAATTTCAAATCGATATTACTTAGGTATTTTTTATTTTGCTTATAAAACTTTCCACCTAAAATACCCCAATGTGAAGATATTGATATCCTTATTTGGTTTTCATACAAGGTCTTTAAAATATTTGATGCTTCTAAGGTATTTAAAACCATTAAGATTGATTTTGTTTTATGTTGTTTTATTTTAGATATTAAATTATCAAAATTAGTTTGACCTTGGTTTATAATAATAGATTCAAACTCTTTATTATCTCGTTTTATAAGTTCTAGAGCACCTCTCCCCCAAATAGAATTTTCAACAACTATTAAGGGCTTTTTATCATCTTTTAAAGACTCTTTTAAAAGTCTATTTATAATAAATTTATTATTTGTAGAAACTCTAAAAACATAGTTTTCTTCATAGCCATTATTTACAATTTTATCTGCAGACGCCCAAGGTGAAAAATAAGGTTTTTTACTTTTTTGTATAAATTCT
Organism: Arcobacter sp. ISO1; assembly: GCF_058105185.1. NCBI lineage: Bacteria > Pseudomonadati > Campylobacterota > Epsilonproteobacteria > Campylobacterales > Arcobacteraceae > Arcobacter > Arcobacter sp. ISO1. Next base: position 1,171,643 of record NZ_CM176573.1, read on the forward strand.
AGTTCTTTTGAAATTATAGAACTTTTTTTACCACCTATTACAACTTTTACATTATCATTTTTTGAAAACTCTTTAAAGTTTTTTAAAGCCTTAGTTGTAACTGCTTCATTATCTTTAGTAAGTAGATCAATCTTTTTACCCAATAATCCACCATTTGAATTAATTTCATCAATTGCTAATTCAACTCCTCTTTTTAAAGATAATCCTGAGTCTTTATTACCAATTGAAAGATTTACATCTAAACCAAAATATATATTCTCTTTATTTGCATACTTTTTATTTAATATCTCTTCCGTTTTCGAAATTATATGTGAACCAATCACTTTTTCATACATTTTTACAATATATTTAGTTTTTTCTCTAAAAGCTTCTTTCTCTTCTTTTGTTAAATAGTGTATTTTTACACCTTCATTTTTTATTGTTTCAAGAAACTCTTTTTCCCTTCTTTGGGTTTCTTCTCTTTCCCATTTTGTAATCTCATCTAAATTAGTAGTTAAAATATCTTGAATCTCCACAGGAAGTTTTCTTAAACTTTTTTTACTCATGGCAAATAGATATGGTAAATAGGCATGTTCACTTATAGTTAAATGTGATTGAACTTTATGAAATTGCATATTTACAATAGCAACTAAAGGGTTTTCTTGTCCATCAACAACCTTATCTTCTAAGGCTTTTTTTGTAGAATGAAAATCAATAGGAATAGCTTGAGCACCTAAAGCTTTAAATTGCTCCATTATTATTCTACTTTTCATAACTCTAATTTTTTTATCTTCAAAATCTTTTGGGCTAGTTAATTTAGAGTTTGCTGTGAAATGCTTAAAGCCATTCTCCCAAAAGGCAACACCTAAAAGATCAATTTTGTCTAAATCTTTTAGAATCATTTTCCCAACTTCTCCATCTAAAAGTTCATAGGCATCTTGTCTTGTTGGAAATAAAAATGGCAAGTCAGCATATTGCATTGAAGGAACTGAAACACTCATTTTTGCTGTGGGAGTTATTAAAATATCGATTTTTCCTTGACTTGCCAGCTCTATCATTTGGTAGTCGTTTCCTAATTCTTGTTTTGGGAAGATTTTAATTTTTACTTTATTATCTGTAAGTTCGGCTATTTTTTTTGCATATAAAACAGAAGCTTCATGTAAAGCACTATTTTTTGGTAGATTATGGGCAAGTTTTAATTCAATCTTGGAGTTATCATCTTTTTTTTCTGTATTTATTAATTCATTTTTATTTATATCTAAAGTCAGAAATAAAAATATCGAGAAGCAAATAATTATTAATAGTATTATTACATTATTTTTCATAATTGTCTCCCTATCCCTGACACTATTATATTATTATATATTTAAATAGTAATTTAAAAGAAAAATTTAATTAAAGTGAAAGTTTTTTAATCAAGGGAGTTTAAAATTAATGTTTTTAATCTTTTATTTATAGTAAGTGCAATTTTGTCATTTTTATTTAGAGGGTGATATTTCCTAAAAGATATATAGTTTGAAGTTTCATCTTCATATATAGAGATAACCATTGGGCAAAAAGTCATATTATGAATATTTTCTTGATGCATTTTAAGGGTAAATGAGGTTTTACAAATAAGTAGATTTATTCCATTTTTAACAACTGCTTTTTCTCCTAAAGCATCGGCAACAGCCTTAGTAGACTTTCCTAAATTTAATTCATGAACTATAACGTATGAATTAAAATTTATTTCATCTTTTAAATTCACATATAGTTCATAAAACTCCTCATCTTGAATTTTTACAGTAAAGTAATTATCCTTATCTATTACCTCATAGGCATTTATACTTAGGCTAAGAACTAAAAGTGCAAAAAAAGATTTAATCATTTTTTACACTTCATCTCAAAGGGTGCAATACCCAAAGTATCTAAATCAGTTTTTGGATGTAAAAAGCCAACTTGTGGAGAAACTGATATAAGTGCCCTTGGTTGAACAAGTGAAATTGGCATTCTAAGCTGTCCATTATAATCTCTAAATGACAGTTTTCTTCCCATATATGCTGCTAAATCAAACTTATCTGAATGGATAAAATCAAGATTTGTTTTTAAATCAGCAGAATTTGTTTTTGTAATTGCTCCAATGATAGATCTAACTGCTGTCCAGTTTGTATAATCCTTTGATTGCATCCATCTTTTTGCAAATTTTTCAAATCTACTTTGCATTTGCGCTGCTCCCCAAGCTTCAATAACTTTATGCCAAGCTGCTGGAGTTAATCCTTGTGTTCCTGCTATTGGTCTTGGCAGCCAAGTATTAAAATACATAAACTCACCAAAATCTCCGTAATGGTCAGCTAACATAATTAAATCATAATCACTAGCTTGGGTAAATACAGGAAATTCTGCATTTGCTTTTCTTCTAATATCTGAATTATTATCCCAAACTTTTTCTTTTACAATTTTTGCATTAAATTTTTTTACTGATCTTTTTATATCTTTTAGTATCTCTTTATCTTTTGGATTTTCTCCACTTATTAAAAAGATATCTTTAAAATCTCTTTTTACTAAAAATTGAACTAGGCCATCATAAAGCATGGCATTTGAAGGAGCTGTATGAAGTAAGTTTTGTAAACAGTAGTTTTGTCTTAAACTTGTAGTTGGACTAGATGCATTTACTATTAAAGCTTTTTTTGAAAGTGGGTCATTTAGTAACTCTTTTAAAAAATCATCTTCAACATTTAAAACTACATATGAGTTTCCTATATTTATAAACTCTTCAAAATCTTTTTTTAACTGAGCTTTATCATAAGAGATTTTTTCAATTAAATTGTATTTTTGATTTAAAAATCTAGCACTTTTATTTGAGTCTATTATGGCTTTTTGTGCGCCTTTTAATCCAAGATCTTCTGGATCTTCAATTATATTTGAAAGTACTGGGGGCTTTTTTACTTTTTGTTCTAGGTATAAAATATTTACTTCTAGTGCAAAGGCATTTATGAAGCCTAACATTAAAAATAGACTAAATAATTGTTTCATTCTTGTTCCTTTTTTTCTTTATTGTAGAAGTATATATAATAAGTATAGCCTCAATCTAGCAAAATGAGAATAAAAATCAATATGCTATATTCTAGCTATAAAGCTTCATTACAATTAAAGATAAATTATAAAAAGGATTATGTATGAAAAAAATTGTAATATTAGTAGCAATGCTACTTATATCAGGGGAATTTGCATTTGCAAAGAATTTAAAGGGTTTATTACACTCTAAAACTAAACTAACTCCTATTACTATTAGTGTTGGTCAACCACTTGCAAGTGAACCATATAAATTAGAAGCGGGTAAATATTACGAACTTGTTCTAAAAAGTGATGGTTCAAGAGAAATACCTATTGTAGGTGCAGCTTTTTTTAGAAATATTTGGGTAAATCAAATATCTATTAATGATATTGAAGTAAGACCATTAGGTTTAGATGGTTTTGAATTTGATGATGAGGGTGAAATTGAAATGACTTTTATCCCTATTAAACCAGGAACTTTTACTTTAGGTTTACCATCAGCTAAAAGTGATAGAGAAAGAGCAACTTTTATTGTTGAATAAATTTTTATAAAAAGGGAATTAGTGATGAAGAAATTAATTTTAACATCTGTTTTATCAGTATTATCAGCATCAATTTTAAGTGCAGATACAATATTCGTATCAAATGAAAAAGATAATACTATCAGTGTAATTGATTCAGTTACAAACAAAGTTATAAAAACATATGAAGTAGGGCAAAGACCTAGAGGAATACTACTTACAAGTGATTATAAAAAATTATATATTTGTGCAAGTGATGATGACACAGTTCAAGCTATGGACACTAAAACTGGGGAAATCTTATATAATTTACCATCAGGTGAAGACCCAGAACAATTTGCACTTCATCCAGATGGGAAAGAGTTATATATATCAAATGAAAATGATGGAATTGTAACAATTGTTGATACTAAAGAAAAATCAGTTGTATCACAAATTGAAGTTGGTTTAGAACCTGAGGGGATGGCTGTAAGTCCAGATGGAAGTGTAGCTATTAATACATCAGAAACATCAAACTTTTTACATTGGATTGATACAAAAACAAAAGAGATTGTCCATAATACTTTAGTAGATGCTAGACCAAGACATATAGAGTTTTCAAAAAATGGTGATAAAGTTTGGGCATCAAGTGAGATTGGTGGGACTGTTGTGGTAGTTGACACTAAAACAAAAGAGAGTGTTGCAAAATTAGGTTTTAAAATTCCAGGGATCTTTAAAGATTTAATTCAGCCAGTTGGTATTAAACTAACAAGCGATGGAAAATATGCCTTTGTAGCTTTAGGACCAGCTAATCATGTTGCTGTAATTGATGCAAAGACATATAAAATTATAAAGTATTTATTAGTTGGAAAAAGAGTTTGGCAATTAGATTTTGCCCAAAATGAGAAAAAACTTTATACTACAAATGGTGTAAGTGGTGATGTATCTGTAATAGATGTTGATTCTTTAAAAGTAGAAAAAACAATAAAAGTAGGAAGATATCCTTGGGGATTAGCAGTAATTCCTAGTAAATAGTAAAGTTGTAAAATGAGTGAAAAGATATTAGAATTAAAAGAGGTAGATTTTTCCTATGGAAAGAAACAGGTATTAGATAAAGTTTCTTTTAATATAAAAAAAGGTGAATTTTCAGTTTTATTGGGACTAAATGGAGCTGGAAAATCAACTGTTTTTTCACTTATTACAAGACTACTTAAACTTGAAGTTGGTGAAATTAATATAAATAATCACTCCATAAAAAATTATAGTGAAGCTTTAAAAAATATTGGTATTGTTTTTCAAGAACCAACTTTGGATTTAGATTTAACTGTTAGACAAAATCTTTATTATTATGGGTCATTAAAGGGTTTAGGTTTTGTTCAAACAATAAAATCTATTGAAAATGAGATTGAAAGACTTGAATTAAAACCACATTTAGATACTACAGCTAGAAAACTAAATGGTGGACATAGAAGAAGAGTTGAAATCTTAAGGGCTTTAATAAATAAACCAAAACTACTTTTACTTGATGAACCTACTGTTGGACTTGATTTAAAAAGTAGATTTGATATTTTAGATTATGTTAGAGATTTAGTAAAAAGGGAAAATCTAAGTGTACTTTGGATTACACATCTTTTTGATGAGGTAAATGAAGATGATGAGATTTCATTTATCAAAAATGGTAAAATAGTAGAAAGTGGTATTGTTAGTAGTATTATGGAAAAATATGAAAAGGAGAATTTGGTTGATACTTTCAATCAAATTGTAAAATAGCTATGAATATATATTTTAATTGTATGAAAGGTATTATCTATAAAGAGTTAATTCGATTTGTAAAACAAAAAAGTAGATTTTTTTCAGCTCTTGTTAGACCTTTACTTTGGCTATTTATCTTTTCAGTTGGTTTTAAAACAGCTTTAGGCCTTGCTATTACACCTCCTTATGAAACTTATATTACCTATGAAACCTATATTGTTCCGGGACTTGTTGGAATGGTATTACTTTTTAATGGTATGCAAAGTAGTTTAACAATGATATTTGATAGGGAGATGGGTAGTATGAAAATACTTTTATCTTCTTATATAAATAGAAATTTTTTATTATTTTGTAAAATGTTTGCAACCTCAATAGTATCAACAATTCAAGCAATTACTTTTTTACTTATTGCAAAATTATATGGTGTAGATATTTCATATATAGCAATAGTGGTAACCATCCCTATTATTATAATCTCATCTATAATACTTAATGCCTTTGCACTTTTTATCTCTTCTGTTATAAGACAATTGGAAAATTTTGCAACTGTAATGAACTTTGTTATCTTCCCAATGTTCTTTTTAAGTTCTGCCTTATACCCACTATGGAAAATTAAAGATTCTTCGATACTTTTATATGAAATTTCTTCATATAATCCTTTTACTTATATAGTGGAATCTATTAGATTCTCACTTTACTTGAAGGTCGATACACAGGCACTTTTAGTACTGGTAATCTCTCTAGTTATAACTTTAATTATGGCATTTTTAGGGTTTAAATCAAAAAAAGTTAACAATAGCTAAACTCACGCTATATTTCTCGTATATACTTCTTTCAAGACAATTTTGAGTCTGACAATTATAAAAGGAGATAGCATGAAAAAGAGTTTTTTACTAACTAGTGCAGTAGCTGTTACACTTTCTGCATTAATTAGTGGATGTGCGACAAGCAACACTGCAATGACTGATACAGTGGTTACAAAACCATCATATGCACCTGTAACATATGATGAAATCTTAAATGATGATAAAACAACTGGGGATGTTTTAACATATGGACATGGGCAAAATGGTCAAAGATTTTCACCATTGACTCAAGTTAACAAAGATACAGTTAAAGATTTAGTTTCTGTATGGAATTTCTCATTTGGTGGGGAAAAACAAAGAGGACAAGAATCTCAACCACTAGTAAAAGATGGTGTTATGTATGTAACTGCATCTTATTCTAGAATGTATGCAATTGATTTAGCAACTGGTGAAGAGTTATGGCAATATGATGCAAGACTTCCAAGTGGAATCTTACCATGTTGTGATGTAATCAACAGAGGTGCTGCAATTTATGGTGATTTAGTGATTTTTGGTACATTAGATGCAAAATTAGTTGCACTAAACAGAAAAACTGGAAAAACAGTATGGAAGAAAAAAGTAGCAAACTATAAAGATGGTTACTCAATTACTGCTGCTCCACTTATTGTAAAAGACATGGTTATCACTGGTGTAGCTGGTGGTGAGTTTGGTATTGTTGGAAAAGTTGAAGCTTATGATGCTAAAACTGGTAAAGTTATTTGGACTAGACCAACTGTTGAAGGTAACATGGGTTACTTAAATGGAAAAGAAAATGGAATTACTGGTGGTGAAGCTGGTAAAACATGGACTGGAGATTTATGGAAAACTGGTGGAGCTGCAACTTGGCTTGGTGGTACATATGACTCAGAAACTGATTTAATCTTTATGGGTACAGGTAACCCTGCACCATGGAACTCACATAATAGACCAGGAGATAACTTATACTCTTCTTCAAGGTTAGCAATTAATCCAGATACAGGGAAAATTGTTTGGCATTATCAAACTACTCCACATGATGGATGGGATTTTGATGGTGTTAATGAATTAGTTTCATTTAATAAAGATGGTAAAAAATATGCTGCAACTGCAGATAGAAATGGTTTCTTCTATGTATTAGATAGAACTAACGGTAAATTCATTACTGCTAATCCATTTGTTTCTAACATTACTTGGGCAACTGGAATTGGAGAAGATGGGAGACCATTATATACTGCTGATGGAAGACCTGGAAATCCTGGTGATGCTTCAAAAGGTAAATCAGTATTCTCTGTTCCTTCATTCTTAGGTGGTAAAAACTGGATGCCAATGGCTTATTCTAAAAAAACTGAATTATTCTATGTTCCTTCAAATGAGTGGGGAATGGATATTTGGAATCAACCAATTCATTATAAAAAAGGTGCTGCTTACTTAGGTGCTGGATTTACAATTAAACCAATTTTTGATGATCACATTGGTTCACTTAAAGCAATTGAGCCAATGACAGGAAAAATCAAATGGGAATTCAAAAACCCTGCACCATTATGGGGTGGAGTATTAACAACTGCTGGTGGACTTGTATTTACAGGAACTCCTGAAGGTAAATTCTTAGCATTTGATGATGAAACTGGTGAAATTTTATTTAAATACAATGCTGGTTCTGGAATTGTTTCTTCTCCTATTACTTGGGAGCAAAATGGTGAGCAATATATCGCAATCGTTTCAGGTTGGGGTGGAGCTGTTCCTTTATGGGGTGGTGAAGTTGCAAAACTTATTAAGAACATTAACCAAGGTGGAACTGTTCACGTATTTAAATTATTTAAAAAATAATAGAATATTTAATCTAGAAAGGAGGTAACTAAAATGAAATGGGAAACACCTACATTCGTAGATAACAGATTTGGTTTTGAAGTTACTATGTATATTTGTACAAAGTAATTTTTTAAACTTGACTAGAGCTTTTGCTCTAGTCTTTTCTTCAAAGAAAAAAATGTGGGAATTTTTTTCTTTGAGGAAAAATAAAAGGATATAATGTGAGGATTCAAGTTCTAGGTTCAGGAGCAGGTGGTGGCTTACCACAATTTAATTGTAACTGTGACAATTGCAAAGGTTACAGAGAAGGCAAAAAGAGTATAAAAAAAAGAACTCAAAGTTCAATTACTATTAGTGAAGATGGTGAGAACTGGGTTTTACTTAATACTAGCCCAGATATTTTGGAGCAAATTCACAATTCACCTTTTTTACATCCAACAAAAAAAAGAGAAACCAAAATTAAAGCAATCGTATTTAACGATGCTCAAATAGACCATACAACGGGCTTACTTATGTTAAGGGAAGGTTGTCCTCACCAAATTTATTGTACTAAAGAGGTAAATGAAGAATTAAACTCATCATTTCCTACGATGAAAATGTTACAACATTGGGATGGTGGAGGAACCGTTTGGCATGAGATTTTGCCAGATTCTACTACAAAATTTGAAATACCAGTGATGCCTTCATATGAGTTTTATGCCCATGCACTTATTTCAAATGCACCACCATATTCACCACATAGGGATCATCCACGAAAGGGTGATAATATTGGAATTACAGTTGTAAATAAAAATACAGGAAAAAGATTGTTTTATCTTCCTGGTCTTGGGGTTATGGAAGATCATGTTTTTGATCAGATGAAAAATGCAGATGTTCTTCTAATTGAAGGAACGCTTTGGACAAATGATGAGATGATAAAAGGTAAGTTTTCTACTAAATTAGGTACTGATATGGGGCATATCCCTTTAAGTGGAGATGAGGGGCTTATTGAAATTTTAGATACTTTAAGTAAACCTAGAAAAATATTAATTCATATTAACAATACAAATCCAATCTTAGATGAAGAAAATCCTGAATACAAAGAACTTATTTCCCATGGGATTGAAGTTTCATATGATGGAATGAGAATAGATATATAAAGGCTTTATTCTTAAAGCCCAAAAGCTTAACCTTTTAAAATTTGCATTTTAAAAGGGACTACAAAAAAGGAGAAGAAGAATGACAAAAAGAATGAACGAATTACTAAGCAAAGAAGAGTTTGAAACAAAGTTAAGAGGTATGGGTGACATGTATCATATTCACCATCCATTTCATATTAGAATGTATCAAGGGGATTGTAGTAAAGAAGAGATTCAAGGTTGGGTAGCAAATAGATTTTATTACCAAACAGCAATTCCAATTAAAGATGCAGCAATTATGTCAAATAATCCACCATTAGAAGATAGAAGAAAATGGATTGATAGAATTATTGATCATGATAGTGTAGGTGGTGGAATTGAAGCATGGCTTGAATTAGGTGAGGCTGTTGGATTAAATAAAGAGGATTTAATTTCTCATAAATATGTTTTACCATCAGTTAAATTTGCAGTAGATGCTTATATTAATTTTGCAAAACAAAGACCTTGGAAAGAAGCTGCAATGTCATCTTTAACTGAGATGTTTGCACCTCAAATTCACCAACAAAGATTAAGTACATGGCCAGATAATTATCCTTGGATTGAAGCAAAAGGTTTAAGATATTTCCAAAAAAGATTGAGTGAAGCAAGAAGAGATGTTCAACATGGACTTTCAATCACTTTAGAAGAGTTTAATACAGTTGAACTTCAAAATAAAGCTTTTGAAATTTTACAGTTTAAACTTGATATACTTTGGACTATGTGTGATGCTTTATATTTGGCATACGAATTAAAAAGACCACCGTATTTCAATATTGAAGGTTATGAAAATGAACAAAGAAAAATTAATTGCAGTGAATGATCACTTCCAATTACAATTTGAGCAAGCACAAGATTGTTTTGTTTTATTATACCCAGAAGGTATGGTTCAACTAAATCAAAGTGCTGGTGAAATAATGAACCAATGTGATGGAACTAAGAATTTTAATGAAATAGTTTCAACATTGGAAAAAAAGTTTGAGATGTCAGGATTAGAAAAAGATGTGGAAGCATTTTTTGATGAGGCCTTTGATAGAAAGTGGGTAAAGAATGTCAACTAATGAAAAGTCTGTGATTAAACCACCTTTGTGGGTGCTTTTAGAGTTAACTCACAAATGCCCTTTAGAGTGTACTTATTGTTACAATCAACTAGATTTTGCAAATACAAAAGATGGTATGAGTAAAGAGGATTGGTTTAAAGTTTTAGATGAAACTAGAGCTTTAGGAGCTGTTCAATTAGGGATTTCAGGTGGTGAGCCTTTACTAAACAAAGATATTGTTGATATAGTAAAATATGCAAATGATTTAAAATTTTATACAAACTTAATCACTTCTGGTGTTGGTGGTGAAAAGGGAGTTTTAAAAAAGTTAAAGGAAGCTGGACTTAAAACTGTTCAATTAGGTATTCAATCTCATGATGAAAATACTATGACTTTAATTACAAATAATAAAACAGCGATGAAAGATAAAATTGCATTTGCCAAAGAGGTAAAAGAGCTTGGTATGCAACTTATTGTAAATACTTGTATAACAAGACAAAATATTGAGCAAGTTGGTGAGATAATTGAGTTTTGTGATGAGTTAGGAGCTAACTATTTAGAGATTGCAAATATTCAATATTATGGTTGGGCATTAGAAAATGTTGATGCATTATTACCAAGTAAAGAACAACTAGATAAGGCTATGGAAGTAACAAATTTTTATAGGGAAAAAAGAAAAGATATGAAAGTATTTTTTGTAGTACCTGATTATTATGAAAGTAGACCAAAGGCATGTATGAATGGATGGGGAACAACTTTTTTAACAATTAACCCAGATGGATTAGCACTTCCATGTAATACTGCTAACACTTTACCAATAGAGTTTCCAAATGTAAAAAAATCTTCTGTAAAAGAGATATGGTACGAATCAAAACCTTTTAACTTTTTTAGAGGTGATGAGTGGATGAATCCTACATGTAAATCATGTCCTGAAAAAGAGAAAGATTTTGGTGGATGTAGATGTCAAGCATATGCGTTAACACAAGATATACATGAAGCTGATCCAGTTTGTGATAAGTCAGCTTATCATGGAGTTGTAAAAAAAATAGTTGAAAATGCGAATAAAAGTGATAAACTTCCAATTTATAGAAATAAACAAAATTCTTTGAAGTTTATAGAAAAGCAAACCTGTTGTTCTTAAGTATAAAACTTAAGAACTAGGTCTTTCAACCATATACCCAATACCCCTAACATTTACAATAAAATCCTCTTTTAAAACTTTTTTAACTCTATTTACTTCTGCTCTAATTGTTGCATTATCAATAAAGTCATCATTCCAAACATAATCTCTAAACATATCATAGTTACAAACTAAACTTCTATTATTTGTTAAAAGTTCAATAATTTGAAGTTGCCTTTTTGGTAATATATGTGGTTCATTATTAAAATATAAAGTCATACTTTCACTATCGAAGCTGTAAGATTTTGATAATCTTTTATGGCTCATTGGGGCAGTTCTTGTTTTTAGAATTTTTTCTATTCTTAGATTTAATTCTTTTAGGTGAAATGGTTTTTTTAGATAATCGTGACATCCAATATCAAAGGCCCTTGAAATATCTTCAATATCTATAAGTGCCGAGATAAAAATAGTTGGTACCATTCTTTTCTTTTTATGTAAGTCTTCTAAAATAGTAAGACCATCAATACTTGGTACATTTATATCAAAAACTAGAAGATCAAATTTTTCATCATCTAGTTTTTTTAGACACTCATCCCCATCTTTTACAGATTGAACAGAGTGACCTACTGTTCCAAGATATTGAGTTATTGCCTCATTTAACATAATATCATCTTCTAATAATAAAATTTTCATATTTCCCCTTTAAATAGATAAACAAATGATGTGAAATATTCATTGGATTCTAAATATATTTCAACACCCTCTTCATCACAAATTCTTTTTACTAAATTTAATCCCAATCCAAATCCATCTTTTGATTTTTCTTCTCTGTAATATTCTTTAAAGATTTTGTCTGGATCTTGGATTTTTTTTGAATGGCTTGAAACCATAAGTTTTAAGTGATTTTCTTCTTTTTTTAATGTTACATAAATATCTTCATTTTCATAGGTATATTTTATGGCATTAGTAAGATTGTTATCAATTATTCTTTGTAGTTTAGATTCATTGAAAAATAGTGTCATATTTTCTTTGGGTGCTTTGAAAACAAATTTTGATTTGACCTTAGTTGCAACTTGGTTGAAAAATTCGACTCTACTTCTGACAAAATCTTTAAAATCGATTTTATGTTTAGGGTAGTCTATTTGATCTTTTTTTACTAAGTAACTTAAATCATCATATATAGAAAAAAGATTTTTCATTGCTACTTCGATATTTGATAAATATTGATTTTTACCATTTTCCATTTCATATAGTTCAATATTTGCCATTATAATAGAAAGTGGCGTATTTGTTTCATGAACTGCATGTTTTAAAAATTGTTTTTGTGAGATTAATAAGTTTTGTGCATAAAGTTCTGATTCTTTTAAATTTTTTGATTGGTCTTGATAATCATCAGTACTTTTTTGTACTAAGTGAGTAAGTGATTTTAGAGTTCTTGCGAAAGCTGCATCTTTTTTTGATTTTGTTTGTCTTTCTGGATATATCTCCAATGAATTAACTTTTTTATCATTTTCAGTTAAGGCTACTACTGTTAAGGTTTGATTTAATAATTCATTATGACCATCTCTATGGAAAAACTCTGAATAGGTAAAAAATCCAGAGGTTGGTGCAATTACTGCAAAGGGCTGAGTTTCAAGTTTTATTAACTCTCTTAAATACCTTCTTCTTGCCATACAAGAATATAAGAAAAAAGTTTCAATTGGATGATCAAAACTTGTATCTAAAGCACTAAGTGGATTATTCATTATAGATTCTGCATCTCCAAAACCAAGTCTAACAATATCACCTTTTCTTAAATTTCCTCCGCAACTTAAACTTCCATCTTTGTGTTGTTCAAGGACTGCTCTTGCTGTTGGTATACCATTTCTTTCTACTATTAAAGGAAATTCTGTTTGGGCAACACTTGCACCTAAGTATTTTTTATAAAATTCTGAAGGACTCATTCCTGAGATTTTATAGATTCTATTGCCTTCAACTTCATCAATTGTATGTTCTAAACCTATTGGAACCCAGTCAAATTTTCTTGCATTTGTAACTTTTAATACATCTGAGTTAAGTGAAACTGCGATATGACCCTTTGGATAGATTTGATTTCCTAAAGAGATAAAGGTTTGTTTAAATACTCCATTATCTCCTGCCATCCCTCCACATACCATTATAGAATTATCATATTTTTCTATACCTTTTAAATACTCTTCTGCATTTGTCCCAGTTCCATCAGTAAAAGTAATAATTAACTTTGTATTATCAGTGATAACTTTTTGTGCAATTTCATATCCAATTTTAAAAGAATTATCTCCTTTTATATAATGAGCTTTTAAAAAGGTATTATCAAAAACTGAAATTGATATAATAGTTTTAAGTGTAGAGATTTTTGATTCACATATCTCTCCATCTGTTGTTGTTCCTAAACAAACAGCTTGAGGAATATTATCCATTACTGTTTTTGTAATTAACTCTAAAGTACTTGAATCATGACCACAAAATATTTGAATTAGAACATTTTTTTCATCTTTAAATATATTATAATCAATTAAATCAGTTAAGTTATTATTAAAAAATGTGTAGTTATATGTTTTCATAAAAAAAGTGTAGCATAATTTTTTAATTTTTTAACAAAAAATTAATTGATGAAAGCCCTATTTTATGGTATTGTTACCATTTATTTCTAATTGCTACGTTAATGCTATGCAATCGCTAAATTCAGGCTATAATTCTCGTGTAAGATTTCACTATTCAAAAAATAAATACACTTTAAGTATTTGTTTTCAATTAAAAAATAAAGGAAATGATATGTATAGTAAACCAGAATTTAAATCTCAATATGAGAACTTTATAGGTGGAGAATGGGTAGCTCCAACAAGTGGTGAGTATTTTGATAATATTTCTCCAGTTGATGGTGAAGTTTTAACAAAAATTCCAAGATCAAATGAAGCAGATGTTGATGCAGCAGTAGCAGCTGCAAAGACTGCATTCGAATCATTTAGACATACTTCGATTATAGAAAGAAGTACTATGTTAAATAAAGTTGCAGATGCAATTGAAGCAAAATTAGAAAGCTTAGCAGTTGCAGAAACATTAGATAATGGAAAAGCTGTAAGAGAAACTTTAGCTGCTGATATCCCTCTAGTTGTTGATCATTTTAGATACTTTGCTTCAGTTATTAGAGCTGAAACTGGTACTGTTGCTGATTTAGATGAAAATACTGTATCTCAAGAAGTTTATGAGCCATTAGGTGTAGTAGCTCAAATCATTCCTTGGAATTTCCCTTTATTAATGGCTGCATGGAAAATAGCTCCTGCATTAGCAGCAGGTAACTGTGTTGTTTTAAAACCAGCATCTGCAACTCCAATGGCAATTTTAATTTTAATGGAAATCATTCAAGATGTTTTACCAGCGGGTATTGTTAATATTATCAATGGTGCAGGTGGAAAAATTGGTAAACATTTATCAACTCACCCAGATGTTAAAAAAGTAGGATTTACAGGTGAAACTACAACTGGTCAGTTAATTATGCAATATGCAACTGAAAACATTATCCCTTCTACATTAGAACTTGGTGGAAAGTCTCCAAATATCTTTATGGAATCAATCATGGACGCTGATGATGAGTTCTTTGATAAAGCAATTGAAGGTCTTGTATTATTCGCATTTAACTCAGGTGAGGTTTGTACTTGTCCTTCAAGAGCATTAATCCAAGAGTCAATTTATGAGCCATTTATGAAAAGAGTACTTGAAAGAGTTGCAGCTATTAAATTAGGTAATCCATTAGATCCAGATTGTATGATGGGTGCTCAATGTTCTTCTAACCAAAAAGAAAAAATTATGGAATATATGAAAATTGGTAAAGAAGAGGGTGCTGAGTGTCTAATTGGTGGAGATGCATATGAATCTGAAGTAAATCCAAATGGATTCTATATTCAACCAACAATCTTCAAAGGTCACAATAAAATGAGAATCTTCCAAGAAGAGATTTTTGGACCTGTATTAGCAGTAACTACTTTTAAAGATGAAGATGAAGCATTAGAGATTGCAAATGACACTATCTATGGATTAGGTTCAGGTATATGGTCAAGAGATGCTCACCAATTACATAAATTCTCTAGAGGAATTGAAGCTGGTAGAGTTTGGGTTAACTGTTACCATATGTACCCATCACATGCATCATTTGGTGGATACAAAAAATCAGGTATCGGTAGAGAAACTCACATGATGATGTTAAACTCTTACAGACACACTAAAAATATCTTAACTTCTTATAGCAAAAATGCTTTAGGATTCTTTTAATAGATATTAAAACTTTAAAGCAGGCCAGGGAGGCCCCTCCATTTTTTACTTTCCTCAGCCTCCCTGGCCTAAATTAATTTTTATAAAGATAAAATTGCTTATTTTTATAAAGGTTATATCATGATAGATACAAGAAGGGTAATAGCGACACCTGAAGCAACAAAAGTTATTGAGATGTTGATTGAAAAAAATGGTGAAGTGGTTTTTAACCAAAGTGGAGGTTGTTGTGATGGAACAGCTCCAATGTGTTATGAAAAAGGTGACTTTTATGTACCAAGTAGAAATGTAAAACTTGGTGAACTTTGTGGTTGTGAATTTTATATTGACAATGAACAGTTTGAATATTTTAGACACTCTCAAATAATTGTAGATGTAAAAGAGGAAAAAGGTGCCTTTGGTAACTCTTTTTCTCTTGAAATTGATGAAGGTTATCAATTTTTAACAAGGTCTAGAATTTTTACAGATGAAGAGTATGAAGAGTTAAAGAAAATAGAAAGTTAAAAACTTTCTATTTTTTTACTATTAAAGCCTTAAATCTATCTCCCATGCCTGTTGGTTCAAGTAAAGTTTTTACTTTGGCAGATTCTCTTAAATAAGTATTTTCGTCACTA
Source organism: Arcobacter sp. ISO1 (assembly GCF_058105185.1). Classification (NCBI taxonomy): domain Bacteria; kingdom Pseudomonadati; phylum Campylobacterota; class Epsilonproteobacteria; order Campylobacterales; family Arcobacteraceae; genus Arcobacter; species Arcobacter sp. ISO1. Next base: position 1,187,752 of record NZ_CM176573.1, read on the forward strand.
TTTTCTTTTAATATTTCTAGTAAATTTATAATGCCAAAATCTATTAATGTTGCCATTTGAGTTTTATAATCAACTGATTTTATATCAAATTCTTTAAAACAGTCTTCTAAGTACTTAAAATCTACATCATAGGTAATATCTGAATTTGCATATAATGAATTTAAATCTAAGTTCTCTTCAAATATTGGAAACACTTTATGTTTAGAATATATTCTAGTTGAAAAGTCATTTCTTGGATAATTGTCTCCATAGTCAAAAGTTACAAACTCAAATTTTTTTATATTAGTACATATTGCATTAGCAAACTCTTTATATCCAATAGCTATTTCACCTTTTGTAATTTTATATTTTTTACAATGTTCAATTATATTTTTATCTTCACATTTTTTAAAATCTATTTTGTGATTTTGCACATACCCTAATTGAAGTTCATCATCTTTTGTGAAAACAAGTTCACAAGGAAAGGCATCAAATATCTCATTTGCAATTATAAAGGCATGGGGAAGTTTAACATTACTAATATCATCATAGTGAACTAAGTTTATAGCTTCACCAAAGGATTGTTTTAAGTACTCTTGTTGTTTTTGTTTTAAAGAATCGAACCTTTCAACTATTGCAAAGGTAAGGGTATTTAAAAGTTCTGGTTTTAAAGTATAAATAAATTGAATTATATCAGCTAATAAATATCCATGGTGTGCGCCAATTTCTAAAATAGTTGTATTTTTAGGGAGTTCATTAGAATTTATTTTATCAACTATTCTTTTTGCAATGCTACCACCAAAAAAAGAAGAACTTGATACAGATGTATAAAAATCACCTTTTTTACCTATTTGTTTGTAGTTTGCATAATATCCATTTTTACCATATAGCCAAGAGTTAAAGTAGTCACTAAATTTTTGATCTTTCATAAATTTAGTTTAGCAAAAAGTGCCCAAAAAGGCACTTTTGTTTAAAAAATATTATAGTTTATTTTCATTTTTACCTAAGTATTCTGCAACACCTTCTGTAGATGCTTTCATACCTTCATCACCTTTACTCCATCCAGCAGGACATACTTCACCATGTTCATTTGTAAATAGCATAGTATCAACCATTCTAACCATCTCATCAATATTTCTTCCAAGTGGTAAGTCGTTTATAACTGCATGTCTTACTGTTCCATCTTTGTCAATTAAAAATGATCCTCTAAGTGCTACAGATTCTCCAAATAATACATCATAATCTCTTGAAATTTGTTTTGTGATATCTGCAACCATAGGGAACTTAACTCTTCCAATTCCACCTTCTTCTACTTTTGTTTCTCTCCATGCAAAGTGAGAAAATTCTGAATCAATTGAACAACCAATTACTTGAATTCCTCTTTCTTCAAAATCTGCAACTCTTTTTGAGAATGCAATAATTTCTGATGGACAAACAAATGTAAAATCTAAAGGCCAGAAAAATAAAACTGCACCTTTTTCACCGATATTATCATATAAATTAAAACCTTCTTTAATTTGACCATCTGCCATTACAGCTGTTGCTGTAAAATCTGGAGCTTTTTTTGTTACTAACATTATATTTCCTTTAATAATTTTTTTCTTTTAGATGTGTAATTGTAATGAGTTAAACTTAAAGTATATTTAATAAATATTACTAAAGGATAATTTTTTTCTTTAATAAAATAAAAAGATTTTAATTTAGAAAGTAAAAGAGCTTTTCTCTTTTACTTTTTATTTAGAATTATTCTACACATGCATCAATGATTGATTGTTGGTTTGCATAAAGGTAAATCTCTACTCTTCTATTTAAACCCATGTTTTCAGTTGAATTATTTGGTGCAATTGGTTTATTATAAGAGCAACCTTTTGAAAAGATCTGATTTTTTATACCACTATTATAGATTGTATTCCCTACATTTGCTGCTCTTTGATTTGAAAGACGCTGGTTATATTCGTATGAACCTCTATTATCTGTAAATCCAACAACTTGTACAATTGTATTTGGATAGTTTTTTAATACATCAGAGATTTTAGAGATTTTTCTTGCTGCTGTTGGGGTTGGTACAGCAGAGTTTGTTTCAAAAACCATACTATCTCTTAACATTATTTTTACGTATTTGTCTGTATTTGATACAATTAAATCTGAATTTGGATCTAATGCAGCATTTGGATTGTTGTTAACATTAGTATTTAATTCTTGTGCAACTTCTTTTGCTTGTTGGTCCATAGAGTAACCAATTCCGCCACCAACTGCAGCACCAATAGCCCCACCAATAACGGCTCTTTTTGCTCCACCTCCTGATGTAGAGGCACCAATAACAGCTCCTAAAATACCACCAATTAGTGCACCTGATTGGGTTTTATTCATTTGAGCATTATTTGATGATGTATTTGTACCTTGGGTAGTGGCACACCCTGATAAAACTGCTAATACAACAGAAATTGAAGTAATTTGTTTAAAAAGTGATAACTTTTTCATGGTATTAATCCTTTTTTTTGTATAAGATTATTATAACTATCATATTGTGAAACAAAAGTGAAAAAATTTAATTAGATGTAATTAAACTTAGTTAACTAACTAATATATTTAACTAATATACTAGTTTAATTATGATACAATATGTTTTAGAAAAAATAAAAGGAGCCAAAAGTGTATAAAACAGGCTATAAAAAAACTAAGATATTGGCAACACTTGGACCTGCAAGTAATAGTGTAGAAGTAATTGAAGGACTAGTAAAAGCTGGTGCAAATATGTTTAGATTGAATTTTTCTCACGGTTCACATGAATATCATGAAGAAACTTTAAAAAATATTAGAACTGTAATGAACAAACTTGATGTGACAATTGCAGTTTTACAAGATATCTCTGGACCAAAGGTAAGAATAGGTGAGTTAAAGGAGAAATTTGAACTTTTTCAAGGTGATGAAATCACATTTTTAAAAGAAGAGATTATAGGATATAAAGAATCAGATAAAAAATATATGGTTTCAACAAATTATCCAGAACTATTAGACAAAGTGAAAGTTGATGAATATATCTATTTATATGATGGAACTATTAGAGCAAGAGTTATAGAAACTGGTGACAAAGTGGTTGCTACTGTTGAAAACCATGGTACTTTAACATCAAAAAAAGGTATTAACTTTCCAAATACAGTAATTGATATTAATGTAATTACGAGAAAAGATGAAGAAGATATTGCATGGGGTGTTAAAAACAAGGTTGATTACTTTGCAATTTCCTTTGTACAAAATAAAAACGATATGTTAACTGCAAAAAAACTTCTTGGAAATTATCAAGGTAAACTAATTGCAAAAATTGAGAAGTTTGATGCAGTTGAAAATATTGATGAGATTATTGAGGTTTCTGATGGGCTTATGGTTGCAAGGGGAGATTTAGGAATTGAAGTTCCTTATTATGAAGTTCCAACAATTCAAAAAACGCTTATTAAAAAAGCAAATGAAGCTTGTATCCCTGTAATTACAGCAACACAAATGCTTTTATCAATGACTCACAATGAAAGAGCTACAAGAGCAGAAATCTCAGATGTTGCAAATGCAGTACTTGATGGAACTGATGCTGTTATGCTTTCTGAAGAGAGTGCAGTTGGTATTGATCCAATTAATACTGTTAGAACAATGGCAAATATTATTGCTAAAACTGAAGAGATTTATCCATATGATAAACACAATAAATTATCTTATCATGATAGTTTTGATGTTATTCAAGGTACAGCTACAAAGTTAGCTGATGATATTGGCGCTAAAGGTATTATTGCATTAACAAGTTCTGGTTTATCTGGTAGAAAAATCTCAAGATATAGACCTAAAACAAATATCTATATGTTTACACACCAAAGAAGGGTGTTAAATCCAATGTGTGGATTATGGGGTGTTGAACCAATTGCAAAAATTAAAGAAGCGGGTGCTTCAAAAATGATACAAAAAATGTTAAAGGTTTTAGATGAAAAAGGTTATTTAGATAAAACTGCAACATATATTGCTACCTTTGGATATCCAGTAGGTGTTCCAGGAAGTACAAATACTATTAAAGTTTTAACTCCATCAGAGTTAGAATATTATTTAGAACTACCAAAAGATAAGAAGTAATAACTTCTTATCTTTAACTCATTTTAGCGTATAGTTCAAGAAGTTCTATTTGTTTTTGAAGTTCTAAAATATTTAACTCAATTGATCTAATCTCCTGAGAGTTTTTCAAAATATCAACATCACTTTGTGTTTTTAATTGGGCATCTCTTTCTTCAATAATAACCTCTAATAAAGAACTATAAAGTTCATAATCACTTTTTGCAATCTCTTTTTTATTATCATACATTTTTATTTTAGAAAGTTTAGTTCTATAAAAGTTTTTCTCTTCTAATTCTTGATTTTTTAAGTTTAATTTAGAACTTAAATAGTTGATTCTTTGGGTTTCAATATCATTAAAAGTTCTTATATCTAAAGGAATAGAAACTGAAAAACCATAGCTATTTACATTTTCATTTGTTGGGAAACCATTGTCTTTTTCATGGTTTTGTTTATGGTTAAAGTTTGCATTTACTTGAGGCAAATATTTTGAGATAGTCATATCTACAAAATTGTCATTTTGTTCAATATCTGCTTTTGCTTTTGCTAATTCTAAATTGTTTTTTAAATATGTATCTTCATCATTTAATGATAAAATAGGAAGTTCAAAACTTTGATAATCACCACTTGCAATATTTGAAAAGTTATAATCTAACTCCTCTTTTTGATAATATAAGTCTGCAAGGTTGTTTTTTATTGAGTTAGCATCAATAATAGCATTGTCTAAAGAAGAAGTATCTAAAAAGCCGTTCATTACTTGTTCTTTTTTTCTTTGAACTTCAATCTCTTTATTTTTTAGTAGTAATTCATTCTTTTTAATATTTAAATCTATAATATTTAAGTTAAATAGTAAAGTAGTTGCTGTTTTAATTAACTCTTTTTTCTGAAGTTCTATATCAAAATTATTATACTCATAATTTGCATTTGCATATTTAATGGCTGAATAGATTCCACCACTTTTAAATATAGGTTGATTTATACTAATAGAACTAGTTGTAGTGTTATTTGTATCAGTATAACTTTTTGCAAAAGAAAGAGTTATAGGATTAACCCAATCTTTCTTTAGCTTTGAACTATTTTCTTCATTTTTTTTATTATTGTATTCAAAAAGATTAAGTCTATCTTTTGAAAGTATATTTTCATCCAATTTATCTTGGGCATTTAATCCTAAGGAAAAGGTAAGAAAAGATACTAAAAATAGACTATTTAATTTTTGAGAGTGCATTATCTAGCCTTTCAAATCCAATGTTGATTTCTTCTTTTGTAATTGTTAATGGAGGTAAAAGTCTCATTGTATTTTTACCTGCTTTTAGAACAAGAACACCCTCTTCAAAACAGTTTTTAATAATCTGCTGAAGTGTCTCGCTATCTTTTACTCTTAATCCTCTCATTAGTCCTAAACCAACTTGGGAAGTGAATAAGTTTGGATACTTTTTATATATTTCAGATAACTTATTACCAAAATAGATTATGGCTTCATCTAAGGCCCCTGAGTTTTTATACTTATCTAAAATATCTAAAACTTTATTTGCACTTGCAGTTGAGAGATAGTTTCCTCCAAATGTAGAACCATGATCACCAGGAGTAAAAATATCTTTATGTTTTGTTACTACTGCTCCAATTGCTACACCTCCACCTAAACCTTTTGCTAAGGTTATAATATCTGGTTCAATTTCATATAGATTTGCTGCTAGAAATTCTCCAGTTCTATATATCCCTGTTTGAACTTCATCAATTATTAAAAGTATGTTTTGATCTTTTAAGAATTTTGCTAATTCTTGAATCTCTTTTTTATCAAATGGTTGTACACCACCTTCACCTTGAACAAGTTCAATCATAACTGCAACTGTCTCATCATCAATTGAATTATAAATATCTTCAATGGTACTATTAAAAGAAAAACCTTCTGGATAAGGGGCAAAATTCGGATTATGAAAAGAACTTTGTCCTGTTGCTTTAACTGTTGTAATTGTTCTTCCATGGAAAGAGTGTTCTAAAGTTATAACTTTATATTTTTTTTTGTCAAATTTTGTCTCACCATATTTTCTTGCTAATTTAATTGCACCTTCATTTGCCTCAGCTCCAGAGTTTGCAAAAAATGTAGCAACATCCATATTTGAAAGTTTGGCAATCTTTTCACCAAGTCTTGCTTGCGGTTCTATGGCATATAGATTGGAAATATGTGTAATATTTTTAACTTGCTCGTAAATTGCATCAGCAACTTCTTTATTTCCATGACCAACAGATACAACACCAATACCAGAAGTGAAATCTATATAGTCTTTATTATTTTCATCATATAGTGTTGCATTAATACCTTTTTTAAAGTTTATGTAATTTCTTGGATAAGTATTTAATACGTATTGTTTATCTAATTGTTCTAACATAAGTTTTCCTTGTTTTATTGGATAAAATTATATCTAATTTATTTAAACAGAAAATTAACATTTTCAAGTTCTTTTATTAAGATATAAACAAACATAATAATATCTAAGTATGTAAATATTTATTAATCTGCTTTTAGCTAAAATCAAAATCAAAATTAAAGGTGGAAAATGCAGCATTTAATATCAACTAGTGACTTTACAAAAGAAGAAATACTTGAACTTTATGATGATGCTAGAGAATTTTTGGATATGGAATCAAGACAGATTCTAAAAGGTAAAATAATTGTTGTTTTGTTTTTTGAAAATTCAACAAGAACGAGAAGTGCCTTTGAAACAGCAGCAAAAAGGTTAGGAGCAGAAATAATTGCACTTGATTTAGGAACATCTTCTATTAACAAAGGTGAAACTACTTTTGATACAGTTGCAAATATTAATGCCACAAAACCTGATGCAATTATTATTAGACACTCTGAAAGTGGCTTGCCTGCAAGTTTAGTTAATCATGTAGATTGTCCTATTATAAATGCAGGAGATGGTAATAATGCCCATCCTACTCAAGCTTTATTAGATCTTTTTACTATTATGGAACACTTTGATGGAAAAACAGAAGGTAAAAAAATTGCAATTGTTGGTGATGTGAGAACTTCAAGAGTTGCAGGTTCAAATAAAAGACTTCTTCCTAGATTTGGGATAGATGTTTGTTTTGTTGCCCCAGATTGTTTTAAAGATGATACTAGTGAATTTAAGCAATATGATCATATCTCAGAAGTTATTGATGAAGTTGATGTGGTTATGAGTTTAAGAACTCAACTTGAAAGACATAATGAAATATATTTCTCATCTTTACAAGAATATGCTAAAGATTATTGTATAACAAAAGAGACTTTTGGTGATAGAAATATTTTATTATTACACCCAGGTCCAGTAAATAGAAATGTTGATATCTCAGATGAGATGTTAATTGATCCAAGAAATAAAGTTTTAGAACAAGTTACAAATGGAGTTGCTGTTAGAATGGCAATTTTAAAAAAACTAATAGTTAATCAAAAAAAATAAGACTTGAACGAAGAACTAAAAAGTATATTAAATAAGTATGGCTCTTTAGATGAGCCATTCTTTTTTTGTATCTCATATGACTTATCAAATTTTTTTGTAAAACCTCTAAATGAACTTCCTTCTGATATAAAATATAGTATAAATGAAAAAGTTTCTTCTAAAGTTACAAAGAATCATAGAATTATAAAAGAGCCAATCTCTTATGAAGAGTATAAAAAAAGATTTGATTTTATACAAGAGCATATAAGACTTGGGAATTCATACCTTTTAAACTTAACTTCTAAAACTAAAATAGATTCAAAACTATCACTCGATGAGATTTATGAAAAAGCAAAGTCAAAATTCAAATTAAAATTTTTTGATGACTTTGTATGTTTCTCTCCAGAAAAATTTATAGAAATTAACAAAAATAAAATTTATACATATCCTATGAAAGGGACAATTGACTCAAAAATCCCAAATGCAGAAGCTATGATTTTAGGTGATAAAAAAGAGATGGCCGAACACACAATGGTTGTTGATTTACTAAGAAATGACTTAGGGATTGTTGCGAAAAAAATAAGAGTTGATAAGTTTAGATATATTGATAAAATTAATGCTGGGGAGAAAAAACTTCTACAAGTAAGTTCCAAAATCTCAGGACATCTTGAAGAAAACTGGAATGAGAGGATAGGGGATATTTTAACTTCAATTCTACCTGCTGGCTCTATTACTGGTTGTCCAAAGAAAAAAACAGTTGAGATTTTAAAAAAATGTGAAAACTATGAAAGAGATTTTTATACTGGTATTTTTGGTATATATGAAAATAAGACTTTAAATAGTGCAGTGATGATAAGATTTATTGAAAAAAATAAAGATGGAGAGTTCTTTTATAAAAGTGGTGGTGGTATAACTTGTGATTCAGATGCCACTAGTGAGTTTGAAGAGCTAGTTGATAAAATATATTTACCCTTTTAAAAATTGTAAGAGGGTATTTTTTACTTGATAGATAATAAGTTCTTTAATATCTTTTTTTTGAGATTTAGTAAAATCTTTTACATTTAATTCACCTCTAACAGAACTATTTGCAGAAACAAATCTATGCATAAGACCTATGATAGAGTTTGTATAAATGATAATCTTATCCTCATTTGCATCAGAAATCTTACTTAACAAGTCATTAATAATATGTTCAGCTAGTTTCAAAGAGGCCATGCTATAAATTTTGTTAAAGCCAAGGCTTGGTTTTAATTGTTCTCTAACAATAATTTTATGAAGTAGAATATTTGATTCATATGACTCAAAAGCTCTTGTTATAAAAGTATCAATGAACTCTTCAATCCAATTGATAGTTTTATTCATCTCAAAAGTTCCATTTTGCTCTTCTAAAAAGTCATCATAGGCACTTATAAGTGGCATTGCCCAAGAATCCATATAATCTACTATGTATTCAAGTACAGCTTGATAAAGTCCTTCTTTTCCGCCAAAGTGATAATTTATTGCTGCGATATTTGCATTGGCTTCGCGAGCAAGTTCTCTTACAGAAGTTTTATCAAAACCTTGTTCAGCAAACATCTCCATAGCAGTTTTAATAAGTCTATCTCTTGTATTTTCAAGATTAAATTCTTCGAACAATTTTAAATGATTATCTTTAATTTCAAACAATTTTTCTCTTTTTAGATTTATTCAAAGTGATTATAACAAATAAAAGGTTATATAAACAATTGTTTAATTCAAACGTTTGTTTAAGTTTCTATTAAATTCATTGTTGTCATAATTTGAATATAAGAAAATATAATTAGAATTGTGTCTTATAAGTTTTTAGTAAATTAAGGGAAAAGAAATGCTTAAACTAGAAAAAAACATGGTCAAATTAGGATCTAATATTGACTCAAAAAAGAAGGCGATAGAAGAGGTTGGTAATCTTCTTGTTGATGGTGGTTATATAAAAACTGAGTATATTGATTCTCTTTTTGGTAGAGAAGAGATCTCAAATACATATTTAGGAAATGGTATTTGTATTCCCCATGGACTTCAAGAAAATAGAAATCATATATTAAAAACTGGGATTGCTGTTTTACAAGTTCCTAATGGTGTAGTATGGAAAGATGATGAAAAAGCACATATAATTGTAGGAATTGCAGCAAAAAGTGATGAACATATTGAAATCTTGTCACAACTTACAAATCTTTTAATGGATGATGAAGCAGCAAAAAAATTAGCAACTACAAAAGATATTAACCTTATACTAAATACTTTAAACTCAAATGAGAAAAAAGAAGATAATCAAGAAATAGAACATTTTGATACAAAAAAAGAAGTGATATTCCCAGGTTCAGTTGGTTTTCATGCCAGACCTGCATCTTTATTTGTTGATGAGTCAAATAAATACAATTGTAAAGTTCAAATAGAATTTGATGGAAAAGCAGCAAATGGAAAATCTGTAGCATCTATCTTAAAACTGGGAATTACAGGAAAAAGCACCTTTCTTATCTCAACAAAAGGTGATGATGAGAATGAAGCCTTAGAAGCTTTGGTTAATTTAGTAAACGGTGGAATGGGTGAAGAAACAAGTGAAGAGCTTAAAACAGAAATAACAAAAAGGGAATATCAAGGTGATAGAATAGAAGGGGTTCCAGCAGCACCAGGAATGGCAATTGGTCCTGTGATTATTCTTAATGAAGATATAATAGAGATAAAAAAAGAGGGTAAACCTTCCCATGAAGAGAGAAAAAAATTAAGAAATGCTTTAGATAAAGCAGCCAATGATTTAAATCAATGGTTACACAAAAAACATGAAACAGTTGACAAAAATAGAATGGATATTTTTATTGCTCATTTAAGTTTAATAAAAGACCCAGAATTACAAAATAAAGCTTTAAATGCAATTGTTGATGGTGTAAGCGCAGAATATACATGGTGGGAAATTATAAAAGATGAAATGAAGGCATTAAGTTCACTTAATGATTTAAGGTTATCTCAAAGAGCAAATGATATCAAAGACATTGGTAAAAGAGTTTTAAGATATTTAGATGAAAATGCAGTTAAATCTACAAAAGTTGACATAAAAGAACCTTCAATCTTAATATCTTTAGATATGACCCCTTCTGAAACTTCAAAACTTGATAAACAAAAAGTTTTAGCAATAGTCACTGCAAAAGGTGGAAGTACTTCCCATACAGCAATTTTAGCAAGATCTATGGGAATTCCATCAATTGCAGGTGTAGGGGAGGGTGTTTTAAATATAAGTTCACAAAATGCAATTGCCGATGGTGATTCAGGAATTTTAGTTATAAGTCCCACAAAAAACGATTTAGATTTAGCTAAAAAAATAAAAGAACAAGAAGAAATACAAAAACAAAAAGAGTTTTCTAAAAGATTTACCCCTGCCATTACAAAAGATAAACATAGAATGGAAATTGTTGCAAACATTGCCAATGCAGATGCAGCCTTAGAAGCAGTTAATAATGGAGCTGAAGGTGTTGGACTTTTAAGAACAGAGTTTTTATTTCTAGAAAGAGATAGTGCTCCTAATGAAACAGAACAATTTCAAGCTTATAAGAAGATGGTTCAACATTTAAATGGCTTACCATTAATTGTAAGAACTTTAGACATTGGTGGAGATAAAGAGGTTCCTTATTTAAATATGCCAAAAGAAGATAATCCATTTTTAGGTATAAGAGGAATTAGGTTATGTCTTGAATATAAAGATTTATTTAAAGAGCAATTAAGAGCTATATTTCAAGCTAGTAAATATGGTCCAATAAAAATTATGTTTCCAATGGTAGGATTATTGGAAGAGTTTAGAGAAGCTTCCAAAATAGCTGAAGAGGTTAGGCTTGAAGTTGGTGCTTCAAAAATTGATATTGGTATGATGATTGAAGTTCCAAGTGCAGTTTTAATGGCTGAACATTTCATAAAAGAAGCTGATTTTTTCTCAATAGGAACAAATGACTTAACTCAATATGTGTTATCAATGGATAGAGGTCATCAAGGTTTAGCAAAAAAAGCAGATGCTCTGCATCCTGCTGTTTTGAAGATGATTAAGATGACTTGCGATGCTGCAAAAAAAGAGAATAAATGGGTAGGGGTATGTGGAAATTTAGCTGCAAACCCACTTGCTGCTAAAATCTTAACAGGTCTTGGTGTAAAAGAGTTATCTGTAACTGCTTCTTCTATAGCAAATATAAAATCAGAAATTAGAAAAACTTCATTTAAAGAGTGTGAAGAGCTTGCTTTAAAAGCATTGAGTCTTCAAACTTCTGATGAAGTTAGATTCTTAGAAAAGTAATTGTTATGTTAGATGTATTAACAGTTACTTTAAATCCTGCAATTGATCAAACAGTAAATATCAATAATTTTAAAATTGATAATGTAAATAGAGTTGAAAAACTTCAAAATAGTGCGGCTGGAAAAGGTGTAAATGTAGCTTCATATTTAGCAAGTTCAAATTTAAAAGTTGGTGCAACAGGTTTTTTAGGTTCAAAAAACTGTGAGATTTTTGAAGAGTTTTTTAAAAAACAAAATATAGAAAATAGATTTTTATATTTAGATACTCAAACTAGAGTAAATGTTAAAATAGTTGATCCTAAAAATAAAACAGTTACAGATGTAAATCAAGCTGGTTTTGAAATAGATGAAGAGAATTTAAATAAATTAGAGAAGATACTTTTTTCAAAAAAAGAAGCTTCTTGGTATGTTTTTTCAGGAAGTTTGCCAAAAGGAATTGAAAGCAATATTTATGAGAAATGGATAAATAAAGCTCACAATTTAGGTATAAAAATTGCCTTTGATGCAAGTGGTGATGCTTTGATAAATGGAATGAAAGCAAAACCAAATTTAATAAAACCAAATAACCATGAACTTTCACAACTTTTATCAAAAAATATTTCATGTGATATAAAAGAGATTTTACCTATAGCAAAAAATTTAATTAAAGATGGTATTGATACAGTATGTATTTCTATGGGTGAAAAGGGTTCTTTAATTGTAAATGAAAAAGAGGCTTTTCATGCAGTTGCTTTAAAAGCTGAAGTTAATACAACTGTTGGTGCAGGGGATGCATTACTTTCTGGACTTGTATATTCAAAAATAAATGAATTGTCTTTAGAAGAGAGTATTAAACTAGCATCAACTTATTCATTAAATGCATTAAAAACTATAGGTGCCTACCTATCATCCAAGGAGGAGTTGAAAAAACTAAGTAATGATCTAGACGTTGTTCCAATTAGTTTGGACTAAAAAATTTACAAAAAGGGAAAATTATGGCAAAGATTGTGGCAATTACAGCTTGTCCTACAGGTATAGCACACACATTTATGGCAGCTTCTGCATTAGAGAAGATTGCAGCTGACAGTGGACATGAAATAAAAGTAGAAACTCAAGGTTCAGTTGGGGCAAAAAATGCATTAACTGAAGAGGAAATTTCAAATGCAGATGTTGTATTAATAGCAGCAGATACTCATGTTGAAATGACAAGATTTGAAGGTAAAAAATATTTTGAAACTTCAACAGGTGAAGCAATAAAAAATACTGATGAGGTTATTAGTAGTGCATTGTCTTCAACATTAGTTCACTCAAGTACTGGTGTAGATTCATCTGCATTAAAAGAGCAAGTAAAAGAGATTAAAAGTGAAAGAAAATCTCAAACAACAGGTGCATATAAACACCTTTTAACAGGTGTTTCATATATGCTTCCAGTGGTTGTTGCTGGGGGACTTTTAATTGCACTATCGTTTGTTTTTGGTATTGAAGCATTTAAAGAAAAAGGTACTATTGCAGCAGCATTAATGGATATTGGTGGTGGTGCAGCATTTCATATTATGGTTGCAGTTTTATCTGGATATATTGCATTTTCTATTGCAGATAGACCTGGACTTGCCCCTGGACTTATTGGTGGTATGTTAGCTTCTAATATAGCTGCTGGTTTTTTAGGTGGTATTGTTGCAGGTTTTTTAGCAGGTTATGTTTCAAAGTGGATTGTTGAAAACATTAAATTGCCTGAAAATTTTGAAGGGTTGATGCCAGTATTAGTTGTACCATTACTTGCAACTTTAGTTGTTGGTTTAGTTATGATTTATATTGTTGGTGGTCCAGTTGGATATATCAATGATTCATTAAAACATTTCTTAGAAAGTATGAGTGGTTCAAATGCAGTATTAGTTGGACTTATTATTGGTCTTATGATGGCCTTTGATATGGGTGGTCCTGTTAATAAAGCAGCTTATACTGTTTCAGTTGGACTACTTGCCAGTGGTGTTACAGGACCAATTGCTGCTGCTATGGCAGCTGGTATGACTCCTCCACTTGGTATTTTTATTGCAACTATGATTGCAAAAAATAGATTTGAAAAATCAGAATTACAAGCTGGAAAGGCAGCAGGTGTTCTTGGTATTTGTTTTATTACTGAAGGTGCTATTCCTTTTGCAGTAAAAGATCCATTAAGAGTTATCCCTTCACTTATGGCTGGTTCAGCAGTTGCTGGTGCTATGAGTATGGCATTTGGATGTAAATTAGCAGCTCCACATGGAGGTATTTTTGTACTTGCAATTCCAAATGCAGTTACAAATTTAGCAATGTATGGCCTATCAATTGCAGCGGGTGCAATAGTTACTGCTGTTATGTTAATGATACTTAAAAAGCCAATTGCTTCTAATTAATATTTTGATTAGGGATAATTTCCCTTTTCAAAATATAAATATATAGTTTTAGTTATTTGAGATAGTATCTTCAAAAATTGTGATTTTGTGCTTATACATATCAGCCCTAACTCTAACATTTGAAAACTCTAAAGGGTTGTTTTCTTTATCAAAAGATAATCTATTTAAAGACAACAAAGGTGTATCATCTTTTATATCTAGTCTCTTTTTTTCATCTTTTGTTGGCGCTTTTGCTTCAACAGTTTCTTCAGCATTATAAAACATAATCCCATATTTCTCTTTTAAAAAAGTGTAAAGGGATTCTATATTAAATCTTTTTTCTAAATTAGGTACTTTTTCAAAATCTAGATAATTTGTCATCAAAGCAAGTGGTTTTCCATTTAATGTTCTTAATCTTTTTATAGCTAAAAGTTTTTCACATTTTAATAAATCTTTTACATAATGATCATCTTCAATTAACGCATATTCTATTGATTTTGTTTGTAACTTTTGATTTTGTTTTGATAATCTTTGGGTTAAAGAACCAATTGAACTTGCATCATAAAGTATTTTTTGCTCTAAGACAAAAGTTCCTTTTCCTTGTTTTTTCTTGACAATATTTTCTCTTTCAAGCTCTTCTATAGCCTTTCTAATAGTAATTCTACTTACATTGTAAATCTCTTCAAGCTTTGGTTCAGCAGGAATTATCTCACCTGGTTTATAGTTTTTATTAATATCTTTTTGAAGTAATTCTTTTAATTGTATATATAGAGGTATACCTTTTTTATTAAACAAAAGAGTCCTTAATGAATTATTTATCATATAGTTTATTTAAATTAATTTTAAATAATCATTATATAAACATATGATGATTATATCATTATAATGTTTAAGTTGAATTTCATCTTCTAAACATTATAATGTTATCATGAATTTTAAAAGGAATTATATGTCAAGTAATAAAAAATTAGACTCTGTTTTTACTTCTATGAATAACATCCCTGAAGAGTTTAGATTAAGTGATGAGATTATTCAAAATGAGTATTTAATAAACGGAGAAATAAGAAAATGGGAAGGGGCAAAACAAGATGTTCTCTCTCCTATATGTTTAAATGAAAATGGAAAAAAGCAAGTTAAATTAGGTTCATATCCAAAGTTAACTCAAAATGAAGCAAAAATGGCTTTAGATTCTGCAAGTGAAGCTTACAATATGGGGATGGGTGAATGGCCTCAAATGAAAGTAAGTGAAAGAATTAAAGCAATTGAAAAGTTTACTTTTAAAATGGTTGAAAAAAGAGAAGAGGTTGTAAATCTTTTAATGTGGGAAATTGGAAAATCACTCAAAGATTCTCAAAAAGAGTTTGATAGAACAGTTGATTATATAAAAGATACTATTGATGAACTAAAAACTTTAGATAGAAAAGATTCAAAATTAGAAATAAAATCGGGCATTTTAGCACAAATTAAAAGATCTCCTATTGGTGTTACTTTGTGTATGGGGCCATTTAATTATCCATTAAATGAAACTTTTACTACATTGATTCCTGCACTTATTATGGGAAATGTTGTGATATTTAAGCCACCAAAATTTGGCGTTTTATTACATAAACCTCTACTTGAAGCATTTAGAGACTCTTTTCCAAAAGGTGTTGTAAATACTCTTTATGGTTCAGGGGCTGAACTCTTAACTCCATTGATGCAAAGTGGGAAAGTAGATGTATTAGCATTTATTGGAAGTTCAAATGTTGCAAGTAAATTAAAACATAATCATCCAAAACCAAATAGATTAAAAGCTATACTTAGTTTAGAAGCTAAAAATGCAGGAATTATAATGCCTGATGCAAATTTAGATGTTGCAGTAAATGAGTGTGTTGCAGGTTCTTTATCTTTTAATGGTCAACGATGTACAGCTTTAAAAATTTTATTTGTTCATGAAAATATTGTTGGAAGTTTTTTAGAGCAGTTTAATAAAAAGATTGATGAGATAAAATTTGGACTTCCTTGGGATAAAGATGTTCAAATAACTGCACTTCCTGAGTATAAAAAAACTGATTATTTAAAAGAATTAATTGATGATGCAGTTGAAAATGGTGCAAAAGTTGTAAATAAAAATGGTGGAACAATAAAAAATACATTTATGTATCCAGCAGTTTTATATCCTGTAAATGAAAAAATGAAAATCTATCATGAAGAACAGTTTGGGCCTATCGTTCCAATTTTAACATATAAAGATATCAAAGAGCCAATGAGATATTTAATGGAATCAAATTATGGTCAACAAGTTAGTATTTTTGGTAAAAACTCAGACGAAATTGCAAAAATGATTGATGGTTTTGTAAATCAAGTAAGTAGGGTAAATATAAACTCACAATGTCAAAGAGGACCTGATATTTTCCCATTTACAGGGAGAAAAGATTCTGCTCAAAGTACACTTTCTGTAAGTGATGCCCTAAGAGCATTTAGTATTAGATCTATGGTGGCACTAAAAGATGATAGTGATAACAAAGAGATTGTACAAGCAATATTAAGAGATCATAAATCTAATTTCTTATCAACTAATTTTATATTATAAAAATATTATTGCGGATTTTCCGCAATAATTAATCACTCGTTAACTAATTTAATTTTATGTTTATATAGATTTGCTTTTATAAGTAAATGAGAGTATTCTATTGGTGTATCATTCTCATCAAATGATAATCTTTTTAAAGATAAAAGAGGTTTTCCAACTTCAATTTCTAGTTGTTCTGCTTGGAATGCATCTGCTGCAACAGACTCTATAGTTTCATCCGAACTATGAAGTGTAATCCCATATTCTTGTTTTATAAATGAATACAAAGATTCTAAATTAAATTTTTTATCAAGATCTGGAACAACAGTTAAGTCAAAATAATTAGTCATTAAAGCAAAAGGTTCACCTTCTAATAGTCTTGTTCTTTTCATAACCAGTAATTTATCGCAATTTAACAAATCTTTTGCAAAATGATTCTCATCTTTATCAATTATTTCAAATGATTTAGTTTTTGTTGTAAGTGTTCTATTTTGTTTTAGAAGTCTTTGGGTTAAAGAACCTATGATATTTGCATCATAAGTAACAGTTTTTTCTTTTACAAAAGTACCATATCCATGTTTTTTTTCAACAATATTCTCTTTTTCAAGTTCTTCAATTGCTTTTCTAACTGTAATTCTACTTACATGATATCTTCCAACTAAATCACCTTCAGAGGGGATCTTATCATTAGGATTGTAATTAGCTTTTATCTCTTTTTTCAACTTTTCTTTTAATTGAACATAAAGTGGTATACCATTTTTTGTAAACAATTTAATCCTTTTCGTGTTGCAATTAAAAATATTATAGTATGAGATTACTTATAATCTTTTATAAGTAATCTATAAAAATAACTAAATACTATTATTTAATAGTTCTAAAGCCTCATTTTTCTCTATTAATGCTTTTTCTTCACTCCATGAAAGTTCATTTTTCATTATTTCAACTACTTTATCTAAAATTTCTATTGATGTTTTAATATCAATTAAAGCTACATTACATCTTCTAACTAAAAAATCCATAGGTTTAACTACAAACTCTTCTTTAATAGTATAGATAAGCTCTGCATTTGTATAAGGATGACCTTCTTTTAAAAATTCTAGGTTTTCTACAGAAGCTAAAACTTTTTCTAATCTATCTCCATATTGAGATAATAAATACTGGTTAGTCTTTTCATTGATGTTTTTTGAAACATAAGATTCATCTAGGTTTTGACTTCCAACTAATTTTAGTTTTTTTGTAATACATTTTTCTTTTTTTAAATTTTTAGATTTATAAACGTAATCAACTAAATGCTCTGCCATTTTTCTATAAGTTGTCCATTTACCACCTATTATACTAATCAGACCAGTTGATGTTTCTCTAATCTCATGCTCTCTAACAATATTAGAAGTGTCTTGATTCTCTTCAGGTCTAACAAGTGGCCTTATTCCACACCAAGAAGATAAAATCTCATCTTTACTAATTTCTAAATCAAAATAAATTTTCAAGTGTCTTAATATATAATCAATATCTTCATCTTTAACTTTTGGATGTACTTCAAGTTTTGTAGGATCATCAGTAGTACCTACTAAACATTTGTCCATCCAAGGTAAAATAAATAAAACTCTTCCATCTTCAGTTTTTGGAATCATAAGCCCTTCATCATTTGGTAAATACTTTTTATCTAATATAATATGTGTACCTGAACTTAAATCAAGCATTTTGTTTGCTTTTTTATTATCAAGGTTTAAAACTTCATCTGCAAAAACACCACCTGCGTTGATAATATTATCTGCTTTTAGGATGTATTTATTATCATTAATTTTGTCTAGTACTTCTACTGCACATACTTTTTTATTATCATCATAAATAAAACCTGTAACTTTATGATGGTTTTTACACTCTGCACCATACTCTTTTGCTGTTTGTAAAAGTGATATTATTAATCTTGCATCATTGAAAGCACCATCATAATACTTAACCCCACCTGCCAAACCATCTTTTTTTATAACAGGGAATCTTTTTATCATATTTGATTTAGTTACAATAGAACTTCTTCCTAATCCTCTTCTTCCTGATATAAAATCATAAAGGCTAAGACCTACAAACATATAAGGAACCTCCCACCATCTATAAAGAGGAGTAACTAAAGTTAATCGCGAACAAATATGTGGTGCATTTTTAAGAAGTCTTGATCTCTCTTTTAATCCTTCTTTAACTAGATTGAATTGGTCTTTATTTAATTGCTTTATTGCTTTTTCTAAATATCTAACTCCACCATGAACTAGTTTAGTACTTCTTGAACTAGTACCTTCACCAAAATCATTCATTTCAAGTATTACAGTTTTCATTCCTCTTGATGCTGCATCAAGAGCAATACCACTTCCTGTTGCTCCACCACCAATTATTATAATGTCGTATTTATTTGCTTCCATTTTTTAGCCTTTTTAACTTTTTCTATGTTAAAAGTAAATATTTTTATAACATTATAATGTCCTAACAATAAAATTAAACTTATCGATAGCATGATTTTATTTCTTTTTGATAACAAAATTGCATAAATTTTATACAAATTAATTTTTCAAGATAAGTTTAAATTAAGCTTAATTCTAATAAGCCCCATTGTATAGGCTCTATAGGTGAAAAAATGATTTTTTTAAGATTTTCAGAAATTTAAAAATTCTTTAAAATTCAACTTTTTTTAAGCAGTTTTTTAAAATCTATACGTCAAGATTAATTGATGACATCATAATGTCATAATACAATATATTAATAATATCTATATAAACTACATGAATAATTATTCAGTTTTGGGGGTTGAATTTATGTCATTGGAGCTTAAAGATGTGTCTTTGATTGTTGACGGTCAAACACATATTTATAAAACAAATTTATCCTTCCACAAAGGTACTATGAATGTACTACTTGGAAGAACATTATCTGGAAAAACATCATTGATGAGAATTATGGCTGGTCTTGATGTACCTAGTACAGGAAAAGTTATATGGCAGGGCAAGGATGTAACGGGTATGAAAGTACAGGATAGAAAAGTTGCAATGGTTTATCAACAATTTATCAATTATCCTACTATGACAGTGTATGAAAATATTGCTGCGCCACTTAGAATCATGAAAAAAAATGAAAATGAAATTGATGAACTTGTAAGAAAAACGGCAAAACTAATGAAGTTATCAGAAGAGATGCTATTTAAAAAACCTTTGGAACTATCAGGTGGACAGCAACAACGATGTGCACTAGCTAGATCTTTGGTCAAAGGTTCAGGTTTAGTTTTACTTGATGAGCCTTTAGCAAATCTTGATTATAAATTAAGAGAAGAGTTAAGAGAAGAGATTCCAAAAATCTTTAAAGAGTCAGGTGCAATATTTGTTTATGCAACTACAGAGCCAGAAGAAGCATTACTTCTTGGTGGAAATGTTGCTACTTTATGGGAAGGTAAAGTTACACAGTTTGGTAAAACAACAGATGTTTACCATAATCCAAAAAATACTATAACTGCAAAAGTTTTTTCT
Organism: Arcobacter sp. ISO1; assembly: GCF_058105185.1. Taxonomy (NCBI): domain Bacteria; kingdom Pseudomonadati; phylum Campylobacterota; class Epsilonproteobacteria; order Campylobacterales; family Arcobacteraceae; genus Arcobacter; species Arcobacter sp. ISO1. Next base: position 1,207,940 of record NZ_CM176573.1, read on the forward strand.
AACCCTGCAATGAATTTCCTAAAATTTAATAAAAAAGGCAACATGATATATTATGGAAATGGGGAAGAAAGAAGAATTCATGATGTTCTAAAAAAACTTGATGATGGCGAGTATATTGCTGGGTTTAGACCAAATCATCTTGAAATAAATCCAAGTGATGGGCATGTGATTAGATTTGATACAAGATTAAATGTTACAGAAATTACAGGGTCAGAAACTTTTTTACATATGACACATAATGATGATAATTGGATTGGTTTAATTCATGGTGTAAAAGATTTAGAGTTTAATTCTAAACTTGAGGTTTATCTTAATACCAGACATATGTTTATATTTAATACTGATGGAAAATTATTTAAAACTGCAACTTATGCAGAAGAAAGGTAATAAATATGGCAAAAATTACACTTTCAAATTTGGCACATTCATATAAAGAGAATCCCCAAACTGAAGAAGATTATGCTTTAAGAAAAATTGACCATGAATGGGAAGATGGCGCTGCATATGCTTTATTAGGACCTTCAGGATGTGGAAAGTCAACTTTATTAAATATTATCTCTGGAATATTAACCCCTTCTGAGGGAAAAATTATGTTTGACGAAACAGATGTAACTAATGAACCTACTGCAAATAGAAATATTGCACAAGTTTTTCAGTTCCCTGTGATTTATGACACGATGACTATTAGACAGAATTTAGAATTTCCTTTAAAAAATAGAGGTGAAAATAAAGAGTATATTAATAAAAGAGTAATGGAAATAGCAAAAGCTATTCAAGTAGAAAATGAGTTAGACAAAAAAGCAAGAGGTTTAACAGCAGATGCTAAACAAAAAATATCTCTTGGAAGAGGTATGGTTAGAGAAGATGTAAATGCAATTTTATTTGATGAGCCTCTAACTGTAATTGACCCACATATGAAATGGGAGTTAAGAACACAGATAAAAAAACTTCATAAAGAATTACACCATACTATGATTTTCGTAACCCATGACCAAACAGAAGCTTTGACTTTTGCCGATAAAGTTGTAGTTATGAATTATGGATGTGTACTTCAAATAGGTTCTCCTGAAGAATTATTCTTGAAACCTGCTCATACATTTGTTGGATATTTTATTGGTTCACCTGGTATGAATTTTTTTGATATAGAAATTAAGAATAGTATAGCAAGGCTTGGGGAAAATGAGATTAAATTAAATCAAACATATAAAGATATGTCTGAAAAAGTTGAATTAGGAATAAGACCTGAGTTTGTTACTTTAACTAATAATCCTCATGATATAAAAATAGATCTAATTAGAGTTGAAGATGTTGCCCATCATAAAATCGTCCGAGCAAAATATCAAGACAAAAAAGTTGATATCATAATAACTGAAGATACAAAAGTAAGTGAAGATATGACATATATGAATTTAAAAGAAGAGTATATCAATATTTATCAAGACAGCTGGTTAGTTGAAGGGAAGGAAGCATAATGAAAAAAAGAGTTAATCAAAAAGCCTGGTTTTTAGTATTACCAGTATTATTGTTAGTTGGTTTTTCTGCTGTTATCCCTTTAATGACAGTTGTAAACTATTCTGTTCAAGACACCTTTGGAAATAATGTATTTTATCCAGTTGGTCTAGAGTGGTTCCAAGAGATTTTACACTCTGAAAGAATTAGAGATGCATTAGGAAGACAAGCTTTATTTACAGGAATAATTTTGGCTATTGAAGTTCCTTTAGGGATTTTTATAGCTCTTCATATGCCTAAAAAAGGTTTCTGGGCTTCTTTTTGCTTAATTGTAGTTGCCTTACCCCTTTTAGTTCCTTGGAATGTTGTAGGTACTATCTGGCAAATTTTTGGAAGAACTGATATTGGTTTACTTGGATATACATTAACTTATTTAGGAATTGATTATAACTATTCTCAAGATGTTTTATCTGCATGGGCAACAATTATAGTTATGGACGTATGGCACTGGACATCATTAGTTGTATTACTTTGTTATGCAGGTTTACAGTCTATTCCATCAGCTTATTATCAAGCTGCAAAAATTGACCAAGCATCTAGATGGAGTGTCTTTAGATATATAGAACTTCCTAAAATGAGAGGAGTTTTATTAATTGCCATTTTACTTAGATTTATGGATAGTTTTATGATTTATACTGAACCAATGGTTGTAACAGGTGGAGGACCAGGTAACTCAACTACTTTCCTTTCTATTGATTTAGTAAAAATGGCAATAGGACAGTTTGATTTAGGTCCAGCAGCAGCATTTTCATTGATTTACTTTTTAGTAATTTTATTAGTTTCATGGGCATTTTTTACAGTTATGTCAAATATTGATAAGGAGGAGAACTAAGATGAAAGAGAATAAAAAAGGCTTCTTTGGAAGTATATCTCCTTTAATAATGACAATTTACATCACATTTTTGATGTTACCTGTTTATTGGCTTGTTAATATGAGTTTAAAAACAAATGAAGAGATTATGGGAACATTTACTTTAATTCCTAATAACTTAACATTTGATAATTATATATTAATTTTTACTGATCCCAGTTGGTATTGGGGGTATATAAACTCTATTACTTATGTTGTTTTAAATACAGTAATTTCAGTTGCAGTTGCATTGCCAGCGGCATATGCATTTTCTAGATATAGATTTTTAGGAGATAAACATTTATTTTTCTGGTTGTTAACAAATAGAATGGCGCCACCAGCAGTATTTGCGCTGCCATTTTTTCAGTTATATTCAAGTGTCGGTTTATTTGATACACATATCGCGGTGGCTTTAGCTCACACACTATTTAATGTTCCATTAACTGTATGGATTTTAGAGGGCTTTATGCGTGGAGTACCAAAAGAAATTGACGAAACCGCTTATATTGATGGATTTAGTTTTATTAAGTTTTTTACTAAAATTTTTACTCCATTAATAGCATCAGGAATTGGTGTTGCTGCATTTTTCTGTTTTATGTTTTCATGGGTTGAGCTTCTATTAAGTAGAACCTTAACTTCAGTAAATGCAAAATCTATTGCAGTAACAATGACAAAAACAGTTTCTGCTTCAGGAGTTGACTGGGGAGTACTAGCAGCAGCTGGTGTTCTTACATTGGTTCCTGGTGCATTAGTAATTTATTTTGTGAGAAACCATATTGCAAAAGGTTTATCACTTGGAAGAGTTTAAGGAGTAAATATGAATTTATCATGGATGGCATGGACTACAAATACTGCAATATTTTTTGCATCTATTTTTGCAGCATTAGTAGTTATGACAATATGGGGTATTAAATGGCCACAAGCACCAAGAAAAGGAATATTACAAATTGAAACTACACCTGGTGATAGACTTTTTCTTAGTTTACTAGGCTCTGCGTTTATTTGCTTAGCTTGGTTAGCTATATTTGGTTCGCTAGTTTATGGCGGTTTAGTTGTTTGTTTTTTTTATGCCTTAGCTGTTTTTAGATGGGTGTAAAATTTAACGAGATATAAATTTTACAAATTTATAATGAGTGATATTAAATTTGGAGAAAAACATGATTACAAAAAGAAGAGTAACAACATCAGTATTAGCTGCAGTATTAGCTTTAAATGTTTCTGCCTTTGCAGCAGAGAACTTAGATAAGTGGTTAGCAGAATTTAAACCTTCAGCTTTAACTGAAGCTCAACAAAAAAGCGAATTAGCTTGGTTTGAAGATGCTGCAAAACCATACAAGGGAATGACAATTAATGTTGTATCTGAAGGTATTGCTACACATGTTTACGAAAGTAAAACATTAGCAAAAGCTTTTTATGATATTACAGGTATCAAAATTGTTCATGATATCATAGGTGAGGGTGATGTTGTTGAAAAACTTCAAACTCAAATGCAAACAGGTAAAAATATTTATGATGCGTACATTAATGATTCAGATTTAATAGGTACTCACTGGAGATATAAACAAGCAAGAGATTTAACTGACTGGATGGCAAACGAAGGTAAAGACGTAACTAATCCAAATCTTGATTTAAATGATTTTATTGGGTTATCATTTACAACTGGACCAGACCAAAAACTATACCAACTTCCTGATCAACAATTTGCTAACCTTTATTGGTTTAGATATGACTGGTTCACAGACCCAAAAAACATGGCTGATTTTAAAGCAAAATATGGTTATGACTTAGGTGTTCCTGTAAACTGGTCTGCATATGAAGATATTGCAGAGTTTTTTACAGGTCGTGAAATAGATGGTAAAAAAGTGTATGGGCATATGGACTATGGTAAAAAAGATCCATCTTTAGGATGGAGATTTACCGATGCATGGATGTCTATGGCAGGAATGGGAGATAAAGGTGAGCCTAATGGATTACCAGTTGATGAGTGGGGAATTAGAGTAAATGAAAACTCTCAACCTGTTGGTTCTTGTGTTGACAGAGGTGGAGCTACAAACTCCCCAGCTGCTGTTTATTCTATCAATAAATACAATGAATGGTTGAAAAAATATGCACCACCAAGTGCTGCTGGTATGGTATTCTCAGAAGCTGGTCCAGTACCTGCACAAGGTGAAGTTGCACAACAAATGTTCTGGTATACAGCATTTACAGCAAGCATGGTAGAGGATGGTATCCCTGTAGTTGACAAAGAAGGAAATCCAAAATGGAGAATGGCACCATCACCACATGGAGCTTACTGGGAAGAGGGAACTAAAATTGGTTACCAAGATGCTGGCTCTTGGACTTTAATGAAATCTACTCCAGTTAAAAGAGCAAAAGCTGCATGGTTATATGCACAATTTGTTACTTCTAAAACTGTTGATGTTAAAAAATCACATGTTGGTTTAACATTTATTAGAGAATCATCAATTCAACATGATTCATTTACAAAAAGAGCACCAAAACTTGGTGGTTTAGTTGAGTTCTATAGATCTCCTGCAAGAGTACAATGGTCTCCAACTGGAACAAATGTACCTGATTATCCAAAATTAGCACAATTATGGTGGCAAAATATTGGTGATGCATCTTCAGGAGCTAAAACTGCTCAAGAGGCATTAGATTCATTATGTTTAGCACAAGAAAAAGTTCTTAAAAGAATCCAAAGAGCTGGTATTCAAGGTGATAAAGGACCTAAGTTGAATCCTAAAAAAGATGCATCTTATTGGTTAAATCAACCAGGTTCTCCTAAGCCAAAATTAGCAAATGAGAAACCTGTACCTGTAACAATTTCTTATGATGAATTAATCAAATCTTGGACTAAATAATCCAAGTACAAAAGTTAAGAATTTTCTTAACTTTTGTTATACTAATCTATAATTTTAACTTCAAGTAGGCAAAAATGAAATATATATTATCAATTGATCAAGGTACAACTTCAAGTAGAGCAATTTTATTTAATAAAGATATGAAAATTGATGCAATAGAACAAGAAGAGTTTCCCCAACATTTTCCAAACTCAGGTTGGGTAGAGCATAATCCATTGGATATTTGGACTACTGTAGCAGGGACTTGTAGAGCTGTAATGGAAAGAATTGGTATAAAAGCAAAAGATATCGTTTCTATTGGAATAACTAATCAAAGAGAGACAACTGTTGTATGGGACAAAAATAGTGGAGAAACTATTTATAATGCTATTGTTTGGCAAGATAGAAGAACAGGTCAATTTTGTAATGAACTAAAAGATGCTGGATATGAGCAGATGTTTAGAGAAAAAACAGGGCTAATGATTGATCCATATTTTTCAGGTCTAAAATTAAATTGGATATTAAAAAATGTTGAAGGTGCTAGAGAAAAAGCAAATAATGGCGAACTTCTTTTTGGTACTGTTGATTCATATTTAATATGGAAATTGACCGAAGGCAAAAAACATGTAACAGATGCAACAAATGCTTCAAGAACTATTTTATTTAATATAAAAAAGGGTTGTTGGGATGAAGAGATTTGTAAAATATTAGATATTCCAATGCAAATGCTTCCTGAGGTTAAAAATTGTGCCGATGATTTTGGTATGGCTAGTGCTGATATTTTTGGTCAAGAAATTCCTATACTTGGAGTTGCAGGAGATCAACAAAGTGCATCAATAGGACAAGCTTGCTTTGAACCAGGAATGATGAAGTCAACTTACGGAACAGGATGTTTTGCTTTACTTAATACAGGAGATAACATGGTTTTATCTCAAAATAAACTTTTAACTACTATTGCTTATCAACTTGATGGAAAAATCACATATGCACTTGAGGGTTCAATATTTATTGCTGGAGCAGTAGTTCAGTGGTTAAGAGATGGACTTGGAATTATAAAAGATGCAAAAGACACTCAAGTTTTAGCTCAAAATGCAGATGAAAATCAGCAACTCTATTTGGTACCTGCTTTTACAGGACTTGGAGCTCCATATTGGGATACTGAGTGTAGAGGTGCAATTTATGGACTTACAAGAGGTTCAGGGGCTGCAGAATTTGCAAAAGCGGCACTTGAGAGTGTTGGATATCAAACAAGAGATTTATGGGAAGCGATGTTTGAGGATTTTAAAAATATTGATAGTGAAAAATCAATTTTAAGAGTTGATGGTGGAATGGCAGCTTCAGATTGGTCAATGCAGTTTTTATCAGATATTTTAGATGCAACTATTGATAGACCAGAGATATTAGAAACTACAGCTTTAGGTGCAGCATGGCTTGCTGGTATGAAAGCAGGGTTTTACCCAGATAAAGAAGGTTTTTCAGATAGTTGGAAATTGGAACATAGGTTTGAACCAAGAATTGATGATCTTACAAGGGAAAAGCTTTATTCTGGTTGGAAAGATGCTATAGAAAGAACTTTAACCAGAAAATAGAGTTAATTTTGTAATAATTAACTCATGAAATATTTTGAAACTATTAAATGTGAAGATTATGAGATTTTTAATCTTCCATACCATGAAAATCGAGTTGCTAAAACTGTTGGACTAAATTTAAATCTACAAGATTATATCTACCCATTATCTAATAAACTTTTAAGATGTAAACTTATTTATGATGAAAATGAAGTTATTAATGTAGAGTTTTTTGAATATAAAAAAAGAAAAATCAAAAGTTTTAAACTTATATTTGATGATGAGATAGAGTATTCAAAAAAGTTTTTAGATAGAAGCTCTTTAGATAAACTATTCTTAGAAAAAGAATCTGCAGATGAGATAATGATTTTTAAAAATAATCTTCTAACTGATACCTCTATTGCTAATATAGCTATATTTGATGGTGATAATTGGCTAAGCGCAAAAAAACCTTTATTGGAAGGGACTACAAGAAATAGATTACTTGAAAGTAAAGATATAATTGAATCAGATATTGATATTAATATGTTAAAAAATGCAAAAAAAATAGCTTTGATGAATGCAATGATTGGTTTTGATATTTTAGAGGATTATTCATTTTTTGAATAAATTCTATTTAATAGTTTTTCCCATTTATTGTCATCTTTATTTTTACCCCAATTGATTCTTACTTTTTTGTAAATTCTTTTATCTTTTAATAAATAACTTCCATATTCATTAAAGATAACCTTTGGTTCAAGTCTTTTTCTTATATCAAAAGGAACGACTTTGAAACTTAGATTATCTAAAACCAGCGGCATAGAGTTTTTATTTTCAAAATACAATAAAACCATGTGGTAATTTGTTTCCCCTTTGACTTTTACAATAGCAAAATAAAGTTTTTCTTTTGGAATACCAACTTCTAATAAAGTAAAATATTTAGCTATGGCATAATCTTCACAATCACCATGACCTTGTATTAAAAACTCTTTTGGTGTTGCCCAATGATCATCAACATTATATTTTGTTGAGTCATTGACAGGAAGTATCTTATTATAAAATGAATTTATATGGGATAGTTTTTTTAGTATATTTTTAAACGGTCTAACTTTTTGTTTTAGTTTTACATACTTTACTAATCTTATTTTAATAGCTTTTGAATCTTTTGAATTGTTAATTGTTTTTAAATCTTTTTCATTTAAAGTAATACTTTTTGAATGTAAACAAATCGATGATAGAAAAATAAGTAAAAGTATTTGTTTCATACGTTATAATAACCAAGCAAAAATGAACTTAGGATTAAAAATGATAAATAAGATTATTGAAAACAGTGAATATAAAGATTTAGTAAGTTCACAAGTAAAAGAGACTATGCAATTTTTATTAAGCCAAAATCAAGAATTTGCAATAACAGCAAACTTAGATGCAGTAAAATTCAATCCAGAATTACCAAGTAATACATATCAACAATTGTCAAAGTTTTCTTTATTTGTTTTATCTAATTATACTTATTCAACAATTAATTTAGAAGATACTTATTTAACTTTTGAAGCAGGTTTTGGAAGTGAAAACTTTGGTTCAACTGTAAAAATACCATATTATGCAGTATTTCAAATAGTTGTTGGAGAATCAATACTTTTTGTTAACTCAGTTGCTACTGTAGATAAATTTAATGAAGATACAAAAGAGAAGTCATACAATATATTTAAAAACAATCCAAATAATAAAAAATTAATGAAATAAAAGTTTTTAATTGAGATACGAAAGAGAAATTAAGGCTGCCTTTAAAGTTTCAATTCCTGTGATGATGGGTTATGGAGTTTTAGGATTTGCCTTTGGATTGTTATTAGTTTCATTTAATTATAGTTGGTATTTAGCTCCTATTATGAGCCTTTTTATTTATGCTGGAGCTTTACAGTTTGTTGCCATAAACTTTTTTAATGTAAAAGCTGGTTTAGTTGATATAGCTATTGCTTCATGGTTTGTAAATTTAAGACAATCTTTTTATGGCTTATCTTTATTAAAAAGATTTAAAAAAAGTGGTAAATTAAAACCCTATTTAATTTTTGGACTTACTGATGAAACCTATGCACTTCTTACAACTTTAAAAGATGATGAAAATTTAAAAAAACATTGGTACTATTTTTTCCTTACAGCTTTTAATCAAAGCTATTGGTTCCTTGGTTCTACTTTAGGAGCAATTGTGGGTTCTAACATAGAATTTAATACTTCAGGATTAGAGTTTTCCTTAACTGCTTTATTTGTAGTTTTATGTGTAGAACAATATAAAAGTTTAAAAAATCCAATTCCTTTTTTAATAGGTGCTTTTGTCTCTATAATTGCCTTGATTGCAATACCATCTGATAAGATGTTAATTGTTTCTATATTTTTATCATTAATTTTATTGTTTACTTTTAAAAGGAAATTAGAAGATAATGGGTAATTTAGAGTTATTTTTAGCTATTTTAGTTATGTCTTTAGTTAATCTATTTACTAGAGTTTTTCCTTTTTTATTTTTTAGAAAGAATGAATTACCAAAACCTTTAGTTTTTATTGAAAAATTCTTTCCACCTACTATTATGACAATATTGATTTTTTATACTTTAAAGGATGTTGATTTTGCTTTATATCCATATGGTTTAAAAGAGATTAGTGGAATATTTTTTACTTTAATTTTACACTTAAGTGTTAAAAACTATTTGATTTCAATATTTTTTGGAACGATATTTTATATGGGATTAGTTCAGTATTTATAAAAGTGCAAAGAGGTTTAAACCTCTTTAACTAATTACTTTTTTGGAGAAAATGGGAAAAGTGCAGAACCCCAAGTAAGTCCACCACCAAAGGCATCAAATAAAATCTTATCTCCGGCTTTTATTTTACCTTGTTCATAAGCATCATTCATAGCCATAGGAATAGAAGCAGCTGATGTATTACCATATTTATGTACAGTTATTACAGTTTGATCTTCATTAAAGCCTAATGCTTTTCCAACTGCAGAAATAATTCTATAGTTAGCTTGATGAGGGATAAAGTGATTAATATCTTCACTTTGAATATTGTGTTTTTTTAACATGTCTTCAACATCAGATGTTAAAGTTTTAACAGCAAGTTTGAAAGTTTCATTTCCTTTCATTTGAATACAAGCCATTTTTGAATCAACTACTTCTTGAGAGCAAGGATTTTTACTTCCTCCACCTGGAGTTTTTATTAAATCATCGTAGTTTCCATCACTTGAACAGTTTACATCAATAATTGCTTCTTCTTTATTATCAGTTGAAGAGATAATTGCTGCTCCAGCTCCATCTCCAAATATAAAACAAGTTGTTCTATCTGTAAAGTCTAAAATAGAAGTATATTTTTCTGCACCAACAATAAGTACATTTTTCTTCATACCTGATTCAATAAAAGCTTTTGCAATTGAGCTTGCATAAACAAAACCTGTACAAGCAGCACTTATATCAAAAGCTTGAGTAGGAGGAAGTCCTAATTTTGAAGCAATAAGGCATGCAGTTGAAGGCATACATAAATAGTCAGGAGTAACTGTAGCACAGATTACTAAATCAATATCTTCTTTAGCAATTCCTGCTCGCTCAATAGCTTGAGAAGCCGCTTTTGCACCCATATCAGAAGGATTTTCATTCTCTTCTGCATATCTTCTTTCTTTTATACCAGTTCTTTTTGTAATCCATTCATCAGTTGTTTCAATGATTTTCTCAAAGTCAACGTTTGTCATAACTTTAGAAGGAACATAAGCCCCTATTGATCTAAATGCTGCATAAGCCATTATAAAATTTCCTTAAAAAACTAATACGCTATTTTTCAATTGCGTATAGTTCTAATCTTTCTTCAATATCAGTGTCTAAATTAGAGCTTGCAGCATTAATTGCTTGATAAATCGCATTTTGAATTGCTTTTTTATTTGATTTACCGTGGGCAATAATAACAGGTGCTTTAACTCCTAATAATGGAGCTCCACCATATTCTGCATAATCAACTCTTACTTTTAGATTTTTGAATACTTTTCTCATCAATACTGCACCAGCAATAGAAATAAGAGATCTTTTTAAATCTTTTTTTATAATTTTACCAATTGTATCTGCAACACCTTCCGCAGTTTTTAGTAAAATATTACCAATAAATCCATCACAAACAACTACATCTACTGTACCTTTAAATACATCACTACCTTCAACATTTCCCGCAAAATTAGGGATCTTTGAAAGCATTGTAAATGCTTCTTTTGTAATCTCATTACCTTTACTTTCCTCTTCACCATTACTTAATAATCCAACTAAAGGTTCATCAAGTTGTAATACATCTTGTGCATAAACTTGCCCCATAATTGCAAATTCAAATAAGTTTTTAGCATCACAATCAACATTTGCTCCAACATCTAAAACCAAAGTATTTTGATTTTCACTTGTTGGCATTAATGTTGCAATTGCTGGTCTACTAACACCTTTGATTCTACCAATTCTAAGCGTTGCTAGAGACATAGAAGCTCCAGAGTGTCCAGCAGAAACAACAGCATCTGCTTTTCCTTCTTTAACTAAATCTATTGATTTAAATATTGTAGATTCTTTTCTTTTAAGTGCATCTGTAGCTGAATCAGTCATACTAATTACATCAGTTGTATGTAGTATTTCAATTCTATCAATTAAGTATGGGGGGATTAGAGGTTTAATTTCATTTTCATCACCTACTGCTATTGCAGTAAATGCAGTATTGTGTCGAAGGGCAGAAATAAGTCCCTCCATAATAGGTTGAGGACCGAAATCCCCACCCATCGCATCAATTGCTATTCTTAGCATTATGCTTTATATTCACCAGTATTTGGGTTAACCATGTGAGGCATTTTCCAAGTTCCATCACTATCTTTTACTGGTCTTTTTAAAGTAATTTTATAGTGAGTTCTTCTTTTAGCTGCTCTAGTATGTGATACTCTTCTCTTAGGTACTGCCATGTTTTCTCCTTATTTAATATTCGTTTTCAATAAAATCACTATCTGTACAATTTGGACAAATGTGATAATCTGTATAAATAGATGATACTTCGCTTTCAATAATTTCATTAAAATCAATAATATTATCGTCTATTTCTATTATATCTAATTCTTCATCATTATGAGAATCAGACTTATAGATACCATCACTAAGTAAAAAAATTAAATTTTCGTCTATTGTAATTGTATCTTCTTCACCGCATCTAATGCAATTTACAGTGGTGTTCCCTGTAAGTTTACTGTCAATTTTGACTAAAGATGGCGATATTTTACAAAAAGTACCTTCAATTTTAACTGAATTGAATTCAGTTTCAAACTCTTTTGGAGTAAAAGGTACTTTTCTAAATTCTATTTTCATGTGAAAATACTAGCAAATCTCTCTAGCTGAGAAGAAAAATTTAATTTCAACTGCTGCATTTTCTAATGAATCAGAACCATGAACTGCATTTGCATCAATAGAATCAGCAAAATCTGCTCTAATTGTACCAGCTGCTGCTTCTTTTGGATTAGTTGCACCCATTAATTCTCTGTTTTTAGTCATTGCATTTTCACCTTCAAGTACTGAAACTACAACTGGTCCAGAAATCATGAAGTCTACTAATTCACCAAAGAAAGGTCTTTCTGCGTGTACTGCATAAAATGCTTCTGCATCAGCTTTGCTTAATTGAACTTTTTTTGTAGCTGCAATTCTTAATCCAGCAGATTCAAATCTATCTAAGATTTTACCAACAACGTTCTTTTCCACTGCATCAGGTTTAATGATTGAAAGTGTTTGTTCCATAGGTATTCATTCCTCTTTAATTTTTTTAGCCGCGGATTATACCTAAAAAAATAAAAAAAGGCAAGCAATTTAAAAAATTACTTACCTTTTTATTAAAATTGATTAAAATGATATAAAGATTAGTCTTCTACAACTGGCTCACCAGCAGTCATTCCTTCTCTAACGTTATCACCTTCTCTAGCATCCCAAACAATGCATCCTTCAGTAGGACATGCTTCTGCACATGCTGGCTCGTCATGATCACCAATACACTCAGTACAAGTTTCTGGGTTTACATAATAAATATCTTCACCTGTAGGATTCTCATCGTTATCAACAATTGATTCTGTAGGACACTCATCTAAACAAGCATCACAGTTAATACAAATATCAGTAATTTTTACTGCCATTCTAACTCCTTGAAAAATTTATTCAACTTTATCACACAAAAAATAAATTTAACTTTAAATGAGAATAGTTATAAGTTGGCTTTATAATTCCCTAGAATAGGAGATTCTAGATAATGAAAGTAATTACAGTTATCATGAATAAATTTGAACTATAATCTATTAAGGGATAAAAATTTTCCAAAAATAAAACCTATCTTAAATTTATAAATTTATATTTTATATATAATGTTATTTAAAAAAATTATACTATACTTTCCCTCACAAAACAATTTATAATAAAGGAAATTACATGTTAGTTACAAAAAAAGCTCCAGATTTCACAGCAACAGCTGTACTTGCTGATGGTCAAATCGTTGAAGATTTTAATTTATATGACAATATTGGTGAAAAAGGTGCGGTTTTATTTTTCTACCCACTAGACTTCACTTTCGTTTGTCCATCAGAAATTATTGCATTTTCAAAAAGAATTGAAGAGTTTACTTCAAGAGGAATCAATGTAATTGGTTGTTCTGTAGATTCACAATTTTCTCACTTTGCATGGAGAGAAACTCCAGTTGAAAACGGTGGTATTGGTAGAGTTAAATTCCCTCTAGTTGCTGACCTTTCAAAACAAATCTCAAGAGATTATGATGTATTATTTGGTGATTCTGTTGCATTAAGAGGATCATTTTTAATTGACAAAGATGGAACTGTAAGACATGCTGTAATTAACGACTTACCACTTGGTAGAAACATTGATGAAATGATTAGAATGGTTGATACAATGATTTTTACTAATGAGCATGGTGAAGTTTGTCCTGCTGGATGGAACAAAGGTGACGAAGGTATGAAGCCATCTACTGAAGGTGTAGCTGAGTACTTAGGTAAAAACGAAGGTAGCTTATGATATCTTTTCCTTAAAAAAGCGCCAATAGGCGCTTTTTTTCCTTAACACAAGTTAATTAATTGACTTTTTTCTAAATAAACACTAAAATTACAAGACTTAAAAAAAATATACTAGATAAAACTACAAAACACATAACTTAATATGTAAATCAAAAAAAGGCAAAATAAACTCATGGAAGAGTCAAAAACTCAAACTAAAACTAAAACAAGAGGCTCACACTCAAATGGGAACTCTAGAAAAGCAAGAACTCATGTTCCTGTTGAAGGTTACAAAATTGAACAACTAAGAGAATTACCCTTAAATGATCTTCTTAAAATTGCAAAAGAACTAGATGTAGAGAACCCTCAAGAATTAAAAAGACAAGATCTAATGTTCAGTATTCTACAACATCAAATTGATGCTGGTGGATTTATTTTATTTACTGGAATTTTAGAAATTAAAGAGGGTGGATTTGGTTTTTTAAGAGCAATGGATGGAAACTTCTCAGATACTTCAAATGATTCTTATGTTTCTGCTACACAAATTAGAAAATTTGCATTAAGAACAGGGGATATAGTAACAGGACAAGTTCGACCTCCAAATAAAGATAGTGAAAAGTACAACGCTTTATTAAAAATTGAAGCAATAAATTACTTACCTATAAATGAATCAAAAAACAGACCATTATTTGATAACTTAACACCATTATATTCTACTGATAGATTTACATTTGAGTATGATCAAAATAGAATGACAGGAAGAATGCTTGATCTTTTTGCTCCAATGGGTAAAGGGCAAAGGGGACTTATTGTTGCACCTCCAAAAACTGGTAAAACTGAACTTTTAAAAGACTTAGCTCACGGTATTAGTAGAAATCATCCTGATACACACTTAATGGTTTTATTAATTGATGAAAGACCTGAAGAGGTTACTGATATGCAAAGAAGTGTAAATGGTGAAGTTTATTCTTCTACGTTTGATCTTCCAGCACATAACCATGTAAGAGTTGCTGAAATTGTTATTGAAAAAGCAAAAAGAATTGTAGAAATGAAAAAAGATGTAGTTATCTTATTAGATTCTATTACAAGATTAGCAAGAGCTTATAATACTGTAACTCCAAGTTCTGGTAAAGTTCTTTCAGGTGGGGTTGATGCAAATGCATTACATAAACCAAAAAGATTTTTTGGTGCTGCTAGAAATATTGAAGAGGGTGGTTCTTTAACTATTATCTCAACTGCACTTATTGAAACTGGTTCAAAAATGGATGAAGTTATTTTTGAAGAGTTTAAAGGTACTGGTAACTCAGAGGTTGTATTAAGTAGAAATGCAGCTAATAGAAGAGTTTATCCAGCACTAGATATTATCAAATCTGGTACTAGAAAAGAAGAATTATTATTAAGTCCAGATATCTTACAAAAAACATGGATTTTAAGAAATGCTATTTCACAAATGGATGAAGTAGAAGCTTTAAAATTCTTATATTCAAAAATGCAAAAGACTAAGAATAACGCTGATTTCTTTGCATCAATGAACGAATAGTATAAATACCTTTTTTTAATGGCGGTTTTCTTTATAAAGAAAACTGCTATTTTTCACAATCTTCCCAAATTTTTAAAAAATTACATATAAATTGCTTGTTTAATTTAGAACTTATTCTTTTTTTAATAATATTCCGAGCTTATAAGGATCAATTATGATTAGTATTAAAAATTTAAATAAATATTATGGACAAACAAAAGTATTAAATGATATTTCAATTGATATAAAAAAAGGTGAAGTATTTTCAATTGTTGGACATAGTGGTGCAGGAAAATCTACACTACTTAGATGTATTAATGGCCTTGAAGATTATAGTGATGGTTCATTAAAAGTAAATGATAGAGAGATTAAAACACTTGATAAACAGAGTTTAAGAGAGTTTAGAAAAAAGATTGGGATGATTTTCCAACACTTTTCATTAGTTCAAAGAAAAACTGTATATGAAAATGTAGCACTTCCACTGCAACTTTGGGGTTATAAAAAAAGCGAAATTAATAAAAAAGTAAATGATTTATTAGCTTTAGTTGGATTAGAAAATAAGTTAAATTCATATCCAAGCCAATTAAGTGGTGGACAAAAACAAAGAGTTGCAATTGCAAGAGCACTAACATTAGATCCTGAGGTACTATTATCTGATGAAGCAACTTCTGCCCTTGATCCTAATACTACTACTTCTATTTTAAATCTATTAAAAGAGATTAATGAAAAACTTAATATTACGATAGTAATAGTTACTCATGAGATGGAAGTTGTTAAGCAAATTGCTCAAAAAGCACTTTTACTTGAACACGGAAATATTATTGGTTTTGATGATACAGAAGAGTTATTTTTAAAGCCAGATGAGAAGATGAAAGAGTTTTTAGGAGAGATTGAGGTTGTACCAACTGAAGGGGTAAATATAAAATTGTATTTTCCTAAAGATAATGCATATCAATCATTTATCACAAAAATGGCAAGAGAGTTAAATATGGATTTCAATATTGTTTGGGGAAAACTTGAAGAGATAAACACTCATATTGTTGGTAATATGGTTATAAATCTAAAAGAAGAAGATAGACAAAAAGTTACAGATTATATAAAAGAACATGATATTGTTTGGGAGGTATTATAATGGTTGATATATTATTACCTGCACTTGGTGAAACGGTTTATATGTCGTTTGTTTCAACTTTTTTTGCTGTTGTTATTGGTTTTTTCTTGGCAATTATTTTAATACTAACCTCAAAAGGTGGTTTAAAAGAGAATCTAAAAATCTATTCAGTTCTTGATATTGCAATTAATACTTTAAGATCATTTCCTTTTATCATTTTGATGATTGTGTTATTTCCATTAACGAAATTTTTAATTGGGAAGAGTATTGGTACAACAGCTGCAATTATCCCTCTTACAATAGGAGCTGCTCCTTTTATAGCAAGACTTATTGAAAGTGCTTTTAAAGAAGTAGACCAAGGTGTAATAGAAGCTGCAAAATCTTTTGGAGCAAGTGACTTTCAAATAATCTTTAAAGTAATGCTTGTAGAAGCATTGCCAAGTATTATTTCTACAATTACTTTAACACTAATTACAGTAATTGGATTTTCTGCTATGGCTGGAGCTGTTGGTGGTGGAGGTTTGGGAGATGTAGCCATTAAATATGGGTATTACAGATTTCAAACTGAAACTATGATTTATACAGTACTAATACTAATTGCCTTAGTGCAAGTATGTCAAAGTGCTGGTGATTATATTTATAAAAAAACTAAAAAATAAAGGACATAAATGATTAAAAATATTTTAAAATTTGCAATTGCAGGTGCTGTTGCTTTAGGTTTAACTGCTTGTACAAGTAGTGAAGAAAAAAAAGAAAATGTAAAAGTTGAAGAGAAAAAAACTGTAATTAAAGTTGGTGCAACACCAGTTCCCCATTCAGAAATTTTGGAAGCTGCAAAACCTCTTTTAAAAGCAAAAGGTTATGATTTAGAGATTGTTGAATTTACAGATTATGTTACTCCAAATATTGCTGTTGATGAGGGTGAGTTAGATGCTAACTTTTTCCAACATTTACCGTATTTAAAAGAGTTTAATAAAAACAAAAATACAAATTTAGTAAAAACAGTAAATGTTCACTTAGAACCAATGGGATTGTATTCTAAGAAAATCAAAAATATTAGTGAATTAAAAGATGGTGCGACAATTGCTGTTCCAAATGACCCAACAAATGGAAGTAGAGCATTAGATATTTTAGTTAAACAAGGTTTATTAAAATTTAAAGATGTAGAGTTTAAAACTGCAGTTGATATTATAGAAAATCCAAAAAATCTAAAAATTGAAGAATTAGACGCTCCTCAATTACCAAGAGTTATCGATGAAATTGATGCCGCAATTATCAATACAAACTATGCATTGGCTGCAAATTTAAATCCACTAAAAGATGCATTAGTTATTGAATCAAAAGATTCTCCATATGCAAATATTGTTGCAGTAAAAGCTGGTAATGAAAATAAAGAATATATTAAAGCTTTAGATGAAGTATTAAACTCAGATGAGATTAAAAAATTCATCCTTGAAAAATATAATGGTGCTATTGTAGAAGCATTTTAAATTATAGAGCCATTTGTAAGCTTTGCAAATGGCTCTTAAAAACTAATTTTCTTTTACAAAAAAAGTAATGAACCATGAAGCTGCAGTAAAAGCGGCTAATCCAAAGACTACAAATAATAGTGTTTCCTGTATAAACATTTCTCTCTCCTAATGTTAAATGAATAATCATTCAGAATTATAATAAAATAAATTTTAACTTATACTTAAAGAAAATTTAAATTTTTATACTAATTTAAAAACATCTTTATATTGAGATAGCCTAAAATCAAAGGTGGTATAGTTTTTATCAAGTTTTTTATTTTTTTTAAATATTTTATTTGCCCCTATACTTCTATTGGCTGCATTAGATGGTGAGCTTAGACTTATTGTTTTTATTGTTCTTTTATTAAATTTAAATTTGTGAATTTTAGGAATTTCATTTGAGATGTTTTCAAATACAATATTTTCTTCTTTTAGAACTTTTCTTAAAAAATATTCAGGGGAGTTTTTACAATAGCCCCCAGTAAAGATTATTGTAGTGATTTTGTCATATTTGCCTAAATAATAGATTATATCTCTTAGTTTAACATGCTTCATACCAATATCACTGGCATCAATTTTTTCCCTTTGACAAGATTCTACGATATCACAAATACCAATTTTGTTTTTTAACAAAAATGATTTTCTTTGTTCTACTGCTTCTAGTGAGTTATCAAAAAGCAAATCTAAATTATAGATTTTATTAAGAACTTTCCAAAGAAGATTATCCTTTGATCCATAACAAAAAAGTACATCCTCTTTTTTATATTCTTTTATATAAAATCTAGGTGGAGGTAGGGTTCCCATAATAATAGTTTTTGTATCGTTATTTAAAAAAGGTTCATATGGATGAAAATGAAAAAACATAAATCTCCTTTAGTAATCTATATATTTTATTTTAACAAATTAGTTATAACTTTTTTGATATAATCCTCATTAATTTATTTTAAGTACAACTAGTTGTACTCTTTAGGATTTTGCTACTTTTAAAGTTTTTTATAAATCTTGCTAAAAAGTAGTCATAAATATATGGTTCCTTTAAAAGTAGGAACTTTTAAAGGTATTTATTGAAAGTTGGGATTTTTGATTCAGGTCTTGGTGGTTTAACAGTTGTAAAAGAGATTTCAAAGCTTTTTAAAGGTGCAGAAATTTTTTATATAGCTGATACTGAATATGCTCCCTATGGAGAAAAGAGTAAAGATGAGATTTTAAAACACTCTTTATCTATTACTAAATATTTGATAAAAAATCATAACATTGAAGCTTTAATTATTGCATGTAATACAGCTACATCAGCTGCTGTAAAAGAACTTAGAATGAAGTTTAAAGATTTAATTGTTATTGGAACTGAGCCTGGTATAAAACCTGCTATTAATATGACAAAAAGTAATAGTGTAGGAGTTTTAGCAACAAGTGCCACATTAAAGGGGCAAAAATACCAAACTTTGCTTAATGATTTAACTATATTAAAAGAGATAAGATTATTTGAACAAGCATGTCCAGGCTTAGTTGAGAAAATTGAAAATGGAATGATTGAAGATAGTAAAACACATGAAATGTTAAAAAGCTGGTTAGAGCCTATGAAAAAAAATGGTGTAGATACAATTGTTCTAGGTTGTACACATTACCCACTAGTATCAGATATTATAAAAGATTATATGGGTAAAGATATTAATTTAATTGAAACTGGTTTTGCAATAGCAAAAAGGCTTGAAGATTTGAGTTCTAAAAAAGGGCATATTAATAGGGGAGATTTAGAAATCAAACTTTATTATACAAAAGATATAAATTTAAATATGGTTAATTTAATATTAGATAAATATACAATTGGTGGAAAGATAAAAGTAAGGGATATTAATGAATGAAAAAAATGTAGAGAATAGGGTGTTAGCATTAAAATATAGACCAAAAAGATTTGAAGATTTAGTTGGGCAAACAACAATTTCACAAACTTTGTCTTTAGCTTTAGATTCAAGTAGATTATCCCATGCCTATCTTTTTAGTGGACTAAGAGGAAGTGGTAAAACTTCAACTGCAAGAATTATGGCAAAGGCGTTATTGTGTTCAAATGGACCAACATCACGGCCTTGTGAAGTGTGTGAAAATTGTCAAAGTGCAAATACAAATAAACACCTTGATATTATAGAGATGGATGCAGCTTCAAATAGGGGAATTGATGATATTAAAGATTTAATTGAACATACAAAATATAAACCAAGTTCTGCTAGATTTAAAGTGTTTATAATTGATGAGGTTCATATGCTTACAACTCAAGCTTTTAATGCCTTACTTAAAACCTTAGAAGAACCTCCAGGTTTTGTAAAATTTATACTTGCAACAACAGATCCACTTAAACTACCAGCTACTATTTTAAGTAGAACTCAACATTTTAGATTTAATAAAATTGCAAATTCTGATGTGATGCATCATTTATCACATATTTTAAATGAAGAGAATATTGACTTTGAAACTGATGCTTTAGAGATATTAGCAAGAACAGGACAAGGAAGTTTAAGAGATACTCTAACTTTACTAGACCAAGCAATTATCTTTTCAAAAGGTAAGATTACCACAAGAACTGTAGTTGATATGTTGGGACTTATTGAACCAAAACTTATGGATGAGCTTTTTGATACTATATTAAGAAAACAGGATTTCACTAAACTAGTACAAGAATTAGAAAATTATGAGATATCTCAGGTTTGTGATGAGATGACAATATATTTAAAGCAAAAAATGCTTGAAAAAGATGCAAAGTTTAATATACTTTTATTTGATAGATTTTTTAGAATACTAAGCGATGCAAAACATCTATTAGCAATAAATTCAGATGGTGGATTTGTTTTAATTTTAACCTTATCAAAAATGGTTGAAGCAACAAATTTAAAAACTATTGATGAGATTATAAATCAAGTTCAAGATATTGAGGTTAAGCCTATAATTAAAGATGTGATTTCTAAAGAAAAAGTTGTAGAACATGCAAATAATGATATAAATCATGCCTATGATGATGAAGTAGTAAAAGTTAATGAAACTTTTATGGAAAATAGAAAAGCTTTAAATGAAGAGAGTCCAATAAAAGTAGAAGAGAATGAAGTTGAAGAAGCTGTAGAGATTGAAAATGAAACAACTATTTCAACAGATAGTATAAATGCAATTCCTACTGTTCAACCAATTGAAGTTGTTGAACAAAATACCAATCCTTTCCCTAACCCTTTTGATGAAGAGTATAATATGCCAATAGAGGAAAAACAAAATGAGGTGATTGAAGAGCCTGTTGAAAATGTAATTCCTCCTATGGAAGAAAAGCAAGAGGCAAATCAAAATATATCTCCTGAAATACCTAATCAAACAGTTCAAGAAATACCTAATCAAACAGTCCAGGAAATGCCTCAAGAAACAGTCCAAGAAATTGTTGAAGAGCCAATTGTAGAAGAACCTGTTTATGAACCAATACCCCAGGTGGTTCCTGAAGTAATTGATGAAAATACAAAAGCATATAAACAATTGATTGCCAAGGTTTATGAAAGGGATGATGAGTTAGGTGAAGCCTTTGAAAAAAACTTTGTTTATAAAAACTTTTCAGATAATAAACTTGAAATTAGCTCTTATGCACAAGGTGATGAAAGAAAATTTTTACTAAAACATTATGGGATATTAAAACTTTTTATCTATGATATTTTTGGTGAGAATATTGAAATAGAATTTATTAAAGAGGAAACAAAAAAGTCTTTGAGTAATCATACTCAAGAAAAAAATGGTGAAAATTTAATTGAGAGAATGAAAGATAAGGAATCCTCAATTGCAGGTATTGCTTTAGTTAACGATATATCTTTAGATGAGGCAAAACAAGTATATGAAGCACAAAATTCTATTGAAAATGGTACAGGCTCAATGGTTGAAGATATAGAGGTTGGTTCTGGTTGTGTGGCAGATATGCAAAAAACTGCAAATCCTAGCCCCTCTCAAAAAGAGTTACAGTTAAAAGATATACTAAATTCTAGTCAATTAAATACAACAAAAGAATTGTTTCATATTAAAAAAATTACTGTTAAGACTAAAACTTAACTCTTAAGTTTGTTAAGAATATAATTCTTGGTTTGAGATATGAAAGACTATGAAAGGACACAAATGAAATTAATATCGGTTATTGGTGCAACTGCACTAATGTTTGGAAGTTTATTAGCTAATGATACTGTTGATGATAATGTGCTTAAGTTTGAAAAAGAAAGATTTTCAAAGAATAAAAGAGTAGAAATTAATAGTGTAAAAATAAATACTAAAAGAGAGATGCCACAAAAAGGTTGGTATGGATATATCATAGATTTAGATGCAAAAATGGCAGGAAAAGAGATAAAAGCAAAGGATGTTGTTTTTTCAAATGGTGAGATTATCGCCCCTGAACTTTTTGATATAAAAACAGGGATGGCATTAAAAGATTTGATGAATCCTAAGTTAACAAAAGATTATTATGATGAAAAAAAATTAATTGCAGGGAATCCTAATGCAGAAGATAAATTAGTGGTATTTTCAGATCCATTATGCCCTTTTTGTATGGATTATGTACCTGATGTAATAAATTATGTAAAAAAACATAAAGATAGTATAGCCTTGTATTATTATCATTTCCCATTATTAAGAATTCACCCAGCATCTGCTCCTTTATCTGCTCTTATGGTAGCAGCTAAAAATGATAAAATGACTGACATTGAATTAAAAGTATATGAAGCAGATTGGGATAAATACTTCGAATCAAGTGAAACAAATGCTCAAAAAGTTATTGATGGCTTTAATAAAGAGTTTAATACTTCATACACAATAAATGATATCAAAAATAAAAAAGTTGGAGATGAATTATCAGCTGATATCTCTAAAGGAGATAATGTGATGGTTCAAGGAACACCAACTATTTTTGTTAATGGTGAGAAAGACAAATCAAAATTAAAATATGAAATGTTAGGAAATTAAAATGGAAAAATTGATAATTGCAACAAGAAAAAGTAAATTAGCGCTATGGCAAAGTGAATATATAAAAGCTGAATTAAATAAGCATTATCCAGACATGGAGATTGAGTTAAAAACATTTTCTACAAAAGCTGATAAGATTTTAGATGTACCTTTAGCAAAAATTGGTGGTAAAGGATTATTTACAAAGGAGCTTGAAATTGCACTTGCTTCTAAAGAAGCTCATATTGCAGTACATAGTCTAAAAGATGTCCCTGTTAATTTTGAAGAGGGATTTGCACTAGCAGCAGTTACAAAAAGATTTGATCCAAGGGATGCTTTTTTAAGTGAAAAGTATGAAGGTATTCATGATTTACCAAATGGTGCAGTTGTAGGAACTACAAGTTTAAGAAGAAGATTAGAGTTAAAACTTTTAAGACCTGATATTGTTTTAAAAGATTTAAGAGGAAATATCAACACTAGAATTGCAAAATTAAAAGCTGGTGAGTATGATGCTATTATTCTTGCAGCAACAGGATTACAAAAACTTCAAATAGAAGATGAGGTGAAATATTTTAAACCAGTTTCAACAGATGATATGATTCCATCTATGGGGCAAGCAACACTAGGTATTGAAACTTTAGACAATAAAGAGATTATGGATATTGTTTCTGTATTACATGATAAAAATGCACATATTGAATCAACTATTGAAAGAGATTTTGTAAGAACTTTAGAGGGTGGTTGTCAAGTTCCAATTGGTGTTAAAGCAACTATCTTAGATGAAAACTCTATTGATGTAAAGGCAATAGTTGGAATGCCTGATGGTAGTGAATATATCCAAGAAGATATAGTTGCAGATCTTGAAGAATTTGAAAATGTAGGTAAAAATTTAGCTCAAACATTTATTGATCAAGGAGCTAAAGAGTTATTAGCTCGTGCTGAAAAAGTAGCATTTGAAGATTAAATGCTAGTCTAATGTTACGAAGTTTTGCTAATATCTAAAGAGAATAACTAGTTGTTCTCTATCTATGGCTTTTGCTATAGTGTTAAAAGAAGTGATAAATTCAAGGTCCTTAAAAAATTGGGACTATTTTTTAGGAGTAATTAATGAGAATTAAAGCAGAAGATTGTGTATTTGTTCAAGTTGATGTGCAAGAAAGATTATTTCCTCATATACAAAACAATGAAGAGTTAGAAAAAAACTTAGTAACATTAGTTAAAGGCTTACAATTACATGAGATTCCTATGATTGTAAATGAACAATATAAAAAAGGTATTGGCGAAACAATTGCAAGTTTAAAAGAGTTAACAGATGAGTATCCACATTTTGAGAAAACAACTTTTTCTTGTTGTGGAAATGAAGATGGTCTTTGTGCCATAAAAGATACAGGTAAAAAGATTGTTATTTTAGCTGGTATTGAGACTCATGTTTGTGTTCTACAGACTGCACTTGATTTGTTAGAAGAGGGATTACAACCTGTTCTTGTAACTGATTGTGTCAACTCTAGAAAAGAAAAAGATAAAGATATAGCAATAAAAAGAATGATTCAAGCAGGAGTGATTCCAACAACTTATGAATCATTATTATTTGAGTTAACTGTAAATGCAAAAAATCCAGTTTTTAAAGAGATTTCAAAACTGCTAAAATAAAAGGGACTGGTCATGGGAAAGATTGTTTTTTTGATTTTTATTTTATCAAGCTATTTAATCTCTTCAGAAATTAAAGAATTAAAAACCCTTGATGAGATTAAAGAAGATAAAAAAACCTTTCTTATTTTTAGTACCACTTATTGTCCTTGGTGCGCTAAACAAAAAAGAGTACTTGAAGAGATTGATGTGATTAGAGATGATTTATATATGTTTTATGTGAATGATTCTAGTGATATTTTTAAAAAGCTTTTAGAAAAGTATTCTTTTTCTATAAAATATTTTCCTACCTCTTATATTCTTGAAAAAAGTGAAGGGGATTTAACTATTTTATATGAATTTCAAGGCTATCAAAAAAAAGAGAATATTCTTAAGGTTTTAGATGATGAGGATAGTTTTTAAAACTATCCTTTTTTTATATTAAAAGCTTTCCCACTCATCATCGTTATTATTATTTGCAGTTACTGTCTTTTGTGAATTTGTAGCTTTAGGTTCTACTTTTTTAATCTTTTCTTTTGGAGTAGTATTTACCTTAGATGTTTTAGCAGATATTGAAGTTGAGGATTTACTAACTTGAATATCCCTTGCTTTTACAGAATTTTTACCTTCAAACTCTTTTTCATCTGCACTATTTAAAATAACTTCAGCAATTTGATTTGTTTGAGTTGCAATATCGTTTGTCTCACTTGCAATCATTGCATTTTCTTGAGTTTGTTTATCTAAAGAGTTAATGGCATCATTAATTTGAACAATTCCAGTTTCTTGCTCTTTCGAAGCTGAATTAACATCAGTAATTAATTCAATTGTTTCACTAACCTTACTATTTAAATCAGAATAACCTTTGATCATATTATCTGCAATTGATTTACCTTCATTTGCTTTTGTAGTTGCATTTTCAACTAAATCTTTAATCTCTTTAGCTGCTTCTGCACTTCTACTTGCAAGATTTCTTACTTCTTGTGCGACAACTGCAAATCCTTTACCAGCTTCTCCTGCTGTTGCTGCTTCAACTGCTGCATTTAAAGATAATATATTTGTTTGGAATGCAATTTGATCAATAACTGTAATTGCATCATTAATAGCTTTAACTTGTGTATCAATATCATCCATTGCTGATGTTGTTTTAGTTGCTAAATTTTCCCCATCACTTGCTGATTTATTTAAATCATTTGCCAAGATAGACATTCTATTTACTTTTTCATTACTTGATTTAATAATTGATGTTATCTCTTCTACTGCTGCTGCTGTTTCTTCCAATGAAGCTGCTGCCGTATTTGATGATGTATTAAGATTATTTACATTTGATGATAGTAATGTTGCACTGCTTTGAAGAGTTAAACCATTTTCTTTATTTTCAATAAGCATATTTGTAATTGCATCAGCAAGGATATTAAGGTTTTCTGCAAGTTCACCACTTGAATTTATTTTTGAAGTAAAACTATTGTTAGTAAATTCTTGTAAAACTGATGTGATTTCATTTAAGTCTGATGCGATTTTTCTCTCAAGATTATTCATCATATCATTGATAATATCTTTTAATGCTTTTATATTTTCATCTTTTGTATCACTTTGTACTCTTGCTGTTAAAACACCAGAGTTTACGCTATTTGCTACTTCAATAGTTTCATCAATTATTTTTTTATTTAACAAAGTTGTTTCTTCTAATTTTTCAAATGCTTCTGCTGATTCAAATTGTAATGTTTTAGCTTGAATAAATTGATTTATTAGTGTATAAACTGCATAAATAAGTATTATAAGTTCTATTAAAAATACAAAAATATGAATAAAAGTAAATAACCAACTACAGTTTGTACTCATAAGTATAATCTCTTTGCCCATAATTGAAGCACCATTTAATTGTAAGTAAGTAAATAAAAGGTGATGTACACCAGTAACAGCTGTCATTGCCATCATTGCGGTAATATCTTTATACACAACAAAGGCAGCAACATACACAAAAAAGAAGAAGTGCATCTCGATCATACCTAGTTGTTGCGAAATCATGATAGCAGGATATATTACAAATGCTGTACCAAAGATAATACGAGAAAGTACTGTACCTCTAAATATTTTATATGCTAAAAAAGTTGATGCAAAAGTTATACCTCCACCAACAAGACCTATAAAATAAGTACTATTACTATAAGATGTTACTCCAGCTACTAGTAAAAAGCTTATAAATGAAACAATAAGCATTAGTTTGTCAGCATTTCTATAATCTTCTGCTAAACTCTCCTGAACTTTTTGTGGTAAACTTTTATCCAAAAATGGAAAAAATACTTTCATCATGATGATGCTCCTTTTGTATTATTTAGATCTTTAATTATTTCTTCAATTTGAAGTGGTTTTGTTGTATAAATAAACTTTTGTTGATACATGTTTTTCTCTTCTTTTTTTAAAACATGTAAAAAACCTGAATGGTCAATTTCATTTTTATCTAACATTGAAGGTACAAATTTTATATTAAGTGTATTTATTATTTTTTTTATCTCTTCATTATTTAGATAAATACCTGTAAAATCTTCATCAAAAACTTTTGCAAATAAATCAACATTCTCTTTTGGTGTATTTTCTTGTAAATTTACAAAGTAGAAAGTGAATTTATTTTTATCAAGTTTTTTATATATTTGACTTATCTCATTTAATGCAGGGGAACAAATTGTTGCACAACCCACATAACCAAAATAAAGTAGTACATATTCAGAGTCTTCATTTTTTAAAAAATTAAAATTCGTATCAACTTGTTTATATATCTTCCCAGTTTCATCATTAGAATAAAGAGAAGGGAAAGCTGTAAATAAAAGTGTTGATAACATTAAAGTTATTAAAAATATACCAAAAATTATTTTTGTTTTAGACATAATAGTCTCCCTTTTATATGTTAGCATAATTATAGTATAAGATAGTATTAAAAGGGTATCAATTAGTTAAATAAAAAAAGGAAGGGTGTTTTTTACCCTTCCTTTAGTGATTAAAATTATTATTAATAAAAGTTTATAAATTAATCCATAGTCCCAGCTGGAACATGTACATTCCCATCCATGATAATTCTAGCACTTCTACTCATACTAGCTTTTTCAACAATATATTTATCACCATCTTTAGATAGTGTTGCTCCTACTTTGATAGCTCCACTTGGATGTCCAAAAGTAACAGAATCTTTTTCACCTCCACCTGCAGCAATATTTACTAAAGTTCCAGGAACACAAGCAGCAACTCCAATTGCAACAGAGGCAGTTCCCATCATAGCATGGTGTAGTTGTTGCATAGATAATGCTCTAACATGCAAATCCATTTCACTAGCTTTTACCTCTTTACCAGAAGAAGTAATAAAATCAGCTGCTGGGCTTACAAATGCAATTTTTGGTGTATGTTGTTGAGTTAATGCATCAGATGCATCTTTCATTACACCCATTTTAAGCGCACCTGCGATTCTAATTTTTTCAAATCTTTCAAGTGCTGCTGTATCTGAGTTAATATCATCTTGAAGCTCAGTTCCTTTATATCCAATCTCATCTGCATTAACAAATACTGTTGGAATACCAGCAGTTATCATAGTAGCTTTAAAAGTACCAACACCAGGAACTTCTAAATCATCTACTAAATTTCCAGTAGGAAATAACTCTTCACTAGGATCAACTGGCTCAACAAACTCTAAAACAATCTCTTCTGCTGGAAAGGCAACACCATCAATCTCATAATCACCCATCTCTTTAACCATTCCATTTTCCATTGTTACATAACAAAGAATAGTTTTTTTGATATTTGCTTGCCAAATTCTTACACAACAAACACCATTTTCTGGGACATTATCTACTAATCCCTCATTAATAGCAAAAGGACCAACTGCACTTGATAAGTTTCCACAGTTTCCACTCATATCAACAAAGTCTTTATCAATTGCAACTTGACAAAAATAGTAATCAACATCGTGATTAGCAACATTAGACTTTCCAACTAAAATAGCTTTTGAAGTAGATGAAGTTGCTCCACCCATGCCATCAATTTGTTTTTTATATAAATCTGGAGATCCTACGATTCTTTGTAATAATCTATCTCTTTTTTTTGGATCTTGTTTTGCTTCTTCAGGTAAATCTGCAATATTGAAAAATGTCCCCTTTGAAGTTCCACCTCTCATATATGTAGCTTTTACTTTAAATTGTGGTTTGTAAGCCATTGTATTTTCCCTTTTTATAAATTCACTTTAAATTGTTTATAAAAACATAGATTTTATACTTTTATAAATAATTTTAAATAATCAGTTAATTATAATCTCGTTCCCAAGCTCTAGCTTGGGAACGAATGTAATGTTATTTAAGGTTTATTTACCTTCAGCAACAACATCTTTAGCGAATTTTTGTAAAATACCACCGTTTTTGTAAACTTCAACTTCAGCAGAAGTATCTAATCTACATAAAACATTGAATTTAACTACATCACCATTTGCTCTAGTCATAACAACTGTTAAGTCACATCTAGGAGTGATTTCACCTTCTATATCAAAAGTTTCTGACCCATCAATTTCGTAAGTATGTCTAGTTTCACCATCTTTAAATTGTAATGGTAATACACCCATTCCAACTAAGTTAGTTCTGTGAATTCTTTCAATAGATTCAGCAATTAATACTTCAACACCAGCAAGTCTAACACCTTTTGCAGCCCAGTCTCTAGAAGAACCTTGACCGTAGTTAGTACCAGCAATGATAATTAATGGTTGTTTTCTATTGTTATACTCTTCAATAGCTTCCCACATTCTAGATTCTTTACCTTCTGGCATAATCTTAGTTAATGAACCTTGTTTAGTTTTTCCATTTTCATCTTTAACCATTTCGTTAAATAGTTTTGGATTTGCTAAAGTTGCTCTTGAAGCAGTATTATGATCCCCTCTATGTGTTGCATAAGAGTTAAGGTCAGGAATTGGAAGACCTTTTGAGATACAGTACTCACCAGAAGCACTATCAGGTAAGATAGCATTTGATGGAGATAAGTGATCAGTCGTAATGTTATCTGGGAATACACCTAATGGTCTCATACCTTTTAATGCTGGCATTTGCATATATTCATCTTCCCAATAAGGAGGCTTGTTGATATATGTCGAGTTAGTATTCCATTTATAGAAAGGATCTACTTTAATACCTGCGATTCCATCTCTAGCGAACATTGGGTTATAAATATCATTATACATTTCAGGTCTAACACACTCTTTTTCAACAGCGTTAATCTCTGCATCTGATGGCCATAAATCTTTTAATTTAATATCATTACCATCTTTATCTTGACCTAAAACATCATTTTCAATATCAAATCTAACAGTACCAGCTAATGCATATGCAATAACTAATGCAGGAGATGCTAAAAATGCTTCTTTTACATATGGGTGAATTCTTCCATCGAAGTTTCTATTCCCTGATAATACAGCAGTAGTGTAAATATCTCTATCTACAACTTCTTGTTGGATTTTTGGATCAAGAGCTCCAGACATACCATTACAAGTAGTACATGCAAAACCAACAACACCAAATCCTAGTTTTTCCATTTCAGGTAATAATCCAGCTTCTTTTAAATAAACTTCAATTACTTTAGATCCTGGCGCTAATGAAGACTTAACCCAAGGTTTTCTTTTTAATCCAAGCTCATTTGCTTTTTTAGCAAGTAAACCAGCAGCAATAACGTTTCTTGGATTTGAAGTATTTGTACAAGAAGTAATAGCAGCAATTAAGATACCACCATCTGGAATAAAGTCACCTTCTTGAGTCCACTCTTTTACAATTCCTTCTTCTTTTAAAGTTGAAGTTGGAACTAATTTATGAGGTTTAGAAGGACCTGCTAATGATCTAGTAACTGCTCCTAAATCAAATTTAATAGTTCTAGCATAAGTAGCATTTTGAACTTGGTCAGCCCATAAACCATTTGCCTTAGCATAAGCTTCAACTAATTTAACTTGTTGTGGCTCTCTACCTGTTACAGTTAAGTAATCAATAGTTTGCTCATCAATAGCAAACATACCTGCACTTGCTCCATACTCAGGAGTCATATTTGCAATTGTAGCTCTATCACCTAAGTTAAGATATTTGATACCTTCACCAAAGAATTCTAAGTAAGCTGAGATAACATTGTTTTCTCTTAAAAATGAAGTCATTGAAAGTGCAATATCAGTAGCTGTAATACCTTCTGATCTAACACCTGTAATTTCAACACCAATAATTTCAGGAACTCTCATATAAGATGGATTTCCAAGCATAACATTTTCAGCTTCTAATCCACCAACACCAACAGCAATAACACCAAGTGCATCAACGTGTGGAGTATGTGAATCTGTTCCTACTAATGTATCAGGACTTGCAATTCCATCGTCTAAATGTACAACTGGAGACATTTTCTCTAAGTTGATTTGGTGCATAATACCATTACCTGGAGGGATAACATCTACATTATTAAATGCTTCTTTTGTCCAGTTAATAAAGTGGAATCTATCTGCATTTCTTCTATCTTCAATATCTCTATTTTTTTGGAATGCATCTGGATCATATCCACCACACTCTACTGCTAATGAGTGGTCAACGATTAACTGAGTTGGAACAACTGGGTTAACTTTATCTGGATTACCACCTTTTGAAGCAACTGCTTCTCTAAGTCCTGCAAGATCAAC
This sequence comes from Arcobacter sp. ISO1, assembly GCF_058105185.1. Taxonomy (NCBI): domain Bacteria; kingdom Pseudomonadati; phylum Campylobacterota; class Epsilonproteobacteria; order Campylobacterales; family Arcobacteraceae; genus Arcobacter; species Arcobacter sp. ISO1. The sequence goes on from NZ_CM176573.1 coordinate 1,239,106, forward strand.
AAATGCAGTTAATCCTAAGATATCGTGACAAATAACTCTTGATGGATACCAAGGGAAATCTTTGTCTGTTCTTTTTTCGATTAATTGTACTAATGAGTCTTCTAAATCTTCACTAGGACATTTTCTAATTAAGTTTTCTGCTAAAACTCTTGATGTGTAGTTTAATTTTTCAAATGAACCAGCTTGAATATCTTCAACTGCTGCTTTAACATCATAAAATTTAACACCATCAACACCATCAAGGTCTTTAAGATATTTTTCGTTTGTCATATTATTTATACCTATTTTTAATTTTTTCTCTATAAAAAATAAAAGCCATCAAAAAATTTGATGGCTTTTAAGTCTTGAATAATCTTTTGATTATTCTCTTTCCTCTAAAGGAACGTATTTTAAGTCTTCAGGACCTGTATAGGTTGCAGATGGTCTAATAATTTTACCATCTTCTCTTTGCTCAATAGCATGTGCACCCCATCCAGTAACTCTTGAGATAATGAAAATTGGAGTAAACATATCTGTTGGAATTCCCATTTGGTTATAAGAAACTGCAGAGAACCAATCTAAGTTAGGGAACATTTTTTTGTTATCCCACATGATTGTTTCAATTCTTTCAGCAACGTCATACATTAATGTATTGTTGTTTTCTTTAGATAAATCTTCAGCAACTTTTTTAATTACTACGTTTCTTGGATCACAAGAAGAGTAAACTGGGTGTCCAAATCCAATAATAATCTCTTTTCTAGCCATTCTTTCTAAGATATCTTTTTCAGCTTCATCAGGTGAAGAGTATCTTTCTTGAATATAAAATGCAACTTCATTAGCTCCACCATGTTTTGGACCTCTTAATGCTCCAATTGCACCAGTGATACAAGAGAACATATCTGAATTAGTTCCAGAAATAACTCTTGAAGTAAATGTAGATGCATTAAATTCATGCTCAGCATAAAGGATTAATGATGTATGCATAGCTCTAACCCAAGATTCTCTTGGTTTTTCACCATGTAAAAGGTGTAAGAAGTGACCACCAATTGAATCATCATCAGTTACAACATCAATTCTTTTTCCATTGTATGCATAGTGGTACCAGTAACATAACATAGAACCAAAACAAGACATTAATTTATCAACGATAGCTTGTGCCTCATCTTTTGGATGAGATTCATCTTCAGACATTATTGCTCCAAGAACTGAACAACCTGTTCTCATAACATCCATTGGATGAGCAGTTTTTGGTAATTGCTCTAATGCAACTTTAACACCATCTGGAATATCTCTTAAACCTTGTAGCTTAGTTTTATAAGCAGCTAATTCAGCTTTATTAGGTAATTTTTCGTGAACGATTAAATGTGCAATCTCTTCAAACTCTGCTGTGTTAGCGAATTCTAAAATATCATAACCTCTATAGTGTAAGTCATTTCCACTTTTCCCCACTGTACAAATAGCAGTGTTACCTGCAGATTGCCCTGATAATGCAACTGATTTTTTTGGTTTAAATCCCGTAGTTGTGCTCATAAATTTCTCCTTTTGTAAACTTTTCCCTAGTTTTTTACTTTTATTTTTTTAAGTCTAATTACTTAGCTTTTCCCTTAGAAAATAACTCATCCATTTTTTGCTCATAGTCATGGTACCCTAACATATCGTAAAGCTCCATTCTTGTTTGCATAGTATCAAGAACACTCTCTTGAGTACCTTTTTCTCTTAGTTCTTTATATACATTTAATGCAGCTTTGTTCATTGCTCTAAATGCAGATAATGGATAAAGAACCATTTCAATTCCAACTGAACCTAACTCTTCAGTAGTAAACATTGGAGTTGCCCCAAACTCAGTAATGTTTGCTAATACTGGTACTGTCATTTGCTCACAGAACTCTTTGTATTCTTTTAGTGTATGAACTGCTTCAGCAAAAATTGCATCTGCTCCAGCCTCAACATAAGCTTTTGCTCTAGATACTGCAGCTTCTTGACCTTCAGATGCATGTGCATCAGTTCTAGCAATAATATAGAAATCTGGGTCTAATTGCATTTTTGCATCAACCGCCGCTCTAATTCTGTCACACATCTCTTCTGTTGTAACTAATTCTTTGTTTGGTCTATGACCACATCTTTTTGCAGCAACTTGATCTTCGATATGTAATCCAGCAGCACCAGCTCTGATAAATTCTTTAACAGTTCTAGAAACGTTGAATGCGTGTCCCCAACCTGTATCAGCATCAACAATTAATGGAGTATCACAAATAGAAGTAACTCTTCTAATATCAATACAAACATCTTCAATCATAGTCATACCTAAATCTGGTAAACCGTATGAAGCGTTAGCAATACCACCACCTGATAAATAGATAGCTTTGTATCCAACTTTAGTAGCTTGTAATGCTTGATAAGCATTGATAGTTCCTACGATTTGTAGTGGAGATTCTTCTTTTAATGCTTCTCTAAATTTTTTTCCTGCGCTCATATGAATCCTTATATAAATTAAGTGATAATCATTATACTACTGTTTACAAAAGTAGTATTGTATATTTTTTGATTTAGAAATTACAACTTTTTTTAAGAAATAGAGGTTTTGTACAATATTTGTTCTTATGTATACTAATGGTACAATAAATTCCAAGAAAATTATTAGGGCCTTAAAATGACATATAAAAATGGAATAGAAAAATTTATAGAGATTTTTAAAAGATCAAATTTGAGTATATCAAAATTTGCTTCTCTTATTCAAAAAGATAGACGTACTGTTACTTCATGGATAGACAATGTTTCTGATATTGAGCCAAATGATGATGTTAAAAATAAAATTTGTAATGTTTTTAGATATCCAGATTTTATCTGGGAAGAGGGATGTACAGGGGAAGAGTTTATAAAGTCAATTAGTCAGATTCCTCAAAAAGAGGTAAGAATTATTGATGAAGACTATGAAGGAAGACTAAAATATATTATGGATCTTGAAAAAAATAGAAGATTTGTAATACAAGCACAATTCCCTGGACCTATGTATAGAGATACTGCTGTGAAAAAAGTTTATAGAACAAGAACATCAACAGAAATAGAGGAATTAAAACAGTTAAGAATTGAACAGATGCTAAGATATGATTATGATACTACTGAGTGGTATTCAATTAAATCAGTTCTAATTTTTTGTTTTGCTAACTTTGGTAACTTTTATACAAAAGAGGAAAAAATTAAAATTTTAGAATTGATGTATGAACTATTTAATAATAACTATAATAAGAAGTTGTTTTTGTTTGATTCTTTTTCAAGAAAGATATATGGAATGGATACTACATATATATCTATTAATGTAAAGCAGAAGATTTTATTTTTTAAATCACCTATTGAGTCTGTATTTATTGAGATTAGAAATAAAAATTTAGTTGAAAGAATGCATAAATACTATTCTTCACCAATTGAAGCACCATCCCATGTAAACTTTTTAGAATCAGTTAAAATTTTAAAAATATTACAAGATGCTGTAAGATATAACAACAGTATTATACAAGCATATGAAACTATTAATAGAACAACTGATTATGGTGAATTATTTTTTAACAACTTATCATTAGATTTACAAAAACAAGTAAGTCAACCAAAACCAGGTCAAAAAAGAAATTAATTAGGTGGGAAAAATAATGACAACAAAGGAAAAATTGTTAGCTGTAACTTTTGAAGAAATATATGAAAATGGGTATCATTCAGTTTCAGTTGACAAAATATTAAAAAAAGCACAATTAAATAAAGGTAGTATGTACCATTATTTTAAATCAAAAAAAGAGTTAGTATTAGCAGTTATTGATGTCCATGTATATGGTTACATTGATAGAAAATATAGTGCAATTTTAGAAGTAGAAGAAAACTATATTGATTCTATGTTTAATGTTTTAAGAAATACAGATTCATTTAATCATACTTTAGGGTGTAGATTGAACTCATTGGTTCAAGAATTATCTCACCATGATAATGATTTTAAAAAAGCTTTAGAAAAGGTATATTTAAATTTTGAAGATGTTATCTACAGAGTTTTAAAAAAAGCAGAAGAAAGAAAAGAGATAGAACATCCAAATATAAAAGAACTTGCTATATTTGTTGTTGCTTCCATTGAAGGGTGTTTATCAACTTCAAAAAAGAGTCAAGATGGAAAAATTTTTGCAAACTGTATAGAGCAATTAGCCTACTATTTTGATAAAATAAAAATAAAATCATAAAATTTTTTAAATTCTCTTGACTAAATAGTCAAAAATTGTTATAATTTCTTTGACCAATCAGTCAAGATCTTCTTTCGTCTCAAAATTTGACTGGTTAGTCAAGAAATTACGATCTCTTTTAAAAAGGGATTCTTTAAAGGATATGCTATGAAAAAGTTTATTGGAATTGTAGTTTATAGTTTTACACTTGCTACATTAGTTGCAATGATGATATCTGAAGGTTCTAAGTTTTATTCATAAAATTTAGAACTTTTCATTATTTAAATTTATTTCTTACTTAACCCGCTCTTACAAATTATTTTAATACAATAAACAATTCAAATTAATACAATCAAGGAAAAAACTTGAAGCAATATTTAGATTTACTACAACATATTTTGGACAATGGCACTACAAAAGAAGATAGAACAGGAACAGGAACAACTTCAGTTTTTGGATATCAAATGAGATTTGATTTAAGCCAAGGTTTCCCATTGGTTACTACTAAAAAAACATTTTTAAAAGGTATTATAAGTGAGCTTTTATGGTTTATTGAAGGTAGCACTGATGAAAGAAGATTAGCTGAAATTCACTATGGTGATAAAGCTTCTAATATTATAGGTAAAAATACAGTTTGGACTGCAAATGCAGATGCTCAAGGTAAAGCTTTAGGTTATACTAATTCCGACACTGTTAAAGAGCTAGGTCCTGTTTATGGTGCACAATGGAGATCTTGGAAGGGTGAGAATGGAAAATCTTATGACCAACTAGCTGATGTAATAAATCAAATAAAAACAAATCCAGATAGTAGAAGAATTATATTAAATGCATGGAATGTAGCAGAGATTGAAAATATGGCATTACCTCCATGTCATACTTTCTTTCAATTTTATGTAGCAAATGGAAAATTATCTTGTCAACTTTATCAAAGAAGTGCCGATGTATTTTTAGGAGTACCTTTTAATATTGCTTCTTATGCACTTTTAACAATTATGATTGCACAAGTTTGTGATTTAGAAGTAGGAGATTTTGTACATACTTTTGGTGATGCACATATTTACTCAAACCATATGGATCAAGTAAATTTACAACTAAGCAGAACGCCACATAAATTACCAACAATGAAGATAAACAAAGATATAAAAGATATAAATGATTTTAAAATGAGTGATTTTGAACTTGTAGGTTATGAGTGTGATGAACCAATTAAAGCAGTTATGGCTGTATAAAGAGGAGAAAACTAAACTATGAAAATTTCAATGATTGTTGCATACGGAAAGAATTGGGAAATAGGTTTAAATAATCAAATGTTATGGCATATTAGTGAGGATTTTAAAAACTTTAAAGCAATTACTTCAGGACATCATCTATTAATGGGACGAAAAACTTTTGAATCTATTCTCAGTGTTTCTGCGAAACACAGTCGCTCTGGAGTTGGAAAACCACTTCCAAATAGAACATCATTAGTTTTAACAAGGGGTGACTTTAGCCATGAAGGTGTACATACATTTTCTGATGTTCAAGAAGCTTTTAATTTTGCAAGGGTTAATGCAGAAGAGGAACTTTTTATAATAGGTGGAGCTAATATTTATGAAACACTATTCCCATATGTTGATAAAATGTATTTAACTGAAGTCGACTTTGAAGGTGAAGCAGATGCATATTTAAAAGAGATTGATTTTTCTTCTTGGGATTTAGCTGAAGAAAAAAGTTATGATGCTATTTTATCTGAAGATGGAAATATAAAAACTCCAGCTTGGAAGTTTAAAGTCTGGGTGAAAAAAGATTAATTTTTTAAAAAGGGATTAATTCCCTTTTTAAATAGACTAAAGTACATTTAATTGGTGTGCTAAATCTGCTGCTATTCTTTTGTAGTTTCTAATATCAAGAAGTCTTTCTTGACCTTTTACACCAACTTCTGCTACATCTTTCTTTGAAAGTCCTATAATATGTTCAAGTTTATTTTTTATAGAATCTTTGTCAAATTTACAAAACCAAGCATCGTGGTCATCTGTAAAAATTGTATTATTATTAGCATTATTTGTCATAATACAAGGAACAGCTGATGAATAATAATCCATAATTTTTACTGGTGTTGAGGTATTAAATAAAGCAATTTCTGGTAAAACTGATATTCCAATATCTGCCTTAGCAATAAATTCTAATAATTCTTTTTTTGTCTTCGCATTATTAATCTCTACATTAGCTGCTATATTTGAATAATTATGAACCACATCAACAGCATACTCTGGGTCTTTTGTTGAAATTGTTAATTTCCAGTTTGTTGCTTCTAATTCATTAAAAGCTTCTAACACTGTTTCAAACTCTCTTAATTTGTCTAATGTTCCAGCATAAAAAAATCTTTTTTCTTCTCTTTCATGTTGAAGGTTATTATGTAAAACTTCTGGATCAATTGCAGGTGGACAAATAAAAGTTTTAATATTTACGCCACTAAAATACTCCTCTTGCATCTCTTTTGAAGTTGGTAAGAAGATATCACATTTGTTTATCATTCTTGTTTCAGAAAAAGTTGAAAGTTTATTATTTATGTATCCTAAAAAACTAGATTTATTGTTTGCTTCATCAACTTGTATCTTTGCAATTCTTTTAGGAAAAGATAGTCTATATCCAACTTTATAATTATATTGGCCACTTAAAGAAAGTACATTTTTAAGTATTTGTGCTGAGTTTCTAACAAATACATATGAATAAGAAGAGATATCAATACCTCTGTTATTTAATTCTTCTATAGATTTCTCTTTTCTTGCAATTGGTAAAATAAATCTATGATCATCTTTTTTCTCAAATTCTGCTTTAAATTCACTAAAATAGACAATATCAACTTCATAAAACTCTTTTAAATATTTTTCAAAAAGTGGACCTATAAAACTGTGATCTGTATATTCATCTTGGTCTGTAATATATAAAATTTTTTCCATGTATAACTCCTAAAAGTATTTTAAAAATTATATTACTAAATAGTCGCAATAAAAAAGCATTATAATTTATAAAATAATGTTATTAAGTATTTAAATTCAATTATAATTAAGATATAATGAACTTATACTAATTATGAAGGAGATGAACAGATGGCACGTTTTACTTTACCTCGAGACATATACCATGGTGCAGGCTCTTTAGAAGAATTAAAAAATCTAAAAGGTCAAAAAGCAATAGTTGTTACAGGTGGAAGATCTATGAAAAAATTTGGTTTTCTTGATCAAACTATAGACTATTTAAAACAAGCAGGTTTGGAAGTTGAAACTATAGAAGGAGTTGAACCTGATCCAGGAGTTGATACAGTTATGGATGGAGCAAAAAGAATGCTTGCTTTTGAGCCTGATATTATTGTATCAATTGGTGGAGGTTCAGCTATTGATGCTGCAAAAGCCATGTGGATTTTTTATGAATATCCCGACTTTACTTTTAAAGAAGCAGTTATTCCTTTTAATTTACCTACACTAAGACAAAAAGCAATTTTTGTTGCAATTCCTTCTACAAGCGGTACAGCAACAGAAGTTACAGCTTTTTCAGTAATAACAGATTATAAAGAAAAAATAAAATACCCTTTGGCAGATTTTAATATTACTCCAGATATAGCAATAATTGATCCTGATATTGCTAAAACAATGCCAAAAAAACTTATAGCTCATACAGGAATGGATGCTTTAACACATGCAACAGAAGCATATGTTGCTGCATTACATAGTAATTTTTCAGATCCATTGGCTTTAAAAGCTTTGGCAATGATAAAGAAAAGTTTAATTGATTCTTATAATGATAATGAAGAAGCAAAGGAGCTTATGCATGAAGCTCAATGCCTAGCGGGAATGGCTTTTTCTAATGCTTTACTTGGAATAACTCACTCAATGGCTCATAAAGTTGGAGCAGTGTTTGGGATTCCCCATGGATGTGCAAATGCAATATTCTTACCTTATGTTATTGCATATAATAGAAAAGCTTGCGAAGAAAGATATGCTGACATAGCAAGATATTTAGAGTTAGATGGAAAGACTAATGAAGAATTAGTTGACTCATTTATTGCTTTAATAGACAATTTAAATAATAAATTAGATATTCCTCATTCTATGCAAGAGTATGGAATAGAAGAAAGTGAATTTAATGAAAATCTAGAGTTTATAGCTCATAATGCTGTTTTAGATGCTTGTACAGGAGCAAATCCTAGAGAAATTGATGATGAAAATATGAAAAAACTTTTTATATGTACTTATTATAAAAAAGAAGTTGATTTTTAAAATTTAAACTAAAATAGAGAAATCTATTTTAGTTTATTCACTTTTTTTAAATTTTATTTCTGCTAATAAAAGAGCAAAAATAATTAAAGTTGCACCAAAGATTTGCGTCATAGTTAATAATTCATTACCTACAAAATAACCAAAAAATCCTGCACTTACAGGCTCCATTGTAAATATAATTGCGGTTTTAGTTGGTGTTGTAAATTGTTGCATATATGTTTGAATTAAAAAAGCATAAACAGTAGCAAATATTGCAGTAATTATCAATGCTTTTAAAAATGTATAATCTAATCCAACATTAAAAGTAACATCATCAACAAACAATGAAAATATTAAAGAAAGAATTGACACAGTTAAAAACTGGAAAAAAACTAATAAAAAGACATTTACTTTCTTTGAAAAAATATCGGTATAGGCAATTTGTAAGGCAAAAAATGCAGCACATATTAAACCTAAAGTTTCACCAAAACCAAGGCTTAAATCACCGCTCATAGTTAATAAGTATAATCCAGCAACAGCAAATAAAGAGCCTAAGAAAACCATTGGTCTAACATGTTGTTTGAATATTACATAGGCTATAAAAGGAACAATAATTACATTAAGTCCTGTTAAAAAAGCAACAATTGAACTTTTTGTATAAGCCAAACCAAATGTTTGTGTAGCAAAACCTCCAAATAGAAAAAATCCTAAAACTATTCCAAAAAGAACAGTTTCTTTATTTAGTGATTTAAAAAATTTAAAGGCAATTATTCCCATAAGAATTGTAGCAAGTGAAAATCTGTAAAACAAAAAAGCATAAACAGGAACAGTTTTAATAGCATCTTGCACCATTAAAAAAGTTACACCCCAAGCAATAGCAACAGTTAATAAAAGAAAATCTGCACGAAATTCCAATAGTTTTTTTTTCACCAAAATTTTTCTCCCTAAAATAAAAAGAGGGATTATACACTAATAAACTATAAATTGCATATAAATTGTATATTTATCACACATTATATATAACTTTAAATCATTTTATTATAGTATAATTACTTTAGACTAAAAAAAGAGATGTAAATGAGTAATAATATTATTTCAATGGACAACATCAACAAGTATTTTGATGATTTCCATGTTCTTAAAAATGTAAATTTTTATGTAAAAAAAGGTGAGATTGTTGTAGTGTGTGGTCCTTCAGGTTCTGGAAAATCAACACTAATTAGATGTATTAATGGACTTGAAGATATAGATAATGGTCAAATTACATTTGACAATATAGATATTCATGCAAGTAAAAAAAATCTGCAAGAAATAAGAGGTGAAGTTGGAATGGTTTTCCAACATTTTAATCTATTTCCTCACTTAACAATATTAGAAAATATTACATTAGCTCCGACACTTGTAAAAAATTCTAAAAGTGAAGATGTTAAAAAAACAGCTATGGGACTACTTAAAAAAGTAAAGCTTGAAGATAAAGCAAATTCATATCCTGCTGATTTATCAGGTGGACAAAAGCAAAGGGTAGCTATTGCAAGAAGTCTTGCTATGAAACCTAAAGTGATTTTATTTGATGAACCAACATCAGCTTTAGACCCTGAAACAATTGGTGATGTACTTTCTGTAATGAAAGACTTGGCAAAAGAAAACTTTACTATTGTTTGTGTAACACATGAAATGGGATTTGCTAAAGAAGTTGGAGATAGAATTGTATTTATGGATCATGGTGTAATTGTTGAAGAAAATACCCCAAAAGAGTTTTTTGAAAATCCAAAATCTGACAGAGCTAAAAACTTTTTAAATGAAATATTAACTCATTAACAAAAAACAAAGAAGGAAGAAGAATGTTTAAAAAGTTTTTGTTAACTTTAGTATTAGTGGTATCTGTAAATAGTTTATTTGCTGATGATATCAATTTATGGAGAAAATCTACTCTAAATAGTATTTTAGAAAAGAAAGTTTTAAAAGTTGGTTTAGAACCTGGTTATATGCCTTTTGAAATGAAAGATAAAAAGGGAAGACTAATAGGTTATGATGTTGATATTGCAAAGGCAATGGCAAAAGCAATGGGCGTAAAACTTGAAATAGTTCCTACAGCTTTTGATGGAATTATTGCAGGTTTAATTACAAGTAAGTTTGATATTATAATTTCAGGAATGACAGTAACTCAACAAAGAAATTTAAAAATTAATTTCTCAGATCCTTATATTGTTGTAGGGCAAACAGTTTTATTAAATAATTCTTTAATGAATGAAATTAAAAATGCAAAAGAATTGGATGATAGTAAATATACTATTACTGCAAAACTTGGTCAAACAGGTGAAATTGTTGCAAGAAAGTTTTTTAAAAAAGCAAAAGTTATAACATTTGAAACAGAAGCGGAGGCTGTAGCTGAAGTTTTAAATGGTAGAGCCGCAGCTTTTATAAATGATCAACCATACAATTCAATGTTTATGGATAGCAAAGGAAAAGGGAAACTTATTCATTTAGATACTCCTTTAACTTATGAGCCACTAGCTTTTGGAATTAGAAAAGGTGATCCCGATTTTTTAAACTGGTTAAATAATTTTCTTAGACAAATTAAAGAGGATAAAGTTCTTGATTTACATGGAAGATTATATGAAAAATGGTTTGTTGATACTAGATGGTTAAAGAATATTCAGTAAACCAATCTTAATATTAAAGGAGTATACATGAAAAATTTAATTTTGGCGCTTATGGTGTTTGTAACAACAAACTTATTTGGTGATGATATAAACTTATGGAAAAAATCTACACTAAATCAGGTTCTGCAAAGGGGTGAACTTCAAGTTTGTTTAGAACCAGGATATATGCCTTTTGAGATGAAAGACAAAAAAGGTAGAATTATTGGTTATGATGTTGATTTTGCTAAAAAAATGGCTAAAGAAATGGGAGTTAAATTAAAATTACTTCCTACAGCTTGGGATGGAATTATTGCTGCTTTAGTTACTGGGAAATGTGACATTATTATGTCTGGTATGACAGTTACTCAACAAAGAAACTTAAAAGTTAATTTTGCTGAGCCATATGTTGTTGTTGGTCAAACTATGCTTATGAATAAAGCTTTAGAGGGTAAAATTACTGATGCAAAACAATTAGACACAAAAGATAATACGATTACTACAAAGTTAGGAACTTCTGCTGAAGTTGCTGCTAAAAAATTCTTTGTTAATGCAAAACTTGTTACTTTTGAAACAGAAGCAGATGCTGCGGCTGAAGTATTAAATGGTAAAGCAGATGCTTTTATTTATGATCAACCATATAATGTTTTATTTATGTCTGATAAAGGAAAAGGAAAACTAGTTCATTTAGATAAACCTTTAACTTATGAACCTCTTGCATGGGCGATTAGAAAAGGTGACCCTGATTTCTTAAATTGGTTAAATAACTTTTTAAGACAAGTGCAAGAAGATAAAGTTCTTGGATTTACAGATGAATTATATAAAAAATGGTTAGTTGACACTAACTGGTTAAAAAGAGTTCAATAGTTTATGAGTAAAAAACATCAAAGTTTAGCACAAAACAAAAATCTAGGGCATTTTATTGCTCTAGCTTTTTACTTAATAGTAGGATATTCATTATATATAGCTGCGGCTAATATGAATTATGTTTGGAAATGGAATTCTATTCCAGAGTACTTTATATATACAGATACAAAAACTTATGAAGCACCAGTAGATGGAAAATTTATTGAAGAAAATGGTGTTTATTATGTTTTGAAAGCTGATGAGAAAGTAAAAATAGAAGGACTTAACAGTGAAGCAAAATTTGATTATACTGTTGGGGAAAATGTTTATGAAGGCGATTATTTAGCAGTTAGTTCAGAAAAGAAGACAGGACCTGTTTTAAACGGTCTTTGGGTTACTCTTAAAATATCGTTTTTTGCTGCAATTTTAACTTTTTTTATTGGTATTATTGTTGCACTTATGAAGTTATCTTCTTATCAGTTTTTAAAAGATATTGCTACTGTATATATAACTATAATTAGGGGAACCCCCTTACTTGTACAAATCTTTTTATTCTATTTTATTGTCGCAAATATCTTTGAATTAGAAAGATTTGTAGCAGGGGTTCTAGCTCTTGGAATTTTCTTTGGTGCTTATATGGCAGAGATTTTAAGGGGTGCTATACAATCTATAGATAAAGGGCAACTTGAAGCTGCAAACTCCCTTGGAATATCAAAATTCCAAGCAATGAGATATATTATTTTACCACAAGCTTTTAAAAGAGCTTTACCTACACTTGTGGGTGAAATGATTGCACTTGTGAAAGATTCATCTTTAGTATCTGTTATATCAATTACTGATTTAACAAAAGTAGGTAAAGAGATTGTTGCAAATACCTTTTCTCCCTTTGAAACTTGGATTGTTATTGCTTTAGTTTATTTAACAATAACTTCAACTATGAGTTTCATAGGTCATAGATTAGAAAAAAATATGCAAGCAAAAGGTGGAATGAGTTAATTGGAACTTATTCAAGATTTTCTTCAACAAAGTATTACTTTCTTTGCTATTATGGACCCAATAGGAGTTAGTGCAATTGCACTATCTCTTTTATCTACAAATATTACAAAAAGTCAGATTTCTACGATTGCAAAAAAATCTACATTTACTATTTTAATTGCTTTTATTGTTGTTTTAATTTCAGGGGATTTTATTTTAAGATTGTTTGGGATTGGTGAAGACTCATTAAAAGTAATGGGTGGAATAATTTTACTTTTAATGGCTATATCAATGGTTGGTGGAAGTAGTGAAGCAAAAAAAGAGGATGAAGATAAAAATGACGAGGAGCTAGCAGTAATTCCAATAGGTATTCCAATTGCTTTTGGTACAGGACTTTTTACTACAATTATCATTTTTAAACATCAAGCTCAAACTTTTTTAGATGTTTTATCAATTGTCCTTGCATTTTGTGTAAATGCTTTACTGTTTTATTTAATCTTGAAAAATTCAATTTATATTAAAAAATATTTAGGATTAACGGGTCAAAATATTATTACAAAACTTATGGGGCTTATTGTTGGAGCTATTGCTGTTCAGTTTATAATCTCAGGGGTTGTTCACTTAGGAAAAAGTTATCTATGAGTGAAATGGATATTTTAATAAAAGGTTTTATTGTAACTTTTTCTTTAATAGTTGCAATTGGAGCTCAAAATGCCTATGTTCTAAAATTAGGGCTTTTAAGACAACATGTTTTAAAAGCAGTTTTGTTTTGTACTTTTTCAGATTTTTTACTTATAAGTGCGGGTGTTTTAGGCCTTGGATTTTTTATTCAGGGGAAACAAATTTTTATAAATAGTATTGCAATTTTTGGGATTGTTTTTTTATGCTTTTATGCTTTGAAATCTTTTAAAAGTGCTTTTAAAAATGAGTCATTACAAATAGATGATAATATAAAAACTAATCCAATTAAAGAAGTAATAACAATGCTTTTTGTGTTTACTTATTTAAATCCACACACTTATCTTGATACAGTACTTTTAATTGGTGGAATTGGTGCTAACATTGAATCTACTATGAAATTATACTTTCTTTTAGGTGCAGTGAGTGCCTCAGCAATTTGGTTTTCAACTTTAGGTTTTGGAGCAAGGATTTTAATTCCTTTATTTAAAAAACCTATAACATGGAAAATCCTTGATATCACAATAGGAATATTTATGCTTTTTATAGCTTTTTCTTTGGTTGATTTAATTAAATAAGGCAAATTTTGGAATCAGTTGAAATTATAGGATGTTTTAAAACTATTTTAGATCCATATAACGGAATAACAATAGAAATAGAATCACTACCAAACTCAAAAGAAGAGTTTGAAAAAAATTTAGATTTATTAATAAAAGAACTAAGAGAAAAAAGAAATTTGATTTGGATATATATTGATATTTCAAAATCAGATTTTATACCAATTGCAACTAAAAATGGTTTTTTCTTTCACTCTTGTGATGAAAATTATATATTAGTTGTAAAAAGATTAAAAGAAAATGCAATTATCCCCACAGCTGCAAATCATACATTGGGTGTTGGGGCAGTTGTTATAAATGAAAAAAATGAACTTTTAGTAATAAAAGAAAAAATCTATTCTAAGGTATTTAAACTTCCAGGTGGTCATATAGATAACAAAGAGATGATTTCTCAAGCTTGTATTAGAGAAGTTCTTGAAGAAACTGGTATAAAAGTAGAGTTTAAATCTGTAATTTCAATAAGTCATTTATATCCCCATCAATTCCATAAATCAAATCTATATATTGCTTGTTTGGCAAAACCATTGAGCTTTGAAATAAATATTCAAGATACACATGAGATTGAAGAAGCAAAATGGATTAATGTAACTGAGTACTTAAATGATGAGTTAATGCCAGAGTTTACAAAAAATCTTGTAAAAGCTGCAATTAGTAATAATGGTTTTAATCTCAATAAACCTGAGTTTCTAAAGAATTTTAATAAGAACATAGAATTATATTTATGATAATAAAAAGTAATAAATCCCTTTAATAAAAGAATTAGTTTTTCTAACATCTTAAAATTTAATATATATTAAATAATATGCTATCGCGAATATAAAGCAGGGAGTTTAATATCTTAGACGATAAAGTATATGAATTAGAAACAAAAAATAAGAAATTAGAGTTAATAGTAAAAGAACTAAAAACTGAACTTATTCAAATAAAACAACAAAATTCTCAAAAAGAAAAAAAGATATTTGAACAAATCAAAATGTCTCAAATGGGAGAGTTAATTGGTAATATTGCACATCAATGGAGAAAGCCTTTATGTGTAATCTCAACTGCCGCTAGTGGAATGAAACTAAAAAAAGAAATGGGTCTTTTAAATGACAAAGATTTTATAAATTATTCAGATTCAATCCTTGAAAATTCAGTATATCTTTCAAAAACAATAGATGAGTTTAGAGATTATATTGAGTTTACAAACAAAAAAAAAGAGATTATAATTCAAGATAGACTAAAGATGGCAATTAGTTTAATTGAGTCATCTTTTTCTTTACATAATATTAAGATAATTGAAGGCTTTATTGAGAAAGAAAAAATTCCTTTTAAATTGATTTTAGGAGAATTACTTCAAGTTCTTATTTCAATTTTAACAAATGCAAAAGATGCCCTATTAGAAAATCAAATCAAAGATAAGTGGATTAAGTATGAGTTAATAAAAAAAGAGTATTCTCTTCAAATTACAATAGAAGATAATGCTGGAGGAATAGAAGAAAAAATTATAGATAAAATCTTTGATTCATACTTCACAACAAAAGATTATGAATATAGTACAGGTATAGGATTATATACTAGCTATGATATTGTAGTTAATAAATTAGGTGGACAATTATATGTTAAAAATACCCAGCATGGAGCTAAGTTTTTTATAGAATTACCACTTAATGTAGATTATGTAATTTAATTTTAAAGGATATAAATGAAAAAGATCATATCAACATCAAAAGCACCATCAGCAATTGGTCCTTATAATCAAGGAACTGCCTTTGGTGATTTATTATTTTTATCTGGTCAGATTCCATTAATTGCAGAAACAATGGAATTAGTTGAAGGTGATATTAAAGTTCAATCAAAACAAGTTATGGAAAATTTAAAAGCTGTTTTAGAAGAGGGTGGTAGCTCTTTTGCTAATGTATTAAAAACAACTTGTTATCTATCTGATATGGATAATTTTGCCGCATTTAATGAAGTGTATGCTGAATATTTTGATGGCGAAACAGCCCCTGCAAGAGCAACTGTAGCAGTTAAAACTTTACCTAAAAATGTTTTAGTTGAAGTAGATGCAATTGCATTTAAAAACTAGAAGGTTTTCTTCTAGTTTTTAAATAAAATACCTCTCTGGATGTTTGGATTTTTGTTTTAAATAAACGAACGTTTTGCACATCAAATATCGACTATAAAAACCTTCTTTTTTTACTATTGTATATGTACAAATTAATTCAATAAATGGGTTTTAGTAGTCATTAATTAAAAAAGAGACTGTTAGCGTTTCATATCAGTAAAAAATGGTTCTTAATTATATCACTATGTGATTTTCTACTGTTTCAAATATTACAGGTTGTTGAACTTGTTTTTTTACTCATACTTATAATAATCTATTTGTTATTTTTGTGTCCTATTTTCTGTATATAAATTACTTATAATTAGAGTTTCAAGTATATTGGAATAGCAAAAATACCATTTTTAGATCACAGTTTATTTTATTTCACAACAGTATTTACACTTAAAACTTAATAAAAATTGCAATCCATTCTCTAATAATGTAATTTAATTGCACAATTTAAATAAAGGATAAACTTGTCATCACAATTCAAAAGTAACATGATAGAAGTATCAAAACTAAATTTCTCATATTAGAAACAAAAAGTTTTAGAAGATATAAATTTTAAAGTTCAACATAATGAACTTCTTACAATTATTGGTTTAAATGGAAGAGGAAAGTCAACTTTATTAAAGCTAATACTTGGAATATATGAATTAAAAGAAGGCTCTATAAAAATCTTTGAAAAAGACATTTAGAACAAATTCATAAAATTGGTTATGTTCCCCAAAATACAAATGTAAATTTAAACTTTCCAATTACCGTATAAAAAGTTGTAATGATGGGACAAGATTGTTTAAAAAAACGTCTATTTGGATATAAAAAGGAAGAGAGACTAAGAGAAAAAAAAGTTCAAGAATTAAGAGAAATAGATTATGCATTAAATAAGATACAAAAAGGCTTAGAGTAAAACCTTATGCAAAATTCTCTATTGAGTGTAGAGAGGAATTTGAAAGAATACAAGAATAAAAAGAAAGGTTTTATCTCTTCCTCCCTTCTCCTTCCTTTTTTTTAATTTTAAAATTTATAACTTAGTGCAATAGAAGTAACTTTTGTATCTACATCATCTCTATTTTCAGGCAGTTCTTTTCCATTTTGAAAAGAGTATTTAGCTAAAATATCAAAATTTTTAAATTTCTTTCCTAGACTTAACATGTATGTTTCATCTTGTTCCATTGCATGATGTTGAACTTTTATTCCATCATCAAGAACTGTAAATGCTCTTTTTCCAAAAAATGCACCAACTCCTGCTATATAACCATTGTAATTTGCCCCAAGTTTTAAGCCTGCTGTAAAGTAATCTTTATCTTTAAAAGTATATGCACCATATTTGCTACCATCAATATCTATTTTTTTAGCAATTACAGTTGCTTTTAGTTTTAAATTATCAATTTTAAAACCTTTTGAAAGGGAAAAATCATATTGATTTACATCAAAAGTTTCATAATCACTTTTATAAATATCTAATCCTGCTGTTAATCCTTTTTCAATATTATAATCTACACCTAGACCATAAACTTTTCCTTGATCTGTTGGAGCTAGATTATCAATAATCTTTATATAACTAGCTTTCAAATTTACTTTATCATTTATTTTGTATGTATATTTTACACTGTATTTTTCAACATCAAGAGATGGAAGATTTGCCTTAGTAATAGAGTGTTCTCTATCTACATTATCACTTTGGAATCCTAAATTTATCATATGATTAGATAACTTATGTGATATTCCTATATTTTGTACTTTTCCATCTATTTTAGTCAAAGAATTACTATAATCTTTTAGTCCATATTCATATGAGATATTTGTATTTTGTGCATATAATAATCCACTTAAAACTATTGAACCAACTAATATTTTTTTCAATTTTATCCTTTATTTGCGACTAACTTGCATTTTATTTTTAGAATTATAATATAAGAAATTTAAATACAACTTAGTTGCAATATTATAAGTTAAATTAATAATAATCTTTTTAATTGAGAGATTTCATGAAGATAAATTATGTAAAAAACATTAATCAAGTTCTTAAATCTTAAATAAAACACTACATACAAAATATTTTTTGCAACTAAGTTGCACTTAATATGATATACTCTACCATTATAATTCAATGAGTGTTAAAGGAGAAAATGATTATGAATGAAAAGAATCTTAATCTTTCTGGCGAATGGGGTCAAGTGGGTGGTATCTTCCGACATATGTCTCAGGATAAACAGCCAACGGTTTTAAGCGATATCTATCAGGCTGAGATCAATATTGCCATTTGGCGGCGTGAGAAACCTACTACTTTACAATATTCGGTAAAAGAATTTTTAGCATTAAATCCTACCTTCCAAAAGGAAATGATCTTAACGCCACAAGATGCCCTTTCGCGTATTAGAGAATCTTTTGATAACAATATGACTGAAGTTAGCGAAGATATTGCTGAGCTTGTGGATATGTTTTGTTATTTGTTTGAACTTAAAGAAGCAGGCATGCGTTTGAAAGTTTTAGATAAAGCGATGTGTCCTAAATTTCATGTGGACAAAGTACCTTGTCGTCTTGTGACGACCTATCAAGGTATAGCCACAGAATGGCTGCCACACGAGGTGGTTAATCAAACAAAACTGGGGTGGGGTTGTAACGGCTTGCCTGACAGTGAATCTAGACTTTATCAAAGTGAAAGTGATATCCAACAACTAGATTGTGGCGATGTTGCTTTACTCAAAGGTACGCTTTGGAAAGGTAATGAAAATGCGGGCTTAGTCCACCGTTCACCAGAATTGATAAGCAATGAAAAGCGTTTGATATTAACTTTAGATTTTTACTAGTTAAATATTATGGCTTGTCTTATGAAGCCAACAATCATATCATATGGAATTCAGAGACGTTAAGTTCACAATCTCCTAGGTTTTGGAATATGAGCACTTATATTAGTATTCAGTGTTCCGCAAAGTGTTCAAAAAGTAAAAAATACAAATTTCCACAAATATTAAGGAGATTTGGAACATAGAAAGTAGACTATTAGTGTAATATTTAAAGTTTCAGTAAAAAGATTTTCAGTTTGAAAACTTTATTTTAAAATACTAATTTTAAACACTAGAATCAATTAAATTTATTTCAAACTCAAACCTACTCTTTGTTTCTCTAAATCTACACTTACAACTTTTATATTTTCTAGATTTTGATTGATACTTAAAATCTCACTTGGATGAGAGATTCTTTTTGAACTAATTTGTGAGATATGAAGTAGGGCATCATTTTTAAGTCCTATATCTATGAAAGCACCAAAGTCTGTGATGTTTCTTACTATTCCACTTAGAGTAAAACCCTCTTTTAAATCTTCAATATTTAAAATGTCACTTGAAAACTTTACTTGATTAAACTCTTCTCTTACATCAAAACCTGGTTTTAAAAGTTCTTGGACTATATCTTTTATTTTTAAGGCACTAATATTTAAATTGTTTGCTACTTTTTCAAAATCTTTTATCTCTTCAAGTTTATAGTCTTTTTGTAAAATTGTAGAAAAAGTGTAATCTTCTGGGTGAATGCCTGTATTATCAAGTATTGATTTTCCATCTTTAATTCTTAAAAATCCTACTGCTTGTTCATAAGCTTTTGCTCCAATACCTTTTACTTTAAGTAGTTGTTCTTTAGAGGTGAATCTCTTGATTTTAGTTCTATGCTCAACAATATTTTTTGCTAGTCTTTCACTAATTCCTGAAACAAATGAAAGAAGTTTATAGGAAGAAGAGTTCAAATCAACACCAACTTTATTTACAAGGTCAACTGTAATATTTTCAAGTTTTAGTGCTAAATCTTTTTGATTTACATCATGTTGATATTGTCCAATACCAAGTGATTTAGGGTCAATTTTAACTAAGGCTGCCATTGGATCTCTTAGCCTACTAGCTATTGAGATAGCACCTCTAATAGTAACATCAAGGTTTGGATATTCCTCTTGTGCTATTTTAGATGCTGAATAAACACTTGCACCAATTTCACTTACAATTGCATAATTTATATCTAAATTTTGTTCTTTTATTAAATCATTTATAAAGCTTGCAGTTTCTCTAGAAGCAGTACCATTTCCAATTGCAATTGAAGATATTTTATGTTTTTTAATTAAATTTAAAACTGTTTTTGATGAACTTATAATATCTTCTTTTGGTTTTGTTGGATAAATAACTGCACTATCTAAAAAATTTCCATTTTCATCAATTACTGCAAGTTTACAACCTGTTTTATACCCTGGATCCATACCTAAGATTACATGATTAATCAATGGTGCAGTTAAAAGTAGTTCTTTTAGGTTTTTACCAAATAGTTCTATTGCTTCGTTACTCGCTTTTTCTTTTAAATTTGCTAGTGCTTCTCGTTTTAAACTAGGTAATAAAAGTCTTTTTAGTCCATCTTTATATGCATCAAATACTAAATTTTTTGAACTATTTGCATGATTAGGGATTTTATATTTTTTTATATTTTCTAAGATATGATTTTCATCGATATCAATTTTGATACTTAGTTGTTTCTCATTATCTGCTCTCAAAATTGCTAAAGCCCTATGGGATTTTATATATTTTAGTTTCTCTTTTGTATTTGCAAAAGAGGAATAAAGTCCATTTTTATCAAATTGTTTTCCCTCTTTTATATCTAAACTTCCCCAATTTGCAACTAGATTTCTAATAATTTCTTTTGATTTAAAGTCATCTGCATATCTTTGAGCTATTATATCTTTCGCCCCATTTATTGCTTCATCAACACTTTTTACATTTGTATTTAAAAATTGTTTTGCTTTAGATTCTACTTCTTCAATAGAGTATTTCATACTTTGAATAATATTTGCTAATGGTTCAAGTCCATTTTTTATTGCATTACTTGTTCTTGAAGATTTTTTATCTTTAAATGGTGTATAGATATCTTCTAAAGCTTGTAATGTTGTAGCTTCATTAAGGTTTTTTATTATTTTGTCATTTAAGAAGTTTTTCTCTTTTAATATATTTTCTATCTCTTCTTTTCTTTGTAGAAACTTTTGAAAGTAATTGTATGTCTCTTCAAATATTCTAAGTTCAACATCTGTTGCACCATTTGTATATTCTTTTCTATATCTAGCAATAAAAGGTATTGTACAACCCTCATCAAGTAGTTTAATTATATTGTTTATAACTTTTGTAGAAAGAGCTGTTTTTTCTTCTAATAATGGAATTAAATTTTTAGTCAAGTTCTATTTCCTTGAAATCACTTCTTGTATTTAAAAGTGGTTTATTTTTTTTACCTCTAATTGTATATACAAAAGAGATTTTTGCTTTTTTCGTATTATTTTTATTAGCATGGTGTAGAGTTTTACAATGAAATAAAACCACATCACCTTTTTGTAAAGGTGTTGAAACTTTTTTATGAATTAGTGCAATGTTTTCTTCATTCTCATCTAAAAAATTTGAATTATCATCAAACCTATTTGAACTAAAATTCATCTTATGACTACCTGGAATAAATTCCAATAAGCCATTTTCTATAAACTCATCATCTAAGGCTAGCCATATAGATATTAAATTATCATTTTCATAATGCCAATATCGTCTATCTTGATGCCAATAGGTTCTTGTACTTTCTTTTGGGAGTTTTGTCATGATAGAGTTATGATGGGCTAAGGTTAAAATTAATTCATCATGTAATATCTGTTTTAAAATAGGTCTTATTTTTTCATATGTCATCCATTCTTTAAAGATATCTTCCCTGTCATAAACTTGTCTTAATCTTCTAACTGTAATTTTTTCATCGCTAAAATTTAAGTACTCTTGTTCTGATTCTATTGGGGCAATCTTTTTTTCTAAATGATTCTTAGCTTTTTTAGTTATTTCATCACAAAGTTCATGTGGTGCAAAATTTTTTAAAACTAAAAAACCATCTTTATTAAATTGTTCTATTTGATTAGATGTTAAATTCATATAAGCTCACTTTATAAAAAGGCTAATTTTACTTTAGTTTTAATATCACATAGTTTAATTAAAAAAAGAATTTATAATTTATTTAAGTATAAAACTATTATAATCACAGGGCATGAAAATTAATCCAAACTAATAATTTGGAGAAATATATGAAAAAATTACTTTCTATTGCTGCTATATCAGCTTTATTAACAACTGGTGCAATGGCTGGTGAAAAAAAAGGACTAAATGTAGTTCTTACAGCCCATGATGCTCAAACTCAATTAATGGCAATGGTTTTATCAACTATGACATTAAAACAAAAGAAAATGGTTAACGTTACATTATGTTCTGAA
Source organism: Arcobacter sp. ISO1 (assembly GCF_058105185.1). NCBI lineage: Bacteria > Pseudomonadati > Campylobacterota > Epsilonproteobacteria > Campylobacterales > Arcobacteraceae > Arcobacter > Arcobacter sp. ISO1. The sequence continues at coordinate 1,261,622 of NZ_CM176573.1, forward strand.
GCAGGTAATCTAGCTGTTAAAGGTGCTCCTAGTCCTAAATTAAAACCAAAAGATGTAAGTCCAAAAATGTTACTTCAAGGTTTAATAAAAAAAGGTGCTAATGTTCAAGTATGTCCACTATTTTTACCAAATGCTGGTTTAGATAAATCAGTTTTACTTGAAGGTGTTACTGTGGCTAAACCACCGAAAGTAGCTGCACAACTTTTAAATGATGATTTCGCAACATTAAGTTACTAAAAATTAAGAGGAGAACTCCTCTTAATTAGATTGATTATTTTGGGTGAACTTCTTTTAAAGCATCACCAATTTGAGTAATAGTTTTAACAGTACAAACACCAGCTCTATCTAAGGCTTGGTATTTTTCATCTGCTGTTCCTTTACCACCATCAATAATAGCTCCGGCATGACCCATTCTTTTACCCTTAGGAGCAGTAACTCCAGCAATATAAGAAACAACAGGTTTTGTTACATATTCTTTTATAAATTCTGCTGCAGCTTCCTCTTTAGCTCCACCAATTTCACCAATCATTACAATTGCTTTTGTCTCAGGATCATCCTGAAACTTTCTAAGAATATCAATAAAATCACTTCCAGGAACTGGATCTCCACCAATTCCAACACAAGTACTTTGACCAAATCCAGCTTGTGTTGATTGATTAACTGCTTCATAAGTTAATGTACCAGATCTTGAGATAATACCTACACTTCCTGGCATATGAATTGATTCTGGCATAATTCCCATTTTACATTGACCTGGTGTAATAATTCCTGGGCAATTTGGACCAATTAAAGTTGAACCATTTAAATCAATTGCTGCTTTTACATCAAGCATATCAATTGTTGGGATACCTTCTGTGATACATACAATTGTTTCAATCCCATTTTCACTTGCTTCAATAATTGCATCTTTACAAAATGGAGCAGGTACATAGATAATTGAAGCATTTGCTCCTGTTAGTCTTTTTGCACACTCAACTGTATTATATATTGGAAGGTCAAGATGTCTCTGACCTCGTTTCCCTGGAACTACACCACTTACAACTGATGTTCCATATGCTAATGCTCTTTGTGTGTGAAAACTTGCCTGTGAACCAGTTAAACCTTGAACTAATACCTTTGTGTTTTTATCAATTAAAATAGCCATTATTTTGACCCTCCACATAGTTCAATGATTTTTTGTGCTGCTTTATCAAGATTTGCTTCTTCGAAAACTTTTACATCTGAGTTTCTAATTAGTTCTAAACCTTCAGCTGCATTAGTACCTTCAAGTCTTACAACAATTGGAATATCTAGATTCATCTTTTGAGCAGCACTAATAATACCTGAAGCTATGATGTCACATCTTACTATACCACCAAAAATATTTACTAAAATACCATCTACATTTTTTTCAGAAAGAATAATTTCAAAGGCTTCAATAACTCTTTTTTCATTTACACTTCCACCAACATCCAAAAAGTTAGCTGGATTTCCACCATGGGTTTTAATTAAATCCATAGTTGCCATAGCTAGACCTGCTCCATTTACCATACAAGCAATATTTCCATCTAAAGATACATAATTTAAGTCAAGCTTTTCTGCTTTTAATTCAAGTTCATTTTCTTGAGATTCATCTCTAATTTCATTCATTTTTGCTTGTCTATAAAGTGCTGAGTTATCAATTTGTACTTTTCCATCCAGACATAAAATATGACCTTGTTTTGTAACAACTAATGGATTGATTTCAACAAGTGATAAATCATTTTTTATAAACATTTTATAGATTTTTTGCATAATATCAATCATTTGTGCACTTAGAGTTTTGTCTAATCCTAAGTCATCACAAATTTGTCTACATTGTGCTGGCATAATACCAACAACAGGATTGATTGGATTTCTTAAGATTTTTTCTGGAAATTTCTCTGCTACTTCTTCAATCTCCATACCACCTTCGCCTGAAGTGATAATCATGATTCGCTGGCTTGTTCTATCAACTGTAAATGCTAAATATATCTCATCAACAATATCACAAGGTTGTTCAATATAAATTGAGTTAACAGGTTGCCCTTTTTCATTAGTTTGGTGAGTAACTAATCTACTTCCAAGAAGATGTCTAACCTCTTCATTGGCTTCTATTTTAGATTCAACTAATTTTACTCCACCAACTTTTCCCCGTCCACCTGCGTGAACTTGTGCTTTGATAACCCATTTATCTCCACCTAAAGTTCTTAATATATCATCTAGTTGAGAAGGATGTGTAAGAAGTTTCCCTTTTGTAGTAGGGATATCATATTTTCTATAAAGATTTTTTGCTTGGTATTCATGTAAATTCATAATGAATTGTTCCTATTATAGTTTGTATTTATTGTTAATAAAAGCTTATACCAAAATGTTGATGTAAATGTGCTTAAGTAGCTGTTTTAAGAGTTTTTAAAAAAGGTTTTTAAGAGGGGGAAACCCCCTTAAATTTATTTGCTAGCTTGTGCTCTTAACACATCAATTAATTGTTTACAATATTTATCTTTAGAAGAATATTCATCCCAAAGACTTGCTCCAGCAGCTTTCCAAGCTTTTTTATCAGCAACAGAAGGCTCAGGAGACCATTTTAAACCTTTTGCTTCCATTTGTGCAACAGCTTCAGATTCCCATTTTTTAGATTTTTCTAATTGTTCTTTTGCATGGTCAACTGTTGCAGCATGAACAGCTTCTTGTAGTTCAGGAGTAAGTTTATTCCAAGCACTTTTATTTACAACAATTGGTAAAACTTGAGCTCCTGCTAATGGTAATTTATACATATATTTTGCAACTTCAACGTGGTTTCCATCTCTATGGTCAATTAGGTTACTACCAATAGAACCATCAATAACACCTGTTGCTAAACTTGTATAGATTTCACCCCAAGATAATGAAACAGGTGTAGCACCTAAATTTCTTAAGAATTTACCATATGCACCTGGAGCTCTAATTTTTAAACCTTTGAAGTCTTCAACAGAGTTGATAGGCTTTTTTGTAATAATATATACAGGAGTTTGGATATAAGGTTCTAACCATACTAAACCTTGTGCACCATATGCTTTTTTAAGAATTTTATCCCAACCATCTTCATGAAAAAGTTTATATAGTTTGTCAGTATCAGCTGTACCACCTGGTAAACCAATCTCAACTACACCTGCAGGTAGCTCCCCAGCATGCATAGATTGAAATGGTGCTGCCATAGTAATAAGTCCAGATTTAGTTGCTGCTAATAAACCTGCTTGGCCTACACCCTCACCAGCAAATCTCATATCAACTTTAATTTTTCCTCCAGATCTTTTTTCAATACCTTCTGCTAAGTTTTTATAAACTTCACCAAAGGCAGTTCCTCTACCATACAGATTCCCAAATCTCCAATTATAATCAGCAGCACTAGCAGTATCTACTAAAGTCATAACACCTAATAACGCAACAATTGCTGTTGTTAAAAAGTTTTTCTTAACGCTCTTAAATAAACTTATCATTTATTTACTCTCCTTTTATCTTTTTTACATATATTTAAATACCTATAGTGATATAAAACTAAAGCTTCCCCTTTGTTCATTAACTATATATATTTATGTGAAAATTATAATATTAAATGGCTATAAAGTATAAAAATTATTGTATATAAAATAGCCAATTTTAGGGATCTACAGAGTTTTTAATTGTTTTAATTATTATTTTTTGGCAATAGGATATTATTGGAAAAATCTCAAGCAAGGAGATAGAATAGAAAGGGGATAAATAAGAGGATTAAATCCTCTTATTTAAGATTATAAAGCGCTAGATTTAATAACCATCAGTTTTTGGTTTTGCATTTCATTCATAGAATCAGGAATACCACCTAAACCTAAACCAGAAGTTTTAGCACCACCAAATGGCATCCAGTCAACTCTAAATGCAGTATGGTCGTTAACCATAACAGCAGTACCATTTAATTTCTTAACAGCTTTTAATGCAGTGTCAATGTTTTTAGTGAAAACTGCTGCTTGAAATGAAACATCTAAAGAGTTTGCTCTGTCAATTGCTTCATCTAAAGTTTTGTATGAATAAACAACAACTACAGGTCCAAAAATTTCTTTTTGTGAAATAATTGCATCGTCAGATGGATTAACAATAACTGTTGGCTCATATAAAGAATCAGAAATTCTTTTTCCACCAGTTAATATTTTTCCACCTTTTTCAACAGCTTCATTAACCCACTCTTCAACTCTATTTACTTCGTTGTGGTTAATTAATGGACCAACCTCAGTTTTTGGATCTAATTGATCTCCAACAACTAAGTTCTTAGCATAATCTGTTAGTTTTGAAGCTACATCATCAGCAATTGATTCGTGTACAAAAATTCTTTGAACTGATACACAAACTTGACCAGCATGATAGAAACCACCTTTTCCTAAATCAGGAATCATAGCATCAATGTCTGCATCTGGCTCAACAATAACAGGAGCAACTCCACCATGCTCTAAAGCACTTCTTGTTCCAGGAGATGACTTAGAATTTAAATACCATCCAACAGGTCCTGAACCAATAAATGTAAAGAAAGCAGTCTTAGGTGAAGTAACTAATAACTCTCCTCCAGCTCTGTCACAAACAACAGCTTGAGCCCAACCCTCAGGTAAACCAGCTTCAGCTAATAACTCAACTAATTTAACAGCAGACATAGGAGTTTGTGTAGCAGGTCTGATAATAACAGGACAACCAACAGCAATAGCAGGTATTACTTGGTGAATAGCTAAGTTAAATGGGTGGTTAAATGCTGATATTGCAGCAACAACCCCAATAGGTTCTTTCATAGTATAAGCCATTCTGTTTGCAGATGAAGCAGTATGACCCATAGCTATTTCTTGACCTTCAATAGCACCAATTTGCTCAATAGCAATCTTAACACCATTGATAGCTCTTTGAATTTCAACTTTAGAATCCATGTAAGGTTTACCACCTTCAGAAGCACAAAGGATAGTTAGTTCTTCAACCTGAGAAGACATAATTTTCATTAAGTTTTCTAAGATTTCGATTCTTTTATGCTTAGGAATCCAATTATCTTTGTCTAAAAACTTTTCATAAGCAGTATCAATTGCTTTTTCAACACCTTCTACATCTGTAAAAGGCACAGTTCCTACTACTTTACCATCAAATGGTGATGTTACTTCTATTGTACTCATTTATTTTCCTTATTTTAAAATTTAATTTATATTTATTAATTTAGTTTGATACAAAATCTTTAGCATTTAAAGATAAAGCATCAGGAGATAATCGATAGAGTCTTAAATTATCTATACAAGAAGCTCCTTTTTTTTCATAAAATTTTATTGCTGACTCATTCCAATTTAAACAAGCCCATTCTAGATATTCACAACCTATATCTATAGAATATTTTGAAAGATAATGAAACATAATCTCTCCTAAACCATTACCTCTTACATCCTCATCTATAAAAAATGCATCGATATATAGTCCTTTTCGACCAGAAAAAGCAGAACTTTTTTGATGAAAATATGCGAAAGAAACTATTTCTTTTTTATAAATACCAAAAATTGCTTCCCCTAATTTTTCATCTAATAATCTTTTTATGCGTTCTGGGGTTGCTGTTATTGCATCTTCCATTTTTTGATATTTACCAAGTTTTTTCATAAAAGTTACAATCAATTCTACATCTTCATTTGTTGCTATTTGTAAATTATAATCTGGATTTTTGGTAGAAATTAGCTTTGTCACTTTATAATCCTTACTTTAAATTATTTAGACCTAGATATTGCAAGTAGCCCTATAAAAGTTATTGCAATTCCGATTAGTCCTAAAGTATTTGGAAATGATGCATTTAAAAAAATCATTTCTCCACTTAAGGCAAAAAAAACTTGACTTGATTGTGTTGAATCTACAATCATTAATGTAGTTGAACTTGTAGCATGAGACCTAGCATATAAAAAAAGAGAGGTAGCTAATATCCCTGATATTATTGTTATAATAGCAACACTAATATATTGAGAAGTATTAGGTGCTACAGGGTCAGATAAAAAATAAAGGACTACCCAAAAAGGGGTACTTCCTAAAACAAGTAAAAATACTTTTACAAAACTATTGTTTATTACCATAAAGTCTTTTTCTTCTTCTTTTCTTTTTTTCTTTTCTTCCCATACCATTTGATTTCCTATTGGATAACAAAATGATGCTATAAGCACAGGAACAGAGCCTAATAAAAGAGCTTCTAAATTACTACTATCAAAGTGACTTAAATTTACTAAAACAATTCCAGCAAAAATAAATATGGTAAAAAACCATATTTTTTTTGATAATTTTTTACCAAAAAAAGTTAAAACAAATAAAGATGATATTATTGTAACCTGCCATGTTGTAGCCACAATCCATGCAGGAGAAAAAGAAGCAGAATAACAAAGTAAAGAATAAAAACCTCCAAATCCTATACTACCAGCAACTGTCCAAAATAAAAAGTTTTCTAAATACTCTTTTATGATTAATTTAAAATATGACATACCTTTAAAAACTATAAATCCAAAAGTGAAAAATATAATTGCATATATAAGTCTTAAACCACCAGAATAAAACCAGTGCCCTCCATCAAGGGAGATTGATCTATTTATTATAAAAGTTACGGTAAAAAATAATGAGGATAATAATCCAATAAAAAGTAAAGATGTGGGAGAATGTTCATATTTTTTAATTTTGCTCAATATTTATCCTAAAACTGTATTTGAAAAGTCATAAAGGAATTATCTCCTCTATGACTCTAAATTATTACTTATCAATTATTTATAAGCTTCTATTTATTACTTTGATAATCAGTTAGTCTAATTGCAAAAACTGAACAGTTTGCGTGTCTTATTACTCTTTCAGGTGTACTACTAATAAAATAGCTTCCAAGTCCTGGTTTCGTAGCCATCATTACAATTGCATCAGCTTTTATTCTTCTTGCTTCTTCAAGAATCTCCCTATGGGCAGAACCATCTCTAATATTAAAAGAGATTTTGTCTTCTGGAAGTTTATGCTTTTTTGCAATTTTTTTTAGCTCAATATATGCATCGTGGTTATAATGCTTTTCGTTCTCTTCATCTAAAATTGGGTAAAGTGAACCATGGCCTCTATTCTCGTTTACATACAATAAAGATAGTTTCCCCTCTGTACCTTCTAAAACCTCTAATGCTCCAGCAAAAAGTTTTTCATGATTTTCCGTATAATCAAGATGAAGTGGTACCAAAATATTTTTAAACATAATTAGTCCTTTTAGATAGATCTATCTAGAATTTTTTCTACAACATTAGTATTCACAATTTGGTTTTCACCAAGTTTACTAAATCCGTGTTTTATAAGTAATGGAATCACTTTCTCTTTTACTTCTTTATCATCTGTATAATCAGAGATTTTTAAATCTATATCTAAAGACTTGTATAAAGCTTCTATTTTATTGATAATTACATCAGGGTCAGTTGTATCTACTCTAAATACATTTTCACCCATTTGTAATAGTTTTTCAGCTTTGTTCTCTTTTAATACTCTAAATAGATTTGGTTGAATAATAGCAAGGGTTCTTGCATGATCTATCCCGTATAATCCAGTTAGTTCATGTCCAATATAGTGTGTAGCCCAATCTTGAGTAACCCCAGCACCAATAAGACCATTAAATGCTTGATTTGCTAACCATAAAAGGTTTGCATACCATAAGTCATCTCTATCATCAACACTATTAGCTAAAGTGATAAGACCTCTTAATATACCTTCAGCATAATTGTCTTGTGCCATCATCCCTTGTTTATAAGTTAAATATTGTTCACAAGTATGAACAAAGGCATCCACAAGACCATTTTTAATTTGTCTATCATCTAAACTTTTTAATACACTAGGATCCATAACCGCAAACTTTGGAAAAGAATGAACAGATCTAAAAAATCTTTTTTCTTTTGTTTGGGCTTTTGTAATAACAGAGCCTGTATTTGATTCACTTCCAGTTGCAGCAAGTGTTACAACTGCTCCTATTGGTAAAGCTTTTTGAGAGATATATTTACCTTCTAAAATATCCCATCCATCACCTTCATAATAATAAGAGTGTGCAACATACTTTGCTCCATCAATAACAGAACCTCCACCAACAGCTAAGATAAAATCGACATCTTCATCTTTTGCAAGTTTTATTGCTTTATCAAGAGTCTCTTTTGTTGGGTTTGGTTCAATTCCACTAAATTCAAAATAATTGTATCCCTCTAAAGCGTTAATTACTTGGTCATACACTCCATTTTTTTTTATACTTCCTCCACCATATATAAATAATACTTTATTATCTTTTGGAATCAGTGAAGAGATACTACTAATTTTACCTTGGCCAAATTCGATTTGGGTAGGGTTTAAATATGAAAATTCCATTTGTTTCCTTTTTTAAATTTATTTAAATAATCTTTAGCCCATCACTTTATTTGGAAGCCAAAGAACAATCTCTGGAAAAATCATACAAATAATTAGGACTGTTAAATTAACTAAAATAAATGGAGTTACTGATTTATAAATCTCACCCATTCCAACTTCTGGTGGTGCAATACCTTTTAAATAAAATAGTGCAAAACCATATGGTGGAGTTTGTACAGCAATTAAAATATTAATAATCATTAAAACACCAAACCAAATTGGGTCATAACCTAAAGATACAGCAATAGGTGTAAACAATGGAGCACACATCAATACAATAATAAATTCATCAATAATAAAACCTAAGAAAAGCATTATTAATTGGAACATAATAATAATCATAATAGGAGGTAAATCTAAACCACCAGTAAAGTTTGCAATCATACCTTGAATACCCATTAGTAAGTGAAAGTTACTAAATACTGAAGCTCCAAGAATAATCCACATTGCAACACTAACTAAAATCCCAGTTTGAAGTCCAACAGTTCTCATCATCTCTAACTTAAATCTTTTAAAGAAGATTGCAAGTAAAATAGCCCCTACAACACCTAAAGCTCCTGACTCAGTTGGAGTTGCTATACCACTAATAATACTTCCAAGTACAACAAAAATTAATCCAATAGAAAGGAACCCATCTCTAAACACTCTAAGTTTTTCTTTCCCTTTAAGTTTTGGTAAACCAGGGTTTGATTCACTTAAAAGAGGAGCATTTTCTGGTTTTAGTATAGAACTAACTACAATATAAGTGATAAGTAAAATAATTGTTATCACTGCAGGTGTCATAGCACCTAAGAACATTCTTCCAACTGAGTTTTGAGTTGAAGCTGCAAACATAATCATTGGAATACTTGGTGGAATTAAGATACCTAAAGCCCCACCAGCCATAATTGTTCCAAGAGCAAGTCTTTTGTTGTATCCTGCATCTAACATAGGTTTTAAAGCAATACTACCAGAACTCATAATACCAGCTCCAATAATACCAACCATAGCACCAATCATAGAACAAATAAATACAACACTAATTGCTAGTGAACCTCTAATTCTTCCAATCATCATTTGGCTAGCTTTAAACATTGCATCACCAATACCAGAATGGGTTAAAAGTTGCCCCATATAAATATATAATGGAATGGCTAATAAAATAAAACTAAAAAAAGTTGATTCAACGGTTGTTGGAATTACATTAAAAATTCCATCTCCCCAAGTAAAATAACCTACCATCATGGCTATTCCACCAAGCGCTAAACCTACAGGTGCACCAAGTGCAAAGAAGATTAAAATAAAAAATAATAAAACAACAGTTAATAATTCAACACTAATCATTTTGCACATCCTTCTCAATTAAAGGTAATCCTGTAAAAAGTTGATAACCTTCATCAATAATATCTCTAATTAATTGCATGGTAAATACTGAACTTGCAACACAAAGCATAAGCCAAAAGTGCCACATTACAGGTGCCCATTCACTTTGTCTTCTATAATCAAACTCTAAAGCCTCATTAAACTTTAATAAACCCATTTTAAAAATAACAACTAGGAAAAATACACCTAGTAAAAAAGAGATGAGGTTGAAGATGTTTTTAACCTTAGGAGAAACTAATAAATATAAAATATCCACATTAATATGTGATCTTTTTTGTTGAGCATAAGCTCCTCCTAAAGCTGCTATATATCCAAATAGAAATAAGGATAAGTCATAAGCCCAGATGGTTGGTGCATCAAATAAATATCTTGCAACAACTTCGTAGGACACGATAAAGGCAAGGACAGGCATCAAAAATGATGCCCCCTTTCCTAACAACATTATAATCGTATCGATTGTAATGCAAAATTTTTGTAGGAGTTTTTTTAACATAATAAAGCCTATTAATACTTGATTACTTAGCTTGTCTGTTTTTTAATACATCAATTAATTCTTTGCTGTATTTATCTTTTTTAGAATACTCATCCCAAAGTCCAGCACCTGCTTTTTTCCAAGCTTCTTTATCAGCTTCAGAAGGTTCAGGAGACCATTTAAGACCTTTTGCTTCCATTTGTGCAACAGCTTCAGATTCCCATTTTTTAGACATAGTTAATTGATTTTTAGCGTGAGCTACAGTTGCATCGTATACACCTTTTTTCGTTGCATCACTTAATTTATTCCATGCTGCTCTATTTACAACGATTGGTAAAACTTGAGCACCAGCTAATGGTAATTTATACATATATTTTGCAACTTCTACGTGATTTCCATCTCTGTGGTCAATCATGTTTGAACCAATAGAACCATCAATAACACCAGTTGCTAAACTTGTATAAATCTCACTCCAAGCTAATGAAACAGGAGAAGCACCTAAGTTTCTTAAGAATTTACCATATGCACCAGGAGCTCTAATTTTTAAACCTTGGAAATCAGCTATTGATTCAATTGGTTTTTTAGTAATAATATATACTGGTGGTTGAATATATGGTTCTAACCATACTAAACCTTGAGAACCGTACGCTTTTTTAAGAATTTTATCCCAACCATCTTCATGGAAAAGTTTATATAAATCATCAGTATCTGCTGTACCACCTGGTAAACCAATTTCAACTACACCTGCAGGTAACTCACCAGCATGCATTGATTGAAATGGCGCAGCCATAGTAATAAGACCAGATTTAGTAGCACCTAAAAGTCCTGAAGTTCCAACACCTTCACCTGAGAATAGAACTTGAACTTTTACTTCACCATTTGTATTTTTTTCAATATCTTTTGCTAATTGTTGATATAAATCACCAAATGCTGTTCCTCTTCCGTAAAGGTTTGAGAACCTCCAATTTTGAGCTGCAGATGCAGTGTCAACAAGTGCCATAACACCTAATAATGCAACAATTGAAGTTGCCATTAAACTTTTCTTTATACTTGAAAATAATTTCATTTTGTTTTCCTTCCCTAAATTTATTTTTTAATTAACCCTAAATTGGCAGACTTAAGTTTCTTATTTTTTAAGAAATACACCCCCTGTTTTAATTTAAATTAATTTTCTACTAAACTTTCAAATAATTCAGTAAATTTGTCGATACCTTCATTAACTATTTCATCACTCATAGTTAAAGCAGGCAAGAATCTAATTACATTTGCATTAAATCCACAAGCTAAAAGAATTAATCCATAATCTGCTGCTTTTGCAGTGATTGCTTTTGTAAGTTCTGCATTTGGATTTTCCATATCGCCATCAATCATAAGTTCTAAAGCAATCATTGCTCCTTTATTTCTTACATCTGAAATTAATGCTGGGTATTTGTCTTTTAGTTCATTTAATCTTCTATTGAAAATATCTCCAATTTGATTTGCTCTATTGATTAAATCTTCCTCTTCAATAATCTCTAATACCGCAAGTCCTGCTGCACAACCAACTGGAGAACCACCATAAGTCCCACCTAATCCACCAGGGATTGGAGAATCCATAATTTCAGTTTTTCCAACTACTGCTGATAATGGATAACCACCAGCTATACCTTTTGCCATAGTCATTAAATCTGGTTCAATTCCAGCATATTCAATATTGAACATTTTTCCTGTTCTAGCAAATCCTGTTTGAATCTCATCAATGATTAATACAATTCCATTTTCATCACAAATTCTTCTTAGTTCTTGTAATAGTTCTACTGGAGTTTGGTAGAACCCACCTTCACCTTGAATTGGTTCAATAATAATTGCAGCAACATCTTCAGGTAAAATATCTACTTTAAATAGGTTTTTTAATGCAGTTAATGTATCTTTAACGCTAGTACCATTAAATTGTGTTGGATATGGTAAGTGATATATCTCAGCAGGAAATGGTCCAAATCCTTTTTTATAAGGCATAGTTTTTCCTGTAAGAGCCATAGTCATATTAGTTCTACCATGAAAACCACCATTAAAAGCAATTACACCTCTTCTTCCAGTATGAGCTCTGGCAATTTTTACACAGTTTTCAACAGCTTCTGCACCAGTTGTTACAAAAATAGCTTTCTTATCACTTTCACCAGGAGCCAAGGCAGTTAATTTTTCTGCTAACTCAACAGCAACTTCATATGGGTTAACCATAACACATGTATGAGAAAAATTCTCAATTTGATTTTTTACAGCTTCAATAATTTTTGGATGTGAGTGTCCTGTATTACACACTGCTATTCCAGAACCGAAGTCAATAAATCTATTCCCCTCAATATCCCATACTTCTGCATTTTTAGCTTCTTTAACAAAATTTGAATAAGCATTTCCTTGCCCTCTTGCAAAAACTTTGTTTTTTCTTTCTTGCAAATCTTTGTTAACCGTTTTTTTCATAGGAGTAACCATTTTTTTCCCTTATAATAAATTTATCTTTTATGCTTGTTTTATTTTCTAAATGATACATTTTCATCCAAAAGTTTATATATGCTTTTATTAAACTTTATGTCTAAAAGAGTTCATGAAAATTACGTAACTATATGTTCTAAATTTTGTATATGAACATTTCAGTTACTTAATTATTACGGAAAAGAGTAGTGAAAAAGTAACCATTTAAACACTTTTTTTATCTTTTTAAAATGCTTAAAAAAATGGTGTTTTTAATAGTTTAAAAACTATACAAAGTACCAAATAATAGACAGTTGTGGTTACTTATAGAAATAGGTGAAAGTGGTGAATTTAAAAGTAGCCCTTAGTTTATTGGGCTACTATTACTTTGTTTATTGTTGAAAACTCTTCTTTCGAAAACACTTTGGATATCATCATGAATAATAGAGTCTCTATCTAAAAAGATTAACTTCTCTTTATTTAACTCATTTATATTTTTTAATCCCATAACTGCTAATAAACTTTTCATACTCTTTAGAATATTGTTATGGTAGTTTTTTATATAATCTGAATGTTTCTTTACAAAATAGTGTTTTCTTTTTTTAATATCTTGAGTTGCTAGTCCAACTGGACATTGGTGTTTACTAGCTCCTGAACAATATCTAGCTCTAATACACCCAGCACTCATCATAAAACCTCTTGCTATTTGTATAAAATCAGCACCAAGACATAAAGTGATAATTACATCATCAGGAGTTAATATTTTACCACTAGCACTAATTTTTACTTTATCTCTGACTTTATATTCTTTTAACACTTTATCAACTAAATAAATGGCATCTCTAATATCCATCCCAATTCTTTCCATCATATCAAGTGGAGCAGTAGCACTTCCTCCACTTCCCCCATCAATAGAGATATAATCAGGATATGGAAGATTTAAATCAATTCTTCTTTTTATCTCTTTAGCAATAGGCACTATATTATCATTATCTGAGATTACTATTTTAATTCCTACAGGTTTAGAAGAAGCTTCTTGAAGCTCTCCTATAAAATCAAAAAGTTCTTCATATGATTTTGCATAAGGGAATCTATTTGGAGAGAAGGCATCTTTATTTGGTTCTATATTTCTATAATAAGCAATAGTAGGAGTTACCTTTGAAGCAATTAGCTTACCACCAGTTTGTTTTGCACCTTGAGCAATTTTAATCTCAGTCATACGACAAAAGCTCATTTGCTTTTTATACCGTTCAATATCAAAATTACCCTCTTTGTCTCTAACTCCATAAAAACCAGAACTTATTTGTAAAATAATATCAGGTATATCATCGGGAACATTTTTAGGGAAAACATCTAAAGGTGCATCCCAATTTGGTCTATAAAAGCACTCTTTATCTTTATTAAAAACATATGTATCAGCTAAGGGATCTTTTCTAAAAACTATTTTTCTATAAAAGTCTATTGCTACAGGGGTATTAAATAAGACTTTACAAGTTTTGAATATTTTTTCTTCAAAAGGTGTACCTTTTATCTCTTTCATATATCTTGTATCATAATTATTATGACTTACAAAAAAGTTTGTAGTTAAACCACCTTCACCTGAATTTATAGGAAAATTTCCTTCTTTTGCACCAAGAACAAAAGCTCTAGTTCCCTCAGGAGAAATAGAACCATCACTCATTGGACCTCTTCCTATCATAGACTTTGCATAAAATGGCTGTTTTCTTTGTTCTCCAAAGGTAACTGAGAAATTATTTTCAACTTCATCATCATTTAAAACAATATTTGTATGTTTTAACATTAGCTTTGGTTTTTGCATTGGTTGAGCAGGGGAAAAAGAAGCAAAATTTACTTTATCCCTAGAAGCACTATACACCCAATCAAGTTTATCCATAGACTCATAAAATTTCTCATCACCAAAGTATTGTCTAAATGGTTCTCTAAACTCTTGGAAAACAAACCTTAGCCTACCAATTATTGGGTAATTAACTAATATTTGATGTTTTCTTTGTACATATTTGTCGTGAATGTACCACATAAAGATTATCATTGTGAAGATAACTAAAATTAAAACCCATGTTTGCATATTTAATTCCTGAAAATTTAATCCAAGAATTATTGCTTAAAAAAGTAGTCAAAAAGTGGTTTTTTTATTTGATAAAAAAATAAAGTTAAGTTATTTTAACGGTATATAAATTGTAAACTCAACTCCACTTTTAATGTTTTTTACACTTAATTGACCTTTCATATTTTGTTCAATAATGATTTTACTCATATATAATCCAAGGCCAGTACCATTATAACTCTCTTTTGTAGTAAAGTAAGGTTCAAAGACTTTATTAATAATTGACTCACTAATACCACCTGCATTATCAGAAATCATTATTTTTATATGGGTTTGAACTTTTTTAGTTTTTATTAAAATCTTTGGGTTTTGAAGATCTTTTTCTAAAAAAGCATCCTTTGAATTTGTAAGAATATTTAATAAAACTTGTGAAAGTTCACTTTCAAACCCATACATAATAACATCATCTAAAATTTGATATTCTATTTTTATACTATTACTTTTAAAACTATCATCAATTAAGAATATTGTTTTTTGTATAGCATCCTTAATTGAAAAGGCCTTTTTCTCTTTATTTGGTTCAAAGAAGTTTCTAAAATCATCAATGGTTTTAGACATTTTATCTGTTAATGCATTACTTAATTCCATTTGTTTATTTAGATAATCTTGATCTAATTTTTGAAGGGAATATCTAAGGTGAATATTTTGAATAATTGTACTTAAAGCACTTAGTGGTTGTCTCCATTGGTGAGCAATCATAGAGATCATCTCCCCCATTTCAGCAAGCTTACTTTGTTGGATTAAAAGCTGTTCTTGTTTTTTTCTATTATCAATCTCTTTTTTTATCTTAATATCTAAGGTACTATTTAAATCTTCAAGTTCATGGGTCTTATCTTTTAGTTTTTTATTAGAAAGCTCAAGTTCACTAGTTCTACTTTGTACTTTTTTTTCTAAAGTACTATTTAACATCTGTATCTCATCTTTTACTCTTGTTAATTTTCTAATATATTTTCTTTGTAAAAAATATGTATATAAAATAACAGAAAGAACAAAAACAAAAAATACTAATATTTTCCAAAAAAGTTGATAATCAAAAACTTTTTCAAATTTTATTGATACCCAATGGTTCATAATTTTTTGTGTGGTCTCATCACTAATTGAACTAACAAGTTTTTCAAAAATGCTTAGAAGAATAGGGTCATCATTTCTAACTCCTACAGATAATCTCCATTCATCATCAAATTTACCTGAGATTTGTAAACTTCCATAAAACTCTTCTTGGAAAGCATATGCAACATTTAAGTGTGTTGTAACTTGACCAAAAAGTTCACCCCTTTCAACTTTTTTTAATCCATCTCTTAAGTGATTTTGGTCTAGTACTTGAATATTTGGGTAGTTTTCTCTAATAATATCGTTATATGCAAAATCCCTTTGGATACCAATTTTTTTATTTTTTAGGGTTTTTAGGTCACTTATAAAAGCAACAGTTCGTTTTGTAACTAAAACCAAAGGAGTAGTTATATATGGTTTAGTAAAGTTCATATATTCTCTTCTTTTTGGAGTATCCATTACTAAAGCTAAAATATCGCATTTCTTATTTTTAACATATTCTAAAGATTGGCTCCAGTTTTTTGTTTCTATAAGTTTTAAAGGAACACCAATCTTTTCTTGAAACCCTTTCATATAATCTGCAACAATACCAACATGTTTATGGTTTTCTATCTTTTCGTAGGGCATCCAGTCTGGATCAACACACATATTAATAGTGCTCTTTTTTTGTAAATAGGTTTTCTCTTCTTTTGTAAATATTAATGGTAAATCAGCTAAATCTTTTAAAAACCATTTGTCAAACAACTCTTTTCTTTCTTTTATTGTTATTTGATTTAAACCTTTTTCTATAATTGATTGAAGTTCAGGTTCACTCTTTTTTGTAAAGTAATATAAATTTGTAGGTTCAAAAATAATTAAAGGCATAGCTTTTAAACCAATTAGAAGATTATCTTCTAAATATTTCTGAACAATAATTGGTGAAGAGATTAATGCTTGAACATTTCCTTCTAATAGTAAGCTTACAGACTCTTCCATATTTTTTGTTTCAATTAATTTAATGTTGGGATATTTAGTTGAAATATGAGAAATATTACCTGCTTGATTTATAATGGCAACTTTTTTGTGTTTTAAATCATCAATTGAATTTATATCATTTTGCTCTTTTCTTATAAATAAAACTCTTTTGATCTCTAAAATTTCTGAAGAGTATACACCTATATCATTTTCAACTTTAGAGTTATTTATTAATGGGATTAAATCAATTTCACCATTTTCAAAAGCAAATTCAATATTACCTTGGTCAATATCAATGGTTCTATTTTTTATTTGGAATTTTTTTATAATAAGTGCTAAAATATCATTGGCAAATCCAGCTCTTTGATAGTCTTTTGTAAGGTAGCTTAGGGGATATAAATCAGTGATTCCAACTTTAAGAGTGTTGTTTTTAATCCAATCTTGTTCTTCTTTAGTAAGAATAGATTGATTTGCCCATAGGATATTTAAAACTAATAATATTAAAACAACAAATCTCAAAAATTAACTCCAAATTTTTTTATGATTATATCATACTCTGCAAAATTATATTGAAAGATACTCCTTCATTTATATTTTTTGCATTAATTTTCCCATTGTGGTTGTTTTCAATTATTATCTTTGACATATAAAGCCCAATACCAGTTCCATTTTTTTCTTTTTTTGTTGAAAAATATGGTTCAAAAATAACATCTATATTATCTTTTTCAAAAGCCCCTCCATTGTCATAAATCTCTATTTCAACTCCATCATCTAAGTCTTTTGTAGTAATTTCAAGAACTGCATTTTCTATTTTATTTTCTAAAAATTTATCTTGGGCATTTTTTATGATATTGATAAATACATGGGTAATCTCATTCTCATAGATGTTTATTGTATTTTTACTATCTAAATTTAATCTTATTTTAATATCATTGGTTTCTAAGTCTTTTTGTAAAATCTTTAAACTGCTTTTTATTGATTTATCAATTGATGTTTTTACAAGGGTTTTATCTGTTTTATAGAAATTTCTAAAATCATCAATAGTTGTAGTTAGATTTTGAACATAAAACTCTATCTCATCAAGTTTTGTAGTAAAAAATTCTGCTTGTTCTTCTCTTCCTTCTTTTGTAGTTAAATCAAATTTTCCTGAAAGAAGTTTGTATTTTAGATTAAATGAAGCAGTTCCAATTGAAGCAAGAGGTTGTCTCCATTGATGAGCTATCATGCTTATCATTTCACCCATAGCTGCAAATCTTGACTGGGCTTCCATGATTTTTTGTTTCTCTTCATTTTTTGCTATTTCAATTTCTAGTTTTTTATTTTTTTCTATAAGCTTTTGTTTTAAAATAGAGGGTTCTATAGCTTTTATTAAGGTTTCTTCTAGTTTATAAATATTTATAGGTTTAAGTACATAAGCATCAATATTTAATTCAATTGATTGCATTAAGTAGCTAGTTTCTTGGTGTGCAGTAGTGATTATGATAGGGATATCTCTATTTATCTCTCTAATCTTTTCAATCATGCCAAGGCCATCAAGTTTTGGCATTTTTATGTCGGTTAATATTAAATCTATTTTTTCATTATATTCTTTAAATAATTCTAATCCATCTTGACCATTTTGAGCACATATTACATTTATCCCAAAAAGAGTGAGGGTTTCTTTTATCCCTTCTTGGATTATTGATTCATCTTCTGCGTAAAGTACATTAATATTATTTAAAATTTGTTTATCAATCATAATAATTCTTTTTTCTTTTTTAGTAGTATAACAACAAATAGTAGTCAAATAGTACCATATTGTTTCATAGATGAGTATAGAGTATATAAAATATAAACAGATTTATACATTAATATAAGTAACAAAATGATAATATAAATTCTTTAAATTTTATTGACTATCTATTGAAAAAAAGGGTTTTAGTGGACTATGGTTTATTAAAAAAATATACTAGAAATATGGTTATTCTTTTTGTTGAAGATGATACTGATTTTAGAAAAGAATTTACTGAATTACTTCAAGATATCTTCCCTAAAGTAGAGACTGCAGTTGATGGAATGGACGCTTTAAATAAATACAAAGAGTATTTTAAAGAAACAAACTCTTATTATGATTTAGTGATTTCAGATATTAAAATGCCAAATTTTGATGGAATAGAATTAGTTGATTCTTTGTATAAAATAAAAAAAGATCAAAAAGTTGTAATACTATCAGCTAGAAATGAGTTTAAATATCTTCTTCCTTTAGTAAATTTAGGAATTCACCAATTCTTTACAAAGCCAATTGATTATTCAACTTTCTTAGATGATATGTTTAAACTTTGTAATGAAATTTATCATAATAATCAAAATGAAGATACACATATTGTCAGAATCAATGAAACTTTGATTTGGGATAAAGATAAAAATAAATTAATAGAAAATGATAAGGTCATTGAACTAACAAAAAATGAGATAAGGTTTGTAAAAACTATTTTAAATAATAATGGAAAGATTTGTACAGTTGATGAACTTATAAATACTATCTGGTTTGAAGAGTTTGATTTAAATCCTGATATTACTCATTTAAAAAGTTTAATATATAGATTAAGGAAAAAAGTTCCCGGCTTGCATGTTAAAAATATTTATGGTTTGGGATATACCCACGAAGTATAAAAGCTTTAAGTAGTGTAAGTTAATTAAAAGAAGAGATATACTCTTCTTTTAATATTAAAGTGAAGGTGATTTAATAACCATCAGTTTTTGGTTTTGCATTTCATTCATAGAATCAGGAATACCACCTAAACCTAAACCAGAAGTTTTAGCACCACCAAATGGCATCCAGTCAACTCTAAATGCAGTATGGTCGTTAACCATAACAGCAGTACCATTTAATTTCTTAACAGCTTTTAATGCAGTGTCAATGTTTTTAGTGAAAACTGCTGCTTGAAATGAAACATCTAATTGATTAGCTCTAGTAATAGCCTCATCTAAAGTTTTGTATGGATAAACAACAACTACAGGTCCAAAAATTTCTTTTTGTGAAATAATTGCATCGTCAGATGGATTAACAATAACTGTTGGCTCATATAAAGAATCAGAAATTCTTTTTCCACCAGTTAATATTTTTCCACCTTTTTCAACAGCTTCATTAACCCACTCTTCAACTCTATTTACTTCGTTGTGGTTAATTAATGGACCAACCTCAGTTTTTGGATCTAATTGATCTCCAACAACTAAGTTCTTAGCATAATCTGTTAGTTTTGAAGCTACATCATCAGCAATTGATTCGTGTACAAAAATTCTTTGAACTGATACACAAACTTGACCAGCATGATAGAAACCACCTTTTCCTAAATCAGGAATCATAGCATCAATGTCTGCATCTGGCTCAACAATAACAGGAGCAACTCCACCATGCTCTAAAGCACTTCTTGTTCCAGGAGATGACTTAGAATTTAAATACCATCCAACAGGTCCAGAACCAATAAATGTAAAGAAAGCAGTCTTAGGTGAAGTAACTAATAACTCTCCTCCAGCTCTGTCACAAACAACAGCTTGAGCCCAACCCTCAGGTAAACCAGCTTCAGCTAATAACTCAACTAATTTAACAGCAGACATAGGAGTTTGTGTAGCAGGTCTGATAATAACAGGACAACCAACAGCAATAGCAGGTATTACTTGGTGAATAGCTAAGTTAAATGGGTGGTTAAATGCTGATATTGCAGCAACAACCCCAATAGGTTCTTTCATAGTATAAGCCATTCTGTTTGCAGATGAAGCAGTATGACCCATAGCTATTTCTTGACCTTCAATAGCACCAATTTGCTCAATAGCAATCTTAACACCATTGATAGCTCTTTGAATTTCAACTTTAGAATCCATGTAAGGTTTACCACCTTCAGAAGCACAAAGGATAGTTAGTTCTTCAACCTGAGAAGACATAATTTTCATTAAGTTTTCTAAGATTTCGATTCTTTTATGCTTAGGAATCCAATTATCTTTGTCTAAAAACTTTTCATAAGCAGTATCAATTGCTTTTTCAACACCTTCTACATCTGTAAAAGGCACAGTTCCTACTACTTTACCATCAAATGGTGATGTTACTTCTATTGTACTCATTTATTTCCTTCTTTTAAAAATTTGATTATATCATACAAGCTTTTTTTGCTAATAGTTCATTTAAAATTGTATGGTTAAGTGAATAATCAACTGCAAGGTCAATTAGGTGTACACCTTTACTATTTACACATTTATCTAAAGTTTCAGCAAATTCTTCACAAGATTCTGGTCTATATCCATTTGCTCCAAATGCTTCTGCAAATTTAACGAAATCTGGATTTTCTAAATCAAGACCAAAGTTATCGAATCCCATACCTGATTGTTTCCATTTAATCATACCATATGCATTGTCATTTAAGATAATACAAGTTAAATCAAGTCCTAATCTCACAGCTGTTTCTAGCTCTTGGTCATTCATCATAAATCCACCATCACCACAAACTGCAACTACTTTTTTATCTGGATTAACCATTTTTGCTGCCATTGCAGATGGAAGTCCTGCACCCATAGTTGCAAGTGCGTTATCTAGTAATAATGTATTAGGTTTTGCACATCTATAGTTTCTTGCAAACCAGATTTTGTATACACCATTATCTAAAGTTACGATATCTTCATCATCTAAAATCTCTCTGATTGTTCTAACTGCTTTTTGAGGTAAGATAGGAAATCTAGTATCACCAAAATATTTAGAAAGTCTAGTTCTAATCTCTTCAGCAAGTCTAATATAGTAATCAAAATCCCAGTGCTCTTGTTTAGAAATTGCATTTGTAACTTGTTCCATATTCTTTGCAATATCACCTAAAAGGTCCATTTGTGGGAAATATGTATCATCAACTTCAGATGGAGAGAAGTTTACGTGAAGTACTTTAGTTGCTCCCTCTTCATTTTCCATAAAAAATGGTGGTTTCTCAATAACATCGTGACCAACATTGATAATTAAGTCTGCTCTTTCAATTGCACAGTGAAGAAAATCATCTTTTGATAATGCAGCTGTACTTAAACATAGTTTATGGTTTTCATCAATTACACCTTTACCCATTTGAGTAGAGAAAAATGGAATACCAGTTTCATTTACAAAATCAGTTAGTGCATTTCCAATTCTTGTTCTGTTTGCACCCCCACCAACACATAATAATGGTCTTTCTGCTTTTTCAATCATTCTAACTGCATCTAAGATCGCAGATTTTTCAGCATATGGGTATTTGAATTTTTGTACTGGATATACATTATCATCTACATCTTCTTCTGCTGAAATATCTTCAGGGAATTCAATATGAACTGCACCTGGTCTTTCTGTTGTTGCAATTTTAAATGCTTCTCTAATCATAGATGGAACATTATTTCCATTTACAACTTGTTTAGCATATTTAGTCATTGGTTTCATCATACCAACGATATCTACAATTTGGAATCTACCTTGTTTAGATTTTTTAATTGGTTTTTGTCCTGTAATCATCATCATTGGCATACCACCAAGTTGTGCATAAGCTGCAGCTGTAGCAAAGTTTGTTGCACCTGGTCCTAATGTAGAAACACATACACCAACTTTTCCTGTTAGTCTTCCATAAGTTGCAGCCATAAAACCTGCACCTTGCTCATGTCTTGTTAAAATTAATTTGATTTGATCTGATTTCCTAAGTGCTTCTAGTAAGTCTAGATTTTCTTCCCCGGGAATACCAAAAATATATTCAACACCCTCATTTTCTAACGCCTTAATAAATAAATCTGATGCGTTCATTTTATCTCCATTTTTTAATTAATTAATATTATCGGATTTTCCCACATTTTGAGTTAAACAAGTGTTAAGTTTATCAATTATGTTACTAGTTTATATCTTTTTTTTGTTAAGTGCGAAGTATTGACACAATCGCAATTCTAATATTATATTAAGTTTAAAATGACCATTTAATTTATATTTGTAATAATAAAGAAAAAATAATTTGCTTATGGTTTTTTTAATATTGACAACTTTGGTTTTACACTGTTTTTTACGTATATAAGATACTCATTATTTTCATATCTTAGAGAAATATATGGAATCTCTTCTTTGGGGTTTTTTAAAATCCACGAATTTGATCTATCATATACTATTTCAGTGAATCCATGCACCTTATACTGTTCATATAGTTCTTTTTTTAAAGACTGAAAACTAGTTTTATATTTATCATCTATTGTGACTGAATGATTATTATTTATTGAAGAGATATCTATTTTTTTCTTTATTTGTTCAATATCTTTTAAACTTTTATTTAAGGGTCTTGGATTTACTAAATTATATACACTTGACAAAGCAGAAACAAAAAAAACAGTAAGAAATACATCTAAGATTGAATAAAGAAATGATAAATATGGACCTACTATTTTAACTAAAAATTCAATTGCTATTGTGTAAACAAAACCAACTGTAAATGAAAAAACAAAAGGGAATAATATTACCATAACAATTGTAAGTAATTTGTATCTATTTGTTGCTCTCCAAGCACTTAAAAAACCAAATTTATCATCACATGCGCATGCTGGAAAAACTAAAGATAATCTACTTATTAAAATAATACTTAAAAATATTGCTATAAAAATTCCCACAATTGGAATCAATGAAACTAAAACCAAAGGTATTGCAATAATAATAGAATATTGAATAATCTTAAATAACATTTTAAATTCTCTGTATCCAAAAATAACTGAACCAAAAGTTGGAACAGAGTCTATTCCAAGTATTACTACACGGTGTGTTGTTACAGCAATAGAGATATTTGTCATAATTAAAATAAATATAACAATTGATGGTAAAAGTAATTGATTTATATCTAAATTAGAAATATTGCTATTATTAATAAATTTCATAGAGATTAGTTCTGGAAACGAAAAGTTTAATAAAGAGATAATGAAAGTAGGTAAAAACAGCTTTATTAATAACTTCTCAAAATTTTTAAAAATAGAATCAAAGGTCTCAACAAAAACTTTTTTATACAAGAAAACATCCTTATAAGATAATTCTTGAAATTATATCTAAGGATATATCAATAAGTATTTAAAGTGAAGTTTAAACTTCACTTTTTATATCTCTAATCTCTTTTATTTTTTTTATATATTGCTCTTTTTTTGATTGGATAAATTCAATTCTATCGTTGTTTATCTCTAAATATTGATTTTTTGAATAATGAACAATTTTAAATAAATAGTTTCTTTTTGAAGTTAAAAAATCTTCAATTTTTTCAAAACTAAAATTTGCTTTTAATTTAGTAAGAATTTCATCTTCCCTTGGATGGTATATTGTGAATTTTGTTGGTTCTTTTTCATATAATTCAACTGATTCTGAAATTTGTTGCTCAAAGTGAGCAATAGTTGCTTGTGTAGTTTGTATATATGAATAAGATAATGCTCCATTAAAATAAGCAAACTTTTTTCTAAGAGCTGAGATATTCTCTAAAATTGCTTTATGGTAAGACCTTAAAACATTTTCATAAATCTTTGCGGCAAAGTGTCTAGTTAAAGAAAACTCTAAATCAGATGCGATTTCCCTATTTTTTTTGATTAGTTCATAGGGTTCTTGCCATCTATGAACTTTGTATTTAACTTTTCTAAATACATCTCTAAATGCTTCTGATGTATTTAATTCAATCTGTTTTAATTCTTTTATTGATCTTTTAAACATCTTATCAATTGTTTGGTCATCATAGAATAGGTTTTTATACACATTATCTGAATCGATCCAGTATGTTTCATATTCAATTTTTTCAATGGTGTTTTTTCCTAGAAAACCGCTTTTTTCTTCAAATCTATTAGTTTTTTGCTTTTTAATATTTTTATATGTTTCATGGGCCATCTTTTCCATAATCCCTTCTAAAGAATTACAGATAGTAAAAAGCTCTTTTGAATATGTTCTATGAATCTCATCAAAATCTTTTAAAATTTCCTTTTCTGAATCTTCTAAAATTTCATATAAAGAATCATAAACCCCAATTATAGTTTCATACTCTTTAACTAAGATATCACAAATGCCTTTTAAGTCTTTTTTGATTGCATACTCTTTTGAATCTTTTGCTTGAGGTCTAATTGTATTATCTATAAAATCAAGAACTTTTTGGATATTTGATTCTTCAAGAATCTTATCATTATTTGATGTATCAACATTATTGATGTCTTCAACATCTTTAAAATAATTATCAAGTTTTGTTGCTATTGATGCAACATTAGAATTTAGTGATGATTTTATCTCTTGTAATAAAGAGTTTTGTTTATCTTGAATTAGCACTTCTTTGTGTAGTGACCTTGCTTCAAGTGCCATTTTTGCAGAAATAGGGATTACTTCAGCAAAATATTTATCAAATTTTTCACTAACGTATTTTGTTGTTGTTTCAATTTGTTCTTGGGAAAATTTGTCTTTTTGATTTAGTACACATAAAGACTTATTTTTAAAATGTTCCATATATTCTTCTAACACTTTTGCTTCAGACATTTTACCTGCATTATCAATAAGCGTTAACCAAATAATTCCACCAACATCTCTTAATACTTTTCTTGTAGTATCAGTATCACTTTGAGATTGTGAATTAAGCCCTGGAGTATCAACAAAAGAGATATCTTTTAGAATATCCATTGGAGCATAAAGGGTTAGGTATTTAATATCACTCATCTCATCTTGTCTTTGATCTGTAAAATCAGCAATTGCTTCAATTGGAGCATATTCTTGAGCTCCTGAATAATATGTGATTTTCAATTTATACTCTTCCCCATAATTTATAAAATTTACCTTTGAAGTAACAGGAGTAATTCCAGTAGGTAAAATATTTCTTGAAAGTAGGGCATTTAAAAATGTTGATTTACCAGATGAAAATTGTCCAGTAATTGCAACTTCCATAGGGTATCTTGCACGTCTTATTTGTTTATCTAATATTTGTTTTAATTGTACAGAAGGGAGGAATTTTTCATCAAGTAATTTATCTTTTACTTTTTTTATATCCCCAACTAGACCCTCTTCATATTCTGTCTTTTTAGCAACAAATTTTGAATTATATTCTTTTACAAAATCACTTAATATACTCATTATTTAAGTCCTTTGCTAATAATTTCTAATCTTTTGATTTTTTTATGAATTTCAATTGTTAACTCTTCTTTATTTGATTCTTTCTCTTCAAAGTTTGTTAATCTATCCTGCAAGGATTTTTCATCTTTTTTTAGTTTATGTTCAAAAACTTTTAGTGGTTCTGAAATTTGAGTAAAGAAATTATCAATTAAGATATTTGAAATATCATTTGCTTTTTCTTTGATATTTTTTTCAATACCTTCAAATTCGTCTTTGATATGAGCTTCAATTTTTCTATCAAATTCTGGTAGTTTATTGGCTTTTGAGCCTTTAAGCTCGTTTGTAATTTTTCCAATTAAAACCTCATTCGAAGAGGTTAAAAATCCAGATTTAAAATCATCTTGAAAAAATCCTCTTGCATCAAAGTTATCATTTTTGTGTCCTAATACAAAACCTAAGTCTTGATATTTTTGTTCACAAATTTCACCAATACTTTGGCTTTTTTTGATGAATTTATATCTATAATCCCTAATCACATCGATGATACCATCTTTTATTGCAGTTTCAATTATAGTCTTAATTCTTGAACTTTCGGGTCTTTTCTTGGTTTTTTCAAAAGAGTATTTAACATCATTAAACACCCTTTGTTTAATTACATTTTTTAAATCAATTAATTCTGTTGTTAAGAAAGTTTCTAAAGTTTCTAGATAATTTCTTGCATCTTTTTTATATAGATTTATATCCTCATTTAAGCTTGCAAATATTCTCTTATTTGTTTCTTTTTTCTTTGTAAAATCTTCTAAATCAGCTTCTAATTCCTCTTTTGATTTATTTAATAAAATAAGTTCATAATTGTATGATTTAACCTCTTTTGTAATAGTTTTTAAAATCTGAGATTTTGTTCCTTTTACAATTAAATCTGATTTTGAAGATTCTGTACCAAATAATGTATCATTTAAATAATCTTCAATCTCTAAAATTCCTGTATCTTCAAGTTTAAAGCCAGTATCTAAAGCTTCTTTTTCTTTTCCTGTTCTATGTAAAAGAGCCATTTTCCCTGAAATAGGAATAAATTTAATATGCTCTAAAATGTAGTCTAATTTACTATCTTTATTTTGTTTTTTTAGTTGTATCTCAATTGAAGATTTTGTGTAGTTGATAACTTCTTGAAGCTGTTCTTTTGATACTGTATCTGCCCTTGTTATTACAACTAATAGTTTTGTAATATTTTGATATAAAAGTGAATCGATTATAAACTCTACATCTTTTAGTGTAGCACTTTGACTTACATTCATTAAATGAAGCATTAAATCACATTGTGCTAAATATTCTTTTGTAATCTCTTCTCTTTGTATAACAGGGTCATCAAGACCTGGTGTATCAACAATCTCTATACTATCATTTAAAAAATTTAAGTCTGATTTTAATTCAACATATTTAATTAAATTACATTTTTTACCACTAGCTTCTGCTGATGTATATAAGGCTAAGTCATTTACATTTACTTCTTGGCTAATAGATTCCTCTTTAATTAGTTCATTAAGTTCGTTTCCAAACACTTTTTTTGTCTCATTAACAAACTCTTTTATTGATTCAATAGATTCTGCTGTTTTTTCTATTCTGTTCCATTCATCTTTATTCCAATAAAATACATTAGCTGATGGTTTTCCATGTTTTATAATTGTTAAGTTTGCTGTTTCTGGAACAACGGCAC
Source organism: Arcobacter sp. ISO1 (assembly GCF_058105185.1). Taxonomy (NCBI): domain Bacteria; kingdom Pseudomonadati; phylum Campylobacterota; class Epsilonproteobacteria; order Campylobacterales; family Arcobacteraceae; genus Arcobacter; species Arcobacter sp. ISO1. Next base: position 1,289,220 of record NZ_CM176573.1, read on the forward strand.
TTCCTAACAACTCTTGCCCCATAAGTGCATTTAACATTGTAGATTTACCTGCGTTCATTACTCCTGTAATTCCAATTGAAAACTTTTGATTATTTAAATAAGTTTGAGCTTCTTTTAACTCATCAATAAAATCTTTAGTAGTAAATAAGTTCTCAAGTTCATTAATAGTTGTTTCTAATTCAATTTTTGCTTCATTAAAAGGTTTTTTTTCATTATCTTTTTCATCATCAAAATCATTAAAAGAATCTTCATCTGCTAAATTTAATTCATTTGGATCAAATAAAGAGACAAGTTTGTTATATTCAAAACTTCCAATAATTTTTTCTTTATTTAGGTATTTAAAACTATCATGCATAGCTTGAATATGTGAGCTTTTAGTATCATCTTTTATAGCATCAATTAAACAATATTGTAATTGGTATAAATCATCAACAGATTTTACTTCTTTATTTGTTACTTGTGAAACGAGTTTTTGGAAGTTTTTTAAAGTTGAATATTTTTCATATGTTTTTTTATTTGTAGATAATATTAATGTTGCAATATCAAAAAAACTATCTTCATCTTTATTTTCGTTTGTTCCATAAGTTGTTGTTTGTTCAATATTATTTATCCCATGATAAAGTAAAAAGTAATCTTTTGCTAAACTCAATCCATCCATCCTTATTTGCACCTTTTTTGACAAAATGTGCAATTATATATTTGTTAAATGACTTTAAACCGATTTAATGTTTTTATTAAAATCAAGTAATCTTTTATAAAAATTAATTATAAAAACTAATTTTTTTTATCCCTAGAAATGCAAAAAGCCAATCACTCCTTGGAGTAATTGACTTTTTGTATTGTTTTTGTATGAGAGGTATCCCTCTCATACATTTATCTTAGTGCTACTAGTTTTCTTCTTAAGTAAGCAATTTTATTTTGTAATGGTAAGTGTTTTGGACAGTGATCTTCACAAGCTAGTAATGACATACATCCAAAGATACCATCATCATCTCCAATTAATTCATAGAAATCTTCTGCTGTTCTTTTATCGTGTGGGTCAACTTCAAATCTAGCAACTCTATTCATCCCTACTGGTCCAACAAAGTTTGGTCTCATTAGCATAGTACCACAAGAAGCAACACAAATACCACACTCAATACATCTATCAAGTTCAAATGTTTCATCTGCAACTTCTGGTTCAATTCTTTCTTCCATTTTTGAAATATCAACTTGGTGACTCTCATCATTATCAACAATCCAAGACTCAACTCTTTTAGACATTGCATCCATCCATTTACCAGTATTAACAGATAAATCTTTGATTAATTCAAATGCTGGCATTGGTAAAAGTGTTAATTTTCCTTCTGGATAGTTTGCAACAAGTGTTCTACAAGCAAGTGCAGGTTTCCCATTTACAACCATACCACAAGATCCACAGATTCCTGCTCTACAAACAAAGTCAAAAGATAAATCTGGATCCATTGTTTCTCTAATTTTCATTAAAGCAATAAATAGTGTCATCCCTGGAGTTTCTTCTAATTTATAATCCACATAATGAGGTTTAGAAATTTTACTTCTTGGATTAAATTTAAGTACTGAAATTGTTATTTCTCTACCTTTTTTAACTTCGCTCATTATTTGTCTCCTGCTCTTTCATTTTTCTCTTTATAGTTCATTGGTAATTCAAATGGCATTAATGCATCTTGAATCTCATGTCTATCTTTTCCTTCTGCTTCCATTTTTTCTCTTACAGAATCTACTTCTTCTTGTCTTTTAATAGATAAATCATTTTCAATAATCATGCCTTTAGCACCATATCCTCTAAATGCTGGAGGCATTTCCATTTTCATAATATCTAAGTTAGCATACTCAATAGTTGGCTCTAAATCATCTTTATTTGGCCAAGTACAAAGTGTTCTATTCATCCAGTTTGCATCATCTCTTTTTAGATAATCTTCTCTATAGTGTGCACCTCTAGATTCAGTTCTATCTCTTGCACCTTTTGCTACACATAATGCAACTTTTAACATTTTTGGTACTCTATATGCTTCTTCAAGCTCTGGATTCCCAGCTCTTTCTTTAGATTTAATATTGATTTGTTTAGTTTTAGCTAATAATTCGCTTAATTCTTCAACTGCTTGGGCTAATGGCTCACCAGATCTAAAGATACCAACTTTTTCATCCATAAGTTCTTGCATTCTATTTTTGATTCTAAAGATATCTTCATTTCCATTGTATGCTAAAATCTCATCGATATATGCTTCTTGTGCATCAACAAATTTTTGAATAGTTGCAGTAGGAATTGTTACATCATTTTCTAAACAATAATCAGCAAAATAGTTACCAATAATCATACCTGCAACAACTGTTTCTGATACTGAGTTACCACCAAGTCTATTAAATCCGTGCATATCCCAACATGCAGCTTCACCACAAGCAAAAAGTCCAGATAATCTAGTTGTTTCACCAGTTGGTTTAGTTCTAATACCACCCATAGAGTAGTGTTGCATTGGAAGAACTGGAGCCCATCCTTTTGGTCCCTCATCAGCTGGATCAATACCATTAAAGATTTGACAAATCTCTTGAACATCTCTTAAGTTTCTTTCAATGTGAGCACGACCAAGAATAGAGATATCTAACCATACATGATAACCATATGGAGAAGGAACACCTTTACCATTTCTAATATGCTCAATCATTCTTCTAGAAACAACATCTCTTGACGCAAGTTCTTTTTTCTCTGGTTCATAGTCAGGCATAAATCTGTGACCATCTACATCTCTTAAGATACCACCATCACCTCTACAACCTTCAGTTAATAAAATACCTGATGGTACAATTGGTGTTGGGTGAAATTGAACTGCTTCCATATTTGATAAAGTAGCAACACCAGTTTCAAGTGCAATTGCAGCCCCTGTACCTTCACAAATAACAGCATTTGTAGTTTGTCTAAATACTCTTCCATATCCACCTGTTGCAATACAAGTTCCCTTTGCAACATAAGCTTCTAATTCACCAGTAATTAAATCTCTTACAACAGCTCCAAAACATCTTCCATCTTCATGAATAATAGAAAGTGCTTCTTTTCTATCTCTAATATCAACGTCATGTTTTAATGCTTCATTTGCAACACCAAATAACATTGTATGTCCCGTTGCATCAGCTGTATAACATGTTCTCCATTTTTTTGTACCACCAAAGTCTCTTGAGTGGATAAGACCATGTCTATCTTCATCTTCTGTAATAGTTGTTTTTTTTGCATTGATAACTGCTTCTCTTGATCCAGCTTTAACTCTAGTCCAAGGCACACCCCATGAAGCTAACTCTCTAATAGCTTTTGGTGCAGTAGTAACAAACATTCTTGCAACATCTTGATCACATCCCCAGTCTGAACCTTTTACTGTATCAGCAAAGTGTAAATCTTCATTGTCTCCATCAGACATTTTAGAGTTACCTAAAGATGCTTGCATACCACCTTGAGCTGCAGCAGAGTGTGATCTTTTTACTGGAACTAATGATAAAACAGTAGTACTTAAACCTTTTTTCTGAGCAGCAACAGCAGCTCTAAGTCCAGCTAATCCTCCACCAATAACTAACGCATCACAATAATTTATTTTCATTATGCAACTCTCCCATCATTTATTTTTAATTCAATAACTTGTGCAGTTGGAGTATATTTTTGACCAACTTTCCCAGCAGCAGCATTTTCATAACCGATTTTCATATATGCTGCAAGTGTAGCAAATCCTAAAATCAAGAAAAACCAAGTTAAAGCTTTTTTATAAGTTTTTAATTTTTTTCTTGTAGCTTTTGGGTCATCACCATCGAACCATCCCCATTTAACAGCAAGTCTATATAGACCAATTGTTCCATGGAATTCTACAGCCAATAATAAAAGAATGTATAAAGGCCACATCCAGTTAGACCATACTCTATCTGCACTTGCATATGGACCAATTGCATCTGCTTGTGTCATGATAATATAAATATGAACAGAACCTAAGAAGAACATTGCAAAACCAGTAAATGCTTGGACAAACCAAAGTTTTGTATCTTCATGCCCCATGTTGTCCGCGTGTGCTTTCATTACTTGGTATTGTTTAAAGTTACCAGGTAACTTTCTCATCCCCATTGCTGCGTGTGTAATAAATATTACAAAAATTACAAATGCTAGAATCGATACTAATAATGGCTCTCCCCCATCAAAAATAAAGCTCGCTTCAAAGAATTTTGTAACAGCGTACATAAAATCTTTACTTACTAAAATTGAAGAAACCATAAACATGTGTCCCCACATGAAAAGACCTAAAAATAATCCCGTTGCACTTTGAATATAATCAAGCTTTGCTGGAACCCTACTTTTTTTTCTCTCTACAGTCTTACCTAAATAACCTTCTATTAGGTCACTCATTTGACATCCTTTCCTATTGATTTTTGATTGATTTTAATAGCATCAGTATAGCTAAAAACACCTTATTTTGGTTAATTATTATATGTCAAAGTTATGTACAAATGTTGTGCATTATGAACAAAAAGATATAAAAAAACCCCTTTTTAGGGGCTTTTTTAATTGTTGAGAAAGTATACATAATTTTAAAAAATTATGCATATGTGTTACATATCAACACATCATTATTTAATAAATAATGACTGTACTGATAGTTGAGTTAATTGAATTAAAGAATCAATATTTAATACTGGTATAAAGAATACTATAGCGCTTCCAATACCACCTAAAACAGTTAAGATTGCTAAGAATGCTATTGCATATGTAGAAACTCTTTTATCATTGAAGTCATTTGTTAAACATTCTTCTTTTGTTGGATAAAAATACATCATTGCAATAAGTTTAAAGTAATAGTAAACTGATACAAATGTAGCAATAATTGCTAATATTGCAAGTGCTGCATATCCTGCATTAATTGCTTCTGTAAATACATAAAATTTACCAATAAACCCTATTGTAGAAGGGATACCTGCAAGTGAGAATAAGAAAATAGTCATCATTGCAGCTAAAAATGGTCTCTCTTTTGCTAAACCTTTGAAATCATCATATGTAACTCTAACCTTAGTATCAGAAATAATATGTGAAATAATACCAAAAGAACCAAGGGCAGATAATAGGTAAGCAATTAAATAAAATACAGTTGCATAAGCTGCATCAATATTTTGACCTAAAGCAATAAAGGCTAATAATAGGTAACCAGTGTGCACAATTGATGATGCTGCCAACATTCTTTTGATAATTTTTTGTGTGATTGCAAGCCATGTACCAAATACAAGTGTAAAGATGATAATTATATAAAGAATTCCATCCCAGAAGTCAATCATTGGTTCAATACCTTGTAAAATTGTTCTTAAGAAGAACGAGAAAATTGCAATTTTAAATGTTGATGCCATAAATGCAGTGATAATCATAGGGGCACCTCTATATACATCTAGTACCCATGATTGGAATGGGAATGCAGCAATTTTAAATAGGAATGTAAATAAAATTAATGTTAACCCAATATATACTAGACTTAAATCACCATTTTCGTTAGCTGAAATAAATGCTGCTAATTCTGTTAAGTTTGTAGTTGCAGTTGCACCATAAACTAAAACAACACCTAATAAATAGAAAGCTCCAATAAATGAACCTAATACTAAGTATTTGAAAATAGCTTCAACTCTTCTACTATCTTCTGAGTTATAACCAACCATAATATAAACCGCAAAAGAAGCAATTTCTAGTGCAATATATGCAGTTACAAGTTCATTTGCATTTGCTAATAACATCATCCCAAATAAAGCAAATAATAAAATTGAGAAAAATTCACCTTTAAAATAAGTTCTATGTTGAAAATAGTGCTCACCAATTAATAAAGTTAATAAAGTACCAAGGATTAGTAAAACATAGAAAAAATTAGAGAATGTGTCAAAAATTAAAACATTATTAAAAATTGACTCATATGGTTTGATTGAAAAACTTTCTCCTAATGGAATAAATGACATAATTAATGCTACAACCAAAAGTACTGATGAAGTTGCAATATATGATTTTGTTGAGAATTTACTCTCATACATACTCATAAACATCAAAGCAAGAGCTGCTACTAATACAGTTAATACTGGTAATATTTGAATTAATTCGCTCATTTTGCTGCTCCAATTTGTAAAATATCATTTAAGTAGTGAGTTACTGTTGGTTCAAATTTATCTAAGAACACTTCTGGATAAATACCCATTAAGAATACTAAAATTACCCATGGAGTTAATCCAACAATCTCTTTAATTTTTAAATCTCTAAATTTTAAATCTTCACCAGATTCTCTTTTTACTAAGATTGCTCTTTGGAACATCCATAACATATATGAAGCCCCAATAATTACTGTAACTGCTGAAATATATCCTAATGTATGATTAAACTCATAAATACCAAAAATAATTAATAATTCAGATACAAAACCATTTGTTCCTGGTAACCCAACATTTGCAAAAAGCATAATTGCAAATATAGTTGTAAAAATAGGAGATTGTTTTGCTAATCCACCTAAATCTTTAATTGTTTTATATCCAGTTTCATCATGGATAATTCCAACTAATAAGAAAAGTGCACCAGTCGCAATTGCATGGGCTATAATTAAATATAAAGCACCATTAATACCAAACTCATTTAATGAGAAGATACCAGCAGCAATAAAACTTAAGTGTGATGCAGATGAGTATGCAAACATTCTTTTAATATCATCTTGCATAAGTGCAGCAATACCAAAATAAACAAGTCCAAATAATCCAATAAATACAAACCATGTTGAGAATTCAACATAAATATCTGGGAAAATTGGGATCATAAATCTTACAATTGCATAAACACCAAGTTTAGCCATAATTGAAGATAATAAGAAAACTGCACCTGTTGGAGCATTTTTATATGTTTCCATTATCCATGTATGTAAAGGGAAAATTGGAATTTTAATTGCAAAGGCTGAAAGGAATGCTAAAAATAGCCAAATCTTTTCATTATATCCAAGTGATGTAATTTGAGTTAATGAATCGTATTGGAAAGACCATTGACCAAATTCATTATAATATGCAACTCCTAGGTATAAAATTGCTACAAACATTAAAAGAGAACCTAACATTGTGTAAACAGTTACTTTAATAGTTGTAAATACTTTATCTCCAAATCCATAAATACCAATCATTAAGAAAACTGGTAAAAGCATAACTTCCCAGAAGAAATAGAATAAAATAACATCTAAAGATAATAATGCACCAGTAACACCAGTTTGAACTAGTAACATATTTACCCAGTAGCCTTTTGTTCTACCTTCCCAAAGCATTAGATATGCAGTAGGAATTAAAATAGCAATCATCATTAAAATTGTTAATGAAAAACCATCAACACCAATATAGTAATTAATTCCATAAGAAGCTATCCATGGAGTATTAGTTACAAACTGCATACCTGCACTTGGTTCAAAATCAATATATAGTTTTAAAACAAGTGCTAATATAACTGTAGTAGATAGAAAAGCAATATTTCTAACTGTTTCTACATGCTTTGTAGTAATCATTAAACCAAATGCTACTACAGCTGGTAAAAATATGATAAACGATAATATATCTGCACTCATCTTATAATCCTAACGAAATATATAAATATATAAATACACAACTCATACCAACAAGCATGAAGGCTGCATAAAATCTAACATTTGCATTTTGTAATGTTGCAACTTTTTTACCAAATTCAACGAATTGGTTACAAGCACCCATGATAAAGCCATCAATAAATTTCATATCAATAGTTTGGTCAATGAAAGTTGCAAGTTTTTGTAATGATTTAACAAATACAAAATCATATAACTCATCAATGTAGAATTTATTGGCAATAATACCTTCTTCACTTTCAGGTTTATTAATATCAAAGTTTGCATATTTTTTATATGCTACAAAGATACCTGCTGCTGCTACAAGTACTGAGATAATCATTAAAATATACTCAGTTGCATGAGACATGTGAATTTCAATTGAATTTGTTTGAGCTAACCACGTATCAACCATATGTTCTCCACCTAAAACGGCTGGTAGATTTAAAAATCCTGCACCAACTGCACCAACTGCTAATAAAAGCAATGGAATTGTAATTGTTGGAGAAGTTCTAACATAAGGTTTTGCATGATTGTTTGGAGCTACAAATAAAATAAAATACATTCTAAACATATAAAATGCAGTTAAGAATGCCGTAAACATACCAATTAACCAAATTAAATATTGACCTTCTTGGAAAGCTGCTGCTAATATTGCATCTTTTGAAAAGAACCCTGAAAATGGAGGGATACCTGAAATAGCAATTACACCAATTAAAAATGTAATACCAATAATTGGTAGATTAACTCTGTGTTGAGCCATTTTGAAAATGTTTTGTTCATGGTGTAAGGCAATTATCATACCACCAGCTCCCATGAATAACATAGCTTTAAAGAAAGCGTGTGTTAAAACGTGGAAAAGTCCAGAACTATAAAAACCAAGACCAACAGCAATAAACATATATCCTAATTGAGACATTGTTGAATATGCAAGAATCTTTTTGATATCTTGTTGTCTAGTTGCAATAATAGCTGCAAATAGGGCTGAAAAAGCACCAATATAAGCAATAAATGTACCAATTTCTTCAATTCCACTATATAAAAAGTGAAATCTTGCAACCATATAAACACCGGCTGTTACCATTGTAGCTGCGTGTATAAGTGCTGAGATTGGAGTTGGTCCTGCCATTGCATCAGGAAGCCATACATACAATGGGATCTGTGCTGATTTACCCATAGCTCCAACAAATAATAAGAAACCAGAAAGTGCTAGTAATCCAGTTGAAGCATTACCAATATTTGCTTCTAAAGAAGCAAAACTTAAATCAACTTGTCCTAAGGCAAAGAATAAAGTTACAATACCTAATATAAATCCAAAATCTCCAACTCTATTTGCAATAAACGCTTTATTCCCTGCAATAACATTTTCTGATTCAGAATAGTAAAAGGCAATTAATAGATATGAACAAAGACCAACACCTTCCCAACCAATGAAAAGAATAACTGGGTTATCAGCTAAAACTAAAATTAACATTGATGCTAAGAAAAGATTGAAATAAGCAAAGAATTTACCAAAACCTTCATCTTTTGTCATATATCCAATAGCATAAATATGGATTAACCATCCAACAAATGATACAAACATAGACATGAAAATAGCTAAATTATCACCTAAAAATGCCATTGTAATATTTAAATCACCGATATTAACCCATGTAAATAATTCTTGTTTATATGTTACACCAGAATCAAACATTGTTAAAAATAAACTAAGAGTTATCAAAAAGGCAATTAATGGAGTTCCTGTTCCAATTAATGAAAATACAATTTCTGGAATAGGTTTTCTCTTAATATTATAAAAATATAATCCACCATTTAAAATTGCACCTATAAGTGGAGCTAAAATAATCCAAACTAACAAAGGAGTATCAATCATGATTTTTCTCCTTGTGTTAATGTTGTAAAGATATCAGTATCAAGAGATTTTTTTGATCTATATAATAAAATGATTACTGAAAGGAAAATTGCAGCTTCTGCAGCAGCAATTGAAATTACCATAATAGTAATAATTTGTGGATCCATATTAAAATGATATCTAGCAAATGTTATAAGGAATAGATTTACTCCATTTAACATAAGCTCAATTGACATATAAATAACAAATATGTTTCTTCTTGCAATTACACCAATAACTCCAATTGAAAAAAGAATCATAGATACAAATGCATATGATGTTAAACTTATCATGAGTCTTCCTTATTTATTTTTTTTCTTTTTGCTAATACAATTGAACCTACAAGTGCAATTAAAAGTAGAATTGAGATTAACTCAAATGCTAAAATCCAATCATTATATAAAAGCTTACCAATTGGTTTGATATCACCAAAATCACCTTCAACTATTAACATATCTGCATTAGGTAAGTTTGAAACAGCTTTTAAAATAACAACATTAAATGGAATCATAATAGCTGCACCAATTGCAATTAAAGTATATTTTTTAGGCTCTTTTGGAAGAGCTTCTTCTTTAATGTTAAGAAACATTAAAATAAATAAAATAAGTGTCATAATCGCACCTGCATATACAATAATTTGAACCATAAATAAAAATGTTGCATTTAATAGTGCAAATAAACCAGCAACTGAAAGTATTGATACAAGTAACCCAAGTGCTGCATACATCGGGTTTTTATAAACTAGCATTGCAATTCCGCCAGTTATTGCAAAGAAACTAAGACCAATAAATACTAAATTAATCATCACTAAAATCCTTTGAACGCTCATAAGACATAAGTTGATCTTTGTCTACAACAAAATCTTCTCTTTTATCAGATGTAAAAGAAAAAATTCCAGTATCCATTCTAATTGCATCACAAGGACAAGCTTCAACACAATAACCACAGAATACACATTCTAAAAGGTCAATTTTGAATTGTTTTGGTCTCTTTTCAGCTTTACCATCAAATCTTTCTTCTGCGTCAATAAAAATACATTGAGCAGGACAAGCTGTCGCACACATATAGCAAGCAACACATTTTTCACTACCATCATCCCATTTTGTTAGTCTATGAATACCTCTATATCTATCTGTAATATCTGTAGGCTGTTGCTCTGGATATTGCATAGTTTTTAATTTAGATACATCACTTAGATTTTCTCTAAAGTGTGTGAAAGTTGTTTTCATACCACCAAATATTGCAGGGATATAAAGTTTATCTTTTAAAGACTTACCATGTCTTTCTACAATTTTAATTCCCATAATTAACTCCCCATTGCTACAACAACAATTGCTGTAATAACAATATTTAAGATTGATAATGGAATAAGAACTTTCCATCCAAGCATTTGAAGTTGGTCATATCTAATTCTAAGAAGAGTCCATCTAACCCACATATAAACAAATGCCATCAAAAAGAATTTAATTAAGAATGTTCCAACTTGAATTGCAGTTACAGCAATATTTGTTCCATTTTCACCTAATCCTGTTACTAAGAACATGATTAAAACTAACATTACTAAAATTACAATTGTCCAGAATGCTTTTAATAAAATCCCTTTTTCTTTTTGTCTTGAATCATCTTTATCTAACCAATAATAGTTTTTATTCATCCATTTTGTAAAAAGAATTAATAAAATTGGAAGAACAATAACAGTTCCTAAAATAATATATGTGATATTCTCTTTTAATGCTGCAGTGTCTAACCAAGGAACTTGATAACCACCTAAAAGTAAAGTAACTATAATTGCACATGATGCTGACATTGCTGCATATTCACCAACTTGGAATAAACCAAATCTCATAGCTGAATATTCTGTATGATAACCTGCAACAATCTCAGATTCACCTTCAGCAATATCAAAAGGTGTTCTATTTGTTTCTGCAAATGAAGTTACAATAAAAATTAAAGCAGCTAGTGGTTGCATAAAAATTCCCCATGCAGGAATAATTCCAAAAATTGTACCACTTTGAGCATGTACCATGTCATTTAAATGAATAGAACCATAAGTTAAAACCAAAGAAATAATTGATAAAGCCATGGCTGCTTCATATGAAATAACTTGAGCTGATGCTCTAATACCACCTAAAAGTCCATATTTGTTTTCAGATGAATAACCACCTAAAATAATTCCATATACAGAAAGTCCTGCAAATGCTAAAAACCATAAGATTCCTAAACTAACAGGAATTGCTTGCATAGTGTAACTTACACCATCAAGTACTAAATTATCAGCAAATGGAATAACAGCAAATGTTAAAAATGAACAGAAAAATACAATTCCAGGAGCGATTGTATATAAAAACTTGTATCTAATATGAGAAGGTGTGAAGTCCTCTTTAAATACTAGTTTTAACATATCTGCAATTGCTTGGATTAATCCACCAAGTCTAATTCCTGCAATAGAAGCTCTATTTGGACCAGTTCTATCTTGAATAAAACCTGCAATTCTTCTTTCCCACCAAACAAATAGTGGAGTTAAACCTACTGCAAGAACTACCGCTAATGCAATGTTTACGATTAATATTACTGCATTCATATAGTTCCTTTTACTATCATTGATTGAATATTTTCTAAAATTGAAGTTATAGTTTCCATTGGATTATTTCTATTCATTTTAGATATTACTTTTTGTTTTATCCCTTCAAAGTTGATATATGTTCCACTTTTTTCATAGAATGATGCAATTGGAATAGCTATATCAGATTTTGAAATAGTATTAGTTTCATGAGAGAATAAAGATACAACAGTTTTCCCCTCTAAAAGTTCTAATTTATCATCAAAATAAGTATTGCCAAATACTACAACAAGTGAAGCTTCATCAAGATGTTTTTTAAATTCACTTTCATCTTCACTGATCTCTAATTCTTTATAAGATGCTCTATTTGCACATTTGTCACTTTTTCTTAAGTAATCATCACCAAAAGTTTCATCAATATATTGAGGAGCGAATCCAGAAATATTAGCATTTACAGCTTTAGCAAAGTTTTTAACATTTGCCATCTCTTCATAAGACATATTTGGATCTAACAAAAATAAAGTACTTTTTTCATCAACTAATAGTTTATATGTATTTGTTAATGTATTACTAAATACAACTTCTTCTCCACCAATTTTAGGTGTATAGAATCTATTCTCAGCTTCTTTTTTATATGAAAGTCTTCCTTCGTCACACATAAACCACCCGTTAACTTCTCTATTAACTCTTGGCTTAAATCTAAAGATTTGGTCATCTTTATATTTCTCTTTTCTATGATCTACTCTAATATTACAAGCTCTTGAACATCCGTTACAGATTGCATCAAAAGATTCTAAAAACCAAACTCTTTGTTTAAATCTAAAATCTTGTGAAGTTAAAGCTCCAACTGGACATAAATCCACAACATTCATTGCATAAGGGTTATCTAATGGACGACCTGGGAAAGTTCCAATAACAGAATGGTCTGCTCTACTAATAACACCTAATTCATTGGTTCCTGTAATATCAGAACAGAACCTAACACATCTAGTACAAAGAACACATCTCTCTTGGTCTAACATAACGCTACTACCAAGTTCAACTCTTTTTTTAGCTGTAACTTTTTGACTTACATCTACTCTAGCTTCATAAAAACCAGATTCCATGTAATAATCTTGAAGTTTACACTCTCCAGCTTGATCACAAGTTGGACAGTCAATTGGATGGTTAATTAGTTCAAGTTCTAAAATATCACGCCTAACTTTTTCAATATTTTCACCTTGAGTTCTTACTACCATTCCTTCCTTTACAGGAGTATCACAGGCAATTTGAGGCCTTTTTTGACCTTCGATTTCAACCATACACATTCTACAGTTTCCATCTTTTCCTAATGCTTGGTGATAACAAAAGTGAGGAATATGAATATCTCTATCTAAAAGTGAGTCTATTAATAGACTCCCTTTAGATGCTTCAATATCTTCCCCATTCACCGAAAATTTTACAAGTTCACTCATAATTGTGTAATCTCCTTTATTCTGACCGCTTTTATTTTATTTACCTGTATACAATTGTCTTGGTCTTGCAATTTTTGCTGTAGGGTCTTGTTTTAACTCAGACCATTGTGCTAACCATCCTGGAATTCTTCCAATAACGAAAATAGGCGTAAACATCTCTACTGGAATTTTAAGAGCAGTTAAAATTACACCAGAATAGAAATCGATATTTGGATATAAACCTCTATCTTTAAAGTAATCATCACTTAATGCTGCTTCTTCAACTGCTGATGCAATATCAAGAAGTTTTGAATCAAGGTTTAGCTCTTCTTTTAACTTATCTTGTAATCTTTTTAACTCTTGAGCTCTTGGGTCTCTATTTTTATAAACTCTGTGTCCAAATCCCATAAGTCTAAATGGATCGTTTTTATCTTTTGCTTTTGCAATATAAGTTGGTACATTTTTAACATCACCAATTAATTGTAATTGATCCATAACTTTTTCATTTGCTCCACCATGCGCAGAACCCCAAAGTGCTGCGATACCAGATGCAATTGCAACATAAGGGTGAGCTTCTGTTGAACCTACATTTCTAACTGTTGTTGTAGAAGCATTTTGCTCATGGTCTGCATGTAAAGTTAAAATAGCATCAAGTGCATCAACTTCAACTTGTTTAATCTCTTCATGTAATCCATTCCCAAGATTTTTTAGTTTTCCACCTGGATATGCTCTTAACATATATAAGAAGTTTTCAGTGAAATATCTATCAATATCTGGATAAATCATTGGAACACCTCTAGAGTTTCTAAAGGCCATAGCTGCAATAGTTGGCATTTTTGCTAAGATTCTTCTTCTCATTATTTTAAACTCTTCTTCATTTTCTAAGTTTAAATGATCTTTGTATATTGTTGCAAGAGCCATAGTTGCTGCACCCATAGTTGCCATTGGGTGTGCATGATCTGGTAATGCATCAAATAATCTTAAAATACCTTCATCTAAAAATGATCTATGTCTAATCTCTAGGTCAAAATCTTTTGATTCTTGTTCAGTTGGAAGATTACCTCTAAAAAGTAAATAACAAACATCTAGGTATGATCTTTTTCCAGCTAACTCTTCAATAGGAATACCTCTATATCTAAGTTCAGAGTTTTCTCCATCAATAAATGTGATTTTAGAATCACAAGAGGCAGTAGAAGTGTAACCAGGGTCATATGTAAACATCCCTGAATCTTTATAAAATGATCTAATATCAACTACATCAGGACCTCTTGTACCATTTAAAATATCGTACTCAAAAGATTTGCCATCCCTATTATCTGTTAACGTAAAAGTATTCTTTCCCATATTATCTCCTTAAATTATTTATTAAAATATTCTGTAAATTCGTTTCTATACTTAAGTACTATACTTTTTATAATATCTTTTACTGCTGGTGCAAATACACAAATAGTTTTACCATTCATTGTTTCACAAACATCAAGTATAGTTTCAATATCTTCTTCTGATCCATTACCCTCTAGAATTTTTTTGATAGTCTTATCAATCCAACCTGTACCCTCTCTACAAGGTGTACATTGTCCACAAGATTCGTGGTGATAAAATTCTATTAAGTTTTTTGCAACATCAACCATTGAAGTTCCTTCAGGAATAATCATCATCCCTCCAGTACCTAATGTTGATCCAATGTCCCACATAGATTCATAATCTAAATAAGCTTTTTCTACTTCATCAGCAGTTAAAATTGGACATGATGCTCCACCAGGAATTACAGCTTTTAATTTAAGGCCATCTTTCATACCCCCGCCAATTTCATTGATCACATCAATCATCTTTTCACCATATTGAAGTTCATAAACTCCAGGGTTTTTAACAGGTCCACTCATAGCAAAAAGCATAGTACCAGGAGCTTTTTTTGTTCCCCATTTAGTATATGATTCATATCCATTTAATACTATATTAGGAACTGATGCGATTGTTTCAACATTGTTAACTGTTGCTGGCATTCCATAAAACCACTCACACTCTTTTCCATGTGGTTTTAATCTTGGGTGTCCTCTTTTCCCTTCAATTGATTCAATTAAAGCAGATTTTTCACCACAAATATATGCTCCTCCACCTCTGTGTACAGTAATATCAACTCTAAAGTCATATTTTTTCATAACTTTATCACCAATGATTCCTGCTTCATAAGCTTCATCAATTGCAGTATTTAATCTATCAATGAACCATTTATATTCACCTCTAATGTAAATATATGCATCATTTGCTTGCATTGCCCAACATGAAGCTATAATACCTTCAATAAGTAGGTGTGGATCGTATTGGAAAATTTGTCTATCTTTAAAAGTTCCTGGTTCAGATTCATCACCATTTACAATTAGATATCTTGGTCTTTCATCAACGTTTGGCATTAATTTCCATTTTGGACCACACGCAGCACCACCACCACCTTTTCCTCTAAGACCTGATTTACAAACTTCTTCAGTTATATCTTCAGGTTTCATTGAAAATGCTTTATCTACAGATTCATATCTTCCATTTTTTAAAGCAACATCTAATTTATGAGAATCTGGAATGTCAAAGTTTTTGCTTACAATTTTTACTAATTCTACAGCCATTACTTACACCCCTCTATAATATTTTTTAATTTATCAACAGTTAAATTCTCATGATATTCATTATTTAATGCTATCATTGGAGCTCCACCGCAAGCACCTTGGCACTCAACTTCGCTTAAATGAAATTTCCCATCTTCACTTGTTTGACCAGGTTCAATACCTAAAGTGTCTTTGATGAATTTTTTAAGTTCAGGTGCTCCCATTAACATACAAGATAAAGTTTTGCATAACTCAATATGGTATGTTCCAATTGGTTTTAAGTTGAACATTGTATAAAATGTTGCAAATTCATAAACTTCAATTGGAGTTTTTCCCAATTTATCTGCAACAAAAATCATAGCTTCTGGAGATACCCAATCTTCTTGCTCTTGAACTAACCATAGTGCTGGAAGCATCATTGCATCAATTTTTGGATACTTAGCTGCAATTCTTGCAAACTCTTTTTCATTTTTTTCAGTATATTTAAATTTACTCATTATCTATCAAACTCCCCAGCAATAAAGTTCATACTAGCCATTGTAACAACAGCATCAGCTAACATATTACCTTCTACAATTCTTGCATATCCACCTAATGCATAATAACATGGTGGTCTACACTTAATTTTATAAGGTCTTCCTGAACCATCACTTACAGTATAAAATCCTAATTCTCCATTAGCACCTTCAGTTGACCCATAATATTCACCTTTAGGAACTTTGATACCTTCAAAAGTAAGTTTAAATTGATTCATAAGCCCTTCGATATTTCCATAAACATCTTTCTTCGCTGGTAAGAAAATACCTTGTGAATCAACATTTAATGGACCATCTGGAAGCTCTTTCATTGCTTGTTTAATAATCTTCATAGATTCTCTCATCTCTTCAAATCTACACATGATTCTGTCATAAACATCACCATGAGAACCAACAACAACATCAAAATCAAAGTTTTCATATCCATAATATGGAGTGTCTTTTCTTAAGTCAAAAGGTACACCTGATGCTCTTAAGTTAGGACCTGTAATACCTGCATCTAATGCAAATTTTGAATCAATTACTCCAACATCTTGAGTTCTATCTTGGAAAATTTTATTATGAGCAACTAGTGAAAGTGAATCATCAATAGCTTTTTCTACATCTTTTAATACATCTTCTAAATCTTCGGCAAAGCCTTCATACAAATCAAACTCTAAACCACCAATTCTAGTGTAAGAGTTCGTAAGTCTTGCTCCTGTTAATTTTGAGAATAAATCATAAGCTTTATCTCTAGGTGCAAATATATACCAGAAGTTTGTAAGTCCACCAAGGTCAACCATATTTGCTGCATTACATACGATATGGTCAGTAAGTCTACTTAACTCACCAATAATTACTCTAATCATTTTAGCTCTTGGAGTAATATCAATACCTAACATATCTTCAATAGCTTTTGCATAACCAATATTATTTAACATAGCAGAGCAATAATTTAGTCTATCTGTGTATGGAATTACTTGTGAATAGTCGTGTGTTTCACAAGCTTTTTCAAAACCTCTATGTAAGTAACCAATTTCAGTTACACAAGCAGTAATTGTTTCACCTTCCATTGCAACAAAGTTTCTAATTGTACCATGCGAAGCAGGGTGAGATGGACCAACGTTTAACATCATAAGTTCTTCTAGCTCAGATTCAGAATAACCTTTTCTTTTTAATAAAGGAACCATTTCATCCATTAAATCTTCAGTCTCAGTACAAATTTGTCCCTTTGTAACTGGATAATCTTTTCTTAATGGATAACCCACAAATTGGTGGTGATTTAATACTCTTTTTAAATTTGGATGACCTTTAAATCTAATTCCATATTGGTCAAAAGTTTCTCTCTCTGCCCAATCAGCTGCAAAATAAAGGTCTGTAATAGAATCTATTTCTAATGTAGTATCATTTACATAAGTTTTTAAAGTTAAATGTTTTTTAAAATCACTTGTTCTTAAGATATAAATTACACCAAATCTTGATGGAGTAACATCAGGATATTGTAAATAATCTACTGCAGTGATATCTAGAAGAATTGTATAATCTTGTTCCTCTTTAAGAGATTTAATTGTTGCTTTTAAATCTGCTGAATCTACAATCATATCTGGCTTAAGCATCTAAAATCCCTTTGAAGTTTTCGTCTCTATCTTTGACAATTGATTCATCATAAGATCTTTCTTGAATTCGCATAATTGCATCTAATACTGCCTCTGGTCTTGGAGGACATCCTGCAACATATTCATGAACAGGTATTACTTCGTCAATACCTTGTAAAGTTGTGTAGTTATCATAGAAACCACCTGAGCAAGCACAGGCACCCATAGAGATAACCCATTTTGGCTCACACATTTGATCCCAAATCTTTTTTAATACAGGAGCTTGTTTGTAAGTAATCGTTCCTGCAACAATAAGTAAGTCTGCTTGTCTTGGTGAGAATCTTACAACTTCCGCACCAAATCTAGATATATCATATTTTGCAGCGGCAACTGACATAAACTCGATACCACAACATGCAGTACCAAATGCCATTGGCCACATCGAATATGATCTTGCCCAGTTAATAGCTTCGTCAAGTTTTGTGGTGATTATAGAATCACCTAAGTTTGCTTCTGCTCCTAATCCCATGATAATGCCTTTTTCTTATACATATATATTAATCCTGCAAATAGTAATCCAATGAAAATAAACATTTTAATAATTCCTGCATAACCAAGATCTAAAATATTTACAGCCCAAGGAAACATAAATATGATTTCTACATCAAAAAGTAAAAAACCAATTGCAACAAGATAAAACTTAATTGAGAACCTGATGTTTGTGCCTCCAACAGGGTTACTGATTCCACTTTCGTAAACAGTATTTTTTAGTTTGTCATCTTTATTATTTGGTCCAAGAAATTTAGTTAAAAAGAAAACTCCAATTAAAACTAAACCTATTGTAACGAATATTACAGATGAAAGAATTAGATGTGTTGACATAAATCTATCCCATATTTTGATTTGTTTAAAGAATTGTACTATAAAAAGTATAACTATATGGTCATATGTGATAAATAGATTAAACTTTATGTGTCAATTGAGAAGAATAGTAATACTATTAAAATCGATGTCTAAAAATATGTAACAATTTTACTCAATGCATTTTCTAAATTTGCTCTTGTTGTTGCACAATTTAGTCTAAAATAGCCCTTGCCTTCGGTGCCGAAGCTAGTTCCATCATTAAGTGCAAGTTTTGCTTCTTTAAGTAGCTTTTGTTTTACTTGTTCATGGTTATTAGAAAATTTTTTAAAGTTTATCCAAAGCAAATATGTTGCTTCAGGTTCAATAAAACTAATTTTTGAATCATTATCAATTAAATAATCTTTAGTAAAAGTTATATTATTCTTTAAATATATTAATAATTCTTCAAGCCATTCTTCACCATATTTATATGCAGCTTCCAAAGCAGTAAAGCCAAAAACATTTATTGATCCTATTTCTCTTTTTTGAAGTTCTTTTTCAAAAGTTTTTAGTATCTGTTCATTTTTAGAAATGGCATAGGCACAATTTAATCCCGCTATATTAAAAGTCTTCCCTGGTGAATTTAAAGTTAGGGTAATATCAGAAATCTCTTTTGAAATTGATGCCATAGGAGTAAATTTTTTAAATACTAAATCTGCATGAATTTCGTCACTTATAATTATTATATTGTTTTGAATACAAATATTTCCTAACTCTTCTAATTCCTTTTTATCCCAAACTCGTCCAACTGGGTTGTGGGGAGAACACAAGACCATTAGTTTTGTTTTTGATGTGATTTTTGATTTTAAATCCTCAAAATCCATTGTGTAATAGCCATCTTTTTCTTTTAGTGGATTTTTTATAAGTTTTCTTCCGTTTGCTTTTATACTTTTAAATAAGGGAAAATAAACTGGAGTTTGAACAATAATTTCATCATCAATATTACTAAAGGCTTCAACAGCAGCACTATAAGCTGGAACTACTCCATTGACAAACTTAATCCATGAAGTATCAATTTCCCAGTTATGTCTTTTTGCCATCCACTCTTTTACAAGATTGTAAGTATTGTTTGATGGTTTAGCATATCCATAAACTCCATGTTTTGCTCTATTTATAATTGCATCATTTATTACATCAGGAGTTTTAAAATCCATATCTGCAACCCAAAGTGGTTGTAAATCTTTTTCATTAAAATATAATTCTAGTGCATCATATTTAGCACAATCTGTATTTTTCCTATCAATCACTTCATCAAAATTGTATTTAATTTTATTAAGCATACTTAAAACCTCTACTATAAACTATTTTTTATTGATAAAATGATATAAGATTTTGACTAATTATTAGATTACCTAGAGGATATAATGGAAAAAGCTATAGAAATTTTAAAGAATAATGATCTTTTAAAAATTATTGATGATGAACTTGATATTTATCTTGAGATACCACATATTGCATATATTGAAGTAAAAAGAGCTGATTCAAAAGCGATACTTTTTACAAATGTGGTTGATAGAAAAAACAATAAGAAATTTGACATGCCAGTACTAATGAATGTTTTTTGTAATGAAAAAGCAGTAAAATTGTTTATCGGTGATGGTGATAAAATTGGAAATGAGATAGAGTCTCTTCTTAAAATGAAACCTCCTACATCATTTAGTGAGAAGCTTTCAACTTTTGGTAAGTTATTTGCACTAAAAAATGTAATACCAAAAAAATTAAAGGGGAAAGGAGAGTGTCAAGAAGTAGTAAAACTTGGAAAAGATGCTAAACTTTCTGATTTACCAGTTCTAACTACTTGGGAACAAGATGGTGGTCCTTTTATTACTATGGGACAAGTTTACACTACTTCTTTAAATGGTGAGATGAAAAATCTTGGTATGTATAGACTTCAAGTTTTTGATGACCATACTTTAGGAATGCACTGGCAAATCCATAAAGATTCTAATCACTTTTTCCATGAATATAAAAAAGCTGGCAAAAAAATGCCAGTTTCTATTGGTATTGGTGGAGATCCTATGTATATTTGGTGTGGACAAGCGCCACTTCCAATTGGTGTATTTGAATTAATGCTTTATGGATTTGTTAAAGGGAAAAATGCACAACTAGTAAAATCTGTAACCAATGATATTTATGTTCCAAAAGATAATGATTATATCATTGAAGGTTTTGTTGATACAAGTAAACTTAAAATTGAAGGTCCTTTTGGTGATCATACAGGATATTATACTTTAGAAGAAGAGTATCCATTTATGGAAGTTAGTGCAATAACACATAAGAAAAAACCAACATATTTAGCAACTGTTGTTGGAAAGCCACCTTTAGAAGATAAATATATGGGGCATGCAACTGAAAGAATATTTTTACCACTTTTAAAAACAACAGCTCCGGATTTAATAGATTATTATATGCCTGAAAATGGTGTGTTTCATAATCTAATTTTAGCAAAAATCAAAACTTTATATCCAGGACATGCTCAACAAATGATGCATGCTTTTTGGGGAGTAGGGCAAATGAGTTTTGTTAAACATGCAATATTTGTTAATGAAGATGCTCCAGATTTAACTGATCATGATGCTATTTGTAGACATATTTTAAATAGAATAGATATTGAGGAGTTATTAATAACAAGAGGTGTAGTTGATGCTCTTGATCATAGTTCTCCAAAATTTGCAGTAGGTGGTAAACTTGGTCTTGATTGTACAGGTGATGAGATTGAAGAGTTAGGAATTGATATTTTAAGCGATGAAGATTTACTTTCAAAAATGCGAGAATTATCATCTGATATTAAGAATTTAAAACAATACTATATTGATACAAAAAACCCAGTTACTGTAATAAGTGTTGATAAAACTCAAAACCAAAAGAAGCTTTTTGAGTCATTAGAACCTTTATATAATAATTTAAAGATTTTAATTATTGTTGATGATGCTAATCAAAATGATGTAGAAAACCCTTACATGTTAGTATGGAGAGTTGTAAACAACATAGATTCAAATAGAGATATTTATATAGATTCAAACACCATTTGTGTAGATGGAACAAATAAAAATTCATTTGATAATTTTAAAAGAAGATGGCCTGATGATGTAGATTGTTCAAAAGAGGTTATTGATTCTTTAAAACAAAAGGGTATTTTAGATGTTTCTGACCAATTTATAAAAGAATTTCAATTATGATAGTTAAGGTAATAGCTTACCTTAACTTGATTTTTGAATCTCTTTTTTTAGTTTCAGATTATAGATAATTAATAAAATCATAATAATTAGTAAAGGGAAAAGTAATTTTAATACAAAAGTGTAGTCAACTTTATCTTGGTACACAATTGAATAGTATTTATTATTGATTTCCTGTCTATCTTCATCATTTATCAATGCAATGGCTCTATTTAACAGTTTTAATAGTTTTTTGTTCTCTTTATTAAGTGCAAGTTTTAATTCAAAATCAATATTATCTAAAGTTCCTGAAATCTTTATTTTTTGATAATCTTCATTTAAAATCACATATGCAATTGCTGGGATTTTGGCAACTACTGCATATACTTTGTCTTCATGTAAATATTTCATAGCCCTATTTAAGTCATCGATTTTTACAAAATTAATGTCTGGATAAAGTTTTTTTATTTGTCTATAATATACTGCATTTTTTGCTATTGCAATTTTTTTGTTCTTTATCTCATTTAAGTCTGAAATATAAGGTTTGTTAAATTTTGTAGCAATTCCAATTTTTAAATGTTCAATTGGAATAGTTTCCAATAGTTTTGATTTCTTATCAAATTCACTAAAACTATATTTAACATTATTTGGATTTTCATTAATTTTTTTCAAGGCCTCTTTTGTATCTTGGAATATTAATGTATTTGCAGTACTTAAACTAAGTTTTTTATTTATTAATTTCCAATAATCTATTTCTATACCTGAGATTTTATTATCAACCATCATTGTAAATGGCGGATAGGTGTTATTTGTAAGTAAAGTTAAGGGGTTTTCTTTTAAAAAACTATCAATATCTTTTGTTTTTAATATTTGATTTGGTGAATAGATAAAATTTTCAAGATAGTATGATTTATTTGTAGTTCCTAAAAGAAGATATAACCTTTTTATCTCTTCAATTTTCTTTTTATCAATATTCCCCAGTAAACCCTCATCAAATTTTGCTAATTTTTTTAATATTTTACCTTCATATATTAAAGATTCTAGACTTTTATTTTGTGTATTATATTTGTCAAAAATTAGTTTTGCTGTTTCTTCAATATTTTCAAAGGCATAAGTCCATCCTTTTAATGTAGCCTTGTAGACTTTTTTAACCCTAAGTGGGTTTTCGTTTAACTCATTTTTTGAGGTATAAAATATACCTCCATAAAAATCAAAGCCATAATCACTTGGATTGTGTATTACAAACTCAATATTTTTTTCTTTTAAAACAAATGGTTCATTTGATAGGTAAGAAGCTAATGCATCAGTTTTACCACTAATTAAATCTTCAAGTTCAAAGGAATGTTTTTGAAAATTTATACTATCTAAAGATACCCCTTGTGATATTATCATTGAATTGATACTTGCTGCTAATTTTGCATCAGAAGTAATCATGATATTTTTATTTTTTAAATCTTTTGGCGAAAAAATATTTGATTTTTTTAAAGAGATTAAAACCATTGGTGAATTTTGATAAATTGCAGATAACAAAACAATATCCTTGCCTTCTAATTTATCAACTATAAGGGATGATTTTCCAACTGCATAGTCTACTTTTTTATTCAACAAATCATCTAATATATTTATATTGTAGTCAAACTCTTTTATCTTTACATCTAAGTTTTCACTTGCATAAAAACCTTTTTCTTTTGCCATATAATATCCAGCAAATTGGAATTGATGTAGCCAGTCTAATTGTATAGTTACCTTATCTAGTGGTTTGGAATATAAGTTTAATGCTAGTAATAATATTGTTATTGTTTTTAGAATTTTCATAATCAAATTATATCTTAATTATTTAAAGATATATTTACGATTTTATTACATTTTTTTAAAAATACATTTTAATGTAAATATTGATATAATATCATCTTAAATATATAATGTATTTTTTAATAGAGGAATATAATAGATGATTCTAATGATAGATAATTATGACTCATTCACTTACAATATTGTTCAGTATTGCCTAGAATTAGGTGCTGATTTAAAAGTGATTAGAAATGATGAGTTAAGTGTAGAAGAGATAGAAACTTTAAACCCAGAAAAGATAATTATATCTCCAGGACCTGCAACTCCAGATGATGCAGGTGTTTGTTTGGATGTGATTAAGCATTTTGCTGATAAAAAACCTATATTTGGTATTTGTTTAGGACATCAAAGTATAGCTCAGGTTTTTGGTGCTGAGGTAATTAAGGCAGATAATATGATGCATGGTAAAACTTCTAAAATGAAAAGAGTTAAAGAAACAAAAATTTTTGATACTCTTCCCGATGAATTTACTCAAACTAGATACCATTCCTTAACGGTAAAAAAAGAAAATTTACCTGAAATAATTGTACCAACGTCATATAGTATGGATGATGATGAGATTATGTCTTTAGAGATTAAAGATAAACAAGTTTATGGAGTTCAATTTCACCCAGAATCAATTATGAGTGAGCATGGATTTAAAATAATAGACAATTTCTTAAAATTATGAGTTTAAACGATAATAGTTACAAAAATATTTTTTATTCACTTTTTTTTGTAGTACTATTATCATTATTTTATAGTGCTAATTCTATGAGTATCTCATATGGTGAAGCACTAAATGTATTTAAAAACACGTCTCTATTAACTATCTTAACAAATTCTTCAATATATATTTTTGGACAAAATGATATAGCATTAAGGCTTCCTTTTATATTGTTTTATCTATTAAGTTTACTATTAATGTTTTACCTAACTAAAGATTTTTTTAAAAAGCAAAGTGATAGATATATATCTTTGAGTATTTTTATGATTCTTCCAGGTTTAATAAGTGCTTCTTTATTAGTCAATAGTGCAATTGTCGTTACTTTTTTAGTCTTATTATATGTTTTATATTATCAAAAATTAAAAAAACATTCTTATTCTTTGTTAATTCTTTTTTTATTTGTTGATAATTCTTTTGCAATTTTGTATCTTGCACTTTTTTTCTTTTCTTTAAGACATAAAGATAAAAAACTACTGATAATAAGTTTAGTTCTCTTTATTGTATCAATGAGTATTTATGGATTTGATTCATCTGGGAAACCAAGAGGTTTTTTAGTTGATACCTTTGCCATTTATGCAACTATATTTTCACCTTTACTTTTTATATATTTTTTTTATACTGTTTATAGAAGCGGTATTAAAAAAGAGAGGGGACTTATTTGGTATATAGCTACAACATCTTTAATATTCTCCTTTGTATTATCTTTTAGACAAAGAATCAATATCGAAGATTATGCACCTTACGTTGTAATCTTTTTACCATATATGGTCAGAACTTTTTTACATACAATTAGAGTAAGACTTCCTCAGTTTAGAAATAAACATTATCTTATTAGTAGTCTAGTTCTAATTGTTCTTTTTATAAATCTGTTTTTTACAATTGTTAATAAGCCGCTATATATGCTAGTTGAAGATCCAAAAAAACATTTTATTTATAAATATGATTATGTTAAGCAATTAGCAAAAGATTTAAAAGAGAATGATATAAATGATATTTATATTGATGATAAAAAACTATTGCTAAGATTGAAGTTTTATGATATTAACTCTGGTGATAAGTTTTATCTTACTACAAAAGACTTAAAAATATATGATTATAAATTTGAGATTAAATATTATGGAAAAGTTATATACACTGCTTATGTTATAAGAAAGATATGAAAAAGAGTTTCACTTTATTTGAATTGTTAATAGTAATAGCAATTTTAATTGTAGTGTCAACTTTTACTATATATAAATATAAAGACAATAACTTAGAAAAAGCGACAAATAGATTAGTACTTTATTTAAAAGAACTTAGATATCAAGCCTTGATAGATTCAAAAAGAGATAAGGATGAACTATTTTGGCATAAAAAAAGATGGAGCTTAAAGTTTTTAAATTGTAATAAAAATATTGGTGGTGTGTATTATGTTATATATAGTGATATAAATATGACTGGACAGCCAGGTTTAGAAGAAAGTTTATCTGATCCTTTAACAAATAAAAAAATCTATTCAACTAATAAATGTGAATATAGACCAAATACAAGTAAATATGTATTATTAACAAAAGAGTTTGGTATAGATGAAGTTAATGTTAGTTGTAATGATACTAGTTCAATTGGTCAAATCTCCTTTGGAGATGATGGTAATGTATATACAAAATTAAGTAATTTTGAAAATTCTGAAAATGACTATAAATTACAAGATATATGTACTATTGAATTAAAATCCCCAAATGAAGGGACTTCTACAATTATAATAGAAGGAAAAACAGGTTTTACTACAAGAAGTAACTAGCGAAAAGCCAGAAACTTTCCAAATTTAAGCTACATTTTAGAAAAAACCCTTGACAAGGCATAAAAAATCTATTATAATTCCCGTCCAATTTGAGTGACACACTTAACAAAAACATGTTAAGAGTATCGAATCAAACGTTCTTTAACAATAAGTAGGTTTGTTAAGAGAGTAATCTTTATAAACCGAATATGATAAAACTATTTACTACATGAAGATGTAGAGAAAAAAACACGAAACAAGAATATGGTAATAACATATCCTTGTCTATTTAAACATAAAGCTTAGCTTTACTAATTGAGATTTATTTTGTAACTACGAGTTACATAATAGTCAAGATTAAACTTTTTATTATGGAGAGTTTGATCCTGGCTCAGAGTGAACGCTGGCGGCGTGCCTAACACATGCAAGTCGAACGAGAACGGGTTAAAGTTTACTTTAACTGTCAGCTAAGTGGCGCACGGGTGAGTAATATATAGTTAACCTGCCCTCGAGAAAGGAATAACAGTTGGAAACGACTGCTAATGCCCTATATGCCTTTATGACATAAGTCAGCAAGGGAAATGCTTTAGTGCTCGAGGATGGGACTGTATGGTATCAGATAGTTGGTGAGGTAATGGCTCACCAAGTCAATGACGCCTAACTGGTTTGAGAGGATGATCAGTCACACTGGAACTGAGACACGGTCCAGACTCCTACGGGAGGCAGCAGTGGGGAATATTGCACAATGGAGGAAACTCTGATGCAGCAACGCCGCGTGGAGGATGACACTTTTCGGAGCGTAAACTCCTTTTATATAGGAAGATAATGACGGTACTATATGAATAAGCGCCGGCTAACTCCGTGCCAGCAGCCGCGGTAATACGGAGGGCGCAAGCGTTACTCGGAATCACTGGGCGTAAAGAGCGTGTAGGCGGATAGATAAGTCAGAAGTGAAATCCTATAGCTCAACTATAGAACTGCTTTTGAAACTGTCTATCTAGAATATGGGAGAGGTAGATGGAATTTCTGGTGTAGGGGTAAAATCCGTAGAGATCAGAAGGAATACCGATTGCGAAGGCGATCTACTGGAACATTATTGACGCTGAGACGCGAAAGCGTGGGGAGCAAACAGGATTAGATACCCTGGTAGTCCACGCCCTAAACGATGTACACTAGTTGTTGCTATGCTAGACATAGCAGTAATGCAGTTAACACATTAAGTGTACCGCCTGGGGAGTACGGTCGCAAGATTAAAACTCAAAGGAATAGACGGGGACCCGCACAAGCGGTGGAGCATGTGGTTTAATTCGACGATACGCGAAGAACCTTACCTGGACTTGACATAGTAAGAACAATTTAGAGATAGATTGGTGTCTGCTTGCAGAAACTTATATACAGGTGCTGCACGGCTGTCGTCAGCTCGTGTCGTGAGATGTTGGGTTAAGTCCCGCAACGAGCGCAACCCTCGTCGTTAGTTGCTAACAGTTCGGCTGAGAACTCTAACGAGACTGCCTACGCAAGTAGGAGGAAGGTGAGGACGACGTCAAGTCATCATGGCCCTTACGTCCAGGGCTACACACGTGCTACAATGGGGCATACAAAGAGCAGCAATACAGTGATGTGGAGCAAATCTCAAAAATGCCTCCCAGTTCGGATAGTAGTCTGCAACTCGACTACTTGAAGTTGGAATCGCTAGTAATCGTAGATCAGCAATGCTACGGTGAATACGTTCCCGGGTCTTGTACTCACCGCCCGTCACACCATGGGAGTTGAACTCATTCGAAGCGGGGATGCTAAAGTAGCTACCCTCCACAGTGGATTCAGCGACTGGGGTGAAGTCGTAACAAGGTAACCGTAGGAGAACCTGCGGTTGGATCACCTCCTTTCAGAGAAAGAGCTAAGATTCGTTTCTTAGCTCAGAAGCTATCCTCACGAAATAGAGATAGCAAAAAAGATGAGAAAAAAAATAGATAGTTTATTGTGTTCGGTTTATAAAGATTATTTAAAAAAATAGGTGACAAATGGGCCTATAGCTCAGCTGGCTAGAGCGCTCGACTGATAATCGTGAGGTCCCAGGTTCAAGTCCTGGTAGGCCCACCATGATTTAGATAATCTTACAAGATTATTAATATATTGTTGGGGATATAGCTCAGCTGGGAGAGCGCCTGCCTTGCACGCAGGAGGTCAGCGGTTCGATCCCGCTTATCTCCACCATCTATTGAATAAACCAAATAAAGAAAGCTAAATATAAGTCTTAAAAGAGATAAGATTTATATTTGGTTTTAGAAGAACCAAAACTGTTACAATAGTAACAATGTTATTTAAAAATTTAATGTTAAAGTCTTTAATTTTTTTCGTTTAAATTAATCTTTCGTATGAAGATAATTTAAAAATTAAAAAATTTCATATCTAAATCAGGTATTTAGAGATAAATATCTAATTAATGATAGACACAACTGTTTTATTAAATATAGCAATATGTTTAATAAGATAGTAGCCAAGGAATAATTATTCAAATAAAGCAATTAACTTTAATTAGTTAATTTCTCAAATAAGGTAGAAGTAGAGATACTTTTATTAATAAGCTATTAAGGGCTAATGGTGGATGCCTAGACTGTAAGAGGCGATGAAGGACGTACTAGACTGCGATAAGCATTGGGGAGCCGTCAAGAGGCTTTGATCCAGTGATTTCCGAATGGGACAACCCAGCATGTTATGCATGTTATCCTTTCGAGGAGGCGAACCTGGTGAAGTGAAACATCTCAGTAACCAGAGGAATAGAAATCAACCGAGATTCCGGTAGTAGCGGCGAGCGAAACCGGATTAGGGCACTTAGTGATAATATTTAAGATAGAAGAATTACCTGGAAAGGTAAAGCATAGAAGGTGATACTCCTGTATTCGAAATCTTTAATATGGTACTAGGCTAAGGAACGAGTAGGTCGGGACACGTGATATCTTGACTGAATATGGGGGGACCACCCTCCAACCCTAAATACTACTTACAGATCGATAGTGAACAAGTACCGTGAGGGAAAGGTGAAAAGTACCCCAGTGAGGGGAGTGAAATAGAACCTGAAACCATTAGCTTACAATCATTCGGAGCCCTATGTTTTATACAGGGTGACGGACTGCCTTTTGCATAATGAGCCTGCGAGTTGTGGTGTCTGGCAAGGTTAAGCCAAGTGCGAAGCCGTAGCGAAAGCGAGTCTTAATAGGGCGAATTAGTCAGATGCTGCAGACCCGAAACGAAGTGATCTATCCATGAGCAGGTTGAAGCTGGTGTAAGAGCTAGTGGAGGACCGAACCGGTAGGCGTTGAAAAGTCTTCGGATGACTTGTGGATAGGGGTGAAAGGCCAATCAAACTTCGTGATAGCTGGTTCTCTCCGAAATATATTTAGGTATAGCCTCTAGTAGTAGCGTATAGGGGTAGAGCACTGACTGGGCTAGGGCTGCTTACCGCGGTACCAAACCCTATCAAACTTCGAATACTATACGTGTAATCTAGGGAGTCAGGCGTAGGGTGATAAAATCCTATGTCGAGAGGGGAACAACCCAGACTAACAGCTAAGGTCCCAAAGTCAATGTTAAGTGGAAAACGATGTGGAGTTACTGTGACAACCAGGAGGTTGGCTTAGAAGCAGCCACCCTTTAAAGAAAGCGTAACAGCTCACTGGTCTAGTGATTCTGCGCGGAAAATATAACGGGGCTAAACATTGCACCGAAGCTTTAGACTCAATTAATTGAGTGGTAGGAGAGCGTTCTATTCAGCGTTGAAGATGTACCGGTAAGGAGCGTTGGAGCGGATAGAAGTGAGCATGCAGGCATGAGTAGCGAGAAAAGAGGTGAGAATCCTCTTCGCCGAAAACCCAAGGTTTCCTACGCGATGCTCGTCATCGTAGGGTTAGTCGGGTCCTAAGTCGAGTCCGAAAGGGGTAGACGATGGCAAATTGATTAATATTTCAATACCAACAAATAAGCGCGATGTGGGGACGCATAGAGTTAATCGAGGTCACTGATGGAATAGTGGCTCGAAGGAAGTAGGTTGTATCTTAGGCAAATCCGGGATACATTAGACCGAGATCTTACAGGCTCTTGACGCTCTTCGGAGCAGATTGAGAATCGATGATACTGTCGTGCCAAGAAAAGCCACTAAGTATATTATTTGTTGCCCGTACCGTAAACCGACACAGGTGGGTGGGATGAGTATTCTAAGGCGCGTGGAAGAACCCTGGTTAAGGAACTCTGCAAACTAGCACCGTATCTTCGGTATAAGGTGTGCCTACTTTGGTATAGAGATTTACTCTCAAAAGCTAAAGAGGTTGCAACAAAGAGTCCCTCCCGACTGTTTACCAAAAACACAGCACTTTGCTAACACGTAAGTGGATGTATAAGGTGTGACGCCTGCCCGGTGCTCGAAGGTTAACTGATGATGTTAGCGTAAGCGAAGCATTTGATTGAAGCCCGAGTAAACGGCGGCCGTAACTATAACGGTCCTAAGGTAGCGAAATTCCTTGTCGGTTAAATACCGACCTGCATGAATGGCGTAACGAGATGGGAGCTGTCTCAACCAGGGATCCAGTGAAATTGTAGTGGAGGTGAAAATTCCTCCTACCCGCGGAAAGACGGAAAGACCCCGTGCACCTTTACTACAGCTTGACACTGTAGCTTGGATATTCATGTGCAGGATAGGTGGGAGGCTTTGATTCATAGACGCCAGTTTATGATGAGCCATCCTTGAGATACCACCCTTGAATATTTGAGTTACTAACTGCGAGGAGTTATCCTTCTTCAGGACAATGTCTGGTGGGTAGTTTGACTGGGGCGGTCGCCTCCTAAAAAGTAACGGAGGCTTACAAAGGTTAGTTCATGGCGGATGGAAATCGCCAGTTGAGTATAATGGCATAAACTAGCTTGACTGTGAGACATACAAGTCGAACAGAGACGAAAGTCGGTCATAGTGATCCGGTGGTTCTGTGTGGAAGGGCCATCGCTCAAAGGATAAAAGGTACGCCGGGGATAACAGGCTGATCTCCCCCAAGAGCTCACATCGACGGGGAGGTTTGGCACCTCGATGTCGGCTCATCGCATCCTGGGGCTGGAGCAGGTCCCAAGGGTATGGCTGTTCGCCATTTAAAGCGGTACGCGAGCTGGGTTCAGAACGTCGTGAGACAGTTCGGTCCCTATCTTCCGTGGGCGTAGGAAAGTTGAAGAGATTTGTCCCTAGTACGAGAGGACCGGGATGAACGTACCACTAGTGTACCAATTGTTCTGCCAAGGGCATCGTTGGGTAGCTACGTACGGATGTGATAAGAGCTGAAAGCATCTAAGCTCGAAGCCAACTCTAAGATGAACTTTCCCTGAAGATCCCAGCAAGACTAGCTGGTTGATAGGCTAGATGTGTAAGCGTTGTAAGACGTTTAGCTGACTAGTACTAATAGATCGTTTGGCTTATTTTATATATTTCTTGGTTTACTATCTTATTAAATGTATAGCATTTAATACAAATTGTGTAAGACGTTAGCAATAACGCAAAGACTTTTAACATTTAACTTTTAAAACTCATAGAACCTAATGTGAGTAAAGAGAGTAACGTTACTAATTACTAGTAACCAATTACTAATTACTTTCTTTACTCATATTGCTGGTGGTTTTAGCGAAGTGGAAATACCCAGCTCCATTCCGAACCTGGAAGTCAAGCACTTCTGCGCTGATAATACTGCAGGGTCCCCTTGTGGAAACGTAGGCCGCTGCCAGCTCTTGAGTATTTATACAAGCCTTTATCTATTCTAACTTTTTAGTTATTTTAGATAGAGGCTTTTTTTTAGCTCTACCAGAATTGTTATGCCTTCATTTTTTACTACTTATATATATTTTTCTTATTCTCTTATTTGTTTTACTAAAATAAGTACTTTATAATCTCCCTTTTATAATATTTTTTACCTTCTTCTCATCAACAATGTTATCAATGTCCCTATTAATCCTGTTACTATTAAGATAAATCCCTATACTGTAATTACTGTCCATTTATTTGATTTTAGGGCTGAACTTAATAATTCTTCTCCTATAAGATGTATAATATCTAGATCTCTTAGATATAAAATAGTTTGTTCATTTTGTTGATTAAGTGTGTAATTAAATTTAATTTGATATTCTTTCAATTCTTCAATTTCTGATTTAATCTTTTCAGATTCAATAATACAATTAACTGCTTTATCCCAAAATAATATATTAATACTGTCCCATCTATTCTTTAAAATTGATTCCTTTGCATAAGTTAATGGGAAATTTAATATTGAATCTATTGAAGTTGTATATATAACAATAAGTAAGTTATTATTGTCTTTTTCTAATTCTATTTCAATTTTATCAGTTTTTTCTTCATCACTGATATTTTCTGCATTTTCAAATAAATTTAGTGTAAAATCATCATCATTGTCATTAATTATATCATTGAAATCAATACTAAAACTACTATCTAATGAGTGTTTAACTAATTCAAATAATTGATCCATAGAATCAACTACAAAATCATTAAATACAATAGCTGCATCTGATGCATTTAGAACATTGGTTATATTTTCTATTTGAATTTGTCTATTTTCATCCACTAAAATCAAAGAGCCTAATTCTAGTTTAGGTTCAAAAAATCTTATGTACTCATTTATTTTTATATAATCATTTTCTTCAATTTGAATTTTTATAATCTCATGATCTAAAGTTATTTCAATATCATTTTTTAAAACTGTCATTATTGTACTTAATATATTTTTGTAAATTGTATCATAGAAAAAGTTATAAAATATATATTTAATACTTTTCTTTATAATTGTTTAAAAAATATGCCATTTAGTAATCTTATTGTAATAAAATTAGTATATAATGTATTTATATATTAATAAGGAGGTAAACAAAATGGATTTTAATCATATGATTGATAAACACAATTCTTTTGGAGTTACATTAGTAGCTGATAAAAAAGATGAAAATAAGTTTTATATTATGTTAGAAGGCCACATTATTGGTGTTCAATATAAATTTTGAATTAATTAAGGTTACTGTTTAAGACAAGTATATTACTTGCCTTAAAAGTTATATTATCTCTTTTCTAAGATTTCTATAGATTCTATTTTATCATTTTGTCTAAGACTATCTAAAACTTCAAAACTATCAGAATCATCAGCTTCAATACCACCAAAAACAGTATGTTGTCTGTCTAAATGTGGTTGTGAATCAAAACAAATAAAAAATTGACTACCACCAGTATTTGGACCCGCATGAGCCATAGATAATGAACCTTTGGTATGAACTTGCTTTGGTGCATCTGTTTCACAAGCAATAGCCCAGTCTGGACCACCCATACCTGAACCTTCAGGACATCCACCTTGTGCCATAAACCCTGGAATAACTCTATGGAAGTTTAAGTTATTGTAAAAACCTTCATTTGCAAGTGTAGCAAAATTTGCAACTGTGTTGGGTGTCTCTTCATTTAATAGTTTTAAAAAGATTACACCTTTTTCAGTTGTAATCTTTGCATAATTGAATTTTGCTAATTCTTCTTTTGAGTAATCATATACTTTTAATTTTTTTCCAAACATTTATATCCTTTACATTATTTTCTTGAAATTATATCTTCTTTAGGCGTAAGATAGTTTAATTTTACCAAATTATCAATAACTTCTTTAAATACAGGTACAGCAGACCAAGAGGCATAATGATAATACCAATATTTTCCAGTAGAAACTGGATCCATTACCGTAACACCAATTGTATAAGAATTCTCACCATCATTAACAAAACCAAAAAATGATGAAATATATTCTTTTAGATATTTACCTCGTCTTGCAATTTGTGCAGTTCCTGTTTTACCTCCAATTTCTAAACCTTCTATTTTT
Source organism: Arcobacter sp. ISO1 (assembly GCF_058105185.1). Lineage (NCBI taxonomy): Bacteria > Pseudomonadati > Campylobacterota > Epsilonproteobacteria > Campylobacterales > Arcobacteraceae > Arcobacter > Arcobacter sp. ISO1. The sequence goes on from NZ_CM176573.1 coordinate 1,323,699, forward strand.
GCAGCTTTACCTGTACCTTCGTTAACAGTTTTTATTAAAAGCCTTTTTATTTCATCAGCTGTTTTTTTAGATACTATCTGGTTATTTTTAATTGTTTTATCAATATATTTATCACCTTCAACTTCAACATAAGAAACTATCTTTGGTGTTACCATTACACCATCATTATTAAAAGCTGAGTAAGCTTTTAATATTTGCATAAAAGTTGCAGTCATCCCTTGACCATATGAGACTGTTGCTTTAAATACATTATCTTCATTTTTCTTATCATTTGCAGCAAACTGCCAAACTTTTGGAATTACTCCAACTTTTTCATATGGTAAATCTATACCTGTCTTTTTTGTAAATCCAAATTTTTTCATACCTTCATAAAATTCACGACCTGATAATCTTTGGGCATATTGTAATGTTCCAATATTTGAAGAATAAATCACAATATCATCTAGTGTTAAATAATGTTTTTTAAATTGGTGATCATCTTTAATTGTAAATCTACCTAATTTGTATCTACCTCTAGGGAATTCACCTTTTTTATTAGCACGACCTTTTGTGTTGTATGCAAATAGTAACTCATCTTTTTTTATTCTTCCTTTATCTAAAACTAAAGCAATTGAAATTGGCTTTATTACAGAACCTGGTTCGTATTGGTATTCTATTGCATTGACATTTAGTGAAGGTATATCTTTTTGGTAAATTCTTTCTGGATTAAATCTATTTGATGAAGCTAAAGAGATAATCTCACCAGTTTTACTATCCATAATTGAAACAATAATCTCTTGAGCTTTTAGTTTCTCTTTATATATATCTAAAATCATCTCATTGTTTTTCTGAAGTTTTAACGGGATGTTTAATACTAAGTTCGCACCATCAACCCTTTGTTTAATAGTAGAATTCTTATTAAATGAGATATATGATAATACATCTCTATTCCCACTTAGGATTCCATCTTTTGAGTTATTTAGTAAATCATCATATTTTTTTTCTAAACCCTTAATCCCTTTTACTCTTGTTTTACCATTTTTAGATTCAAATTTAGTAATATATCCAACAACAGGAGTTAATGTATCTTCATATGAATATAATCTTTTTTCTCCACTTTCAATAACACTTAAACCTCTTAAAATTTTTCCACCTTGAACTTTTCTAGATATAAAAACTCCAAGTCGTCTTAGCTTAAATCCTAACTCTTTTAAGTTTTTAGCAGTTTTTGAATCAATATTATAAGATAATACAAGATTCCCTGGATTTTTTAGTGATGTATTAATCTTTTTTTCTAGTTTTGTATAGGGGATATTGCTATAAATAGAAAATAACCTTATAAATAACTCTTTTTTATTTAGGTCTAGATGTCTTGTATCTATAGATGCTTTATAGATTTTTTTTGATGTTGTAATTTTAAAATTATCTTTACTTATTATATCTCCTCTTACTGATAACTCTTTTTTTGAAGTCTCTAAAGAGGGTAACTGCCTAAAGCCTTTCATTGTATCAAAGATTGAAATTAGTAATATAAGTAGTAAAAAAAGTATGAAAAAAAATAGAATCATAATTTTTTTGATTTTGTTATCTTTTTCGATGAATTTTGAAGACATATTTATCCATAATGTAATATAATAGCAAATGCATTCTAACAAAAATCAAATTAAAAATAAGATTAATAAAGTGAAGTTACATGAAGCAGATTATGTACTTTTTTTACTTGTATCATCACTTATAATTATTAGTATAATATTTTCATATTCTTTAACAATTTATACAGTGGAATATTATGGATATAACCAATTTCACTTTTTTATAAGACAGCTTTTTGTAGGGATTTTGTCAATATTTATAATGTGGGGTTTTTCTTTAATTAACCCAGATAAAATTGTAAATAAAGTTGGTATGGGATTATTTATTTTATTTTTTATTCTTATGGCAATGATGCCAGTTCTTCCAAGCTCATTAGTTACAGCATCAGGTGGTGCAAATAGATGGATTAGATTACCTGGGTTTTCACTTTCACCTGTTGAATTTTTTAAAATAGGTTTTATATATTTTTTATCATGGTCATTTCATAGAAGATTAATTGAAGTTCCTAGGCGTATAGGATTAAAACAAGAGATGCTTTTATTAGCACCTTATTTTCTTACATTTTTATTAGTAGTTTTTATTGTTGCTTTTTTACAAAAAGACTTTGGGCAAGTTGCATTATTGGGTGGAATTTTATTTATCTTATTGATTTTTGCAAATAGAAGTTATAAAGTTTTTGTTTCTCTAGGTATTATAGGTATTGTTGGATTTATAGGTTTAATTGTAGCAGCACCACATAGAATACAAAGAATCTATTCTTGGTGGGCAATGGTGCAAGATAAAATTCTATCAATTCTACCAGATTGGGCAGATAATTATTTAAGAATTGATGAATTACCCGAGCCATATCAGGTGTCTCACTCATTAAATGCAATACATAATGGAGGAGTTTTTGGTCAAGGGTTAGGACTAGGGGACTTAAAACTAGGATTTTTAAGTGAGGTTCATACTGACTTTGTTTTGGCTGGTATTACAGAAGAAATTGGACTTTTGGGTCTTGCGATAATTGTCTCTATTATGTTTTTAATTATATTAAGAATTTTTAAAATAAGTAGAAGAGTTGATAATAAGATTTATCATCTTTTTACAATTGGAATTGCCTTGATGATAATAATTGCATTTTTAATAAATTCATATGGTATTTCAGGGATGATTCCAATTAAAGGTATAGCAGTACCACTTTTAAGTTATGGTGGTTCATCAATGCTTTCTATGGCTATTGCTATTGGACTTGTCTTATCAATAAGTAAGTCTGTAAATTTGAAGGAAAAGGTTAATAAATAAATGAGAGTTGTTATAACAGGTGGTGGAACAGGGGGGCATCTTAAAGTTGCTGACTCTTTAATTGAGGAGTATTCAAATAGAGGAATTAAACCAATTTTTATTGGTTCAGTAAATGGACAAGATAAACAATGGTTTGAAAATGACAAAAGATTAAAAAAAGCATTTTTTTTAGATACAAGGGGTGTAGTAAATAAAAAAGGCTTTGGAAAAGTAAAATCACTTTTTGCAATTTTAAAAGGAATGAATAAATGTTTTGACATTTTTGATAAATATGATGTTGGAACTGTAATCTCTGTTGGTGGATTTTCAGCAGCTCCTGCAACCTTTGCTTCTATTTTAGCATTTGGGTGTAAACTTTATATCCATGAACAAAACTCAGTTATGGGAAGATTAAATCAAATCACTTCAAAATTTGCAAGTGAAGTTTTTTCATCTTTTGATTCTCAATCAGTAATAAAAGATTATCCCGTTTCAAGTGAGTTTTTTGATAATGCAAGAATTAGAGATCAATTTAGAACGATAATATTTTTAGGTGGCTCACAAGGAGCACATGCAATTAATAACTTTGCTTTAAAAACAGCTTCAAAATTAAATAGTATGGGAATAAAGATCATTCATCAAACAGGTAGTAGTGATTTTGAAAGAGTACAAGAAGAGTATAAAAAACTTGGAATAGAAGCTGATGTTTTTGCTTTTACAAAAGAACTTTCAAAAAAAATGAATGAAGCAGATTTTGCAGTAAGTAGGGCAGGAGCTTCAACACTATGGGAACTATGTGCAAACTCTCTACCTGCTTTATTTATACCTTATCCATATGCAGCAAAAGATCACCAATATACAAATGCAAAGTTTTTAGAGGGAAAAGATTTGTGTTACATTTGTAGAGAAAATGATTTGACTGAAGATGTTTTAATTGATGTTTTAAAAAAGGATAATTTTAAACTTAGCAAAAGGTTAGTTGACTCAATCCATTGTAATGGAGCTGAGTCAATTGTTCATTATATATTAAGCAAAAGCCAATAGCAGAATACCAAATATTATTCTATAGATACCAAAGGCTACAAAGGTAAAGTTTTCTAAAAATTTTAGGAAAATTTTTATAGCTAAAAAGGCAATTATAAAAGATACTATAAAACCAATTGCAAGATTTAATAGATTTCCAGAAATAAGTAATTCTTCATGGTGTTTTAATAAATCATAACCTGTTGTTGCACACATTACAGGAAAGGCAAGTAAGAAACTAAATTCGGCACTTGCTTTTCTATTTAGTCCTACTAACATTGCTCCAATTATTGAAGACCCAGCTCTTGATGTTCCTGGTATTAATGCAAAAATTTGAGCAAGTCCAATATACAATGATTGTTTGTATGTTACATCTTCAACATCACTTGTTGTGTGTTTTGATTCATCATAAAATTTTTCAACTATTAAAAAGACAATTCCCCCAACTATAAACATAACTGCTACTATTTCAAGGGAAAACATAGCCTTAACTTGTTTTGAAAAAATAAAGCCTATAGCTGCAATTGGTAAAAAAGCAATTAAAATTTTTGTCCAAAGATCAATATGTTTAAATGTAAACTTTGATGGATAGTTTAGTATTACTGCTAAAATAGCAGCAAATTGAATAATTACTTCATAAGCTTTATTTACATTTGTTTGGTCAATTCCAAGAAATTCACTTGCAACAATTAAGTGTCCAGTTGATGAAATTGGTAAAAATTCTGTAATCCCTTCAATAATACCTAATATAATTGAGTCGTAAAATGTCATTAAATTCCTTCTTTTTTAGCTAAGCTCAAAAACTTCTTAAGTGCTCTTTTCTCTTGTACTCCAATATCATAGTCAATTCTTTTTAGGTATTCAAGTATGTTTTTTTTTGAGACACCAGATCTTTTTGAGTAGTCTTCTAAAATATATTGCGGAATTTTAATATGTTTTTTATTAAAGTTACGAATAATTTTTTCTAGTATTTTTCTATTTTTACAATAACATAGTGTTGCAAAAACAAATGGCAAATTATATTTCTCTTTCCATGCTATTGCAAGGTCAATTATTTCTACATCTGGATTATCATGGAAAAACTTTAGTGCTTTATCTCCAATTAAAACTTCACCTTCAAGTTTTAATATTTTTGCTAGTGCATTTGAGGTTTCACTTTGGTAATCATCTTTTTTCTTCCCAGGGACTACAATAACTGATTGTACATCTTTTCTTGCAATAATTCCTAGGTTTAATCTTTTTTCTCCCCTTGATGCAATTGATGAAATAAATGCAGAATCAACTTTTCTACTTTTAAACTTTTTATTTATATATGATGGGTAAGATTTTTTATATTGAATTATTGATTTAACTTGGCTTGATTGAATTCTTTTCTTAATATATATGTGAAAAGGTAAAAGGTTTATAAAATCTATTTTAGCAAATATCATTGACTTGTGTCATCCTTAGATTAAATTAAATTCGATATAATACTCCAAAATATGTAAATAAGGGGTTAATTTGGTAACTGTAGAATTTTTAGGACCAATAAATAAAGAACCTATGAAAGTAGAGATAAAAAACCTTAGTGAATTAAGTGAAATATTAAAAAGTGATAGTGAAGTTTCAACATGGTTAGAAACTTGTGCGGTAGCAGTTAATGATACTATGGTTTCTTCAAAAGATATTTATTTGAATGATGGTGATAAAGTATCTTTACTTCCTCCTGTATGTGGTGGATAAAATGGAAGATAAACTAATTCTTTGTGATGGGCCTCTTGATGTAAATAAGATAAATTCACAATGGTTTGATGAATTTAAAAATTCTAATTTTGGAGCAATCATTACTTTCAACGGAGTTGTTAGAGATGAAAATGGAATTGATGGTTTAAGTTTTGATATTTATGAACCAATTTTACAGTCTTGGTTTGATTCATGGCAAAAAAAAGCTAATGATAAAAATGCAATAGTTTTAATGGCCCACAGCCGTGGAGATGTATTAAACCATGAAAGTTCATATATAGCTGCTGTTTGTTCACCCAAACGAAGAGTTGCCTTAGAAATGATAGATGAGTTTGTAGAAGATTTTAAAGCTGCTGCTCCTATTTGGAAATATGACATTATTGATGGAAAAAGAGTATATGCAAAAGATAGAAGTACAGCAATTAATGGTGCAGGCTTACTAAACTAGGATAATTAATGGAAAATTTTAGAGTAGATCTTCATAACCATACTACACTTTGTAATCATGCCGAAGGTTCAATTGAAGAGTATGTTCAAAAAGCTATAGAATTAGGAATAGATTTTTATGGTTTTTCTGAACATGCACCAATGAAGAATTTTGAAGACGGTTATAGACTTGTAATTGAAAAAAAAGATTTTTATGAATCTTCTATTTTAGATATTAAAAAGAGATATGAAAATCAAATCAATATTTTACTTGGTTATGAGGTTGACTTTATTGAGGGTGATTATCTTTTAGATGAGGTGATTAATTCAAAGGTTGACTATTTAATTGGCTCTGTTCATTATCTTGGAAAATGGGGATTTGATAACCCTGAGTTTATTGCTGAATACAAAAATAGAGATATTAATAAAATCTGGGAAGAATATTTCTATGCTTTAAAACTTCTTGCAAAATCTGGTAAATTTGATATTGTTGGTCACTTAGATTTAATAAAAGTATTTAATTTTCTTCCCACAAAAGATATAAAACTTCTTGCAAAAGATGCAATGAATGAAATAAAAAAAGCAAAAATGGTTATTGAAATTAATGCTGCTGGTCTTAGAAAACCAGTAAAAGAACAATACCCTTCTAATGATTTATTAGAGTTGGCATTTGAACTTAACATACCAATAACTTTCTCTTCTGATGCACATAGTATTGAACAAATTGGTTTTAAATATGATGAGGTAACAAAAGTTGCTCAAAAAATAGGCTACAAGCAGTGTGCAATCTTCAAAAATAGAGATATACAGTTAGTTAATTTTTAGACATAATCGTTAAAAAATTATTATAAAAAATATTTCATTGTATATTTTTTATACAGATAATTTATTTTAGTTTTCTTTTATTTGGATACAATATTCCTAATAATTTTATAGGAGTTTAAAACATGGGTAAATTTGTTAACAATACAGATGAATTTTTTAAATATTGTGAGGAAAACGAAGTTAAGTTTGTAGATCTTAGATTTACAGATATGAAAGGTATGTGGCACCATTTAACTTATATGTTAAGCGCTGTTGATGAAAAAATGTTAGAAAATGGTATGCCATTTGATGGTTCTTCTGTTGATGCTTGGCAACCAATTAATAAATCAGATATGATTTTAAAGCCAGATGTTGAAACTGCTTTTTTAGATCCATTTACAGCTGATTCTACAATTATTCTATTTTGTGATGTTTATGATATCTACAAAGGTGAAATGTATGAAAAATGTCCAAGATCTATTGCTAAAAAAGCATTAACTCATCTTACTGATTCTGGATTAGGAGATGTTGCTTATTTTGGACCTGAAAATGAATTCTTTATTTTTGACGATGTAAAAATTGTTGATGATATTAATGAGTCTTACTATAGAGTAGATTCTGAAGAGGGTTGTTGGTCAGATGCTACTGATTTTGAAGGTGGTAATATGGGTCATAGACCTAGAACTAAAGGTGGATATTTCCCAGTTCAACCAACTGATTCAATGGTTGACTTAAGAGCAGAGATGATGGAATTACTAGATCAAGTTGGTCTTGAAGTTTCTTTAGGACACCATGAAGTTGCACAAGCACAAGGTGAAATTGGTGTTAAATTTGGAACACTAGTTGAAGCTGCTGATAATGTTCAAAAATACAAATATGTTTGTAAAATGGTTGCACACTTAAATGGTAAATCTTGTACATTTATTCCAAAACCTCTTTATGGTGATAACGGAAATGGTATGCACGTACACCAATCTGTATGGAAAGATGGTAAAAACACTTTCTATTCTGAAGGTGAATATGGTAATCTAAGTGAAACAGCAAGACACTACATCGGTGGTATCTTCAAACATGCTAGAGCAGTTGCAGCATTTACAAATGCATCAACTAACTCTTATAAAAGATTAATTCCAGGATTTGAAGCTCCTTCAATTTTAACTTATTCTTCTCAAAATAGATCTGCATCTTGTAGAATCCCTTATGGTGCTGGTGAAATGGCAACAAGAATTGAGATGAGATTCCCAGATTCAACTGCTTGCCCATATTTAGCATTTGCTGCTATGTTAATGGCTGGACTTGATGGAATTAACAATAAATATGAACCTATTGGACCAATGGATGACGATTTATTTGAATTATCATTAGATGAAATTAGAGAGAGAAAAATCCCTCAAATGCCTCATACATTAAGAGGTTCTTTAGAAGCATTAATTAGAGATAACGAGTTCTTACAACCTGTATTCTCACAAGAGATGATTGATACATATCAACACTATAAATTCGAAACACAAGTTCTACCTGACGAAGCTAGACCTACTCCATTCGAATTCAAATCAACTTATTCTTGCTAATAATTTAAGAATAGAAATTAAAAAGGCTAGTCTAAATAGACTAGCCTTTTTTTATGTCTAATTTTTACAGCTTAAGTTTAGAACTCTATAACTTCACCTTCAATATTTTTTTCAATAACTTGTGGTGTTTCAATCTCAGGAAGTGGAGATTGTTTTGTATAGAATTCTTTTTTGCCATTTATAATTGAAGTTTTAACACCATCTGGTTTAGAAAACTCTCTTTTTATTTCAGGATGAACTTCTAAATATTTATCATAAAAGTAAGAAAATGCTGGAGCTGCAGTTGTTCCACCACCTTCACTTCTTCTCATAGGAGTATTGTCATCATTCCCATACCAAACTATTGTTTGAATTGAAGGAGAAAATCCACAAAACCATGCATCAATATTGTCATTAGTTGTACCAGTTTTTCCAGCAAGTTCTATCCCTTTAACTTTTGCTCTTCTTCCTGTCCCTCTTTTTACAACATCTTGTAAAATAGATTTCATTAAAAAGATTTGTTCAGGAGATTTTACAATTTTTGTTTGAGGTTCAAAATTTATAATATTATCTTTAAAATCTACAATTGAGTTAATCATATATGGTGTAACTTGAACACCATCATTAGAAAATACACTATATGCTCTACTTAAATAAAATGGTGAAATTGAAAATGAACCTAATGTTATTGATAAATCCCTAGGCATATCAGTTATTCCATAAGACTCTAATCCTTTATAAATCTCGTTGATACCAACATCAGTTACAAGATTAATTGTTGCAAGATTTCTTGATTTAATTAACGATTCTCTTAGGGTAATTAAACCTTTAAATTTTCCTCCATAGTTTTTAGGTTGCCATTTTTTCTCTTTACCTTGATTATCTTTATAATCATATGTTCTACCAATATCAACTAATTGTGAAGCAGGTGAATAACCTACATCTAGTGCTGTTTGGTATAAAAATGGTTTAACAGCAGATCCTGGTTGTCTTTTACTTTGAATAACTCTATTAAAAGATGATTCTTGATAATCAACACCACCAACTAAGGCCAAAATCTTTCCTGTACTGTTTTCTATTGAAATTATTGCACCATTTAGGGAGTTAACAAAATACTTTTCTTCAACAGCTTGTCCATTTTTATCAACATTGTTTCTAGAATTTTTTTGAAGTTTTTCATCCCTTGTTAATATTCCATTATATCCATGGGTTAATGCATCTCTTGCAATCTCTTGAGCATCTAAATCAATTGTTAAATTTACTTTATATCCACCAGTTTTAATATCAGGAATATCATCTTTTAAAAGTTTTAAGGTGTAATCAACTACATAGGGAGCTTTATTTTTTGTTAATGTATCATCAAAAACTTCTGGAACATAATTAATTGCATATTCATATTCAGATTTATTAATCCATCCTAAAGTATGCATTCTTTTAACAACCTGATTTGCTCTTGTAAGGGCAAATTTTAAATTTCTTGTTGGATCATAAAAACTTGGTGCTTTAGGAAGACCAACTAATATAGCAATCTCTTTGATATTTAGTTCATAAAGATTTTTTCTAAAATATCCTTGTGAAGCCGTTTTAATCCCATAATAACTGTGCCCAAAATATACCTGGTTTAAATATCGCTCTAAAATCTCTTCTTTTGTTAAAATTGTTTCTAATCTAATAGCAAGTAGGGCTTCTTTTATTTTTCTAATTAATTTCTTTTCTCTACTTAAAACAACTTGTTTAATCAATTGTTGAGTTAAGGTACTAGCTCCCTCAGCATATCCACCAGCTTTGATATTTTTTATCATTGCTCTAGAAATTGCATCAGGATTTACTCCAGAGTGTTCAAAAAATTGAGTATCTTCAATGGCAACTAAGGCTTCAATAACCCTTGCAGGTATATTTTCATATTTAACATAAAGTCTATGCTCTTTATCAAAAATATTTGCAATTAGTTTCCCTTTTTTATCAAAAATTTGAGTAGTTTTTTTTGGGTTGTAATTAACTACTTGATTAATGTCAAATCTAATTTCATTATATAAGTTTAGTAGCCATACAGCTACACCAATTGTAATTAATAATATAAAGGTGAAAATATATTTCATCATACTTATTTCCTAAATTCTTTGTTTTCAAAAGTTGAGTTGATTAATGCTTTTGTATATTCTGTTTTTGGTAAAGACAAAATTTCAATTGTTTTACCTTTTTCTATTACAGTTCCATCTTTTATAATAACAATATTTTTGCAAATATCTTTTATGGAGTTTATATCGTGTGTAACAAAAAGTATTAATATATTTAGTTTATCTTGAAGTTTTTTTATCAAGTCTAAAACTATTTGTTTTGATTTTTCGTCTAAAGCTGTTGTTGGTTCATCCAATAAAAGTAGTTTAATATCATTACTTAATGCAATTGCAATAACTACTCTTTGAAGTTGTCCTCCACTTAATTGAGAAGGGAATCTTTCTAAGAACTTTTCTTCTAAACCCACAATTTCAAAAAGTTCTTTTTTCTTCTTTTCTTCACAAAAGAATTGATTTTTAATTTTTGTCATTGGGGATAAAGATGTGAATGGATTTTGTGGTATAAATCCTATGTTTGAACTATTTAATTCAAAACTTGAATTTACATCAAAATCAAGTTTTAAATTTGATGGCAGTAGATTTAATATTGTTTTTAATGTCAAAGATTTACCACTTCCACTTTGACCTATTAAAGCTGTAGAATCTTCTATTTTTAAATCTATATTTACTAATTCTTGCTCTTTTGTAGCAATTCTTAGTTTTTTTATTTCCACAGCATTAATCATAAATTTAAACTAAAGCCTCATCCATTTCTGTAGGGATTTGTAAATCCATTAATTTTAAAACCGTTGGTGCAATATTATTTAAGCTACCTGTATGTACTTTATCAACATTTTTTGCCATCACAAAACAAAATACATCCCCAACTGTATGGTTGGTTAAAGTTTTACCACTTCCATCTTTCATCATTTCACAGTTACCATGGTCACTTGTTAATATTAGATTGTAATCTTTTTCTTTTGCCTTTTGGATAATTAATCCTAACTCTTTATCCACAGCTTCAACAGCTTTAACCCCAGCTTCATAAACACCAGTGTGTCCAACCATATCACCATTTGCAAAGTTTACTACAATAAAATCTGTTTCGTTATCCATTGCTTTTTGAACTTCAACCCCAACTTCTGGTGCACTCATTTCAGGCTTTTCATCATAAGTAGCAACTTTTGGACTTGGGATTAAAACTCTTGTTTCATTTAATTCTGGCTCTTCAACTCCTCCATTAAAGAAAAATGTAACATGGGCATATTTTTCTGTTTCAGCTGTATGAAGTTGTGATAAACCTGCATTAGATATCACTTCTGCTAAGGTATTTTTTGGTGTCTCTTTTGGGAAGATAATTGGTAAAGGAAGATTCTTATCATATTGTGTCATTGTTGCAACATTTAAAGCACCTTTAAAAGTTTTGAACTCTTCAAAATCTAAGCTTGCTATTGCTGTAGATAATTCCCTTGCTCTATCACTTCTAAAGTTACAGAAAATAACTCCATCATTTTCACTAAATCCTTCATACCCTTCAAAGGCTGTTGGGATTATAAACTCATCATAGATATTTTCTTTATAAGAGTTTTCAATTAATTCTAGAATATTTTTATTTGTTTTAGGTGTTGCAAAGGCAATTGCATCATGACCTTTTTGAACTCTTTCCCATCTATTGTCTCTATCCATAGAGTAATATCTTCCAGAAATAGTAGCAATTTTTATATCTTCATCACAAATATCTATAATCTGTTGTACATATTTACTCGCACAATCAGGTGCAACGTCTCTACCATCAGTTATAATATGAATAAAAACTTTTTTACCCATAACTTTTGAGATTTTTGCTAAGGCTATAATATGATTAATATGTGAATGAACACCACCATCACTAATAAGTCCTATTAAATGAATATTATTAGAGTTTTCTACTGTAGCTTTAAGCACTTCATTTTCTTTTAGAGTGTCATTTTCAATAGCTATATTAATTTTTACTAAATCTTGATAAAGAACTCTACCACTTCCTATTGTCATATGTCCAACTTCACTATTTCCCATTTGTCCATCTGGTAATCCTACATGTTCACCATATGTGTGAATTAAAGAATATGGAACATTTTCAAATAAATAATCATATGTTGGAGTATTTGCATTTTTAAAAGCATTATGATTTGAAGACTCGTTAAATCCTATACCATCAGTTATCACAAGTAATGTTTTTTTGCTCATTGTTTAAACCTTTTAAAATATATATTGTACTATAATCTCCGCGATTATATCAAAACATAGAGATATATTTGCTGAAAGCTTCAAGTTATGTTTCTGTGAAAACATAGAGATATATTTGCTGAAAGCTTCAAGTTATGTTTCTGTGAAAACATAGAGATATATTTGCTGAAAGCTTCAAGTTATGTTTCTGTGAAAACATAGAGATATATTTGCTGAAAGCTTTAGATTATATTTCTATGAAACTTACTGCTATGATTCTTGAAGATTAATTCTTCATTTTTAAGATAAGTAAGTTTATAAAATCTTAATTATTCTATTAATTTGAGGAAAAAATTTGTTTTATTGGCTTTATGAACAATTTAATATAAATATCTTTCAATATATATCAGTAAGAGCTGGTATTGCTTTTTTTATCTCTTTTCTTTTGACTATGTATCTTTTACCAAAATTTGTAAGGTGGGCTAGGTCAAAAAAAGCTTCGCAACCTATTTATGAATATGCTCCTGATTCCCACAAAGATAAAATGGGAACGCCAACTATGGGTGGAGTAATTTTTATTGTATCAACTATTATCTCGTCTTTACTAACAATACAACTGGACAACTTTTATGCAATCGCTGGTATATTAGCCCTTCTGTTTTTCTCTTTTATAGGTTTTAGGGATGATTATTCAAAGATTGCAAAAAATAAAAATAGTGCAGGCTTAAGCCCAAGGGCAAAGTTAGTTTATCAAATTTTATTTGCATTTCTTGTTTCATTTATATTATTTTATTTTAATCACACAACAACCTTATATACACCATTTTATAAGTTCCCACTATTTGATATGGGTTATTTTGCAATAGCCTTTTGGATATTAGTTATGGTGGCTGCTTCAAATGCAGTAAATTTAACTGATGGACTTGATGGGCTTGCAACAGTACCTTCTATAATGGCTTTTGTAACATTATCGGGGATTGTTTATGTTTCAGGACATGCTATTTTCTCATCTTATCTTTTATTACCAAATATAAAAACATCAGGGGAATTAACTATTGTAGGTATTGCATTAATTGGTTCTTTAATTGCATTTCTTTGGTATAACTGTCATCCTGCACAAGTATTTATGGGAGATAGTGGTTCTTTACCAATTGGTGCATTTATGGGGTTTATGGCAATTGTAGCCAAGTCAGAAATACTATTGGTTTTAATAGGCTTAATTTTTGTAATAGAAACCGTATCAGTTATATTACAAGTTGGTTCATATAAACTTAGAAAGAAAAGGGTCTTTTTAATGGCACCTATACATCATCATTTTGAAGAAAAGGGCTGGAAAGAAAATAAAATCATTGTAAGGTTTTGGATAATATCATTTATGGCAAATCTAGTAGCTTTATTAAGTTTAAAAATACGGTAATAATATGATAAGAGTATTAGGAAAAGGACTTACAGCTCAAGCAATAAAAGAAAAGTTTGATGAGGTTGTACTTTATGATGATAAAGATTTCTCAAACTATAATAAAGATTCCAATGATATAACTATAGTTAGTCCAGGGATTCCACCTTTTAATGATATGGTAAAACAATCAAACAATATACAAAGTGATTATGATCTTTTTGCTGATACTATGCCATTTTCTATTTGGATAAGTGGGACAAATGGTAAGACAACTACAACACAAATGATTCAACATCTTTTAGAAGATAAAGGTAGCCTTTGTGGAGGCAATATTGGAACACCAATATCAAAGTTAGATATTAATGCTCCCATATGGATTTTAGAAACATCTTCTTTTACTTTTCATTATATAAATAAAGCAAAACCATCATTGTATTTACTTCTTCCCATATCAGAAGATCATATCTCTTGGCATGGAAGTTTTGAAGAATATAAGAAAGCAAAATTAAAACCACTTGATATGATGCATGAAGGTGAAATTGTAATTATCCCAGAAGAGTTTAAAGATTATCCAACAAGTGCAATGAAAATAACTTATAAAAATAGTGATGATTTATGTGAACATTTTAATATAGATAAAAAAATGGTCAATTTTAAAGAACCTTTTTTATTAGACTCAATATTAGCTTTAGCCTCAAAAAAGATTATATTCGATGAAATTGATTATGAAAGAATAAATTCTTTTAAAGTTGATGAACATAAAGTAGAAGAGTTTTTTGATAAAAAAGATAGATTATGGATTGATGATTCTAAAGCTACCAATGTTGATGCAACTATAAATGCACTAATACCATATAAAGAAAAAAAGATATATCTAATATTAGGTGGAGATGATAAAGGTGCAAATTTACTGCCTTTATTTGAATACATAAAAGATTTAAATATTGAGGTTTTTTCTATAGGAAGCAATCTACAAAGAATCAATGCTTTATGTGAAAAATTTTCTATAAATTTTATTTCTTGTGAAATACTTGAAACTGCAGTCTTAAAAATTGCTCAAAAGCACCATAAAAACGAAGTTGCAATGCTATCACCTGCTGCTGCTTCACTTGATCAATTTAGTTCATATAAACAGAGAGGAAAAGAATTTAAACAATTTGTTTTCAATTTAAGCTTAAATTAATAATGTTCTGTATATAATTTCACTCCAATTTAAGTAGGACGCTTACTTAAATCACTTGGCTCGGTAGCTCAGTCGGTAGAGCAAAGGACTGAAAATCCTTGTGTCGGCAGTTCGATTCTGCCCCGCGCCACCACTTTTTGTTCAACAAAAAGTTTTTAAATCTTGGATGCTGGTGTAGCTCAGTTGGCTAGAGCAGCTGATTTGTAATCAGCAGGTCGGGGGTTCGACTCCCTTCACCAGCTCCATTTTTTTATTGTCGTGCGTAAGTCTTAAGACCAGCGCTTGACCAGAACAATAATTTTTCAACGGTGAGGTTGGAGAGTGGTCAAATCCAGGAGACTGTAAATCTCCCGCCTATGGCTTCGAAGGTTCAAATCCTTCTCTCACCACCACTAAATGTTGCGGGAGTAGCTCAGTTGGCTAGAGCCTCTGCCTTCCAAGCAGATTGTCGCGAGTTCGAGTCTCGTCTCCCGCTCCATTTGATTTATTGATTACTGGGAGCTGAGTTATAACGCATACTTATAACTCCATATTTATACAAATAATCTCCCATTAAAGTTTTTTTTAGTATTTTTTAACTAAAATACCATCCACAAAAAAGTTAAGTACTTTTTTTGTACAAATTTTATAAAATAAATCCCCTCTGAATAGAGAAGTTATTGGACTTATCTACTCAGAGGGCTATTAACCAAAATTTTTTAAGGGGAATTTTATGGCAAAAGAAAAATTCGAGCGAAGTAAACCGCACGTAAACATTGGTACTATTGGTCACGTTGACCACGGTAAAACTACATTAACAGCTGCTATTACTATGTGTTTAGGGCTTAAAAATGGTCAAGCTACTATGGATTATGATCAAATTGATAATGCTCCAGAAGAAAGAGAAAGAGGTATCACAATTGCTACTTCTCACGTAGAATATGAAACTGAATCAAGACACTACGCTCACGTAGACTGCCCAGGTCACGCCGATTATGTTAAAAACATGATTACTGGTGCTGCACAAATGGACGGAGCTATCTTAGTTATTGCTTCTACTGATGGACCAATGGCTCAAACAAGAGAGCACATCTTATTATCTAAGCAAGTAGGTGTACCATACATCGTTGTATTCTTAAATAAAGAAGATCAACTTGATGATGAAGATAAAGAAGAGATGTTAGAATTAGTTGAAATGGAAGTAAGAGAATTACTTTCAGAATATGATTTCCCAGGTGATGATACTCCTATCGTTGCTGGTTCTGCTTTCCAAGCTTTAGAAGAAGCTAAATCTGGAACTGCTGGTGAATGGTCTGAAAAAATTTATAACCTTATGGCTGAAGTTGATGCATATATCCCAACTCCAGAAAGAGATGCTGATCAAGATTTCTTAATGCCTGTAGAAGACGTATTTACTATCCAAGGTAGAGGTACTGTTGTAACTGGTAGAATTGAAAAAGGTACAATTAAACTAAACGAAGAGATTGAAATCGTAGGTTTCAAAGATACTATGAAAACTACTGTTACTGGTATTGAAATGTTTAGAAAAGAAATGGACGAAGGTGTTGCTGGTGATAATGCTGGTATCCTATTAAGAGGTATTAAAAAAGAAGAAGTTCAAAGAGGACAAGTTCTTGTTAAGCCAGGATCAATTACTCCACATACAAAATTTAGAGCAGAAGTATATATTCTTTCTAAAGAGGAAGGTGGTAGACATACTCCATTCTTCTCAGGATATAGACCACAGTTCTATGTAAGAACAACAGACGTTACTGGTTCTTGTGAGTTACCAGAAGGTACTGAAATGGTTATGCCAGGTGATAATGTAGAAATGACAGTTTCTTTAGTTGCTCCAGTTGCTCTAGAGCAAGGTACTAAGTTTGCTATTAGAGAAGGTGGTAGAACTGTAGGTGCTGGAGTTGTTGCTGAAGTAATCGAATAAGGATAACTTATGGGTAATGGAGCTAGCATTAAAATTGGATTAAAATGTGAAGAGTGTGGTGATATTAACTACACTACTTACAAAAATCCAAAAACTTATACAGAAAAAATGGCTATTAAAAAATATAGTCCAAGATTAAAAAAACACACAATTCATAAAGAAGTTAAGTTAAAGTCGTAAGACTTTGCTTAACCTTTATGGTTCTCGCAATTAGGTCAGTAGCTCCAATGGTAGAGCGCCGGATTCCAAATCCGATGGTTACGGGTTCGAGTCCTGTCTGGCCTGCCACTTTTTATTAAAATAAATATTCAAAAAATACATCTAATACAATTTAAATTAAAAACATCTTAACTAAGCTTATTTAAAGCTTTATTTCGATAATATTCGTGTCCTAGTTGGAAATTGAGTTTCCTTGTCTGTAAGTCGTAGGTAATATTCCTATAAAGAAATCACTAAATTTTTTTAAAAGTAGTTAAGACTTTTTTTAAAAGAATTTATGAGCTTAGAAATTTTTGGAGTCGATTGTGAACAAATTTAAAACATATTATAAAAATGCTAAAGAAGAACTTTTTAAAGTAATTTTCCCTATTAAAGAACAAATTAGATCTGCATACCTTTCGGTATTTGTAGTTGTTACAGTAATATCATTATTTTTAGCATTAATTGATGCAATCATGTCTCTAAGCTTATCAGCTGTAATAAACTAAGGATAATAAATGGCACATCAATGGTATGCAATTCAAACACACTCAGGTAGTGAATTAGCAGTTAAAAGAGCATTAGAAAGACTAGCTGAAGAGATGGCTGATGAAAAAATCTCAGAAGTATTAGTTCCAACTGAGGATTTGATCGAAGTAAAAAAAGGTAACAAATCAATTGTTGAAAGACCATTATATCCTGCATATGCATTTGCAAAAATTGATTTAGATACAGCTTTATGGCACAGAATTCAATCAATGCCAAAAGTAGGAAGATTTATTGGTGAATCTAAAAAACCTACTCCTTTATCAAAAAAAGATATTGATTCAATTTTAGATAAAGTTCAAAATAGAGCTGCTGCTAAGCCAAAAATTTCATTTGATGAAGGTGAAATGGTTAGAATTAACGAAGGTCCATTTGCAAACTTTAATGGTGTAGTTGAAGATTTTGACATGGCATCTGGAATTTTAAAACTAAATGTATCAATTTTTGGAAGAAATACTCCAGTAGAGATTACATATACACAAGTAGAAAGAGTAGTTTAAAACTACTTTAATTAGGCATTAGGCAAAAAAACTTCGCTTCCTAAGAGTTTTCTTGCCTAATGCCTAAATCATTAAACAACAAATAAAGAAAAGGAAATAGCATGGCTAAAAAAATAGAAGGTGTATTAAAACTTCAAATTCCTGCTGGTGCTGCTAACCCATCACCACCAGTTGGTCCAGCTCTAGGTCAAAGAGGGATTAACATTATGGAATTTTGTAAAGCATTTAACGAAAAAACAAGAGATAAAGCAGGTTTTTCAATCCCTGTAGAAATTTCTTATTATAGTGATAAAAGTTTTACATTTGTAACTAAGCAACCACCAATGACAGATTTGATTAAAAAAGTATCTGGTGTTAAAAAAGGTTCGGATAACGCACTTAAAAACAAAATTGGAAAGTTAAATAAAGATCAAATTATGGAAATCGTTGATATGAAAATCGCTGATTTAAATACTGATGATAAAGAACAAGCAGCAAAAATTGTTGCTGGATCTGCAAGATCAATGGGAATTGAAACAGAACTTTAATCTGTTAAATATCTAGCCTGACCACTTGGTTTAAAAGCGGTAGCAAACAAAAATATAAATTGCGGAGATAAATATGGGAAAAGTTTCAAAAAGATATAAAGCTTTAGCTGCAAAAATTGAAGATAAAAACTATTCATTAGCAGAAGCTTGTAAAACTGTAAAAGAATTAAAATCGGCAAAATTTGACGAGTCTGTAGAAGTTGCATTAAACTTAAACGTTGACCCAAGACATGCTGATCAAATGATTAGAGGTGCTGTTGTACTTCCAAATGGTACTGGTAAGACTGTTAGAGTTGCTGTTTTTGCTAAAGGTGCAAAAATGGACGAAGCTAAAGCTGCTGGTGCTGATATTGTTGGTAATGATGATTTAGTTCAAGCTGTGCAAGGTGGAGAGATTAACTTTGATGTTTTAATTGCTACACCAGATTGTATGGGACTAGTAGGTAAATTAGGTAGAATTTTAGGACCAAAAGGTTTAATGCCAAATCCTAAAACTGGAACTGTAACTATGGACGTAACTAAGGCAGTTAACGATGCTAAAGGTGGTCAAGTTGCATATAGAGTTGATAAAAAAGGTAACATGCAAGCTGCTCTTGGAAAAGTTTCTTTCTCTGAAGAAGCTATCAAAGAAAACGTAGAAGCATTCCTTTCTGCAATCAACAAAGCTAAGCCAGCATCTGCAAAAGGTAGATATATTACTAATGCAGCAATTTCATTAACAATGTCACCATCTGTTAATGTTGATGTATTAGAATTAATGGATATTAAATAGTATTCATTTATAACATTCAATAGTGGGGATATTCTTATCCCCATGTTTGAGTGTTAATCAAAGCACTACACTAAAAACTGAAGATAGTGGGTTAGAATCTACTCCTGATTCTTGTAAAACCTGCCGAAGTTGGATGTTTTGAAAGGAGAATATAGAATGACTAAACAACAAAAAGCTGAAGTAATTGATTTCTTATCTGCTGAGTTCAAAGGTTCACAAGCTGTAGTAGTATGTGGATACAATGGTGTTTCACACAAAGAACTTGAAGGTTTAAGAAAAGAGGCTAAAGAAAATGGTGTTAGAGTACAAGTTGCTAAAAATTCATTAGTAACTGTTGCTGTTAAAAACGCTGAGTTAGGTGACGTTGAGTTATCTGGCAATAACATTTTCTTATGGTCTGAAGATCAAATCTCTGCTTGTAAAGTTGCTGATAAATTTGCATCTGCTAACAAAGATAAATTCGAAATTAAATCAGGTATCATCGAAGGTGAAATCTCTGATCTTAATAGAGTTATGGCATTTGCTAAATTACCATCTAGAGAAGAACTTCTTGGTATGCTTGCTGCTACTTGGATGGCTCCTCTTACAAACTTTACAATTGGGCTTGATGCTCTTAGAAGAAAAAAAGAAGAAGAGGCTGCTTAATTACTTAAGCGTTATATAAAATATAATTAAAAATAAAAAAAATAAGGAAAAGAAATGGCAATTTCTAAAGAAGACGTTTTAGAATATATCTCTGGTTTATCTGTATTAGAATTATCAGAATTAGTTAAAGAATTTGAAGAAAAATTTGGTGTATCTGCACAACCTGTTGCTGTAGCTGGTGCTGTAGCTGGTGGAGCTGCTGAAGCTGCTGAAGAGCAAACTGAATTTGATGTAATTATCAAAGATGCTGGAGCTAAGAAAATTAATGTAATTAAAGAGATCAGAGCTTTAACTGGTCTTGGATTAAAAGAAGCTAAAGCTATGGCTGAAGAAGCTGGAGCAAAAGTAAAAGAAGGTGTTTCTAAAGAAGACGCTGAAGCTGCTAAAGCTGCATTAGAAGGTGCAGGAGCAACTGTAGAATTAGCATAATTTCTACTAAAGATTAATTCGTATACAAGGCAATTTCGCCTTGTATAAAGATTAGCATCTTTGAGGGCTAAGGTTAGAATTTAGGACGAATTTTAACCCTATCCTTTAAGGATGCTTTTGCGCTTTATATACAAAGCTAAAAGTAAACCACATTTTATAACAAGGTCGACAATGCTAAACTCTTTAAAATCTGGTAATAGACTTAGAGTTGATTTTGCAAAAAATCCTCAACAAATCGAAATTCCAAATTTACTACAACTGCAACAAAATTCTTACGAAAATTTCCTAATGATTGGAAAAGATGAAAGAACAGAAGCAGGAATCGAAAAGGTATTTAAGTCTGTTTTCCCAATTCATGATGCACAAAATAGAATCACTTTAGAGTATATCGGAAGTGAAGTAGGAAAGCCAAAATATGATGTAAGAGAATCTATGGTTAGAGGTCTTACATATTCAATCCCTTTAAAAATTAATATTAGACTTACTTTATGGGATTTAGACGAAAAAACTGGTGAAAAAATCGGTGTTAAAGATATGAAAGAACAATCTTTATTCATCAGAGAAATTCCTTTAATGACTGATAGAACATCGTTTATCGTAAATGGTGTTGAAAGAGTTGTTGTTAATCAATTACATAGATCTCCAGGTGTAATTTTCAAAGAAGAAGAATCAAACACAGCTGGAAATAAACTAATCTACACAGGTCAAATTATCCCTGATAGAGGTTCATGGTTATATTTTGAATATGATGCAAAAGATGTATTATATGTAAGAATTAACAAAAGAAGAAAAGTTCCTGTAACTATTCTTTTTAGAGCATTAGGTTACTCTAAAGAAGATATTATTAAATTATTCTATCCAATTTTAAATATAAAAATTAAAAATAATAAATTCTTAACTGAATTTAATCCTAGTGATTTTACAGGAAGAGTTGAATTTGATATTAAAGATGATAAAGGTAACTTAATCATTGCAGCAGGTAAAAGACTTACTGAAAGAAAAGCAAAAGCTTTACAAGAAGGCGGTCTTAAATTAGTTGAATATCCAGTTGATTTATTAATGGATAGATGTACAGCTAATACTATCTTTGATCCAGAATCTGGTGAAGTATTATATGATGCATTAACTGCACTTGATGAATTAAAATTAAAAAAACTACTTGATTTAGGATTTGAAAATTTTGATATTGCTAATGACTTAGCAACGGGTGTTGATGATTCTATTATTAATGCATTTAAAGCAGATGCTGAGTCTTTAAAATTACTTAAGCAAACAGAACAAATTGATGATGAAAATGATTTATCAGCAATTAGAATTTATAAAGTAATGAGACCAGGTGAACCTGTAACAAAAGAAGCTGCTAAAGAATTTGTTAAGAAATTATTCTTTGATCCAGAAAGATATGACTTAACAAAAGTTGGTAGAATGAAAATGAACCACAAATTAGGTGTAAGTGTTCCTGAATATGTAACTGTATTAACTTATGAAGATATTATTAAAACAGTTCAATATCTTGTAAAAGTAAAAGCAGGACATGGTCATATTGATGATAGAGATCACTTAGGTAACAGAAGAATTAGAGCTATTGGTGAATTATTAGCAAATGAGTTACACTCTGGTTTAATTAAAATGCAAAAAGCTATTAGAGATAAAATGACTACTTTATCTGGTACTTTAGAAGATATTATGCCACACGATTTAGTTAACTCTAAAATGATTACTTCAACAATTACTGAATTCTTTACATCTGGTCAATTATCTCAGTTTATGGATCAAACTAACCCATTATCTGAAGTTACTCATAAAAGAAGACTTTCTGCACTTGGTGAAGGTGGTCTTGTTAAAGAAAGAGCTGGATTTGAAGTAAGAGACGTTCACCCAACACATTATGGTAGAATTTGTCCAGTTGAAACTCCAGAGGGTCAAAATATTGGTCTTATCAATACTTTATCAACTTTCTCAAAAGTTAATAACTTAGGTTTCATTGAAGCTCCATATAAAAAAGTTGTTGATGGTGTTGTGACTGATGAAATTTCATATTTTACAGCTACACAAGAAGAGGGTATGATTATTGCTCCTGGTTCTACTAAAGTTGATGAAAATGGTAAAATTGTTGAATCATTGATTGAAGCTAGACAAGATGGAGAAATCTTACTAGTTGAAAGATCAAAAGTAAAATTAATTGATATCTCTTCACAAATGGTTATGGGTGTTGCTGCATCATTAATTCCATTCTTAGAGCACGATGATGCCAACAGAGCACTTATGGGATCGAATATGATGAGACAAGCTGTTCCATTATTAAGACCAAATGCACCTGTTGTAGGAACTGGTTTAGAAAAAACTGTTGCTAGAGATGCATGGGAAGCTATTAAAGCAAGAAGAGCAGGTGTAATTGAAAAAGCAGATGCTAAAAATATTTATATTTCTGGTGAAGATGAAAATGGTGCATTTATTGACCATTATGAAGTAAATAAAAATGTTAGAACAAATAATAACACATCTTTTGGTCAAAGAACTGCAGTAAAAGATGGTGATGTCGTTTCAAAAGGTCAAGTAATCGCTGATGGTCCATCTATGGATAATGGTGAGCTTGCTGTTGGTGTTAATGCAATGGTTGCATTTATGCCTTGGAATGGTTATAACTATGAGGATGCTATTGTTCTTTCTGAAAGATTAATTGAAGAAGATGCATTTACATCTGTTCATATCTATGAAAAAGAAGTAGAGTGTAGAGAGCTTAAACATGGTAATGAAGAGATTACTAGAGATTTACCAGGTGTAAAAGAAGAATCTATTACTCACTTAGATAACTCAGGTATCATTAAAGTTGGTACATTTGTTAAACCTGGAATGATTATGGTTGGTAAAGTTACACCAAAAGGTGAGATTAAACCAACTCCTGAAGAAAGACTTTTAAGAGCAATCTTTGGTGAAAAAGCAGGTCACGTAATTAACAAATCTTTATATTGTCCAACTTCTATGGAAGGTACTGTTGTTGATGTTAAAGTATTCACTAAAAAAGGATATGAAAAAGACGAAAGAGCAGTTGCAGAGATTGAAGCAGAGAAAAATGAACTTGATGTAAAACATCATGATAAACTTTTAATGCTTGATAGAGAAGAGATTTTAAAAATCAATGACCTATTATCAAAATCACCATTAGATAAAGATGTTGAAGTTGATGGAACAACTTATAAAAAAGGTGATAATATTCCTTTTGATGCACTAGCAGGTGTAAATAGATTTGCTATGAAAAAAGTTGTTGCTTCATTTAGTAAAGAAATAGAAAAAAAATATAACGAGATTAAAGAACACTTTATTAAACAAAAATCTACGTTAAGAGAAGAACATGAAGAGAAACTTACTGTTTTAGAACATGATGATATTTTGCCAAGTGGTGTAATTAAACAAGTTAAAGTTTATATCGCAACAAAAAGAAAGATCAAAGTTGGGGATAAAATGGCTGGACGTCACGGTAACAAAGGTATCGTTTCTAACATTGTTCCTAAAGTAGATATGCCATATTTAGAAGATGGTACAACTGTTGATGTTATTCTTAACCCACTTGGGGTACCTTCAAGGATGAATATTGGTCAGATCCTAGAAGTTCACTTAGGATTGGTTGGTAAAAGACTTGGAGCTCAAATCCAAGATATCTTTGAAGCAAAAAGAGATGAGTTTGTATCTGAACTAAGAGAAAAAATGACAGAAATCGCTTCTGTTGCTAAGCTTATGAATGGAAAAGAATTTATGGATTCTTTATCTGATGAAGAGTTAATTAAATATGGTCAGGATTGGTCTAAAGGTGTTAGATTTGCAACTCAAGTATTTGATGGTGTTAAAGAAGATGAGTTTGTAAAACTATTTGAATTAGCTAAAATCGATACAGATGGTAAGTTAACATTACATGATGGTAAAACTGGTGATAAGATGAAGGAAAGGGTAAATGTAGGTTATATGTATATGCTTAAACTTCACCACTTAGTTGATGAAAAAGTTCACGCAAGATCTACAGGTCCATATTCATTAGTTACTCAACAGCCAGTTGGTGGTAAAGCACTATTTGGTGGACAAAGATTTGGTGAGATGGAGGTTTGGGCACTTGAAGCTTATGGTGCAACAAATGTTCTTAAAGAGATGCTTACTACTAAATCAGATGACGTTGAAGGTAGAACAAGAGCATATAGAGCAATTGCAAATGGTGAAAATGTTCCAAGATCTGGTGTTCCAGAAACATTCTTCGTATTAACTAAAGAGCTAAAAGCTTTAGGGTTAGATGTAGAGATTTTCGAAGAGGTAGAAGATAATGAGTAAAACTGAAAAAGTATTAGAACCAATTGAAATAAAAGAATTAGAAAGACCACAAGATTTTGCTGCATTTCAGTTAAGACTTGCAAGTCCTGAAAAGATATTATCATGGTCATGTGGTGAAGTTAAAAAACCAGAAACTATTAACTATAGAACATTGAAACCTGAAAGAGATGGTTTATTTTGTGCTAAAATTTTTGGACCTGTAAAAGACTATGAATGTCTTTGCGGTAAATACAAAAAAATGAGATACAAAGGTGTTGTATGTGAAAAATGTGGTGTTGAAGTAACTTCTTCAAAAGTTAGAAGACACAGAATGGGACATATTGATTTAGTATCTCCTGTTGCACACATTTGGATGGTATCTTCATTACCAACTAGAATTGGTACTTTACTTGGTGTTAAATTAAAAGATTTAGAAAGAGTATTATATTACGAAGCATATATTGTAAATGATCCAGGTGAAGCTTTTTATGATAATGAAAAAACTAAAAAAGTTAATAAATTTGATATTTTAAATGAAGAACAATATAGAACTATCTCTGATCTATTTGATCACACTGGTTTTGAAGCAAACATGGGTGGTGATGTAGTTAGAGATCTTTTAGAAACTTTAGACTTAATTGAACTTCTTGGTATGTTAAAAAACGAGATGAAAGGAACTAAATCTGAAGCAAAAAGAAAAACTATTGTAAAAAGATTAAAAGTTGTTGAAAACTTTATTAATTCTGGAAATAGACCAGAATGGATGATGTTAACTCAACTTCCAGTTCTTCCACCAGATTTAAGACCACTTGTATCACTTGATGGTGGAAAATTTGCAGTTTCAGATGTTAATGACCTTTATAGAAGAGTTATTAACAGAAATAACAGACTTAAAAGATTAACAGAACTTGATGCTCCTGAAATCATTATTAGAAATGAAAAAAGAATGCTTCAAGAAGCTGTTGATGCTTTATTTGACAATGGTAAAACTGCAAATGCAGTTAAGGGTGCAAATAAAAGACCACTTAAGTCATTATCTGAAATTATTAAAGGTAAGCAAGGTCGATTTAGACAAAACTTACTTGGTAAAAGGGTTGACTTCTCAGGTAGATCTGTAATTGTTGTTGGACCATCTTTAAGAATGGATCAATGTGGTATTCCTAAGAAAATGGCATTAGAGTTATTTAAACCACACTTGATGGCTAAATTAGAGGAAAAAGGTTACGCAACAACTTTAAAATCTGCAAAAAGATTAATTGAATCACAAACAAATGAAGTTTGGGAATGTTTAAATGAGATTGTTGATGAATATCCAGTATTACTGAATAGAGCACCAACTCTTCATAAACTTTCGATTCAAGCGTTCCACCCAACACTAATTGATGGAAAAGCTATTCAGTTACACCCATTAGTTTGTGCTGCATTTAATGCCGACTTTGATGGTGACCAAATGGCAGTTCACGTGCCTTTATCACAAGAAGCTATTGCAGAAGCAAAAATTCTTATGATGTCATCTATGAATATTCTTTTACCAGCATCTGGTAGAGCTATTGCAGTTCCTTCTCAGGATATGATTTTAGGTATTTATTATCTATCATTAGAAAAAGAGGGTGTAAAAGGTGAACATAAATTATTTGCAGATGTAAATGAAGCACAAATTGCTTTAGAAATGAAGCAAGTTGACTTACATGCAAAAATTAGAACTAAAGTTGATGAGAAAATAGTTCATACAACAGTTGGTAGATTAATTATTAAAGAGATTTTACCATCTTTTGTACCTATTGAATTATGGAATAAAATTTTAAAGAAAAAAGATATTGGGGCATTAGTTGATTATATCTACAAACATGGTGGATATGAAGTAACTCCAAGATTCTTAGATAATCTTAAAAACTTAGGTTTTAGATATGCAACAGATGCAGGTATTTCTGTATCTATTGATGATATTAGAGTTCCTGAAACAAAAGCTGGACATATTGCCTCTTCTAAAAAAGAAGTTATTGAAGTTCAAAAGCAATTCTCTCAAGGTTTATTAACTGAGCAAGAAAGATACAATAAAATTATTGATATCTGGACTGAGGTTAATAATACACTTGGAACAGAAATGATGGATTTAGTTAAAACTGATAAAAATGGATTTAACTCTATTTTTATGATGGCCGATTCTGGGGCTAGAGGTTCTGCTGCTCAGATTAGACAGCTTTCAGGTATGAGGGGTCTTATGGCTAAACCAGATGGTTCTATTATTGAAACTCCAATTATTTCAAACTTTAGAGAAGGTCTAAATGTACTTGAGTACTTTATTTCTACTCACGGTGCTAGAAAAGGTCTTGCGGATACAGCTTTAAAAACAGCAAATGCTGGTTACTTAACAAGAAAGCTTATTGACGTTTCTCAAAATGTAAGAATTACAGTTGAAGATTGTGGTACTCACGAAGGTATTGAGATTTCTGATATTTCTTCAGGTAATGAACTAATTGAGAGCTTAGAAGAAAGAATTACAGGTAGAGTAATTGCTGAAGATATTATTGACCCTATCTCAAATGAGATTTTATTTACAGAAGGGACATTAATTACTGAAGAAGATGCAAAAGTTGTAAAAGATGCTGAAGTTAAATCAGTTGTAATTAGAACTCCATTAACTTGTAAAGTTGAGCATGGTTTATGTTCAAAATGTTATGGTCTAAACCTTGGTGAGCAAAGAAAAGCTACTCCAGGTGAAGCTGTTGGGGTTGTTGCAGCACAATCTATTGGTGAGCCAGGAACACAGCTTACACTTAGAACTTTCCACGTTGGGGGAACTGCATCTGCAACTCAAACAGAAAGAGAGTTAAGAGCTGATAAAGAAGGTTTCATTAGATACTATAACATCAAAACATATACTGATAAAAATGGTAAAAATATCGTTGCAAACAGAAGAAATGCTGGTATTTTATTAGTTGAACCAAAAATTAATGCACCATTCAAAGGTAATGTAACTGTTGAAACAATTCACGAAGAAACAATTTTAACAATTACAAATGGTAAAGATGAGAAAAAATATTACCTAAGAAAGAATGACGTTGCTAAACCAAATGAACTTGCTGGTGTATCTGGTAAGATTGAAGGTAAATTATACTTACCTCATACAGATGGTATCGAAGTTGATGAGAATGAATCTATCGTTGAGATGATTAAAGATGGATGGAATGTTCCAAACAGAATCCCATTTGCATCTGAATTGAAAGTTCAAGATGGTGCACCTATTACATCAACTATTATTTCTGGAGCTAAAGGATCTGTTAAGTATTATAAACTTCATGGTGATTATTTAGAAAGAAGAGATGATATTAAAGCTGGTGAAAGAGTTGAAGAGAAAGGACTTTTTGCTGTTATCGTTGATAATGATGAAAGAGAAGCATTAAGACACTATATCTCAAGAGGTACTGTTGTAGAATTTAATGATAATACTCTTGTTGAAAAAGATTCAGTTATTGCAAAACCATCAAGTGATGAGCAAGTAGTAATTGCTGAATGGGATCCTTATTCAAACCCAAGTATTGCAGAGCAAAAAGGTAAGGTAGCATTTGAAGATATTATTCCAGGTGTAACTGTATCTGAGCAATATGATGAGTTAACAGGAACTTCTAAACTGGTTGTAAATGAATATATCCCAGCAGGACATAAACCTACAATTATTGTTGCAACTGAATCTGACGAGCTATTAAGATACTCTTTAGATCCAAAAGCTTCATTATTTGTTGCTGAAGGTCAAAATGTGGAAGTTGCAGATGTTTTAGCAAAAACTCCTAAAGCAACTCAAAAATCAAAAGATATTACTGGAGGTCTTCCAAGAGTATCTGAGTTATTTGAAGCAAGAAGACCAAAAAATATTGCTGTACTTGCATCTTTTGATGGTATGGTTTCATTTGGTAAACCTCTTAGAAATAAACAAAGAGTTATTGTTACTGATGAAAATGCAAATAAATCTGAGTACTTAGTTGAAAAGTCTAAACAAATCTTAGTTCATGAAGGTGAGTTTGTTCACGCTGGTGAAGCAATTACTGATGGTATGGTATCACCTCACGATATTCTAAGAATTTTAGGTGAAAAAGCACTTCATTACTTTATTGTATCTGAAGTACAACAAGTATATAGATCTCAAGGGGTTAATATTGCGGATAAACACATTGAGGTAATTACATCTCAAATGTTAAGACAAGTATCTATTCTAAATGGTGGAGATACTAAGTTTATCATTGGTGATATGGTTTCTAAGAAAAGATTTATGCATGAGAATGAAAGAATTATCAAATTAGGTGGTAAACCAGCGATTGCTGAACCATTATTACTTGGTATTACAAGAGCAGCTGTTACATCTGACTCTATCATCTCTGCAGCATCTTTCCAGGAAACTACTAAAGTATTAACTGAAGCAGCAATTTCAGCTAAAATGGATATGTTAGAAGACTTAAAAGAAAATGTTGTAATTGGTAGAACAATTCCAGTTGGAACAGGTCTTTACAAAAACAAAAAAGTTAAATTTCAAGATCCTGAAGAGGAGTAAAACATTAGGGTTCGCCCTAATGTTAAACTATGGATTTTTTATCTTTATTTTTAATCTTTATAGCCTTAGAGCTCTTTGAGTCAAATTGGCAAAAATCTGATACTCTTCATGGGGTTTTACATAACAATTATTCTATTTATCAAAAGGGAATAATCTACTTTTTCTTATTAAATCCAAGTTTTATCTATTCTATTTTTTTAGTAATCTTTTTACAAAATAATGGCTTTTTAATGTTAAGTATAGTTGGATTAAAATTTTTAGATATTGCATTTAAATTAAATCTTTTAACTAAGATGTCTCAGGGTATTGATTTACAAGAGATTATGCCAAATATACAAATGAATTTTATCTTTAGATATATGAACGCTTTAATATACCCAATCACATTTTTTTTTGCAGTTAGTTATTTCTAAGTTTTAATATTTTCTTTTGAAAAATCTTATCTATCCTTTTCTTTTTAAATTACTATGTTATACTTCATTCAACAAATTATATAGGAGTTGCCAATGCAATATTTAGTAATCGCGTATGACAATGAAGGTGCTTTAGAAAAAAGACTTGAAGTTAGAGATGCTCACGTAGAAGGGGCAAAAAAACTTATGGCTGAAGGTAAGATTATAGATGCGGGAGCTCTTATAGAAGAAGATAAAATGGTTGGTTCTACACTTTTTGTTGATTTTGAAGATGATGATGAAATCAATGAGTGGTTAGAGAGTGAACCATATGTAACTAATGGTGTTTGGAATATGGAAGATTTCCAAATCGTTCCTGTTAAATTACTTCCAAAAAACTAATTAAATAAGCCTCAAAAAGGCTTATTTAATCTTTATCTCTCCCCTCCTATCAAGAAAAAACGAAATAGAATATATCATCTAATCATTTCAGTTACAAGTTTAAGAGCTAATTTCCTAACAATTAAAAAAAGCGAAAGTTCCATTGTAAAATTCATGTTTATAGGATATCCTAGTATTAATCTCACTCAAAAGTATCTTTTTAGTTAGTACCTATCTTTTTTGTAAGTTCTTGTTTTTCTAATGTAAATGAGTTAGACTACTCTTAATAAAATTTTAAGGGGAAATTATGAAAAAAGAAGAAAAGTCAAAAAATGCTTATGTAAAAGGTGTATCATCTTTGATACTAGGCTTGTCATTAATGGTTAATTCACATGCAAGTGAACTTCCAAATTTTCTGGATAAAAATGACATTGTAAATGCAGAGTTTAAATGTTTACCTACAAAAAATGATTATTCTAAAGAAGATCAAAAATACATAGATATTTTATGGGATGAAACACTTCAATATTTAAATGCTTATGCCGTAGCGTTAACTTCACCTGAAAATAGTGAATGTTTAAATTCAGATGAAGCTGTAATTGACACAACAAATGGAAATAGAAAAATGTGTATTATGGATAGAAGAGATATGAAACTAATGGTAAAAAACATTTATCAAGTGGTAAACAATCCAGATAGAGCAAAAGCTTGTTTTAGTGCAAGGGAAGATGTTAACTGGATATATAGTCCAAGTAAAGAGATGGAAAAATCTTCACCTGTTGCAAAATGGCTTAATCGTACTACATTTAAAGAGTTTTTCAAAGAAAAAGTTACAAATAAAGAGGTACAAAAACTAGGAAAAAGCTTTACTCAAAATTTTTATAAAATGCTTACAGGCGATGAAGTTAAAATGCCCTCAGCTTTCCCTTATGATATAAGTGCAAATGCATTACCAAACCTATGGGCAGCAGCAGGTTGGTTCCCAATGTATGCACAAGAGAGTAAAAGAAATGACAAGAACTTTTTTAATATCCGTGGAGGATATGCATATGCTGAGATTTTTGGACATTGGGGTCTTTTAAGAATAGATGAGATAAATGGACAAAAAGTAGGGGCAGAGGTTGGTATGACAGTACAATCAGTAGACACACTATACCCTTATCATAATCATGCAATCTCTGAAATATATTATAATATGAGAGTTCCAGCTTGTACAAAACAGTTTAAAAGTTTTGCTATAAAAGAGGATTCAAAGCTATTAAAAACTGTAAAAGTTGATGATAAAATGAGAAGAGTTCAGTTTGATGCAGGACAAGAACATGAACATGAGATGTGGGCAGAAGGAAGCTACGATAAAGACCCACTAATGTATTTCCATCAAAATACTATACATGCTTTTGAAGTAGATGGAGATTGTGAAGCAAAACCAGAAGAAAGAGCTATAGTTTCAGTATGGGCAAGAAGTAATGCACATGATAAAAGAAATGACTATGGTACAACACTACTATGTGAATCTGCTGAAAAACCAGGAACTCCAGCTCATAGAGGTGAAATGATACAGTGTGATTTAACTCATACTAAATGGTAAATAAAATAAGTTTCAATATAATATATTAGTATGGATTAATAATCTATTAGTTCATACTAATTAAAAAACTTAAGGGGTGAAGAGATGGAATACAAATACATTATAGTTGAAAAGAGAAAGAATATTGTTGGCTTAATTACTCTAAATAGACCTAAAGCTTATAATGCATTATCATCTGCTTTGATAAATGAACTTTCAGATGCAATTAAAAAATTTGAAGAAGATAAAAATATTGGTGCAATTGTCTTAACCGGTGGAGACAATATATTTGCAGCTGGAGCAGATATAAAAGAGTTATCAAGCTTAGATTTTGCAAGCGCTTATAACAATGATTTCATAACTAAAGAGTGGCATAATTTAGAAAACCATAAAAAACCAATAATTGCAGCAGTTTCTGGAGTTGCCCTTGGTGGAGGTTGCGAATTGGCTCTTTTATGTGATATTACCATTTGTGATACAAGTGCAAAGTTTGGACAACCTGAAATTACAATAGGTACTATGCCAGGAATTGGAGGAACTCAAAGATTAACAAGAGCTGTAGGAAAATCAAAAGCTATGTTGATGTGCTTAACAGGAGATGCAATAGATGCAAATGAAGCAAGAAACTATGGACTTGTTGCAAAAGTTAGTGCTAAAGGAGAAGCAATAGATGATGCAATTGAAATTGCCTTAAAGATTGCATCTATGAGCCAACCAGTTGTAAAACTAATAAAAGAATCAGTAGATAATGCTTATGAAGCTAGTTTACAAGTAGGACTTAAAAATGAAAGAAAGTCTTTTTATTCAACTTTTTCTTTAGAAGATAAAACTGAAGGAATGAATGCTTTTATTGAAAAGAGAAAAGCTACTTTTATAAATAAATAATATAAAAAGACCACAGTTTTTTAACTTTGGTCTTTTATTCTCATCTAAAAATCTAAAAAAATTATTGACTGTAATCAAAGCCTTATGTATATCATCTTGATTTGTATCAATGATAAACATTATCAATACTGTTATTATCCTACTAATGTTTTTCATTTAAGGAATTAAAATGCAATTTTCAACAAACCCAAATGGTTTTACACCAAAAATAGAAGAAAAATGGTGGGATAGGTTTACCTCTCAATCTCATCAATTATATTTTACATCTGCAATATTTTTCGCATTAGTTATTATGCTTTTAACATTTATATCATTTTTAGGGAAAGTCTCTTTAGATTTTTCATTAATACATGGCTTTGGATTAAACTATGCAGTATTTACAAATGCTTTTTTAGGTTTTTTAATAACAGTAATGCCAAAATTTAATGGCTCTAAATCAATTGATAAGAAGATTTATTTAAATACATGGTTTGTTTTTCAAATAGGAATTATTTTGTCTTTATTAGGTTTTACAAACATAGGTAAGATTCTAGTATCTTTTATTATGTTTTATTTTGTGAAAGTATTCTATGATAATATAAAACAAGGTCGTGTTTCATTTAAAAAGGATAGAATATATTTAAATCTAGTCTTTTTATTTGGAGCTGTTTTTTTAATCTTAGAAGTTGTTTTTCAAATTAACTTATCTTTATTAATATTTTTTGCCTATCTAGTTAGTTTGGTGTTTTTAGTTGCACAAAGAATGATTCCAGCATTTTATAGCTCATATATGCAAACAATGTCTTGGGATAAACCAGCTTATATAAGGGAGATTTCTGTAGGTCTATTTCTAGCATTAGGTATCTCTTTGCAGTTTGAGTTTTTATTTTTATTAAAAATCACATCTTTTATATCTACAGTGTTTTTTACATATATTGTGATGAATCTAAATATTTATAAAAAATCGCCAGCTATTATTTCCATATTAGTAGTATCATTTTTTTGGCTTATTATTGGTTTTGTAGCATTATTTATTGAATCTTTATTAGAAATTTATTCTTTAAAATTAGCACTTCATATTTTTGCATTAGGATTTGTAGTAACATTGCTTATAGGATTTGGAAGTAGGGTAGTAATGGGACATGCCGTTCCAGCTCAAAAAATTGTTGCAGATAAAATTACAAAATTTGTGTTTGTATTAACTCAAGTAGTTGTTGTTGCAAGAGTTCTTGCTTCTGTCTTATTTTTAAATGATTCTACATTTTATATGGGGTTTTTACATCTAAGCTCTTGGCTTTGGATATTTATGTTTATAATCTGGAGTACAAGATATGCAAAAATATTGATCAGAATTAAATCATAAAAAGGAACAATTAATAAATGTGCAAAATTCTTTGATAAGGTAAAAGACTAAAATTAGAAAATAATACTATTTTAGTACTATTCATGAGTATAATTATTTTATCAAAAGGTACTATGATGAATGGGTTAAAAATTAGTAAATTAAATTTTTCACTGATATTTATTTTCTTCATAATTATCCTATGGCTTATATCGTATGGGATGATTATTCCAAACTATAAAAATCTAGAAACTAAAAAAAATAATGTCAATATAAATACAATTTTATCTAAACTTAATATAGAAATAACGAATCTAAAAAATACTATAGATGATTATAGTAAGTGGGATGATACTTATAATTTTATTGAAAATAAAAACTCTTCTTATATTTACGAAAATTTTAGAGAAGGTACAGCTACTTTATCTGACTTAAATATTGATATGATTTTTTATACTGATAAATCAAGTAATATTATTTTTGATAAATATACTAAGAATATAAATATTTTAGATAAGAATAACTTTATGTTAAAGATAACTGATTTATTAAAAGGTGTTGATAACTTTTATTCAATTGAGTCTATAGATAAAAAGTTGTTTTTTCTTGTTAAACTTGAGATAAAAAAGAGTGATGAACTAGGTGATTCAAATGGATTTATATATTCATTAAAGATTATTGATGAAGAATATATTAAAAATATATCTAATGTTTTTGAGCAAACTAAATTAAGCTTGATAAAACCAGAAAAAAATTATGTTCATAGTATTGAGAATAAATATGTTAAAAGTATAAAATCACATTCATATTTTGAAGATAATAAAATCTATAGCAATATTGGCTTTTTCTCAAAAGATAGATTTTTATTTAATTTAGAAACTGTAAACACTGCTGAGGTATTAGATGATGGTTTACGAGTAACTTATTATTATAATTTTATTATTACGATACTTTTGTTTTTATTTATATATTCATCTTATAAAAAGCAAAAAAGTTTACAAAACTATAATGAAGAACTTGAACTTCAGGTTCAAAAAAGAACTGAAAATCTTAATAATAGTATTAGACTAGTTGAGGAAAAAAATAAAGAATTATATAAGTTATCAACAATGGATTCACTAACTAATATCAAAAATAGAAGATCTTTTTTTGAAAAGAGTAAAGAACTTTTATCTAAAGCAAATGAAGAAAATAAAAATTACTTTGTATTGTTAATTGACATTGATTATTCTAAAAAGATAAATGATAACTACGGTCATTCTATAGGAGATAGTGTTTTACAAGAGTTTTGTTTAACTATCTTATCAATAATTGATATAGATGCAGTTTTTGGAAGAATAGGGGGAGAAGAGTTTTGTATATCTTTATTTGATAAAGATGAAGAATATGTTTTTAGTTTAGCTGAAAAAATTAGAAAAAAATGTGATGAAAATATAATGAAAATAAATAATATTGAGGTAAAATTTACAATCTCTATTGGAATTAGTTCAAATAAAAATAAAGAAGAATATATCGATGAAATTCTTCAAAATGCAGATGATTTACTATATACCGCAAAAAGAACAGGAAGAAATAAAGTTATAAGAAATGTATAAAAAGCAGTAGAAATTTCTACTACTTTTTAGTTAATCACTTCAAATTTACCATTTACTCCAATAACCTCATAGGCATAACCAAAACCATAATCTACATTTGTATTAATTGTACCAACAACTTTTACTTTGTTTCCAACTACAATTTTTTCATCTTCATTAGGTGATCTAAAAATAACAGCTTCTTTACCATCATAAATTTTAACCCAAGTATTACCCATAACTTTATTTGAGACTTGTAAAACCTCACCTTGAATCTCTACATTTTTGTTTTTAAATTTGTCTTTATTGGAAAAAATCTCAGAGATATTTGTTTTTATAGCAGAACCTTTAGCCACAACAACTTTTTCATTAAATTTTGGATTTGGTTTCATTGCTTGTTTTTGTTTTTTATTAATCATATCTCCATGAATAGAGTGAATATTGTCAACTCCTGAAATGGCTTTTTTAGGATACATTGCAAATAAAATCTTATCAAAAGTTTTATCTAATGTTTTGCTTTTAAAGTTTTTCATCCAAACTTGCTCTTTTATAGTGATTGAACTACCAACTTTTATTGGTGTTTTCATAATTGCAGCCCAATATTGTTCGCCTTTCTCTTCTACTTTTAAGTAAGTATAAGCGCCACTATTTATGCTCTCTAAAACTTTTACCTCATGGGGTTCATTTACTGCATATGCTAAATTTGCTGATAAAAGGATTGATAAACATCCTAAAGTCAATTTTTTAAACATGATTTACCTTTATGTGAATAATTATTCATAATAATAACAATATAAAATTAAATAAAAATTGATTTAGGTTAAGAAAAAGAAAATTTAGATTCAAAATTTTAATCAAAAATTTATTTATAAAAATTATAAAAAATTAAATCATAAATAATACTTTAAATCTAAATATAAATTGTACTTATATTTAATTGTTTTAAAACTCTATAAAAAGGCATTTATATTAAAGAATATGAACTTAAAAAAAGATTATTATAAATTATATAGGTTTAGGTAAAAAATAATTTACATCAAAAAGTGCCTGTTTATAGTATAAATAATTATTCATTCTTGATTTAGGTCAAGGAAACTTCTTTAAAAAATTCTTATACTTTCAATGCAGTTAAAAGGATTAAGAATGGAAAGAAACAAAATTGTTGTTTACGGTTCTATTTTAAGTTTTCTTATCGCTGTTGGTTTATTTGGTTATACGGTATATGCATCTAAAATGTTGTCATATCTGTCTAGTGATCCAAAGGCATGTATTAATTGTCACACGATGAATTCAGCATATGCAACGTGGTCTAAAAGTTCACACAAAAATGTTGCAAGCTGTGTTGATTGTCACTTGCCTGTTGGTGATGTTGTTGCTAAGTATAAAGCAAAAGCAATTGACGGATGGAATCACTCGGTAGCATTTACGATGAACACTTATGAAAATAATATTGACATAAGTGAAGATGGTGCAAGTAGAGTACAAGCAAATTGTATTAGATGTCATGGAGATTTAACATCTCAAATGGGAGCTAATGCAAGAAATTACCATAGTGGTGATGAGTATAGTTTAAATAGTGATCGAAAGTGTTGGGATTGTCATAAGTTCACACCTCATGGCAAAGTACGTAGTTTAACATCAACTCCATATAGTATTGGTGTTAAAGAAAGAATGAAATAAGAAGGGGAAGGAAGATGAAGAAGTTTAAAGTGTTACTTGCTGCTTCATTAATAGCAATTGGTTGTTTAACAGCATTAATTGCATCTATTAATGAAAAGAAAGAGGAACAAAAAATCATAAACTCTGTACCACAAGTTGACAGATGGCAAACAAAAAATGAAGAGTTTAAAAAGTTTTATCCAAGACAATATGACTCATGGAAAAAAACAAAAGAAAGCGATGACATAGATGATATGTTAAAAGAGTATCCAGAATTGGCAGTATTATGGGCTGGTTATGGGTTTGCAAAAGATTATAATGCTCCAAGAGGGCACTTCTATGCAATCGAAGATAATAGAAATACATTAAGAACAGGTGCTCCTGTTGATTCAAAAACTGGTCCTATGCCAACTGCATGTTGGACTTGTAAATCTCCAGATGTTCCAAGAATTATGAATGAGCAAGGTGATTTAGAGTACTTTACTGGTAAATGGGCAAAATATGGTTCTGACATTATTAATCCTATTGGTTGTGTGGATTGTCATAACCCTAAAACTATGGAACTGCAAGTTAACAGAAAATATCTAGATGATGGTTTAAAAGCTGCTGGTTTAACTTCATTAGCTGATGCAACTCACCAAGAGATGAGAACAATGGTATGTGCTCAATGTCACGTTGAATACTATTTCAAAAAAACTGATAATGGAAAAGGTGGTTTTGCTAAAGTTGTAACTCTTCCTTGGGCTGAAGGTACAACTGTTGATGATATGGAAAGATATTATGATAACATTAACTTTAAAGATTGGACACATAAAATTTCTAAAACTCCAATGTTAAAAACTCAACACCCTGGATATGAGATGTATTTAACAGGTGCACATGGTAAAAACAATGTTTCTTGTGCAGACTGTCATATGCCTTATAAAAGAGAAGGTGGAGT
Source organism: Arcobacter sp. ISO1 (assembly GCF_058105185.1). Lineage (NCBI taxonomy): Bacteria > Pseudomonadati > Campylobacterota > Epsilonproteobacteria > Campylobacterales > Arcobacteraceae > Arcobacter > Arcobacter sp. ISO1. The sequence continues at coordinate 1,362,002 of NZ_CM176573.1, forward strand.
TAAATATACAGACCATAATATAGGAAATCCATTAGAAAATATGGAAAATACTTGTATGACTTGTCATAGAACTTCTGAAAAATCTTTGCTTGCAACAATTGCAGAGAAAAAAGAAAGAAAGACTGAGTTACATAAAAAATCAATGGCACAAATTGCTGCTGCGCACTTAGAAGCTGGAAAAGCTTGGGAAGTCGGAGCAACTGAGGCTGAAATGGCTCCTGTATTAAAAGATATTAGACATGCTCAATGGAGATGGGATTACGCTGTTGCATCACACCCAGCATTCTTCCACGCACCAGAAGAGACATTAAGAGTTCTAGCTACTGCATTAGAAAAAGCAGGAAATGCAAGAATTAAATTAGCTAAAATTTTAGCTAAACATGGAGCAGCAGATTATGTAGCACCAACAATTGATTCTAAAGAGAAAGCTCAAGAGATTATTGGATTACCGTTCGACAAATTAGTTGAAGATAAAAAGAAATTCAAAAATGGTCTTTTAATCGAGTGGAAAAAAGAAGCTCAAGAAAAAGGCATTTATAATCCTGAATCAACAAAAGGTATTGAAGATAAAACATCTTACGATTAATCCTTCCAAAACTTACTGTTTTAGAAGAGGGGATTTCATCCCTCTCTTCTACTATTTTTAATAAATAACACCTAATCATTCTCCTCCTATTGATATTTTAGGTGTTATTTATTAAGAATATTAATTTTAGATATTATTTAGGAAAAAAATTGAAAACACTATTGAAAAATCTTTTTTCTATGGAAGTTATAACTGTATTTATGCTTTTATTTGCATTTGCATGTGCTGTTGGAACTTTTGTTGAAAACGATTATGGTACATTAGCAGCTAGATCATTTGTATATAATCAAACATGGTTTGAACTAATTATGGTAGTTTTAACTATTGGTTCTATATTAAATATTATATGGTTTAAAATGTATAAAATCAAAAAGTTTTTTATATTTTTTATTCATATCTCTTTTGCTTTTTTACTCATAGGAAGTACCTTAACAAGATATGTGGGTTTTGAAGCAATTATGACAATTCCTGAATCAACTATACAAAATAAAATGCTTTCAAATGATGAATATATTCAAGCAACAATTTTTAATAAAGATAATAAAGAACTTTTAAAAAAAGATCAAAAAGTTCTAATGACACAACTATCTCAAACAGATTTTGATTTTGATATAAATGAAGATATCAATCTAAGCTTTAAAAGATTTGTTCCTAATGCAGCTGAAAAAATTATAACTGTAAAAGATGGGAAACCTTTAGTAAATCTAATTATTACAAATATGGCTGGAGCAAAAAGTATTGATTTACAAAATGAAAAAATTCATGAATCAAAATTTGCAAATTTTTCTTTAAATAAAGAGATAAAAGATGAGAATAAATCAAAAATTTATTTTATAACAAAAGATAAAAAAATATATATTAAATCTAATATTGCTCTTTCGTTTGAGTATATGGATGGAACAAGAAGAGGAAGAATTAAAGCAAATGAAGCATTGCCTTTAAGAGATGATGTAATTTATACAGTTGCCCAAACAAGATTTGCAACTCCTGATTTTTCTGCTTCAGGGAAAGTTGAGGTAGTAAGTATAAAAAAAGAGTTAGTAAAAAAAGAAAAACTTTTAAATGCAGTTATAGTTGAACTTAACAATAAAGGTAAAGTTCAAGATGTGGCACTTTTTGGAAAGGGTGGTTCAAATGAAGGTTATACAAAAACTATAAAACTTAATGATGGGAAAATTTTAAAACTTTCATGGGGTGCAAAAATTTTAGAACTTCCTTTTTCAATATATTTAAGCAATTTCAAACTTGAAAGATACCCTGGTTCTAACTCTCCTTCAGCTTATTCTAGTGATGTGAAAGTTTATGATACAAAAGAGGATATAAGCTTTGAACAAACAATCTCTATGAATAATACTTTATATTACAAAGGGTATAAATTTTTTCAAAGTTCATACACTATGAATGAAAGTGCGACTATTCTTTCAGTTAATAATGACCCCGGTGTGATTCCTACTTATATTGGATATGCCTTATTATTTACAGGATTATTCTTAAGTTTATTTATGAAAAATGGTCGGTTTAGAAAATTAGCAAATAAAAAATATGAACTTAAAAATATCTCTACAGCTATAGTTTTGAGTATTTTATTTTTATTTAGTTCAGATTTAAAAGCACAGGAAAATACAGCTGATTTAAAGATTATAAAAAATATTGATATAAACCATGCGAACAGATTAGGGAAAGTTTTAATTCAAGATTATCAAGGAAGAATTAAACCAATAAACTCTTTAGCAATTGAGATTATGAATAAGGTTATTAGAAAAGAGTCTTTATATGGATTAAATGCAAATCAACTTTTTATAAGTATGATAATAAACCCTAGATCTTGGCAAAAACTTCCGATAATAAAAGTTAAAAATAAAGAGTTAAAAAAAGTATTGGGAATAAACCCAAGTGATAAGTACTTTAGTTTTGATAATGTTTATAATCAATTTGGTACCTATAAATTTGAAGATGATTTAGAAATAGCAAATCAAAAAAAACCATCACAAAGAACAAAATTTGATAAAGAACTTATCAAAGTAGATGAAAGATTAAATATCATTTATAATCTTTTTACAGGGGCATTTTTGAAACTATTTCCAAAGGTAGAAGACAAAAACAATAAATGGTTAGACCCAACATTAGCAATTTCTGTTATAAATGATGGCGTTGGTGCTTTACAAAAAAAAGAAGCAAAAGTTATTGCAAATCTAATGGATAATTATTTCATCGCTTTAAAAGATGCAAATGAAAATAAAGATACTTGGGAAAAAGCTGATTATGCCTTATTAGAAATTATAGACTATCAAAATAAATATGGTAAAAACGTTATGCCAAGTGGCTTTAAAATAGATGCTGAGTTGATGTTTAATAAATACAATATTTTTAAGAATTTAACACCAGCTTATTTGATTTTAGGACTTGTTTTATTGGCCTTAGTATTTTATAAAATATTTAAACCAATGGTAAAATTAGAAAAAACTTCAAAAATCTTTTTATCTTTATTTGCTGTTTTATTTTTAGTTCATACTTTTGGCTTAGCTTTAAGATGGTATGTTTCAGGACACGCTCCATGGTCAAATGGATATGAATCTATGATTTATATTGCTTGGGCTATTGTTTTTTCTGGAATAATCTTTTCCAAGCAATCAGTTCTTGCTTTGGCAACAACTTCACTTTTAAGTGGTATTACTCTTTTTGTGGCACATCTTTCATGGCTTGAACCACAAATTACAACATTAACACCAGTTTTAAAATCTTATTGGTTAACAATTCATGTTAGTGTGATAACTGCAAGTTATGGCTTTTTGGCTTTATGTGCACTTTTAGGTTTTTTAACTTTAGTTTTATATATCTTTTTAGATAAAAACAAAGATGATTTAAAACAAGAATCTTTGAAAGTATCAATTAAAGAAGCTAGAAGAATAAATGAGATGTCAATGATTATAGGTATAGTTTTACTTGTAATAGGAAACTTTCTTGGTGGAATTTGGGCAAATGAATCTTGGGGAAGATATTGGGGTTGGGATCCAAAAGAAACATGGACTTTAGTTTCAATTATGATTTATGCAGTGATTTTACACTTACAATATATCAAAGGATTAGCCTCAAATTATCTTTTCTCTGCTCTTTCTTTGATTGCTTATGCTTCTATTGTTATGACATATTTTGGAGTTAATTATTATCTATCTGGACTACATTCATATGCTGCAGGTGACCCAGTACCAATTCCAACATTTGTACCTGTTACGATAATAGTAGTTTTAGCACTAATAGCAATATCTTTTAGAAATAGAAAGTTAGTATAAGTTTAAAAAATTAATATTGAAGAAAAAAAAGATATAATTTATAAAAAAATATAAATTATGAATGAAATTATAGAATGTAAAAACTGTGGTCTATTTATCAAAGTTGAAACTAAAAGGGCAATTTGCCCTAGATGCTCTAGTAAAATAAAACTATTTAATACCCATTCAAAAGATTCTTTGTATTATGCCTTATCATCTTTACTTCTTTTAATACTTCTAAATATTTATCCTTTGATGAGTCTTTCTATTAATGGAAACATTTTAAAAACAACACTTTTTAATACTTTTCAAACTCTTTTTGATGAAGGTTTTATTTTTGTCTCAATATTGGGTTTTTTTACAGTTATAATAGCACCAATATTCAATTCACTTGTTATAATCTTTGCTTTTATTCAAGAAAATCAAAAGTTTAAAATATTTTCCAATAAAAGTTTATATAATGGATTTCATTTCTTTAAAGCTTGGGGTTTTGTTGAGGTTTTTGTAGTAAGTATCATAGTTACATATATAAAACTTGCTGGTATGGTTTCAAGCACAAGATTTGATATAGGATTTTATATTATGCTTTTTTATCTATTTTTATTTTATATGTCAAACAAAAAATTTGAAGTAAAAAGTGTATTTAAATAATGGTTTTAATATCTTGTAGAAACTGTCATAAAGTATATAAAAGAGATAACTATACTCCATTTAAATGTGATAGATGTGAACACACAGTTACAAAAAGGGTTAAAGATTCATTACAAATATCCCTTGCCTTAGTTATAAGTGCTTTATTACTTTTTATTCCAGCAATGCTTTATCCTATGATGGAAGTTACAAGATTTGGTTTAAATGAGAGTAGTACTATTTTTGAAGGGGTAATCGCTTTTTTAAATCATGGGGATTATTTTATTGCAATTGTAATTTTAACTGCAAGTGTAATAATTCCATTAACTAAGCTTTTAGGACTGATGTTTATTTTTATATCTTTATGGATTGAAACCCCTTTTAAAAATAAAACAAAGTTAAAAATGTTTCATTTTATAGAATTAATTGGAAAGTGGTCTATGATAGATATTTATGTTGTTGCTTTATTAGCTTCAACTGTACAAATAAATGAAATATTTAATATAAAAGGTGGAATAGCTGCAACATCTTTTGCATTGGTGGTGATATTAACAATGATTGCAGCAAATAAATTTGACACAAGGATTATTTGGGATGAGTAGTGAAAAATTTGAAGATAATATAGAAACTGTAGTTTACAAACCTAAAGAAAAACAGAAAAAAACTCTTTCTTTTATTTGGATTTTGCCATTGATAATTTTAAGTATATTAGGGTGGATTGCATATGAAAGTTATACTAAAAAAGGTACCAATATCACTGTTACTTTTAAAAGTGCAGAAGGTCTAAAAGAAGGAGTTACACCTTTAGAGTATAAAGGGCTTCAATTAGGGAAAGTAACCAAAATACATATTAATGATTTAAATAGTGTCAAAGTAAATATTCTTGTAAATAGTGATGTTGCAGATTTTATTGCAACAGAGGGGTCAAGTTTTTGGATTAAAAAACCTACTATCTCTTTAACAAAGGTTTCTGGATTAGGGACTTTGTTAAGTGGTAATAAAATTGAAGTTCTTCCAAAATACAATGACTTGAAAAAGTATGAGAATGTAAAGGCTAAATATCATTTTGAGGGTCTTGATACTAAACCTAGTTTAGAAACAAATGGAAATGGATATTATGTCTCAATTTTATCAAATAGGGCTGATTTTGTAGAAGTTGAAACACCTATTTTTTATAATAAATTTCAAATTGGTGAAATTGTTTCAAAGGTATTTAAAGATGAGCAAGTATATTTAAAAGCTTATATTTATGATAGATACAATCATCTTGTAAATAGTAGTTCAAAGTTTTATATGAATAAAGCTTTAGATGTTAATTTTGGTCCAGGTGGAGTGAAACTAGAAGTTAGTTCTTTTTATTCTGCTTTAATTGGTGGAATAAATGTTTTAACATTAGAAAAAGATGCTAATAAAATGAAAGAGGATGAGTCTTATATTTTATATGAAAATAAAGAAGAACTTGAAGAAAAAACCTTTTTAAACTTGAAGTTTGATACTGCAAATGGAATAGGAAAAAGAACTTCAATCATGTATAAAGGGATTGAAGTTGGAAAAATAAAAGAGTTCCACTTAAATGATAACAGTGTTATTGCAAAAGCTTTTGTATATAAAAATTATGACTATTTACTTTCAGAAAATTCAAGATTTTATTTAAATAGTGTAGAAGTGGGAATTGATGGTGTAAAAAATCTAAATACAGTAGTTAGTGGAAATTATATATCCGTAGATTATAAAAAAGGAAAAGCAAAATATTTTTTTGAAATTCAAAATAAAAAAACTATAAAAGAAGATAATGATTTAATCATTACATTAAATAGTAATAGGTTAAATTCAATTACAAAAGATAGTAAGATTTATTACAAAAATATTCCTATAGGAGAAGTTTTAGATTATACCTTAAGTGATGATTTTAAAAAAGTAAAAATATCTGTTTTAATAAAGTCAAAATATAAATCTTTGGTAAATGATAAAACTATGTTTTATGATATGAGTTCAAGATTAATTGAGTTAAAAAACTTTGATTTTAATGTCAACTATTCAGGTGTAAAACCATTTTTAAATGGTGGTATTTCCCTTGTAAATATAGGAGATTTTAAATCAAAAAGAAAAACTTTTAAACTTTTTGAAACATATAAAGAGCTTGATGAATTAAAAAAACTAAAAACAAAAGGTTTTGTTGCTAATGTTTATTTTGATAATAGTTTTGAGTTAAAAGATAAACAAACAATAAATTACAAGAACCATGAGATTGGATATATTAAAAGTATTGATTTTGGTGAAAAAGAATCAAAAGTAAAAATATTTATTTATAACAAGTATAAAAAATATCTAAATAAAAATAGTAGATTTTACAAAAAAGCTCCAATAAAATTTGATGCCTCTTTAGGGGGTGTTGTTTTTGAACTTGATAATCTAAGCTCAATATTACATGGTTCTATCAACCTTGATAACACTTCGAAACAAAAGCTTCCAAGGTATCAAATTTATGCTTCTTATGATGATATGATTAATTCTGTAAATACTTTAAATGTAACTTTTGATGATGTTGAAGGCTTAAAAACACAGTTTTCTAAACTACTTTACAAAGGCGTAGAGGTTGGAAAAGTTACAAATATATCTTTAACAAACAAAAATAAAGTCTTAGTAAAAATCCAGATTTCTAAAGATTATGAGAAATTTGCAAAAAATGGAACAATTTTTTATCTTAAGAAGCCTAAAATCTCATTAAATGAGATTCAAAACATAGGTTCAACTATCATGCCTGTAAATATTGGTGTTGTAACAAGCTCTAGTAAAATAACAGATAATCGATTTGCTGGTGTTGACTCATTAGAGGATATTTATGCAAATGAAAGTGGCGAGGTTTTAACTGTTGTCTCAATTGAACCAACAAAAATAAATAAAGAAGCACCAATCTATTATAAAAATGTTCAAATAGGGAAAGTTAATAAAATAAAACTTAGTTTTGATGGTTCAAAAACATATATTTATTGTTTGATTTATGATAAATATAAACACTTCGTTAGAACTAACTCAACTTTTCATGATATAAGTGGTTTTAAAATGAAATTTTCACTTTTTAGTGGAACAGAAATTGAGACAAATACTTTTACCTCTTTGATAAAAGGTGGTCTAATAGTAGTTACACCATATGATTATAATGAAGTTGCAAGTCCAAAAGATAGCTTTACCTTAGAAAAAGGATTAAAAGAGGGATGGGAAAATATCAATCCTAGTATAAAAATCTTTGATTAAAAAGAAGTAGAAAACTTAGTTTTCTACTTTTAGTCATAGGTATTATCCATATCAAAATCATCATTGTAGTTTGGTTGATCAGGGATATTTCCTAAAGAGTTCTCATCAATTTTAAAACTATCCAAATCATAGTTTTTCCCTTGATAAAACTTTTGTTCCTCTTTATATTTTTTTTCTTTTTCCATTTGTTTTTGAATGTTTTTCTTATGTAAATTATCACTTGCAAAAGAGCTAACTATTATAAAAGTTATTGCTAAAACTATTTTATACATATTAATCCTTTCTTTGGATGTAATAATTGTATACTAAATTAGTTTAGTTGACTTTGACTTGTATCAAAATTCAAATATACTTTTGCGGCTTTAAATAGATTAAAAAACAAATATATATTTGAAATAGCAAAAATAATTGCAGCAAGTTTTAATAAAATTAGATAATTAAAAATTAAAAATAATAAAAAAATTACAATTGCACTTAGGTGTAAATAAAATTGAAACTCAATATGTTTTGGTGGAATCATATCTCTTATTGTTGGTATATCAAAAAAACCTTTTGAACTTAGATGAAACCATGCTAAAAAAGGAACTATTTTATACAACATCCCATTCATAAGTGACATTATAAAACCAATCCCCCACAACACTCCTAAAATCTCAATTTTAAAATTTATATATTCTGAAACTAAAAAGTATAAAGAACCAAGAATTAGAAAAACCATACTTGTAATATAATAATAAACAGATAAATCTTTTAATTTTCTTTTTCTACTTATTATAGTTTTTATTGTTTGATATGCAAAATATGTACAAATAAAAAATAAAGATATTTTATAAAAAAACAACTCTTCAAATCCTAAGAATAAAAATACAGAAAATGCAAGTAGTAAGCTTACTGTAAAGTAGATTATAAATTTTTGTTTTGTTTTTTCAAATGGATTAGTTACCCAAAACATTGGAACTACTTGAAAGGTAATAGAGGCAATAAGTAAAAAAATAAAACCTACAAAAATAAAATTATAGTGGATATTTGTAAAAATAAAATATGAAGCACTAATATTTTCTCTTGCATGGGAAATCCCCATATGAACACCAATTAAGATACCTATTAGTGCAAATAAAGTAGCAAAAATCATACCTTGTACAATAAAAGATTTAGGTTTCACTTTTATTAGTTCATATAAACAAATACCTAAAAAAAGAAGTGATGCAATTAGTAATGATATTGATGAAATATATAAAGCAATCTTTTCATAAAAATAAAAACCTAGAAAAAATGTTATAACTCCTATTACTAAAAAAGTAAAAGTTGTATTTGCTACAATTTTTGGTTTTTTTATAACTGCTCCTGCAACTACGGGAAGCATTTGAAGTAATGCTCCAAATATAATCATTAGAATAAATCCAATTGTTAAAATATGAACAATAGCAATTGTTTGGCGTGTATACATATTTAAATCATCTAAAAAAAATACAATAAAGCCAGCAATAGCTGCAAAAAGTGGAGCTGATAAGAAAAATTTTAGAGGTGCTTCAAATGGTGGAGCTTGATCAAGACTTAGTCCTGTATACATTTTCTCTGCTCCTCAAAAAATTCTTCTTTAAATATATAGATTTCAACTTGATTGTTTTTTTCCAAAGTTAAATATTTGAAACCATTTTGATTTAAGATATTAAATAACATCATTGGTTGCATTCTATGAACCATCTTTATATAACTTGTTTCAGATATATTTCCAAGGTTTTGAACAACCAAGTTTAATGGCTCTGGTGATTCAAGCATTGTACAATCAAGTAAAATCTCTTTTAACATTTTAAATCTCGTTCATTTTGTTTATAACTTCTTGCGAATCTAAAGCATTATCAACCATGTTATACATAATTTGTTCTTCTTTCATATTATGTTGTTGAGCTAAAAACATTAGATTTTCACTAAGACCTAAAAAAGAGTTTTTATCTTTTGCTTCAATAGCACTTTTCATTTTAGTTAATAAAACTCTCATTTGATTATGTTCCATTATCATAACTTGCGTTGGATTACAACCTTCACTTTGTGCATCATTAAACATTGGGAACATAACTTTTTCTTCCATATCAAAGTGTTTAATCATATGTTCATGAAACTCTTCAAACATAGATATTCCATTGTCAAAATTTTCTTGGTCAATCATATTTTCAAGATTTGCAAATTGTTCGTCGCAAGCTCTGTGGTCATTTGTCATAAATTCGTTTACACTCATATATCATCCTTTTTTTATAAGAATAATATATGAAAATATAAATAATTTCATTGATATAAATCAATGAATTAAAAGTCTAAGAAGGTTTGTAATTTATCTTTATTTATTAGATTTCTATCTTTATCTAAGATATTTAAATCTTTAAGTTTTTTAAGAACTCTTGAAAGAGTTTCTGGAGTCATATTAAGTTCATTTGCAACTTCTTTATTTTTCTTCATAATAAAATCATTTGTACGTTCATCAATATAGTGTGCAACTTTTGTTGTGGCATCAAAAATTAAACTTCTATTTAAAAGACCTTCCATCCCTCTAATTTTTCTTGTTAGGGATTTAATTACATGAAAAGAGATATCAGGATTAGTTTTTAAAAGATTTACAAACTCCTCTTTTTTTACTAAAAGAAACTCACATTTATCCATAGCAACACAAGTTGCAGGGAATTTAAAGTTCTCAATTGATGCCATTTCTGCTATCATAGTTGGAGCTGCAAAATTATGCAAGACTATCTCATTCCCTTTTGAATCAACTTTATAAACCTTGGCTATACCACTATTTAGAAAATAGAAATATTTTGGTTCTTCTGTTTCATAGAATATTATTTGGTCTTTCTCAAAGTTCTTTGTTATTGTTATTTGAGCAATTTTTTCTAATTCATTTTGCTCTAATCCATTAAAAATTTCATGCTTTTGTAATCTATTTATTGTTTTCATCTAAGAAGTATATAAACAGATTCCTTAAAATGTTATTCTGAAGTTGATATATGTCAATGATATTAAAAGTTTTTTTTAATACAATATATAAGTTGGGGATACAGGGAGAAAAATGAAATTAGAAGAGGCTATAAAAAGTATCAATCTTTTTTCACAAATAAGTGAAGAGGAGATAAAGATATTAAAAGATATTAGTCATATTTCAAGATATGAAAAAGATTCAATTTTATACTATGAAGCTGATACTACGGATAAATTGTTATTTTTGCTTGAGGGACAAATAAAAGTTTATAAAATTGATAAATATGATAATGAGATTTTTTTATATTATGTATATGCTAATACGATGATATCTGAACTTTCTAGTTTGGAAGAAAACAAAGTTAGATGTTTTTCTAATGCAGAATTTATAAAAGAGAGCTCACTTCTATCAATTGATTATAAAAAATTTAAAGAGAGTTTTTTGTATCAAAATGAACTTGTGATGAAATTTGTTGAAGAATTAATATATAAAAATCAACAACTTCAATGTATTATAAATCGAGAATTGGTTTTTGATGCAACATCAAAGGTTGCATTTATGTTGATAAATGATTTAGATATGTTTAATGATTTAAAAAGAACAGAAGTATCACTTCTTTTACATATCCAACCAGAAACTCTATCAAGGGTTTTAAAAAGACTTTCTAGAAATGGAACCATTGAAATAGAAAGAGGAAAGATAATAATACATAATTATGATGAATTAAAAGGAATATACATGGGAGTTGGAATATGAAAACTCAAAGTGTAAGTAATAAAATAAAAGTTATAGGTGCATTATTGATGATTACAATATTTGCAGTTATCTCAATTACAATACATTTAAATTACAAAAATACAAAAGATGCCTTGATTGTAAATATTGCAGGTAAGCAAAGAATGCTTACTCAAAGAATTACTAAAAATATATACTTTATAAATCAAACAAAATCAAAAAATTTTACAGAGATGGATAAGGCAATTTCTCAATTTATCTTTGGATTAGCAACATTAAAAGATGGAAATAAAAGTCTTGATATCACTGAAGCTCCAGTACATGATATCAAATCTCAAATAGAAAAAGTGCAAGTTTTATGGAATGTTTTTTATAAGAATTCTTTAGAGTTTAAAGAAGCAATTTTAAAAAATGATACACAAAAAATCAACTCATTGTTACTATACTTTAATGAAGCAAACAATGAACTGCTTTTTGAAGTGGATGAGATTGTTACTCTTTATACTAACTATATAGAAGAGAAAACAAATTTTATTAAAAACTTTCAATATACAGCATTTGGCTTTTTATTTATATTTTCACTATATTCTTTAATACAGTTAAGACAAATACAATCCCATGCAAATGAGTTTATTGAAAAAGCAAAAGAGATTGGTAATAAAAATATTAATGAGATGGCACCAATAAAAGTTGAAGGTGAAAAAGAGTTTGTTGAAATGGCAGATAACTATAATCAATTTATCTCAAAAGTATCAAGTGCCGTAAATTATTCACAAAATGCTTTAGAACAATCAAAATTAGCTTCAGATAAACTTGAAAGCTTAACCGATGAGTTTGATAATCTAATTAGTGAAATTGAAAATAAATCAGATGTAATGAACCAAATTGATAAAAGTGAAGATATAGTAATTGAATCAACTGAGGAATTATTAAAATCAACAAAAAAATTACAAGACTTAAAAGCAGAATTAGATAAGTTATTGACTAGTTGTAGTATTGATAAAAAAGCTTAAGAAAAAAACCGATATTAAAACTTTGAATAAAGAGGATATCGGTTTTATTTTTACATAAATTATAACCACTTTTTTCCAAAAAAAAATTGACTTAAGTCAATTTCTTCACAAAAAAATAATAGTTTAAAATCCCCATTTTATGGTATCTATAAAGAATAAAAACTTTTTAATAAATTTGACACAGGTCAAGAAATAAACCTTTACTTAATTGTTAGAATTACTTGTTTGAAAACAATTTCATTAAAGGAGAGGAAATGGCACTTTCAAGAAGAGATTTTCTAAAAAGTTCGGCAGCAGCTTCTGCAGCAGCAGCAGTTGGCATGTCAGTTCCAAGTAATTTACAAGCAGCTTCAAATCAAGCAGAAGCTGGTTGGAGATGGGACAAAGCAGCTTGTAGATTTTGTGGTACAGGTTGTGGAATTATGATGGCAACGAAAAATGGACGAATCGTTGCAGTTAAAGGAGACCCAGCAGCACCAGTTAACAGAGGTCTTAACTGTATTAAAGGTTATTTTAATGCAAAAATTATGTATGGAGCAGATAGATTAAAAACTCCATTATTAAGAGTTAACGCAAAAGGTGAGTTTGATAAAAATGGTAAATTCGCACCAGTTTCATGGCAAAGAGCATTTGATGAGATGGAAGTTCACATCAAAAAAGCACTTAAAGCTAGTGGACCTGAGGGAGTAGGAGTATTTGCTTCTGGACAATATACAGTTATGGAAGGTTATGCAGCACAAAAGATGATGAAAGGTGGATTTAGATCAAATGCTATTGATCCAAATGCAAGACACTGTATGGCATCTGCTGTTGTTGGTTTCTATCAAACATTTGGTATTGATGAACCATCTGGATGTTATGATGATATTGAGTTAACTGACACTGTTGTATCTTGGGGATCAAATATGGCTGAGATGCACCCAATTTTATGGTCAAGGGTAACTGATAGAAAATTATCTGATCCAAAAAATGTAAAAGTTGTAAATATTTCAACTTATAGACATAGAACTTCAGATTTAGCTGATATGGAGATTATTTTTACTCCAAACACTGATTTAGCTTTATGGAACTATATTGCAAGAGAGATTGTATATAACAATCCTGAAGCAATTGATTGGGATTTTGTTAAAAAACATATTGTTTTTGCAGCAAGTCCAGTTAATATGGGTTATGGAATGAGAAGAGAGGGTGAAAAATCACTTAAAGATGGTAAATATACAGCTAAAGAGATGGAAACAATTTCTAAAGAGATGAAAAAGAAAGTTTCTGAAACTGAAGCTCCTGCATTAGCACCTTATGGATATAAAGAAGGTGATGTGATGGTTAATAAACCAGCAGGTCTTAAACACTGGGAAATCTCATTTGAAGAGTATAAAAAATTCTTAGATCCTTATACATTAGATTATGTGGCAAAAATATCTAAAGGTGACCCTGATGAATCACTTGAAGAGTTTAAACAAAAACTTCAAACATTAGCTTCTTTATATATCGAAAAATCAAGAAAAGTAGTATCTTTCTGGACTATGGGTATGAACCAACACACAAGAGGTACTTGGGTAAATACTTTAGCATATAATGTTCACTTCTTATTAAACAAACAAGCAAAACCAGGTTCGGGTGCATTTTCACTTACTGGTCAACCAAGTGCTTGTGGTACAGCAAGAGAAGTTGGAACTTTCTGTCACAGATTACCAGCTGATATGATGGTTGCAAATGGTAAACATAGAAAAATTGTTGAAAAATCATGGAAAATTCCTGAAGGTACTTTAAACCCTGTAGGAAATCAACATATTATGAAAATCCATAGAGATATTGAAGATGGTGTTGTTAAATTTGCGTGGGTAAATGTATGTAACCCTTATCAAGATACAGCAAGTGCAACTCACTGGATTAAAGCTGCAAGACAAATGGATAATTTCATTGTAACTTCAGATGGATATCCAGGTATTTCTGCAAAAGTATCTGACCTTATTTTACCATCAGCAATGATTTATGAAAAATGGGGAGCATATGGAAATGCTGAAAGAAGAACTCAACACTGGAGACAACAAGTATTACCAGTAGGTGATGCAATGTCTGATACATGGCAATGGGTTGAACTTTCAAAAAGATTTACTGTTAAAGATTTATGGGGTGGATATACTCTAAGAAACGGTAAAAAACTTCCAAATGTAATTGCAGATGCTAAGAAAATGGGATATGACGAAAACACTACAATGTTTGAGATTTTATATAAACAAGGTGGAGAAAAATATCCAAAAGATATGGAAGATCCAATTAATGTAGGTTTTGATGATTCTGATGCTTTAGGTGATAGTAGAAATGTTAAAGGAAGTGATGGAGAGGTTTGGAAAGGTTATGGTTTCCATATCCAAAAATATCTATTTGAAGAGTATGCAAACTTTGGACGTGGACATGCACACGATTTAGCTGACTTTGATACATATCATAAAGTAAGAGGACTTAAATGGCCCGTTGTTGATGGTAAAGAAACTCAATGGAGATTTAATACTAAATACGATCCATATGCAAAAAAATATGGGAAAGAAACAGGACATACTGAGTTTGCATTCTATGGTACATTAGCTAAAGCACTTGCACAAGGTGATTTAACTGGTATCAAAGATAAAACAAAAAAATCATTAAAAAATAAAGCAAAAATCTTCGCACGTCCATATATGGATCCACCAGAAATACCAGATACTGAGTATCCAGTATGGATGAGTACAGGTAGAGTTTTAGAACACTGGCATAGTGGAACAATGACAATGAGAGTTCCAGAATTATATAGAGCAGTTCCAGAAGCATTATGTTACATACATCCAGAAGATGCTAAAAAATACGGAGTTTCACAAGGTGGACTTTGCTGGGTTGAATCTAGACGTGGAAAAGTTAAAGCAAGAGTGGAAACTAGAGGAAGAAATAGACCTTCAAGAGGTTTAGTATTTGTTCCATGGTTTGATGAGAAAGTATTTATTAATAAAGTTTGTCTGGATGCTACTTGTCCGCAATCAAAACAAACTGACTTTAAAAAATGTGCAGTAAAAATTTACAAAGCGTAATTTTATAGATACTTTTAAGTAAATTAAAAAGAGAAAAAGATGAAAAAAGAACCAATTAGTGATAGAAGAAGATTCTTTTTAAATATTGCAAGGGCAACTGGTCTTGCAATTCTTGGTGGTTTTGTATGGAGTGCATACGTTGATGAGGTAACAGCCTCACAACTTACTCTTCGACCACCTGGAGCATTAGAAGAAGAAGATTTTTTAAAAACTTGTATCAAATGTGGTATGTGCGTTGAAGCTTGTCCTTTTGACACTCTTCAATTAGCAAAGCCTGGTGATAACTTACCTCTTGGGACACCATTTTTTACCCCAAGAGATATTCCTTGTTATATGTGTCCAGATATACCATGTGTACCTGTTTGTCCTACAGATGCTTTAGATATCAAAAAAGTTTCAAGTGCAAATAGACTTGATATCAATAAAGCTCAAATGGGAACAGCAGTTGTAGATACAAAAAATTGTATTGCTTTTTGGGGAATTCAATGTGATGCTTGTTATAGAGCCTGTCCATTAATGGATGAAGCTATAAAACTAGAATATGAAAAAAATAGTAGAACAGGAAAACATGCATTTTTAAAACCAGTAGTTGATAGTGATGTATGTACAGGTTGTGGTCTTTGTGAACATGCCTGTGTAACTGAAAAAGCTGCAATCTTTGTATTACCAAGGGAAATTGCTTTAGGTAAAGTAGGTGATCACTATATAAAAGGCTGGGATAAAGCTGATGAAAAAAGGCTTGAAAATGCAACGATGGAAACAACAACAACAGAACGAAGTAAGAGAAAAGCTATTGATACATTAAATGATATGGGAGGACTTTTAGATGATTAAGAATAAATTTTTGATTCTAAGAAGAGTCGTTCAAATTAGTTTAATGGTTCTGTATTTTGGTGCGAATGCATGGGGATGGAGTATCATAATGGGGAACTTAAGTTCTTCTTTGATTTTTGGTCTTATTCCTATGAGTGACCCTTATGCAGTATTACAGATGTTTGTTGCTGGGGCAATAATTGCAAGTGATATATTCTTAGGATTACTAGTAGCAGTTTTATTTTATGGGATTATTGGAGGACGAGCATTTTGTTCTTGGGTTTGTCCTGTAAATATGATTACTGATTTAGCTAACTACTTAAGAAGAAAACTTGGATTTAATCAAATTCAAAAGAAACAACCTGCAAGTAGAAATATGCGATATTGGGTTATTGCTATATCACTTGTAATCTCTTTTGCCTTTGGAATTACGGCATTTGAGTTTGTTTCTCCTGTTTCTATGGTTCATAGAGGAATAGTTTTTGGCATGGGCTTTGGATGGGCTGCTATTGTAGTTATCTTTCTTTTTGATCTTTTTGTTTTAAAGAATGGATGGTGTGGTCATATCTGTCCTATTGGTGGTATTTACTCAATAATAGGTAGATTTAGCCTAATAAGAGTTGACTACGAAGAGGAAAAATGTACTTTATGTATGAAGTGTAAAGAGGTTTGTCCTGAGGTTCAAGTACTTTATATGGTTGGTAAAAAATCTGAACAAGTACTTTCTGGGGAGTGTACAAACTGCGCAAGATGCATAGAAGTATGTGATGATGACGCACTTAATTTTTCAATTCGAGATTTAATAAAAAATAAAAATAGCAAAGGAGAATTAGCATGAGACTAATTACTAAAATAGGTTTAGGTATTGTTTCTGCTTCGGTTTTATTTGTAGCTGGGTGTAGTACAGCTTCTAAAACTTATAGTGAAGAATCACTAGGACTTAGAAAAGTTGATTTATATAGTGAAAATACAGTAACGCCTGATGAAACAAAATATTCACAAGCAGCAGCTGGAACTAGTAAAAAAATTGAAAGAGCATTTCAAGATGCTCCACCTATGATTCCACATAGTGTTGATGGTATGTTACCAATTACTGTTAACAACAACCAATGTGTAAGTTGCCATACTCCAGGTGTTGCAGAAACATTAAATGCATTACCTTATCCAAAATCACACATGACTGATTTTAGACCTTCTACTTCATTGGCAAAAGATGGTAAAATAGTTAAAAATGGAAAAGAAATTGATAATACTTCAAGTGATAAAATGGAGTATATTACAATTAAAGAGATGGCATCTTTAAGTGGAGCTAGATTTAACTGCTCACAATGTCATGCACCACAAAGTAAAGGTCAGTTAGTTGAAAACACTTTCCAACCAGAATATACTTCTAAAGATGGAGCAAATAAATCTTCTTGGGAAGGTTCAAGTCTTACTGAAGGCTTAGATACTTTAATGGAATAGATTATGGAAAGAAGAGAACTTTTAGGTTCTCTTTTTCCTTCAAAAAAAGAGGAAAAAGAGCGGGCAATTAGACCACCATATTTTAAAGATTTAGATTCTTTTGACAAAGAGTGTATAAAATGTGAAGATAAACCATGTATAACTATTTGTCAAGAGAATATTATTATTTTAGATGAAAAACAAACACCTATAATAGATTTCTCAAAAGGTGGATGTACCTATTGCGATGAGTGTGCAATAGCTTGTCCAACCGAGGTTTTAAGCCTTGAAGAAAAAAAGTACATTGATGTAGCTTTAGAAATAGAGATGTTACAATGTTTAAGTTGGAATAACACAATGTGTTTTTCTTGTAAAGATCCATGTTTAGATGATGCAATAGAGTTTATTGGGATGTTTAGACCAAGTATAAATCAAGAAAAATGCACAAGTTGTGGCTTTTGTGTAAGTGTATGTCCAACAAATGCAATTAAAATAACTAGGAGTTAATAGATGGCTGTTAAATTTATATCTCATGTAGATGAAAAAAATCCTGGAGATTGGTTTATTGAGTTAACTGATACATTAGAGGAGAAAACAGTAATTTGTAATGATTTAGAAGAATTCCAGAAAAATATTGAAATTATGGGTGAAGATTATGCAAATGATATTGAAGTTGTTTGGACAAAATCAAAAACTTTAAGCCCTGTAAGCTATCAAGACTTAAATGAGAAGATGGCAGTTTTACAAAAAGAGTATGAAGAAGAGATAAATAAAATCAATGGACAACAAGATGATACGGGCTTCAATCCAAATGCATAAACTTGTATTTATACTATCTTTATTATTTGTAAACCTATTTGCAATTGAGAATTTAGAACCTACTAAAATATTTAAAGCAAGTGGAACTGTACAGTCTTTAGTTTATAAAGAAAATAAATTATATGCAGCAACTAGTGAAGGAAAAGTTGAAGTTTTTGATGCCTTGACAACTAAAAAAATAAAAGAGATAAAAATTCCTAATATAAAAGATTTTATGGGTGATGTAATTGCTGCAAAAATATATTCTATAGATTTAATTGATAATAAATTATTAATAGTATCTCAAGGAATGAAAGGTTACAGAAATATTTTTATTTATGAAAATGAAAACTTAATAAAAGCAATTGGTATAGATAAAAAATATTTTATCCAAAAGGCAAACTTTATCTCAAAAGATAAGATAGTATTTGCTTTGCTTAGTAACCAAATTGGAGTTTTTGATTTAAAAAACGAAAAACTAGATTATCTTATACAAGTTAGTGCTTCATCATTTTCTGATTTTTCTTTAAGTGAAGACAAAAAGGTTTTAGTTACAACAGATGAAAGTGGGATTGTTAGAAAGATAAGAGTTGATAATGCTCAAGTTTTTGGTGAAAACAAAAACAAAAATTTAGATAAAGTTTATCAAGTAGATTATAAAAACGGTGTTATCTTAACAGCAGGTCAAGACAGGCAAGCAGTTATTTACACGGGTTTTATAGATTATTCAATGAGGTTTGATTTTTTACTTTATAGTTGCGGTTTAAGTCCAAAGGCAAAAATTGGTGCTATTGCTTATAATGAAAAAAATGAAGTCTTAATATTTGATGTTAATACAAAAGATAAATTATATAATCTTAAGGGGCAAAAAGCTACTTTAACGCAAATTTTATTTATAAATAAAAATGAAGTGTTTGTAAGTAGTGATGATTCGAATATAAACTATTTTAAATTGAAATAAGGAGAGAACAATGAATGTATCTAGTATTGTAGTACAAACTTTACCAAAATATCTTGATGAGGTGGTTGAAAGTTTAAAACAATGTGAAGCTTGTGATTATCATTTACATGATGAAAAGGGTAGAATCATTGTTACTATTGAAGGGAATGGAGTTAAAGAAGAACTTGAGAAATTAAGAGTTATTGAAGCAATTCCTCATGTAGCAAGTGCAGATATGCAAATGGCATATAGTGAAGATGAATTAGATGAACACATTGAAGTTTTGGAAAATGCAGAGTTAGTTCCTAAAATGTTAAATGATGAAAATGTTGACCCAAATAAAATAATGTATAGAGGGGATTTAAAAAGAAAAAACCTTGAAGGTTTTGCTGAAGAGTTTGATAAAATTGATTAATATTAAAGGTTTTTAAGATGAAAGAATATTCTGAAAGTGAATTTTTAATTGAGACAATTGTCCCTGAAGATGAGTTAATTGTTTCTAGAACTGATTTAACTGGAAAAATCACATATGCAAATGAGACTTTCGCAAATATAAGTGGATATGAAGTTGAAGAGTTAATTGGGAAACCACACAATCTAGTAAGACATCCAGATATGCCAAAAAGAATATTTAAAGAGATGTGGTCAAAACTAGAAACTGAACAAAAATGGCAAGGGTATGTTAAAAACCTTAGAAAAGACAAAGGATTTTATTGGGTTTATGCAAGTGTTAGTGGCGTTTACAAAGATGGTAAACTAGTTGAATACAAATCTATTAGATTTCCAATTCCCTATGAAGAGAAAATTTTCTATCAAAAAAAATATGATCAGATCAGAAATATTGATGGAGAAAATATTAGAACCGTAATATATAAATAGTAAATAACTATTCATATTGGTTCTAAAAATACACAAGTAACTAAAATATTTATTGTTATATAAAAGCTTCAATCATATAATTTCCTAAATTTATTTAGGAGCAATAATGAAAAAACTGATTTTAGCAACTCTTTTAGCTGTTTGTGCAAATGCACATTTCTTAACGTTTTTATCTAATACAGATAATATTCAATCTAAAGAGCAATCTACACTAAAACTTGACGCAATGTTTATTCATCCCTTTGAACAAACTGGAATGACAATGGTTAAACCAGTTGGTATTTTTTTAGGTGATGAAAAACTGCCTTTAAAAGAAACCAAAAAATTTGATCATAAAGCTTGGAGCAGTGAGTACACAGTAAAAAGACCAGGTGTTTATAAATTTCATGTAGTGCCTGAAGCTTATTTTGAGCCTGCTGAAGAAAAATATATCATCCATGTACCAAAATTAATAGTTAGTGCATTTGGTTTAGAAGATGGTTGGGATGAACCACTTGGTTTAAAATATGAAATTGTCCCAATGACAAAACCCTTTGGTCTTTATTCTGGAAACCTTTTCCAAGGTAAAGTTTTGCATAATGGAAAAGCAGCAGCAAATGTTGAAGTAGAAGTAGAGCTTTTTAATGAGTTTGGACTTAAAGCGCCAAGTGATGCACATATTACTCAAGTAGTTAAAACTGATGATAATGGAGTATTTTCATTTACTATGAATCATAAAGGTTGGTGGGGATTCGCTGCTTTAATTGAAGAGGGTGAAAAGGAATATAAAGGTAAAATGTATCCAATTGAAAATGGTGCACTTATGTGGGTAAAGGTTTATTAAAAAATGCATATCTCTGATGGAATACTTTCAAGTGAAGTAGTTATAGCAACTTCTATAATCTCTTTAGGTTTAATTGCAATATCTTTAAAGACTCTAAAAAATAAAAATATTGCTTTAATCTCAGCTATGAGTGCAATATTTTTTATAGCTTCATTTATACATATTCCATTGGGACCCACACAAGTTCATCTTGTTTTAATAGGAGTTATTGGAATACTTCTTGGAAGTGGAGTTTTCCTTGCAATTGCAATTGCCCTTTTATTACAAGCAACTCTATTAGGCTATGGTGGACTAAGCTCTTTAGGAGCAAATATAATTATTATGGCACTTCCTGCTTATTTGATGTATCTATTAACTAAAAGTGGGGTGTTAAATCTTTTAAATGAAAAAATAAAATATTTTGCTATTGGTTTTGTATCTGTATTAATTGCAACAATATTTTTATGTTTGATATTAGTTCTTGCAAAACAGGAGTATTTACTTGCAGCTTATACAATTATTTTGGCAAATATTCCAGCAATGATTATAGAAGGTTTAGTAACACTATTTTTAATAAATTATCTAAAAAAGAGTATGCCTGATATTCTAAAAGAGGTAAATCTATGAGGTTATTGTTATTAGTTATTTTTGTTTTTCAATTCTCTTTTGCACACAAATTAAATCTTTTTTTGACTCAAGAGAAAGAAAAAGTTTTTGCAAGTGCATATTTTGCAAGTGGAAGTTTTTGTAAAAATTGTGATATAAAAGTTGAAGATGAAAAAGGAGTAATCCTTCAAAAAGGAAAAACTAATAAAAATGGTGAATTTATTATTACTAATTTAGCTCCTAAAATTATTGTATCTGTGGAATCACTTGGTGGACATGGAGCAAAAGATACTTTAACTACTAATATTATAAAAAAAGAAAACGAAATAGTTGATACAAATATCTTAAATTTAGAAGAAGAAGTTTTAAGATTAAAGTCTGAAAATAAGATGCTAAAAGAGAAGATTGAACAAAACGAAATTCTAAAAATGATATTTGCACTTTTTATTATTGTCGGAATTTTCTTCTTTTTAAAAAAAATAAAAAGAAAAAATGAATAATTTTAACTCTTCAATAATTTTAATCTGTGCTTTTTTGTACTCAATTTTTATTAGCTTCAATCAAGTTGAATTATTATACTTTTTGCCTATAGTTTTTGTGGCTTTTTGTGAGTATAAATCTCTTATTAGCATTATAAAAAAACTAATTTTTCTAAATCTATTTATTTTGATGATCTTCGTTGTTTTACTTATTCAAAGTAGTTTCGAAGAGGCTATAAATATCTATATTAGAACTAATATGATTGTGCTTTTTAATCTTTTATTATTCTCACAGTCAAGTGGTTATGATATTGTTAGAGCTTTAAATGAATTAAGATTCCCAAAAAAAGTAGTAAGCTCAGTATATTTTACGCTTAAAATGATTCAAACTTTAAATGATGAATTTAAAAAAATAAAAATGACTTTAAGAGCAAGAGGTTTTAGGGCAAATTCATCAATGTTTACATATGAAACTTATGGGAATCTATTTGGGCATATTTTTGTAAAGTCAATAATAAAAGCTAATGCTTTACAAGATTCTTTTAAATTAAGAGGATTTGGTGGAAGGATTTATTTAATAAATAATTCTAAACTTTCTTATTATGATGTGATTTTAATATTCTTAGTTTGTATGCTTTATGTAAAGGTTTTTGTATGAGTTGTTCAATAAATTTAAAAAATATAAGTTATGAAACTTCAACAAAAGAGGTTTTTAAAGATGTTACTTTAAATGTATCCCATGAAGAAAAAGTTGCAATAGTTGGATCTAACGGAAGTGGGAAAAGTTCACTTTTAAAAATCCTTGCTGGTTTAATCGCTCCAAAAGAGGGTGAGATTTTTTTATTTCATGATAAGATGAATTCAAAAAAAGATTTTAGAGCTTATAGGGGAGATATTGGATATTTACCTCAAGATGTAAGTGATCATTTTTTATGTCCAACAGTTATAGAAGATGTGATGTTTGCTTTAAGGGCAAAGGGCATAAAAAAAGATGAAGCCTATGAATCTTCAATTAAAATGCTTGAAGAGTTAGGAATATTACATTTAGAAAATAGAAATATTTATGATCTAAGTGGAGGGGAACAAAAAATTGTTGCTTTAGCAGGAATTTTAATTACTAAACCAAAAATTATTTTGCTTGATGAACCTACAAATGCTTTAGATGAAGATGCTGAAGTAAGAATAATCAATATTTTAAACTCTATAAAAAAATCAATGGTAATTGTGTCTCACCACAAAACTTTT
Organism: Arcobacter sp. ISO1; assembly: GCF_058105185.1. Taxonomy (NCBI): domain Bacteria; kingdom Pseudomonadati; phylum Campylobacterota; class Epsilonproteobacteria; order Campylobacterales; family Arcobacteraceae; genus Arcobacter; species Arcobacter sp. ISO1. Next base: position 1,385,525 of record NZ_CM176573.1, read on the forward strand.
ATTGAAAAACTTACGCCAACAATTTATAAACTAAAAACCGATGGGTTAGAAAAGATAAGTTAATATACAATATAATCTTTATAAATAGAAGCTTTCATGAAGGTTATACAAATATGAAAAAAATTGGTATGTTAGGTGGAATGAGTTGGGAGAGTACTTCAACTTATTATAAACTTTTAAATGAAGAGATTAAACATAGACTAGGTGGCTTACATAGTGCTAAAATAATACTCTCAAGTGTTGATTTTGAAGAGATAGAAAAGTTCCAACACAGTTCTTTATGGGAAGAAACAGCTAAAATTTTATCAAATGAAGCAAAAGCTGTGGAAGATGCAAAGGCAGATTTTTTAATTATATGTACTAATACAATGCATAAAGTAGCACCTCAAATTGAAGAAAATATAAATATCCCTATTTTACATATTGCAGATTGTACAGCACAAGCTTTATTAAAAGATGGTATTAAAAAAGTTGCTCTTTTAGGAACAAAGTTCACTATGACAGAAGAGTTTTATAAAAATAGAATTGAAGAAAAATACAAAATAGAAGTAATAGTTCCAAATGAAAAAGAACAAGACTTAATCCATGAAGTTATCTACAAAGAGTTATGTTTAGGTAAATGTGTTAAAAAATCTAGGGATGAATATATAAAAATCATAAAAAGATTAGAAGAAGATTATGATTGCGAAGGTGTAATTTTAGGATGTACAGAAATATCAATGTTGATAAAACAAGGTTATGTTGATATCCCTATTTATGATACTACAAAACTGCATGTTTTAAGTGCGGTAAATTTTGCTTTAGAAAAATAAAGATTTAATATGAAAAAAAATATTGAAGTTGTGATGTTAGGTGATTCAATTATTGCTAGGGGTGATTGGAAAAAGCTTTTAGAAAACAATTTTGTAATAAATCTAGGAATTGATGGGGACAATACCCTTGGGGTATTAAATAGAGTTAATAGAGCAATAGAGTTAGAACCAAAAATAATTTGTTTGATGATAGGGATAAATGACTTATGTCTTTCTGTTCCACTTGAAAAAACATTTGAAAACTATAAAAATATTTTGGAAAAAATTATTCCAAAAAAGATAAAAATCATCGTTCAGTCTGTATTAATTACTCAAATGCCAGCAGTTAATAAAAAAGTTAATACTTTAAATAAAATGATAAAAGAGTATTGTCAAACTAAAAATATACAAATGATTGATTTTAATAGTGTCTTTTCCAATGAAAAAGGACTTTTAAGAGAGGATTTAACAATAGATGGTCTTCATTTAGGAGAAAAAGCTTATAAAGTTTGGGCATATAAATTAAAAAGTTTAATTTAAAATCTATATTTTTGCATCCTTTTTAAACTTTCTTCGTCTATAGATATAAATACTTAAAAAGGATTTATATGAGTATGATTTTTGCGATGAGTTATTTCTCTTTTGTTATGTCAATATCACCAGGACCTGTAAATATGATTATTATATCTTCAGGAATTAGTAATGGTTTTAAAAAAACTTTTTTATTTATATCTGGTGCAACAATAGGTTTTACAGCTTTATTAGCTTTTATAAGTTTTGGTTTTTCAAAAATTGTTGAATCTTTTCCAAATTTTTTGATTTATTTATCTTTTTTTGGTTCGGGTTTTATTATATATATGGGTTATAAAATCATAAATTCTTCTGCTAAAATAGAATTGGAAAAAAAGGAAAATTTTATACCAAAGTTTTATGATGGATTCTTATTGCAATGGCTAAATCCTAAAGCTTGGATAGCATCTGTAGCTGGAGTTTCTCTGTTTTCTACTTCTACTAATAGCTTGATATTATTTATAACAATATATTTTTTAGTATGTTATTTGTGTTTGAGTTTTTGGGGGATTGTTGGTCAAAAGGTGATGTTTTTATTCCAAACACAAAGAAGAGTTAAAATTTTAAATATTATAATGGGGAATCTACTAATCTTAGTTGCAATTTATCTTTTTTATATGCAATTAATAAAAGTGATTTAAAAGGTTAAAAATGGATAAAAGTACAGAAAATGTTTGGGAAGAATATCACAGACAGCTCTTAGGTTTTATAAGTAGTAAAGTATCCAATACTCAAACTGCAAAAGATATTTTGCATGAAGTGTTTATCAAAATTCATACTAAAATGGATACATTAGATGATATTACAAAACTCAAAAGTTGGGTATATCAAATAACTAGAAATACTATTATTGACTTTTATCGAACAAATAAAAATGTTAAAGAGATTCCTTCTTGGGTAAATGACCCTTTTGAGATAGATTCAGAAGAGATTATAAAAGATGAATTATCTTTATGCTTAGGTTTTTTAATAAGTAGATTGCCTGATAAATACAAAAAAGCAATAGAGTTATCAGAAATAGAAAACAATACACAACAAGAGTTAGCTACAAAAGAAAACATCTCTTTACCTGCTGCAAAATCTAGAGTACAAAGAGGAAGAAAAATATTAAAAGAGATGTTACTTGAGTGTTGTGAATTGGAGATAAATAAACATAATAGAATTGTAGAAGTAAAAATAAAAGATGAAAAAAACTGTTCTTTAATAAACTCTAATAGTCATTAAAAACGATTTCACAAACAATTTGAGCATGATCACTTTGTAATAAACTACCATCTTTATTATCTTTTAGATGATTATCTAAAACTTTATAAGAGTTTATTTTTCCTATAGCATTCTTATCTTTTTTATTAAAATCTTTTGATACAAAAATGTAATCTATCACATTTCCTTTAGATAGATAATAACTAGTTGCTTTTCTTTGAGCCTTTTTCTCTGGATGGGGATTTGATTCTTTTTTTGAGGCTAAAATATATGCATCATATAATAAATATGAATTAAACTTTTTTCTTTCATTGTGGTATGAATGATTTGCTAATGCATCAATTGAAAGGGAAAACTCTTTATCATTTAAATCACATAAACAAATTATAGGTTTATCACAATTTAAAAAATCATAATATAAAGATGAAGTTTCACAAAGTCTTTGTTTTAATGCTGATAGATTTTTGTTTTTTAGTGAAGTAAAAACTTTTTGTTTTTTTTCATTAAGTGGTGTTTGCTTATTAAAAATATATTCAAACTCATTTAATCTATTTGATTTAAAGTGATTTACATAAATAAAAATCTCTTTTTTATTTTCAATTTCAATTAAAGCCTTTATTGGTTTTCTTGAAAAATTAAACTTTTCAGTAAAAAAATGTTTTTTTAAACTTTTTATATGGGGCGTAACTACTTCTATTTTTAAAATTGGATATTTAGAAGCTAAAGCTACAGTTGTACTTATGTATACATTAGAGTTTATTTTGTCCTTTTTAGCATCATCAACTGTTACAAAATATTTAAACCCTAACTCTTTACAAAGTTTTTCTAGTTCATTTTTTGAAAAAACTTCTTGAAAGCCAATAATATCACAATCCATTTTTTCTATTTGTTCTTTTACCCACTTCGTTTTTTTATCCCATTGTTCATTTGTGAATCTATCTTTTTTTATATACCACGAGTATGGAGGTGCACAAAACTGAAAAAGGTTAAAAGATGCGACTTTTATTTTCATTTTTTTGATAATTCTTCAATTTTACTTGCATAAAAAACTGGACACTCAATCATTGGATAATGACCTGCTTCTTGACATTCAATTATATTTACATTTTTGTATTTAGAAAAATTCTTTTCTGTTTCTTTTTTTGCAAAAACTGCAGAATCATATTTTCCAAGTATTATATTAACTTCAATCTCTTCATTAATATCATTTTCATTATCACTTGTATTAAGATACATATTCATATAAGAAACTCTAGCTTCAACTAAAGATGAACTGTATCCTATATCTATTCTATATTTTGCCCAAGTTTGATTATATCTCCTACTTGAACTTCTAACAATTTGTTCAATTGCTCTTTTATTTTCAGACATTTTTCTAATTAAACTTTTCTTTTGTATCTCTGGAACTTTTATACCTGAAGCTGAAATAGGTGTTGTTAAAATCAGTTTTTTCACCTTTGGTTCTATTAATGCAACTCTTTGGGCTATCATTGTTGACATTGAGTGGGCTACAAGGATAACTTCCTCTAGATTTAATCTAGAGATTAAATTTTTAACATCATGGGAAGCCTCTTCTAGATTATATTCCCCTTTTTTCTCTTTTGATAATCCATAACCTCTTAGGTCTGTAAAGATATATGTGAAGTTTTCTTTATCTAAAAAAGGAAATATTGCTTCATAGTTTCTACAATCACCCATGAGTTCATGTAAAAAAATGATTTTGGTATCTCCATTTCCAATTATTTTTGTTCCTAACATTGTGTTTGCCTATTATTTAATTAAGAGTGATACTTTATAGAAAACTTCCTTAGAATAATAAAATAATTTTATAAGCTTTTGTTATATTTGTGTTGTATTTATACAATTTATATTAAAATAATATTATTTTTAAGTCATTTTTCAACTATTAAGAGTTTCTTTATTAGTATTTGTTGTAGAATAGTATCATATTTAAGTCATTTTGAAGCTATAAAATTTTAGCTACTAAAACTACAAGGGGTTATTATGAATTTTTCAAGTGTTAAGGCTAAGTTACTAGTACTTTTGTTTGCAAGTATTGCCTGTTCTTTTTTAATATTAGGTTTCTATAATACTACAAATAAATTCGAATCAGAGTTTAATTTAGTAAAATATGATCAATTAAGTATGACAAAACAAACTTCAAAATTTATTGATGATTATTTAAAATCAAAAATGCAAATTGTTGAGTCTGTTGCTTCTTTAATACAAGATGAAGAATTCACTAATAAAAACAAAGTTTTAGTAGATAAGATTTTACTTGGTAAAAAATCAGGTGATTTTGCAAGTATGTATGTTGGGATTGAAGAAAGTGGTGATTTAATTAAATTTGACGGTTCTTTAAAAAGTATTGCAACAATGAATTATGATGCTAGAAAAAGACCCTGGTATGTGAAGTCAAAAAAAATTGATGGAAAAGGTGTTACTGACCCTTTTGTAAGTGCAAGTACAAATAAACTTGTAATTACACTTTTTGCTCCATTTAAAAAAGATGGGAAACTAGTAGGTGTAGTTGGAGCAAATATATTTTTGGACACTATTGTAAAAGAGATTTTAACTCTTGATATGGGTGTTCCAACAATTTCTTATTTATTATCTCAAGATGGAAAATATTTAGTTCATAAAAATAAAAAACTATTAAAAAAAGTTAGTGAAATCTCAAAGAAAATAAAACTTAATAAAAATGAAGAGTTTGTTGAAGTTAATATGAATAATATTGATACTTTATTAACTTATAGTAAAGTTCCATTTTCTTCTTGGGCTTTAGTTGTTCAAATAGAAAAAGATTCAATCTTTCATGATATAAAAGCAGATATTTATAAGGAGATTTTTCTTTATGTAGTATTACTAGTTTTAATCTTGTCATTACTTTACTATATGCTAGTTAAACTTTTATCTCCAATTAAAACTTTAGAAAATGGTTTGAATGATTTCTTTTCTTACTTAAAAGGTGAGAGTGAAAATGTTTCTATGTTAAATATTAAAACAAATGATGAATTTGGAAATATGGCTAAGAAAATTGATATAGAAATAGATAGTGTAAAAATTAGTTTAGAAAAAGATAAAGAGTTAATTGAAGATGTAAAGAATGCTGTTAGTAAAATAAAAGATGGAAATTTAAATGTTAAAGTAGAAAAGAAAACAACTAATAAATCATTAAATGAATTAAGAGATATTCTAAATGAGATGATTGAAACTATTAGTGAGAATGTAAATAGTGATATTAATGATATTTTAAAATCTTTAGAAGAGTATTCTAATTTTAATTTTATAAATAATGTTCCTAGTGCTGATGGAAAAATTTCGAAAGGATTAAATAATCTTAACGAGATGATTAACAAAATGTTACAAGAGAATTATAGACTAGGACAAGTTTTAGAAGAGAATGCAAGAAATCTTTTAGATAATGTTGATAAGCTAAACACTTCTTCTAATCAAACAGCAGCTTCTTTAGAAGAAAGTTCAGCTTCTTTAGAAGAGGTTACAGCAACAATAGTTGAGACAACACAAAATATATCTAAAATGGCTGAAAATTCTAATACTCTAAAAAATTCAATTGTCGATGGACAAAACTTAGCAAAAAATACTGTTGAATCGATGAATGAAATTAATGATCAAACAAATGCCATTGCTGAAGCCATAACTATAATTGATCAAATTGCATTTCAAACAAATATATTATCACTTAATGCTGCAGTTGAAGCAGCCACTGCAGGGGAAGCTGGTAAAGGTTTTGCTGTAGTTGCTCAAGAGGTTAGAAACCTTGCAAGTAGAAGTGCTGAAGCTGCAAAAGAGATTAAAGATTTAGTTGAAAATGCAACTAACAAAACTGAAATTGGTAAGAAAAATGCAGATGAGATGATAAATGGATATATTGTTTTAAATGAAAACATTAATAAAACATCAGAACTAATTTCTCAAATTGAATCTGCATCTAAAGAACAAAGAGAAGGTATTGAACAAATAAATGATACAGTTAGCAAATTAGATACAAGAACTCAAGAGAATGCAAATGTTGCTAGTCATACAAAACAAATCTCAGTTGATACTTCAAATATTGCTAAAAATATTATTGAAAATCTAAGTGATAAACAATTTAAAAAAGATTAAAGAGAATTAGTCTCTTTTATCTTTTAATAGTATAACAACTATTGTTGAATATCTCTTCTAAGGAGATATTCAATATATTCTCTTTTTTACTTTCTTTTAAACTTGTACTTGCCACGTGAGTTATAGGAAACCCTTCTAACCATGAAGGATTTAATCCAGCTGAGAAACCAGATAAAATAACTGCCTTTGCCTTTGATGTAAATTTTAAAAGTGCATCAATAGTTGAGCCAATAAGTGCAGCTCCTGTTATAATAACTACATCCGCTTTTTCAACTGCTTCATATTCGAAAATATCGTTATATACACCATTTTTTTCATCTGTCATTGACCTGCAAAATACAGAGATGTTTTTTCTTGAAACACTTAGTTTCTTTACTACAGGTTTTAAATTTCCAATAAATACAATATTATCATCTTCACAACTTAGATTATATATTGTTTCATGAAGTTCTATTCTAAGGTTTGGTTTTAAGGGGATATTTTTTTTGCTTAACTCATATTGTCCAATGGCATTAATAAGTGCAAGACTTACTGCTCTTAGTGCCAAGTTATAATTATGAGTACTTAAAATATCTTCTATGGTATTTAACTGGATTGAGTTTAATTCACCCTCATCTTTAGGAGTAAGAGTTAATCCTATAAAATCATTTTTTCCATCACTTATGATACAAAAAGTAAAAGTTTTATCTAATAAAAACTCTTTTAAAGATAGCTTATCTTTTATTGCACTTTCAAGTGCTTTTTCTTTTAGTTGATTTAGTAACAATGTTTTTCCTTAATTTTCTTAGTGTTCATGATGATTATGGTGGGAATTTCCATGGTTATGTGTATGCCCAAAAAATGTAAAAGGATGTCCATTTTGCCAAAATATTTCACATGGGATATTATATAAGTTTGAAATCATTTTTGCATCTACATTTAAAGAGTCTTGAAAATCGATAATCTCTTTATCCTTTAGCATTATAATTTTGTCTGCATAGTGTAAAGCATTTTGTAAATCGTGGATTACCATTAATGTAATCAAGCTTTTCTCTTTACTTACTTTTTTTATAATCTCTAACATCTCAATTTGATTTTTAGGGTCTAGAAAAGAGGTTGGTTCATCCAGTAATAAAACCTTTGGCTCTTGAATTAAAGAAGCTGCTAAAAACACTTTTTGTTTTTCTCCACCACTTAGAAGATCAATGTTGTTATGTAAAAATTTTTCTATGTCAACTTCTTTGATGATTTTTTCAATAATCTTGTGATCTTCATTATTTAGAGAAAAGCCACTATATTTTCTCCTTGATAATTCAAGAATATCAATCACATTTAAATTTGAATTATTTTGAAATTGCCCCATATAAGAAATATTCTTTGATACTTCTTGTAAATCTTTTTCTATAATATTTTCGTCATTTAAAAGAATTTCCCCTTCAACATAATCTATTATTTTACAAATGGATTTAAGTAAAGTTGATTTTCCTGCGCCATTTGGACCAATGATTATATTTAAATCACTATTTTTTGCTTTTAAATTTATTTTATTTAGGAGTTTTGTTTTTTTTATCTTTACACTTAAGTTCTTAATCTCTAAACTCATTGTCTTCTCACATATAAAAAGTATAAAAATAAAGGAGCTCCAATCATAGATGTGATAATCCCAACAGGTATGATTACAGGTAATAAAATTGTTCTTGAAACAATATCTGCTAGTAAAAGTAAAATACCTCCACATAAAGCAGAAAGTGGAAGAATAAATTTATGGGAATTCCCAATAAGTAATCTTACAATATGCGGTGCAATTAATCCTACAAAACCAATAATTCCAAAAAAACAAACACTAATTGCACTTAAAAGTGAAGCTATTATCATAGATGAAAACCTAAGTTTTTTAGTATTTATTCCAAGAGATTTTGCACTATCTTCTCCAAGCATCAAAGCATCGAATTTCCAAAATATTTTAAAGTAAATTATAAGTGATAAAATCAAAACAATTGATATTAAAAAAATTGATAAACTGTTCGCCTTTGATAAGTCTCCAAAAGTCCAAAAAAGTGTTGCTGCAGCATCAGTGTCTTCTGCAAAATATTGAAGAAGCATAGTAAAAGCAGAAAAAAATGCACCCAAAGCAACACCAAATAGTATTAAAGACTCAGGACTCATATTCCCTTTTTTACCCAATGATAAAATCAAAAGTGTACTTATCATACTAGCTCCAAAGGCAAAAAGTGCAGTTATAAATCCAGCTTCATAAGTTGAAGAAGTTGAATAGGTTTGTAAAACAATAATTGCAAAACTAGCTCCAAAAGCACTTGCTTGAGAAATACCAAGAGTAAAAGGTGAGGCTAGAGGATTTTTTAATACTGCTTGCATCATCGCACCAGACAATCCCAAGGCAGCTCCCACAAAAAAAGCTGCTAATGTTCTAGGTACTCTAATTTCATAAAATATAATAGGAAAGGTACCTTCCATTTTAAAAATTTTAAAGGTATCTTGAAAGTTAATACCTTGATTTCCACTAATAAGTGAAATCCAAATTAGAAATATAGTAAAAGATATTAATAATCCAATTACCGTTAGTTTCTCTTTTGAATACAGTTTTTTGGTGTACATTTTTATTCTTTAGTTTGGAAAAAGGCTTCAAGGACTCTTTTTCTTATATTTTCCATATTGATGTTATGCCCAAATTTTGAAGCAATAAGATAACTATTAATATAAATATTTTCAACATTTATATTATAAAAGTTACTTGGATTTAGCCAATAAACTTTATCATTTTTAAAAGCATTTATGTGGTAAAAAATTGTTTTATCTTTTTGTAGTTCTTCTTCAATAATTTTTTTACTTAATTTATCAAAAAATACAACTTCAGGATTAAAAGTTAAAAGCGTTTCAATATTTATAAAAGCATGCCCTTTATAACCTTTTAATAACTGGTTTTTTATATTTAAAAGTTCAAAAGCAGGATAATTACTTTCTGTACTAGTAACTCCATGAATTCCTTTAAATGCTACTCCCCCAACATAAATTACTTTATCATCAATCTTAAATTCTGAGATCTTATTTTCTTCTTTTTGCATAAATGAAAGTAAGTTTTGATATCTTTTTTCTTTGTTCATAATTTTAGAGATTAAATCAAGGGATTTTTTAATAAAGTCTAACTTTTTTTCATTTTTTAGTGTTTGCCCATAACTTAAAGCAACAACAGGAATTTTTGTTTTAGATTCAATTAAATTAATTTGTTCTTTTGATAAAAAAGTTGCAAAAATAATATCAGGTTTTAAATTTATCAGTGTTTCTAAGTTTGGCATTTTAGAAGGACCACCTTGTCCTATAATTGTAAGACTTTTTATAAAATCTTTATTTAGGTATTGTGCATACGTAGAGTTTTTATTAAATGATAACTCTCTTTTTTCAATCCCCACAAGGTTCTTTTCTAAATTTAAATATTTAATAAGTCTTAATGCACCAGGGCCAATACAAACAATTTTTTTATTTTCTTTAATATTAACATCTCTGTTATATAAATCTTTAAATAAAGTAGCTTGGGATATTGAAATCAAACTAAGAATTAAAAATATAAATTTCATTTTTTACCTTTAAATAATCTAAATTAAGTTTACTTAAGCTGTTGTATGGAAGAAATAAAAAATGAATTAACTTGTGTATTTTTAGAACTAATTGATAAATTGATGTAAAAGTTTAGCAAAACAATGGTATCTTTGCATTTAATATTACAATAATGGACAAATATGGATTTTAACAAACTAGATTCAACTCAAAAAGAGAGTTTAAGTGAAGAGATTAAAAACTTTTCAAGTATTTTAGGTGGAGATAACTTTCTATTAACAGCAGTTGAAGAGATAAGAAAGCAAAAACCAAACCCAATTTTAAATCAAACTGGTACTTTTCATACAACAAAAACAAAAGTAATTCTTAGTAAATCAATTTATAAAGAAACACTAACAGCACTTTATGATGCAAGTAGAAGAGAAGAAAAAAATGGTGATATGCTTGATGGAGCAAATCCAAAAGAGTATAAAATAACTATGAATATGATTAGAACATTAAAACCTATTAGTGTGACTTTTGAATCAAAAGAAACAAATCAGAAGTTTACCTTTGATATTTTAGATACAAGTGAACAGAAAAAAACAAAAATCACTTTTATCTTTAAAGCAATATTCTTTTATCATTTAGATGAATTAAAAAAAGCACTTTTTTATAAGAAGCAAAATGATTAGAGACCCAAAAGATAGGGATGATATAAAAGAGGGTCTTGAGGTTAAAATAGTTTTAAAACAAGACCAAAGAACAAATAAATTAACCCATGGTTTTGTAAAAGATATTTTAACAAATTCAAAAACACATCCACATGGCATAAAAGTAAGATTAAAAGATGGGCAAGTGGGTAGAGTAAAAGAGATTTTATAATGACTTTGTTTGTTGATGGGGATGCTTTCCCTAATCTTTTAAAACCAATTGTTTTAAAGGCAATAAAAAGATTAAATGTTAATACCCTTGTAATCTCTAACAAAAAAATCTCAATTGGGGATTCAAATAGTTCTTTAGTAACTTATATGATAGTTGAAGAAGGTATGGATGAAGCCGATAATAAAATAGTTGATTTAGTGCAAGAGGGTGATTTAGTTATAACTGCTGATATTCCACTTGCTAATAGAATAATTGAAAAAAATGCCCATGCAATTGACCATAGAGGCGAGTTATATACCCAGGATAATATAAAAGAGTATCTAGCTTTTAGAAACTTGATGCAAGAATTAAGGGATAGTGGTGAAGTAACAAAAGGACCAGCGCCTTTTTCTAAAAAAGATTCACAAAAATTTGCTAATCAATTAAATATGTTTTTCCAAAAACATTTATGATATAATCAAAAAAATAAAAAGGCTCTACAATTATACTTAACGACAAAACCCTATTAGAACAGTTTCAAATATTTTGTGAAACAAATAAGCCAAGCGATATGGAAACAGCACTAAATTATTTTGCTGTATTTGGTGGACTTGATATTAAAATTGATATGACAAAACCTCTTAGAACTTTGATAAAAAGAGAGATTTTAGATAAATATTACGAAATTCAAGATTATATTCAAAAACTTACAAAAAATAAAGCACCTTACCATAAAATTTTAACTGGAATTGCTTTAGGTGATAGAAGAGTTAACTCTGCATTTAAAAGAGCAGATGTGGAATATGGTGAAGGTATTGATACAATTTATGAATTAGAAGAGTTAAATATTATCCAAACTGAAACTTCAATGGATTTCTTAACTAAAAATTTTGAAGAAAATCAGGTTGCGGATAAACTAATTTTTACTGCACCATTTTTAAGATTTTGGTTTGCTTTTGTATCTCCTGTTTATAGAGGTATATCAAGAGGTGAATATGATGAATCTTTTGAAAAATTTAATAACTATCAAAATGAATTTATGTCTTTAGTATTTGAGCAACTTTGCCATGAGTTTATAAAAGTTTCTTTCAAAGATGATGAGATTGAAGATATTGGAAGATATTGGGATGAGGAAAAGAATGAGATAAATCTTTTAGCTCAAACTGGGTCAGGAAAAGTAATAATTGGCTCATGTAGATATACAAATTCAAAAATGAAAAAAAATGAATTAAGTATGTTAAAAGAGTATTGTGAAGATTTAGAAATTACACCAGACTATGTAGTTTTATTTTCAAAATCAGGTTTCTCAAATGAATTAAAAGCGGAAAAGGGTGATAGTTTAAAACTATACACAGTAAAAAGTTTAAAGTCTTTAATTATCTAATATGAATCTAATTAACTTAGATTATATAAATGAAAAAGATAAGAAACTTGTAAATGAGTTTCTTTTCTCAACTACTAGAAAAAAATATATCGTAGGTATTAATAAATTTACTAAATGTGTTCAAAAATATATAAAAGTTGATGGAATTGTTGATGATTTTACAAGGCTTCAAAGCTCAAGAAAAAAATCGATTCTTCATATTGATGAGGTTCCAAAGGGTGCATTAATTCTCTCAACTGCTATGGGAAGTCCACTTGAAGTAAAAAATGAATTAGATAAAAGAGGTTTTGAGAATATAAACTATTTGGCTTTTTTCAAATACTCTAATTTAGACTTAAAAGAACCCCCTTTTATTTGTGATTTTAAAGAAGACTATAAGAAAAATAGTAAAGAATATAAAGAGGTTTATAATCTTTTAAGGGATGAAAAATCAAAAGAGATTTTTGAAAAAATAATAAATTTTAAAATAAGTTTTGATTTAGATTTTATGGAAGGTTTTACAAATAATCACGATGAACAATATTTTGATAAAGATTTAATTCCAAAGGTTGAAAATATTGTTTTTTTAGATGGTGGCTCATATGTAGGAGATACTCTACCTACCATAATAAAAAACTTTCCAGATTTTAAAAAAATATATGCAATAGAACCAAATGAGTTACATATTAACATTGCAAAAAGAGATTTCTCTTCAAATGAAAAAATAGAATTTATAAACTGTGGTTTAGGAAAAGAAAAGAAAAGAGATGAAGATACTTTAAATTTTTCAAAGAATAATTGTCATCATGATTATCAAGCTTTAGATATAAATACTATTGATAATTTAATCAAAGAAAAAGTTGATTTTATAAAACTTGATATTGAAGGGGCTGAACAAGATACCTTGCATGGGGCTAAAGAAACTATAAAAAAATATACTCCTATATTAGCTATTTGTATTTATCATAAGGCAGAAGATTGGTATAAAGTTCCTAAAATTGTATTAGATATTAATCCTAACTACAAACTTTATTTAAGACATTATATGGAAGGTATATATGAAACAGTAATGTATTTTCTTCCAAAGTGTAAAAATACCAAAGAAGTATAACATTTAGATATATTTTTGTAATTAACTTGTAATATTTTCCTTGTAAAATAATTTAGAAAATTTTACAAGGAAATAAAATGAAAAGAAATATTGCATTGTCTTGTGTATTAGCTTTAGGTATTTTATCTACATCAGCTATGGCTCAAGAGACGTTAAAGTTACTTACTTGGAAAGGTTATGCTCCAAAAGCATTAATTGAAAAGTTTGAGAAAAAAACAGGTTATAAAGTTGAAATTACCTACTCAAATAATGAAGAGATGATAGCTAAATTAAGAGCTACAAGAGGTGCAGGTTTTGACGTTGCACAACCAAGTCAAGATAGAATCTCATCTGTTCAAGCAAAATATAAACTATATAAAGCAATTGATTATAATAAAATCAATTCTTCTTCAATCATAACTTCAATGTTAGATGCAGTTAAGAAAAATACAAAAGTAAAAAATGAGTCTTTTGCTGTTCCTTTTTGTTATGGTACATCAGGTCTTATTGTAAATAAAAAGAAAGCTGCTAATGCTACTGATTACACAGCTTTATTAGACAAACAATATTCTGGCAAAATCTCTTATAGATTAAAAAGACCAACTCTTATTGGGGTTGCTTTTGCAAAAGGGGGAGAACCTTTTGCAAAATATAATGATGTAGCAGCGTATAAAAGTTTGATGGATAGTGTTGCAAAAGATTTAATAGATGCAAAACCTTATGTTAAAAACTATTGGTCAAATGGTGATGCACTTTTAGAGCTTATGAGAAGTGGTGAAGTAGTTGTTGCTATGGGATGGGACAATGGTGGTTGGAAGCTTCATAAAGAGAATCCAGATATCGACTTTGTAGCCCCTAAAAGTGGAGCTTTAGGTTGGATTGATACATTTGCAATTCCAGCAAAAGCAAAAAATGTAAAAGGTGCTTATGCCTGGATAAACTTTATGTTAGAGCCAGAAAATGCTGCATATTTTACAAATAAAGAGGGTTATGGAACTGCTTCAAATGGTGCAAATGAGTTTTTAGATAAAGAGATTAAAGCTAACTTTGAAAGATCTTTTACAAAAGCTGATATAGATAATATCAACTGGTATCCTCCAGTTCCAGCAAAATTAGAAAAAATAGAGGGAAAATTATTAGATAAAGTTAAAGCTTCTAACTAAAAAGTTAAAGTTTTAATGCAAGGAAACTGATGAGTATTTTAAGTATAGAGGGTTTGCGAAAAGAATTCGCAGACCATCTTGCAGTTAAAAAAATTGATCTGCAAGTAAAACAAGGTGAGTTTTTCTCAATTTTGGGACCTTCAGGATGCGGTAAGACAACACTTCTTCGAATGATATCAGGTTTTATTCAACCAACTTCAGGTGATATAATTATAAACAACAAACCAATGCTGAATATTCCAGCAAATAAAAGACCAGTTAATCTAGTCTTTCAAAATTTGGCACTTTTCCCTATGATGAATGTATATGAAAACATAGCTTTTGGATTAAAAAGAAGAAAAATGGCTAAAAATGAGATTAATAGAAGAGTAAAAGAGATTTTAATAAAAGTTCATTTAAGTGGATATGAAAACAAAGATGTTTCCTCTTTATCTGGTGGTCAGAAACAAAGAGTAGCAATAGCAAGGTCCTTGATACTTGAACCATCAATATTACTTTTAGATGAGCCTTTAGGAGCTTTAGATTTAAAGCTTCGTGAATCTATGAAAATAGAGTTGAAGAAACTTCAACATGAGTTTGGAACAACTTTTATCTATATAACACATGACCAATCTGAAGCTTTAGTTATGAGTGATAGAGTTGCTGTTATGAATCAAGGAGTATTTGAACAAATTGATACTCCACAAAATCTTTATGCAAACCCTAAAACAGCTTTTGTAGCCTCTTTTGTTGGTGAAACAAATATTTTAGAAGCAAAGAAAATCTCAAATGATAAAGTAAGAAGTGATGATTTAGAGTTTCACTCCACTTTTATCGAAGAGGTAAATGATACTTGCTCTTTATTTATAAGACCAGAAGCTATTATGATAAATCCAGGGGAAGATATAATAGATATAAATCGTTTTGAAGTAGATATTATAAATATACTTTTTGATGGTTCAAACACAAAACTATTAGCAACTTTACCAAGTAATAAAGAGTTAATGATTTCCTTACCTCAAAATGAACAATTTAAACAAATAGAAATAGGGCATAAAATCAAAGTAGGAGTTAGTAAAAAAGATTGTAAGGTTTTTAAATAATGTTTAAAAATTTTAGACTACAATTAGGAATTTATCTTTTACTTTTGCCGGTTTTATTGTGGCTTTTTTTACTTATTGTTATGCCCCAGTTTGAACTTCTTATTATGTCTTTTCAAGCAGAAAATGATTATGGGGATTTAGTTTGGTCTTTTGCAAACTATAAAGAGTTTTTTAACAATGAAGTTTATTGGTATACCTTTATTAGAACTGCTTCTTATGCTATATTTGTAACTTTTTTAACTTTTGTAGTTACTTTTCCTATTGCATTTTATATCACTAAAATAGTAGATAAAAGATATGCCCTTTTTTTATCTATTTTATTATTGCTTCCTTTTTGGGTTAGTGAATTAGTTAGGGTTTATGGTTGGACTATTCTTTTAAGAGAAAGTGGCGTAATAAACTTCTTTTTACAATATTTTGGGCTTACTTCCGAAGGTATTGAGTTTTTATACAACGATATAAGTATGATTATGGGATTAGTTTATACCTCTATGCTTTTTATGGTTGTACCTATAATGTCTGCTTTAGAGGGGATGGATGATTCATATATTGAAGCAGCCTATGATTTGGGGGCTTCAAAGTTTACAATCTTTTTCAAAATCATTATTCCATATGCTTCAAGTGGCATAGTATCTGGCTCTATTGTAGTTTTTATGTTAACTTTAGGAAACTATTTAACCCCAAATTTAATTGGTGGAAAAAACTCTTTATGGTTTACTGAACAAATATATAATCAGTTTATATCAAGCTTTAATTGGAACCAAGGTTCTGCATTTGGATTTTTACTTTTAGTGTTATCTTCACTAATTATCTTTTTAGCATTGAAGATAAGTAAACAATCCCTTTCAAAGGCTTTAAGATGATACGAACATTACCAAAGTCTTCATTCTATACTTTTGCTTTTAGAGTTTATGTAATATTGTTTTTCCTGTTTTTATTTGCACCTTTGCTTGTAACTTGTATCTTTGCTTTTAATGACTCAAATTTCCCTTCACTTCCTTGGAATGGTTTTACTCTTGATTGGTTTTTTGCCAACAACTCTCAAAGAGTAGGAATATTTAATGATAGTGAAAATCTAACAAGTATTTACAACAGTTTAAAAACAGCATTTTTTGTAACTATTTTTTCACTATTTGTTGGAACATATGCGGCTTTGCTTTTCGAGAGAAAAAATTTTAAATTTAAACAGGCTTTATATTTTCTAGCTTTAACACCACTTGTTATTCCCGGTGTTATTTTAGGTATTTCACTTTTAGTTTCAGTAAATGATTTAGGTCTTTATTTAGATGAAACTTATGGAATAGATTTAGAAGTTTTAAGACCAAGCTTTTGGCTTGTAGTTATTGGACAATTTTCTTTTATAACTACTTTTGTTTTATTGGTTGTAAGTGCCAGACTAAAAAAGTTTGATGTTTGTTTGGAAGAGGCTTCATTAAACTTGGGTGCAAGTATGCTTCAAACTATATTTTATATCGTCTTACCTTTTTTAAAACCTGCACTTATTGGAGCAGGTGCAGTAGCCTTTTTAATGAGTTTTGAAAACTTTAATACAACGCTTTTTTTAATAGGTTCTGATACAACATTACCTATTAACTTATATTTACAAGTTAGAGATGGAAGTACACCTGTTATAAACTCTATTTCATTTTTATTAATTATTTGTACTTCAATAATTGCATTTTTTAATCTAATTTTTTCCAAGAAAGAGAAATAAATGAATAGTTATAATTTTTATGAAAATAATGAAAATATCCAAATTGCCCATAGAGGTTTTAGCTCTCATTACCCAGAAAATACAATGCTTGCTTTTAAAAAAGCAATTAAAAAAACAAAAATGATTGAATTAGATGTCGCTTTTTCAAAAGATGGTATTGCAGTTGTAATACATGATGACACACTTTTAAGGACATCTAATATTGAAGAAGTTTACCCTTTAAAAAAAGAATCTCATATAGATGAGTTTACTTTAGAAGAATTAAAGCAATTAGATTTTTCTTCATGGTTTGATAAAAATTTAAAATTACAAAGAATCTCAACTTTAGAAGAAGTATTGATTTTCTGTAAGAAAAAAGATGTTTATGTAAATGTTGAAATCAAAGATTTAACATTAAGCCCTTTTCACAAAAAAGCCGTTAAAAAAATTGTTAAAATAATAGATGACTGTAAAATGACTAAAAATGTTATAGTTTCATCCTTTGTTTCAGAATATATTATTCAACTAAACAAAAAATATGAGAAGATTAAAAAAGCATTTTTATGTGAAGATGTAATTTCGATAAATCTATTGGAGTTTTTACTAAAATATAATATAGAAGCTTTTCATTGTAGTGATGAAGTTGTGGAGGAAGAATTAGTTCAAAAACTATTAGAACATGGCATTTATACTTGTGTTTTTACAGTAAATGATAAAAAGAGAAAAGAGGAACTTTTTTCTTGGGGTGTAAAGGGTATATTTACTGATATTTTAGATTAGTTTTATAAAATTTTGAAACCTTATGATAATTCTTGTCATCGAACATACATCTTAGTAACATAAGGCATATTTAAGATTAAATTAAGTATAATCCGTAACTTTTTTAGAAAACAACTCAACGTTTCTCTAGAATGGTAGTATCGTTTTGATTATGACCCTTGTCATATGTCATGGCGTCATTGGGACGTAACGAGAAGCATGAGCAGCTTTAAAGCTCAAACCAGAAAATAGAGAATCTATAATGATTCAACAATTTAACTAGATCTCTATAAAAAAAATAAAGGGAAAGAATGCCTACTATTAATCAGCTTGTTAGAAAAGAGCGAAAAAAGGTGATCAAAAAATCTAAATCACCTGCATTAGAAAAATGTCCACAAAGAAGAGGTGTATGTACAAGAGTTTATACTACTACTCCTAAGAAACCAAACTCGGCTTTAAGAAAAGTTGCGAAAGTTAGATTAACTACAGGTTTTGAGGTTATCTCATATATCGGTGGTGAGGGTCATAACCTTCAAGAACACTCTATCGTATTAGTTAGAGGGGGAAGAGTTAAGGATTTACCTGGTGTTAAGTATCACATCGTAAGAGGTGCATTAGATACAGCTGGTGTTGCAAACAGAACTGTTGCAAGATCTAAATATGGTACTAAAAGACCTAAGAAATAAGTAGAAGGATAAGAGAATGAGAAGAAGAAAAGCTCCTGTTAGAGAAGTAATGGCTGATCCTATCTACAATAGTAAAGTGATCACAAAATTTATTAATACTGTAATGTTAGATGGTAGAAAATCTGCAGCACAAAAAATTATGTATGGTGCAATTGCAAACTTAGATGCTAGAGGTGAAGAATCTGGTTTCGATTTATTTGAAAAAGCAATTGAAAATGTTAAACCACTTTTAGAAGTAAAATCTAGAAGAGTTGGTGGAGCAACTTACCAAGTTCCTGTTGAAGTTAGATCTGTAAGAAGACAAACTTTAGCTTTAAGATGGTTAGTTGATGCTGCTAGAAAAAGAAACGAAAGAACTATGGTTGAGAGATTAGCAAACGAATTATTTGAAGCTGCAAACGAAAGAGGAGCTTCATTTAAGAAAAAAGAAGATATGCACAGAATGGCTGAAGCAAATAAAGCATTTGCTCACTATAGATGGTAATCCAACTGTAATTATTTTTTAATCATATAAGGAAGGGTGTTTGACACCCTTTTTTTTTATCTAGTTTTAGATATAATCTCGCAAAATTTAAAAATTTAAAAGGAAAATTTAAGATGGCAAGAAAAACCCCTCTTAACAGAGTTAGAAATATTGGTATCGCTGCTCACATCGATGCTGGTAAAACTACAACTACTGAAAGAATTTTATTCTATACTGGTGTATCTCATAAAATTGGTGAGGTTCACGACGGTGCTGCTACAATGGACTGGATGGAACAAGAGCAAGAAAGAGGTATTACAATTACTTCTGCTGCAACAACTTGTCACTGGAAACACCCAAAAACAAACGAAGATCTACAAATAAACATTATTGACACTCCAGGTCACGTTGACTTTACTATTGAAGTTGAGAGATCAATGAGAGTTCTTGATGGTGCTGTAGCAGTATTCTGTTCAGTTGGTGGGGTTCAACCACAATCTGAAACTGTTTGGAGACAAGCAAATAAATATAAAGTACCAAGAATGATATTCGTTAATAAAATGGATAGAACTGGTGCAGACTTTTATATGGTTGAAAAACAAGTTAATGAAAGACTAAAATCAAATGCTATCCCTATTCAATTACCTATTGGTGCTGAAGAAAACTTCCAAGGTGTTGTTGATTTAGTACAAATGAAAGCAATTGTTTGGGATGATGACGCTGCTATGGGTTCTCACTACCATGTAGAAGAGATTCCAGCTGATATGCAAGAACAAGCTGAAGAATATAGAGAAAGAATGATTGAAGCTGCTGCTGAATCATCTGAAGAGTTAATGGAAAAATACTTTGAAGAGGGTGAATTAAGTGAAGAAGAGATTGTTTCTGGATTAAAAGCTGCTTGTTTAAATATGACAATTACTCCAATGACTTGTGGTACTGCATTTAAAAACAAAGGTGTTCAAACTTTACTTGACGCTGTTGCTATGTATTTACCAGCTCCAACTGAGGTTGCTGATATTAAAGGTGAAACTCAAGATGGTGAAGCTGTTATCGTTCCTTCATCTGATGATGGTGAAGTTGCAGCATTAGCATTTAAAATTATGACTGACCCATTTGTTGGACAATTAACATTTGCAAGAGTTTATAGAGGTGTTTTAGAATCTGGAACATATGTTATGAACTCTACTAAAATGAAAAAAGAAAGAATCGGAAGACTTCTTAAAATGCACTCAAACAATAGAGAAGAGTGTAAAGAATTATATGCTGGTGAAATTGGTGCAGTTGTTGGTCTTAAAACAACTATCACTGGTGATACTTTAGCATCTGAAAAAGATCCAGTAATCTTAGAAAGAATGGAATTCCCAGAACCAGTTATTTCTGTTGCAGTTGAGCCAAAAACAAAAGCTGACCAAGAGAAAATGGGTATTGCATTAGGTAAACTTGCTGAAGAAGATCCATCATTTAGAGTTGCAACTGATGAAGAATCTGGACAAACTATTATTTCAGGAATGGGTGAATTACACCTTGAAATTCTTGTAGATAGAATGAAAAGAGAATTTAAAGTTGAAGCTGAAGTTGGTGCTCCTCAAGTTGCTTATAGAGAAACAATTAAAAATGAGATTAAACAAGAGTACAAATACGCTAAACAATCTGGTGGTAAAGGTCAGTATGGTCATGTATATTTAACTATTACTCCATTACCATCTGATAGTGAAGATAACTATATCTTTACAAGTTCAATTAAAGGTGGGGCTGTTCCAAGAGAATATGTTCCTGCAGTTCAAAAAGGTTGTGAAGAAGCGATGGCTGGTGGTATTTTAGCTGGTTATCCAATGGTTAATATCGCAGTTGACTTATATGATGGTTCTTACCATGATGTTGATTCATCTGAAATGGCATTTAAATTAGCTGCTTCTATGGGATTCAAACAAGGTTGTAGATCAGCAGCTGCACAAGCTGTTATCTTAGAGCCAATCATGAAAGTTGAAATTGAAACTCCTGAAGATTATATGGGAGATGTTATCGGTGACGTTAATAAAAGAAGAGGACAAGTTCAATCTATGGATGACAGAGCAGGTGTAAAACTTGTTGTTGCAATGATTCCATTATCAGAAATGTTCGGTTATTCTACAGACTTAAGATCTATGTCTCAAGGTAGAGCAACTTATTCTATGTTATTTGATTCTTATCAAGAAGTTCCTAAAAACGTTTCTGATGAAATCATCAAAAAGAGAAATGGTTAAAATCGTTTAAAAGAGTGACCTGCGTCACTCTTTTAGATTTTAACGAGATTTGTCATGTTTAATAGAAATCTATGATTTCGTAATTAAACGGTAAATGTCAGAACTAATCGCGTTAGATTAAGTTTTCTTTAGATAAAAAGGGATGTGCTTTTGCATATCCCTTTTTTTATTTAAACTCCTATTACTTCTCTTCTGTACCCTTATAAATTCTTGTTTAAATTCTTTTTAGATAGAATCTAACTTATATCAAAATTAAAAGTAGGGCATATTGATTTATAAAATTATCTTTTTATCTTTTTTAATTTTTCTAAACTTAAATGCTGCAATGGAAGATGACATTGTATATGTAGAAAATAAAAGCACTAATAATATAAGCTTAAAGGATGAATTTCTAAACCCTAATACAAAATTTTATACTATTAGTATTTGTACTTTAGAATTAAGTAAATATGATCCAATAGAATATTTCAAAACTTTTAATATGACAAATGCACTTGCATATAAATTTGGTGAAAATAAAGAGTATGCTAGGATTATCTCAGGAGTTTATAAAACTGGTACTGAAGCAACAGCAGCAATAAAAAATTTGGATTCAAGATTAACTAGAAATAAACCTTATTCAGCAAGTTTAAAAAGACATCAAGAGCTTTTTTCAGAATATAATGAAAACATTAAAAAAATTAGTTCTTCAGATAAAAAAAAGATGGAAAAATTAAAGTCAAATGAGAAATTTTCTAAATCAATTTTTGTCAATAATTCAAAAGAAGCAAAAAAACTAAAAGAAGAGTTTTTAAATGATAATTCTAAATTTTATTCTATTGCAATTGGAAGTATTTCTTTAAAACAAGATAGTATTGAAAACTTTTTTCAAACTTATGGGGTAGAAAATGAAGCTTTAGCTCATCTATATGGAAAAAATAAAGATAAAGCAAGAATTATATATGGCTTGTATAAAACTAGAAAGGAAGCTATTGAAGCTATAAAAAAGTTTAATGATAATTTGAAACTTAATAAACCTTACTCTATGAAAATGGAAAAGTTTCAAAGTTTTTATAATAAGAATATTTCTAAAGATGAAGATAATCCAATTGTTGAATTAAAGATGAACAATACAAATAAAAAAGAGCTTGCAAGTAAACCTACAATCAGTGATGATATTAAAATTATAAAAAATGAAAAGGCTCAAAAACCTAAGATAATTAAGCAAGCTAAAGAAAAAGTAAAGAAGCCAAAAAAAGAAGATAGACAAAAAAAGAAAATAAAAAATAGTGTAAAAAAGATTAAGAAAAAAAAGATAAACACAGTAATTGAAAAAAAAGAGAATAAATTTTTAAAAGAATCAAAACTTGTAGATGTTTATTATGTTGAAGAGGATGGAGAGTTTAATATTTTAAGTGAAGTTTTCTTAAATGATGGAAGTTCTTTTTTTACAGTTGATTTTGGTGAAATAAATTTAAAAGAAACTACAATTGAACAATCATTTTTAAATAATAAGATAAAAAATGAAGCTTTAGCATATAAATATGGTGATAATAATGAGTATGCAAGACTTATTTATGGAGCATTTGAAACTAAAGATGATGCAAAAAAAATTATAGAAGAATTAAATGTTACAAGTTTAAAAAATTTAAAAGTAAGTAATATAAAAAATCATCAAAAACTATATAAAGTTTACCATAAAAATAAAATGATATATAATAGTAAGACAAACAAATCTCAAGTTAAAACTAGAAAATATGAGTTTGATTATTCAAGTGTATATGCAAAGTTAGAAAATAGTAAAAGTAAAATAAAAGATGAGTTTTTTAACAGAGATTCTACTAAATATACAATAACATTGATTACATTTTTAAAAGATGATATGAGAATAGATAAATATTTTGAATATAATAACTTATATGAAGAAGTTCTTGCTTTTCCAATAGGGAGTCAAAATAGTTATTATAGAGTGGTCAAAGGTGTTTATAATAGCTTTGTTGAAGCAAAAGAGGCTATAAATAGCTTAAGTGAAGATTTAAGAAAAAATCAACCTTATGTTTCAAGAATTACAAGTCAGCAAAAAAAGCTTGAAAAATATGGAAGAGTTTTGGAAAATGAAATGAAACAAATTCAAATGATTGAATTTAAATAGGATAATTAATTGAGATTAACAAAAAGTTCAGAAAGATTAAAATCTATAAAAAAAGCAGGAATTTTTTTAAAGCCTAATTCCCCTGAAATAAAAGAAGATTTTTACAAGATAAAAAAATGTTTTGATGTACATAATATAGAATTTATTCTTGAAGAAAACTCAGCAAAGATGATAAATGAAAAGCAAGGAAAAAGTTTAGAAGAAATCTGTCAAGAAGCAGATATTCTTTTATCTATTGGAGGAGATGGAACTTTATTGTCTGCTGTAAGAAGTTCTTTTAAGTATGATATTCCAATTTTAGGTATTCATATGGGAACTTTAGGTTTTCTAACTGATATTGTATTTGAAGAACTTCCAGAATTTTTAAATGATTTAATGGATGATAATTATAGAATTGATAATAGAATGTTAGTTGAGTGTAAAATTGGTGATAAAACCTATGTTGCCTTTAATGATATAGTGATTTCTAGAAAATCAGTCTCTTCTATGTTAAAAGTGAATGCAAAAATTAATGGTGAATCTTTTAATTCTTATCATGGTGATGGTGTAATTATCTCAACTCCAACAGGGTCAACTGCATATAATCTTTCTGTAGGAGGTCCAATAGTTTACCCTTTAACTGAAGCTTTTATTATAACTCCTGTTGCATCACACTCTTTAACACAAAGACCACTTGTAATGCCAGCAGAAATAGAAATAGAATTCAAAATAAAAGACTCCCAAGGAGCTGTTATTTTAATTGATGGGCAAGATATTGTAGAAGCCAAAAATGAAGCAATTATTAAAGTTACAATTGCAGATAAAAAAGCTAAACTTATTCATAGAACAAAAAGAGATTTCTTTAAAGTTTTAAATGAGAAATTAGGATGGGGAAATAATTGATTAATAGAATTTATTTAAATGATTTTTTATCATTTAAGGATGTTGAATTAGAATTAGATAATGGTTTAGTTGTTTTTACAGGTCCTAGTGGAGCTGGAAAATCTGTTTTAATGCAATCAATGTTATCTTTATTTGGAATAGGGGAGTGTAAAGCAAGACTTGGTGAAATAACCTTGACTAACATGGGAATTGTAGATGAAGCTTATGATATACAAAAAGATGATGACATTACGATTAAAGAGATAAAAAAAGATAAAACTAGATATTTTTTAAATGCTCAAACAATTTCTAAAAAAAATCTAAATCAATTTTCAAAAACGCTTATTAGACATTTACATTTAAAAGATAACTCAGATTTTGATTCAGTAAAACTAATTTCTTTTTTAGACTTTTATTGCAAAAAATATGAGAAGGATTATGGTTCAATAAAATTACAATTTGATGAAAAGTATCAAGAACTTTCATCTATTCAAAAAGAATTAGAGAAAATTAGAAATGATGAGTCAAAGCTTGAAGACTTAAAAGAGTTTGCAAAATTTGAAATAGATAAAATTAACTCAATAAACCCACAAGTTGGAGAGTATGAAGAGTTAGCTTTAATTAAAAAGAAATTATCTAAAAAAGAAAAGATAGAAGAATCTATTGAAAAATCTCAAGCTATTTTTAATTACACTTCAGCAGTTAACGAAACACTATTTTTACTAGATGAGGATAGTAGTTTTTTTGATGAGGCTATTAATGAGTTAAATAATCTTTATGAAAGATTTAACGATTCTTTATATGAATTAGAAGAATTAGATATTGAAACTGTTTTAGATAGAATTGAAAAACTTTCATCTTTACAAAAAAGATTTGGCTCTATTAAAGAGGCAATAGAATATAAAGAGAATAAAGAAAAAGAGTTAGAATCTTATGAAAATATATCCTTTGAAAAATCTGTATTAGAAAAAAAATATAAAAAAATCACTATTGAAGTTGAGGCTTTATCAAAAGATATTAGTAAGTATAGAAAAAAAGCAGTAAAAATATTAGAAGAGAGAATGAATCACTATTTAAAGTTTTTATATCTTTCTAATGCAAAAATAAAAGTTGAAGAGAAAAGTTTAACAAAAGATGGAATTGATGAGATTCTTTTTGAGTTAAATGGAGTAAACCTTGAGACAATTAGTTCAGGGGAGTTTAACAGACTTAGACTGGCACTTCTTACTTCTATTAGTGAGTTTGATATTGTAAATAATGGAATTTTATTTTTAGATGAGATTGATGCAAATTTAAGTGGAAAAGAAAGTTCTGCAATTGCAACAGTTTTAAACAAACTATCAAAATCTTATCAAATATTTGCTATTTCACATCAACCTCAGTTAACATCAACTGCACATCAACATTTTTTAGTTGATAAGAAAAATGGTGTTTCTACTGTAAAAAAACTTGATGATGAATCAAGGGTAAATGAAATTGCTAGGATGATAAGTGGGGAAAGTGTCACAAAAGATGCTTTTTCTTTTGCTAAAAATCTTTTAGAAGAAAAAAGAGTTTAAGAATTAACTTCAAACTCTTTTTTCATATTTTCTACTAAAATTTTTATTTTATCTTTTTGAATTTTTGTTCTTGCATTTACTATCAAAGTGTTTAAACTTTTATGAAACTTTTTTAGAAAATTTAAAATATATTTTGTCTTTTTGTAAGGGTTATTAACATGGGCACTAAGTTCAATAAATTCTAATACCATATCAGTGTATCCTAAAAAAGCTGCATAATTTATAGGTAAGACGCCAAATTTATCAGGCTCATTTAACAAAGACTTATTATAAGAATAAATAAGTTTAAAAATTTTAATATCATTTTTCCAAACAGCATTATGTAATATATGTCTTCCTCTATTATCAATTGCATTCATATCCACACCACTATGTAAAAGCATCTTTATAACTGTCATATCGCAGTCTAGTATAGCTTTATGTAAAGTGATTCCACCATAAGAATCTTTTGCATTTACATTTGCACCCATAATGATTATTGCTTGTAAATTGTTATAATAGTTTTTTTGCTCTTTCTCTTTTTTAAACTCTTGATTCTCTAGCATATATTTATAGATAATATTATTGCCATCTTTATCTTGAGCATTTATGTCTGCACCATATTTTATTAAAAGTTTTACAATATCAGTTGCTCCATATCTTAATGCTTCAAAGAAATATGGCTCATCCTTTGAATTATATTGTTTCAATTTAACATCTGTATTTACTAAAACACTTTCTAGGATAGATACATAATCACTTTTAAAATCAAGGTTTTTTCTTTGGATAGGTCTAGCTTTTTTTTCTTCTCTAACAATTAAAATTGCATCAATTAGTTTTTCAATTACAGTATGGTTTTTCGAATCCTTAATATTTGGATTTATTCCATAATCAAGTAATATATGAGTTGTTTCAAGATAACTATTTCCTTTTTCTATTATTAAACTTAATGCCGTGTTATTATTCTTATCAACAATATCAACTGGTACTTCACAATCTAATAGTAAATTTAAAAGCTCCAAATGTTGATTTTTTGAAGGAAGAGATAAAACAGTTTCATTGTTATTGTTTGATGTTCTTGTATCAATATTAGATTCAATAATTGTTGGAATTATATCAATTAGGTTTTTTATATCTTTTTTATGTTTTTCTAGATCTTCTTTTGTATCAATAACAAGATTGTTTTCTTTGTAGATTATGTATTCAATTAGATGTAAAAGTATGTTATTTCCTTTTTTATCAATACAGTTTACATCTAAACCCTCTTCTAGAAGTTTTAGAAAAACATTTTGGCATTCAAAACCATTTTCAATGACATAAAATAGTAGGTTTCTTCCATTGTGATCTAATTTCTCTAAACTATCAAATCTATCTAATAGATTATTTAAGACATCTATATTTTCAAATGATTCTTTAAAAAATAATATGGAATCATCATTTATAAATCTCTTTTCCTCTAATAAATCATCTATTATTTCCAAATTATGTGATTTTACTGCAAAATGTAAAATTGATTCATTTTTTTTATTTTTTTTATTTAAATCTTTTACCAAAGGTTTTAGTTTCTTATATGCAGCAAAATGTCCATTATATGCAGCAAAGTCAATGGCTGAATAGCCACTATAGTTTTCTAAATTTACATCAGCTTTTTTTTCAAGTAATAAATCAATTGCACTCAAAAATCCATCTTTAGAAGCTAACATCAAAGGTGAATTTCCTTTTGAGTCCTGATAGTTTATATCTATACCTTTTTTTACAAGCCATTTTGCTGATTCAATTTTATTATTTAAAATCATTAAATGTAAGAAATTCTCATTATTTTGATTTATATGATTAATATTTAAATGTTCTAACATAGAATCAACTTTGTCTTCTTTAAAAGTTGAACTTTTTAACTCTTTTAATAAATCATCAATAGTTGCTTTCTTAAATAGTTTTTTAATCATAAAAATCCTTTGATTTCTTATTTTAACATAATAACATAAAATAAAATAATAATTATTTATAAGTGGAAACTTACTTGACATTTTAATATATTAGCATTATAATAAGTTCAAAATAATGGGAAACGGGAAGGTTCATGCTATCAAAAATATCAATCAAAGGGAAGTTGTTAATTATATCTTTGCTTGCAATTGTAATTGTATCTTTATTAATTGCAACTCAGTCAATCTACACTTTAAAAAAAGTATCAAAAGAAAAAATCGAGAACTTTAAGCAAGAGGCTTACTCAAATAAGGAAAAGGAACTTGAAAATTATGTTTCATTGGCTTTAAAAACAGTCGATTCATATTATGAAAGAACATCGATTGAAAAAGTTAAAGTTGAAGTTCAAGAGACTTTAAAATCTGAAGCAAAATTCATATTTTCTATTTTGAATCATGAATATGAAAAAAATAAAGATTTATTACCTGAAAATGAATTAAAAGAAAAACTAAAAAGTATAGTTGAGGGGACCAGGTATGGGGAGAATGGTTACTTCTGGATCAATGATTTAGATGCTGTTATTGTTATGCATCCAATTAAGCCACAACTTGATGGTAAAGATTTATATAATTATAAAGATAAAGGTGGAAAACAAATCTTTAAAGAGTTTGCAGCAGTTGCAAAAGCTAATAAAGAAGGTTTTGTTGATTATGTTTGGCCAAAGCCAGGATTTGAAAAACCACAACCAAAAGTATCTTTTGTAAAACTTTTTGAACCTTTCGGTTGGGTTTTAGGAACAGGTGAATATGTTTCAGATGTTTCTGAAAACCTAAAAAGTGAGGCATTAAAATCTATTTCTGCAATGAGATATGGGAAAAGTGGTTACTTTTGGATAAATGATTCAGAACCAAAAATGATTATGCATCCTATAAAACCATCACTAAATGGTAAAAACCTATCAAAAGTTAAAGATCCAAATGGAAAGTTTTTATTCAATGAAATGGTTAAAGTATCAAAGACTAAAAACTTAGGTGGTTTAGTTGATTACATGTGGGAAAAACCAGGGAAAGATGCTCCACAATTAAAGTACTCTTACGTTAAAAAATTTGAACCTTGGGATTGGATTATAGGAACTGGCGCTTATGTAGATGATATTGAAGAACATATCTTAAAAATGGAACAACAAACAAATGAAGAGATCAATGATATCATTATTTATTTCTCTTTTTTTACTATCTTAGCAATTATTATAATTTATTTAGTTTATTCATTTTTAGTTAAAAAAATTATCATTAGACCTATTGAAGACTTAAAAGAAGCAGTTGAATATTTAGGTTCAGGTAATGATAGAAGTGAAAGAATAAGAAAATCTAATGATGATGAGATTGGATCTTTAGTTGATGCCTTTAATGGGTATGTTGACAAGTTAAAAGCTGGATATGCTCAAGATGCTTTAGTCATTGAAGAGGTTGAAGATGTTATTAGAAAAATAAAAAATGGTTTTTATGTATATAAAGTTGAAAAAACATCTAATAATCCTACTATTCAAAAACTAAGAGAATCAATTAACTCAATGATAGATTCAACAAATGATAAATTAGAAGATATAAATAAAGTTTTACTTGAATATGGTGATTCTAATTTTGATTCATCATTGACCTCTTCTAAAAAAGGTTCTAATGGTATTATTGGTTCAATCTTTGCAAGTACAAGGGAACTAGGTGGTACTGTATCAGAATTTTTATCAATGATAACAAAAACAGGTGAAAAATTAAATGCAGATATTGAAATCTTATCATCATCTTCTAATCAACTTTCGGATTCAGCAAATGATCAAGCTGCATCTTTAGAGCAAACAGCAGCAGCAGTAGAAGAGATAACATCAATTATTAAATCAAGTAATGAAAAAGTAAATAGAATGTCAATCTTGGCAAATGATTTAAATAAATCTGCACGTGATGGTGAAAATTTAGCAACTAAAACAACATCAGCAATGGATGATATTGATACACAAGTTCATGCTATTAATGATGCAATTACAGTTATTGATCAAATTGCATTCCAAACAAATATTTTATCTTTAAATGCAGCTGTAGAAGCAGCAACAGCAGGTGAAGCTGGAAAAGGCTTCGCAGTTGTAGCACAAGAAGTTAGAAATCTTGCAAGTAGAAGTGCCCAAGCAGCAAAAGAGATTAAAGATTTAGTTGAAAATGCAACTACAAAAGCAAATGAAGGTAAATCAATTGCAGATAATATGATCAAAGGTTATTCTGATTTAAATAGTAAGGTTAGTGAAACAATTGAATTAATTACAGATGTTGATTCTGCTTCGAAAGAGCAAGAAACTGGAATTGTTCAAATTAATGATGTTATTAACTCTTTAGATCAGGCAACACAAGTAAATGCTTCATCTGCAACACAAATTAGTAATCTTGCAACAGAAGTTTCTGAATTATCTACAAGTTTACTTAATATTGCAGAAAGGGCAAATTTTGATAAGAGAAAACAAGAAGAGATTTGTGATGTAGATTTAGTTTTTACAATGTCTAAACTTAAAAATGATCATATAGTTTTCAAAAACAAAAACTTTGCTGAAGTTGGAACTTTCAATTCTTGGAGTGTAACTTCACCAAAAGATTGTGATTTTGGTAGATGGATTTTAGACCAAGAAAGCCAAAGAAAAGAATTTTCTAAAACTTCAACTTGGAATAAAATGAAAGAATATCATGAAAAAGTTCATAATTTAGTTGGTGAATATGTTGAACTAAATTCAAAAAAAGTTTCAAATGAGGAATTAGAAAGTGTATCTTCAGAGTTAGAAACTACGACTGAAGAATTATTTAGAACAATGGATAGAATCAAAGCTGAAAACTGCTCTATTCAAAGTAGTAGGGAAAAAGAGCATAAAACTACAAAAGTTTCAGAACAAAGACCTATTAAAGTAGAAACAAAGAATGAGAAAAAAACAACTGTCTCAGCTCCTGTAAGGTCTTCAAAAACAATAACTTCAAATAATAATGATGACGATGAATGGGAAAGCTTTTAAAAGCTTTCCTTATTTATTCTTATAAATCTTAATTAACTTAATACAAAATCTTTTTTATAAAAAAATTTGATATAATTGCGAAATTATCAAACTGTGTCTTGTAAACACATAAGGAAAATCTTATTATGAATAACAACAAAAAAATAGAACTATTATCCCCCGCTGGAAATCTTGAAAAATTAAAAATCGCTTTTAACTATGGTGCAGATGCCGTATATGGTGGGGTTAGTCATTTTAGTTTAAGAATTAGGTCAGGTAAAGAATTTAGCTTTGAAACATTTAAAGAGGGGATAGATTATGCCCACTCTATTGGGAAAAAAGTTTATGCAACGATAAATGGTTTCCCTTTTAACTCTCAAATTGAATTATTAAAAAAACATATTGTACAAATGGCAGAACTTGAGCCTGATGCTTTAATTGTTGCAGCTCCGGGAGTTGTTAGACTTTGTAGAGAATTGGCCCCTCAAATACCAATTCACTTATCAACTCAAGCAAATGTAATGAATTATCTAGATGCGCAAGTTTATTACGATATGGGTGTTAGAAGAATTATCGCTGCTAGGGAAATAAGTTTAAAGGATGTAAAAGAGATAAAAAAACATCTACCTGAAATGGAGATTGAGATTTTTGTTCATGGCTCTATGTGTTTTGCTTATAGTGGTAGATGTTTAGTGAGTGCTGTTCAGATGGGAAGAGTTCCAAATAGAGGATCTTGTGCAAATGATTGTAGATTTGAATATACATTATATGCAGCAAATGAAGATCACAGTACTTTATTTAGACTAGAAGAAGAACCAGGTGTTGGAACTTATATCTTTAATGCAAAAGATATGAATCTAGCAAGTCATGTTGATGAAATTTTAGAATCTGGTGCAGTTGATTCAATAAAAATAGAAGGTAGAACAAAATCACCTTATTATGCTGCTGTTACAGCTTATGCTTATAGAAGTGCCATTGATGATTTTTATTTAAATAAATTTGATGCGCAAAAATACCAGTATGAATTATCAACTACAAAAAACAGAGGCTTTACCGATGCATATTTAATACATAGGCCATTTGAGAAAAATGACACACAAAACCATGAATATGCTTTAAGTAAAGGTAGCTATGAAGTTAGTGGATTAGTAACTTCAGATGAAAAACATTTTATGTGTAAATATAAAACCTATCCAAATGAAGAGACAGAAATTTTTGCTCCTTTAAACTCAGAAATTGAAGAGTGTGAAAATGAGATAGGAAAAATATTTAAAAAAGATGATGGTAAATATTATGTTTCATTTAAAAAGATTTTAACGGAAACTGGAAAAGAGCTTGAATCTGTTCATAGTGGAAATACAAATAAAATTCAATTACCAGGGAAATTACCTTATTTAACAATGCTTAGAGTTGAAAATAGTGAAGAAATATTAGAACAAAGTTCATGTAGTAATTAATAATGGTTATATTTAGAGTTACAGAAAATATCAATATAAAAACAACTGATGGTACTTTAGTTAAGTATTCTAAATTAAAGGGACCATCTAATCTTTTTAACGAAACTGTTTATATAACTACATTTGAAGACTTTGAAGATATTAAAAGAGTTTTTTTGAATGTTGGAGGTAAATATAAAGCAAGAGTTATAGATGAAACTAAAATAAGATATTTAAGTCAATTTCCTAGAGAACTAGGGGTTACAAATTTAAATGAACATTTTTTAACTCAAAAATATGACTATTCATATAAAAATCTAAACAAAGCAGAGATTAATGAAGATGAAATAAAATCAACATACCTAAACGAAGATTGCGTTGATTTAGATAAACAATTAGACGGAACACTAAAAAAAGATATTTCTATTATGATATTGGGAAATGTTGGATTATCAATGTCTGAAATGATTTGCGGATGTTCTTCTTTAAGAATCTTTTATGAAAAACTAAGAAAAAAATTCAAAAGTGTTAAACTTGATATATATTTAAATGCTTCAGAAAATAAATTTTTCTCTAGGGATAAAATGATATTTTCTAATCAAAATTTTATTAATAGTGTAAATCCTCTTTCCATAGACGTAAAATCGTTTTGTGCTTATGATTTTTTTGTGGATTTTAGTTCAGTAACAAATAGAAGTTATTTTAAACATCTTTCAAAAATAGATGCCTTTTTATATAAATTTGGAATAGATTATAGAAAAATTGATGAAAAAGAAAAATTTAATACTATAGATATTGCATCATACAAACCAAAAAATGAATTAAAAGAGAAAATAAATAGATTAAAGCTTAAAGGTGAAACTATACTTTTTCATCCTTATTCTGCAAATTTAAGTAAATCAATACCAAAAGAGATAGCAGTTAGAATTTTAAAAGATTTAATTGAAAAACTACCTGCATATACCATTGTTTCAACAATTAAAATTGATTCAAAAATTGATGATGACAGATATGTTGATTTATCAGCTTCTTCACAAAATTTTTTAGACTTTTCATATATTGTTGCTAATATGTCAAAGGTTGTTACAGTTGATACGTCAACATACCATATTGCAGAAGCTTTTTTTATTCCAACTGTAGTTTTATTTACAAACTCAAAAGAGAGTGAAAACTCAAATATATATTCAAACTCTAAAGCCTTGTATATTGAAGATGAATCAAAAAATTTCAGTAAATTTATTTTTGAAAATGATTCATTGGTTTTATATAAGTTCACAGGTTGGAATAAACTTAAATCTTCTAAGATTATAAAATTATTAGGAACTTTTTGATATAATATTACCCATTTTAAGAATATTTAAGGAAAATCAATGAATTTTGTATCTATCATAATGGGAAGTAAATCTGATTATGAAATTATGAAACACTGTGCTGATACTTTAGAGAAGTTTGATGTAAAATATGAAATTATAATCTCTTCAGCTCACAGAAGCCCAGAAAGAACAAAAAGCTATATTAAAGAAGCAGAAGAAAAAGGTGCTGTTGCATTTATCGCTGCTGCTGGTATGGCTGCGCATTTAGCTGGTGCTATAGCTGCGACTACAACAAAACCTGTAATTGGTGTTCCAATGAAAGGTGGAGCTATGGATGGTATGGATGCTATGCTTTCAACTGTTCAAATGCCTGCTGGAATGCCTGTTGGTACTGTTGCTCTTGGAAGAAGTGGTGCAGTTAATGCCGCATACTTTGCAATGCAAATTTTATCAATAAGTGATAAAGAATTAGCAGTAAAACTAAAAGAGGACAGAATTGTTCAAGCAAAAAAAGTTGAGAGTGACTCAGCTACAATTGAAGTAATTCTTTAATGAAACAAGTTGCACTTTTTACTTTACCTAAATGTAAATGGTGCAATGAGGCAAAGGCTTATTTCAAGGCAAAAAAGATCAAATACAATTTAATTGATCTTTCCACAAATAAAAAAGCTTTAAATGATTGTAAAAAACATGGTTGCAGTGGAGCACCTGTTGTTTTGATAGAAAATACATGGATTTGTGGTTTTGATAAAAATAAAATAAATAAAGCATTAGGGATTAAATAGATGGTTACTTTTTCAGAAATTCTATTAAAATTACAACAATTTTGGGCGAGTCAAGGGTGTAATATTGTTCAACCTTATGATATTCCAGCCGGAGCTGGGACTTTTCACCCTGCAACGATTTTAAGAAGTTTAGATTCAACTCCTTGGTCAACTGCTTATGTAGCTCCAAGTAGAAGACCAACTGATGGTAGATATGGTGAAAATCCAAATAGGCTTGGGGCTTATTATCAATTTCAAACTTTAATTAAACCAAGTCCAGACAATATCCAAGATTTATATTTACAATCTTTAGAATTTTTGGGATTAGATCTTTCAAAACATGATATAAGATTTGTTGAAGATAACTGGGAGTCTCCAACACTTGGTGCTTGGGGACTTGGATGGGAAGTATGGCTTGATGGTATGGAAGTAACACAATTTACTTATTTCCAACAAGTGGGTGGTCTTCCATGTGACCCTGTTGCCGTTGAGATTACATATGGAACAGAAAGACTTGCAATGTATTTACAAGGTGTAGATTCTGTATTTGACATAGTTTGGAATGAAAATAATCATGGTATTACTACTTATGCAGATGTTCATAAACAGAGTGAATATGAGTTCTCAACATATAACTTTGAAGTAGCTAATACTGAGATATTGTTTAGACATTTTGATGATGCTTTTAATGAATGTAAAGTTTGTTTAGAAAAAGGTTTACCTCTTCCTGCATATGATCAATGTATGATTGCTTCACATGCATTTAACACACTTGATGCAAGAAAAGCTATCTCTGTTACTGAAAGACAAAATTATATTCTAAAGGTTCGAGAATTAGCCCAAGGATGTGCTGTTTTATATAAAAATCAAGAAGTAGATAGATTAAAAAGAATTGGAAGTGCCTCTTCAAAAAAAGCACTTGAAAATTTAGAAAAAACAAATCCCGAGTTATTTGTATAATTATGAAATTAAAAGAGATCTATAATTTTTTAGATGAATTATCACCCTTTGAATTACAAGAGAAATGGGATAATTCAGGATTATTGGTTGGAAGTTTAGAAGATGAAATATCAAAAGTTTATGTTTCAATTGATTTAGATGAAGAGAACCTAAATCAAATGGATGAAAACTCTTTAGTAATTACTCATCATCCTTTAATCTTTTCACCTTTAAAAAAAGTAAATTATGATTCTTATAGTACTAAGTTACTAAAAATCTTGATTCAAAAAAATATTGCACTTATATCGATGCATACAAATATAGATACTACTCACTTAAATAAATATGTTGCACATGAAATTTTAGGTCTTGATGTAATTGAGAGTGAAGGCTATATTTGTTATGCAAAGGTTAATGATACATTTTCAAATTTTGCCAATGATATTTCTAAAAGATTAGGTTTAGAGTATATTAAATATGTAAAATGTAATGAAAAAGTTGAAAAGGTTGCACTTATAACAGGTGCCGGTATGTCTTTAATATCTCAAGTTGATGCAGATTGTTTTCTAACTGGGGATATTAAATATCATGATGCTATGGAAGCAAAAGCAAGAGGTATATCATTAATTGATATAAGACACTATGAAAGTGAAAAACATTTTAGTCCCTTAATGATGGGATTAATTGAAGACTATTTGAAAAAAAATAAATTACAAGCTATAATTACAGCTTCGAAAAATCCATTTAAGTTTTGTACACAAGGAGAAACGGTTGAATAAATATCTAGAAGATTTGGTGAAATTATCAAAATATGACATTGCTATTAGTATGTTTGAACCAAAGATAGAGAATGAGAAAGCAAAATTATCTACATTTGTTGAAGTAGCAGAGTCTATTAAATCACAAATTAATGATACATATGCACAAATAGATGATGTAAAATCAAAAAGAACAAAAAACAATATTCACTTAGCAGAATTAAAAACTAAGCTAGAAGATATTTCTAAAAAGAATAATGAAGTATCAAATGAAAAAGAATTAAAAGCTTTACAACTTGAAGAAGAGATTGCTAAAGAACAAGTTTCATTTGCAAATGAAGAGATTATTAGATTAGATGAAATTGCAGCAGCTAAAGAGGAAGAGTTAAAAGAACTTCAAGGGAAATTAACTGAAGAAGAAGAATCAATCAAAGAGATTCAAGTTGCAGTTGATAATTCTATTGAAGAAATTAACAAAGAAAGAAATAATGTATCTCAAGAAAGAGGTCAATTATTAGAAAAATTTGATAAGAAGATTTTAACTTTCTATGAAAAAATTAGAAGATGGGCTAAAGATTCAGCAGTAGTTCCAGTAAAAGACCAAGCTTGTTATGGATGTTTTATGAAAATTAATGATAAAACTTATTCTGAGGTAATTAAATCAGAAGAGATTATAAACTGTCCTCATTGTGGAAGAATTCTATACAAAGAAGAAGAAACTGAAGAGGCTTAATATTGAGCCTCTTTTCTTATATCTACTATCTATTATTAATATTAGTTTATATATTAGCAATCCCTTTTTTATTATTTAAATCAAGAAAAGACAAGTATAAAGTAGCAATTCCTTCAAAGTTTTTTTTTAGGAATAATCCTTCCTTTGAAGAAGAAGGTATCTGGTTTCATACTTGCTCAATGGGTGAAACAAAAGCAATAAAACCATTAGTTGAAAATCTCACTAATACGGTAAATCTTTCAGTTATTACAAACACAGGTTTTCAAGAGGCAAAAAAATTAACAAAGAATGTAAGGTATTTACCTTTTGAAATTTTTCTTCCTTTTTGGATAAAAAAACAAAAAGCTTTAGTTGTCATGGAAGCAGAACTTTGGTATTTACTTTTTTTATTTGCAAAAAAAAGAGGGGCAAAAACATTTTTAATAAATGCTAGGATCTCTGATAAATCCTATGGCTCTTATAAAAGGTTTTCTTTCTTTTATAAAAAAATATTTGAAAATGTGGATAAGGTTTTTGCTCAAACAATTACAGATAAAAAACGTTTAGAGGAACTTGGTGCAAAAAATATTCAAGTTATAGGAAATATAAAGTTAGCACTTCTTCCAAAGGTTACAAAAGAGTATAAAAAACCAAGTGATATTCTAATCACTGCAGGTAGTACACATGAAAATGAAGAGAATCTAATATTAGAGTCTTATAAAAGAGAATTTGGAAAACTAGTTATTGTCCCAAGACATCCAGAAAGATTTGAAAAAGTTGATAAACTTATAAAAGAGTATCTTAAAGATAGAAATTTATCGTATAATAGGTTTAGTCAAAACAATAGTTTTGATTGTGATATTACATTAGTTGATACTTTAGGTGAGTTAAATAATATATATTCAATTTCAGATGTTGTTATTCTTGGTGGAGCCTTTGAAAATATAGGTGGGCATAATCCAGTAGAACCAGCATATTTTGGATGTAAATTAATTAGTGGAAAAAATATTTTCAATCAACATTCTTTATTTGAGTGCGTTGAAAATTATAAAATAATAGAAAATGATGAATTAAAAGAAACATTAGAAAATTTAAAAAATTTAGAAAAATCTTCTTTAAGACAAAAAGGTGATATAAAACCTATTCTAGAAGAATTAAAAGGAATATAAATGGCTGAATACGACAAGGCATACAAAGTATTAGCAAAACAAGAGGGAATTTCAAATTCAAAGGCAAAAGAGTTAATTGATAAAGGTTTAGTAAGAGCAATGGGAAGAAAAGTTGTTATTGCTAGAGCTGATGTACCAACTGATATGAAATTTTCAGTAAAAGAGTTAGCTCCAATAAAAGTGATATTTCAAGATGATGATATATTAGCTTTAGATAAACCTTGTTTTATGACAAGTGATGAAGTTGCACGTAAATTTCCTAACTTTATTATGTTAAATAGACTTGATAAAGAAACAAGTGGTGTAATGCTTTTTGCTAAAAATGAAGAATTCCAGAAAAAAGCTATAAAAGAGTTTAAAGCAAATAATGTTTATAAAGAATATGTTGCTATTGTTGATGGAAAAGTTATTGAAGAGATTGAAATTGATAAACCAATTTTAACTACAAAAGATAGAGGACAAGCAAAGTCAAAAGTTGACAAAAAAGGTAAACCTGCTAAATCAACTGTTTATCCAATGCTTGTTGAAGGTAATAAATCAAAAGTAAAAATTGTGATTGATACAGGTAGAACTCACCAAATTAGAGTTCATTTAAATTATGCAGGACTTCCAATTATTGGAGATGCTATTTATGGTAAGGCAGCTGCTAATATAAATAGAGTTCTTTTACACTCAAAAAGAACTAAAATATTTGATTATGATTTTGAAGCTCGTGAACCAAGAGAGTTTAAAGTGTATGACTTTAATTAATTTTTAAGCTTTCTGAAAATAAGAAGTCCCATTAAATGGGATTTCTAAAATACTTATAAATTAAATATAACTTAAATTTATACCCATTTAAACTTACTTAAAGAAAAAAAAGAGTATTATCCACAAAATTTAAAAATAGTGGAGTTAATTTTGTTTGATTCAATAACCGGTTCGATAAAAAATGCAGTAAATAAAATTAGACATAAAGATGATGTTGCCTCATTAAAAAAAGCAATAACAGAATTAAAAAAATCACTTTTAAAAGCTGATGTTCATCATAAAACTACAAAAGAATTAATAACTGCAATTGAATTAGAAACAAAAAGATTAGGAATAGGACAAGACTCATTTCTAAAAGCATTAAGAACTGAATTAACAAATGTATTAACTACTGAAGGAAATCAAGGTTTTGTTTTCTCTAGTACTCCTCCCACAACTATTTTAATGACAGGACTTCAAGGTTCTGGTAAAACAACAACAACAGGTAAATTAGCAAACTATTTAAAACTTAGAAAGAAAAAAGTTTTAGTTGCAGCTGCCGATTTACAAAGATTAGCTGCAGTTGAACAGTTAAAACAAATTGCTGCTCAAGTTGAAGTTGACATATATTATGATGATAATGAAAAAGATCCTGTAAAAATTGCTCTTGCTGCAAAAGAAAAAGCAACTAAAGAATTATATGATGTTCTTTTAATAGATACAGCTGGACGACTTGCAATTGACGAAGAGTTGATGCTTCAATTAGAAAATGTTAGAAACAAAGTTAATCCTGATGAGATTTTTTATGTTGCTGATTCTTTAACAGGGCATGATGCAACTAAAACTGCAACAACATTTAAAGAAAAAATTGGTATTGATGGAGTGATTCTATCTAAATATGATGGTGACACAAAAGGTGGTGTTGCTATTTCAATTGCTCATCAAGTTGGTGTTCCATTAAGATTTATTGGTATTGGTGAAAAGATGCCAGATCTAGAAGTATTTATTCCTGATAGAATTGTTTCTAGACTTATGGGTGCAGGAGATATTGAAGGTCTTGCAGAAAAAACTTCAGCAGTAATCGATGAGAAAAAAGCAAAAGCTGTAACTAAGAAAATTAAAAAAGGTGAATTTAATTTTAATGACTTTTTAGATCAATTATCAATGATGAGTAAATTAGGTTCAATGAAATCTATTATTGGCATGATTCCTGGTCTTTCAGGTATGTCGAGTCAATTAAAAGATATGGATTTAGAAAATTCAGATGAGATTAAAAATATTAAAGCTTTAATTAGTTCTATGACTCCAAAAGAAAGAGAAACACCAAGCTTAATGAATCCAAGCAGAAAGAAAAGAATTGCCAAAGGTTGTGGTCTTTCAGAGGTTCAAATCAATAAAATACTTAAGCAGTTTAAAAATGCTTCTAAAATGGCAAAAAAACTTTCATCAAAAGGTGGGATGAAAGGTATGCAAAACATGCTTAATCAAATGCAAGGACAGGGTGGTCCTGGAGGACTTAATTTACCAAAATAGGTAAAATTACATTAGTATTGAGTTGTAAACTTACGATTATATTGAAGTTGAGTTTAGAATTCAATACTAAGAAAAATAACAAGGAAAGAAAAAATGACAGTAATTAGATTAACAAGAATGGGAAGAAACAAAAAACCATTTTATAGAATAGTTGTAACAGACTCAAGAAAAAGAAGAGATTCTGGTTGGATTGAATCAATTGGATATTATAACCCAGTTTCTGAACCAAAAGTATTAAAAATTGATGAAGAGAGATATGACTATTGGTTAGGTGTTGGAGCTAAACCATCTGAAAAAGTTAAAAAATTAGCATCTCAAAAGTAATTTTATTATAGAATGATAGCATGATTACAAATTTTATAGAGAACTACGCAAAACTTATTGTTAGTAAACCTAATGATATTACTATAAGTACAAATAAAGTAGATGATACATTTACTGAGATTACAATAAAAGCAGACTCTGCAGATATTGGAAAACTTATTGGGAAAAACGGAAATATGATTAATGCTTTAAAAACTATGGCTAATGGTTGTAAAGCAAAAGATGGTGTATCTTATAAAATACAAGTTCTTGCGAACTCTTAATTAACAAGTTATGACTGATAAAATTTATGTTGCAAAATTAGGAAAGGCAGTTGGTCTGAAAGGTCATTTAAGACTTATCATTGACTCTGACTTTCCTGAGCAATTTAAAAAAGGTGTAACTTTCACTACAAATAAAAAGACAACTCTTAAGGTATCAGAATATATTCCTTCGCGGGATTTAATTAAATTTGAAAATTATGATGATATGGATATTGCTAAAAAGTTAACAAATCAACAACTTTATACGTCGATTGAAGAAACAAAAAGTAATTGTCAACTTGATCAGAATGAATTTTTTTGGTTTGATATTGTTGGATGTAAAGTTTTTGAAGATGGAAAAAAATTAGGTACTGTAAAAGAGATGCATAGGTTTCCCCTTGATGATTATATGGAAATTACTACAGATGAATCATTAGTAAATGAAAATCTTCCTAAAAACTTTCTAATACCTTTTAACTTTGAAAATTATATTGTTGATGTTGATATTGATAATAAAAAAATAGAAGTTAAAAACTCTTTTGAAATATTAGAAAACTCGTAAAAGCTTCTAATATTTACATCTTTTTTCATACTCTTCTTGCGTGAAGTCTACAGAATATGAATATTTAAAACCATTTTCAAGTAAATTATTTAAAACTTTTTCCCTCTCATTATTTGAATAATATGGGCCAAAATAGATCTCTACTCTATTTTTATTATCTCTACATAAAGATACATTTTTATCTATTTTAGTTATTTTATCTAGAAATGATTTATATAACTCCCCTTCAATAGTAGCAACATTTATAAATGATAAAAAGTTATTAATCTGTTTAGTTTCTTCAAATTCTTGCTTATAAGCTTCTTCAGAATATAAATCTTCTTCTTGGTTTTCTTCTTCTGCTATTGATTCTTTTTGAGTTTGATTTTCTTCAGTGTTACTCTCTAGATTTTGTATAGGATTAGCTGAATTGTTTTCTAAACTATTTAATAATTCATTTTTCTTCTTCTCGAACTCTTTTGAAGCTTGCTCCTGAAGTTTTAAGAAGTTTTCTTGCTCTTGTTTGATTTTATCTTGTTGCTCTTTTAAGGCTTGTTTCTCTGCTTCTATTTTTGCAAATTGTGCCGCTAATTTAGCTTCTTCTTTCTTTTTCTTTTCTTCAATAGCTTTTTGTTCAGCTTCTTTTTTCTTTCTTTCTTCTTCTTTTATTCTTTCTTCTTCTGCCTCTAGTTCTTCTTTGTTCATTATTTCTGTTTTAGTTAATCGTGTAAGTTTTTTATTAAGAGATTTTTTATTAATTTCATCTTCATCAAAAACAATTTCAGGTTTAGGTTTCTTTTCTACAACTTGTTCAACTTTTTTTACAGGTTCAGGATCAAAAAAACCAGTGAAATATAAAATAATACCAACTATAAGGATTAAAACTAAAGCTGAGATTACACCAATAAGTATTTTTTGTAGTTTAGATTGCTTTTTTTGAACAGGAATTTCATCAGCATTGGTATTCTCTTTTTTTGATGAAAG
Source organism: Arcobacter sp. ISO1 (assembly GCF_058105185.1). Lineage (NCBI taxonomy): Bacteria > Pseudomonadati > Campylobacterota > Epsilonproteobacteria > Campylobacterales > Arcobacteraceae > Arcobacter > Arcobacter sp. ISO1. The sequence continues at coordinate 1,428,079 of NZ_CM176573.1, forward strand.
TTCAGCGTCATCTTTATCTTCATTTTCTATTACATTTTCATTTGTTTTTTCTATTTGTTCATTTGTTGCATTATTTGATTCTTTAGATGTGTCATTTATGCTATCTGTATTATCATCTTTTATTGTAAGCTCTTCTAAAGCTGCTTTATCAGAAATATCATTACTTGCTTCAAGTGATAATTCTTCTATAATCTCTTCATCTGTTTTTTCAGCCATTGTTTTCTTCTTTTAGTGATTTTCTTTTTTCTTTTTGTTTATCTAAAATTTTTTGCTTATTTTTTTTGTAATATTCTTTTCTATACTCTTTTAATTGCTCTTTTTTCTTTTCTCTATATTCTTTATCATATTCTAATCTTTTCTCTCGATTTTTTTGATAATAAGTTTGTTTTCTTTCACGATACTCTTCTATTTTTTGAACAATTTGATCTTTTCTATCATCAATATGAGCTTTTTGTTTTTTTGCAATTAATTTGATATTTTTTGCAAAATTTTCACTATTAAGTTCTTGTGAGTAATCAATCTCTTTATAATTTTTGTATTTAGTATGAGTACTTTTTTCTTTACTTTTTAAATAGTACTCTCTTTTTTTGTTTTTATGCTTCTTAAAGTTTTCTTCTCGAAGTTTTTTTAGCTCTTCTAAATTTAGTGACATGAAGCTAATTTAGAAATTATCTTTTCAATGTATTAACAGTATCAAGCATACTATCAGCAGTTGTTATTGCTTTCGAGTTTGCTTCATAGGCTCTTTGTGCAGTAATTAAATCAACCATTTCATTAACTAATTTTACATTTGATAATTCAACCATACCTTGGTTGATTGAGCCAAATTGATCTTCTGTTGCTACTCCTTCAATAGGTTCACCTGAAGCTTCACTTACTCTAAATAAAGATTCACCTGTTGGTGTTAGACCTGCTGGATTGATAAAATCTACAAGCGTAATTTGCCCAAGATTAGTAACTGCTCCTGTAGTAGGGTCTTCTGCAGTAACTGTCCCATCACTACCAATTGAAAGATTAGTTAAGTTTTCAGGAATAGTTATTTGAGGTTCTAAAAGGTATCCATTTCCATTTACAATATTCCCTTCGGCATCAAGCTTAAAAGCTCCATTTCTTGTGTACCCAATCTCACCATCAGGCATAGTTACTTGGAAAAAACCGTTTCCTTCAATAGCTAAATCAAGGGTATTTGAAGTTAATTTTAAATCACCTTGCAAAAAGTTTTTCTGGATACCAGAAACTCTTACTCCAAGTCCAACATCCATACCTGTTGGGTTTGTAGATATCTCTGATGTTTGTCCTGCTGTGAAGTTCAAAGATTCATACATCAAGTCTTGAAATTCTGCTCTATCTTGTTTGAATCCCATTGTATTAACATTTGCTATATTGTTTGATGTTACATCAATACTATGTTGATTTGCAGTCATTCCTGTTGCAGCTGTGTATAAACCTCTAATCATAGCTTTACCCTTTTTACTAATTTCTTAGATTATATTTAAAGAATTTTTAAAATTAGATAAAATGATAATTTTATTAAGAATGATATTAAGTGTAAATTTAAAACAAATAATATATAATAATGGGATTTTGAGAATAGTTTAAAAAAAGGTATAAATATGAGAATTTTAATAGTTGACGATAGCTCCACTATGAGAAGGATTATAGGTAATGTTGTAATGCAACTTGGTTATTCAAAAGAAGAATTTGATGAAGCTGAAGATGGTGTTAAAGCATGGAAATTGTTAACTGAAATGCAGTATGATATTATCTTAACTGACTGGAACATGCCAAACATGAATGGACTTGATTTAGTTAAAAAAACTAGATCTGAGGGGAACCATCAGAAAACTCCAATTATTATGATTACTACAGAAGGTGGTAAAGGAGAGGTTATTACAGCACTTAAAGCTGGGGTAAACAATTATATTGTTAAGCCATTTAATGCACAAATTTTAAAAGAAAAACTTGACGGAGTTTTAAAAAAATAAATAATTTCAATTAACGAGGTGTTGTTATGAGTATGAGTCAAGAAGAAATAGAATCGTTGATGAATGGCTTAGATTTCAATGAGGGTGAATCAGAAGAACAGACTAATGAAGAGGTTGAATCCCATGAAACTATGTCCGAAGACGATATTAATAAATTAATAGAAGAAACTGAAGAATCTTCAAGTGAACCAGTTCCATCAGATATTGCAAAAGATGAAAGTATAGATGAAATACTTTCTAGTTTAGAGTCTTCTCAAGATGAAGATGAGAATACTAGTCATGAAGAAACAAATATTGATGATATTTTAAAAGAATTAGATGGTGGTAATAACGATGATGATATTTCTGAAGACAAAATTGTTGAGGATATAAAAGTTGAATCAACTACTCAAGCACCTGAAGAAAACTTCGATGATATTTTAAATTCAATTGAAGGTATTAATGAAGAAACTACCCTTGAAGAAACACCTTATGTTCAACCACAAATTGAAACTCCTTCAAAGAAAGATGAAGATGAAGATGATAATCTAGATTATAAAATTAATTCTGGAGTTTTTCCTTTTCCTGTTGAAGAGGATACAAAAGTTGTAAACCAATTAAGTGCAGTTGCAAGTGACTCAGAAGAGAAGGCAACAAAGATTTTTGATGTATTAAGTAATATATTAGATTATAACAATGCGATTCAAAATGATATACAAGCTCTAAGTGTTTTTAATGAAAAACAATTAGCAATGTTATCTTCTTTAAGTCAGAAATTTCCAAATATTAATGCTTTTCAACAAAATTTAGAACAAGCAAATCAAATGGCAGCATATATAAATGATGCAAATGAAAAAATAAATGATGGAAGTACAGAGATATTTCAAGCAATGGAATTGATGCAATATCATGATATCAACAGACAAAAGATTGAAAGAGTAATGTCGGTAATTAGGAAATTATCATCATACTTAAATAATCTATTTGAAGATGAAAACAATAGAGAAGAGGTTGCTATAGCTAAACATATTCATGGTGATAAAAATGATAATTTAGTTGGTGATGATGATTTAGAAGCATTAATCGCAGAATTTAACAAATAATAAGGAGAACAAATGAATCAAGGTACTTACCCACTAGCTGCTTCAATGATTAATCAAATCAATAGAATTGATATGATTTCTAATAACTTAGCAAACAGTACAACAAATGGTTTTAAGCAAGAGGGTACAAGTGAAGGTTCATTTAATTATTATTTACAAAGAGCTAGAAATGAAGGGTTTGCCCCTACAAAAATAAATGAAGTTACAAATACAATACCAAAAATGGATACAAAATTTGTAAATGAAGAAAAAGGTGCAATTGTAACTACAGGTAATACTTTAGATTTTTCATTAAGTCAATCAGATACATTTTTTAGGATTCAAGATGAAAGTGGAGAGATAGTTTACACTAGAGATGGAGCTTTTAAAATTAATGCAGAGGGTTTACTTGTTGATTCCAATGGACAATATGTTTTGAGTGTTGATAATGAAGCAATTGCAGTTGAAGAGGAAGGATTTATTAATCAGATTTCAGTCGCAAAAATTGATTTTAATGAATTAGAAAAATTTAAAGACAATAACTTTAAAGAGAAAGAAGATGGAGCCTTTGTTCAAGTTTTTGAGAATAATGATGGACAATTAAGACAAGGATCTATTGAAAAATCAAATGTTAATAGTGTATCTACAATGGTAGAATTAATAGACGCCCATAGACGTTTTGATCAAGCACAAAGAGCTGTAAAAACAATTGATGAGTTAAATGGAAGCTTAATAGAAAAAATAGGAAGTAACACTAAATAATGAAACCTAGTACTGTAACAGATTTACTTTTTAATCAGTTAAGTTTTAGAAGTGATAGACAAAAAGTAATTTCAAGTAATATTGCAAATATAAATACTCCTGGATATAAAACAAAAGAATTAGTTTTTGAACATGAATTAAAAAAAGTTGATTTGGGTAAAGATTTACAAATGTCAAAAACAAATTCAATGCATATGAGTGGGTTAAATGAAACTTCTAACAAAAATCAAGCTAAACTTACACAAGTAAAAGGTTTAGAAGAACAAACAGATGGCAACAATGTAAATTTAGATACTCAAATGAGTGAGATGTCAAAAAATAAAATGATTTTTGATGCATTACAATCATCTATTACAAAGGATTCAAGATTGTTTAGATCTGTAATTGAATCATCACAAAAAAATTAATTAGGATAATTTATATATGGATCAACTTTTAAAGTTTATTAACAATCTAAATGCTGCCCAAAGAGCTGTAATTATTGGGGGTTTTTCAGTATTATTTATACTTTTAATTGGATTGTTAGTTTACTCAAATATAAAAGCCCAAGATAAAAAATTAAATTATACCATTGCAACAAACTTAACAAAAAACCAAGTTATGTTAGCTTCAAATGAATTAGAAGCATCAGGTATTAAGTTTTCAGTTATAGGTAGTGGCGATAATTTAACATTAAAAACATCAAAAGACTTTGTTAATATTGCAAAAATAAAACTTGTTACTAGTGAAGCTGCTACAAGTAATCATGCAGGTTGGGAGATTTTTGAAAAATCATCTTTAGGAACTACAAATTTTGAAAATAAAGTTAAATACTTAAGAGCACTTGAGGGGGAATTATCTAGGTCTTTAGAATCTTTATCTGGAATTCTAAGAGCAAGTGTAAAAGTAGCAATTCCAAAAGAAACAATTTTTACAGAAAGAAAAACTGATCCAACTGCATCAGCTGTTATCTCATTAAAGCCTGGTGTTTTTTTAACACAAAAACAAATTGATGGGATTAAAAATTTCATTTCATCTGCTGTATCAAATTTAAAAGTTGAAAATATTCAATTAATTGATCAAGATGGAGCATTACTTCAAATGTCTTCGGATGATATGGAAAATCAAAAATCCCTTACACAAAATAAGTATAAACAAAAACTCGAAGAGGATTATGAAGATAAAATAGTTGCTTTACTTGAACCTTTTGTTGGTTTAGGGAGAGTTGTTGCAAGGGTTTCTTTAGATTTAGAATTTAAAAAAAGACATATTCAAGAAGAGATATATGAACCTGAAGGGACAATTAGAAGTCAACAAACAACAGAAAGCACAGCAAGTTCTACAGGAAATAATGGTCAAACTGGTGGGACAGCAGGAGTTGAAAACAATATTCAAACTCCAGATGGTGGAAATGGAAACCTTTCTAGTCAATCAAATAATGAGAGTGCAAAAACTATTACTAATTATGAAATTTCAAAAAAATTAATTGAAGAGAAAAGTAATAATTACTCACAAGTTAAAAGAGTTACAGCTGCAGTTACCTTTGATTCATCTATTTTAGCTGATGTCCAAAATAGAGATGAATTTTTAGCTTCAATTGAATCAGTTGTTCAAGATACAATTGGTTTTGATGAAAAAAGAGGTGATAAAATCACTGTAAGAGATTTTAAATTTTTAAATACAGTAGCAAATGGGAACCAACAAGTTGATGCCAATGGAAATACTGTAGAAAGTAATGCCTCTGATGGAGATGTTGTTGATACTTTAGCTATGGTAAAATCAATTTTAAGAGATTTTAGTGAATATTTTCAATATCTTATTGCGGCAATTTTGCTTTTTGTTTTTTATAAAAAATTTATAGTAAATCATGAAGTTGTTGTTATAGGTGAGAATGGACAGCCTCAAAAAATAGATAAAGATGGAAACCCAATTGATGAAAAATTTATGGATGAATTTTTATCTAATTACGAAGATGATTTTGATGCTTCAACTGCGCAAGGTAGGTTAAAAGCAAAAGTCAAAAGTCAAATCATGAATAATTTAGAAGGCTTAGATGAAGAAAATGCTGCAAAATATGAAGTATTAATTGAGGCTTTAGATAAAGAGATAAATAGTAACCCAGATGAGATAGCAAGAATGATAGAGTTGCTATTAACTGAGGGTAGTGGAAAGTTTAAATAAGGTTTAATATGGAAGAAGATGTAAAAGAGGTATTAAAAGGTATGTCAATGCTTGATAAGGTAGCACATTTTTGTGTTCTTATTGGGGAAGAGTCAACTGTTAAAATTTTTCAACATCTACCTAAGCAAATGGTAGAAGATATCTCAACACATATTACAATGATTAATTCTGTAGATAAGGAAACCTCTTTAGCTATTTTAGAAGAGTTTCATCTTTTCACTAGATCTAAAGCTTTTATTAGTTCTGGTGGGTATGATTATGCAAAAGATATTTTATATAAGTCTTTAGGAAAAAATGAAGCAGATGAGGTATTATCAAAACTATCTAGAATGAAGCTTGCAGCTCAATCATTTGCTTATTTAGATGGAATTAATCCTAAGCAATTATCTGACTTTATTAAAGACGAATCACCTCAGACAATAGCAGTTATTTTATCTCACTTAGATCCACCAAAAGCTGCTGAAGTTTTACAACAGCTAGAAGAGGATATAAAAGTTAAAGTTACTATGCAAATGGCAACTATTAAAGATGTTTCTCCTGATGTAGTTAGAACAATCTCTTTAGTATTAGAGAAGAAACTAGAGTCATTATTATCTTCTATTGTTGATGTTGGTGGTGTTAAAGTTGTTGCCGATATGCTTAATAGATTGGGACCAAAAGCTCAAGATATTCTTAAGAATATCAATGGGGTTGATACAACATTAGCAACAAAAATTAAAGAGAATATGTTTGTATTTGAAGATTTATTAAACTTAGAATCTGAATATATAATGAAAATTTTACAAAATGTTGATACTGCAGATGTAGCAGTTGCTATGAAAAATGCAACCGATGAAGATATGACAAAAATTACAGGTGCAATGTCTCAAAGAGCAAGTGAAAGATTTAAAGAAGAGTTTGAAATGTTAACAAAGGTTAAAATCAAAGATATTGAAGCAGCCCAAAGAAAAATGTTAGATGTCGCCCAAAAAATGATAGAAGAGGGTGTAATTGATAGAGATATGGATGAATAAAAATGGAAAAAAATAACGTATATTCAAGTGCAAAAATTGTAAATTCCAATGATGAAATTCAAAGTTATCAACTAGGTACTTTTGTTCAAAATGGAAAAGATGATGAACAAACAAATATTACACCAAACACAGGAATTGTAAATACACAAGCTTTAGTATCTTCTGAAGCTACCTTAAAAGAGGTTCAAAATTTAAGTGTTCAAATTCAACAACTTAATCAAAAAGTAACACTTCTTCAGCAAAATGGCTTAACTCAAAAAGATATTGATGATCAAGTTGTTCAAGCTATAAAAGACTTAAAACAATATGCAAACTTTTTCGAACAAGCAACTTTCCAAATGGAAACAAAACTTCTAAAAACCTCAATTGCAATTGCTCAAAAAATTATTGCAATAGAAGTTGGTGAAAACTCAGCTAATATCGCTAAACAAACTATAACACATCTATTTGAAAAAATAAAAAATGCTTCTAAAATTAGAATTCATTTAAACCCCAAAGATTATGAAATATTAAAAAATCAATTAAATCTAGAAAACCATATTGAGCTAGTAGATGATTCTAATGTTACAGCTGGTGGTGTGGTTATTGCAAGTGATCTTGGAAACTTTGATGGGAACATTGAATCAAAGGTTAGTACAATGCTTGAGTCACTTGACGTTATAGTTTAAAATCTCCTAATTTATAATTAAAATATTTAAATAACCAAAATTAATCTAATTTTATGGTATAATCTAGCAATATATAAAAAAAGTGTGCCTATGGAAATTACTGAAAGAGATTATGATTTATTAGTTGATACTGAGATTGTTGTTGATGTAATGCTTGGAAGTGCAAATATAACAATTAAAGAGTTTTTAGAGTTAAGTTCAGGAGATATATTATCCCTTGACAAACCAGCTGGTTCAGGTGGAGATATCTATGTCAACAAAAGAATTGTAGGAACAGGTGATATCATAGTAATTGATGAAAAACTTGCTGTAAGAGTTCAAGAAGCTATGGACTCAGACAATGTAGTTAGATATTTCTTTGAAGAAAATATGAGTTAGGAGTTAAATATGTCAGTGGATAATGTTACAGTTCAGTCAGCAACAGGGGTAGATGGAAGTTCATATACAACTTCTGTTAGTAATGATAAGTTAACAAATGAAGATTTTTTACAGTTGATGTTAACAGAATTAAAACTTCAAGACCCAACTGCTCCAATGGATTCACAAAGAATGATGGATACTCAAATGCAAATGTCTACGATTAATACGAATCTAAAGACAATTGAAACTATGGAAGCTTTAGCAAATACTTTTTCTCAATCTGCTCTTGCCAATGCTTCTAATGTAATTGGTAAAAATATTGAAGATGGAAATATTGGAGAAAATGGAGTTAATAAAGCTTATACCGTTAGATCTGTTGAAAGTCTAGACGGTGAAGTTACAGTTAATGCCCAACAAATCTTATATATTGAAGATCAAGTAAGAGATAAAGATGGCAATTATGTTTTTTATAATGTAAAAGGTGAGATATTAGATGAAGATGGTACACCTACAGGGAAAAAAGTTGCTCTAGAAGATCCGGGGAAAGTAATAATTAATGAAGAAGGCAATCCTGTAATATTAGATGAAAATAATGAAATCATTGAAGATTCAGAATATACAGTTGATGGAAGTGTTATGCCTATTTATTCAGATCAATTAACTTCGATCCCTTTTAACGCAATCACTAGAATATTTTAAAGGTTTAACATGATTAGTGGATTATGGAATGGTGTTACTGGTTTAAATACTTTTGAGAGAGCATTAAATACTCAGTCTAATAATGTTACAAACTCAAATACTATTGCCCATAAAAAAGATGATGTATCTTTTGAAGATTTAATGTATCAATCAAGATATGGTAAAGGTGTTCAAATTCAAAATGTAGAGAAAAACTTTGAACAAGGAAATTTAAAAGTAACCAATAACACACTTGACGTAGCAATTGATGGACAAGGTTTTTTCATTGTAAATGATGTAGAAACAGGGGAAACATTATACACAAGAGCTGGTAACTTTAAAATGGGAACGGATGGGACCTTACAAACTGCCTACGGTGATAAAATTTATGGAAGTCCTACAACTTTTTCAAATATAGTAAGTACTGATGGTACTCAAACTTACAATAATAATTACACAGAATTTATTGCAACAGAACCAATTAACGGAGTAGGTTTTTCAAGAACAATTAATGCAAAAGCTACAGATTATACAGCAACTGCAGTTGATACAGGAGTAAGTGGACAAGGTTTTAAAAGTTCAAGTGCTTTATTAAATGACATAAGAGAATTATCGGCAGAATACAATGTTCAATTAGATTTATATTCTGCAAACCCTGTAGATGGCACAGCATCAACCTCTCAAGTTACACAAGTTAGTTTTTCTGATTTTTCTACAGAGTTAACAAGTGGATATATTGAAGTTTATATTAATAATGACTCAATAAAACAACCCTTTGAAACTGATGCTCAAACAACTATGAATCTATTTGCTGATAAGATTTCAAATGTAGCTGGTATGAGTGCGACTGTTGATAGTACAGGACTTTTAACAATAAGTTCTTTGATTCCTGGTCGAGATAACAGAATAACAGGTGCTGCAATTAATTCAAATGGTTATGGTATAAATGAAATTGTTTCACCAGTTTCTGGGACAGGATATGCTGCTGTTAATAGTGTAAGGGATGCATTAAGAGATGCAATAGTTACTGCTGGTGGGGAGTTTTTAGAAGTAACTAATACAATTAATGATGCTGGTCCAACACTTGCAGGAGTAGGTGAACTTCAATTAAAACTTGATGATTTAAATATATCTGAAAATGTATTTGGAGTATTATCTATTGAAGATGGTCTTATCTTTGCAAAAGATCAAGATAATAAATTTTTGATTGGAAAATTAGAAACTGTTACATTTCAAAACCCTGAATCTTTAGAACCTCAGGGGGAAACTTTATATACTCTTGGTAAGGATACAGGAAATCCTTATAATGCTGATAACCTAAATACATTAACTGGTGGTTCAATAGAATTAAGTAATACAAACTTTAGTGAAAGTTTAGTTGATTTGATGGTTTATCAAAGAGCATTTGAAGCTAGTTCCAAATCAGTAACTACATCAGATGAGTTTTTAAGAACTGCAATTGAGATGAAAAAATAGTTTCATCTTAATTGTTTAAATATTAGTGCTTAAACATTTAATAAAGAGCATTAATATTTGAACATGTGAAAGTGTTTGAAAATTTATCTAAAAGGATAAATCATGATCGGAGCATTATGGACAGGAATCTCAGGACTTTCGTCTCATCAAACGGCGTTAGATAATGAGTCACACAATATAGCAAATGTAAATACAGTAGGTTATAAAGCATCTAGAATATCTTTTGCAGACCAAATGTACCAAGATAGAATTGGTAAAGGGTCTAAAATACTTGATGCAGAAAAATTATATGTACAAGGAAATCTAAAACTAACTGGAGTTGATTATGATATGGCTCTTAGTGGAGATGGATTTTTTACTGTTAAAAATAGTGTTTCTGGTGAAAACATGTATACTAGAGCAGGAAATCTTAGAATGGGTGATAATGGAACCTTACAAGATGCAGCTGGGAATGAGGTTCAAGGATGGGCTATGAGAGCCCTTGATCCAGGCCAAGATGTAGTAAGTACAAATCCTAATGTTGATATGTTTACAAATGATTATAGTAAATTATTAACATCAAAAGTTGTAAGTCACTCAACTTATATAGAAACAATTACAGCAAAAGCAACAGATTATACTGCTACAGCAAAAGCTGATTCTTCTACCATTTTTGATGGGGCTGGTGCAAAAAGTAAATCTGCAAAAATTGCAGATGTTGAAGCCCTTGTTTCAAATTACTCTTCTTGGTTATCAAAATTACAAGATGAACCAGATGGAGGAAGTGCAAGTTCAACTGCACAAATCTCTCAAGTAAACTTTAAATCTGGAAATGATGGTTTAATATCAAAAGATGGTGATCAGGTTTATGTTTATATTGATGGAAATAAATATTCACAAAACTATGTAGCTACAATTGCAACAGATGAATTTAAAGAAAGTTTTTTGGATACAACTACTGATAGTGGTTCAATGTCGTTAGCTAATAATGCTGGTACAAATGACCAAATTAGTATTGATACAGCTGAAAATAATGCAAAGTATGAGTTAACTATTGATGGTGAAACTGTATCTTATATCTCTGATGAAAATGCGACTGTTGCAGAAATAGTCCAAGGTTTATCTGACGCAATTACATCTAATACTGCATTAAATGCAACTTATAGCGGTACCCTTACAACAACTGCAACAACAGTTGAGTTAGGTATCTCTCCAACTTCAATAACAGAAGCTTCATATAGTAGTTCATTAACTATAAATGCAGATATTGCAGCAAGTAGAATTGCTACATATAAAGGTTTAGCAAATACCATTTCTGAAATATCTGGATTAAGAGCTTATACGGTTGATGAAAGTGATGTAACTGGAACTAATAATGATGTTCTTCAAGAAAGTGAATCATTTTCACTGTCTACTAGAAATACTGACATGATAAAAGGTATGATTCAGATTGAATCTTTAATTCCAGGTGAAACTTTTACTATTAGTGAAATAGGTGAATCATCAGGAAATAATACTGTTGCAGGATCTTACCAAACTGGTACAAATGCAATTGAAGGTTCAGGAGTAGGAGCTTTACAAAGTGCTAGAGATGCATTAGCTCAAGCAATTACAGGTAAACAACAAGATGTTTATACTCCATCTGACCTTGGATTAGATGGAAGTTCTATAGACTTTACTTATGGTATAACAATTTATGATAAAGATTTAGGGAAAATCATCCCAGTTCCAGGATTAAGTTCAACAACTCCCGAAACTCCATTAGATATTTTTATTAATAATGCAACATCAATTGATGATATAGTTGCAGCAATAAATGGAGATACTGCATACGATTATAAACTATCAAGCACTGGGGTTAATCAAACATCAAGTTCATTTAATCTATCAGATTATGTAGTTGCTAAAAATATCAATGGTAACCTTGTTATAGAAACACTTAATGAAAATTATGATGTAGAATTTAGTGGTTCGATGAAAACTAAAGGAGATGCTACTGATACTGTGGGTGCAAACATTACTTATATCGACTATACTCCATTAGATAAAAACAATGATTACAGTGGTAGACAAGGTGCTGGAGCTGAGTTTATTGAATTAATCAATACAATTGATCAAACAACTACACAAAGCTCTTTACAATTAAAACTTGATGCATTAGGAATTTCTGATTCTGCCTTTGGTGAATTTGCTGTTGATAGCTCAGGGGTAATTACTATGAAGCAAGATGGAGCTGAGTTTGCTATTGGTCAAATCTCTATTGCCTTATTTAACAACAATAGAGGATTAGAGCCATCGGGAGATAACCTATTAACAAAAACTAATGAATCTGGTGAGCCAATTTATAACTTAAATAATGACAAAACTGCTAAGATTGAAGGTCAAACATTAGAACTTTCTACAGCAGATTTAAGTGAGAGTTTAGTAAACTTAATGGTATTTCAAAGGGCGTTTGAAGCAAATGCTAAATCTATTACAACATCAGATGAGTTGTTAAATACTTTAATTAACTTAAAAAGATAATTTAATATAAGAGGGTATCCTCTTATATTACTATGAGGACTAAATTGGATAATTTTTTACTAATTATTATTATTGGAGTTTTACTTTTATATTTTTTCTCAAGTGCAAATGTTTATAAATCTTTATATAGAAAAATAAATGAAGAAAAAAATATTTTAGAAGAAGAGAATAAAAAAATACAAACAATAATAGATAGATATGAAAAACAAGTTAAAGTAAGTGCAGGTACACTTAAAAATAATCAAGATACTTTACAAGTTGCAAGGGATGATTTACAAAAATTAAAACTTGAGAATACAGAATTAAAACATGAAGTTGAGCTCTTAGAAAAAAGAACAGAAGAGCTTTATGCTCAAGTTAATACAATGGTTTAGGTTTTATTTTGAATAAAGTTTTATTTATTTTTGTAGTAATTTTAGCTTTTTCAAGTAGCTTACTTTCAAAAGATGAATTAACTGAATCTCAACCAGAAATTCTATTTAAATTCGATAATCTAAAAAAAACTCAAGAAAAGTTTAAACTACAGTTAGAATTTAATAAAGGGATATTACATTTAGAAAAAGAGGAGTATAAAGAAGCAATCAAGATATTTAAAGAAACTTCTTCATTGTTAAAAATCCCATCTTTTTTAAATATAGGAATAGCATATTATAAATTAAATCAAATAGAAAATGCATTATTGTATTTAAACAATATTTTTGAGTTTAAAGATGCTCTGAATACAAATACTTATTCATATATTTCAACATGTTTTTACCTCTATCAAATAAAAAAAGAAAGAAAATATCTTGAAACTATTATTGAGGTTACAAGAAAATTTAAAAACCTAACTGAACATTCAAAAAGAATGGTAGCAGACACATATATTATTTTAAAAGATTATGAAAAGGCTTTAAAAATATTAAACTCAATGGAGTTTCCAATGCAGCTTAAAATCGCTATGCTATATTTGAAACTTCATAATTACTCTAGTGCTGAACAAAGACTTGAAAAAGCAAAGGCAGAAACATTAAATCCTGAAAGAAAAAATATTATTTTATGGTTAATGGTATATAGAGATTTAAAATCAAATGAACTTGAGAAATTAAAAGAACATATTGATGAGATTAAAAAAGTAAAGGAATATTTTAAAACAAATTTGGAATATCCTTTAGAAATATATTTTAATAAAAATAAATATACAACAAAAGAATACTTGAAATTTATCACTCAGTTTGATACTAATAGAAAAGTAGATTTTTTATTTTACTTTGCACCATTTATTTTTTCTGATAATGAAGAGATTTTATATGATATTTCAAAGGGATTTATATTTAAAAATAGACAAAATGTTGAAAGTCTTGAAAGAATGGTTAAATACAATTCGAGATTTATAGATATATTAAAAGAAGATCCAATCACAAGGGTGAGTAAATTAAAAGATTATATAACAGATAATTCTAATTCCTATGTATATTATAATCTTGCTTTATGTTATGCTCAAATAGATGATTTTCATAAAGCTTATAAATTTTTCACAAAAGCATATAAATTAAATCCTGGAAATAAACTCTATGCAGTTATGACAATAATTAGTGCAAATAGAATAAATGAAAAGATTAGTGATTTAGAGTATATTGAGCAAAATATTAGAAGTGATGAAGGTATGTATAGATATTTTGGTCAGGAAGTATATAAAATTTTTGTAAATGATAAATTTGAAAATCAATTTGCTCCATTAAATTATAGAGATACAATCTTCTATAAATCTTTAGATTATTTAACAAAATTATCTGAAAATAAAATTGATATAAACCATCCATTGTTTAAAGATCATTATAAAGATCCTCTTGTGTATTTAATTAAATCGACAATTAGAAGAGAGGGTGAAAATGATTACAATTATTTCGCTAGATTACAAGATAATACTCCTTTAAAAATTAATAGTAATTTTTTACAAGCACCAATTGTAATTACTAGATATTATATTGATTTATTAAAAGCTATAGGTCTATTTGAAAAAGCAGATTTAAATCTTAATAAAAACAATAAGCCATCTTATTTAAGAACTAGAGCGCTAAGACTTCTTCACGAAGGCAAGCCTTTAGAATCATTAAGTATTCTTGAAGATTTGCAAAAAAAATATAAACTAGAAGATAAATATACTATGTATTTAATAGTTGCTGCATATTTAGAAGCTGATAAGTTAAATGAAGCATCTTTACAAATCTCTTTAATTAAAGCTATTTTAAAAGATAACAGCGCAGATTTCTTAACAGGTGTTCAATTGATCCAAGAATTAAAACTTGCAACAGTCTCACAATATTTTAGTAAACCTTATTTAGATGATTTAATTGATTTTAAAATTGATAAATTTGATGAATTATTAGAATCTCTATAACTACTTACATATAATTTTTATTATTTTTTATTAATTAAAAAACTAATTTAATCTTTTTTTGATATAATATCTACAACTCTATACTTTTTAAAGGAGGGTATTATGGAAATTGGAAGAATTGCTGAAATAGATCAAGCAAAGACGAATCATGTGGAGAAAATCAAGACTATAAAAGAGGTTGATGATAAAGAAAAAGTGATTCAAGATGATCAGTATAAAAAAGTTCAAGGTAGTCCCCAAGATACTGCACCTAATGAAGTTATTTTGGATAATGTAAGATTTGGTTATAACAAAAATTCAAAAGATTTTTTTGTTAAAGTGACTAGAGGAGAGGCTGAGTACAAATATCCAACAGAAGATATGATGAAAGTTAAAGCTTTTATCTTAAGTGAATTAGAAAAGTCAGCAAAAGACAATTAGTAAAATTAAAAAGGTTATTTCTTGGCATCAGATTTATCAAGTTTTTTAAAAGATGAATTAGCCAATACCCTTGAGCAATTACTTTCAAAAAAAGTAATTATAGATTCAGTAAATGGATCTAATTCTCAAGTATTGGAAGATTCACAGTGTATTGAAGTATCAATTAAATTTGATTTTGCAGATATTTCATCAACATGGAAATTTTTCATACCAACAAATACTGCAACAAAATTTGAATACTTTATGTTAGGTGGTATGGGAGATTTAAAAGAACATATTGATGATGAGATTACTGATGCAGTAAATGAAATTATTGCAAATGTTTGTGGTAGTTTATGTACTAGTGTTAATGCCCAAGGTTTTAATGATATATCATCAATAAAATCTGAAGTTTTAGGTTCAGTTATTAAAGATTGTAGTGAATTAAAAGATTTAGAAAATAGTTACTTTTTTGATTTAACATTAGATGGAGAAAAATTACCTATTTATATAGCTTTTGATGAACTTGCTTTGCCATATTTATCAGGAATTACAGGGAAAGAAGAAACAACAACAACTGAAGCTAAAGTAGCACCAACAAATAATGATGTGCAAAAGTCAAATTCTTCTTCAAACTCTTCATCTTCTTCTTTAGGAATTAGTTCTTTATTATCAGAAGAATCTGCTGAGAACTTACAACTATTATTTGATATCAAATTAAAGCTTAGTGTAAGACTTGGTACAAAAAACTTTTTATTAAAAGATATTTTAAGATGGGATATTGGTGAGATTATTGAACTAGAACAAATGGTTAACGAACCCCTTGAAATATTAGTAAATGGTGTTAAAATAGGTGAAGGTGAAGCCGTAATTGTTGAAGGGAAATTTGGTTTAAAAGTTAAAAATATAGGAAATGGCTCAACAAGATTAAGCCAAATAGGATTTTAGCATATGGATAAGAGTACAGCTAGTGGTTTAGGTGGTGGTTGGGCCCTTGTTGCCCTTGCAATTATGTTAGGTGGTGTAGGATTTGGTCCTTATATTGATATACCTTCTGTTGTTATTGTTGTTGGTGGTACAATTGCTGTAACTGCAGGTCAATTTGAAGGAAGTGATTTAAAAAGAGTTACTCCTGCGATGAAAGTTGCTTTAAATGAAGTAAAATTTGAACCATTACCTGAGTTAGTTGAAAAAATCACTTTTTATGCAACTGAAATTAAAAAACATGGTGTTATGCATATTGAACAAAAAGTTTTAGAAGAAGCAAATCCTTTTTTTAAGGAGGCTTTCCAGTTACTTGTTGATGGTACAAAAGCTGAAACTCTTGGACCTTTATTGGAAACAAAATTAGATTACATGTCAAAAAGACATGAAACAATGATTGGTTTGTTTGGTAATGTCGGTGGAACAGCAGGTGCAATGGGAATGATTGGTACTCTTGTTGGATTAGTTGCAATGCTTGCAAACCTTTCAGATCCAGCTGCTGTTGGTCCAGCTATGGCTGTTGCATTACTTACAACAATGTATGGTGCATTAATTGGTACTTTATTTGCAGGTATTATTGAGAGTAAACTTGCTCAAAAACATAAAAAAGAAGTTGATACTTGTGAAGTTATTATGAAAGGTGCAACAATGATTGCAGCTGAAGAATCAATTGGTAATATTAAAATGCAACTAAATTCGATTCTTGTTGAAATTGAAGAGTAGAAAAAAAATTCATGGCAAAAGATAAATGTCCTGAGTGTCCTAAATGTTTACCAGGTTGGCTAGTTCAATTTGGTGACTTAATGTCACTTTTACTAACTTTTTTTATTTTACTTTTATCTATGGCAGTCATGGATAAGAAAAAAGTAGAAGAGTATTTTGATGTAATGAGAAAGGCAATGGGCTTTATTGATGCTTCAACTGATGTTGAAACTCAATCTGATAAGTATTCAACCCAAAATAGTAGCTCTCAAGATGATAGTGTTGATTCCACTGATGATTCTATGGAGCAAGCTGCTGAGGAAGTTTCTGATTTAGTTGAACAAATGAATGAAAATAATGCAGAAGAGACTGAGCAAATTAAATTAGAAAAAGGGAAAAATGAGTTTACTTTAGATATTCCCTCAACTATAATTTTTGAAGAGGGTGAATATCTTTTAACAAATGCAAATGCAAAAAGATTTATTGCTAAAATTGCAAGAGTTATTAGAACTATGCCTCAAACTTATAATATTGAAGTTATAGGACATACATCAGCAAGTCCATACAGGGATGATAAAATACCAAGAGACAATTGGGATATCTCTGCCTTGCGTTCAATTGAAGTTGTAAAAGAACTTATTAAAAATAGAATTGATCCTTCTGTTTTAAAAGTTGCTGCTTATGCATCATATCATCCTAAAAGTGAAAAGGCATCTGATAATAGAAGAGTTGAGATGAGATTCTTCTCACAAGATAATCAAGAAGAACTTCTAAGTGAAGAAAATTTCTTTGACAGATTGGAGTAAAAATGGAAATAAATTCAAATTTAGTTGATATAAATACTATTAAGGCTAATCCAACAGATAAATATAAAAATATTGACAGTTCAAAATTACAAGATGATTCTTTAAGAAAAGTTACAGATGATTTTGAAGCTTTTTTTATGCAACAGCTTTTAGATATTTCATTAAAATCTACTCCAATTGCAGGAGAAGGAAGTGGTTCTGATATTGTAAAAGGTTTATACACAGAAGCAGTTGCAAGACAATCTACAGGTACAGTTGGTTTAAGCGATATGCTTTATAATTTTTTATCAGAACGAAAGTAAAAGAGTAAATTATGGTTGAAACTATTGTAAAAGAGATGATTGAACTTGTAAATAAAATGCAAAACTTTATACTTCAAGATATAGAAGATATAAAACAAGCAAAACATGCCGAACTTTTAAATCGAAATGATGAAAAACAATCAATGATTGAAAAAATAACATTATATAAAAAGCGTTTAAATCAAGAGATTGTTAATGAATTACAAAATGGGGTTGATGTAAATGTTTATAGAGATCAAGTTGATAATTTAGAAGCTGAATTAAAAAAACTTTATGAATTAAATAGAAAACTAGCTATGATTGTTCAACCAATTCAACAAATGTATAAAGATATTGTAGATGATATTACAGATAATAATGGGGGTAATTTTTTTAATGTTAAGGCTTAAAAACCTTTTACTTATTACTTTTTTTTCTATAAACTTATATGCAATTGAAGTAGTTAAAACTACGAAAAATATTGATTATCATGAAATTATTGATGCTTCAATGTTAATGCCTACAAATGCATCAAGTGTAAAAAAATATTGTATTCCTTTAAAAATATCTGCTTTTAAATCAAATAAATTATTAGCAAAACGATATTTAAGGAAGGGAACTATCCTTTGTACAAAAGATGTTGAAGAGTATACAAAAAAATCAGTTTTATTTAATTTTGGGGCTATTGAAGTTGAAAGACCTGGGGAAGTTATTTATGAAAATGATGAATATATTAAAATAAAAAAAATTGATGGAAAAATTGAAAAAATTTATAAAGATGGAAGACTACAATGAATATGCTCTCTTTTTTAGGTGAGACACCTACTATTGCACTAAAACATGCTCAAGATGAGTGCGGAGAGGATGCAATTGTAGTTTCAACAAAAAAAATATCAAGTGCAAATGATGGTACAAAAGATATGTATGAAGTTGTTGTTGCAATTGAAGATGAATACAAACAATCAACTATTCCTACAAAAGAGATTTCAGTCAAACCAAAGCAGTCTGGACAAACAAGTTTTAATGCAAAAGTTTATGATTTTAAAGAAGAAATTCTTAAAATGCAAGATGCTATTGTTCAGGTTCAAAAAAGTTTATGGGATCCTAAAAGTCAATTGTATGATTTAACTATTCCTCCAGAATTTGTTGATATTTATAATCTTTTTGAGCAAAATGAATTTGATCAAGAGATGACTTATACAATTATGAAAAAAACAGTAAAGCAATTACCAGTTGCTTTAAAATCAAATCCAAAAAAGGTTAATGATTTCTTCAAATTGATTTTAAGAAGAATTATACCAATTAAGCAAGAGATCCCCTTGCGAAAACATCAAAGAAAAATAATAATGATGGTTGGACCAACAGGGGTTGGAAAAACAACAACTATTGCAAAATTAGCTGCACGATATGCTTACAAATTGGGACAAAATTATAAAGTAGGAATTGTAACTTTAGATTCATTTAGGGTTGGTGCAATAGAACAATTACAAGCATATACAAATATTATGAGACTTCCTTTAGAGGTTGTAAAAAAACCTGAAGAATTAGTTGAGGCTTTATTAAGATTAAAAGATTGCAATTATATTTTTATAGATACAGCTGGATCTAGTCAATATGATGTTGATAAAATCGAACTTGTAAATGAGTTTCAAAATAGAGTAAGTGAGTTACCTATTGAAAAAGTTTTAGTTTTACCTGCAAATGTAAAACATAGTGACTTGATTGATATTTATACAAATTATTCAAGATTGAATATAGATTTTCTAACTTTCACTAAACTTGATGAAACTAGAAGTTTTGGAAACTTAATCTCATTTGCCCATAAAACTAAAAAATCTATTACATATTTTTCTATTGGTCAAAATGTGCCAGATGATTTAATTGTTTCTGATTCATCTTTTTTAATTGATTGTTTTATGAATAACTCTTGTGCTAGGAGATAGTACATGTTTAATTCAATCTCTTCACAGGCCACTAAATTAATCAATTTAACAAAACCTAAAAATAATATTAGTAAAACAAAAGTTATCACTATTACTTCTGGAAAAGGGGGCGTTGGTAAATCAACTTTTACAGCAAATATAGCTTATTTATTAGCCAAAAGAGGTTTTAAAGTTGTTGTAGTTGATGCAGATATAGGATTAGCAAATTTACAAGTTTTATTCGATTTAAAGCCAAAATTAACCCTATTTGACTACATAGAAGGTAGAAACTCAATTAGTGAAGTTGTTTCAAACACAGCTTATAGAAATCTATCTTTAATTGCAGGGAAAAGTGGATATCAGTATGCTAATTTAAACAACTCTCTTGTTTTAAGTAGAATTGTTTATGATATTAAAGAATATAATAATTATGATATTGTTTTAATTGATACCGGAGCAGGTTTAAACGAATATGTTCAAGAGTTTTTATCTGTTTCAGATAATATTTTAGCCCTTACTACAACTGACCCATCTGCTTTAACTGACGTATATGCATTGATGAAACTACTTTCAATTGATAAAAAAAGTTTATTATTATGCTTTAATCATACAAAAAGTTACCAAATTGGAGAAACAATTTCTAAATCTTTAGTTAATTTGGCTAGAAAAAATTTGTTAAATGCAAATTTTATGGTAAAATATATAGGTAATGTTTCAACATCAGCTAATATTTCTACGACGTCAAGATTAAGAAAACTATTTGTTCATGAGTTTCAAAATGATCAAATAACTAAAGAACTACAAAAGGTGATTGACACATTACTAAATGATTTAAAGTAAGGTTTATTTGTGTGTGCATCAACATCAAACATTTTTTTATTTTACATAGGTAGTCTATGATAGTAGAAAAATTCTCACAAAGCGTAATTAATAGTGGTGTTTTTAGACTTTACATCGCCACTGGTTTTTTTGCAACTTTAATATTCTTTGTGATAAATGCAGATTTATACACACCTTTAGAGATGATTTTTGGTATTATAGGTGTAACAATTGTCCTTAAGGGAGTTTCAAATATGATGCTTTCTTTGATAATTTTACTTTTTAACTTAGATAGTAAAAGAGAAGAACTAAACTTTAAATATAATGAAGAAAGAATAAACGCAATGATGGCTGAACTTGGTGTGCAAGATGCACAAAATGTTGGTAAGAAAACAAATTAAGGATTTAGATGAATATTTCTTCAATCGCAAACTCAATAGGTTCATTAGCAAAAAACCAAGCAAATCCTACTCAAAAAAATGATGGAGCAACGTTTTCTGGCATGTTAAATGATGCCATGAAAGAGGTTAACACTAGTCAAGTTGAAGGTTATAAAGCTATGGAAGGCATAGCAACTGGGAATGTTAAAAATCTTCAAGAAGCTGTTCAAAAAATAGAAGAAGCTGAATTATCTTTAAAATTAGCATTAGAAGTAAAAAATAAAGCTATAAATGCCTATAAAGAAATCAGTAAAATGCAAGTTTAATTGGAGGCTTTAGATGGGTTTATTTGATGGATATAATATTGCTTCCTCTGGGATGGGTGCACAAAGAACAAGAATTAATGTAGTAAGTGCAAATATTGCAAATGCAAAGACTACTCATACAGAAGCTGGCGGACCATATAAAAAACAAAATGTTGTATTTGAAGAGCTTTTAGTTAACAATACTAAAAATCTTAATAATAACTTACAAGAAACAAATAATAAAACTACAAGTGCTGAATTAAGAGGTGTAGGTGTAAAATCTATAGTAGAAAATGATGCCCAACCAGTTATGAAATACGAACCTTCTCATCCCGATGCAAATGAAGATGGTTATGTTGCATACCCAAATATCAACCCAGTTGTTGAAATGGTTGATTTAATTGAGGCTATGCGGTCATATGAAGCTAATGTCGCAACTTTCAATACTCACAAGAATATTGATTCTAAGACTTTAGAAATTTTAAAAGCATAAAAGATGACAAAAGAAATAGATTTTTTATCATTATCAAAAACTGATACTAATGCTTCTTCTGGAACTAAAAGTAGTGGAACTGAAAAAAAAGAGGGATTATCTCTTTTTGATTCTTTACTATCTAGTTCAAAAGAGGAAGTTCAAACAAAAAATACAAACTTATCAGATGAAAAATCTAAGAAAAATGCTGATTTATCAAAGCAAACAACAACTACTGAGCCTAATAACAAAACTGAAAATAAACAAGCACAAACAAAAAATGAGAATATAGATAAAACTCAAGAAAATAAAGTACCACAAAATAAAATTTCTGAAAATGATGAATCAAAAGAAGAAGTTAAAAATTCTAGTACAAATGACTCTAAAGAGAAAAATCTAGAATCTAAGGTTAGTGAACCTACTAACAATAAGAACTCTATGTTAGATAGAATGGTTTTAGAAGCAAATCAAAAAACAAAATCAAATAATAAAAATAGTGTTGAAATAAAAGAAAATAGTACAGAAAAAGTTGACCCAAAAGGTCAAACTATTGAAAAAGATTTAAATAATACTAAACAAGAAGTTAATGGAAAAGAACAAAAAAATTTAAATACATCAGATAATACTAGTATTGAAACTTCAAAAGAAAATGAGAAAATAAGTACTAAAGATGTGGTTTCAGAAGAAAAAGATAAAGATACAGAAAATAAAACTCCTAAAGATAATAAGTCTGATTCTTCTTTATTGGATAAGCTAGTTTCAAAAGCAAAAGATGAAATAAACTCAAAAACTTTAGAAAATAAAGATGAGACAAAAGTAGAAAAGCAAAATCCTTCTTCTGATGAAACAAGTGAAACAAAAGTAGAAAAACAGAATAGTGTTTCTAGTCCAACAACTGAAACAAAAGCAGAAAACCCAAATTCATTATTAGATAAATTAGTAAATGAAGCAAAAAAAGATATAGATGCAAGTGATACTAAAAAAGTAGAAGAAAACAATTCGAAAACTACAAGCTCTACACAAACTCAAGTAGAAATAAATTTTGATGAACTTGAAAAAACAAATTCTAAAACACAAGAATCTCAAGTACAAGAAAAAGATACTAAAATCAAGGTAGAAACAGAAAGTAAACCTAGTACTAATCAAAATATACAATTAGAAGATGAAGTTGTAAATGATACTAAAAAGCTTGAAAAAGATGTAACTTTAAACAAAAAAGAGAATATTGAAACTACAGTTTCAAAAGAGGATTCTAAGTTAAGTGTTCCAAATAAAGAAGAGATTAAAACTGAACTAAATAATGCTAATACTAAAGTAGCAAATAATAGTTCTGAAGAAGTAAATATTTCAACAGATAAAAATGCAACACTGCAAAATAATACAAGTACACAGTCAACATCTCAAGTAAGTTCAGGGGCAACGCAAAATAAGCTTTCAGATATAGATAAACAAGCTTTGAATACTAAAGATGAAACAATAAATCTAAAAAAAGATGATCTTACAAAATTAGATGAATCTTCAAAAAAAGATGAAAATATAAAAGTTGAAAGTCCAAAACAAGAATCTAAATCATTGATGGATAGATTATTTGATAATGCAAAAGCTCAAACAATATCTAGTAAAAATCCAAATTTACAAGAGAATATTTCTACAGAACAGGGAACTTTAAATAAAAACAACAATGACATTGCAACAAATATATATTTAAGTTCTCAAAAAAATTCAATTTATAATCAAATGCTTTCAAATAAAACTGAAGGTGTAAAAACTGTAAAAGATGGAACTTCTATTGAAGATGTAAAAAAAGGTGCAGATATTTTAAATTTGAATTTAGAAGATACATCGGTTGAAGTTGATGAAAGTTCAGTAAAAGCAGAGCCTCAATCTAACAATAAATCAAACCTAGATAAAATCTCTTTATTGGATAAATTAGCTTTTAATAAAAATTTAAATGTGGAAGAACTACTTAAAAAAGCAGCAGAAAATATAGAGTCACAAAAAATTGCTTCAAATAGTGTGACTAATTCTTCTTCATCAAGCACAAGTAGCAGTTCTACAAGTGATACTCAAACTGTTAATTTAAATGTGAACCCAAATTTAGCAATGAATATTCAAAATAGAATTATTGGCGCACAGCAACAAATGTCAAGTATGATGTCTGATGTAGCAAGAAATATGTATGAAAACTATAAGCCTCCTGTTACTGCATTTAGAATAAATCTATTCCCTGCTCAATTAGGACATATTGCAATTTTAATGAAAGCAGATAAAGAAAATGCTATATCAATTAGTATGAACTTATCTCAATCTTCTACTCACGATACCTTCGTTGAAAATCAATCTATGTTAAGAGATGCTTTAAATAGAAACTTTAATAATACACAAACAACAGTGAGTCTTGATTTTAATATGCAAAATGAAAGTTCTAATAATCAATCCTCTAATGAGCAAAATTCAAATAATGAGAATAATCCACAAACCCACTCTTCAGATGAAGTAATTGAATCTGTTATTCAAAACAAGGATGCAGCTGAAGATTTAAATTATATGTAGATGTTAGAGTTAATATCACTGCTCAATGAGCAAACTCTTTATTCTTTTTTACTTCTTTTTGCAAGAATTTTAGCTTTTTGTGCTTTTATGCCAATCTTTGGGCATACATCAATTTCTGCTACTATTAGAGTTGGAATAGCCTTTTATATTACCATTTTTTTATATCCAATAGTTGAGTTAAATGGTGTGTTTACCCAAAATGCATTTTTAGGAGCAATTGTAACTGAGATTACATTAGGTTTAATTGCTGCAATGTTTTTAAATGTTGTTTTTGCTTCTGTTAGAATTATTGGAGATTTTGTTGGGTACTCAACTGCTTTGTCTATGGCAAGTATGTTTGACCCAGCAACTGGTTCAAATGAGGGTTTAATTAGTAGACTTTTATATTGGATTGCTCTGATGCTTTTTTTCGAAACAGGTATGTATGAGATGACCATTGTAATTTTGTCAAAAAGCTTTTCTTTTATCCATTTAGGTTCATTTGATATTTTCTCTTATGATGGTATTCAAATAGCAATTGATGAGATTAAAAGGATGTTTGCCTTTGCTTTTGCCTTTGCCTTACCTTTATTTTTTATTGGTTTTATTTTGGATATATATTATGGCTATGGAACAAAGTCAATGCCAGCATTTTCACCATTTGTAATCACTTTTCAGCTAAAATTTGCATTAATATTTGTATTCTTAATACTTGCAATGGAAGTATTTACAGATAGCTTCACAAATTATCTTATAACAAAGTTTGAGTAATGGCTGGCGAAGAAGAAGAGAAAACCGAAGAACCCACATCCAAAAAAATTGAAGATGCCCAAAAAGAGGGAAATGTTCCTAAATCAATGGAAGTTACTGGGGCAGCAATCTTATTTTTTGGTTCAGTTTATTTATTGTTTTTTTCTGAATCAGCAGTTAATGCAATTAGAAAATTGATGATATATACATACAATTTTATTGGTGAAGATCTAACAGGGAATGTATTTTATTCAATAGGATATACAACTGTTATTACTGTTTTACAAGCATTACTACCTATTTTTACTTTAGTTATTTTACTTGCTCTTATAACAAATTGGGCACAATTTGGTTTTTTAGTAACACCTTTAAAATTTGATTTACAAAAACTTGATCCAATAAAGGGATTAAAAAATATTTTTGGTTTAAAAAAAGCATTAGAAGCTTTAAAATTAACATTAAAACTTACTATTATTGTGATAGTGATGTTTATTGTTTTGATGTTTACATATAAAGCATTTTTATCAATGATGGACAAAGAGTTAATGAATACTATTAATTCAATTGTAGAATTGGTAGGTTATTTCCTTGCTGCAATACTTTTAATTATAATTATTTTTGCTATAATAGATTTTTATTTCACAAGGTATTACTATTTTAAGTCCCTTAAAATGAGTAAGCAAGAGATTAAAGATGAATTTAAAAATATGGAAGGTGATCCTCAAGTAAAAGGTCGAATCCGTAAAATTCAGATGCAAATGGCAATGAAAAGAATGATGTCTGATGTACCTGATGCTGATGTAGTAATAACAAACCCTACACATTATGCTGTTGCATTGAAATATGATAATCAAGTTGATAGTGCACCAAAAGTTGTTGCAAAAGGGATAGATTTTATTGCCTTAAAAATAAAAGATATCGCACGGGAAAATGATATTCCAATTATTGAAAATCCATCATTGGCAAGATCTATTTACTCGCAAATAGAGGTAGATCAAGAGATACCAAATGAATTTTATAAAGCTATGGCTGAGATATTTTCATATGTATATGAGTTAAAGAATAAGAAAAGAAGGTAAAGTTTGAAGTTACTAATAATATTTATTTTGTTATTTTCAACATTATTTGCACGAAAAGATTTTTATTATGGTTTTATTGATTCTTCAGGGGAGCAAATTTCTCAGAGAAGGAAGCAAGCAATATCTGATGGCTTTGAAATTATTAGCCATGCAAGACAACTTGCAAAAGAGGGTAAAATTGATGAAGCCTACACTCAAATTGAAGCCTTCAAAGGGCAAAATACAATTAAAATACTAGATTCAGCACTTATTTTAGTATATTCTGAACTTGCATTAAAAAAGAAAACAAAAAGATTAATATTAGAAGCCTCTAAAGAATTAGAACAAGCAATTAATGAATCAAGGATTTATGAAGAAGATTTAGCAAGAGCTTATATGGTTTTAATTGAATTAAAATTAAACACAAATAAATCAAGAGATGCAATATACTTTGCAAATATTATTATAAATAATTTTGATAATCTAATTACAAAAGCCTATGGAAAAATCTATTTAGCAAAAATCTATAAACATCAAAGAGATTATGGGAAATCAATTAATATTTTATATAAGATTTTAACTGAAACAACAGATGTTTTAGTTGCTACAATTGTTGCTGATGAATTATTTGATGTGTATATTTTAGATGGTAAAAGAGAAAAAGCTTATGAGTTAATCTCAAAAGTTCTTCAAAAAAATATGGATTATTATGCAGATGACTCCTTTCTTGCATTGGAAAAAGTAAATAGACTTACAAAAGTTGATATGCCTGAGTTTGCAGTAGAGATTCTAGAAGAGCTTTTACAAAGAACAAATAAACCATCTTCAATTGAAGATTTTAAATTTAAACTTGCAGATACTTATATGAGTATGTATGATAGAACAGATAAATATCTTTTAAAGGCAAAAGATTTGTATAAAGATATTATAAATGATTTTCCCGATGGAATATATTTTGAAAAATCAAAAATGTACCTTGATGAAATTATCATGAGAGAAGGGAAAATTGAACCTGCAGTTTTAGCAACTAAATACCAATCCTCAGAAGCGATGCAACAAAAAGTTTTACTACAAGAGTTACTTAATGCTAAAGCCCAAAAGAAATATGAGCTTATTTTAAAATCAAAAAGAGTGTATAGAAAAATATCAAATACAATAGCAAATAGGTTTGGTTATGATTCTGTAAATGCAATTTTTGATGAAGTTAATATTGCAATGATAAAAAACTATTTAAGAACAGGTAAGTGTTTTCTACTAAAGGATGCCTTAGAAACATCAAGAAATGAAACTTTAGAACTTTTAATAAAAGATGAAGAGTTAAAATATAAATTTTTTGAGTGTATGATTGATGCTCCATCTGAAAAATCTTTTTTACTTATAAAAGATACTTTTAATTCAACAAGAGATGCAAATATATATTTATATTTAGAAAGAATGGCTATTTCATTAAGGGATTTTGAGGAAGCAGAAAATTATTCAAATAAAGTTGAAATGGTAGATAATAAAGAGGTTCTAAGCAAAGAATTTTTATATAAATTTTTACTTTTAAAGCAAAAAAATGATTCAGTTGCCTTTGATAGGTATTTTAATTTTGCTTCAAAGAATGAAAATTTTATTGAAGATAATAAAGATAATCCAATGATTATAGATTTTTATTACAATTATTATTTATATCTTATAAAAAAAGATATGAAAGAAAAAGCAAAAGAGATATTAACAAAGCTTTATAATAAACAAAATGTTTTAAAAGCTTATGTTTACTCTCCATTTGTTGAGTTAGAATTAGCAAAGATTGAACAAACTAATAATAACAACCAAAAAGCTTTAGAATTACTTTTAAAATCTATTGAAAATGCAAGAAGGATAAAACCAAATGACCTTGCCCAAACATACTATTCTATTATAAAATTATATGAAGAGTTTGGTAACAACATTAAAAAAGATGAATATGTCAATAAGTGTAAAGATATTGAAAATACTCAAGATAGTCTTTATAAAAAAATGTGTGATGAGATGTAATGATAGATATTGATTCACTTTTAAATAGTATTGAAACAAAAGATTTATCAATACCCTTTGGTAGGATTAAACATATATCAACAACTACAATAAAAGCAACAGGTATAGAAGTTGCCGTTGGTGATATTGTAAAAATCGAGTCCCAATCACATCTTTATACAGTTTTAGGAATGGTAGCTTCAATTGAATCATCGGATTTTACAATTGTACCTTTTTCTTTTATTGATGGTTTTAGAATACATGATAAGGTTTATTTACAAAAAGAGGGTTTATCTGTAAAAAGTGGATATGGTTTATTAGGACGTGTAGTAAATGCTTTAGGTGAACCAATTGACGATAAAGGTAAAATCACAAATCTTGAAGAAAGTTCAGCAATAAATAAAGTCTCAATGCCTGCTCTTGAGAGGGGAATTATTGATAAAAGATTCTCAACTGGAGTTAAACCAATTGATGCGATGTTAACATCAGGAAAGGGGCAAAAAGTTGGAATTTTTGCAGGTTCAGGTGTTGGTAAATCAACTTTAATGGGGATGATTGTAAAAGGTTGTGAGGCACAGATTAAGGTTGTAGCACTTATTGGTGAAAGGGGTCGTGAAATCCCTGAATTTATCCATTATAATTTAAATGATGATTTAGAAAATACAATTATTGTTGCTGCAACCTCCGATGAATCAGCTTTGATGAGAAAATATGGTGCTTTTACAGCAATGGCCATTGCAGAATTTTTTAGGGATAAAGGGCATGATGTACTTTTAATGATGGATTCTGTAACAAGATTTGCTATGGCTCAAAGGGAGATTGGACTAAGTACTGGTGAACCGCCAGTAAGTCGTGGTTATCCACCTTCAGTTTTTGCACTTTTACCTCAATTAATGGAGCGTGCTGGAAATAATGCAAGGGGTTCAATTACAGCATTTTTTACAGTTTTAGTTGATGGTGATGATATGAATGATCCAATTGCGGATCAAAGTAGATCTATTTTAGATGGACATATTGTATTAACAAGAGATTTAACTGAACAAGGTTTTTACCCACCCATTAATATTCTAAAGTCCGCATCAAGGGTAATGGACAAAGTTGTTAATGATGACCATTATAATGACTTTTTAAAGCTAAAAAGGATATTATCACTAATAAAAGAGAATGAAGTTCTAGTTAGGGTTGGAGCATACAAAGCAGGAATGGACCCAGAACTAGACGATGCATTGGCTAGAAAAGATAAAGTTAGAGATTTCTTGACACAAAGTATGAAAGAACAGTATAATTTTAATGAGATAGTACACAAGTTTAAGGAGGTATTCAAATGATAAGGTCAACACAAACGACAATGTATAGATTGGATAATCTTAACAATGAACAACAAAGAATTAGTTATCAGATGAGTACTGAAAAAAAACTTCAGTACGGTAGTGATGATGCTAATGTTTATACAAGAGAAGTATACATTGATGATAAAATTAGAACATATGAGGGCTTGAAGTTTCAAATTGAAAAAACAAGTGCACAAAATAATGTAAGTGATTCAACCTTAGCAGATGCAAAAGATTTAGTTGCTTATACAAAAACAGAAGTTATTAAAGCTTTAAATGCAACAACAGATGATACAGCAAGATTAGCAATAGCTACAAACTTAGAAGGTGTAAAACAAAACTTATATATGTTAGCAAATGAAGAGGTTGAAGGTGAATATTTGTTTGCTGGTTCTGATTCTTCAGTTCAAGCTTTTTCGATGGATGAGTCTACAGGAAAAGTAACATATAATGGTGATGCACTATTAAGAAAAGTTGCAGTTGAAGATGGTGAATATAGAGAAAGAGGTGTAAATGGTTTTGAAGCTTTTTTTTATTCAACTAGTAGTGCTTATAAAGGTGATACATTAGAGTTTACAGAAAATCAAAGAATTGTTGATCAAGATGGAGATGAGTGGAAAATTGAAACTTCTAGTGAAGTTACAAGTGGAGCATTAACTTTTACATCTGGACAATCTGTAATTGACAATAATGGTACAGTGTGGAATATCAACGGTTCTGGTGAACTTGTTAATGATGACGGTGATACTATAGCTTCTGGTAATATTTCAGGAACAGGAACAGAGTCTGATCCTTATTCTATAAATTTACCTGCAACAACTACATCTTCAAATACAATAAATGGTTTTTCTACAACACAATTAGTAGAGTATAAGCCAAATGGAGATGCAAGTGGTGAAACTTTAACTATATCTGGTAGTTCACCTGATAGTTTTACTATTACTGTTCCAAATGAAGATGGGGCAAAGTTTGAAGCAAAAGAAAATATTTTTGATACTATGGATTCAATAATTAATGCTCTTAAAAAACTTGATTCTGATGGTAACCCTGTTGAAGATGATGTTGCAAAAGCAGCCTTAAAAACCGGTTTAGATGAGATTGGTGAAGCTTATGATGGCATGAATATTGCCCATGGAAAACTTGGTGGTAGAAATCAAGTCTTTGATATTTCACTTGAAAGGGTTTCTGCAAAAGTTAGTCAATATAATATCTTGTCTCGAGAAGTTGGAGCTGCTGATTTATCAAAGGTAGCTGTTGAAGCAAAAGCATTGGAGTTAACATACACTGCACTTTATTCAACAATAAACAAGATGAATGAATTATCTTTAGTTAATTTTGTTAGATAGAATAAAAAGTAGTAGATGAATTTAAGAAGGTTTTTTTCAAAAGATTTATTTGTAGTTGCACTTTTTGTGTCAATTCTTATGATTATCATTGTCCCTTTACCAAAAGGGGCATTAGATTTCTTTTTGATAGTTTCTTTATCTTTGTCGCTACTTATTTTACTTATTTCATTATATATTCAAAAACCAGCTGATTTAACAACTTTCCCTACAATAATACTTATTTTAGCTCTATTTAGGTTATCTTTAAATATTGCAACTACAAGGTCAATTCTAAGTGAAGGACATAATGGTCCTGAGGCAGTAAGTTCCATAATTTCTGCATTTGGAGACTTTGTTGTTGGTGGAAATATGGTAATTGGTATTATTGTATTTATTATTTTAGTTCTTATAAACTTTATGGTTGTAACTAAAGGTGCTACAAGGGTTGCAGAGGTTACTGCAAGGTTTACTCTTGATTCTATGCCTGGTAAACAAATGGCAATTGATGCAGACTTAAATGCAGGATTTATTGATGATAAAGAGGCACAACAAAGAAGAAAAGAGCTTATAACAGAAGCAAGTTTTTATGGAGCAATGGATGGGTCATCAAAATTTGTAAAAGGTGATGCCGTTGCTGGTATTATTATTACCATGGTTAACTTAATTGGGGGACTTTTAATTGGTCTTTTTCAACACGATATGACTGTAAGTGAAAGTGGCGAAATATATACAATTTTAACTATTGGTGATGGACTTGTAGCTCAAATTCCAGCACTTATTCTTTCAACTGCTACTGCTATTATTATTACACGTTCAAATATGGATGAAGATAAATTTGCTAATCAATCTATTTCTCAACTTGTAAAAGATTCAAAATCATTAATTTTAGTTGGAATTGGTATGGTTCTATTTGGTTTTGTTCCAGGTTTCCCAACGGGTATTCTAGCAATAATGGGACTTTTATTAGTCTTTATTGGATATGCAATTTATATGATTGAAGATAATCAGGATAATGCAGTTACAAGATTACTAAAACCAACTGCAAAATCAACATCTAAAATTGAGCCAAGTGAAAATGTTGGTGACTTAAAAGAGAAAAAGAGAAAAGCTGCTGCCCCTGATGAAAAACAAGTAATGGAAAATATTATGAAGCTTGAAGTTTTAGAACTAAAGCTTGGTATTAGACTTTTACAACTTGTTCAAGGGGATTCTGAACTTCTTGATAAAATTAGGGCAATTAGAAAAACTATTGCCTCGGAACTTGGATTTATTATTCCACAAATTAGAATTGCGGACGATCCAAATTTATCACCAAATGAATATGAACTTTATTTAAAAAGAATCCCTATTGCAAAAGGTAGAGTTGAGATAAATAAACTTCTTGCCATGGGTGGGGTTGGAAATGAAAAATTAAAAGGTCTAAGGGTAAAAGAACCAGTATTTAATCTTGAGGCTACCTGGGTTGATGTGGAGCAAAAAGAGGATGCATTAATGAAAGGCTTTACCGTAGTTGATGCCCCAACAATCATCTCAACACATATTTCAGAGATTATAAAAAAACATTCTGAAGATATTATCACTAGACAAGATATTGTTGATATTGTTGAAGGATTGAAAAAAGATTTCCCAATTGTTGTAGAAGAAGCCATGAAAGTGACTTCATATGGTT
Source organism: Arcobacter sp. ISO1 (assembly GCF_058105185.1). NCBI lineage: Bacteria > Pseudomonadati > Campylobacterota > Epsilonproteobacteria > Campylobacterales > Arcobacteraceae > Arcobacter > Arcobacter sp. ISO1. Next base: position 1,460,857 of record NZ_CM176573.1, read on the forward strand.
CTTTATTAAAGGTTTGTAAAGATTTACTTCATGAGAAAATACCGATTGTTGATATGTTAACTATTGTTGAAGCAATTGCAGATATTGCAGAGTTTACAAAAGCTCCTGATGTTCTTTTAGAGCATGTAAGAAGCAAGCTTTATAGACTTATTACAGATAGATTTAAAGATACAGATAATACTTTACATATAATTACAATAAAACCTGAAATAGAGCAACAATTTATTGGAAAACTGCAAGAACAACATGGGGTTTCTCAGCTTATGTTATCAATTGCAGAAATAAATAATCTTGTAACAAAAACAAAAGAGATGTTAGAACAAGTTGAGGCAAAAGGGTTTAGTAAAGTTGCAATGGTTGTAGACCCATTATTAAGAAAAAGAATTTCAGAAATTTATGAGAAATTTGGTCTACAAGTAGCAGTTTTATCCCATGCAGAATTAGATTCAAGAGCAAACTTTGCTATTGAAGGAACATTGGAGTTCTAATGAAAAAACTTTTTTTCTTTTTTTCATTTATTTTATTCCCATTTTTTTTACAAGCGAGTGTAATACTAAAAGCTCCTGATTCTTTTATAAATGGGGAATCTTATATTTTTGAGTATGAAGCAATAGGTAGTTCTGTAGATTTTCCTAAGATTAAAGAAATAGATGGACTTATCGTTGAAGATTTAGGTACATCAAGATCTTTACAAATCATAAATGGAAACTATGATGAAAAGATTTTAAAAAGATTTAGAATAGTTCCTAAAAAAAACTTTACAATTCCTTCTTTTGTTTTTAAAATAGATGATAAAGAGGTTAAGTCAGAAGAAAAAATAGTAGTTGAAAGAAAAATCCAAAAAACAAATTCTGATAATTTTGATTTAACAATTACACCTTCTAAGGAGAAACTTTATGTGGGTGAATCATTAATAGTAAAACTAACTTTTAAATATAAAAGAGGTTTACAAATAACAAATTTAGGTTTTGAATCACCTCATTTTGAGGATTTTTGGTATAAAAAAATTGATAATTCAAATAAAAGATATGAAGATAATGGGTATATGGTTCAAGATTTGGATTTTCTTTTATTCCCTCAAAAAAGTGGAACTTTAGAGATTAAACCTTTAAGAGTTGATGTTCAAATGGTTGATACAAGTAGCTCCTCAAATTTTACATTTTTTAGTTCAGCTCCAAAATTAAAAAAAGTATATTCAAATAATTTAATCTTCGATGTTAAAGCTCTTCCAAATGATGTAACTTTAATTGGTGATTTTACTTTAAATGCAACTATTGATAAAAATGAGGTTAATTTAGGGGAATCAATAAATTACAGATTAGAAATTACTGGTTCTGGAAATTTTGATGATATAGAAGATTTTAAACTTGATATTCCAAACACAACAATTTATGATAATAAAGCAAAAATTGAAACTAAATTTAAAGATAATAAATATGAAGGAAAATACTCAAAAGTTTTTTCAATAGTTCCAAATAATTCACTTGAAATAGAACCTTTTGAATTAAAGTTTTTTAATAAAGAAGAGAATAAAGTAAAAGTTTTAAAAACTAAAAGTTTTAAAATAAAAGTAAATGGCAAAAAACAAAAAGATCAAGTTTTACAAAAGCCTATAGAAAAACAGAAAAAAGTTCTTATAGAAAAAGAGTTTCCTTTAATTGAAAAAATTAAATACTTTTTATTTGGTGTATTATCTATTTTATTAATATTTTGTTTATATATTTACGTTAAACTTCAAAAATCAAAAAAGAAAACAAAAGAAACATCGTTAACTAAGTTGATTAAGTCTTCCAAAGATAGATTAGATTTATTAAAAGTTTTGATTCCTTATTTAAAAAAGGATACGGAACTTGATAATCTAATTTTTGAATGTGAAAAATCTGATTTAGAATTTAAAGTTCTAAAAAAGAAAGTTTTAGAAAAAATTACACAGTTAAATTTATAAGAGGTAAATATGAGATATTTATTAGTAGTATTAGTTATGTTAGGTTCAGCATTTGCAAGTGAATATTATGCAAAATTACAGCCAATTGAAAGTTTTGAAGTAAAATCTTCAGTTAGTGGAAAAGTGATATTCTCTAATAGTAAAATAGAGGGTAAAAAAGCAAAAAACACAAAAATAATTGAAATAGATTCATATGTTGATAGAATAGACTTAGATCAATCAAAAAAGAAGTTAAAAGCTATTGAGGAAATGATGAAGGTTGAAGAAAAAAACTATAATAGACTTCTAAAAGTTACTTCTAAATCGGGATATGAAAAAGATAATCAAAAAATAAAAGTGATAAATTATCAAGTAACAAAAGCTGATATTGAAATAAAAATTGCAAATTTAAAAGATAGTATAAAAAATAAAAGACTTGTTGAGAAAAACAATTATATCTACAATATTGCAGTTAAAAAAGGAACTTATGTTACACCAGGAACTCTTCTTTATGAATCAAAAGATTTAAGTAAAGGAAAACTAGAGATTTTTGTTCCAATAGACGAAATTGAAAAAATCCAATCTAAAAAAATATATCTAGATGGAAAAGAAAGCTCTTTAAAAATAAATAAAATATTTGAAGTTGCCGATGAAAAACATATTTCATCTTATAAAGTTGAAATTGTTATTGATAATCCAAAAGTTTTTTCTAGGTTAGTAAAAGTTGAATTTAAATAGTTTAAATACTATTGCCTGCCCACTTGATTGTTTTGATACATGCGAAGCAATTTTAGATGGTGAAAATATTAAGGCAAATAAAGCACACCCAATTACAAAATCAAAACTTTGTATAAATTTTGCAAATTTATTAAAAGAAAATTTTTTAGAAAATTCATTTATAGATAAGAAAAAAGTTAATTTGGATGAATCACTTAATTTACTAAGAAAAAAACTAAAAGAGACTGAGCCTAAAAAAGTACTTTTTTATAAAGGTGCTGGAAATTTAGGAGTTATGCAAAGCTCACCTAAAACTTTCTTTGCCAGATATGGTGCTACTCTTACAAAAGGGAGCTTATGTAATGGGGCAGGGGATGAAGGTCTATCATTAGGTAGAGATTGTAATGTAAACCCACCAATTAAAAATTTAATTGATTCAGATATCATTATTGTTTGGGGAAGAAATCTAAGTGTTACTTCACCACATATGTATAATCTTATAAAAGACAAGACTTTTATCACCATTGACCCAGTAAAAACACAAATAGCAAAAAAAAGTGAAATACACTTTCAAATCAATCCAAAAACTGACCACGAATTAGCACTTTTATTTACAAGATTTGCTTATATGGAAGATTTAGAAGATGAAGAGTTTATAAAAAACAATTCAAATGGGGCAGAAGATTTTTTTGACTTAGCTAAGCAAAGACCTATAGTTTCTTATGAAGCTACTACGGGAGTTTCATTAAGTGATGTTTCTAAAATGTTTGAATTAATCAAAGGAAAATCAATCTCAATTCTTTTGGGAATTGGACCACAAAAATATTATGAGGGTGCAAATATTTTTAGGGCAATAGACTCTTTTGCAGCTTTTATTGGTCTTCATAATAAAAATAAAGGTGGAGTTTGGTATTTAAGTGATTCAAATTTTGGATATGAAAAAAAGTTTGAATCTAAAACGTCAAATAAAGTTGATTTACCAGAGGTTGATTTTTCAAAATATGATTTAGTTTTTATACAAGGAGCTAATCCTGTAGTTTCAGCTCCAAATACAAAAAGAGTTATAGAAGGTCTAAATAGTAGTTTTGTAATATTTTTTGGGACTACATTTAATGATACTTGTGAATATGCAGATGTTATCATTCCTGCATCTAATTTTAAAACAAAAAAAGATGTTAGACTATCTTATGGACATGAATTTAAAGCAGTTTCAAATATTATAGAAAATAAAAATATAAACACAATTTCAGAATATGAACTTACTGAATATCTTTTTGAGCAATATAATTTTGAGGATTTAATATCTGAAGATGAAGTAATAAACTACTATAAAAGCTTTAAGCCTAAGAAAAACTATCATGTAGAAAATTTTAATTTTCTTGAAGATATAGAAGTTGATAGTTTATATGAAGATAAAGATGAAAATCAATTTTATTTACTTTTTAGAAAGAAAAAAGAGAACTTGAATTCACAATTTACATATGATAATTATTTATATTTAAATTCAAATTGTGGTTTTGATGAAGAAGATGAAGTAAAAGCTTCAACAGCTTTTGGAGAAGCAAACTTTATTGTCAAATTTGATGATGATATTAAAGAAAACTGTATAGCGTTATATGCAGGAAATAAAAAAGCAAACTATTTAACAAGCCACAAAAGTGATGAATTGTCAAATTCTGCAATATTCCAAGAGGCTTTAGTACGACTTGAATTATTATGAATTATTAGCTAATAATCCCATTATTAGAAAATTAACTTTGTTGCAATTTGTTGCATATTTTGGTGCATGGTTTTCTAATGTTGCAATTTATACTATGCTTGTAGAGTTTGGTTCATCTTCTTTAGCAATTTCAGTTGTAACAGCAATGCACCTTCTTCCTGCTGTTTTAATAGCTCCCCTTTCAGGTGCGATAATTGATAGATTTAAGATTAAATCTTTAATGTTTGTACTTTTATCAACTGAACTTATTATGACAGCTTTACTTCTTACTATTGATTCAAAAGATGAGATTTGGATTTTGATGATTCTAATATTTATTAGAATGGGAAGTGCTTCAATGTTCTTTTCTACAGAGATGTCTTTACTTCCCAAATTAGTTAGTGGGAAAGCTTTACAAAAAACAAATGAGATACATTCAATTATATGGTCATTTACTTATGCTGCTGGTATGGGAATTAGTGGTTTAGTTGTAAATGCTTATGGAATCAAAACTGCAATTATAATTGATATTTTATTTTTCCTTACAGCAATAATTATATTTTTGAATATAGATTTTAAAATTGAGATTATTCATACTAAAGAAAAAATTTCATCTATGATAAAAGATGGGTTTTTATATATAAAAAACCATAAAATAGTTTTACATTTGATAATTCTTCACTCTTCTGTTGGTTTAACTGCCTTTGATGCCTTGGTTACTCTTTTAGCAAAAAATGAATATAGAACAATTATTGCAGTTCCTTTGGCAATTGGGATTACAAACGCAATACGAGCCCTTGCTCTTATGATTGGACCATTTTTTATAACAAATAAGGTTAATAAAGATACTTTAACTTATATTTTTATTTTTCAAGGAGTTGCAATTATTCTTTGGGGACTTTTTCAGTTTAATTTTTATTATGCTTTAATTACAGTGTTTTTAACAGGCTTCATGACAACAACTATTTGGTCATACACCTATGCTCTAATTCAAGAAAATGTCGAACAAAAGTATTTAGGTAGAGTTATTTCTTATAATGATATGATTTTTATGGTTTCAAATATTTTGACAACATTTTTTATAGGAATTATGGCAGATTTAATATCTTTAGATTTAATTACAATTTTTATTGGTATGGGATTTTTTGTATTTGCATACTATTACACAAAAATAAAAGAGAGGATTTAGAGTTAATCTAAATCCTTTAAAAACTTTAATTCTTTAAAATAATCTTTTAAAAAAGGTCTGCTTACTTCATCAAAACTATCTTTATCTTCATAAAGATTTATATACCAATCAAAATCTAAACTTCTATTTTTTAAAGCTTCAATTGAAAGTAAGGTGTCATTTATACAACCAAGTTTTGAAGGGCTTATTAATATAGCTTTTGCCTGAAACTCTTTAATTAAATCGATTATAAATAGGTCTTTTTTTATGGGTACCATTAATCCTCCTGCACCTTCAATAACCAATACATCACAAAAAGACTTTAAATATATTACTTGCTTTTTTAAAAAGTCTATATCTATATCAGAATCTTTTTTTGCCACATAAGGTGCTGCAGGTAGCTTAAATTGATAAGGAACGACTTCTTTTATATCTAAATCAAAATCTGGGTTAAGCTTTTTTACTAAATCAAGCATTTTTGTTCCATCAAGGGGTGTATCAACAACACCAGTTTCACATGGTTTAAAATATCCAACTTTTAAACCTTTATTTGAGTAATGTTTTAAAATTTTTTCACAGGCATAGGTTTTCCCCACATCTGTATTTGTTGCACTAATAAATAAAATCATATCTCTCCAATCAATTAAAAAGGGGATTATATCAAAAAATAAAAAAATCTTTAAATTATTTAATAAACAATTTGTTTTACCTTCATTAGGAGTTTTTTGTTATAATATATACAATAAATGAATTTAGAAGGTATTACTTTGGCAAACGAATTAGAAATTGAACTAGATAGTAATTTAGAAGTAGCAGATCCAAAAAAATTTAAGGTTTTATTGTTGAATGATGATTATTCAACTATGGATTTTGTTATTGATGTATTAACAAGAATTTTTAGAAAGACAGTTGACCAAGCTACTCAAATAATGCTTAATATTCATAACAATGGCAAAGAAGTATGTGGGATTTATACCCATGAAATTGCCTCTACAAAAGTAGCTCAGGTTAAAACATTGGCTAGAGAAAAGGGTTTCCCTTTAAAAGCTATCATGGAAGAAGAGTAAAATTATGATTAGTAAAGAATTAAGAAATATATTTGCACAGGCTGTTGGTTATGCAAAAAAAAGTAGGCATGAATATTTAACCATTGAACATATTTTTTTAATGTTGATTCATGACGAGGTTATAGAAAACTTATTTAATGATTTAGGTCTTGATCAAAATAAAATATTTAATGACATTAAAAAGCATATTGATGAAAACACACCAATATATCCTGAAAATATTGAAGATGAGCCAATAGAAACTATTACTTTAACTTCAATTATTGAGAATATGGTTGCAAGTGCACAAGCAAGCGGAAGAAGAAATGCCAGTGTTGAAGATATGTTTGTAGCTATTTTAAAAGATGAAAAATCATATGCAACTTTTATTCTAAAATCTGCAGGTGTTGAAAGAGTTGATATCCTTGAGGAAATCTCTCATAAAGAAGATGATTTAGAAGAGGGTGAAATTGGTTCTAAGCCAGGAGCTGAAAAAGAAAATAAAGTACTAGATAAAAACTCAACAGAATTAGTAGCCTTAGCTAATAAAGGGGAAATAGATCCTGTTATTGGAAGATTAAATGAAATCCAAAGAGTTATCCAAGTTTTAGGAAGAAGAAAGAAAAATAATCCAATTTTAGTTGGTGAACCTGGAGTTGGTAAAACTGCAATTGCAGAAGGACTAGCTTTAGAGATTGCAAATAAAAGAGTTCCAGAATTTTTAGAAAATGCGAAAGTGTTCTCTTTAGATATGGGATCAATGGTAGCAGGGACTAAATATAGAGGAGATTTTGAAAAAAAATTAAAATCTTTACTAAAAGAGGTAAGTGTTATTCCTAATGCAATTTTATTTATTGATGAAATTCATACAATTGTTGGTGCTGGAAGCGTAAGCGGGAGTGCTATGGATGCTTCTAATATCTTAAAACCAATGCTTGCAAATGGAAAATTAAGGTGTATAGGTGCTACTACTTTTGCAGAGTATAGAAATGATTTTTCAAAAGATAAAGCTTTATCAAGAAGATTTGCAAAAGTTGATATAGATGAACCATCTTTAGAGGATGCTGTTTCTATATTAGAAGGTTTAAAACCAAAATATGAAGAGTATCATAGTGTAAAATATAATAAGACTGCAATTGAAATGGCAGTTGAACTTAGTAAAAAATATATTACTGATAGATTTTTACCTGATAGTGCCATTGATGTTATAGATGAGGTTGGGGCTAGTAAGAAAATTCAATATTCAAGTGTGAATAAAAGCAATATTAAAATCACTCAAAAAGATATAGAAGATACAGTTGCAAGAATGGCACACATACCATCAAAAGCTGCAACTAAGTCTGATGTTTCATTACTTAAAAACCTTGAAAAAAGGATGCAAAAAAGAGTATTTGGTCAAGATAGTGCGATTAGTACTATTGCTCAATCAATTAAAAGAAACAAAGCAGGACTTAATATTGATAAAAAACCTATTGGAAGTTTTCTTTTTACAGGGCCTACTGGTGTTGGTAAAACAGAAGTTGCAAAAGAGTTATCTAATCAATTAGGAATCCATTTTGAAAGATTTGATATGAGTGAATATATGGAAGCTCATACAATCTCAAGATTAATTGGAGCTCCTGCAGGTTATGTTGGATTTGAAAATGGTGGATTATTAACAGAAGCCATCAGAAAGCACCCACATTGTGTTTTACTTCTAGATGAGATTGAAAAAGCACACCCAGATTTAATGTCAATTTTGCTTCAAGTTATGGATAATGCAGAATTAACTGATAATAGTGGAAATAAAGCAGATTTCCAAAATGTTATTTTAATTATGACATCAAATTTAGGTGCAGCAGAAGCAAATGTTATGGGATTTGCTAAGGATGACTCATTAAATGAAAATAAAGCAGTTAATAAATTCTTTGCTCCAGAGTTTAGAAATAGACTAGATGCAATGGTTAGCTTTACATCATTAAGTCCTGAGGTTGTTTCTCAAGTAGCTGGTAAATTTGTAGAAGATTTAGAAAAACAATTGGTTAATAAAAAGATCAAGATTTCTATTACTACTAAGGCTAAAAATGAGCTTGCAAGACTTGGTTATGACAAAGCAATGGGAGCTAGACCTTTAGGAAGAGTAATTTCAGATAAAATTAAAAATGTTCTTACAGATGAGATTTTATTTGGAAAACTTAAAAAAGGTGGTCAAGTTAAAATTGACTTTGTTAAAGAAGAATTTAAATTTACATATAAACCTTTAGAAGCTGTAGCACAATAGTTACACAATAAATATATAATATGTTATTAATATTTTTTTAATTTTAAAAAAGTAAAATTCTAAATTATTTTAAAAGGTTGGTTAAATGAAAAAATTTTTATTGAGTTCTGTGGTTGCAATTGCATTATTAACTGGATGTGGTGAAGATAAAACTGCTGAATCAAATGTTGTTGAAGATGTTAAACAAGAGATAGTAAAACAAGAAACTAAGGTTGAGAAAGAGGTTTCAGAAGAAAAAACTGCTGAATCAAATTTAGTTGATCAAGTTAAAGAATCAACTTCAAATGTTGCTTCAAAAGTTATGGAAGAGTCAAAAAAGATTGTTGATGCTGCAAGCCCTGTAGTTAAAAGTGTAAGTGAAAAAGTTGCTACAACTACAGAAGAAGTTACAAAAGAGGTTCAAAAAGCTGCTAATACAACAAAAGAAAAAGTTACCCAAACAGTAAATGATGTTGCAGCAAAAGTAGAAGAGGTAACAGCAAGTAAAGATGACTTAGTTGCAAAAGGACAAGGTCTGTATATGAAATGTGCTGCATGTCATGGAGCAAATGCACAAAATCCTGCATTAGGAAAATCTCAAATCATAAAAGGTTGGGAAGTTTCAAAAACAATAGATGCTTTAAATGGATATAAAAATGACACTTATGGTGGAGCTATGAAAGGTGTAATGAAAAGTCAAGTTACAACTCTGTCTGATAATGATATAAAAGCATTAGCTACATTTATTTCTACTTTATAATAAAAAGAGGTTTTCCTCTTTTTATTTTTCTAATTTTTGATACTATTTAAATACACTTTTTTGTTATGATTATATAAATTAAAACATGTATGGAGCTTTATGATGTATAGAATATTATATACTAGTTCTTCAACAAAAAATTTTGAGGACAATGAGTTAGAAGAAATACTAGAAAAATCTAGAATTAATAATCAAAAAAAAGATGTTACTGGCCTATTAATTGTAAAGGGGCGAACTTTTTTACAATGTTTAGAAGGTGAAAAAGATAATGTATTAAGTATATATGAAAAAATTTCTAATGATGAAAGACATACTAATATAATTGATTTATATGAAGAAGATATTGATGAAAGACTTTTCCCTAAATGGTCTATGGGATATAAAAATGTTAAGTATCTAAGTGATTTTAAAAGTGAAAAGTTAAAAAGTTTTAACTCAACTGTAGAGTTTGAAAAATCAAAAGATGATATCTTAGAAATATTCAAAGAATTTATAGAATCAAATTAATTAAATTTTATTTACCAACTAAATATAAACTAATCTTTTATATACTTCCTTTTATATTTGAAATTAGGACATATAATGATAAAAAAGATTGATGTTGAGAGTGAAGAGTTCCAAGTTCAACTTGAATTAACAAAACAATTTACCGATAAAGTTTGTGAGGAACATGGTTTTGTTTATAATCCTGAAATGGATGTAAATGAATCAATACAAATGGGATTAACAAGAAATAAACTTATATATAATCAAAGATATTGCCCATGTTTTATGGTTGTTGGTGAAACTGCTGAGCAAAGAAAAATAGAAGATAATAGACTTTGTCCCTGTACCCCTGCATTAACTAAAGAGATCCCTTCTCAAGGACACTGCCATTGTGCAATTTTTTGTACTCCCGAATATGCTAAATCATTAGAAGATAAAAGTGATTTAAAAGAAGAGATTATTCATTCAAAGGGTATCTCAAAGGAAGAGTGCGAGGCTTTATTAACAAAATCTCAGGTTAATGCTTCTGAAGTTGAAGCCTTATTAGAAGCAAGAGAATTAGGGTTTGTTGACTTTTTACTTGTTGATACAAGGGAATGGATGGAATGGGTTGGTACAAGAATTAAAGGGACTGATTATTTAGTTCCTACAACTTCTTTTTATCAGTCATTAGATCAAATTGAAGATAAAAAAGAGTTACCAATTATTTTATACTGCCACAGTGGAAGTAGAAGTGCATATTGCCAAAGAATTATGTTAAGTAATGGATATAAAACAGTATTAAATTATGATTATGGAATTATGACTTACCAAGGTGAACTTGAATCTGGAGAGGAATAGAATTATTTTCTATTCCTAACCTTTATTTTCAAGGGTTTGTTCAATACTATAAAAATCGTTACTAAACTTTTTTAGTAATTGTAATAATGAGATAAAGAAAGTCACCATTGCTGGACCAATAATCATTCCCCAAAAACCAAATGTTGAAAGACCAGCTACAATTGAGAAAAATATCAATAATTCATTTACTTTAGTTGGTGTTTTTACAATATTATGATTTATATATTTTATAATAACTGGTTTAATAAATGTATCTGCAATTATAGAAATTACAATAATAGAATATGCAACAATAGCAATGGCACTTGTTATAGTTCCTGCAAAAACCTCATAAATAGCCACAGGAAGCCACATGACAAGGCCTCCAATAACAGGGATTAAAGAAGCAAATCCATACAAAACCCCAAGTAAAATTCCATCATAACCAAAGAAGCCAATAAAAAAGCCAAATAAGAAACCTTCTAAAATAGCTGTTGCCAAAATTGAGTATAATACAACGCTCATTACATTTGATGATTCATAAAATAAAGCATTTGAATCTTCCATTTTAAGAGGAAGAGCTTCTTTAAAATATCTTGCTAAATTTGAGCTATAGAAAGAAAAGAAAAAGAAAAATACCAAAATCATTATCATATCAATAATAAATTTTGCAGAGTTTTTACCTAAATATGCACCTATAGAAAAAAGGTTTTGAATAAATTGAGGAATATCAACTTTTTCTAATATAAGATTTAATTGATCTTTTATAAAATTAAAATCTTCAGGTAAATTTTCAACCCAGTTTTGAGTAACTTTAAAAATTTCAAACAAGGCTTTTTGGTCAATTTTATTAATTAGTGTTGCAAATGAAAAGATACAATACAATACAGGTACAAAAAATATTGCAGTCAAAAATATTGTCATTAAACTTGAACTTAAAAAGTTGTTTGGAATTAACCTTTTAAAATAGATATTCATAGAGTTAGTAGCAACTGCTAATAATAAAGCAACTATCATAGGTTTTATAAATGGCTCAAAAAGCTCGAGCATAAAAAATAGTGTAACGATAGTTAAGGCTACTAAAAAATATTGTGGTTTCAAAATAGTTGACCTTGATTTTCATTTGAATCTAGTTTCTCACTTCCTGGATATGAAAGTCTAAAAAGTTCATATGTTTTAATTGAAGCAACTCTTCCTCTTGCTGTTCTTTCAATAAAACCATTTGCTAAAAGATAAGGTTCAATAGCATCTTCAATTGTTCCTTCATCTTCACTAAGAGCCGCTGCAATAGTTGAAAGCCCCATTGGTTTTCCCTTATTGGAAACAAGAAGTTCAAGGAGATTTAAATCCATTTCATCAAATCCACTATCGTTTACACCTAATTCATCAAGTGCATATTTACATCTTTTTATATGAATACTATCTTCATTCTCAACTTCTGAAAAATCTCTTACTCTTCTTAAAAGTCTTAAAGCAACCCTTGGAGTTCCTCTAGATCTTTTTGAAATCTCTAATGCAGCATCATCTTCACAAAATTTTCCAAGTTTGACTGCTGCTTTTTGGATGATTTTCGCTAACTCTTCATGGTTATAAAATTGCATTCTAAAATGCATTCCAAATCTTTCCCTTAATGGATTACTTAACATTCCTGCTCTTGTCGTAGCCCCAATTAAAGTAAATCTTGGAAGATCAATTTTTACAGTTTGAGCTGCTGGTCCTGAGCCTATTATAATATCAAGTCTATAATCTTCCATCGCTGGATATAGGATTTCTTCAACAGCTGGACTTAATCTATGTATCTCATCAATAAATAAAATATCTCCCTCTTCAAGGTTTGTTAAAATAGCAGCTAAATCTCCACTTTTTTCAATCATAGGTCCAGCAGTAACTTTCATATTTGAACTCATTTCATTAGAAATTAAATATGAAAGTGTAGTTTTACCAAGACCCGGAGGTCCATAAAATAGAATATGGTCTAAGGCTTCATTTCTTTTTTTACTAGCTTGAATAAATACCTTTAGATTTTTTTTAATTTTCTCTTGACCAATATAATCATCCCAAGAGGAAGGACGTAGATTTATTTCAGCATTATCCTCTTCAAAAGATATTTGTTCTACTTCAACAACTCTTTCCATTAGTACTCTTCTTCTTTTGATGGGAAAGAGCTATCTTGAACATCACTTCTATATTGGTTTACAGCTTCTTTTACTAAATTTGCTCCATCTAAATAGTGTCTTACAAATTTTGGTTTAAAACTTTCAAAGAAACCTAACATATCAGACCAAACTAAAACTTGACCATCAGTTACATTCCCAGCACCAATTCCAATTGTTGGGATAGAAACTGCTTGGGTGATTTTTTTAGCCACTTCACTTTTTACACCTTCAATTACAATTGCAAAAGCACCTGCTTGTTCAACTGCAATGGCGTCTCTTATTAGTTGCTCTTCATCATCTTTTGATTTTCCTCTAACTTTATAACCACCTTCACTTCTTACATATTGAGGCATTAAACCAATATGTCCCATTACCGCAATTGAATTTGAAGTAAGATGATTAATTATCTCAGCTCTATCTTCACCACCTTCTATTTTAATGGCAGCGGCACTTGTTTCTTGGTATACTTTAATTGAGTTTCTAAGTGCTTCATCTTTGTTTATGTATGTCCCAAAGGGCATATCTAAAATAACAAAGGCTTTTGGTGCACCTTTACATACAGCAGTAGTATGATAAATCATCTGTTCAAGTGTTGCTGAAAGGGTGTCATTTTCCCCCGCAAAACTCATATTTAAACTATCTCCAACTAAAATCATATCAGCTATCTCTTCAAAAAGTCTTGCAAAAAGTGCATCATAGGCAGTGATCATCGTTAGTTTTTTATTGTTTTTGGCATTTTTTATTTTATTAATATTCATTTTCTCAAAATCATTTTTTATAATGCTCATAAAGCTTCCCTAATTTGTATAAATTTAGGGATATTGTATCAAAATTCTCCTTGTTATTATTTTGTAAAACTTAAAAAATATATTCTAAACATATACTCATATCAAATCAAGATTAATTTCGATAAAATCTTCTTCAAAATGAAATATTTTATAGGATTTAAATTTTGAAAAAATTAGTAGGATATATTACTTCTTCAATTCCTGATAACAACTTTACAGTTGATTTAGCACTTAGTATGAAAGATGCAGGAGTTGATACTTTAGAACTTGGGGTTCCATTTTCAGACCCAGTTGCAGACGGTCCAGTTATTGAAAAAGCAAATCAGATTGCTTTAGAAGCAGGGTTTTCTTTAAAAGATTTATTTGAAGTTACTTCAAAAATTGCACCAAATATGGATATGTTATGGATGGGTTATATGAATCCATTTTTCCATTATGGTATGGAAAACTTTTTAATAAAGGCAAAAGAATATGGGGTTAATGGAATGATTATCCCTGATTTACCTTTTGAAGAGTCATTACTTTTAAATTCATTATTTAAAAAGTATGATAAAGCGAATATTACTTTTGTTGCTCCAACTCATAGTGAAAATAGAATAAAAAAAGTTGTTGAGCATGCTCAAAAATTTATTTATATGGTTGCTTATGCAGGGATTACAGGAAGTGGACAAAAAGAGGATTTAACAACTATAATTGATACAGTGAAAAAATACTCTAATACCCCACTTTATATTGGCTTTGGTGTAGATGAGAAAACTTGTAAAGAGAAGTCAATAGGTGTTGATGGTGTGATTGTGGGAAGTAGTTTTGTTAAGCATTTGATTGATGAAAGTTTATCAAACAATGAAAAAATTAGCAAAATTTGTGAAACTGCAAAAATTATAAAAGAAAAAATAAACGAATAATTATGCATATTTTAGAACGAGATGTAGAGTTTGTAGAAGAGAATAGAGATTGCTCTTATTTTGATGATGAAATTTCAGATATAAGATATAGATATATTCATAAATGCGAACAAGAAGATTATCAAAATATGCTTGAACATGGATGGCGTAGATTTGGTAAAATGCACTTTGTTCCAGAATGTAAAAATTGCACAAAATGTATATCTATGAGAATCGATGTTGAAAATTATAAATTTTCCCGTTCTGAAAAAAGAGTATTTAAAAAGAATTTAGACACAAAAGTTTATATTCAAGCACCATCTTTGACTTTAGATCATTTGAAATTGTATGATAAATACCATCATGAAATGAATAAAAAGAAAAATTGGACATATACTCCAATAGAGCCATCTGAATATGATAGGTCATATGTGCAAGGAAAAGATGAGTTTACAAAAGAGTTTTTGTATGTTCGGGATAAAAAATTAGTTGGAGTTGCCTTAGTCGATATTTTACCTAATGCTATCTCTTCAATTTATTGTTTTTATGACCATGATTACCAAGATTTATCAATTGGTAAATTTTCAATTTTAGCACAAATAAAAATTGCTAAAGAGTTGAAAATTCCATATATTTATTTAGGTTATTGGATAAAAGATCATTTTTCTATGGGATATAAAGAACATTATAAGCCTTTTGAAGTTTTAACAAATAGAGTTTCTTTACAAGAAGAAACTATTTGGAAAAAATATGAACCTTGATACCTTTTATGGTATAATTTTTAAATTTTTTAAGTGAGATAAAATGAAAAGATTACTTTTTAGTTTGTTGTTTTGTGTGTCTTTTGTTTTTGCCGAAGGTGAAGAAAATTTTGTAGATGAAACACAAATGAATAGTGCTGATTGTCTTATCTTACAAGATGAAAACTCAATTATTTGTAAATATCTCCATGAAAGAGCAGAAGAAGATAAAGAGATTATTATTCAATGGATTGACCCTAATGGTGAAATATCTAGGGAAAGACCTATTATAATCCCTGCAGGACATGGATCTATTTATGATTTTAGATATGTCGAAGGTAGAAAAAAAGGTCTTTGGCAATTTAAAGTTATTGAAGGTGATGTTGAAACTACTACAACTTTTTCAATAGAATAAGAGTTTTAAATTTTAAAACTCTTAAAACTATTTTTTAAGCTAGAAAGAAACTAGCTATTTGATAAGTTATAAACGAAAGAATCCATGCCGTGGTTGTTGTAAATACAAAAAGATAAAATAAATACTTCCATCCTCCTGCTTCTCTAGCAAACACCATTGATGCTGCTAAACAAGGTAAATAAATCATTACAAAAACTATAAATGCTAAGGCTGAAGCCATTGGAATATTATTTCTAATCTTTTCAATTAATCCTTTACTATTTTCATCTAATTCTTCACCTAAACCATACAAAATTCCCAATGTTGATACAACAATTTCTTTTGCAGCAAGACCTGTTTCTAGTGCAATTGTCATTTTCCAATCAAAACCAAGGGGCTCAAAAAGTGGTTCTGTAAATTTACCAACTTTTCCTAAATATGAATTTTCAAGATTATATTGAGTTAGAGTATTTTGTAATTCGTATCTTTCCTCTTCAGATGTTGCTAATTCTATTTTTTGGTTTATTTGTTCTTCATACTCTTCATATTTAGGATAGTTTGAAGCAAACCAGATTAATATTGAAGCTGCAAGGATATAAGTACCTGCTTTTTTTAGATACATTAATGCTTGATTTGAAACTGTATGCCAAATAAGTTTTAATGAAGGCATTCTATATTTTGGCATCTCCATTACAAATGGTTCATCTTCACTTTTAAACACAACTATTTTTAAAACTTTTGCAGCGATTAACCCTAAAATAGCTCCTGCTATGTATATAAGGAATAATATATTTCCTGCATTATTTCCAGCAAAAAATGCTCCTGTAAAAAGAACATATATTGGAAGCCTTGCACCACAACTCATAAAACCTATGATAAAAAGAGTAAGTAATCTATCCCTTTCATTTTTCAAGGTTCTTGCAGCCATATATGCTGGAACTGAACAGCCAAAACCAGTAACTAATGGAATAAAAGATTTACCATGTAAACCAAATTTATGAAAGAAACCATCAAGTAAAAAAGCAACTCTACTCATATAACCAGTTGTTTCAAGTAAGGCTATCCCTAAAAATAAAATAACAATATTAGGTAAAAATAAAACAACAGCACCAACCCCTGCAATTGCCCCATCTGCTATAATTGAAGATAGTTGACTATCCCCTAAAATCTCTTTTGTACTATCAATTAAACTAGCAAAAAAAGCATCAATTAAATCCATTGGAATTGAACCAATCTCAAAGGTTAATTGAAAAAGTCCCCACATTAAAAATATAAAAATTGGTAGACCTAAAAATTTATGGATCAGAATTGAGTCAATTTTTTCTGTAAGTGTTTTCTCAACAATCTCTTTTTTCTCTTTTACTGTTTCTGTTACAGCACCTTTTGCAAATGCAAATTTCTCATCTTCAAAAATATCTTCAATATTTTTTGTTCCATAATGTAAATATATATGTTCAAAGGCTTCACTTAAAAGTGGTTGTAACTCAATCCATATAGGTTCATCATGGAATTTTAAGAATGTTTTTTTATCCTCTTTTAATAATTTAATTGCAATCTCTCTATAGTGAATATCACTTCTAAATCTTTTTTCAAATAATAATCTTTTGATGTTATCAATCTCTTCTTCAATAACATCAGAAAAAATTAATTTTGTTTGGAATTTTGGTGATTCATATTTCAATATAATAGTATCAATTAGTTCTTCAATTCCTGATCTATCTTTTGCAGAGGTTTTAACACAAGGTTTACCAATTATTTTACTTAATTGTTTTTCATCTATTATTATTCCCTCATTTTGTGCCTCGTCAGTCATATTTAAAGCCAAAACCATTTTTTTATCTAGTACAAGTAGTTCATTTGTAAGATAAAGGTTTCTTTCTAAGTTAGTGGAATCAAGTACATTTAAAATGATGTCATAAACACCATCTTCCAAATAGTTTTTTGTAACTCTTTCTTCTAGGGTATATTCAGTTAAAGAATAAGAACCTGGTAGGTCAGTAATCTCAAAATAATAATCTTTAAATTCAAATTCTATTTGAGTTTTTTCTACTGTAACACCAGAAAAATTACCAACTTTTAATCTTGAATTGGAAATTGAGTTGATAAGCATTGATTTACCAACATTTGGCTGTCCAACCAAGGCAATTTTTATAGTTTTTTTATTTTTTATATCTCGCATTCTGATTTTTCTACCTCTATTGTATTTGCTTCACTTAATCTTAATGCAATTTTTGTGTTATTTATTCTTATTTCAATTGTATTTTTTGAAATAGTTTGTTCAATCACATAAACAAGAGAATTTCTAGTAATTCCAAAAGAGCTAAATCTTGATTTTAAGACAGAATCTGAATCAATTGAAATAATCTTACCACATTCGCCTTTTTGTAATTCACTTAACTTCATTGGTAGCCTTTACTTATTTTAATAATTATTATCAAGTAATTGTAGTTAAACTTAACTTATACTTCACTTTTAATTTTAATACTAATTATTAAAAACTATAAATATACATTTTTTAATCTATATTTTGTAATAATTATTGATTAGAAAAAAAAAGGTGTAATTATGGTTAAAAGTGAAGAAGTAATTGAAGAACTAAAGAAAATAGTAAAACAAAAAGGTTTAAAATATACAGAACAAAGAGAGGTAGTTTTAAATGTTTTACTTCACGCTGATGATCACTTAACTGCAGAAGAAATTTATAATCTTATCAAAACAAAAAAAACAGATTCAAATATTGGAATAGCTACAGTATATAGAGCTTTAAGTTTCTTAGAAGAAGTAAATTTAATCACTTCAATAACTTTTGGTGCAGATGGGAAAAAATATGAGAGTAATACGAAAGATCATCATGACCATTTAATTTGTACTAATTGCGGTAAAATTGTTGAATTTATGGATGAAGAGATAGAGAAAAGACAAGAAAGAATTGCAAAGAAGAACAAATTTAAAATAACAAGTCATTCAATGCAAATTTATGGTATTTGTGAATCTTGCCAATAACTGAAGTTTATTTTTAATTATTATTTGTCCCAAGCTATGCTATAATAGTTCATTACTAATCGTTGGGACAGCAGATGTATAGACTTTTCTTCATACTTATAATCAATATTATTATTTGTAAAAACTTGCTCGCAGTAAGTATTTTGCCTATACCTCAAACTATTGATATTGATAGAAAAAAAGCACTTTTAGGGAAAGAACTTTTCTTTGATGTAAAACTTTCAATAGATGAAACAATATCTTGTGCAACTTGTCATAATTTAGAAGATGGTGGTGATGATGGACTTCAATTTTCTGTTGGAGTTAAAGGAGCACTTGGTAAATTAAATGCTCCGACAGTTCTAAATTCAGTATTTAACTTCAGACAATTTTGGGATGGCAGGGCAAAAGATTTAAAAGAACAAGCTTTAGGTCCCATTGAAAATCCAATTGAAATGGCCCACAATCTAAATGATTTAGTATACAAACTAAAAAATTCACATTACTACAGTAAGTTTTTTAGTGTATATAAAGATGGCATAACAAAAGATAATATTGTAGATGCTATAGCAGAATTTGAGAAAACACTTATTACTCCAAATTCAAGATTTGATAAATATTTGCTTGGAGATGAGAAAGCTATAACAAAATATGAAAAAGAAGGATTTGAACTGTTTAAAAATAAAGGCTGTATAACATGTCATCATGGAATAAATGTTGGTGGAAATCATTATAATATTTTTGGTGCAGTCGTAGATGTAAAAAATTTTAATTTTGGAAGATATAATATTACAAAAGATGAGGATGATAAGTTTTATTTCAAAGTTCCTACACTTAGAAATATAGAGTTAACAGCTCCATATTTTCATGATGGAAGAGAATATGATTTGAAAAATGCTGTAAAAATTATGGCATTAGTTCAACTAGGTAGACCAATAAATGATGAAGAGATTGATAAAATTACGGCTTTTTTGAAAACCTTAACGGGTAAAATAAAGATAATAAAGTAGTTTTTTGTGATTAAATTTAAAGATTCATTTATAGTTCAACTGCTTTTTTTTAGTGTAGTTGTTGTAGCTTTGTTTTCATATCTTTTCTCTTTAGAAAACAGTAAATCAAGTTATGAAAACTATAAAAACAATCTAAATAAAATGATGATTTCAAATCTTTTTATAAATAACTTTTTAGAGAAAAGAGATAAGTTTATCAATTTTGATACAATAGTTTTTCAAACAAATAAATTTGAAAACTCTTTAGAAAATATTTTAAATAAAGATGTAGAAAAAGAGTTTGGAGAAGAACTTTATTTAAATATTAAAAAAATTAAAGAACTTTTTTTAAAGAAAACAGAATTAGTAGAAAAATTTAAATCTAGACAAGCATCACTTTTAAACTCTTTACATTATATATATGAACTAAATCATGTTTTGCCTGAAAATATAAAAGAAGAAAAGAAAAATCTTTTTGAGGAAATCACTTTTTTAATAATGCAAGAGTTTATCAAAATTGATAAAAATGAAAAAGATATAACTAATCTAATAAACAAATTAGAAGAAGAAAATAGAAACCATTTAACTCACAAAGACCAACTTTTTATAATACATGCAAAAAAGTTTATAGAAAATCTTAATTTTTTAGAGAAGTTAAGAGTGGAAATATATGATTTAAAATTATTAGATAATATCCAAAAATCACAATTAAATTTAGAAAAAATTTACAATGAGAAATTAAAAAATCAATTTTTAATTGCCTTTATTTTCTTTATTTTAATTATCATAATTTTGTATTTAATGTATAAACAGCATATAAAAGCTAAAAAAGTTAAAAATGAATTAGCTGCATTTAAATATGCCGTTGAAAATAGTGATAATTCAATTGTATTAACAGATGCAAAGAAAAATATTTTATATGTTAATGATAATTTTGAAAAAATCACTGGGTATTTAAAAGATGATGTTTTTGGTCAAACTCCACATGTTTTAGGTTCAGGTGATACACCTCAAGATGTTTATGATGATTTAAATAGAAAGCTTGAACGTGGTGATAAATGGGAAGGTGAATTTGTAAATAAGAAAAAAGATGGCACTTTATTTTACGAAAAAGCTTCCATTGTTCCAATTAAAATTGATGAAAAAATCACAAATTATCTGGCTATAAAACTTGATATTACTGAATATATAGAACAAAGCGAAGAGTTAAAACTTTCAGCTGCAATTTTTGAAAATATCAAAGAGGGTATTTTAATATGTGGTGCTGATAAAAAAATATTAACAGTAAATAGAAGTTTTGAATCAATTTTGGGATATTCAAAGAATGAATTAATTGGAGAAAAACCAAGCTTATTTAAATCTGGTTTTCATGATTTTATTTTTTATAAAAAGATGTGGCAAGACTTAAAAGAGAAGGGTTCGTGGAGAGGAAAAATTTATGATAAGAAAAAGTCAGGGGAGATGATTCCTATTTGGCTTAATATCTCTGCAATTAAGAATAATAATGGAGAAATATCAAGATACGTAGCTGTTCATACAAGTTTACAAGAGATAATTAAATCTCAGAAAAAAGCTGAATTTTTGGCTTATCATGATAGTTTAACCTCTTTACCAAATAGACTAAAACTAGAATCAGATCTAGAATATACCATTAATATTGCCACTAGAAATGAGCTTGAAATTTTTGTTTTATTTATTGATTTAGATAGATTTAAAATAATCAATGACACCTTAGGTCATGGAATTGGTGATGAGTTATTAAAAGTTGTTGCAAATAGAATAAAATCTGTTTTAAGAGAAACTGATATTCTTGCTAGAATGGGTGGTGATGAGTTTATTGTAGTATTAGATACTTCTAGAAATAAAAAAGGCTCAGGTTTTGTTTGTGAAAAGATATTAAATATCATTAAAGAACCTATTGTCATAGAAGGAAATAATCTAAATACAACTGCAAGTATTGGTGTTGCAGTTTTCCCTGAAGATGGGAGAGATATCACTTCACTTATTAAAAATGCAGATACAGCTATGTATTATGCTAAAAAACTAGGAAAAAACAATTACCAATTTTATGACGAAAAACTTTCACTTGATGTTCATGCCCAACTTAAAATTGAACAATCATTAAAATCTGCTATTTCTAATAATGAATTTTATTTAAATTATCAACCTCAATATAACTTAGAAACTAAAAAGGTGACTTCTTTTGAGGCTTTAGTTAGATGGCAAAGTAAAGACTTAGGTTATGTAAGACCTGATAAATTCATTCCAATAGCAGAAGATAATGGTATGATCTATGATATTGGGAAATTTGTGTTTGAACAAGCTTGTGAAGATTTTGTTGAATTTAAAAAAGTAAATAAAAGATTAAAATATATAGCTATAAATATCTCAAGTGTTCAGTTCAAAGATAAAAATTTTGTTAATGATATTTTTTATATTGTTTGTAAATATAATTTAAAACCAAGTGAGATTGAATTAGAGGTAACAGAACGATATGTTATGGAGTATTCTCAAAGTAATTTAAGTACTATGGATGAATTAAGAGATTTAGGTTTTAGATTTTCTATTGATGATTTTGGAACAGGTTACTCATCAATGGGGTATTTAACTAAATTTCCAATTGATATTATAAAAGTTGATAAATCATTTGTTGATGGAACTCCAGATGATAACAATAATGTTCAAATAGTAAAAGCAATAGTTGTTTTATCAAAAAGTTTAGGTTTTAGTGTAGTTGCTGAAGGTATAGAATATAAAGAGCAAGAAAATTTTTTACAATCTATAAATTGTGATTTTGGACAAGGTTATCTTTTCTCAAAACCATTAAGCTTTAAAGATACTTTAATGATTTTGGAAAAGTAATACTAAATTATTTGTTTCTATTAGGTAGATATTTAAAAAAGAAAAAAATCACTACTAACATTGCAATAACAATTGCAATCGCAGAAAAACTTATCTCCACTTCAGGACTTGTTCCCCTTTGATAGTTTCTTGGTACAAATAAAGACATACTAGATAAGAACATAAATGAAGCTGTTGTTACAGCAATCAAATGTGTAAATACCATGTGAAATCTTTCTTTATAAAAATCTTTTACAATCTTCCATGTTAAAAATGATGCAGTTAGTACAATAATAAGTACAATAATCATCTGTGTTTGTGAATCCATAATTCTCCCTTTTGTGATAATGTAATTTTATTGAAAGAAAGTTAAAACTTTATAAATATTTTTTTTACAAGTTTGTAACTAATTAATATATTGTATATAAAATATATAGACAAAATATATACTTATGTTTATAAAATGATATACTTTATACATGAAAACAGTAATATTTACAGATTTAGATGGAACTTTTTTAAATCATGATGATTATTCTTTTGATTCTTCAAAGGATTCCCTTAAATTAATCAACGAAAAAAAAATTCCATTATTATTCACCACAAGTAAAACTAGAGTTGAGGTGGAATTACTTCAGCAAAAAGTTGGGATAAATGAACCTTTTATTGTTGAAAATGGTGCTGCAATATTTTTCCCAAAAGATTATCAAAATTTTGACCTTTCCTTTTTAGATGAGTATCATGGTTACTATATTTTACAACTTGGACTTAAATACAAACAAGTACTAAACTTTTATAATAAATATAAAAGTGAGTTTGGTTTAATAGGTTTTTCAGATATGAGTATAAATGATATAGTAAAACATACAGGTTTAAGTATAGATGATGCAAAGCTTTCAAAACAAAGAGATTTTACTGAGCCTTTTTTATTGGAAGATAAAGCAAAATTAAAAAATTTAAAAAATCTTGCACTTACATATAATATTAAAATTACAGAAGGTGGTAGGTTTTATCATTTAATTGGTGAATTTCAAGATAAAGGTATTGCAGTTAAAAAAGCAAAAAAGATTTTTGAAAGAATTTATGATGATGATATAAAGACAATTGGTTTAGGTGATGGACCAAATGATATTGTTATGTTTGAAAATGTTGATATTCCTATAGTTATCAAAAACCATAAAGGTAAATATGTTGAAGCTAAAGTTGAAAATATTCAAAAATCAGAATTTAAAGGCTCAAAAGGCTGGAATGAGATGGTGTTAAAAAATGTCTAAGAAAAATTTAGAAAAAATCTATTTTAAAGCATTAAATAAGGTAAAAGCTAAGTCTATAATTAAAGATAATATCTCTTTAGAAAAAAATATATTAACAATTTCTAATGAGAAAGTGGATTTGAAAAAATTTAATAATCTTTATATTTTTGGAGTTGGTAAGGCAGCTTTTTCCATGGCAAAAGAGTGTGAAGATATAATTGGGAAAAAAATAAAGGGTGGATTTATTGTCTCAACTTCCCAAGGGAATTTAACTTATTTAGATCACTTTACATCAACACACCCTAATGTAACAACAAAAAGTCAAGAAGCTGCGAGTAAATTGATTGATAATGTAAAGAAAATAAAAAAAGATGACTATTTTATATTCTTACTTTCAGGTGGAGCTTCGGCTATGATTGAAAAACCTATTTTAGGGCTTAGTTTAGAAGATTTTATAAAAGCCTCTTCTTCTTTATTAACATCAGGAATTGATATAAAAGCATTAAATACAATCAGAAAGTCTATTTCACAAGTAAAAGGTGGAAAGTTAGCTAATTATATTAAGGCCAATGGGAAAGTATTAGTTTTAAGTGATGTAATTGGGGATGATTTAAATATTATAGGTTCTGCTCCAATGAATAATGGAAAATTTCAACACTCTTTAGTTGGAAATAATAAAATTGCATTAAATGAAGCAAAAAAGTTTTGTAAAAAAGATTATGAAAAAGTAGAAATAGTCACTACAACATTAGCCTACCCTTCAAAAAAAGCCTCAAAGTTTGTAACTAAATTGATAAAAGAATATGATAAAAAGTATTCTAGTTTTGTTTTGTTGTTTGGTGGGGAAACAACAACAGTAGTTAAATCAGGTGGAGGATATGGTGGAAGAAACCAAGAACTTGCTTTAAGATTGCTACTTGAAAATGTAGTAAATGAAGATATTTCAATTTTGTGTGCAGGAAGTGATGGTATTGATGGACGCTCCGATGCAAATGGGGCATTTGTAACTTTCAAAACTATTGAAAAGATGAATGAAATGAAATTAAATCCAAAAGAGTTTTTAGAAAATAGTGATTCTAATACATTTTTTAAAAAACTTGGTTTTGATTTTGTAACAGGAATTACCGGTACAAATGTGATGGATTTTATAATAATAGAGAAAAAGGGGAGATAATGGCAGATTTTTTTCAAAATGGGGTGATTACAACTTTACAAAATCTTGGTGATAGGCCAATAGAAGATATTGAAAAAGAGTTAGAAGATTTTGGTTCAAGAAGAAAAATGGTTTTATTATTACCAGCACTTTACTCAGAGTTTGAGACTCCTGCAATGGGAAAGATAATTGAAGAGTTAAAAAGTGTTAACTATTTATATAAAATTATACTTGGACTTGATAAAGCTACACAAGAGCAGTTTGAAGAGGTAAAAGAGTTAATGTCTGTCTTACCTTGTAAAGTAGATGTATTATGGAATGATGGACCAAGGATAAAAGAACTTTATAAAGATTTAACAGCAGAAGGTTTCCCTGGACTTGATACTCCTGGTAAAGGAAGAAATGTATGGACTATGATAGGTTATGGTATGGCAGATAAAGATGCTTATGCCTTTGCCTTACACGATTGTGATATTGTAAATTATAGTAGAGAGATTCCAGCTAGACTTTTTTATCCAATTATACACCCAGCTTTAGATTTCGAATTTAACAAAGGTTATTATTCAAGGGTTACAGATAAACTTCATGGAAGAGCTACAAGGTTACTTTATACACCATTAATTAACGCACTTACAAAAGTTTATGGTTCAAATAGATATTTAGATTATATGGAAAGTTTTAGGTATTCATTATCAGGAGAATTTTCTTTTATTAGAAGTCTTGGAAGAGGAATTGGTATCTCACCTACATGGGGTTTAGAGGTTTCAACACTAAGTGAAGTTTATAAAAATACTTCAAATAAAAGAATATGCCAAACAGAGATAATGGAAACCTATGAACATAAACACCAAGAGTTAGGAAGTGTTGACAGTGGTGGTGGAATTTATAAAATGGCAAATGATATTGCGAAAACTATATTTAGAGTTTTAGCCCAAGAGGGAATTGTTTTTTCAGAAGCTTCATTTAAAACCCTTTTGGCAACATATTTCCAAGAATCAAGATTTGAAATTTCAAAATACAATGCCTTAAGTAAATTAAATGGGCTTGAATATAACAGAGAAAAAGAGATTAAAGCTGTTGAGGCTTTCCAAGTTGCAATTAAAGAAGCAGCCCAAGAGTTTTATGAAGACCCTATGGGGATACCCTCATTATCTTCTTGGATTACAGTAAGGTCTGTAATGTCAGATTTCTCTTACAAGTTTTCAGAATATGTAAGAAAGGATAATGAGTAATGAAACATATCTCCGACCCAAATCATATAATAAATAAAAGAATTAATAGACTTTATCCTGAAGAGATAGCTGAAAAAGCAGTCCATAGTATTATTGATTTGGTTTTTAAATATAAATCAAGAATTAAATCCCATGAATACCACCTAAGTGAAAAAGATATTATTTTGATTACCTATGGTGATCAAGTAAATAGAGAGTGTGAGCCCTCTTTACAAACATTAAAAGAGTTTATGGATAATCATTTAAAAGGTTTTGTAAATTCTGTTCATATTTTACCTTTTTATCCATATTCTAGTGATGATGGTTTTTCTGTTGTAAATTATAATGAAGTAGATCCACATATGGGATCTTGGAGAGAGATTGAACAATTAGGTGCTGATTATAGAGTTATGGTTGATGGAGTAATTAACCACATTTCTCAATTTTCAGATTGGTTTAAAGCTTTTCTTTCTGGGGATAGATATTTTCAAGATTTTTTTATTGAGGTTGACCCATCACTTGATTTAAGCGAAGTTGTAAGGCCTAGAGCAACTCCAGTTCTAAGTGAATTTATAGATGACGAAGGGAAACTAAGACATGTTTGGACTACTTTTAGTAAAGACCAAGTTGATTTAAACTACAAAAATCATAGAGTGTTAAGAAATGTTCTTGATGCACTTTTTTATTATATTGAAAAAGGTGCAACATTAATTAGACTTGATGCTATTGCCTTTGTATGGAAAGATATTGGAACCCAATGTGTTCACTTACCACAAACCCATGAATTAATTCAATTAATTAGAGAGGTTCTTCACGAAGTTGCACCTGAGGTGATTATTATCACCGAAACAAATGTACCACACAATGAGAATGTATCATATTTTGGAAGTGGTGCAGATGAAGCCCAAATGGTTTATAACTTTGCTTTACCTCCTCTTTTAGTTCATTCAATTCAAAATGGAAATACAGAGACTTTGACTTCTTGGGCAAAAACTTTAACTTTACCTAGTGATAAAGTTTGTTTCTTTAACTTTACAGCAAGTCATGATGGTATTGGTATGAGACCAATAAAAGGTATTTTAAGTGATGATGAACTTTATGCTATGGTTGACAAGGTAAAAGAGCATGGAGGTTTAGTTTCATATAGAGCAGAATCAGATGGATCTCAGACACCTTATGAATTAAACTGTTCATATATTGATGCTTTAACACATCCAGATGAAGATGACCAAATAAGATTTAAAAGAATGCTTTTAGCTCAAGCAACTGTATTAGTTATGCCAGGTGTTCCTGGGGTATATTTTCATTCTCTAGTTGGTTCAAGAAACTACCATGATGGGGTAAAACACTCAGGTAGTAATAGAACTATAAATAGGGAAAAATATAACTTTGATTGGCTTGAGCAGGAACTTTCTACACAAGGAACACTTGCAAAAAGAATGCTAGATTCTTATAAAAGGTTAATATCAATAAGAATTAATGAAAAATCATTTAATCCTTTTGGGGATTTTGAATTTTTAGATTTAGATAAAAGATTATTTGTCATTGACCAAATAGCTAGGGACAACAAAGAAAGAATATTAGCAATTCATAACTTTTCAAATGAAGAGGTGACTGTTGCAGTTCCTGAAAATATAACTTCACCATTGTGTGATATTTTATCAGCAAATTGTAACCAATATGAATGTGATGATTGTAAATCTAGACGTGAAATAACACTTGAACCATATCAAATGATGTGGCTTAAGGGTGAAATTAAATAAATAAAAGGGAAAAGAAAAATGAGTAAAAAAACAAACGAAATTACAAAATGCCTGTTTCCAGCAGCAGGATATGGGACAAGGTTTTTGCCAGCAACAAAAGCAATGCCAAAAGAGATGCTTCCAATATTGACAAAACCATTAATCCAATATGGAGTAGAAGAAGCGATGGAAGCTGGATGTAATATTATGGCAACAATTACTGGACGAGGTAAAAGAGCAATTACAGATCACTTTGATATTTCATATGAACTAGAACATCAAATTCAAGGAAGCTCTAAAGAAGATCTTTTAAAAGATATTAGAAAGATTATGGAAACTTGTACCTTTACTTATACTAGACAAAATGAAATGAAAGGTTTAGGTGATGCAATCTATAAAGGTAATGTTTTAGTAGGATTCCAAAATCCTTTTGCAGTAATCCTTGCAGATGACCTTTGTGTAAACCCAGATGGTGATGGTATTTTAAAACAAATGGTTGATTTATATAATAAATATAAATGTTGTATCGTAGCTTGTATGGAAGTGCCTAAAGATCAAGTACATAAATATGGTGTAATTGAAGGTAAACCTATGGAAGATGGAGTGTTTATGGTATCAAATATGGTAGAAAAACCAGATAATGATAAAGCACCATCTAATCTAGCAGTAATAGGAAGATATATCTTAACTCCAGAGATCTTTGAAGTGATAGAAAAAACAAAACCAGGTAAGAATGGTGAACTTCAAATAACAGATTCACTTTGTGAACAAGCAAAAAAAGGTATGGTATTAGCCTATAAGTTCAAAGGGAAAAGATTTGATTGTGGTTCTGTAGAAGGTTTTGTGGAAGCTACTAATTATTTTTATGAATTGGATAAAAAACAGAAAAAATAATAATCTAATTGTAATACTTATAAAGTATAATATATAAAAAACATAAAGAAGTATACAATGAACACTAAAGACAACTTATGCGATTTTATTTTATTTGGAGGGCATGGTGACTTAGCTTTTAGAAAGCTAATGCCTGCCCTTTTTCATTTATGTAAAGATGAGTATCTAGCCGGTGATAGTAGAGTTATTACTGTTTCTAGAAGAGATATGAACAATTTTCAACATATTGAATTAGTAAAAGAAAAACTGATTGAATTTTTACCAAAAAAAAGTTTTACTGAAGAGGATTTTGAAAGATTCAAAAAAAAGTTACATATAGTAACTATTGATTTTTGTACTAATGAAGGGTATGACAAACTAAAAGAGATACTTGATGAATTCCCTGACCGAGATAGGGTAAACTATTTGTCTACTTCACCAAACTATTTTGGTGGAATTTGTAAGTTTTTATCACATAATAACTTGATTACTGAAAACTCAAGGGTAGTTTTAGAAAAACCACTTGGAAGAGACCTAGAATCATCTCAAGCAATTAATAAAACAGTTTTAAAATATTTTGAAGAGAATCAAATCTATAGGATTGATCATTATTTAGGTAAAGATACAGTTCAAAATATTATGGCTCTTAGATTTTCAAATAGATTATTTGTTCATCTTTGGAGTTCAAATCATATTGACCATGTTCAAATTACAGTTGCAGAAAGTGTAGGAGCTGAAGGAAGATGGGGTTATTATGATGAGTATGGTGCAATGAGAGATATGATTCAAAACCATTTATTGCAATTATTATGTCTAATTGGAATGGAACCACCATGTTCACTTGATGCAAATGATATTAGGGATGAAAAAGTAAAAGTTTTAAAAACATTAAGACCAATCTCTCCCCATGAAATAGCTACAAAAACTGTTAGGGCTCAATATACTGCTGGTTCATCTATAGGAGAATCAGTTCCTGGATATTTAGATGGAGATATAAAAGAGAGTAATACAGAAACCTATGCAGCAGTAAGAGTTGATATAGATAATTGGAGATGGAATGGAGTTCCATTTTATATAAGAAGTGGAAAAAGGATGCAAAAACGAAATTCAGAGGTTGTAATACAGTTTAAAACTATGCCCCACTCAATTTTTGAAAAAAACAATCATTCTCCACTTGTTGATAATAAACTTGTAATAAAGCTTCAACCTGAAGAATCAATCGAATTAAGACTTATGAATAAAATCCCAGGTCTTAGTGAAACTATGCAACTTCAAGAGGTAAATCTTGAACTTAATGCACCACATACTCATAAAAGAAAATCAGATGCCTATGAAAGACTTATCTTAGATGTAATTAGAGCAAATGCAACATTATTTATGAGACTTGATGAAGTTGAAGCTGCATGGAGATGGGCTGATCCTATTCTAGAAGGTTGGGAACAAAATTTAGTTCAAATGAAAAAATATACAGCAGGAACTGACGGTCCAACAGCTGCAGTTCAAATGATTGCTCAAGATGGAAGAAGTTGGAACGATGACTAATTTAAAAAAATTTGACAAAAAAGAGGAACTTTTAGAGGAATTAAGTTCAGATATAATTGAGCTATTACAAGATGAAATCGAAGAAAAAGGAAAGGCTAGTTTACTAGTTTCAGGAGGTTCTACCCCAAAACCACTTTTTCAAAAACTTTCAAATATGGATATTCCTTGGGAAAAAGTAACTATTTCTCTTGTTGATGATAGATGGTTAGAGCCAACACATAAAGATAGTAATGAACTACTTGTAAAAGAGAATTTAATACAAAATTATGCTTCAAAGGCTAAATTTGTAGGAATGTATATTGAAGGGAAGAGTGCATATGAGAGTGATGAAGATTGTTCATTAACTTATGAAGATAGTGTATTCCCTTTTGATGTTATTATTTTAGGTATGGGAGGTGACTCTCACACAGCATCACTTTTCCCTAATAATGAGAAATTAAAAGAAGCATACGATTTAAAAAATGAAAATCTATGTATTTCTATAAAACCAGATACTGCACCATATGATAGAATGAGTTTGACTCTAGGTGCAATTTTAAGTGCTAAAAATATCATTCTTCATATTGAAGGGGAAGAAAAACTAAAAGTATATGAAGAAGCCTTAAACTCAAAGGATATTTTTAATACTCCAATTAGTGCTGTGTTAAACAATGAAAGATTAATAGAGGTTTATCACACATGAATGAAATAGTAAAAAATGTAACAAAGAATATAATAAATCGTTCTAAGAAAAGTAGAGAAATCTATTTAGATAGAGTAAAAAAAGCAAAAAAACAAACAGTTAATAGAAAAACTTTAGGTTGTAGTAATATTGCCCATGCAATGGCACCTATGAATAGTGAAGAGAAAAATGTAATGACAGGTGAAATTGCACCAAATATGGCAATTATTACAGCATATAATGATATGCTTTCAGCCCATGAACCATATTCAGTCTATCCCGCACTTTTAAAAAGAGAACTTTTTAATAATGGTGCAACTGCACAAGTAGCAGGAGCAGTTCCAGCTATGTGTGATGGAGTTACTCAATCTCAGCCAGGAATGGAGTTATCACTTTTTTCTAGGGATAATATTGCAATGGGTACAGCTATAGGAATGAGTCATAATGTTTATGATGGAGCTTTTTATTTAGGAGTTTGTGACAAAATTGTTCCAGGTCTTTTAATAGGCGCATTACAATTTGGTCATTTGCCTTCAATATTTGTTCCAGCAGGACCGATGCCTTCAGGTATTTCAAATTCTCAAAAAGCAAAAGTTAGACAAGAGTTTGCCCAAGGTAAAGTTGATGAAAAAGCTTTACTTGAAGTTGAATCCAAATCATACCATAGTAGTGGTACTTGTACCTTTTATGGGACTGCAAACTCAAATCAGATGCTTTTAGAGATGATGGGATTACAACTTCCAAACTCCTCTTTTGTAAATACAAACACACCACTTCGTGATGCCCTTACTAGAAAAGCTGCTCAAACCTTAGTTAAACTAAAAAAAGAGGGTAAAACTATTGGTGAAATGATAGATGAAAAATCTTTTGTAAATGCAATCATAGGACTTATGGCAACAGGAGGTTCTTCAAATCATACAATCCACTTAATAGCTATGGCAAAGGCAGCTGGTATTGTTCTAACATGGGATGATTTTGATGAACTTTCAAAAGTAATTCCTCTTTTATGTAAAATGTATCCAAATGGAAGTGCAGATGTAAATCATTTTAGAGATGCAGGTGGGATGTCTGTAGTTATTTCACAGCTTATAGATGCTGGATTAGTTCATAATGATGTTGAAACTGTAGTTGGCTTTGGTTTAGAAAACTTTGTAGTTGAACCAAAACTAGATAGTGATGAAGTTATTTTTGAAGAAGGGCCTAAGGTTTCAAGGGATGAAAACATTGTTTCAACTGTACAAAAACCATTTTTCAATGAGGGTGGAATAAAACTTCTAAAAGGAAATGTTGGAAGAAGTGTTATTAAAACTTCAGCATTAAAAAATGAGCATATGGTAATAGAAGCTCCTGCAATTGTCTTTAACTCTCAAGATGAGCTTCAAATAGCATTTAAAGCTGGAGAGCTTGAAAAAGATTTTATTGCAGTTGTACGTTATCAAGGTCCAAAATCAAATGGTATGCCTGAACTTCATGGTCTGATGCCTCCACTTGGAAGTTTACAAGATAGAGGTTTTAAAGTTGCAATTTTAACAGATGGAAGAATGTCAGGGGCTTCAGGAAAAGTTCCTTCGGCTATTCATCTAACACCAGAAGCTAGTGACGGAGGAGTTATTGCTAAAATTAATACAGGAGATTTAATCAAGTTTGATGTTGAAAATGGTGAAGTTAGTGTAATTGTTGACACAATTGAGCTTGAAAATAGAGAGATTGAACTACCTGATGTAAGTTCAAATGTTCATGGCTTTGGTAGGGAACTATTCTCTACTATTAGAGCAAGTGTTGGTAGTGCAGAAGAGGGTGCTACTATTTTTGATTTAGTTGGAGAGGAGAGAGCCTAGTGGAAACAAAGATGAAAGCAAAAGATATAATGGGTATTTCCCCAATAGTTCCAGTAATTGCAATAGATGATGAGAAAGATGCACTACCACTTGCACGTGCTTTAAGTGCAGGGGGTGTAAATGTGATGGAAATCACACTTAGAACACCTGCTGGACTAAAAGCGGTTGAGATTATTAGTAAAGAGATGCCTTCTATGAATGTTGGTACAGGAACGGTTTGTAACGAAGAAGATATTATAGCCTCAAAAAAAGTAGGAGCAAAGTTTGCTTTTTCCCCTGGAATTTCACAAGAGTTAATAGATGCAGCAAAAAAACATGAGATTACTTTAATACCAGGAGTTGCAACTGCAAGTGAAGTGATGCTAGCACAAAATAATGGAATCTTTTACTGTAAACTTTTCCCTGCAACAATTGCAGGTGGAGTAGGTATTTTAAAAGCTTTTAGTGGTCCATTTTCAAAAATGAATTTTTGTCCAACAGGTGGAGTAAAATTAGAAAATTTAAATGAATTTTTAACTTTGAAAAATGTTATGTGTGCTGGTGGAACATGGTTTGTTCCTAAAGATGCAATAACTAATAATGATTTTGATAAAATAACAAAACTATGTATTGAAGCACTAGATTCAATAGACTAAAAGGGTGTAATGATGGGGAAAAGAGAGGATTTATTTGCCGAGTTAAAATCAATTAAAAATGAATTAGAAAAGATTACTTTAAAGGGATTATTTAAAAAAGATCCAAAAAGATTTGAAGAGTTTTCTATTTCATTAGAAAATATGATTTTAGATTATTCTAAAATTAATATAAACAAAGATGTTATCTCAAAACTTATTGAAGTTGCAAAAGAGTGCAAGGTAGAAGAAAAAAGAGATGCCATGTTTAGTGGTGAAAAAATAAATATCACTGAAGATAGAGCAGTTTTACATACTGCACTTAGAAACAAATCTGATAATCAAATTTTTGTAGATGGAAAAGATGTAATGCCTGATATAAAAGAGGTTTTACAAAATATGAAAGAGTTTGCAACTTCTATAAGAGAAGGGAAAATTTTATCTTCATCAAATGAAAAATTTACTGATGTAATTAATATTGGAATTGGTGGTTCACATTTAGGACCAGAAATGGTTTCTCAAGCTTTAACTCCATATTGCAATGGTCCAAAAGTTCATTTTGTTTCAAATATAGATTCAGCACATTTAAGTGATACAATAAAAGATTTAAATCCTGCAACAACACTTATTATTGTTGCTTCTAAAACATTTACAACTATTGAAACTATGACAAATGCAAAATCAGCAAAAAAATGGCTTCAAGAAAGTTTAGGTGAAAAAGAAGCAAATTTACACTTTGCTGCACTGTCAACTGCACTAGAAAAAACAAAAGAGTTTGGAATAAGTGATGATAGAGTGTTTGGATTTTGGGATTGGGTTGGTGGAAGATACTCAATTTGGTCTGCTATTGGTTTAAGTGTTATGATTGCAATTGGTGCAGATGGTTTTGATGATTTTTTAGAAGGTGCATTTATTATGGATGAGCATTTTAAAACAGCCTCAATAGAAAAGAATATGCCAATGCTTTTAGGACTGATAGGTATTTGGCATAGAAATATTTGTGACTATGATACAAGGGCAATTTTACCATATGATCAAAGATTAAGATCTTTTGCTATGTATGTTCAACAGCTTGATATGGAGAGCAATGGAAAAAGAGTTACTTTAAGTGGTGAAGAGTTAAAAATAAAATCTGGACCAATTGTTTGGGGTGAACCAGGAACAAATTCACAACACTCATTTTTTCAGCTTTTACACCAAGGTAAAGATATTATTCCGTGTGAATTTATGCTTGCAGTAAACAATCATGAAAAAGAAATGGATATACATAATGATTTGCTAATGGCAAATTGCTTAGCTCAAAGTCAAGCTATGATGAATGGTAGAGATTTAGATGAGGTTAGAACTATTTTAAAAGACTCAGGATTATGTGAAGAAAAGATTGAAGAGTTGGCACCCCATAAGGTTTTTGAAGGAAATAGACCATCTTCTACATTGATTTATAAAAGATTAGATCCTAAAACCTTAGGTAAAATTATTGCCCTTTATGAGCATAGAGTTTTTGTAGAAGGAGCAATTTGGGATGTTGGTTCTTTTGACCAATGGGGAGTAGAACTTGGAAAAGAACTTGCCACAAAAATGGTTTCATTTATTCAAGATAATTCAGAAGATACAAAATTACTTGATTCTTCAAGTAAAGGTTTATTGGATACGATTAAAATCTGGAGTTAAAATCAAAAAGTATAAATTCTATTAAGAAAGAGATTTTAGAGATATTAACATAATATCTCTTTTGCTTATCTAATTACATTATCTATTGGTTCAATAACACTATATAAAAATTGATTATTTTTAAAAACTGTTTTTGAAATAATTCCAACAAGCTTATTATCTTGGAATACACCTCCACCACTATTTGATGGTATTGCTAAACAATTACTTCTAATCTCAGTACTTTTATCTAAATCTGCTAAATCTAAAGATTGTGTTATGGCACTAATACCTACTTTTGCTTCATAAAATTTACAATTTCTTTCTTTGATTAATGTATTATAAAACATACCCACTTTTGACATTGAATAGTATGTGAATATACCAGTCTTATTTAAATCTAGTTTATGGGTTTGAAGTTTAGATATAGTATTGCTTTTTATATAACTTAAGTCATTTTTTAGATGTTTTGAATCTTTTATATTACAATGTTTTGCTGTGTAGATTTTGTCTTTTGCATGTACCCCATTGCATTTTTCAAATTTTATAAAGTGTTTATAATCTGTGTTAAATTTAGGAATAGATTGTTGAGTATAAATATATTTAGGAACTTGCTCTAAATTTGAATCAGGATGGATATAGTTAGGAATTAATTTTTCAAGATAAGTATTAATTTTTTTTATATTATCATCCATCGCTTCTAATGTAAATTCACTTTCAGGATTTACTTTTAAAGAGTCTTTAAATTTTAATAAGCAATTTTTTGTTGATTTTAAATAGATATACATTAATCTAGTGTTGTTACTAAACTTTTTTGCCTTAGAGTATTTTTCTATACAGGTATCCCATGAAACAGCAAAAAGAACATTTGTAAGTAGAATAAAAAATGTAATACCCTTTAATATAAAATTCATAATATAGAATTATACCATATAATATGACTTTTATATACAAATGGTGTATAAAAAGTAATAGACTTGAAAAAAATCTTTACTTTTTATATCTTCTCTATAATTTTATTTAATTTTGAATGCTTTAAATAAAGCATCAACTTGGCCTTGCCCATCATTTATTAGTAGGTAAATATCATTGATTTTTGTGATACCTTCAAAGTTACCAGCTTCCCATAATGCTTTGTATATAATCTCATTATTACAAATATTTTTATTTTTACATTCATCGTTAATAAAAACTTTTTTAAGTGTAATATAAAAATCTGTTGTATTACTTTGTGCTCTTTCTAATACAATTAAATTACCATCATCTGTAGTTTCTAAAGCTGTTACAGAAGATTGGTCGTAGTCCTCAGCTACAAAATTCCAAGAGTCTCCATATAAGCTGTAGATTGTTTGGTCAGTTAGTGCCTTTTTATCTATTGGTTGCTCAGCCGCTGTTAATATACCAAACGTATCGTTATATGTAACCGCTTCAAATTTTGTATTTGTGCTATTAAAAGTAGCATTTTTTAAAACATCAGGTAAATCATAGCTTCCGTTTATTCCTCCTTCACTAGTAAGAGGGAAAATACTAGAATTTGCACCTTCTGTAGAAAGTATTAATTCACCTGTTTCTGGGTTATGAGTAAGTCCTTCTGCATCAATACTACTAAAGTCATGGGTGATACTAGTAGAAGAGATATAATCCAAAGTAATCATATCTTCAATTACTTTTACACTACATTGATAGAAATTACCTTTATCTCCTATGATGTAAAGAATTTGTTTTGTGTCGTCATATGCTAAATCTGATGCTTCACTTAGATTCTGCGCACAACCATTATCAGTAACTTCAACCTCTAAATAGTTAGCTGATTTTTTGATTACTGATTTTTCCGTAGGTACACATCCACTTAACAATGCAGTAATTACAAATATAGATAGTGTTGAAAAGAGATTTTTCATTTTAGATCCTTTTTCTATTAATTGGTTCATTCTGAACAAGTACTATAAGTATTATATTTTAATATTTATTAATTATTATTTAAAATAATATTATAAAAGTAATTTTTTTAGAATAAAATAAGTTCCATAAAATAGGGAATTTGTATATAAGATAATCAAAATATATAAAAATTATTTAATTAATAAATAATGTTATTTATTTTAAGTTAGTTTTATGTCTTAAATATGGTGTTCAGGATTAAAGTCTCCACGAATTATGTTAATTTAAGAATAGTATTTGTTTTACACCTCAAAGATTAACATCATAGAAGTATTCAAGTAGAAGTTTTATATTTATTTAACCATATGTTAAAAAAATTAAATTATAAAGTGTGTATGATATCTGAAATAATCTTATTTATAATAAGCAATTTTTTGTTGATTTTAAATAGATATATTTTAATCAAGTATTGTAACTAAACTTTTTTATTAGAGCATTTATCTATATAATAATATTTATAAAGCCTTTAATAGAGTATTTTAAAATATTTATAATTTAATAAAATCTAATATATAATATTAAAATATTCATTGACATTATTTTATTCTTAAAGTATAATTTCGCACAAGGGAGAGATTATGGATAGGGTATATGTTGCATTACTTTTAGTTATTGTTGCTATTTCTGGGATTTTTGGTATTAGAACTTTTCTTGAGGAAAGTACTAGTTCTCTTGAATCTACGGCAGTTGCTAAAATAGATAAATTTATGGAAGAAAATCCAACAGCGTCTGGAAAGTAGGAATTTAAAACTTATCACTTAATATATGGTATGGTGGGGTGTCCGGGATATAAGTAGCACTAAAATAAAAGCTTCATAAGAGATTTTTGAAAATAACCCCTTATAAAACCCCTTAAAATATTTTACTTGTAGGTGAAGTATAAATTAATATAAATTAAAAACCTAATTAAATTAGTATATTTCAAAGATCTATTTATTTCATAATGATTATTTTATTTTTGAAAACTCCTATAGATATTAAATACCTTTAAAATTAAGATGTTAAATCAGAAATATCATATTTTGTTTTTACAGTTGCTATTAATGAATCAATTTTCTTATTTATATCAATAATTTCATTATCAGATATAGTATTTTCTTTTTTGCTAATAGTGAAATCTAATATATTATTAATCAATTTATCAATAATTTTTTCTGTTTTATTATCCATGTTTTGACCTTTATTTACTTCAACTAGTGCTTCTAATGATTGATTAACCTCATGAATCAATATAAATCTTTTATTTATATTTTCAATTTGATTAGATTTAATATTTGCTTGTCTAATAAATAAAAAACCTATTAGAGTGGGAAAAATTATAGGAAAAATATGTGCTAAATAAAAACTAAAATTGGCATTTTTAAATTCTATCATTCCTTCATAACAAAATATATAAACTAAAATTGCTCCAAATAGTCCACCTGCTAGCATAAACATTCTTTCTGCATTTAAATTAAAATTATTTTTTTCTTTTGCATAATCATTTTTTAAAGCTTTCAATTCTGGAGAAGGATTCTTTAGTTTTTTAATTGCTTTTGTAATTTTTTCTTTTTCTTCAATTATAAGTTTCTCTTCTTGAACTTTTTTTGCTAACTCTTCTTTTAACTTACTTTCTTTTTCAAGTTGTTTATTATACTCTTGGTTTTTTATTTCAAGTTCTTTTTCAAGTCTTTCTCTTTCAAGTTTTTCTGAACGTAGTTCGTTGGTCTTATCATTATTTTTATTTTCTAATTCTTTTAATTTTTTAGTTATTGTATTAATTTGATTTATTGTACGAGTTGAATTTTCTGTTGAATGAATCGTTGATATATTATCAAGTTCTTGTCTTAATCTCTCAAGATTAATTTCTATACTGTTAATTATGCTAATATCTTTAGTATTCATAAACTTGATAAATGATTGATTCACTTTAGATAATAATGTATCAATAAGTATTATACTATCAAGTGAGTATTCAGTTGTATCCTTTATTTCAAGCTTTTCAATTGACATAAATAGTGAATCAATTATACCTGTATTATTTAGGCGTGAAAAAGTTTTTTCTTTAAAAATAAAATCAATTATTTCTCTAATTCCATTTATGATTTCTTTTTTTATTAAAGGCATTAATTGATTAATTTTTTTTCTAATTTCTTTCTCATTAGATAATTTTTTTTCTAATAACTCATTAAAGTTGTATAATGATATGTAATGTTCTTTTAATTCTTTTTCAATATATTTTAAATCTTCAGGAAAAAATTTAGAATTTTCAAGATTAAGAAAAGATTTTTTCAGTTTTTCATCTTTTAATGATTTTTCTTGTCTTTTTACTTCTTTTATATCTTTTTTTATTTTTTTTATCTCATCTACAATTTCTGATAAACTGGATATAAATTCTTTTAATTTTATAAAGTTTTTATTTTTATACATATTAGGCACTTTTATGATATTTTTTTGTATTATATCTTTAAATAATAAATATATATATTAAAGGTTTGAATATGGAAAATGGTATTTATGGTATTGAATTTCAAGCGATGGATAGACAAGGAAGTGGGACTATTGTAATTGAAGATGGTAAAATAAACGGAGGAGATTATGGATTTACATTCGTTGGTTATTTAGATATTGAGGGATTTGAATTAAGTGGGACAATTATAGTTAATAAATGGCTTGAAAAAGCAGACCCCTTAATACCCAATTTAGATTCATATACTCTTAAAATCAATGGTACTTTAATTGATGAAAATAAAAAGTTTGAAGCTGAAGGAATTATTGAAGAATTAAATAATATTAAATTAAAGATACATGGTAAAAAAGTACAAAATATATACTCATAATCATAAAGTTAAGTAAGTATTATGGAGTGAGAGGGTCAAAACTGACCCATCCACTCCTGAACTTTAGATTGTTCCCAAACAGTAATTCTAGGACTAAGTTTAATAGGTTGAGGAAACTTATCTTCTCTAACCCATAACCAAATTGTACTCTTTGCAATACCTGTCATTTTCATAACTTCTGTTATTCTCAAAAAATTGCTCATAATGTTAATATTCCTTCCTTTTATTTGTTTAAGGGAGGATGTTCCATCCTCGTATCTGTATATTCTTTTCAAAAAAGAATCAAAAATCTTGTATTGAAATAGATTCAATCTTAAAATTCTCATTTCTTTGATAAACCAACTCGTCGCCATCAAATACTTCCATTACTTTTGCTAAGTTATCAGCTCTTACAAATACATCCAAAGACTTTGACCTAACTTTCATTGTTAGTTCTCCTAAAGTATATTTGTAATGAAGTAATCTATATAAAGATAATGGAGCTAATGTTCTACTAGAGTTAAATCTAATTACTCTGTTCATTGAATACCAAGCATTAATATATTTCTCTTTCTCTGTAAGCTTTGATTGCTTTGAAAGAGGCAAGGTTTTGTTTATATATTTCATAATATATGCACTTGCATTTCTAATGTTAGTTTCAATCTTATTGGACTTTTGAAAAAACAATCTATTAAAAGCCTTTACAACTCTATCAACGCAAGATTTAGGAATAAACATAAGTATATGAGTATGTGGAGTTCCATCCTTATGAGGCTCATTTACTCTATAGTAAACTCTTTCATCTGTTGAAAGTTCTTTTAAACTTCTGTCATGTCTTAGTCTTGCAAACATTTTTGTAAGTTCTTTATTTGCTTCTCTTGGAGCAATACCATTGTACAATGGATTTGGAATCAAATTCTTAGTAACTCTATGAGTTTTCATTTTATGATATTCACTTGGAAGTGTAATTGTCATAAACAGTGGAACCAAGTTTCTAGACTCTGCATCCTGAACTAAAGTATTGATTCTATTTTGAATCTCTGCATAATATCTATTTGCATTTACATTTGCTGACATGGTAATGTCTGCTAAGGGAATGTATTGCTCTGTTATCTTGTCATAAAGACAAGTTTTATTTAGATACTCCATTTGTCTTTGCCTATGCATTTTTATTGTTTTAAAATCTATTTCACTCAAACCATAGTGTTTGGGTGGACCACTGTAAGAGATTTCTTGATGATTTTCTGATATGTCCACAACTTTTTTATAAATAGTCAAGGGATGCTCATCGGAAGTTAAAAAATGCGAGCCGCATTTTTGTAACTCCGTTTCGCAATCCTCAATCATTGCATCAAAGTTAAGGTCATCTATAGTAAGATTCATTTTATATATCCTTTCATCAGGGTATTTAGTCTTTGGAAAGTAAACGCCAATAAACTTTCCTTAGACAACTTTAGATTGCTGTAAGTGATATTGGACTTCTAGAGTACAAATTACAAAGCACTTCAACTTTTTGACCTTTTTTATCCTTGTATTTATGTAAATTATTTGCATCTACTTTCACATCACAAAGTTCAGATTTGACCTGACCATTTTTTAATGTTTCTTCTACAAGAATTTGAAGACCATATGTCTTTTCAGAACTAGCCTCACCCGTTTCTTTATTTACATATGGAACTCTTTCATATGTATCTATGATTGTCCCTTTTAAATTTAGTTGCATAATTGCTCCTTTTATGTTAAAATGTACCCATAAATTAACTATAAGGTATCTTTTAAATATATATACATTCTGTATATACAATTGTATATACCCTTTATTATATTTATGGGTACCCTAATAGTAATGGAAATAAACTTAATTTTAACTTAGTCTAAAAGGGTATAATATGACTGAAAAAGAACTTGTTACAACAGAAAAAACAGTAGGAAGACCTGTAGAATCAAATCCTAGAAGTGTACAACTTAAAATTAAAGTTACAGAAGAAGAAGCAAAAAAAATAGAAGAATTAGCAAAAAAAATGGAAATGACTAAATCTAGACTAATTAGAAATCTTCTTTTAGGTGGTTTAGATGATGCCGTTTTTTTAAATAAGATAGGTATTTTACCACTCGTAAAAAATCTTAGAGATTTAAAAGATAAATTGAGTGGGGTTTAGATACCCTACTTATTCACAAAACTGTAGTAATAAAGAAATGGTTGAAGTCCTATTTTATATCTTTCAATATATTCATAATAAGAATAAAATGTTTCACCATTATTAATTGAAATACCTTTTCTCTTTTCACCAACTTTTATCAATGCATAGAATTTAAAACTATTATCAAATTCTTTTTTATTTAAATCACATTGCTCATATACTACACCAACTAAATAATTGTCTTTATTAGTATAAAAATCATGTTTTTTTGGTTCTTTCAACCAATGCACTACCTTTTTACATTTGAATTTATTAACATTAGTATTTGATGTATCTATTAAATCATGACTAAATAAAATAGAAGAGTAGAAGTAGAAAATTAATATTAGTCTCATAATCATCCTTTAAATATAATGATGAAGATTATAGTTTAATAGATATTATGTTTTACTTTATTTTATCTAAATAATTAGCATACCATTCAATTAAACTTCTCATACTATCTTTATATGAAGCTCTATTATATGCATCTTTGATTTTATTTTTTTCTTTATGAGCAAGTAGGGCTTCTATAACTTCACCAGTAAATTTATGTCCTGCTTCATGATTGGCATTTTCATAGGCAATAGTTGAAAACATACTTCTAAATCCATGAGGTACAAAATCATCTTTTGTATAACCCATTCTTCTTAACGCAGATATTAAAGTGTTGTCACTCATAGGTCTATTAAAGTCTCTAAAACTTGGAAATACATATTTACTTTTCGAACTATATTGTTTAACTTCATTCAAAATATCAATAACTTGTTGTGGTAATGGCAATATAAATTCTGTTTTTGTTTTCATTTTATTTGCAGGTATTATCCATTGCTTATTTTCAAAATCAATTTCTGACCATTCACAATGTCTAATATTATAACTTCTAACAAAAACATATGGCAACATTTTTAAAGCCATTTTTGTTGTATAATCTCCTGAATAATCATCAATAGCAAGTAGTAAACCTTTAATATCTTTTTCTTTTGTGAAAGTAGGATAGTGTTTTTTCTCGACTCTACCTATAATAGTATTTTGGTCAATATCTGCAATTATGTTATGTGGTATATATTCTAGTGTAACAGAGAATTTATATATTTTGTTTAATAACATATACACTCTTTTTGCAGTTTCTTTTAATTCTTTATTTTTTAAATCTTGCAGTATTTCAATTATGTCTAATCTTGATATTTCATCTAATGGTTGATTTTTAATAAAAGGATAAACATAATTTTCCAATGCTTTATCTAATTTATCTAAATATTTTTCTGTTACTTGATCACTATAAAATGTAAGCCATTTTTGAGATGCAAAATAAAAAGTATTGGTTTTTTTGATTTCTTTTTCAATTAAATTAGATTTTTTTTGTTTTTTTAGTTCATTGATATCAATACCCTCTGCAACTAATGTTTTTAGTTCTTCTCTCATTTCTCTTGCTTTTGCAAGTGTTATAATAGGAAAGACTCCAAGTGCATATTCTTTTTCTTTATTTAGGTATCTATATTTTAATATCCATCTTTTGGTGCCATTAGGTAGAATTAAAAGGTTTAATCCTCCTCCATCACTTAATTTATATTTTTTTTCTTGAGGTTTAGCATTTGTAATTTCTTTTACGGATAACGGTTTTGTCAGTCTTGCCATTTTATGACCCCTTATTTATAAGGGGTTTAATATTCATAAAAAAGGGTTTGAAAAATATAACCCCTTAATAAACACCCTATAATATTTAGATTTTGATATTTTTGATTATATCTCAATAGACAAATCATGTCAAGATAAGTTCGATTATATGGTAGCTTGCTATACTTTTTTAGATTTTCTTGAATGGTATCTTGGTGGAGGTGTCCGGGATTGAACCGGAGTCTTAAAACAGCTACTACCAGCGTCTACATGCTTAGAAAGGTTGAAAAATTTCACTTTACAACTACTCAAC
Organism: Arcobacter sp. ISO1; assembly: GCF_058105185.1. Lineage (NCBI taxonomy): Bacteria > Pseudomonadati > Campylobacterota > Epsilonproteobacteria > Campylobacterales > Arcobacteraceae > Arcobacter > Arcobacter sp. ISO1. Next base: position 1,504,872 of record NZ_CM176573.1, read on the forward strand.
CTGCAAGGCAATTACAAAGCTAAGATTTAAAATGTCTCAAATTAGCCAAATCAACTCTAAGATGATAATCTATCTAGGGTGAACCCACTAAAATCTACATAGATAGAATCAGTAGTGTGAGCCTCCGAGGTCTCAACCCGTTAGGGGAGTCCTATAAGTTATATAAACTTACGCAGCTTTTGCGTAAGCTGGAGCGTAATCAGTATTGTTTGCGTCTAAAAAAAATGAGCCGCTTAACGGCATGCTCAGGCCGACATGCAACTAATCCTCACTGCTCTAATCGATACCATGTCACCCCCACATAAAAGTGAGAAGCGAATTATATCAGAAGAATCAATGATTTTCAATTAAATTATTTAAATTTTTTTTTGATTGTAATTTAAATGAATAAATTAACAGCTTTTTACGAAATTAATTATATAATATCAGATATTTTCAATGGAGTTTTTTATGGAAAAAAAAGGAATTTTAATAATAGGTGCTGGTGGAGTTAGTAGAGTTGCTACAACTAAATGTGCAATGAATATTGATACATTTGAAAAAATAACATTAGCTTCAAGAACAATCAAAAGATGTGACTCAATTGCCATGGATATAAAATCACGATTGGGTGTTGAGATTCAAACTGCACAAGTTGATGCAGATAATGTAGAACAATTAGTAGAATTGATTAAAGAATTAAAACCTAAAATTGTTTTAAATGTTGCCTTACCTTATCAAGATTTAACTATCATGGATGCTTGTACAAAATGTAAGGTTGATTATGTTGATACTGCAAATTATGAGCATCCAGATGAAGCAAAATTTGAGTACAAAGAACAATGGGCAAGAGATGAACAGTTTAAAGAAGCTGGAATTAAAGCATTATTAGGTTCAGGGTTTGACCCAGGCGTTACTGGAGTTTTTTGTGCATACGCGCAACAAAACTTATTTGATGAAATTCACTACATTGATATTATGGATTGTAATGCAGGGGATCATGGTTATCCCTTTGCTACAAATTTCAATCCAGAGATTAACTTGCGAGAAGTAAGTGCAAATGGAAGATATTGGCAAAAAAATGATGAAGGTGTAGGGGAATGGATTGAAACAAAACCATTAGAGATTAAAGTTGAACACGACTACCCAGAAGTTGGTGTTAAACCTTCATATCTTTTATACCATGAAGAGCTAGAATCTTTATCTAAAAACATAAAAGGTTTAAAAAGAATTAGATTTTTTATGACATTTGGAGATTCTTATATTCAACATATGAACTGCTTACAAAACGTAGGTATGCTTGGAATTGAGCCCGTGATGCACAAAGGTGTTGAGATTACTCCAATTGAGTTTTTAACTACACTTCTTCCTGACCCTGCAAGTCTTGGACCAAGAACAGTTGGAAAAACAAATATTGGTTGTATCATTGAAGGTATTAAGGATGGGGTTAAGAAAAAAGTTTATATCTATAATATATGTGACCATCAAGAGTGTTACAAAGAAACAGGAGCACAAGCAGTTTCATATACAACAGGAGTTCCTGCAATGATTGGTACAAAAATGTTGTATAAAGGTATTTGGGATGGAAAAGGTGTATTTAATATAGAAGAGTTTGATGCTAAACCTTTTATGGATGAGTTAATGACACAAGGGTTACCTTGGAAAATCCTTGAACTAGAATAAAAGTCTTGTTGAGTTTCTTCGTTTACAAAAAGATAAAAAACTAGTCACTTACTATTAGTAAGCTCCTAGCTTTTTACTTTTCAAGCCTTGAATCTCATAAAGCTTTTTATTCTGTTCATGAATACAAAATTATAAAAAAGGATAATCTATGAAATATATTTGTACAGTTTGTGATTATATTTATGACCCAAAGATTGGGGATGAAGAGAGTGGTATTGCACCTGGAACTGCATTTGAAGATATTCCAGATGATTGGGAATGTCCAGATTGTGGTGTAGGTAAAGAGGATTTTGAACCTTATAATGAAGATGATTAATATAGTTAACAGTATCGAAGAACTTCCCAGTCCAGCTTTTATTTGTGAAGAAGAGCTTCTTAAAAAAAATCTTGAGCTTTTAAAAAAGGTTCAAGATGAATCAGGGGTAAAAATTCTTTTAGCACTAAAAGGTTTTGCCCTTTGGTCAACTTTTGATTTATGTAAAGAGTTTTTGCAAGGCTGCTGTGCCTCAGGGTTGCATGAAGCCCTTTTAGCAAAAGAGGAATTTAATAAAGAGGTTCACACCTATTCTCCAGCTTTTAAAGATGAAGAGATTGATGAAATTATTCAATTATCAAATCATCTTGTTTTTAATTCATTTAATCAGTTAAATAGATATAGAGATAAAGCAAGGGGAAAAACCTCTATGGGTTTAAGGGTAAACCCAGAATATTCTTCTGTTGAGGTTGATTTGTATAATCCTTGTGGTTTAAATTCAAGACTTGGCATCACAAGAGTAAATTTTCAAGGGGACAATTTAGAAGATATTGATGGTTTACATTTTCATGCTTTATGTGAACAAAATGTTGATGCATTGCAAGGGGCTTTAAAAAACTTTGAGGAAAAGTTTGGTGAGTTCTTACCTCAAATGAAATGGGTTAATTTTGGTGGAGGACATCATATTACAAGAGCTGATTATAATGTTGAAGGTTTAATTAGTTTATTAAAAGATTTCAAAAGTAGATATCCTCACCTTGAAGTATATATGGAACCAGGTGAAGCAGTTGGGTGGAAAACTGGATACTTAATGGCTACTGTTTTAGATATTGTAAACAATGGGATGGATATTGCTATTTTGGATACCTCTGCTGAAGCACATATGCCAGATACATTAGCTATGCCTTATAGACCTGATATTAGAAATAGTGCACTTGCAAATGTAAAAAAACACACATATAGGTTAGGTGGAAATACTTGCTTGGCAGGTGATATTATTGGGGACTATTCCTTTGATAAACTACTAAAAGTAGGGGATAAAATAATTTTAGAAGATATGATTCATTATACTATGGTTAAGACAACTACCTTTAATGGAATTAAGTTACCATCTATAGTGATAAAAAATATTAAAGGAAGTTACCAAATTGTAAACAATTTTGGATATAATGAGTACAAATGTAGACTTTCATAAAGGGGAGATGGTATGACTATGGGACAGGAAAGACAGATTATAAATGAAGAGTTTAAAGATGAAGAGGAAATAGATACCCATAAAGATATCAAACATAATAGAGATAGTAAGAGGGAAAGAGAAGAGATTAAAAAAAGGGGAGACAAGGTTCAAATTTGGGTTAAGAAAGAAACTCTTGAATATGAAAAAGAGTTAACTTTACTTCAAATTGAACTTTTAAAATTTCAAAATTATGTAAAGGAAAAAGGTCTTAAGGTTCTAATGCTTTTTGAAGGAAGAGATGCCGCAGGTAAAGGTGGAACTATAAAAAGAATCACCGAACATCTAAATCCAAGGGGTGCAAGAGTTGTTGCATTAGAAAAACCAAGTGATATTGAAAAAACACAATGGTATTTTCAAAGATATACAAAACACTTACCAAGTGCAGGTGAAATAGTTTTATTTGACAGGTCTTGGTACAACAGAGCTGGAGTTGAACCAGTTATGGGGTTTTGTTCATCTGAAGAGCATCATGAGTTTCTAAGGGAAGTTCCTGAATTTGAGAAAATGCTTGTTAAATCTGGAATTATTTTATTGAAATTTTACGTATCAGTATCAAAAGAAGAACAAGCAAGAAGATTTGCAAAAAGAGAAACTGATCCTTTAAAACAATATAAATTAAGTCCAGTTGATAAAGAATCTCAAAAACTTTGGGATAAATATACTATTGCAAAATTTTCTATGTTGATGGCTTCAAATAGTGACCATGCCCCATGGGTAGTAGTGAAAAGTGATAATAAAAAGAAAGCAAGAATAAATTGCATAAAGCATATTTTATCTAGTGTAAAATATCCAAGTAAAGTTGATAATAAGCAATTGAAAGTTGACAAGAAAATAGTAATTTCAGGTTCAGAAGAATTAGAAGTTATGGAAGATGAAAATAAATTTGCAAAGGCCTAAGAGAAAATGAATTTAAGTGATTTTGAAAAAACAAATTATAGTGGACTATATATCTCAAAAGCTACACATCCTGCTTTTGGAAAAAAATATATTGCAAGATTTCAATATGATAAAAAAAGATATGTAAAAGTATTAGGTTATACAAAAAAAGATAATCTTACAAAAAAATCTGCATTAAATTTAATGCAAAAATTTAAAGATTCAGTTATCAATGAAAATACACTAAAAGAGACTAAAGAAATTATAAAACCAGAAAAAAGTATCTCAGATAAGAAATATGAAGATTTGATTGAAGAAAATAAAATACTAAAAGGAATTTTAGGGAATTTTCAAAATGTAGACCCTCAAGTTTTACATGATGGTATTCAAAAAATTTATGACCTAGAAGAGTTAAAATCGTATCAAATTGAGTTAATTAAACTTCAAAACTATTTAGAATCTCAAAATAAAAGAATGATTATTCTTTTTGAAGGAAGAGACGCATCAGGTAAAGGTGGTGCAATTAGACGAATTACAAGATATATGAATAACAAACACTACAGAGTTGTTGCACTAGGTAAGCCAACTGATACTCAAAAAAATCAATGGTTTTTCCAAAGATATATTGAACATTTCCCAACAGGTGGAGAGATGGTTTTATTTGATAGGTCTTGGTACAACAGAGCAATGGTTGAGCCAATCTTTGGTTTTTGTACAAAAGAGGAACATGAAATCTTTATGGAAGATGTTGTGAACTTTGAGCAAGATTTAGTTAGACAAGGAATGATCTTAATCAAGCTTTATTTCTCTGTTTCAAAAGAGGAGCAAAAAAGAAGATTTGATAGAAGAATCAATGATCCTTTAAGACATTGGAAGTTTTCTGAAGTTGATATGCAAGCACAAGATTTATGGTCTGAATTTTCTGAAAAGAAATATGAGATGTTAAGACGTACTTCTTCACGATCAGCGCCATGGTATGTTGTAAGAAGTGATGATAAACAAAAAGCAAGATTAGAAGCAATGAAAATTATACTTAACTCTGTTGACTATGATGGAAGAAGTTATAAGTTAGATTTTGAACCAAATGAAAATATTAATATCTCTGTTCAAAAAGAATTAATGCAAATGAGAAAATCTCAAAACTATTAGTTTTGAGATTTTTTAATCTTTCATATTTAATCTTGATTATATGAAAAAATCTATTTTTTTTGTTTTAATACTTCTTGTTTTCTCTCTGTTTTTTAAAGTACAAAAAAATGATTTAACTTATTCTTTTTATTCTTGGGAAAACAGTTTTTCTCTTGAAAATACAAAAGAAAAATTATATATAAAAATTTTAGATATTGATTATTCAAATAAATTAGAAGCAATAAAAACTTCATTTAAAAGCAAGCCTAAAAATTTTATTCCGGTTATTTATATAAGTAATAAAGCAATGAAAAATGCATTTTTAAATGAGTTATTACAAAAAGTAAAAACAGATTTAAAATCTTTACCTTTTGAATTTGATGAAATTCAATTTGACTGTGACTGGTCTTTAAATTCAAAAGCTAAATATTTTTCTTTTTTAAAAAAAATTAAAGAACAGTTCAATAAAAAATTAAGTGCAACAATAAGATTACATCAAATAAAATATTTTTATAAAACAGGAGTTCCTCCAATAGATTATGGAGTTTTGATGTATTATAATATGTCTAAAGTTGCAGATTACGATACAAATAATTCCATTTTAGATAATGAAATTGCAAAAAGATATCACTATAATTTTGATATTTATCCACTTAAACTAAAGTTGGCATTACCTTTGTATACCCAAGCAATACAATTTAGAGATAAAAAGGCTTTAGATATTTTTGAAGGTGTTCAAAACAAAGATTTTATAAATAATTTTAAAAAAATAAAAACTAATTATTATGAAGTTACAAAAAGTTTTTATTTTAGGGGAAAATATGTTTATAAAGGTGATATTTTTAGATTTGAAGAAGCAAGTTTAGATTCTTTGAAAATAGCTTTAAAGGAGTTTTTTTCTTTAAGTAAGGACTCTTTTAAGGAAGTGATTTTTTATACAATAAAATATAAAAATAAATATGATTTAAAAAAACTATTAAAGGATAGTATTTGATAAAAATTGTTTTAATACTTGTTATATTTATAAGCTCAAGTTTTTCTTGTGGAGGTGGTTTTTGGCCAGAAGATTATCAATTTAGATTTATACATAAAAGAAATTATGAGTTTACAAATATTTCTGGGAATTTAAATTATAGTTCTGTTTATAATAGTTTGATTTCTGATTATGAAAAAAAGATAAAAGAAAAAAATATTGATGAGTGGTATAAAGAGTTTAAAAATAAATTTACAAAAAAGCAAATAGAAGAGTTTATTTATAAAAATAAGAATATTTCAAAAATCAAAAATAAAGAGATTGTAGAATATCTTAACTTTTTAGAAGAGCAAGAATCTTTTGTAGCAACTAATAGATGGTATTATTATAAAAAAAAGAAAATAGATAAAAAGAAAGTTTCCAATCTTATAGATAAAGCTTTAAATAGAATAGATAATTTGTCTTCTTCTTATTTAAAACTTAGATATTTTTTTCTAGCAATTAGATTGTCCCATTATAATAATGTGAATAATCCCATAGAAATTTTTAATAATCACAAATATTTATTGGAAAATACAAATAGTTTTATAAAAGATTGGATTCAAGGACAATATGCAGGAAGCCTTATAAGAGAGGGCAAAACTATAAAAGGTGTTTATGAATTTACTAAACTTTTTGGGAAAGATAAATTAAATTGGCATTTAGCCTATTATAATTTTAAATATATAAAAACAGATAAACAATGGACCAATCTTATAAAGCTGGCTAAAAATGACGAAGAGAAGATTAAGTTTTATTCTATTAGAGCTTTAAATATTAATGCAAATATAATAGAGGAATTGAAAAATATTGAAAGTATTAATAAAAACTCTAAATTTTTTGATCTATTATTATTTAGAAAACTTCTTAATTCACAAGAGTTTTTTGATATTCCAATGTGGGGAAGTAAAAAAGAAAATAAAGAGGATTTTAAACCTTTTATAAAATATTTAGAAACTATAAAAAAAGATAAAATGTATATGATAAATTTATCATTAGCATATTTCTATTTTTATGAAAATGATTTGGAACATTCAAGTTTATATTTAGAAAAAGCATATGAAAGTGTAGAAGGTGAAAATATACATGAACTAAATATATTGAGTTATATAATTTATCTAAATAGTATAAATTATATTGATAAAAAAGATGAAAATGAGATTGCACAAAAATTAAATATCTTATTAAAACAATCTTGCAATAATAGATCAGTTCATAGATATACTTTTCATAAAATCAAAGATATATACAAAAATCAAGGTGATACTTTTAAATACTATTTATCAAAAAATATAAACTATATTGATATCAACTCAATTACTCTTAACAAATATGAAAAATTTCAAGCACTTTTTCATAAGAAAAATAAGACAAATTTAGAAAAATATATTATAAATAAAATAAATAATAAATATTTTGAGAAAGAATTGAAATCTGCATATATTAAAATACTTATGAATAATCTAAACTTTGAAAAAGTTTTGTCTTTGATAAAACCTTCAAATATTAAATTGAAATTTAATATTTTTAATAACTATATAAAAGGAAATAATAGAGTTTTTATCAATAATAAATATACTCTTTATGATACAGTAAAAAAATTAATTGAGATTCAAAATAATTTAAAAACAAATCCAAATAATCCTATGGACAATTATCTTTATGCTAATGCAATGTATAATCTCAGTTTTTGGGGAAATTCAAATATTTTAACAAGTGTTTATAAAAGTACTTACTATTTCAAAGAAAAACAACTTGAAAAAAATAAGATAAATTTATCAATAAAACACTTTAAGAAAGCTCTCGAAAATTCTAAAAATAAAGAATTTAGAGCAAAAATTGTATATATGCTTGCAAAAAGTGAGTTAGCTTTATATGAAATTAATAACTCAAAAGAGCGAAATTATAATTCATATAAAAGCTATGAGCCCAAAAGAGCATACTCTTGGAATAGAGAAAAAAGTTATGAAGAGTATATTTTTAAAGGTTATGGTAAGTTTTTTGAAAAGCTAAAAAAAGAGTATTCAAGTTCCTCTTATTATAAAGAATTATTACAAGAATGTGGAAATTTAAATTTGTATAACAAAACAATAAAGAAAAGTTCTAATTAATTAAAAGTTTAGAAAAAAGTATATTTAAAAGATTTTTACCAAGGAGTTGAAGATGTATCTTCATTCTTGGTTTTTACCTTTTTCAATAATACTGGAGATTTTTTATTTTCTAATCTTTCTAACCATTTCTTTTCTTCTAAATCTGATAATTGTTTAGGTTTTTGTATTTGACTTTGATTTTGTTGTGAACTTTGTTTTTCTTTATTTTTTTCTTTTTTATCGTTTTGTTGCTTTTGTTTATTTTGTGAATTCTCTTCTTTATTTTTATCTTGCTTCTTTTTGTCTTGTTTGTTATCTTTGTTTTGCTTATCTTTATTTTTTTCTTTTTGTTCTTTCTTGTCTTTATTATTTTGTTTTTCTTTATTCTTATTTTGCTGTTTTTTTATTTTGTCTAAAATATCTTGAACTTTTTCAAGGTTTTCTCTAGTTTCTTTGTCTGCTTTGATTTTTAAAGCATTTTCATACATCTTTTTTGCATTTTCTAAATCATTTAATTTAACATAAGAATTCCCCATATTATGTAACTTTTTATATTCAAGACTTTTATTGGAAGTAGTTACATTTTTATATTGCATCAAAGCCTCTTTATATTTTTTATTTTTGTATAAAGAGTTTGCATAATTATATCTAGCTTCTGGTGTGTTTAAAATCTTATCAAAGTTTTTTGATGCTTCTTCAAAGTCTTTATTTTCATATGCTTTATTTGCTTTTTCAATAGTTTCAAAATCAAACTCTAAAGCCTTTAACTCATTTGATGAAATAAAGATAAAGGATAAAACTATAATGTTAGCAACATTTTTTGAAAGAAATTTTGGCAGTGATGAGAATGCAATAAAAAGAATAAAAATAGCTAGGCCTAAAGGGTAATAAAATAGTTCAGTATAGGTTTTAAACTTCTTACTTTCTAATTGTTTTTTTTCTGATTTTTGATTAATATCTTGAAGAATTTGTTTTAAATCATTATTATCTATTGAATATTTAATATATCCACCATTTGTATTTAAACTCAGTTTTTTTATGTTTTCATTTAAGGCAACAGTTACAATAGAACCATCATCTTTTGTTAAAAATTTACCATCATCAAGTTTTATTGCAGAGGCTTTGTTTGTAGCTATAGCAATAGTATAAACATTTATTTTATGTTCATTTGCATATTCAATCTCTTTTTCATAAGAACTTACATTTCCTCCATCTGTTAGAAGAAGTAGATTTTTATTTTCGTAATCTTTTAAAAGTTTATTTGTTGCTTCTAATGTTGAAAAAATATTTGAGCCATTGTCAAAATTCATTCCAGTATTTAAATTTTCAACTAAAATTTTCAATGAATTAAAGTCTTGCGTTACAGGGGAAAGTATAAAAGATGATTTTGCAAACAAAATAACCGCAAGTGCATTTTGTTTTGATTCATCTATGATATTAAGAAGTTTTTGTTTTGCCATTGCTAATCTATTTGGATAGACATCATTTGCAAACATAGATTTAGAAACATCAATTGCAATAACAATTGAAGCAACTTCTTGTTTAAAACTTTGTTCTTTTTCATTTATAACAGGTCGTGCAAGTGCAATTGTCATTAAAATTAAAGATAAAAAAAACAAAATATTTCTTGTTGTTTTTCCCATATATTTATTTGAAACTGATAGTTTCTCTAATATATCTTTTGAAAAATATTTTTGAAAAGTGTCTTTATTTGTAATAATCAAAAACATCAACAAAAAAACTGGAATTAACATTAAAAATAACACATTATGGTATAGAAATTGCAAAGTATTTTACTCTTTTCTTTTGGTCTAAATATATCTAATGGCTATTTTATTAAAATTAAGATAAAATCACGGCTAAACTAAAAAATCGGAGTAAAGTTAATGGAATTTAACGCAAAAAGAGTTGATGACGCAAATGCTGTTATTACTTCAACAATTTCTACAGAAACTGTAGAGCAAAATATTGATAAAGTAGCTAAGCAAGCTGCAAAAACAATGGATATTCAAGGATTTAGAAAAGGTAAAGTTCCTGTATCTGTTGTAAAACAAAGATATGCTGACAAATTAAGAGAAGATGCTGAAGGTGAAGCAGTTAGAGCTATTTTAGGTGATGCTTTAAAAGAATTAGAAATCCCTAATGAAGATTTAGTAGGTGAGCCACAATTTGCTAAATTTGAAAAACAAGAAGATGGTTCTATTGAAATTGAAATTAAAGTTGCTTGTAAGCCAAATGTAGATTTAGGTGATTACAAATCTTTAGTTCCTGCTGTTGAATTAAAAGAGATTGAAGAAAAAGATGTTGAGGAAAGATTAAACGAGTTAGCTGCTCAATCTGCTCCATTAGAAAAAATCAAGAGAAAAAGAATGGTTAGAGAAGGTGACTTCGCTGTAATCAATTTCGAAGGATTTGTTGATGGTGTTGCATTTGAAGGTGGAAAAGGTGAAGAATATCCACTAGAGATTGGTTCAGGTTCATTTATCCCTGGATTTGAAGAGCAAATTATTGGTATGAAATATGAAGAGCAAAAAGATGTAACTGTTACTTTCCCTGCTGAATATCAATCAAAAGAATTAGCTGGAAAAGAAGCTGTATTCAAAGTAACTCTTAATGAGATTCAAGAAAAAGTACCTGCTGAAATCAATGATGAATTAGCTGCTAAGTTTTTACCAGGTTATGATGGTGAAGCAAATGTTGATGCATTAAAAGAAAAAATTAAAGAGCAAATGGTAGCTGAGCAAAAAGGTACTTATTATAGAGATGAGTTAAAACCGGCTTACCTTGATACTTTAGTAAATGAATTAAATTTCACATTACCTGCAACTGTTGTAGATCAAGAAATTAACTTTGCACTTAACAACAAAGTTAGATCAATGTCAGAAGACGAGATTAAAGAATTACAAGAAGATGCATCAAAAGTAGAAACTATCAGAGATGAATTAAAAGAAGATGCTGAGAAATCTGTAAAAGCAACTTTCATTGTTGATGCATTAGCAAAAGCTGAAGGTGTAGAGGTAAATGACCAAGAAGTTACTCAAGTAATTTACTATGAGGCAATGCAAATGGGTCAAAATCCACAAGATGTATTAAAACAATATCAAGAAGCTGGATACTTACCTGCTATTAAAATGTCTATGATTGAAGATAAAGTAATTACAAAATTATTAGACGAAAAATTAGGAAACTAATAAATAGGAAAGAAAATGAGTTATATACCATACGTAGTTGAAAAAAGTGGAAGAGGTGAAAGAAGTTATGATATTTATTCTAGACTTCTAAAAGATAGAATTATTATGTTAAGTGGCGAAGTAAATGACCAAGTTGCTTCATCTATTGTTGCTCAGCTATTATTCTTAGAAGCTGAAGATCCAGATAAAGATATCTATCTATATATCAACTCTCCAGGTGGAGTAATTACAAGTGGTATGTCAATTTATGATACTATGAATTATATTAAACCTGATGTTTGTACAATTTGTATTGGGCAAGCTGCATCTATGGGTGCATTTTTATTATCTTCTGGAGTTAAAGGTAAAAGATATTCTTTACCTCACTCAAGAGTAATGATTCACCAACCATTAGGTGGAGCTCAAGGACAAGCTACAGATATTCAAATCCAAGCTAAAGAGATTCAAAGAATGAAAGATACATTAAATGAAATCTTAGCAGCACAAACAGGGCAACCTTTAGAAGTTCTTGAAAGAGATACTGATAGAGATAACTTTATGAGTGCTGATGAAGCTTGTGAATATGGTTTAATTGATGAGGTTATCACTAGCCATAAGTAAAGTTTAAAATGATTAGAGAAGTATTAACATATCCAAATAAATTATTAAGAACAAAGTCAAAAGATGTGGTGAAGTTTGATGAAGAACTTCACACTCTTTTAGATGACATGTATGAAACAATGATTGATCAAAATGGAGTAGGACTTGCTGCAATTCAAGTTGCTATCCCTTTAAATGTATTAATCATTAATCTCCCTAATGAGGAAGATATACAAGACAAAGAGGATTTAATTGAAGCAATTAATCCTGTAATTACTCATAAAGACGGTGTTCAAATTTTTGTAGAAGGGTGCCTTAGTGTACCTGGATTTAATGAAGAGGTTAAAAGAGCTCAACATATAATAGTTGAATATTATAATAGAGATGGACAAAAGCAAACTATGGAGTGCGAAGACTTTTTAGCTGTTGCTTGGCAGCATGAGATGGAGCATTTAACTGGACATCTTTTTATAGAAAACCTTTCAATAATCAAAAGAAAGAAATTTGAAAAAGAATGGAAAAAGAAGTTAAAAGGTAAATAAAACTTTTTCTTCTGTTCCCTTTTTAATTATAAAACTATAACTAAAAAGGGTATTAAGATAATATTGTTTTTACTAAATTGTTTTTTTACTTTTTTGAATAAATACTATTGCAATTGTTGCAAAAAATAAAACTACTAAAATTTGGTTTAGACCATTTTCTACAAAAATCAATAACAAGTTTAATAAAATAGCATAAAGAACAGTTTTTGTCCATGCATCATAGATATCATTTTTTAGTTTTATATCATTACTATTTTTCATAGAGTATCTTAAAATCAATATAACTGAAGTGAAAAAAACTAAAAAAGACAATGCTAAGAATGCTGCTATAAGATTAAAGTTTAATGGGGATTGTAATACTACAGCCGTAGAAAATACTCCCAATGATATATATTGAAGATATTGTATTGAAAATTTTGCATACTTATCTAGTGAAGACTCTTCATCTTTTAAATAATCATCATATTCATTTCTGCACTTTTGCATAAAACAATCTTTTAGATAGTTTTTTGACCTTTCATCTTGAGTACTAATTTCTTTTTGCATATTAACTCCTTTAAGACATAGATATTATATTTAATTTAAGTAAATATATCGTAACTTTTTATTGATTTGAAGGTAAAATTATTTCAAATAATGCACCTTTTTGATCTATTCCTTTGTAAGTATACTGTTCATTTGTGACTTTTATAGAACCTTTTAAGATTTTTTCTATTGATTCTTTAACAATATATAAATCCATTCCTTTACCTAAAGATTTATGTTTAGTGGTAAAATATGGTTCAAATATCTTACCTATAATATCTCCTTCTATCCCACCACCATTATCTTTTATTTTTATATGAAAATTTTCATTTTTATATATACTAATAAAAATAAGTCTTTGATCTTTTTTCTTTTTTAAAACATCTATTGCATTGTGTAAAATATGAAGTATTGAGTTTAACAATCTTGTTTCATTTCCATAATAAGATACTTCTTCAATATCTAAAATGAAGTTGATTTTATATTTATCAAACTCTTCTTTTAAAAGATTTTCAATCTTTTCTATCAAAGATGAAAACTTGTATGTTGTCATATCATCTTTATCTTCAAAGAAACTTCTAAAATTATCAATTGTTTTTGATAAATATTGACTATTTTCTAATACTACATTTAAATACTCATCTAAATCTTTTTCATTTAATTGTTTAAACTCTTTTTTTAGTTTTATCCCACTAACTGCTGTAGTTATAATAGATAATGGTTGTCTCCATTGGTGTGAGATATTATTTAGTATTTCTCTCATAAAAATCATTTTCGATTGTTCATTTATTATTTTGTCTTTTTCTCTTAAGTCTTTTATATCATCTTTTACTCTATTTTCTAAGTTATTATTGATCTCTTGTAACTCTTTTTCTTTTTGTTCATTTATTCTTATTGAGGGAATAACAATAAAAAAAGCTTCTAGAAATAGGGTTAGTAATGTTCCAAAAAGTATTATTAATTCTCTTTTTTTAAGTTCAAATGTTTTTTGATTACTCTCCTCTTCAAATTTGTAAACAGCAATATTTAATTCTGGTAATAAGTTATAAGAATATTCTTCTATTTTTTGAAGATTAGATTTATTTTTTTCTTTTAAAAATTCATCAAAAATTAAAAAATAGTCTTTAACTTTTTTATCAAGATTATAGGGAGTTTTAAAATAAATGTTTTCCATATTTTCTGAAGTTAAATTATTAATTAAAAAATTATGATCCTCTTTCATCACTTTAATTAATTCTAAAGTATGGTCTAACAATTTTTGATTATTTGTTTCAAATGTTCTTTTTGCCATCAATGTAGTTTTTTGTGATAACATTCTTTGTTTACCACTGATGTTGATTATTTTAGCATAAACCTCTTGGGAACTAATTAGTTGATTCATTGTAAAAAAAGCAAATACAGCCCAGAATGTTAAGGATAAAAAAACAATGAAATAAACAATTTTTGTTTTAAGTAGAGCATTATTTCTTAACATAATATTATCTTTTTTTGAGTCTTTAATTATTATAACAAATTTATTGATGGAATTAAAATAAAAAAATATATATATTATAATTTTTCAGAATTTAAAAATTAAAATAAAAAATGTAATTATTTATTATTTGAAATAAATATATAAATTGTTATAATTAAATGAATTATTTAAAGAAGTCAAATGAAAATCATAAAATCAGCTACATTAAATGAAATTGAAGCAAAAGAGGTAAGTGTTGAAGCAACATTCACAAAAGGTTTACCTAGTTTTACAATTGTAGGATTGGCAACAAATAGTATACAAGAATCAAAGGATAGAGTAAAATCATCTTTATTAACAAATGAGTTCAAATTTCCTCCTAAAAAAATCACCATAAATCTAGCACCAAGCGAGATTAAAAAAACTGGAAGTCATTTTGATTTACCTATTGCTTTATTGGTTTCACTCTATGAAGAAAAAGTTGATTTTAAAGAATATCACATATTTGGGGAATTGTCATTAAATGGTGATATTAAAGATAGTTATTCAATTTTTCCCATAATCTTATCTTTAGTAAAACAGGGGAAAATAAAAAATGTAATAGTATGCGAAAAAAGTGCTAAAAAAATATCTAAAATTCCAAATATAAATATTTATTGTGTCAAAAATTTATTAGATGCAATTGATTTTTTTAAAGGAAAAGAAAAAGATAAATATTTATACAAAAAAGAAAAATTTGAATATGAAAAAATAAATATAAATGGTAAGGAGTTTTATTTTATAAATGAATATAAGTTAGATTTTAAGGATATAAGAGGTCAAGAAAACGCAAAAAAAGCATCACTTATCGCAGCAGCTGGAAATCATAATATAATTTTAGAAGGAAGTCCTGGAGTTGGGAAATCTATGCTTGTAAAAAGATTACCTTTTATAATGACACCAATGAGTATTGATGAAATTTTAGAAATAGCAAAATTACAAGCATTACAATTAAAAGAGCCAGATTTTAAACCAATTAGAACAATAAGAAGTCCTCACAATACTTCAACAAAAGCTTCTATTGTAGGAGGAACAAATATAGGAGAGATAAGTTTAGCAAACTCAGGAATTCTATTTTTTGATGAACTTCCACATTTTAGCTCCTCTATAATAGAAGCATTAAGAGAACCATTAGAAGATTACTCTTTGTTAGTTAGTCGTGCAAATTCAAAGGTTTTATATGAAACAAAGTTTTTATTTGTGGCAGCTATGAACCCATGCCCTTGTGGAAACTTACTTTCAGTTTCAAATAATTGCAGATGTAATGAACTTGAAATTAAAAGGTATAAAAATCGTTTAAGTGAACCTTTTTTGGACAGGATTGATTTGTATGTAATTATGAATGATACAAGTGTAGATTCAAAATCAACAATAAGTTCCAATGAGATAAGAAAGCAAGTAATAAGTGCATTTAAGATGCAAATGTTAAGGGGTCAAAAAGTTTTATAAAATAAAAAAAAGTATAATTATTGATAATATCTAATTATTCATTAATTTAACCAAATGTCTTAAAATGAGGGGTATAATTATTTATCTGGGAAAAAGTATAATTGTTTATAATGTATAAAAAGTATTTTAAATAAAAAAGTCTTCAATATTTACATCTAAAACATAAGCAATTTTTGCAAGATGCTCTATATTAAAATGATAGTTTTTATAGCAAATCTCACAACATGAAATTACAGTAACAGATTTATGTCCTATTGCTTGGGCCAATGCAAGTTGAGAAATATTCTTTTCTTCTCTTATTTTTTTCACATTTTTACCAATTTTAATGTATAGATTCTGTATGTAATCTTTATCTAATAATTCAATATCTTTCAATTTATAACTTTATATAAGAAGTTGTTAAATTTTATAAGGATATTATTTTTCCTGCAACTTTATATATAAAGTTATTATTCTAAATAAAGGTAGATAATGGTTTTTTTCAGGACTAATGTATGAAAAGAAAAAAAGAGTTAGGAACAACTGCATTAGCACTAATTATTATATTAATATTATCAATACTTCTATTCATGGGATTACTTTTTAGTGGTACTTTAAAAATTAATGATATTAGAATGGCTATTAAATTTAGCAGTATTCCAAGTGTAATTATTAATGATATTACAGCTATGCAAGACTCTATAAATTATAAAAAAGAATTGACTTGTAAAAATTTTCAAAAGTTCTTATCTAATGATAGTTATACATGCAAAAAAACAAAAGATAAAGTTGAAATAATCAATGACAATCTTATATTCTACTCATTTGATAGTAGTATGAGTTTAAATACCTCATTATCAAGAAAACTTCATAGTAAAGAGTATGATTTATCTATTTATTACAAAAATGCTAAAGAATATGATCATAGCTACAACCATGAAATCAATCAAAAGTTAAAAGAAGAACTTAAAAATAAATTTTCTTCAATCACAAATAAAGATCTAAGAATAAGTCAGTTTGATGCATATTTAACAATTTACAACTTTAGCTATTTAATAAGGAATTAAAATGTCAATACAAAAAAATTATAAAGGCTATCGAAAAATATTTGATAAATATGATATAAATATTAATGATTTTCAAAAGTATTTAGCAAAAGTAAAAATATATGAAACTATTGCAAAAGTGATTTTATTAATAACTTTCATATTGTGTTCAATTCTTTTATATGCTGCTTTTACTGAAAAAGGAAATGCAGGACTAGGAATTGCAATTACTTTCATTGTAGTACTATTTCCAGGATTGATTCTATGGAAAATATTTAGCTTAGTTAAGATGAGTAAAATTGCTAAACTTGATGATTTAATATTCAATAAATTTCTTATAAATAAAATCAAAATCTTTTACTCTATTGATGAACTTAAAAATAGTACTTATGATAAGATTGAGCATATTAATACAAGAGCATACTCTGAAGGTAATTCAAATCAAGCAATAATTAATTTAACATTCATGGCTTTTGAAAAAGGTGCTGAAGGTATTATTATTGTTTCAAACAATAGTGAAACTGTTACTGCTACAACTATTAACAATAAAAGTAGTTCTACTCAAATTAATAGAATGGTAAATTCTTCTGAAGCTATTTTAATTAAAAATATTAAAAAAGAAGAAGTTAAAAGTTTTGATTTAAACTATTGGTATGATCTAAAAGAAAAAGGTGCAATTACTCAAGAAGAGTATGAAAATAAAAAGAGAGAATTGTTATAATAAATATTTAACAACACAAGTATATCTTTTGTTGTAATTTTGGAATTAAACTTCATTGAAACTTAAATTTATATAGTTTTACACTAATCTTCACTAAGGATTAAAATGAGTGAAAAAGATTTAATCAACTACGCAAAAACCTTATTAAACAATACTCTAGCACTTGATGAAAAAACTAAAAGTGAACTTGCATATAAAGAAATAAAATCAAAAAAAGCACTTTTAGAAGATGTCTTTCTTAGAAACAAAAATAAAGACAAGAAAGCATTTTTCATATTTGGTGGATATGGTTCAGGTAAAAAAGAGTTTGCAAGTGCACTAAATGAACTTTATCAAATTGATTTTATAGAACATACTGAAATAAAAAAGTATTGCAAATACTATAATGGTACGAATTCGCATTTATTTGATAAAGCAAGTTTAGAAGGTGTTAATATCCTTGTGGATACTGTTTTAAATAAAAGGTACTCTTTTATTTTAGATGGTAAATTTTTTGAGTTTATAGATAGTGCGTTAGAAAAGAATTATGATATTGAAATAAATTTTGTATATAGGCCTTTAGATATTGCAATAAAAAGTACAGAAATACTTGAAAATACTTTTTATAGTGAGTTCATAAATTCTATAAATGCTGTAAATAATATAAAAGAAAAATACTCAAATGCAAGGTTGAATTTTTATGATCTTCATAATGATTTAGTTTTGAAAGATATTAATAGTTTAGATGAAGTTATTAACAAAAGTGAAGTCATGCAAAATGATATTAAATTTGCAAAAGATTTTTTATTAAAAAATTGTGATTTGGCTTTTAGAAAGCTACAAGAGGTAATAAATACTGATTATCCAATAAAGAAAATAAAGTTATCTGATACTATGAAAAAGAACTTAGATAATTTAGGGATAAAGTATAGTGAGTAAAAATATTGAAAAGAGAAACAAAAAATGAAAATAGATATATTAAGTGATTTACATATAGATTTTTATTTTAATCCTAAAGAAAAAATAGAAAATGAACAAATAAAAAAACTATATAATCCTATTATTAAAAAAGATAATAGAGAAATAGGTGATGTTCTTATTATTCCAGGAGATATAGGACATTATAATCATCAAAATATTAGAGTATTAAAATACTTAAAAGAACACTACTATAAATATATAATCTGTATTCTTGGAAACCATGATTATTATTTAGTTGGTAAAGATTCAAAGCTTCAATTTAAAGATTCATTTGCAAGAGCTGAAGATATGAGATTAAGAATTAATAGTGAAGAAAACCTATATTGTCTTGATGGAAATGTAATAGAACTAGAGGGAATTAAATTTGGTGGTTGTGATTCTTGGTATAACGATGGTTATTTAAAAAGAAAATTTCCAAATGAAGATTTTCCAGTTAAATCAACTAATCAAATGTGGCATAACTGTATGAATGATTCTAAATTTATATTTGGTATAGAAAATTTTAATGATATATTTGAAATTGAGAAACCTAAAATTGAAACAGTTTATAAAAATTGTGATGTAATGATAACTCATATAAATCCATCATGTAAAGATGAAAATATGAGTGAAAGATATCAAAATAATCAAACAAATACATTCTTTACTTTTGAGGGAGAAGAGTATTTAAAAAATGGTTCTATGAAATATTGGATATTTGGCCATACTCATGAAGAACTTGAGTACGAAGAACATAATGTTAAATGTATTTGTAGTCCATTTGGTTATCCTAATGAAAGTGGATTTGGTGTATGGGTTAATATTAGACAAATAGAGGTATAAGATGAATAAAAAAGAAATGAAAGAATTATTTGGAGAAGATTTAGAGTTTTTAAAAACAAATGAAAATCTAAAAAATTTACTTGATAACTTATGTCCTAATAGAGCAAAATATTTAATGCAAAAAGCAAATAAACAAACTTTTTTAAGATTTTTAGAAAATGAAAAATACTTTGATGCTTTAAGAGATTTTGAAAGAGAGTTATATCCTCTTTTAGTAGATAGAGATACATCTATATGGAAAAAACTTGCAAATGATGAAACTCTTTCAATACAAGCAAGGCTTAGAAGTGCATATTTATATACTTATTTATCTAAAAAGCAATTAAAATTAGATTTTGATATTGAAAAGTATAAAGATCAATTTTCTTTTTATCATGGTAACAGATGTAAAGATGGTGATGGTTATGCAAGAATGTTTGGATTAAAAAATGGAATAAATAACATGAGATTTAATCAATTTAAAAATAATGGTAGTTTTTAGTTAAAAGAAAAGGATAAGAATGTTAAATCAAAAAGATACAGATAAATTAGATATTTTCAATGCTGTATGTTGGGATTATGATATAAATGCAAATGATGTCTATCATATTTTAATCACAAAAAATGATAAAAATTCTCCAATCTCATTTGATACATTAAGATATAAAGTACTAAAGTATATTCCTATTGATTCTATAAAAAGCATATTTTCATCACAAGAAATATCAAGTATCTTTTCAGATGTAAATATTAAAAAAGTAAGAAACCCACAAACTAAAGATTTTTTAAATACATTGGTGGCAAAAAAAGAGAAGTAGTACCAGGTAAAAGAGATATTATGAAATCTCTTTTATATTTCTAATGATATCTCTTAAAACTTTTATTTGAAGTTCTTTCTCATGTTCTGGTAACTTAGAGTTTTCAAGCTCAAGAAGTTTTTTATTTGCTAATTTAAGATCTGCATTAATATCACAAGGCATATCTTTTAGTAAATCTAAATTTTTAATCATTACACTATCCTTTAAAATTATAATATTATTAATTAGATAAAAAATATTAATTAATTTTACTTATATAAATTAATAATCATCTTTTATTCGTTCAGCTTCTTTCAAATAATGTTCAGCAATACTTCTGAGTGTTATAGCAAACCTAAAAAAACCCTCATTTTCTATATTTTCAGCTCTTTTATTAAATAACTCTGCTAACTTTATTTCTTCTTTATAGTCTACAAAATGGGCACCTCTTGAATTATATGTACCTATATCATAGCCATGTCTTAAATCTTCATAACCTTTTTTATTTAAATATCTTGCAATTTCTTTATTAATATATAATCCACTTGTATCTTCAGGAGAATATACTAAAATTTCTCCTAATTTTATCATTGCCACTTTATAATGACCACTTTTTTTTGTAGATTCTTCAAAATAGTCAATCCAACTATTAAATATATTTGAGTTAAAGTTTCCAAATTCATCTATACCTGGAACAGTTTTTAAATTTGAAAGAACATGATAAGCATTTGTTGCTAAGTTCTTTTGAGCTTCAGTTGTAGGTTTATCTATTTCTTCTCCTTCTGGCTTATATATAAGTCTAATTAATTCACAATATAATTCAGGATCAATAGCAAACTTTTGCTCTAATATTTTAGGACGAGTTTCACTTGAGTGATTGGTTAGAAAGGAGATATAAAGTAATTCAATTTGTAATAACTTTTCTTGATTAGTTCCCTTATCTTCTTGGAGATATTTTATTAATTCTGTTATATGATAACTATCTAATTGTCTATTTCCAATTAATGGACTGTTAGCTAAAGATATTAATGTTTCACAAGCTAACTCTACATTAATTTCTTCTTTTCTAAATAGTGGCACAGAAAGTGCTTCCAATGCATAATAAGGTCTTTTGTATTTAAGAAATTTTTTAATCGTATATTCAAATTCTGAATCAATTTGATAAACATTTGAATCTACATTTTTCCAATATTTAGATTCTTTTTCGTTTAACAGAATTTCTACTCTATCCCAAGTTTCTTTTTTAAAAGGTAAAAAACATAATGCCATTGCAATTTGATCAATACTCCACTCTTTTTTATCTAATTTATCAAACCATTCAAACCCACAAGTATATATCCTATAAGGGATATAAGAAGAAATAAATTCTAACTCCTTTTTGTCATCATTATTTAATAATTTAGGCAATAAAATTTGATCATAACCTTTATTATTTAATCCTGCAACAACTTGCCCAACTAAGAATGATTTATTTATTTCTTTCATAAAAATTAAAATATTCTCAAAACTACTTGTATTTATTATCTCTTCTATTGCTTTTTTTCTTTTTTCAAATAAATGTTTACTTTGTTCTTCATAGTTTCCTCGTTCTTCATATAATTCATGTTCACTTTGTGTAAAAAGATTTTGATATAGCAAATAAGGATTTTTAGGAGCAAGTAAAGGTAAAACATCTTTAATTTTTTTTAAATCCTCTTTTTTAAGAGCCCATGTTGCATCTGAAAAACGATTATTTCTTATATAAGTTTTTTCTAATGATGTCCATAATGAGTTTTTTGTTTCATCATCTAGCTCTAATATTTCTTTTGAAGAAACTATTTTAATAAACTTATTAAAACCATTAAGGGATAATTGATTAATTTTATCTGCAAGTTTAGAGAGTTTCAAAATATTTGAATCTGCTAATTCAAGTATTAACATTGAATTATAATCTATTTGTTCCCAATATTCTTTATTAGATACTGTTTTTTTCCAATCAGATGGTACTACCTCTCTATATTTTGGTTTATATGTTCCTGTTGTAGAACTATGCATACTATTTAACAGACTATCTAATAAATTCCATGCAATAGTTGGCTCTTCTTGAACAATAGTTTTTAATGCAACTTTTCTTTTCTCAAAAGATGCTAATGTATGAGGTAACCAAGGAAGAAAAATATCTTTTAAAGAATTTATAGGTCTATTTGCCCAGTTTCCTCCTGGATCATAACTGGCTAGTTCTGCTAAAATCACACAAACTTCTATCAAATATTTTTCTTCCCAAGCTATACCTTCTAAAGCCCATAGTAAACCTGTCATATAATTTCTTCCAAAAGTAGAAGAACCTTCTTCTTTAAATAATTCTTCAAAGGGGCATGGAGTAATGGATAATGCATGTTCTATTGATTTTAGAAAAATATCTGGACTTGATTCGGCAATAGATGGTAATAATCCATCTAAACTCCCCCATAAAATAGAATCTGCATTATTGAATATTCCTTCTACAATTTCATGTACAATTCGTTCAGGCTTCTCTCTAGAGCAATTAATAAGTAAATTACTTTTATTTCCAATTAATGCTAATGTACTAACTAAACCATCTCTAAATCCATTAGAGTAAGGAAGTATCTTCCCATATATAGATGCTGCATATCGTTCTTCTTTAGGCAGTTCAAAAGAAGGATCATTGATTTTTAATACTTTTAATATTATATTTTTAAAAATATCAAGATTATCATCATAAATCCTATTTGAAAACAATTCAAAACTTTTTTTCCTATCTTTAATTTTCCAAATGCCATTTTTTAAAGACACTAAAGTATCAGAAATATGAAGTAACTCTCTTAGTTCAGTAATCCATTCTTTATAATCTAACCCAACGATTTCAGAAACAATTTCAACTTCTAATTGATTTTTTTCATTCCAAGAACCAACTAAGTTTAATAATGCTAATTTAGATGAAAAAGGGTGCGTTTGCCAATTTATTGAATCAAATGTATTTTTAGTAGATGGCTCAAGTTTATTAAATGAATTTGGAATATACTGTAATTCTGGTTCCACAAACTCACTTATTAATTCTTCAGGTAAGGTACCTAGAGTTATTGTTCCTGCTTGTTGATTAAAGTCTTGTACTGTTGTAATAATTTGAGACCATATCTTATCTGCAATTTCTTTGTTATATTGAGATATGTGAGACTGTAATAATGAAGAAACTACACTGGCTTTTTTGTCTAAATCATATCCAAGAAGATAAAAATGTTTAAGAAACTCAAACAATTCTCTATCTGAAACTTCTATATTATTATTTGCTTTTTTTAATTGTATTTGAAATGCTTTTAATTTTCTTCTTTTATCCTTAGAACTAAAATTTGATTGATTTATATGATTAAAAAACTCTACTTCATCTTTCAAATATTTGGCTTGTTCAAGTATAAAATTCACACAATTTACATCTGTTGCACTTAAAGGACCTGTTATTAATGCTATAACATCTTTTCCCTTTTTAAAAATACTACTATTATTAAAATCATCCCATGCAGCTTTTATAACTTCACTAAAAATTGAATTATTTTCTGTAATACTTATAGAGTGTTTTATTTGTCCTAAAAAATTTCTTTTTTCATTACTTTGTGGATTCTGAATTGTTACAATTAAATCATCTGTAGAATATCCCTCAATTTTACCCTGAAGTTTTATTTCAATAATTGGCCAATTTATTAAACAAGGCATATACCCTTTAGTTAACATTAGAGTAAGAAATGCTGCTTGAATATTAGTTTCAAATCTTGAGCCACCGCCACCTGTTGAAAAGGGGTTACTTAATTGTTTACTTTCAATTATCATACTGAATCCTAGTAATTAATAGATTACATTTTATCATTAGCAGAGTTAAAGAATCATTTTTATTATTTTATTAATATTTATTAACTGTTTCTTGTAAAGTCATTCAAGATAAATACATCATTTCCAAAATGTACAATATTAGATATCTCATCAAAATTATTAAAATATAAATAATAATGTTTCATAGGAATATTTTCAAATTTTATAAATAGCTTCCAATCTAAAACTATCTTATACCTGAATTCATTAGTTTGTTTTTTATCTTTAGAGTGTTTACTCTTTGAAATGTCTGATATTGAGCCACATTCAACTTTTTTGCCTAAAAAGTTTATTCTATATATTTTGTGTATTATACCTTTGTTATCTTCTCTAATTTTCTTTCGTTCTTGTATTGATAAAGCTACTGAAACTTTAAAATTTATATTACCAATTTTATAATTATATCTTTTAAAACCATATGCAGTAACTAAAAGTAAGGAATCATCAGTTTTTTTAATGATTGCAATAGCACCTCTATAAGCTATTTTATATGAGTTATTATCTTTTTCTGAGATATGATACTTTTTATCAATTTGCTTTACTAGGTCAATTAAAATATCCTTCTCTATTGGAGTATAGTGCTTTCTTCTTTTAATTGCGTGTTTAGAAATTGATATGTTTATCTTACCATTATATTGTATATCTTTATTCAATTCCTTTGATAATTCGCTACTCAAATTATTTCCATAACCTTGAACTATATGGACCTTTTAAAAATTCTTTTTCTGTTCTAACAATCATTCTTTTAATTGCCATAGATTCTAAGCCTTGATCTTCTAAAGATGAAGTGTCTTGTACCATTGAAACAACTCTAATTGCTTTAGATCTAGCTCTATCTTTTCTTAATTGTTTGACAGATTTAATTTCTTTTCCATAAGAGTTAAGTCCTAATATTTGAGTTGTTTTTTCAATTGAATCTTTTGAAGTGAAATCTGAATTTAAAAGTCTTATAACATCTTTTTTATCTATGTGGGTTACTTTGTATAAATTCTGTAAGTCTATGCCAACTTTATTTGCTCTTCTCTTTATTTTGTATTTCAATGATGGATTTATTCTTATTTTACTTTTACTCATTACAGTACTCATATGATTTTTTATATCATAACACATTTAAATATAATGCTCAAAAAAAATAAATACATTAATTAGATTACAAAATGAAATATTTATCATGATACTATTAAAGAGTATGTATAATTATTATATTAATTAATTATAGAGGAATAGGAATATCATGACTAGAACTACTGGATTTTTACTTGGAGCAGGGGCTTCTTATGAATTAGGATTACCTCTAGTTGATGAATTAACTATTGAATTTAAAAGATCAATTTTGAGAAATTGGAATGCACCTTATTATAAAGTTTCTAGAAAGATTGAAGACGTTTTATATCCCTTGTTAAATGATAATTCTATGAACTATGAAGATATTATTGGAAGAATAGAAGTGGAGATAAATCGTACTAGAGGAAATAATCAACTTTATCAAGAATGGTATGCAGTATTGGGAAGGTATTTAGAAGCAGTTTTTATCCTTCTATTAGAAAGACACACTAATAATGAACAATTTATCAATGAAAGATTATATCTGCTAGAAGAAATTAAAAACTTTTGCTCAGAAAAACCACTTTGGATTTTTAGTTTAAACCATGATCTAATAATTGAAATAATTGCAAAACATTATCAAATACCACTAAAGTGTGGTTTTAATACATATAAAGAAATTTCTGGAATTAAGTTTGAAGAGTTATCTAGAGAGGATATGGAAAAGAATAGATTTAAATTTATTTATAATGAAGCAGGAATTAATCTTGTTAAACTACATGGTTCTTTAGATATATTTACTTACTTAGATGGAAAAAGTTATTTAAAATTAGCACACAATATTGGGAATGATAGTAGCCTAATAAAAGGTATAAATCAACTTATTTCTAGTGATCCTACTATAAAACAAGGTGTTAAATGTACAAATGAAATTACATATTATGATGAAAATAATGTTTTACAGTTTTTAAGAATGACAATTATGTCGGGAAAACATAAATACTCATCAAAAGTATCTCATAATATGGATGATTGGTTTTTTAAAATCTTTAAAGGACATATAAATTATGTTAATGAGTTGTATTGTATTGGGTACAGCTTTCAAGATAAACACATAAATAGTGTAGTTTATGATTGGCTAGCATCTTCTAATGATAGAAAGTTAATCATAGTTAATCCATATATTAAAGAAGTTCCAAATGATTTTAAACATATTTCAGATCAAGTAGAAATACAAAACAAAGGTTTTTTAAATTTTTTAAACAAAAAAAATAAAAAGATTGATATAAAATTCAATCAAGCTTTTCGAGATTTATCTAGAAAGAAACTTATTAAAAATAGTGTATGAATATGATATTATAAATTATTAACTAGTGAATGAAGGTAAGAGAAATAGAATCAGTAAAAGAAAAAATAGAAGACTTTTTCAAAAATGATAAGTATAAAAACTTGAGACTTTTTGGATGTGTTCTAATTGGTTGCTATGTAATAGATAAGATATGTAATAAAGGAGATAAATTGTTAGAACCTAAAGAAGACTATTTACAAAGAGTGTTAGACTCACATAGAATGAAACATATTGATGGGTTGTTATCTAAATATAAAGATAAAAGAAAAGAGGTAAAAGAGTTAATTGAAAGTACCTATAAAGGGAAAATATATAATCCTCTTAATTCAGGTTCTTATGCAAAATCTACTGCAATTAATTGTAAGTTTGATTTAGATGTTGTAGTGCCATTCAAAAGAAGCTCTTTTAATACACTTGAAGAACTATTTGATGATGTATATGAACTTCTTTATGAAAAGTATTATGATGTTGCAACAGTTAGAAAACAAAAAGTTTCAATAGGTATTGAATTTTATTCAGATGAAGATGGAGATGTTATTAATTTGGATATAGTTCCAGGAAGAGAACTAAATGAAGATAAATATATAGAAGACAAAAAGTTAAATTTATATATTAACTCACAATTTGGTCTACTTGCTGAAAACACTTATATTCAAACAAATATTGATGCTCAAATTCAACATATTAAAGCTAAACAGAATGAAAGAAAGATTATCAGATTATTAAAAATATGGAAATATAGAAATTCAGAAAAGTATAAGTCTTTTTTAATTGAATTAATAACTATAAAAGCTTTTGATAAATCATATATTAATGGCAATTTATGGGAACAATTAAAAAGTGTAATGGAGTATATAGAAAATAATGTGAATCAAGAAAACTTCACATTAAAAGATCCTGGTAATTCAAATAATAATGTTATTGAAACACTTACTGAATATGAAAGAGAAGAATTCTCAAATGATATGAGAAGAATTATTAAAAATATTGAAGATGATGAAAATGATATAAAAATATATTTTCCGATGAATGAAGAATTTGAAGAAGATAATTCAGAAAATAGATATGGAGTAAAAGAAGGAAGTGCTTCACTAGCTTCAGTTCCACCAGATACTAGGTTTGGTTGAAAATAGTTTATGATCAATAAAGAATTAATTGGAAAAACAATATCTTCAATAGATTTTGTATCTGAACTTTATTATTTAGAAGAGTATGAACTATTTTTAAAAGGAAAAGTCCAAATTAAATTTGATGAATTACCCAAAGGGTTAGATTTTGAATTTATAATAACTGCACAGTACCCATTTAAAGATAGAGATAATGAATCAATTAAGTTTATTAATGAAGATTTATTAAATTGTAATCATGTAATGGAAGGTGGAAATATATGTATTCATACATCTCATAATACAAATATAGAAAAAAAGTTAATTATTGATTTTAACTCTTTAAAGGCATGGATTTTAAAATATTATATAAATAAAGACCATGATCTTAATTATGAACATATTATTGTTCCTGAATTCCTAATAGAGGGGAGATATGTTTCTTTTCTATTTACAAAGGTAGAGTATTCTTTTCAAAAAGGTGACTTTGGTGATGTCTCTTTAATTAAAATTAACGAAGCAATTTATAAAAAAGAAGTTAATGAAAATTTTTTAGTTAAAAGTTTTAAAATAAATAATATAGAACTTTTTTGTCAATTTAACAAACATTATATAGATTCTGAAGATACTGCAAAAGGTTTATTTTACTTTATAAAAGAACAACCTGTAAAACATAATAGATTTATTCTAAAGAATTGGACAGATTTTCAAGGTTTATTTTCACAAGAGTTTTTAAGATTTCTATATGATTTAAAAAAAGAGAATTTAAATATTCCTTTATTTATTGGTTATAGAACAGTAGAAAATGAAATTCATTGGCAAGTTGCTATTATTGATCTTGAAAATATGCCTGTAAAGAGAACACGTCTAGTAGTCATGACATCAAAAAAATGGAATTATCAATTAAAAAATGAAGAAATAAATTGGGCAATAACTAGGGATATTTCTTACAACTATTTTTTTGGAAGAGGAGCATTTTCAAATAAATTAACTAACAGTAAAATATTAATAATAGGTTTAGGTGCAATAGGTAGTAATGTTGCAAAAACGCTAACAAGGGGTGGTTGTAAAAATATTAATATTGCTGATTTTGATGTTAAAGAAATTGAAAATGTATGTAGGTCAGAATACTTTTTTCAACATGGACTCACTGATAAAACTTCAGAATTAGTGAGTATTTTAAATGCAATCTCACCTTTTGTTAATGTAAATGTTATAAAAGATGAATATTTTGAATGGGTAATGAAATCTTTTTATAATGATAATGATGCAAAAGAAAGTTTGATACAAAATATAAATGATTATGATATTGTATTTGATTGTAGTACTGATAATGATTTAATGTATATATTTAACTCGTTAAAACTAGACTGTGAAATTATAAACTTATCCATAACAAACCATGCTAAAGAGTTAGTCTGTGCTTTTTATCCTAATATCTATGACTTTGTAATCAAACAATTCTCCAATATATTAAATAATGATACAGAAAATTTATATGAGCCAACTGGTTGCTGGAGTCCGACATTTAAAGCTTCATATAATGATATCAACACCTTAATCCAAATAGCATTGAAACAGATTAACTTAATTTTTAATAATCATATAGAAAAAAGAAATTTTGTAATTAAATCAGATTCAACTTCAGCAAATGTAAAAATAAAAGAGTATTAATGGATTTTATAAATAAAAATAAAGAGCTTTTTTTATCTATAGAAGATGAACTATTAAATAGACTTACTGATATAGCAATTAAGAACTTTCCTAATGAGTCAGGAGGTATATTAATAGGTAACTATTCATCAGATTTTAGAACATTATATATAAAAGATTTTATAACTCCCAAAACACAAAAAAAATCGCTTTTCTTTTATAAAAGAAGTGTAAGTAATTTATCAGAAACATTAAAAAAACTATATAAAGAAAAAGGACAATATTATATTGGAGAGTGGCATTCCCATCCAAATGGAAATTCAATGTATAGTAGGACAGACTTAAATGCTATGATTTCGATAGCAAAAAGTGAGACTGTTAATATAAAAAACCCAATACTTTTAATTTTGGGAATAAAGAAAAGTAACTTGGAAGAGTTTTCAATTTATTTTTATAACAATAAAGGATTACATAGATATGAACAAAGTTAGTTTAGAATCATTATTTGATGGTTTACAAAAGCAAATGACTGCACAATTAAATACGAATAGAGAATTTATAAAACATCCAGGTTCAAAAGGTGATGCTCTTGAGAACGCATGGATTGAGTGGCTACAAAAATATCTTCCAAATAGGTATAGTGTTGACAAAGCTATTGTTATAGATCATGAGGGAAATACAAGTGATCAAATAGATATAGTAATTTATGACAATTGGTTTACTCCATTTATTTTTTCTCAAAATGGGTTTCACTATATACCTGCAGAAGGAGTATATGCTATTTTTGAAGTTAAACCTGAAATAAACAAAGAGTATATTGAATATGCAGCAGATAAAATCAAAAGTGTTAGGCAACTAAAAAGAACATCAACCAATATGATTAATTCTGGTGTAAAAATGAATCCAAGACCTTTTACAAAAATAGTAGGAGGTATTTTAGCTACATCAAATAGTTTTACTCATGAAAATAATATTACATTAGAAAAACATTTAAAAGCTCAATCTGGATTAAGTGCTTTAGATATTGGTTGTATTGCAGATTATGGAAGTTTTTATATTGACTATAATGGAGAAGAAAATACTGATTTAAGAGATAAAGAACAGTTTGAAGAAAGATATTTTAATTACTATAATACAAGAAGTGTAAACAAGATAATTTTTAGTTCTACTGAAAATTCTTTAGTTACTTTTTTTCTTCAATTAACAAGATACCTTCAACAAGCTATAGGAACTGTATCGGCAATTGATTTAAATGCATATTCTTCTTCAATTGGTTTCCCAATAGATCAAGAGTTATAATTGAATAATAAAAGGCTTAACTATGAAAAAACAATTACTAATAATTCTACTGCTTTTAACAAGTATTTCTTATGCAGCATCTTTAGAAGATTATGTCGATACAAAACAATGTGACCAAATTGTTGACAAACAACTATATAAAATCTGCTATAGCTATAAATATAAAGGTGCATTGTCTGGTTGGGTAACTTTGTATGGAGATAAGGTTAATACTAAAGACGATATTAAAAAAAGGCCTAGATTTTACAATGAAAAAACTATACCTATGAAATATAGAACTAAAAACAAAGATTACACAGGATTTGGTAAAAATTGGAACAGAGGTCACTTTATAGTTGCAGATGCAGATTTTGATTATGATAAAAAAGCATTAAATAAAGCCTATACAATGGCAAATATAATACCTCAAAGTGCACCAGTCAATCAAAAGACTTGGATAAAGGTAGAAAGATATGGAAGAACTCTAGCTCAAAAGCTAGGATATATAAATTCTATATCAATAGCTAAATATGATAATCGTAATAACAAAATAGGAAATGATATAGTAATACCAACAACTCTATATAGAATATATTATAACAATGATGCAAAATTTGAGAGATGTTTTAAATATGAGAATAGTTTAGATGCTTATAGAAAAAATGATAGGTTAAGAGATCATGAGATTGAGTGTGGAGTATTGAGAAGATAAAAATGGATAAGATTATATATAAATTAATTGAAAAATATAAAAGTATTGAAGAAAAACAAGAATATATGGAATATATTTATGATGATATTGAGATATTAAAACAGACAGGAATAGATCTATTGACAGAAGTTCCAGTACTTCCAGCATTATGTGCACTAATGAGTGCGAGATGGGCATATATATTGAATGAAAATTATTCAATTCCTGCCATTGTTGTAGCAGGTGACTTAAAACTTTTAGGCAATACTATATTTAGCTGTAATAGGAATTTACCTACTGATATAAACTTAGATACAAATATTAAAGATATATGGGATGGTCATTGTTGGATTGAGATTAATGGTATTGTTGCAGATATCTCAATTTTTAGAACAGTAGGAGAACAAGATGAATCTTATATTTTAAATGAATACTTTTCATCACGTTTTGGTAAAAATAAAGGTGCCTTAATAGCTAAAAAAAATTACATACCACAGGAGTTAGAATATATTCCAAAATATGTTCTGTCAAATGCACAAATTGAAGCATTAAATAATGGACTAAAAGAATTAGTAAAGTAATGTAAAGTCAAAAAATGACTTTAAGTGAATTGTTTAACAGTTGATTCTTAAATTATTTATTAAATATAGTTGAAACAAATCCTCTTTTTTCTGCATATCTTATTAGATCAAATTTATCTTCATTAAAATTATTTGAAAATTCAGCTAATGCTTCTTGTTTAACTAATTCTTGTGCAGGTATTGATTCTAAAAAACTTTCTAGAGGCATTATTGTATTATTATTTGTAGTATTGAGTTTCATAACTTTTAGTGCAGTAGCTAAATATTTATAAACTGTATCTATAGAAGTATGACCAAGTTTTTCTCTTAATAAAATAATAAATAGAGGATTAGGTGTGATTCCTGTATTTTCAATTTTTAAATTTTGACTTTTAGCAAAATCTATTAAACTCCAAGTAGCAAATGTATGTCTTAACCAGTGTGACGTGATATTGATATTTCTACCCATGGCTAAAGATGATTTTTTAAATGCAATTAAAACATCATGATATTCAACTTTCTTACCTTTTTCTGTTATCCAAAATACATTTTTATCAGCTGGTATATTTAATTTATTACATCTATTATTGTAAAGTATTTTTCTTTTATTATATATTCTTGCAAGATATTCTTTTTTAATTCTAATTATAGTTCTTATTGGTAAATCAAATTTTTTTAGGTCACCACCTTTTGATATATAGTCAACTTTAATTACATCATTTATATCTTTTTTGAAATTAATATATTTAAATAAATCTTTAAAATCTAATTCTTTAATCTCCAAAGCAGCTGTTACTCTTAATCCAGTTTCTACCATTAGGTATGCAATCATTTGGAAAACTAGATCTATTGATAATAGTTTTTTTTCTAATTGTATATATTCTATTCTACTTAAGGCATGATAACTTTCTTTTCTTGGAGAACTCTTAACTTTTAAAGACCATACTTCATTATAATTATTGGTGGTATTTCTATTGTCTAGATGGTTTAAAAAATTATTATAGTAATTCTTGGGTGTTTTTTTTGTACTTAATATCATATTATGATTTATACCTATTTTCTTCATAAATTTATAAAATTTGAACCATAAAGATAACTTATAGTTCATTGCATTATTACTAATAGCTTTATAATTATAATTTTCATAATCTGGAATATTGTGGTTTGACCAACATAACATGGCATTTCTTATCGTTAAAATATCAGATTCTAAAGCTTTATCCCATGTTGTTCCTAGATCAAATAAGTGTCTATATAATTCTCCAATTATGACAGCTTTATTTCTATGTGATTTCAATCCAGATATTTTTCCATTTATCCCTCCATAAAGTAGTTCATTCGTAAGAAATTTTGCAGAAGGTATATCTATTTTTCCATTTAAGAATAAATATGTAATTTCACGATTAATAATATTTGGATGCTTTACTTTTTTATAAGTTATTTTCATTTTTTAATCTCACAATCTCATTATAATAATCATTTGCTTCAGATCTTAATTTTTCATTTACTTTAGTTAATGTTTCAATTCTTTTATTGAGCTGGTTTTCATTGTATAGAAGTTCTGAAATAGTAGTTAATAATCCATTTATTTCATTATTGAGATTTTGTACTTTAATGTTTATTGAATTTTTATCTTTAGAATAAGTCTTTTTATGAAGTTTTATTGTATTGACTAATTCTTTAAACTCTGGGGAAATTGGCTTCTTTAAAGTTTGTAGGCTAATTTTTGTTGAGAAATATTTCGAATATTCAGAAGTATTAGCAAAGTCAACAACACTTTTATATGTAACAAAGTTTTTTTTAGGAGATGATTTAAATATTAACCGATCAACTGCCTCTTTCAAAGCAGTTAATTTTAACTCTCTTTCTTTTTTAGTTTGTCTAGCCATTATACTATACCTTTATCTTTTTTATATTGATTAACAATTTTTAAATCATTATTTGAAAGAGAAAAACCTTCTGACTCTTTAAAAAATTTATTTTTATTAAGTCTTTCAATTAAGTTTTTATCTATATTTATTGTTTTCATTAATTCTTCAACATTTGATTCTAGTAACAATGAATTAGAACAATTAGTTCCTGTACATTTAGAAGGGAAAGGTAATTGTATATCATTTTCTTCGAGATTAAATCCTCTTTGACATTGCATCTCATTAGGTTTTGATAAATCATGTACACATAATGAAATAGGTGTTTGAATTATTGCAAGTTGTCCTTTATTCATAAGTCCAATCATATTATTTTTTAAGATTTCAGTAAAATCATCTGCATAACTACCTAAGTAAGTATAATTCTTCATAATCATATTTCCTATATGTCCATATAATTTATTTCCTTGTTTTAATTCATCAGTAACTTGTGTTATTAATTGTTGAGAACTATCTCTATAATAATCATATAATGAATTTTTAATTAAATCATTAAAATGTGCTAAGTAATATAATGTCATTGTAGGATTTGTATGACCTAAAAAAGTTCGTGCTAGTTCTAATCCATCTTTTTCATTAAGAAAAGCAATAAGAAAAGCAATTGCATGTCTAAATTGATGTGCCATTGGGTAATCAGATACTTCATTTTTTAAAGCAAAGTTTTTTATATTATTTGATAAGTTAAAGTTACCTCTTGCATTATTATAAGCGATAGAGTTTAAAATCAGTTGACCTTCTTTTTTACCATCTATTAGCTCACTTTTTAAAGATAATAATTCTATTACGTTTTTTACAATAGAAGGTATGGGCATTTTATAATTGTATCCTTCTGAAGTATAGGAAGTTTTAAATATTATTCTTTTAAGATGAAAATACTCATCTTCTTCTATTAATGGATATCTATTTAAGGTAGCTAGCTCTCCCACTCTCATACCAGTTAAAAATAAAATTAATATGATACTAGCAGTATCTACATCTCTCATGAATTCAACTAAATTTTGTAATATTGTATATTCTTTGTTTAATTGTTTTGATTTTTTATTTATTTTTTGTTTGAAATTATTTGATTTATAGTTAGTATAACTTGTACTTTCTCTTATAGTTCTTTGTATTTTCGCTAAACTAGGAAAAGTAAAAGTGTAATTGTTAGTTTTAATGCTATTATATAGATAATAAGTAGCTTTATGATGTGAACTCTTACTTTTTACAGATAAATACAATTTAGTTACATAAAGGTACTCATTACTATATTTTTCAATAGTTTCCATTGCTATTTTAATTAGAATTTTTAATGATTTTAAATCATAAGGTCTTCTTTTACTTCCTAATGTTTTTTCTCTTTGTTTTTCTTTTGAATAGTCTTTTTTAATAAGTTTGTATATTTCTAAGTTTAATATACTTTCCGTATCAATCTTCATAAAGTATGGCAAATAATAATTTGATAAAATGCACCATTCTTCAACTCTTCTTACGTAAGCGTTTACTGTTGTAATAGATAAAGATTTATCTTTAACCTTAGTATATAGATATTGAAAAAATAAATTGAAGTCTTCACATTCTAATTTACTTGTATGTGATTTGATAGGTAAAACTTTTTCTAAAAGGGTTAATGTTCGTCTTAAAGTATCAAGATAAGAGTAGTGACCACTTTTTGTTACTTTTAAATTTAAAAAACCAGTATATTTATAGAATAACATTAGTTTAAATAAGATATTAATAGCTTTAGAATTAAATTTTATTTCAGCAGACATTATTTTTTGATTATTACCTAGAATAAGAATATTTTCCTTATTATTTTCCATTTTAATAGTGATTATACTAGTAAAGTCTCTAGTTGAAAATAAATTCTCAATCTCAGCTATATTAGTACAACTTTTTAGTTTATTATTAAAGTTTTGATCATTCATTAATTAGCTTCTTTCATTTTTCTTTTAAATTTATATTTAAGTATATTTTCATGTTTTTTTGAATTTTTTATTGAATATTTTTTTTCTTCTTCTGTAAATGAATTAAAGACATCTAATGCTACACTATAATCAGAATAATATTCTTTCTCCCAATCTTCTATTCGAAGAAATTGTTCTTTTTCTTTTTCCATAAATGTAATCCATGCATATATTATTTCTCCATGTACAAATGGAAGAACATATGCTTTATCGCAGTAAGCTAAACATTTGAACCAATCTGTGCAGACTTCATCTTCATTAAGTTTTCTTGTATCATCATAGAAAGGTTTCTTATGGTCTAAGCAATTTGCAAATAAACCTTCAAACAGCTCAACTTTCGTGGGATTTTCTCTATTTATAATACCTTTAAATGAATTTACAATTAGGTTTTGACTTCTTGCAATATTATAAATTTTCTGATTTTTCCATTCTACATTATTTTCATAAGAACTTTGAATATCAATATTTTTATGTCCCATTTTTATTTGTCTTTCGTATTGAGATAATCCTCTAAGATAGTTTGCATAGTTGAAGTATGGACGCAATCTGCTATGCTGTATGCTAAGTACTCTTTCACCTTTTTTATCGAATATTGGATATTTCTTGAATAAGGAATCATTTGTATTTAGATAAGCTAAAATTGAATTGTTGTTTAGCCTTTTTTTTATTTTTATAGGTGTTAATGTTAAATATTGAATAAAATCAGAACTAGTAGATTTATCATATATAGGTTTTAGACGTTTTAAGTAGAAATCTATAAAGTTCATTTGTATACTATTGTTTGATATATGAATACTTTGAATAGAGTTTCCTCTATTTTTTTTTGAGTTTATTGTCAATCCAATCGAACTTTTAATTCCAATAGTATATTCATCTTTATTTATTTGGATATTATTAAGTACTTCTGCATTTAATCCTTCTCTTATCAATAAAAATAGAAAGAAAGGATATATTTCATAAATATTAGGTACTAATCTTTTTTTAAATTCATAAAAAGGCTTATTAAACATATAACCATACTTTGTAATCAAATTTCTATTATCAATAAAAATATTCTGATATTTTTTATTTAATTTTTCATTAAATGGATAATCTGAAAATAGCTCTCTGAACCAAAAATAATAGCTTTTCTCATCTACAATATTTATATCTGAACCAAACTTTTTATTTATTAGAAAACCATCTGTTTTTATATACTCCTTTAAATTTATATTATAAATCTCATTTGATATTTTATTTAATGTTCTATTTTTTGACTGAGTTGTTGTAGAGTTATATTTTTTATTTGTATAGTAAGTATAAGAAAGGTTTTCTAAGCTAAAAAGATTAATCTTTTTATATTCAGTTTCCCATTCCTCTGTTTCTGAAACATAACTAATTATTTCTTTAATCTCTTTTCTACAATAATAGTCAAGTTGATATACAATAGTTGTGGGTAGAGCTAGTCTTGATTCATTATTTTCATTTTCTTTAAATCTAATAGTATTAAAACCAGGTATGACTTTTTCTAATAAAGATAAAAACCTTTTCATATCTGAAACTTTTGTCTTGTGTGGAAATTCTTTAATTATATAATCATATAAATCATATTGATTAATTTTAGTAAAATCAGAAGGTTTTTCAAATTTAAACTTTTTTTCTATTCCAAAATTGAAAATAGTTTCAATTGAAAATATTATATTTCTAATATATCTTTCATTAAATAAAGAATCTTTTGATTCTAAAATACTAAATATTATTTTTTGTATTAATTTAATCTTATCTGGAAATTTATCAAAAAGTAAATTATTGTTTATTTGTTTTGCTTTATTAAAATATTCATTTCTTTCTTTTTTTGATAAATACAATCTTTTTATTTTGTTATCAATAGATCCAATAATGTAATATCCGTAATGTTCTTTTGCAAATCTTTTTGAGTTATTATCATATAAGTGAATATGCAAATTTTTATCATCAATATTAGTAATGATATTTTTGTGATTAAATTTAAGTTTTTTCAAATTAGCCATAACTATTTCCTATTTTATATTATATATTATAATTATACTTTTTTATTTATTTTGTAAAAAAAAAAATTTAAATGGGAAACTAAGTGATGAAGAGATTACAAAATATTGTATTTTAGATTCTCAAACAAAGGAGGTTTTGGAAAAAGCAAGGATTAATTTAAATTTATCCTTTAGAAGTATAAACAAATTATTAAAAGTTAGTCGCACAATAGCAGATTTGGAAGAGTCTACAAATATACAAAAAAAACATTTACTTGAATCTCTTTCATACAGAAGAAGATAAGCAGAAAATTTTAGATATAATCACTTAATTAAAATGTTTGAAGGAATTGTATGAGTAAATGTGGTTATGTTTCAGTTGTAGGTCGACCTAATGCAGGTAAAAGTTCACTATTAAATTGGTTAGTTGGTGAAAAAATTGCTTTAGTTTCCCATAAAGCAAATGCTACTAGAAAAAGATCTAATATAATTGTGATGCATAAAGAGGATCAGATTATATTTGTAGATACTCCTGGTTTACACGAAACAGAAAAGCTATTGAATCAATTTATGCTTGATGAGGCTTTAAAAGCAATTGGTGATTGTGATTTGATTTTATTTTTAGCTCCTGTTACTGATAAATTAACCCATTATGAAAATTTTTTAGAAAAAAACAAAAAAAATACAAAGCATATTTTACTTTTAACAAAGATTGATAATGTGGGGAATAATGAAGTTTTAGAAAAAATAAAAGAGTATGAAATACATACTGATAAATATGAGGCAATCATCCCTGTATCAATTAAAAAACAAACTACCCATAATGATATTTTAGATGTTGTTGTAAAATATCTTCCAGAGCATCCTTATTTATATGATCCAGAAATTTTAACAACGGAACATATGAGAGATATCTTTAAAGAATTTATTAGAGAATCAATTTTTGAGAATATTTCCGATGAAATACCATATGAAACAGATGTTAAAATAAATAAAGTAGAAGAGAAAAAAGATATTGATGTCGTTAATGCAACAATTATCGTTCAAAAAGGAACGCAAAAAGGTATGATTGTAGGGAAAGGTGGAAGTGCAATCAAAAGAATTGGAAAAGATGCAAGACAAAAAATAGAAAGATTAACAGGAAGAAAGTGTTATTTAGAATTATTTGTCTCTATTAAAAAAGGCTGGACAAAAGATAAACAAGGTCTTAAAGAACTAGGATACGATGTAACTTTCTAAAAATAATATAAAAATATATTTATTTAATTAGAAAATAAAGTAATAAATAATAAAATACCTTATTATATAAATAGGGTATTATTATCGAACTAATAGAAATAAAATCAAATGAAGAGATAAGCTCAAATTTTTTAGATAAATATATTAGAAATCATATAAAAAATTCCTCTTTAAATTATGACAAGAGTAGTTTTTTATATAATTCATTCATAGAAGCTTTAAATATATACCAAGTAATTCATTTCAAATCACAAATACCCAAATATTTTTTTTTAGATTCTACTAAACACATAGAGCTATTTTTTTATGAGAATTTAGCTTTGGTTTTTAAAAATAAGCGATTATATTTTTGTCAAAAAATTGATAAAGCAAATACAAAAGAGGAAGTAAAAGATTTTCTAGAAAAGATACTAAAAATTGAAAATCTTCAAATAAATTCTCAACTTAAATTTACAAAGAAAAATAAACACCAGTTTCTAAAAATTAAAAAGTCACATTTTCTTAAATTTTTTCTTATCTATTTTTTTACTCTTTGCTTAGGATTTTATATATTAGATTTCTCAAAAAATGATAATAAAAATATTTTAGAAAAGATAAAAATAAATACTAAAAAAATTGAGGTTAATTCACAGTTTTATTTTGTAAGTAAAGAGCTTATTGATATTTTTCTTTTAAGTAAAGAACATTTAGTAAAGGTTTTAAAAGTAAGTCTTGTTAATTCAAAACTTCTTTTAGAGCTTGAATCATCAAAAAAACAAGACCTTTATACCTTTTTTAGAAATTTAGAAAAAGCAAAAGTAGAAGATATAACTTACGATTCTCAAAGA
The DNA here is from genome assembly GCF_058105185.1 of Arcobacter sp. ISO1. Lineage (NCBI taxonomy): Bacteria > Pseudomonadati > Campylobacterota > Epsilonproteobacteria > Campylobacterales > Arcobacteraceae > Arcobacter > Arcobacter sp. ISO1. The sequence goes on from NZ_CM176573.1 coordinate 1,544,681, forward strand.
AAGGTTTATTTAGCCAATGCAATATTTAAAATCAATAGAAAATAGTTTTGAGCTTTTATCTTTAAGAACAAAGGTTTTGCTTTTTTTGTTTCCATTTGCAATATTTTGTTTAATTTATTTATATTTTTTTGAGATTAAAAATACAATAGATAGAAAGCCCACACTTGTAAATATAGAGAAAATTAAAATGAAGATGAAATTAATAGATGTATTAAAAGATATTGAAAACTTTGCCTTTGAAAATGAGATATATCTAAACAAAATTACAAAAGGGGACAGTAGTTTGGATTTTATTGCAAATAGTGATTTGAAAAATAGATTAAGTTTACTAATCTATTTAGAAAAATATAATTCCTTTTCTAAGATAAAAAGTTTTCAAATGAGTGATGAAAATTTAAAAGTATCCATTGATTTTAAAAAGTTTTACAAAAAAAAAGAAATAGATTTAAACAAAGAACTTGAAAAGTTAAAGGAGAAGAAAAAACAAGTTTATAAGTTAAAAGCAATTATTGGTCAAAAAGCTTTTATAAACAATAAATGGTTTAGTTTAAATGACAGTATAGAAAGATTTGAGATTAAAAAAATTAATAAAACAAGTGTTCTTATGGAAAATAAGTTTAAAAAAATAAGTTTAAATTTACAAGAGAAAAATTAATATGAGTTTTGAAAATATTGACTATGAATATCTAAAATTATTTGATAAAAAATTATTAATAGACAGTTTAATTATTCCCGTAAAAAAAGATGGAATCTATTTTTATTGTTATTATTGCAAGGAGTCAAATATTGATTTATTAACAATTTCCCATATATTTAGGAAAAAATTAATAAGTAAACATGAGATTCTTTTTTTTCTAAATGATTTAGATGCTAGAATGAAATTATTTGACTTATCAAAAAAAGCAATACAGAATTTTGAAAATGATTTAAATCATATAAAGTTCTTTTTTCAAGTACTTTTAGAAAAATCTATTTTAAATAGAGCCAGTGATATACATATTGAAAGTAAGGAAAACTCTATAGAAATCAGGTTTAGAATTGATGGGACATTAAAAGTTTTTTATACTTTTTGCAAATCTTTTTCAAAGGTTTTAAGCTCATACATCAAAATGATTTCTAAGCTAGATATTACTAACTTTAGAACTCCTATGGATGGAAGATTTTCCTTTGAAATTAATGATAAAAAATATGATTTTAGAGTCTCTACAATGCCAATTATAAGTGGAGAGTCAATTGTAATTAGAATTTTAGATAATAATACAGTTGAAAAAGATATAGAAAAATTAGGGTTTTCCAATGATATTATAGATTCTTTTAATGAAATTGAAAATCTAAGACAAGGATTAGTTTTAATAACAGGACCAACAGGAAGTGGTAAAAGTACAACATTATACTCATTATTAAAAAGACTTTCCTCTTCAAAAAAGAAAGTTATTACAATAGAAGATCCTGTTGAGTATAAATTAGAATCTATACAACAAATTGAGGTTAATAATGAGATTGAATTGGGATATGAAACAGTATTAAAAAATATATTAAGACAAGACCCTGATATTATATTAATAGGGGAGATTAGAGATAAGACTTCATTGAATATTGCATTACAAGCATCTTTAACTGGGCATTTAGTATTAGCCTCAATTCATGCAAATAACTCTTTTGAAACTATAAATAGACTAATTGACTTAAAAGCTGATAGATATCTTTTAGCAAATACTCTTAAATACATAATCTCCCAAAGATTAGTTTTAAATATTTGTCAAAATTGTTTAAAAAAAGGTTGCGAAAAGTGTAACTTTACTGGTTTTTTAGGAAGAAGCTCTTTAGGAGAAGTTTTAAAAAATGATAAAAACCTTTCACCTTATATTATAAAAAATGAGAATATGAAAGACTATTTATCAAAAGTTCCATTTAAAACATTGCTTGATGATGGGAAACAAAAAGTTAAAGAGGGTATAACTACAATATCTGAGGTATATAAAGTAGTTGAAAAAGTATAAAATTGTTTATCAAGATAATGGTAAATTAAAATCAAAAACTATAGAAACTAATAACTTAGAACTTGAAGAGTTACCCTCAAACATAATAGAGATAAAAAAGTCTAGCTTTGAATTTAAATTTGAAGAAAAGATTACAGATAATCAAATTAGAAATTCACTTTATGAATTAAGTATGATGTTAAATTCAAAGATTTTGCTTGATGATGCCTTTGATATTTTAATAAAAAATGAAAAGAAACAACATATTAGTGATTTTTTAAAGAGTCTAAAAAACTCTTTTTCAAACTCTTCAGATATTTATACAAGTATAGATAGGTTTAAAATAAATCCACTAATAAAATCGATGTTTAAAATAATTCAAGATAGCGGTAATACAAAAGAAAACCTCACTTTTTTGAGTGATATTATAAGTGAAAACATACAAATAAAAAAAGATTTTAAAAAAGCAATGACCTATCCTTTTATTTTATTGATAACTTTTTTCTCTGCCTTGATTGGTATTTTTAAATTTGTTGTTCCAAATTTTGAATCTATATTTAATAATGCAAAAGGACAATTACCCTTGGCTACAAGGTCTTTATTATTTGTCAAAGATATCTTTGAAAACTATTTATTTTTAATTGTTTTTATGTTAATTGCTTTTTTTGTATCAAGTTTTCTTTTTTATAAAAAAGAAAAAAGAGTAAGAGTCTTTATAGATAAGATTATAGTTGAAAATCTTTATATAATAAGCTCTTTATACAAATACAAAAATCTGTATACATTTTTTGTTGTCTTAGATATATTGTTAAAAAGTAAGTATGAATTTCTTGATGCCTTTATAAAAGCTAAGACTTTAATCAATAATCAACATCTTTTTGATAAGATTACCAAAATAGAAAATCTGCTAAAAAGTGGAAAGAGTGTAAAACTTGCATTTGAGTCTTCAAATCTATTTGATGATATTATTTTAAATCTAATAAACAGTGCAGAGGCTAGTAGTTCTCTTGATATTGTTGTTAGCGAGATTAAGATTATTTATAAAAGACGATTTGAAGATAAATTGAAGTTTTTTTCTACTTTAATAGAACCTCTATTTTTCATAATCATAATGGCACTTATTGTTTGGATTATCTTAGCTATTTTTGTCCCATTATGGAGTATGAGTGATATGTTAAAGTCTTAAGAGGAATATATATGAGTAATGAGTTAGAGTTTGAAAATTCAGTTAAAAATATTTTAGAATATATTGGAGAAGACGTAAATAGAGAAGGTCTTGAGAAAACACCAAGTCGTGTTAGAAAAGCTTTTGAGTTTATGTGTGGTGGATATAAGCAAGATCCAATTGAAATTATAAATTCAGCATTATTTACAAGTTCAAATGATGAGATGGTTGTTATAAAAGATATTGAGTTTTATTCAATGTGTGAGCATCATATCTTACCAATAATTGGTAAAGCACACATAGCTTATATACCAAATGGAAAAGTTGTTGGACTTAGTAAAATACCAAGGGTTGTTGATGTCTTTGCAAGAAGATTACAAATTCAAGAACAGATGACTGAACAAATTTGTGATGCATTAAATGATGCATTAAAACCAAAAGGTGTAGCAGTTATGATAGATGCTAGACATATGTGTATGGAGATGAGAGGTGTTGAAAAGATTTGTTCAACAACAGTAACTTCAGCACTTAGAGGTTTATTTAAAAAAGAGAAAAAAACAAAAGATGAGTTCTTGTCTATTGTAGCTCAGTCTTTACATAAATAAGTTCAAGGACCACTTTTATATAAAAGTGGTCCATTCTAAATAAAACTGCAATTTATTTGATAATACAAAGTATCCAAGGGGCTTCTGTTATATGAGATTTATAGGCTATTTTGGATTGATTTTTATTATTAAATTTTATTTTTGTTTCTTTTGTTTTTGAAAGTTTTTCAAAAATTCTTACAGAAAATATATCTTGAACATGTTTTAATTCTAGGTCTCTATTAATTGCGGATATTATTATTCCTGTTTTTTTATGGAATAAAAAAAGTTGTTCTAAGTCATCTAATTGAACATCTTTTAAATGTTTAATTATCATATCTGGAAGTATTTCACTACTGACTACCCCAAAAGATTTATTGTTTTTTAAAAGAGCTGATGAAATTGCCCACCATACAATTTTTTGTCCACTAATATCATTATAAAACATTGGACCAGAAAAAGTGGTTTCTTTGTTTTGTAAAGTTTCTATATACCAAGGTCTTTTTCTTGGGTCAAAATTATCTATCCAATAACCTTGGGTATCAATGTATTCTCCATTTTGAAAACCACTAAAAATACTATTCGTACCCATTTTTTTATTTGTTTTCTTCATTAATTCTAAATAAGTTTCTTTGTCATAATCTATATTTCCTAAATTTTTTGACAATTTCTCAAGAGAAATTTTCTTTTTTAACAACCATTTATCTAATTCAAAAGATTGCTTTTTTAGTGATTGTATTATTTTCTTTTCTTGATCTTCTTTTATCTGTAAAAATTGTATTGCAGATATTGTTATGATCAAAAAGATAATAAAAAGGTATAGGAAATTCCTTTTTTTAAACATTACGATAATTTACCTTTCTTACTTGTACTAAAACATACTAAGTTTCTAAACAGAAACTATACAAAAACTTCTTTAATGAATGATTAAGAAAAAAAGATTAAGAAAACTTTTTTTCAATTTTGTAAGTATATCAAGCTAAAATGACTGAAAAATAACTTTTCTTTTCAGATATATAAAATTAATGAAAAGATATAATGCGCGTATGTTTATAATAAAAGGCTTTCTTTTGTCAAAACGTAATTGGTTTATCTTATTTGTTATTATGCTTTTTCTTATATTAGTACTTGCAAATTATTTTATTAATCTTTATATTTTAAAAAATGCAATAAATGATTTACAAGTAAATGCAATTAGTAATGCCTCTAAACAAATTGTTAAATGGACAGATGAAAAAATTAATGCAGTAAAAAATGTAGAAACACTTATTGCAAATATGGACCATAATCAAGATAAATACAGCATTGGAAATTTATTGCAACATGGTTCCTCTGTAGCAGGCTTTCCCTACATGTTTGTTGGATATGAAGATAATACAATTATATCTAGTCGAACGATTATAAAACCTCTTACTTATAACACTATATCAATGCCTTGGTATCGTGAGACTATTAGAAATGAAGATATCACAATTACTAACCCCTATGTCTCATCAATAATTGATACTTTAGTAGTGGCAGTTTGTAGTACTACAAAATCAAAAAGAGGTCAAACAGGAGTAGTTTGTGGAATTCTTCCTTTAGAGTACATAGAAAAAGAAATTTTAAAGATATCTTTACCCTATGATGGGAATGTCTTTTTACTTGATAAAAATAAAAAAATCTTAGTACATAAAGACAAAGAGAAACGATTCAAGAAGTTTAATCAAAGAATTGATAAAGAAGGTTATTTAACTGTTACAAAGAATAGTATTTTTTCTCAAGGATTTATAAAATATGGTAATTGGTATCTTGTCTCTGAGTTAAATAAAGAAAAAGTTTATGAAAGAGTTGATTTTCAATTAAAAATTAACCTTATAATATATGGTATTAGTTTAATTATCTTTTTGTGGCTAAACCTATTTTATGATAGAAGTCAAAAACGAAGTGATGAAAAATTAAAAATATCAAAAAATCTAATAAAACACTTTCTTTCATCAGATATAAGAGGATGTTTGATTGCTGATGACAAAGATAAAATTACATATTATAATAATGAGTTTTCTAAATTACTTTATCTTTCAGAAAATGAACTTTCTGATAATAGTTTGTTTGAGTGTATAAAGTTTTTTAAAAGAGTTCCTCCTTGGATAACAGATTGTATTGGTAAACAATTAAAAGCAACAAAAGAAAAACATAAAACATATACTAATACTTTTTATTTTTTTGAAAAAGATAAAAAAGTTTTTTTATATTTTACTTCTATTCCTGTATTGGATGCAAAAAAAGAGTATAAAGGAGTTATCTTTTTTGTAGAAGATGTTACTAAGAAAGAGATGGCTAAAAAAGCAAAAAAAGAACAAGAAGATATTTTATTCCAACAAACTAAGATGGCAGATTTAGGAGAGATGATCGGAGCAATTTCCCACCAATGGCGGCAACCTTTAAACTCTATATCTTTATTAATAGGTAATATTTTACAATTTAAAGAGATGGGATGTTTAAGTGATGAGATTTTTAAAGATAATCTAAATCGTGCAATATCAAATGCACACTATTTATCAGATACTATTGATACTTTTAAAAACTTCTATCTTCCAAATAGAAAAATAGAATCCTTTGATATAATAGAAGCAATTGAAGATACAAAAGTAATACTTGAACCTTATTTGAAAAACTCAGGAATTAATATAGAAATACTAAGTGAAGAGACTCATTATAATTGCAGTAGCTATAAAAATGAATTTCAACAAATTATTGCTTCTTTAGTATTAAATGCTAGAGATGCTATTCTTGAAGATAAAACTATTGAAAAAAAATACATTAAAATTATAATAAAAGAAGTAGAAGAGAAATATTATTTAGAAGTACAAGATAGTGGTCCTGGAATTGATATAACTATCAAAGAGATTCTTTTTGAGGCCTTTAAAACAACAAAAGGTGAAAAAGGAACAGGCAATGGTCTTTACTTGTCAAGGCTTATTGCAAGAGATAAACTATTAGGAAACTTAACTGTTATATCTTATAATAATCCTACAACTTTTTTATTTAGTTTCCCTAAAAAAATAAAGGAAGAAAATGATTGATTTAAAAGTTTTAAAAAAACTTTCACAAATTCATGTACTTATTGTAGAAGATGATGAAATGACAGCTTTTGCATTAAGACAATCTTTAGGAATGCATTGTAAACGTGTAGATGTTGCAAAAGATGGTATTGAAGGCTTCGAGATGTTTGAATCGTATAAACCTGATATTGTTATTTCAGATATAAATTTACCAGAAATGAATGGTTTAGATATGGTTCACTCTATGCATGAGGTTTCTCCACACTTACCCGTTATTATTATAACTTCATACGATAGCAAAGAACATATTTCTCAAAGTATTAATGAAGGTGCTTATAGTTATTTAAGAAAACCAGTCTCAATTGAAGATTTACAAACAACTTTACTTATGGCTACAAAGGATATTTATAACTTTCATGTTTATTTAGAAAATGGGTATATATATGATAAGAACAGTAAACAATTAAAAGATAAAGATCAAAATACCATTAACTTAACAAGACTAGAAAGAGAAATTATCCATCTTCTAATCTCTAATATAGATAAAGTTGTTGACTATTCTGTGATAGAGAGTTATGCTTGGCAAGAAAAGAGCATGAGTATAGAAGCTCTTCGTATGAGAATAAAAAAAATTCGTCAAAAAACATATAATAACATCATCGAAAATGTATCTGGCTGTGGATACAAAATCAAAAGTACACATTAAATTCTACTTAAACTGAACAATTATTCATTTTTTTTAAAATAAATAACCTTTTTACCCTAAAAGGTTATTTTTTGATTACTTATTTGTATTAAGATTCTTCTATAAATTTTTTAGAAGGAGACCTATTATGGGTGATATAACAAGACGTAATTTTATGAGAATGGGTGCTGTTGGTGCTGGTATGTTAGCACTTGGAAGTACAGCTGCAAGTGCAATGGCGATTGACTCAAAAGATGTTAAATATGATGAAGAGTATGATGTTGTTGTAATTGGTTCAGGTTATGCTGCATTATCAGCTGGTATTACAGCTGCTGAAAAAGGTTTATCAGTTGTTATTGTTGAAAAAATGGGAAGAATCGGAGGAAACTCTGTAATTAATGGTGGACTTTTAGCTGTTGTTAATAACCCTAAACAGAAAAAAGAAGGTATTAAAGATTCTATCGACATTTATATGGAAGATAGTATGAAAGCAGGTAGATATATTAATCACCCTGATTTACTAAGAGTAATTGGTGAAAGAGGAAATGATGCTTTAAAATTAGTTGAAAGAGCTGGTGCAAAATTCTATGAGAAACTTTCTCACTTAGGTGGACACTCTGTTCCTAGAACTTACCTTTCTTCAAATGGTAGTGGTTCAGGTATTGTATTACCAATGATTTCTCACTTCCAAAAACTTTCAAACGGAACAATCAAAAAAAGAACAAGATTTGATGAGTTTGTATTAGATGATAGTGGAAGAGTAGTTGGAGTTCAAGTTAGAGAAAAATATAAATTTGATAAAAAAGCTAACGATGATGATTCTGAAAACACAACTGGTAAAGTTAAATATTATAAAGCTAAAAAAGGTGTTATTTTAGCATCAGGTGGATTTAGTAGAGATAAATTCTTAAGAGAACAACAAGACCCAAGAATTCCTGCTGATACAGATTCAACTAACCAACCAGGTGCAACTGCAGGTGTTATGATGAAAGCATTTGAGCTTGGTGCAGTTCCTATTCACTTAGCGTGGATTCAATTTGGTCCTTGGGCTTGTCCAGATGAAAAAGGTTTTGGTGCAGCGTCTAACTTCAATATCAACGCTACATTTAGATATGGTATTTCAGTAAATCCTAAAACAGGTAAGAGATTCATGAATGAGCTTGCAGATAGAAGAACAAGAGCACAAGCAATGTTCAAAGTAACAAAAGATACTAATGCATATCCAATTAATATTTGTGATCAAAGTGCTGTTGATAAAATTATCCCAGAAATTGCTGAAAAAGCTTTAAAATCTGGAGTTGTTAAAAAATTCGACACAATTGACGCATTAGCAGCTGAGTATAAAATCCCAGCAGCTGAATTAAAAGCATCAATTGAAGCATACAATAAATTTGTAAAAGCAAATAAAGATACAGAATTTGGTAAACCAGTTGAAAAAACTGAAGGTGTACAAATCCTTAAAGCTCCATTCTATGGAACAAGAGGTGTACCAAAACTTCACCATACAATGGGTGGATTAAAAATCAATACAAAAGCAGAAGTTATCTCTGCTGCAACTAAAAAACCAATTCCTGGTTTATATGCAGCTGGTGAGATTACAGGTGGAACACACGGAGCAAGTAGACTTGGAAGTTGTTCAATTCCTGATTGTTTAGTATTTGGTATGGTTGCAGGAGAAAATATCTAATTATGAAAACAATAGTAAAAGTAATAGGTGGCATGTCTATTTTACTTTTATCTTTTTATGTATTTGCACAAGCAAATGATGGGGAAAGCTTGCCTTTCCCCCAAGATGAAGAGAGTATGGTAACTGTTACACCTGAACAAAAAGAAAAGTATCCACTAAAGAGTGTACATGCAAGTCTATCTCTTGAATGCATTTTTTGTCATGCTGATCAAGGAAACGACCCTGAGCATTTTGAAGCTGCAGGAGAAGAAGCCTGTTTATCATGTCATAAAACAAAAGTATATTTAGCTGAACGTTTAGCTTTTATGGACACACATAAAGCAAATCCTCATAACTCAGTTCATGATGGACCAAATCTTTATTGTGATGAATGTCATAGAGAACATGAACCTTCTGTAAATATGTGTGCAGAATGCCATGAAAAAGAGATTGAAAACAATGTTTGGATGAAGGAGACACCATGAGACCAGTATTATTTATAATTGGATTATTATTTGTAGGTGGCTTAGTAGGTGTGTCTGTTTCTTATGGAACTTATTATGGAATTCATAAAACAAGTGGTGAGAAATTTTGTGTTTCATGCCATGAAATGGATCCTATGGTTATCTCTTACAAACAAGATGTACACGGTGGTAAAGGAAAATTAGGTGCTAGTGCAAAATGTGTAGATTGTCACTTACCACATGATAGTTTAGTTAACTACATATATACAAAAGCAAAAAATGGAGTTTTAGAAGTTGGTATTCATTTCTTTGGAAATCCAGATGAGATAGATTGGATAGAGAAACTTAAACATAGAGATTCTTATGTGTATGATTCTGGGTGTATAGAGTGTCATGGAAATGCATTTGATAAAAATTTAGTGTCATTATCAAAACAAGCTCAAAAAATGCACAACCATTATTCAAAACTTAAAGGAACGGATAAGCAAGTTTCATGTGCCTCATGCCATTTTGATGCTGGACATAAAAACTTAAAAAATGTTTTAAATTATTATAAACCTGAGCATGAGATTTATCGTTATGAAATGGAAGAAAAAAAGCTTGAACTTCAAGAAAAGTATAAGAACTATGGCGTTATTAAAGACGAGCAAGAACTACATAAAAAACATGTAGAACACAAACCAGTAGGTTAATTATTTCAAGACCTTACTAAAAGAAGTAAGGTCTACTTTTTAATAGAATCTTTAAGGTGAAAGTGAAGATTCTTTTAAAAAGTAGAAGAAATTGAATTCAAGAAGTGATGTTGGTAAAACATTAATTTTTAAATAATAAAAGGATTTAAAATGTCATACAAAAAAAAGTTAGGTGCAGTTATAGTTTTATTGAGTTTTATAAGCTGTAATGCATTAGAGATTCCAAGTTTTTTAGATGAAAAAGATATTAAAAATGCAGAGTTTAAATGTTTAACAAAACCTGTAAAATACTCAAAAAAAGATCAAAAATATGTAGATATTTTATGGGATGAAACATTAACTTATATAAAAGCTTATGCTTTGGCTTTAACAAATGGTGAAGTAAGTGAATGTCTTAATTCTGATGAAGCAGTTTATGATACTACACAGAAAAAAAGAATCTGTGTAATGGATAGAAGAGATATGAAAACTATGGTAAAAAATATTTATCAAATTTTAGAAAATCCTGATAAAGCAAAAGAGTGTTTCTCTGCAAGACGTGATGTAAACTGGATTTATAATCCAGGTGGAGAACTTCAAGAAAAGTCTCCAGTTGCTAAATGGGCAAATAGAATGACTTTTGATGAATTTTTTGATAAAAAAGTAACAAATAAAGAAGTAAGAAAAAGAGGAAAAGAGTTTTCAAAAAACTTTAATAAGATGGTAACAGGTGATGAAATTCAAATGCCAAAAACTTTTCCTTATGATGTAAGTGCTAATTCTCTACCTAATCTTTGGGCAGCAGCAGGATGGTTTCCAATGTATGCAGAAGAGAGTAAAAGAAATGATAAAAACTTTTATAACATTCGTGGTGGATATGCGTATGCAGAAATATTAGGTCATTGGGGTTTATTAAGAATTGATGAGATTAATGGAGAAAAAGTTGGAGCTGAAGTTGGTATGACGGTTCAAGTAGTAGATTCTTTATATCCATATCACAATCATGCTATTCCTGAAATTTATTATAATATGAGAATGCCTGCTTGTGCAAAACAATTTAAAAACTTTGCTGTAAGAGAAGATAATCCTTTATTAAAAACAGTAAAAGTAAATGAAAAATTTAGAAGAGTTCAATTTGATGCCGGAGCAAAAAATGAGCCAGATATGTGGGTATCAGGTGATGCTATGGAAAATTCACTTCTTTATCTTCATGAAAATACAATTCATGCATTTGAAGTAGATGGAAAATGTGAAGCAAAACCAGAAGAAAGAGCACTTGTGTCTGTTTGGGCAAGAACTAATGCCCATGATAAAAGAAATGATTATGGTACAACTTTATTATGTGAATCTGCTGAAAAACCAGGTACTCCAGCACATAGAGGTGAAATGATACAGTGTGATTTAACTCATACTAAATGGTAATAAAAAAGTAGGCTTTACAAAAACGTAAAGCCAACTTTTTAAGAGAGTTTTTAAATTTTAAGTAAAGATTCTTTTAAAAGGTGTAAAAGGAAGAAGAGATGAGAATAAATATATCAGATGTTGCAAACCTTCCAAGTAAATATGGTGAATTAAAAATACAATCTTTCCAAGAGGGAATAAAAGAACATTTAGTGATTTTTAAAGAACCTTTTGGCGCAGCTCCATTAGTTAGAATTCATAGTGAATGTTTAACTGGCGATGCTCTTGGTTCAATGAAATGTGATTGTGGAGAACAATTAGATTATGCCTTGTCAAATATAGCTGATGAAGGTGGTATGGTTATCTATCTTAGACAAGAGGGAAGGAATATAGGACTTTTTAATAAAGTAAATGCTTATGCTTTACAAGATGAAGGTCTAGATACTATTCAAGCAAATCATCAATTAGGATTTAAAAGTGATGAAAGAACTTATGAGATAGTTGATTTTATTTTAAAATATTATGAAATAGAAAATATTCATCTTCTTACAAATAATCCAAAAAAAATAGAATCAATAAAAGGTGTAAATATAATAAAAAGATGGCCTATAGTAATGCCTTCTAATAAACATAATAAAGATTATTTAGAAACAAAAAGAAAATTAATGGGGCATATGCTTTAATTAAAAGGAAATAATTATGAATGCAATTATCAATAATGAAAGAACAATAGCTGTATTAAATAGAGTACAACAAGCTATTAAAGATATACAAGATGGAAAAATGGTTGTTATGGTAGATGATGAAGATAGAGAAAATGAGGGTGATTTAGTTTACGCTGCAAATTTCTCAAGCCCTCAAAAAGTAAATTTCATGGCTTCTCATGCTAAAGGACTTATTTGTGTAGCAGTCTCTAAAGAAACTGCTTCAAGGTTAGCTTTAGTTCCTATGGTTAAGCAAAATAATTCTTCATATGAAACCGCCTTTACAATCTCTGTTGATGCAGTAAATGCTAAGACTGGTATTTCAGCAGCAGAGCGAGATATGACAATTGAAATTTTAGCAAATCCTATGTCTCAACCACAAGAATTAGTACGACCAGGACATATTTTTCCTTTAATAGCTAAAGAAGGTGGCTCATTAGTAAGAACAGGGCATACAGAAGGTTCTGTTGATTTATGTAAACTTGCAAGCGCTGGAGAATCAGCTGTAATTTGTGAAATTATGAAAGAAGATGGGACAATGGCAAGACGTCCTGATTTAGATGTTTTTTGCGAAGAACATGATTTAAACATAGTTTATATCTCAGATCTTGTAGAGTATAGAATGATGAAAGAGTCATTAATACAACAAACTAATGAATTAGAAACAGATTTTTTAGGACAAAAGGTTGTGAGAAGTGATTTTCAAGACCATTTAGGGAATCATCATATATCATATACTTTTGGAAATATTACAGAGTGTGCAAATGTTAAATTTCATAATATTGTTCCTGACTGCGAATTGTTTTCTTCTACAAAAAAATTTGAAGAATTGATGAATAGTATCTCTTATTTAAAAGAGCATTGTGGGGTTTTGATATTTATGGAAAGTCAAGCCAAAAATATGCATGAGATAAAAGAGTATGGAATAGGTGCTCAAATCTTAAGTCATCTAGGAATAGAAGAGATATCTTTACTTTCAAATAGTAAAACAAGGGAACTTGTTGGAATTAGTGGTTTTGGTCTTACAATTGCTAATTATATTAAGCCTTAGAAACTCCCTAAGCTTATTCTTAAAAAAATATTTAAAATTAAATCAAAAAATATAAACCGTGCCAAGTTTCTCTCCCTCCCTTAGCTTGGCACACAAAATGGACTTAAAATGAAAAAAAATAATGAAACCTTAGGTTTAGCAAAAAAAATAATAGTTGTGTCTCTTTCAATTTTTATAGGGATAGTAGTATCAGTAATTTTTGTTCTGAAATTACTAGAAGTGAATACTACAGAAGTAAAACATGCAAAATTGTCTAAAGAATTTTTATTTAAAGATAGAAGGGTATGATAAAAGGTAATTTGTAAGAAACTTAAGGGTAATAACTAATAAGAATGGTGAATTTATAATACTTTTAAATAAGCCCATTTCTTAGGGCTTATTCTTTTAATTTTAGATATTTTACTTAATAGATACAGAAAATTTTTGTCTTGCTAAACTAGCAACTTGTATCCCTGCTCAGCTACTTCTATATATGATATTTACATTTAGTAGTAATTCATATTTTCCTTTTTCAAAAAATTCTATAGAAGTAATTGGAATGTCATTTTCTACTTCAGGTTCTATTTTTGATGAACTCTCTTCAACATCAATAAAGGCTACAACATTATATCCTGAGGGATAATCTGTTTCACTCAATTTTATTTTTATCTCATTTTTTCCTAATGAAAATTCTGAAGGGATTGAAACATCTACTTTCTGGTTTGCGTAGTAATTAAAATCTTTTTTATTTATAGGACATACTTTTGGCGAGTCTTGCTCGCCAAAAAGTAATGTTAAAAAAAGAAAAAGAAGTGTGAATATAATTTTCATTATATATCCTTATCTTATCATCCTTCTAATCGATATATATTATCCGGCATTTTTGGTTTAATAAATCTTGTACTTGGTTTTGTATGAGCTTCCACTGCATAATCAAGTCCTAAAGGATTTTTATCTCCTATATTTGCATATTTTTCATCATGAATATCGATAAGTTTTATAGCTTCTACAGGACAAGATTGAACACAAGCAGGTAGTTTTCCATCAGCTTGTCTTTCCCAACACATACTACATTTTTCTGCTTTTCCTAATCTTTCGTTAAATTTAGATGCTCCAAATGGACATGCTTTTACACAACCACCACATCCAATACATAAACTTTGATCGTGTTTACAAATACCTGTTTCTGGATCTTTTGTGTGAGCTTGTACAGGACATATAGCCACACAAGCTGGTTCTTCACAGTGATTACATGCAATTGATGCATAGTATCTTTCTGCTGGAACATCTACTTTTTCAGGTTTTGCATACCATACTAGACTAGGTAAAATATTATTCTGATCTGTTCTATAATCTTCATGGCCAATTTCTCTTACTTTTCTCCATAATATCCCTTTATCTTGGTGATATTGGTTTTTACATGCCATTGCACAAGTATTACACCCTAAACATTTTTCACTATCTACTAAAAAAGCTTTTTGCATAACTTCCTCCTTATACTTTTCTTATATTTACATAAGTATCTTGTAGTGCAATTCCAGGTGCACCTGTCTTAAATGATCCCATGTCAGAAGATGTATCATCAACTAATTCATTTACATTATAAATACTATTGTTGTACCATTGTTCATACATCATAAATGTTCCAACTGGTGTATTATCAGTAACTTTTGCTTTAACTCTTAGAAGACCTTGTTTATTAAATATTGCTACAGTATCTCCATTTTTAATTCTTTTATAATTTGCATCCTCTGGATTTACATATACAAATGGTTCAGGATGAATATCTTCCATCCAATCCAAATTTTGGAATTGTGAATGTAAAGAGTATCTAGAGTGCAGAGTTGTTAATCTAAATTTATCATAAGGTTTTCTAACTTCTAAATATTCAGGTAATGCAGTATGTCCATACTCTACTGCTTTTTCAGAATAGAATTCAAACTTACCACTTGGAGTATTAAATTTTCCATCAGCAAAAGGAATTACTGCTTTAGCTTTTTTTGGACCATCTTGTAATTCTTTCCATGATTTAATTCCAAATTGATCATAAATCCCTTTATTAAACTCTTTAATAGTTAGTTTTTTACTATCATATTTTTGAGGGAAAGTACAAGAACCTGACTCTTTTTTATTCATATATTTAGATAATAATGATGCAATTTCAAGGTCAGATTTCACTTCATGAAGTGGTTTAATTGCTTGTTCATTTAAACTTAACCAATAGTGCCAATAAGATACATTTACATCATACTCTTCAAACTGTGTTGTAACAGGAAGAACAATATCTGCCCATTTTGTAGTTTCATTAAAGAATTGATCAGCAACAACTATCATATCAACAGTATTAAATGCTTTAATGATTTTATTTCTATCAAAATCTTGAGCTAGTGGGTTTTTACAAGCAACCCATAAAAGTCTAATTTTTGGATCTGCAGCAGTTAAAATACCTTCTGCTGTTTTGTTAATATTTAGATATCTATCAGAATATTTAACTTTATGATCTCCATCTCCACCACCATGCATATCACCCATTGTTACACTAGATGCTGTATAACCGATACTACCTTCTGGTTTAGGATTTGTCATTGCATTGTAATTAAATCCCCAAGTATTTAAATGTCCATATCTAGCTCCACCTGCGTATTTCCCCACATTTCCAGTAACTGCAACTAAAGCATCAATAGCTCTAACCATAGAACCACCATTTGTATGTCTTTGAATACCATATCCAATCCATACTGTTGCAGGATCTGCTTTTGCGAAACCTAATGCAATCTCTTTTATCATTTTTTCTGAAAGGCCACTTACTTCAGAAGCTTTTTTTACAGATATAGTTTTTAAATAATCTTCGAATTTATTGTATCCGTGAGAGTTTTTCTTAAGCCATTTTTTGTCGTGCAAGTTATTTTCAACAATGATTTTTGCCATTGCTAAAGCTAATAAGCCATCACTTCCAGCTTTAACTTGATAATATTCATTTACTTTTGAAGCAGTTTCTGTAAATAATGGATCAATTACAATAACTTTTGCTCCTTTTCTTTTTGCTTCATAAATATATTTCATACTATGAACAGAGTTTGAAGCTGGATTAACTCCCCAAAGAATGATGTATTTACTATCTTTCATCTCTTCTGGGTCATTACACCACATATTACCTGTATCAAAATTTTGTGCATCAATTCCTGCTGGCCAACATGGAGTTCCTCCAAATCTTGTTGTATATCCAATAGAACTAAACATCCCTTCAACACCATAGTGAGTAATACCAAAGTTTCCAGAGTATTTTGTAAGTGCAGCACCTAGCATATGTCCATCTTCTTTTTTCATACTTAGAAGTTTGTCACCAATTTTGCTAATAGCCTCATCCCAAGATATTCTTTTCCAAGAACCAGAACCTTTTCCACCTACTTGTTGCATTGGATATTTGATTCTTTTAGGAGAGTAAACTCTTCTTACATAAGAGTTTCCTTTTACACAACAACCACCTCTTGTATATGTTGATTCTGTTGCACCTTCAATAAACTGCATTACACCATCTTTTACAAAAGTCTTGATACTGCAAGTATCATAACAGTTTCTTGGACAGGCATTTCTAAAAGTTGTATAGCTTTTTTTACCTAAATAAGGAATCTTTGTATTTAAAGACTCATTAGCCAATAAGTTTCCACCTGGAAACATAGATAATGCACCACAGGCAGCCAGTCCTTTTAAAAACCCACGTCTGTTTACTCCATCATTTAAAATTGAGTCTACATTTTCTTTTACGTAATTCATTTTAAATCTCCTTCGTATTTAAATTCGTTCTCAAAAAACAATTTTAATTCCTGAACAATATAATTTATTGCATCAGAAGGATTATTTTTATTTGATAACACAGCCTCAATAAAGTCGTAAATCCAAACTTTAATATGTTCAAATAAAAAATAACATCTAATCTCAGATAAATAGTTAGTTTTCTCTTCAATGAAAAGTAGTTGATAATAAGCATCTAGTTCTAAACCTAAAAAGTCTTCAGGAATAGAATTTTTCAACTCATTCTTAAAGCCCATGATTTCATAAAGTTCTCTTACTTTTTGAGTGGTTTCTGTCATAAGTGAATCAGTATTATCAATATACACCGATGAGTATGGTGCTGCTATAGGAGCATCTGGTCCTACAAAATATCGATTGAAATCTGATTCAAGAGTTGTTTTATCAATCTCTAAACCACTATCTAATTCTGAAAAAGCTTTGAAAAGTTCATCTTCATTTTTACTTGAAAATATATTTTTTAAGATTAGTACCTTTTTTAGTCTTTGTGAAAAATCACTACTTTTAACTGCTTCCATTTTTTCCTACTTTCTATTTTGTTATCATCTCTGCAATTGCTTCAATATCAGAATCACTTAATCTAGCAGCCTGAGCTTTCATCATCCCTTTTAACTGTCCACCATAAGTTCCATCTTTATAACCTTTCATTGCCTTAATGAAATCTTCTTTACTCATGTCTTTGATTACTTTACTTTTACCAAGTGCCACTTTTTCTCCATTTGCACCATGACAGGCTACACAAGCTTTGAATGCTACATTTGCATCAGCAAACATAGAGGCTTGAAATAGAATAAATGCCGTTAATAATATTTTTCGCATATCTTTCCTTTGTTTTAATTTCCTCAATTCTAATGGAAAAAAATCGCAAAAAAATACTTATTTTGCTATTTTTTTAAATTTGTCTTAATTTATTGGTTTAATTTTTATTTGGTATAATAAAAAAAGTTTAGTTGCTATAATAAAAAAGTTTTGTAAGTAGGAGAAAATTTTGGATAACGTGAAATTACAATTAAAACCATTGAGAATTCTTTATGCAGAAGATGAAGATGGTATAAGAAAAAACATTTTAAAAACACTTAGATATTACTCAAAAGAAGTCTATGAAGCAACAAATGGAAAAGAAGCATTAGACCTTTATTTTGAAAAAAAACCTGATATTATTTTAAGTGATATACATATGCCTTTAATGGATGGAATTACATTTATAAAAGAAGTAAGAAAAGTCGATAAAACCACTCCTGTCGTTATGATTACTGCACATACAGAAAAGAAGTATTTGTTAGAAGCAGTAGAGTTACATATGGAAAAATATATGGTAAAACCAATAACTACAAAAATGTTGTTTGAAACTTTAGGAAAGTGTATTGAATCATTAAATATTAATGAAGAGATTAAATTAGAAAGTGATGAAAATTATACTTATGATTTTGGTATCAAAAAACTAAAATATAAAGGTGAGATAATAGTTCTAAATAAAAAAGAGATTAGATTTATAGAGTTACTAATTCAAAATCAAAATAGAGTTGTTACCTATGATGAATTACAAGATAAGGTTTGGCAAGAACTTGTTATGACAGATAGTGCTTTACGATCTGTTGTTTTGCATTTAAGAAAAAAACTACCCACTAATATAATAAATAATCTTTCTGGAATAGGATATAAAATTGGTTAGATTGTTTTTTATTACAATTATACTTTTTGTTTTTTCTTATTCAAATAATCTTGATGATAAAATTTTTAAAGAAGATACTTCTTCTTTAAATGCCATTGAATATATGCATCCAAAATCTCATATAAAAGTTTTTTTCCCAAGTATTCCTTATATCTATATTTCAAAAAATACAAATGCTGGTTTAATCCGTTCCGATGACAATGAAAGAGGTTGGGTTTATGATTTAGCTAAATCACATGAAAGAGTTGATGATTATACTTATATATTTGAAATAAAAAGAAATTTAAAATTTCAAGATGGGACACCATTTACAATTGATTCAGCTATAAACAATCTTAATCATTTTAAAAAGAATCCTTTTTTATTTTCAAATGTAGATAAAATAGATTTTGAAATAAGCAAAGTGGATGAATATAGACTTAAAATACAACTTAAACAAAAATATGAACTATTTTTTACGGACCTTGCAAGGGTTTTTTTCTTTACAGATGAGTATTTAGAAAAGTATCCTACAAAAGGTGAAGAGACTGAAACAGGAACTCAAGAACCAGGACCTTATGGAATGGGACCTTATATATTAAAAAGTGGTTATGCAATAGGTAAAAAACAAACAGAAAAAATAGTTTTAGAAGCAAACCCCTATTATTGGGATAATCAATATCCCAAAATAAAAAAAGTTACTGTATATACTCAACTTAATACAGAAGAGGCCTTTGAAAATGTAGTAAATTATGAGGGGAGACTTGATGTCTCACCAATCCCTTTTGATAAAAAAATTGAAGCCGTGATGTCAAAATATTCAAAGCTTGTGATAAAAGAATCAACTAATAATATCATTATATTTTTCAACCTTATGAATGGCAATAAAAAACTAGAAAATAAAGAAGTAAGAGTAGCGTTAAATGAGGCAATAAATCAAGAAAACATTTTAAATTTTATTTATAAAAAAGAAGGAACAATTTCCCCTTTTTCTACATCAATAAACTTTAGAGTTGTAAAAGAGATTGCACAAAAAAATGAGTATAAAACATATACTATGTCAGAAGAGAAAAAACATCAATTATTAAAAGGATTAGTATTAAATGTATTTACTCAAGATAGGTTTATGTTTTTATGGAGAGGAATAGAGTATCAACTTGAAAAATATGGTGTAAAATTAATCTATGATGTTACAACTAGTGAAAAAGATATATATGAACAGCTTCTAAACACAAGATCTTCAAAAAATACCAAAAATTGGGATTTATTAGCTTGGGGTGATGATGATTGGTATTACCAAAACCCTTGGACAGTAATGTTTATTTATGAAAATGACTCTCCTTGGTCTATTATTCCAAATGATAAGTTTATGAAAGAATATATAGATAAGTTTTTTACTACAAAAATAAACAGTTCAAGTTATGAAGAGATTGTCTCTAAAATTTTATATAGAGCTAGAGACATGGCTTATACTTTAAGAGTACCCTCTCACAATAAAGTAATTGCTGTTAACAAAGAAGTTATATATGAGCCATATGCTGGAGGGATTGCTCCACTATGGAAAACAAAAATTACGAAAAATCATTGGTCAGTAAGAGAAGAGAAAGAATATCCTATGGATTTTCATACACCAATAGTACCCTTAAGGATTAAATAATGAAACTGTTTGATAGATTTAATATCAAAGCAAAATTGAGTATTTTATTTGTAATTTTATGTTGTTCTGTTTTTATTTTTGGTTTTATCTCAATAAACACAAGTGAGAAAGCAAAAGATAGATTAAAAGATGTCTATATTCAATCTGAAAAGACTTTACTTTTACAAGATAATATAATAGCTCCCTTATATAAACTAAGAGGGATTAATCAGTCAATTGTAATTGCTCCAAATAAAAAACAAAGATCAATAATTCAAAAAGATATAAATCTTTTAGTCAAAAAACTTGATAATTCTTTTTTGAAAACTAAAATAGAAAATAAAAAAACATCTATTTTGTGGAATAACTATAAAAAGGTTATTGAAAGGACACAGGCATATTTACAAAGAGGTTTTGAAGAAGGGGCATATATTAATGTTTCTACAAAAGATAAAAAACATTTTGATCTTTTGATGAATCATTTACTTTCTATTCAAAGTGAACTTTTAAATGAAGTAGAAAATTCATATATGAAAGCTGTTGAAGAATCAAAATCATTGATAATAGAAGTGGCTCTTTATTTTCTTGTTGTAATGCTATTTTCTATTATTGCAGGATGGCTTGTTTCTAACAATATTATAACCTCTTTAAATATTGTTCAAAAAGGTTTAAATGAATTTTTCGAATATTTAAATTATAAAAAAGATAAAGCACAAAAAATTGTAATTCATTCTAAAGATGAGTTTTTCCAGATGGCAGAATCTATTAATCAAAACTTTCAAAATGTTGAAGATAATATTAAAAAGAATGAAATCTTAATAAAAGATGCAACAGAAGTTTTAAAAAATATAAAAGGTGGAAACCTTGGTATGAGACTTACAAAAAAATCTGATAGTGCTATTTTAAATGAACTAAAAATTATGATGAATGATATGATTGATAATTTGGAATATAAAATTCAAGCAGAGATAGATAAAAGAATGGAGCAAGAACAGATTCTAATACAACAATCAAAACTTGCATCAATGGGAGAAATGATTGGAAATATTGCACACCAATGGAGACAACCATTAAGTGAAATTTCTGCCATTCATATGAATATGCTAGCAACATATGAATTTAATGAATTTACAAAAGAGTATTTAGAAGAAAAAATAGATGAAGCTGATGCTTTAACTTTATATATGACTCAAACAATATCAGATTTTCAAAACTTTTTCAGACCAGAAGAGGCAAAGAAAATTTTTAATGTAAAACAAACATGTGAAAAAGCATATTTTATTATAAAAAGTTCTTTAAAGTATCATAATATAAAACTATCAATGAATGTGATTGATGATGCAGAAGTTAACGGATATGAAAATGAATATTCACAAGTTATATTAAATATTTTAAATAATGCAAAAGATGTTTTAATTCTTAGAAAAATTGAAAATCCTAAAATAGTAATTGAAATAAAAAGTGGTAAAGAGTGTCATATTGTTAAAATAGAAGATAATGCAGGGGGAATTGAAAAAGAGATAATAGATAGAGTCTTTGAACCATATTTTACAACAAAACATAAGTCTCAAGGTACAGGAATAGGGCTTTATATGTCAAAAAATATAATTGAAGCAAATATGAATGGCTTTATTGGAGTTAAGAATACTGAAAAAGGAGCTTGTTTTACCGTAAAAGTTCCTATCTAAAAAGAAATATTACTGCTTTTTTGACCATTTATAGTTTATAAATGAAACTCCAATAAAAGAAGAAAAAGCAGTAATTAAAAAGAATATAACAGAAAGGGCAACACCTATAGTTGGCTCTTTCCCTAGAAATTGTAAAAGATATATAAAAGTTAATTCCCTAGCTCCAATTCCCCCAACTGTTAAAGGTAAAACAGCAACTATTGATGAGATTAAAAAGATTACTAGTAAATCAAAAATATCATTACTCCCTCCAAATGACAAAACTATAAAATAAGCACAAAAAACTTGAAAAAGTTGTACTAGTAAAGCTTGAAAGTTTGTTATTTGAAAACTTTTTAGAAACTCACTAAATTTGTATTTGTAAAGTAATATTGTAATAGGGTAAATTAAAACTACACCTGCTATTGTTATATAGGAAATATAAGTATAGTTTGTAAAAGAGCTAAATAAACCAAGAACTCCTGTTAAAAAAAGCAAGGCTATAAGCCCAGAAATTCTATCAAGTAACATTATTTTTGTCATAGTTAAAATTTTTTGATTGAAATATTTTTTTAAAATATAGATTTTGTATCCATCTCCTCCAATTCCTCCAGGCAAGAATAGATTATAAAACATCCCTAGATAATAAAGCTTTAAATTATAGCTTTGTGAAAGTTTTAGATTAATATCATCAAAAAACCTATTTAATCTTATTGAACTAATAATTTTTGAAATATTAAACATCAAAAATGCTAGAAATAGATAAAAAAAGTTTGTGGAACTTAGGGTATTCTTTATTTCGGATAAGTCTAGTTTATTTACAACTATAGTTATAGCTATAGCTGTAAATAAAATCTGAATTAGTAGTTTAACTATTTTTTTTATGTTAGTCTTCTTTTTCAAATCTTCGTTTGATTACATATGGTTTTTTATTTTGTGACTCATAATATGTTCTCATTAAAATCTCTGCAAGGAAACCTGTAGTAATTAATTGAACACCAATTAAAGATAATGTAACTCCTACAGTAAACAATGGTCTTGTACCAATATCTTCCCCTAAAAGTTTGATTATAAATAAATAGAAATTTATTATCATACCAATAGTAAAAGAGATACCACCTAATGTTCCAAAAAGATGCATAGGTTTTGTATTGTATTTTTGGAAAAATACCATTAATAAAAGATCACTAAATACTTTAAAAGTTCTTCCTATCCCATATTTAGATTCACCATAGATTCTTGCATGGTGCTTCACATTAATTTCAGTCATTTTTGCACCATAAAGTTTTGCTAAAACGGGGATAAACCTATGAAGTTCTCCATAAAGTCCAAGATTCTTTGCTACATCATTTTTAAATACTTTTAATGTACATCCATAATCACTTAGATAAACTCCTGTCCATTTTCTAATTAGCCAGTTTGCAATTTTACTTGGAATTTTTCTTAAAAACATCCCATCTTTTCTCTTTGCTCTAATTCCTGCAACTACATCATACCCACCATCTTCAAGTAGTTCTATCATCATTGGAATATCAGATGGGTCATTTTGTAAGTCACCATCTAAAGTTACAATAAGTTCACCTTTTGCTTCATCAATACCTGCTGCCATTGCAGTTGTTTGTCCATAATTTCTATTAAACTCTAAAAGTTTAGTATTTTTTAGCGCATATTTTTCAATTAATTCAATTGTTTTATCAGATGAACCATCATCAACTAAAATTAATTCATATTCAATATTTTTTAAAGCAACATCAACTTGTTCAATAAGTGGTTTAATATTGTCTTCTTCATCCATCACAGGTATTACTACTGAGAGTTTCATTAAAGGCCTTTGGGTAAATTTTATGGCAATTATAGTAAAAAATCGATAAAATATCGCCATTTCATATTAAAGCGAAACAATGACAAATACTACAAAATTTTATTCTTTAAAAAACTTTTTAATAATAGCTATTTTTATTCAACTTTTTAGACTAGGTGTTTTATATTTCTTAATGAAAGATTATGGTTTATATATTGATGAGGTTTATTATTGGGGCTGGGCTCAAAGTTTTGAATTAGGGTATTTCTCAAAACCTCCAATGATAGCTTGGCTTATAATGCTTACAACTTCAATCTTTGGTGATGGTGAAATAGCTACTAAAATAGGCTCAATATTTGTATATCTTTTAACATCTTCTATTATATATTTAATTGCGATAAGACTTTTTAATGATAATAAAATAGCCTTTTATAGTGCTTTATCATTTCTAACTCTTCCAGCTATATCGATGTCATCAATTATAATATCAACAGATGTTGTATTACTTTTATTTTGGTCTTTATCAATCTATTTCTTCCTAAAAGCAATAGATGACGAACAAAGAAAATATTGGTTATTAGCTGGTTTTTTTGCAGGTTGTGGGATGTTAAGTAAATATAATATGGTATTTTTCCTAATCTCAGCAATACTAGTTTTAATTTTAGATAAAAACTATAGAAAGGTTTTTAAAAAAATAGATTTTTATATTTCAATTTTAGTTGCATGTATTGTTTTTATACCAAACCTTTATTGGCAATTTACACATGATTTCATAAGTTTTGTTCATACAAAAGAGATATCACAAGTTGAAAAAGATCTTTTTCATTTTGATAAGATGCTTGAATTTTTAGGCTCACAATTAGGTGTTTTTGGTTTAGTTTTATTCCCTGTTATGTTGTTTTTATTATTTAAATTTAAAACAATATTTTCAGATAAATCATTAAAATTTTTATATCTTTTTGTAATTCCATATTTCTTATTTATTACAATACTTAGTTTACTCTCTCGTGCTTTTGCAAATTGGAGTGCACCAGTTTATATTGCTGGGACTATACTAGTAATCGCTTATTTAGTAAAAAATGGGAAGATTAAACTTATTAAAATCTCTTTGTTTTTAAATATATTATTAGCTTTAATTTTATATTTTTACCATCCAATAATGAATACCTTTAGTGTGGAATTAACAAAGAAAAACGATCCTTATAATAGAATTAGTGGATGGGAAGAAGTTGCAAAAAACTTAGACAATATAAGAAAAGAGTACAATTATAGATTGATATTTGAAGATAGAAAGATTATGTCAGAGATGATATTTTATATGAAACCTCACCCTTTTGATTCTTTAATTTACAACTCAAAAGAAGTAGTTACAAATCATTATCATATGTTTAATAATCTTGATAATAAAGTACTAAAAGGAAAATTTCTTTATATAACAAGGGCAGATAAGCCACAATTCAAAGTTGGTGAATTTGATAATATACAATTTATAAAAGAAATAGAAATAGAACTTTATGAAAATTACTCTATTAAATGTAAAGTTTATTTTGTTGAAAACTTTTTAGGTTATTCAGCAAAATAATCTTAAATTATAGATATTCTAAATATAAAAAACCTAACAAAATTTCCTAACAAAAAAATCTAACAAAAAAGTAACTAAACAAATGAATAACCATTCAAATCTCACAAAAAATCTCACATTCGCTTGTTAAAATTTCATTAAGTTTAAAAAAAACATTTAGTTTTTTAAATTAAATTTCTAGGAGAGAAAAATGAAAACAGAAAACATTTCAAGAAGACAAGCCCTAAGAATGGGTGCATTAGGTGCTGCTGGTTTAGCGATGTTTGGTGGGGCAAATGCAATTGCCTCTGAAACACCAAAAGCAAAAGACGTTAAATTTGATGAAGAGTATGATGTGATAGTTATTGGTACAGGATTTGCTGGATTAGCAGCTGCTGCTAAAGCTGCTCAAAGAGGCTTATCTGTATTAATCGTTGAAAAAATGGGTAGAATTGGTGGTAATTCTGTTATTAATGGTGGTGGTATGGCTGTACCAAATAACCATCTTCAAAAAAAATATGGTATCAAAGATTCTAATGAGTTATTTATCAAAGATTGTTTAAAAGCTGGTCTTGGTATTAACCATGTTGAATTACTTGAAACAATTGCAGATAGAGCTTTTGATGCATTTAATTTCTCTGTTGAGTGTGGAGCTAAATGGCAAGATGTTAAACCTGCATGGTTTGGTGGGCACTCAGTTGCAAGAACTATTGTTACTGAAAATATGAGTGGTTCTGGTGTAATTAAACCAATGACTAAATTTGTTCAAGCACTTCCAGGTTGTAAAATTGTAAGAAGAACTAAATTTGACCAATTTGTTTTAGATGATAATGAAAGAGTTGTAGGTATTACAGCTAGAACTGGATATAGATTTGATTCAAAACTATTAAGTGATGACAAAGAGAATAAAACTGGTAAACCTATTGTATATGGTGCTAAAAAAGGTGTTATTTTAGCTTCTGGTGGATTTGCTGCAGATAAATATTATAGAAAACTTCAAGACCCAAGATTAGGTGTTGATCAAGATGCTACAAACCATAAAGGTGCAACTGCTGGAGCTTTATTAGAATCATTTAAAATTGGTGCAATGCCAATTCATATTGGATGGATTCAACAAGGTCCATGGGCAAGTCCTGATGAAAGAGGATTTGGAATTGCTCCACTTATGACTCAACAAGGTTTATTTAAATATGGTATGGCTGTTGATGTTAGAAATGGTAAAAGATTTATGAATGAACTTGCAGATAGAAAAACAAGAGCTGATGCTGAATATGTGATTTTACATGAAAAAGCTGATGCTTATCCTGTTGCAATTGGTACATATAATACATTCTCTAAACAATTAATTCCATTGTTAGATAAAGCACTTCAATCTAAAGTAATGAAAAAATATGAAACTCTTGATGAGTTAGCAAAAGCTTATGGTATTCCATTAAAAGCATTAAAACAAAGCATTAAAAAATATAATGACGGTGTTAAAAAAGGTGTTGATGAGTTTGGTAAACCTGTTAAAGCCTTTAATGGTGAAGGCGTTGAGAATAAAGGACCTTATTATGCGGTTAGACTTATGCCAAAACCACACCATACTATGGGTGGATTAAAAATCAATACAAAAGCACAAGTTATTTCATCTGAAACTCATGAGCCAATCCCTGGATTATATGCAGCTGGTGAGGTTACTGGTGGTACTCATGGTGCAAGTAGACTTGGAACTGTTGCAGTTACTGACTGCTTAACATTTGGTATGATTGCAGGAGAAAATATTTAGTCATGAAAAAAAGAATTAAAGATGTTTTAGTTATTGGAACTCTTTTATCTTTAAGTGCAATATTATTATACGGAGGTGCTAATCAAGCACCTCCTGAGAAGAAAGTTGTTGTTTCAGAAGAAGTAAAAAAAGAGTTCCCTGTTAAATCTCATCATGCAGAATTATCATTTGAATGTGTATTTTGTCATGAGGGGCAAGGAGATGATCCAAAACAATTCTCTGCTCCAGGAGATGAAGGTTGTCTAGCATGTCATAAATCAAAAGATTTTATGGCAAAAAGATTAGAATTTATGGATAAACTTCATGTTAATCCTCACAATTCAATCCATGATGGACCTGTTTTATTTTGTGATGAGTGTCATATGGAACATGAACCATCTAGAAATATGTGTATTGAGTGTCATGAACATGATATTAAACTTTGGATGAAGGATACACCATGAAAAAGAATATAGTTTTATTTGGTTTTATTGGTGTGTTTGTTGGTTTACTTATTGCCCTTGCTACTTATCAAGGTTTACATATGACAAGTGATGATAAGTTTTGTTCAGTATGTCATGAGATGGATCCTATGGTTGCTGCTTATCAAAATGATGTACATGGTGGTGCAGGGCATACTGGTATAAAAGTTAAATGTGTTGAATGTCACTTACCACATGATTCTTTAGCTGCTTATATTTATACAAAAGCAAGAAATGGTGTGATAGAAGGTGCTATTCATTTCTTTGGTGAACCAGAAAAAATTGATTGGCAAAAAAATAGAGAAAAAAGAGCTCATTTTGTTTACGATGAAGGATGTATTAGTTGTCATACAACATATAATTCAAATGAAAAATATAGTAAAATGGCACAGAAACTACACAAACACTATGATAGCTTAATTGGAACAAATAAAGAGATTAGTTGTGCCTCATGTCACGTTGAAATTGGACATACAGGACTAAGAAGTGCTCTTAACTACTATAAACCTGAATATGAATATTATGAAGGTAAATTAGATAAAGAAAGAAAAGAGCTTGAAAAATTACTTGATGAGAAACTAGATAGGAAATAAACATGAAAATGCTTCTTCTTGAACCAGATAAAAAACTTGCTAAAGATATTGTTGAATGTATAGAAGCAACAAGAGTTACCATTGAAGCAAAAGTTATACATGAGGAGAGAGAAGTTTATGATGATGTTGCTTTTTTAGAAGAGTGTTCAATCTTTGTTTTGAATTTAAAAGAGCCATTAAATATTAACACAATGAGATTTATTAGAGAAAATGGAAATGATGCTCCAATACTTCTCATTTGTGAAAAAGATATTCGACCACGTATGTTCAAAGTGATTTATTACCTTTCTTATAATGATGTAATAGTCAAAGACTTTTCACCAGAAGAGATAGTTTTTAGAATTTATAAATTATGTAACTTGTGGAATGACGATGTCTTTTTTATAAACGATAATACTTTTTATGACTTTAAAAAATCAATATTTGTTCACCATGAAGAAAGGGCTCATTTAGGTAGAAAAGAAGCAATGATGTTGAAAATCCTTTTTATAAAATCTCCTTGTATTGTTACCTTTGATGAAATAATTTATTATGTTTATCAAAATGAGATTGTTCCCCATGAAAGAATTAGGTCAATTATTAGAGAGTTAAGACATAAACTTCCAATTGATTTAATACAAACAAAAAAAGGCGAAGGTTATCAACTAGTAAAATACTAGAAAATACCTTTTTTCGTTAAACTTAGTGTTTGAGATATTCGCATAATAAAATAACTTTTTAAATTACTAAGTTTCAAATTACATAAGGATAAAAAATGAAATTAAGAACACTGTCTTTAATGGCTGTACTTGCATTAAATTCACAAGTTTTTGCAAGTGATTCATTAGCTGAAGCTTTAACTAATGGAAAAGTATCAGGAGAAATTAGAAACTTTACAGTAATGGCTTCTGATGTAAATTCAACATTAGTAGGACCATTTAGAAATGCTAACTCTTCTGCAATAGCTTTACAATTAAACTACACAACAGGTGATTTTTATGGATTTAAAGCAAATGTTGGTTTTCAACATGCAAGAAGTTTAGAACTTGAAAATGATAGTGGAGCAGTTTCAAGTGGAGCAAATGCATTTGCTACAGAAAATGAAGGAAGAATTACTGCTGATGGTTCAATGTTATATATTGCAAACTTACAATATAATATTGCAAAAACTGAAGTAAAAGTTGGTAGACAAGGGATTGTTACACCTTTAATTGCAGTTTCAAACTCAAATCCATTAAAAGATACATTTGAAGCTTTATCTGTTGTTTCAAAAGATATTGGAAATACAGAAATTAGAGCATATGTGATTAAAAAATGGATTGAAAGATATAGTGCATCAAATAGTGCAAGAAAAACAAGTTTTGATGATCCAACATTGTCTTTATATGTAAAAAATACATCAATACCAAACTTGACTTTAGAAGGGCAATATTTAGCAGTAAATGATGATATTGGAAATCCAACTGAAGCACCTTTTAATACCACTGATTCATATTCAACATTCTTTACTCAAGCAAACTATAAATTACCAGTAGATATGCCTTTATCAATTGGAGCATACTATGCAGGTGCAAATTATGATGGTGCAGTAAGATCAGGACCTGTTGCTGAAGCTGGAAAAGGTGAAACTTCATTATATGGAGTAAAATTAGGTGGAAAAGTATTTGATACTGCATTTAAACTAGCTTATACAAGAGTTGCAGATGATAATTCATTCTTAGGTGCATTAGGACATGTTCCTCACTTCTTTAAATATAATGGTGGACAAATGTTTACAGATAATTTTTATGCAGGTATGAGTTCAACTTCTTTAATGCTTATTCCTAAAATCATTCCAAATGTATTTACATTATTTGCATTTTCATCATATTCACAAACTGATAAAGGTCAAACAATTAGTAATAAAAATATGGATGGAGCATCAGAGATTCAAGCTGACTTAAGATATAAATTTAAAGGTGCGTTAGATGGTTTATCTGCAAGATTACAACTAGCTCATGTTGATTTAGATTTACCAGCAAACAATGATGACACTATGGATATAGCTAAACTATATTTAACATATAAATTTTAATATCTGATAAAAGAATAGGTTCTGCATTTTTTGCAGGACCTACTTTTTAAAAGAGTTTTTTGAAGCTTTTTTAAAAAGTAGGATAAAGGATAGTTTATGAGAATACATATATCAAATGTAGCAAATTTACCTACAAAGTTTGGAGAGTTTAAAATACAATCTTTCCAAGAGGGTATAAAAGAACATCTTGTAATTTTCAAAGAACCATTAGGTGATATTCCATTAGTAAGAATTCATAGTGAGTGTTTAACTGGGGATTCACTAGGATCACTAAAATGTGATTGTGGTGAACAATTAGAATATGCTTTAGAAAATATAGGTGATTCTGGTGGTATGGTGATTTATTTGAGACAAGAGGGTAGAAATATCGGTCTTTTTAATAAGGTAAATGCTTATGCACTACAAGATAAGGGATTAGATACAATCGAAGCTAATCATCAATTAGGATTTCAAGATGATGAAAGAAATTATGAGATTGTTAACTATATTTTAGAATATTTTGATATAAAAAAAATACATTTATTAACAAATAACCCAAAAAAAATAGAGTCTTTATCAGGTATTGAAATAGTAAAAAGATGGCCAATAATAATGGCTTCAAATAAATTTAATGAAGATTACTTAAAAACAAAAAAAGAATCTATGGGACATATGATTTAAAGGATATAAAATGAATGCAACAATTAATGAAAAAAAATCAATAGAAGCAATAAATAGAGTATTACAAGCAATAGAAGATATTAAACAAGGAAAAATGGTTGTAATGGTTGATGATGAAGATAGAGAAAATGAGGGCGACTTAGTTTACGCAGCGAATTTATCAACTGCCCAAAAAGTTAATTTTATGGCAACTTATGCAAAAGGACTTATTTGTGTAGCTTTATCTAAAGAAACTGCCCAAAGATTAGATTTAGCTCCAATGGTAAAAAACAATGACTCTTCTTATGAAACAGCTTTTACAATCTCTGTTGATGCTAAAGATGCAGCAACAGGGATTTCAGCCAATGAAAGAGATATGACTATTAAAATCTTAGCAAATAAGTATTCAAGAAAAGATGTTTTAGTAAGACCTGGACATATTTTCCCACTTATTGCAAAAGAGGGTGGAGTTTTAGTTAGAACAGGTCATACAGAAGGTTCAACAGATCTTTGTCACCTTGCAGGAATGCAAAGCTCTTCTGTTATTTGTGAAATAATGAAAGAGGATGGAACTATGGCAAGACGACCTGATTTGGATATCTTTTGCCAAAAGCATGATTTAAATATTGTTTATATCTCAGATATTGTTGAGTATAGAATGATGAATGAGTCATTAGTTAAAATTACAGATAATTCAATGGAAACTTTTTTAGGACAAAATGCAAATAAATATACATTTTTAGACCATAAAAATAGAGCACATTATATTTACTCTTTTGGAGTATTAAAAAGTAATACAAATGTCAAGTTTCATAATATTATGAGTGACATTGAATTATTATCTTCAAGTGAAAAATATGAAGACTTGATGAAAAGTATAAAATATCTCCAAGAAAACAATGGTGTATTAGTATTCCTTTCAAATAGTTCAAAAAAAATGAAAGAGATAAGAGAATATGGGATTGGTGCACAAATTTTAAATTTACTTGGAATAAAAGAAATAAATTTAATAACAACAAAAACAAAAGGTGAGTTTGTTGGTATAAATGGTTTTGGGCTAGATATTAAAGAGAGAATCTCTCTTTAATATCTTACAAGGTAATTAAAGTAAAATAACCTTTGCAAGCATTAAAAAACTAAAAAAGCCAACTATATCAGTTACTGTTGTAAGTAAAACTGTACTTCCTATAGCTGGGTCAATATCAAATTTCTTCAAAATAAGAGGTATTGAGGCTCCAAAAAAACCTGCACTAAAAAGGTTAATTATCATAGATATTGCAATTACAACTCCAAGCATTGCTATATTAAACCAAAACCAAGCAATACCACCAATAATTATTGCAAAAACAAGGCCATTTACAATTGAGATAAATACCTCTTTTTTTACTGCATGTTTACTATTATCAAAGTCAATGTCTCCTAATGCTAACTGTCTTACCATAACTGCAAGTGTTTGAGTTCCTGCATTTCCACCCATTGAAGCAACAATAGGCATCAATATAGCTAACGCAACATATGATTGCAAAGTCTCTTCGAATAATCCAATTACAAGTGATGCCAATATAGCAGTTCCAAGGTTTAGAAAAAGCCAAAAACCTCTTTTTTTTGCTGTAATATAAAGGTTGTCATCATGCTCAAAGTCATCATTAACTCCGGCTAATTGATACATTTGTTCAGTTGCATTCTCTTCAATAACATCTAAAATATCATCTGAAGTAATCCTTCCCATTAACATATCTTGAAATCCGACAACAGCTACAGCATTTAAGTCATATTTTTCAAACTTTTTTGCAACATCATCTATATGCTCTTTATCGTGAACTATATTTGGTTTAAACCTATTTTCATCATGAGAGGCTAAAACCTCTTGATAAGTTTTTTTAAAATCAATAAGAATTAAATCTTCAAGTAAAATAGAAGCTAAAAGTTTTTTATGATTATCTACAATATAAACTTGATGAATATTTACTAGTTCGTCTTCTTCTTTTCCTAGGGTTAGTCTATCAAGTGATTCTTTAATGGTTTCATTTAAATTTGCTGAGAATAGCTCTGTTTGCATATATGAACCAGCTTCATCCTCTTCATATCTACTTAACCATTCAATCTCTTGCTTATCTTCTTCCTCAAGACCGTCAAATACCTCTTTTGCTTTTTCCTCATTGTGCTCTTCAAGTTCTTGGATAATGTCAGTTGCATCATCTGATTCAAGTTCATAAACAATTTCAGTAAGTTTCTCACTTGAAAGTTCATCATATGAATCTTCTCTTAGGTAATCAGGAAGTTCAAGAATTACTTCCCCTAAAATATCTTCAGGTATTTGTTTTAATATAAAGAAAAAATCTTCAGTGGAATCTTTCTCAATCTTTTTTAAGGAGTGAGCAATATCACTTGGGTGAAGTTCATTTAGATTTTCTAAAAGTTTTTCAGGGTTTGTTATGATATGCTCTTTTATTTCCATTAGATTTCCTTTGGATTTAATTGGCTTGATGAAGCCATTCTATCTAATCTTGTTCCTTTATAGTTATCAATATTTTCTATAACTTTGTCAAATTCTTTAATTCTTTTCTTTGCTAAGGCTATAAATTGTTTTCTTTTTGCCCCTGAAAGTTTAACTGTTTCAGGTTTTCTTATAATTTTCAAAGGATTAATTGCTCTTCCATTTTTATATACCCCAAGGTGTAAATGTGGCCCAGAACTTAATCCCGTACTTCCTACATATCCAATATGATCACCTTTTTTAACCCTTTGTCCTCTTTTTAAACCTGCTCTAAATTTATGTTGGTGGGCATATAAGGTTTTGTATCCATTTGGATGTCTGATAATAATTGTATTACCATAGCCACCTTTTCTACCTTTAAATTCAATTCTTCCATCACCAGCTGCATAAATTTTTCTTCCTCTAGGAGCTGCAAAGTCCGTTCCTAAGTGAGCTCTATATCTTTTTAAAACAGGATGCCATCTTTTTTTTGTGAATTGACTTGAAATTCTAGTATACGATAAAGGGTATTTAAAGAAATAAAATTTTGTAAAAGCTTTACCTTTTTGATCATAATATTTATCATTTTTATCATTTAAAAATCTATAATGTTTTTTCCCATTTATCTCAACCATTGCAGCTTTTATAAGTGGTTGTCCAAATGGTTTTCCTAATAACTCTTTTTGAGTATATTCAATTGCAACAATATCACCTTTTTGCATTTTTCTAAAGCTAACACCTGAAAAAATTGATTTTAGATGGGCTGCTAAAGCTGCACTTGCTGTTGCTTCTTGCAGTTGTTGTGAAACAGAACTAGTAATTGGCATTGCTATAATTTCAGTAAATTCTTTATAGCTTATTGGCAAAGTTTGAAATTTATAAGTTCCATCATTTTGTTTTGATAAATGTAATTGAATCTCTTCGGAAACTGGAATCAAAACTTGATTTAAAGTTCCATCATTATTTTCAATTGTATAGTAATAATTACCAGCAGTAATCTCTGAACAAAGCTCTTTATCCTCTTTCTCTAAATCAAAATAAAGTTTTTGAGGGATTTGATACTTTTCTAAAAAGGTTAAAAATGTTTCGCCACTTGGCCATTTTTCCTCTTTGACAACGTTTGCAAACATAGATGTAATAATAAACAGAAATAGGATTATCGTTTTTTTCATGTACCTTCTTTTATAAAAAAATTAGAAGCGATATTATACAATTGCGCAACTAAAGAATATATAAAGAATTATGGGAGCTTTCAATTGAAGAAAATAGTACTAGTTTTAATCATAATCTCAAACATTATGTTAGCTGATTTAGTTGACATATATAGAAGCCAAGGATTAGAGGCTGTAAAAATTGAACTTGAAAAACAACTAACAAAAAAAGAGTATTGGAAAAAATATCTAAAAGATAAAAATGTAGATTTTGGATATTATGAATCAAAAAAATATATTCTTTTTACACAAAAAGATGCTAAAGAGATTGCTCTTTACAAAATTGGTAAAAATGATTACAATTTAATTTTAAGGGATAGTGTAATTGTTGGACAAGAAGAGGGGGATAAGCAATCAGAAGGAGACTTGAAAACTCCAACTGGAGCTTATGAATTAACCAAAAAACTAACTTCAGTTGATCAATTTTATGGTCCTTTAGCTTTAGTAACTAACTATCCAAATACCTTTGATAAAACCTTAAATAAAAATGGACATGGCATTTGGATTCATGGAATGCCTTTAAATGAAGATAGAGAAGAGTTTACAAAAGGTTGTATTGCTTTAGATAATCCAAAGCTTGAGGAACTTGATGAAAGTTTTGATTACACAAAATCGATTTTACTAATTTCCGATGAAAATTTAAAAAAAGTTTCAAAGGAGCAAATGAGTTTAATCTTGTCTTCTATTTATAAATGGAGAGAAGCTTGGAGAAAATCTGATTTGGAAGAGTATTTAAATTTTTACTCAGAAAACTTTAGAAGACATGATGGTATGGATATCAAACAATTTAAAAACTATAAAAAAAGAATTTTCTCAAAAAAAGAGGATAAAAGAATAGAATTTAAAAATATAAATATTGTTCCTTATCCAAACTCATTAAATAAGCAGATGTTTAAAGTTCTTATGGATGAAGATTATAAAACTAAGTTTTATACTTTTAACGGACGAAAAGAGCTTTATATAGAAGTTAAAGACAATAAAATAAAAATCTTAGCTGAAGGGTA
Organism: Arcobacter sp. ISO1; assembly: GCF_058105185.1. Taxonomy (NCBI): domain Bacteria; kingdom Pseudomonadati; phylum Campylobacterota; class Epsilonproteobacteria; order Campylobacterales; family Arcobacteraceae; genus Arcobacter; species Arcobacter sp. ISO1. The sequence goes on from NZ_CM176573.1 coordinate 1,580,405, forward strand.
ATTAAAAGCTAAGTGCCCTTTAGATATAATCACGAACTTTAGAAACAATCACAACCATAATTTTAAGGCGAAAAATGCAAAATAAAGAGATGACTTTAGAAGAGTTAGCACTTGCTCACTCTTTGACACTTGAAGAATTAGATAACATTAAAGAGATTTTAGGAAGAGAACCAAACTATGTAGAAATTGGAATTTTTTCTGCAATGTGGTCAGAACACTGTTCTTATAAATCTAGTAAAAAATATTTAAATGGATTCCCAACTAAGGCTCCATGGGTTATTCAAGGACCAGGTGAAAATGCTGGTGTAATTGATATTGGAGATGGATACGCAGCTGTATTTAAAATGGAATCACATAACCACCCTTCATTTATAGAACCATATCAAGGTGCTGCAACTGGTGTTGGTGGAATTATGAGAGACGTATTTACTATGGGGGCTAGACCAGTTGCTTCTATGAACTTAATTCAATTTGCAGGAATTGAAGGTAATAGTGAAACTGCACAAAAACATAGATTTTTATTAAGAGGTGTTGTTGCAGGTATTGGTGGATATGGTAACTGTATGGGTGTTCCAACTATTGGTGGACAAACAAACTTTGAAGAGTGTTATGCTGGAAACAACCTTGTAAATGCATTCAATTTAGGTATTGCAAAAGCTGATGAGATTTTCTATGGAAAAGCTGAAGGTGTTGGAAACCCAGTTATGTATGTTGGTAGTAAAACTGGACGTGATGGACTTGGTGGAGCTGTAATGTCATCTGCTTCATTTGATGAAGATTCAGAATCAAAAAGACCAACTGTACAAGTTGGAGATCCATTTACTGAAAAGCTATTATTAGAAGCTTGTTTAGAATTATTTAAAGAAGATTTAATTATTGGTATCCAAGATATGGGTGCTGCAGGACTTACTTCATCTTCATTTGAAATGGCAGGAAGATCTGATTCTGGGATGATTATGCATTTAGATAAAATCCCAGCAAGAGAAGAGGGAATGACTCCTTATGATTTCATGTTAAGTGAATCTCAAGAAAGAATGCTTATTTGTGCTAAAAAAGGTTGTGAGCAAGCTATTATTGATATTTTTGAGAAATGGGAATTAGATGTTGCTGTTGTAGGAGAAGTTACTGATACTGGAAATATGGAACTATTTTGGCATGGTGAAAAATGTGCAGATATACCTGTTCAACCTGTTTCAGAAGAAGCTCCAATTTTAGATAGACCTGTTGCAAAACCAGAGTATTTAGAAGGTATTGAAGATATTACTTTAGACAAAGATATCTCAAATCAAGAAGCATTTGAAGCACTAATTGGTGATATGGAGATTGTTGATAAATCTTGGGTGTATGACCAATATGATTCAATGGTACAAACAAATACAGTTAAAGGTCCTGGAAAATTGGATGGTTCTGTAATTAGAATTAAAGAGACTGGAAAAGCCTTAGCAATGAGTGCTGATTGTAATACTAGACAATGTTATATTAATCCAGAACTTGGAGCTGCAGCTGCTGTTATGGAATCAGGAAGAAATGTAGCTATGACAGGAGCTATTCCAAAAGCAATTACAGATTGTCTTAACTTTGGAAACCCACAAAACCCTGAGGTTATGTGGCAATTTGCTCAAGCTTGTGAAGGTATAAAATCTGCTTGTAAAGAGTTAAATACTCCAGTTATTGGTGGAAATGTATCTTTATATAATGAAACAAATGGTGTTGGTGTTTTCCCAACTCCTGCAATTGCAATGGTTGGTGTAAATGAAGATGCAAATAAGGTTTTACCTTCTGCATTTAAAGAAGATGGGAACTTTGTATATTTATTAGGTGATACTAAATCAGAATTTGGTGGATCTTTATATATGAAAAAATTCTACGACAAAGTAGCTGGAACTCACCCTGAAGTAGATTTTTCAAAAGAGCTAAATCTTTGGAATACAGTTATTGAAGCAAATAAACAAGATCTGTTAGAGTCTGCAAAAGATGTAAATGTTGGAGGACTTGCAATAGCTTTAGTTAAAATGGCTGTTGTTGGAAATAGAGGTGTTGATGCAAAAGTAGATTTAGAAAATGAAAAAGATATTTTCTCTGAAACATTATCAAGAGCTTTAGTTGAAGTTGATCCTGAAAATTGTGAAAACTTTGAAAGACTTTGTGTAAATAGAAAAATTTCTTGTACAAAACTTGGTATGATTGGTGGAGGAAAAATCTCTATCAATGATGTTTATTTTGAGTTAGATGCTGCAAAAGATATCTACTTTAATAAATTTAGACAAGTAATCGAACAAGATTTATAATAAAACTAGAGGTTTTCCTCTAGTTTTAATAACTACAAACTCTATTTCTTCCCAACTCCTTAGCATCATATAAAGCTTTATCTGCTTTTTTTAATACATCATCAAATGATTCATCTTTATTTTTAAAACTACTAACACCAAATGAAGCTGTAATGTTATTTACAGTTGGGAAAATTGTTTTTTCAATTGACTTTCTTATTTTCTCTGCTATATTTTGGGCTGTTTGTAAATCATCTGTATTCATTAATAATACAAACTCTTCACCACCCCATCTAGCAAATAAGTCTTTGTCTCTAATATTACTAGAAACTACTTTTGCTAACTCTTTTAAAACTTCATCACCAATATCATGTCCATAGGTATCGTTTATTAATTTAAATTTATCAATATCTATTATTGCTAGAGAATATTTTGAAAATAGAGTTTTTTCTTTTATATTCTCTAAAAAACCTCTTCTATTCATAATTGATGTTAAGGCATCAAAATAAGCTTTTTTATGTAAAGATTTATTACTATTTTTTAATTGGGTATTTTTCTCTTTTAACATATTTAGTAAAATATTAAAAAATTTTGCAACTAAGCCAACTTCCGTACCCCTTTCTTCATGAACTTTTTTACCCATATTCCCTGTTTTCATAATTGTTACAATACTTTCAATTGTTTCAACCCACGGAAGTTTAGCATTGTGCTCACTTGTATTTAAACCTATTACTTCATGTTTTTTTCTAACTCTAAGTAGATCAAGTTTATGAAGAAGAATAAATAGGATAAAACCTGTACTTATGGCAAAAGTAAAGGCACTAAGTACACCTGCAACTTGTATTAGAATTAACTCAACTCTAGACATACCCTGAGGAAGATTTGCAAAAATACCAACTGCAATTGTACCCCATGCTCCTGCAAATCCATGTATACTAACAACACTTAAAGGGTCATCTATTTTAAAATATCTTGTTAAAAGTTCATTTGAATAGTGCATTATAAATGAAGAGATAAAGCCTACAATTGCACTTTGCATCACCGTTAACTCATAACATCCTGCAGTTATTCCCACAAGTCCTGCTAAAATACCATAACTAAAGATTTCAACATCAATTCTAGATTTATGAAAGAAAGTTATAATCCATGCACCAAATCCACCAAATACAGCAGCAATGAGTGTATTTAGAAGTATTGAAGTTACTTCATAGTCAAATTTTAACAAGCTTCCTGCATTAAATCCAAACCAAGAGAAAAAAAGTATAAATACACCAAAAACTATAAAGTTATGATTGCTAGGAGCATAATATTTTACTTTCCCATTTTTGAATTTACCAAGTCTTGGTCCTAAAACTATAGTTCCAATAAGTCCAATCCAAGCTCCTATTGAGTGAACAACAGTAGAACCAGCAAAATCTATAAAGCCAAGTTTATTTAACCAGCCATTTTCATTCCATGCCCAGTGTCCAAAAATAGGATAAATAAGTGCTGAAACAATTATTGCAACTACAATATAACCGTTAAACTTTATTCTTTCAGCAACTGCTCCTGATACAATTGTTACAGCTGTAGCAGCAAACATTGCTTGGAAGAAAAATATTGCATTTTGTTCTAAGTTCTTACCATCTATTATAAAATTGTTAGTTCCAAATAGTCCAAAAGAGTCAGTACCAAACATTAATCCAAAACCAATTAACCAGAAAAAGATTATTCCAAAAACTGTATCAATTAGATTTTTCATAGCTACATTAATTGTATTTTTTGTTCGAACACTTCCTGTTTCAACTAAAGAAAAACCAAATTGCATTAAGAAAACCAAGAAAGCACTTAATAGAATCCAAATTAAGTCTAAGTTATTCATTACTTAGTCCTTTTTTTATATGATAATAATTTTATCACTAATGCAAAAAATTATATACATACAGCTATATAAAAATCATACAATTTTGTTTTTTTATGAAAAAATAATTTTTTATATAACTATAACCAGACTCCATTTCTTATATAAAATACAATTGGATATAAACTTACAATCACTACATAGATAATAGAAGAAATAATTGAGATTCTATAATAATAATTTTGTTCCTCTTTTATATCTAATACAATATTTTTAAGAGCAGGAACAAAGCCATAGAATGTTCCTAAAAATAAAAAGATATAAATAATATAGCCTACATAGTTATACTCTTTTTGAAGCATACAAAAAGGACAATGGTGAGTTGGCAATTCATATATATAAGTTCCAAAAAACATTATCAAGCTTAGCAATGAGATAATTAAAAATAAAAGATTAAAAATCACATACATAAAATCATTTTTTAAAAAGTATGATAATATAAGTAGAGCAAAGATTGAATAAAATACTCCAAGAATTAAACTATTATCAAAGGCATATAAAGAAGATAGATATGAACCAGTTGAGTTTGAATATAAAGTTCCACAACAAGAAACTAATTTATCAACCTCAATTGAAGAAAACATCGTTATTTCGATAATCGTTTCAACTAAAAAAACTAAATATATAAAAAGATAAAAACCAAATTTTAGTTTTGTAAATTTCATATCCTTTGTTTGAATATCACTTTTGTGGATTATTAACCAAAAGCCAAATAAATAGATATTTATTAATTTAAACAAAAGTAGATAAATACCATAGCTAGTTGCATCAACAACACCAGCCGCACACATAGCTCCTGTTAAAACATTTGATATCTTATCTAGGGTAAAAACAAAAAATAAAAAAAGTATTATTTTTGTAAAAAGTATATATTTGATTATTGTTGCACTTAAATAGTTTTGTTTTTCTAAAGTATATTGTTTTTTTGAAGTTGAGTTTATATCCCATCCTAAAAAAATTTTAGTTGATAGAAAAAAAGCAATTGTACCAAATACTAAAAATATAATATTTATAATAAGTATTGTTAAAACTTCAGGTGATAAAAGCATTATATTAAAGCCTCATTTAGAATTTCGCCATTTGATATTTCAATAACTCTATCAACAAAATCAAGCTCAAAGAAAAGTGGATCATGGGTAGCAACAATGATTGTTTTACCCTCATTTTTTAATTCTTTTAAAATCTCAATAAAATGAAGAGATAACTCTTTATCTAAGTTTGCTGTCGGTTCATCTGCAATGATATATTTTGGATTATTTACTTGGCTTCTTGCAATTGCAACTCTTTGTTGTTCTCCCCCTGAAAGGTTTTTAACAAGTTCATCTTTTTTGTGGTCAATTTTAAACTTTTTCATAACCTTTTCTAAAATCTCTTTTGTTTTATGCGAAGGTAAATTTTCAGGAATTAATGGAATTAAGATATTCTCTTTTACACTTAAAGTTGGAATCAAATTATATTTTTGGAATATAAAACCAATTTTTTCTCTTCTAAAAAGTGAGGCAAAATTATCAGGAAGTTTTGAAATTCTATCATTATCAATAATTATCTCACCAGAAGTAGGTTTACTTAAACCTGCTAAGCAAGAAAGAATTGTACTTTTGCCACTTCCACTTGCCCCTTTTAAAACAAGTAGTTCCCCATCATTTATCTCTAAACTTATATCATTTACTGCAACTATTGTATTGTTTTTATTAAGCTCAAAAACTTTTGTTAGATATTTTAGTTCTATCATCTTAAAACCTTATCTGTTTCAATTGTTGCACTTCTCCATGAAGGTATTATAGTTGAAGCTATATAAATTGGGACTGTAAGAAAAAATATTAAAAATAAAGTATTATAATCAATTACAAAGGGTAATTCAAAATCTGTTTTTAACTCAGAATATCCAGTGAATATATTACTTAGTAATGGTGCGTTAAAAATATATACAAAACTTAAGGCTATTAAAATACCAATTATATACCCTAAGAAAGAGATAATAAAACTTTCATAGAACTTCTCTTTTAAAACATCTTCAATTTTCCAGCCTAAAGCTTTTAAAACACCAATTTCTCTTTTCTCTTCTGAACTCATTCCACTTGCTTTATCATAAACAATGATAAAAAATGTAAAAAGCGATACAATAAATAATGCTAAAAAAATCCCACTTTTATAATCAAAGATATTTTGATATGAGATTTCTAAATCTTTATTTGTAATAACCCTTGCATCAGGAAATATTATTCGAATTTTTGAGGCAATTGTTGGTATCTCTTCTGGGTTTGCAACCTTTACAACAATATCAGTAATCTTATCCTCTTCCATCCCAAATATCTCTAGTGCTATTTGTTTTGGAAGTAAAATAGTATCATTTGATTCTAAGTTTGTAGAAGCTTTAAAAACACCTCCAATATTCACCTTTTTGAAAGTCCCATCTGGTTTGATAAAATTAAAATATTTTTTATAGTAGTTATCTTCTAAGGCTTTTTTAACTCCTTCTCCAACAATCATAGAATTTTCATCTAAAGCTTTTGTAAAATCATTAGTTTTTGTTGCTTCAACTAAGGTTTGTTTATACTGGTTTTCAAATTCATCTATTCCAATTATTGAAAAGTTTGTACCCATATTTGCAAAATAATAGTATCCCCAAACTCTAGGAATTGCATCACTAACTCCAGCAATATTTAAAATTTCATCCACATCACTTAAATTCATATCATAATGTCTTCCTGCTTTTAATTTTTGGATAGTAATTTGTGGAAGAGTCTTTAATGTTGAATTTAGTTCATGTTTAATTGAGTTTGAAATAAAGAATATTGAGGCTATTAGTGAAGTTAAAAAAATAAGAACTATCAAAATAAATATATTTTTAAATTTTTGTCTGAGTAAAGAGTTTATGGCAAACTCTATTAAATACAGATTGATTTTACTTTTCATTTAAAACCTTCGAGGGTGTGTTATTTAAAATATGAGAATGTGAATAGGTGAAAGTAGATGGAAAGTACTCTCTTAATTCTGGACTTTCTTTTAATAAAGAAAATGTATCACTTAAGGTTCTATGTCTTATGTACATAGCTTCAGTTGATATAGCTAAATCAGGTAAGGCAGTAACTTTTAAAAAAGCTTTTTTTTCATTTAATTGTTTTGTGTCTATTAACTCATATATTTTAAGGTACACAATTTGTATTAATAGTAAACTCATTAAGCAAATTGTGATACCAATAAAATACTTACTTTTTTTATTCATCTAATTTATATACTTCATTTTCAATTATTTTATCAAATCTTACTATTTTTGTTCCATCATGATCTTCTTTGAATATTTTTGCATTATTTTCATTAAGAAAAGGAATTAACTCATTACCCATTGGGCCATAAACATCAGAACCAATTACATAAAAAGCCTTACTTCCATCAATGGCTTCTTGCGAATAATAATCTGTAACTAAAATCTTGCTAATCATATCTTTAGAAACAGGATATTCTCCCCATTTTTTTGGATTAAAGTAAAATTTCATCATATCTTTAACTCCATCAAATGAAAATTTATGTTCATGATCACCATGTTTATAAAATATTTGTGCAGCCCATCTTGGATATTTTGCAACAAACATTCCACATACAGGACATTTTTCTCTTTCTTCAACTTGTACTTTGTTTTTGATTGAATCTAAATCTCCAAATCTTTTTACTTCCCACAAATATAAAGAAACTGCTTGAAGCTTTTTTTCATCTAATCTTTTGCAAAGTTTATTATTTAATATATCTGCTTTTAATTCATTAATCTCTATATATTCTGTTGGATCTATATCTTGATTACATAGTTTTTGGAAGATTTTTTTACCCATTGGATAAACTTTTTTAACTTTTTTATTTTTGGTGATTGCATCATCTTTTTTTAATGAATCTTGGGCTTGCTTTAATGCTTCATCAAAACTTGCAATTTTTCCACCATATTGTTTAATAAATTCTTTAGCATCAAGCTCTTTTTCAAAGGCAAGTTTACTAGTCATACTCATTGTGCCTTTAACTTTGCTTCCAATTACATAAAAAGCTTTTTTTGCATCTATAAGTGTTTCATGTTTTGCATCAACTACTCTAATATTATTCTCATCTATTCCATACTCCTCTTTATCTTTTGCTAAACATCTTATTGAGCAATATTGTCTTGCAGTTCCATTTTCTAATGTTGAAGTATGAGAAGTCTTGTAAAATTTTTTTATACTCATTCCACAAACGGGACACCAGTGTTTTTCTTCACCTTTTTGAACTAAAACTGGTTCTTTAGTAGCTTCTTTAGAGAATGTTGCGGCACTTATATAACTTGTAAGCAAAAGCATAAAAACTAAAACATATTTGAACAAAGTAAATCCTTTTATAAAAATTTTATGAATAATAACAATTAAGAGTTAAATAACAGTTAATTAACAGTAATTTAACTCTTAATTGTTATTATTCTTTTAATATATATTTTAGGAGAAGAAAATGAATAAAATTTTTAAAGTATCACTTTTGGCTATTGTATCTTTAACATTTGCATTTGGTGCAGGGAATATGGATAAAAAACCAAAAAAAATGATGTATCAAGCAGTACCAATGGAAAAAGCAACAATTGTTCAAGATGGAAAAACAAAAAAATATTGTCCAATTTGTGGAATGACTTTACCAATGTTCTATAAAACAAATCATGCTGCAAAACATGAAGGTCATACAAAACAGTATTGTTCAATCCATTGTATGGTTGAGGATAAAGAGTTAAATGGTACGAAGTTAAGTGATGAAAAAGTTGTTGATAATAAAACTTTAAAATTTATAGATGCAAAAGATGCTACTTATGTTGTTGGAAGTTCTAAGCCTGGTACCATGAGTATGACTAGTAAGTATGGATTTGCTAATGAATCAGATGCTATAGCTTTTCAAAAAGCAAATGGTGGTGAGATAAAAAAATATGATGAAGTTTATGCCATAGTTGCAAAAGGGATGGAAAAAGAAAAAGCAATGATTTTAAAAAGACAAGGTAAAGCTGCAAAAATGGGTGAAAAAATTTACAATAAAATGTGTAAAAAGATTGATGTAAAATTTGATTCTGTAGCTGAAGCTAAAGCATATATTACTGAAAATAAAACTTGTGGTGAAATGAAAGGGAAACCTTTACAACAAGTTGGTCTTTATTTAGGAAGAAAATAAAACATTTGGAGATTGAATTTCAATCTCCCCCTTTTGAATAACTTATAAAAGCCTTTATTAAATATACTTTAAGTATAATCCGCGAAAACTTACACGAATCAACAATCAAAAGGTAAATCTTAATGAGAGCATTAATTAGCGTTAGCGACAAAAGTGGAGTTGAAAACTTTGCTAAAGAGTTAGTATCTTTAGGATATGAAATTATTTCAACTGGTGGTACTTATAACAAACTAAAAGAAGCTGGAATTGCAGTAATTGAAGCAAATGAAGTTACAAAATTTCCAGAGTGTTTTGAGGGTAGAGTTAAAACTTTAAATCCATATATCCATGGTGGTATTTTACATAGACGTGACAAACAATCACACTTAGATCAAGCACGTGAGTTAGGTGTTGAAGGTATAGATTTAGTATGTGTAAACTTATATCCATTTAAAGCAACTATTGAAAAAACTGATGACTTTGAAGAGATTATTGAAAACATTGATATTGGTGGTCCAGCTATGGTTAGATCTGCTGCAAAAAATCATGATTCTGTAATCATTGTAACTGATGTAGCGGATTATGATGTAGTATTAAACAACCTTAAAAATGAAACAAATACTCAAGAATTTAGAAGAGACTTGATGATAAAAGCTTACGAACATACAGCAGCTTATGATTCTATGATTGCAAACTATATGAACAAAAGATTCAACAACGGAATGGGACAAAAACAATTTATCGTTGGTGAAAAAGTATTTGATACAAGATATGGAGAAAACCCACATCAAAAAGGTGCTTTATATGAGTTTGATAAACATTTATCAAATAAATTTATCACACTAAAAGGTGAAGCAAGTTTCAATAATATGGGTGATATTTCTGGAGCTGCAAAAATAGCATCTGCTTTTGGAACTGACAATGCCGTTTGTATCGTAAAACATGGAAACCCATGTGGATTTGCTATCAAAGATACACTACTAGAATCTTATACTGAAGCTTTAAAATGTGACCCAATCTCAGCATTTGGTGGCGTAGTTGCAGTAAATGGAGTAGTTGATTTAGATCTAGCAGTTAAAATGAATGAAATCTTTTTAGAAGTTGTATTTGCAGCAGACTTTACAGCAGAAGCTGAGCAAGAGTTAAACAAGAAAAAAAGAATAAAACTATTTAAACAAGGAACAACAAAACTTGAAATGGCAAATGATGCATTTAACTTCAAAATAGTTGATGGTGGATTTGTTTATCAAGATGCTGATAAAGTTGAAGAAGATGAGGTAAGAAACTCAGAACTAAAATCAAAAAGAGAAGCAAGCGAACAAGAAATAAAAGATATGGAAATAGCATATAAAGTAGCAAGTTTAACAAAATCAAACTGTGTAGTATATGTTAAAAACTCAGCAATGGTAGCTGTTGGTATGGGTATGACAAGTAGAGTTGATGCAGCAAAAGCAGCTTTACGAAAAGCAGAAGATTTAGGACTAGACGTAACAGGTTCAGTTCTAGCATCTGAAGCATTCTTTCCATTTAGAGATTCAATTGACTCTGCACAAGAAGCTGGTGTGAAATGTGTGATTGAACCAGGTGGTTCAATTAGAGATGATGAGATTATTGAAGCGGCTGATGAGTTTGGTATGGCGTTGTATTTCTCAGGTAAAAGACACTTCTTACACTAATTCAGGAAGATTTATTCTAATAAACATCTTTCTTCATAAATAGGCGTTGTCAAGAAAAATAAATATAGTCATTTACTACATGTAAACTCCTATAGTTTATTTTTCTTTCCGCCTTTATTTCTTTTAAAATCTATTCATTATAATAAATCTTTTTTCTTAATAATAATTTTATTAACATTTAATAATAAATATATTTGAGGTATAAATGTTAAATAAAATTAAAAATTGGTGGCAGGATGAAATTTATTATTTGAAAGATGTTTTACCTGCTATAAGATATAAGAGACATTGGACTTCTAAAATTGTACATATATTAATAGATTTTTATTTAATATATTGGAAATTTAAGTGGTGCATATTCTAGAAAAATAATATTCAACATAGACTTGTATATGAAGTAAGAGAAGAAGATAAGGTTATTAGAGTCTTAAGAATGTTGACACACCACGAAGAATAGTTGAAAAGCACACTTCTTGCATATAAAGTTTTACAGGGGATTAAAATGCAAGATTATGAACAGTTTTTAGAAGAAGATTATATCATATACAACAAAGATATTATTCTTAGAGATTTTGTTTGGATTGAAAAGATTGAAGCAAAAGGGTACAAAGTTATTGCATACCTTGAAGAGCCATATGAAATGGTCTTTTTTGATTTAGAAGAGCTTATTTTAAATGGAAAAATTGCTTTTGAATCTTGTGAGATCTTTACTACGCAAAAGTGGGAAGAAGATAAAGAAATAATCCAAAAAGAAGCCTTTTTTACCCAAAGAAAAAATCAAAAAGAATTTAATGAAAATATAAATAGCTTTTTTAGAAAAAAAGAAAATTCAAATCAACAAATAGAAAAAAAATACAGAAAACTTTTAGACTTACCTATTCATGGACAACTAGAAAAGACACAAATTAAAACTGCTTATAAAATTATAGTAAAAAAAGTACACCCTGATGTTGGTGGAACACATGAGTCTTTTATTGAAGTTGCAAGGGCAAAAGATATATTACTAGATAATATAGTTTAATATCCATTTTAGATACAATTTTATCATCTACAAAAAATATTTATTAAAAGGACAAAAATGAATATAGCTTTAGTAGCCCATGACAATTTAAAACTTGACTTGATAGATTGGTCAATGTTCAATAAAGGGACTTTACAAAAACATATGATATTTGCAACAGGAACCACAGGAAAACTTTTACAAGATGAAGGTTTTGAAGTTCACAGACTAAAATCTGGTCCTTTGGGTGGAGATCAGCAAATAGGAGCAATGATAGCTGAAGGGAAAATTGATATTTTATTTTTCTTTGTTGATCCTATGGCAGCTCAACCCCATGAGCCTGATATTACAGCTCTTAGAAGAATATGTGATACCTATAGAATCCCAATTGCAACAAATAGACAAACAGCTGATTTTATAATATCTTCATCATTATTTGATGGATATATTCATGAAATGCCAGATTGGTCAAAATATCAAAATAGGAAATTATAATATATTAAAGGGGTAATTCAATAAAGAATTTCGCTCCATTTGAAGTGTTTTTGACATATATTGAACCTTTTAAACTTTCAGTTATAATTTTGTAACTCATATGAAGACCTAAGCCAGTTCCTTGAGACTGATGTTTTGTTGTAAAGTATGGCTCAAAAATTCTTTCAATAATCTTCTCATCAATACCGCCACCATTATCTTCAATAGTTATTATCGCTTTATTTTTTTGTCTTCTTAATTGAACATCTACCCAAGGTGATTTTATTTTTCTTTCTTTTAAAACATCTTTTGAATTATTAAATATGTTAATTAAAACTTCTGATAGTTCACCTAAAACAAGTTTAATCTTAATGGGTTCTACATTTTCAATATTTGTTTTTATAACTATAAAGTTACTACTAAAAGAAGCATTTATTATACTTATTGCCATTTTGATTCTATCTTGCAATATAACTTCTTTAAACTCTTTAGTATCTTTTATATACTCTCTAAATGTTTCAATTGTATTAGATAGATGTTGTGTATATTCATTAATACTTTTAAGTGTATCGATTAGTTTACTATCATCTAATACCCCTAATTCTTTTTCAATAATAAGCCCAGTCGAAGCAGTTGATATTATAGATAAAGGTTGCCTCCATTGATGGGCAATATTTCCAATCATTTCACCCATTGAAGCTGTTTTAGATTGTTGGAAAATCAATTCTTGATTTTTTAATCTTTCAGCCTCAAGTTTTTTGATTTCAGTAATATCATTTGCAATAACTAATATTAAGTGATTTCCATTTGTATCTTTAAATGGTTTTTTTATGGACATGAAGTTTTTAATCTCTCCAGTTTTTAAATCCTTTGAATCTTCATAAACAATTTGAGTTTTGCCTGTATCCATAACACTTCTAGTATTTTCCTTGTAAAAGTTAGCCATTTCCTTGTCTTCAAGAAATGAACTATCATCTTTTCCAATTAAATTTTCTTTTGTAGTATTATAAAGTTTAGCTAAAGCTTCATTTACTAAAACAAAGTTATTATTATAGTCTTTAATAATAATTGGATTAGGACTCTCATCTAAAACTGATTCTAGAAACTGTTGGGAGATTAAAACTTCTTTATTTTTCTCTTCTAATAAACTTTTAGCTTTTTGAAGCTCTTCCAATGCTATTTTTGTTTTATCTTTCTCTTTTGATAATTTTCTATTCCACCATAAAATCCAAATGATTATTAAAAACGAAATAATAGAGGTTTTAATAATCAAAGAATAATCAGTTTGTTTAATTTCTTGAACTGAAAACCACTTTTGTTGAATATTTATATGTTCTGTTGGAGTTATTTGTTTAAATCCCTTACTTAATAAAGAGGCCAACTCTGGCCATTCTTTAGGGGCTACAAAACTATAATTTATATCTCCATATCCACTTGGGGCAGCTATTTTTATATTTTCTAATTTATCATGAACCCTAAGATAATTAGCAACTCCTAAGTTTCCTATGTATGTAATATCCTTATTATCATTTACCATCTCTAAGGCACTTTTTGTATCTTTTGCATTTATAATATTTATTTCTGGATAATCTCTTTTTATCCACTCATTTGTTAAAAAACTCTTTTCTAAAACTACTGTTTTATTATTTAAACTATTCATTGAGCCAATATAGTTTGCATCTTTATGGGTAATAATCATAAGAGGATAAGATAAAAACTCAATACCAAAAGAAAATTCTTTTTTTCTGTCTGGATTTTTAACTGAATAAATTAAAGTATCATATTTTTTTCTATTATTATTTATATTGTAAAAAGCATCTTTAATGGGGTCGTTATTCATAACAAACTCAACTTCAAGACCCATCTTTTTTGCACTTTCTTTTACATAATCAACTGCTAGCCCTGCAGCTTCTCCATTCTTCTCAAACTCATAAGGGGCTCTATTTGGTCTAACCCTAAATCTTATTAAAGGATGCTTTTCAATAAATTTTTTTTCATTTATTGTTTTTGAATTTTGTGAACTTAAAACACTACTTGCGGTAAACCAACTGTTGTACAGTTTTATCTTTTCTTCTTTTAAAATTGAATCTAAACCTTTTTGTAAAATCGAGTTTAAAATAGGTTGATTCTTTTTAGAAAAATAGTGAACTGATGCAGCGTTTAAATAATCTTGGGGAGTACCTTTTAAATCTAAAATTGCATTTTCAAACAAAAAGTTTTCTACTACTAAATGATAATCAATAAGAGCATCAACACTTTCATTTAATGCTAAAGAAACTGATTGAGCTAGGCTTTCTGTTTCTATTATTTGAATATCAGGAAATTTTTTCTTTAGTTTATCAATTGTTGCATAACCTTTTACAATAGCAATTTTTTTATTGTTTAAGTTTTTTAAGTCATTATAATTTAATGATTTAGTGTAAATATACTCTTTAACTTTGTAGTATTCTTTTGTAAATAAGCCAAATTCTTCTCTTTTTTTATTATAAAAAGTTGCTGGAAGTAAGTCAATTTCTCCTTCTTTGAAACTATTTAATAGATTATTCCATGAATCTTTTATATATTCAACTTTTAAACCAGTTTTTTCTAAAACTAGCTTGAAAATATCAGAATAAAATCCATCAATATCATTTTCTTTTTCATTAAAAAAGATATATGGTTTAGAACTTTCTATTCCAACTTTTATTAAATTATCTTCTATAAAGTTTTTTTCTTCGATTGTTAAATATGCTTTAGTATAAAGGTTTTTATTTGAATATATCCAGTCTTTTTTTAATTGAATCATTTCAGTTAAAGAGATAGATTCAAAGGTTTTTAAAAAAATTGAACTTAATATTTTATTCTCTTTTTGTATACCAAATCGCAAATCTTCTTTACTTATCTGATCATTTTCAAAAAAACCACTTAGTTTTACATCTTTGTACATTAGATTATAGGTGTAGTTTTCTGTCATAGCATTGCTGATTATTAAATCAACTTGATTATTTATTAGATAAAAAAGTTTTTCTTTTTCCGATTCTAATTCAACAACTTCAACATCTTTAATATTTTTTAAAATTTGAATAAAGAATGAACCCTTTAATATTCCTATTCTTTTACCCTCTAAAGATTTTATACCTTCGTATTTTATTAATCCATTTGTAAAAATTCCAATTGGTACTTCATAATAAGGTTCAGTAAAAACTGTGTACTCTTCTCTATCTTTTTTATAAGAGATCTCACTTATTATATCAACCTCTTTATTTTTGAACTTTTTAGAGATTGTTGACCAAGAACCATTTGTTTTTGCAAATTTTAGACCACTTTTTTTAGATATTAAATCAAGTAAATCGTGAGTAAGTCCAACTTTTTTATTGTTTTTTTCATAACTAAAAGGAATATATGATTTAATTGAGGCGATTTTAATAGGCTCATGATTTTTAATGAAATCTTTTTCCTCTTTTGTAAAAGATATTTCTTTAGCAAAAATAGATACAACAAGAAAGAAAAATATCAATACAATTTTCATCTATAGCCTTTTTCTTATTTTATTAAAATGATGCTTGTGAAATGTTAAAATCAAATAAACATTGTAATAAGAATATATCAAAACTAAATATGTAATTTAAAGTCGTGGAGCGATTACGACTTTAAATTATTTAAAAAAGGTCGACTAGTATTTAAACTAATCATCATTCTATGAGTCTTCATGAATGGGGGTATAAAAATTATATAATGAACATATGACAAAAATATGATATTTTAAATTTTTTTGCTATACTTTTTTAAAAATTCGAATAAGGTAATATGAAAAAGAAAGAGCTTAAAAAACTTGTTAAAAATCTACCTAATAAACCTGGGGTTATGGCAAGGGATAGATATTTTAATTCTGCAGTTTTAATTCCTATTGTAAAGATAAAAGATGATTATTATTTGATTTTCCAAAAAAGAGCTGCTCATATAAGACAAGGTGGCGATATATGTTTTCCAGGTGGCAGGAAAGAAGAAAATGATAAAAATTTTAAAGAGACAGCATTAAGGGAAACATATGAAGAATTGGGCATTAAGAAAAAAGATATCAAAGTAATAGGACAATTGGATACCTATGTTGCTCCCATTGGTGCTTTGGTTGAATCTTTTGTAGCTAGAGTAAAAAAAAGAGCAATTAAAAATATGGTAATTGATAAAAATGAAGTTGAAGATGTATTAATTATTCCTTTAGACTTTTTTAAAAATAATCCCCCAATTGAATATAATTTAAAGTATCAAGTTCATCCATATACTATAGATGAGGATGGGAATAAAGAGATTCTTTTCCCTGTTGAAGAGTTAGGTCTACCTCAAACTTATCATAAACCTTGGGGGCATAGACGACATAGAGTTTGGGTTTATGACTATAAAGGTGATATTATTTGGGGTTTAACAGCAGTTATTATCAATGATTTAATAAAAAATATTGGTCCCTCTTAAGATGGGACATTTTATAAGGATATAATATATGAATTCAATAATTATAAATGAGCAAGAGATTTTTCCCTCAAAAGTTGTATGTATTGGAAGAAACTATATAGAACATATAAAAGAGTTAAATAATGAAACTCCTGAAGAGATGGTTTTCTTTTTTAAACCAAATTCTTCTGTTTCAAGAATATTGAATTTCCCAAAAGGAAATAGTTCATGTCATTATGAAGCAGAGATTTCTTTTTTAATGGAAGAAAACAAAATCTCAGCAGTTGGATTTGGATTAGATTTAACCCTAAGAGAGGTACAAAGCACTTTAAAGAAAAAGGGTTTACCATGGGAAAGAGCAAAATGCTTTAATGGTTCAGCTGTATTTTCAAAGTTTGTTAATTTTAATGGAAGTATTAATGACTTAGAGTTAGAACTTTATATTAATGGGGAACTTAAACAAAAAGGTGGGGTCACTTTGATGATAAACAAACCAATAGCGATTATTGATGAAGTTTTAACTTTTTCATCTTTTGAAGATGGAGATATTCTCATGACAGGAACTCCAAAGGGTGTTGGAAATTTTGTTGAAGGTGATATCTTTGAAGGCAAGATTTACGAAAATGGAAAACTTCTAGTTGAGCAAAGATTTTTAGTAAATTAATATTTTTTGAGTATTAAAAAAAAATAAAGTATATTGATTATATTAAAAATTAATGCACTCTTTGTTGTTGTTTTGATAAACTACCGCAATTAATTTTTGTAAAGAGAGGCGTATGGGCTATAATAAATTAACTCCTGAAGAAGAGTATGTAATAGAAAATAAAGGTACAGAAAGACCTTTTTCTGGAAAGTACAATGACTTTTATGAAGACGGAGTTTATAAATGTAGAAAGTGCGATACTGCACTTTACAGATCGGAAGATAAATTTTCATCAGGTTGTGGATGGCCAAGTTTTGATGATGAAATTGTTGGGGCTGTAAAAAGAATTCCTGATGCAGATGGAAGAAGAGTAGAAATTATATGTGCCAATTGTGGAGCGCATCTAGGTCATGTTTTCGAAGGTGAAGGTTTCACTTCAAAAAATATGAGACACTGTGTAAACTCATTGTCTTTATCATTCAAAAGTATAGAAAATTGTTGTGAACAACATGCTTTTGCATATTTTGCTGCTGGCTGTTTTTGGGGTGTTGAACACTATTTTGAAAAGTTTAAAGGTGTACATTCTGTTGTTTCTGGATATATGGGTGGACATATGGAAAACCCACGCTATGAAGCTGTATGTACAGGTAGAACAGGTCATTTAGAAGTTGTAAGGGTAGAATATGATGAATGTGAAGTTTCTTTTAGAGAATTAGCTAAACATTTTTTTGAAATCCATGATTTTACTCAAACTAATGGGCAAGGACCAGATATAGGAAGTCAATATTTATCAGCAATTTTTTATCAAAATGAAGGTCAAAAAAGAACTTCTTTGGAATTAGTAGATGAACTTGAAGATATGAATTATAAAGTTGCTACATCTTTATATGAATCAAGTGTATTTTATGAAGCAGAAGATTATCATCAAAATTATTATGAAAGAACAGGGAAAACCCCTTACTGCCACTCTTATAAAAAGATTTTTAAATAATAAATAAAGATATCTAAAATAGATATCTTTATTGCCTTTTTTAGTTAGATCCTAAAATATAATATACATGCTTTTTATCTAGTTTTTCAACATCAACATTGTATTTCCCAGCCCAATGAGACACTTCATCATGGAATTCAGTTAAGATTGCATCTGCATCATTTTCGTCACATTTAATTTTTAAATAATTAGACGAGTTTGATAAAGCAACATATGCGTTCATCTTTTTTAAATGGTCATTTAAACTAATTATATGTTTTGAAAATTTATTGAAATTTTTAGTTTCATTAATAACATCTTCAGCTTGCTTCAATGAAGAATCATTTTTAGCGTACCCTAGTTGAGATAATAAAACTTCTGGAGATATTTCTATCTGCATACTTTTCCCCTTTTTTATTGTAAAGTTTGAAATAATATCAAAAATAATGTAAATAAAATATTAATAAATCTATATAATATATCTTTTTCACATAGTAAAAGTCTTGAAAAACTTAGTTATATTAAATCATTTTTAACAAAACTGTTGTAGAATACAATTCATAAAATAATTTATTAACAACTCATGAATAGGAAATTAAAACAAATGAATCATTTTTTCTTTACACTGTTTCTTATTATGATATTAAATCCTTTTTTAGCTAAAGCAAATAGTCTTATATTACAATTATCTTGGTTTAATCAATTTCAATTTGCAGGTTATTTTATTGCAAAAGAAAAAGGTTTTTACAAAGATGAAGGTTTTGATGTAAATATTAAACCTTTTGAATTTGGTCTTGATATCCCTCAAGGGGTAAATGATGGTAAATATGATTTTGCTGTTGGTAGAGAAACTTTAATTTTAGATAAAAGTGATAATAAAAATATCGTTACTTTGTATGCTTTGTTTCAAAATAGTCCACTAATTTTAATCTCTACAAAAGAATCAAATATCAATAATATCACTGATTTTGATGGTAAAAGAATAATGACTACCATTGATGATGCAAGTGAGGTATCATTAAAGTCTATGATTATTTCACAAAAAGTTGAATTAAAAAATTTAAAATTTATTAATCACACCCACAATATAAATGATTTAATAGATAAGAAAACTGATGTTATATCAGCTTATACTTCAAAGGCACCATATTATTTACAAAAAATAGGAGTTGAGTATAATATTTTTTCCCCAAGTGATTATGGCTTTGATATGTACAGTGATTTCTTATACACAAGTAAAACAAAATTGGAAAATCAAAAAGAATTAGTTGAAAAATTTAGAAATGCTTCGTTAAAAGGTTGGGAATATGCCTATTCAAATATTGAAGAAACGGCTGATTTAATTTTAGAAAAATATAATACTCAAAACTTAACAAGAGAAGAGTTGATTTTTGAAGGATACGAATTAAAAAAACTTTCTTTTTATAATACTGATATTTTAGGAAATATTGATTTAAATAAATTACAAAGAATTTATGATTTGTACAATGTTATGGGTTTAGTTAAAAATAATATTGATATAAAAGATTTTGTTTATCATGACAATAGCTTAATTAATCATTTAAAAAATGAATTTAAAAGGTTATCTGAATATAAAGAATTACCATATTTGTATTTTTTTATTGGACTTTTTTCCCTTTTAATAATTGTAATTATTTATAAAAACATAGTACTTTTTAAAGTAACCCGTCAACTAAAAAGCAATGAAGAAGAATTGCTTCAAATGAATAAAGAATTAAAAGATCTTTCTGAAAAAGATTTTCTAACAAAAATTTACAATAGAAGATATTTTGAAACAATAGCAAAAGAGTCAATAAGTCTTGCAAAAAGAGAAGGTAAAGATGTATCAATCTTACTTATTGACCTTGATAATTTTAAGAAAATAAACGATACATATGGTCACCAAATAGGTGATTATGTATTATGTGCAGTAGCTGATTTAATGATGGAACACAAAAGAAAAAGTGATGTTATTTGTAGATATGGTGGTGAAGAGTTTGCTATTTTATTGCCAAATACATCTTTACATGGTGCAAAAAAATATTCAGAAAACCTAAGAAAAACTATAGAAAATGCAAAACTTGAGGTTGAAAATCTAAGTATAAAAGTTACTGCAAGCATGGGCTTAACCTTGTGTAATGCAAGTGATGATATATATTCTGCACTTGATAGGGCAGATGAAGGTATGTATGTTGCTAAAAAAAATGGAAAAAATCAACTAAATATTTTTAATTAAAATAAGGGGTTATTGTGTCAGTATTGTTACAAATGGCTATGTTTCCAACAGATAAAAGTGAAAGTAAAAGTAAAGAAGTTTCTGAAGTTTTAAAAGTTATACGAGATTGTGGATATCCTTATAAATTAACTGCAATGTCTACTGTTATTGAAACAGATAAAATGAGTGAAGCTTTATTGGTAATTCAAAAATGTTATGACAAATTAGAAGAACTAGGTTCAAAACGGATATATTCAACTATAACTTTTGATATTAGATCTGGTCATGAAAATAGACTTGAAGGAAAAGTGAAATCTGTTGAAAATCATATTGGAGAGGTTTCTAAATAAATTAGATATGCAATAATTCTAAAATAGATTTTTTTGCACTCCAATTTTCTCTTCACCTAATGCTTTTAATCTAAAAGTAACTCTGTGTTCATCACTTCTACCATATTTTTTAATTGCCTCAACATGAGCTTTTGTTCCATATCCTTTATGTTTATCAAAATCATATTTTTTATAGTTTGGTGCTATTTTATTCATATATCTATCACGACTTACTTTTGCTAATATTGAAGCTGCACTTACCTCTTTTATAGTTGCATCTGCTTTTATTTTATGTTGAAGTGTATTTATCCCAAAAGAAGTATTTCCATCCATTAAAAATTCTACATTTTCATTACATTTAGCTTTTAAAGTTTCCATGATTTCCCTAATCGACTCTTTTAAACAAGTACTAATTCCTTTTTCATCAATATCTTTAGCACTTTTAAATACTATATGATAGTGGCAGTTTTCTTTAATTTTGGGAAATAACTCTTCCCTTTTTTTCTCACTTAATTTTTTAGAGTCATCTAATTCTTTAACTTCATTTATAAAGATAGCTCCTGCTACACTTAAAGGTCCTGCGATTGGACCACGGCCTGCTTCATCAATTCCACACAACATTAAAATCCTTTAAACGTGTCCACTTTTAAAGGGACAAAGATATAAAAAAAGAATTATAATTTATAAAAGATTTATAAAAAGACTTGACAAAGATACACTCAAAGTGCTAAAATTATATTAGCAGTTAAAGAAAAGGAGTGCTAAATGAGTAATAATATATTTGAAAAACTAACAAACCAAATGCATGAGGTTATTGATTCATCAGTATCACTTGCATTACATAATAAAAACCAAGAGGTTGAACTTATTCACTTTTTGTGGGCTTTATTGACAAACACAAATTCAGTATTAAATCAATTATTAAACAAAATGAATGTTGATAAAGCAGCAATTGAATTAGAAGCAAAATCATATGCTAATAAACTTCCTCAAGTTTCAAGTGTAACAAAAGATAATATTAAATTATCAAGAAATTTTTTAAGTTCGGTTCAAAATGCAGAAGGTTTGATGACTAGCAATGGAGATAAATTTATAGCTATTGATACATGGTTGATGGCAAACTTATCAAATCAAGTTATTAAAGATGTGCTTGGAAAGTATTTAAATTTAAGTGAAGCAAAGAAAAATCTTGAAGCTATGAGAGCAGGGCAAACTATTGATTCACAAAGTTCAGATGATAACTTAGAATCTTTAAGTAAATATGGTATTGATTTAAATAAAAAAGCAATTGATGGTGAATTAGACCCTGTAATTGGAAGAGATGAGCAAATTCAAAGAATGATGCAAATTCTTATTAGAAAAACAAAAAACAATCCAATTTTACTAGGTGAACCAGGTACTGGTAAAACGGCAATTGCAGAAGGTTTAGCTCAGAGAATTGTAGAAAAACAAGTACCATTAAGTTTACAAAATAAAAAAGTAGTAACATTAGATATGAGTGCATTAATTGCAGGTGCTAAATATAGAGGTGAATTTGAAGATAGATTAAAAGCAGTTATTGATGAAGTAAAAAAAGCTGGAAATATTATTCTTTTTATTGATGAAATTCATACAATTATTGGTGCAGGTGCAAGTGAAGGTAGTATGGATGCAGCTAATATCTTAAAACCATCATTAGCTAGAGGTGAATTACATACTATAGGAGCTACTACACTTAAAGAGTATAGAAAATATTTTGAAAAAGATGCAGCGATGCAAAGAAGGTTTCAACCAGTTAATGTAGATGAGCCAAGTGTAAATGAAGCTTTACAAATACTAAGAGGTATAAAAGAGAGACTTGAAACACACCACAATGTAACAATAAATGATTCTGCATTAGTAGCAGCTGCAAAATTGTCTGATAGATATATCTCTGATAGATTCTTACCAGATAAGGCAATAGACTTAATAGATGAAGCAGCAGCAGAACTAAAGATGCAAATAGAATCAGAACCAATTGTACTTTCTACTATAAAAAGAGAAATACAAACTCTTAATGTAGAAAAAGAAGCATTAAAAATGGAAAAATCTAAAAAGAATGAGCAAAGAATAGAAGAGATTGAAAAAGAATTAGCAAATAAAAATGAAGAAAAGCAAAACTTAGAAGCAAGATTTGAAAATGAAAAAGAGACTTTTAATGCTGAAAGTTCATTGAAAGCAAGAATTGACGAATTAAAAGTAAAAGCAGAGAGAGCAAAAAGAGAATCAAAGTTCGAAGAAGCAGCTTCAATTGAGTATGGTGAGATTCCAGAATTACAAAAAAAGATTGCTGAAAACCAAGATAAATGGAATCAAATGCAAGAAGAGGGTACCTTACTAAGAAATTCAGTTGATGAAGAGTCAATTGCAAGTATTGTAAGTAGATGGACAGGGATTCCAGTAACTAAAATGATGGATTCTGAAAAACAAAAAGTTTTAAAAGTTGAAGAGGTTTTAAAACAAGATGTAATAGGACAAGATGAAGCTTTAAAAGCTATCTCTAGAGCTATAAAAAGAAACAAAGCAGGATTAAGTGATGATAACAGACCAGTAGGATCATTTATGTTTTTAGGACCAACTGGAGTTGGTAAAACAGAAAGTGCTAAAACACTTGCAAGATTTTTATTTGATGATGAAAAAGCGCTTATTAGATTTGATATGAGTGAGTATATGGAGAAACATGCTGTAAGCAGACTTATTGGTGCAGCTCCAGGTTATGTAGGATATGAAGAGGGTGGTCAGTTAACAGAAGCAGTTAGAAGAAAACCTTATAGTGTTATCTTATTTGATGAGATAGAAAAAGCACACCCTGATGTATTTAATATTCTTTTACAAGTATTAGATGATGGTAGACTAACAGATAACAAAGGTGTTACAGTTGATTTTAAAAATACAATAATCATCTTAACTTCAAATATTGGAAGTGCTAAGATTATTGAAATTAGTGATAAAGATGAAAGAAGAAAATCAGTATTAGATGATTTAAAAGCTTACTTTAGACCAGAGTTTCTAAATAGACTTGATGATATTATTATTTTTGAGCAATTAGGACTTGAAGCTATAACAAATATAGTTGATATATTATTTGAAGCTATTAAGAAAAAAGTTGCTTCAAAAGATATTGAGATTAGTTTAACTGCAAGTGCTAAAGAGTTTATTGCAAAAGTTGGCTTTGATCCAGTTTATGGGGCGAGACCATTAAAAAGAGCTATCTATGAGATAGTTGAAGATAAATTAGCTGACTTAATCTTAGAAGATAAAATTGCAGAAGGTTCTAAAGTAGAGTTTGATGTTATAAATGATAAAGTGGTGGTTAATTTAAATTAAAATAAAGCTTCTATTTGAAGCTTTATTTTTTATAAAAATGAGAGAGGAAATGAAAAACCTTACACAGCTTTTTGATAATCTAAAATTACTTTATTATGAATATGATAAATATCAAAATAAATTTATAAAAGATAAAAATTGTGATAAAAATAGCTCTTATAAGGAGTTTATTAAACTTACATATGAACTTTCAAAAAATCAAATACAATTTTTTATTGATGAAAAAGGTGATTTAGTAATATCTTCTAAAGATAACTTTCTTGAGCATTTAAAACAAAGAGTTAAAAATATAAATTATGATATTAAAAATAGGAATAAAAATATTTATATCTTAAGTGATAAAAATGTTAAATATGCAAAAAATTTACCACTGATAAATACAAAACCTATTTTAAATAAGATAGATTTAGAAAACTATGATGCACTAATTTTTACTTCAAAAAATGCACTTATACATTTAAATTCAATTACAAAACAATGGAAAGAGATTCCTTCATACGCTATTTCAACCCAAACTGCAAAACAGATAAAAAAATTTGGGGTAAAACCAGCGTTTGTTGGGAAAGAAAAGCATGGCAATGAATTTGCTTATGAACTTATTAAATTATTAAGAAACAAAAAAGTTGCTTATGTTGGTGCAAAAAAAATTGTTTCTAATCTAATTGATATTTTAAATGAAAATAATATAGCTTGTGAACATATAGCTTTATATGAAACAGTATGTATACAATATGAAGAAAAAATTGATTTACCAGATGATTCAATAATTATATTTTCATCCCCTTCAACTATTGATGCTTTTTTCAAAAATGTAAATTGGAAAGACTCTTTTAGAGCAATAAGTATTGGAAAAACAACAATGAAATATTTTCCTAAAAACATAAATGTAAGCATAGCAGATAACACTACATTAGAAAGTTGCGTTCAAAAAGCATTAAATCTAGAAAAATAACTAAAGTTAACCTTAACTTAAGTTTTGTTTAAATATAATACGCGACTTAATTTGTGAATAGAGGAACTAAAGAATATGAAAAGAACATATCAACCACATAACACGCCAAGAAAAAGAACGCATGGTTTTAGAATCAGAATGAAAACTAAGAACGGTAGAAAAGTAATTAAAGCTAGAAGAGCTAAAGGTAGAAAGAGATTAGCTGTTTAAGTAAAGACCACCGTCTTAACAATTCAAAAGATTTTAATCGATTATATAAAAGCGGCAAAAAGTGGCACACGCACTCTTTTGTCGCTTTTTTTACTTCTAGCAATGAGCTGGAAATTGCATTTGTTGCTTCAAAAAAAGTAGGAAATGCTGTAAAAAGAGCGAAGGCAAAAAGAAAACTAAGAGCCTTATGCTTAACTTTTGAAAATAATATTGCCACGGGCAAGTATATTTTTGTTGCAAAAGAAAGACTTTTTGAAAAAACCCATAAAGAGTTAGAAAAAGACTTTATATATGCAATGAAAAAAATGCAACTATATTCAAAATGAAAACACTTTTTAGATACTTAATCAAATTTTATCAACGATACTTGTCTGTAATTTCATTTGGAAGTTGTAGATATTACCCAACTTGCTCAAATTATGCCCTATGGCAGTTGGAAAACAATTCTTTCTTTAAGGCAATTTATTTTACAATATCACGCGTGTTAAAATGCAATCAACTTTTTGCTGGTGGATTTGATTATCCAGTTGTAAAGATTGTAAGGCATAATAATATCAATTTTAAAAAAATAAAAGTCAAATACTGGTTGGTACCAATAGATGACAAAAAATATCTCATAGTAAAAAATCGGGAGTGGAAAACACATAATGATGAATCAACAAAATAACGGTATGCAAAAAAGAATGTTAATAATGACACTAATAGTGTTTGTATTTTTTATTGCTTATGAATTTTTAGTATTAAAGCCTCAACAAGAAGAGAAGGCTAAACAAGCACAAATAGCAAAAGAACAATCACAAAATGCAGCACCTGAAATTGCTTCAAATGTAAGTGCAGTAGCACAACCTTCAAGTGAAGATATGAAAAAGTCAATTTCAGCACTTTCTTCAAAAGCAATTGGAGATTCTGAAATAATTTCAACTATTACAACTGCAAAAAACATTATCCAAATAGATAGTTTAGGTAGAGTTGCTCAAGTTACACTTTTAGAAAGTAAATATAAAGATGAAGAGGGTAATCAAATTAAACTTTTTGAGGCAAATCAATTAAGACCTTTAGAAGTTAGATTTGCAAATGCAGATACAAACGAAAAAGCATTTAAATCTACATATACATCTTCTGCTTCAAAAGTTAATGCTACATCTAGTCAACAAAAACTTACATTAACTCAAAATATAGATGGATTAATAGTAACAAAAGATTTAACATTTTACCCAGATGGGCATTATGATTTAAATGTAAAAACTTCTGAAAAACAACAATTTTTTATTACAAATGGATTTAGACCAAATGTTTTAGTTGATATGTATGCAGATCATGGTGTATATTTAAAACTAAATGATGGGACTATGAGTTTAACTTCTGATGAAAAACTAGATAAAGTTGAATCTCATACAGGAATCAAATTTGTTTCAAACTTTGATAGATATTATGCAACTGTAGCTTATAACTTTGAAAACTCATTACAAGTTTCATTAATGCCTGATGCTTCAAACAATCCACAAAGTTTTATCCATGCAAATGGGGATGTTTCATTTTCAGGTTTCATGGGACCTAAAAACTTTAAAGATCTAGAAGCATTAAATCCTGAATTAACTGATGTTATTGAGTATGGTTGGTTTACATTTATTGCAAAACCTATGTTCTTATTCTTACAATATATTCATGGTATTGTTGGAAACTGGGGTTGGACAATTGTATTTTTAACAATTATTATTAAACTTATTTTATATCCATTATCATACAAAGGTATGGTTTCTATGCAGAAGCTAAAAGATTTAGCTCCTAAAATGAAAGAGATTCAAACAAAATACAAAGATGATAAACAAAAACAATCTATGCATATGATGGAACTTTATAAGAAACATGGTGCAAACCCAATGGGTGGTTGTTTACCACTAATCTTACAAATCCCAGTATTTTTTGCTATTTATAGGGTTTTATTAAACTCAATTGAACTTAAAGGTGCAGAGTGGATTTTATGGATTCACGATTTAGCTGAAATGGATCCATATTTTGTATTACCAATTTTAATGGGTGCTTCAATGTTCTTACAACAAAAAATTACTCCAAATACTATGCAAGATGAGATGCAAAGAAAGATTTTCCAAATGTTGCCAGTTGTATTTACATTCTTCTTCTTGTGGTTCCCTGCAGGACTAACATTGTATTGGTTTATAAACAACGTATTTACTATTTCTCAACAATACTATATTAATAAAATGTTTGAAAAGCAAAGAGCTGCAAAAAAGTAATAGGAGTTTACTATGAAACAATTTGAAGCAAAAACTTTAGAAGAGGTTTATGAATTAGCATCAAATGAATTTGCCTGTTCGATTACACAGTTAAATATTGAGATTATTCAGCAACCAAGTAAAGGGTTTTTAGGGTTTGGTAAGAAATATGCCATAATTACTGCAAGCCCAAAATACAATAATAAAAGAAGAGATAGAAAACCTAGAGAACATAAATTCAAGAAAAAAGATATAAAAATTGAAGAGGTCTCTAAGAAAATTGAAGATTCTAATAAAGAAGATCAAAGAAGAGCTGCTCAAAAAAGAAGAAGAGAAGAAAAAAGAAAAGAGCAGCCAAAACTAAGAGATGTTCCAAAAGTTGAATCAAAAGAAAAAATCTTTGATAAATTTTATGGTGAAGATGCTTCTAAAGGTGAAGTTGCAAAAATTGTTGTGAAAAAAGAAAGACAAAATATTTTAGATGAAGTTGATGAAGGTCTAAAATCTTTATTTGAAGATACTTGTTATGGTATTGAAGATATCAAAGTAGAATTTTATGATGAAGATACTTTATATATTGAATTTACTGGAGATGATTCTGCTTTACTAATTGGTAAAGAAGGATATAGATATAAAGCACTTTCATACATTTTATTTAATTGGATTAATGAAAAATATGGTCTTATGTTAAGACTTGAGGTTGCAGAGTTTTTGAAAAATCAAGAGACTGCAATTTATGCTTATTTAGAACCAGTAATTCAAACAATAAAAGAAAAAGGTTCTTTCAAGACTAAACCTCTTGATGGAATTTTAGTTCATATTGCTTTAAAAAAATTAAGAGATGAATTCCCTGAAAAATATGTTGCAGTTAAGACAAATATTAGGGGAGATAAATACGTACTTGTAAATGAATACAAGTCAAAAGAGCAATAAAATTGCTTAATGATGAAACAATAGTTGCCATTGCTACAGCTAATGGTATTGGTTCAATCTCAATTATTAGAGTTAGTGGTAAAGATGCTTTACCCATAGCTCTAAAACTTTCAAAAAAAACTGACTTAAAACCACGACTTGCCACACTTTCTTCAGTTTATAATTCAAATGATGAAGTTATTGATGAGGCACTTTTAATATATTTTAAAAATCCATTTTCATTTACAGGTGAAGATATTGTTGAGTTTCAATGTCATGGTGGTATTGCTATTTCAAATATTATTATGAGTGAAGTTATTAAACTTGGAGCAAGGGTTGCTCAGCCTGGAGAGTTTTCAAAAAGAGCTTTTCTAAATGGAAAAATTGACCTTACAAAAGCTGAAGCAATTGCTAAAATAATTGAAGCAAGAAGTGAAGATGCTGTTAAGTTATTAGCAAAACAGCTAAAGGGTGAATTAACAGACTTTGTAAATGATATTAGAGAAGATTTACTTTTTATGCTTGCATATACAGAAGTTAATATTGATTATGCAGAAGAAGATTTACCAGATGATATATATTCGCAAATTGAAAAAAAACTAAATAAAATCAAAACTAAATTATCTGATACTTTAGAAGCTAGTCGTAGAAGAGAAGGTTTAATAGAAGGTTTTAAAGTAGCAATTGTAGGAAAACCAAATGTTGGAAAATCTTCACTTTTAAATAAGCTTTTAAACTTTGATAGAGCAATTATATCTGATATAGCAGGAACCACTAGAGATACAATTGAAGAGTCTGTAAAAGTTGGTACTCATATAATAAAAATTGTTGATACAGCAGGTATTAGAGATGCTTCAGATGTTATTGAAAAAATAGGTATAGAAAAATCAATTGAAGCAGTAAATGAAGCTGATATTGTTATAGCACTTTTTGATAATAGTAAAACTTGTGATAGTGAAGATGAAAAGATTTTAGCATTACTTGATGAGAACTCACATAAAGAGATAATCAAAGTTCTTAATAAATCAGATTTAGACAATAATTTTGATAAGTCTAAATTAGAAGAAGTATTTATTGAATTAAGCACAAAAGAGACAATTAATCCTTTAATTTATAAATTAGAAACTCTTCTTGACTCAAATACTCACAGTGATGATATGACATTAATTTCAAAAAGACAAGTTGATTCAGTATCACAAACTCTTTTTCATATAAATGAATCAACTATGCCACTTCAAACAGGTGAATTAGAGTTTTTTGCTTATCATATTAAAGAAGCTTTAGAAAATATCTCTAATATTACAAGACCTTATGAGAATGACCAGATGTTAGATGTTATGTTTGGTGCTTTCTGCCTAGGAAAATGATTTTTTCTTTAAAATTCTGCGTTGTCATAAAAATATAGAAAGTCACATACTACAGTATTCTCCTAGCTATATTTTACTCTTGTCTTGAATTTTCTTGAAAAAATCATTTTCGCTTTGATATTAAGAAAAATAAATATCTCTATTTAAATATAGCTTTTTATATTTTATTAGACAACTTGTTCTGTAGCAAAATCAACACTTATACTTTTAAATCTTTTGTAAACTCCATATAATGGTTACTTTGACTTGAATAGTTTGCTTGATAAGTGTATCCATTTTCATTTGCTTTTAAACGCACTTGGCTTGATTGACTAGAAGAATTTGCTAAAAACACCCCTATGCCATCTTTTTGAGCTGCAACTATATTTATCTCGTTTTTAGAGTTTTTTTGCCAGATTTCAAAATTATCTAAAGTATTTTTTTGTGGTCTATTTTCATCATTATTGATCACATCTAAAATCATTTTATCTCTTTGGCTTAGAAGCTCTTTTAGTTGTTCAAATATATCAACCTTTTCACTTTTTTCCTCTTTATATGAGGCAAAGATGAAATTTAGTTGTTTTATATTTTCTAATGACTTATCATCTTTTTCAAGATTAATTTCAAATGGATTTTTAAATTCATCTTGAATCTCTGCAACTTGGGTTTCATTTTTCTCATAGTACTCTTGGGTAAAAGAAAATTTTAATTCAATATTGTATTCTCCTTCTGGAGTTTTGATTGTAGCACTTGCATCAAATTCAAAAGATATTTTTTCATAATACTCACTTTGATCTGAATAATAAAAAGAAGCAGGAATATTGTTTTCATATGGGGAGTTAGAACTATTTGAAGAATAGTTACCATTTGGAAATAAAGAATAATCTTCTTGGTTTTGATTAAATTGACCTAATATACTTTGTAAAATATTTTTCTGAAAATACTCAGCATTTGTTAAGTCATCTTCATTTGCATATATTACTGGAAAATTATAGTCTCTAACTTCCTCATCATCAATATCTTTATTTTCAAGTTCTTCATTTTCTACAGCAGATATTTTAGCTTCATAAGAAAGTTCAGTTTTTTGGTATTGAGTATAAGTGTTAATTGCAGCAAGTGTCATATCTAATCCTTTAATTAAACTATAATTAAGAATTGTATAATTAATTGTATAAAAATATTTTTAAACTATAAAACTAGTTGTTAATAGCTTTTTGATATTATGTCAACATGAAAAAAGAGCAATATGATTTAATAGTAATAGGTTCAGGTGCAGCTGGAATGATTAGTGCAATTGTTGCAGCAAGAAATGGCAAAAATGTACTTCTTTGTGAACAACAAGGAAAATTAGGACCAAAATTAAAAGCCACGGGTGGTGGTAAATGCAATCTTACAAATACACTTTCAAATGAAGAGTTTATGAATAGATTTGGTAAAAATGGAAGGTTTATGCAAGATGCATTAAATGACTTTAATTATGAAGATTTAATATCCTTTTTAAATAATATAGGAGTTGAAACGCATATTCCTGATGGTTTTAGAGTTTTCCCAATTAGTCATAATGCTGGAACTATCATAAAAGCATTAGAAGAAGAGCTTTATAATCAAAATGTGGAAGTTAAAAACAATACAAAGGTTGAAGATTTAATTTGTGAGGATGAAACAATAATAGGGGTAGAAACTACAAGTGAAAACTTTTTTGCACCAAATGTTATTGTTGCAACTGGGGGTTTAGGTTTTTCTATGCTTGGTGCAAATGGAGATGGTCTTAACTTCGCTAAATCATTAGGACATAAAATTACAGAACTTTATCCAGCTATGCTTCCACTTATTACAAAAGAAAAGTGGGTGGCAAATTGCAAGGCCGATACAATAGCAAAAGCCATTGTAAAAATTGATTTAAAAAAAGCAAAAAATTTAAAAGCAATAGGGGATTTAATCTTTACTCCAAAAGGGATTAGAGGTCCAGTGGTACTTGATTTTTCTAGAGAAATCACACCATTTTTAGAAAAACTTGGTGAAGTTCCATTATTAATTAATATGATAAAAGGGATGAATGAAGAAGATGTTTTTAAACATATTAAAAACAACCCTGAAAAAAATATTGAGAATGTTTTAAACATTTTATTACCAAATTCTGTTGTAAAAGAATTATGCTTATTAGTTGAAGCAGATTTAACAAAAAAGTTTAAAGACTTAAATGGACAAATAAGAGAAAAGCTTGTTAAGATACTAGTAAATACTCCTTTAACAGTTATAGATCATGTTGGTTTTGAAAAGGCTATGATTACTAGAGGTGGAGTTACCTTAAAAGAAATAAATCCCAAAACTATGCAAAGTAAAATTATTGAAGGGCTTTATTTTTGTGGAGAAGTTATGGATTTAGATGGACCATGCGGTGGATATAATCTTCAATGGTCTTTTGCTAGTGGAAATCTTGCAGGAAAACTTTTAAAATAGAGCTAAACTTCTATTAGCTCTATAAAATGTGCATTGGTTTTGTCAATTGATGTCCATGAAGAACAATCAAAATCTATTCTAATTGCATTTGCCATTTTTAACTCTTCTTTATATCCTGTAAAACTTATTGCAAGGGCGGTTAATGATGGATTGTGACCCACAACCATTAAAGTATCAACAGTATCATATGTATATGTAATTGATTCAATGATTTCATTTAAAAAAGCTTGATAGATTGTCTCATTGTACATTACACTTTTTGGATATTCAATTTCATTAGCTACAATTTCAGCAGTAGTTCTTGCTCTAATAGCTGGACTTGATACAATTAAATCAGGACAAATATTCTTTTCTTTTAATTTTTGACCAATTTTTTTAGAGTCTTCTTCACCTTTTGGTGTAAGTTTTATGTCATAATCATATTGGTCTAGATTTGATTCATCTTTTTGTGCATGTCTTAAAATATATAATGTTTTCATAATATCCATTCTAATAAAAAATTATTATTTAAATTTTAAAGGGTTTTAACTTGAAAATTGATAAAACTAAACTATTATTTTTCTAATTGTTTAAATTTCTTTGGGTATTCATATGAAATAAGTTTTGCATTTGTTTTTGTAGCCTCTCTCCAACTTTCACAATCAAATTCTATTTCTACTACACCACAAGTGGGTAGGTTCTCATTAAAGTCAACTAAATAAAAAGCCAACATATTTAATCCCGGATTATGACCAAATATAAATACATCATCATATTCATCTTCAATAAAATTAACAATTTCCAAAAGACTTTTTAAAGATGCTTCGTAGATATATTCATTATATAGAATCTCTTCTTGATATGAAACTCTTTCAGCAATTATTTTAGCAGTTTCCCTTGCTCTATAAGCAGGACTCGAGATAATTAAGTCTGGAATAATATCTTTTTTTGCAATGATTTTACCCATAAATGGCGCATTTTTCTTGCCTCTTTTATTTAAGGGTCTATCATAATCATCTAATGAAGGATTTGACCAATCAGATTTTGCATGTCTAATTATAAATAGCTTTTTCATCATATCTCTTTATTCTTTGCTATAATATTATAACTAGTTTATTAAAAATTTATTAACTTTATTGTGTTAGAATTTTTAAAATTTTAAAATAAAGGAGACTTATGGAACAAGCAAAAACAGTTTTTTTATTAGCATTACTTACAGTTTTATTTGTCTTTGTTGGTTTTTATGTTGGCGGAACTAATGGTATGTTAATAGCATTTTTAATTGCAGGAGGAATGAATTTTTATGCATATTATTATTCAGATAAACATGTATTAAAACAATACAATGCAACGCCAATTGAAGATACACGACATCCAATTTATCAAATAACATTTAGGTTAGTTCAAAAAGCAGGATTGCCTATGCCAAAGGTTTATTTAATACCAGACCATACCCCAAATGCTTTTGCAACAGGTAGAAATCATGAAAATGCAGCTGTTGCAGTTACAATGGGATTATATGAGATGTTAAATGAAAAAGAGTTAGAAGGGGTTATTGCCCATGAACTTTCCCATGTAAAACATTATGACATTTTAATTGGTACAATAGCAGCAGTTTTTGCTGGGGCAATTGCTATGCTTGCAAATATCTTACAGTTTGGAGCAATATTTGGAGGAAACAATAGACAAGGTGGAAATCCTATTATAATGATTATAATGGCTATTATTTTACCATTAGCTGCATCTGTGATTCAAATGAGTGTTAGTAGAAGTAGGGAGTTTATGGCCGATGAAGGAGCTGCAAGATTAACAGGAAATCCTGCTGGTTTGCAAAGTGCTTTATCGAAACTTGAAAATTATGCAAGGCGTGGACATCAAATACATAATGCCACAGAACAAACTGCTCATATGTTTATAATTAATCCATTTTCAGGAATGAAATCATCTTTTGGAAATCTTTTTAGAACTCATCCAACTACAGAAGATAGAATTGCTAGATTGGAAGAATTAAAGCATGAATTAGAATAAACAATCAGTTTATACTGATTGTTTATTATTGGAATAAGTCTACTATCTTATCCTCTGTAATATCTTCTTGTAAAATTGGATAAATACCTTTTGCTATCAAAGAGATTTTTAAATCATAATCAATATCTTGTAGCATAAAATAGTTAGTAGCATAGTCATACAATACATCTGGAAGAATATTACATGGCACATCATCATTATTCCCATAGGCAGGATTCGTAATACAATTTGAAGACTTTAGTTTGTAATCTTTAATAAAATAGATCCAAATATATTTTGCTTCAGCATTTGAATATTCAAGTTTTGTATTACTATTTGAACAAATTGCAACATGAAATTCATTTTTAATCTCATGAACTTTTATATTACTACCTGTAATTAAAGCTAAGGAAATTTTTTTTCTTGCACTTTTTATAATTCTTGCAAATGTAGCTCTAGATACATTCATCTTTTTTGCTGCATCCTCTTGATACATACAGAATGAATCCATTAGATGAATAGCCTCAAGCTCTTCATGCAACAAAATCACATCTTGTTTAGCTTGGATATCTTTAGGTCCAAAGTATTTAGATACGGGCTTTAATTCTAACTTTCTTTCAAGTTTCTCTCTTGCCATTTATAACCTTAAAATTGATATATTAAAATTTTAACACAAATTAGTTGAATTATACTTGACATATGTTCAGAAAATTGATACAATTCTGACATATGTTCATTTAAGCAGTTATTAGTTTGACACAATAATCACTTAATATAATTATACAATATAAAATGTTTGATCTTCTCTCTACGGTAACCCTAATGGTTCCCGATATTGTACAAATTGTATATAAATATAAGCTTTAATAGAATGTATTTTAAACATCAGTTTGGTTAGGATAAAAATACATAATTGTCTTTTCCCTAGTCATTACTTTTTTTCACTCGTCCTAGCGACTGATGTTTCAATTTCTTTTTTAAATGCATTGAATTTAATAATCTAATCTAAGGAGCTTAAATGCTTAGAGTAGTCTTCCCTACAAATCAAAAGATGAGTTACCTATCAGTTCTTGAAAGTAATTTTGAAGAATCAGAATATTTAACAGTTTTAGATTTAAATGGACAGAATATTTCAGATGTTCAGATTATAAAAAATCCACATCCCCATACTGCAATCGAAATTATAAACGAATGTAAACAAGAGAGATTTGGAGTTTTAATTCTTCCAGAAAATGAAGAGTTACCTTTATCTGAACTTAAAAAAAGTGGTGTATCTGTTTTCCTTACAGATTCAAAAAAAACAGTACTTGATACATATAGTGATTTTATAAACGATAAACTACATAAATTAAGTTAAAAAAAAGCGGAGATAAACTCC
The DNA here is from genome assembly GCF_058105185.1 of Arcobacter sp. ISO1. NCBI lineage: Bacteria > Pseudomonadati > Campylobacterota > Epsilonproteobacteria > Campylobacterales > Arcobacteraceae > Arcobacter > Arcobacter sp. ISO1. The sequence continues at coordinate 1,616,275 of NZ_CM176573.1, forward strand.
GCTTGCATCCTTTCAACTTAACCAAAGTAAAGGACAGAAGAATACTACAAAAATTTACTTTAATTAATTATAAATTTTCTTGATGTTATTTATATTACTACTTAAATTTAATAAAGCCATATCTGCTAAAACTAAAGCCATCATAGATTCAGCTACAACACTTCCTCTTACAGCAACACATGGATCATGTCTACCTTTTAGTTCACATTCAACTTCATTGTTATTAATATCTATAGTTTCTTGTTTTATAAAAATTGAAGGTGTTGGCTTAAAATAAACTTTTACATTTATGTCATCACCGTTTGAGATACCACCTAAGATACCTCCACTATGATTTGATTTAAAGCCTGAACTTCTAATTTCATCATTATTGTCTTGCCCTTTTAATGAAACAGATTCTATCCCTTCACCTATTTCTACACCTTTAACAGCATTGATTCCCATCATTGCATTTGCAATTTGTGAATCAAGTTTATAATAAAGTGGTTCACCAAGACCAATAGGGCAGTTTTTTACATTTACTAGAGCAACACCACCTACTGAATTATGCTCTTTTTTTGCATTTAAGATAGCTTCTTTTTGAAAATCTTCTTTTGATTTATCTAAGGCGAATATTTCTGAGCCTTTAGCATATTCAAAATCAAAAGAACTTCCCTTGATTCCATCTATTTCACAAATACCACTTTGAATTTTTACACCAATTTCATCAAGCATTAGTTTTGCAATAGCTCCAGCTGCAACTCTAGCTGCTGTTTCCCTTGCAGAACTTCTTCCACCACCTCTATAGTCTCTAATTCCATATTTATGAAAATATGTAAAATCTGCATGACCAGGTCTAAATAGATCTTTTACATTTGTGTAATCTTTGCTTTTTTGATTCTCATTAAAAATCACCATAGAGATTGGAGTTCCTGTTGTAACACCTTCAAAAACACCACTTAAAATCTCAACCTTGTCACCTTCTTTTCTAGATGTTGCATAGGCATTTTGTCCGGGTTTTCTTCTATCCATTTCATTTTGAATAAAAGATTCATCTATTTTAATTCCAGCTGGAACACCATCCACAACACAACCTAAAGCCTTTCCATGACTCTCCCCAAATGTTGTAAATCTAAATTTTTGTCCAAACGTATTCATTATAACTCTTCTCTTACTTCTTTAATTTTTCAATTGCTATTTTTGCAACAGCTTGCTGTGCAAGTTTCTTACTTTTACCAATAGCTTTCCCATATGATTTACCATCTATCCAGATTGATATTTCAAACTCTTTTTTATGGTCAGGTCCATAAGAACCTTCAATTTTATATTCTGGAATTGAACCAAATTCTGCTTGTGTTATCTCTTGTAAAGCAGTTTTGTAATCACTAAATAAAACATCAAGATTGATTTTATCATATGAATTTTCTAATAAGTTTAAAATAATTGGTTTTAGTGTTTCTAAACCGGATTCTAAATATATAGCTCCCATGATTGCTTCAAATGCATCTGATAAAATAGAAGCTTTAGTTCTACCTTTATTTCTTTCTTCTGCATTTGAAATATAAATATAATCTCCAAGTTTAATATCATTTGCAAGTTTTGTAAAACCTGTTTCATTAACTAAACTAGCTCTTATTTTTGATAAATCACCTTCATTTGATTTTGGAAATTTTTTAAAAAGATATTCCCCAACAATCAAGTTTAAAACGGCATCTCCTAAAAATTCCAGTCTTTCATTGTTATAAGGTTTTTTATAACTTTTATGCGTAAGTGCTTCGATTATCAGATCTTTATTTTTAAACTGATAAGCCAAACACTTTTCTAATTTTGAATAATCATCCATTAATTCATTCTCCTTTTAAATTTTCAGCTTGTGAGCGTGCAAGTATATCACATCTTTCATTATGTTCATGCCCAGCATGACCTTTTACCCAAGTAGCATTGACTTTATGCAATCTACTAACTTCTACATATTCCTGCCAAAGTTCTAAATTCTTAACAGGTTTCTTTGATGCAGTTTTCCAGTTATTTTTAATCCAAGAATTAAGCCATTCATTTATCCCTTTTACAACATAAGTTGAATCAGAAATAATATTAACAATGCAAGGTTCTTTTAAAGCTTTTAATCCTTCAATTACACCTTTTAATTCCATTTGATTATTTGTTGTATTGTCACATGCTCCAGAAAGTTCCCTTTCTTTTCCTTTATAATCTAAAATAGTTCCCCAACCACCAGGTCCTGGGTTTCCTAAAGACGAGCCATCACTGTAAAGATTGATTTCTTTCAATTAAGTCCTTTACTATATTATGTTTTACTTCAAAACTTAAAATTGAGTGACAACGTGGACACCTTGTATCAAACATAGGGTGTATTTGTTTACATGAATTACAAATAAATTCAAAATCAATTGTAGCTGGAATTTTATGCTCATGTTTATTTAAAGCGATTAAGATATCAAATACAAAGTCATCACTATGATCTAATGTATCTAAGTAACCTTTTGCATTGTAAAGTTCATTTAGAAACTTATTATTTGAAACTTTTTCAAAATCAATATCATCAAAATTTAAGTACCACATTAAATCGGTAAATTTTTTTGGTTCAAACTCATCTAAGTGATTCCAAAAAAACTCTTTATTGTATCTTATAAAATAGCTCGCAGCAAGTCTTTGAATCTCATTGTTTTCTTTAAAGATTTTATAAAGCTTTTCACCTTTTTTTTCAAAAGATTCTAAAGGATCATTTATTATGCTCAAGGTATCAATAAAAACTTTATCTTTTTTTGTGTCCTCTCCAATCTCATCTAAACACTCAATAACCTCTTTTGTTTTTTCATACTCTTTTAATTTTTCGTTTATAATAAGTAAGTGGTGAAGAGCTTTTTTATTTCTAGGAGAAAATTTTAAAATTCTTAAAAATATATCCCTAGATCTTTGCATAAAACCACTTTTAAAATATGTTGTTCCAAGTAGTTCTAATAATTCTTCTTTTTTTACCCTATCTGTAACAATCTCTAAAAGTGATAAATAAACTGATATAGCTTTGTTGTAATTACCTTTTTGTAGGAAAGTTGATGCTAAAAGAATAATTGAATCAAAAGGAAGGTTATAAGTTTTATAAAGATGTACATAATCTTCTTCTTTTAATTTTCCAATCTCAAATCTTCTTAAAAGTTTTTTATAATCTTTTCTAGCCTTTTTCTCTTTATAAATAGAAAAAGAGTGAGTTAAGAAAGATATTGCAAAAATAAGTGCGAAAAGAACTACAACACCAAATAGTGGATCTCTATATTCTAAGAGTATACTGTCCAAGAAAAACCTCATTTTAAATTTGAAATAATATATCATAAAAGGGCATATAAAATAATAAAAAGGTATAATTCTTACTATGATTACAAAAGACTCCATAGAAAATTTAAAAAACCACCTTGACATTGTAGATGTTATTTCCCAATATGTAGAATTAAAAAAAAGTGGTGCAAACTTTAAGGCTTGTTGTCCCTTCCATGGAGAAGATACTCCCTCTTTTGTTGTAAGCCCTGCAAAACAAATTTACCACTGTTTTGGTTGTGGTGCAGGTGGGAATAATGCCATTAGTTTTGTAATGGAATATGAAAAATTATCTTTCCCTGAAGCAATTGAAAAATTAGCTTCAATGTACAATTTTACTTTAAATTATGATGAAACAAATGAGAAAAAGCAAGATTTAAAAGTATTAGAAGAGGTAAATAAATTTTATCAAAAACTTTTTGTTAGCAATGATATTGCGAAAGAGTATATTAAAAAAAGAGGAATTTCAGAATTTTCAATAGAAAAATTTGAAATAGGATATGCCCCAAGTTCAAATGATACAATCAACTTTTTAAAAAATAATTATTTTAATCTTGCAGATGCAAAAGAGTTAGGTGTCATTGATACAGGACAGAACGGTTTATATTCTAGATTTATAGAAAGAATCACTTTCCCTATATATTCACAAAGTGGAAAAATAGTTGGGTTTGGGGGAAGAACAATAACAGGGCATAATGCCAAATATGTAAATTCACCCCAAACAAAAATATTTAATAAATCAAAGCTACTTTATGGTTATAACATTGCAAAAGAGCATATATATAAAAGAGATAGAATTATTATAACAGAAGGGTATTTAGATGTTATTATGCTTCATCAAGCAGGTTTTACAACTGCTGTTGCAACCCTTGGAACTGCACTTACAAAAGAACATTTGCCATTAGTTAGAAGAGGAGAGCCAAAGGTTATACTTGCTTATGACGGGGATAAAGCTGGCTTGAATGCAGCATTTAAGGCTTCGGTTATGCTTTCACAAGGGGATTTTGAAGGTGGTGTTGTTATCTTTGGTGAAGGTAAAGATCCAGCTGATATGGTAAATGATGGGAAAGTTGAAGAGTTAAGTAAAATATTTGATAATCCAAAACCATTTATTCCTTATGCAATAGATTATATAATTTCAAAATATGATATTAATAATCCAAGTTCTAAACAAAAAGCACTTTTAGAAGCAAATGATTATCTAAAGTCACTGGGGATAATTTATCAAGATGAGTACAAAAGATATCTAGCTCAAAGATTAAATGTGCGGGAAACCTTAATAAAAACTACAACTGATAATGTAAGACCAACTGAAGTGAATTTAACAAAAATAGATATTGCTGAACTATGTATAATAAAAACAATTTTAGAAAAACCAAGTAGAATAGATAAGGTTTTAGATTTAGTTGATGGGTCTATGTTTGAGTATCATAGAAATGAATTTGAATTATTAATTACAGATATAAATAATCAAAGTTTTAATGGAATTTTATTAAATGATAAACTAGAAGTTTACGATGATGAAAGATTAAATAGTGAGTTGATAGTGTTGTTATTGAAGTTTTATACAAACAAATTAAGAAGTGTTCAATATGATCAAACTTTAGCTTTTAGAGAAAAAGCAACAATGTTAAGAAAGATAAAAGATAATATATATCAATTGAAATTAGGTAAATTAGTAAGTTATAATTTATAATTATTTTTGTAAAATTCTTCAACTTAGTCTAGAAAGAACTTGTTCTTTCCTTTGTTAAAAGAAATCATTAATTTATGAGTCCCTATAAACTGGGGCAATTTTAGGGAGAAAAAATGGAATTTTTAGAGAGTAGTAAGCTACCAGAAGCAATTGGACCATACTCACAAGCAATTAGAGCAAATGGATTTATCTATACATCTGCACAAATACCTTTAACACAAGATGGTGAGATAGTTGTAAGAGATATTAAAAAACAAACTAGACAAGTATTAGAAAACTTAAAAAACTTACTTGAAGATTCTGAAAGTACAATGGATAAAGTTATAAAAGTTAATGTGCATTTAGAAAACATGGATGATTTTGGTATTGTAAATGTATTATTTGCAGAAGCATTTGGAGATCATAAACCAGCAAGAACTACTGTTGAAGCAAGAAGGCTACCAATGGGGTCAATGGTAGTTATGGACGCAATTGCCTTACCAATTGATTTTAGATAGGTATAAAAAAGTCTTAATTGAATATATTGGCTTAAAGAAACTTTAAACTAATATTAGATAATATTTCGTCCCGTTAAAAGTTATAGTAAATAAAGATTGATAAATTAGAGGATTGAAATATGTACGCAATTATTAAGTGTGGTGGTAAGCAGTACAAAGTATCTGAGGGTGATATTTTAGATATTGATTATACTGGTAAAGCTGCTAAAGAAACTTTAGAAATCACTGATGTTTTAGCAATAAACGATGGTGAATTAAAAACAGGTGATGCTGTATCTGCTGCAAAAGTAGAAGCTGAAGTTGTTTTAGATGGAACAGGTGTAAATAGAGATAGAAAAGTTATCATTTACAAAAAAAGAAGAAGAAAAGATTCTAAGTTAAAAAGAGGTTTCAGAAGAAGCTTCACAAAAGTTAGAATTACTAAAATCGCTGCATAAGTTTAAGGAGATAAAGTATGGCTCACAAGAAAGGTCAAGGATCTACTCAGAATAATAGAGATTCAGCTGGAAAAAGACTTGGTGTTAAAAAATTTGGTGGTGAAACAGTTAGAGCTGGAAATATCATCATTAGACAAAGAGGTACAAAAGTTCACTGCGGAGAAAACGTAGGAATTGGGAAAGACCACACTATTTTCGCACTAATTGATGGTGTTGTTAAATTTGAAGTAAAAGACAAAGATAGAAAAAAAGTATCAGTATACGCTTCTTAATTTTTCATACAGGTTTAGTTTTTAAAAGGGTGTAGTGCTTTTGCCTACACCCTTTTTTAGTAATTATTAATAATGAAATATTAAGTAGATATTTGATTATTGATAATATAGGCTTTATTCTTAAAGCTCTTTAGGTATTACTTCTTTTACATGGAATTTATTCCACTGATAAAAAGAAGGCATATGATTTTAGGTCCCTTGAAAATGGGAACCATTTTAAAGGAATAATAGTGTTTATAGATAGCGTTAAATTTACCATTTCATCTGGAAAGGGTGGACAAGGTTGTGCATCATTTAGAAGAGAAAAGTTTGTTATTAAAGGTGGTCCAGATGGTGGGGACGGTGGAAGAGGTGGAGATGTTTACTTTCAAGTAGACAATAACACTGATACACTATCTTGGTACAAAGGTAGAGCAGTTTTAAGAGCAAATAATGGAAAACCTGGTGAAGGTAGAAATAAAACTGGTAAATCAGCAGAGCCATTAGTTTTAGCTGTACCTCCTGGGACACAAGTTATAGATACACAAACAGGTGAAGTTTTATTGGATCTTTTAGAAGAGGGACAAAAAGAACTATTTTTAGAAGGTGGTAAAGGTGGTTTAGGTAATACTCACTTTAAAAATGCAAGTAACCAAAGACCAACTTATTGTCAGCCAGGACTTCCTGGACAAAGTCTTGATATTAGACTTGAATTAAAACTTATTGCTGATGTTGGATTAGTTGGATATCCAAATGTAGGAAAATCTACACTTATCTCAACTTCATCAAATGCAAGCCCAGAGATAGCAAACTATGAGTTTACAACTATTACTCCAAAATTAGGTGTAGTTGAAGTTGGTGATTACAACTCTTTTGTTATGGCTGATATTCCTGGAATTATTGATGGAGCAGCAGAAGGAAGAGGTTTAGGTTTAGAGTTCTTAAAACATATTGAAAGAACAAAAACTTTACTTTTCATGATTGATATTGCAAACTATAGAACAACAATTGAACAATATGAAATATTAAAAGAAGAGGTTAAAAAATTCTCAACTGAACTCAGTGGCAGAAATTTTGCTATTGCTTTAACAAAAGTTGATGCTTATTATGGGGAAGATTTAGAAGGAGATATTAAAGCGTTCATTAAAGATATTGGACTTGAAATATGTACCTCAAATGAATATGGTTTTGATAAATCATTACCATATTTTGTTCAAGATTTAACTTTTAATAAATTTGATGATCAAAAACCATTTTTTGTATTACCAATCTCATCAGTAACTCATTTAAATACAAATGCAATAAGATTTGCTTTATATGAATTAATAGGACAGAATAAAAAGAATGGAAAATAACGCAACTATACCATCATACAAAAGATTAGTAATCAAAGTTGGAAGTGCTGTCTTAACAGAAGATGGAAAACTTGCAACCCAAAGATTGAAAAATTTAGTAAATTTTATTTCTAAATTAAAAAATAAAAAGGGAGTTGAGGTTATATTGGTTAGTTCAGGGGCGGTTGCAGCTGGATTTACCTCTTTACAATTAGATAAGCATAAAATTGAAAATAGACAAGCTTTAGCTGCTATTGGACAACCCCTTTTATTAAAACATTATAAAAAAGAGTTTAGAGAACATAATATCATATGTGCTCAAATGCTTTTGATTGCAGATGACTTTGATTCTAGAAAAAGAACTGCTTATGCAAAAGGTGCAATTGAAGTTTTATTAAAAAACAATGTGTTACCAATTATAAATGAAAATGATGTAACAGCAACAGATGAACTTTTATTTGGTGACAATGATCAACTAGCAGCCCATGTTACTCATTTTTTTGAAGCAGATATGTTAGCTATATTAACTGATATTGATGGATATTATAATAAACATCCACATGAATTTGATGATGCAGTTTTATTAAAAGAAGTAGATTATATTAGTGATGAAATGGTAAATGCAGTTCATACTCCTAATACAGAATTTGCAACGGGTGGAATTGCCACAAAACTAAAAGCAGCAGATTTTCTTATGAAAAAAGGAAAATCAATGTATTTAACATCAGGTTTTGATTTAACAAATGCCTATGAGTATTTTAGTGAAGACAATCACAAAAGTGGGACACTTTTCTTACCAAAAAAAAATTAGATTAAACATTTAATAAAGGAACTAATGTGAGTAAAAAAATCTTATTTATGGGAACGCCAGATTATGCTACAAAAATCTTTGAAGAGATTTTAAATAGTTCATATGAAATTGTAGGATTATTTACTCAACCTGATAAACCAGTTGGTAGAAAACAAGTTATAACAGCTCCTCACATAAAACAATTTTGTCTAGATAAAAACCTCAATATCCCTATTTATCAACCTGAAAGATTAAGGGGAAATGAAGATGCAAAAAATCAAATAGAAAAATTAAAACCAGATTTTATAATTGTTGCAGCCTATGGACAAATTTTACCAAAAGATATTTTAGATATTGCTCCATGTATAAATCTTCATGCGTCTTTATTACCCAAATATAGAGGAGCCAGTCCTATTCAAGAATCATTGTTAAATGATGATGAATTTACAGGTGTCACTTCAATGCTTATGGAAGAGGGACTTGATTCAGGAGATATTTTAGGTTTACAGTATCTTAAAATCACTCCAACTATGGATGTAGTTGAAGCTTTTAATAAGTTATCTGAAATAGCTGCAAAATTGACAATAACGACATTAGATAATTTTGAAAATATAAAACCAAAAAAACAAAATGAATCAGAAGTAAGCTTTTGTAAAAAAATAAAAAAAGAGGATGGTGAAGCTGACTTTGTAAGTGCAAAAAAACTTCACTTAAAATATAAAGCTTATTCTTTTTGGCCAGGTGTTTTTCTAAATTCAGGTTTAAAATTAAAAGATATCTCATTACTTGAGACTACTTCATCAAATGAAGAGGGTGAAATTTTAGATATCAAGGAAGATTCTATAATAGTAGCTTGTAAAACAGGATCTTTAGAAATTAAAACCTTACAAGCTCCATCTAAAAAAGCAGTTAATGCAACAGATTACATAAGAGGTAAGAGATTAGAAATACATGACATTTTAAAATAATTTTGTTATAATGACTTAAAATTATATTAAGTGGGAAGATGGAAGAAAAAGATATTTCTGATATATATGATCAAGATCTTTTTAAACTAAACGATTTTAATGTTTTATTACATAAAATATTAAAACATGCAAGATCTGTATTAAATTCTGAAGCAGGAAGTATCTACATAATTGAAGGTGATTCTTTATCTTTTAATGTTTTTCAAAATGATGCCATGTCCTATGAAAATATCTACAGACAATTTTATTCTTTAAAAGATGTTAAGCTTTCTTTAACTGAACAAGAGAAATATTTAGCAGTAAAGTCATTTGTTTCAAATAAAATTATAACTATTGACGATGTGTATGAAGTAGATGAATTTGATTTCCTTGGAGTCAAAGAGTTTGATCAACGTTTTAATTATAGAACAAAATCAATTATTACCGCACCAATTGTCCACCCCATCGAAAATAAAAAATTAGGAGTTTTACAGCTTCTAAATAAATCTGAGAATAATCAATCTGTACCCTTTACAGAAAAAGATAAAGAGGTGATTTCTATGGTTAGCTCTTTTATTGCACTATCAATTTCAAAAGCTCAAGATGATATTGAAAAATTAAAAATGGTAAATGAAGAACTTGAAATAGCCAATAAACAATTAGAAAAAAGAATTAAAAAAGAAGTGCTTGAAAGTGAAAAAAAATCTGCAATCATTTATCATCAGAGTAAACTAGCATTTGTAGGAGAAATGATTGGAAATATTGCTCATCAATGGAGACAACCTTTAAGCGCTATTAGCACAATAGCAAGTGGATTAAGTCTTTATATAGAAATGGGTAATTATAATAAAAACAATGCTAAAAGTAGTTTAGATAATATTGTAAAAACTACAAAACACTTATCTCAGACAATCGATGATTTTAGAAATTTTTATAAAAAAGATAAAAGTAAAAATTTTTTTAATCTAAAAGAAAATATTAAACAAAGTCTTTCTATTGTTGAAGCTTCATTATTAAGTGAATATATTGAGGTTATAAAAGATTTTGATGATTCCTTAGAAATCTTTGGATATGAAAATGAGATGAAACAAGCTTTCTTAAATATAATTCAAAACTCTTATGATGCTTTAATAGAAAATATTTCAAAAGATGAAAAAAGATATATATTTATATCTGCTAAAAAAATTGATGGAAAGATTATTGTTGAGATAAAAGATAATGCATTAGGAATTGCCGATAATGTTATGGCAAAGATTTTTGAACAAAACTTTACTACAAAAGAAAATCATGGCGGAACAGGTATTGGTCTTTATATGACAAATGAAATTATCAAAAAAAATATGAATGGCACTATTAAAGTATCAAATTGTGAATATGTATATAAAGATAAAAAGTGTAAAGGCGCACTTTTTATAATCACTATTTAGAAATTAAGTTAAAATACTCTATGAAAGTTATTATTTTAGAAGAAGTAGACTCTACTCATACATATTTAAAAAACAAAATCAAAGAGGAAGGTTTCACTTATCCACTTTGTATAACTACAAAAAAACAAACAAATGGTATTGGAAGTAGGGGAAACTCTTGGCAAGGTAAAGAGGGAAATCTATTTTTTTCTTTTGTTTTAGAGAAAAAAAGTTTACCCAAAGATTTGCAGCTTCAAAGTGCCTCAATATATTTTTCTTTTATTTTAAAAAAAACATTATGCGCTTTAGGCTCGAATTTGTGGTTAAAGTGGCCAAATGACTTTTATATTGATGATAAAAAAATTGGTGGGACCATTACAACTGCAACAAAAGATTTAGTACTTTGTGGAATTGGATTAAATTTAATTGAAGTTAGTTCTGATTTTGGAAAACTTGATATAGATATAGATATAAAGGAAACTTTAGAAAACTATTTTAAAAAGTTAGAAATTGAACAATCTTGGAAGCAGATTTTTAGCGAATTTAAGATAGAATTCAAAAAAAGCGAAAATTACACAGCTACAATAAATAACAATAAAATTTCTTTAAAAAAAGCCATTTTAAATGATGATGGTTCTATTGAAATTAATAACACAAGGGTTTTTAGTTTAAGATGACAGAAGTAATTGCAATTGCAAATCAAAAAGGTGGTGTAGGAAAAACTACAACTGCCGTAAATTTAAGTGCAGCATTAGCCTTAGATGGTAAAAGAGTTTTACTTATTGATGCCGATCCACAAGCAAACGCAACAACCTCTTTAGGTTTTCATAGAGATACTTACGAGTATAATATCTATCATGTAATGTTAGGGACAAAAGAGTTGTCTGAAATTATACTTGATAGTGAAATGGAAAATTTAAAAGTTGCGCCATCAAATATTGGCTTGGTTGGTATTGAAAAAGAGTTCTATAAACAAAATCAAGATAGAGAATTGGTTTTAAAAAGAAAAATTGATCCAATTAGAAAAGATTTTGATTATATAATAATTGATTCACCTCCAGCACTTGGACCTATTACTATAAACACGCTAAGTGCATCAAATTCTGTATTGATTCCAATTCAATGTGAGTTTTTTGCTTTAGAGGGTTTAGCACAACTTTTAAATACTATTAAATTAGTAAAACAAACAATAAACAGAGGATTACAAATTAGAGGTTTTTTACCAACTATGTATTCTTCACAAAATAACTTATCTAAACAAGTATTTGCAGATTTGGCACAACACTTTGAAAGTAAATTATTTAAAGTTGATGACTCATCATACGTTGTTATTCCAAGAAATATTAAACTTGCCGAATCTCCAAGTTTTGGAAAACCAATTATGTTATATGATTCAACAGCAGTTGGTACTAAAGCATATACAAATTTAGCAAGAGCTATTGCAGGTTAAATTTAAAAAATAGGATAAATAATGGCATTAGGTAGAGGACTTGGGGAACTTTTAGGTGAAGTTGAAACAGCTTACAACAACTCAAATAATTATGATAAATCAAATGATAATAATAAGATTATTGAATTAGATATTAATCAGATAAAACCCAATCCTAATCAGCCAAGAAAAATTTTTGATGAAGAGAAGTTAAAAGAGCTTTCTGATTCAATTTTATCTCACGGTTTACTTCAACCTGTTACAGTAATTAAAGATAAAACTGATGGTTATATTTTAATTGCAGGTGAGAGAAGACTAAAGGCACATAAACTAGCAAATTTTGATACAATTAAGGCAATAATTATTGATATTGAAGAGTTCAAATTAAGGGAATTAGCTTTAATTGAAAATATTCAAAGAGATGATTTAAATATAATTGAATTAGCTTATTCTTATGCTCAATTAATTAACGAACACTCAATTACTCATGAAGAACTTTCGAAAAAAGTTTTCAAATCTAGAACATCAATTACAAATACACTTAGACTTTTACAATTAAGTTCTTATGTACAACAATTGTTAGCAAATAACAAGATTAGTGCAGGTCATGGAAAAGTTATGCTAGGCCTAAACGATGAGCAACAAAGAATAGTTGCTGATTCAATCATTGGACAAAAGTTGTCAGTTAGAGAAACAGAAAGTCTAGTGAAAAAATTAAAATCATCAAAAGATGATTCTTCTGAAAAAAAAGCTAAGGCAAAAAACAAAAACTTTGATTTTAAACCACTTGAATCTGCCATTGAAAATCTTAAAAAATCTAACTTAAAAGTTAAGGCTGAAAAAAACTATTTTAAGATAGAAATCAAGTCTCAAGAAGATATTGAGAAGATTTCTAATTACTTTGGTAACACTTTTTAAAATTCTTTTCTTAATTTACTCATTTTAATATAAGTTTATAATACTTTTGGATAAAATTTAGGCAGTTTTAGTCAAACTAAACTGTAAAAAATATGGAGGAATGAATGTTAGACATAAGTCCTGTATTATTGCTAGGTACGGCAGTAATCTTTCTCTTAGTTGTTGCTAGACTAAACAGCTGTCTATTTACACCTCTATTAAAGCATATGGATGATAGAGCGGAGTCTATTAAAAAAGACTTGACAAACGCTCAATCAAACTCTGCTGATGTAGATGGGATGTTAGAAGAAGCAAATCATGTTATTGCTGAAGCTAAAAAAGAAGCAGCTGCAATTAGAGAGCAAGCATACAACGAAGCGAAAGAAGTTGCTGATGCAAAACTTGCAAGTGCTAAAGAGGATCTAGAAGCTAAATCTGCTAACTTTACAAAAGATTTAGAAACAGAAACAAAAGCTTTAAAAGAATCATTAGTAGCTGCATTGCCTCAATTTAATGAGAGCTTAAAAGCTAAGATTAGCTCAATTTAATTAGGAGGTTAGGGTTGAAAAAATTATTATTACTTGGATTAGCGCTGGCTCCTGTAGCATTGTTCGCTAATAGTGAAGGTGCGGAAACAAACTATGATATAGTTGAAAGAACCGTTAACTTTATAATTTTTGCTGGAATTTTATGGTATTTGCTTGCTGATAAAATCAAAGCATATTTTGCAGATAGAACTGCTTCAATTCAAGCAGAGCTTGATAAAGTACAAGATACTTTAAAAGCTTCAAAAGATAAAGTAGAAGATGCAAATAAAAAACTTGAAGAATCAAAAGCTTTAGCAGCTGAAATTGTTGAAACTGCAAAAGCAGATATCGATTCTGTTAAGAAAAAAGTTGCTGAAGCAGTTGATGCTGAAATCGCAAACTTAAACAAAGGCTTTGACGAAAGAATCAAAGTTGAAACTTCTAAAGCAAAGAAACAAATTGTTTCTGAAATTCTTGAAGAGCTATTGAGTTCAGACAATGTTTCATTATCGCAAGATGAGTTAGCAAATATTGTTCTTAAGAAGGTAGCGTAATGAATGATTTAATAGCGAAAAGATATGTTAAGGCATTATTGGATGGTAGAGATGTTGAGTCTGCAACTGCTATTTGTAATGATTTAAAAGCTATTTCTTCAGCTTTTGCTGATGAAAGGTTTGTATCTATTATAGCTTCATCAGAAGTTAGAAATAGTGAAAAGGTTGAATTAGTTATTTCATTTATTGAAAATAGTGGAGATGAATTAAAGAATTTTGTTAAGTTACTAGGGGCTAACAAAAGACTTGAACTTATTCCAGAAATTGTAAAAGATTTAGAAGCTAAAATCGCAATAATGAATAACTCATATACAGGTGTAGTGTACACTAACAATGAATTAGATGCTAAATACATGTCTTCAATTGAAGAACAATTTAGTAAAAAATTTAATGTTAATTTATCACTATCACAAAACGTTTGTGATTATGATGGTATTAAGGTAGATATTGATTCTCTTGGTGTTGAGATTTCATTCTCAAAAGAGAGATTAAAATCACAAATGATTGATCATATTTTAAAAGCAGTTTAGAACTTATAAAGGAGAAATTGAATGGGTGCAAAAATTCAAGCAGATGAAATCAGTTCAATCATCAAAGAAAGAATTGATAACTTTGAATTAAATGTAGATGTTAACGAAACGGGAAAAATCATCTCTTTTGCAGATGGTATTGCACAAGTATACGGTCTTAAGAACGTTATGGCTGGAGAGATTGTAGAGTTTGAAAATGGTGAGAGAGGTCTTGCTTCAAACTTAGAAGAGTCTTCAGTTGGTGTTGTTGTACTTGGATCTGGAGAAGGATTAAGAGAAGGTTCTTCTTGTAAAAGATTAGGTAAATTATTAGAGACTCCAGTTGGAGAAGCTATGGTAGGAAGAGTTGTTAATGCTCTTGGTGATCCAATTGATGGTAAAGGTGCAATTGAATCTTCAGAATCTAGATTCGTTGAAGAAAAAGCTCCTGGAATCATGGCTAGAAAATCAGTTCATGAACCATTACAAACTGGTATTAAAGCAATTGATGCACTAGTTCCTATTGGAAGAGGGCAAAGAGAGCTTATTATTGGAGATAGACAAACTGGTAAAACTACAGTTGCTATTGATACAATTCTTAACCAAAAAAGTGAAAATGTAATTTGTATTTATGTTGCAATAGGTCAAAAAGCATCTTCAGTTGCTTCTGTTGTTAGATCTTTAGAAGATGGTGGAGCAATGGATTATACAATCGTTGTTAACGCTGGTGCTTCTGAATCTTCAGCATTACAATTTTTAGCTCCATATACTGGTGTTACTATTGGTGAATTCTTTAGAGATAATGGAAAACACGCATTAATTATTTATGATGATTTATCAAAACATGCAGTTGCATATAGAGAAATGTCTTTATTATTAAGAAGACCTCCAGGTAGAGAGGCTTATCCAGGGGATGTATTTTATCTACACTCAAGATTATTAGAAAGAGCAGCTAAGCTTTCTGATGAAAGAGGAGCTGGATCGTTAACTGCTTTACCAATTATTGAAACTCAAGCAGGAGACGTTGCTGCATATGTTCCAACAAATGTAATTTCTATTACTGATGGGCAAATTTTCCTTGAAACTAACCTATTTAACTCAGGTATTAGACCAGCAATTAATGTAGGTCTTTCTGTATCAAGAGTTGGTGGTGCTGCACAAATTAAAGCTACTAAGCAAGTTGCTGGTACTTTAAAATTATCACTTGCACAATATAGAGAACTTGAAGCATTCGCACAGTTTGCATCTGACCTTGACGAAAGTACAAGAAAAGAGTTAGAACTTGGTCAAAGAATGGTTGAAGTATTAAAGCAAGGTGTTAATAAACCACTTGTAATTGAAAAACAAGTAGTTATCATTTATGCTGGAACAAAAGGTTACTTAGAAGATATCGAAGTTCAAGATGTTGTTAAATTCGAAGCTGAATTACATACTTTTATTGAGCAAAAATATGCAAATATTCTAGATGACATCAAATCTAAGAAAAAATTAGATGATGAAACAGAAACAGCATTAAAAGCTGCATTAGAAGAGTTTAAAACTGTTTTTAATGCTAAATAAGGATAGTCTATGGCTAACTTAAAAGAGATTAAATTAAAAATTGGAAGTGTTAAAAACACTCAGAAGACTACAAAAGCTATGAAGCTTGTATCTTCTGCAAAACTTACTAGAACTAGACAGTTGTCTGAACAAGCTAGAAGTTATGCAAAGAAGATTAATGAAGTTCTTTCTGAGATTGCAAACAGAGTTAGCAAAGTTCAAGAGGGTGAAAATGATAATAAAGTTTTCACACCAGTTGAAAATCCAAAAACTGTTGATATAGTTTTTGTTACAGCTGACAAAGGTCTTTGTGGTGGTTTTAACATGGCAACAATTAAAACAGTTAGTAAACTTACAGCTGATTATGAAGCTATAGGTGCAAAAGTAAGATATAGAGCTGCAGGAAGAAAGGGTGTTGACTACTTTTCTTTCCAAGGTGCTGAGTTAGAACAAAAAGTAACTGACTTATCTTCTGCTCCTGATTATGATAGAGCTGCAGAGTTTATTGACGAAGTTGTTAAAGATTTCCAAAATGGTCAAACAGATAAAGTAATCTTGGTTTATAATGGATTTTTAAATATGCTTACTCAAGAAATTAGAGTAAGAGAATTACTTCCAATTAGTTTAGAAGATGTAGAGGTTTCAGAAAATGAATCATCTATGTTAGAAATTGAACCAGATGATGATGAAGAAGTGTTAGAAGAATTAACTGCTAAATACATTGATTTTAATATGTACTACTCTTTAATTGATTCACTTGCAGCTGAGCACAGTGCAAGAATGCAAGCAATGGATGCTGCAACGAATAATGCAAAAGAAAGAGTTGATAGTTTAACAGTTGAATATAATAAAGCTAGACAAGCTGCAATTACAACCGAGCTGATAGAGATTATCAGTGGTGTTGAATCATTAAAATAATATAAAGGAGCTGCCCGTATGAAAGGTAATATTATTCAGGTAATGGGTCCTGTTGTTGACGTAGAGTTCGACGGATACTTGCCAGAAATAAATGAAGCAATCGAAGTTACTCAAGCTGATGCTAAAGCAGACAGATTAGTACTTGAGGTTGCTGCACACATTGGTGATAGCAGAGTTAGAACTATTGCTATGGATATGACTGAAGGTCTTCAAAGAGGTCAAGAGTGTATTGCTCAAGGTGGACCTATTCAAGTTCCAGTTGGTGAAGCTGTACTTGGAAGAATCTTTAATGTAATTGGTGATCCAGTAGATGAAGGTGAAGCAATTCCTGAAGATACAACAAAATGGTCAATCCACAGAGCTGCTCCTACTTTCGAAGAGCAATCTACGAAAACTGAAATGTTCGAAACAGGTATTAAAGTTGTAGACTTACTTGCTCCTTATTCTAAAGGTGGTAAAGTTGGACTATTTGGTGGTGCTGGTGTTGGTAAAACAGTTATTATTATGGAGCTTATTCACAATGTTGCGTTTAAGCACTCTGGTTATTCTGTATTTGCTGGTGTTGGTGAAAGAACAAGAGAAGGAAATGACCTTTATTATGAAATGAAAGACTCAAACGTACTTGACAAAGTTGCACTTTGTTATGGACAAATGAGTGAGCCTCCAGGTGCAAGAAATAGAATCGCACTTACAGGTCTTACTATGGCTGAGTACTTCAGAGATGAAAAAGGACTTGATGTACTTATGTTCGTTGATAATATTTTTAGATTTGCACAATCAGGTTCTGAAATGTCAGCACTTCTTGGAAGAATCCCTTCAGCAGTTGGTTACCAACCAACATTAGCTTCTGAAATGGGTAAATTACAAGAAAGAATTACATCAACAAACAAAGGTTCTATTACTTCTGTTCAAGCTGTATATGTACCAGCGGATGACTTAACTGACCCAGCTCCTGCATCAGTATTCGCACACTTAGATGCTACTACAGTACTTAACAGAAAAATTGCAGAAAAAGGGATTTATCCAGCGGTTGATCCACTAGATTCTTCTTCAAGAATTTTATCTGCAGATATTTTAGGACAAGAGCATTATGATGTTGCAAGAGGTGTTCAATCAGTTCTTCAAAAATATAAAGATTTACAAGATATTATTGCAATTCTTGGTATGGATGAATTATCTGAAGAAGACAAACTTGTAGTTGCTAGAGCTAGAAAAATCGAAAGATTCCTTTCTCAACCATTCTTCGTTGCAGAAGTATTTACAGGAAGCCCAGGTAAATATGTTGAATTGAAAGATACTATTGAAGGATTCCAAGGAATCTTAGGTGGTAAATTCGATGATATTCCAGAAATGGCATTCTATATGGTAGGTGGAATTGACGAAGTTTTAGCAAAAGCTGAAGGAATGAAGTAATTAAAGGCGGCTTTATGGATACATTAAAATTATCGATAGTTGCACCAAATGGTCAAATTTTTAGTGATGATGTAAAGAGTGTAACTCTTCCTGGAAAAGAGGGAGAGTTCGGTGTTCTACCTGGACATGCATCTTTAGTTTCTTCACTAACAGTTGGCGTAATTATTATAGAAAAATCAGACTCAACTGAAGCTGTCGCTATTAACTGGGGACATGTAAAAGTTAGTGAAACATCTGTTGATTGTTTAGTTGATGGAGCAGTTGCTCTAACAGCTGGAAAAGATTCAGAAATCGCTAAAAACATTGAGGCTGCAAAAGACTTAGTTAATTCTGTTAAAGAAGCAAACGTTTCTTTAGCAGCAGTAGAAGCTAAAATCAACTCTTTCGCGTAAGACAAGAATGATTGATACAGCTTTAGACTATTTAGGTAATGGTAGTGCAATAACACTTTTAGTGTTATTGACACTCTCATTTTACTTCGTTTTATGTTTTTGGATTTTTATTTATAGATATCTTTCTATTAAATCTTCTATTTTCAATGAAAAAAAATCACTTGATGACTTAACTTCTAGAAGTTCTACTTTATCTCCAATGTCTGCATTACACAAATGTTCTAATAATGTTCATACAAAAGAAATATTAAATGCTTGTGAGATTAATATTATAAAAGATGCAAGTGTTGGTATAACATGGTTATCGATTATTGCTTCAACTGCACCTTTTGTTGGATTATTTGGTACTGTAGTTGGTATACTTGAATCATTTGCAAAATTTTCAAATGAAAGTAAAGTTGGTTTTTCTGTTATTGCACCTGCAATTAGTGAAGCTTTAGTTGCAACCGCAGCTGGTATTTTTGTAGCTATATTTGCTTATACTTTTCATCAAATTTTGACAAGAAAAGTTTATGAGTTAAATACTTATATAAAGGCACAATCAGAAATTTTGATAGCTAAAGGGTAAATAGTGTTTGATTATAACCAAAAACCTGATTTAAATATTACTCCTTTAGTTGATATTATGTTAGTGTTACTTGCAATACTTATGGTTACTGCACCAGTTATAGAGTTTGAAGAACCTATTAATCTTCCTCAAGGAAGTGCTTCAAAATCAATTCAAGCAGTGAAAAAAATCAATATACTAATTACAAAAGATAGAGTAGTAATTGTAAATAAAAAGAAATATGAACTTGACAGTTTCCCTGATAACTTTGTTTTATTTGCAAAGGAACAAGATAGAAATACTCCAATTCATATAAGAGCAGAAAAAACTTTAATTTATAATGATATTATGTTTGTATTAAAATCAGTAAAAGAAGCTGGTTTTTACAAAGTTGCATTAATAACTGATGGATAATCATGGAAAAAAAAGGTATTTTTTATCTATCTGGATTCTTATCAATTACAGTTTATTTAGCAATATGTTTCTCTTTTTTATTTTATATATATGCACCAAAACCAAAAAAATATGATTCTTCAAAAACTACTGTTTTAGAGTTAGAATTGATTTCAACAAAAGCAGCTGAAAAAAAAGTCGCTAAAAAAAGTGTTGTGAAACCTAAACCTAAAGAAATAGTGAAAAAATCAACATCAAGGTCAAGTGAACAAAAAGGAGTTGATGCAAAGTCACTTTTTGCAAAGGTAAAAACAACTGCAAAGAAAGTTGTTAAAGAAAACACTAGTACCGTTAAAGAATCATTAGACCCAAGTAGGTTTAAATCAAAATTTCAAAAACAAAAGAAGACTGATAATTTAAATGTAAATAAACTTTTAAATGATACAAAAACAACAACTAATATGCCAAAAACATCTGCAACTTCAAATGGTGAAGAGCATGAATATTTTTCAAAAATTAAAGAGATTTTATGGCAAAGATGGAATCCATCACTTTTAGAGCCAGGTCTTACAGTAAAAGTTCTTGTAATGATTACAAATAGTGGAGTATTTGATTATAGAGTAATGAAATATTCTGGTAATGATAGATTTGATCAATCATTAAAAGAGTTTTTAGAAAATCAAACAAATGAAAGCTTTCCTACACACAAAATTAACTCTAAAGTTGATATTATTATAAACTTTAAATCAGAAGGATAAATAAATGATAAAAAAATTAATTGTTTCAGTTTTAATATTTTCTATTTCTGTTTTTGCAGCTGATGCAGAACTTGATATTGTAAAAAATTCTACAAATCTTCCAAAAGTAGAGATTGGTGTTTCACCTAATACAATGAAAAAACCATTAACAACTAAAATTAAAAAAATGGTCGAAAAAGATCTTGAAATAAGTGGTCATTTTGATGTTTTAAAATCAAATGAAAGTGTTGATTATAATTCAATGCCAAATGTTCTTACTCTCTCAAATAGAGGTACAGATTTATTTTTAAATATAAATACACAAGTTAGCAGTTTTGGTGGAATTTCTGTCATGGTTAAATTATTTGATATCAATAGTAGACAGCTAGTATTTAATAGAAGTTTTACAACTTCTTTAGAAGATAGATATCCGTTTTTAGCACATAGAATTTCAATTGCTATTAATAAACACCTAAAAGCCCCTTCAATTGAGTGGATGGATAAGTTTGTTTTATTTTCACAATATAAAAAAGCGAGAAAAGCTGATATTGTAATTGCAGACTACACTTTGACTTTTCAAAAAGCAGTTATCAGAGGTGGACTAAATATTTTTCCTAAATGGGCAAATAAAAATAAGCAAGAAGAATTTTATTATACAACTTATGATAAAGGTATTCCAACACTTATAAAAACTAATCTTTATACTAGAAAAAGAGAAGTTATTATGAAAAGTGAAGGTATGATAGTAGCTTCAGATATAAGCAAAGATGGGAAAAAAGTTTTAATTACTGCAAGTCCTGACTATCAACCGGATATTTATCTTTATGATACAAGAAATAAGTCTAAAATTAGACTTACTACTTATAAAGGTATTGATGTTGGAGCTAGATTTGTGGAAAATGATTCAAAAATAGTTTTTGTTTCTGATAGATTAAGTTATCCAAATATATTTGCAAAAAAACTTGGAAGTAGAGGAGTTGAAAGGTTAGTCTACCACGGAAGAAACAACTCTTCAGCAACAACTTTTAAAGATTATATAGTTTATACAAGTAGAGACAAAGGTAATGAATTTGGTGATTTTGCATTTAATTTATATTTAATGTCTACAAAATCAGATTATCTTAAAAGATTAACTGCAAATGGAAGTAATCAATTTCCTAAGTTTTCACCAGATGGGGAGTCTGTTATTTTTCTAAAAACAGTTAGAGATCGAAGTTCTATTGGAATAATTAGACTTAATCATGATAAATCATATTTATTTCCACTTAAAAGTGGAAAAATCCAGTCAATAGATTGGTAAAATATAAAGGGTATTTTAAGATAATGTATAATAATTTTACAACATATGCAAAATCTCAAAAACCCTTGTAAACCGAGCTTAAGTTTAGATTTAGTAAAATCAGTTCAAATTTTAAATAAGGAAACAACGCCATGAAGAAATTAAGCATTTACACTTTCTTAGTTGCAGCAGTATTATTTGCTGGATGTAGTCAAAAAGAGGTTGAAGTTGGAAATGAAGCTCCAAAAAACTCTGAATCAGCATTAAATAATATTGATAATTCAAATATTCAAGATGAAGTTATCAATGATGCAATGTTAGAAAGAGCAAATAACGGTTACTACTACATGATTAATGGAGAAAAAGTATTTGTTGAAAATATCTATTTTGGATTTGATAAATATAGCTTAACTTCAGATATGAAAGAAGTTGCAAAATCAAATGCTTCAAAATTAGCTGGTATCCAATCTGGAACTACAATTAAAGTTGAAGGTAACTGTGATGAGTGGGGAACTGATGAGTATAACTATGCTTTAGGTTTAAAAAGAGCAAAAGTTGTAAAAGATGCTTTAGTTATGGACGGAATCACTTCAGATGCTGTTTCTGTAGTTAGTTATGGTGAAAGTAATCCTGTATGTACTGACAAAAACAAAGATTGTTGGTCTAAAAACAGAAGATCAGAGCACAAATTAGTTAAGTAATTTATGAAAAAACTTGCACTAACTTTTTTTTTACTTGCATCTATTGCTGGGGCTGAAGAGGTCTCAGCATTTGGTGCAGGTGATTTAAATTCAAAAAATCCTTACGGATTGAACTCTACTGAAAAAAATTTACTAAAAACAAGAAAAACTTTAGAAACTGTAGATTCAAAAGTTAAAGATGTAAAATTGTCTTTGGAATCAATTAATGAAAGAATTGATGGCTTAGAATCTATTTATGAAGGTGATTCACAAAAATTAAATAGTTCAGTTTTAAAAATTAATGAGATTATTAAAAAAGTTGAAGAGAATTCAACACTTACTGAAAAACATAGTACAGATATAGAACAAGTTTTATTAATGCAAGAGGAATTTGCAAAAAACATTGCAAATCTAAAACTTGCTGTAAAAAAATTAACTAGCACATTAAACAAGATTAATAAAAACTATATTTCAGAGAAAGAGTTTAAATCAAATATGAGTCAGTTTATTACTAGAGAAGAATTTGAAGCTTTAAAGAAATCTTTAGGCGCAAAAACTAGTAATAAATCTACAGCAAAACCTAAAACAAAAAAGGTATCATCCGATTTAAGTAGTAAGGATATGTTTGATGAAGCATATAGACTATTTAAAAAGGATTGGTTTACTAAAGCAATTCCTATGTTTGAGGAGTTGATTGAAAGGAACTATAAGCCTGCGGCAAGTAATTTTTATCTAGGTAATATGTGGTATTACCGTGAAAAATATGATGATGCCATCAGGTATTTTAAAATTTCAGCGATGTTATATGATAAAGCTGATTATATGCCTGAATTGCTTCTTCATAGTGCAATTGCCTTTGAAGGAACAAATGATTTAGGAAATGCAGTTAACTTTTATACCTCTGTAATTGATATTTACCCAAATTCAAAAGAGGCAAAAGAAGCTGAAAAACGATTAAGAAAATTAAAATAAAATTTATAAAGGAAAATAATGTCAAAAGTAATTGGTATCGAATATAATTTAAAAGATGCAAATTCTGGTGAGCAACTAGACTCGAATGTTGGTGGGGCTCCTTTAGAATTTATTTCTGGTAGAGGTCAAATTATCCCTGGTTTAGAGTCTAAACTTATTGAAATGGCTGAAAATGAGAAAGCAGATGTTATGGTTCAACCAGCAGAAGCTTATGGTGAGTATAATGAAGAAGCAATGCAAACTCTTCCAAAAGAACAATTTGCAGGAATTGAATTAACTGAAGGTATGAGTTTATATGGAACTGGTGAGCAAGGTGAAACAGTTCAAGTAACTGTTAAATCTTTTACTGATTCTGATGTAACAATTGATTATAACCACCCAATGGCTGGTAAAACTTTAATGTTTTCAGTGACTGTATTATCTTTAAGAGATGCAACTGAAGAAGAGATCCAAACTGGTGTAGTTGGCGGAATGGCTGCTATGGGTGGTGGATGCTGCGGTGGTGGTGGACACGATCATGGTGAAGGTGGTGGATGTTGTTCATCTGAGCCTGAACCACAACAATCACAAGGTGGATGTGGTTGTAGCCACTAGTTAATATTTTGTGATAATATACAGTTTTAAACTAAGTTAAAACTAAACAAAAAGCCCAAGAGTTTGTTACTCTTGGGCTTTTTTATTTATATGAATAAAAACTTTCAGTATAATACTGCTCAATTTTAAATTTAAAAGGTAAAAGAGATGAAAAAAGTAGCTTTTATTTTCCCTGGACAGGGAAGTCAATCTGTAGGAATGGGTAAAGATTTTTTTGAAAATAGCGATATCGCTAAAGAGATGATTAGTAAAGCTAGCCAAAGATTAAATATAAATTTTGAAGAACTTCTTTTCGAAGAAAATGATAAATTAGGACAAACAGAATATACACAACCTGCAATTTTACTAGTAAGTTCAATTGCAAATGCAATTTTTAAAGAAAAATGTGATGTTGTTCCAAAATTTGTATTAGGACATTCATTAGGTGAATTTTCAGCACTAGTTGCTGCAGGAGCATTAGATTATTTAGATGCAGTTGAATTAGTTCATAGAAGAGGACTTTTTATGAACGAAGCTTGTTCAGGTGGTGGAGCAGGTATGATGGCTTTAGTTGGACTTGGAGATAAAGTTGTTGAAGATATTTGTAAAGAGCAACAAGGACTTGGAAAACAAGTTTGGCCAGCAAATTATAATATGGATGGACAATTAGTTTTAGCAGGTATCAAATCAGATCTTGAAAGCTTAGTTGATACATTTAAAGAAGCTGGAGCAAAAAGAGCAATTGTATTAGATATGAGTGTTGCATCACATTGTGAACTTTTAACAGCTGCAGTTGAAAATTTAAAACCATATTTAGAAGAGTATTTAAAAGATGAATTTTCACCAGTTATTTCAAATGTTACTGCTGAAGCTTATTCTACAAAAGATGAGGCAATTGAACTACTTTCAGAACAATTAGTATCTCCTGTTAAATATAAACAATCAGTTAGTGCTAATGCTTCTACAGTAGATATAATGATTGAGTTTGGAAATGGAATTGTTTTAAAAGGTTTAAACAGAAAAATTTGTAAAGGAACTCCAACTGTAAATGTTTCTGATATGGCAAGTTTAGAAAAAGTGTTAGGTGAATTAAATGATTAAATTAGCGATAATGGGTGCTATGGAGGAGGAGATTGAACCTCTTCTAGCCTATTTTGATGAAATAAAAGTAACAGAATTTGCAAACAATAAATATTATGAAGTAAATTTAAACGGTCTTGATATTGTAATTGCTTATTCAAAGATAGGAAAAGTATTTGCAAGTTTGACAGCAAGTACAATGATTGAGAAATTTGGATGTGATACCTTACTTTTTTCTGGTGTTGCAGGGGGAATAAACCCAAAACTTAAAATCGGTGATTTAATTATTGCTGATAAACTTTGCCAACATGATTTAGATATCACTGCTTTTGGACATCCAAATGGTTTTGTTCCTGGTGGAAAGGTTTTTGTTGAGACTTCAAAAGAGTTAAGACAAGTTGCTTTTGATGTTGCACATGAAAATAAAATTTCAGTTTTAGAAGGAACTATCGCTACAGGTGATCAATTTGTTCATTCTACTGAAAGAAAAGACTTCATAGAAAGCACTTTTAAAGCAGATGCCCTTGAAATGGAAGGAGCTAGTGTTGCAGTGATTTGTGATGCTTTAGATGTTCCATTCTTAGTTTTAAGAGCTATTTCTGATACTGCTGACATGGATGCAGGATTTGATTTTGATGAGTTTTTGAAATCATCTGCTAAAAATTCAGCTGAGTATATGATAAAGATTGTAAAGAAGTTACAGAAATAAGAAAATTAATTTTCATAAATCCCATAACCAACTCCAAATGAGTTGGTTATAACATCTTTTCCTATTTTATTTGTTAATCTACTGAACATTGTTTTTAATGCAGAATCAGAAACTTCCTTATCTATCCATATATGTTTTTTTATATCTTCAATTTTTACAATTTTATTTTTATGCAACAATAAAAGTTCAAATAGCTTTGATTCTTTTTTTGTCAAATTTATTACAGATTCATCATAAAGAAGAGATTTTTCTAAATAGTTATATGTAAGATGATCATTTATTATATTTATAATCTCTCCACTATTGTATATTTTTTTAGCACTAATATTTAAACTGGTGATTAATTTATTTACATCTATTGGCTTAATAATATAATCAGTTAAGTTTAACTTAACTACTTCTAATAAGACATCTATACTCTTGTTCTCTGTAATTACGATAATAGGAATTTTATTATTTATACTTCTAATTTTTTTTATAAACTCTATTCCATTTGATTCATACAAATCTATTTCTGTTATTATTAAATGTATAAATATATTGTCAAATGCTGAAATAGCATCTTCTATGTTGTCTCTAAAAATTATTTTTTTAAAAAAAAGTTTTAAGATATTAATTGTTTGCTTACATAATTTATCATTATTAGAAAGATATAAGACATTACTTTGTTTAAGGATTTTGTTTAACGATACATTCATAAATTTATCATAACATAATTAGTTACAAATAATCTTTAGAATTTTCTTTATGTAACTATAAAGTGACTACTTTTTTGTTATTATATTATTTATAAAATTATGAAGGATACTCAATGTTATCAATAGAAAAATATGAAAAAAGTATAAATTTAGAAAATCTTATGTCAAAGAATGACATTAATGAATTGATTTTAAGAGATTTCCAAAAAGGCAAGACAATAAATATCGAATTGTCTTCTAATATATCTTATATGTCAGAGCTTACAAATAATGGAGAAGACTTAACTTTAACATTCAATGATAATGCACAAACTTTTAAAATAGTTTTAAAAGGGATGGTAGATATTCTTAATTCAAATGATGGGTCTGATCTAATTAAATTAATTGAAACTGATACTGAAAACACGTATAGTATTTCTGATTTGGCAAGTGCACTGGAAGCTTCAGCTGCTGGTGGTGAAGTTATTACTCAAGGTGATGGAACTCAAAACTCAACTCAAGACAATGAACTAACATTTGATAACACTTCTGCACTTGCAGGAAGATTAGATATCAACAATGAACTTACACAAAATGGATTTCTTCCTTTATTTGTTAATTTAAATCAAAACAATGACGAAACAGGTATTTCTCCTATATTATATTCAGGAAAACTAATTGATGGATATATTTCAGGTTCAACAGTATTTATTGATGCAAATAGTAATGGAACTTTAGAAGCTGGTGAGAACTTTACAACAACTGATGGAAATGGGGATTTTAGTTTTACTGGATTAACACAGGCTGAATTAGATGCAGGACCAATTGTAGCTTTTGGTGGAACAGATATCTCTACTGGGTTAACATTTGAAGGGTTTTATACTGCTCCTGCTGGATCAACAACAGTTTCACCTTTAACTACACTAATAAGTGAACTTGTAGAAGATGGTTTAACTGAAAGCGACGCAGCAGATTTAATTGCTACTACTTTTGGCTTGGATACAAATATTGATTTATTAAATTATGACCCAATTGAAGAACAAAATCCACAAGTTCAAATTATTGCTGTACAAATTTCAAACTTAGTAAATTTAAGTGCGGCTTTATTTAGTAATTTAGAAGGGGGAAGTGAAGCAGATGCATCATTACTAGCTTTTGATTCATTAGCACAAATTCTTCAAGATAATCCTAGTTTTGATTTATCTGATCCTTCTGATATTGAAACATTTATGAAAGAAATTACAAATAATAATCCGAGTTTAGACTTTGAAGAGATTTCATCAAGTATTGCTAATATTAATGTACAAGTTGAAGAATCTGTTAATGCCCTAGACCCATTTGCAACAATGGCTGAGATTCAAGTTGAAGCAGAAAGTTTAGAGAATGAGTTTAGTTCAAACGATGCACCCGTTGCAACAGAAGAATCAAATATAGTAGAAGAAAACGATTTAAATGACATTACAATTGGTGGAGTAGAGATTGTAGATTATAATTTTACAGGAAGTGTGGCAGGAAATGCAACTGATACAAACGGTGATGATATAGAATACTCATATGCAGGGAATTTAAATATTTCAGTAAGTACAACAAATATGGCAATTGTATCTGCACTAAATAATCCTACCCCTGAGTTTACACAAGTCTTAAAAACATATTTTTTTGAATTTGTAAGTAATCCATTAGTATCAGCAGTAATTGATGATAGTCAAAAGTTACAAGAAATTGAAGCATTTCTTTTAGAACCTACAACAACAATAAGTGATGCAATAACTTATTTAAATAATTTAGCTCCAGTTAATATTGATTTAGCAACAGGAGAGTTTACAATTGAGGGTGTTGTAAGTGAAAAATATGTGAATCTTTTAGAAGCAAATAATGCCTTAATAATAGATATGCAAAGCGATGGTACATATACTTTAAATAGTCCATATTTTAATTTATTAACGCCAAATGAAAATTTAGAAATTAGCTTTGATTATCAAGCAACAGATGGTATCTTAGTAGATTTATCAACTGTATCTTTAACCGTAAATGGTAGTAATGAAGCACCAGTAATCACAGTAGAAGAACCAACAATGAGTGCCTTAAGTGAGAGTGACTTTGCAGATAATTCAACAGGTATTCCTAACTACTATAAAATAATAGCATTAGAAGATATATATAATCTATTAGGTGTAGAAGATGTAGATGATGTAAGCTTAACAGTGTCATTAGATGATGGGAAATCAACATTTGTAGTAAATGGGACAGATTTAACAGGAGATACAAATGGAGTATTCCAACTAAGAGATGGAATATATGATAGCAATTGGGAAAGCTTAGGCGCAAATGAGAATGATATAGTAATCTATAGTGAAGAGATAGATACATTAGATGAGAATCAAACAATGGATATAACATTCGATGTAACAGCATATGATGGAACAGACTATAGTGAAGCTAAGACAGTAAGTGTAGCAGTAAGTGGAGAGAATGATATCCCAGTAATCACAGTAGAAGAACCAACAATGAGTGCCTTAAGTGAGAGTGACTTTGCAGATAATTCAACAGGTATTCCTAACTACTATAAAATAATAGCATTAGAAGATATATATAATCTATTAGGTGTAGAAGATGTAGATGATGTAAGCTTAACAGTGTCATTAGATGATGGGAAATCAACATTTGTAGTAAATGGGACAGATTTAACAGGAGATACAAATGGAGTATTCCAACTAAGAGATGGAATATATGATAGCAATTGGGAAAGCTTAGGCGCAAATGAGAATGATATAGTAATCTATAGTGAAGAGATAGATACATTAGATGAGAATCAAACAATGGATATAACATTCGATGTAACAGCATATGATGGAACAGACTATAGTGAAGCTAAGACAGTAAGTGTAGCAGTAAGTGGAGAGAATGATATCCCAGTAATCACAGTAGAAGAACCAACAATGAGTGCCTTAAGTGAGAGTGACTTTGCAGATAATTCAACAGGTATTCCTAACTACTATAAAATAATAGCATTAGAAGATATATATAATCTATTAGGTGTAGAAGATGTAGATGATGTAAGCTTAACAGTGTCATTAGATGATGGGAAATCAACATTTGTAGTAAATGGGACAGATTTAACAGGAGATACAAATGGAGTATTCCAACTAAGAGATGGAATATATGATAGCAATTGGGAAAGCTTAGGCGCAAATGAGAATGATATAGTAATCTATAGTGAAGAGATAGATACATTAGATGAGAATCAAACAATGGATATAACATTCGATGTAACAGCATATGATGGAACAGACTATAGTGAAGCTAAGACAGTAAGTGTAGCAGTAAGTGGAGAGAATGATATCCCAGTAATCACAGTAGAAGAACCAACAATGAGTGCCTTAAGTGAGAGTGACTTTGCAGATAATTCAACAGGTATTCCTAACTACTATAAAATAATAGCATTAGAAGATATATATAATCTATTAGGTGTAGAAGATGTAGATGATGTAAGCTTAACAGTGTCATTAGATGATGGGAAATCAACATTTGTAGTAAATGGGACAGATTTAACAGGAGATACAAATGGAGTATTCCAACTAAGAGATGGAATATATGATAGCAATTGGGAAAGCTTAGGCGCAAATGAGAATGATATAGTAATCTATAGTGAAGAGATAGATACATTAGATGAGAATCAAACAATGGATATAACATTCGATGTAACAGCATATGATGGAACAGACTATAGTGAAGCTAAGACAGTAAGTGTAGCAGTAAGTGGAGAGAATGATATCCCAGTAATCACAGTAGAAGAACCAACAATGAGTGCCTTAAGTGAGAGTGACTTTGCAGATAATTCAACAGGTATTCCTAACTACTATAAAATAATAGCATTAGAAGATATATATAATCTATTAGGTGTAGAAGATGTAGATGATGTAAGCTTAACAGTGTCATTAGATGATGGGAAATCAACATTTGTAGTAAATGGGACAGATTTAACAGGAGATACAAATGGAGTATTCCAACTAAGAGATGGAATATATGATAGCAATTGGGAAAGCTTAGGCGCAAATGAGAATGATATAGTAATCTATAGTGAAGAGATAGATACATTAGATGAGAATCAAACAATGGATATAACATTCGATGTAACAGCATATGATGGAACAGACTATAGTGAAGCTAAGACAGTAAGTGTAGCAGTAAGTGGAGAGAATGATATCCCAGTAATCACAGTAGAAGAACCAACAATGAGTGCCTTAAGTGAGAGTGACTTTGCAGATAATTCAACAGGTATTCCTAACTACTATAAAATAATAGCATTAGAAGATATATATAATCTATTAGGTGTAGAAGATGTAGATGATGTAAGCTTAACAGTGTCATTAGATGATGGGAAATCAACATTTGTAGTAAATGGGACAGATTTAACAGGAGATACAAATGGAGTATTCCAACTAAGAGATGGGATATATGATAGCAATTGGGAAAACTTAGGCGCAAATGAGAATGATATAGTAATCTTTAGTGAAGAGATAGATACATTAGATGAGAATCAAACAATGAATATAACATTCGATGTAAAAGCATATGATGGAACAGACTTTAGTGAAGCTAAGACAGTAAGTGTAGCAGTAAGTGGAGAGAATGATATCCCAGTAATCACAGTAGAAGATCCAATGTTAGCAGGATTAAGTGAGAGTGACTTTGCAGAGAATTCATCAGGTATTCCTAACTACTATAAAATAATATCTTTAGAAGAAGTATATAATCTATTAGGTGTAGAAGATGTAGATGATGTAAGCTTAACAGTGTCATTAGATGATGGGAACTCAACATTTACAATAAATGGGACAGATATCTCAACAGATAATACAAATGGAGTATTTCAATTAAGAGATGGGATATATGATAGCAATTGGGAAAACTTAGGCGCAAATGAGAATGATATAGTAATCTTTAGTGAAGAGATAGATACATTAGATGAGAATCAAACAATGAATATAACATTCGATGTAAAAGCATATGATGGAACAGACTTTAGTGAAGCTAAGACAGTAAGTGTAGCAGTAAGTGGAGAGAATGATATCCCAGTAATCACAGTAGAAGATCCAATGTTAGCAGGATTAAGTGAGAGTGACTTTGCAGAGAATTCAACAGGTATTCCTAACTACTATAAAATAATAGCATTAGAAGATATATATAATCTATTAGGTGTAGAAGATGTAGATGATGTAAGCTTAACAGTGTCATTAGATGATGGGAAATCAACATTTGTAGTAAATGGGACAGATTTAACAGGAGATACAAATGGAGTATTCCAACTAAGAGATGGAATATATGATAGCAATTGGGAAAGCTTAGGCGCAAATGAGAATGATATAGTAATCTATAGTGAAGAGATAGATACATTAGATGAGAATCAAACAATGGATATAACATTCGATGTAACAGCATAT
Organism: Arcobacter sp. ISO1; assembly: GCF_058105185.1. NCBI lineage: Bacteria > Pseudomonadati > Campylobacterota > Epsilonproteobacteria > Campylobacterales > Arcobacteraceae > Arcobacter > Arcobacter sp. ISO1. Next base: position 1,648,211 of record NZ_CM176573.1, read on the forward strand.
GATGGAACAGACTATAGTGAAGCTAAGACAGTAAGTGTAGCAGTAAGTGGAGAGAATGATATCCCAGTAATCACAGTAGAAGAACCAACAATGAGTGCCTTAAGTGAGAGTGACTTTGCAGATAATTCAACAGGTATTCCTAACTACTATAAAATAATAGCATTAGAAGATATATATAATCTATTAGGTGTAGAAGATGTAGATGATGTAAGCTTAACAGTGTCATTAGATGATGGGAAATCAACATTTGTAGTAAATGGGACAGATTTAACAGGAGATACAAATGGAGTATTCCAACTAAGAGATGGAATATATGATAGCAATTGGGAAAGCTTAGGCGCAAATGAGAATGATATAGTAATCTATAGTGAAGAGATAGATACATTAGATGAGAATCAAACAATGGATATAACATTCGATGTAACAGCATATGATGGAACAGACTATAGTGAAGCTAAGACAGTAAGTGTAGCAGTAAGTGGAGAGAATGATATCCCAGTAATCACAGTAGAAGAACCAACAATGAGTGCCTTAAGTGAGAGTGACTTTGCAGATAATTCAACAGGTATTCCTAACTACTATAAAATAATAGCATTAGAAGATATATATAATCTATTAGGTGTAGAAGATGTAGATGATGTAAGCTTAACAGTGTCATTAGATGATGGGAAATCAACATTTGTAGTAAATGGGACAGATTTAACAGGAGATACAAATGGAGTATTCCAACTAAGAGATGGAATATATGATAGCAATTGGGAAAGCTTAGGCGCAAATGAGAATGATATAGTAATCTATAGTGAAGAGATAGATACATTAGATGAGAATCAAACAATGGATATAACATTCGATGTAACAGCATATGATGGAACAGACTATAGTGAAGCTAAGACAGTAAGTGTAGCAGTAAGTGGAGATGCTATTGATACAAGATTAGAATCTGGTACATTATATTTAGAAGATGATGCTGGAACTTATAGTATGGCTGATCTTTTAGGATCAATTCCTGATAATACTCAAGTTGAATCAATAGATTTGAACTATACGGGTGAACATATTTTATCAAATATTTCAGTTGAAGACTTTTTAGCAATTTCTGATGATAATACATTGATAATAAATAAAGACACTGATGATTCTGTAAACTTAGATTCAAATATTTGGTCATCTAATGGAAATACATCAGTAGGTGGAATTGACTATGATACATATGAAGCTACAGACTCAGCAACAAATACTACATTAACACTACTTATTGAACAAGACCCTATATTATAATTTAATAGAGTAATGATATAATTCATTACTCTATAACAAAGGTTTGGTTTTGGTAAAAAAACTTTTTAGTTCAATTTTTCAAAAGAAGTCAAAAAATTATAAACCTGAATACTATACAACAGATTTACACTCTCATCTAATCCCAGGGATAGATGATGGTGTAAAAACTTTAGATGAATCAATACAAATTGTACAAGGTATAAAAAATCTTGGATTTAATAAGATTATTACAACACCACATATTATGGCTCATAGATATCCAAATACAAAAGAGATTATTTTAGATGGCTGTGAAAAACTCAAACAAGAACTAAAAAATAGAAATATTGATATAGAAGTTATTGCTTCTGCAGAATACTATTTTGATGAAAATTTCCTTGAACTTATTGAAAAAGATGATTTATTATATTTTGGAAAAGACAAATATGTTTTGTTTGAACTTTCATATACGAGTAAACCTTTTGGGCTAGAACAAACTATTTTTAATCTACTTTCAAAAGGTTATAGGCCTATTTTAGCCCACCCTGAGAGATATTCTTATTTTTCATCAAACTTTTCTAAATATGATAAATTAAAACAAAGTGGAGTTAGGTTTCAAATAAATCTTAACTCTTTGATTGGTTTTTATGGTAAAAAACCAAAAGCTGCAGCAAAATATCTATCGGACAATGGTTTAGTAGATTTTGTAGGTAGTGATATACATGGAGAGAAGTATTTAGATTCATTTAGTAAAGCAGTTTTTTCTAAAGAAACTCACGAATTATTTGAAAAGAATTCAATAAAAAACTATAAGTTAGTATAAAGAAGACCTATTAACTAGGTCTATCTTTATAATATTTGTCATTTCCGTATCCATATCCATAACTTACGCCATATCCATATCCATATTTTTCGCCAATTTCAACACCATTTAAAATCATACCAATATGATTGTGCGAGTGCTCACGTGCTAGTCTATCAAGGTTTTTGATAAACTCTTTTCTAGTATAATTAGCTCTAACTAATACAAATGAAATATCTGCATAGTTCATAAGGATAAGTGCATCTGTTACAAGACCAACAGGTGGTGTATCTATAATAATATAATCATAATTCTCTTTTAAATCTTCAATCAAGGTCTTCATATTATCCAATAAAATCAACTCTGAAGGATTTGGAGGAAGAGGGCCTGTTGTAATTAAATCAACATTTTCAGATTCTGTTTTAGAAATTACTTCTTTTAGTGTATTTTGTCCAGTTAGATAATTACTTAATCCAATAACATTATCTACATCAAACTCTTTGTGAACACTAGCTTTTCTCATATCTATATCTAAAACAACAACTTTTTTATCTGTTTGACCAATGATTTCAGCTATTTTTGCAACAATAGTTGTTTTCCCTTCTCCTGATACAGAAGAAGTTACTGTAATAACTCTACTTGATTCTGTTTGTGGCAAGAACTGTAAGTTTGTTCTAATTGACCTAAATGATTCAAGGAAAATATTTTTTGTTTTTTTGTTTTTATTAAGAGGAACAACACCATAAATAGGAATTGAACTATATCTTTCTATCTCCTCTGTATTTTTAACTGTATCATTTAAAAACTCTCTTAAAAATGCATAAGCAATACCAACAATACCACCTAAAATCATACCAACTAAAACTATTAACATTCTTTTTGGTTTAACTGGAATTGGGTAATTCAACGCTTCATCTAATATTCTTGAATTAGAGATTGTAGATGATTTTAAGATAGCTGTTTCAGCTCTTTTTTCTAGTAGATATGAATATACTTTCTCATTTACTGAAAAATATCTTGTAAGTCTTGTCAACTCTTTTTCTTGTTGAGGAAGTGTCTCTAAAGATTTTGTATATTGTCTAATCAATGATTTTAAAGAAGCTTTTCTTTGTGCTATTTGATTTAAGTTATTACTTAAAACAGTTTTAATATTTCTTCTTAGTGTTGCAATAGATTGACTAAGTTTTACAATATCAGGGTGTAACTCTGTATAATCAATAAGCAAATTATCTCTCTTATTTGATAATTCTGTTAGGTTTTTAACCATATTTGATAGTGAAGGATCAGCAAAATTTATTGATCCAACTGCCAGACCAGATAGATTATGATTTTTATTGATATATTGTTGTAAGTTTTTTAAGATATTTTGTTCTATTGATATCTCTTGGAGTTTACTTTCATATTCAGTCAATTTTTCTGAAGTCATTTTTGCTTTTTGTGATAAATCGATTACTTCATTGGTCTCTTTATACTGTTCAAGTTTACCTTCTGAAGCTTTAAGTCTTTTGTTTATCTCTTCAAGTTGTGAATCAATAAAGTCTAAGGATAAGTTTGCTGTTTCATTTTTTCTTTCTCTTTCTTGATCTCTATATGCTTTTAGCATCGCATTTAAAAGATCTTTTGCTCTAGTTGATACAGTATCTAAAATAGAAAGTCTTAACACACTTGCAAACTCAGAAACTTGTGAAATTGATAAGTTTGAATAATAACTTGAGAATGAAGATTCATGAACAAAATAAAAAGAGTATTCACTCTCTTCTAATTCACTAATTTTTTGAATTGTTATATTAAACCATTGTGTTTTTATCTCTTCGTTATATTTATGGATTTTTTCATAGCTAAAAGAATCTATATCTTTAAATTCTCTAACACCCAATAAATTTAAAAGCCCATCTTTTGACCATTTGTCTCTAGGTTTTACTATAAGCTTAAACGTAGTAGCAGAAAGTGGTATTACATAAAAAGATTTTTTGTAAAACATATCATCTATAAACTCTTTTGTAGCAACAAAAGGAGAATTTTGATAGAACTCATAGGTTCTATAATTGTTTTTTGTAAAATATCTTGTCCCAAGGTTTAGATAACTAGCTGCTCTATCAGCTAAAAACTTTGATTTGAAAACTTCAATTTGGTTATCAATATTTGCTCCAGCCCCATTAAATGCCTCTTTAAGTGCTGAACTTGTGTTCCAGCCTCTTTCTTCCTCTTTTACTTCTATTGTTGCAGAAGAAGAATAAATGTTTGGTTTAACATAAGCAAATATAGCTGAACCTATGGTGAATATTAAAACTGTAAAAAAGATAAAAAACTTATATTTAAGAATAGTCTTAAATACTTGTTTTAAATCTATTTCGTCATTTGTATGTTGTATATATTTATTTTGTTCCATTAAAAATAACCCTTATACTATTCTATAAGAGTTTTTCTTTGGTTTAGTGGATCTAGGATACTAGACAACATATTCCAAAAAGGGTTGATATCATTAAATGCTCTGTTATAACCTTTAAGATTTCTAGGTTGTACATATAATATGTCGTTTGGTTTTAAGTATAAACTTGAAACAGATAATGCATCCATTCTTGTAAGATTAATAGTTCTAACTTTTGGGTTTCTTAAATCACCTCTGATAACTTTTATATTATCTCTAGATGCCATGTCAGTTAAGTCACCAGTTCTTGCAATTGCTTCAATTACATTCATAGTTCCATTTGTAACGGGAACAATACCTGGCGATTTTACTTCACCTATTACAATCACCCTTTGGTTTTTGATTTCAACGATTACATATGGGTTCCTGATAAACTTTTTATATTCTTTGATTAGATAATTAGAAGCTTCATCTTGGGTTAATCCTGCAATATTAACACTTCCAAGTAATGGGAGTCTAACACTTCCTTTTCTAGTAACTAGTAATCCAATATTTTCTTGAATTGTATTACTATTATTTACGTCTCTACTAGTAAGTATTGAAGTCATTTGTTGACTTCCTTGACCAGCTTGAATATAAACTGTAACATCAACTCTATCATTTGGAGCGATTATATTCTCAAATGCCATTTCTTGATAATATTCTTTTTTCTCAACAACAGTTGTCTCTTCAATGTCTAGATCACCTTCTTGGAAAAGTTTATAATCTTTTAGACTACAACCACTAAATAAAGCAATTAGAATAGAGAAAGTAAAAATATATTTTATCCTTAACCCCATATACATCCTTTTATAAATTTTTTTGTTATCATAACACAATGAGTTATTAAACATCAAACAAAACTGTCTAAAAAATAGCTAAAATTTTAAAGTTACAAAGTAGTTACAAAAATAACATTATAACGTAGCTGTATATTTTTTAAGTAACTTCTTATATTATTAGAAAGATTTTATGTTATAATGTCAATATAAAAAATTTTGGAGAATACAAAATGGATAAAAACACAATAGAAGAGAACACAAATAGTAGAAGAAGTTTCCTGAAAAAAGCAGCATATGCAGCACCAGCAATTGTTGCTTTAGGGTCAATAAGTAAACCAACAAATGCTATGGCAAGTTGTATTAGCAATTGTCAAGATCAAAATGATTTTGATAATAATATAACACCTCCACCACCTCCAGGAAGTGGAGACGATGAATCATCAGGATTTAAATTTTAAATCTAATTTATGAAGATTTTTAATTTTAAAGTATCAAGTAGTAAACTTGATACTTTAGATAAAAATTGTTATTCCCTTTCTGAACTAGAGAATTACAGCAATCTTCCTTACAAACTAACTCTTAATAACAATCAATTTAGAAAAATTGAAATTCAAAGTGATCAGCCTTTTGATAGCATTAAAAAAAATCAAACTTTATCTTTTATAGTAGAAGATGTAGTTACTTTTATTTCTAAAATTGAATCAAACGAAATATCTTTTCTTAAAGCTAAAAATGGCAGTGATTACTTAATTGAGTACTGGTTATATCATACTTTTTTTCCTATTTTATTAACCTTCGAGAGTAAGTATTATTTTTTACATGCAGGTGCTGTTGAGATAGAAAATACACCAGTACTTTTTATAGCTGACTCCTTTGGTGGAAAATCTACTCTAACAGATTTTTTCATAAAAAAAGGTCATACTATGATATCTGATGATAAAGTTGGAACCTATGAAAAAGATAATATGATTTTTTCTGTACCCTCTTATCCTTATCATAGACCTTATCGTAAAATGGAAGATTTAGGATTATCTGTAGAGAATTTTGCAAAAGAATCAAAACCAATAAACTGTATACTAAATCTTGTCAAATCAGATGAAAATTCAGATATAATTTTCAACAAAATATCTGGAATAGAAAAATTTAAAGCCTTAAAATACGCAACAGATATAGATTTGCCAATCAATCAAAAACAAAGATTTAAAGCTTTAACAAATATAACAAACAAAGTAGATATATATGATATAACTATTCCTTGGGATTTAAATAGACTTGAAGAGGTTTATCAAGCTATTGTAGAATTTATAAAAAATAAAAAGGTAATATAAAAATATGACTTTAGATACAAAAATTATTATACCAGAAACACTTTTTTTACAAAAAGTAGATGATGAAACAATTTTACTTGATAGTAATACAAATGAATATTTTTCTATAAACGAGACAGGAACACTGATTTGGGAAACTTTAGAAGAAAAAAAAGATTTAAAAAAAGTAAAAGAAGAGATAATTTCAAATTATGAAGTGGATGAAAAACAAGTTGAAACTGATATTTTAAATTTTATCCAAGAAGTAGCAAACAAAGGTTTGATTACTATCTCATGATATTATAGAACCCAAAATATGGGTTCTTCTTTATTGTGAAATTGAAGTTAAAGTTTGTTTTACTAACTTATCTGAAGAATCTTGACTATTAGTTTCTACATAACAGCGTAACTCTGGTGCATTTCCAGAAGGTCTTAGATGTATGATTACATCATTATCAAATGTTAGTCTCAATCCATCAATTTGATTTATATCTACTATTTTTAGATTTTCAAAAGCTAGCATTTTTAATAGTGTATTTGGATTTTCTACAACTTTATTTATAAGTTTAATACTCTTTTCTCTTGGAAAGTTTTGAATTCTATCGCTTGATGTAAAACGTTTTGGTAGATTTTCAATAAGTTTAGAAAGTGTTGTCTTTTCTTTTACTGTAAAACTAGCTAATACTATAAATGGAAGTAGGGCATCTCTAGTTGGTAATGCATCTAAAATATTTCCGTTTAGTTCAAGAGAAGAACCTAATAAAAAACCACCATTTGCTTCAAATCCTGCAACTGCTTTATAAATATTTAATTCTTCAAAGGCTTCTATAACATAAGGTGATCCAATTTTTGTTCTTTTTACTTTTTCAAAAAAACCACTTTTTTCAATAGCCGTATTACAACTAACAGGTACAGCTAAAGCTTCAATCCCAAGAATATTTGCAGTTACCAAACCTACAATATCACCCCTTAGCCAATCACCATTTTCATCAGCAATCAATGGTCTATCACCATCCCCATCTGTTGAAAAAATAGTGTCAAAGTTATATTCTTTTGACCAAGTTTTCCCTTTTTGTTTATCTTCATCTGACACTGCTTCTGTATCTATAGGTATAAATTCATCTGATCTCCCTAAAGTTACAACATTTGCACCCAAACTTTTAAAAAGTTTAGAATACAAATCTCTACCTGCACTTGAGTGTTCATAAATACCAATTTTAAGTCCATCTAAACAATTTCTCCCAAAATAGTTTGAGTATCTATTGATATAATTTGTTGCTGCTTTGTTTTCTACTTCAGGAAGAAAACTTTTAACATCAACTATTTTGTTTGTATTATTTAAAATAGCTATTTCATCTTCTTTTGATATTTCCCCATCTGGTCTATAAAACTTGATACCATTTCTATCAAAGGGGATATGACTTCCAGTTATCATAATAGATGGTTCTTTATCTGTCATAGCTTGCAGGGCTAATGCAGGAGTAGGGATTACTCCATAAAAATCTACTTCAAAACCATAAGCTTTTATTGCACCACAAATTATTGAAGCTATATCAGGACTACTTGGACGATTATCCATTGCAACAGAAACTTTTTTAAACTCAAAGCTTTTTTTCATCGCATCTAAAAAAGAGATAGTAAAAGCTGTACATACTTCACTTGTAAATTCAGTAACTAAACCTCTTGCTCCACTAGTTCCAAACTTAACAGCACTTTTACTAATAGTTTCTTTTATAGTTTTCATTTAATCCCTTTTAAAATCATCATCAATTCTTACAATATCATCTTCACCTGTATACTCACCAACTTGTGCTTCTATAAGTACTACAGGGATTTTCCCTTCATTAGCCAATCTATGTAATTCACCCATTTTTATATAAATAGATTCATTTGGTCTTACTAGTTTTGTCTCTTCACCAACTGTAACAGTAGCAGTTCCACTTACAACAGTCCAATGTTCATTTCTATGGAAATGTTTTTGTAAGCTTAGTCTTTTACCTGGTTTTACATCAATTCTTTTGATTTTATATCCTGGAGTATCTTCTAAAACTGTATATGAACCCCATGGTCTATAGCCAGTTAGGTGGATATTATGAAGTTCTGTAGTTTTTCTAACTTCTGCAACTACTTTTTTAACCTTTTGTGAGCTTCCTTTTTTTGATATAAGTAAAGCATCTCCTGTGTCAACTATAATACAATCTTCAATATCAACAGTTGCAATTTTTCTTTGTTTTCCATAGATTAGATTGTTTTTACTGTTTACTGATACATGGTTTTCATTTAAAGTATTACCATCTTCATCTTTTGGAAGTTCTTCATATAAAGAATCAAAACTTCCTACATCTGACCAAGCTATATCAGATGGTACAACTTTTACTTTTGAAGATTTTTCCATAACTGCATAATCGATACTATCTTCAGGGATTTTCATCATATCATCATGTTTTATTCTTGTAATATCATCTTTAGAAGAGTTTGTTAAGGCATCTTTACTAGTATCAAATATCTCAGGAGAATATTTTTTTAATTCTTCTAAAAATACTCCAGCTTTAAACATAAACATACCACTATTCCAATAATAGTTTCCAGCTTCTAAATATGAAGTCGCTGTTTGAATATCTGGTTTTTCATGGAAAGCTTTTACATCATATTCATTTTCACTTTCGATATATCCAAATCCAGTTTCGGCAAAAGTTGGGGTGATACCAAAAGTTACTAGATTATCTTCAAGTGCTAACTCTTTTGCTTTTTCTAAAACTTTTGAATACTCTTCTTCGTTTTTGATTAAATGATCACTTGGAGTTACTAATACTATCTCTTCATAATCCAATTCCATACAAGCCAAAGCAATAGCAGGCGCAGTATTCCTCCCAACAGGTTCAAGAAGGTATTTGTTGTTTTCTTTTTTTAATTCTTCTAGTTGATCAACAGAAAGAAAATATTGTTCAGCATTTGAAACTATAAATTGACTATTACAAATTTTTGAATTTCTTTGAACTGTCAATTGAAATAAAGATTTTTCATCAAACAATTTTACAAATTGTTTTGGCATAAGTGTTCTACTTATTGGCCATAATCTTGTCCCACTACCTCCACATAGTATTATATTAGTCATTTAATCCCCTTATCTTTATCAAAATAGTCTTTTACAAAAAAGTATACATCATCACTTTTCATTAGTTCATCTTCTTCAAACCATCTATAGTTTTCATGTTGATTATTTGTCATAGGTGTATTTGTAATTCTAAGTTCAAAACCTAAGACAATATAGTGAGTAGAAAAATCATCACCAAAAACATTATCATCATAAAAGTGTTGATATATACCTTTAAAAGAAGCACTTTTGATATTGTATTCAACACCAATCTCATTTTGTGTGATTCTTTTAAAAGCATCATCGATTTTTTCATCTTTGAAAACTCTACCACCAGGAACAAACCAACTATTTTTAGCTGGTTTGTTTACTCTTTTACCTAGTAGAACTTTATCTTCACTGTTTTTTATTATTAAGTCAATAGAGATAAGTGGAGCATTTGAAATGATTGTACTAAAAGTTTCTTTATCTAAAAACATTTTATTTACTATTTAAATACCACTCATACATGGTTTTGATACCATCTTGAAGTTCAACTTTGTGTTTCCACCCTAAACTATGTAGTTTACTAGGATCAGTTAACTTAACCATAGTACCATCTGGTTTATTGGTATTAAATTTTAATTCACCTTCAAAACCAATAATCTTTTGGATAAGTTCTGCCAGTTCTTTGATTGATATATCAACACCTGTTCCAATATTAATATGGGTATTTCTTATCTCTTTTGAGTCTTTTTCATAAGTATTACTAAAATCTCTATTCTCTAGTAAAAATACACAAGCATCAGCCATGTCTTCACTATATAAAAATTCACGTCTTGGTTTTCCTGTTCCCCAAATCTCAACAGAAGAGGCATCTACTCCAAAGCCTTCTAAATACTCTTTTGCATCATCAATATTTTCGATACCCAACTCTTTTGCAACTTCATCATCTCTACCTTCATATAAAAGTTTTGCACAATGAATTTTTCTAATAAGAGCTGGCAATACATGTGATTTTTCTAAATCAAAGTTGTCATTTGGTCCATAAAGGTTTGTTGGCATCACTGATATAAAGTTTGTACCATATTGTAAGTTATATGATTCACACATTTTTATCCCAGCAATTTTTGCTATTGCATATGGTTCGTTTGTATATTCTAATGGTGAAGTTAGTAAACAGTTTTCAGGCATAGGTTGTGGTGCTTCTTTAGGATATATACAAGTACTACCTAGAAACAATAGTTTTTTAACACCATTTGCGTATGATTGGTGGATTACATTATTTTGAATAGTAAGATTCTCATATATAAACTCACCTCTATATGTATTGTTTGCAACTATTCCACCAACTTTTGCAGCGGCTAGTATTACATATTCTGGTTTTTCATCTTCAAAAAACTTAGCTACTTCTACTTGTGAAGTTAGGTCTAGTTCTTTGTGAGTTTTATATACAAGATTTGTATAACCCTTTGATTCTAAGTTTTTAACTATAGCAGAACCAACTAAACCTCTATGACCTGCTATATATATTTTATTATCTTTGTTCATTTCAATATTCTTTTTTAGTATTTCTATTATTTAAATATGAAGAAATTTTTTTAGGGTTTTGTCTTAAATCAAGAATAGCTACTATTGTAACTGTTTCATCTTTGATGACATAATAAATTCCATACGGAAATCTTTTAGAAAGCAATCGATACAAACCAAATACTTTTTGATGAATTCCTCCATAGAGTCATAGAGACTCTATGTCAGATATTATGCTATCTTTGAAGTACGAACCCAATCCATGATTTTGTTTTTCATAAAATTCTTCACCTAATTTCAAATCATTTGAAACTTCTTTTAAAGCTATTATGTTTTTTATATTCATTAAGCTTTTAATTCTTCAAGTGTTATAAATTCTGCTTCATTGTTATCAAGTTTTTGAAGTCTTTCTTCTAAAACTTCTTTGTGCCAAGATGGAGATTCAATATTACTATCTTCTTCTTCTAAAGTAGCCCAGATTTCATTCATCAAAATGATTCTATCTTTTACATCTAGTTTTTTTATTTCATCTAAACTCATTTTTAACTCCTGATAACAATTATAGCAAACTAATTACTACTATTCGAAATAATTCATAATCTTATAACCACCATCTTTTAGATAAGTGTCTTTTGTCATAAGTTTAAGGTCTGATTTCATCATATCATCAACTAATTCTTGTAAGTTGTATTCTCTATTCCATCCAAGTTTCTTTTCTGCTTTACTTGGATCTCCAAGAAGTAAATCAACCTCTGTAGGTCTAAAGTATCTAGGATCTACACCTACTATTGTTTGACCAATACTAAGATGAGATAAATCAATTCCTGATTCTTTTGCTTTTGCTTCATCAAAGCTATCTATGATACCAACTTCATCAACACCTTCATTTTCAAATCTTAGATTTATACCTGCATATTCAAAGGAAAATTTTACAAAATCTCTTACAGTAGTTGTTTGCCCTGTTGCAATAACCCAATCTTCTGGTTGTTCAGCTTGTAAAATCATCCACATCATTCTAATATAGTCTTTTGCATGTCCCCAGTCTCTTTTTGCATCAAGGTTACCAAGGTATAATTTTTCTTGTAAACCTAAAGCAATCTTAGAAGCTGCTCTTGTAATCTTTCTAGTTACAAATGTCTCACCTCTAACAGGAGATTCATGGTTAAATAAAATACCATTACAAGCAAACATATCATATGCTTCTCTGTAGTTTACAGTGATCCAATATGCATACATCTTTGCAACTGCATAAGGAGATCTTGGATAAAAAGGAGTTGTTTCACTTTGAGGAGTTTCTTGAACTTTACCATATAGTTCAGATGTACTTGCTTGATAGATTTTTGTTTTCTTTTCAAGTCCTAAAAATCTAACAGCTTCTAAGATTCTTAGTGTTCCTGTACCATCTGCATTTGCTACATATTCTGGAGTTTCAAAAGATACAGCAACGTGAGACATTGCAGCTAAGTTATAGATTTCATCAGGCTTTGTTTCTTGGATGATTCTTGTTATATTCATAGAATCAGTCATATCACCATAGTGTAATACTAAGTTTCTATTTTCTACATGAGGATCTTCATATAAGTGATCTATTCTATCTGTGTTAAACATAGAAGATCTTCTTTTTATACCATGTACGATATAACCTTTTTTTAGAAGAAATTCAGCTAAATATGAACCATCTTGTCCTGTGATTCCTGTTATTAATGCTACTTTCTGTTCTGCCATTTTAGTTTGCCTTTTTAATAATTTCGCGTATTATACTTAAATAAGATATAAGTATATCTTAACAAGATTACAATCTAGTAATAAATCTGTATATTTTTTGTTAGTAAGTTTTTAAGTTTTTATTTTATTTTTTAATATAATTTGATACTATCTAATTATATTTTTTAAAGGCAAAAAAATAAAACCAAAAAAACTATCAAATGATGTAGAACTACTAATAGAATCATGTAAAACAAATCCAAATCAGAGCTTACTAAAAGAGAAAATTATCTTGATAAAAGATTGGGATAAGTTTCTCAACTTATCATATTCCCATGGAGTTTTTCCATTGGTTTACAATAGCATTAAAAATTTTCAAGAGTTTTTATCAGAAGATATTTTTAGAAAACTAAAACTTATCAATATGGATATAGTTAAGCAAAACATGCTTATGACCTCTGAACTTATAAAAGTGATAAAACTTTTGGAAGAAAATGGTATTCATCCAATATCTTTCAAAGGACCTGTTCTCTCTCAAATAGCATATGGAGACATAACACTTAGGCAATATGTGGATTTGGATATATTGGTAGATTTAAAAGATATTAATAAAGTAGGAAAACTTTTATCTAAAGAAAACTATAAAGAAGTTTTTGATTTAGAAGAGTATCAAAAAGAAAATTTGCTGGATATAGTTCATGATAGAAGTTTTTTAAATAAAATAAATAATGTACTTATAGAAGCACACTGGACACTGTCTAGTGCTGAGTTTTTTATGGACTTAGAAAAGTTAAACTATTTTGATAATAACAAGTATAAATTAAAAAATACTGAAATAAATATCTTATCAAATGAAATTCATTTTATTTATCTTTGTATTCATGGATATAAACATATGTGGGAAAGACTAGAATGGCTATTAGATATAAATTTATTGATTGTAAAAGAACTTATAGACCTTGAAAAAGTATTGTTACTTTCAACAAAAATAGATGCAGATAGAGTTGTCTTATCTAGCATATTGCTTTGTGAAAAAGTTTTTTCTATAAATTTAAATATCAATTTAAGAACTAATGATAAAAAAATTATTGAAAATACAAATAAGATATATGATCAATTTATAAAAGATTTTGAATACACAGATAAAGTTCATACAAAAGAGATTTCATCTGTTCAATGGTTTATGTTAAAAAACACTTCATATAGATTGAAGTATATAAAATCTATGCTTCATCCTACAGAGTATGATTACAAAGTAATAAAACTTCCAAAGAGTTTAAATTTTCTGTATTATGTTATTAGACCTTTTAATATTATTTTAAAGAAATTCAAAAAGTAAATTTATTTCGAGCTATTCCTAAAAACAAAAAATCTAACTAAAAAAAATATTCCAACCCCACTAACACTAGCTAAGAAGTCTAAAATTGAAGCTTGTCTTCCAACCATAAACTGAACATACTCTATAAAAAGAGCTATTAAAACTAATATTATAATTTTCAGTACAATTTTTAGGTTGATAGAGCTTTCTACAAAAAGATAACTTATTACTACAAATGCAAGTATATGTTTTATCTTGTCAAAGTTAGTCAGAAAAACTTTATCCACACTATGCGAGGGATCAAATGCAATTGCAAAAATCCCAAATATCACCAAAAAGAAAATAAAAGTATTTTTTTCTTTTAGGTTACTAAATAAACTTTTCAAATACTATCTTGCCCCAACTTTATTTAAAACTACACCGACAGTTTTTAGAAGTATAACAAAGTCTTTCCATAGAGACCAGTTTTGTATATACCATTTTTCTAATTGAACTCTTTCATCAAATGGAAGTTCATTTCTCCCACTAACTTGCCAAAGTCCAGTGATACCTGGGTTTGCTTTTAGTATTGTATTTGCATTCGCTTCGCCCATTTTTTCTTTTTCTGTAACTAAATATGGTCTTGGACCTACAAAACTCATTTCTCCTTTAAATACATTAAAAATCTGTGCAAGTTCATCTAAAGAGGTTTTTCTTAAAATGTTCCCAACCTTTGTAACCCTTGGGTCATTTTCATACTTACAATATATCTCATAATTTTCAATTTCGTGAGGGTTTTCTTCTAGATAGTCTTTTAGAAGTCTTTCTTGCTCATCTTGCTCATACATAGTTCTAAATTTGTAGCACATAAAAATACTACCGTTTCTTCCTAGTCTTTTTTGTTTGAATAGTATAGGTCCTTTAGAGTCTTGATTTATGGCCAATGCAATAATTCCAACAATAGGCATGATAATAGGTATAAGTATAATTGCTAGAATAATATTATAAGTTCTATTTACATACATTCGATATTTACTTTTGAGTTTGTTCTCAAGTACAATTAGATTTGTTCTTGTATTTGTCATTTCATATAAATCAGATCCAGAAAATTGATAACTGTCAAATACTGGTATGAACATTACTTTTTCTTTTGACTCAATCTCTTTTTCAAGTTTTTTTCTAAGATCATTTACATTTTTATTATGAGAATCAATAAATACTAGGTCAGCTTCTTTCCTTTTTGATTTAATGTATCCTAAGTACTGATTTCCAAATATTTCTGTTTCTAAGTAGACATTTGTACTTAGTAGTTTTACACCTTTTTTCCAATATCCCATTCTAAATAAAAGTGGTTTTAGAAAAAGTTTTGTAAGTGGAATAAATATCATCATATAAAAGAATGAGTAAAATATTATTTCTGTTGGATAATTTTCTGTTTGATTTACAATAACACCAAAAGATAATACGGCTAAAAATGATAATATTAAAGATTTTATAATTTTTCTTGTTTCATGCCAGAAGTCAAACCTGTGAGTATAAATTCTTTCGTAGAAAAATAAAAAGGTTATAATGATGTAAGTAGGGTACATTTTTATGCATGAATTCAAAATATTACTAAAAACTATTACTTTATCATTAAATATTGCATCAAATATAAAACAGATAAAAAGAACCGCAAATATTACTAGAATATCTATTATAAATATAATTAATTCAGCGATAAATTCTCTAAGTTTTGGGTGTCGTTTTTTATGATATTCAGATGTATTATTTCCTGTCATTTTATATCCTTTTTTAAAAACTTGTATTTTAAATATTGTTTTATAAATAAAATTATAAATAAGCTATTTGTTATAAAGTATCTTTTCCATAATCTTTTTGGATCTTGAATTAGTCTATATAACCACTCTAAAGAATAGTCTTGCATCCATTTTGGTGCTCTATCTTTAACACCTGCATAAACTTCAATAGCTCCACCAAGTCCTATCATACATGAGTTGATTTTATTTTTGTGTTCACTCATCCATTTTTCTTGTTTAGGGCATCCTAATGCTACAAATACAAAGTTTGGATTGAAGTCATTTATCATAGAGATATCTGCTTTCTTTTCTTCCTCTCTTAATGTTCTAAAAGGTGGAGAATAAGACTTTATCTTAAGATTTGGATAGTCTTCTGATACTTTTTCTTCCATTTTTTCTAAAGTATTTTGTGCACCACCATAAACAAATATTTTCTTATCTTTTTTTTCACACTCTTTAAATAAATCTTCAATCAAATCCATACCAGCAACTCTATCTTGATGTATTCCATAAATAAACTTGATAGCCTTTGCAAGCGGCATACCATCTGGCGTAGCTATATCTGCACTATTTACAATATCACAAAAAGCTTTGTCTAAATAAGCTTCTATAGTCATGTGTACATTTGATATACAAATATATGATGAGGTTTTATCTTCTGATAATGTATTTATATTGCTTATAAAGTTATCATAAGAACCAATAGAGATATGTGATTTTATTATCTTTTTCTTATTCACAATATTCCTTTTTATCTTTTATATAAAGTAATGAAATTCCTAATGCTAGTATTACATCTGATAGAAAAAATCTTTCACCTTGAACTAGCATTGAAATTAAATAACCTAAAAATAATGCAAAGGATAATTGATAATATTTGTGTTTTCTTCTTGAGTAAATAAATACAAATAAATAAGAAAAAAAAGCTAAAAAAAGAAAAACACCAATCATACCATTGATTTGTAGTACATCAATAAAGCCATTATGTGCATAAATTCTTAATCCTACATCTTTTTCCATTTTGTCCATTGCGTATTCTTTGCCTAGACCAATAAAAAATACATCTATATCTTCTTCGTACCAATTTTCGATTGCATTTTTTGCAAATTTTGATCTTCCTGAATCTAAACTGGATTTATTATATTTATTTTCTCCAACAACTCTCATTTGAAGAACTTTAGATTGGTTATAGTATATAATAGCACTTATTATTAATATTGTTAGAGGAACGAAAATTTTTAGATAAAATTTTAATCTTTTATTGATAAATAATAAATATGATGAACCTATAAATATTATTGCATATCCTAATCTTGCAAAAGTCTTTATTTCAGCAATTAATCCAATGATAATTAAAATAACAAAAAATAGTTTTTTATAATTGCTTTTTTCTTTTTGAATAGCATAAACAAGAATTATAATAGAAAAACCTATTGCACTTGCAGCATAATGTGAATTATCAAATATACCATTAAAGCCAAATCCGACTAGTCCAAAACGTTTTAAATCATAGCCTTCAGTTAATGATTTCATTAAATTCAGCAAGAAAGGTATTGCACTAATAATTGTGTAACAAGAGATAGTAATTAAAATTTTAAGTAAGTTGATCTTTTTCTTTTCATATAAAATTTTAAAAAAATGAGAAAATAATACTACATATAGACTTTTTAAAACTTCACTTATTGTTGATATAATATATGAAAAAGAAGAGAATGAAATAAAATTTTTAATACTATATAAATATCCAAATATCATATATTTTTGAATTCTTTCTTTTGTACTAAGAAGAATATATATAATTATTAAAGATAAAAGACTAATCTTCCATAGTACTGCAATTTTAACCCCACCAACTGTTTTTGATTCTATATAAAATAAAAAGAAAAATAAAGTAAAAAAAAATGAGTGTTTGAAAATACTATTCATTTAATAAATCTTCATAAATTTTTTTGAGATTTTCTGCATATGTAAAACAATTAAATCTTTTATTAATTAAATCTTTCGCATTTTCTAAAATAGTTAAGTCATTGTTTCTTATTAGATTAATAGCTTTGTCCATAGTATTAGTTAATTCATTAACATTGTCTTTTTCTATAATAAATCCAGAAATATTATTTTTAACAACTTCAGCCATTGAACCATCATTTGTGACAATTGGAATATTGTTTGTATTCATTGCTTCAAGTAAAGCAATAGGTAATCCTTCTCCATATAGTGAAGGTAATATAAAAATATCAGATTCTTTAAGAGCTATATCTTTGTCTTTTCCTGAAACAATCCCACCATACTTAAAAGAACTTTTTAGTATAGAAAGTTCATTAATAATTGTATTTTCTAAGGGTCCTGTCCCATATAGATAGAATTCAAAATCTTTTCTAATTTCATATAAATCTTTCATTGATTGGATTATTTGAATAATTCCTTTTGAATCAACAATTCTTCCTAAAAAAATAATTCTCACTTTTCTTATATTTTCTTTTACTTCAATATTACAAGGTATAACACAGTTTTCTAAAAAGGTAATTTTTTTTAGGTCTATATTATAAAGTTTATTAGTCAATTTTTTTTCATAATCACTCAATGTAACTATTTTATCTGCAAAATTAAAGTAAAACTTCAAAAATTGATTAAACAATTTACTTTCAGGTGGTGTAACTAAAAATTTACCACCATGAAAATGAAGTAAAACTTTTTTCCTAAAAATTTTTGCTATTAAAAGAAGTATAAAATCCCTACATACACCCATCTTATTTAATGGTGCATTTAGATGAAATATATCAATTTTATTTGTTAATAATGTTTTTATTAGTCTTAGAGGTAAATAAAACTGTTTTAATACCCAACTTAAATTTCTTCTTTCTTTATCCTGTTTCCCAACTTCAAAATGAGTATAGTTTAAATTACTTGTTTCAAAGATATTGTTAACTACAGAAGCAATTCCACTAACATTATTTTTAACATCTAACGATGGAGCAGTTATTAATATATTCATTTTATAGTCTTTATTAATTTTGCAGGATTACCTGCAATAATAGAGTTTGGAGGGAAGCTTTTTGTTACAATTGAACCTGCTCCAATTATGCAATTGTCTCCAATTTCTATATCACCAATTAACACAACATTACAACCTAAATCAACATTGTTTCCTATTTTAGGGCAAGGCCCATTATCAAACTTTGATCCTATTGTTGTGTTTTGCCTTAATGTAACATCATTACCCAGTATAGCATTTGCATTTATTACTATCCCTATACCATGATAGACATTTAAATTCTTCCCTATGATAGTTCTGTCTGGAATCTCTACAGACATTATAAATTCAATTAAAGTTTTGTAAAGAAATCTTATGGGAATTCCTATAAATCCCATAATTTTGTTTCCATGATTAACAAAATATGAAGAAAAGTAATAAAACTTTGTAATGAATTTAGTTTTAAAGTTTTGTTTCATTTGTTTCTTCTTTTCTATATTTTATGAGTTTTGCAGGATTCCCAATATAAACGCCATAAGGTTCAGTTTTCTTTGTAACAACTGAACATGCACCAATAACACATCCTTTAGATATATACGCATTTTTTAGTAATGTTACATTTGCTCCAATCCAAACATCATTTTCTATAATAATTTTTTTATCATTACCTTTTTTATGATGCCACATCTCTATACTTGTGTCATCAAATTTATGATCACCACCGATTATAGTTATATTAGGCCCAATCATTACATAGTTCCCAATTTTTAATCCCGCTCTACAAGATAAATGTGCACCTTCTTCTATAAATACATTATCTGCAAATTCCATATTCTCAGGCCAATATAATTTTGTTTTTGGACTGATTTTTACATTTTTACCAACTGATTTAAATTTTTTATAAAAATATAGTCTTTTTAAATAAGTTACTAAACCTTTTATATAATATTCTATTTTAAATAATATTTTCATTTAAGATCCTTTTATGATAGTTATCATATATTTTTTTAATAATTTTTTGCTATTTAGTGTGTACAATTTTTTTAAACCTATTTTTTTATTTAAATTTAATGTAATAATAGTTAATTGTGACTTTCTATGTTCCTTTTTCATTAGATACTTAAATTTTTTATAAAAGTTGAAATATCCTTTAAACTTTTTTCTAGAATTAGGATTTGAAATTCTATTTTGATTATGGTTTGCATAAATAATTTGTGTATATTTATTTAAAGATTTGGCTGGTCCATATTTCTGTATTAATCTAATCCACATATCATAATCTTGACAAGCAGTTAACTTTTCATCATAAAGCCCAACTTCTAATAGTCTTTCTTTTTTTACCAAAACTTGATTTCCTACTTCATTTTGATATAGCATGTCATCTAGTGTAATAATCTTTTTACCTTTTTGATATTTTTTTCTATTATGTGATAACTCAATAATATTTTTTGAAGTAATTAAAGAATATTTTTCATCATAATTATTAATTAGTAATTCAAGCCTATTTGGAGTAAATGCATCATCATCATCTAATCCTGCTATGAATTCTCCTGAGGAAGCTCTTATTGCACAATTCCTTCCCACATTTGCACCTCTTGGTTTGGCTTGTTTTAAATAGATTATATTTTTATATTTAGATTGATACTCTTTAATTATATCTTCTGTATTATCAGATGATGCATCATCTGCAATAATAATTTCAAAATTACTATAAGTTTGATCTAGTACAGAATTAATGGCTCTTGTTAATAGTTTAGCTCTATTAGAAGTTGTTATCATAACTGATATTAATGGTTTTTTTATTAGCATTAGTTTATTACCTTTTTAAGAAAGTGTTTTTTAATTCTTTTAAATATAAAAATATTTTATTTGGTATAATTATTAAAGTTATTAAAATTATCCTATATTTTATAGAAGTTTTATAGTTAAAGAAGTTTTTTATTGCTTGTTTTTTATTATTATTTTTTATATTTAAAAAGATAAATCTATATATTCTTAAATTCATATATTGTTTAAAATATTTTAATTTTTCTTTTTCTTTTATTTTTTTTTGATAATCATATAATGTCGTAATAGTTTTGTGTGGAGTCTTAACTAAAAAAGCTTTGTCTATAGTATTATTCTCAGTTTCAATTTTATATTGTGCACACACATTGTTATTATATGCAACATTATAAAGCATTGCTATTCTAATCCATACATTTGTATCTTCAGCGTATTTTTCACCAGGTATAAACCATATATTATTTTTTAAAAATATTTTTTTAGGTACACATATTGCAGATGTCCATGTTGGATTTATTCCCATTGTAATTGATTTAAAATAATTCGGAATTAATCCAATATAGTTTTTAGATGGGAGCCCTTTTACATCAATATCTTTTTTTTTGCCATTTTCGTCAATAAGTTCATACCTTGTAGCAAAAATTCCAGCATTTTTAAATTTAATAGTCATATTATAAATTGTTTCTAAAAAGTTAGGGAACCAAATGTCATCTGCATCCAGAAATACAATGTAATCAGAGCGAGAATTTTTTATTCCATTATTTCTTGCTACAGATACTCCTTGATTGTCTTGATAGATTAAATTTATTCTTTTATCATTAATTTTTTCTACAATTTTACTACTAGAATCATTTGAACCATCATTTATTATAATCATTTCAAAATCTTGAAATGATTGATTTAATACATTGTCTATAGTATCTTTAATATACTTCTCTTTGTTATATAATGGTATAACAACAGAAAAATATGGTTTAACTTGATTATTCATTTAAGCTTCCTATTAAAAACTTATATGAAATTTCTTTTTCTTTATTTAATATTTTATTTACATGCTTATAGTCTATAGTGGTCAGTTTTTTATTTTTTATATCATCAATACTAAATATTAGTCTATCTTTCAATCCTAGGAGATTAAGTAATGAAGTGAATCTATCTAATCCCCTTTTTTTATTACCTATTACTAAAAAATCCTTTTCAAAAATTATAGAAAAAAGCATACCATGAAATGAATCTGTAATTATGAATTTTGAGTTAGCAAAAGATGCTATCCATTCTGCTAAAGTATATAATTTATCTTTATTAAAACCTTTGATATGATTAATATACTCTGTTATCATACTTTTTTGCAAATATTCAATAATCTGTTTTTTCTCTATAGCTTCATCTAAAACATATGTTGTTATTTTGCTTTTTCTTATATCTGATACATCATATCTTGAAATAAAATCAATATAAAAATCTTTATTTTGTAATAGAGTAGGGTCTAAAACATTTATTACATTAGATACTTGAAAAGTATTTGCACATACTTTAATCCCAGATTGCTCTCTAGTAGATATTGCATGAAAATCTTTAAGTAATTTTGAAATATCATTAATATCATTATTACCTTCCCATTTGTCTTTTCCAAATGAAGCAGCATATGCAATTTTTTTTACTTTTTTATTAGGAGTAAAATCTAAAAAATAACTTTTATAAAATTTGTCATTAATATATTCTTTTCTCCATACTTGATCACTTCCTACAATTATAGCTTCAAAGTTTTCACTAGATATAAATGCTTCTAAGTCTTTTCTTGTGTATAGGTTTTTACTAATCTTAAATATTTCTTTTTCAATAGTAGGCCAATGAAAAATTTTGTGTTTTTCTTTCATTTGAGATCTATTTTTATGGTATTTTAAATTCTTAATGTCATGAAATGGAATTTTTGTTAAGATATTTTTAATAGCTTTTTTTAAAATTGAATCATCATCGTGATATCGTTTGTTTATTAAAGTTACATCATATCCATGTTTATTTAAAAATCTATATAATGCTATGGCTTGTAAAAAGCCTCCATAATTATCTAGTAGTGGTAATGTTAAAATACCTATTTTCATTTGATACCTTTTATTATTCTTTTTAATTTAGAAAAAGCTCGATAAGGTATATTTAGTATATTGATGACTTTTTGTATTTTTTCAGTTTTTTTAATAAGTGAATTTATTGTTAATTTATTTTTATGGTAGTTAGTATTACTAAGTTCTTGTATTTTTTTTCTATATTTAATTATCTTGTTTATTAAAAAATTGTTGCTACCAAAATAATAATTATTTTTATCTATTACTACTCTTTCTTGAGACTTAAAAACTTCTTCATGACTAATTTTTTTTATAATCATTTCTGAATCTTCTTTAAATAAATCTTCTATTTCATTAGTTCTACTAATTATAAAAGTGTGTCCTTTATAATCTTTTATATATTTAGGCAACCATGCATCCATCAATACAATATCAGTGTCAAGTGCAAATACATCGGTACAAAAGTTACAGGCATTTGGTGTAAACATTCTGTTTTTCCAATATAAAGAAGGGGTAGAACTCCATGTTAAAATTGAATCTTTACCTTCTTCATCCGTGAATTTAAAAGCATAGTCACTTGCAGGTTTTTCAGGCTGTTTAACTCTATATTGAACTTTTTGAATCTTTTTGTCTCCTAATACAAGTTTCCCCAATTCCTCTGTAAAATATTTACTTTTTTGTTGACCACAAACTAAACCGATTAAGTATTTAATTCTTTTTCTCAGTTTACTATTCTTTTTTTGTGCAAGCCTAATAGCTTTTGCATAGCAAGGTAAAACTGTTATTGCATATGTACCATTGTTTTTTAGAATATAATTTATGACTTCTGATAAATCAGTTGGATAATATATTGATCCTCTTGTGTTAATTAGTTCTTTAGTATTATTAAAAACTGAAAATTTGAATAATTTATCTGAATTATTTTGGGATTCAACTGTAATAATATTATCTACTTTTTTTTCTTTTAATAGTTTAGTTAGTAGCCAGAATCCTGCACCTCCAGAGGCAGACTTTAATCGTTTTTCATCATTTATGTTATGAATTTCATAAGTATTAAGAAAATATCCTAAGTCATTATGAAAATTAATATTTTCAATATTAGAATATAGGTTATCTGCAATGCTCTTTTCATTTTCATTTTCTTCAATGAATGGACATACATCTAAACATAACGTACATTTATCTAAACAACCATCTTCTTCAATTGGCTCTAAATGGCCTTTATTATTAAAGTTCATTGTTAAAACATTTACAGGACAAATAGCATCACACATTCCGCATCCGATACATTTATCTTTTTCTACAACTGTAGAAATTATATTAAAACTCAATTTTGTCCTTTACGTTTAATTGGAATTAAATTTAATATTTTTGTTCTTTTTTCTTTGTTGAGTGCAATAAAGTAAGACAAAACAATTATTATAATTGTAGAAAATGGTATCACCATAAAAAACCTTGTCAAATTATTCTCTATATTAAAAAAAGTATAGAATAAAGTAGTAAATGAAATCAATGAAATAAGAACTATTGGTAAAATAGTTTCTATCAAAAAATTTTTTATTGAAATACCAATATATTTTTTTAGAAAAAATAATTCTATACTTATATGGAAAAACCAAATAAATAAAGAGACAATAAAAGGTGAGTATGCAGGATAGTTGTTTTCTAATAAAAAATATGAAATAGGAAGTGTCATTATCAATAGACTTCCTGCTGTTAGTTGAACATATTTTAATTTTGCAGTTGCATGTATTGCCATCACTAGAGGCCTTAATAAAGAGTAAAAAAGTCCATAAATTATCATAAGGAGAGTGAAAATATATGTATATTCTGGAATTTTAATAAGCCAAATTGATAGTATATATTCTAATTCAATTATTAAGGGTAGAGAAATTAACCATAATAAGAGAAATGCAAATTTACAATTTTCATAAATTAAATTATTAAGTTCTTCTAATTGATTAGTAGCATATAATTTAGTGATCTGAGGAGTTACAGCATTTTGAAAACTATTTATAATTTGAATAATTGCATTATAAAATTGCATACAAATTGCGTAAGCAGCATTTGCTATTGGTCCAAAATATAGATTTAATAAAATATTTATACCTTGTGTTGATATTAAGTTACCTAATATACCAAAAATATTCCAGCCTGAAAAAATCAACATTGATTTAAATATAGTTTTGTCATAAATAAGTTGAAAATGTGATTCTTTATAATTTCTAATACAAAAAATCTTATAAAATAACATTATTCCTATTGTAACCAATAATAATAATATAGAATATAATATAAGTTTGTCATGATTTACAATCAATAAAATGTATACTATTGATAATTTTAAAATAGCTTCTAATATACTTATATATGCAAAAACTTTCATTTTTTCATGCGCAATTATTAACGCATAATATGGAACTTGGATTACACTTACTGCAACCGTAATAATTGATGCTTGATAGACCCAAAAAGCCGCATTTATTCTATTAATAGGAATATTGATTTTATTATTAAAAAACCATAATCCTATTGTTTCAGCTAAAAGTATTATTATGATTGATAATAATATATGAATTGTGAGTGATGTTGAAAATGTTTTTTTTAGCCTTTCTTTATTTTCTTTACCTATTTCGTAATTTAAAAATCTTTGTGTTCCTGATGCTAACATTCCATTTAAAAAAGCTAACATTATTGTTATGCTGGCTATAACGTTGTATACCCCATAGTCAATAATACCTAATATATCTACAATCATCCGAATAGTGTAAAAACTTACTGCAGTTATGATTATCATTCTAGAGTATAAAAAAACTGTATTTTTAGCTATTCTTTTATAATTTACTTGCATTGTTTACTTAGTCATCACTGCTAAATAGATCTCTAGTGTAAACTTTGTCTTTAACATCAGAAAGGTTTTCATCAAGCCTGTTTGCAATTATCACATTTGATACTTTTTTAAATTCTTCAAAGTCACTTATAACTTTTGAATTAAAGAAATCATCTTCTTCTAAATTTGGCTCATAAATTACTACAGGAATACCTTTTGCTTTTATTCTTTTCATTATCCCTTGTATAGCTGAACTTCTAAAGTTGTCAGATCCTGTTTTCATTACAAGTCTATATATACCAACTGTTTTTTGTGTATGTAGATTGTCTGGGTTTTCAGGAGTAAGATTTAACTTCTCTATTATAGCGTTTGCTACAAAGTCTTTTCTTGTACTGTTTGCATTTACAATTGCTTCTATTATATTTGATGGTACATCTTTGTAGTTTGCAAGTAATTGCTTTGTATCTTTTGGTAAACAATACCCACCATATCCAAATGAAGGATTGTTATAGTGACTTCCAATTCTTGGATCTAATCCTACACCTTCAATTATTTGTTTACTATCTAAATCATGTGCTTCTGCATATGAATCTAATTCATTAAAATAAGCAACCCTCATAGCAAGATATGTATTTGAAAATAATTTTACTGCTTCTGCTTCAGTTGAATTAGTAAATAAAATATCAATGTTTTCTTTTAAAGCTCCTTGCTCTAAAAGCTTTGCAAAGGTTGTAGCTCTTTCAGACTGTTCTCCAACTATTATTCTAGAAGGATATAAATTGTCAAATAAAGCTTTTCCTTCTCTTAAGAACTCTGGAGAAAATATTATATTAGATGTATTAAATCTTTCATTTATACCTTTTGTATATCCAACAGGAATAGTTGATTTTATTACCATAGTAGTATTAGGATTTATCTCTAAAACATCAGCAATAACATACTCAATAGATTTTGTATTAAAATAGTTTGTTTCAGGATCATAATCTGTTGGTGTAGATATGATTACATAATCAGCATTTTTATAAGCTTCTTCTTTGTCTAAAGTAGCTTTAAAATTTCCTTCAAAAGATTCTGGATTTTTATGTATTTTAGTTAAATACTCTTGAATCTCTTTATCTTCGATAGGACTAATTCCATTGTTTATCATCTCAACTTTTTCTGGGATAATATCTAAAGCTATTACATCATTGTGTTGTGAAAGTAGTAGTCCATTTGACAGTCCTACATACCCTGTCCCTGCTATTGCTATGGTCATTGGTTTCCTTGGTAAAAAATAAGAGGATATTTTATCTAAACATTGTCTCAAAATAGTCTCAATTAATAATAAGTTTTAAAATTTAATTATTAATAAATAAAATAAGATATTAGTTTAATATAAAAAATAAGAGTATATTTTATCAAAATAAAGTTTCACTTTTGTTACAAGATGTATTAGATTTTATACAATTTTGTAAATTTGTTAGCCCGAGACTTATTTTGGATTATTAAACTAGTTCCCAAGCTCTAGCTTGGTAATTCATATGAGAGTATGCGTTCCCAACGATGACGTTGGGAACGAGGGAAGAAACTTGTTTAGGGCTATTGGATTTCTAAAAGTAAAAATTGAAACTCATAAGATGATTCTTTAGAACCAATTTTGATTTTATCCCCATCTTTGATCTCTTTTTTTGTGATTTTTCTGTTTCCACCGATTGTTTCATTGTTGATAGTTGTTCCATTCATACTACCTCTATCTATTACAAAAAAACTATTATCTTTTATTGTTATTTCTAGATGCTCTTTTGATATTTGAAGAAGTTCATCATTGTCTATAAGATATATGTCATTATTAGGTGTTGAGTTTTCATCAAAAAGTCTAAGTTTCACAAAAAAACCTCTGTCATTTTTACTAACTCTTGATTCTCTTCCTATTTTGTAAGGAAATCTTGAAATAGAAATCAGCTTTTCATTTGCAATAGATGTTTTTGCCTTTTCATTCATAGGAAATAATACTGCTCTTGGCACTATTGATTTTAGTATTTCTTTTATAATTTACTTGCATTGTTTACTTAGTCATCACTGCTAAATAGATCTCTAGTGTAAACTTTGTCTTTAACATCAGAAAGGTTTTCATCAAGCCTGTTTGCAATTATCACATTTGATACTTTTTTAAATTCTTCAAAGTCACTTATAACTTTTGAATTAAAGAAATCATCTTCTTCTAAATTTGGCTCATAAATTACTACAGGAATACCTTTTGCTTTTATTCTTTTCATTATCCCTTGTATAGCTGAACTTCTAAAGTTGTCAGATCCTGTTTTCATTACAAGTCTATATATACCAACTGTTTTTTGTGTATGTAGATTGTCTGGGTTTTCAGGAGTAAGATTTAACTTCTCTATTATAGCGTTTGCTACAAAGTCTTTTCTTGTACTGTTTGCATTTACAATTGCTTCTATTATATTTGATGGTACATCTTTGTAGTTTGCAAGTAATTGCTTTGTATCTTTTGGTAAACAATACCCACCATATCCAAATGAAGGATTGTTATAGTGACTTCCAATTCTTGGATCTAATCCTACACCTTCAATTATTTGTTTACTATCTAAATCATGTGCTTCTGCATATGAATCTAATTCATTAAAATAAGCAACCCTCATAGCAAGATATGTATTTGAAAATAATTTTACTGCTTCTGCTTCAGTTGAATTAGTAAATAAAATATCAATGTTTTCTTTTAAAGCTCCTTGCTCTAAAAGCTTTGCAAAGGTTGTAGCTCTTTCAGACTGTTCTCCAACTATTATTCTAGAAGGATATAAATTGTCAAATAAAGCTTTTCCTTCTCTTAAGAACTCTGGAGAAAATATTATATTAGATGTATTAAATCTTTCATTTATACCTTTTGTATATCCAACAGGAATAGTTGATTTTATTACCATAGTAGTATTAGGATTTATCTCTAAAACATCAGCAATAACATACTCAATAGATTTTGTATTAAAATAGTTTGTTTCAGGATCATAATCTGTTGGTGTAGATATGATTACATAATCAGCATTTTTATAAGCTTCTTCTTTGTCTAAAGTAGCTTTAAAATTTCCTTCAAAAGATTCTGGATTTTTATGTATTTTAGTTAAATACTCTTGAATCTCTTTATCTTCGATAGGACTAATTCCATTGTTTATCATCTCAACTTTTTCTGGGATAATATCTAAAGCTATTACATCATTGTGTTGTGAAAGTAGTAGTCCATTTGACAGTCCTACATACCCTGTCCCTGCTATTGCTATGGTCATTGCTGTTCCTAGTTTATATATTTGAGTTTGAGATTATACTAGAAGTATTTTGATTAACTAATAAAATCAAAATACTTCTTACTTATGAGTTATTTTTTAGTTTCTTTTTTTGGTTTAGTTTGTTCTTTTTCTTTTTTCTTTTCAAGTTCGTAAAAATAATTAGTAGCTTCCACAAATCCTTCTACAGAACCACAATCAAATCTTTTCCCTTTGAACTTATAGGCTAATACCATACCTTTTTTTGCTTGTTCACAAAGTGAATCTGTTATTTGCAATTCTCCATTCTTACCTGGTTTTGTTTTTTCTATTACTTCAAAGATTTCTGGAGTTAAGATATATCTTCCTATTACTGCTAGATTAGATGGTGCTTTATCATTATCTGGTTTTTCTACCATATTTGATACCATAAATACTCCATCTTCCATTGGCTTACCTTCAATTACACCATATTTATGTACTTGATCTTTAGGTACTTCCATACAAGCTACAATACAACATTTATATTTATTGTATAAATCAACCATTTGTTTTAAAATACCATCACCATCTGGGTTTACACAAAGGTCATCTGCAAGGATTACTGCAAAAGGGTTTTGGAATCCTACTAAAACATTACCTTTATAGATTGCATCACCTAAACCTTTCATTTCATTTTGTCTAGTATAAGTAAAGGTACAAGTTTCCATAATCTTTCTAATATCTTTTAAAAGATCTTCTTTAGAGCTTCCTTGAATTTGATGTTCTAGTTCATAAGAAATATCAAAGTGATCTGTTATTGCTCTTTTACCTCTTCCAGTAATTGTTGCCATAATATTACAACCAGCTTCCATTGCTTCTTCTACACCATATTGGATTAATGGTTTTGTCAATATTGGAAGCATCTCTTTTGGCATTGCTTTTGTTGCTGGCAAAAATCTCGTCCCATATCCTGCTGCTGGAAACAGGCATTTTGTAATTTCGTTTGGTGTTCTCATATATCAAATTCTCCTTGTTTTTTAGTTATATCCATTTGGATTTTGGCTTTGCCAATTCCATGAGTCTTTACACATTTGTTCTATATCTTTTTTAGCTTTCCATCCCAAAATCTCTTTAGCAAAACTTGGATCTGCAAAACATGAAGCAATATCTCCTGCACGTCTTTCTACTATTTTATATGCAATCTGTTTTTTAGAAGCTTTTTCAAAAGCTTTTACAACATCTAAAACTGAGTATCCATTTCCTGTTCCAAGATTGACTATTAGTGGTTTTGTATTTTTATCTTGTGAATTTAAAAAATCTATTGCTTTAACATGACCTTCTGCTAAATCAACAACATGGATATAATCCCTAACTCCTGTTCCATCAGGGGTATCGTAATCTCCACCAAATACAGATAAAAAGTCTCTTTTCCCTACAGCTGTTTGGGAAATAAATGGCATCAAGTTGTTTGGAATACCATTTGGGTCTTCCCCTATAGTTCCACTCTCATGTGCTCCAACAGGGTTAAAGTATCTTAATATAGCTATTTTAAATTCATTGTCACCTATGTATAAATCTTCTAAAATTCTTTCAATCATATATTTTGAAGTTCCATATGGATTTGTTGTTGCCCCAACTGGAAAATCTTCTTTTATAGGTGTAGTTGCAGGATCTCCATAAACAGTTGCAGATGATGAAAAAACTATTTTTTTACAATTGTTTTTTTGCATAACTTCAAGAAGTTTTTGAGTTCCACAAACGTTGTTATCATAGTATTTTAAAGGTTTTTCTACAGATTCACCAACAGCTTTTAATCCTGCAAAATGAATAACTGAATCAATCTTATATTTATCAAAAACCTCTTGTAGTTTATCTTTGTCTCTTATATCACCTTCAATAAAATCTATTGGTTTATTTATAATGTTTTCTACTCTTTTTAAACTCTCTTTTGATGAGTTTGAAAGATTGTCATATACTATAAAATCATAATTTGCATTGCTAAGTGAGATAAGTGTGTGTGAGCCAATGTATCCAGCACCACCTGTAACTAAGATTTTTGAATTTTCTTGCAAGAGTTTCCTTTAATAATTTTAGAAGTAATATTTTAGTGAAAATAAACTTATAAGTTATTGATTTTTTATACCCTAAACCAATTAGTTGCAAAGTAGTTACATTTGATGTGTTGTTACTATGGAGTTACTTTTGAGACTTCTTTGAGACTTTCTAGTAGTAAACTTGTATTATATAAAACTGAATTCAAAGGGAGTTATCATGTATGAAGGTATAAATGTCCAAAATGGCGGAATTACGGTTGATTTAGCTAGTTTACAAAAAACTGAAAATGGTGAATTAATTTTAGATGGAATTAGTTCTTTAAAAGTCTTTGTTCAAAATGGTGCAAGTTATGACCAAACAAAACTAGAAATCTTAGAAAACAATGATGATGTAAGAGTATCATTTACTGATGCAAATGGTAATGAAATCTTTTTTATTCTTAAGGGCCTTGCTGCAATGCTACTTGCAAACCAAACTGATAATCCTGTATTTGAAGTATTTGAAGGTGCAGAACAATTAGCAACTATGACTACAATTGATGATCTTGAAGCAGCAGCAGCTGGTGGAGCACCAGCAGGTTCGGATCAAACAGCAAATCCAGCAGGTGCAGGTGATTTAGATGGTACAGCTAGTGATGATACTGCCGGTAGATTAAATGGACTTCCAGGTGCAGGAGCTTTAAATCCTACATCACCAATTATAGGAAATTTTGCTCCAGTGGTATTTGATGTTGATTTAGAAGATATTGAAGTATTAGGAGAAGAAGGAGCAGGGGATAAAAATATCATAACAGGTGCTTTAACTGTATTTGATGAAGATGAAGAGGATATTGGACTTCATACATTTACTCCTATTGAAGACACACTTGTTGTTACAAGTTTTAATGAAGATGGAACTGAAAATGGTGTAATTACAGTTCTAGATGATGATATTTTAGTGATTTTAAATGAAGATGGGACTTTTGAAATTAGTGGCGATTTTAATGACTTAGGACTTGGTGAATCAGCAACTGTAAGTTTTGATTATTTTGCTACTGATATTGAAGGTGCAACAAGTAATGCTGCGACAGTAACTTTAACAATTGAAGGTACAAATGATATTCCAGTTGTTACAGATGTGAATTTGAATGGTGGTAATGGTGAAATCTCAGACATTCCTAATCAAGATGATTCTCCTATGCAAGGTACTTCGTCGGGCTTAGTTGGTTATTATGATATGGCAGAAGGGTCAGGAACTGTTATTCAAGAAGAAATACTATCATTAGGTGGGTTTTCATCAAAAGATTTAGATGATTTAACAGCGCTAGATATTGAAAATCTAAATGCTTTATACATTGATAAGTATGGTTCTAATTCTGAGTTTACAAACAATTTGGCTTCAATACATAGTTCAGTTTATAATGGAATGACTTTAATTATAAATGATGGAAGTCCGTCTGAAGCAAACTCTATTCTTCCTGGTTTGACACAGACTTTAGTAAGTTCGTCTTACAGTAATGCAGATGTTAACATTGGTCCTGATGGTGTTGAATTGTCGAATGGTACATTGGGAAATTTAGATGATTCTTCGTTAGATGGTGGAAGTTCATCAATTCATGGTGCTTTTGAAAGTAGTTCTTTACCTGATGGAGCTAAAATTTTATTAACTTCTGGAAATGGTAATGAAGTTGTAGCTTTCTCTTATGAATATGGTTCGGGTACAGTTATCTATTCTACAATGCCATTGATGGCTTATTTTGATCCTGATTGGTTATATAATAATCCAAATTATCAAAATTTTATTGAGGCAGCAAAAATATATGTTAATAATACTGTAGAAGATGAGTTGGCAAATGATATAGTTTACGAAACAAATGATGCTGATGATACAGACACAAATGGAAATGAAGTATTAAGAGATGAAGATGCTAATAATCTTTTTGAAGGAACTTTAACTGTAACTGATGATGACGATAATGACACTCATGAATTCTTTATGGCTAATATAGAAGAAGGAAATTACAATATTGGAACTGATCAAGAACCAATGTTAGTAAATCTTGAACTTGATAATTTAGCTGATGATTCAACATTATCAATAGAAGATATTGATTTAGATTTAATTATTAACACTGATGGTACATATTCTTTAGGTGGTGACTTTACTTCATTAGCTGTAGGGGAAACAGCAACTGTAACTGTAGAATATTATGCAGTAGATGATAGTGGTGCAGGATTAGGTGATGCAAATAATGAACCAGAAGAATCAGAACATAAAACTATCACGTTTACAATCACAGGGACAAATGACCAGCCAGTAATAAGTGATATAAATTTAAATAATGAAAATACTATTATTTATGAAACAAATGATACAGACTCAGTAGATACAAATCAAAATGGAGTACTGTTAGATGAAGATGGGAATAATATATTTACAGGAACATTAGAAGTAAGTGATGATGATGTAAATGACACACATACCTTTTATATTGCAGATGATGGAATAACAGTAGTAAATAGCCCAGTAGATGCAGATAACAATGAAATAATTACATTGGATGATTTAGATATTACTGTAAATACAGATGGAACATATAGTGTAGGTGGAGATTTTACAGAATTAGCAGCTGGAGAAACAGTAACAGTAAATGTAGAATATTACGCATTAGATAATCAAGGAAAAGATGGAACAGATGGAATCAATGAAACTTCTGAATCTGAACATAAAATATTAAGCTTTACAATCACAGGAACAAATGATCAACCAGTAGTTGAAAATGTTAATTTGAATGATGAAAATACTATTATTTATGAAACAAATGATACAGACTCAGTAGATACAAATCAAAATGGAGTACTGTTAGATGAAGATGGGAATAATATATTTACAGGAACATTAGTAGTAAGTGATGATGATGTAAATGACACACATACCTTTTATATTGCAGATGATGGAATAACAGTAGTAAATAGCCCAGTAGATGCAGATAACAATGAGATAATTACATTGGATGATTTAGATATTACTATAAATCCAGATGGAACATATAGTGTAGGTGGAGATTTTACAGAATTATCAGCAGGTGAAACAGTAACAGTAAATGTAGAATATTACGCATTAGATAATCAAGGAAAAGATGGAACAGATGGAATCAATGAAACTTCTGAATCTGAACATAAAATTCTAAGCTTTACAATTACAGGAACAAATGATCAACCAGTTGTAGAGAATTTGGATTTGAATAATGCTAATTCAACAGTTGGAACAGAACTAACTGATGATAATGAATTGTCTCTTTCAGGAGAGGGTTCTGTAGGTTATGCTTACTTTACAATCCACGAAACAACTACTTTACAAATCACAACTGATGGTCCAACTATCGATCCTGTATTACATTTATTTAAAAATGATGGAAATTTATCAAGTGATGATCTTTTAGCTTCAAATGATGATGGGTGGACTCCTGCTGGTAGTTTTAGTAATTCAGTTATTAATATAACTTTAGAACCTGGTAATTATGTAGCAGCTGTTGGAGATTATGGCTTTTCAGTTGATGAAGCTATTAATGGAATCAATGATTCTAATATGTCTGGTAATGTAGCAATTAATTTTTTAGCAGATAAAGAAATTACACTACATTCTGATAATACAGTATTATATGAAACATCAGATAGTGATTCTACAGATACAAATCAAAATGGAGTACTGTTAGATGAAGATGGGAATAATATATTTACAGGAACATTAGAAGTAAGTGATGATGATGTAAATGACACACATACCTTTTATATTGCAGATGATGGAATAACAGTAGTAAATAGCCCAGTAGATGCAGATAACAATGAAATAATTACATTGGATGATTTAGATATTACTGTAAATACAGATGGAACATATAGTGTAGGTGGAGATTTTACAGAATTAGCAGCTGGAGAAACAGTAACAGTAAATGTAGAATATTACGCATTAGATAATCAAGGAAAAGATGGAACAGATGGAATCAATGAAACTTCTGAATCTGAACATAAAACATTAAGCTTTACAATTACAGGAACAAATGATCAACCAGTAGTTGAAAATGTTAATTTGAATGATGAAAATACTATTATTTATGAAACACATGATAGTGATTCTACAGATACAAATCAAAATGGAGTACTGTTAGATGAAGATGGGAATAATATTTTCACAGGAACACTAGTAGTAAGTGATGATGATGAAAATGATACGCATACATTCCATATTGCTGAAAATGGAATAACAGTAGTAAATAGTCCAGTTGATTCTGAGAATAATGAAATAATTACATTGGATGATTTAGATATTACTATAAATCCAGATGGAACATATAATGTAGGTGGAGATTTTACAGAATTAGCTGCAGGTGAAACAGTAACCGTAAATGTAGAATATTATGCATTAGATAATCAAGGAAAAGATGGAACAGATGGAATCAATGAAACTTCTGAATCTGAACATAAAACATTAAGCTTTACAATTACAGGAACAAATGATCAACCAGTAGTTGAAAATGTAGAGCTTGGTATTGATGAGATAATTTATGAAACATCAGACTTAGATAATAGAGATAATTATGATACAGATGGATATAACTGGGATTTTGGAAGATTAACAAATGATGATGAAAATTATAATGTACTTAAAGGCACAATCTCAGTAACAGATGATGATGTAACAGATAAACATCATTTTTATGTAGTAGATACCCAAGGAAATTATACTCAAAATGTATTAACATTTGATGGAGATTTTGACTTTAGAAATTATGTAAAAATAGAATCACAAAATATTGATGCTTCAGAAATTGATATAAAAGGGATAGTTCTTCAAAATGGAAATAATAATCCATTTAGTTCAAACTACTTTGATTCTGCAGATGAAATTGGATTTGAAGTTGCCGGAGATTTTTCAAAATTAGCTGCAGGAGAAACAGCAACTGTAACTTTTAGTTATGTGGCAATGGATGATTCATGGGTAGGACCAAATGGAGAATCAAATGTATCAGAACCAAAAACAGTAACAATGACTGTAACAGGTACTAATGACAGACCAGTTATTACTCAAAGTAGTCTTGTTGATATTGATGAAACAACAAAAAATACAAGAGTTCAAGGTGAAAAAAATGATATCACTACTTCGTATACTGGATCTATAAATGGAACAGACGAAGATATCAATGATAATCATACAATTGCACTTGAGACTATGAGTGAAGATGACGGTGGAAATTATGATTTAGATGGAACAAATGGCAATGGATCAAGAGTTGTTAATGTAACTTTGAATCAAGATACAAATTCAAATCAAATTTTAAGTCTAGATGATATTGATTTTAATATTACTTTTACTCCTGTACTAACTTCAAATGGTACTTTTGAATCTTCATATACATTATCAGGAGATTTTAATGCCCTAAGAGCTGGAGAAACTGCGACTATTACATTCCAATATGCCGTTACAGATGATTCTAATGGTACAGGGGAAGACCCAAAAAGTGAAATAGTAACACAAACTATTGTTGTAACTGGAACTAATGATAGACCTAGCATCAAAAATATTCATTTTGAAACTGAAGAAAATGATGATGGTACATTAAGTGGTCTAAAAACATTTACAGCAAGTGTTCTAGATAAAATGGATGTAAAAGATCAAGATATAAACGATAGCCATACATTTGAATTAAGATCAACAAATCAAAATCCTTATGGGAATAATGGATATGAAGATAATGGTACTTTAGCAAAAATTATAAATGTTGGTACTGATGATGATCCAATTTATATCAAAGTTATTTCAAATAGTGAAGGCTTAGATGATATTACTATTGAATCATTGATACTTAATTCAAACGGTAATTTTGAAATAAAAGGTGACTTTAATGCTTTAGCCGTTGATGAAACTGCAACTGTTAGATTTAGATATGTAGCTATTGATGATAGTGGAGCAACTAATGAATCTGATACAAGTAAAGATAAAATGATTGAAGTTACATTTACAGGGACAAATGACGCTCCTATTGCAACATCATTTACACATGATGGACCAGTTTCAAATCCTGATGGATACGTATGGGAAAATTCTGGTCAGCAAGTTATAATTGATCCTGTAACAGACTTAGATATTGGAGTAGCAGGTTACGATGTAGATGTAAGTGATACTTTAAAAATAAATTCAATCTCAAATGATGCAGGGGATACTGTAATATTTGATGGTGTAAATGCAACAGCTTGGATAGAAAGTAATAGTGGAGTTGCAGTAAGAATCAATGCAGATGGAAAAGTTGAATACAACTTAAATATGTTTAAAACGAATGGTGAAACAGTATTTGACCATCTAGATGCAGGCGATACTGATACAGATACATTTAAATTCACAATCATTGATAATCATGGTTCCGTAAGTAATGTTGCTGTTGCAACTATAAATATTCTTGGAACAAATGATAAACCAGTTATTGATAGTACTTTAGTTTCTAACTTAACTGAAATCAATGAAGATGTACTAGATGCTGACAATTCTGGAACATTAGTCTCAACATTACTTGGAAATTCTGTTAGTGATTTTGATGATGACGCTGTTGAAGGTGTTGCTGTAACCAGTATTGATAATACAAACGGAACTTGGCAATTCTCGATTGATGGTGGGACTTCTTGGAATGACTTCGATAGTAGTACGAGTGATACAAATGCTACAATGTTATATGATTCATCACTTGTTAGATTTGTACCAAATGAAGATTACTATGGAAGTGCTAATATTACATATCATGCATGGGATCAAAATGGATACAATTTAGTAAATGGTTCAACGGCAGTTGACATTACAAGTAGTTATGGTGGTATTAAAGGAACAGTAAGTGTTGATAGTGCCACTTCATCTGTAACAGTTGATTCAGTTCCTGATTTTGTAAATTGGAATGGAACAATTGTAAATGATAGTACAGATAGTGCTGTTGTTTATGAAATTGGAATTGATGATGCTCAAGATAATTCAGAAACATCATCAAAAACATATAAAGTTGAATTTGGTGATGATACTCCAGGTACAGTTATTTTCACAAGTGCAAATGTAGCTCCTTCATGGTTAACTTCTGGTGGAGAGAGTGTAAGTTATACGGTTAGTCCTGATGGTAAAACATTAACTGCAATTGCAAATGGTGAGATTGTATTTACAATAGAAAATGATAATACTTCAGCTCCATCTTATACAGTAACAATGTTTAAATCTATTGATCATGTTGAAGCTGGACAAACTCCTAACTCTAGAGGTGAAAGACAATGGTTAAGTTTCCAAATTGAAGCTGAAGATAATGATGGAGATACAGTAACTTCTTCACCACATGGCTTAAGCATTGGATTTTATGATGATGTACCAACAGCAGGATGGAGTGGATATACACAAAATAATGGACAAACAGGATATGTAGTAACAGAGACTACAGATGCAAATGGATTTGTAACATTAAGTACAAGTGGCGCATCGTTGAACTTCGATGGAGGAGCAGATGGAGCTACCGTAACTGAATTAAGATTTGCAAATGAAGTAGGGGATAAAATCCAGACTAAATATGTAAGTAATAATGAGAGATATTTTTTACAATCGCAAGGTGAAGATATAGTTCTAGAAAGAGCAGGATTAGATATCACAGGTAAAGCCAATGGTGTGACAGTATTTACAATAGTAGTAGATGAAGTGACAGGAGATTATACCTATACACAGTATGCCCCAATAGATCATGTAGAAGGTTCAACTTCAGGAAGCTATCAAGATGAGATAGTAAATTTAGTATTACAATATACTGTAACAGATGGAGATGGAGATACAGCAACAGGATACTCTACAGTAAGAGTAGAAGATGATTCTCCAATAAGTTTATCGCAAAATGGGATTGCACAAAATGCAATGGTAGAAGAGTCAAATATAGGAGATACAACAACAGCAAGTTTAAAAGTAGATTATGGTGCAGATGGATTTGCAAGTGTAACCTTTACAGGAGTAGTAGAAGGATATATGCATGATCAGCTAACTTCAGGTGGAGTACCAATTACATATGACTTTAGTATACCAGGAAAAGTTATTGCAAAAGCAGGAACTGAGACAGTATTTGAAGTAGTATTAAATGCAGATGGAAAAACATATGATGTGAATTTAATTGGTTCATTAGATCATACAGCACCAGATGGAAACCCTGGAGGAAGAGACGAAGGTCAATCAATTAACTTTGTGTTTGAAGCAACAGATAAAGATGGAGATACATTAGAAAGTTCATTATCTGTAAGAATTGTAGATGATGTACCAACAGCAGGATGGAGTGGATATACACAAAATAATGGACAAACAGGATATGTAGTAACAGAGACTACAGATGCAAATGGATTTGTAACATTAAGTACAAGTGGCGCATCGTTGAACTTCGATGGAGGAGCAGATGGAGCTACCGTAACTGAATTAAGATTTGCAAATGAAGTAGGGGATAAAATCCAGACTAAATATGTAAGTAATAATGAGAGATATTTTTTACAATCGCAAGGTGAAGATATAGTTCTAGAAAGAGCAGGATTAGATATCACAGGTAAAGCCAATGGTGTGACAGTATTTACAATAGTAGTAGATGAAGTGACAGGAGATTATACCTATA
Organism: Arcobacter sp. ISO1; assembly: GCF_058105185.1. Lineage (NCBI taxonomy): Bacteria > Pseudomonadati > Campylobacterota > Epsilonproteobacteria > Campylobacterales > Arcobacteraceae > Arcobacter > Arcobacter sp. ISO1. The sequence continues at coordinate 1,687,747 of NZ_CM176573.1, forward strand.
CACAGTATGCCCCAATAGATCATGTAGAAGGTTCAACTTCAGGAAGCTATCAAGATGAGATAGTAAATTTAGTATTACAATATACTGTAACAGATGGAGATGGAGATACAGCAACAGGATACTCTACAGTAAGAGTAGAAGATGATTCTCCAATAAGTTTATCGCAAAATGGGATTGCACAAAATGCAATGGTAGAAGAGTCAAATATAGGAGATACAACAACAGCAAGTTTAAAAGTAGATTATGGTGCAGATGGATTTGCAAGTGTAACCTTTACAGGAGTAGTAGAAGGATATATGCATGATCAGCTAACTTCAGGTGGAGTACCAATTACATATGACTTTAGTATACCAGGAAAAGTTATTGCAAAAGCAGGAACTGAGACAGTATTTGAAGTAGTATTAAATGCAGATGGAAAAACATATGATGTGAATTTAATTGGTTCATTAGATCATACAGCACCAGATGGAAACCCTGGAGGAAGAGACGAAGGTCAATCAATTAACTTTGTGTTTGAAGCAACAGATAAAGATGGAGATACATTAGAAAGTTCATTATCTGTAAGAATTGTAGATGATGTACCAACAATAGATGGAATGTCAAGTGCGAGTACAACAGAAGCAGATGCGAATAATGATGGGATTTTTGATGAAGCAGTTGTGACAGGAACATTAGGAAGAATCAATGAAGGAGCAGATGGCGCTGTAGTAACAGAGATGCATATCTCAAATACTGCAGACTATAATAACTTAACATCAGGAGGAGATGCAGTAACAGCGACTCAAGTGGGGAATGTTATTACAGGAGCTAAAACAGATGGAACAGTTGTATTCACATTTACATATGATGAGAATGGAGATTACACATTTACACAAAAAGAGCCATTAGATCATAATGGTAGATCAGAAACCCTGATTAAACTGGGATTTGGATATACAATCACAGATGCAGATGGAGATACAGCAAGTTCAGCATTAATTGTAAGTATTCATGATGATGTACCAACAATAGATGGAATGTCAAGTGCGAGTACAACAGAAGCAGATGCGAATAATGATGGGATTTTTGATGAAGCAGTTGTGACAGGAACATTAGGAAGAATCAATGAAGGAGCAGATGGCGCTGTAGTAACAGAGATGCATATCTCAAATACTGCAGACTATAATAACTTAACATCAGGAGGAGATGCAGTAACAGCGACTCAAGTGGGGAATGTTATTACAGGAGCTAAAACAGATGGAACAGTTGTATTCACATTTACATATGATGAGAATGGAGATTACACATTTACACAAAAAGAGCCATTAGATCATAATGGTAGATCAGAAACCCTGATTAAACTGGGATTTGGATATACAATCACAGATGCAGATGGAGATACAGCAAGTTCAGCATTAATTGTAAGTATTCATGATGATGTACCAACAATAGATGGAATGTCAAGTGCGAGTACAACAGAAGCAGATGCGAATAATGATGGGATTTTTGATGAAGCAGTTGTGACAGGAACATTAGGAAGAATCAATGAAGGAGCAGATGGCGCTGTAGTAACAGAGATGCATATCTCAAATACTGCAGACTATAATAACTTAACATCAGGAGGAGATGCAGTAACAGCGACTCAAGTGGGGAATGTTATTACAGGAGCTAAAACAGATGGAACAGTTGTATTCACATTTACATATGATGAGAATGGAGATTACACATTTACACAAAAAGAGCCATTAGATCATAATGGTAGATCAGAAACCCTGATTAAACTGGGATTTGGATATACAATCACAGATGCAGATGGAGATACAGCAAGTTCAGCATTAATTGTAAGTATTCATGATGATGTACCAACAATAGATGGAATGTCAAGTGCGAGTACAACAGAAGCAGATGCGAATAATGATGGGATTTTTGATGAAGCAGTTGTGACAGGAACATTAGGAAGAATCAATGAAGGAGCAGATGGCGCTGTAGTAACAGAGATGCATATCTCAAATACTGCAGACTATAATAACTTAACATCAGGAGGAGATGCAGTAACAGCGACTCAAGTGGGGAATGTTATTACAGGAGCTAAAACAGATGGAACAGTTGTATTCACATTTACATATGATGAGAATGGAGATTATACATTTACACAAAAAGAGCCATTAGATCATAATGGTAGATCAGAAACCCTGATTAAACTGGGATTTGGATATACAATCACAGATGCAGATGGAGATACAGCAAGTTCAGCATTAATTGTAAGTATTCATGATGATGTACCAACAATAGATGGAATGTCAAGTGCGAGTACAACAGAAGCAGATGCGAATAATGATGGGATTTTTGATGAAGCAGTTGTGACAGGAACATTAGGAAGAATCAATGAAGGAGCAGATGGCGCTGTAGTAACAGAGATGCATATCTCAAATACTGCAGACTATAATAACTTAACATCAGGAGGAGATGCAGTAACAGCGACTCAAGTGGGGAATGTTATTACAGGAGCTAAAACAGATGGAACAGTTGTATTCACATTTACATATGATGAGAATGGAGATTATACATTTACACAAAAAGAGCCATTAGATCATAATGGTAGATCAGAAACCCTGATTAAACTGGGATTTGGATATACAATCACAGATGCAGATGGAGATACAGCAAGTTCAGCATTAATTGTAAGTATTCATGATGATGTACCAACAATAGATGGAATGTCAAGTGCGAGTACAACAGAAGCAGATGCGAATAATGATGGGATTTTTGATGAAGCAGTTGTGACAGGAACATTAGGAAGAATCAATGAAGGAGCAGATGGCGCTGTAGTAACAGAGATGCATATCTCAAATACTGCAGACTATAATAACTTAACATCAGGAGGAGATGCAGTAACAGCGACTCAAGTGGGGAATGTTATTACAGGAGCTAAAACAGATGGAACAGTTGTATTCACATTTACATATGATGAGAATGGAGATTATACATTTACACAAAAAGAGCCATTAGATCATAATGGTAGATCAGAAACCCTGATTAAACTGGGATTTGGATATACAATCACAGATGCAGATGGAGATACAGCAAGTTCAGCATTAACTGTAAGTATTCATGATGATGAACCAATTGTAGTTGCTGATACAAATAGTGTAAGTGAAGCAGCTTCTGGTATTACAACAAAATCACAAATCAGCGGAAATATTCTTACTAATGATAAAGATGTAGACAATGATGATGCTATTGAGATTATAGGTTTAGAGATGACTTCTCCTCAAACTATATCAAGCACAGATGAAACTCATACAATTAATGGACAACTTTATGAAGGATTCCATATTACTGGAGTATATGGAAATATCATGGTAGATGCAAAAAGTGGTGAATATATCTATAATCTTTATAACGATAGAGATATAGTAAATGAATTATCAGAAGGTGAACAAGTTAATGAAACTTTCTCATATACTATAACTGATGAAAATGGAGAGGAATCAACTGCAACATTAACTATTAATATTACAGGAACTGATGATCTTCCTGAATTTGAAGTTGCAACTGTTGCAACTGATATGGATGGAATTGATCTTACATCACTTGATTTTAGTTCAGGATTTAATTTTGTTGCAGATGTTAAATTAGATAGTAATTCTGAAACTTTCTTTAGACAACAAGATAATGATAGCGATTCATTTTTAATTGAATTTGGTGATGCTGATCATAGTTCACCACACAATCCTGGAACATATTTACAACTTTATATTCCACTTTTAAATGGAGATACTTACAAAGCAGTTACGACTGATGCTCTTACAGTAGATGAGTGGCATTCAATTGAAGTAAATTATGATTCTACAAATGGTGCAACAATATTTATTGATGGGCAATCTGTAGGACTTGATGATTCAATGGGAGATAGTCCATCAGCAATGGTTGATGTAAGTGATAGTAATTATACTGTAGGAAGCACAACAAATGAAGCTTTTAATGGGGTATTTAAAGATGTTAAAATTACTTCATTGGAAGATGATACTGAAATTGTTCCTAACTTATCAGGTGATGAAGTATTATTTATCCAAGATGATGTTGATGATGGTATTACAGATATGTCTGCACTTCTTCAAAATGCAATATCTGAAGGTCAACTTTTATCTTCTGGTAATTCTGTTGATGAAATAGATTTATCAAGTGGAGATCATATTCTATCAAATATTAGTGTTGGTGATGTATTAGCAATGACTGATAGCGATAATACACTAAAAATAGAAACAGATAGTGGAGATACAGTTAAATTAGATTTAACTAATGAATGGTCTGCTACTGGTAATACTGATGTAGATACAGGCTTAGATATTTATGAAGGTGTTACGGATTCAAGTGTTAAACTTTTAATTGATTCTCTAAATGTAGAAGATATAAATATTTAATTTTTTTGGAACCCGAAATTTCTTTTGGGCTTTCAAAAAGTCTAAACTCTTAAAAAGCCGAGAATTGTTTCTCGGCTTTTTTATACTAACTGATACCCAATTCCAAAACTATTTTTGATATTTTCTTTCCCAACTTTTTGTCTAAGTCTTGAAAAAAGTGATTTAAAAGCTGACTCAGTTATTTGTTCATCTGCCCAAAGATAACTTTCAATCTCTTCTTTATTTATAGTTTGTCCCTTGTATGAAATAAGTAGTTCTAAAAGTCTAAATTCATTTTTAGTAAGTTTACATAAAATTCCGTTATTTTTTAAAATAGTTTTTTCTTGATAATTGTAAATATTGCCATTTGACAGTTTTATTGTTACATTTCCATGATTTAACAGATACTTTGCAGTTAAATTTAAAGCATATATCAAATCTTCAGCTTTTATTGGTCTTACTACAAAATCAATAACTTGAATTCTAATTGCTTCAAAAAGATATTTTTCATCTTTTTTTTCTGATAAAATTATTATCGGAATAGTAGGATTGTGCTTTCTGATTTTTTTACATAATTCAATGCCACAACCATTTGTTAAGTCAAAGTCTGTAATAACTACATCTGGGTGTATTTCACAAAACTTTTTAATACCTATACCACTTGTGTGAGAAGTTATAACTTTGTCAAAAAAAATATTCAATATATTATTTTCTTTTTCACTTATTAATTCTTCTTTTGATATAAAAAGAACTTTTAAGCTTTTTAAAATTTCTTTTAGTGAATATGCCATTAATTTTTTCAACCTTAAGTGTTACATTTGTTACAAATTAGAAACTAAATTATTTTAGTTAAAGTTTTCTTAAAGCTTCGTATGCTAAATTATGTAATAATAAATCACACAATTTGTTAAAATAAAAATTATTTTTTGACTTTAAGGAAAACATCATGGGGAAAACCATTAAGCTTAGCTTTCCAGCTATACTATTACTAGGTGCATCATTAATGCAAGGTCAGACTATCAAAGAGGTAGTTGAACATACAATCTCAAACAATCCAAAAATTATGTCTACAGTTAAAAACAATGAAGCTTATAGACTTTATATTGATGACGCTGAAGGTGGATACTTACCAAAGCTTGATTTAACAGCATATGTTGGAGTAAAAAATACAAAAACAAATCCTGATGCTGGGAATAATACAAGCAACACTGATAGAGGTTACAATGCTCAACTAGATTTTGAACAACTTATTTATGATGGGGGACTAACTAGTGGTCAAATTGATGAGGCACAGTTTAGGTATAGTTCTAATAAATATTTAAATGACTCAATAGTAGATGATATTATATATGATTCTTTAGATTCATACTTAAATCTTGTAAAATACAAGAATAGAGTAGCAGTAGCAAAAGAGAGTTTAAGTGTTTATAATGAATACTTTCAAACAGCAAAGGAAACAGCGGAAATTAGTGGTATTGCTTTACATGAATCACAAGTAAATGCAAAAATTCATTATGCAAATAATAAACTTTACCAAGATACTAACAATCTTTTAAGAGCAACAAGTTCATTTAAAAAGAATGTTGGAATGGATGATGATGGAAAATCTTGTAGACCAAATCTTGATGCTTCGGCTATGCCAGGAACTTTAAAAGATTACATTGATGCAGTTTTATTATCTAGTCCAAAGATTTTAGAACAAGTTGAAAATATCAAAGAGCAAAGATCAATTTTAAATCAAAGTGATGCTTCATTCTTTCCAACTTTAAAATTTAAAGCTCAAGGAATTTATGATAAAAGTTTAATTACAACTGATGAACAAACAAATGTTTATAGTGCTAGAATAGAACTAACATATAATTTGTTAAATGGTGGAAGTGATAAAGCACAAAGTGCTAGAGAAAAAGCTTTTTTAGTAGAAGCACAAACAACTCTTGATTCAATTACTGCTGAAGTTGTAGATGAAGCAACAGCAGCTTATAATGCATACACTTATGCTAAAAAAAGAGAAGATGAATTATCAAAATATATCACTGATAATCAAGAGATTCTAAATTACTACAAAGATCAATTTGAAGGTGGTACAAGAACTTTTATTGATGTATTAAATATTGAAAGAGACTTAATCTCAGCAAAAGAAGAATTAATTGATATTCAATATGACCTTGATGCTGCATATTTTAATATCTTTAAAAACTTAGGAACAATAAAACAATCAGTATTAACTAGTAACAATGACACTTGTACTGAAACAAAAGTGCCTGCAAAAGTTGAACCAGTAAAAGAAGAAGTTGCTTCTGAAGAGGTTCAAGCTTTATTAGCTGATGATACAGTTAAATCTGCCCAACCTGAAGAGATGATTGTTGGAACTTACGCAGTTTATTTTGTTGCACACAAAGATATTGCAGATACTCAAAAAGCAATTGATAAAATGCAAGAAGCAGTTGGACCTGACTATAAAATCAAAGTAGAACCAGCAAGAGGTTTACAAAGTGGAGTTATTTATAATCTAGAAGATATGAAAACTGCTAAAGAAGTTAGAGCTATGGCAAGGAAACTTTATGCAGATTCTTATATAATAAAAGTTAAATAATTTTAAATACTTTAACTTAGGAATACTTATTGGATGATTTAAATAACGACTTTGATAATGTCGTTGAAAATAGAGAAGTAGATACTCTTTTAGAGTCTCTACTTTTCCTCTCAAAATTTCATAAAAGAGCAGCTTCAGCTGAATCTTTAATTTCTGGACTTGCGATACATGGTTCTGTTATGACTCCTGCAATGTTTATAAAGTCTGCAAAAAGAGTAGGGCTTGTTGCCAAACCTGTAAAAAGAAAAGTTGAGAAAATAGAAAATATGTCACTTCCTGCTGTGGCACTTTTTAATACAAATAAAGCTTGTGTAGTATTAAATGTAAATGTACTAAAAAATCAAATTACAGTTATAATTCCTGATCTAAGTCTAGGTGAAATAACAATTTCATTAGATGATTTCAAAAAAGAATATAGTGGAAACCTTCTAATTATAAAACCTGCATATAACTTTGAAAATAGAGTTGATAAAGATGTAAAAGTATATGAAGCAAAAAGATGGTTCTGGGGAACGATGAAAAAAAATCTTAAGATATATTATCTTGTGATTTTAGCTGCTATTATAATCAATCTTTTTGTTATAGCAGTACCACTTTTTACGATGAATGTCTATGATAGAGTTTTACCAAATAAAGCAGTTGATACACTGTGGGTACTTGTATCAGGTATTGCAATTGTTTTAGTTTTTGATTTTATTTTAAAACTTTTACGGGCACATTTTATAGAACAAGCTGGAAAACGTGCAGATATTAGAATGTCAAGTAAGATATTTGACCAATTATTAAATATTAAGTTAAATGCAAAGCCCTCTTCAACGGGTATGTTTGTAAGTAGATTACAATCCTTTGAAAGTGTTAGAGAGTTTTTTACAACAGCAACAATTACAGCTTTTGTGGATTTACCTTTCGTGGCACTTTTTATAGCAATAATATTTTTTATTGGAGGTCCTTTAGGATATGTATCTTTAGCAACAGTATTTATCGCTATATTATTTTCGTGGCTAATGCAAAGACCAATAAAAGATACAATTTTAAAATCCGCAAAAGAGGATCAAATAAAACAAACAGTTTTAACTGAAGCTGTTACAGGTTTAGAAATAATCAAAAGTGTAAGAGCCCAAAATAGAATGAGAACTCACTGGGAAAAATCAATTTCACAAACTTCATATTATGGAAATAAATCCCATTACCTTTCTCAAATTGTTACTTATTTTGTAGGTTTCATTTCTCAGTTTTCATCTATTGCAATTGTTGCAGCGGGTGTTTTACTAGCAAACGAAGGTGAGGTGACAATGGGTGCAATTATTGCAGCTATGATTTTAAATGGTCGTGTAATAGCTCCTGTTTCTCAAATTGTTGGTATGATAATAAGACTTGATAGAACAATGATTAGTTTAAATAATATAGATGAAATCATGAATATGCCAGTTGAAAGAAATGCAAATCAACACTATTTAAGTAGAGAAAATCTTGATGGTGATATTGTTTTTAAAAACGTAAACTTTTCATACAATGACCAGAATTTTAAAGTATTAAAAGATGTGAATTTCACCATTAAAAAAGGTGAAAAAGTTGGGATTATAGGAAAAATAGGTTCTGGAAAATCAACTATCGCAAAACTTTTAATGAATCTACATGAACCAACAGATGGCTCAGTTTTAATAGATAATACAGAATTACGACAAATTGATCCAGTTGACCTTAGACGTGCAATAGGGTATGTCCCTCAAGAGCCATTTTTATTTATGGGAACTATTAAAGATAATATTACTATAGGCGATCAGTTTGCCACTGATGAAGAGATATTAAGAGCATCAAAAATTGCTGGTGTTCATGACTTCTTAGGGAAACATCAAGCAGGATATGATTTACAAGTAGGTGAGAGAGGTGATGGATTAAGTGGTGGTGAACGACAATCAGTTACTCTTGCAAGAGCACTTGTCTCAAATCCAAATATTATGATTTTTGATGAGCCAACAAATTCTATGGATGATTTAAGTGAAGAACAATTTAAAAATAAAGTTGCAAATATTGTAAAAGATAAAACTGTTATTGTGATTACACATAGACCATCAATCCTTTCAATAGTTGATAGACTTATTGTAATCGATGATGGTAAAATTATTGCTGACGGTCCAAAGGCTAAGATTATAAGTTCTTTTGCAAATTCTCAAAAAGTGAGTAAAAAAGTAGTGGGTCAGAAGAAATGAAAAATGAAGAAGATATAAGATTTGTAGATACTCTCTACGCACAAGAAAATTCAAAAATAAGCTCAAAGGCTTTAGTTTTGTTTTTACTTATTTTTGCTTTTTTCACCTTTGCTATTTATTGGGCATATGTTTCACCTATTGATGAGTTAGCAAGGGGAGAAGGTAAAGTAATACCTTCAGAAAAAATACAAACAATTCAAAGCTTAGATGGTGGTATTATTTCAGATATTTTAATAAATGAAGGTCAAATTGTAAAAAAAGGGCAACCTTTGATGAAAATTGACACAACAAGATTTCAAGCTTCTCTTGAAGAAAATAAAAAAACCTATACCCATTTATTGATTACTCAAAAGAGACTTGAAGCTGAATCAAAAATTGATTTAAAAAAACCTTTACCTATTTTAAAATTTTCAGATGAAATTATAAAAGAAGCTCCAGCTTTTGCAAAAGCTGACCAACAGCTTTTTAAAAAACGAATTGATGAGTTATTAAGTACTATTGAAACTTTAGATTTTCAATATAGACAAAGAAAACAAGAATTAGTAGAAACTAAAAATAAATCATATCAATTAAGTAGAAGTTTAAAACTTGTAGCTCAAGAAAGAGATACTATTGCAAAATTAGTTGCAAAACGTGCAAGGTCAAACGTAGATTTACTAAAGATTAAAAAAGAGTATTCTCAATTAAGAGGAGATTTAAATGCAGCAAGACTTTCAATTCCTAGATTAGAACTTGCTATTGAAGAAGCCCAAAATAAAAAAGAGGAAAAACTAAAAACTTTCAAAGCAGAAGTTTTTAATGAACTTCAAAAAATAAATACAGAAATAAGAAAGTATGAATCAAAGCTTATCTCAGAAGAAGACAAACTTTCAAAAACTATATTAATTTCACCTGTAAATGGGATTATTAAACAAATAAATATGAATACAATTGGTGGAGTTATAAAATCTGGTATGGATTTAATTGAGATTGTTCCTGATAGTGAAATATTACTTGTAGAAGCAAAAATTGATCCTAAAGATATTGCCTTTATCAATCCAAAACAACAAGCTATAGTAAAGATTACAGCTTATGATTTTTCTATTTATGGTGGTTTGGATGGTAAGATTGTTGAGATATCTGCTGATAGTATTAAAGACAAAGAATCAAGGGATGAAAAAAGTTATTATAAAGTTGTGATTCGAACAGAAAAAAACTACTTAGAAAAAGATGGTGAAAAACTTCCAATTATTCCAGGTATGATTGCGTCTGTTGATATTAAAACAGGAAAGAAAACAATCTTAGATTTTATTTTAAAACCTATTTTAAAAACAAAACAAAATGCATTGCATGAAAGATAAGGATTATTATGTTTAGTGTAGAAAATGAACTTTTAGAAAATCTAGACACCAATAATCTTTTACCCATTGATAATGACAATTTTGAAGTTCAAAATTTATTAAAAATATACAATTTAGAAGAAGAGGGTAGGTTAGTAAATACTATTGAAGCTCAATACTTGATTGTTACAAATTTTATTTCAAAAATCTATTTAGAAAATAAAGAATTACCTGAAGATTTAAAAGACTTTATAAAAAATAGTTATAACTACAGAATCTATTTATTAAAAGATATTGAAAGTAGAATGAAAGATATTATCACAAAAAGTTCTGTGAATATATTTAAAGAGATATATATTCTTTTAAATCTTTTGTCAAATGGAAAAAATTACAATCTTATAGATGAAACAAACGGTTTTTCAACTCAAAAATTACAAGAACTACTTTTAGATTATGAAGTTCAAGTTTGTGAAGAGTTTTTAAGAAATGATGAAAAAAGTTTTGAACTCTCTTTTAGTTTTTATTTATCATTATTAGAACTATTAAATGAAGTTTGTATCATCAATTCAATAGATATTCAAAGAAGAAAAAATATAAATGCCATTTTAGAGCTAATAACCTCTTCTATAACTAATACAAAAAGTAAAATTACATTAGATAAAAATAGAATTGATTCTTTAAATGCAATTTTAGGGAAAATACTTCTATATTTTACAAATTTAACTTATCTTTCAATTGATTCAAATAATAAAAATATAGTTATTCAAAAATATGTATTTATGCTAGGGAAAATTTTTGATGGTTATAATCTTTTAAATCAAGATAAAAATTACTACATAACTTTTCTTGAAAAAATAGTTACATTAGTATTAACACTAATTTATAAGTTGAAATCAAAACTTCATATTGAAAATATTAAGCTATCTGACTCAAAAGAGATAGAAGAGCTTTTTAACTTATACAATAAACATGTAAATGAAAATGAAGTTATCCAAAGTGATAACTTAAATGATTTTAGGGATAAACTTTTACTTAAGTACAAACTTATCCACTCAAGTACTAAAAATAGTTCTTTAAATGAAAACCAAGATTTAATTGATTATTTCATTAGTCAAGAGGAGATATCAAATGTTGATATGATAATCATCCATAAAATAGTTTTATATAGTGATAATATTTCAAAAGAAAAACTTGATACTTTGTTTAGTACTTTACTTGAGAAGAACAAATATGATAATGATTATTTTGAATATTATAAATTAAAGATTATAGATAGAATTTTACAAAAATATATCTCCCTTAAAATTGAAACATCAAAGAATAAATATATTAAAAAGATTATAACTTATGTTGAACAAAACAATTTAGTTTCTCACCTTACAGGAATTTATTCAAAAATTTATCTTAGCCTCTCTTTATACTTTTCATATGAAAAACTAAAAGAGTCTCAAGATAAATCAAAAGAGTTTTATTTTATATATAAAAGATTAGACAATAATTCATATTTAGAAAAAGAATTTTATTCAATTAATAAACAGATTCTATTTAATTATGGTAAAAACTATTTCCAAGAGTTTAATTTTAGAACACAAGTTAACTTTTCAAATGTACAATATATTCAAATAGGGCAAAACCTAATCCAGTCTTTTATAAAACAAAAAGATCTAGAAATAGAAAACAACTCTTTATTATCTATTGAATCACTTACTAAAAGTATTTTAGATATGAATGAGCCAAATGAAATATGGCTAAACGAAGAGATTGAGACTTTAGTGATAGATAAAATATTCCATGGTTTACTAAAAGCTGAGATTGTAAATATAGAACAAGAAGATAAACAAGTAGAAGTTGGTTTTGATTTTATAGAACTTGAATTGATCAATGATTATAAAATGAAACTATACTATTCAAGCTTTAATAAAAATGCTGTAATAAAACTTCTAGAGAGTAAAAAAGAGTTTATTCAATTGGTTATGCAAAATATTTTGAAAAACTATCTAAACAATATACCTTCATATACAGATCTAATTACAAAAATACCAAATATAAATAAATTAAAAAATGTGTTAAGAGAAAAAGATTCAGAAGAGATTTTGTTTTTTGAAGTTTATCTAAACTCATTAGTAGAGTTTTCAAAATCACATAATGTTAAAACATCTAATCAATTTTTCAAAGCAATTACAGACAAAATTAGCGAAGAATTAAATATATATAGGTTATTTGGTCCAAAAATTGGATTTATATTAGATGAAAATGAAGACTATAAAGAAATTATCACATATTTAGAAGAACTTACAGTAACTTTTGATGATAAAGAGTATGACCTTAACCCTATTATTGGTATATCTAAAGGAAAAGCAACTACTATACTAGATAAATCATTTTATGCACTTTCATCTGCAAAATTAGCAGAAAGTAAAGTGTTTATCTATCAATAATTAGCGAAAACCGGAAAACTTTAAAAATTTAAGCTACATTTTAGAAAAAACCCTTGACAAGGCATAAAAAATCTATTATAATTCCCGTCCAATTTGAGTGACACACTTAACAAAAACATGTTAAGAGTATCGAATCAAACGTTCTTTAACAATAAGTAGGTTTGTTAAGAGAGTAATCTTTATAAACCGAATATGATAAAACTATTTACTACATGAAGATGTAGAGAAAAAAACACGAAACAAGAATATGGTAATAACATATCCTTGTCTATTTAAACATAAAGCTTAGCTTTACTAATTGAGATTTATTTTGTAACTACGAGTTACATAATAGTCAAGATTAAACTTTTTATTATGGAGAGTTTGATCCTGGCTCAGAGTGAACGCTGGCGGCGTGCCTAACACATGCAAGTCGAACGAGAACGGGTTAAAGTTTACTTTAACTGTCAGCTAAGTGGCGCACGGGTGAGTAATATATAGTTAACCTGCCCTCGAGAAAGGAATAACAGTTGGAAACGACTGCTAATGCCCTATATGCCTTTATGACATAAGTCAGCAAGGGAAATGCTTTAGTGCTCGAGGATGGGACTGTATGGTATCAGATAGTTGGTGAGGTAATGGCTCACCAAGTCAATGACGCCTAACTGGTTTGAGAGGATGATCAGTCACACTGGAACTGAGACACGGTCCAGACTCCTACGGGAGGCAGCAGTGGGGAATATTGCACAATGGAGGAAACTCTGATGCAGCAACGCCGCGTGGAGGATGACACTTTTCGGAGCGTAAACTCCTTTTATATAGGAAGATAATGACGGTACTATATGAATAAGCGCCGGCTAACTCCGTGCCAGCAGCCGCGGTAATACGGAGGGCGCAAGCGTTACTCGGAATCACTGGGCGTAAAGAGCGTGTAGGCGGATAGATAAGTCAGAAGTGAAATCCTATAGCTCAACTATAGAACTGCTTTTGAAACTGTCTATCTAGAATATGGGAGAGGTAGATGGAATTTCTGGTGTAGGGGTAAAATCCGTAGAGATCAGAAGGAATACCGATTGCGAAGGCGATCTACTGGAACATTATTGACGCTGAGACGCGAAAGCGTGGGGAGCAAACAGGATTAGATACCCTGGTAGTCCACGCCCTAAACGATGTACACTAGTTGTTGCTATGCTAGACATAGCAGTAATGCAGTTAACACATTAAGTGTACCGCCTGGGGAGTACGGTCGCAAGATTAAAACTCAAAGGAATAGACGGGGACCCGCACAAGCGGTGGAGCATGTGGTTTAATTCGACGATACGCGAAGAACCTTACCTGGACTTGACATAGTAAGAACAATTTAGAGATAGATTGGTGTCTGCTTGCAGAAACTTATATACAGGTGCTGCACGGCTGTCGTCAGCTCGTGTCGTGAGATGTTGGGTTAAGTCCCGCAACGAGCGCAACCCTCGTCGTTAGTTGCTAACAGTTCGGCTGAGAACTCTAACGAGACTGCCTACGCAAGTAGGAGGAAGGTGAGGACGACGTCAAGTCATCATGGCCCTTACGTCCAGGGCTACACACGTGCTACAATGGGGCATACAAAGAGCAGCAATACAGTGATGTGGAGCAAATCTCAAAAATGCCTCCCAGTTCGGATAGTAGTCTGCAACTCGACTACTTGAAGTTGGAATCGCTAGTAATCGTAGATCAGCAATGCTACGGTGAATACGTTCCCGGGTCTTGTACTCACCGCCCGTCACACCATGGGAGTTGAACTCATTCGAAGCGGGGATGCTAAAGTAGCTACCCTCCACAGTGGATTCAGCGACTGGGGTGAAGTCGTAACAAGGTAACCGTAGGAGAACCTGCGGTTGGATCACCTCCTTTCAGAGAAAGAGCTAAGATTCGTTTCTTAGCTCAGAAGCTATCCTCACGAAATAGAGATAGCAAAAAAGATGAGAAAAAAAATAGATAGTTTATTGTGTTCGGTTTATAAAGATTATTTAAAAAAATAGGTGACAAATGGGCCTATAGCTCAGCTGGCTAGAGCGCTCGACTGATAATCGTGAGGTCCCAGGTTCAAGTCCTGGTAGGCCCACCATGATTTAGATAATCTTACAAGATTATTAATATATTGTTGGGGATATAGCTCAGCTGGGAGAGCGCCTGCCTTGCACGCAGGAGGTCAGCGGTTCGATCCCGCTTATCTCCACCATCTATTGAATAAACCAAATAAAGAAAGCTAAATATAAGTCTTAAAAGAGATAAGATTTATATTTGGTTTTAGAAGAACCAAAACTGTTACAATAGTAACAATGTTATTTAAAAATTTAATGTTAAAGTCTTTAATTTTTTTCGTTTAAATTAATCTTTCGTATGAAGATAATTTAAAAATTAAAAAATTTCATATCTAAATCAGGTATTTAGAGATAAATATCTAATTAATGATAGACACAACTGTTTTATTAAATATAGCAATATGTTTAATAAGATAGTAGCCAAGGAATAATTATTCAAATAAAGCAATTAACTTTAATTAGTTAATTTCTCAAATAAGGTAGAAGTAGAGATACTTTTATTAATAAGCTATTAAGGGCTAATGGTGGATGCCTAGACTGTAAGAGGCGATGAAGGACGTACTAGACTGCGATAAGCATTGGGGAGCCGTCAAGAGGCTTTGATCCAGTGATTTCCGAATGGGACAACCCAGCATGTTATGCATGTTATCCTTTCGAGGAGGCGAACCTGGTGAAGTGAAACATCTCAGTAACCAGAGGAATAGAAATCAACCGAGATTCCGGTAGTAGCGGCGAGCGAAACCGGATTAGGGCACTTAGTGATAATATTTAAGATAGAAGAATTACCTGGAAAGGTAAAGCATAGAAGGTGATACTCCTGTATTCGAAATCTTTAATATGGTACTAGGCTAAGGAACGAGTAGGTCGGGACACGTGATATCTTGACTGAATATGGGGGGACCACCCTCCAACCCTAAATACTACTTACAGATCGATAGTGAACAAGTACCGTGAGGGAAAGGTGAAAAGTACCCCAGTGAGGGGAGTGAAATAGAACCTGAAACCATTAGCTTACAATCATTCGGAGCCCTATGTTTTATACAGGGTGACGGACTGCCTTTTGCATAATGAGCCTGCGAGTTGTGGTGTCTGGCAAGGTTAAGCCAAGTGCGAAGCCGTAGCGAAAGCGAGTCTTAATAGGGCGAATTAGTCAGATGCTGCAGACCCGAAACGAAGTGATCTATCCATGAGCAGGTTGAAGCTGGTGTAAGAGCTAGTGGAGGACCGAACCGGTAGGCGTTGAAAAGTCTTCGGATGACTTGTGGATAGGGGTGAAAGGCCAATCAAACTTCGTGATAGCTGGTTCTCTCCGAAATATATTTAGGTATAGCCTCTAGTAGTAGCGTATAGGGGTAGAGCACTGACTGGGCTAGGGCTGCTTACCGCGGTACCAAACCCTATCAAACTTCGAATACTATACGTGTAATCTAGGGAGTCAGGCGTAGGGTGATAAAATCCTATGTCGAGAGGGGAACAACCCAGACTAACAGCTAAGGTCCCAAAGTCAATGTTAAGTGGAAAACGATGTGGAGTTACTGTGACAACCAGGAGGTTGGCTTAGAAGCAGCCACCCTTTAAAGAAAGCGTAACAGCTCACTGGTCTAGTGATTCTGCGCGGAAAATATAACGGGGCTAAACATTGCACCGAAGCTTTAGACTCAATTAATTGAGTGGTAGGAGAGCGTTCTATTCAGCGTTGAAGATGTACCGGTAAGGAGCGTTGGAGCGGATAGAAGTGAGCATGCAGGCATGAGTAGCGAGAAAAGAGGTGAGAATCCTCTTCGCCGAAAACCCAAGGTTTCCTACGCGATGCTCGTCATCGTAGGGTTAGTCGGGTCCTAAGTCGAGTCCGAAAGGGGTAGACGATGGCAAATTGATTAATATTTCAATACCAACAAATAAGCGCGATGTGGGGACGCATAGAGTTAATCGAGGTCACTGATGGAATAGTGGCTCGAAGGAAGTAGGTTGTATCTTAGGCAAATCCGGGATACATTAGACCGAGATCTTACAGGCTCTTGACGCTCTTCGGAGCAGATTGAGAATCGATGATACTGTCGTGCCAAGAAAAGCCACTAAGTATATTATTTGTTGCCCGTACCGTAAACCGACACAGGTGGGTGGGATGAGTATTCTAAGGCGCGTGGAAGAACCCTGGTTAAGGAACTCTGCAAACTAGCACCGTATCTTCGGTATAAGGTGTGCCTACTTTGGTATAGAGATTTACTCTCAAAAGCTAAAGAGGTTGCAACAAAGAGTCCCTCCCGACTGTTTACCAAAAACACAGCACTTTGCTAACACGTAAGTGGATGTATAAGGTGTGACGCCTGCCCGGTGCTCGAAGGTTAACTGATGATGTTAGCGTAAGCGAAGCATTTGATTGAAGCCCGAGTAAACGGCGGCCGTAACTATAACGGTCCTAAGGTAGCGAAATTCCTTGTCGGTTAAATACCGACCTGCATGAATGGCGTAACGAGATGGGAGCTGTCTCAACCAGGGATCCAGTGAAATTGTAGTGGAGGTGAAAATTCCTCCTACCCGCGGAAAGACGGAAAGACCCCGTGCACCTTTACTACAGCTTGACACTGTAGCTTGGATATTCATGTGCAGGATAGGTGGGAGGCTTTGATTCATAGACGCCAGTTTATGATGAGCCATCCTTGAGATACCACCCTTGAATATTTGAGTTACTAACTGCGAGGAGTTATCCTTCTTCAGGACAATGTCTGGTGGGTAGTTTGACTGGGGCGGTCGCCTCCTAAAAAGTAACGGAGGCTTACAAAGGTTAGTTCATGGCGGATGGAAATCGCCAGTTGAGTATAATGGCATAAACTAGCTTGACTGTGAGACATACAAGTCGAACAGAGACGAAAGTCGGTCATAGTGATCCGGTGGTTCTGTGTGGAAGGGCCATCGCTCAAAGGATAAAAGGTACGCCGGGGATAACAGGCTGATCTCCCCCAAGAGCTCACATCGACGGGGAGGTTTGGCACCTCGATGTCGGCTCATCGCATCCTGGGGCTGGAGCAGGTCCCAAGGGTATGGCTGTTCGCCATTTAAAGCGGTACGCGAGCTGGGTTCAGAACGTCGTGAGACAGTTCGGTCCCTATCTTCCGTGGGCGTAGGAAAGTTGAAGAGATTTGTCCCTAGTACGAGAGGACCGGGATGAACGTACCACTAGTGTACCAATTGTTCTGCCAAGGGCATCGTTGGGTAGCTACGTACGGATGTGATAAGAGCTGAAAGCATCTAAGCTCGAAGCCAACTCTAAGATGAACTTTCCCTGAAGATCCCAGCAAGACTAGCTGGTTGATAGGCTAGATGTGTAAGCGTTGTAAGACGTTTAGCTGACTAGTACTAATAGATCGTTTGGCTTATTTTATATATTTCTTGGTTTACTATCTTATTAAATGTATAGCATTTAATACAAATTGTGTAAGACGTTAGCAATAACGCAAAGACTTTTAACATTTAACTTTTAAAACTCATAGAACCTAATGTGAGTAAAGAGAGTAACGTTACTAATTACTAGTAACCAATTACTAATTACTTTCTTTACTCATATTGCTGGTGGTTTTAGCGAAGTGGAAATACCCAGCTCCATTCCGAACCTGGAAGTCAAGCACTTCTGCGCTGATAATACTGCAGGGTCCCCTTGTGGAAACGTAGGCCGCTGCCAGCTCTTGAGTATATATTTGTACTAAAAAAGATTATCATCTTTTTCAGGGACAAATTCTGAAGCTTCATTCTAGTTAACTCTTTTTAGTTGATCTGGGTGAAGCTTTTTTTTTAGCTCTACCAGAATTATTATGCCTTCTTTTTTTACTACTTATATCTATTTTTCATATTTGTTTTACTAAAATAAGTACTTTATATTCTCCCCTTTTATAATATTTTTTACCTTCTTCTCATCAACAATGTTATCAATGTCCCTATTAATCCTGTAGCTATTAATATAAGTACAACAGTAAAAGTACCACCATCTTCTTTTGTAAAAGGTAATGAGGTTGTATTCATACCAAAAAATCCAACTATAAAATTCAAAGGTAGAAAAATTCCTGAAAGTAAAGTTAATATATATACAATTTTATTAGATTGTTCATTAACTTGTGTTTGATAAAAACTAAATAGGGTATCTAGTTTTTCTAAACTATGTTCTATATTTCTATTTGCTCTTTGAATATGTTCTTGAATATCTGCAAAATTTCTTTCTAGATAGTCGTCTTCATTTTTATATTTAAACATTATATCCTCAATAGCATCAATCGCTTTTAGAAGTACTCGATTGATTCTTATCAAATCATTTTTATGGGAAAACCATAGTGAGTTAAAATTTTTATGTGTTTTTTCTTGATATATAAGTTCCTCTAATTCAGAAATATTTGAAGAAAAATTTGTAGTTAATTTCATTGTTGTATTTATTAATTTATTTAAAAATTGGTAGAAATGTTTAAAATCTTTTAAGTCATTAAATCCATCTTTATTTTTATCATAATAGTAATAACTCTCTTGCGTAATTATAAAAGCATAACTGTGTAAATCAAAACTATCATTTTTTATTTGTGGTAGTCTTAATATAAATAGATCATACTCTTCATCATCATAAAATATAGAGGGATGAAGAGGATTTTGAATATCAATTAAATGAAAATTGTCTAAATTTGAATGTGTCATATATAGCCTAAAATAAAAAATAAAACATATTATATCATTTAATTTAAATTAAGGATAAACAAAGGCCTTGAAAGATAAAATTTCATTCTCATTTTAGAATGTGCCCGCATAGCTCCAACGGTAGAGCAATTGCATGGTAAGCAAGAGGTTGCAGGTTCGATTCCCGCTGTGGGCACCATCTTAATATAAGCTTTAATTTAAATCACTATCTTTCCAATACTTAGTACCTTGAATCGTTGCTTGAAGTGCTAAACCATTTTTTGTAAGTTTATATAGTTTCATTCCAGGTTGAACTGTTATTGCCCCTTCTATAGAGCCACCTTTTTTATCAGATTTTGCAGCAGCATCTGCTTGTGCATTTGCTTCCCATCCATTATTGATAAAGGTATTGAAAACTTTTTTATTGTCAAAGATAAAAATTGCACGAAAGTCTTTAACTCCAAGACCAATACCAACTCCTGCTGATCCCATTTTCATATATATTCTTTTTTTTGTTTTATTATTAATAGCTACTCCACTGCCACCTTCAGCAGAGAAGAAAATTAGATTTACTCCAATATTACTAAATGTTGCATATCCATATGCATTTTCGATTTGTAATTTTGATTTTGGATAAGTTTTATAAAGCATATTTAGTATTTTAGTATTTTCTTTATTTATCTCTGTTCTTTTTTGAACAACGTTATCTGCATATACTATTGATGTAAATAATATAATTAGCGTAAATAGTTTAATAAGTTTCATTATGAACTCCTTTTAAAAGAAGTATACTCTTATTTAATATAGGTGTCTAATTTTTTTGTCTATGCTCTTGTATATTTATTCTATGACACATTTTAATTCCATAAAGGTAAATTATCCAAGAAATGTAAATCCAAAAAAATGAAAAAAGTAAAATTGCAAGTGAACCATAAATAGTTGTATAGGTTTTATTATAAACTACATAGTAGATAAATAGGTTTTTTGTAATAGAAAGTACTATTAATGTAAATAGTGATGATATTGCAGCTGCTTTTGTACTTATTGGCTTATTAACACTTAATTTAAATAAACCAAAGAAAATTAACCAAGCAAAAGAAAATGTCACTAACCAATTAAAAACTGTATTGTCATAAAATGATAGTGCAATATTTAAAACTGCTAACATCATAGGCAGGGTTATTAAAAAAAACAGATAGAAAAAAAATGATTGTAATAATGGTTTTCTTTTTGCTCTATGTATTTTATTTACAATATATTCATAATCTTTAAAAAACATAATAAATACAAAAAGCATATATAAAATACCTAGTAAACCTAGTTTTCCAGAATTTGATATATAATCTTTTAATGTATCAATAAAATCTTTTGAGTGAGTAGGGTTTAACAAATCAAAAATATAGTTTATAAATATATCAAGATATTGTTGGGTTATCTCTAAACTTGAGATAATTGCAATTAAAAGGGCAATTATAGGGAGTAAAGAGAAGATTGTAAAAAAGCTAAGACTTGCAGCATAATATGTTGTATCATCATTGAAAAATGAATCTAAAGCTTTTAACACTGCCTTAACTGGATGTTTTACAATCTCTGGCTCTTCCATTTCATATTCTTTATTTTAAGCCCATTTTAAATGGATTTAAAATGTTGTTTGGATCAAAGGCTTTTTTGATATTACTAAATAGATTTAGTTCAGCATCAGTAAAAGCTATATTCATAAATGGAGCTTTAGATAGACCAATTCCATGTTCTCCACTTAATGTTCCACCCATATCAACAACTAGTTGGAAAATCTCTTCAATTGCTTTGTGCCCATCTTCCATCTCTTTTGCATTTGTTTTATCTTTAACCATTACATTAACGTGAATATTTCCATCTCCTGCATGACCAAAACAAGGAACATTAAATCCGTATTTTTCACCAATTGAATAAATACCATCTAAAGCTTCTGGAAGTTTACTTCTTGGAACAGAAATATCTTCATTTAATTTTTTTGTTCCATAAATAGCAGTTGCAGGGCTTGCATTTCTTCTTGCAAACCATAGTTGTTTTCCTTGGTCTTCGTCTCTTGCTTCAATAAAGTCAATAGAACCATTATTTGCAAAAGATTCTTTTAATGTCTCAAGTTGAGCTTTAATTTCAGCTTCACTACTTCCATCAACATCTCCAACTAATATTCCACCTGCATCACTTGGAAGTTCAACTTGTGGGAATTTTTGTTTTAAAGCTTTAATCACAAGTGAATCTAAAAACTCCATTGCAACAGGATTAGCACCACTTGCAAGTGATTTAAATACTGCATTCATAGCTTTATTTACATCTGGGAAAATACCCATATATGTTTGGCTAAATTTTGGTTTTGGAATTAGTTTTAAAGTGATTTCAGTAATAACTGCAAGTGTACCTTCACTTGCAATTAAGATACCAGCAGTATTATATCCAGCTACATCTTTGATTGTTTTTTTACCTGCAACTATAATATCTCCATTTGGTAAAACAGCTCTTAAGGCAACTACATAATCTTTTGTAATCCCATATTTTGCTGCTCTCATACCACCTGCATTTTCAGAAACATTACCACCTAAAGTTGAGTAGTCTTCACTTGCAGGATCTGGTGGATAAAATAAACCAACTTTTTCAACAGCTTTTTGGAAATCCATATTAATAAGTCCTGGTTGAACTACTCCAACCATATTTTCCATATCTATTTCTAAAAGTTGGTTCATATGTCTTTCTAAACTTAAGATAATCCCACCGTTTGAAGGTAAAGAACCGCCAGTAAAACCTGAACCTGCTCCTCTTGGAACAATTACAACTTTGTGCTCATTACAATATTTTAATATTTTAGAAATATCTTCTTCATCTCTTGGAAAAACAACTGCATCTGGCTCAAATCTTTCCCTTGTTGCATCATAACAATAAGCAATTAAATGCGCTTTATCAGCTTTTACATTTTCTTCACCGACTACTGATTTAAAGTAGTCAATATGCGCTTCATCTATCATTTTTTAATACCTAATAATTTTTCATAATAATCATTATAAATTTCAGCTTTTACTTCAAGTTCCCCTGATTTAACATAATCTTCTAGTAATACTTCATCTTCTGTTCTTTTATCATTTCCAAGAAATCTATCTAAAAATGAGAACCATTCAGTATACTCTGTAACTTTTTTTATAATGTTCTTTTCAATCTTTTCTATTCTTGTATAAAATGGCATTTGTTCATTTTCTACAAAGTTATAAGAGATTGTGTCGCTATCTAAAATTGCAAATGTTTTTGAATCTACAATATAAACTTTATTTTTGATAACAAAAAATATTGTCCCAATATTTTGAGATATTGCATAGTCTTGAATTATTTTTTTAGAAGGAGTTGGTTCCCCCTCATCTTTTAGTTTTGCAGCAAATAAATCAGAGTGTAAAAAGTTATTATCTCTATATTTATTTCTTGTTGCGGTAAAAGCATCTTGTGAAGGTGCAACAATTAAAGATGTATCATATAAATAGTTAATAATAGCAATATCACCTTCCACTGCTTTTCTACTTGAAGTTGGTAGAGCATTTTGTTTAATATCTAAAAAAGGAGCCAATTTCAATGTTGAACCATTTTCATTTGATGATGTAACAAAACCATTTGCTACAAGTAAAGATTTTCCATTTTCATAATTGTGTTGGATAACAGCACTTTGACCAACTCTTAAGTTGCCAATATCAATTGTTGCACTATCTTGAGTAACATTTTTTAATCTTGTTGCCATAGCTCTATAGTCCAGTTTTGCAACTTTATTTTCCATAAAAGTTGAGTTGTCTACTTTTATTTCCTCTTGGTCACTAAGTAAATAAGTATAATTTAATCCCTCTTCACCTTTTGTAATTGTGATATCTTTTAAGTTCCAACCATTTTTCATCATCTCTTTATATGAAAACTCACCATTACATTCACCACCATCTAGCTTTACAGTTTCAATAGTTGACGGAGATTTCCATTCATTTTTATAACACATTGTAGTTTTTGCATTTAAACCTTGAACTAATAAAGTTGAAGCAAAAATTGTTATCAAGCTTTTTGTTAAATACTTCATAATATTCCTTATTTTGATTGTAGTTCTTGAAGTTTCTCTTTTACTTCATTCACATGAAGAATCTCTATCTTCTCACCTTTTACAGTTTTTTTCTTTCTAACATTAACTTTATCCCAAATAGCAGCAATATTTCCATCAGGATTTATAATAAATGTAGTTCTTATTACACCCATATATTCTTTACCCATGAATTTTTTTAATTGCCATACACCATAATCTTCACAAATCTTTTTTGATTCATCTGATAAAAGTGTAATAGAAAGCTCTTTTTTTTCTATGAATTTTCTATGTTTAGCAGTATCATCAGGACTTACTCCTAAAATAATTGCATCTAAATCATCAAATTGTGGCTCTGCTTCAGTAAAATCGCAAGCTTGTGTAGTACAACCTGGAGTTAAATCTTTTGGATAAAAGTATAATACAATCCATTTCCCTTTTAAATCTCTAGAACAAATTTCAATATCATCTTGGTTTTTTGCACAAAAGTCTGGAGCTTGCTGTCCAATTTCTAACATATTAATATTCCTTTTTATTTTTTTATTGCAATAAATGTTGCAAAATTAACCCATTTAAAAAGTGTTTCACAATGGGTAAACCCTGCATCTAAAATCATTTTTTTATTCTCTTCTTCAGTATAAGGTATAAGAACATTCTCTAAAGCTTCTCTTTTTTGAGATATTTCATATTCACTATAACCTTGAGTTTTCTTAAACTCATAATACTCATCAATATATTGTTTTGATAATACTTTATCTGATGAGATTACTTTTTCACTAAAAATAAAAACACCGTTATTTTGTAAACTATTATAGATTTTTTTTACTAATTTTTCTCTTTGAAGAGGTCTAATAAATTGTAGTGTGTAGTTTGAAATGATAAGTTTCGCATCATCAAAACTTGTATTGTATAAATCTTCATTTATAAAGTTTATATCAACACCAAAAGCTTTAGATTTATTTGAAGCTCTTTCAAGCATAGCTTCAGAGTTATCAATTCCAATCAATTGGAGTTTTTTAGATGAATGCTTACTAAGTTCTATTAGAGTTGAAGCTGTAGAACAACCTAAATCATACACTTTATCTTCATCTTCTAAATAGTTAAGTGCAAAGTTTATTGTTAATCTTTGCATCTCTTTATAAAATGGTACAGAACGGTTTAGCATATCATCAAAGACCGATGCAACCTCTTCATCAAACTCGAACTGTTTTGTTATTGATTTATCAAATACTTTATCTGTCATAGGGGATATTTTAGCCAAATGAATATTAATAACTATTTATTTTCAGTCTAACGATTTTTGATAATTAATAGAATACAATTCTAAAGACCTCATGATAATAGCAGAGATATATGGGATACTTTGAATAAATATAGTTGCTGCAAATACATAAATCTCAGTGATATTTGTTTTATTTATAAAAATCAATGTAAAAAAAGATGTTAATAGTAAGAAACATAAAATTATTTCAAATATTATAGGACTTTTACTTTTTTTAGCTTTTCCACCTTTTTTAGTTCTTTTAAATGGTAATCCATCTTTTACAAATCCATCCCACACTGCTTTAAAAATAATAAGTTGCAAACTCATAGAAGCTATTGCACTTAGAAAAGTTTCTTTTAAATTTGCTTTTACTTTTATCTTGTATAAAATAAATGTATGGAAAAGGTTTACTAGAAACATTGTAATAATTGGAATTGTCAGTGGAATTGTAGGGATTGTAACTCCTACAAAAACAATAACAGGAACCCATATAAGGTTCATCACAACCATTATTGGACCCATAGCATCACTTAGCCAAAAAAACCATCCAGCAATAAACTTTTTCTTTTGTGTAGTAGTAAGTTTCGTTGCACTTGGTTTTAATTCTTTCCAATGTTTTTTCAATATTTGAATAGCTCCATAGGCCCATCTATGTCTTTGTGTTTTAAAAGCTTCAAAGGTATCAGGCAGTAATCCATAACCATATCTTTTATTTGTATAATGAGCTATATAACCAGCTTCAAATAATCTAAGACCAAGTTCGCTATCTTCAACAATAGTATCTGTTCCCCAACCGCCAACTTCAAGCATTGCACTTAGTTTTACCATAACCATAGTTCCATGTACTACTATTGCATTTTCTTCATTTCTATCAACCATCCCAATATCAAAGAATCCTGAATATTCTGCATTCATCGCAGTTTTTAAAATTGATTCTTTACCATCTCTATGATCTTGTGGTGCTTGTACAATTGCTACTTTTGGATCATCAAATAATGGAACTAAATCTATTAGCCAAGGTGATTCAACCACATAATCTGCATCAATTACTGCAATTATTTCAGCTTTTTTATTTGTTTGTTCTAAGGCTTTATTTAATGCACCAGCTTTAAAACCTGAACAAACTATATTCATAAATACAAATTTATCACCTAACTCTTTACACAACTCTTCTATTGGTTCCCAGTAATACTCTTCAGGCGTATTATTGATGATTACTAAAACTTCATAGTTAGGATAATTCAGATTTGACAAGGCTCTTAAAGTTTTTTCCAAAACATGAGGTTCCTCTTTATACGCTGGAACATGAATAGAAACAAAAGGGATATTTTTAGATTCTAAATCAATGGGAACTAATCTTGATGGAGGTGTTCCAAGTGAGGATTTAAATAGTTCATTTGCTTTTGCTAAAGTTAGAATAACAAGAGGAATCATTAAAAATGTTCCCATACCCCACATAATCCACATACCAAAATTCATATAATTGATAAATGGGTATATTAAAGCCATTACAATACCAAAACCCATACCTTGTGCTACTATTGCATATGCTAAAGTATGGTTTAGATTTAATTTTTTATGTCTTAATCCAAAAAATGTAAGTAAAGCTCCAATAAATATAGCTCCTATCATCTGATAAAACCAATATTGATTTGTCTCAATGGCTCCAGCTAAATTGAATTTTAGTTTTCTATTTGCATCAAAAATTCCCCAGTATTGACCAATATTTCCTTCTTCATAACCTTTCCATGGCTGATCAAAAGCTTCAATAATATTATAAGACCAGTTGTTTTTTTTAGCAAGGTTTACAAAACCTCTAATAGCTTTTGCTTGATTTTCTAAGCTTGGTATTGCTTTGTTATTATTATATCCATGACTTGGCCATCCAATTTCTCCAATATATATTTTTTTATTTGGGAATAAATTTTTTATAATAGAGTACTTATTTATTATAAAGTTATCAAAATTTTCAATTGATGCTTTTTCCCAATAAGGTAAAATATGAATTGTTATAAAATCAACATGTTTTGCTAAATTTGGAAATTTTTCCCATATATCCCATGTTTCAGCAGTTGAAATAGGTTTATCTGTAAAGGCTTTTAAAAAGTTAATATAAGCAAATAATTCAATTTTATTTAAATCTTTTCTTAGAAGAACTTCGTTTCCTACAACAATATTTTCTATACTATTAGGATATGCTTTTAATAGTTTTAAAGCTTCTTGAATCTCTAAGTAGTTCTCTTCATAATTACTACTTAACCAAATACCTAAATCTATAGGTAATATTTGTTTTGATGAAGCTTCTAAAATGATTTTTGCATCTTTTGAAGAGTATGTTCTTATTTTCTTTGTAATTGGAAATAATAGATTTAAATCATCTTGTATTTGCTTGGATGATAAAGCTTTTCTTTCATATCCAGAATATGGAGTATATGAAAGTGACTCTACTTTTTTGTATGGTGCCTCAATTAATGAAACTAAATCATTATGTGAAATCCAAAAAAACATTTGAAATAAACTCACCATAATAACACTAAAAATAATATACCTCAAATAGATTCCTTGTAGATTAAAATTCTAAAATTTATATAGATAATTTTTAAAGATATAATTGTACAAAAAAATTGCTCCTAATCTGCTTATTAAGGCGGAGTCATATAACTTGTGATTAATAAATATTCGTTATAATTAACTTTTAAAATTATTAAAAAGATTAAATGGGAGAAAATGAAAATAAAAACAAAAAATATAATTAGATTATTTTTAGGTATTTTTATTATGTTTTTTATGAGTGGTTGTTTACCTTCTCAAAAGACATTACAAACTATGTTAGAACAGAAAAATATTACACGAAAAATATATGTCAAAAATGATGTAGAAGCATATGATACCTATAAAGAAGAGAAAAAAGTATTACAAGTTTTAAAAAGAGGTGAAGAGTATAATATTGTAGATATTAAAGAAAATTTTCTTCGATTGGATAAAAATAAAGACAATAATCTTAAAAATGATGTTTGGATAAGTTTTGATGATATTGAAACTAAAAAAACATATTTTTTAACTTTGATTGTTAATCCTTCCACTTCAACAATAATGATTAACAATGAATCATATAAATCTAATAAAAGGTTAGTAGAGGGTAATTATAAAATCACTATAAAAGCTGACAAATACTTAGATAAAAGTTTGGATATTGAGCTAAATCAAGATACAAAAATAGATATAACTTTAGACTTTGATATTGAAGCAGAAAAAAAAAGAATAGCTAAAAAGAAATTGGAAGAAGAAAAAATAAGACGAGAAAAAATAAGACGAGAAAAAATAAGAAAAGAAAAAGTAAGAAGAGAGAAAATTAAAAAGGAAAGAAAAGAAAAACTTTATTTTGATAAAAAACAAAACCTTATTTGGCAAGATGATAATATGGTTTTAAAAAATAAAAAAACTTGGATAACAAAAGAAAACTACAATAATAAAAAATATTCTGATACAAAAGGTGATACTGCAGCATCTTATTGTAAAAAACTTATTCTTGGAGATTTTAAAGATTGGCGAATGCCCACAAAAGATGAATTGAAAAATCTTTCATTGCAAAAAGAATATTTAAAGAATGTTGGTTCTAATTGGTATTGGAGTGATACAACAAATTCTATGAATAATGAACTTGCATGGAGTATTTATTTTGATAATGGTGACGGATATGCTGATTTTAAAAATGTCAGTAATTATGTTAGGTGTGTAAGAAATAAATAAATTTTAGTAAAAAAGATACTATAAAGTAATATATTTATACTATCTTTTTATGTATCAAAAAATGATTTTGCACAAGATATGTCTATTATAATTTGATTTTTTAAATCTTCAAAAGAGTCAAATTTTTTATTATCTCTAATTCTATCTATAAATTTTATTTGAACTGTTGAAAATTTATTTTTTATTTCTTTATTTAAAATATGAGTCTCAACGGCAAAGGAATCATCAGTTGTTTTTCTATGTCCTAAAAAAGTGATTGAATTATATTCTTTTTCATTTAAGATTGTTTTTGTAAGATAAACACCCTCTTTAGGAAGTAAAAATTCATCAACATTCAAGTTAATGGTTGGAACAAACTTTTTAGAACCTAAACCTTGTCCTTTTATTTGTTTACCAAAAACTTTGTACTCTTTACCTAAGTACTTATTTGCTTTTTTAATTAAACCATCATTTAAAAACTCTCTAATGTGCCTTGAGTGAACAGGAACTCCATTTAATGTAAACTCTTGGACAACAATAACCTCTCCATCAAACAGTTTTTTTAATTCTTCTGTACAGTTTTTTCTATTTTTCCCAAAACAAAAATCAAAACCTACAACTATCTTTTCTAACTTTGGGAATTCCTCTTTTATTAATCTTATAAACTCTTCACCTGAAAGGTGTTTGATATTTTCTAATACATAATAATAGATTGGATAAGTAGAATATTCTTGTCTAAAAGTTTTTGGAGTTAAATTTGCATAATCTGATTCAATTGAAACTATTCCTCCATTTTCTCCTAAGTGTTTGAAAAGTTCTTGATGTGCAAGGTGCATCCCATCAAATCCACCAATTGCAATTGCTGTAATTGAACTTTTATTTATTAAAATAGAAGAGCTCTTCTTCATTTCCATCTTTTCCTTCAAGTTTACTCATTGAACTTTTTTTCAAGGTCCAATTTAGTTTTTTTGTTTCTTCTAAAAATTTATTTCTAGCTTGTAATATAGCTTTTTTATCTTTTACAACACCTTTTTTATCCCTTTTTACATTTGTTCCAACTTCGAACTGAGGTTTAAAAAGTATTATTATTTTATTACTTGACAATTTATTTATATCATCAATAATATTTAAAATTGAGATAAAAGAAACATCACAAGTTACAATTTCAAAAATTTCATTACTTTGAAAGGTTCTAATATCTTGATTTTCAAAGAATTTAATTTTTTTGTTCTCTTTTATTCTTTCATGTAATTGATTAGAACCAACATCAACACAAGTTACACTTTGCACATCATTTTCAAGTAGTATTTGTGTAAAGCCTCCAGTGCTACTTCCAATATCCAAAGAGTTTTTATTTTGCAAATCAATATTAATCTCTTCTAAAAAATATTTTAGTTTATATGCAGCTCTACTTACATAAAACTCATCTTCTAAAATCTCAACTTTCATTGAGTCTTCAACATTAAAAGAGGGTTTTGTAATGATTTTTCCATCGATTTTAATTTTGTTAGTTTTTATTATTTCACTTGCTTTATTTCTACTTTGAATATCAAAGTTCTTTGTAAGATATAGGTCTAGTCTCATGGGTGAAATTATAATTAAAACTAAGTTATTTTTTGGTTAGGTTTAAATAAATTAAGTATAATATAAAGAAAAATCTAAAAAATAAGGATAATTTGAAGTTTGTTTTTTGTAAAAGATGAGTTTACACAGTGTTATGAAGAAAAAAAATCAAAGTTTATAGCTTATATTATGCCATATGATAATTTTGATGAAGTTATGCATAGATTAAAAAAAGAACATCCTAAAGCTAGACATCATGTATATGCCTATAGATATTTAAATGATTTCGACCAAATAGTTGAAAATTGTAGTGATGATGGAGAACCTAGAGGTACTAGTGGAAAACCATCATTAAATGTTTTAGCAGGCCATGAAATAATTAATAGTGCAGTTATAATTGTTAGATATTTTGGTGGAATTAAATTAGGAACTGGTGGACTTGTAAGAGCATATAGTGATGCTGTAAATTTAGTGATTGAAAACTCAGAACTTCATAGGTATAAAAAACTTGAAAATATGATCATCCAATTAGATTATTCAATACTCTCAAAAGTCGAATATATTTTAAATCAATTTGATATACAAATTTCCAATAAAGAGTTTACAAATAGTGTAATTCTTACTTTATCTCTTAGTTTAGAACAAAAAAATAGTTTAAAAACACAATTACCAAGGGAAGTTGAAATTGTAAATAATAAATAAAATTATAAGTATAGTTTTATTATAATCTAGAAAATTATTTTGGAAGCTTTATGAAACTACTTATTTCTTTCTTTTTTCTAATCTCAACTTTACTATCTAGTGAACTTATAAATATAAATTTTAAAGGTTTAAAACTAAAAGAGCTAATTGATGTAACATCAAAAAATATCAACAAAAGTATTCTCGTGACTGATTTAATAGAAGGTGAAGTTGATTTTATTTCAAATGAACCAATTGAAAAGAGTAAACTTTTGTCAATATTAAAATTTAGTTTAGAATCAAATGGTTACAAATTAATAGAAAGTGACAATATCTTAAGAGTTGTAAAAAGTGATTTTAAAGTTTTAAAACCTACTAAAAAAAGAGTAATTAAAAAACAAAATAAAGTTATCAAAAAAAGTATAAAAAAGTATATAAAAAAGAATATTAGAACAGAAGTTGTTTTCCTAACAAATATAGAAGCTAAGAATCTTGAAAAAATATTAAAAGAGATAACTACAAAAAGAGAAGAAAAAATCACTATAGCAATTGATGAAGAGTTTAATTCAATTATTATTGATGGAAGTAATGATGAGGTTAAAAGTTTAAAAACACTTATTGGTAAATTAGATGTTGAGAAAAAGCAAGTTTATATTAAGGCAAATATAATAGAGCTAAACAACAATCTTTTACAAGATGTAGGTTTAAGATTTGGTATTTTTGGAGGTAAAGCTTTTAGTGGAGGTTTATATACTTTTGCTTCAAATTTAAATTTAGGAGAAGCTATTGCAATTGATACAAGTAGTTTAAATATACAAATCCCTAATGTAAGTTCTTCTATTGCATTAGGAGCAAGTTTAAATCTTTTAAATAAAACATATGCATTAGATATTATATCTCAACCTTCAATTTTATGTATAAACAATAAGCAAAGTTCAATATATGTAGGGGAAACTATATCTATTCAAACAGGAAGTACAACAACTGATGGTGGAACCACAAAAACAAATTTTGAAAGGGAAGATATAGGCTTAACTTTAAAAGTAAAACCAAGAGTTTCAAAAGAAAATAAAGTTTTAATTCAAATAGATACTATTTTAGAAGGTATAAAAAATGAGAATTATACAAACTCAAATCCTGATACTTCAAAAAAAGAGTTAAGAACAACCGCTATTGTTAACAATGGTGAAAGTGTTATTCTTGGTGGCTTAATAGAGAATAAAAATCAAAAATCTGTTGAAAAAATACCAATTGCAGGAGATATCCCTCTAATTGGTGAATTATTTAAAAATAGGCTAAATGATGTACAAAATAAAAGTTTAGTTGTAATTATAACACCTTATGTTGTTCCAATAAACAAAGATCTAACTTATATAAGAGAAGAATTGTCAAAATTAAAAAGCTTAGAGGATGAGTTTTTAAAGAAAGTTTTATTAACATTAAATGCTAAAGATAAAGCAAAAAAAGGATTAAAAACTTCTTCAAAAGTTTTAAAAAATCAATTAACAAATGAAGAAAAACATAAGCAAAGATTGAAAAAATATTTTAATATAAATTAGTATGAAACTTTTTTCATAAGTTTTTCTAAAAAGTTTAGATCTTTTTTTGTTTTTTCTAAATTTGAAGACTTAATAATTCTTGTACAATCGTTACATAAAATTACTATATTTTCAAGATTAAAACCACCACCATTTTTCATCTGTTTAGCAAGTAGGGCGTTTGCATCTACAAGTTTAGTTTTTGTCCCACACCTATTGCATCTACCTTCTTCTCTAAACCAAGCAGTTTCTTTTCTTTGACTCCAGTCTGTTGGAAGTTTATTATCTTTATGTAAAGTAGAATTTTGATCGTATGAACTCCAAAGTTTATCTTTTGAGACACTTTTTTGGGTATTTAGTTCGTATTCATAATAGCTAAATTGATTATTTAAATCTTCAATTATTAGAATTTGTTTAGTTTTAAGATTATCATCTTTTTCAAGTTTTTTAACAATATCAAAATCAAAGTTCATTTTTGGATAGTTGTAAGTTAAATAAGCATTTATATCTTTTATAAATACTTTTAGATTTCCTTTTTTTGAAAACCTTTTGTATATCTCTTTTCTATAGATATACAAAGGTATTAAGCTTAAGATTATTAAAGAACCTAAAAGAATGAACTTTAAATCAAGAACCATTTGTATCCTTAAATTATTTCGGGGTCAATGATATGTTTTGATAAACTCTCTTTTACCATTTCATGTTCTGCACATGCCAGCTTTTGTAATTCGTTTTTATGTATTACGGGAATGGGAATCTCTCTTCCACAAGCATTTTCTAAACTTTTTCTATTTGAATCAAATAAATTAAATATATTTTCATCATCAACTACTATTAAATCAGCACCATTATCAAATGCTTCTAACATCACATTTGAAGCTAGTTTCATTGTAAAATCACTATTTAAATGGAATGTATCTAAAGCTAAATCAATATTTGATGATGGAGTATTTATAATTTTAGCGTTTAAATTAGCTATTAGTTTATTTGTTTGTTCATCAGTTTCAATACCTTTGAAATATGCTAAATTAAAATCAGAGAAATCATGTTTAATCTCTTTTGTTTCATCAAATGTTCCAAAGTCTATTAGGTTTTTCTTTTCTAAAAAGAAATCTTGTTCATTTACTGATTTTGTTAAACCTAATTTGTTTTTGATTTTAGATATTTTTTCTTCAATAGAAGAATCAATTTTATAAACTCTATTTTGTAAACTCGTATGATATGAAGCTGAACACTCATATTCATTTAAAGCTTCTAAAATTTCTTTTTCATCTGAAGGGTTTTT
Source organism: Arcobacter sp. ISO1 (assembly GCF_058105185.1). Taxonomy (NCBI): domain Bacteria; kingdom Pseudomonadati; phylum Campylobacterota; class Epsilonproteobacteria; order Campylobacterales; family Arcobacteraceae; genus Arcobacter; species Arcobacter sp. ISO1. Next base: position 1,721,543 of record NZ_CM176573.1, read on the forward strand.
CTCAATTAAATCATAGGCAAGCAATAAAATTGAATCACCAATATAATCATACTCATAGTTTATTGTGTTTGAAGCATAAAAATAGATTTTGTAGTTTTCATAAACTTTTTTATCCTCTTCATCAATAAATTCACTTAGAACTTTTAATCTATCTTCAAAATCAGCTTGATTTATTAAAAGGTCTGTGTGTGCTCTTCTAATTGAGATAGGCTCTATTGTTAAATCTTTCCCAAAGTTATCCACTAATTCATCAATTGAAATACCTAAAGTTAAGTATACACCATTTACTACTACATTAAAATCAGCACTTTTTTTATATCCAAAAGGGTATTCTTGATTTATTGTATTTAAAATATCTAATAGTGTTTTTTGTTTATCAACTTTGATAAAGCTTTTTTTGTAATACGGTAAATAATCTGATTTATAATCAAATCTAAATAGAGAAATTTCTAACTTCATTTAACAGCCTTTTTTATTATTTCAATTTTGTTTTAATTTTTATCCTAACTATTCATTAAACCTATTAACTTTTGCACCAATTTGATTTAGCTTTCCTTCTAAATCTTCATATCCTCTATCTAGATGATAGATTCTATGAATAGAAGTTTCTCCCTTTGATACTAAAGCCGATAAAACCAATGCTGATGAAGCCCTTAAATCTGTAGCCATAACATCAGTTCCATTAAGTGAATCAGCTTTTCCATTAATTGTTGCTATATTTCCATTTAAATGAATATCTGCACCAAGTCTAAGCAACTCACTGACATGCATAAATCTATTTTCAAATAGTCTCTCATCAATTGTACTTGTACCGTTTGCTTGAGTTGCCAATGCCATAAATTGTGCTTGCATATCTGTTGGGAAACCTGGGTATTCACTTGTTACAATATTTACAGGTTTAATCTCTTCTGTAGGTAATACAGTTATTGATGTTTCATCTTGAATAAGTTTAAAGTTCATCTCTTCAAGTTTTGAAAGCATTGCTTCAAGGTGAACGGGATTAACTTTACTTATTTTTAATTTTGAATTTGTAATTGCTGCAGCGCAAAGATATGTTCCTGCTTCAATTCTATCTGGAATTACATCAAAATCTTTAAACTCTAAAAGTTTTCTATTTGTTCCATGAATAATTAAAGTATCAGTTCCTATTCCTTCTATTAAAACCCCAGCATCTCTTATAACTTCACAAAGTTGCTGAACTTCTGGTTCTTTTGCTGCATTTACAATAGTTGTAATACCATCAGCTAAAGCTGCAGCCATTACAGTATTCTCAGTACCACCAACAGTAACTTTATCGAATACAATTTTTGTTCCTTTCAGACCATTTGGTGCAGTAGCCTCAATATATCCATGATTTATTTTTATTTGTGCACCCATTGCTTCAAGTGCTTTTAGGTGTAAATCAACTGGTCTTTGCCCAATTGCACAGCCACCAGGAAGTGAAACTTCGCAGTGACCAAATCTTGTTAAAATAGGTCCTAAAACTAAAATTGAGGCTCTCATAGTTTTTACAATATCATATGTTGCAGTTGTTTTATTTAATTTTGAAGTATCAATTTTGATACAAGTATCTTCTTTTTTGAAAGTTCCACCAAGTTTATCAATAAGTTTTAATAATGTATTAATATCAACAACATTAGGCATATTGCAAATGCTAATTTCATTTTTTGCTAAAATTGTTGCTGCAATCAGGGGTAATGCAGCATTTTTCGCTCCAGAGATTTTAACCTCGCCAGTTAGTTTTGCTTCACCATTAATCTTTAAGTATTCCAATTATTTTCCTATAAACATCTATTATCTTTTAAATTTAAATAATTTTACCCAAATGAAACTAAAAATATTAATTTTCAGATTTAAGTTAATTAATAATAAACCTTTAACTGCAAAGTGACTAAAATTCGTTTTTTAGAGGACGTTTAATGACTAATGATGTATCTTTAGGCATAAAGTATATGCTTTTTGCCTCTTTTTTATTTGCTTTAATGGGAGCTTTCGCAAAAGAATTAAGTAATTCTATGAGTTCTTTAGAAGTTGTATTTTTTAGAAATGTTTTTGGAGTTTTTTTAATTTTAATCTCAGTATATAGAAAACCTATAAAGCAAGTTGGTGGAAAACCTTGGTTGTTGATATTTAGAGGTTTAGCAGGTTTTATTGCACTTTTGATGTTTTTTTACAATATTGCAAATATCCCTTTAGGTGAAGCTATGACTTTTTCTAGGACTTCTACTATTTTTACTGCAATTTTTGCTTATATCTTTGTAAAAGAGAAAATTGGGTTTAAAGGTTGGCTTGGTGTATTTATTGGGTTTATAGGAATTTTATTTATAACAAAATTTGATGGTTCATCTTTAGATAAAACTGATTGGCTAGGTATTTTGTGTGGGGTTGGAGCAGGGCTTGCATACACTTCAATAAGGGAACTTAGAAAGTTTTATGATGGAAGAACTATTGTGTTATCATTTATGGGAATTGGAACATTAGGTCCTATTATTTTAATGATGATTTCAGAAGTTTATACAAACCCTAGTTTAGATTTTGTTTTTGCAAAATTTGTTATGCCAAAATCTGAAGATTGGATATTTATTATATTACTTGGAACTGTTGCTACCTTCGCACAAATTTATATGACAAAGGCTTATTCTGTAGCAAAAGCTGGAATTATAGGAACTATTTCATATGCAAATATTGCTTTTTCAATTTTGATTGGGCTTATACTAGGTGATTCTTTTCCTGATATTTGGATTATCTTAGGTATAATGCTGATAGTTTTTAGTGGAGTTTTAGTCTCTTCAAAGAAGGATTAATTCCAAATAGAATTAAAGGAAGATATATGAATCTTGATAAGGTTATCTCAGGTTTTTTTATTATTTTAGCAATGACAATAAATTTTGGTTTCTTCTATGGAGACATGAGTTCTTTAGAACACCATAGTAAATATGAACTTATGGCAGCAATTATAATAAATGTAATAGCTACAATATTAAAGCTTGGTGATAAAACACAAATGGGTTCAGTTTTATTAGCAACTTCACTTGTTGCAGATATACAATTAATTGCAGCAGCCACAGTTTGGACAATTGCTGCATATGCTTATACAATAAATACGGAGATTATATCTGTGATTATCTCTTTATCAGGTGGAGCGTTATTAGCAAACATAGTTTCAGTTATGTTGTATGTTGGTGATACTTTAAAATCAAAAAGATAATAAAGGCTTTTTTTGAAAAATAGTTCTTTATTTATCATCCTTCAAAGGATGAGAAGACCATTTATTGTAATTATTGTTACATATACCATTGCTATTGTTGGTTTATTAATAATTGATGGAGTTGATGATAAAGGAAATATTTATCATATGAGTATTTTTGATGCATTTTATTTTGTATCTTATACCGCAACTACAATTGGTTTTGGTGATACTCCATACACCTTTACTTATCCCCAAAGGCTTTGGGTTAGTTTTTCTATTTATTTAACTGTTCTTGGATGGTTTTATGGAATTGGAACTTTAGTTGCCTTACTTCAAGATAAACTTTTTTTAAGGGAGATTGAAAGAACAAGGTTTGTACATCAAGTAAAAGGACTGAAAGATAAGTTTATAATCATCTTAGGCTACAATCAAATCACAAGCGAAATCATAAATAGAGCAATAGAACAAGGTATTAGAACAGTTGTCATTGAAAAAGATGAGGAACGCGCAAGTGTTCTAAGACTTGAAAACTTTACCCCTACAGTTCCAGTTTTAGTTGCTGATGTCTTTACTCCAAAGGCTTTAGAAGAAGCTGGTATTAAAAAATACAATTGCAAAGGGTTAGTTTCAATTTTTGAAAATGATTCTTTAAATTTGAGAATTGCCCTAACTTCAAAACTTTTAAATCCCCATGTAAGACTTGCTATTAAATCAACCACTACAAATCACAGTGAAAACTTAAGAGATTTAGATGTGGAGATAATAGCAAACCCTTTTTCTATTATTTCAAGTGAAATAGAGATGGCAATAAATGCACCAAATTTATTAAAACTTGAAAAATGGATTTATAAAATAGATAATCTAAATGCAAATCTTCCAGTTTTTCCTAAGGGTAAATATATTGTATGTGGATTTGGGAGAATGGGACAACATGTTTATAATATTTTGCGTTCAGATAAGGTTGAGGCAGAGTTTATAGAGATAAATAAAGCGAAAGTTGGAACATTTAACAGTGATTTAAAAAGACATATAACCTTTGGTAATGCAGATGATAAAGAACTACTTTTAAATGTAGGTATTGAAAATGCCGTTGCTATTATCTCAGCTACTAATAATGACACAACAAATCTTTCAATTTTAGCAACTGCAAAGAAATTAAATCCAAAAATTATGACAATAGCTAGAGAAAATGAGATGGAGGATTTATCTATTTTTAAAAGTGCAAAAATTGATCATATTTTTATGCCTTCAAGAATTTTAATCAATAAAACAACAAATGCTCTTATAAGTCCACTATCTGATAAATTTATTAGAATGATGTGCAAAAAAGATGATATTTGGGCTTCTAAACTTGTAAAAGATTTAATTCAAATTATAGATGAAAATCCAATTTTACATGAACAAAGAATAGATAAAATTAATTCACCAGAGATTTTTAAGGCAATTAAAGAAGATAAAGAGATTTATTTAGAAATTTTTAATTCCTCTTTATATAATAGAGAACAAAAAAACAATATAATACCGCTATTAATTCATAGAGATGGTGAATATAAACTTTTACCAGAACATGATATCAAGTTATGTGAAGATGATGAGATACTTTTTGCTTGTGATGAAAATGCAAAAAATGATATAGAATATATCGCTCAAAACTTTTATGAATTTCATTATGTTTACACAGGTGAAGAGAAAAGAACAATATTTAAAAAGAATTAGAAAAAGGATAATATGTGATTGTATTAACAGGACCATGTGTTTTAGAAGATAGAGATACTGTAATGAGAATTGCAGAAAAATTGAAGCCATTAAGTGAAGACAAAAGAGTAGATTTTTATTTTAAAGCTTCATTTGATAAAGCAAATAGAACTAGTTTAGATTCTTTTAGAGGACCTGGATTAGATGAGGGATTAAAATTATTCCAAGAAGTAAAAGAACAATTTGGATATCGACTTGTAACTGATATTCATGAGTCTTATCAAGCTGCACCTGCTGCTGAAGTATTAGATGTACTTCAAATTCCAGCTTTTTTATGTAGACAAACAGATTTATTAGTAGCTGCTGCAAAGACAGATTGTAAGATTAATATTAAAAAGGGGCAGTTTTTAGCAGCAGGTTCTATGAAGCACCCCGTTGAAAAAGTGTTAAAAACTAGAGGTTGTGATGAGGTTTCTTATGAAAACTCTAAGCAAAACGATGTTTGGCTTTGTGAAAGGGGTAATACATTTGGATATGGCGCATTAGTTGTAGATATGAAAAATTTAATTGCAATGAGAGAGTATGCTCCCGTAATTTTTGATGCAACGCACTCTGCACAAGTTCCAAGCACAGGTGGAACTACAGGAGGGAATTCTGCAATTGTTCCTTCTTTAGCAAAAGCTGCAGCAGCTGTTGGTGTTGATGGGTTTTTCTTTGAAACCCATTTTGATCCAAGTGTTGCTTTAAGTGATGGACCAAATATGGTTCAAGTAGATGAGTTGTATAAGGTTATAGATGACATTTTTGCTATCAAAGATGTATTAGGGTATAATTAGCGCCCTTAATTAAAATTAAAGAGGTAAGTATGAATATTATTGAAGGAAATTTAAGATTAAAAGGTGATGAAAAAGTTGCCGTTATTAATGGTAGATTTAATCACATTATTACAGATAGATTAGTTGAAGGTGCAAAAGATGCCTTTGTAAGACATGGTGGAAACGAAGAGAATTTAGATTTAATTTTAGTACCAGGTGCATTTGAAATTCCATTTGCTTTAGAAAAAGCTCTTGAAACTGGAAAATATGATGCAGTTTGTTGTGTAGGTGCAGTAATCAGAGGGGCAACTCCTCATTTTGATTATATCTCTGCAGAAGCAACTAAAGGTATTGCAACAGTTACATTAAAATATGGAAAACCTGTTTCAAACGGAGTTTTAACAACTGATACTATTGAACAAGCAATCGAAAGAGCTGGTAGTAAAGTTGGAAACAAAGGTGCAGAAGCTATGGTTACAATTATTGAGATGTTAGATTTATATAGTGAAATAGGAAAATAATTTGGCTACAAGAACACAAGCTAGAGAATCAGTAATTGGTCTTTTATATGCGTATGATTTAGGTAATGAAGGTATTGTTAAATATGTTGATGAGATTTTAGAAGAGAAAAAAATCAGAAACAAGCAAAAAGAATTTGCCCTTGATTTATTTAATGGTGTTGTAAACAACATTGAAAAGATTGATGAAGAGATAGTTTCACATCTAAATCAAGGTGGAATAAAAGATACTGGTTCAGTTGAAAAATCAATTTTAAGACTTGCAATTTATGAGATTTTATTTAAAGATTTAGATAAACCAATAGTTATAAATGAAGCAATTGAACTTTCGAAAAGACTAGCAAGTGATGGAGCGCCTAAATTTATAAATGGTCTTTTAGACAAAATTAACAAGGCTTAAGATGAAACTTTGCGTATCATTGGATTTACCAAGTGCAAAAGAAAACTTAAGCTTAGTAGAACAAATTAAAGATTTTGATGTATGGTTAAAAGTTGGATTTAGATCTTATATTAGAGATGGTAAAAAGTTTTTAGAAGATTTAAAAGCAATTAATCCTAATTTCAAAATATTTTTAGATTTAAAACTTTATGATATACCAAATACTATGGCTGATGCAGCTCAAGAGATTGCACAATTTGGTTTAGTAGATATGTTCAATGTACATGCAAGTTCAGGTAAAACAGCTATGAATACTGTAATGGATAGAATTAAAGATATTCCAAATAAACCTTTAGTTTTAGCAGTTACAGCTTTAACATCTTTTGATAATGAAGAGTTTAAGGCTGTATATAATGAAGATATAGAAACTAAAGCAACTAAAATGGCTATAGATACATTTGAATCAAAAGTTGATGGTGTAGTTTGTTCTGCTTTTGAAAGTTTAGATATTAAAAATAATACATCAAAAGAGTTTATAACTTTATGTCCAGGGATTAGACCTTTTGGTGAGGATAGTGGTGATCAAAAAAGAGTAGCCAATATTCCTTTTTCAAAAGAGAATTTAGTTGATTTTATAGTGGTTGGAAGACCAATATATAAAGCAGAAAATCCTAAAGAGGTAGTAAAAAAGATATTGGAAAATATTTAATTTTCCATCTCTTTTTTTCTTTTTTTATAACTTTTAGAAAAGATAAAAAAAAGTTATAAAATTAAGAGTTTTTTAAGTACTTAGTGAGTAAAATTACACCCCTAATTCATAAGGACAAGTGGGTGAGTTGGCTGAAACCACATCCCTGCTAAGGATGCGTACTGGCAACGGTACCGAGGGTTCGAATCCCTCCTTGTCCGCCATTAAAATTTGAATATAATAATAACCAATGTGGGTCATTAGCTCAGCTGGTTAGAGCACTCGGCTCATAACCGAGTGGTCGAAGGTTCGAGTCCTTCATGACCCACCACTTTATGTATTCAAATTTTTGCGGGAGTAGCTCAGTTGGCTAGAGCCTCTGCCTTCCAAGCAGATTGTCGCGAGTTCGAGTCTCGTCTCCCGCTCCACTACTAAATAGAATTGGTAATACTATTTAGTTTTTATTTCTTTTACCACCGTGTTGCGGGAGTAGCTCAGTTGGCTAGAGCCTCTGCCTTCCAAGCAGATTGTCGCGAGTTCGAGTCTCGTCTCCCGCTCCACTAAAGAAGCTCTATAAGTTTGATGATTTCATCTTTCTTATAGGGCTTTTTTTATGTCTATAATCTTTTGATTAATATAAAAATTAATTTTTATTAAGTTAGAATATTCTAATGAAGACAAAAAACATTATAAATCAGCATAAGCAAATATGAATTCTTAAAATGATTGATAAAGATACAAATTGATGCTTTTTACAACTACACTTTTTTTTATAATAATATTATTTGTATATCAATGTAAATCAAAAAAAGAAAATAAACACTATTTGTATGTAGAAGAGTTTAATTTATTCGAAGTTGCAATGATTAGTTTAAATGAAGAGCTTACAAAAAGTAAACTAAAAGATATAAAAAAGCAAATGCTTGAGATCTTAGAGTCTTACTTAAATAAATCAAATTATACCTTTATTATATTTTCACCTTTAATTTTGAAGTCAAATAAAAAAGCAATAATAAAAAAAGAACTTATAGACTATTTAGAAAAAAAATATGATAAAAATGATATTTTTTATCTTGTTCACAAACAAAATTTTATCAATAAGCATATTTACTATTTTTTAGTTAAATGTTTTGGACTGAAAAGATATAAGACTCCAATGAGAAGTGATGTTGGTATTGTTCTTATAAGAAATGGATCGAAGAAAAATAGATCCTTTAATATACTTAAACTTTTGTTTAGTAATAAGTTTGCAAGAGATTTGATTGAAACCTTAATTTCAATATTTATTATACTTTTAATAATTATTTTATTTTATTTTTTGCTTATTTTGTACTCAATTAAAATATAATCATAGAATAAATTTATACATATAAGAATATTGTTAAAGTTTAAGTGCTAGAATAATAATACTCTAACACTAGGAGTTTTTTTGAAAAGCCTTATCTCCTTGATCTTTATTATTAATTTTTTATATTCAAACCAAAATAATAAAATAACATGGCTTATTAATGATGCACCTCCTTTTTATATAAATGATGGTGAATTCAAAAATAAGGGCTTTGGTAACTTATTACAAAAGATGATTATTGAAGATTTAAGTAATTATAATCATGAAATTAAAAAAAGTGCCCTTTCAAGAGTAATAAAAAATTTTCAACATAAAAAAAATGTGTGTTTTTCTACTTGGATTTATAATACAACTCCTGAATATGTTATAACTTCTATCCCTAATCTTTATTATGAACCATTGGGAATTATTACAAGAAAAGAAAATAAAAAGTTTTTTTCACAGATTCCTATCTCTTTAGATGATTTAATGGCAAATGGAAAGTTTATTTTTATTCAAGGTATGGGAAGAGGTTATGGATTGCCTTTAGATGAGATAGTAAACAAATATAGAGAAAAGCCAAATTTGAAGATTAGAAAATCTTCAAAAAATATAACAGATGCAATATTTGAAATGATAAAAAGAAAAAGGGTAGATTATACAATTGATTATTATAGTTCTCTTAGTTATTATAATGCTAGAAACGAAAAGAATAATCAACTAATTTTCTTGCCACTTGAAGAGAATTACGAAAAGGGAGTACTTGGTTCTATAGCTTGTTCAAAATCGCCATGGGGTAAAAAAGTTATAGAAGATATAAACAAAAGTATAGTGAAATTAAGAGAAAAAAATGAATATAAAAATACATTCTCTAAATGGCTAGTTCCAAAAGAAAATAGTTCAAATTATTGGAACAATTATAAAGATTTAATTGAGAATTTCAAATGAAAATTATTATAAAACTATTATTATTTTTAAGTTTATTTCTAAGCCCACTTTTTGCTACATACAAAGATACTTTAACTTTAGCAAGTATTAGTTCTAAACCACTTTTTGAACTTGATGAAGATTCTTTTGATGAATTAATTATACCTTATATAGAGCAAAAAAATAATATTTTATCTGTTCAAATAATTGATTTAGAGTATGATGAAATTTATTGGCAATATAAAGTAAAGAAAAAAAAAGATTTTAAATGTAGTAATGAAAATATAACTGATTCATCAATTATTGAATATGATGGTAAAAAAATAGGTAGAATAGATATCTGCTATGATAAAAAAGTTTCTGAACTATTTAAGGAACCTTTAGAATATACAAAAAAAGAACTGCTTTGGCTAAAAAAGAACCCAGTAATAAAAATTGCTAAGATGAGTTATTGGGCATCTGATATTTTAGGAAAAAATATTCATATAGATTATATTAATCTTCTTAGTCAATATGGAGGCTTAAATATTTCACTTAAAGACTTTGATAAATGGTCTGATGCAATAAAAGCTACTATAAAAGGTGAAAAGGTACATGGAATACTTGATTTAAGTTGGAGTCAAGATAGGGAAGATAATAAGTTTATTTTTTCAAAGCCTTATTATTATACCCCAATGTATATTGTTGTAAAAAAAGAAAATAATGATATTAAATCTATAAATGACTTGGAAAATAAGAGTGTTTTTTTACAAAAAGAGTCTATTACAAATGACATAGTAAAAAATTTAAACTTAAATATTAAGGCCATTGTTTTAGATAAAAATATAAAAATGTATGAATCTTTACAAAAAAAAGATTCTAAGGCAGATGCAATTTTAATTTATAGCCTAAATGAGAAACTATTAAAAGACTACAAATTAAAAATTGCAAAAAAATTTTATAACAAATATGGTGAAGTATATATAGGACTTAGTAAAAAATATAAAATTTTACAATCAATTCTAATTAAAGCCCACAATAAAATTCCTAAAGAAAAATTAGACGCTTTACAAAATAAAGTTTATAAAATCAATGATAAAAATAGTTTAAGTCTCAATTCAAATGAAAAGAAATGGCTTTCTTCTGCATCAAAAATTACTTTTACGGGAGATCCAAATTGGCTTCCCTTTGAAGGTTTTAATGAACAAGGTGAATATATTGGATTTGTTTCAGAATATTTAAAAAAATTTGAAGATTCTATTGGTATAAAAATAGATAAAATTAAAACTGATTCATGGTCTGAAAGTTTATCTCTAGCTAAAAACAATAAAGTTGATATTATCTCAGAAGATATCAAAAATGCAGCTTTATATGAATATTATCAACCAATAGAACCTTATATTGAAAGTCAAGTTGTTATTGTAATGGATAATAATACTAGTTTTGTTGAAGATCTAAATTCTTTAAAAAATAAAAAGATTGCAGTTCTTAAAGGCTATGGTTATATACAAAAGATTTATGACAAATATCCAAATTTGAAGTTTTATGAAGTAGATAATATTAAAGAGGGACTTACAGATTTAGTCTCAAAAAAATATGATGCAATGTTAGGTACCGCAGCATTAATGAGTTATTCAATCAAGACTTTTGCATTACATGATTTAAGAATTGTGGGTTCTATAGATGTAAAATTATCATTAACTCTTTTTGTAAAAAAAAGTGAAGATGCACTTTATGGAATATTATCTAAATTTATGTCTTCAATAAGCCAGATGGAACATTTAGAGATAAAAAGTAAGTTTAACGATATAGCATTTGAACCTATCGTTGATTATACAATTGTTTGGTATGTTGTAATTGGGACAATTGCAATTATATTATTATTTACTTTTTATAACAGAAGATTGCAGGTTTTAGTGGATCAAAAAACTTTTGAATTAAAAGATTTGAACAAAAATCTAGAAAATAAAGTATTGTCAAGAACTAAAGAGCTTGAAGATGAAAAAAATCATGTTCAAGATTTAAATGAAGAACTACAAGAGGCTAAAGAAAAAGCAGAGAATTTATCAAAACAAAAAAGTGAATTTTTGGCAAATATGAGTCATGAAATAAGAACACCGATGAATTCAGTTTTAGGTTTTACTGAGATTTTAGATAAAGAAATAGATAATCCAGTCCATAAAGAATATTTAAATTCCATAAAAAAGGGTGGAGATTCTTTACTTAGAATAATAAATGATATTTTAGATCTTTCAAAAATAGAAGCTGGAAAAATGGAAATTAAAAAAGAGTCTATAAATCCAAGAAGTGTTTTTATAGAGATGGAGTCAATTTTTCATTCTAAGATTATAAGTAAGAATATTAATTTTATTATGGAAATTGATGATAATCTACCAAAATATATTATAACAGATGGGGTAAGAGTTCGACAAATATTATTTAATCTAATTGGTAATGCAATTAAATTTACTGATAAAGGACAAATAAAACTAAAAGCTATGTCTCTTTACAAAAATGAAATAAAAAGCAAAGTAGATTTAGTATTTATAGTTGAAGATACAGGAATTGGTATAAATAAAAAAAATCTAAAATCAATTTTTAATGCCTTTGAACAACAAGAAAATCAAAATACTGCAAAATATGGAGGTACAGGTTTAGGCTTATCCATTTGTGCAAAATTAGCGAAGATGTTAATTGGTAAAATAGAAGCAAAAAGTGAAGTTGGAAAAGGTAGTACATTTAAAGTTACATTATATGACTTAGATGTTAGCTCAATAAATGAAGAGACGATTGAAAGTAAAATTGACATTAAGTCAATAGCTTTTGAAAAGGCTACTATTTTAGTTGTTGATGATGTGGAAGAGAATAGACAACTTGTAATTGCAACATTGAAAGATTTTGATTTAGAGATAATAGAAGCAGAAAATGGACAAGAAGCCATAAATAGATTAAAAAATGTTAATTTTGATTTGATTTTAATGGACTTAAGAATGCCAATTATGGATGGATATGAAGCTGCAACAATAATAAAAGGTAATGAGAAATTTAAAAAAATACCATTAATAGCTTTAACTGCTTCAGTCATGGGAAAAGATTTTGAAAAAGTAACAGATTTTGGTTTTGATGGATATTTAAGAAAACCTGTTATTTTAGAAGATTTAATAATTGAAATGACGAAGCATTTAAAGTATAAAGAACTAAAAGATAATATTATTGAGCAAGAAGAAAAAGAAGAATATGATTTAGAAAAACTAAATAATGTTATTAATGATTTAGAAAATAATTTAAAAGAAGAGTATAATATTGTAAAAGAAAGTGGAGACTTTACTCTGATTGAAGAGTTCGCAAATAAAATATTAGATTTAGCTGAAAAAAATAAAATTGATTTATTAAGAAATTATGCTCAAAATTTGATTGCAAACATAAATTCATTTGATATAGAGAAAGTTGATTATTTAATGAATACATATAATGAAAATATTGAGAAACTAAAGGTGAAGTTAAGTGTTTAAAGGAAAGATTTTGATAGTAGATGATGTGCCAAAAAATATTCAGATGGCTATGAATATTTTAAAGAATGAAGGGCATAAGATGTTTTATGCTAAAGATGGAAAAATGGCTTTAAAACTTACTTCTGAACAAGATTTTGATTTAATTTTATTAGATATTATGATGCCTGATATTAATGGGTTTGAAGTATGCAAAAAACTTAAAAGTAATGATGAAACAAAAGATATCCCAATTATTTTTTTATCAGGGAAAGACTCTACAAAAGATATTGAGCAAGCTTATGAAGTAGGTGGAATCGATTATGTAGTAAAACCTTTTATTAATATTGAATTAGTTACTAAAGCAAATAATTATGTAAAATTAAAACTTTTAGAGGATAACACTTATGAAAAATGATGATTTGCAAACAATTTTAATTGTTGATGATGATGCTAAAAATCTTCAAATTGCAATGAAAATTTTAAAAAATTATAAAGTGCTTTTTGCTCAAAGTGGAAAAAAAGCTTTAGAACTTTTAGATAAAAATCCAAATATTGATTTAATTCTTTTAGATGTAATTATGCCAGTTATGAATGGTTATGAAACATGTAAGGAGATTATTACTAATGATAAACATAAAAATATCCCTATAATTTTTTCAACTGTTAAAGATGATGAGAAAGATATTATTAAAGGTTTTGAATTAGGTGCTGTAGATTATATTATAAAACCATTTTATCCAGAAGTTTTACTAAAAAGAGTTCAATTACATCTTAAATTGTCAAAAACCACAAAACAATTAAAAGTTTTAAATAATAACTTAAATGAAAAAGTTTCACAACAAATTGAAGAGATTCGTAGAAAAGATGAAAAAATTCTTCAACAAGAAAAATTAAAAGTTATGAATGATGTAGTTGGTGTTATCTCTAATGAACTTAGAAAGCCTATTTCTAATATGAAAATTTATTTACAGTCTATGGAGTTGATATCTGAATCTATAAAGAATGATTCCTTTGCTAAAAGTCTTAATAAAGTTTTATCTGAAATAAATGGAGTAGAAGAGGGCTTGTCAGATTTTTCAAATCTTTTTCAAGTTGATAAAAAAATCACTAAACATAATTTGAAAGTTACCTTTGATAGTGTTTTATTTAAATTTAGAAGTGAATTCGATAAACAAAAAATCAAAATCAACTTTACAGGGGATAATTTAATTGTTATTGATATGGTTGAAGAAGATTTAAAACAGATTTTTTCTAAATTGCTTTTAGTTAGTTTAAACTCTTTTTCTAAAACACAAAATGACAAAAAAGAGATTAATATTGAATTAAAAGAGGATGAAAAAAAGGTATCCTTATCTTATTTTGATAATTCAACTTATTCAAATTTTGAAAATTTCAAAGTTTATTTAGACAAAGATCATTTGTTAAAAACAAAAAAGTTTGACATTAATTTATATATTTTAAAAATGATAATTGAAAAAATTAATGGAAAATTAATTTTAGAAGAAAATGAGGATAAAGGAGTTTTATTTAACGTAGAATTATTAAAAATATAAACTTTGTATATTTTATACTCACTTTGAAAACAAGATTATGTATATATTTAGTTAAACTAAATTACATACATATCTGATGACAGAGGAGTTTTCCTTACTCCTCTTATTCTACCATCTAATAGTTTTTTGGAAATCTTCAACAATTTTTTTATGGTCAAATACTAATTTTTCTAAAGGTATCTCTTTTATAGGATATATAAATACCTCTTTTGCATCGTCTTGTGCTTTAGGTTTTCCTTTTGCTTCGCAAACATAAACAGCAGATGCAGTGTGGAATCTTGGGTCTCTTGATGGGTCAGAATAAATATTTTGAAGATTTAATATATTTACATCTAAGTTTGTTTCCTCTTTCATCTCTCTAATTAAAGCATTTTCAACACTTTCACCAATATCAACAAAACCTCCAGGTAATGCTAAACCATGGGGTTCATTTAATCTTTCAATTAAGACAATTCCTTTGAAAATA
The DNA here is from genome assembly GCF_058105185.1 of Arcobacter sp. ISO1. NCBI lineage: Bacteria > Pseudomonadati > Campylobacterota > Epsilonproteobacteria > Campylobacterales > Arcobacteraceae > Arcobacter > Arcobacter sp. ISO1. The sequence goes on from NZ_CM176573.1 coordinate 1,736,571, forward strand.
TCATTTTCATCGTATAATTTTATAATACCATCAGTACTTAAATGGGGAGTTTTTATCATAGATTAATCCTTTTTTGTAATTATAGTTAATCTATGCTATAATCCCAATCTGATAAGCGGGAGTAGCTCAGTTGGCTAGAGCCTCTGCCTTCCAAGCAGATTGTCGCGAGTTCGAGTCTCGTCTCCCGCTCCACTTAGATTTATTAATCCAATTTTAATTAATTTTTATAAAGCTTAAGGATACAAATGAGTGATAGATTACACGAAATAATAGCAGAAGTTGGTATTATTCATAAAACACTTTTAGAAACGAAAAAAATAGATGATGTTGAATATGTTTTAGATTATATGGAAGCTTATGATAGTGATGTTAAAGACCACTATCTAACACTTCTTTTACAACATTATTTCCAAGAAAATGATATAAATAGTTTTAAAGAGCTTTTACTTCTAGGGTATAAATTTGATCTTAGAATGGATGATATTAAAATAGCTTTTTTAAATATAAAATCAAATGATGAAAATGTTATTGGTTTACTTGAAGATAATGTGGTCTTCTTTAAAGATACGAATTTTGAAGAGCCTTTAAAAACTATGTATAAGCATTATAAAAATGCTGATGAAGAGTTACAAATAATTCTAGAAGAGACTATAGAATTAATTAAAAGAAATAGGTATGTTTGTAGTTTTTGTTACAAAAACAAAGATGAAGAATTTACAAAATTCTTTTTAAATGAAGATTTATTAGAGTCTTTAAAACGTGATCTTCCATATCTTTTGAAATAGGAATAGATTATCAAAAAATTTAGAAAGGTTCATGTAGAAATTACAAATATATGTAATTTAAAATGTAGTTTCTGCCCACCTAAAAACTTACCAAACCAGACTATGAACCTTGAAAAGTTTGATGACTTAAATAAGCAATTAAAAGAAGTAACCAATGAATTAGCTTATCACATTGTAGGCGATCCTTTAGTTTTATCAAATTTACAAGAATATCTAGAAATTAGTAAGAAAAATAGATTAAAAGTAAATATTACTACAACTGCAAATAACTTAAATGAAACTCATTTTGAAAACTTGATGAATGAAACAATTAGACAAATCAATTTTTCAATAAATTCATACAATGCAAATTCCCATAAAAAAACTTTAAAAGAGTATTTAGAACCAATTTTAAATTTTTGTGAATATGCAAAAGAAAAAAAACAACATTTTTTTATAAACTTACGTATTTGGAATTTAGATGAGTCACAAAGTGCAAAAGATTTTAATAAAAATGTGTTTGATTTAGTAAATGAAAAATTTGATTGTAAAATTGACATTGAAAAAGTTTATAAAGAGAAACCCAAAAATATAAAAATAGATAGAATGATATTTTTTAATTTTGATGAATATTTTAACTGGCCAAGTTTAAGTAATGATTTTGTGAGCAATAAAGGCTTTTGTTATGGTTTAGATTCTCATTTTGGAGTATTAAGCTCAGGTACTGTAGTTCCATGTTGTTTAGATAAGGATGGGATTATTAACTTAGGAGATACAAATACTACGTTATTAAAAGATATTTTAACTTCAAAAAAAGTAACAGATATACAAAAGGGTTTTAAAAATGGCGAAGTATTAGAAGAACTTTGTCAAAAATGTGAATATAGAAAAAGATTTGATTAGGAAAATGAGGAAATAGTTTAATGAAAAGAGATTTACTAGAAGGTGAAGTAATAGGGCTTAGTGTAAAAGATTTTTTTACAAAAGATATGTTGAAAATTGCAATTTTACCATTGCTTTTTACTTTGATTATAATGTTGATATTTTTCTACACAGCTGCAGGATATGGATTTGATTCTTTAGATATTTATGTTCAACAAGTTCAATCTGGACAAGAGGTAATTGTAGATGAAGAAGCACCATTTTATTTTATTTGGCTTACTTCAATAATTGCTTTTTTATTTAAGTACTCTATTACTTCATGGTTAGTTGGTTTTTTAATTTATACTGTTGGAACTATATTTGTGATGATGTTTTCAGTATTTTTAACTGTTGTTATTATTGGTTTTTTAACTCCTATGATTTTAAAGGTTTTACATAAAAGGCATTATTCCCATTTAGAGACTAATGGTTTTGGCTCTTTGCTTACACCTTTATGGGTTGCTGTTAAAAGTGCTTTTATAATGGTGTTTTTATTTATACTTTTTATCCCTTTATATTTTATACCATTGGTTAATATTATTGCAATAAACTTCCCTGTTTATTATTTCTTTCATAAACTATTAAATTTTGATGTTGCTTCAACAATATTAAGTGAAGATGAATATAAGGCTATTCATAAGAAAAAAGCTATGGCTTTTAGATTAAGAACAGCGCTCTTATATTTTTTATCTTTAATTCCATCTTTGATGCTTTTTTCAGCAGTGTTTTTTATAATATATCTAGGACATAGTTACTTTATCCAACTTGAAAAATTGAGAAGTTATGATTTAGAAAATAGTATTAATGATGATACAAAACTTATAGAATAGTTCTTAAAGAACTAATCTATAACCTGTACCTTGGATATTTCTTAGGGTGTTTTCAGGTAGTTTTTTTCTGAAGTTTTTTATAAAAAGTCTCATGGCATTTGGAGTCATTATATTATCTTCACTCCAAATAATATTTTCCATCTCTTCATAAGTAATTATTCTATTTTTTTGAATTAAAAGCTTAAGAAATTGATTCTCTTTTTTAGTAAGTTTGAATTCATCATTTTCTGTTGTAATTAATGATTTACTCTCATCAAAAAGCCAACCATCTTGTAGGGTATATACTCTAGCCGTATCATAACTTTTAATAAAAGCTTCCAATGCTTCAAATAGTTTACCTTCTGTTATAGGCTTTATAATATATTTTACTAAATGTAGTTCAGTTGCTTCAAGCATATAATCTAAATCAGTGTGTGCAGAAGTGATTATAACTCTTACTTTACTATCTCTTTTTCTAATTTTTTTGATTAACTCTATTCCTGTTTCATTTGGCATTCTAATATCTGTTATTATTAAATCTGGTTTATTTGATTCATACATATTGAATGCTTCTTTTGCATTTTTTGCCACAAAAGTTTTTTTAAATAGTTGTTTTAATATTTCATTAATATTATTTCTAATTCCCTCTTCATCTTCCACATATAGAACAGAAAAACTACTAAGATTAGAGATTAATGCTTTATCCATCAAAACTGCCTTTTCATATAAGATATGGTATGATACCTAAAATTGCTTTATAGGGAAATTTGACTTGAGATTTATTACAGAAAAGAATATATCAAAGATTATTATTTATGTATTTATAATTATTATGACTTCTATGATACTTTTAATATCATATTTTTATGTAAAAAATACCTATGAAGATTTTCATGTGGATATGGAAAAGTTTGTTCAAGACCAATACTTCTTACAAAAACAAAATCTAAAAAAAGAGATAAATACTATTATTGATATTATTAAATATAATTCAACTAAAAGTGAAGAAGATGAGCGAGAACTTAAAGCTGATATGATTAGACTTTTAAATAACATCTCCTTTGATAATGACAAAAGTAACTATATTTTTGTATATGAAGTTTTAGATATGAATGGTGGTGATAGTTTTGCTAAACTTCTTGTTAATCCAAATAGACCAGATTTAATTGGTAAAATAATCTCTACAAACTATACTGATGTAAATGGAAAAAAATTTAGAGAAGAGTTTATGGACGATATTCGATTAAAAGGGGAATCTTTTACTGAATATGCCTATACAAAACTTTATACTAATGAGATTAATCAAAAGCTTTCGTACTTTAAATATTTTCCAAGATGGCAGTGGGTTATTGCTGTTGGTATTTATGTGGATGATATAGAAAAGGGCATTGCAAAAAAGAAAAGACATCTTCAAAATAGAGTTAAAAATCAAGTTGTTCAAAATATTCTTTTATTTATTTTATTTTTAACTATTGCAATTTTCATCTCTATTTTAATCTCTCAAAAAATTGATGAGGTGTTTAGACGATATCAAAAAAGTGTTCAATCAAAATCTCAAGCTTTAAGGGATTTAAATTTAACCCTAGAAAAAAGAGTTGAAGAGGAAGTTGAAAAGAATAGAGAGCATGAACAGTTATTAGTACAAAAATCAAGGTTTATAGCCTTAGGCGAGATGATATCAAATATTGCTCATCAATGGAGACAACCATTATCAGAACTTTCAACTATTTTGATGAATATTAAGTTTAAATATACAATGGGTCAACTTGATGATAAAATTATGGATAAAAAGGCAAAAGAAGCTGAAGTAGTTTTAGAATATATGTCTCATACTATAGATGATTTTAGAAATTTCTTCTTACCTAAAAAAGAGAAAGAGAAGTTTACTTTAAAGCTAGCCATGGATTCAGTTATGACTATTATGTCAAGTACCTTATCAAACAATAGAATCAATATAACTATTTGTGTTGATAATAACCTTGTTTTAAACACATATTATAATGAATTTAAGCAGGTGTTACTAAATATTATAACAAATGCAAAAGATGTATTAATAAAGAAAAAAATGGAATCACCTTGGATAAAAATCTATACAGAAGATCAAACTGATAAAATAATTTTATATATCGAAGATAATGGCGGGGGAATAAAAATTGAGCCAAAAAGTAGAATCTTTGATCCTTATTTTACTACAAAAAAAGATAGCCATGGAACAGGAATTGGTCTTTATATGTCTAAAACAATTGTTGATAAAAATATGAATGGTAAGTTAAGGGTTAGAGATGGTGAATTTGGAGCGAGGTTTGAGATTATTTTACCTAAATAATCTCTACTTCATTTATATCGCAGGTTGATATTTTTTCCATTTTTTCTTCAACTGTTGCAAGAAAATCCTCTCTATTCTTTTCATCCATGTTTGTATTTAACATTTCAGTTATATATTTTATTCCATTTGCATTTATCTTTTTTACACTTGCTAAATAGTGAACAAAAGCTACTATTTTGATATCACTAATTGAATAAAGCTTTTTTGAATCTTTTTTCTTAGGTAATAATCCCTTATCTTCATACATTCTAAGTGTTCTAATTTTTGCATTTAAAATTTCTGCAATACTTGCTAATGGTAATACATCTTTATTATTATCTAATAAAGCCATCAATTTCCTTTTTGTAAATTATAAACTATGTAATTATATAAAAAATATATTAAAAATAAGGGTGGTAAACCCTTATTTTAATTATTTAGCAGCTTTTGCTTCTTTTATCCAAGCATCAACTTTAGCTTTATTCGCTTCAAGCCATTTTTTAGCATGTCTAGCAATATCTTTTTCTTTATTTTGACCATTTGCCATTAACATGTTTTCTCCTGATACATCATTTACATCAAGTTTCATTAAATTGAAAAGTTTAGCTATATCTTTGTGTTTAGTAGCTGTAGTAGCATTTGCTACAATTTTTTGAGAGTTTACAGCAAAACCATAATCAGCACCGTTTGGTAATTTTGTAGAGTATCCACTTGGACTAGCAGATTTTGTAACTTGTAAGAAAACTACATCTTTACCAGGAACTAATTTACCAGAAACCCAATATGGAGTCCATGTATAGTAAAGAATTGATTTTCCAGTTTTATAGTTTGCAATAGTATCTGCAATTAATGCTGAGTATTCACCTTGATTATGTTCAACTACATCTCTCATATTAAATGCATCTAATTGGTGCTCAATAACTTTTTCACATCCCCAACCTGCATTACAACCAGTTAAATCAGCTTTACCGTTTCCATTTAAGTCAAACAGTTTTGCAATTTCTGGTTTTTTTAGATCATTATAGTATTTGATATTATATTTATCAGCTGTTTTTTTATCAATTAAATAACCTTGTGCACATCCTGAGATATATTCACCTGATTGAAAAAATTTATCTTTTCCTAAAGCTTCAATTTTCCCCTTATGTAATGGATCCCAATTTGCTGCCATAAAATAAACATCATCACTTTTAGCATTATTTGCAATAGTTTGATATGCTATATCATAACTCACATCATTTGTAACTTCAACTTCATGTCCCATTTTTTTCAAAACTTCCACAACAATATTCATCTGAAATCCCTCTTCAGCGATTGATGTTTTTACTGCTGTAACCTTTGCCCCAAATAGTGATGAAGCAACTGCAACTGATGCAACTGCACCTACTAAAAGTTTTTTAATATTCATATTCTCTCCTTATTTTTTGATTAATTTGTAAACAAAACCAACTGGACCTTTTTGGAACCATCTAGTTTTATCTAATTTATCTTTTTGACCCATTGCTTGTGTTAATCTATCTAAGATTACAGCAAGTAAAACAATACCTAATCCCCCAACAGCAGCAAGACCAATATCCAATCTACCAATTCCTCTTAATACCATTTGACCAAGACCTCCTACTGCAATCATAGAAGCAATAACAACCATAGAAAGTGCAAGCATAAGTGTTTGGTTGATTCCTGCCATAATAGTTGGCATTGCAACAGGAATTTGAACTTTCCAAAGCATTTGTTTAGAACTTGCTCCAAAAGATCTTGAGGCTTCAATTAAGTCCTCTGGCACTTGTCTAATACCAAGGTTTGTAAGCCTAATTAGAGGAGGAAGTGCAAAAATAATTGTTACAATAACACCAGGAACATTACCAATACCAAACAACATAACAATTGGAATTAAGTAAACGAATGCTGGAGTTGTCTGCATAGCATCAAGAATTGGTCTTAATGTTTTATCAACTGTATTACTTTTTGCACTCCAAATCCCAAGAGGAAGCCCAATAATTACAGAGAATATTACAGCTGTTATAACTAAGGCTAGGGTAATCATAGATTGTTCCCAAGCTCCAATAAATCCAATCACAAAGAATGAAAGAAAAGTTCCTACGGCTAGTCTTTTAGTAGAAAATTGCAAAGCTAAAAGTACAAAAAATAGAATTACTACGTATGGATTTAAAAATAGTAAAAAAGATTCAATAGCTTTTAAAACAATATCAATTGGAGCTTTAGCAGCTAAGAAAACATCTCTAAAGTTTTCAACTAACCAATCAATTCCTGAGTTTGTCCAATCACCAAAAGGAATAATAGAATCTTCAAAAGGGTTTAATATATCAAAATCTTTTGTTTCTTCAACAGGTGCATTAGCTGCTTCATCTGTCCAGTTTACTGATGATTCTTTTTGATCTTGTGCTGTTGAGGCATTTCCCCATGGGTCAGTACTCATTATTCTACTCCTTCGTCAAATACTTTTAGTAATCTACTTTTTGAAATAGTACCTTTGTATTTTCCATTTTTATCTATAACTGCAGTTGGGAAAGTGTGTTCAGCTACGTGTGTAATGAAATCAGAGATTTGTGTGTCTTCATCAATTGGTTTTTCATCAATTACTGCATCATGAATAGACCCACCAAGCTTTTTTTGTTCTTCAAGTGAATTAATAGTTAATATTCCAATATATTTACCACTTTTTTCAACGAAATACGCATAATCTTCATCAAAGTCACCTATATACTGTAATGCTGATTTGACACCTGTACTCTCTTTATTGATAATAGTTGGTCTAATCTTTCTTACAATATGGGAAGCATTTAATACTGAAGTTACATCAACACCTTTAAAAAATGATTTAACATAATCATTTGCAGGTTCATTTATAATCTCTTCAGGAGTTCCTATTTGAACAATTTCACCATTTTGCATAATTGCAATTCTATCTCCAATTCTAATAGCCTCATCTAGGTCGTGCGAGATAAAAACAATAGTTCTTTTTTCTTTTTCTTGAAGTTCAAGTAATTCATCTTGCATCTCTGTACGAATTAGTGGATCTAGTGCTGAAAAGGCTTCATCCATTAACATAATATCTGGATTATTTGCCAATGCTCTTGCCAAACCAACTCTTTGTTGCATACCACCACTTAGTTCATCTGGATATGAAAGTTCATGTTGTGCAAGTCCTACTTGATCTAAAGCTTTTCTTGCTGCAGCGTATCTTTCATTTTTTTCAACTCCACTTAACTCTAAACCAAATGAAACATTATCAATAATGTTCATATGAGGCATTAGTGCGAAAGATTGAAATACCATTGATATTTTTTTTCTTCTAGTATCAATTAATTCTTTATCATTTAAGTTTGTGATATCTGTTTGGTCAATTATAATCTGACCAGAAGTAGGTTCAATAAGTCTATTTAGTAATCTTACAAGTGTAGATTTCCCTGAGCCTGATAGACCCATAATTACAAAGATTTCGCCTTCATTTATTTCAAAACTTGCATCTTGGACACCAATAGTCATAGAAGTTTTGTCAAAAATCTCTTCTTTGCTCAGACCTTGAGATAACATATTTAAAGCTTTTTTGGGATGTTCCCCAAAAACCTTAAACACATTTTTAACAATTAATTTTTTCTTTTTGGATTCGATATTAACTCCCTATTAGTTAATTTATCTTATTATTTCATTTAAAACTTAATATAAGATAAAAAAAATGTTAAATAGGTGAAAAACTTACATAAAATAAGTTAGAATTTATCATAACTTATGTATCATTCGGACAATAATAAAGTAAAAGTGTATATAAAAGAAATAGAGGTCTTATGAGATTATTATCATATAATATTGATGAAAAAATTATTGAACATTTAGAAGAGAATAATCTTTATATAGTTGATGTAGCAGAAGATATGGATGATGCTATTTATCACAGTAAAGTTAGATACTATAATATGATACTTGTGAATTCAAGTAATTATTATGATTGTAAAGATATTCTAGAAAATATTAATTGCAGATTTACAGCTGTAATATTTATTTGTGATGAACCTTCAAAAGAGTTTCAAGTAGATTTATTAAAAAATGGTGCAATGGATATACTTCATTCCCCTGTATCTACTACATATTTATTAACAAAAATAGAATCAATTCATAGGGAAAATTTCCAAGAAAACATTTTATATAAAGATAAATTTATTGTAAACATTAAAGATGAACAATTATTTGATGACAATGAAAATGTAGTAAATCTAAAAGGTAAGTCATTTTCAATTCTTGCTTATCTTCTAAAAAATAGACATAGAGGTTCTATTTCTAAGGATGAATTGCTTCAAACAAACTGGGAAGAACCAGAAATGGTATCTGATAATGTTATTGAAGTTAATATCAATCTAATAAGAAATGCCCTAAAGAAAGAGTTTGATGATAACTTTATCGAAACTATTCGACATAGAGGTTATAAAATAGTTAGTTAGTTTCCTTAGGTATTACTTTAAGGAGATTACAAAAAAATCTTATAAATAAATTAACACTTCTATTCCAATCATCAATGGATTAGAAGCACTCCATCTAAAATCACAAAACAATTAAAATCATTTAAAATTCTTCTTGAACAATTAATTATTTATAATTTACAAGCTTTTATAAGCAAATAACAAAAAATCTAGCCGTTACAATTCCAAATATTTCAAATTAATTAGAATTCAATGTTGTATTACTATAATTAAAACTTATAATAAATTTAACATTAAATTAACTTATTCGGAGTATAATTATAAAAATTAATTATAAAAGTTATAAGTATGAGTAAACTAAATAATATATATTTACTTTACAAAGATGGGTTTAAAAATCTAAAAATAGGTCGAACTTTATGGAAACTTATTATTGTAAAGCTAATTGTAATACTACTTTTTTTAAATATTTTTGTTTATGACAAAACTATTAAAACTGAATATAAAAGTGATAATGAAAAAATTGAATTTGTATTTAAAAATCTTATAAAGGATAACTAATGGAAGAGCATTTAGTAGACTGGTCAAGAGCTCAATTTGCACTTACTGCAATATATCATTGGCTTTTTGTTCCTTTAACTTTAGGACTTGGTTTTATTATTGCAATAATGGAAACAATTTATGTAAAAACAGGTGATGAGTTTTGGAAGAAAACAACAAAATTTTGGATGTCTTTGTTTGCAATTAACTTTGCAATCGGTGTTGCAACTGGAATTATTATGGAGTTTGAATTTGGAACAAACTGGGCAAATTACTCTTGGTTTGTGGGAGATATTTTTGGTGCGCCTTTAGCTGTAGAAGGTATTTTGGCATTTTTTATGGAGTCAACTTTTTTTGCTGTTATGTTTTTTGGTTGGGATAAAGTATCAAAAGGCTTTCATCTTTTATCAACTTGGCTTGTTGCAGTTGGTTCAAACTTGAGTGCCTTATGGATTTTGGTTGCAAACGGTTGGATGCAATATCCTACTGGAATGAAATTTAATCCAGATACAGTTAGAAATGAGATGGAAAACTTTTGGGATGTTTTATTTTCTCCTGTTGCTATTTCAAAATTTTTGCATACTATTTCAAGTGGATATATTGTAGCTTCACTTTTTGTTGTTGGAATTTCTGCTTGGTATTTATTAAAAAGAAGAGAGATTGAATTTGCTAAAAGATCAATCATTATTGGAGCTAGTTTTGGACTAATTACTTCAATATTTATAACCATAACAGGTGATGAATCAGCCCATCAAGTTGCACTTAAACAACCTGTAAAGTTAGCAGCTATGGAAGGATTGTATAAAGGGAAAACAGATGCTGGAATTGTTGGAATTGGAGTATTAAATCCTAAAAAAACTTTAACAAATGATGAAGATCCATTTTTATTTGAACTTGAAGCTCCTTATGCACTTTCACTTTTAGGTTATCACGATATTCATGCATTTGTTCCTGGACTTGAAGATTTAGTTTATGGAAATAAAAAATATAGTATTGAATCAGCTCAAAGTAAAATTGAAAAAGGGAAAATTGCTATAAATGCCTTAAAAGAGTATAAAAAAGCAAAAAGAGAAGATGATGTGGAAAATATTCAAAAGTATAAAAAAGTTTTAACTGACAATATGAAATATTTTGGATATGGACACTTGAAAAACCCTGAAGATATTGTTCCTCCCATCCCCTTGACTTTTTATACTTTTCACTTAATGGTTGCCCTTGGTGCTTGGTTTTTATTCTTATTTGCTTTAATCCTTTTCTTTACACTTAAAAGAGATATTTTAAATTATAAGTGGCTTTTGATAGCCTCTGTTGCTTCTATCCCTTTAGGGTATATTGCAAGTGAAGCAGGTTGGATTGTTGCAGAAGTTGGAAGGCAACCTTGGGCAATACAAGATTTAATGCCAGTTGGAATTGCAGTTACTGATATCTCAACTTCAAATGTAAAAATTACATTTTTTATGTTTGCTTTTTTATTTACGGCACTTTTAATTGCTGAGATAAAAATTATGATAGCTCAGATAAAAATTGGCCCTGAGGGAGGACACTAAAATGTTTGAAGAATTAACTTTATTACAACTACAACAGTTTTGGTGGATAATAATTTCACTTCTTGGGGGATTATTTGGCTTTATTATGTTTGTTCAAGGTGGCCAGACACTTTTAGGAAGAGTTGCGAAAGATGATGAGACCTATAAAACTATGTTAATAAACTCCCTTGGTAGAAAATGGGAACTTGGATTTACTACTTTGGTTTTATTTGGTGGAGCATTATTTGCTGCTTTCCCACTTTTTTATTCTACAAGTTTTGGTGGTGCATATTGGGTGTGGATGGCAATACTATTTTGTTTTATTATTCAAGCAGTTAGTTATGAGTATAGAAAAAAACCAAATAATTTTTTAGGTCAAAAAGTATATGAAACTTTTTTATTTATAAATGGGAGTTTAGGTGTTATTTTACTTGGAATTGCTATTGCTACTTTTTTTTCTGGTTCTGCTTTTAGTGTAGATGAAAATAACTTCTCCCATTGGCATACCTCTATGAGAGGTTTAGAAGCTTTATTTTCAGTATTTAATATAAGTTTAGGTTTTGCACTTTTCTTCTTAGTTAGAATTTTAGGTGCATTGTATTTTATAAACAATATTGATAATGAAACCATAAGAGAAAGAGCCATAAAAAGTATCAAAATAGATATGCCTATTTTTTTGGTTTTCTTTTTACTGTTTTTATCTCTTTTATTCACAAAAACAGGCTTCGCTTATGATGAAAATTTTAAAATCTACATGCAAGAGCATAAGTATCTAATCAACTTTTTAGAAATGCCTTTTGTTTTAGGAATGTTTATAATTGGTATATTAATGGTAATAATTGCAGTGTTTTTAACAATACATTTTAATAAAACTTGTTGTATCAAAACTGGTGGTTTAGGAGTTGTGTTAACTGTAATGGCACTATTTTTAAATGTAGGACTTAATAATACTTCATATTATCCCTCAAGTTTTGATCTACAAAGTTCCTTAACTATTATAAATAGTTCAGGAAGCCATTATACTCTAACAGTGATGTCTTATGTTTCACTTATGGTTCCTTTTGTATTAGCGTATATCTTTTATGCTTGGATGCAAATGGATAAAGTAAAAATCACAAAAGAGGAGATAGAAGATCCTCATGCTCACAACTATTAAAGGAAGGCTCAATGGAATATTTAAGTTCAATAATTTGGCTATGTAGTTGGCCTCTTGTTATTTATATTTCTTATAGATTGATTTTAAGAAATATAAAGAAAATTTGATGATTTTGTAATTTTAACAAAACAGTAATAAATAATATATAAGGATTAGAAATGATTACGTTTCCTGTAAAAACAAATAAAGAAAATAGTGCTATATCACCACTATTTGGAAAAGCAAAGTATTTTGCTTTTTATGATGGTGAAAATTTGACAGTTGAAAAAAATCCATTTGACCATGGATCTGAATTAATAAATTGGTTTTTAAAAAAAGGTGTAAAAGATATTGTTATAAAAGAGATGGGAATAAATCCATATAAAAAAATTAAAGATACAAATATCAATATCTATTATGCTGGTGATAATAGAATTACTAGTAATGAATTAATAGAAAAATATAATAATAAAGATTTAGAAGTATTGAATGAAGAAAAAATGGATCTTATAATAAAAAATCATGAAAACTCACATTCACATTCCCATGATCATTAACATTAAAAATTATGTAGTTTTATAGTTTTATGGGATAGTTCCCATAAAACTATAGTGTTAGTAGATTAGTTCTTATCCAAACATTAGATTTGGTAAGAATAACGAGATTGAAGGTATATACGTGATTAGTATTAGACCTACTAAGATTGTTAATGTCCAAGGCCAAGCGGCTACTATAACATCTTTTATACTCATACCAGTAAGTCCTGATGTTACAAACAGATTCAGACCGACAGGTGGGGATACCATTCCCAGCTCCATATTAACTGTAATTAAGATACCAAAATGAATTGGATCAATTCCAAGTGCAACTGCAACAGGTAATAATAAAGGTACCATAATCATAATAATAGCTGATGGCTCCATAAATGAACCAGCTAGAATTAGAAGTAAGTTAACCATTAATAAGAACATATATTTATTTACATTTGCTTCAACTAAAGCTTCTGTAATCATTTGAGGAATGTTTTCAATTGTTAAGAAGTGTGCAAATAACATTGCATTTGCAATAATAAACATAATCATTGCAGTAGTTTTTGCAGACTCTAAAGCTGTAATGTAAATTTTTGATAATTGAATATCTTTATAAATAAACACAGATACAATAAATGCCCATACACAAGCAACAGCTGCTGCTTCAGTTGGTGTAAAAATACCACCATAAATACCACCAATTACAAGAACGATTGTAAATAGACCCCAAGATGCATCTTTCATCTTAGCAAGTCTAACTTTAAATGGTTGCGGTTCAGTTCTTTCAAAACCTAATTTTTTAGCACCAATATAAGTAACAACCATCATCATAGTACCTAACATAAGTCCTGGTATTACACCAGCCATAAATAGTTTACCAATAGAAACTTCTGCTGTTACACCATAAACAATTAATACAATTGATGGTGGAATTAGAATACCTAAAGAACCTGCAGTAGCAATAGTACCAACAGCATATCTTTTGGGATAACCAGCTTGCATAATAGCACCAAACATAATAGAACCAATAGCAACAACTGTAGCAGGTGAAGATCCAGAAACTGCTGCAAAAATAATAGATGCAAAAATAGCAGAAATTGGAAGTCCACCAGGCAAGTGACCAACAATTGATTTAGCAAATTCAATAATTCTTTGAGCAGCAGACCCTTTTGATAAAAGGTTACCAGCAAAGATAAACATTGGAATAGCCATAAGCGAGTAGTGTTCAATTTTTTCAAACATCATTGCAGAGATTTCAATTGGAAAAATATGCGTAAACAACATAAGTGTTGCAAATGTAGCAGCACCTAAACAAATAGCTATAGGAGTTCCTAATATAGCTAATGAGAAAAATATCCCAAATAATACAGCTACACTCATAGTAATCCTCCTGTTTTCTTTTCTACTTCTTTAACCATTTTATTTAATTCTTGTACATTTTCATTGTCTTTGTTTCTTCTTGCACCAATACCCATTTCAGCTAATACATGCTCTGCTTCACTCTCTTTTAAGATTTTGTCATGAGATGTAGATAAAATTCCATGAATTCTTTCTGCTACTCTATATGCTGCAAAGGCAAATGCAACAGGAATAACTAAATATGGAATCCACATTGGCATATCCCAAAGGTCAATTGATCTTTCATCTAAATCAATAACTAACAATAGATATTCATAACCATAGTATGAAACTGCACAAAGAAAAATAAATGTCACTAAGTGTGAAACTAACAGCATGATTTTTGCAACTCTACTAGGAACTGCATCTAGAACAATTGTAATTGCAATGTGTGCATCTTTTTTGAAACAATAAGCTGCCGCAAAAAATACACTCCATAAGAAACAAAAAATTGTCAACTCAGTAGCCCAAACTAAAGATGCATCAAATACATATCTTGCTACAACATTTGTAAACGCAATTGCAACACCAGCACTAATACCTACTGCTGCAATTGATTGGTTAATAAAACCAATTATTTTACCAATTACTTTAAAAATAATCCCCATAATCCTACTCCGTGGCTAATGCGCCCTTAATTAAATCTTCTCCAATTTGATTTTCATCATAAAAATCAGGATAGATTTTACTTACAGCTTTTCTCCAAGCATCCTTTTGTTCTTTAGTTAGTTGAATAATTTCTAACTTACCAGTTTTTTGTGCATACTCCTTGATTTCGTTAAATTGTTTTGCATTTAACTCTTGGGCATACTCTCTTTCTTTTTGTGTTGCTTCATTTATTGCGATTACAACTTTTTCTTGCAACTGTTTTGGTAAGCTAGCCCAAAACTTTTCACTCATAACTACTAAATATCCTAAATAACCATGATTAGTTATTGTTAGATATTTTTGAACTTCATGAAACTTCTTTGTATAGATGTTAGAGTTTGTATTCTCTTGTCCATCTATTACGCCTTGTTGCAATCCTGAATAAACTTCAGAAAAAGGCATCATTTGTGGATTCGCTCCCACTGCATGAAATTGTGCTTCAAGAACTTTTGAAGACATAATTCTAAATTTTTGACCTTGTGCATCTTCTGGCTTAATTAAAGGTTTTGTAGAAGAAGATAACTGTTTAAAATGATTATCCCAAAAGTTTAATGCTATATAACCCTTTGCGGAAACCATATCTTTTAGCTTCTGTCCTACAACTCCATCTTGAACTCTGTGAAGATGAGCCATATCTTTAAAAAGAAATGGTAAATCAAATAGTGCCAATTGTGGCACGATTTTACCAAATTTTGAAAAAGAAGGCGCTGCCATTTGTACTGAATCAAGCTTTAAAGCTTTTAGTACAGCACTATCTTTGTATAACTGAGAAGATGGATAGACTTGAACATCAATTCTTCCTTCTGTAAGTTCTTCTAACCTTTTTTCAAAATAGTTAGCTGCTTTACCTTTTGGTGTATTTGGACTAACAACATGGGAAAACTTCAAAACAAATTCACCTTTTTGTATTAAAGGTTTTGTTTCTACATTTTCTTCCTTTTCATTGTTTGTACAACCACTAAACAGAAGTATTGATGTAACCGCAACACTGGATAGCAATCCTTTAACTGTAGTTGTCATAAGTCGTCTCCTTTTTTGTATACATATGATGATTATAATTAAAAGTTATGTAGCTATTATGTAGATAAAAACAAATTCACAAATTTATTTTAATATGTTACTTTAAGTAAAATATAGAATTTTGTTTTTTGAAATTTTTTTGTGATTTAAGGGAGTTTTTAAAGAGTGTGTTTAGGTAAAAACCATCGGTAAAACCGATGGTTTAAGGAAAATTATTTAGTGTTGATTGCACCTTCAATTAAACTTTTTCCAATTACTTTTTCACTGTAGAATTCTGGGTAAATTTTACTCACTGCATCTCTCCATGCATTTCTTTGCTCATCACTTAAAGTATGAATTTTAAGTTTCCCAGTAGATTTAGCATACTCTTCAATTTTTGCAAATTGTGAGTCATTTAATTCTTGAGCGTATTCTCTTTCTTTAGCTGTTGCTTCTTTCATAGCTTGTTTTACGTTTGCTTGTAAATCTGCTGGTAATGATTTCCAGAATTTTTTAGACATTACAACTAAGTATCCAAGGTAACCATGATTTGAAATAGTTAAATCAGTTTGAACTTCGTGGAATTTTTTTGTAAAGATATTAGAAATTGTATTTTCTTGACCATCAATTACACCTTGTTGTAAACCTGAATAAACTTCAGAGAAAGGCATCATTTGTGGATTTGCATCAACTGCATGGAACTGTGCTTCAAGAACTTTTGAAGACATAATTCTAAATTTTTGACCTTCTGCATCTGATGGTGTGATTAGTGCTTTTTTAGAAGATGATAATTGCTTAAACCCATTATCCCAGAAATCTAAAGCTACAATACCTTTTGCAGTAACCATTTCTTTTAATTTTGCTCCAACAGGTCCATCTTGAACTCTATGTAGATGATCAATATCTTTAAATAAAAATGGTAAATCAAATAATGCTAAGTTTGGCACAATTTTACCAAATTTAGAAAATGATGGTGCTGCCATTTGAACCGAGTTTAATCTTAATGCTTTAACAACTGCATTGTCATTATATAATTGCGACGATGGATAAACTTGAACATCAATTTTCCCCCCTGATATTTCTTCAAGTCTTTTTTCAAAGAAATCTGCCGCTTTACCTTTTGGTGTGTTAGCACTTACAACATGTGAGAATTTAAGTGTATATTCTGCTGCTAACCCAGATGTAGCAACTACTGCTGCTGCAACCGCTCCAATCATAAATTTTTTCATTTTCACTCCTTAAGTTATATGGTTATGAAAAAAGTATAATTAAAACTTGTGTAGAAAGTATGTCAAAAAGTGTAAATTTTGAAAAAAAACTTAGCTAAAATAGCATTAGAATAGCATTTTGCTATTTAAAATTTAAAATATTATTTTTAAGGTTAATTTAAGTAAAAGAATTGCTATTAACCACATTTTAAACATATTTTAGATACTATTTGTGACTTTATCAGGAATATAAAGAGTTATATTATAAAAGGATAATAATGGGATGTAATTTAGATTTACTTACTTCTTCTAAAGACAACTGTGGTTTTGGTCTAGTTGCTGATTTGAAAAACAGACCAAGTCATGAGAATTTAGAAGATGCTATAACATCGCTTGAGCGAATGATGCACAGGGGTGCAGTGGCAGCAGATGGAAAAACTGGAGATGGTTCAGGGCTTCTACTTTCAATGCCAAATAAATTTATGAGAAAAATAGCTAATGAAAATGGTATTGATTTACCAGAGAAATATGCTGTAGCTATGATCTTTGCAAAAGATTTAGAAGATATCGATACTTTTAAAGACTATTGCGAAGAAAACGATTTAAAAGTATTATTTACTAGAAAAGTTCCAGTTGATACTGATGCTTTAGGAAAGCAAGCACTTGAAAGTTTGCCACATATTGTTCAAATTTTTGTAAGTGCAAATGCTTTAATGTCTTCAAAAAGATTTGAAGCTATGTTATATCTTACAAGAAAAGAGTGTGAGCACAAATTAATAGACAAGAAAGATTTTTATATTCCTACGTTTTCGTCAAAAGTGATTGCATATAAAGGGCTTATTATGCCTACGCATATCAAGCATTTTTATATTGATTTAAGAGATGAAGATTTCAAAATCTCTTTTGCACTGTTTCACCAAAGATTTTCAACAAATACTTTACCTCAATGGAGATTAGCTCAGCCATTTAGAGCAATTGCGCATAATGGTGAGATTAATTCAGTTGAAGGTAATAGAGTTAATGTTGAAATCAAATCTGAACAAATTGAATCAGAAGTTTTTACAAATGAAGAGATTAAAAGAATTTTACCAATCTTACAGTTGGGTTCTTCTGATTCTGCATCTTTAGACAATATGTTTGAATTTTTATTAGCAAATGGATTTGACTTTTTCAAAGCTGCAAGAAGCTTAATTCCTGCACCATGGCAAAATGCACCACATATGGATTCAGATTTAAGAGCATTTTATGAGTATACATCAACTGCAATGGAAGCATGGGATGGGCCAGCTGCTGTTTCTTTAACAGATGGAAGACATATCGGATGTTTAATTGATAGAAATGGTTTAAGACCAGCAAAATATGTAATTACAAAAAATCATAAAATATATATTACTTCTGAATATGGAACTGTAACAATAGATGAAGATAATATTAGCGAAAGAGGAAGACTACAATCTGGAGAGATGATTGGTCTTGACTTAAAACATGGAAAAGTATTAAAACAAGATGATATTAATGATTATCTAAAATCTTCTCAAAACTATGGTAAATGGTTAAACCATGATATGGAATATTTGCAAGAGTATATTGATGAGTCATTCTTAGATACAAGTGCATATAGGTTTGAAGATGTTGAAAAGAGACAAAAATACTTCAATATCACATATGAAGCAATTGACCAAATTATTGAGCCAATGGCAAAAGATGGAAAAGAACCAGTAGGATCTATGGGTGATGATACACCATTAGCATGTTTCTCACAAGTTAATAGAAACTTTACTGACTTTTTTAGACAAAAATTTGCACAAGTTACAAATCCACCAATCGACCCATACAGAGAAAAGATTGTAATGTCTTTAGAGACTGGTTTTGGTCATATTCATAATATTTTAGATGAAAAACCAGAGTATGCAAAGAGATTAAAAGTTGCAAGTCCTATCTTGATGAAAGAAAAATTTGATGTTTTAAGATCATTTGGTGATCCAACATCTCCAAGATATGATGAATATTATAAAAACAGAATTTTTAGTACAGCATTTAAAAAAGATTTAAAAAAATCATTAGAACAATTAGCCTCTTATGTTATAAAAGCAGTTAAAGAAGATAATGTTTCAGTTGTAATTTTAGATGATAAAGATGTAAGTGAAAACAATAAACTTATCCCAATGGCTATGGCTGTTGGATATATTAATGAATTATTAATAAAAGAAAAGATTAGACATAATGTATCAATTGTAGCTCAAACAGGTGAAGTTTATGATCCTCATATGGCAGCAGTTTTAATAGGATATGGTGTTACAGCTATTTGTCCTTACATGATGTATGCATCAACAGTTGCTTTATATGAAAGAAGAGAAATTTCTAAATATGAGATGCAAAGATTCCTTAAAAATACACAAAAAGCAATGAATGCTGGACTTTTAAAAATTATGTCTAAAATGGGTATTTCTACAGTTGCATCTTATAGAAACTCAAGACTATTTGATATTATCGGTTTAAGTGATGATATTGTAAATGATTGTTTTACTGAAACTCATTCTGACTTATCTGGTTTAACATATGAAGATATTGAAGCAAGAATTGAGAAACAACATTTTAATGCTTATTTTGATGATAACCATATGTTCCCATTAGATTTAGGTGGTTTTTATAAGTATCTAAATGGTGGTGAATACCATGATTATGGACCAGCTACAACTAATGCTATGCACAATAAAAAAGCTGCAAATAAAGAAGATATTTCTGATTTTGATAAATTAAGAGATTTAGTAAACAATAGAGATAAAAAGTTTATTAGAGATTTCTTTGAATTTAATTCAGACAAAGAAGCTATTGATGTAAGCGAAGTTGAATCTTGTGAAGATATTTTCAAAAGATTTGCAACAGCAGCTATGTCATGTGGTTCTATTTCTCCTGAGGCACATGAAGCAATGGCGCAAGCTATGAATACAATTGGTGGTATGTCAAACTCAGGTGAGGGTGGTGAAGACCCAGCTAGATTTGGAACACTTAAAAATTCTAAAATTAAACAAGTTGCTTCAGGTAGATTTGGTGTGACTCCAGGATACTTAAGAAGTGCCGAAGAGATTCAAATTAAAGTTGCACAAGGTGCAAAACCAGGTGAAGGTGGACAATTACCAGGTCATAAAGTAACTCCATTAATTGCTAGTTTAAGACATACAATTGCAGGTGTTACTCTAATTTCTCCTCCTCCTCATCATGATATTTATTCTATTGAAGATTTAGCTCAGTTGATTTTTGACTTAAAACAAATCAACCCAGAAGCAAAAATTACAGTTAAGTTAGTTTCAACTATTGGTGTTGGAACAATTGCAGCAGGTGTTGCGAAAGCTTATGCTGATAGAATTGTAATTTCAGGTGCAGATGGTGGAACAGGAGCTGCTCCGTTAACATCAATTAAACACACAGGTAATCCTTGGGAAATGGGACTTTCTGAAGCACACAATGCCTTAAAAGCAAACCATTTAAGAGAAGTTGTTCATGTACAAACTGATGGTGGATTAAAAACTGGACTTGATGTAGTTAAAGCTGCAATGCTTGGAGCTGAGTCTTATGCCTTTGGTACAGCTGCATTAACTTTACTTGGATGTAAAATTTTAAGAATTTGTCATACAAATAAATGTTCTGTTGGAGTTGCAACTCAAGATGAAGATTTGAGAGAACATTTTAAAGGTACAGTTGAAAGATTAATTTCATATTTTACTTTTATTGCCCAAGATGTTAGGAATATTCTTGCAAGCCTTGGATATAAAACAATTGAAGAGATTGTTGGTAGAAGTGATTTATTAAAAGTTATTGATGATAAATTTGCACAAAAATTTGATTTCCAAAATGTTCTTAGAAGAATTGATGGGATTGATACTTGTCAAAAACCAACTAATAAACCATTTGATAATAATGAATTTGAAAGAGAATTACTAAAAAAAGTTCACAGAACTATTGAAAATCCAAAAACTCCTATTAAAGTTAAAGAGACTATCTCTAACTTAAATAGATCATTTGGTACCTTAATCTCTGGTGAAATTGCAAAATACTACGGAGATGCTGGATTACCTGATGGTTCAATTAATATCTTCTTAAAAGGTATTGCAGGGCAATCATTTGGAGCTTTATTAAGTAAGGGTATGAACCTATACCTTGATGGTGCAGCAAATGATTATGTTGGTAAAGGGATGAATGGTGGTAAAATTATCATTAATACACCTCACCAAGGTCCTGAGTTTGCAGGAGCTGGTAATACATGTCTATATGGTGCAACTGGTGGTAAACTATATGTTAGAGCAGCTGTTGGTGAGAGATTTGGAGTTAGAAACTCTGGATGTACTGCTGTAGTTGAAGGTACAGGAGATAATGCTTGTGAATATATGACTGGTGGTATTGTTGTTATTCTAGGATGTACAGGGATAAACTTTGGTGCGGGTATGACTGGTGGCTTATCTTTTATTTATGACCCTGAAAAACATTTTGTTGATAAGATGAATCAAGAGCTAATTGAAGCAGTTAGAATTGATACAGATGATACTGAAAGAGAAAGACTATATTTAAAAAGACTATTAATGGATTATTTAAATGAAACAGAGTCTACTTTAGCAGAATCAATTTTAGAAAACTTTAGAGCAGAAATTAGAGATTTCTGGATGGTTAAACCAAAAAATATGACGGTGTTGCCTCTAAATCCAGAGGAAGGAGATTAGGATGTTAAATTTTACTAAATTTGAAAGAATCAATCCAGAAAAAAGAGATGTTTTACAAAGATTAAAAGATTACAATGAAGTTTATCAAGTATTTGAAAAACATAGAGCTAGGGAACAAGCTGATAGATGTATGCAATGTGGTGACCCATATTGTCATACAGGTTGTCCATTAAGTAACTTTATTCCAGCATGGTTAAAACAAACATCTGAAAAAAATATGGAATTAGCATTTGCTTTATCTAATGAAACTTCTCCTTTCCCTGAAATCTTAGGAAGAATTTGTCCTCAAGATTCATTATGTGAAGGTGCATGTTCATTAAATACAGGACATGGAGCTGTATCAATTGGTGCAGTTGAAACTCACTTAAATGAAAGAGCTTTTGAACATGGTATGAAACCTAGATTTACTAGTAAAAAACTAGGGTTTAAAGTAGCAGTTATTGGTTCTGGACCTTCTGGAATCTCAGCGGCAACTTTCCTTCTTAGACGTGGGTTTGATGTTGAGATGTTTGAAAGAGAAGACAGAGCTGGTGGACTTTTAATGTATGGAATTCCTGGGTTTAAACTTGATAAAACTACAGTAGATAGAAGAATCAATTGGTTACTTGAAGCTGGTATGAAATTACATTTAAATTGTGAAATAGGAAAAGATAAAGCAGTTTCTGAACTAGAAAAAGAGTTTGATGCTATTTATCTTGGAATTGGAGCAAAGCTAGGTAGACTTGCAAGAATTGATGGTGAAGATGCTTCAAATGTACATTTAGCAATGGACTTTTTAACTGGTATCCAAAAAAGAAATCTTAACAACAAAGTTGGTGAAGATTTTATTGATGTTAAAGATAAAAATGTAGTTGTTATTGGTGGTGGAGATACTGCTATGGACTGTGTTAGATCATCGGTTAGAGAAGGTGCTGCAAGCGTTAAATGTCTTTACAGAAGAGATGAATTAAATATGCCTGGGAGCAAAAAAGAGGTTGTTAATGCAAAAGAAGAGGGTGTTGAATTTGTATTTAATGTAAGCCCTAAGCAAATCATTAAAGATGGGGATACTGCAACTTCAATTGAACTTCTGAAAACTGGACTTTCAGAACCAGATGAATCTGGAAGACAAAGAGTTCAAATAATTGAAGGAAGTGAATATACTGAAGAAGCTGATGTAATCATTTTTGCTTTAGGTTTCTCTCCTGAAGCACCAGAATTTTTAAAAGAGTTAAATGTTGAATTAAACTCTTGGGGAGCAGTTGTAACAACTGATTATCAAACTTCTAATAAAAAAGTTTATGCAGGTGGAGATTGTCAAAGAGGTGCTCACCTTGCAGTTACTGCTGCCCTTGATGGTAGAGAAGCTGCTAAAAAGATAGTTGAGACACTATCTTAATTTAGTATGAACTTTGATTATAACGCATTTACAAATGCAGTTATAAAAGCTAATAAGGAGCTTTATGAGTATATTAATACTCATATGACTCCTTTAGACTTAGAACCTTCAAATACAATAGGATTTGGAGGAGATAACTCCTTAAATATAGACTTAAAAGCTGAAAAATTATTTATTAAACATCTTCAGAAATTTGGTGATATTTTTTCTGAAGAAATAGGACATCTATCTTCAAACTCAAATATAAAAATCGTAATCGATCCAATTGACGGAAGTCATAATTTTCAAAGCTCTTTGCCTTATTATGGCTCTTCAGTTGCTTTATTTATAGATAATGAAAGTAAAGCAGGTTATGTAACAAATTTAGTTAATGCAAGTATGATTTTTCGAGTTGATAAGGGTATAGAAGAGATTTCATTAATAAATGAAGAAGAAATCATTTTTCAAAAAGTCTCTAAACCTACATTTGGAGTATTTGAAAGAGCTTATGCTTATCCTAATATTTGTAAAAATTTATATGAAAATAGACTAAAATTTAGAAGTCCAGGTGCTGCTGCACTATCTTTAGCAAACGCAAGAAATTTTAGTTTTGTTATATTTGCAGGCAAATTAAGGCAGTTTGATATAGCTGCTGCAAACCATATAAATTGTGACCTTTTTACATATCAAGATAGTGATTTCTTAATTGTTTCTAAAAATGAGCAAAAATTGTTACAAATTAAAGGGATTATTAAGAATAATAGGCTATAACTCCAATAATATTTTACGAGGAAAGAGGGTCTATGTCTTTAATAATTACCGATGAATGTATTGCATGTGATGCATGCAGAGAAGAGTGTCCTAACTATGCAATTGAAGAGGGAGATCCTATTTATATAATTGATCCAGATAGATGTACAGAGTGTGTTGGTCATTTCGAAGAACCAGCTTGTGTTGAAGTATGTCCAGTTGATTGTATTATAGTTGATCCTGACAACCAAGAAACAATGGAAGAGTTACAATTTAAATACGAGCAATTACAAGAAGAAGAAGCTTAATGGCTAAGGTAACAACTATAATTGACATTGGGTCTAACTCAATGCGTATGGTTGTGCTTGAAAAAAGTAGTCGTTTTGCTTTT
This sequence comes from Arcobacter sp. ISO1, assembly GCF_058105185.1. Classification (NCBI taxonomy): domain Bacteria; kingdom Pseudomonadati; phylum Campylobacterota; class Epsilonproteobacteria; order Campylobacterales; family Arcobacteraceae; genus Arcobacter; species Arcobacter sp. ISO1. The sequence continues at coordinate 1,761,003 of NZ_CM176573.1, forward strand.
AATCTTATAAACGAAACAAAAGCCAGAGTTAAAATATCAGAAGGATGTTATGAACATGGTGGTAACCTTCAAGAACTTCCAATGCAAAGAGCATTTAACTCTTTGGAGTCTTTTTTAAGTATTTCAAAATCTTTAAAATCTAGAAAAATTATCTGTGTTGCAACTTCAGCATTGCGAGATGCCCCTAATTCAAATGTTTTTTTAAAAAAAGTCAGAGATGAATTAGGTTTAAATATAAAAATCATAAATGGTGTAAAAGAAGCATATTATGGTGGTGTTGCAGCTATGAATTTAATTTATGATGATGAGTTTATCACTGTTGATATTGGTGGTGGTTCAACTGAGTTTGCTATTGTAAGAAATGGTCAAATAGAAAAGTGTATTTCTTTGGATGTAGGAACAGTAAGACTTAATGAACTTTTCTTTTCAAAAGGTAATATGGAAGGCGCAAAGGATTATCTCTTAGAAAAATTAAAAGAGGTACTTGATTGTGGTCATAAAATCCCTTCAACTGTTGTTGGTATTGGTGGAAGCATAAGAGCTTTAAGTAAGGTTATTATCTCAAAAAGTCATTATCCACTTGATATTCTGCATGGTTTTACTTATTGTGTTGATTTAAATAAACATATTCTTGAGCAAATTGTAAATGCTAAAAATAGTAATACCTTAAAACATATAGGTATAAAAAAAGATAGATTTGATACTATAAAAGAGGGTACTTTTATATTTAAAACTATTTTAGATGAGTTAAATATAAAAAGAGTAGTAACTTCTGGAGCAGGTGTTAGAGAAGGTGTATATTTAACTGATTTATTAAGAAATTCAAATTATAAATTTCCAGCAAATTTTAACGTTAGTGTAAAAAGTTTACTTGATAGATTTCAAATTGATGAGAAACAAAGTGCTTTTTTAGGTAAAAATGCAAGGGATATTTTTGATGTATTAAAGCCAGTTCATGGTTTAGATGATAGGTATAGACTTCTTTTAGTAATTGCCTCAAAGTTAAATTCACTAGGTACAACACTTAACTTTTATAAGTCAAATGATAACACTTTTGATTTTATATTAAGTGGTTTAAACTATGGGTTTCTACATTCAAGTAGGGTTACAATTGCACATACAATTAAGTTTTCAAAGAAATCACTTCCAACAAAAAGGGATTTGAAACATTTTGAAACCCTTCTTCCTTCTCTTGAAAATATGCAATGGCTTTCTTTCATGATAAGTTTAAATCTCACACTTAATCAAGATATGTCAATGCCAAAGCTTGATTATAAGCTAAAAGATAATAAACTAAAAATATGTTTTGAAAAACCAATTTTCTTAGTAGAAAATGATATAGCAAAACTTGAAACTCCAAAAGAACTTAAGGTTAAACTTTCATGCTAGAGAAGATTCTTTATAGACTCTTTTTACTTTTTGTTAAGCTTATGCAAATTCTTCCTAAAAAATTAAGAAGAGGATTCTTCTTTTTTTTAGCTAGGATAACATATTTTTTTGCAAGAGGAACAAATAAAATTATAAAGGCAAATTTAGATTTGGTTTATGATGGCAAAAATAATGAAAAATTATCAAATAACGAGATAAAAGAGATTCAAAAGTACTCTTATTTTAACATGACTTTATGGGTTTTATCTCAAATAGAAAATTTAACTATTACAGATGATGAACTTAAAAATGATGTAGAAATTGAAGGTGTAGAGATAATAAAAAAACTTCAAGAAGAAAGGCATCCTATTATTATGATAGCAGCTCATTATGGAAATATGGAAGTACAAGGAAGCTATTTCAATAAATTTGTAGCACCTTTAGTACAAGTTGCAAGGGAATCAAACTTTAAAGAGATTGATCAATTTATAACAAGATCAAGAGAAAGTTCAGGTTCTAAAATAGTTTATAGAGATGGGGCTGTTAAAAAACTTGTAAAAGCACTCATAAAAAGAGAACCAGTATCATTGATAATTGATCAAAAAATAAATGATAAAGAGGGAACTCAAGTTCAGTTTTTAGGGAAAAAAGCAAATCAATCTTCAACTTCTGCACTTTTACAAAGAAGATTTCAAGCATATGTTGTCCCTTTTGCTATTTTTAATAAAGATAATTACAAATATAAAATAAAAATATATGACCCAATAAAACCAATCAAAACAGATGATGATAAAGATGATATTCAGAAGTTAGCACAGCTACATGCTAATGCAATATGTGATATAATTAACACTGATCCAAAACAATGGTTTTGGCCTCATAAAAGATTTAAAAATTATTATAAAGAGATATATGAAAAGAATTTTAATAATTAGTGATGGAAAACCAGGCCATTTAAATCAATCTATTGCTTTTTGTAAAATAAAAAATATTAGTTATGATATTCTAGAAGTAAAATTTTGTTCTAAAATTGCAAAATTTTTTTCATATATTTTTGATAAAGTATCGTTTTATACTGATGGTTTATTTTTAAATCACAAAAAATTTAATTATGAGTTTTATGATGCTATTATTAGTACAGGATCTGGAACTTATTATTATAATAAATATATTTCAAAAAAATATGATATAAAATCAATTGCGTTAATGCTCCCAAAATCATACAGATACATTGACTTTGATTATATAATTGCTCAAAGTCATGATAATCCACCAAAACTGAATAATATTATAGAAATACCTTTGAACTTATCTTATTCAATTCCTAAAAATATCTTAAAAAAAGAAAATGATAAAAAAGCTATTGGAATTATAATTGGCGGAGATAATGATATATTTAAAATGGAATTAAAAAAAATAAAAAATGTATTAGATGAAGTTTTTATAAAGTACCCAAATCATTTGAAATATATTACCACATCAAGAAGAACGCCAAAACAGATTGATAGTTTAATTGAGAGTTATAATTTTGATTATAAACTAATCTTTTCAAAAGAACCAAATATAAACCCAATACCAGATTTTTTAGCACTTTGTGAGGAACTTTATATTACAATTGACTCTACATCAATGCTAAGTGAAGCAAAAGCAAATAGTAATGCAAATATTAATATTATTGATTTAGATTCAAAAAAAGATAATACAAAATTTCATAGCTTGGCAAAAATAGTTAAAAACACAAAAGAAAAAATAGATTTTGAAAAATTATTAGAAGAAATAAAAATTTAATATAGGTTAATAATAAATTGAAAATACTAGTAACAGGAACAGCGGGATTCATTGGATTCCACCTAGCTTTAAAACTTTTAGAAAGAGGTGATGAAGTAATAGGTCTAGATAATATAAATGACTATTATGATGTAAATTTAAAATATGCAAGATTAAATGAACTTGGAATTTATAAAGATGAAATAAAAGATAATAAATTAGTTCAATCTTTTTCATATGAAAAACATAAATTTATAAAAATGGATCTAGCTAATACAAATGATATAAATGCTTTATTTGAAATTGAGAAATTTGATGCAGTTTGTAATCTTGCAGCTCAAGCAGGTGTTAGATACTCTATAGAAAATCCCCATGCTTATATAAATTCAAATATAAAAGGATTTATGAATATACTTGAAAGCTGTCGTCATAATGATGTAAAAAATCTATCTTATGCAAGTTCTTCTTCTGTATATGGATTAAATAAATCTCAACCATTTAAAACAAGTGATCATACAGACCATCCAGTATCACTATATGCTGCAACTAAAAAATCAAATGAAATGATGGCACATACATATGCACACCTTTATGGTATTCAATGTACAGGTCTTAGATTTTTTACAGTATATGGACCATACGGACGTCCTGATATGGCTCCAATGCTTTTTGCAGATGCAATATTAAATGATAGAGCAATAAAAGTATTTAACCATGGAAATATGAGTAGAGATTTTACTTATGTAGAAGATATAGTAGATGGTATAATAAAAGTAATAGATAACCCAGCAAACTCTTCAAAAGAATTTAATGCTGAGAATCCAAGTCCAGATATTTCAAGTGCCTCATATAGAATATATAATATAGGAAATAATGCACCAGTAAGTTTAATGGAGTTTATAGAAACATTAGAAGATAAACTTCAAATAGAAGCTAAAAAGAATTTCATGGATATGCAACCAGGGGATGTAGTATCAACATATGCAGATACAAATGATTTAATTAAAGACTTTGATTATAAGCCTGATACTAAACTTTCTGATGGTATTGAGCAGTTTGTTATTTGGTATAAAAAGTTTTATAAGTAATTGTAAAGAAAGGTCATCATACTCTATGAAAATTGTACAAATACTTCCAGAATTAAATGAAGGTGGAGTAGAAAGAGGAACTGTTGAGTTAAGTAGAGAATATATAAAAAATGGCTTGAATTCAATAGTTATAAGTAATGGTGGAAAATTAGTTAATCAAATAGAAAATGAAGGTGGAAAACATTTTTATTTTGATGTTTGTAGTAAAAATATTTTTACTGTACCTTATAGAATTTTGGGATTGCGAAAACTATTAAAAGAGATTAATCCAGATTTGGTTCATGTACGAAGTAGAGTCCCTGCATGGTTAGTATATTTTGCTAACAAAACTTTAAGACTACCATTTGTAACAACGGTACATGGTCTTAATAGTGTAAATAAGTATAGTGAAGTAATGACAAAAGGTGATGAAGTTATATGTGTAAGTGAAGTTGTTAAAGATTATGTTGTTAATAATTATAATTTAAATCCCAATAAATTTACAGTTATTCAAAGGGGCGTTGATTTAAATAAATTTAATCCTAAAAATGTTGACAATGAATTTATTAATAATTTTATAAAAGATTTTAATTTAGAAGGCAAGTATATAATCACTTCTGTTGGAAGAGTAACTTGGCTTAAAGATTATGAAACGTTTATAAAATCAATTGCTATTGTAAAAAAAGAAATTCCTAATGTTGTTGGATTAGTTGTAGGTGGAATCAGAGAAGATAAAGAAGAATATGCAAAGTCTTTAAAAAATTTAGCAAAATCATTAAATATAAAAGAAAACATTATATTTACAGGAAGTCAAAAGAATATTTCTGAAGTATATTTTCTAAGTGATATAATTGTAAATGCATCATTAAAAATGGGTAATGTTGGAAGAACAGTTGTTGAAGCTTTAGCTTTAAATACTCCTGTTATTGCTACTACTTATGAAGGTTTGAATAATATTGTAGCAGATGATGTTAATGGTGCAATAATTGAAATTAAAAATGAAAAACAGTTAGCTGAAAAAATTTTAAAAGTAAAATCTCAAAATTTTACAGACATAATCAAAACAATACCCAAAGAGTATACTTTGGATACTATGGTAAAAAATACTATTTCTGTTTATAAAAGAGTTTTAAAAGGAAATAAATGAATAAAAGAATTTGCTTAATTGGATTGGGGTATGTTGGACTTCCTCTTGCCCATGCTTTTGCAAAAAAATATAACGTAGTTGGATTTGATATTAATCAATCAAGAGTTGATGAGTTAAATCGTGATTATGATAGAACACTTGAATTGGATAAAGAACAGCTATTAGAAGTTAAAGATTCATTAAAATACACATGTGAAATAGATGATATAAAAGATTCTAATATTTATATAGTAACTGTACCAACTCCTATTGATTCATCAAATAGACCAGATCTAAGTCCACTTATAAAATCATCTCAAATGATAGGGAAAGTTCTTAACAAAAACGATATTGTAATTTATGAAAGTACAGTTTATCCAGGTGTTACAGAAGAAGTTTGTGTACCTCAATTGGAAAAAGAATCTGGAATGAAATTTAATAAAGACTTCTTTTGTGGATACTCTCCTGAAAGAATTAATCCTGGTGATAAAGAACATACCGTAAGTAAAATACTTAAAGTTACTTCTGGATCAACTCCTCAGATTGCAACTATTGTTGATGAACTTTATTCTTCAGTTATAAAAGCAGGTACGTTTAAAGCAACATCTATAAAAGTTGCAGAAGCTAGTAAAGTTATTGAAAATACCCAAAGAGATGTAAACATTGCTTTAATTAATGAATTGGCACTTATTTTTGATAGTGTTGGAATAGATACAAATGAAGTAATTGAAGCTGCATCAACAAAATGGAATTTTATAAAATTAAAACCAGGTTTAGTTGGAGGACATTGCATAGGAGTAGATCCATATTATCTAACATATAAAGCAGAAGAATTAGGTTATAAGCCAAATTTAATTTTAGGTGCTAGACAAATAAATAATGGAATGGGTAAATTTATAGCTGAACAAACAATAAAACAGATGATAAAGAATGATAAAAAGATAAAAGACTCAAATATTCTTATTTTAGGTGTAACATTTAAAGAAAACTGTCCAGATCTTAGAAACACAAAAGTAACTGATATAGTAGATGAATTAAGAGAATTTGGAGCAAATGTAGATATCTATGATCCTTGGGTTGATTTAGAAGAGACAAAACATCATTTTCAGCATAAATTAATGGATACAAATCCATTTGAGTCTGAAAAAAAATATGATTCAATAGTTATAGCAGTGGCACACCAACAATTTATTAAATTAACAGAGGTTGATTATAATTCAATTTCAAATGGAAAAGAAATATTAATAGATATTAAAGGGATTGTAAAAAATCCTACATGGAGATTATAGAAATGTCAAATAAAAAAAGGTTCGGCTTAATAGGAGCATCAGGATATATAGCTCCAAGACATATGAAAGCAATTACCGAAACAGGAAATGAATTAGTAGCAGCACTTGATCCTTACGATGGAATTGGTATTATGGACTCTCATTTTCCCCAAGCAAGTTTTTTTACAGAGTTTGAAAGATTTGATAGATTTGTAGATAAATATCATAGAGAAAGTGATAAAAGAATAGATTATATGGCTATAACAACACCAAATTATCTACATGATGCACATATTAGATTTGCATTAAAAAGTGGATGTGATGCTATTTGTGAAAAACCATTGGTTTTAAATCCACATAATATCGCTCAATTAAAAGTAATAGAGCAAGAAACAGGAAAAAAAGTACATAATATTTTACAACTAAGATTACATCCTTCAATTATTGCACTTAAAGAAAAAGTTCAAAAAGAACTAGAAAAAAATCCAAATAGAATTTATGATATTGATTTAACTTACCTTACAAGTAGAGGTAAATGGTATTTTGTATCTTGGAAGGGTGATGAGTCTAAATCTGGTGGAATAGCTTCAAATATTGGAGTTCACTTCTATGATATGCTTTCTTGGATTTTTGGAGAAGTAAAAGAAAATATTGTTCACCTAAAACAAGCTGATTCAAATGCAGGTTTACTAAGACTTAAAAATGCAAATGTAAGATGGTTTTTATCTGTAAACTATGATTATATTCCAGAAGAAGTAAAGGCTCAAGGACAAACTACATTTAGGTCAATTACTGTTGAAGGTGAAGAGATAGAGTTCTCTGGTGGATTTAAAGATCTTCATACAAGATCTTATGAAGAGATATTAGCTGGTAATGGATTTGGCCTTAATGAAGCATATGGATCAATAGATATTGTTTCACAAATTAGAAAAATGACAGCGATTGGTTTAAAAAATGATTATCATCCATTTTGTAAAAAGATTATCTAATGTCTAATTATTTTGTTCATGAATCTTCTTATGTAGATGAGAATGTAAATATTGGTGAAAATACAAAGATTTGGCACTTTTCTCATATTCTTACAGGTTCAAATATAGGGAAGAATTGTTCTTTTGGTCAAAATTGTGTAGTAGGACCAAAAGTAAAGATTGGAAATGGTGTAAAAGTACAAAATAATATTTCTATCTATGAAGGTGTAGAAGTAGAAGATGATGTATTTTTAGGACCATCAATGGTATTTACAAATGTTATAAATCCCAGATCTTTTATAGTGCGTAAAGAAGAGTTTAAAATAACACTTTTAAAAAAAGGATGCTCTATTGGAGCAAATGTAACTGTGGTTTGTGGTAATACCATTGGTAAATATGCACTAGTTGGAGCAGGCTCAGTTATAAATAAAAATGTTAAAGATTTTGCACTTATGGTAGGTGTACCCGCAAAACAAATTGGCTGGGTATCAGTTGCTGGAAATAGATTAGAGTTTAATGAAGATGATATTGCAATTGACTCATTTGATAATTCTAAATATAAACTTCAAAATGATGAAGTTATTTTAATAGAGGAATAATTTAAATTATGAAAATAGATTTTGCAAAACTACAAGACCAATATCAATTATATAAATTAGAAATTGATGAAGCCATTCAATCTGTACTGAATAAATCAAATTATATTATGGGAGAAGAAATAACTGAATTAGAAGAGTCTCTTAAAGAGTTTACCAAAGCAAAATTTGCAATCTCATGTAGTTCCGGTACAGATGCTTTACTTCTTGCTATGATGGCCATTGATATAAAACCTGGTGATGAAATAATTACCACTCCATTTACATTCATTGCAACAGCTGAAACAATTGCATTTTTAGGAGCAACTCCTATTTTTGTAGATATTGATGAAAGAACTTATAATATTAATCCTGATTTAATAGAAGAAAAGATCACTTCTAAAACAAAAGCAATTATCCCTGTATCCCTTTATGGTCAACCAGCAGATATGGAAAAAATCCACAATATTGCAAATAATCATAATTTAAAAGTGATAATTGATGGAGCACAAAGCTTTGGTTCTACCTTTAATAATATAACAGATTCTGCTTTAGGAGATATATCAACTACCTCTTTTTTTCCTGCAAAACCACTTGGATGTTTTGGTGATGGTGGTGCAGTTTTTACTGATGATGAAGAATTATCAGAAAAGATGAAGTCTATGAGAGTTCATGGGCAATCAAAAAGATATCATCATAAATATATTGGTATGGGTGGAAGGCTTGATACTATTCAAGCGGCAATTTTAAATGTAAAATTAAAATATTATAAAAAAGATTTGGCTCTAAGACAAGAGGTTGCTGCTAAATATACAAAAATTTTAGAAAATAAATCTAATCTTATTTTACCCTTTGTAGATAAAAATGCTACATCATCATGGGCACAATATTCTATAAGAGTAAAAAATAGAGAAGAGTTACAATCTAAATTAAAAGAGAATGGGATACCAACAGCAGTTCATTATCCAATGCCTTTACATTTACAAGAATGTTTTGAATATCTAGGATATAAAAAAGGTGATTTTCCTATCTCTGAAATAGTTTCACAAGAGATTATGAGTTTGCCAATGAATCCTTATTTGACAGATGATGAAATAAAATATATAAGTGAGCAGTTTTGATTCATATTTGTCATTTTATATCTTCAAGAGGTCTTGGAAGAGGTGAATTTTATATTGACCTTGTTAATGAGATGTCAAAAAACATTGGTCTAAAAATCAGTTTATTAATTCCTATAGAAGCGAAATTCTTACATAGAGTTTCTAAAAATATAAATATAATTGAATATAAATCAAAAGATAGTAGAAATAATCCTTTTTTATATTATGAATTATTTAATATTTTTAGATTAAATAGATTTGATTTAGTACATACACATTTTGCAAAGTCTTCAGAAATATTTTATAGATTAAATAAGTTTTTTAAGATTACTCATGTTGCAACAAAGCATAATCCTAGAAAAGGAAGTATATTTAATAAAATAAAAAATGTAACGGCGGTTTCAAATGATGTTGCAAAAAGTATTAAAAATAAAAAAGTAAAAGTTATTTATAATGGAATTTTAAAAAGAAATATTGACAATAAATTTAAAGTTAATGATAGATTTACTATTAGAGCTATAGGCAGATTAGAAAAAATAAAAGGTTTTGATGTTTTAATTCGTGAAATGTCTAAAATAAAACTTGATTATAATTTAGAAATTGTTGGTGATGGAATTGAATATAATAATCTTAATAAATTAATAAATGAATTAAATCTATCAAGTAAAATTAAACTTGTAGGGTTTAAAGAAAATATTCCTGAATTAATTAATTCTTCAGATTTAATTATTATAAGTTCTTTTAGTGAGGGATTTAGTTTAGTTGCCCTAGAAACAATTATATATGGAAAACTTTTAGTTTCTACAAATGTAGGTATTTGTAAAGAAGTCTTACCCAAAAAATTTATTATTGAAGATTCTTCATATAGTTTAAATATTGTAGATATTATTAAAAAATATGATTTATATAAAAATGAATTTGATGATTTCTTAAACACATTAGATGATAAATTTAATTTAGAGAATATAGTTGAAGAATATCTCTCTTATTATAAAAAGGTTTTAAATTGAAGATAGCAGTTATTAGATTTAGTGCATTAGGTGATTTAGCTTCAATGTATCCTATTCTTAACTCTCTAAAATATCAACCAACAATTATTACGACAAATATTGGTAAACTCTATTATGAAGATGAATTTGAAAATATAATTTGTTTAAAAAGTAAATCTATTGTTAATGTTATTAAATTGATAATTAAATTAAGAAAAGAAAAATTTGATGCAGTTTTTGATTTTCAATGTAATGATAGAAGTAGATTTATTACTAAATTTTTAAAAACAAAAATATTTGATAACAAAGATATTGATGTTTATAATAATTCTACATTTGATATTTTTAAATCTATTGCTAATAAAAGTGGATTGTTAGAAAATATTAATATTGATTTTAATAAAAGAGAAAAAAACTACATTGTTTTTAATTGTGGTTCGAGTGAAAAATGGAAATCAAAAAGATTACCAACTGAAAAATGGATTGAATTTTCAAAAATTATTAGTAGTAAATATTCATTACCAATATATCTTATTGGTGATAAGACCGAGATTGAATACATAAATAATATTTCTAAAAAATTACATGGAAACATAAAAAATTTAGTTGGTACAACATCTATAAAAGAGTTAAAAATAATTTTAAAAAATGCTTATCTAACAATATCTACAGATTCTGCTGCCATGCATATCTCAGCAGTAAGTGGAACACCAACAATAGGAATATTTGGTGCCACAAACTGGATTAGATCAGCACCTTATGGAGAATGGTCAACAGTAATTTATGATAAATCATTTTTTAGTAATAATAAACCACTAAAAGCCAATACAATGGAAATAAATGAAACTATGTACATGAATATAAATATTGAAGATGCCATTAATAAAATAGAAAAATATTTATAAAAATTTATATAATATAGTAAGAAGGAAATTTTAACTTGCAGAAAATAAATATGATTAGATACAATAATGAAAATATATTAGTATTTTTATTAGCTTTATTGATTCCATTAAATTATCTAGGAAGAGCATTATTTTACATAGACTTGGTTTTAATCTTGATTTTTTATATAATAAATTCAAGTCTTAAAAAGAATTTTGTATTACCTTTAAAAAGTTTGTATTTTTTAGGTCTTATAATTACATTTTATTTTATTTCCTTAGTAGTGAACTTTTTCAATCCAACTGAAGATTATAGCCGTAATATAAATATGATTTTAATTTTACTTCCATTCTTATACATTATTAGTTACATATTTAATGAAAGCATTCAAATAAGAGAAAATTATTTGTTTTTTGAAAAAATATTATTCTTTTCAATTTCTTTTTTATCATTAGTTTTAATCCTAAGCTACTTTACAAAAATTGATATATTTGAAAGTTTAAAAAACATAACTTATATTGAATTTATTCAATGGAAATATCATTCTAGACAAAATCTTTTTGCTGTTTGTATACCTCTTTTAATCAATTATTTTAAAAATAACAATAATAAAATGACATTGATTTTATTGTTTATTATTTATATAGCTACTATATTGTCCGGAGGAAGAACAGCTATTATTGTAATAACTGTAGGTACATTAAGTTATATGTATTATCAATCTTTTAGTAATAAAAATATTAATTTTAAAACTATATTTATATCTATATTAATATTTTCAATAGCTTTATTTTTTGTTTTATTTTATAGTGGTAGTACTATTGATAATTTTACAATACATACTTCAAAAAGATTTGATGGTTGGGTACTTTATTTAAATATGATAATGACTGATAATACTCTTATAGGTTATGGTCTTCAAGGTACAGAAAAAATTTTTGAAACCAATGGCTTGTCTTTTAAACATCCTCACAATGCATATGTTGAATCATTATTTTCTTTAGGGATAATAGGTTTTTTACTTTTGTTAGGATTAACATTATTATATTTTTTAAGAATTTTAAAAATGAATAAAAAAGTATATAATAAAAATGTTTCTATGGGATTATTTTGTTCAATAATAATTATGGAACAAAGTATTGGAACTATTTGGGGTGGAAATTCAGTAATCATAATACTTTTATTGATTTTTATTTCATTAAATTATAAACAAAATAATTACTTGGAGAAAAAATGACAACTGTTAAATTTGTAAAAAGAGATTCTTTAGCAAATGAAAAATCAAGCTATAAACGACAAACACCAAACAATAAAGGAATTTGGAAAGATTGTAAGTTTATATTTAATCCCTTAGTTAATGATTATGATTGGCTTGTTATTATAGATGATATTCCTAAAATATTACCAAATAGAGTTGAAAAATTAGATTGTAATGAAGATAATACAATATTAATTACAACTGAGCCAAGTACAATAACAAGATATGGAAGGGGCTTTGCAAAACAATTTAAGTATCTTATAACAAATCAAGAAGAAAAAATCTTACCACATAAAAACTCCTTTAGAATGCAAACAGGAAATATATGGATGTATGGAAAGTCTTATAGTGAATGTCTTAATAACAGTTTAGATATTGCACCTCAAAAGAAAAATGTTATCTCAACTATATGTTCTAATAAAGCAATGGGACATACATTACATAAAAAAAGGTTGGAATTCACAGAGTATATGCAAAGAGAAATAGATGAATTAGTCCGATATGGATGGGGATTTTCACCAATTGAAAAGAAATATGATGCTATTGATGATTTTCAATTTCATGTTTGTATTGAAAATTATATTGCACCTCATGTATGGACTGAAAAATTAGCTGATACATTTTTAGGTTATTCTATACCAATATATTACGGCTGTCCAAATATTTTTGAATATTTTCCAGAAGATAGTATTGTTTTAATCGACTTGGATGATTTTGAAGGTTCATTATCAAAAATAAAAAAAATAATAAGTACACCAGGTGAATATGAAAGAAGATTTGAATCTTTAAAAGAAGCGAGAAGAAGGGTTTTAGAAGAATATAATATTTTTGAGTTAGTACATAAAATCATTTCTAAATCTCCTCAAAATAACCATTCTAAAAGTTCAAAAAAAATTTATGGAAGAAGGGCAATGAGAATAAAGTATTTACCAGATTTATTTAGGTTTATATATTTTAGGATAAAAAATTTTATAAAGAATTATTTTTAAATATAATAAATACAAGAGAATTGTTAATAAAATATTAAAAAAAAGGTAATTTAGTGGAAGATGAAATAAATTTATTAGAACTTATTAAAACACTTTGGTCCCAAAAAGTTTTTATACTAACTTTTACATTAGTTATTACTTTTTGCAGCATTATTTATGTTTTTTTTAAAAATCCAACACCTATTTATGAAGGAAAGCTATTAATTGAAATAGGTTCTATTCAAAGTGATAGTTTTGGAGAACAAGTATTTGATAGTTCAAATGATTTATCAATTATTTTATCAACAAAATTTAATGTAAATGTATCTGTTCCGAAAAAAACAAATAAAGTATTAATTATAAGTGCAAAATCTACAAAAAAAGATGAGATTAAAAATACTATTTCATCAGTTTTTAATTTTATAAAAAATAGACATATAGAAAAATCAAAACTATATGCAAATACTATTATGACAAAAAAAATAGGTGATATTAAAATAAATAATATTTCAATAAATAAACCTAAAAAAAGTTTAATTATTACTGTTGCCTTTGTAACAGGATTTATATTATCAATATTTTTAACATTTTTTGTGCAATTTATAAAAGGTTTTAAAGAAGAGGAAGTTAATGAAAAAACATGAAACAAATGAAGATATAATCTGGCATTCACAACAAGTCACAAAAGAAAAAAGATTAACTCTTCTAAATCAAAAACCATGTATCTTATGGTTTACAGGACTATCTGGATCTGGAAAGTCAACTATAGCAAATGCAGTCGAAGCTGAACTTTTTAAAAGAGGAAGAAAAACATATCTTCTTGATGGTGATAATGTTAGACATGGACTGAATAAAGATTTAGGTTTTTCTGAAATTGATAGAATAGAAAATATTAGAAGAATTGGAGAAGTTTCTAAGCTATTTGTTGATAGTGGACTTATAGTTTTAACTGCTTTTATCTCTCCATTTAGATCCGATAGACAAATTGCAAAATCACTTGTTAAATATGATGAATTTATTGAAATATTTGTAGATACTCCTTTAGAAGTCTGTGAAAGTAGAGACCCAAAAGGTTTATATAAAAAAGCTAGAGATGGAGCTATTAAGAATTTTACAGGTATTTCTTCACCATATGAAGAACCAGAAGAACCACAAGTTCATATAAAAACAAATGAACACTCGATACAAGAGTGTGCTGATATAGTCGTAAACCATTTAATTAAATATGGATATGTACAAGGAAATGAAAACGATTATGCAATATAACAATGTAAATATAGAAGAGATTAAAAATATAGCTTTAGATGCTGGTAAATTAATCATGGAAATTTATAATAAAGATTTTCAAATAGATTATAAAGATGACAAATCACCACTTACAGAAGCAGATTTAAAATCAAATGAATTAATTTGTAAATTTTTAAATGAACTTTATCCAAATATTCCAATTATGTCTGAAGAGAACAAACAACTTGATTTTTCTGATAGAAAAGATTGGGAATACTATTTTTGTGTAGATCCAATTGATGGAACAAAAGAGTTTATAAAGAAAAATGGAGAGTTTACAGTTAATATCGCATTGATTAAAAATAATACTCCAGTTATGGGTGTAGTTTATGCTCCAGCATTAAATGATCTTTATTGGGCAGATGGAGAAGCTTCATATAAAAACAATGAAAAATTACCATTAAAATCAAATGATAATCCAAAAGAGAAACTATTTGTAGTTGCCTCTAAATCTCATCTATCAAGTGAAACACAAGAGTTTATTGATGCTTTAGATTCAAGAAAGATTGAGCAAGTGTCAAAAGGATCTTCGCTAAAACTTTGTATGGTGGCAGAAGGTGAAGCAGATATTTATCCAAGACTAGCACCAACAATGGAGTGGGACACAGCAGCAGCTGATGCAGTTGTTAGATGTGCAGGAAAGATGACTTATATATTTAATAAAGATGGTTCACAGTCTCCTGTAGTATATAACAAAGAGGATTTATTAAATCCTTGGTTTGTTGTTAGATAATAAAATTTTAAAATATAAATATTTAAAAGGTAAAAGAAGTGCAAATAAGCAAAGAAAGACTAACACACCTAAAACAATTAGAAGCAGAATCAATGCACATAATGAAAGAAGTAGTAGCAGAGTTTCAAAACCCTGGAATGCTTTACTCTGTAGGTAAAGATTCTTCTGTAATGTTACACTTGCTACAAAAAGCCTTTTACCCAGCACCACCTCCATTACCTCTAATGCATGTGGATACTAAATGGAAATTTAAAGAGATGATTGAATTTAGAGATAGACGTGCTAAAGAAGTAGGTATGGAATTAATCGTTTACTCAAACCCAAAAGGGATTGAAATGGATATTTCACCCTTTGAACATGGGTCTGCTTTGCATACTGATATTATGAAAACTGAAGGATTGAAAAATGCATTAAATATCCAAAAGTTTGATGCAGTATTTGGTGGAGCAAGACGTGATGAAGAAAAGTCTCGTGCAAAAGAGAGAATCTACTCTTTTAGAGATAAAAACCATAGATGGGATCCAAAAAACCAAAGACCAGAACTTTGGAATATATATAATGGTAGACACACCCAAGGTGAATCTATTAGAGTATTTCCTTTGTCTAACTGGACAGAATTAGATATCTGGCAATATATCTATTTGGAAAATATTGATATTCCTGATTTATACTTCTCAAAAGAGCGAGATGTAGTTGAATATATGGGAACTAAAATTATGGTTGATGATGAAAGAATGCCTGAAGAGCTTAGAAAGACTGCTAAAAAAGAAAAAGTTAGATTTAGAACATTAGGATGTTATCCTCTAACAGGAGCAGTAAATAGTGAAGCAACAACATTGCCTGAAATTATTCAAGAGATGTTAGTTTGTACTACTAGTGAAAGACAAGGTAGATTAATAGATAGTGATGGTGATGCATCAATGGAAAAAAAGAAACAAGAAGGGTATTTTTAAGATGGCACATCAATCAGATTTAATTTCAAAAGATATAGAACAATATTTAAAAGAGCATGAGAATAAAGAAATACTACGGTTTATTACTTGTGGAAGTGTTGATGATGGAAAATCTACCCTAATAGGAAGACTTTTATATGATTCAAAAATGATATTTGAAGATCAATTAGCTTCTATTGAAAAAGATTCTAAAAAAAGTGGAACTACTGGTGATAAAATAGACTTAGCACTTTTAGTTGATGGATTAGCTAGTGAAAGAGAACAAGGTATTACTATTGATGTTGCTTATAGATTCTTCTCAACTGATAAAAGAAAATTTATTATTGCTGATACTCCAGGTCATGAACAATATACAAGAAATATGGCAACGGGAGCATCAACAGCAGATTTAGCAATTATTCTAGTTGATGCAAGACAAGGAATTTTAACACAAACTAAAAGACACTCTTTTATTGCTTCTTTATTAGGTATTAAAAACCTAATTGTTGCAATTAATAAAATGGACTTAGTTGATTTCTCACAAGATGTGTTTGAAAAGATTAAAAGTGATTACCAAGAGATTATTGAATACTTACCACATAATAGTGACTTAAATATTCAATTTATTCCAATCTCTGCACTTGATGGAGATAATATATTAACAAACTCTCCTAAAGCACCTTGGTATAAAGATAAACCTTTAATGGAATTACTAGATACTATAGAGATTCATAAAAAAGAGAATAATAGTTTTAAATTCCCTGTTCAATATGTAATAAGACCCCACTTAAACTTTAGAGGTTTTTCAGGGACTATTACAAGTGGTTCAATTAGTGTTGGAGATGAGATAACTGTACTTCCTTCAAGAAAGACTAGTAAAGTTAAATCAATAGTATCAAATGATATAAAAGATTTAAGACCAGTAGGAAAAGATGAAGAAGTAGAGACTATACAAAAAGCATTTGCACCAATGGCAACTACAATAACACTTGAAGATGAGATAGATATTAGTAGAGGTGATATGATTGTAAAATCAATAGATATACCTAAAGTATCAAATCATTTATCTGCAATGGTTGTATGGATGGATGAGAAACCATTAGCTTTAAATCAAAACTATGTGATTAAAAGAGCGACAAGTGTATTAAATGGAGCTTTTAATTCTATTGAATATAAAAAGAATATTAATACCTTTGAAGAGATTGATTCAGATAGTTTAGAGTTAAATGATATAGCAAAATTAACATTATCATTAGATAGAGAAATAGCAGTAGACCCATATCATGAGAATAGATATACAGGAAGTTTTATAATTATTGACAAGTATACTAATTCTACTGTTGGGGCGGGAATGATTGTGAGTTCTATTTTAGGTGAATCTTCAAAAGATATCTCTCTAAGAGAATACACCAAAGTTGATAAAGAATTAAATGAATTTATTAGAAGAAACTACCCCGAGTGGAATTGTAAGGCTATCTAATGTATAAAGATACTAATATAAGATCTCTTATAAAAGGATTTTCATGGAGAGTAGTTGCAACAACTACAACAATTATTATTGTATATATTTTTTTTGGAAGACTTGATTTAGCAATTGCTGCTGGCGCTTTAGAGTGGGTAGCAAAAATCGCCCTTTATTGGGCACATGAAAGAGCATGGTTTAAGATTAAATGGGGAAGAAAAAAAATAGAACCATTTAACCTATGGTTTACAGGTCTTCCACTTTCAGGTAAAACAACAATTGCTAATGCAGTTTATGAAGAACTTAAAAAACTAGATATCCCACTTGAAAGGCTTGATTCAAAAGATATAAGAGATTTAATACCTGACATTGGATATACTAGAGAAGATAGAAATAGACATATGCATAGAATTGGTCACTTAATTAAAACTTTACAAAAGAACTCAGTTTCAACTGTTGCTTCATTTGTATCTCCATATAGAGAATCACGAAAAGCAATTAGAGAAATGGTAACGAATAATATAGTAGTATATGTAAAAGCAGATGTAGGAACATGTAAAAGTAGAGATACTAAAGGTAAATATGAAAAAGCACTTAAAGGTGAACTTCAAAACTTTACAGGTGTAAATGATATATATGAAGAGCCACAAAAAGCTGAGATAGTAATTAATACAGCTATAACTTCAGTTGAAGATGCAACTAAAATTATTATTGAATTTATTAAAAAGAAGTATATAAAGTAAATGATATCAAAATTAAAATTATTTAAACAGAATCAAAATTTTATAAAACATATAAAAATTATTTTTTGTCTTTTTGTAGTAAAAATCCTATTTATTGTAGTAATGCTTTTTCTTTCAATAACTACTTTTGTAATAGATAATAGATTAGTACGAAAATTTGCAAAAAATGAGCTTTAGTATGAAAGATTGGTTTATAAATATAATTAAAAAGTCTTTTTTACTTCAAATGTTAAATATGGGTTTTATGCTTATCACAAGTGTATTACTTACACGATTACTAGGAGCTGAAAAATATGGTGAGTTTATATATATTATGTCAATTATTGGTTTGTTGACTATTCCTATAGCTATGGGGTTACCTACATATCTTACAAGAGAAGTTTCAAAAAGTTTAGCTCTTGATCAAAATTCAAAAATAAAAATTTTTTTAAAAAATGCTACTTTTTTAGTGATATTAAGTAGTATTATTGTGATAGGAATCATATTTGTCATAGTACTTTTTTTACAGCCTAAGATAGGTAATTCTTTACTTTTAGCTTCTCTTTCTCTTTTGTTACTAGGATTTAATCAAGTGCGAATGGGGATACTTAAAGGTTACCATGAGATTATAAAAAGTCAGATACCAGAAAAAATAATTAAACCATTGTCATATATTATATTAATAATTATTTCATATTTTATGCTAGATGACTTTGAAGTTAATACAATTTTAGTCTTACATCTTCTTTCTTTGGCAATAGCTTTTCTATTTGGCTTGTACTATTTAAAAAAATATGTCTTACAAAAAATTCCTCCAGAAACAAAAATGGTGAAAAACTTAAAGCCCATGTTTATAGCACTTTTACCATTTTCTATGATTGCAGGCTTACAAGCTATTAACCAAAATATAGATTTAGTCATACTAGGAGCACTTAGTGATGATAGTGCAAAAGTTGCTTTTTTTAAAATAGCTTTTCAGATATCTATGTTTACTTTTTCGATATCAACAATTGTAAATAGTATAATAATGCCAAAGGTTTCAGAAATGTACACAAAAAAAGAGTATGTAAAATTACAAAAGTTTATATCATTAGGTTCATTTATAGCTTTCTTCTCTACTTTAATTATTTCAATAGTTTTCATATTATTTGGAGAAGATTTATTAGTGTTTTTCTTTGGGATGGATTTTATAAATGCTTACCCTTTATTAATAATTTTATTAATACATAAAATGTTTATTACATTTTTTGGTCCAGTTAATGGATTACTTTCAATGACTGGATTTGAAAATAAACTTTTAAAAATAAATATGATGTTTGTTACTTTAAGAATAGTTACAGATTATTTTCTTATTTTATACTTTGATGTTCTGGGTGCAGTATTAGGAATCTTTTTCACAGGATCTTTACATGTATTGTTTTTATGGTTTTATATAAAAAAAGTTATTGATATAAATTCTAGTATATTTGGTTTAATAAAAGTTATGAAGGAAAAAAATGAAGTATAAATACTCTGAGACTGAAGAAGAATATTTAGAAAAAGAACAAGGTATTATTGATGATTTAACAATTTTAGATATAGCTATGAAAAAAGAAAGTATTACATATTGGTTGACAAGTGGTACATTGTTAGGTGCGATTTTACAAGAAAGAGTTTTGAAATATGATAGAGATGTAGATTTAGGTATGTGGGCATCTGATAGAAGTAAACTAGAAGAAGTATTAAATAAATTAAAAAAAATGGGGTTTAGTGTAAAACAAAGATATGATCCAGCGCATAATAAAGTTAAAGGTATGATCACAGTAAAAAGAAATTTAGCACCTATAGATATAAAATTATATGATGTTTGTGAAAATTATGTAGTAAGAGGAATTCATAAATCACTTAATTTTAAAGCAAGGGTAGCATGGGAGCTAATAGATATACTTTATTTTAAAAATTCATATACTAGAATTTTGGGAAGTCGCAGGCAAATTTTATTGCATTATACATATCTTATATTGTCAAAAATATCTTTTGTTATTAATGATAAAAAATCAAAAATATTAATTTCAAAATTAGTTGATTATTGGAAAGGTTCTAACACTACATTTGGAATGGAGATACTACCTAAAAAATATCCTGACAATTTAGTTAAGAAAATGTTTTATGGCTTAGAAATGAATGTTTTTAAGTATGCTAATGACTATCTTGATGAAGAATATGGTAAAGAATGGAATCAACATAATCCTAATGGTAAAGGTGGTACTGAAAAATATAGTCATATTTTGTATAATAAAGAAATGTTAGAAGATGCAGAAAATGATGATGAGTTAAAAAAAAGATGTAAGGTAGTAGGCTACATTGTAGATTAATATATTACTGCACATAGATTAAAAAAAGGTAAAAGATGGATGAACTCAAAGAAGCGATAAAAATTATAAATAATTCTTGTGTTGATGATGAATATGGTTGGGCTGGAAGATACATAAGTAAGTTTTCAAATAAACAATATCTGGAATTAAATTATATAAAGAGAAATATTGAAAAAAATAGCAGAATATTAGAATATGGTTCAGCTCCATTTGTTTTTACAAAAGCTTTAGATTTAGCTGGCTATAAAGTTATTGGTACTGATATCGCACCAGAGAGATTTAAAAATTTTGATAATCTCAATCTTGATGTGAGAAAAGTTAACTATGATATAGAGCCTCTACCTGTTGACGATAGCTCAATCGATGAAATTATATGCAATGAAGTATTTGAGCATATGCGTGGAAATCTTATATTTACATTTAGTGAGGCTTATAGGGTGCTAAATAGGGGAGGGAAAATCCATGTTTCAACTCCAAACTTACGAAGTATTAAAGGAATATTTATGTTCTTGATTAAAAAAAAATCATGCTCATGTGCGTGTGATTTATATCATGAGTGGAACAAGATTGAAACTATTGGACACATGGGACATATTCGAGAATATACAGCTTTAGAGGTTCGCGAATTTATGGAAAAGATTGGCTTTAAATTTAAAAGAGTTGAATATACTGGAAAAACAAATGGTGGGTTAAAAGCAAAATTTTTTAATATTTTTGAGAAGATTTTTCCATCTATGAGACCTAACATGAGGTTGGTTTTTGAAAAGTAGGGTCATTTTCCACATTGGTTTTCCAAAATCAGCAAGTACTACATTGCAAAAACAGCTTTTTGATAAACATAGTCAAATAAATTTTATGGGTATTTATCCTACGAGAAATATAGGACAAGATAGTAGTGAAAAGAATATAGATTCTCTATATCTTAAAAATGAAGCATTAAAAGAGTTTCATAACTGTATGACTAATCTTGAGGGGATAGAGTATCAATTTTCAGATGTAGAAAAATATTACGATGAAATAAAACCATTATTATCAAAAGATAAATTAAATATATTTAGTAATGAAAGATTTGCATCCGTACTTTTTTCCCATAAAGACAGAGCGGAAAAAGCCAGACGAATAAAACAATTTTTTCCAGATGCAAAAATAGTGATAATCCTAAGAAACCAGATGGATATAATAAAGTCTCAATATAGAGATCATCCATTTGATCCTAGAAACTTATATGCTAATCAAAAAAATGTAACTATTGATGAGTGGGTTGAAAGAGATTTTAAAAATTTTGATGTTAGTTTTACTAACTCAATTGAATACTATAAAATAGTAAAATACTATAGTGAATTATTTGGTAAAGAAAACGTAGGAGTATTTTTATTTGAAGAAATGGTGAAAGATCTAAAAGTTTTTTCAAGTAAACTATCTAAGTTTTTGTCTATTGATGAAACACAGACTTCTGAGTTATTAAATAGTAAACATGAAAATGATGGTGTTTCTCAGAACTTAAATAACTACAGAAAACTTAAGGCAAGTGTATCAATCTATATTCCAACTTTTTTAAAGAATAGTCGATTTATTAGGGCTTTAGACAAACAACTCTTCCAAAAACTTAAAAAAGGAAAAAAAGAAAAAATAGAAATGAGTGGTAAAACTAAACAAAAAATATTTGAATATTACAAAGGTCAAAATAAAAAACTTGCTAATGAATTTAATTTAAATCTTAAAAAGTATGGATATATTAATGAGTAAACTTAAAGTAGGACTATATTTAGTTAACAAAGGATATAAAGGTGTAGACTTTAGTCAGCCAGAAGATGGTAATCCAGGTATAGGTGGAACACAGTACAACTTTTTGACTTTGCCATATTATTATATGAAGTATTTTGATAATGTAAAGTTTGTTTTTTATGCAAATCTTACAGATACCTTACCAAAAGAATTTGATGCAGTTTCGGTTCAAGATACTAGTGATGCAGCAAGAAAAGCAAAACAAGATGGCTGTGATTTATTTATATATAGACCTTCTGATGATAAAGGAGGATTAGAATTCTTAAAAGATTTATATGCTATAAAAATTAAAACCATTGCTTGGATTCATAATACACCGTTTAAACAGTTAAGACAAATTAGTAAACATCCGTATATTGTACGATATGTAAATGTTAGTAAAGAGCAATATGATATGTTAAGAGATCATCCAATTATCTACAAATCAAATATGATTTACAATGGTTTTGATCCTTATCATTATATCCTAAAAGAAGAAATTGTCAAAGTAAAATCAGTTGTTTATATGGGAAGTTTAATATACTCTAAGGGCTTTCATATAATTGCTAGGGTTTGGAAAAAAATTTTAGAGAAAGTTCCAGAAGCAAAACTTGAAGTAATAGGAAGTGGACAACTTTATAATAGAAACTTTAGTCTTGGTAAATGGAAAATAGCAGATGAAAGTTATGAATCTCTGTTTAGACCATATTTAAGTGATGAAAATGGAAAAAAGCTAGATAGTGTTATATTTCATGGTGTACTAGGGAAAGAAAAAATACCAATAATCCAAAAAGCTATGATAGGGTGTCCTAATCCTTCAGGTCTAACAGAAAACTGTCCTGGTGTAGCAATAGAATTCCAAGCATGTAGTACAGCTGTAGTATCTGGTGCTTTTTGGGGCTTATTAGATACGGTTGATAAAGATAAAACAGGATTATTAGGTACTACTGATGATGATTTAGTTAATAATATAGTTAAACTTTTAAATGATGAAAATAAAGCAATTGATCTTGGTAAAAATGGTATAGAGTTTATTAAAAAAAGATTTAATCATAAAAAAATATCAAACGAATGGAAAGAACTTTTTGATGATATAATAAATAATAAAAAAGTTGAAATATTACCCATTGATCAAAATCCAAATTATGAATATAAACAGTTTAGTGAGCAAATGAGAAAATTAAAAGAAAGGTATAGTGTATTGAGATTGATACCTGCCTATGTAGAATTACGTCCATATCATAGAAAGATTAAAACTATTTTAGGAATCAGCAAATGAGTTTAGCTCCAATAGTACTCTTTGTTTATAATAGAGCAGATCATACTAGGCAAACGGTTGAAGCTTTACAAAAAAATGAACTAGCAAATCAAAGCGAACTTTTCATATATAGTGATGCAGCAAAAAATGAAAATTCAGAAATAGAAGTAAATGAAGTAAGAGAGTATATAAAAATAATAGATGGCTTTAAAAATATCACAATAATAGAGCGTGAAAAAAATTGGGGACTTGCAAATTCTATTATAGATGGGGTAACAAAGATAGTTAATGAATATGGTGAAATTATTGTACTTGAAGATGATTTGGTAACGAGTCCATATTTTTTAAAGTTTATGAATGAGGCTTTAGAGTTTTACAAGAATGAAGAGAGAGTTTTTACTGTATCTGGATATTCGGATATAAACATTCCAGCTGATTATTCGGATGAAGTGTATTTTGCACATATTAGTACTTCTTGGGGTTGGTCAACTTGGAAAAAAGAGTGGAATAGTGTAAATTGGGATATTAAATCATATGATAAAATCATTGATAACAACTTGATATATATGAGATATATGAAAAAAGTTGGAAAACCAAGACTTCAAATGTTAAAAATGCAAAAAGATGGAAAAATTGATTCTTGGGCAGTAAGAAGATTGTTTTCTCAATTACTTCAAAATAAAATGACAATTTTTCCAGTTGATTCATTTGTAAGAAATATTGGACATGATGGATCAGGAATTCACTGTGGAATAGATAAAAGTTTAGATAGTAAGAAACTATCTATAACAAATAAGTCTATAAAATTTGTTAATTTTAAGGAAAATGAAGAAATTAATAATATAATCTTTAAAAAAAACCATATAACTTTATTGCAAAGAATCATAAATAAATTAAAAAAATTATTAGGTTTTAATAAATGATAAATAAAATAAATTTAAAAAATAAAATAGAACCATTCATCTATGAAAAACTAGAAAAAGAAGAATATGAAGTTTTAGAAAAAAAACCAACAGATTTATTAACTTGGAATAGATTAGATTTAGCCTTTAGAATATTTTATTTAGATTATAAAGATAAAAATTTTGAGTTAGCAAAAAAAATTTATTTAGAAGTTATAAGAGCACAAACATTTGACACATTTAGAGAAGTTGGTAATGAACATAAGTTTGATAAATATGAATTTATAAACTCCTTTAATAAAACTTATAATGATATTAAAGATAATGGTTTTAATAAGGATAAAACTTTAATTCCTTTATCAAAATCAGGTAAAATCTTAAATGGTGCACACAGATTATCTTCAGCAATTCATTTAAATGAAAATGTTTTTTGTCTTAAAACAGAAGAAGAAGACTTAATTGCAGATTTTAAATATTTGTATAAAATGAATGTTTCTGAAAACATATTGGATATATGTGTTTCAAAATTTATCGAATATTCAGAAAATGTATATATAGCATTTCTCTGGCCATCAGGAAATGAAAACAGAACATTATCAGAGTCTAAATTTGTTAATATAGTTTATGAAAAAGAATTGTCTTTATCCCGTAATGGTGGATTTAATTTACTTTATGAGTTATACAAGCATATGGATTGGGTAGGAAATGAAAAAAACTGCTATAAAGGATTACAAAAAAAGATTATTGAATGTTTTCCAAATTTTAAACCTTTTAAAGTATTAATATTTCAATCTGAAAATATTGAAGAAGTCAGAAAAATTAAAGAAAAAGTGAGAAATATTAATAAAATAGGTTATAGTTCCATTCATATAACAGATAATAAAGAAGAAGCTATAAGAATATCAAGATTGATTTTAAATGAAAATGGACAACATTTTTTAAATTATGCAGATCCTTTTAAAACTAAGCAGTTAAATTCCCAACTAGATTTATTTAATTTTTTTTTAACAGAAAACAATATTAATAGGGAAGATTTAGTCTTGGATAGCAGTATTATATTATCATTGTATGGGTTGAGAGAAGCTAATGATATTGATTATTTAGGGAAAGATGATTTGATTGTATCTAAAGAAATTTCAAATATTGAAAAACATGATGAAGTACTAAAATTTTATGAGGAAACAAAAGAAAATTTGATTTATAATCCTAGTTATTTTTTTTATTATAAAGATATTAAGTTTATTGGATTTAATTTTTTATTTTTAATGAAAAAAAATAGAAACACTTTAAAAGATATTAATGATATTCAAATTATGGAATCTTTATTTGAAAATAACTCTATTAAGAAGTCAATTGGAAAAATTAAACAAAGTATATTTTATTCTCGAATAAAGTTAAATTTTATGATTAAGGAAAAAATAATTCTAATTTTAAAATTTTTAAAATTGTATCATCTTACGAAAAAAATATATAAAATAGGTAGATTTTAATGGAAATAATATTAACTGACAAAAACCTAACAAAAACAGAAAAAAATGAAATTGACAAACTTCTTAAGAGAGAAAAACAAGGTTTGGATGACCTTGAACAGATGTGGTATCTTATGGATTTAATCTGGGATGATTATGCTTGTGATAACAAAACTTTTAACTGGGAAAGAATAGGTACGTTTTACTCTCATCCTGTTTGGCTTCTAAATGGTCTTTTTATAGAACAACATAATGAATCAATGGGACATCGTAATGCTATAAGTGATTGGATAGTAAACTATGGTTTTACTAATGTAATTGATTATGGTGGTGGTTTTGGAACTTTAGCACGATTAATAGCTCAAAAAGATGAAAATATAAATATGTATATATATGAACCTCATCCTAGTGAATTTGGTATTAAAAGAGCATCTGAATTTAGAAATATACATATAATTGATAAAATTGATAATAATTATGATTGTTTAATATCTACAGATGTTTTAGAACATGTACCTGATCCAATTAACGACTTTATACAAATGATAAAAAGTGTTAAAACTGGTGGGTATTTAGTGATTGCTAATTGTTTTACACCAGTTATAAAATGTCATTTACCGCAAACCTTTCATTTGAGATATACATTTAATCAATTTGCAAAGATGATGGGACTTGAAGTAGTTGGACTACTTGAAGGAAGTCATGCGACTATTTATAAAAAAGTTGAAGAAATTGAACCAAATTGGAATAAAATAAGATTCTATGAAAAGCTTTCTAAAGTAGGATTTCCAATAATAAAAGTATTGAAACCTATTCTAAAACCAATAAAAAGAAAATTTTTTAAATGAAAATCTTAATAGTAAATACTTCGGATATACAAGGTGGAGCAGCAAGAGCAGCTTATAGACTACATAAAACACTTTTAAGTAGTGGAGTAGATAGTCAGATTTTGTGTCAAAGTAAAAGTAGTGATGACTATACAGTTATAGGACCATCTACGAAGGTTCAAATAGCTATAGGGAAACTTAGACCTACAGTTGATAGTATTCCTACAAGATTTTATAAAAACAAATCAAAGACATTTTTTTCTCCTTCATGGTTTGGTTTTAGTGGTATAGTGGAGAAGATAAATGAGATAAATCCAGATATAGTCCATCTTCACTGGATATGTGGTGGAATGATGAGAATAGAGAATATAGCTCAAATAAAAGCGCCCATAGTTTGGTCTTTTCATGATATGTGGGCATTTACTGGTGGATGTCACTATAATGAAGATTGTGAAGGGTATAAAAACTCTTGTGGAAACTGTAAAGTCCTTGGAAGTAATAAAGAAGTCGACTTAAGTAAAAAAGTATTTAACCGTAAACAAAAATTATTTAATACTAAAAAAGATATAACAATAGTGGGTTTAAGTAAGTGGCTAAATGATTGTTCAAAAAACAGTACACTTTTAAAAGATAAAAAACATATAAATTTACCAAATCCTATAGATACTGATATCTTCAAGCCATTTGATAAAGAAAAATCAAGAGAATTATGGAGTTTACCAAAATATAAAAAACTAGTACTTTTTGGAGCTATGGATGCAACTTATGATTTAAGAAAAGGTTTTAAGGAATTAAGAAAAGCTATAATTGAGTTGGAAAGAACTAAAAATCTAGAGTTTGTAGTATTTGGGAGTAGCGAGCCAGAAAATGCACCTGAGTTTGGATTTAAAATACACTATATGGGAAGTTTGTCTGATGATATTAGCTTAGTTACACTTTATAGTGCGGTTGATGTAATGATAGTACCTAGTTTACAAGAGAACTTATCTAATGCAATTATGGAAAGTTTAGCTTGTGGTACACCTGTAGTAGGATTTGATATAGGTGGGAATAGCGATATGATAGAACATAAACTAAATGGATATCTAGCAAAACCTTTGGATACTATTGATTTAAAAGATGGTATAGAATGGATTTTAAATTTCAATAAATATGAAGACTTATGTAGAAATGCAAGAGAAAAAGTTTTGAAAGAATTTGATAATAAAATAGTTGTTGATAAATATGTTAAACTTTACAAGGAAATATTTAATGATAATATCAAAAAGTAAAAAGTTTATATTTATACATACTGTTAAAACAGCTGGAAATAGTATTCGAAGTGAGTTAAGAAAGCATGGCTATGATAGACCATTTTTTTTAAATCGATTAATGTATATACCTTTTTTGTCTTTATGGTTAAATAATTTTTTCTTTAAAATTTTTAATAAAATAAATTTTCCTTTCCAAATGAAAGGTCATATTAAAGCAAAAGAAATAAAAGAAAAACTGGGAAGTGAGTTTTATGATTATTTTTCCTTTGGAATAGTTAGAAATCCTTGGGATTGGCAAGTTAGTTTGTATTTTTATATGAAACAAAATAAAAAACATTTTCAGCATTATATTATAAAAAATATGACATTCAAAGAATATATTTATTGGAGAGTAAAAAAAGAAAATTTAGTTTTACAAAAAGATTATTTTTATGATAAAAGGGGAAAGTTAATTGTATCAAAAGTTTATAAGTTTGAAAACCTTGACTATATGACTTCTAATTTAAATAAAAAACTTAATATTAATATAGAAATCCCACACAAAAATAAATCAAATCATAAAGATTATAAAGACTATTATGATCTTGAAACTTGGAATATAATTGAAACTTACTATAAAGATGATATTAAATTATTTAATTATAAAGATAAATTGAGTGATTATTGATGAATGAGAATTATCTTATAAGTGTAATAACTGTAGTTTATAATGCAGAAAATTTGATAGAAAAGACTATAAAAAGTGTTACCGTCCAACCCCTTTTTAATGAAATAGAATACATTATTATTGATGGTGCTTCGACTGATAATACAATTAATATTATAAAAAAATATGAGGATAAAATAGATTATTGGGTGAGTGGAAAAGATAATGGTATTTACGATGCTATGAATAAAGGTATAGAAAAAGCATCAGGGAAAGGTTTATTATTTTTAAATGCTGGAGATTACTTTATAGGTGATGTTTTAACAAAAGATATTATGATTCCTTGTTTTCTAAATGTCAAGTATAAAGATTTGTTAGGTAGATTAAGAGATGTAAACGTTAAAGATCATAGATTTGGTATTCCTAACTGTCACCAGGGAATAATATTTGAAAACAAGAAAATAAAATATGATTTAAACTATAAGATAGTATCAGATTATGATTATTTTTTGAAACATGATTATACTGATAGTTTACCAATAGTAAAGACTAAAGGGTATGTTTATTATGATAATGAAGGTTTTAGTAAGGTAAACTATAAACAACGTGATAAAGAACTAGAGGAAATTATATTAAAAAATTTTGGTTTAATGTATTTTATATTGTTTAAGATAAGAAGTTCAATAAAAATAATAATAAAGAAGATTATACAAAAATGAATTTATTTATTGTTTTACCTTATATTTTACAACATCTTTTTTCTTTTTTTCTATTTACTAAATATAAAAAATATTTTTTAATAGTATCAATATTGTTTTTTATTTTAGTGTCATTTTTTAAAAATGATACTTATGACTTAAATTCATATCAAATGGTTATAGAAAAAAATTATCCACATGTTTTTGAATTTAGTTTTTATCAGCTTATCTTATTTTTTCAGAATTTTACTTCTGACTCTAGATTAATAATTTACTTAGTACAATTTGTACTTTTTTCGTGGTTTATATCCTTAATACCTTTTTGTATGAAAAAAGATTTTAAAAACTACTTTTTTTATTTTTTGATTATAATTAGTTCCGTAGCTTTTAATCTTGCTATATATAATAACCTAAGGCAGTCTTTTTCTAGTATATTTATAATTATTGCTTTATTTCTTTTTTATGAAAAAAGATATTTAGCTTTTATTGTCTTTGGATCTTTAGCACAATCTTTTCATGAAAGTAGTATTTTTTTTATCTTGTATTTGTTAGTAATTATTATTTTAAAGCAATTTTATTTTTTAAAAAAAGAAGATAGTATCAAAATAAAAAGAAAATTTAAAATAGATAGTTTGTTTATTATTTCAGTTGTATTTTCTATTTTTTCTGTATGTGTATTATTTTTTTTATTACAGTTTACATCATATGCTGATTATACTAATAGATTTATAGAAGGTAGAATATTACCTATTTATAAAATACTCCCTATTATGTTCTTATTTATTGGAAGTGAATTATTAATTGGTAGATATAAAAGTATGAATAAAAACTTTTTACTAATAAGAATATTAAGAATGCATATTTTCTTTTTCTTTTTTATTATTTCTTTTTTTATGACCTTTGCAGAGATTAGTCCTAGAATTTTATATATGTATTTTTTTATTGAAATGATATTAATGATGTATCTATTTAAATTTACTATGTATAAACCTTTTATATTTATTTGCATTAATTACGCTTTTGCAATAAATGTAATTAAAATCTTATCGAATTAATTAAGGGGAAAAATGGTTTCAATTGTAATAGCAAATTATAACTCAGAAAGATATATAGAAGAAACTTTAAATTCTATTTTAAATCAAACTTATGATGATTTTGAAGTTATAATTGTTGATGATAATTCAACTGATAATTCTATTGATATTATTGAAAAAATACAAAAAATTGAAAAAAGAATAAAATTAATTAAACAGTCTATAAATAGTGGACCTGCTGTTGTAAGAAATATAGGAATAAAAAATGCAAAAGGAAACTATCTAACATTTATAGATAGTGATGATTTATGGGACATTGACTTTTTAGAAAAGAGTTTAACTTTTATACAAAAAAATGAATACTGTTTTATTTTTTCTTCCTACAGAAGATCTGATGAAAACTTGAATAAGTTATATGATGACTATATCGTACCTAGACAAGTTAATTACAATGATTTACTAAAATCAAACAGAATTTCATGTCTTACTGCTTTTATAGATATTTCTAAAGTAGGCAAGATGTATATGAATGAAACTTTTAAATCACATGAAGACTATTCATTATGGCTGAATATACTAAAAAAAGTTGATTATGCATATGGTATACAAAATGTTTTAGCCACATATCGTATTAGAAAAAATTCAGTATCAAGAAATAAATTTAAAATGCTTTTTAGACACTGGCTCTTTTTAAGAAAAGTTCAACAACTTTCTTTTTTTAAATCAATTTACTACTTTTTTATATACATATACAATGGCATTAGGAAATATAGTTAATGGAATATTTAATACTTTTTATTTCATCTTTTGTAATGACATATTTTATAAAAGAGTATGCTATAAAAAAATCGCTAGTTGCTACTGTCAATGAACGAAGTTCTCATACTGTACCAACTCCCCATGGTGGAGGTATAGCTTTAGCTATCACTTGGTTTTTAGGATTACTTTATCTGTATTTTACTGATGATATAGACTTAAACCTTTTTTATGCACTTTTAGTTGGCATAGTTATTAGTTTAGTTAGTTTTTTTGATGATATTTATGAGTTAAGTGCCAAATTAAGACTTATATTTCAATCATTAGTAGCTTTAGGTGGATTGTATTGTTTAGGTGGATTTGAGAGTTTAGATTTTTTTGTTTTTTCTATTGACAATCAAATAGTTACAAATATATTTGCATTTTTTATGATTATTTGGTTTATAAATCTTTATAACTTTTTAGATGGAATAAATGGTTATGCTGGAAGTGAAGCTATATTTTTATCTTTAGCTGGATTTATTCTTTTTAATGGAAATCATTTTATAGTTTTAATTGTTGCAGTTCTTGGATTTTTATACTGGAATTGGAATAAAGCAAAGATATTTATGGGGGATGTTGGTAGTACTTTATTAGGGTACAATATTGCCGTTTTTACAATTTATTATTCAAATCAAACTAGTGAAAATTTTTGGATATGGATTATTTTGTTTTCTTTGTTTTGGTTTGATGCTACTGTTACTTTGATACGAAGAAAATTAAATGGTGAAAAATTATCTCAAGCTCATAAAAAACATGCATATCAAAGACTTACACAAGCAGGCTGGAGTCACTATAAGGTTACAAATTATTCTATAGTAATAAATATAATTTTATTTTTTTTAGTTTATTTTATCTCTAATATTTTTATTGTTTTTATAATTAGTATAGTTTTCTTGAGCTTTATTATGAAATATATAGATAAAAAGAAAAAATTTATCAAGTTTTCATAGCAAGTTTAGTATAATTCACTCTATTATAAAAAAGGATTTGATACTTGCTAAAACCTTCTCCTCTAAAAAGAATAATATTTTTTTTAGTATTTGATTTTTTATTATCCCTTATCTCTTTATATTTATCTTATAATCTTAGGTTCAATTTTGAAATCCCCACTAATTTTTTAAGTAATTTTTTTATAATTTTTTTTATAATTTTTTTTATAAAAGTTTCTTTTTTTATTTATTTTAAGCTTTATAGAACTGCATGGCGCTTTTTCTCTTTATATGAGATTAAAAAGATTATATTAGCTCATATCTTCACTTATGGATTATTTATTGTTGTTTTTATTGTTTTTAGAGAAGAACTAAGTCCTTTAGCAAGAAGTATTATTATTATAGATTTTGTATTTTCCTTATTCTTTATTACCTTACTTAGACTTTCAAAAAGAATTATTATAGAAAGTGGGAAAGGGACTAAATATAAAAATACACTTATTATAGGAGCAAATAGTTCTATAAAAAATATATTAAATGATTCTAAGAATATTGACTATACACCTGTTGCAATTATTGATGATAACAAAAATCTAATAAATAGTTATATTATGAATTTAAAAGTATCTTCTTTTGAAGATATGGAAAGTATAATTAAAACAAAAAGTATTGAAGCCGTAATTATCTCAAAGGATTATGAACAAAATAGATTGATTAATATTTTTGAGATTTTAAATGATTTGGGTATAAATGACATCAAAAAAATTAATACACTAAGTTCAACAAATACAAAAGAGTTAAAAGATATTTCTGTAGAAGATTTACTTGCAAGACATCCAAAAGATTTAGATAAACAAAAAATTGAGTCTTTTATTAAGAACAAAGTAGTACTTATAACTGGAGCTGGTGGAAGTATTGGCTCTGAGATTAGTAGACAGTGTAAACTTTTTGGTGCAAAACAATTAATACTTTTAGATCATAGTGAATATAATCTTTACAAGATAACGGAAGAATTAAATGATAATACTATAGTTTCTGTTATGCAAACAGTTAGAAATTTAAGCTTTTTAGAGTCTACTTTTGAAAAATATAAACCACAAATAGTTATACATGCTGCAGCATATAAACATGTGCCATTGGTAGAAGAAAATATTTTAGAAGGTATCTCAAATAATATTATTGGAACAAAAAATAGTATTGATTTGTCTATTAAATATGGTGTTGAGAAGTTTGTTTTAATCTCTACAGATAAAGCTGTAAGACCTACAAATGTAATGGGAACTACTAAAAGAGTTTGTGAACTTTATGCTCAAAATGTTAAGAGTAAAAATACTGAAATTATTTCAGTTAGGTTTGGAAATGTATTAGGAAGTAGTGGAAGTGTAATTCCTAAATTTAAGTCTCAAATTCAAAATGGTGGACCTATTACAGTAACCCATCCTGATATCACTAGATATTTTATGCTTATTCCAGAAGCTTGTGAATTAGTTTTGCAAGCAGCAAGTTTAGGAAAAGGTAGAGAGATATTTATTCTTGATATGGGAGAACCAATCAAAATTGTGGATTTAGCCAAAAAAATGATTGATTTAAGTGGTAAAAAAGATATTGAAATTGAGTTTTGTGGTTTAAGACCAGGTGAAAAACTTTATGAAGAATTACTTATAAACGATAGTGATATGAAAACACAATATGAATCAATAACAGTTGCTTGTAAAACTGACTATGATATTGATAAGCTTAATAATGACATTGAAGAATTGTTGATTTGTAAAGATAAAATAGTAAAATTAAAAGAGCTAGTACCAGAGTTTAATCATCAATTAAATTAACCTTTTTATACACAAATGTTATAATTATTTAAAAATAGGAATAATATGCAATATAATGAAATAAATTTTAATAATAAAAATATTCTGATTACTGGAGCTGCAGGATTTATTGGTTCAAATCTTTGTTTTTATTTTCAAAAAAATTATCCTGATTCAAATGTCATAGCTCTAGATTGTTTTAGAAATGAAGAAACTTTTTCAAATGGAAATTTAAAAAGTTTTGGACATTTTAAAAATTTACTTGGTTTCAAAGGTCAAGTGATAAGTGGCAATATTAATGATAAAACACTTATAAAAGAATTGGAAGTGAACTACACTTTTGATTATATATTTCATCAAGCTGCAATTTCAGACACAACTGTACAAGAACAAGATTTAATGATTCAAACAAATGTTAATGCATATGAAGATTTATTAAAAATAGCTATTAAGCATGAAGCCAATATGATATATGCAAGTAGTGCAGCAACATACGGAAATAGTGACAGATTTGAAGTAGGGTTTGAAGACCCAAATAATGCCTATGGATTTTCAAAAGTTATGATGGATAATATTACTTATAAATATTTAAAGCAAGGTGTTGATATCTCTATTGTAGGGCTTAAGTATTTTAATGTATACGGTCCAAGGGAATTTTATAAAAATAGCACAGCTTCTATGGTAATTCAATTTGGACATCAAATACTCAAAAGGTTAACTCCTAAACTTTTTAAAGGAAGTGATAAAATATTAAGAGATTTTGTTTATATAGAGGATGTAATTCAAGCTAATATAAAAGCTTGTGCTCCTGAAAAGAGTGGTGTTTATAATGTTGGTACAGGTAAGGCTAGATCATTTGAAGATATAGTTAATATTTTACAAAAAGAACTTAAAATTGATAATGGAAAAGAATATATACCTAATCCTTTTATAGGTTCATATCAATTTTTTACAGAAGCTAATATTAATACTACAAAAGTAAACTTAGGTTATGAACCAAATTATTCTATGGAAGATGGTATAAAAGCCTATATTCCTGAAATAAAAAGATTATTTGAAGAAGTTGAATAAATGATTAAAATAGATAAAATGCCAAATATTTTAGTTCTTGGTGATTTAATGATTGATGAATATCTTTGGGGCTCTTGTGAAAGAATATCTCCTGAAGCACCAGTTCAAATTGTAGATATTAATAAAGAATCAAAAGTTCTAGGTGGAGCAGGAAATGTCATCAATAATCTTATAAGTTTAGGGGCAAATGTTGAAGTGTTGTCAGTTATAGGAAATGATGAAGCTGGTTTAGAAATAAAACAAATGTTAAGTTCAAAAAACGTTAAAGCTTCATTAATCGAACAAAAAGAACGAAAAACTTCAAGAAAAACTAGACTTATGGCATCTCACTCTCAAGTAGTAAGATATGATAAAGAGAGTAAAAATGATATTTCACAGGAGAGTGAAAAAGCTTTATATAAAAAATTTCAAGAAAAAGTAAATTCTTATGCTATGGTTTTAATTTCAGATTATAATAAAGGTGTTTTAACGAGAGAACTTTTACAAAAAGTAATCAAATCTGCAAATAAAAATAATAAAAAAGTTTTAGTTGACCCAAAAGGAAGTGATTTTTCAAAATATAAAGGTGCATATCTTCTTACCCCAAACAAAAAAGAAGCTGAACAGGCAAGTGGTGTTAAGATTAATAGTGAATCAACTTTAAAAGAAGCATTGGAAGTGTTAAGAGAAAAAGCAAATCTTAATGTCTCTTTAATAACACTTAGTGAAAATGGTATCGCGATTTTAGAAAATAATCAAGTTATTACAAAGCCCACTGTTGCCAGAGAAGTTTTTGACGTTACTGGTGCAGGAGACACTGTACTAGCTTCACTTGGATTTTCTTTAAGTTTAGGATATGACATTGCAACTTCTATAGAGTTTGCAAATCTTGCAGCTGGCGTTGTTGTTGGAAAATTAGGCTCCGCAACTGCTTCAATGGATGAAATTGAAGAGTATAAAGCATCATTACATAAAAGTTCTGTAGAACTTCATATAAAAACTAAAGAAGAAATTGAACTAATTTCGAGAAGATTAAAAAATCAAAATAAAAAAGTTGTTTTTACAAATGGATGTTTTGATATATTACATAGAGGTCATGTAAGTTATCTAAATGTAGCTAAGTCATTTGGAGATATTTTAATTTTAGGATTAAACTCTGATTCAAGTGTAAAAAGATTAAAAGGTGAAGATAGACCAATTAATTCAGAAGATGATAGGGCATATATTTTATCTGCTTTAGAATGTGTTGATTATGTAGTTATCTTTGATAAAGATACACCGTATGAATTAATTAAAACAATTCAACCTGATATACTGGTTAAAGGTGCAGATTATGAAGGAAAAGTAGTAGTTGGAAGTGATATTGTAAAGATTACAAAACTTGTAGAATTTATAGATGGTAAAAGTACAACAAAAACAATAGAAAAAATACAAAAGGTTAATAATTGATTGAAGTTATAAATAAAGAGTTTCAATTTCACTTAGAAATTATAAAAAAAGTGATTGAAAGTGATTTATCAACAATTTTAGTAGATGCTTCCAAAATAATTGTTAATTCTTTAAAAAATGGGAATAAAGTTATATTATTTGGAAATGGTGGTAGTGCAGCGGATGCTCAACATATAGCTGCGGAATTGACAGGACGTTATAAAAGTGAGAGAAGAGGACTACCTGGTATTGCCCTTACGACTGATACATCAGCTTTAACAGCAATTAGTAATGACTATGGATATGATAGAGTCTTTGATAGACAAGTACAAGCATTAGCAAATAAGGGTGATGTGTTAATAGGAATTTCTACTTCTGGAAATTCAGCTAATGTTATAAATGCATTTAAAATAGGTCAAGAAATAGGATGTAAAATCATTGGTTTTTCTGGGCGTGATGGTGGAGATATGAATGGTTATTGTGATATCAATTTAGTAGTACCTTCAGAAGATACTCCAAGAATTCAAGAAATGCATATATTATTTGGACATAGTATTTGTCAATTAATTGATAATGAATTAAGTTAAAAGAGAAAATTTGAATAAAGCAATTTTTTTAGATAGAGATGGCGTAATTAATAAAGAGAAAGATTACTTGTACAAAATAGAAGATTTCGAATTTATTGATGGTTGTTTTGATACTTTAAAATATTTACAAGATAGAGATTTTTTACTTTTTATAATAACAAATCAATCGGGTATTGGAAGAGGTTATTATAAAGAAGATGATTTTTTTAAACTTAATAATTGGATGATAAATGAATTCTTAAAAAAAGGGATAGAAATTTCTCAAGTTGAATATTGTAAGCATGGACCAAATGAAAATTGTAAATGTAGAAAACCAAAAGCTGGAATGATTGATAATATTTTAAAAAATTTTGAAATAAATTTAGAAGCTTCCTGGTTAATTGGAGATAAAAACTCGGATATTTTATGTGCAAAAAATTCAGGAATAAAAAACACAATTCAAGTTAAATCAGGTCATGATTTTGATGAAACTAAATCTGAAGCAGACTTTATTTGTAATAGTATTAAAGAAGTTGTAAACATAATTAAATGATTTAAAAAACCTCTTCAACATCAAAGCCATCAAAACTTTCAATTCCTTGATTTTTTGAAAACTCATAAAGTTCTATACATCTTTTAAATAAAGACTCTTCTGTATGTATCTCATTTTTTGCAATTTGAAGATAATAAGAACTATCACAAGAAACAACTTCTTTAAAATCATATTTATTTAAAATAGTATGGTTACTTATATTAACTAAATGTTCTTTTTTATTATGCGAAAAATAAAATCCCCAATTTAGTTCTTTCTTTAGATCTAAATCTTTTTGATTCTTTATAGTTTGGAAGTATTTTATTATGTAAGATTTTTTTACCATATGTATAAGTCCTGATTTTTATATAATTAAAATTATTACTAATTATAAATAAAATTATTATAAAATACTTTTAAAAAAAAACTTATTTTTAGTTTTAAGTTTAGAGTATTTAACTCATTTTAGATAAATTTTTGGTTCTTCTTTATCTAAACTTTTAAGTACATTGATTATAAAATGTCACAATGAAAACAATAAGTTATAAATCAAAAACAAAACTAATAGAAAAAATTTTAGAAGATGAAAATATAAAAGAACTTTCAAAATCTTCTGTATTTGGGAAGATATTAAAGAGAAAAGAGTATGCTGATATATATTTTCACAGTGGAAATTTAGATAAAGAGACTCAAGAAAATATTCAAAATGCTAAAAGAGTAATTGTGAACTCAAATAGAGTAAAAAAAGAACTTAGTGAATTTGAGGAGAAAATTAAAGTTGTTTATCCATCAATTGATATAAAATATAATATTGAAAAAATTAAAAATGAAGTATATTCCCAATTAGATATTGAAGCCAATAAAAAAACACTTTTTTTCACAGCAAAAAACTTTAAAACTTCTGGCGTATATGATTTCTTAAATATAATTAACTATCTAAATTACAAAAGTTTTGTAGCCATTATTGCAGGTGATAAAAAAGAGATAGCAAATCTAAGGTTTAAAATATCTCGTATGGATTTAAGTGAAAAATTGATTTTATTAGATGATTTTAAAGATATCAATAAACTTTTTATAGCTTCTGATATATTTTTACTTCCCACAACAAACAAAACTTTTAATACAAACATTCTAAAAGCTATGTATTGTAAATGTGCTGTTTTTACAACAATCATAAATGATGCTTCTGAATTAGTGGATGTCTTTTCAACAATGGAATCTCCTCAAGATAGAAGTATGCAGTTTAAACTTGATGCACTTTTACATGATGACACTGAATTAAACACAATTAAAGAACAAAACTATAATGTTGCCAAAGAGTTTACCTTTGAAAAACAGTTAGAAAGAGTAAACTTGATAATTGATTCTTTTTAGTCCTTTCTTATATGTAAAAAAGAAGCAAATTTTGGTTTCCCATATTTTGTGAAGCCATAATATTTAAAGGTAACTATTTCACCAATACTTGGATGATTTGCCCTTTGTTTTTTTGAAAAGCCAGTTCCTAGATTAAAAGTTACTCCATTTTCAAGTTTTATAACTAAACTTTTTAAAAGGGCAGTTTTTTTATTTGTATTGATTCCTATAACAACTCCTTCCATATCTTGCGCCTTTTTAACTTTTAAAATATGAGCACTTCTTCCTGTATGATAATCTTTAGTTGGGTCTTTTATAATTAAACCTTCACCTTTTTTTGATATTATCTCTTCCATGTAATCATTTAGATGATTTTCATCTTCTATTTTTATTTGTTTTATAATATTTACATATTTATTTGGGTGTACTTTAAACCAAGACTTTCCTTTATCTAATCTTGTAATAAAATCACCTTTTGTATTTGGAACTTCAAATATATTGTAAGTTATATTTTTCCAATCTTTACTAGGCTTTTTATCCATTACGATATTTTGTATATTTTCAAAATCATCTCTTTTTGTCCATAATTCGCCATCAAGTTCAAAATATGGGAAGTTTTTTATAAACCATTTAGGTGGATATAATTTTTTACCTTTTCTTGTTAATAACTGCTTTCCATCCCAATAACCTCGTATTCCATCAAGTTTTTCACTCATGAACCAGCCTTTTATATTCTGATCTTCATAAGTTAAAGGCTTTTGTAGTTCAACTGCAAAAGAAAAAACTGATAAAAAAAGTAGTACAATAATCTTTGTAAATAAATGCATATATAAACCTTTGCTATAAATAATATAAAATATTATCAAAACTATCTTTAATAAAATAACTTATACAAGATGGTCAAATATTAAACTTCAGTTAAGTTTAACAAGGTACAATACGCGAATATTTTTCACTACAAAAATTAAGGAATAAAAAATGTCAAGAAGATGTTCAGTTTCAGGAAAAGGACCTATGGTTGGAAACAACGTAAGTCACGCAAACAACAAAACTAAAAGAAGATTTTTACCAAACTTAAGAACTGTTAGAGTTACTTTAGAAGATGGTACAACAAGAAAAATTAGAGTTTCTGCTAAAGAGTTAAGAACTCTTAAAAAACACTCATAAGAGAGCACTTAAGAAAGTGCTTTCATGAGCATTTTTAGAAGAGTTAAAAAAGCTCTGGGCTGGGAACTTCATTCAGCCAAACCAGAATATGATTTAAACCCAATCATATATTCTCAATTAAAACCTTTTAGATTACCTCTAGTTTTAGTCCAATTTATTATGATAATTGGGACAATGGGGTATATCTTAATCGATGATTTTCCAATATTAGATGCAGTTTATCAAACAGGTATTACTTTTACAACTGTTGGATTTGGGGAAGTTGCTCCAATCTCACCAGCTGGTAGATTTTTTACAATTACCCTGATTATTTTTGGATTTGCTATATTTACCCTTTCAACGGCAGTATTAATTGATACAATTATCAAAGGGAATTTATTTGAACTATACAAGGAACGAAATATGCTTTATAAAATTGCAAGACTTAGACGTCATTTCGTAATTTTTTATCACAATGAGTATACAGCACAGTTAGCTAAACAGTTTAACCAAAACCATGTTCCATTTGTGGTAGTTGACCCAAGTGATGATATTGAAGAGATTGCCAAAGAGTGCAATTATCCATATTATGTAAAAGAGGAACCTTTTAAAGAGGAAGCTTTTTTAAAATCTCATTTAAGTTCAGCAAAGGGTGCAATTTCACTTTCAAAAAATATTTCAAACAATATTACACTTATTGCATCAGTTAGACTTTATGAAAAAGAGTTAGGAAGAAGCCCATTTTTGATTATCTCAAATGCAGAAACAAATAATGAAAAAATCAGACTTCAAAAACTGGGAGCTGATAAAGTGGTTGCAACACCATCTCTTATGGCAAAAAGAGTTTCAGCTATGGCAGTTCGTCCTGATATGGAAAATGTTCTAGAAGAGTTTTTATATAAACCAGATACTCCTATTGATATGGAAGAAGCTTTTGTTA
Source organism: Arcobacter sp. ISO1 (assembly GCF_058105185.1). Taxonomy (NCBI): domain Bacteria; kingdom Pseudomonadati; phylum Campylobacterota; class Epsilonproteobacteria; order Campylobacterales; family Arcobacteraceae; genus Arcobacter; species Arcobacter sp. ISO1. Next base: position 1,802,233 of record NZ_CM176573.1, read on the forward strand.
AAGAAGACTCATGGGTCGTTAACAGGCAGATTAGAGACTTACACCTAAGGGATAGGATAAAGGTTTCAGTTATTGGAATTACTGAGAAAAAAGGAAGATTTATCCAAATGCCAAAAGGTAGTGCAGTAATCAGCCCAGGTTCTAAACTTCTTCTAGTTGGTAGTCAAAAAGCAATATCAAAAGCAAAAAGAATTATCAATTTAAAAAAACAACCTGAAGAGATTTAAAAGAAGTTTATAGATTTAGGTCCCTTTTAAATGGGACATTTAAAAGGATATAATATTATGTTTACAATTTTACCAATAAAAGGTTTTATAGATTCAATTGATGGATTTTACTGTGATGGGATTCATGCAGGTCTAAAACCAAATGGAAACAAAGATTTAGGATTTATATATAGTGATACTTTATGTGATGTAAAAGCAGTATTCACACTAAACAAATTTCAAGCAGCACCACTAAAACATTATCAAAACTATGAGAATGACTTTCAAACAAACTTTGTATTAGTTAATTCAAAAAATGCAAATGCCTTAACAGGACAAAAAGGGATTGATGATATCAATGAGATTTTTTCATCATTAAATCATGAAATCACTAATCCTATTATGAGTAGTACAGGGGTTATAGGAAATCCTTTACCAAAACAAAAAATCATAGATGGTGCAAATTCATTTGATTTATCTTCAAAAAATGGTGAGAATCTTAGTCAAGCTATCATGACAACAGATATGTACCCTAAAACTTGCCTTTATGAAGTTAAACTTGAAGATGGAAGCTCTTTTAAAATAGGAGCAGTTGCTAAAGGTGCAGGGATGATAAATCCAAATCTTGCAACAATGCTTTGTTTTATTTGTACTGATGCAGCTATTCCAAAAGAGGACATGCAAGAGTTATTAGATGTTAATACTCACACAACATTTAATGCAATTTCTGTAGATGGGGATACTTCTACAAATGACACAGTTTTATTATTATCAAATAAAAAATCAAATGCATATGACAAAGAAGCTTTCAAAGAGGTTTTAAGACTAGTAATGCACGATATGGCTATGTTGATGGTTGCAGATGGAGAAGGGGCTAAAAAAGCAGTGGCTTTTGAAGTTATTAATGCAGCTTCAAATGAAGAAGCAGAGACTGCAGCTAAAGCACTTTCAAATTCATTACTAGTTAAAACTGCACTTTATGGTGAAGACCCAAATTTTGGACGAATAGCTTCAACAATTGGTGCTAGTAGAGTAACTTGTGATGATACAAAACTAGTTATCTCTTATAATGATGTAGTTGTTTTCAATAAGGGTGATATAGTTTTCACTAAAGAAGTTGAAGAAAAAGCTGGAAAAGTGTTGCAAAATGACAAATTTAAAGTAATTTGTGATTTAGGTGTAGGTGAGGGTAGTTTCACTGCATATGGATGTGATCTTGGATATAAGTACGTAGAAATTAACGCTGACTATCGTACATAATTTACATATTAAACTTATTTTGAGCTAATACTCTTAAATACTTTGAGGACCCGAAATAAATTTAGGGTCCCAAATTTTTTTACATTCTATTAAGTCCTCTATGGATATAATTTTAATAATTTTAAAATAAAGGATAAGCCAATGTTTAACGAACATAGAGATATTATCGCTGAACTAAAACAGCAAGACGCACACTTTCAATCAGTTATTGAAAAACATAATGATTTAGATCAAGAGATTAGTGAACTAGAGAAAAATTTTGCTGACCAATTTGAAATTGAAGCTAAGAAAAAAGATAAATTAAAATTAAAAGATGAAGTATATTCTTGTATAGTAAAATATAAACAAGAGAAGAATTTATAATTTAATAAATTCTTTATAAAAGAGGGTGGAAGTTTTTAAAACTTTTACCCTTTTTTTTTGCTTAAAAACTTCTCTTAACACCTTTTGCTAAGCCTTTTTTAGATAAAATATCTAAATTTTATAACAAAGGCATTTTTTAATGGAAAACCTTTTCGAAAATCAAGATATTATTGATATAAACATTGAAGACAGTATAAAAGCTTCATACTTAGATTATTCAATGAGTGTAATCATAGGTCGGGCACTTCCTGATGCAAAAGATGGTTTAAAACCAGTGCACAGAAGAATTTTATACGCAATGCACGATTTAAATATGAGTGCTAGAGCTCCATATAAAAAATCAGCGAGAATTGTAGGGGATGTAATCGGTAAGTATCACCCACATGGTGATAGTTCAGTTTATGATGCACTTGTAAGAATGGCACAAAGTTTCTCTATGAGAGCTCCTCTTGTTGATGGACAAGGAAACTTCGGTTCGATTGACGGTGATAACGCTGCAGCAATGAGATATACAGAAGCTAGAATGACTAGAATATCTGAGGATGTTCTAAAAGATTTAGATAAAGACACAGTTAACTTTGTACCAAATTATGATGACACAATGAAAGAGCCTGATGTATTACCAACTAGAGTTCCAACATTACTTTTAAATGGTAGTGAAGGTATCGCAGTTGGTATGGCTACAAAAATTCCTCCTCATAACTTAGGTGAGTTATTAGATGGTGTTTTACATATGATTGATAACCCAGGTACAACAGCAGATGAGTTGTTGGAGTTTATCCAAGGACCAGATTTCCCTACAGGTGGAACAATCTTTGGAAGACGTGGAATAATTGATGCTTATAACACTGGTCGTGGTAGAGTTAAGATTAGAGCAAAACATCATATTGAAACAAAGGGTAAAAAAGAAGTTATCGTTTTAGATGAGCTTCCATACCAAGTAAACAAATCAAGACTTATTGAGCAAATTGCTAACTTAGCAAAAGAAAAAACTGTTGAGGGGATTTCTGAAGTTAGAGATGAGTCAGATAGAGAAGGTATTAGAGTTGTAATTGAACTTAAAAAAGATGCTATGAGTGAGATTGTATTAAACAACCTTTATAAATCAACTCCTATGGAAACTACGTTTGGTATTATCCTTTTAGCTGTTCATAATAAAGAACCAAAAGTATTTACTTTACCACAACTTTTAAATGTTTTCTTAGCACATAGAAAAACTGTAATTATTAGAAGAACAATTTTTGATTTAGAAAAAGCAAAAGCAAGAGCACACATCTTAGAAGGTTTAAAAATTGCTTTAGACAATATTGATGAAGTTGTTAAAATTATTAGAGCATCTGCAAATGATGCAGAAGCAAAAGAGAGTTTATCAAATAGATTTGGACTTAGTGAAATTCAATCTCAAGCTATTTTAGATATGAGACTTGGAAGATTAACAGGTCTTCAAAGGGATAAATTAGAAGCTGAATATCAAGAGTTATTAACTTTAATTGCAGAACTTGAAGCTATTTTAAAATCTGAAGAGAAATTAAATGAAATCATTAGAGAAGAGTTAACTGACATTAGAGACAAATATTCTGATGCAAGAAGAACTGAAATTGAAGATTCATATGATGAAATCGATATTGAAGATTTAATTCCAAATGAGCCAATGGTAGTTACTATTACTCACAATGGATATGTAAAAAGAGTACCAATTAAAGCATATGAAAAACAAAGAAGGGGTGGTAAAGGAAAAGTTGCCGTTACAACTCACGATGATGACTTTATTGAAAGGTTCTTTGTAACAAATACCCATGATACACTTATGTTTGTTACCAACATGGGACAATTATATTGGTTAAAAGTTTATAGAATTCCAGAAGGGTCTAGAACAGCTAAAGGTAAAGCTGTTGTTAACTTAATCAACTTAAGATCTGATGAGAAGATAATGGCGATTATCCCAACTAGTGATTTCGATGAGTCTAAATCTTTAGCATTCTTTACAAGAAATGGTATTGTAAAAAGAACATCATTAGTTGAATTTGGTAATATAAGATCAAATGGTGTTAGAGCAATTGTACTTGATGATGCAGATGAAGTTGTAACAGCAAAAATTACAACTCCAGAGACACAATACCTAATGATCTTTACAAGTTTAGGTCAATGTATTAGATTCGAAGTTGAAAAAACTAGAGAACAAGGTAGAAGTACTAGAGGTGTTAGAGGTATTAAATTCAAAAAAGATACTGACTTTGTAGTTGATGCAAATGTGGTTGACAATGAAGAACAAGAGTTATTAACTGTATCTGAAAAAGGTATTGGAAAAAGAACAACTGTTGATGAATATAGACTTACTAATAGAGCAGGTTCAGGAGTTATTTCTATGAAACTTCACCAAAAAACAGGAAGTGTTGTTGGTGCAGTATTAGTTGATGAATCTATGGACTTAATGGCATTAACTTCAATTGGTAAGATGATTAGAGTTGATATGAATACAATTAGAAAAGCAGGAAGAAATACTTCAGGTGTAATTATTGTAAACGTAGATTCACAAGATAAAGTTGTTTCAGTTGCAAAATGTCCAAAAGAGGATGACGATGAGCTTGATATTGAAAATGCAAAAACAATGGATGGTATTGATTTAGCGGAATTCAATTTAAAAGATAATCCTGAAGCAAATATAAATGAAGAGACAAATAATTTAGAATTAGATGATGATAATAATAAAGGAAATGAAGAATGAGAAAATTTAATGTAGCTATAGTGGGTGCTACAGGTGCTGTTGGTGAAGAACTTTGTAGAGTATTAAAAGATTACAATTTCCCGATTAATAAATTAGTACCTCTTGCAAGTGCAAGAAGTGCTGGTAGTAAAGTTGAATTTAATGGAAAAGAGGTAACTGTTTTAGAGTTAACTCCAACTTGTTTCGAAGAAAATGAAGTAGAGATTGCATTCTTTTCTGCTGGTGGGTCTATTTCAGCTGAATATGCAAAATATGCTGTTGATGCAGGTGCAGTTGTAATTGACAACACAAGTCACTTTAGAATGGATCCAAAAACTCCATTAGTAGTTCCAGAAGTTAATCCTGAAGATATTGCTTTATGGAAAGAAACAGGAATTATTGCAAACCCAAACTGTTCAACTATCCAAATGGTATTAGCTTTAAAACCACTTGATGAATTATATGGAATTAAAAGAGTAGATGTATCAACTTATCAAGCAGTTTCAGGCGCAGGTAAAACTGGTATGGAAGAGCTTGTTAAACAAATGCAAGCTTTATTATCATTTAAATTAGATGAATCTGAGAAAAAAGCATTTGCTCACCAAATTGTAAATAATGTAATTCCTCAAATTGATGTTCAACAACCAAATGACTTCACAAAAGAAGAGATGAAAATGGTTCTTGAAACTCAAAAAATCTTACACAAAGAGGTTGCTGTTGCTGCTACTTGTGTTAGAGTTCCTGTTTTAAGATCACACTCTGAGTCTATAACTGTTACATTTGAAGAAGGAACATCAGTAGATGTTGCAGAAGTAAGAGAAGCTTTAGAGAGATTTGAAAATGTTGAGGTTATTGATGATTTAGCAAATAGTGCTTATCCAATGCCAATTATTTCAACAGACACAGACATTACTTATGTTGGAAGAATAAGAAAAGATGTTTATGCTGATAACATCGTTCACTTCTTCAACGTTGCTGACCAAGTGAGAGTTGGAGCAGCAACTAACTCAGTTAGAATCGCTCTTAAATGGATTGAGATGGAGAGTGATATTTAATGCTTGAAAGGCTTTTTGAAGGTGCTATGTGGCGAACAAGGATATTTATTATCCTTGCTGTCATTTTTGGACTTATTGGTTCTATTATTTTATTTGTAGTTGGATCAGTAGATATTTTTGAAGTATTTATGTATGTTATAAATGTTTATTTAAATGGCTTACATCCAGCAGATTTTCATGAAGTTATAGTAAGTAAAATTATTGGAGCAGTTGATATTTACTTAATTGCAGTTGTTATGTTGATTTTTGCTTTTGGTTTATATGAGCTGTTTATTTCTAAAATTGAAGCAGCAGAAGATTCTAATAAGGGACAAAATATATTAGCAATTACTTCACTTGATCAATTAAAAGACAAAATTGCAAAAGTTGTTGTGATGGTACTTGTTGTTGGTTTTTTCCAAAGGGTACTTCATACAAAATATGATGGTGCATTAGAGATGCTTTATTTTGCAGTCTCTATAATGGTACTTTCAATAGGACTTTACTTTTTAGGTAAAGTTGGAAAAAAAGAAAAAAAAGAAATTTAGGCTTTGTTCTCAAAGCCCTTTAGAATTTTCTCAAAGAGAGTTTAAAAACAAACTACTTTTAACAGTTTTTTACAAACTGTGATAAAAAGTAGATTAATATAATATATGGTTCCCTTAAAAAATGGGAACATTTTTAAAGGAATTAATTAATGTCAAAAATATTTGTAGATGCATGTTTAAGAAAAGAAACTCCATATACTCCAGTTTGGATGATGAGACAAGCGGGAAGATATTTACCTGAATATATGGAAGTTAGAGCGCAAGCTGGAAGTTTTCTAAACTTATGTCATAATCCAGAAAAAGCTTGTGAAGTTACAATTCAACCTTTAGATATAGTTGGTGTTGATGCAGCTATTTTATTTAGTGATATTCTAGTTATACCACATGAAATGGGAATGGATTTAGAATTTATTAAAGGTGAGGGACCTAAATTTGATAATCCTGTTGTTACAGAAGCAGACGTTGATGCACTTTTAGGTGGTGAAGAAGCTGCCAATAAATTAACATATGTATATGAAACTATCAAATTATTAAAACAAAAACTTCCTGAAGATAAAGCTTTAATTGGTTTTACAGGAGCTCCTTGGACACTTGCAACTTATATGATTGAAGGTCAAGGAACAAAAACATATAACATTTGTAAAAAAATGATGTATTCAAACCCTGAACTTTTACATAAAATTTTAAGAAAAGTAACTGAAGTAGTTAAACACTATATGATAAAACAAATTGAAGCTGGTGCTGATGTTGTTCAAATCTTTGATTCATGGGCAGCTGCAATTGAACCAGGTAGATATGATGAATTTTCATGGAAATATATGGTAGAAATTGCAGATTTTATAAAAGCAAAATATCCAGAAATCCCAGTTATTATGTTCCCTAAAGGTGTATCTGCATTTATAAACATGGGAGCAGTTTATGGAAACTTTGATGTATTTGGTGTAGATTGGGGAACTCCAATGTCTATGGCAAAAGAAAAACTTGGTGATAAATATGTTCTTCAAGGAAATATGGAACCATGCAGGCTATACTCAAAAGAAGAGACTACAAAATGTGTTGAAGCAATTCAAAAAACAATGCAAAGTGAGGGTCATATCTTTAACCTAGGTCATGGTATCTTACCAGATGTTCCTGTTGAAAATGCAATCCACTTTGTAAAAGAGTGCCAAAGGGTAAGTAAGAAGTAGATTTTTTTATTTACTTAATATATTTTTAAAAGAGAGGCTTTTAGCTTCTCTTTTTTTATTTCTAACAATTAAAAGGAAAAAACTTGGGATACTCAAACTCTATAATCTTTGGACCAATTCCATCTAGACGATTTGGAATATCTTTAGGAATCGATCTTTCACCTTCATCAAAACAATGTAACTTTGATTGTCTTTATTGTGAGCTTGAGAAAGCTAAAACAGTTGACAAGATGACAACTTATCCAAAAGTTGAAGAAGTTATCACTGAGATACAAAAAAGTCTTGATAAGCACCCTAGAATTGATGTTATAACCATAACAGCAAATGGTGAACCAACTTTATATCCAAAACTTGGTGAACTAATTGATGAAATCAATAAAATCAAAGGTGAAACAAAAACAATGATACTTTCAAATGGAAGTACTATTTATAATCCTGAGATTTACAATGCCTTATTAAAACTTGATACTGTAAAACTATCACTTGATTGTGTTAGTGAGAAGTGTTTTAAAAAGCTTGATAGAATACATGAGGGTATTGATATTGATGCTATGATTGATTCAATGGCTAAATTTAGAAGTGAAACTACAAATAAGCTAGTGCTTGAAATATTATTTGTAAAAACTTTAAATGATAAAGATGAAGAGATAGCATTACTTTATAATGCTGTAAAAAAAATAAATCCACATAGAGTGGATATAGGTACAATTGATAGACCACCTGCATATGAAGTTAAGCCTGTTACATTTGAATTACTTGAGAAAGTAGCAAATAGATTTGAAGGTATAAATGTAAATATTGCTTTTAAAAATAGACCAAAACAAATAAACTCTTATGATGAAAAAGAGATTGTTTCTATGTTAAAAAGACGACCTTTAACCAATGAAGATGTTGAGAATATGTTTGACCTTAAAAGTAAAGAGTTACTAGAAAAACTAGTAAAAAAAGGTGAAATTAAGCTAACAAATAGCAGTGGATTAAATTTTTATAAAATTTCGTAATTTTTCCTAAAAATCCTTGACAAAGAAAATATTTTTTACTATAATTCCATCCCATTTGAAAAGGAAGACAGTTTCCGGCATAGCTCAGTGGTAGAGTAGATGACTGTTAATCATTTGGTCCCTGGTTCGAATCCAGGTGCCGGAGCCACTCAAAACTTTCTTTCAAATGATATTATAATTTTAAATTCCGGCATAGCTCAGTGGTAGAGTAGATGACTGTTAATCATTTGGTCCCTGGTTCGAATCCAGGTGCCGGAGCCACTTATTCAACAACCCCTTGAAACTAGGGTTATTCAACCCAAATTTTTCTTTGACTGACAAAATATCAATTTTTATAAATTTTATCTGTTCTAAAATAACTTAAGCTAATAATTGTTATCATTAAACTAATAAAAAACTATAATTTTTTTTTAAGGTTAAAAATGAAAATTTGTTATCTAGAACCTGATTTAGAATATGCTAATAAAGTTATAACTGCTCTTAATTCAACAAGAACAAAATTTGATATACTACATATTGTTAGTGAAGAATTATTTTCATTACATTTAGATAAAATTCCAAATTTTCAAGTTATTATATTAAATTTAAAAAATGATACAGATTTAAAAATTAAAAGACTAATTAGAGAAAATGGAGGGAATACAACACCTGTAATTTTACTTATAGAAAAAGATAAAATAACTTTTGAATTATATAAAACATTACATTACTTAGATAACAATCATGAATTAGTAGTTAAAGATGATTTAGTATTACCTCTAGTTCATCGTATATTTAAATCATGTAACATATGGAATGATGACATCTTCTTTTTGACAAAAGAGATTTATTTTGATTTCAAACTTTCATTATTTGTTTATAATGATGAAGAAATTCATCTTGGTCCCAAAGAATCACTTTTACTAAAATTATTACTTGTAAAATCTCCCCATCATGCAACTTGTGAAGAAATAATGCATTTTGTCTATGAAGATGATTTTGTTAAAAATGAAAAGATTAGAGCTTTAGTAAAAATTTTAAGACAAAAAATACCAATGAATCTTATTCAAACAAAAAAATATTTTGGATATAAAATCTCAAAAAAATTCTTCACTAATTAAGTATTTTATTTTTACTTCACATTAAATTTCACATTGTACTTCACTTGAAAGTTCATCTATTCCCGTTAAAATTTCATTAAGTTTAAAAAAAACAATTAGTTTTTTAAATTAAATTTTAGGAGAGAAAAATGAAAACAGAAAACATTTCAAGAAGACAAGCCCTAAGAATGGGTGCATTAGGTGCTGCTGGTTTAGCGATGTTTGGTGGGGCAAATGCAATGGCCTCTGAAACACCAAAAGCAAAAGACGTTAAATTTGACGAAGAGTATGATGTTGTTATTATTGGTTCAGGATTTGCTGGATTAGCTGCTGCTGCTAAAGCATCGGAAAGAGGTTATAAAGTACTTGTCGTCGAGAAAATGGGTCGAGTAGGTGGTAACTCTGTTATTAATGGTGGTGCGTTTGCAGTACCAGGAAATAAAGATCAAGAAAAATTTGGTATAAAAGATTCAGGTGATATATTTATTAAAGATTGTTTAAAAGCTGGACTTGGAATAAATCATGTTGAACTTTTAGAAACTATTGTTGAACGTGCTAATGACACACTTGATTTTGCAATTAAATGTGGAGCAACATTTAAACTTGGTCAAAAACCTTCCTGGTTTGGAGGACACTCTGTCCCTCGTACACTAGTTACAGGTAATATGAGTGGTTCAGGTATTATTAAGCCAATGGCAAAATTTGTTCAAGCACTTCCAGGTTGTAAAATAGTTAGAAGAACTAAATTTGATGATTTTGTAATGAATGATGATGGTGCAGTTGTTGGTATTAAAGTTAGATCTGGTTATCGATTTGATAAAAAACTTTTAAGTGATGATGTTGAAAATACATCAGGAAAAGAAATGATAATAAAAGCTAAAAAAGGAGTTATCCTAGCTTCTGGTGGATTTAGTGCAGATAAAGTTTATAGAAAACTACAAGATCCACGAATTCCAGAAGATGCAGATGCTACAAACCATAAAGGTGCAACTGCTGGAGCACTTTTAAAAGCATTTGAAATTGGTGCAATGCCAATTCATATTGGATGGATTCAACAAGGTCCATGGGCAAGTCCTGATGAAAGAGGATTTGGTGTTGGTCCACAACTAACACAACAAGGTTTATTTAAGTTTGGTATGGCTGTTGATGTTAGAAATGGTAAAAGATTTATGAATGAACTTGCAGATAGAAAAACTAGAGCAGATGCAGAGTGGAAAATTTTAAGAAAAGACCCAGATGCTAATCCTGTTGCAATTGGTACGTATAATACTTTTGATCCTCAAATTTTACCTTTGGTTGAAAAAGGACTTGCTACAGGTGTTATGAAAAAATATGATACTGTTGATGCGGCTGCTAAAGCTTATGGTATTCCATTAAAAGCATTAAAAGAGAGTATTGAAAAATATAATGATGGTGTTAAAAAAGGTGTTGATGAATTTGGTAAACCTGTGGCTAAATTTGATGGGCAATGTATTGAATCTAAAGGCCCATACTATTGTGTTCGTCTACAACCAAAACCACACCATACTATGGGTGGATTAAAAATCAATACAAAAGCACAAGTTATTTCTGGGAAAACATTAAAACCAATTCCTGGATTATATGCAGCTGGTGAAGTAACAGGTGGTACTCATGGTGCAAGTAGACTTGGAAGTGTTGCAGTTACTGACTGCTTAACATTTGGTATGATTGCAGGAGAAAATATTTAGTCATGAAAAAAAGAATTAAAGATGTTTTAGTTATTGGAACTCTTTTATCTTTAAGTGCAATATTATTATACGGAGGTGCTAATCAAGCACCTCCTGAGAAGAAAGTTGTTGTTTCAGAAGAAGTAAAAAAAGAGTTCCCTGTTAAATCTCATCATGCAGAATTATCATTTGAATGTGTATTTTGTCATGAGGGGCAAGGAGATGATCCAAAACAATTCTCTGCTCCAGGAGATGAAGGTTGTCTAGCATGTCATAAATCAAAAGATTTTATGGCAAAAAGATTAGAATTTATGGATAAACTTCATGTTAATCCTCACAATTCAATCCATGATGGACCTGTTTTATTTTGTGATGAGTGTCATATGGAACATGAACCATCTAGAAATATGTGTATTGAGTGTCATGAACATGATATTAAACTTTGGATGAAGGATACACCATGAAAAAGAATATAGTTTTATTTGGTTTTATTGGTGTGTTTGTTGGTTTACTTATTGCCCTTGCTACTTATCAAGGTTTACATATGACAAGTGATGATAAGTTTTGTTCAGTATGTCATGAGATGGATCCTATGGTTGCTGCTTATCAAAATGATGTACATGGTGGTGCAGGGCATACTGGTATAAAAGTTAAATGTGTTGAATGTCACTTACCACATGATTCTTTAGCTGCTTATATTTATACAAAAGCAAGAAATGGTGTGATAGAAGGGGCTATTCATTTCTTTGGTGAACCAGAAAAAATTGATTGGCAAAAAAATAGAGAAAAAAGAGCTCATTTTGTTTACGATGAAGGATGTATTAGTTGTCATACAACATATAATTCAAATGAAAAATATAGTAAAATGGCACAGAAACTACACAAACACTATGATAGCTTAATTGGAACAAATAAAGAGATTAGTTGTGCCTCATGTCACGTTGAGATTGGACATACAGGACTAAGAAGTGCTCTTAACTACTATAAACCTGAGTATGAATATTATGAAGGTAAATTAGATAAAGAAAGAAAAGAGCTTGAAAAACTACTTGATGAGAAACTAGATAGGAAATAAACATGAAAATGCTTCTTCTTGAACCAGATAAAAAACTTGCTAAAGATATTGTTGAATGTATAGAAGCAACAAGAGTTACCATTGAAGCAAAAGTTATACATGAGGAGAGAGAAGTTTATGATGATGTTGCTTTTTTAGAAGAGTGTTCAATCTTTGTTTTGAATTTAAAAGAGCCATTAAATATTAACACAATGAGATTTATTAGAGAAAATGGAAATGATGCTCCAATACTTCTCATTTGTGAAAAAGATATTCGACCACGTATGTTCAAAGTGATTTATTACCTTTCTTATAATGATGTAATAGTCAAAGACTTTTCTCCAGAAGAGATAGTTTTTAGAATTTATAAATTATGTAATTTATGGAATGACGATGTCTTTTTTATAAACGATAATACTTTTTATGACTTTAAAAAATCAATATTTGTTCACCATGAAGAAAGGGCTCATTTAGGTAGAAAAGAAGCAATGATGTTGAAAATCCTTTTTATAAAATCTCCTTGTATTGTTACCTTTGATGAAATAATTTATTATGTTTATCAAAATGAGATTGTTCCCCATGAAAGAATTAGGTCAATTATTAGAGAGTTAAGACATAAACTTCCAATTGATTTAATAGAAACAAAAAAAGGTGAAGGTTATAAACTAGTAAAAGACTAGATTGAATTGGAGCTAATTCATTAAATAAAAAATCTTGTTCTTTTTAGTTTTTTGTGCTATATACTACATAATACAATGTAGAAAGAATATAAAAAGTCTGTATTTCGGGGATATAGGCTATCTGTAATTTCATTTTGTAGCTTCCATGTTCCGGAGCCATAAAAAGCTTTTAGATATTTGAACTGAGGTTCTTTTATCTAGAAGCTTTTTTTTTGCCTTTTTTTAAGTAAAAAATTTATCTCTCCTAATTCATCTTTGCTAATTTAATCATAGTATTCAAAGCAGTTTTTAAATTTTCTAATGCATTTCCTGAGGGAACAGCTTTTTTTGCACAATTATTTACAGCAATAGCATGATCTGTAAATAAACGATTTTGTGGGTATCGAGTTTTGTACGCATCAACCAATGTCAATTTATAAGCATTAACTTGTTTTTGCATTGCATTTGCTTTTGAAATATCACCACCATTGTATTTAACTAAACCTGGTGTTACAATCTCTTTTTGTATATAATCATTATATTGTTTTAAACCTAATCGAATAGCTTTTACATCATTTACAGAATATTTAGCAGGTGGTGATGAAATTTTCCCCTCAATAAAGTCTAATAAAGCTTGACAAGCTTGCATATCATTGATAGAAGGCGCTGCAAAAACAGAAGTTGATAAGGTACAAGATAAAAGTACCATTGTTATATTTTTTTTAAATATCATTTTATTCTCCACAGATTTATATTTTTAAATATTGAATAACATTTAATTTTGTTGATTATTAACATTCTATCAGTTTATTGTATAAATGTAGAAAAATCTATAATTTATTTATAAGTACTTAAATGTTCAATCAAGATTGAATTTAGAGATGGTGAAATAACTTTAAATGATGTATGGATTTAGATTTTTAATATTAAAGTATGCAAAGTTGATAGAAGAAAAGTTGTTTTAGCATAATAAGAAAGTTAAATAAAACTCATTAACTAAACATTAATTTAGTGTTGCTTTATGATTAATACTTATAGCTTATAATTTTCTTATGGTTTAAGAAGGAATTGCGAACACCTTCTTAAAATGATGAAAAAAGCGAATTTTCAAAATCTCCTAAAAATAAATCAAGGCTCTTTATGAGCCTTTTTTTATGTCTTATTTTGAGATTATCCTCAGTTACACATTAAAATGAACAATTTTAACTGGAGAATTGTTCCTTCCCTCTACAAATAAATTTATAATACAATTAAATATAATAAGTTACATAATAACTAATGGATAATTAAGCTTGTTTCTAAAATAATATTACAATTGTAATAAAAAAATATGTTTTTTATTATTAGATAAAAAGTTTTTAATAGTTCTGGTCAGATATTATTTCTTGCCTATATATTAAATAAAAAAATGACTCTATAAAATGAGATAAAAGGATTGAAAATGTTAAAAAATATGTCAATTAAAATGAAGCTAATATTATCCTTTGGTGTTATTGCTATTTTAGTAGTTGTTTTAGCAAGTAATAGTATTCTTGGTTCTTCTAAGTCAGGTAAAGGATTTACCAACTATAGAGAAATGGCAAAGGATTCTGGATTGGCCTCAGGAGTACAAGCTAATATGTTAATGGTTAGAATGAATGTTATAAGATATTTTTCTAGTCATGAACAAAAAGACATTGATGGTTTTCACAAATATTATGATTTAACAGAAAAACTTGTCGAAGATGCATTAAAAAAGATTAAAGCTCCTTCTAGAGCAAAACAGGTTTTAGAATTAGAAAAGAACATTAGAATATATAAAGATGATTTTTATAAAGTTGTTGATTTTATAAAAGCAAGAGATAAGTTAGTAGAAAAAAATTTAGTTATCAATGGTGAAAAAATAGAAGAACTTTTAACAGATGTAATGTTATCTGCAGAAAAAGATGGTGATTTTCAAGCCTCTTTAGAAACAGCACATACAATTAGAGTACTTTTACTTGGAAGATTATACGCAGTTAAATTTCTTGATTCAAATAAAAAAGAAGATGCAAATAGAACTATTGAAGAGTTCAATCTCTTAAAAACTGAACTAGCACATGTACAAAAGGCAATTCAAAATCCAGACAGACAAAAAAAATTAGCCCATGCTATAGAACTAATCAATCTTTATAATAAAGGATTAAATGATGTAGTGATTAATATCACAGAAAAAAATAAGGTGATTGATAATTTAAGTATTTTAGGTCCTAAAATAGCAAAATTAGCTGAGGATATAAAATCATCAATAAAAAAAGATCAAAATACAATAGGTCCAGAGGTTGCAGATTTAAATGATAATATACTAAAAACATCAATTATTATTGCAATTATAGTTATTTCATTAGTTCTTTTATCAGCTTTTATAATCTCAAGAGAGATTAGTTCTCAAATTGAAAAGTTCCAAGAAGGTTTACTAGGATTCTTTAAATATCTAAATAGGAAATCAAATAGTGTAGAAAAGCTTGATGATAGTAGAAAAAATGAAATTGGAACAATGGCAAAAGTTGTAAATGAAAATATTGAAATTACAAAAAAAGGTATTGAAGATGATAGAAAATTTATAGATGATACAGTAAAGATTCTTTCTGAGTTTGAACAAGGAGATTTATGCCAAAGAATTACATCTGATGTTGATAACCCAGCATTAATGGACTTAAAAAAAGTTCTTAATTCTATGGGGCAACATTTAGAAGAAAATATAAATGAGGTTTTAGATGTGCTAGAGCAATATACAAACTACAATTATATCAATGAAGTTCAAACATCAGATCTAAAACACCATCTTTTAAAACTATCTCAAGGTGTAAATAGTTTAGGTTCATCAATTACTGAAATGTTATCTAATGAAAAAAGAGTTGGATTAACTCTTCAAAACTCTTCAGAAACTTTACTTGGAAATGTGAATATCTTAAATGATGTTTCAAATGAAGCAGCAGCTTCACTAGAAGAAACAGCAGCTGCATTAGAACAAATGACTGGAACAATCACAAGTAATACTCAAAACGTTATTGATATGGCTGAATTTGCTCATAAAGTAACTAAATCAGTAGAAGAGGGAAATGATTTAGCTAATCAAACCACATCATCTATGGATGATATCAATGAACAAGTAACAGCTATCAATGAAGCAATTACGGTAATTGATCAAATTGCTTTCCAAACAAATATATTATCTTTAAATGCAGCAGTTGAAGCAGCAACAGCAGGAGAAGCTGGTAAAGGATTTGCAGTTGTAGCACAAGAAGTTAGAAACCTTGCAAGTAGAAGTGCAGAAGCAGCAAAAGAGATTAAAGATTTAGTTGAAAATGCAACGACTAAAGCAAATGGTGGAAAAGTTATAGCTGATAAGATGATTCATGGATATACTGATTTAAATGAAAATATCAAAAAAACAATTGAACTTATAAATAATGTAGAAGCAGCTTCAAAAGAACAACAATCAGGAATAGAACAGATAAATGATGCAGTAACAATTCAAGATCAACAAACACAAAAAATTGCAAGTGCTGCAAATGAGACACAAGAAATTGCCGTACATACTTCCCATATCTCTGAAAACATTGTTAAAAAAGTTAATGAAAAAGAGTTTAAAGGAAAAGATATTGTTGTTGATAGAAGAGAAAATCAATTAGATTTAAACTATGATACTTCAAAAGATAGAAGAAAAAGTGAAAATAAAATTAGAAAAATGAAAGGTGAAAAGAATACTAAACCAAAAGAAATTATTGCAAACAATAACTATCAAGATAAAAATGACGACGAATGGGAAAGTTTTTAACATCATAGAGGAATCAGTCTAAAAGCTGACCCTCTTACTTTTTTATACACTTTTATTTCAACATAATTTATTAACAAAAAAATCAAAACTATTTTATATCTTTAAATTCTTTAATTTAGTCATCTATCTGACAGACATGATCATTCTATTTATCTATAATTTTTCTTAACTATAAAAATTAATTTTTTATTTAATTATAAAGTAAATTTATGGAATAAAATAGTAAAATAAAATTTACTTTTAAAGCTTGGCTATAAAAAGTCTTATTAAATCTTGTGAAATTAAAATTTCATTGTTTTTTAGGGCTTTTTTTTAAGAATATAAATATGCTAATTATGCATATTTATATTTTGAAGCTAAGAATACATAAAAAATTAATTTAAGGTAAATATTTTTTTACAAGGAATATAAATGAAAAAAAGTTTTTCATGTTTATTATTGTTATCTTCTTCTTTATTAATTGCAGAAGATACTTTTACATTAGGTGAGATTTCTATCTCTGCAAAACAGCAACAGATATTAGATATTAAAAAGGTTTCAAGTGAAGAATTGATATCTAATCCAGAAAAAAACATTGCAAAAGTTTTGGATACTCAATCTGGTATTACAATTGAGCATAAAGGTGGTAGAGAAGAAAGTTCTTTAATGATTAGGGGTCTTGAAGCAACAAGGACAGGGATTTTTATTGATGGTATACCAATTTATGTCCCTTATGATGGAAATTTTGATTATTCAAGAATTTTATCTACTGATTTAGATAGTGTAAATATTGCAAAAGGTTTTAGTTCAACAATGTTTGGGCCAAATACTATGAGTGGAGTTGTTAACTTCGTAACAAAAAAACCTACAAAGAAGTTTGAAGGTAGTATCTCATCTCAAATAAATTTTGACAATGATTTTAATCAATCTCAATGGTTAAATACTTTTAATTTAGGGACAAAGCAAGATAAGTATTATCTACAATTCAATGGAACATTAAAAAATCGAGATCATTGGAGCCTTTCGGATGATTATGTATCAACTTCATTACAAAGTGAAGGAGAAAGAGACCATAGTGATTCAGATTCAAAATCATTTAATTTAAAAGCAGGTTATACTCCTGATAATAATACTGAATATGTATTAGGAATGAATTATTTAAATTCTGAAAAATCTCAACCAACAGTAGTAGACAAAGATGATGGTAAAAAAAAGTATATTGATTGGCCAACTTGGGATAGTAATTCATTATATTTCATTGCAAATAAAAAATATGATTTGAGGGATATCAAATTTAAATTATATAGAACAAATTATAAGAATACATATGAAGAGTATAAAAATGGTTGGGTAAATTTAAATAAATTAGAATATACAGATGCTTATAGTTTAGGAACTGGTTTAGAGTATACAGAATATGGATGGTCAGATGAACATACTATAAAATTTGCTCTAAATGTTAAAAAAGATAATCATGAAATATTAAGAGCTACAGGAAGTGAAAGTGGATTAGATGATAAATTTGTTGAAAAAGTTTATTCAATTGCAGCAGAAGATATTTATGAACCAACTAATAGATTTAAAATTATCACTTCACTTAGTTATGATTATGCAAATCCAACTGAAGCAATTACATATGATACAGTTGTTAAAACAAAATCAAATGATGCATATAATGGACAATTAGGTTTCTTTTATGATTTTAAAGAAAATCAAACTACTAGATTTACAATTGCTAAAAAAACACATTTACCTACATTAAAAGAAAGATTCTCTGATAAAAAAGGTAAGGCATTAATTAATCCAGATTTAGTTCCTGAAAAAGCAACACATTATGAACTAGGACACAAAATAAATTTTGATAATTTTGAATTTGATACAGCATTATTTCTAATTAATGTAAAAGACCCTATTCGAATAGTTGACAATGTATCTGGTTCTAAAAGCCAAGAACAAAACACTGGAACAGAAGAGTATAAAGGGTTTGAAACTTCTGTAAAATATAAACAAGATTTATATACTTTAGGTTTTAATTATACTTATATAAATATTGAAAAAGATGATGGTTCTATTGTTGTAACAGATGTTCCTAAACACAGTGCTTACTTTTTTGCAGATTATACTCCAACAAAAGATTTAAAACTTACTGCAAATATGACATTTAAAAAAGATTTGATTCTTGAAGATGCTAATAGTAACTATGTTGATGTATCTAATATAAAAGTTATTGGTGTAAATGCAGATTACAAATTTTCAAAAGATGTTTTATTTAGTGTTGGGGTAACAAATTTAACTGATGAAAATTATGAATTAGATTTAGGTTACCCAGAACCTGGTAGAGAATACTACGTAAAATTAACATATAAATTTTAATTAAAAAAATAGGAAGACTTAGATGAAAAAAACTTACTTTTTACTAGTAGTTATACTTTTATGTCTTTCTATTGGTTCTTTATTTTTAGGGCATTATAAAATATCTATTACAGAGTTTTTAGATGTGATGAAATACTCATTTCTAGGGATAGAACCTGCTTCTTTAGAAAAACATCAGCTTTTACAAAATATAATTTTTGATATTAGATTACCTAGAATATTAGCTGCAATATTAATTGGTGCATCTTATGCCGTTGCAGGAGCATCATTTCAATCAATGTTTATGAATCCCCTTGTTTCACCAGGTATTTTAGGGGTGCTTTCAGGCTCAGCTTTTGGTGCAACCTTATCTCTTGCATTTTTTAATAGCTGGTTTCTCACTCAAATTTTTTCTTTTGTATTTGGTGTAACTGCAGTTGTTTTTGCAATATTTATCACTTATATTTATAAAGAAAGAAATAGCTCAACGTTAATACTTATTTTAGGTGGAATTATTAGTGGATCATTTTTTTCAACCTTACTTTCAATAGTTAAATATACAGCAGATCCATATGATAAATTACCATCAATTGTTTATTGGTTAATGGGAAGTTTAGCTTCTGTTGAATTGAATGAAATATATTTATATTCTATTCCAATGTTATTAGGTATTTTTTCTTTAATAATTATGTCTAAATATTTAAATATCTTAAGTTTTGGAGATGATGAAGCAAGAAGTTTAGGTGTAAATATAAAGTTAGTTAGATTTATAGTGATTTTATGTGCAACATTAATCAGTGCATTAAGTGTTTCAATTGGTGGAATGATAGGCTGGATAGGATTAATTATACCCCATTTTGCAAGGTTAATAGTAGGGTCAAATAATATTGTTTTAATACCAACTGTAGCACTAATGGGAGCAATTTTTTTAGTTTTAGTAGATAATATTTCAAGATTACTTTTAAGTATTGAAATTCCAATAGGTATATTAACTTCGGTTGTTGGAATTCCAATGTTTATTATTGCTTTAAAAAATTCAAGAAAAGGATTGAATTGATGATAAAAATATGTGATGTTAGTTATAGCTATTCAAATAAAAATGTATTAGATGGTATTAGTCTAAATATACAAAATGGTGATGTTATCTCTTTATTAGGTGCAAATGGAGCAGGGAAAACAACCTTAATAAAATTGATTCTAGGGCTTTTATCTCCAAGCACGGGAAAAATATATTTAGAAGATAAAGATGTTTCTAAATATAAACAAAAAGATTTAGCTAAAAAAATAGCATATGTTCCTCAAAATAGTTTTTTACCTTTTTCTTTTAGTGTCTTAGAAGTTGTTATGATGGGAAGAATTGCTTATCAAAGTATTTTTTCCTCTTATAGTAAAAAAGATAAAGAGATTGCACTTAACAGTTTAGAAATTGTAGGTTTGTCTAATCTTTATGATAAATCTTATAATGAATTAAGTGGTGGACAAAAAAGATTAGTTTTAATTGCTAGAGCATTAGCACAAGAAGCGAAAATATTTATAATGGATGAACCAGTAAGTGGATTAGATTATGGGAACCAACTAAGGTTATTAGAACATATTAAAAAGTTATCACAAAAAGGGTATACCTTTATTAAATCAACTCACTATCCTGACCATGCATTTCTAGTTTCAAATAAATCTATACTTATAAAAGATGGAAAAATTTTATATGATGGAGTTACTTCTGAAGTGATAAATGAAAATAGCATTAAACAGTTATATGGAATAGACGTCGAAATTACAGATTTATATAAACATAGTTTTTGTATACCAAAATTTGCCTAAGGAAAGATTTTATGAAAATAGTATTTTTATTTTTTATTTTATTAAGTTCTTTATTTGCTTCACAGATTAAACAATGTAGCCAATATGGAAAAGTTGCAAAAAATGTTGTTGGTAAGTCTCGACCAGTCAATATGATGATTCAATCTGTATATGAGTTAAAGTTTCCAGATAAAATATCAAATAAAGTAGATCCCTTTAAAAAACTAGAATCAGTTGAAGATTTATTAAATAAAAAAGTTGATTTAGTTGTTCTTTGGAACTCAAAAGGTAATTACTCAAAATTAGCCAGAAAATTAGAAAAAGTAGGAATTGATTCTTGTTCTATTGATTTAACAACTATTGAAAGTTATATCCAAGGGTATAAAACTTTGGGAAGAGTTATGGGAAAAGAGGATAGGGGAAATAGTTTATCTAAGTATATTCAAACTGAATTAGCAAATATTAATCAATTAACAAAAAAAATTCCTAATGATAATTTGTTAAATGTATATTATGCAAAAAGTGATGATGGCTTAGTAACTGAATGTGAAGATTCAGTTCATTCAGAAGCAATAAAATTAATAAACGCAAAAAATCCAATAAAGTGTAATGATTTAAAAAACATGAGAATTAAAATAAATCTAGAGCAACTATTTTTAATAAATCCAGATGTAATAATTACAAATAAAAAGAATTTCTATAAAAATATATTTTCAAACAATAAATATAGATATTTAAAAGCAGTAAAAGAAAAAAAGGTATTTTTAATACCACAAAAGCCTATAAACTGGATTGATAATCCACCATCTTTTTTTAAGACATTAGGTGTTTATTGGTTAGGATCTAAAGTTTATCCTAAATATTTTCCAAATAATTTTGATAAGAAGAAAGAAGAGTTCTATCAATTGTTTTTAAATAGGAGTTATGATGAGTAGTTATAAAACATATATTTGTATTGATGATACAGATGAGATAGGTTATGAAAAATCAACTGGACAATTAAGTGAAGAGATTCAAAATCATATAGAAATAAAGTATGGCAAAAAATGTTCTTTAATTACAAGACATCAGCTTTTCATACATGAAGATATACCTTATACTTCACATAATAGTTCAATGTGTTTTACAACATATTTAACAAAAGAGGAAAAAGTTGAGATTAGAGATTTTATTGTTGAATATATAGAAAAATATTCTGCCCCAACTTCTCAGCCAGGTATTTGTATAGGTTTTGAAAAAGACTTGACAGATATAGAAGCTTTGATTAAATATGGATTTGATGCTAAACAAAAAGTATTAACTAAAGATGAAGCATATGAAATGGCTAAAATTCAAAATTTACATTTGAGCGAACATAAAAACGATGGACAAGGTGTTATTGGAGCTCTGGCAGGAGTTGCATTAAGACTATATGGAAGTGATGGAAGAGTAAAAGGGAATTTGAAAATTTCAAAAGAGTATGTAAGTGTAAAAGAGCTTTTAACAAATGAGACTATTGATGAGGTTCAGTTTGAAAATGGTGAAATTGTATTATCTAATATTGATATAAAGATAAATGACAAATTAAAAAGAGTTATGCTTAATCATAAAGCAGTTGTTTTAATAAAAAAAGAGTTAGATAAATATTTACTTTTAACAACAGAAGAGTTAAGGAAATACTAAAATGTTTGAGTTAGTAAATCATAAGTTCGTATTTAAATTTGGAAGAGAAAATTATGAAGAAGCAAAGAAAATGGCAGAATCTTGTAAATATTTTTCTTTAGATGCAGATGAAGATGAATTGGTAACATCAACTAAATTTAACTCTTGCTATAACTGTTTATTTAGAAGATGGACAAGGGATAGCTTCCATTGCTTAAAAAAATAAGAATACTTAGAGTATATTTTTAATTTTCATTAAATCTAACTACAAAGTATCCCATAGCCATTTCACCTAAACTTACTAATCCCCACATAGGATGATAGTAAAATCCCCAAAATATTGCTATGCCTAAAATTGCTAGTATGATTTTATTATTCTCTTTTAGTATTTTTGTAATTGCATAACCAATTATGAAAAACACTATAACATATATCATTATTTCCATATGAATCCTTTTTGTTGTATGAAAGTGTATACAAGTAATCTTTAGAAAAGATAAAAAATAATATGTTAAAATCATCTCTTGGAAAATTTTTTATAAAAAGGAGATTGTTTGTCAATATTTGCTTTGCAATCATTAGTTGGTGGATTTTTAGATGAGGATATGGTACATTTTAATAAAAACTTTGATGATTGGTGTATACAATTTGATAGTTATGAAGATGCTATGGATATCGTACAAACTTTAGAAAATCAAGAAACCATTGATATTGTTGAAATAACACCTTTAACTTATCCAAAGTATTTTTTTAATTCTCTGCAAGGCACTATTCATGCAACAAGACAAATCGATGATAAGATTATCTGCGTTGTTGAACCACATATGGGTGCAAACTTTAAGATTGCCATATGCGATTTAAATACGAAAAATGTAAGGCTCACAAAAACTAGTTATAAAACAATTCCAAGTATAGAAAGTGCCTTTGCTAGTTTTGGTGATTTTTAAAATGCGCTATTGATTTGTTTTTTATATTGATTTATAGCTTTGAAAATTGTATCCCAAATTTCTGATAGTTCTAATACACCTATTTCATTAAATAACTTAGAAACTTTTGATGCCATCTCTTTACTATCAACCTCGTAAGAAATTACCTTATCACTAAATTTTACTACAACATTGTTATCTTGTGTTATTGCTTTATATTTACTTCCAATCATAATTTTTTCCTATATGTTTTTCCGTAAAATGATACAACAAAAAAGTGGCTATAAAGTAGTGAAAGCAATAAAAAAAAGTCCAAAATGGACTTTTTTTATGATGAACATGTAATATGAGAAATGCCAGCTACTCCAAAATAATCATTTGGTTTTTTTACATAGTATTTCTCTTCTATTTGTTTTGATTGTTCTAAATAAGGATTAGTCATCACCTCTTGTAATTCAAGAATTAGACTATAGTCCCCATTATTTGCCTTTTCATAAGCTTCAACTAAAAACCACTCTTTTAGAGTATATTTAGGGTTTATAGTTTTTAATTCTTCACTTGAAACATAAAGTTTACTTTTCCAAGTCTCTAACCATTTGTTCCATCTATTTTGCAGGTCTTTATCATTAATTTTTCTATAAAAGCTAATTTCAAGATCTGAAATATCTTTTGGAATTGATGAAAGTTCACGGAAGAATATTGTATAGTCAGCTTCACTTTTCAACATTAGATGCATTAACTCATTAAATAGTTTGTCATCATATTTTTCTAAACCTAATTTTGAAGCCCACATCTTTTCCATTTTTTCATTCATCACTTTTGCAAAACCACTTCTAATACCTGCAAGATTTTCTAAAGCGTTTTGATTTGTTTCAAGTAATGGCATTAAAGCACTACAAAAACTATTGAAGTTTTTTCTTGCAGCTTCTGTTTGATTGAAAAATGAAAAGTGTAATCCTCCACCTGTCCAAGGTTGATATTCAGGATCAAAGATATCAATAAATCCAAAGGGTCCAAAGTCTAAAGTATAACCTCCAACAGCAGTATTATCACTGTTAAAATTACCTTGACAATATCCAACTTTTATCCAATTTGCAATTAATGAAGTTAGTCGTTCTCTAAATTTTAGGGCTAATAAAACTACTTTTTCTTCAAGGCTAGAGTTTTCCTCTATCTCATCTTGATATTCTCTTTTTATTCCATGAAGTACAAGTTGCTCAAGCTCTTCTAATGCTTTTGGATGCTCTTTTTTTCTTGCTCGTCTTCCAAATAGTTCAAATTGACCAACTCTTATAAATGATGGAGCAACTCTTGTTGAGATTGCAACATTTTCTTCAATCATTCGTTCAGGATCCCTCGAATAAGAGTTTTCATTAAACCAAGGTCTAGTAACAGTTTCCATTTTCGAAGTATATAAGCTAAGTGACCTTGATGTAGGAACACCAAGGGCATACATATGTTCTTGGGCTAAAAACTCTCTTATGCTAGATCTCAAAACTGCTCGTCCATCTGCACCTCTACAATATGGTGTTCTTCCTGCTCCTTTTAGTTGAAACTCCCATCTTTTATTATTTATAACTGCTTCTAAAATAGAAATGGCTCTACCATCTCCATATCCATTTCCTGTTTGAAAAGGACATTGCATGTAGTATTCAGTCCCATAAATAGATAGGGCATATCCAGTTGCCCAACCAATATTTTTTAAAGGTTTTTTTATACTTGAAGTATCCCCTGAAAACATTTTAATAAACTCTTCATTTTTTGCTAAAGAATCATCCAAACCTAATTCTTTAAAAAAAGTTTTACTATGGGTAATATATATTGGATTTTTAATAGCTGTTGGAGTTACAGGTACATAGTGCCCATTAAAAACCTCTCTTGGGTTATAGTTTTGTCCATCTTTATTTGCCAATGGATCACAAACAAGTGTATTTAAAAAAGAATAATCAGCAAATTTAGCTAGTTCATCAATTGTATTTATATTTTTTATTGTGTTATTTTTCATTTTGTAGTTTTAACATAACAAGTTAAAATAGATAAAAAAATTAGTATTTAAAAAGTTTTATTAAGTATAAAATAAATTTTTATTTGCTCCACCATAGTTTTAACTTTAAACTAAAGCTTGAAGTGTATCCAACATCGGAGAATTTTAGCTTTCTATTTTTATCATAGATTAATGTTGTGGGATATACTTTTATATTAAATCTATAGGCAAAATCGTTGTATGCATCATCTATAACCTTAAAGTTAAGGTTGTTTTCTTTTAGGTATTTTTGTATCTCTTCTTTTGAACCAGATTGACTAGTAAAGCTTATTACTTGATACTCTTTTGAAAGTTGTTCTATATTTGGTGACTGAAATTTACAAATAGGACACCATGTAGCCCAAAAATATATCAATAATGGTTTGTTTTCATCTAAAGAATAGCTTGAACCATCAATTAGTTCAAAGGCTTTGTATGGAAAATCTTCTTTATTCAAATCTTGTGATTTATAAAAGCTTACTACATTTAATACAATGACTAAAATGATTGAGTATTTAACAATCTCTTTTATATATTTTTTTATTTTTTTATTCATGGAACGATTTTAGAAGTTTTAATTTCTATATTCTTTATTATAAATCTCTAAAGCTTTTTCTAACTCCACTTTATAATCTCTTTTACTTTTGTATCCAAATGATTTATAAAAAGCTTTTTGCTGTTTTGGGTCAATAAATAAAACAGTTGGAACTCCTTTAGCTTCAAATTGTTTTGGAAGTTTATCTTTATCCCTAAGCAAACTTAGAGGTATAAAATCTTTTTGAACTTTTATATTAATATTTTTTCTTGTAAGTGTTTTTACTTCAAATTTATTGCAATAGGGACATTCTGTTTGTCCTATCATCATCATTATTGGTTTATTTTGTTTTAGAGCTTTTTGTAAAGCTTTTTCATATGAAATTTCATAGTTCATCTCTTTTTGTAATCTTTGTGAACCTGCAAAAAGATTCAAACTAAGAAAAAAAGTAAATAGTAATAGATATTTAAAAACTTTAATAATAAATCCTTTAAAATATAATTGCACATTATATCATATAAGGTTAAATAGATATAATTGTCAACTAAATTATCAAAAAACGGATTAAATAATGAAACTAAAAAAATGGATTTTTATAGCAATTCTTCTTGTTGTTTTGTATTATACATTTATAGTAAATACATTTTTAACATTATCAATTATATTTGGACTAATTGTTGCTTTTAAATTATACAAATATTATCAAAGAAGAAAACTCAATAAATTAATAAACTCAAAAGAGGATTTTGCCAAAAGCGAATTAGGACTTTTTATAGCACTTGTTGCAAAAGTTGCTAAAGCAGATGGAAGAGTTCAAGAACTTGAAGCGCAACTTATTAAAATGATGTTTGATGATATAACAAAAGTATTTGATGAAAAGCAAAAAGCTAGAGATATCATGAAAGAAATTTTCAATGAAGAGAAACAAAAAAGTGATAATACACAGCAAATTGCAAGTGATTTAAATAATCTGATTGGAAAAAGTATTTTAAAAAGAAGACAATTTGTTGGTTTTTTAATCCAATTAGCTTTTATTGATAGTGGAATAGGCGATGAAGAAGACAAGATTTTAAGAGTTATTGTAGGTGAATTAAATATTTCAGAAGAACAATATAAACAGTTCATAAATAATTTTGAAAACAAAATGAAAAACAATAACCAAACTATGAGTGCAAAAGAAGCCTATGAAATTTTAGGTGTGAAAGAAACTGATGATATGAACACAATTAAAAAAGCTTATAGAAACTTAATTAGAAAATATCACCCTGATATTATTAGCTCTCAAGATAAAGATGAATCATATATGGAAGAAGCGACTGCAAAAACTCAACAAATAAACCAAGCTTATCAAGTTATTAAAGATATTAAAAAATAAATACTAATATAAAAGTGTGTACTTTTAGAATTAAAAGAGAAATTAGAAAGATTTTAATTTCTCTTTTTTTTATATTTTTTAAAAAAGTAATTATAAAATAAATAAACAAAAAATATATCTCGTATTTTCTAATAAAACCCCAATAAATAGAGTTCTACAAGTAGTTTTCAATATATTAACATTATCCAAATACATATAGATTAATAACTTAATTTTCTTTTTCTTATAAACTAATTTTATAATGCTATGCTATTGCTATCTTAACTTAAAATGAACTTATGTCCGTTAAGCGTACTTTAAATTTTCCAATGCTATAGTTTCTGTACAAATGTTCGAAAATTAAATAAAAGGTTAAAAATGGGTTATGAATCAATACCATATATGCAAATAAGAGGTGGTAGTTCAAAGGGTATTTATTTTGATAAAAATGATTTACCCAAGGATGAAAACCTTAGAGATGAAATCATATTAAGTATTGTTGGTCGTGACTCTAGACAAATTGATGGTTTGGGAGGCGCGAATCCCCTTACTAGTAAGGTTGCTATTGTAAGTAAATCAGAAAAAGAAAATTGTGATATAGATTTTCTTTTTGTACAAGTAGTTGTTGGTGAAAATAGAGTTGATAGCTCTCCAAATTGTGGAAATATATTATCAGGTGTTGGAGTTTTTGCTATAGAAAATAAGATGGTAATACCAACAGATGATACAACAACTATAAAAGTCAATATGATTAATAGTAACAATATTTGTGAACTTGTAATGCAAACACCAAATAAAAAATTGAAATTTGATGGTGATGCAAGAATTGATGGAGTTCCTGGAACATCTGCTCCGATTATATGTAATTATCTTGATGTTGCAGGATCTGTTTGTGGTTCGCTTTTCCCAACAGGGAATAAAAAAGATGTTGTAAATGATATTGACATCACATGTATTGATAATGGTATGCCTGTAGTTTTAATTAATGCAAATCAATTAGGAATTACAGGATATGAAAGTTGTGAAGAGTTAAGCAATAATTCTGAATTAAGAAAAACATTAGAAGAATTAAGATTAGAAGTTGGTCCAATGATGAATCTTGGAGAAGTATCGAAAAAAGTTGTACCTAAGATGACAATTGTTTCAGCTCCTAAAAGTGGTGGAAGTATAAATACACGAACATTTATACCACATAATTGTCATGCGGCAATTGGAGTACTTGGTGCAGTTTCTGTTGCAAGCGCTTGTTTGTATGATGAGTGTGTTACTAGTGATATTATAAAAGTTAAAAATATGCCAATTGCTAATTTAACCATAGAACATCCAAGTGGAGAGTTTACAGTTGAATTAACAAGTGAAAAAATGAATGATGAATTAAGTATTAAAAAAGCTGGTTTATTAAGAACTGCTAGATTATTAAGTAAAGGTGTGGCTTATCCACATCCAGATGATTTAAACTAAGAACTAGAGGAGATAAATTTGGAAAAGAAAACTTGTATGGCGCCAGATAGGAATACTAAGACGCCAGTATTTAAAGCTATGGAAAATGCTTGTGATGCCCATTGCCATGTATTTGGACCACATGAAGTGTTTCCATATTCGCCTAAAGCAACTTATTGGCCACCTGATACACCAGAGGTGCTGTTAAGAAAAATGCATGATACTATTGGAATTTCTAGAGCTGTTTTAGTTCAAGCTTCTTGTCATGGTAAAGACAATACTGCAATGCTAGATGCTATAAAAAATGACCCTAAAAGATATAAAGGTGTTTGCATGGCAGATGATACCTTTAGTGATGAAGATTTTAAGTATTTAGATGAAAATGGGGTTAAAGGTGTTAGATTTAATTTTGTAACACATTTAGGTGGAGCACCAGATTTAGAAATGATGGAAAGAGTAATTAATAAAGTAATACCTTTAGGTTGGCACTTAGTAATTCATGTAAATGCAGAAGATATTATCAAATATGAAGATTTCTTTGCAAAATTTGATATTACAATTGTAGTTGATCATATGGGAAGAGTTCCTACAACTGAGGGTGTTGAACAAGAAGCCTTCAAAATCTTATGTAAATTTATGGAAAGAGAAAATTGGTGGGTTAAAATCTCTTGTGCAGAAAGAATTTCAGTGCAACCACCATTTTATGATGCAATTCCATATGCACAAAAACTAGTTGCAATAGCACCAGATAGAATTCTTTGGGGAACAGATTGTCCTCATCCAAATATCAAGAAATATATGCCAAATGATGGAGATTTATTAGACCTTTTTGCTCTAATGGTTCCAGATTCACAATTACAAAAGAAAATTTTAGTAGATAATCCAGCAAGACTTTATGGATGGGAGGATTAATATGATTAGAAAACAACAATTAGGTGTAGCTGTTAAAAATATAAACAGAGCACCAAAAGAAGAGATTGAAAGATTAGAAAAGTTTGGAGCTGCTACAGTTCATGAAGCACAAAAAAGAGTAGGGGAACTTCATCCTGAATTAAAGCCTGTATTAAAAGGGAAAAGAATAGCTGGTTCAGCTATTACTGTTCTTTTACAACCAGGTGATAACTGGATGCTTCATGTTGCAATGGAGTTAGCGCAACCAGGTGATATTATAATTGCTGCTTGTACAACTCCAAATACTGATGGATTTTTCGGAGATTTACTAGCAACTTCTGCTATTGCACAAGGTGTAAAAGGTCTTGTTATTGATGGTGGAGTTAGAGATACTAAAGATTTACAGCAGATGGATTTTCCAGTATGGTCAAAAGCAGTAAGTATTAGAGGAACTGTAAAAAATACTTTAGGTTCAGTTAATATTCCTATTGTTTGTGCTGGTCAAATAGTAAATCCAGGTGATGTTGTTGTTGCTGATGATGATGGTATTTGTATTGTTGCACAAGAAGATGCAAAAATAGTTGCTGATGCCGCTCAAAAAAGAGAAGACTATGAAGGTGAAAAAAGAGCACAGTTTGAAGAAGGTGTTTTAGGACTAGATCTATATAAAATGAGACCAGGTTTAGAAGCCGCAGGATTTAAATATTTTGACAATGAAGCTCAATTGAAAGGAGAATATTAATATGATTATTGATTGCCATGGGCACTATACAACTGGACCTAAAGAGTTAGGTGACTACAGAGAACAGCAAAAAAAAGAGTTAAGTTTTGATCCTTTAGTACAACATGCAAAGGGTGTTATTAATATCACTGATGAGCAGTTAAGAGAGAGTGTTGAAAAAAACCAGTTGAAATTGCAACAAGAAAGAGGAACTGATTTGACAATTTTCTCTCCAAGAGCATCTTGGATGGGGCATCATATAGGAAATCAAAGTACAAGTAAAAACTGGTCTGAACATTGTAATGAACTTATTGCAAGAATAGTTGATATTTTTCCTAAAAACTTTGTTGGTGTTGCACAACTTCCACAGTCTCCAGGATATGATACAACTGCAAGTGCAGCTGAGCTTGAAAGAGTTGTAAAAGAGTATGGATTTATTGGATGTAATTTAAATCCTGATCCATCTGGTGGATATTGGAATGATGCACCTAAATTAGATGATAAATATTGGTATCCATTATACGAGAAAATGGTTGAGTATGGGGTCCCAGCTATGATTCATGTAAGTGGGTGTTGTAACCCAGTATTTCATGCAACTTCATCACACTATTTAGGTGCTGATACAACTGCTTTTACTCAACTTATGATGAGTAAAACACTATTTAAAGACTTTCCTGAGTTAAAATTTGTTATTCCACATGGTGGTGGAGCAGTACCATATCACTGGGGTAGATTTAGAGGTCTTTGTGACATGTTAGACTTAGATAATTTAAATAGTATAATTGAGAATAATATCTATTTTGATACTTGTGTATATCATCAAGAGGGTATTGATTTATTATTAGATCTAGTTCCTACTGATAATATTTTATTTGCATCTGAAATGATTGGAGCAGTTAGAGGAATTGATCCTTTAACAGGTCATTATTTTGATGATACAAAGCGATATATTGATAATGCAAAGATTAGTGATGAAAAGAAAAAAATGATATTCGAAGATAACATTAGAAAAGTTTATCCTAGAATTAATCAACATATTCAAAAACATTTTAATTAAGAAAAAGGGATTTAATTATGGGTAATTATGAAGAAAGAGATTATAAAGATATACCTGGGACAATTGTATTTGACTTACAAACTTGTGTAAAAGGTTATGAATTAAATAAATTTTGTGACACTTTAAATAAACCTGATGCAAGGGAAGCTTTTTTAGCTGATGAAGAAGAATATATGAGTAGATTTCCTAAATTAACAGAAGAGATGAAAGATGGTATTAGAAGAAAAGATTTAAACTACCTTCTTGAATTAGGTGGAAATATCTATTATTTATGGAAAATTGCTGCAACTTTAGGTGTACATATGCAACAAGCTGGAGCAATGATGTCTGAAGAACCAAATAAAATGACAACTGAGCAATTTCAGCAAATGATGATTGATGGTGGAAGACCAATTGAAGGAAATAGAAGTATAAAAGAGAATGAGGAGAAGAAAAATGGCTAAGATAATCGGAGGAATAGGTACTTCACACATACCAACAAT
Organism: Arcobacter sp. ISO1; assembly: GCF_058105185.1. Classification (NCBI taxonomy): domain Bacteria; kingdom Pseudomonadati; phylum Campylobacterota; class Epsilonproteobacteria; order Campylobacterales; family Arcobacteraceae; genus Arcobacter; species Arcobacter sp. ISO1. Next base: position 1,834,016 of record NZ_CM176573.1, read on the forward strand.
TATGCTTAAAATGGACAATAAAGAGATGACTGGTCCATATTGGGAACCATTTAATGAAGGGATTAAGCCTTTAAGAGCATGGATGAAAGAGAAAAAACCTGATGTTTGTATTATTGTTTATAATGACCATGGTTCAAACTTTTCATTAAAAAATGTAATACCTTTTGGACTTGGTATTGCTGATGAGTATTTACCTGCTGATGAAGGATATGGAAGAAGAAAAGTTCCAACTTTTAAAGGGGACTCTGCTTTATCTTGTCATTTAGCAGAACACTTTAATGAAAAAGAGTTTGATGTTGCTATGTCATTTGAATTAGATGTAGACCATGGTTTTTCTGTTCCCGCTTCTTTAGCATTTGGTGAAGAATTAGAAGAGTGGCCTTGTAAGTTTATCCCATTATATGTTGGTGTTGTTCAATATCCTCAACCAAAAGGAAATAGATGCTACAACTTAGGAAAAGCTATTAGAGAAGCTATTGAATCTTATCCTGAAGATATTAATGTTGCAATTATGGGAACAGGTGGATTATCACATCAATTACAAGGACCAAGAGCAGGTTTAATTAATGTTAATTATGACACTTGGTGGTTAGATAATTTAGTAAAAGATCCAGAATCTATAAAAGATATCTCAGTAACTGAATTGATTAGAGAAACAGGAAGTGAAGGTGCTGAGGCAATTATGTGGTTAACAATGAGAGGCGCATTAGACAAAGAAGTAAATGAAGTTTATAGATTTATGCACGTACCAATTTCGAATACTAATTATTCATTAACAATTTTAGAAAATAAGGAGGACTAGTATGAAAATTTGTGTTGTAGGAAATGGAGCTTTTGGAAAAAAACATTTAGATGCTATATCAAATATTGAGGGTGCTGAGGTAGTTTGTTTAGTTGGTAGAAGAGAAGAGGGTACAAAAAAAGTAGCTGAAGAATTTAATGTTCCAAATTATGTACTTACTTTAGAAGATGCTTTAAAATATGATTTTGATGCAGCAATTATTACTAGTCCAACTCAAATTCACGCGCAACAAGCAATCGCTTTAATGGATGCAGGGAAACATGTAATGATTGAAATTCCAATGGCTGATTCATTAGCAGATGCCCAAGCAATTGTAGATAAACAAAAAGAGACCGGACTTGTTGCTATGGCTGGACATACAAGAAGATTTAATCCATCTCATCAATATGTTCATAATAAAATTACGGCTGGTGAATTAAAAATTCAACAAATGGACGTGCAGACATATTTTTTTAGAAGAACAAATACAAATGCCTTAGGTGAGCCAAGATCATGGGTTGACCACTTATTATGGCACCATGCTTGTCATACAGTTGATTTATTTGCTTACCAAACGGGGGAAGAGATTGTTGATGTTCAAGCAATGCAAGGACCAATTAATCCTGAACTTGGAATTGCAATGGATATGAGTATTGGTTTAAAAACGGCATCAGGAACAATTTGTACTTTATCATTATCATTTAACAATGATGGGCCATTAGGAACTTTCTTTAGATATATCTGTGATAATGGAACTTATATAGCTAGATATGATGATTTATTTACGGGAAAAGAAGAGCAAATTGATGTTTCAAATGTTGCAGTTTCTATGAATGGAATTGAGTTACAAGATAGAGAGTTTATCTCAGCAATTAAAGATGGACGTGAACCAAATGCAAGTGTACAACAAGCATTATCGGCAATGAAAGTTCTAGATGCTTTAGAAAAAGCAATGAAGTAATAAAAGATTAGTGAAAAAAGGGAAAAGACATGAAAAATCTAATTAAAAAGGGAAGCATTCTTGTTAGTACATTGTTATTAGCAGGTTCAGCTTATGCAGCGGAGACATTAACAGTTCATCACTTTTTAAGTCCAAAAGCTCCTCTTCAAACTGAGTTTTTAGAGCCTTGGGCAAAAAAAGTTGAAGAAGCATCTAAAGGAAAATTAAAAATTGAAATTTTCCCATCGATGACTATGGGAGGAAAGCCACCTGAACTATATAAGCAAGTAAGAGATGGTGTTGCAGATATCGTTTGGACACTTCCTGGATATACTCCTGGTGTATTTCCAAGAACTGAAGTTTTTGAACTCCCAACTGTTCATGTTGGTGATTCTCTTGCAACTGCAATTGCAATTAAAGAAAATATGGATTTGATTAAAGATGACTTTAATAAAATTAAGCCTTTGATGGTTTATACAGCTGCAGGTAATGCAATTCATACAACTGAAAAACAAATATCATCGGTTGAAGATCTACAAGGTTTAAAACTTAGAGCTCCATCAAGAACTGCAGGATGGTATATATCTGCATTGGGTGCAGAGCCAGTAGGTATGCCTTTACCAGCACTTCCTCAAGCTCTATCAAAAGGTGTAGTTGATGGAGGATTTATTCCTTTTGAAGTGTTTCCTGCACTTAAGTTTCATAATTTAACTAAACATTCAGTTGAGGGGCCAAATGGTGAGAGATTCGGTACTTCTGTATTTATGTTACTTATGAACGAAGATAGATTTAAATCATTGGATAAAGAGCTACAAAAAATCTTAATTGACAGTGTAGATATGGATATGGTTAAAAAAGTTGGGCAAATTTGGATGGATGTTGAAGAACCAGGTAAGAAGATGCAAAATGAATCAAAAGGTGGAAAAGTTCACAAATTAAGCAAAGACGAGATGGCAAAATTTGACAAAATAGGTGAGCAAGTGGTTCAAAGATGGATTGAAGAAGCAACTTCAAAGGGTATTGATGGACAAAAACTAGTAGATGAGGCTAGAAAGGCTATTTCTAAAAATAGCAAATAAATAAGGTTTTATAATGCAAGCTAGATTAAGATTATATTTTGAGGGGAAGCTAAAAAGAATATGCCTTTGGTGGGTTTATTTAGCTGGTATTTTACTTTTTATTGTAGTTATGACTACAGTGATTAATATAGCAGCATTTGGTTTAGACAAGATGGCTAGAATTTTTGATTCTAATGTATCAGCACTTTCTGGTTATGAGGATTTGGTTAGATTATTAACAAGTTGTATTGCTTTAATGTTTTTCCCTTGGGCACAAGCTCAAAGGGGACATGTTGCAGTAGACTTTTTTGCAAATAAATTCTCACCAAAAGTGCAACAATATTTTGATATGTTGTGGTTAACTTGTACTTTAGTTTTTGTGGTTTTTTTAACAATTCTTATGTTTATGGGAATGATTGAATCATATGACGATGGTGCAGTTTCAGTTACATTAGGTTGGCCAGAATGGCCATTCTATGCACCAGGAATTATTTCACTTGCTTTATGGGCAGTTGTTTTAGCATTCCAAATATTTTTACATAAAGGGGGAAAAATAGATGGCTGATAAAGAATTAATTGGTTTATTAGGCTTAGGCTTATTTTTCTTACTTTTAATATTAAAAGCTAGGGTTGCTTTTGCAATGGCTTTTACAGGAATAATAGGAACTTATGTATTATCAGTTAATGTTTCTTATATTAGATTTGAACCATATATTATGCAATACAAAAGTTTATTATGGGAAAACTTGGCAAATTATAATCTATCAGTTATACCATTATTTATATTGATGGGATATCTAGCAAATTATACAGGGCTTGCAAAAGATTTATTTGCAGGAATGAATGCACTACTTGGTAGATTTAAAGGTGGAGTAGCAATAACATCAATTGGAGCTTGCGCCGGTTTCGGAGCAGTTTCTGGTTCATCATTAGCAACAGCATCTACAATGGGAAAAATTGCATTGCCAGAATTGGAGAAACTAAATTATTCTCCTAGACTTGCAACTGGTACTTTAGCTGCAGGTGGAACGCTTGGAATTTTAATACCACCTTCAATTGCTTTAATTTTATATTCAATTGTAGTTGAAGCTTCAATTATTGAGATGTTCCAAGCAGCAATTTTACCAGGTTTATTAGCAGTATTATTCTTCATAATGGTAATAGTTATTCAAGTTAAATTAAAACCTGAGTTAGCACCGCTTTCAAAGCCTCTAAGTAAAGAGGAAAGAAATAAAGCTTTATGGGGATTAATTCCTGTTGTTTTAACCTTTGGTTCAATTATTCTTGGTCTTGGTCTAGGATTATTTACTCCTACTCCAGCAGCTGCGGCTGGTGCTTTTATTATTGCAATGTATGGAGTATATTTAAGAATTAAAAAGGGTAAAGGTGAAGGTCTAACTATTTCAAGATTAAAAAATAGTATTTTAGAAACTGGTGTAACAAGTGCAATGATCTATTTCATTTTATTTGGAGCAGAAGTTTTAAAAGGTTTTTTTACAAGGTCTGGCCTTCCTCAAGGAATCGCAGAGTGGACATCAACACTTGATATGAATGTATGGCTTATATTAATATTGATTTTATTAATATTTTTAATTCTTGGCTTCTTTATGGACTCAATGGCAATGATTCTTGTAGTTATTCCATTTATTTGGCCTGTACTAATCACATTAAATGGTGGAGAGTATGTAACAGCATCAACTGCTGGTTTTGGAATGGACAATGAAGATTTAAAAATATGGTTTGGAATACTTGCCCTGATATCCGTTGAATTAGGTCTAATTACTCCTCCTGTAGGTTTAAATGTATTCATTATTTCTAAAGTAGCAAAAAATGTACCAATGAGTGAGACATTTATTGGAGTTATTCCATTTTTATTGGCAGAAATAGTTAGAATTGGAGTTTTATTACTATTACCAATGATTGTATTATTTATGCCACACTTTTTAGCTGGATAGATATTTAAAACAGTATAAGTTTATGTTTAAACTTATACTGTAAATAATAAATAAAAATTAGATAAAATAATACTAATATTAAGTAATATTATAAAAAAACTTCAAAAATAAAACGATTATTTGTTTCTTTTTTCAAAAAAATCTTTAAATTTATCAAAAAAATCCATAAATTAAAAAAATAAACACTAATATTTTTTTTCAATTAATACTAATTAAAATGCCTTATAAAAGGACTTTAGAGGAAAATTTAGAATTACGAAATCATTGAAAAAACAGTAAAAAATTATGATTTTATCAAAATGCTATGTAAATGCTATGTTTGCTTAAAAAGAACTTATGTCCGTTAAGCGAACTTTAAAAAAACTATTGTTAAAGTTATCGCACAAGTGTTCAAAAAATAAAACAAGGGGAAATTTTATGTTCAAGGTTAAGAAAGTAAGTTTAGCATTAGCAGCAGTTAGTGCATTGGGAATAAGTGCAAACGCAGGTTCTTTAGTAGAAGCATTATCAGGAGGGAAAGTTTCTGGTGAGGTTAGAAATATGACAGTTATGGCTTCTGATGTTAATTCAACTTTAGTAGGGCCATATAGAAATGCTAACTCTTCTGCTGTAGCTTTACAATTAAACTACACAACAGGTGATTTTTATGGGTTTAAAGCAAATGTTGGTTTTCAACATGCAAGAAGTTTAGAAATAGAGCAATCAGGTGCAGAAGGAACAGGTGCACCATGGAATCAAGAGGGTGAAGGAAGAATTACTCAAGAAGGTTCAATGTTATATATTGCAAACTTACAATATAATATTGCACAAACTGAAGTAAAAGTAGGTAGACAAGGGATTGTTACACCTTTAATAGCAGTTTCAAACTCAAATCCATTAAAAGATACATTTGAAGCTTTATCAGTAGTTTCAAAAGATATTGGAAATACAGAAATTAAAGCATATGTGATTAAAAAATGGATTGAAAGATATAGTGCAGAAAATAGTGCAAGAAAAACAAATTTTGATGATCCAACATTATCTTTATATGTAAAAAATACATCAATTCCAAACTTGACTTTAGAAGGGCAATACTTAGCAGTAAATGATGATATTGGAAATCCTTTAGATGCACCAAGAGCAACTAATGATGCATATTCTACATATTTTGTACAAGGAAATTATAAATTACCAGTAGATATGCCATTATCAATTGGAGCTTATTATGCTGGAACAGATTATGATGGTGATGTAGCAATTGGAGCTACAAATGAGACAACAAATGGTGGAAAAGGTGAAACTTCATTATATGGAGTAAAATTAGGTGGTAAAGTATTTAATACAGCATTTAAAATTGCATATACAAAAGTATCTGATGATAATTCATTCTTAGGTGCATTAGGACATGTTCCTCACTTCTTTAAATATAATGGTGGACAAATGTTTACAGATAATATTTATGCAGGTATGACTTCAACTTCTTTAATGCTTATTCCTAAAATTATTCCTAATGTATTTACATTATTTGCATTTTCATCATATTCACAAACAGATAAAGGACAAACAGTATCTGGAACTAATATGGATGGAGCATCTGAAATTCAAGCTGACTTAAGATACAAATTTAAAGGTGCGTTAGATGGTTTATCTGCAAGATTACAAGTAGCTCATGTAGATTTAGATTTACCAGCAAACAATGATGACACTATGGATATAGCTAAACTATATTTAACTTATAAATTCTAATATATTATTATATTAAGACTTTAGGGCAAGGTTATATCCTTGTCCTTATTTAACAATATCTTGAATCTTTTCTAAATATGTGTATAAATTCTCAATCTCTTCTTCTGTGAAGTTTGATAAAATTTTACTTCTAAATTCATTTACTATATCTTGAGTTTTTTCCATTACATCAATCCCTTTATCACTTAATGTAATAATAAACACTTTATTATCTATTTTTTCTTTTTTTATATAGTCTTTGTTTTCTAAAGTTTTAAGTGTCCTAGATATTGTTGTTCTATCTCTACATAAAATAGTTGTTAATTCTGCTTGTTTTAAACTACCTTTATTCATAATTATCTCTAATATTGCTCTTTGTTCTATTGCTATACCAAATGGGTGTAGTTTTTTGTTTATAGAACTATTTAATAAAACAGCAGTATTTGTTACAACAATACCAACAGATTTGCCTAATTTTGATGTCATTAAAATCCTTTTAAAAACGAAACTTTTACATATACATTCTTAAAAGAAATTAAAGTTCTTTTTTTAGTTTAAAAAATGCTATTTTATTGCTATTTTTCCTTAAAAAGAACTTATGTTCGTTAAGCGTACTTTAAAATTTAACATGTTACCATTTCTTAAGTGTGTTGTATATACAACAAAAAAATAAAAAAGGTAACTCGTTGCCTTCTTTAGGGTTTGCTATTTTACGATTGATTTACTCAATCGGATAAAAGTAGTTAAAAAAGTAAGGTCCCTTTTAACATGGGACATTTTAAAAGGGGAAGATAATGCAATTTCATGTAAACGGTTTTCATAGAGGGAATCCAGAGATTCAAAAAGTAGCAAATGGGTTTGAAGGAGAGCAAGGGGAACTTCCAGAAAAGTTAGATGTCTTAATCATAGGTTCTGGTCCTGCTGGATTAACTTTAGCTGCACAGTTAGCCCAGTTTTCAGAGATTAAAACTAGACTAGTTGAAAGAAAAGATGAACCAATGTATTTAGGTCAAGCTGATGGTGTATCTTGTAGATCTATGGAGATGTTTGAAGCATTTGGATTTTCTCAAAAAGTTTTAAAAGAAGCATACTGGGTAAATGAAACTCATTTTTGGAAGCCTGACTCAAGTGACTCTAATAAAATTATTAGAGATGCAAAAGTACAAGATGTAAAAGATGGTATTTCATATATGCCTCATACAGTACTTAATCAAGGTAGAATCCATGATTTATATATGGAAGTTATGAAAAATTCTCCTACAAGATTAGAAGTAGATTATTCACATTCTTTAGTTTCTGTTGCTTTTGACAAAAATGATAGCGAGTATCCAGTAGTTGTTACTATTGATTGTAATGGGATAGAAAAAACTGTAAAAACTAAATACCTAGCTGGTTGTGATGGTGCAAGAAGTATAGTAAGAAGTGCAATTGGTGGAGAACTTCATGGGGATAGAGAAGGTCAAGCATGGGGAGTTATGGATGTTTTAGTTAAAACCAATTTTCCTGATTTAAGATTTAAAAATATTATCAAATCTCCGAAAGGAAATATTCTTTTAATTCCAAGAGAAGGTGGACAACTAACAAGAATATATGTTGAACTTGATAAATTAGAAAATAGAGGAGATAGTAAAAAAATCACTTTAGACAGATTAAAAGAAGCAGCAAGTGAAATTTTTGCTCCTTATTCTTTTGATGTTCAAGAAACTGCATGGTGGTCTGTATATGAAGTTGGACATAGTGTAACTGACAGATTTGATGATGTTGAAGCAAATTTAACAGGTGATTCTAATCCCCATGTTTTTATTGCAGGGGATGCTTGCCATACTCATAGTGCGAAAGCTGGTCAAGGTATGAATGTTTCTATGGGAGATACATTTAACTTAGGATGGAAATTAGCTTCGGTTTTATTAGGTAAATGTGATGCTTCATTATTACATACATATTCAGATGAAAGACAATTAGCCGCACAAGGTTTAATTGATTATGACCACAAATGGGCAAGAGTTATGAGTGCTCCTGTTGATAACAAAACAGTTAATGTAAAAAGTCACTTTATTGAAGGTGGAAGATTTACTGCTGGTTTAACAGTTAAATACCAAGCATCAATTTTGACTGGAAAAGGAACTCACCAAGTATTAGCAAGTGGGTTTGAAGTAGGGGAAAGATTACATAGTGCACCAGTTATAAGATTAGCAGATGCTAAAAAAATAGAACTTTTAGAGACTATTAAAATTGATACTAGATTTAAATTATATATTTTTAATGATAGATCAAATCCAAATGACAAAAATTCAGCAGTTCACAAACTTTGTGATTATTTAGAAAACAATCCAAATTCACCAATCTTAAAATATACTAAAAAAGGTGATGCTTTAGATTCAGTGATTGATACATATGGAATTTTCCAACAAGTTCACCAAGAGATTGAGTTTGAAAAAATCCCATCACTTTTAAGACCTGCTATTGGTGTTTATGGATTAAAAGATTATGAAAAGGCATATTGTCCAAATTATAAAGAAGGAGAGAATATTTTCGATTTAAGGGGTGTTGATAAAGATAAAGGGTGTATATTAATAGTTAGACCAGACCAACATATTGGAGATATCTTACCATTAGATGCAACTGATGATTTAGAGAATTATTTTAAAAATATATTCTTAGAAAAATAAAGGATAGAAAATGTCAAATATAAAGATGAAGATTTTAGGAACGGTTATGGGATTATCATTATTTGCAAGTAGTTTATATGCAAATGAAAAGCCTATAAAGTTGATTTTACATCATTTACATAGTCCAAAAGCTCCAACTCATACAAAGTTACTTATGCCTTGGGCTAAAAAAGTTGAAGAGATGTCTAATGGAAAAATTAAAGTTGAAGTATTTCCTTCAATGACACTTGGAGGAAAACCTACTGAACTTTATAAACAAGCAAGAGATGGTTCAGTTGATATAATTTGGACATTAGCTGGTTATACACCAGGAGTTTTTCCTAGAACTGAGGTTTTTGAGCTTCCAACTGTTCATCAAGGTTCATCTTTAGCTACATCAATTGCAATAAAAGAGAAGTTTGATCTAATCAAAGATGATTATAAAGATGTAAAACCTTTATTAATTTATGTTCATGCTGGTAATGCAATTCATACAACACAAAAAGAAGTTAAATCAATTGATGATTTAAAAGGATTGAAACTAAGAACTCCATCAAGAACAGGTGGCTGGCTAATTGAAGAGTTTGGTGCAGAACCAGTTGGTATGCCATTACCAACACTACCTCAAGCTTTATCAAAAAATGCAGTTGATGGAGCATTGGTTCCTTTTGAGATTTTCCCTGCATTTAAAATTCATAATTTAACGAAACATTCAATTGTTGGACCAAATGATTCTAGATTTGGAACTTCAGTATTTATTATGTTAATGAACAAGGATAAATTTAATTCTATGCCAAAAGATTTACAAGATATAGTTGAAAAAAGTTTAGATATGGAGATGGTAAAAAAAGCTGGTCAATTATGGATGGATTTTGAAAAACCAGGAATTGAAAAACAAAAATCTTCAAAAGATTCAGATGTTACTGCATTGAGTGAAGAATCGATGAAAGAGTTTGACAAAGCTGGTCAAAGAGTTGTTCAAAAGTGGATTAAGGAAGTTAAAGAAAAAGGCATTGATGGAGAAAAACTTGTAAATGAAGCAAGAAAAGCTATTAATGCAAATACAAAATAGGATTTGATTATGAAATCTAAAGATTCAATTGTTTTTCTATCAGGGCTTTTGTGCGATAAAACAGTTTGGGAAGATATCCAAAAAGAGTTAGAAGATAGTTTTGATATTACTATGATTTCATTTAAAGGGTATGACTCTATTGAATCTATGGCAAAAAAGGTTTTAGATGAATCACCTGAAAATTTTATTTTAATAGGACATTCTATGGGTGGAAGAGTTGCCCTTGAGGTTTATAATACAGAGCCCAAAAGAGTAAAAGGTTTAGGTCTTTTTAATACTGGTGTTAATCCAAAAAGTGATGCAGAAGTTCCTGGAAGACAAAAGCTTCTTGACCTTGCTGATAAAGAAGGGATTGATTCAGTTTTAAAACAATGGCTTCCTCCAATGATGGGTAATCAAGGATTGTCAAATAAAAATTTGATGTCAAAACTTGAAAATATGGTTAAAACTTATAACAAAGAAGAGTTTAGCAAACAAATAAATGCACTTCTAAATAGACCTGATGCAAGAGAAGTTTTACCTAATGTAGAAGTTCCTGTTCTACTATTAAGTGCTACAGAAGATAAATGGAGTCCCATTTCTCAACATGAAAAGATGCAAGAGTATCTAAACAAAAGTGATTTAGTAGTAATTGATAATGCGAGTCATATGGCTCCATGTGAACAACCTAAACTTGTTGCAAAAGCTATAAGTTCATGGTATCAAAAAAATTTGAAAGGATAGTTATGTTCCCAAAAAATGCATGGTATGTAGCAGCTACATCAGAAGAGATTCAAGATAAACCTTTTGCAAGAGAGGTATGTCTTTCAAATATAGTTTTTTATAGAAATGAAGAGGGTAAAGTTGTAGCCTTAGAAGATTTTTGTACCCATAGAGGTGCAGCAATGTCTTTAGGTTTTATAGAAAATGGTGACCTTGTTTGTGGGTATCATGGTTTAAAAGCTGGGTGTAAGGGTAAAATTATTGAAATGCCTGGACAAGACCCTAAAAAGATACCATGTTTAGGATATTTCCCAGTTGTTGAAAAATATGGGTTTATTTGGATTTGGCCAGGTGAAAAAGAAAAAGCTGATGAATCTTTAATCCCATATCTAGAATGGCATGATAATCCTGAGTGGGCATATGCAGGTGGAGTTTTTGATATCAAATGTGATTATAGATTTATGATTGATAATCTAATGGACTTAACCCATGAAAAATATGTTCATGGTTCAAGTATAGGTCAAGAAGAGATAGATGAAAGTCCAGTTACTACTGATTATGAAGATGGGTTTGTGGTAACAAGTAGATATATGAATGATATAGTAGCACCTCCTTTTTGGCAAATGTGTATGGGACATAATAAACTTGACCCAACAAAAAAAGTTGATAGATGGCAAAAATCAAAATTTGTACCACCTGGGGCAGTTTTAATTGATGTGGGAGTAGCTTTAAAAGACAAAGGTGGCAAAGATGCGCCAAAAGAAGACAAAGTAAGATGTACAGTTGTAGATTTTATGACTCCACAAAGTGAAACTTCTATGTGGTATTTTTGGGGTATGGCTAGAAACTTTAATCCAGAAGATGATCAACTAACTCAAGATATTTTAAAAGGTCAGGGTGGAATTTTTGAAGAAGATTTAGAAGTTTTAGAATTTCAACAAAAAAATCTAGAGAAATTTCCAAATAGAAGTCTAATAAGTTTAGACATCGATGCAGGTGGAAAACTTGCAAGAAGAGTATTAAAACAAATGATAAAAGAAGAAGATTAATCTTCTTTTATCCTTCATCTAGCTAAAATCCAATAATTCTCATTTTAAGGTAAAAATTGTCAACTAGAAGAGACGATATATTAGAAACTGCAACAAAACTATTTAATGAAAAAGGATGTATGAATAGTTCAACTAGACATATAGCTGATGACTTAGGTATTAGTGTTGGGAATTTATATTATTATTTTAAAAATAAAGAAGAGATTATTATTGCTATTTATGAAAATTATATGGAATCTATTAGTAGTCATTTAACTTCTATTAATGATGATACAGATTTACCCTTTGATTATTATTCACTTTTTTCAACACAAATGGAATTAGAAAAAAAATGTGCCTTTTTAAGATTAGAAATTAGTAACTTATATAAAACATATCCAAAAGTAAAAGAAACAATAGAAAAAAGAGTTTTAGAAAAAGCCAAAGAGTTGAAACATCTTTTTTTACACCAATCAAAATATGGATATATGATAAGTTTAGATGAAGAAGAGCTTCAATTTGTTTGTTCAAATACTTGGGTTATAGGTTCACAGTGGGAACTTTACTGGATATTTACAAAAGTTGAAGATGAAAACCTTAGAAAACTTCATGGAATACTAAATCTTTTATATACACTAAAACCTTATCACACACAAAAAGGTTTGGAAAAATCTACTTTAATAACTTCAATTGACTTAATACACAAGAAAATAAATAAACTAACCACTAATAAATAAACAAGAAAATTCTAAAAATCTTAAAAAATTTACAAATTTATTTTTTCATAAAAATTGACTTAAAAATTTATCTTACTAGTAAACTACCTATATATCTATACTTCTTAAAAAAATGCTATTTTAATGCTATTTTAAGCTTATTTGTAACTTTTGTACGTTAAGCGAACTTTAAAAATTAAGTAGTTATAGTTTTAGAACAAATGTTCTAATTAATAAAAAAAGGGAAATATTATGGCAGCAAGAAATGGAAAACAATATTTAGATGGTTTAAAAGATGAAAGAGAAATTTGGATTGATGGTAAAAAAGTCAATCTATTTGAACATCCATCTTTTAAAGGCTCTTTGCAAGGTATGGCAGGTTATTTTGATTGGCAACAAAAATTTTCTGATGATTGTTTAGTTACTGATGAAGTTACAGGTGAACTTATGACTGCAAGTTTAATTTTGCCTAAAAACAAAGAAGATTTAGAAGCAAGGGCAAAATGTTTTGAAAGGCTTGCTAAATATTCAAACGGTATGTTAGGTAGAACACCTGATTATTGTAATGTTGCATTAACAGGTTATGTAAGTAGAACTGATGCTTTTAGAAAAGCTGGACACAATCAATGGGCAGATAATTTAGAAGCATTTTATAGAGAAGTACTTGAAAAAGATTTATCTTTAACTCACACAATTATCCAACCACAACCAGATAAGAGTCAGCCAGATTTAGATGGTATAAATGGGGAAGTGGCTTTTAAAGTAGTTGAAAGAAGAGATGATTGTATTGTTGTAAGTGGTGCAAAAATTTTAGCAACACTTGGGCCATTTGCAGATGAATTGTTTGTTTATCCTTCTGCCCCAATTACTAGTAATGGAAGTGCAGATCATGCTTTAATGTTTTCTATCCCAGTAAATACAAAGGGTGTAATTATGGTTTGTAGAGATCATTATGAAGTAAATGCTTCAATTCAAGATGCACCATTTTCTTCTAGATTTGATGAGCAAGATGCTTATGTGATTTTTGATAATGTTGAGATTCCACTAAATAGAGTATTTATGGATGGAGATTTAGCATTTTATAATAAAACTGTAATCGATCAATTAGGAAGATATGGAAATATCACTCAACAAACTGGAATTAGAGCAGCTGTTAAATTGGAGTTTGCCTACGATTTATGCCATAGAATGGCAAAAATTATCAAAACAGATAAAAGACCTGAAGTTATTATGATGTTGGGTGAGATTTGGTCTTATTCACAATTGACAAGGTCTTCAATAAAAGCAGGGATGGAAGGAGCTCATGACTGGGGTAATGGTGCATTTTTCTTTGATGAAAGTCCAATGAGAGCTTTAATAGCAAATATGCCTGCTTGGATGATAAGAGTAAATGATATTATAAAAACAATAGGAAGTCACAATTTACTTGCAACGCCAACTATAGGGTCATATTCAAATCCTGATATGAAAGATTTATTAAATAAATATATGCCAAGTGCAAATGATGAAGGTGCACAAGAGAGAGCACAAATATTTAGAATCGCTTGGGATTTTGCAGGGTCTGCACTTGGGGGAAGAGTTGAATTATATGAAAGATATTATTTAACTTCTCAACAAAGAAATCAAATGTTTGGACATGTAAATGCACAAAAAAACTTTACATGGAATCAAGTTGAAGAGTTTATGATTAACTCAGGTATAAAAGAAGGATAATTATGATGTTTAAAATAGGAATATTAGTTGCAAGCTCAGGGAATAATCAAAAATTAGCATTAAAACTTGAAGAGTTAGCAATAGAGCAGGGGTGTCAAGTTGAGCTTATCAATTTGGTTGATTTAGATTTACCTTTATATAGTACTAAAGAGGAAGAAAAAAATGGTGTGCCTGAGATTGCAAAATATTTGGCAGAGAGAATTTTAGATTTGAAGGCTTTTATTGTGGTTGCTCCTGAATACAATGGAGTTATGCCACCAGTACTAAATAATGCTATGGCATGGACTTCAAGGGCAACTGATAATTGGAGAGATGCTTTTAATGAAAAAGTTGTAGCAGTAGCAACTCACAGTGGAGGTGGAGGAGCTAAAGGGCTTCAAGCTATGAGAATGATGTTTCAACATTTAGGTGCAAATATTATAGCAAGAGAACTTCTTACAACATATGAAAAACCACTAAATGAAGATACAGCTAATAATATGATTATACAATTAGCAAAATTAACTCACTAAAATAAAATAGACTTTTTTAGTCTATTTTATTTGGTTTGTTGAGATAAGGTTTGAGTTGAGAAATATTTGTTATGCATTTTGTCGTTTATTCCACTCTTCTAATTCTGTTTTTATAAAAAAGTTTATCATCATCTTATAAATATCTCCAATCAATTCTGGAGATGCTCCATATTTAATTGCTAATTCTTTTTTAGATTCAATAACTTTAACTACTCTATTGGAATCTTTTACTGCCGTTTCATCTTTTTTAAATTTTGATGCTTCATGTACATATTTTGATCTTTTTGAAATCAGTTTTACAATGTCTGCATCTATTTCATCTATTGCAGATCTTATATCATTCATATCTTTACATTTTTTTGGTTCTATCATTTTATTTTTTTCTATTCTATGTATAACGTTTAAAATGAGCCAATAAATTGCCCGTAGGGAAATTTATTGGCTCCACTGATTTGTTAGCTTTTTTCTTTTCTATCTATCATCATTGATTTAGGCGCAAACATTTCACAAAATACCTCTGCACCAAACTTAATGGCAAGGGCAGCAGCACTTGCAGCAATCATAGTCACAGAAATACTTACAGAATTAAAAGAAGCTACAATTGCACCAGTAATATATTTCTTATCATAAACTACAGAAAGACCCTGAGTCCATGCTTTATAAATGTCACTGTTGGAATTACATAAAGCTTTCCACGCAACATGCTTTAGTGCAGAACTAGCTCTTTTTCCAAGTTCTTCTTTTGTATCTTCTGTTATAGGTGGTGGTAAAAACTTTCTATCTGGGCCAGGTAATTGATGCTGATAAGCATCACGAACTTCCGTAAGTAAATTAATAACTTTTTTTGGGATAGCATTACCCAATTCTAATAGAATTTGACTTTCTGTTTTGCTCATAACAAGAGCGATAGTTTCTTTATCAACTTTTTCAATGTCAAGTGACGGAGAGGTTCTATCCACAAGCCCGATTAAGATACTCTCTTCTTCCAACCTCTCAAAAGTCTCTGATGAAATTGTTTTCTTCTATCATCTGATTTTATATTGTTGATATTCTGAACAGCTTTGATAATAAGTTCACGAGTTTTTTCTGTATTGTGCTCTCTAAGATAACAAATCGCGAGTAAAGAAGTTGCTTCTAGATGTAGTCTGGTACTAGCAGAGCTTTTTTTGATAGTTCCTTCAAATCCCATTTTTGCGAATGTTAAGTTACCTGCTTCCATAGCTGTTTCATATAACCAGTTTTTTGCTTGTAACAGCCTTGTTTCATGCCCTGTTGGTCTGAGAAGATTTTGTATTTGTGCTGTTATTTTTTTTGCTTTATCCAGATCAGCATACTTAACACAAGATCTAAGTTGTGGTTCCAATAATGCCAATTTTTCTTTTTGATCTTTTGTGAGATTTGGAATTTTAGACATAAAATTATAACCTTTTTTACTAAGCTAACTATTTATTAGTAGTACATTATATATGAATAACATATAAAATAACCTAATATCACTACACTTTTTATGATAGGATATTAAGTTGATATAAAGCCCTTTTTATCCTAACTTATTTCACTAATACATATAACCCATACTATAAGATATATCTTTTGCAGTCTGAACTACTCTATTTATATATTTTTGAGCTTTAGTTCCATTTATTCTTTGAATAGGTCCCACAAGTGAAACTGCTGCTACTACATTTTTATTATAATCTCGTATTGGTGCAGCTATTGAAACAATTCCATCAATAAACTCATTTTCAATATAACAGTAACCTAAGTCTCTTATTTCTAAAAGTTCTTTTTTTAATTTATTCTCATCTGTTATTGTATAAGGAGTAAATTTTTCTAATCCATTACTCAAAATACTTTCTATAGTTTGAAAATCTTGGTAAGCAAGTAATAGTTTTCCTGAACTTGTACAATGAACTGGATTAACTCTTCCAATATGAGCAAAAATCTGTATAGGAAAACTAGATTTTATCTGCTCCATATAGATAACTTTTTTATTATCCAGTTCTGCAAGTTGAACAGACTCAGAAGTCTCTTTTGCTAATTCTTCTAGATATGGATGAGCCTCTTTTACTATTTCCATATTAGACATTAGTGAGCTATATAAAGTTAATACTTTATTTCCTAAAGAGTATTTTTGATTAGTAGGATTCTTTTTTACATAACCTTGGTTTAGTAAAGTTTTTAAAAGACGACTCACTGTACTTTTTGCCAATCCAAGTTCATTTGAAATCTCAGTTACTCTTTTTTCTGTATCATCAATTGTAAAACATTCTAATATTTTCAGTGCATTTTCAACTGAAGATAGATTCGAACTTTTGTTCATATAAATACTCCAAAATTCATAAATTTCCTATATTTTATACTAAATTCCCGTAAAATTTGCTTTTTTGTCCCATATAGAGGAACATTAGTATTTTATATGGAACAAAAAGCTTTTATAATGAATAAAAATAAAAGGGGAAAAGATGAAAACTAACAAAACTCAAGTAGCAATTATTGGTGCTGGACCTTCTGGTTTATTATTAAGTTTATTATTACATAAACAAGGAATTGAGTCTGTGATTTTAGAGAGAGTTACAGGTGAATATGTTCTTGGTAGAATTAGAGCAGGTGTTTTAGAACAAGGTTTTGCAAAACTTGTAAGAGAAGCAGACGTTGCACACAACATGGACACTATTGGTCAAGTTCACGATGCAGTTGAATTTTCTATTGGCGATAAAAGAACTAAAATAGAATTAACTGAATTAACAGGCGAAAGTGTAATCGTATATGGTCAAGTTGATATTACAAGAGATATGATGGAAGCTAGAGAACAAAGGGGAATCGAAGCAGTATATGAAGTAAATGATGTTCAACCACATGATGTAAAATCAGATAATCCATATATTACTTATGAAAAAGATGGAGAGCAATTTAAATTAGAGTGTGATTATATTGCTGGGTGTGATGGATTCCATGGTGTTTCAAGACAAACAATTCCTCTTGATGTTAGAACTGAATATGAAAAGGTTTATCCTTTTGGATGGTTAGGACTTATGAGTGATACTCCTCCTATTAACCCTGAACTTATTTATGCAAAGACTGAAAGAGGTTTTGCACTTGCTTCTATGAGATCATATACAAGATCAAGATACTATATTCAAGTTCCAGTTACAGAAAAAATTGAAGATTGGTCAGATGAGAGATTTTGGGAAGAGTTCAAAAAAAGAATGCCTGAATCTGCTAGAGATAGTTTAATTACAGGACCTAGTATTGAAAAAAGTATTGTTCCAACTAGATCATTTATTTGTGAGCCATTACAATATGGAAACTTATTTTTAGTTGGTGATGCAGGACATATTGTACCTCCAACAGGTGCAAAGGGACTTAACCTAGCAGCTTCAGATGTATCTACTTTATATAAGATTTTAACTAGAGTTTATAAAGAGGGTGATAAAGAGTGTATTGAACAATACTCACCAATAGCACTTAGAAGAATTTGGCATGGTGTAAGATTTTCTTGGTGGTTAACTGATCTTTTACATAACTTTGGTGATGATAAAGATTTCTATCAACAAAAAATGGAAGGGTCTGAGTTAGAATTTTTCCTAAATAGTGAAGCTGGAAGAAAAGTTATTGCTGAGCAGTATGTTGGACTTCCATTTGAAGATTTAAAGTAAAAGATAAAAGATGAATCTAAAAGAAATTCCTAGTTATGAAATTACATATGAAAAACAAATTAGAATTTCTATTATAAAACAAAGGTGTATGAATAGGACTATTCCTATTCATAGACATAGATATTATGAAATAGTTATTATCACTGAATCAAAAGATGATAATCAAACCCATGATATAGATTTTGAAAAATACCCTTTAAAAAAAGGACGAATATATTTTATTTATCCAAATCAGACTCATAAATGGAATATAAAAAAATACAATAATGAATATGATGGATACATCATAAACTTTAATGAACCATTTTTACTAGAAAATAGTAACAATATAAAAAAGATTTTACATAAACTATTCAATCCTGATTGTGAACCATATCTTACTTTTGACCCAGATAACTTTTCTACACTTTTCCCAATAATGGATGTTTTAAAAAAAGAGTATCATAAAGAAAATCAAAATAATTCAATTTTAAGATCATTGCTTGAAACACTACTTTATTATATGGAAGAATTAAAACCAGAATCACAACAAAAACTTGATTCTAATTTTCAAAAACTGATCACTTTAAAAAATCTAATTGAAGAAAACTATAAAGAGAAAAAAAATGCAGATTTTTATTCAAGAAAGATGGATTTATCTACAAAAAGATTAAATGAGATTGTTAAAAAAATATCAGGTTCTACTATTACTCAAATGATTCACCAAAGATTAATTCTAGAAGCCAAGAGAGAGATTGTAACAAGAAACAAAACAATCCAAACTATAGCTTATGAATTAGGGTTTGAAAACCCTTCATATTTTGCAAAATTTTTTAAAAAATATGAGAATTTAACCCCAAAAGAATATTTATCAAAATGTTAAAATAGTGTCAGAAATTGTTAAAAATTTGCCTTCTATTTTCTGTTTTTAATCGTTATACTGAATTAAATTTATTAAAAGGGAAAAGAATGAATTTAACAATTAAAAGTAAAACACTGAGTGTTTTAGGAGCTTTACTATTAAGTAGTTCATTGTATGCTTCAAATGAAACTACAACATTAACACTACACCACTTTTTAAGTTCTAAGTCACCAGCACATACAAAGTTTTTTGTGCCATGGGCAGAAAAAATTGAAAAAGAATCAAATGGAAAATTAAAAGTAGAAATTTTTCCATCAATGAGTATGGGTGGTAAACCAAATGAATTATATAAACAAGTAAGAGATGGTTCAGCTGATATTGTTTGGACAGTTGCGGGGTATACCCCTGGAGTTTTTCAAAGAACTGAAGTGTACGAACTACCAACAGTACACAAAGGTAATGGTGTTGCAACATCTGTAGCAATTGAAAAAAACTTTGACATGATTAAGGATGATTACAAAGATGTTAAACCATTAGTTGTATATGTTGCAGCTGGAAATGCACTTCATATGGTTGATAAAAAAGTTACAGATGTAACTGATTTAAAAGGGCTTAAATTAAGATCACCTTCAAGAACTGGTGCATGGTTGATTGAAGAGTATGGGGCGGAGCCTGTTGGAATGCCACTTCCAGCAGTTCCTCAAGCATTATCTAAAAAAGCAATTGATGGAGCATTCTTTCCATTTGAAGTCTTTGCTCCATTTAAATTTCACCAAATAACTCAATATTCGGCTGAAGGTGAAGATGGTGATAGATTTGGAACATCAGTATTTTTATTTTTAATGAATAAAGATAAATTTAACAAATTACCAAAAGAGCTACAAGAAGTTATTGAAAATAACACTGGTCTAGAAAAAACAAAAGAGTTAGGTCAACTTTGGATGGATGTTGAAAAACCAGGTATTAAATTACAAAATAAATCAAAGGGTGGAGAGGTTGTAAAGTTAAACTCTGAACAAATGAAAAAATTTAATGAAGCTGGAGAAAGAGTTGTTACAAGATGGATTAATGAAGTTAATACAAAAGGACTTGATGGTCAAAAACTTGTAGATGAAGCTAGACGTGCAATAAAAGAAAACGAATAGGATTTATTATGGGAAGTATTGTTCATCCAATTGGATTATTTAATAATAGTGCAAAAGAGTATAAAAATATAAAGGTTACACCAATCTCAGCAGCTATGGGTGCAGAGATTAGTGGTGTTGATTTAAGTAATTTTGATGATGAGACTAAAAATGAAATTGAAGATGCTTTATACAGACATAAACTAATCATTTTTAGAGATCAAGATATTTCATTTACTGATCATGAAAATATTACACTTAGATTTGGTGAGTTTGGAACTGATGCCTATACAAAAGGTGTAGAAGGTCATGAAGATATTCAACCAGTTATTAAAGAAGCTAGTACAAAAACTGAGATGGTATTTGGAAGTGGTTGGCATACAGATTCTGCATTTTTAGAAACCCCACCTGCAGTTGCATTCAACTATGGAAAGGATATGCCCCCTTATGGTGGAGATACATTATATGCAAACAATGTACTTGCATATAATAGTCTAAGTGATGCTATGAAAGAGATGATAGCTCCATTAAAAGTTTGGATGAGTGGAAAAAGAGTAGTTGAGCAAATCTATTCAGAACAAAACAACAAAGGTGAAATCAAAAACTTTGGAAATATGGAGTTTGATGTTAATACTCAAAATATGATTAAAGGTTCATATCATCCTATAGTTAGAACTCATCCAGTCTCAGGGGAAAAGGCACTTTTTGTGGATAAAACTTATGCTTGTGGAATTGAAGGTATGACAGAGGCTGAATCGATGCCTTTAATCAATTTCTTATCAGATTTTGCAACACAAGAGGCTTTTTGTTGTAGATTAAAATGGTATTCAAAAACATTTATCATGTGGGATAATAGAATTTGTTTACATCAAGCTTTTAATGATTATGAAGGATTTAGAAGAGAGATGTATAGAACAACAATAATGGGTGAAAGACCACAATAAGGTAATATGATGAAAGATATTTTTAAAACACAACAAATACCAAAAGGTTATAGTGAAGTTGAATGGCAAGCTAGAGTTGATTTGGCTTTATGTTATAGAATGGTTGATTATTATGGTTGGACTACACAAGTTTATAATCATATTTCATATAGGATTCCAGGAACAGAAGAGGTATTAATAAATCCATTTGGTTTATTATATAGTGAGATTAAACCATCAAATTTAGTAAAAATAAATTTAGATGGTGAAAAGATAGATGATAGTCCCTATCCAGTAAATAAAGCAGGATTTGTAATTCATTCTGCTATTCACAAAGCAAGACCAGATATAAGTTGTGTTCTACACACTCATAATCCTGATACACAAGCAGTTAGTGCTTTAGAGTGTGGATTTATTCCTTTGATGCAAGAATCATATCAATTCCATGAAAGACTTGGATATCATAAATTTGAAGGAATAGTTTTAGATGAAAGTGAGCAAGAAAGATTAGTATTAGCAATGGGTGAGGATAAACACTCAATCATGTTACATAATCACGGGGTTATTACAACTGGAGATAGTGTAGTATGGGCTTTTCATAGAATGTTCCAATTAATACAAGGTTGTAAAGTTCAAATAAAAGCAATGTCTACAGGGGAAAAGTTAATTCAAGCAAGTGAAGATGCAATTTTAAGAACAAGAGAACAGTTTGAAGGGGGAGCTGCACAAGCAGGAGCTGAGGTTAGATTCCCTGAATGGCCTGCTTACTATAGACTTATATCAAAACTAGATCCATCTTGGAATACTTAAAATTGTGATTTTTTAAATTAAGGTTTAGTTTTTGAAAGAGATGAATGAAGTTGAAAAATATATATATGTTCTAACTGGTGCTATTATTCTTTCTATAGGAGTTGCTGTTTTTCTTGCAGCAAATAATATAGCACTAGGAGGACCTCCTGGTCTTGCTATTGTATTAAATTATTATTTGAAAATGCAATTAGGATTACTAATGTTTTGTATTAGTGCTCCTTTAATTTTATTGTGTTTTAAATATGTCAATAAAAAATCTGCATTTAGAACAATATTTTCTATTTGTATAACTTCTTTTACTGTTGATTTTATATATGAGTTCCTAGGATATAAAGGTTTAATAATAGATCAATTTTATGCTTCAATTATTGGAGGTTCTCTTGTTGGTC
Source organism: Arcobacter sp. ISO1 (assembly GCF_058105185.1). Lineage (NCBI taxonomy): Bacteria > Pseudomonadati > Campylobacterota > Epsilonproteobacteria > Campylobacterales > Arcobacteraceae > Arcobacter > Arcobacter sp. ISO1. Next base: position 1,856,591 of record NZ_CM176573.1, read on the forward strand.
TAGGTATTGCAATAGTTATAAAAAGTGACACTGCTGCTGGTGGCTTAGCAGTGATTGCAAAAATCATAGCTAATAATAGTGAGATAAAAGAGTCTAATATTATAATTATAATGGATATTGTGATTGTTATATTAGCAGGTATAATTTTTGATGATTTAAGAATAGCTTTATATAGTTTATTAAGTGTTTATGCTTGTTTAAAAGTTATTGACTTAATTTTATTTAAAAGAGTTAGATTCTTATGGTAGATATTTATACTTAAAAAGTATTCTATAGTACAATAAAAGGGATTTCCCCTTTTATTGTTTCACTACTTTACTTACTAATTTTCTAGCAATAGGTATAATAAAAAGCACACTAGGAAAAGCCACTATCCATGCTTTTATCCAGGCATGAAACCATATAGATATAAAATCACTTAAAAACCCTAAATTTACAAATACCAATACTCCTGAAATCACAAAAGACATAAACATTGTCACAAATAGACTGAATATATAAAATTCATACTTTTTATCTATCATTAAAACTCCTTATAATCCCATTTTAATTACTACTTTCATTAAATACTTCTTTTGCAGCAAATAATCCATTTAAAGCACAAGGGAAGCCTCCATATACCGCCATCTGCATTATAATTTCAATTATCTCTTCTTTACTACATCCAACATTTAATGCTGCGCTTATATGTACTTTTAATTGGGGTGTTGCATTTCCCATAACTGTAAGTGCAGCAACTGTTGCTATTTCCCTTGATTTTAGATCTAAGTTTTCTCTACTATAAATATCTCCAAAAGGAAATTCTATAAGTAAATCAGCAAACTCTGGGGCAATATCTTTTAAAGACTCTATTACCTTTTCTCCTGCACTTCCATCTACTTCTTTTAATTTTTCCCAGCCTTTATTATATCTTTCACTTTTCATTTTATTTTCTCCTTAAACTAATATCAAGAAGATTATACGAGAAATTGGGATTTAGAAGTATAAGAAATATACCTTTTTTTATAAGTTTTGTGCCCTATAAAGTAAAGGGGTAGTATTATAGTATTTTTTAAACTGACTTATAAACCAAGAAACACTAGAATAACCACAAGAAGTAGAAATATCAGAGATACTGTCTTTTGTATTTTTTAAAAGTTCTTGTGCTTTTAAAAGTCTTTGAGAGTCAAGCCACTCTTTTGGGTTTTGATTATAAAGTCTTAACATCTCTTTTCTTAAAGCTTTAGAGCTTATTCTTGTTATTTTACACATATCATCAACACTATTTATTATATCAAGGTTAGATTCAAGTATAAATTTTGTTCGAAATGCTTTTGTATTTATTATTGCATTTAAAAACTGTGAAAAATTTGCTTTATCTTGTGAAAGTGAATACAAAAAAAGCTCGTCTAGTTTTAGTTTAACTAATTCAATACTATTATCGATATTTGTTTTAAAATATTGGTTTATATTTTCAATACAAGAACTAATAAATTCATTTCTTTGTAAATTTAAATATTCCCTTTGCACGCTAGTTTCAATTTTAATATTGTACTTTTTAATAAAATCTAAAACCATGTCATCATCAAAAAAAACTAATATTGATTCAAAACTATTTTTATCGCCTACTAATTCGCTCATGAAATAGTTCCCTTGGCTAAGGTAAAGTATTTTTGAAGTATTAATTTTTATATCTTCATTTTTTAGATGTAATATCTTTCCACCATTTACAAGAAGTATCACCACATGCATACTATTTCGTAAAAACATTCTTTCTTTTTTTAAGTTAGATGATTTAGATACAATTATTTGTTCATCATTTATTATTTGATACTTATCTATATTTTCAAATATATAGTTTGGTAGGGTTGTAGTCATATACTCTCTTTTAAAAAAATAGAAAAACTATTTTACTAATTGCCTAATAATTTTAAAGTTAATTCTTTATATTGTTCTCTTTCTTCTTTAGTTAGCTTTGAAAATCTTTCTTCTTCATATGCAAGCATATCTGAAAAACAAGCTTTACAAACCTTTGCACCTTCTTCTGTTAATTTAACAAGTTTACTTCTTTTATCAAATTTATTTTCTATTCTAACAACATAACCTCTATCTTCAAGTTTCTTTAATACTTTAGTAATAGCACCAGATGTAAACATTAATTTATTGTATATTTTTGTTGGGCTTAATGTATCATCATCATTTTTTGATAAATACAAACATCTCATTACATCAATTTCACTGTTTGTAATATTATATCTAGTCTCTTGTATTTTTGTAATACCTTCTCTTAAATCATTTTGAAACATATAAAAAGGGACTACAACAGTCAAAACATCATTGTAAATTTCGGGCTTTTTTTCTCTAACCCGTTCGATTCTTAATTCTAATTCTTTTTTATCCATAGCAAAAGAATAGCAAAACTTAAATTAATCTTCTATAAAAAATATAAGTATCTTAAAAATATTTTACAATTCATTTAAAAGTACTTTACTAGTAAGATAAATTTAAGTTTTTTGTTGTTAAACTGACAATATATAAAAAGAAACACTAATGAAAAGGACGGAGAATGGGGAAAAATGGACAATCAGCTGCAACAGAAGCATTAGCTGCTGCAGGTGATCATGTACAAGCTCAAGATGTAGGTGCTTTAGATTCCGCAATGTCTGATGCAATGAAAAAACTAAATGTTACAAAATCAAGTTTAGTTGAAAGATTAATTTATGGACCACAGCCAGATTTATCTGAAATTTCAGCAGGTTCAACTGCAATGCAAAATGCAAAAACAAAAGAAGCTGATGAGATTTTAGAAACTGCATTAAATTTATTAGAAAGTGGACAAGCTTTTGAAGCAGATGGAAAATTATCAAATACTTTAAGGGAAGAAGTATCTAAGAAAAATGCTTATGGGTTTACTGTTCCAGCTGAATATAATGGTTTAGGTTTAAACTACAATCAATTAGCAATCATGGAAGAATCTTTAGCTGCAAATGGAATTGGGGCATTAGCAGTTGAAATTTCAGGACAACTTACAATTGGTTCAAGTTCATTACTTGGATATGGAGATGATAGACAAAAGTCTACATTCTTACCAATGATTTCAGAGGGAAGAATCACTTCTTTTGCATTAACAGAAGTTGGTGTTGGTGTAAATGCTAAAAAAATACAAGCCTATGTTGAAAAAGATGAAGAGAATAATTGTTACAGATTGTTTGCTGAAGGGGCTGCAAATAAACACTATATCACTAGTGCAATTTATGGTGGGATTATGGCAATTGCAGCAAGAATTGGTAAAGGTGGTAAAAAAATTGGTTTATTTATCATTGAACTTCCAGAGGGTGATATTTCAAATGATGAGTATAGTTTTAATATTGTTTCTTCAAATTCTGATGCTTTTAAATCAATTTATAACACAAGAATTACTTTCTCAAACTTCCCAATTCCAGTAGAAAATGAAATCAAAGCCGATGGGGTAGAGGTTTTATTTTATTGCTTAAGAATGGGTAGATGTATGTTAACTGCTATGTGTGCAGGTTATCAAAGAATGATGGCATCAGATTCTGTTAATTATGCAATTAAAAGATTAGGTGTTGGTGGACCTATTATTAAACATGAATTACCGCGTCTACGAATTGGGAAAATGTTAGGTGGAGCGTTAACCTCACAAGCATTATCTCACCTTTCTTTGAATCAAGATAAAAATGGAGTGGATTTAGCTGGCTTAAGAGATATCTCAAAATCTTTTGCTGCAAGTTCAGCTTTAGAATCACTAATCTCTTGTGAAAGAGTTATTGGTGGAAGAAGTTTTGATAGAAGTTCAAGGGTTACAGAAGCAAGAGCAAATATTCATGTGTTTGGAATTGTTGAAGGTGAAAATGATCTTATTTTGATGGGTATGATTAAAGATATCACTTCTAATTTTACAAAAGACAATGTTGCAAGTATGTTAAGTGTTTTACAAGAAGCAAATATGATCAATGGTGAACCAGTTTCTAAAGAAGAGAGAATCTTAAAAATTGATTTAAAAACTTTCATGAAATATCCAGGAAGATGTACAACTGCAACTTTAAAACTACTTGCTAAACCAGGGTTTTATAAATTAATCTCTTGGATTATAGGAAATGGTTTAAAAGAGATTCCACATTTATTAGGAAGATTAGTTCCTGTAGAAATGAAATCAAGATATGACGAAATTCCAGCAGATTTAAAGCCATATGTTCAATATGCAGAAAGAAACTTGCGAAAATGTAAATGGCTTTACCTTGGTATGAGTTTGTACTATCAATTAGAACAAACTGGTGCACAGGTTCCAATCCATAGATTGGGTAAAAAAATTGAACTTCTTGTGGGGATGCTTGCTCTTTGTGCACATGCATCAAAACTAGATAAGTCTCAACAATCAATTGCAGCTTTATATTCTGAAATACTAAAAGTTGAAATTGAGGGTATTCAGGTATTAAAAGGTTTATCTTCTACAGAAAATTTAAGAAGATTTCTTAAAGAAGTAGGTGATGATGCACAATATGGTAATAGTTCTTTAATCAAGGATGTTAAACCAGAAGCATTTGCACATGATTGGCAAATTAAATAAATAAAAAATAAATTAATAAAAGGAAAAATAGATGAGTAGTGAAAAAGATGTTGTAAAGTATGAAGTTATTGATGGAATCGCATGGGTTTCTTATAATAGACCAGATAAAAGAAATTGTATGAGTCCAGCTGTTAATAGAAGAATGATGGAAATTCTTGATGAATTAGAGTATGACGATAATGTTTCTGTTCTTGTTTTAACAGGTGAAGGTACGGCATTTAGTGCTGGTATGGACTTAAAAGAGTATTTTGTTGAAAATGAAGCAAAAGGTCTAGGTGCAATTAGACAAGCTCAAAGAGAAGCTTATGGATGGTGGAAAAGACTAAGAGATTTTTATAAACCAACAATTGCAATGGTAAATGGATGGTGTTTTGGTGGTGCATATGGACCATTATTCGCTTGTGATTTAGCATTTGCATCTAAAGATGCACAGTTTGGTTTAAGTGAAATTAACTGGGGAATTTTACCAGGTGGAGGTGCAACTAAAGTTGCAGTTGAATTATTAAGTTTCAGAGATGCTATGTATCATTCAATGATGGGTGAAAATGTAGATGGTGAAAAAGCTGCACAATGGGGATTAGTTAATGAAGCTTGTGATGCAGATAAACTTAAAGGTAGAGTTACTGAAGTTTGTAATGTATTAAAAGATAAAAACCCAGTTGCTTTACATGCTACTAAACAAGCAGTTAGAAAAGTTTCTGAAATGACATATCAAAATGCTGAAGAGTATTTAGTAAGAGCACAAGAAGCTGCAAACTACTTTGATGATACAGGTAGAAAAGAAGGAATTAAACAATTTATTTATGAGAAAACTTATAAGCCAGGTTTAGGTGCTTATAACAAAGATATCGAAAGATAAAAAATTGTTATTAATGTTATTTATTTGCTATGGTGGGACGTTATAATCAGTAGGTAAATATATTACAAAAGGGAAAGACAATTATGAATAAGTTAGTTAAAAAAGCAACATTAGGTTTAGCTGGGTCAATGTTATTAGTAAGCTCATTATGGGGTGCAGAAAAGCAAACAGTTCTTACAATGCATACATTTTTAAGCCCAAAAGCACCTCCCTATGCTAAACTTTTAGAACCTTGGGTAGCAGAAGTTGAAAAACTTTCAAAGGGTAAAATTAAAATCGAAATGTTCCCATCTATGAGTATGGGTGGTAAACCAAATGAATTATATAAACAAGCAAGAGATGGTGTTGCTGATATTATTTATACAGTTGCAGGTTATACACCAGGTGTTTTCCCTAGAACAGAAGTTTTAGAATTACCAACAGTGCATACAAACTCAAGTTTAAAAACAGCACTTGCAGCTAAAGAAAATTTTGATTTATTAAAAGATGATTATACTGATGTACATCCACTTGTTATTGCGATGGCTGGGCCTTATCAATTAAGTACAGTTAGCAAAAAAGTTGATTCAATCGATGCAGCTAAAGGATTAAAATTAAGATCTCCATCTAGAACTGGTGCTTGGTATATTCAAGAATTAGGTGCAGAACCAGTGGGAATGCCTTTACCAGCGGCTCCTCAAGCTTTATCAAAAGGTGCAGTTGATGGTGCAGCTTTACCAATGGAAATTTTCCCAGCATTTAAATTTCAACAATTAACTAAATACACTACTGAAATCAAAGGTGGTGGAGGATTTGGTGGTTCTGTACTTTTACTACTAATGAATAAAGAAAAATATAATAGCTTATCTCAAGAGTTAAAAGATGTTTTAGCTGCTACAACAGGAAAAAAACAAATTGCTAAATTTGCAAAATTAGCAGATGATTTTGAAGCAATTGGAAAAGCATTACAAGTTAAATCTGGTGGTGAAATCGTTACTTTAAGTGAAGAAGAAACAGCAAAATTTGATGCAGCAGGTGAAAGAACTGTTCAAAAATGGGTTTCTGAAATGAAAGGTAAAGGTATTGATGGACAAAAAATCGTAGATGCAGTTAGAGAATCTATCGCAAAACAATAAGGTATTAAAAATGAAAAAAGAATATAAATTATTTATAAATGGTCAAGATGTTCCTTCATCATCAAATACTATAGTTGATGATATCTCTCCTTCTACAGGTAAGGTTTTTGCGAAGGTTCATATGGCAAGTGCAGAAGATATTGAGTCTGCAATCGATGCAGCTCATAAAGCATCAAAATCTTGGGCAAATACAACTCCAAGGGAAAGAGAAGCAATTTTATTAAAAGCTGCTGATATTTTTGAAAGTAGAACTGAAGAAATTAGAGAAATTTTAATTACTGAAACAGGTTCAGCTTTTGGTAAATCTATGTTTGAAATTGGTTTAGTAGCTGATATCTTTAGAGTTGCTGCTGGTGAATGTAGAAGAGTAGCTGGATATACGCATACTTCAAATGAAACGGGTATGTTATCTTATAGTGTTAGAAGACCATTGGGTGTTATTGCTGGTATTGCTCCATTTAATGCACCAATGATTTTATCATCTAAAAAGTTTGCATTTGCAATAGCTGCTGGTAATACTTTTGTATTAAAACCTTCAAGTAATACTGCAATTACAGGTTTAGTATTTGGTGAAATATTTAAAGAAGCTGGACTTCCTGATGGAGTATTTAATGTAATTCCTTGTTCAAGTTCAGTTTTAGGTGAAACTTTCCAAACTGATAAAAGAGTTAAAATGATTACATTTACAGGTTCAACTGCAACTGGTAAATTAATTGCTTCAAGTGCAGCTGCAAATCTTACTAAATTTACAGTTGAACTTGGTGGAAAATCTCCAATGATTATCTTAAATGATGCAGATGTTGACTATGCTGTTGATACTGCTGCATTTAGTATTTTCATGCACCAAGGTCAAATTTGTATGGCCGGTTCTAAAATCATTGTTCAAGAAGAGATTTTTGATAAATTTGCAGAAAAATTTGCAGCTAAAATTTCTGGAATTAAAGCTTCTGATCCAAGTTTACCTACAACTGTTGTTGGTCCACTGATTGAAGAAGCACAATGTAGCTTTATTGATGGATTAGTAAATGATGCAGTTTCAAAGGGTGCAAAAGTTTTATGTGGTAATTCACACTCTGGTTGTTTTTATGAGCCAACAGTAATTTCTGATGTAACATCAGAAATGAAAGTTTATCATGATGAAGCATTTGGTCCTGTTGCTGCAATTATAAAAGTAAAAACTGTTGAAGAAGCAGTTGAAGTTGCAAACATGACAAATTATGGATTAAGTTCTGCAGTTGTAACTAATGATATTGGTAATGCTTTAAAACTATCTGAGGAGATTGAAGCTGGTATGGTTCATATTAATGGACCTACAATTATGGATGAAGCTCATATCCCATTTGGTGGAGTTAAAGATAGTGGTATGGGTAGAGAAGGTGGGCACTTCTCTATTGAAGAGATGACTGAACTTAAATGGGTTACTGTTGAAGCTTTAGGTAATCACCATTATCCATTTTAATTTTGGATTAAGGTTTTTAAATTGAATAAAGCAATAAAAAGAACTAATGAAGAGACAGTTGAATCTATCTCTTCATTACTAAATCCAAAATCAATTGTAATCTTAGGAGCCTCTGCAAAACCTGGTTCTAGTGCAAGAAATATTATTAAAACTTTAAAACTAAATGGTTATGAAGGTGAGATAAATTTACTTGGTAGAAACAGTGGAGATATTGATGGTATTGAGATTAAGACAAACCTTAATGATTTACCAAAAAGTATTGACTTAGGAATTTTAGCAATTCCTGCAGCAAGTGTTTATGATGCAATAGTTAATCTAAAATCTATAGATGTTAAAACTGTTGTTTGTATGAGTGCTGGTTTTGCAGAATTAGGTGAGGAAGGTCACGCTTTACAAGATAAAATTGGTAAATATGCCTATGAAAATAACATTAGATTAATTGGACCAAATTGTATTGGTTATTTTAACTATGTTAACAATTTTCATCTTGTATTAATTGATTTACCAAAGCAAGTTCCATTTGATAAGAATGGTTCAAAAGGAGTTGCAATTATTACTCAAAGTGGTGGAATCGGTTTATTTATTGGACAATCATTAGGTAAAAGAGCAGTTCCTACAAGTTATTCTGTAACAATTGGAAATCAAGCAGATATTGAATTATCTAATTTAATTGATTTCTTTATTGAGGATGAATACACTGGAGCAATTGCAATTTATGCTGAAGAGATTAAAAATCCACAAAATTTACTAGCTGCTGTTAAAAGAGCTAATGCTGTTAATAAAAATGTAATTTTAATGCACTCAGGAAGAAGTGAAGCCTCAAGAAGTATCACACAATCACACACAGGTTCTTTAACAGGTGATTATACTCTTATGGAAACAAAACTTGTTAATGCTGGAGTTGCTATGGTTAACTCTTTAGATGAATTAATTACTTTAAGTGAAGTATTACTTAGATTTCCAAAACCTGTAAGTGGAGAAGTAGGTTTATTAACACATTCAGGTGCGGTATGTGCAATAGCAACTGACCAATTTGAAGATTGTAATTTAGTTATGGCTACATTATCAAGTAATATTGAAGAAAAATTAAAAGATATTATTCCTGAATATTTACCTGCTAGAAACCCATTTGACGTGGGTGTTGAAGCAGCACGTGAACCGGAGCTTGTTGGTAAAGGGCTAGATCTTTTATTAACAGAACCTAAGATTGGCTCTACCTTAGTTGTTTTACCAACTGACCAAGATATTGCTACAAAAAGTATATTTTTAAATGGTTTTATTGATAGTATGAAAAAACATCCAGAAAAACCTGCTATTTATGTACCTTTAGATGAATCAAATATTTATGAGCCAGAGTTTATGACATTAGCTCAAGATAATGGTGTAGTACTAGGTAAATCAATGGAAAGTGCAGTAAAAGCTTTATCAAATGTTGACAAACTTAGTAGAAATAAAGCTAAGCAAAGAAGAGAAAATGAGATTATCAAAATTGATATGATTTCACAACTTGATTCGGGCAATGTACCTGAATATAAGTCAAAAGAGATTTTAGAAAAACTTGATATTCCTATTCCAAAGGGTGCTTTAGCAAAAGATGAAGATGAAGCTATCAAAATTGCAAATGAATTATCATATCCTGTAGTTTTAAAAGCTCAATCTGCACAATTGGCACATAAAACTGATGCGGGTGGAGTTGTTTTAAATATTAAAAGTGATGATGAATTAAGAGTTGCCTTTAATAAAATGATGACTGATATTGAATCTACAGGGATTAAACTAGATGGTATCTTAATTGAAGGTATGGCTAATTTAGGTGCTGAAATTGTAATTGGTGCTAGAAGAGATGAACAATGGGGTGTAGTAGTTCTTGTTGGTCTTGGAGGTATTTGGATAGAAGTTTTAAAAGATGTATGTTTAATTACTCCTGATTTAGGTGTTGATGCAATCGTTGATGAAATTTCATCTTTAAAATCAGCTGCATTATTAAAAGGTGCAAGAGGTGCTGAATCTGTAGATATTAAAGCAATTGCACAAACAGTAACTAAAATTGCTGATTTAATAGTATCAAATGAAAGAATTTCTGAAGTAGAAATTAATCCTTTAGTTGCAAAAGCCCAAGGTGTTTTTGCTCTTGATGCATTAATTGTTTTAGATTGATTAAAACAGGGATATCTTTTGAGTGGAAGTGAGTTATTACATAGGTGGAAATTATTAGCTTTATTTAGGCTAATATATTTCCTAAAAATGCTAACTTCCTTAAAGCAATAAATTTTGTTCAAGCTATCAAATCACGTTAATCTAGCTATATTATTAGCACTTTTAGCCTCACTAGGTCCAATGGGTATTGATACATATATTCCTTCTATCCCAGATATTGCTTCTACATATGGTGTATCACTTGAAGAAGTTGAACTATCTTTAGCTATTTTTTTAATAGGTTTATCAGTGGGACAAATCTTTGGTGGAGTAATTTCAGATAATTATGGAAGAAGAAGTAGTTCTATTTATGGTTTAATAGGATTCTCTTTTTTTAGTTTCTTAATCATATTTAGTCATTCAATTTATGAAATTTGGATTTATAGATTTTTTGAGTCATTTTTTGGTGGTATTGTTTTAGTAAACTCTTCAGCTGTTGTAAGGGATAAGTTTAAAGGGAATGAAGCAGCAAAAGTTTTTTCGATAATAGGTACAGTTAGAAGTGTAGCTCCTTTAATTGCTCCTGCAATTGGTGCTTTTATAATTCATTTCTTTCCATGGAAAGGGGTTTTTATATTTTTAACAATTTATCCTCTTATCATTTTATTTATCGTTCAAAAATATTTAGATAATACAAAAGTCTATGAAAAACAAAATATTTTGAATTCATTTTATTTAGTTTTATCAAACAAGAAAGCTATGATCTCAATGTTTGTATTGGGATTGAGTTTTTCAGGTATTTTTGTTTTTATCTCAAAGGCATCTTTTATTTATATAGAATCTTTTGGTATTTCAACAGATTTTTTCCCTTTTTATTTTAGTTCTCATTTTGTAGCACTGATGTTATTAACAAAATTTAATATCACATTATTAAAACATTTTAAGATTTTAAAAATCATGAAAATAACACTTTTAATTCAAACTTTTATTTGCATACTTTTTTTATTAAATTATAAAGATATAACTTTAATAGAAACAATGGTTTACCTTATAAGTTATACTGGTTTAATGGCATTTATTTTTGGTAATTCTTTGGCTTTAGCTATGAACTCTTTTTCTAAAAATGCAGGTGTTGCTTCTTCAGTTGCAGGTGTTCTTCAGTTTGGGATGGCAGCTTTAGTTTCTGCTATTGTATTAAGTTTTAAAAGTGAAGATTTTTTTATTTTAGCAATAAGTATTTTGGTTTTAACATTAAGTTCTTTTTTAATATTAGGAAGATATGAAGAAAATTAAATTTTCTTTATATCTTTTCTTTAATTACTGCGAGGGTTATTCTTCCCGCACAAGCAAGTTTATTTGTGCCATTTTCATAAATCTTAACTTCCCATACATGAGTTGTTTTACCTATATGTAAAGCTGAGGCAATCCCTTTTACAAAGTTTCCTTTTTTTACCCCTGTAATATGGTTTGCATTTATTTCCATGCCAACAATGGCATCATTTTTTGGTGCGGCTAAATATCCAGCAAGACTTCCTAAAGTCTCAATCATTAGTGCAGATGCACCTCCATGTAAAAGACCTCTAGGTTGGCAAGTTTTCTCATTAACTGGCATTTGTCCTTCTAAACTATTTTTTGTCAAATCAGTAACTATAATCCCTAAACTTTCAGCAGCTGTGTTTTTACTGAATTCATTTATTTCATCGATTGTAAGATTTTTTTTCCATATTTCCATTTGTAACCTTTTTAATATAAAAGCGAACTTTTGTGCGTAATAATAACATATTAAGTAAAAAACAAATATAATTCCTAAAATTTTAAAGGTTTCTCAGTGCTTAAACAAATAAATCAAGGTGTATTATTTATGTTGATATCTTCAATTTGTTTAGCTTTAATGAGTGCTATGGCTAAAGTTTTAGCAGAAAGTCTACCCACAATTGAGATAGTTTTTTTTAGAAACTTTATTGGTATTTGTATTGTACTGTTAACATTTTTTAAATTACCTTTAAAACAAACAGGTGGAAAGCCATTTTTACTTTTTTTTAGAGCTGCTATTGGTCTTATTGCCATGTTAAGTTTTTTTTATAATATTGCAAATATTTCACTAGCTGATGCTGTTACATATTCTAGAATGTCTCCTATTTTTACTGCAATTTTTGCAATGTGGTTTTTAAAAGAAAAAATTGGACCCAAAGGCTGGATTGCAATTTTATTGGGATTTAGTGGCATGTTTATGGTTATGAATCCTGATGGTTTGGTTTTTGAAAAGGCACATATTTTTGGTATTTTAAATGCTGTATGTGCTGCTTTAGCCTTCACAAGTATTAGAGAACTTAGAAAATATTATGATACTAGAGTGATTGTTTTAAGTTTTATGGGTATAGGTACAATTGTTCCTTTAGTCTCTATGTTATTGTCAATAAATTACCATAGTGATTTTTTTGATTTTATGATGGGGGAGTTTGTATTACCAAATACTTTTGAGTGGGTTTTGATTGGTGGTATTGGACTTACCGCATCAGTAGGACAGATATATATGACTAAAGCATATGGAGTAACTCGAGCTGGTATTATAGGAGCTACGGGTTATTCTGTAATTATATTTTCATTAATAATTGGACTTATTTTAGGTGATGATTTTCCTAGCTATTTGGGAATCATAGGAATTTTAGCTATTATTTCAGGAGGAATTTTAATTGCCAAGGAAAAAAAATAAAGTAATGACTTCAAACGTAGAAAATGAAATTGATAATAAAGAGATAGTAACAGCTTTTATTAAAGGTCTTAGTGTAATAAAAGCTTTTGATCATGAGAATACAAATATGACCCTTTCTGATGTTGCAAAGAAAGTTGATATAACAAGAGCTAGTGCTAGAAGACTTCTTTTAACTTTACAATCTTTAGGTTATGTTTCACACAATGATAACTTTTTTTCTTTAACTCCTAAAGTAATAGAGTTAGGGTATAGCTATTTTGCTTCTTTACCATGGACAGATATTGCATATAAAAATATTAAAAGAGTAGTTGAAGAATGTAGCTTGTCGTGTTCTATTTCAATTTTAGATGGGCAAAATGTTATTTGTATTATGAGAGTACCTGCAACAAGAATTTTAAATGAGGGTATTCATGTTGGTTCTAGACTTCCAGCAGCTTATACTGCAACAGGAAGATTATTTATGTCTCATATGGATGAAAAAGAACTATATAATTATCTTTTAAAATTACCTTATAAAGAGTACACATCAAAAAGTATTAGAGAACCTGATATTTTATATAAAAAACTACTTGATGAAAAAAATCAAGGGTATCAAATTGTTGAAGAAGAGATTGAAGATGGACTTCTTTCAATTGCTGCACCAATTTATAATAGAGAAAATAAGATGATAGGAGCCATGAATATAGGTTCCCACATAAGTTATAAAAATATAGAAACATTGAAGAAAAAGGTATTACCTCTTTTAATTGAAGCTGCAAAAGAAACATCTGAAGCTATTAAGTTACTTCAACATTATTAAAAAAAGATAGCTTAATAGCTATCCTTTTTATTTTTTATCCCATTGGATATAAAATCTCTTCTTGTACTTTTTTACAAGCATCCATTATTTCATCACTTAATGTAAGTTCTAAAGCTGGCAAGATATCATCTAATTGTTCGGCAGTTCTAACTCCAATAATTGTACTTGCAACAAAATCCCATTGTTTACTCCAAGCAGCTGCTAAAGTTGTAACATTCATACCATGTTCTTTTGCAATTTGCATATATCTTTCAGTTGTAGTTAGAGTTTTTTCATTTATAAATCTATTTCTCATTGCTTCCAATCTTGGAAGATTTAAAGATTTATATTCATTAAATCTAGAACCTTCAGGCAAAGTTCTATCTTGATATTTTCCAGTTAAAACCCCACCTGCAAGTGGTGAATATGGAAGAAGTGAAATTTTTTCTTTTCTACAAACATGTGCTAGTTCATCAAAAAATCTAGGCTCATTTAATGAAAAATTATTTTGAATAGATTGAAATCTAGCGTATTTATTATATTTAGAAATCTCATTTGCTTTTGTTAGCCCATATGCTGAGTCATTACTAGTGCCTATATATCTAACTTTTCCAGCTTTAACTAATCTATCCATTGCTTCCATTGATTCTTCTAATGGTACAACTGTATCAGGCCAATGAACTTGATAAAGATCTATATAATCTGTTTTTAGTCTTTTTAAAGTTCCTTCAATCCCTCTTTCAATATGAAATCTATCAATAGCTGTTAATCCATGTCTAACAGGTGCAGCGAATCTTCCATTAGCTGCACCTGCAACCTTTGTTGCTACAATTAAAGATTCTCTAGGTTTACTTTGCATCCATTCACCCATAATCTCTTCAGATAAACCAACTAAATCAGCTCGTGGAGGTACAGGATACATCTCTGCATTATCAAAAAAGTTAATACCTGCCTCATATGCTTTATCCATGATTCTAAATGCTTCTTCTTTTGATGCCATTCTTCCAAATGTCATTGTTCCTAAACAAATTGGAGTAACCCTAAGTCCACTTGTTCCTATATATCTATATTCCATTTTTTATCCTTTCTTTAAATTAATATTTTCTTAGTACTAAAAATGCAACACTTGAAATAACTAACATTCCAAGTGCTACAGAAATTAAGCTATTTGAATGAAAACTTACAATTATTGATGAGATAATTGAAGCAGTTCCATATTGTAAAACTCCAATTAAAGCAGAAGCTACTCCTGCATTTTGTGGAAAGTTTTCCATAATAAGTGCTGTTGCATTTCCATAAATCAAACCATTCATAGAGATATATGTGACAATGAAAAATATTACTAAGATAAATCCTATATGTTGATTTAAGATTAAAAATAAAAATGCGAGTATAATTTGTGATAAAACAGCAAATTGAAGTATTTTTTTTGGTTTGAAATAATTTAAAAATTTTACATTTAGTGCAGCAATTAACATAAAAAATACAAAATTTAAACCTTGAAAAAAAGCAAATTGATTGACACTTAGACCTAAGTATTCGATGTATATAAATGATGATTTTGTGACAATAGAAAACATACCAGAAAATCCTAGTGCAAGAACAAACATCATTGTCATCGCTTTTTTATTGGATAAAACAATTAAATATGATTGAATAATATTTTTTTTAGAGTAAGTATATGTTTCTTGAAAATCTTTAAATATTAAAAAAGCAACTAACATAGAATAAAGTCCTAAAAAGACAAATATTTTTTCCCAAGTAAAGAAAAATAAAATCAAAGCTCCAAGGGCAGGGGCTAACATAGGAACTATTGTTCTTAAACTTCCTAAAATGGAGAAATATTTAGCTGCTTCTTTTCCTTTGTATAAATCTCTAATAATTGCAGCTGCATTAACTATAATTAAACCACCAAAAAATGCTTCAAAAAATCTATATATCCATAATTCATTAACTGATGTTGAAAATGTAATTAAAAAACTAAAAAATGAGTAACCTAAAAGACCAACAAGTGAAGAAAATCTTCTTCCTTTTGCATCTGAAAAGGGTCCTCCAAAAATCTGTCCTAATGAAAATCCAAACATAAAAATAGATAAACTCAATTCTATGTCAGATATATTAACCTTGTAGTGTTCCGCCATTGTAGGCATAGAAGGAAGGTATGTGGCAATAGAAATAGGTGCTATAGCTGATAGTATTGATAATATAATAATCAGATAAGACTTATTGTTATTCATTTATGCCCTTAAATTCTAGAAATTAGGATTGCAAAGAGTTTGATAACCATATGAAAAACTATAAAAAGCAACCCTAAAATGAAAAGTTAATGGGAAATATACTTAATATAATTTAAGGAGTACTAGTAAAATAATCTCCACCAACTTTATACGAACATTTGTTCGAATAATATTATATATAATAAACATTAAGTCTCTCTTAAAGTTAAAACCTAGATAATTTAAAGAATAATTTGCCCAATATAATTGATTTTACGTTAATTAAAATAACTAAGGCTATAATCATATTTATAAAATAAAAGAAAAGAGTAATTAAAATGTATGGTTTTTATAGAATTGCTGCTAGTGTCCCAAAGGTTCAAATTGCAAACAGTAGTAAAAATATTGAAGAGATTATTGATATTTTTAAACAAGAATCAGAAAATGAAACTTCAATTGTACTTTTCCCTGAACTATGTATTACAGGATACACAGTAGGTGATCTTTTTTTAAATCAAAACTTACTTGAATCTCAAAATAGTGCCTTAGAAAAATTAGTAAAAAAATCTATTGGTATTTCAACTATTGCAATTGTAGGGATATTTGTTTCTTTTGAGCACAGATTATATAATTGTGCGGCAGTTATTCAAAATGGAAAAATATTAGGAATAGTTCCTAAAAGCTACCTTCCTAATAAAAATGAGTTTTATGAAAAAAGGTATTTTCAATCAGGTCTTCGTTTAAAATTAAAGACATTGAAATTGCTTTCTCAAGAAATACCCTTTGGAGTAGATTTACTATTTTCTGATGAAAATGACATCACCTTTGGAATAGAAGTATGTGAAGACTTATGGTCAATTTTACCTCCATCAAATCAAATGGCAATAAATGGTGCAAATATGATTTTTAATCTATCTGCTTCAAATGAACTTGTTGGAAAATCTTCATATAGACAAGAGTTAGTTAAAACTCAAAGTGCTAGATTGGTTTGTGCTTATGTTTATAGCTCAAGTGGAGTAGGGGAATCAAGTTCTGACACTATTTTTAGTGGAGATGCACTAATTTGTGAGTATGGTTCAGTTTTAGCAAAAAGTGAAAGATTTTCCCTAGAGAATCAAACAATTAGAGCAGATGTTGATTTAGAGAAACTTATTTGGCTTAGAAACCATGAGTCTTATTTTGGAGATAGTATCCCAAGTGATGTTAGAGTAATAAAATTTGTATCAACGGTTAGAATCTCAAAATTAAATAGATATATAGATAAACATCCTTTTGTGCCAAGTGATGAAAAGATTAAAAAAGAGGTTTGTGAAGAGATTACAAATATTCAAGCTCATGGTTTAATAAAAAGATTAAGTCATATCAATTGTAAAAAAGTTGTAATTGGTATCTCAGGTGGTTTAGACTCAACTTTAGCCTTACTTGCTACATATAAAGCTTTTGAGATTTTAGATTTAGATGTAAAAGGTATTATAGCTATTACTATGCCTGGTTTTGGTACAACTAGTAGAACAAAATCAAATGCAATAAAACTTTGTGAAGCTTTAGGTGTAAGTATAAAAGAGATACCAATTAGTGATGTTAGTTTAAAAGAGTTTGAAGCTATAGGGCATGATAAAAATATCCATGATGTAACCTATGAAAATGTTCAAGCACGGGCTAGAACAGCTATACTTATGAACTTAGCAAACAAAGAGGGTGCAATAGTAATTGGAACAGGAGATTTAAGTGAGATAGCACTTGGTTGGTGCACTTATAATGGTGATCATATGAGTATGTACTCACTTAATAGTGGAATTCCAAAAACTTTAATTTCATATTTAGTTGAGTATTTTACTTATATGGAAGATATAAAAGATGTTTTAATAGATATTTTAAATACACCAATTTCACCTGAGCTTTTACCCCATGATAGTGATAAAATTTCGCAGGAGACTGAAAGCATAATTGGACCATATGAACTTCATGATTTCTTTTTATATCATTTTATAAGATATGGAGCAAAGCCTTCAAAAATATTGTTTTTAGCCAATGAAGCCTTTGATGAGTATTCAGAAGAAGAGATAAAAAAATGGTTTGATATTTTTGTAAAAAGATTTTTTACTCAACAGTTTAAAAGAAATGCTATGCCTGATGGTGTAAAGGTGGGAACTATTAGTTTAAGTCCAAGAGCAGATTGGCGAATGCCAAGTGATGCAAGTTTTCATGAGTGGATTAAAGATTTAGATTGATATGAAATATTTTTTAATTTTATCTTTCATTTTTACAAGTAGTTTTTGTAATTATAAACAGTTGTTATTTAACGGTAATTGTATAACTTGCCATAGCCTTGATAATTTAAATAAATCAGCACCCACAATTCAAGAGATAAAACATAGATATATACAAGCTTTTCCCCAAAAAAAAGATTTTGTAGAGTATATGAGTAACTGGGTTTTGAAACCAGATGCTAATACCTCTTTGATGATGGATGCCATAGATAAATATGAGCTTATGCCAGAATTAGCTTTTGATAAAAAAACATTAGAAGAGATATCTGAATTTATTTATGAAAATGATTTTAAATAAAAAAATTTAAAAGAGGACTATAAATTATAAACCTCTTTTAAAACTTCAATAAAAAGTTTGATTGATTTTTTATTTGCTGTTTCATTTGAGGTATGGTAACCAATCGTTGGGATTTGTAAAGTTGTACCTTGAATTTTTCCCTTAGAGGCTTTTATTATTCTACCAAGCTCTGTAATACCAAGTTTGGCTTTTGTATTATCTGGGTTATTTTGATTGTGTAAACTTTTTAAATATTCATCTTTATAGTGGTATTTTATTCCTCTTTCAATGGCTATTTTTTTGATTTTTTGTTTTAGGGGCGATTTGAAATATCCATTTTGATCTCTATTTCTTAAGACAATATCTAAAAGGTCAATTTCCTCTTTTGTTTTATATGGACTTGTATCCAAAACCAATAATTCATTTGTGCTTAAATCATATTTTTTAAAATAATCAAGTAGATAAATCCAGCTCATACCAGCCTCTTCACTTGCAGTAAAAAATGCAGTTCCTTCATAGCCTTTTTGATAAAGATATAATATAGATGCAACACTAATTGTATTATCTATTTGCGCATATATAGTATCTTCTTTAATAGATAGTTTATCCATAAAAGCAATTGGAGTTCCTGGATGAATATGACTTAATCCATCTATTTTAAAAAGTATATTTTCTCTTCTTTCACAAAGATAAGTTTCTTTAATAGTTCCCATTCCCATGTAACTACCACTATATGGCTCATAAGCTTGAACTTTTTCATCTAAAAATCTTTTTGTGAAGTTTTTTAACAACTCATCTGCTTGTATTGACTGCTCTTTTATATTTGTTTGATTTTTGGCTAAAAATGCAGCATATTGAAACTCATCTTTCCCTGTACAAACAAGTCCATGTCTATCAGCATGTGCTGATAAATATCCTGAATTAGGCTTTGAACCTTTTGCAACTAATAAACCATCATAAAATTCAACTTCTAATTCTAACTCTTCTAATTCCCTTTTTAAGTAGATAAAAAAAGGATGTTCGGCACCAACTACACTAGGAACCCTAAGTAGCTGTTTTAAAATATCATAAAATTGAGTCAATAATTTTCCTATTCAATCATTTGTTCTTCATTGAGTTCTTGAAATTCACTTCTTTCAATAACCTCTTCATTAAAATACTCTATTTTATTTTCTGCTTTTTCTAGGTCATCAAACTGTGCAATGTGAAATATTGCATCCCCTTCTTGAACAAGAGGAATTTCACTTCTTCCAATAATAATTCCATCAAAAGGAGAGATTACTGTATCCCCTTCATCTTCTAAAGGTTCATTTATATATGCAATAATCTCACCTTTTTCCACTGTATCACCCAATGACTTTACTGATCTTAACAAACCACTTTGAGTTGCTCTAGTCCAAGTTGATTTTTTTGCAATTATAGGTATTCGTACTTTACTTTTTTTACTTGATTGTGAAAGCATCTGCATTTTTCTAAGAACATTTACAATACCTTTTACACCAATTCTTATACTTGTTTCATCAAATCTTAGAGCTTCTCCTGCTTCATATAGTAAGATTGGTTTACCTTTTTCCATTGCTTGGGATCTTAAAGAACCATCCCTTAAACTTGAATGTAAAATAACAGGTGCTTCAAAGGCTTTTGCTAAATTATAAGTGAACTCATTTTTTACATCAGTTCTAACTTGTGGTAAGTTAGATCTATGGATTGCCCCTGTGTGTAAATCAATCCCTAAATCTGAATTTAACACTATCTCTTTAAAAAATATTTTTGCAATTCTTCCAGCTAGTGAGCCTGTTTCGCTTCCAGGAAATGATCTATTCAAATCTCTTCTATCCGGAAGATATCTTGATAAAGTTACTAAGCCATAAACATTAACAACAGGAATTAATATTAATGTTCCTTTTAATCTTTTTAAGACATTTAGTTTTTTTAATCTTCTAATTATTTCAATACCATTAATCTCATCACCATGAATAGCCGCACTAACAAAAACTGTTGGACCACTTCTTCTTCCTCTAATGACATTAACTCTTAAAGTTGATGGAGTGTTATATAAACTAGGCAATTCAATATCTATATTTTTATTTTCACCTTTTTTTATCTCTTCCCCAGCAATAATTAGTACATCATTCAATATTTATACTCCAATATTATCTTTTTTAGCTTTTCTTGTTGTTTTTTTAACAAGTTCATTGTTTTCATCTCTTGTTGTTACATTTTTTTCAATATAATCCATAACCTTACTTGCAATATCAATTTGAGTTGCCTTTTCTATCCCTTCTAATCCAGGTGAAGAGTTTACTTCCATAACCAAAGGACCTCTTTTTGAGGGAATCATATCAACTCCACATACACCTAATCCCATAGCTTTGGCAGCTGCTAGTGCAGTTGATTTTTCTTTTCTTGTTAGTTTATGTAGTGTTGCAGTTCCACCTTGGTGAAGGTTTGATCTAAAATCACCTTCAGCACCTTGTCTTTTCATGGCTCCAACAACTTCTCCATCAACAACAAAAGCTCTTATATCAGCTCCTCCTGCTTCTTCTATAAACTCTTGGACAAGTAAATTAACTTCCATCCCATAAAAAGCGTCAAGTACAGATTTTGCTGCTTTTTCACTATCAACTAAAACTACACCTACACCTTGAGTTCCTTCTAAAATTTTTAAAACCAATGGTGCACCACCACTTAGGGCAATAACATCTTTTGCGCTTGATTTATTAGAAGCAAAAACTGTTTTAGGCATATCTACACCTCTTTTTGAAAGAACTTGTAAACTTCTTAGTTTGTCTCTACTTCTATTTATTGCTAAACTTCCTGAAGTTGTAAATACATCCATAACTTCAAAGTGTCTTACTATAGCTGTTCCATAAAAAGTTCTACTTGCTCCAATTCTGGGAATAATTGCATCTGGTTTTGATAGAGATTTACCCTTATAATTAATATATAATTCACCTTTCATAATCTCTATTGAGCATTTTAAAAAATCTATTACTTCTATTTCCCAGCCTCTTTTTAATCCTGCTTCAACTAATCTTCTTGTTGAATAAAGATTTTCATTTCTTGATAATACATAAACTAACAAGATTTATCCTTTTTTATAGTTTGTTCACTTAAATATTCTTCTGATACATCAACTAAACACTTACCATTAAGAAATTTTCTTCCAATAAGCATTGGGAACTTCATATCTTGTCTATTGGTTAATGAAATCACACTCTTATAAGTTTTCTTAAAAAACTCAACTTCAACTTTTATTGATGGCCTTACTTGTAATTGTCCATTTGAACTTTTCACTTTCTTCATTTTATAAATAGGATAAGTGATTGTTTTTCCATGGTAAGATGGATGAATTTCATCAAGTAAACAAAATGTTACAAGGTTTTTTTCCTCATCAATTTTTATATTATCACAATGCAATGCATTAGAATCTGCACCAGTATCAACTTTTGCATCTAATTCAAAAAGTTCTAGGCTAAGAATAGAGATTTTTTCTTTCCTCCCTACAATAATTTTTTCCAATTAAAGTCCTTAATAATTTAACAAATTTAATCCATTAGTTTATCATAATTTTGAAACTTGTTATACTTTAAAACTGATATAATTTTTTCAGTATAAACTTCACCTTGTTCTGAGTATTTGTCAAGTTTTTTAGCAAGCTCTAAAACATCGGTATTATGATAGTTTTCTTTCTTAAAATCAAAGTATATTTTTTTTGTAGAAAGCATATTATAGTATTGGTTTATTGCTTCTTCAATTGTATTGAATTTCTTTAAATATATTGTTTCATCTTCTCTTTTTATATTTGCAGCAATTCTTGGTTCATTTTTGTTAAAAGACCATACACCAAAGATGTTATTTGCTTCTTTAAAAAACCTTGAAGTCCCCCAAGCACTTTCTATTGCAGCTTGTGCTAGTGCTATACTTATTGGATGGGGTTTTAAAACTATTAAAAGTTCTTCATTTGTATCTAAATCATATTTTTCTTTTAGTTTTATAATTTTTTCATCTAAAGGGTTTGTTTCAATTAAAGCTTTTATTTCTTGAAAATATTTATATTTTTTTGTATATACTTTTGTAATTGCAGGAACAAAAATCTTTTTAAATTTCTCTTTTTTATGTGAGGTTTTTATCTGAACTTTTTTCGGTTCTTCTTTAATAATCTTTTCTTTTTGATTTTTTTGATTTTCTTTATTTATTTGTGTATATGAAAGATAAATTATAAAAATAAAGATTGAAAAAATTATACTCTTCTCTTTTAGTCCAACATTATTCATGATTAATCCTATTTTTATTTATTATAAGTGAAATTAGTAAATTTATTGTGAAGTGGCAAGAAAAGCTAAAAAAGCTTTTCTTTATCTTTAAGAGTTTAATCGTTTTGTAACAAGTTCATTTACAATTTTAGGATTTGCTTTTCCTTGTGTTGCTTTAATAACTTGACCAACAAAAAATCCAAATAGTTTTTGGTTTCCACCTTTATATTTTTCAACATTCTCTGGGTTTTTTTTAATTACTTCATCAATAATTGGAAGTAAAACCTCTGGATTACTAATTTGCACAAGACCTTTTTCTTTTACTATTTTTGATGGGTTTTCACCAGTTTTTACCATCTCTTCAAAAACTTGTTTTGCAATTTTTGTTGAAATAGTTTCTTGATCTATCATTTTTACAAGTTCAGCTATTTCAGTTGCTGTAAATTTTAATTCATCTACATCTTTATCTTTCAACTCTTTTGCAATATCATTTGCGACAATATTTGCTAAAGTTGTTGGGCTATTGATTAAAAGTAGTCCCTCTTCAAAGAAAAATGATAGGTTTTCATCCCTTGCTAATATATTGGATACTTCATTATTTAGTTCAAGTTCACTTGTATACATAGTAAATAAAGCTTGTTGTGTACCTGTCATTGCTTGAGCTTCACCGTGAATAATCTCTTTTTTTACTTCTTGTTTCTTATGATTTTCTTCTTTTGGTTTTTCTTGTGTTTTTGTTTTTTTAGCCCAAGAATCTTTTAATCCAACAATTTTATTAAATACTGGAGTTTCATCACTATAATCAATAGGATCAGCATAAAAATACCCTTGTCTTTCAAACTGAAATCTCTCTTCTGTTTTTTCAATAATTACTGCTGGTTCAATTAATGCTTCTTTGATTATTGTTAATGAATTTGGATTTAAATCATCTAAATTTTCAGGCGCTTCATTTTTATATAACCTATCATAAAGTCTTACTTCAATTTTTTTACAAGTATTTGCCTCTACCCATTGAATAGCACTTTTAACTTTTATTCCACTTGTATCATTTCCACTTTTTGAATTTGGATTATATTCTGCTTTTATTTCAATAATATTTCCATTTTCATCTTTTATAATCTCTTTGCAAGTGATAATATAAGCATGTCTTAATCTAACTGCTTGATCTGGAGTTAATCTATTATACCCCTTTACTGGATTTTCAGAAAAGTCTTCTCTTTCTATATAAACTGTTTTTGAAAATGGTATTTTTCTTGATCCCTCTTTTGGTACATCATGGGGATAATATGATGCATCAATCTCTTCTATTTTATCTTCAGTGCTTTCGTAATTTTCAATTGTTACTTTAATTGGATCTAATACACACATAACCCTTGGAGCTTTTGTATTTAAATCATCTCTGATACAAAACTCTAATTGTGAAACATCAACCTGTGAATTTGCTTTTGCAATACCTATTTGATCACAGAAGTTGATTATAGATTCTTTAGTATAGCCTCTTCTTTTTAATCCGGCAATTGTAGGCATCCGTGGATCATCCCACCCATTAACATATTTTCCATTTACTAGTTCAAGAAGTTTTCTTTTACTCATAACAGTATAATTAATTCCAAGTCTAGCAAACTCATATTGGTATGGTCTTGGAGGAGTAAGATTTAATTCATCTAAAACCCAATCATAAATATCTCTGTTGTTTTCAAATTCAAGGGTACAAATAGAGTGAGTTACCCCTTCAATATAATCACTTAAACAATGAGCAAAGTCATACATAGGATAAATACACCATTCATCTTTAGTTCTAAAGTGATGGGCATGTCTTATTCTATATAACAGTGGATCTCTCATTTTCATATTAGAAGCTGACATATCAATTTTTGCTCTTAATACATGTTCCCCATCTTTAAATTCACCATTTTTCATTCTTTCAAATAAATCAAGGTTTTCTTCTATACTTCTTGAAGCAAATTCACTTCTACGTCCTGGTTCAGTTACACTCCCTCTATATTCTTTCATTTCATCTTCTGAAATACTATCAACATATGCTTTCCCCATTTTAATAAGTTCAACTGCATATTCATAAATTTTTGGGAAATAGTTTGAAGTGTATTTAACTTCATCTTTATATTCAAAGCCGAGCCACTCAACTGCATCTTTTAATGCTTCAACATATTTAGTATCTTCTGTTGTTGGGTTAGTATCATCCATTCTAAGATTACAAAAACCATTATAGTCCCTTGCAATACCAAAGTTGATATAAATAGATTTAGCATGTCCTATATGTGGAAAACCATTAGGTTCCGGGGGAAATCTTGTAATAACCTCTTCATATTTATTCTCTTTTAAATCTTCTTCAACAATAACACGTAAGAAATCTTTATGTTCACTCATTTTTAATAAACCTTTGATTAATAACTATTTTAAGGTTTGTATTTTACCTAAATAGTACTTATATCATGTATTTTTAACTTTTAAGATCTTTTTTTTTAATTATTAAATTTGTGATTTTTTTCATAAAAGATTCAGAAAAACTAAGTATCATTGCGAAGTTAAATAAATCTTCTAGAACTTATAATTAATTAATCAAAAAGAAACAATAGATAATTTTTTTTACGCCTAGAAATAGGAATTACTTAAATTTATAATTTTTTAATAAGTTTTTGTAAGATTTAATTGATATTTAATGAAAATTGTACTAGTTTATACTAAGTTTAAGAAATGAATAAAATATAAAGGGGAGAAAATGGATAATCTATCAAATATAAAATTAGAAAACTTATCATTAGAAGAAAGATATAGATATGACAATGAAGATTTTACAAAAGAAGATAAAGAGCTGATTATATTTTTTATTACATCTATTTTATCTTCAATAATTGTTTTTTATATAAATAAAGAATTAATTCAGATAAATACATTTTTAAATTTTTTACTTTTTTGTGTAGTGTTTTTAACAGTAAATATTAAATATTTTATCTATTCAATTAAAAATTCAAATTTTTTAAATAAAAGTTTTTTTGTTTTTAAATATCTAAGAGTTAATTTTAGATACGCAGTAAGAAAAGATTATGTTAAAAAAGCTTTTAAATATCTTTTTTTAAGATTTGCATTTTCACTTATTTTTATTTTAATAGCACCTTTTGCTATTGTTATTCCAAGTGTTATAAGAAAGTTTGTTAAAAATATAAAATATATAAAACATTTTAATCTTTATCATAAAATGACACTTTTATTTTAATTTGATAATTTGAAGGGTAGATTTATGGTAAACCTAACTGCCTCTTCTAGGTTTTGAACCTCTAGTTTTCCATTTAGGTGTTTTTCTACAATAATTTTTGACATATAAAGTCCTAAACCAGTTCCCACATTTTTATCTTTTGTACTAAAATAGGGTTCGAAAATTTTTTCAATTATATTTTCAGGGATTTTAGTTCCATTATTTTCTATATTAATTTGAACAAAATCTTTTTTCTCTTCACAGTATATTTTTATATATCTATTTTTAGTGTTTTCTTCTAAGGCTTCTTTTGCATTTTTTACAATATTAATTAGAACTTGTAGTAGCTCCCTAGAATATGTTTCTATTTCCACCACAGATTCACAATTTATTTCTAAGTTAATATCATGATTTTCAAGTGAACTTTTCGTAATACTAATGGTATTTTTTATTAAATCTTGAAGGTTAATAAGTTCTGTTGATTTTTCTGGTTTAAAAAAGTTTCTAAAATCATCAATGGTTTTTGACATATATTGGGTTTTTTCTATTATATCATTAGATATTTTTTTCAGTTCGCCTTCGTTAATACTCTCAAGTTCAATATCAGCAAGGATATTATTTACATTCATTGAAATTGCAGTTAGTGGTTGTCTCCATTGATGAGCAATCATGCTTATCATCTCACCCATTGCAGCATGTCTTGACTGTGCGATCATTAATTCATCTTTTTTCCTATTTTCTGCTACTTCTTTTTCAATTGTAACTTCAAGGTTTCTATTTAATTTATTTAAAGATATAGTTTTCTCATCAACTTTTTCTTCTAGACTTTTTTGATAATTTACTTGTGAATAAAGATAGATTAAAACAAAGATAATTAATAAAGTCAAGAGCATTAGGTAGTTATAAAAGTCTTTGTTTATTTCAGCTATTTTTTCATCTTTTTTATTCATTTTTAAAAAAGCGACGTTTGATTTTGTTAATGGGTTGATTAACGGTACAAAGGTTGCAATTTCTTTTAAGTCCTCTACATAAATAGAAAATATTTCACCTTTTTTCATATTTTTTAAAACTTTATTTTCTAATTCTTTTGGAAGTTTTCTATCATATTTACTTAAATTTAATGATTCATAAATTGACTTTTGATAGTAATAAGATTTCAAGGGACTTTGCATATAGTTTTTCTTTTCATCTTTAAAAACCTTTGCATCAACTACATCTTTTTTTATTAAAAAGTTTGCATTTATTTTATAGCTTTTTGCTATCTCTTTTATAAAAAATAGGGCACTAAATGATATCTCAACACTTCCTATATGTTTGTTATCAAGACTTAAGGGATATACAAATCTAAAGCCATTAAATATTTTACCTTCTTCAAAACCATGTATATATTTCTTATGTTCATTTACATAAGCAACAGTTTTTCTATCTTTTGTTAGGTTGTCCCCAAATTTATTAGGTCTATGCATTCTTAAAAAGCTATCATTATTTGGTAAATGAAAATGAAGTTGTCTTAAGTTGAAAACTCTTAATTTATCATAGTTTTTTGTAAGATAGTTTTTTAGTTCTTCTCTTTTTCTATTTGCAAAAAGATTTAAAATCTTTTCATTTTGGATATGAGTTTTAAATATAAGTTCTGAAATATTTTTATAATCATTGTAAATTACTTGGTAATTTAGGTATTCTTGTTTTGCTTCATCTTTCAAATACTTATCTATATTGTTATTTTTTATAGAGATTAAAGTTATAAAACTTAGTAGGAACATTACTATAAAAGCTATTGAAAAATATAATTTTAGTTTTTGTCTTCTTCCCATTAAAAATTATATCTTAAAAAAGCTAATTATAGTTAATTATATTATTAAATAAAACAACTTTTAATTTGGGTTTCATTTATGACACTATTGAAGTATTCATATGTCTTTTGGTAATTATTTTCAAAGTTATATTTCATTTTATCATTGAAGTATGAATTGTTTTCTATATCTTTAATTCTTTGTTTGTAATAAAAATCTTTGTTTAATAAATCTTTGTCATTTTCAACAAAATCCTTTAAAGCATCTTGCATAGAAAGTTTTTTAATTGATTCTTCAATATCTTTTTCATTTTTAAAATTTTTAACAATCTCTTTTATTTTATTAATTGATATTTCTAGATTTTTAAAAAGGTTTAATTCTTGTATCTTTTCAACTGTTTCATTTAAATCTAAAAAGGTTTCATATACAAAATTACCTAATGAGATATGGTAATATAATTGGTATTTTGTAATAGCATCAACAATTTTTGTTTTCTTCAAATTTAAATTATCCATAACAAATCCTTATAAGCATATTTGAATAATTTAGCACTAAAACTAATTATATGCCAAAAAAATCTACTAGCAGTAATCTAAAAAATGAGTGCTAAATTCATTTTGAGGTTTTACTGCTAGTAATACTATATTATATTAGTTTCTTGAACCTCAGTATCCACCTCCTTGAACACAAAAAAGTTTTTACTTTAGTAAAATAAACTAAAGTTATTAGAATTTTAGATATAAAATACTTAAAAAACAATAAAATTTAGCACTTAATATAAATAAGTGCTAAATAAAGCAGATAAATAATTGCTATTATTTTGAAGTTGGTTTTTAGTTGATTGTTTCTATATTGACTAATTCAATATGTGAACACTCTTTTTTCATAAGTTTTCTAGTGTTTGCATCCTCTTCTGCTAATGTGATTAAATCTGCAAAATCATCTTTATTTACTTCAAATTGATATAACTCTTTTTTTGTTTCTACTTTGATTTTTGAATCATTTTCTTTTGTATTAAGGTCAATATTTCTGATACCCTTTGCAAATTCATTTTTTATAGCTTTTGCAATCTTTTCATTTTCAAGTAGTTTATCTAAAGAGATTTCTAAATTAAAGTCGTTTTTACAAACTATTTTGTAAGTTACCATTATTTTACCATCCATATTAATACCTCATTTGTTTTTTTAATATTAACAAAATTAAATAGAAATTTTAAAAAGTATTACAATTTGCAAATTAAAATATGTTTCTATAGTTTTTTTGCGACTATTGCTTGTTTTTTCATTTTATATAATTCATACTTTTCATTGAAGTATTCATCATATTTTACTATTTCAAAATCAGAAAAAATCTCTTTTAACTCTTCTTTTTCAAGTAAAAATAGTGGATTTGAAGGTGGCTTTTCATTTTCTTCATGATTCACATATGTTTCTATTATAATAATTCCATCTTTTTTTAAAGCTTTTTTTAAATTGGGAAAAATTTTTCTATCTAAATAATTTGTTTGTACAATCAAATCAAAACTATTTTCTTGTACTTCAAAGTTTTCTAAATCTTTTTGAATAGCATTTAAGTTTTTTATCTTTTGTTTTTTTAGATAATTAATAGCTACTTCTGAGATATCATATGCATCTACTTCAAAACCATTTAGTGCAAGAAAAATAGAGTTTCTTCCCGTTCCACAGGCTATTTCTAATGCTTTATTCCCCTTTGCATATTTAATCGCTTCAACAACTTTAGGACTTGGAGTTCTATCTTCCATAAGTCTTGGAGTTTCATTGTATTTTTTATCCCACTTTTCTTTATCTTTTTGTGCCATATTTTTTTACTTTCTATGTTTTTTAAATTGTATCAAATTCATTCATATATGTTCTATAAAGTAAGGGAACATAATTTTTTTGACATTTGATATTTTCTCTACTTTCAATGGAAACTGCTTCAAAAAATGTTTTCCAAAGTTTGTCAAATTTCTCTTCTTTTTGTGATAGTGTTGGCTTTTCAAAGGATGCAATTGTTTGAATTCCTAAATATGAATCATTTTTTATAAAAGCTATTTTTCTTTCTATATCATGGATGATAAATTTTTGATTGTTAAATCTTTTATAAAAATGTTGTCCTAAAAAATATATTACATTAAATTTTGATTCTATTTTAGAATATAATGTACCATCATCCAATTCTTGAAATCTCGCAAAGGCATACATTTTGTGAATATGCCTAGATAGCTCCTTTTGTAAATCTTGAAGATACATCACATTTTCATTGTTTATATTAAATAGCTGACTTTTCTCTTTAAATCCTATAGTTATAAACTTAAGTAAATAGATTTCAAATTCATTTGAATCGCACATAAAGGTATTTCTAATTAAATCAAAGGATTTTTTAGGAAACTTCTTTTTGATTGCAGTTAATACCTTAATTGCTTTTTCTTCATCTGTTTTAATCTGTTTTATCTCTTCTAAAATCAAAGTTTGAGGTAACTGTTTATATATATTATTTGGATTTAGTTTTTCATAATATACATCATAAACTAAGCTTAAAAAACCTTCAAAGCTTCCATCATAAATTAAAATCATAATTCACCTGTTATGGAACTATATTGTAAATCAAATAATGATGGTTGTTCAATTTTTTTTGGTTTTGGCTTTATTAAGGCAGTTCTTATTCTATCATTTTCAAAAGGTATCTCTTTTTGATATTTTCCTTTACAAGTGATAAAATATTTTGCTCTTTTTATTGAGAGTTTTAATTTTTTTAGATCATCAAAATCTAAAGATTTGAATTTTCTAGCTTTTAAGATTTTAAATACTCCTCTTACACCAATCCCTGGAATTCTAAGAAGTTCCTCCTTTGAAGCTGTGTTTATTTCCATTGGAAAATATTTTAGATTATGTAAAGCCCACGATGTTTTAGGATCAACTTCTTCATCTAAATTTGGAAACTCATCACTTACAATCTCATCATAGCTAAAATCATAAAATCTTAAAAGCCAATCTGCTTGATAAAGTCTATGTTCCCTTAGAAGTGGAGGTTTATTAATAATTGCAGGTAAGTTTTTATCATCATTTACAGGAATATATGCACTGTAATAAACCCTTTTTAGTAATGCTTTATCATACATCACTGAACTTAGTTTTAAGATATCTTTGTCTGTTTCAGGTGTTGCTCCAACTATTAGTTGTGTGCTCATTCCTATTGGTTTTCTATTTTTTTCAAGGGATATGTCTCTTGCATATTTAAGTGGTTGTAGTACAGATTCTTTTGTTTTATTTGGAGCAAGAAGTTTTAATGACTTATCACTTGGAAGTTCAATATTAGAACTAACTCTATTAGCTAGATTTACAACTTGTTCAATAAGTCTTTCATCTGCTCCAGGAATAAGTTTTACATGGATATAACCGTTAAATCTGTATTCGTGTCTTAATATTTTTAAAACTCTTAAAATTAAATTTGTTGTATGGTCTTCATTATCAATTATTCCAGAGCTTAAAAATAATCCTTCTATATAGTTTCTTTTATAAAAATTAATTGTAATATCAGCTAATTCTCTTGGTGAAAAGGCAGCTCTTTTTATATCATTTGATTTTCTATTTATACAATATGCACAATCATAGATACAAAAATTTGTAAGTAAAACTTTTAAAAGTGAGACACATCTTCCATCAGCTGTAAATGTGTGACATATCCCACTTTTATGAGTAGCTCCCAATTCTCCTGTTTTGTAGTTACTATCGCTTCCACTTGAACTACATGAAACATCATATTTTGCACTATCTGCTAGTATTTGCATCTTTTCATAAATATCTTTTCTCATAAAGATATTTTACACTAGAAAAAAAGTTGGGGACAATTTTATTACAATTTGCAATACTACTTTTTATAAAGTTCAATAAGTTCTAGCGTTTCTAAATCTTTTTTTGTTCCCCTTTGTTTTAAGTGACTTACAACCCTTTGATATCTTTCTTCATTGAAATTTTGACCAAGTTTGAATTTTGCAGTAGTGTTATCTGGAATTAATTTATAAACACAAGTTGCATTAATGGCTTTTTTATACATCTCATTATTTAATGGGATATATTTTCCCTCTTTTTGGAGTTTTTGCATCAACATCTCTAATGCAGTAGCTTTTTCATTATAATCTTCTAAGATTTTGATTTTTCCATCAATTATTACAGATTTAAAAAGATGAGTAGCAGGACAAGCATCACCTTTATCACTACTAAAATAAGATGGCAATAATGAATAATCTTCAACCACACAAAAAGATGCATAAGCGTTTTCTTTTATAATATCAATCTTTTTACCTTTTTTAGCTCCATGAAAATATATTTCATCTTCAAATTCTACAAAATTTAAAGGAGTTGAATATGGTTTGTTATCAATGCTTAAAGAAAGTGTACCAAATGAAGCATAGTTTAAAACCTCTAATATTTGTTCTTTATTAGTTATTTCAAATGCTTTTTTCACTAATAATCCTTTTTTTGATTTTTTTGTATTATAATTGTAAATTGTATATATTACAAGATACAGATTGTGTAAAATTTATAAGGACAGAATATGCTAAATATTAATAAAGTTGATTTAAAACCCTTACATTTACAAGTTTATGAAGAGTTAAAAGGAAGTATTATAAACACTATGAAAGCAGGGGATAAACTGCCTTCAATAAGAAAAATTGCCTCAACTTATAATATTAGTAAAATTACTGTAGAAAATGCATATTCACAATTAGTTGCTGAAGGGTATATAGAAAGTATTCCAAAAAGTGGATTTTTTGTAAGTGATGATTTATACAATAGTTCACCTTTCTTGCAGACAAATAATGTGAAAGAAGAAAAAGAAATAGAATATCATTATGATTTCTACCCTGCAAGATTATCAGCAGATACCTTTCCTTTAAAAATTTGGAAAAGAGTTTATAATAAAGTGATAAATGAGAGTTTACATCTTGGGAAATATCAAGATGGTCAAGGAGAATTTGGTTTACGAAAAGAGATATCTAAATATTTAAATGAATCAAGGGGTGTAAATTGTAATCCTTCTTCAGTAGTGATTTGTTCAGGCTTTCCAAATGCAGCAAGCTTAATTGCAAGATTACTAAAAACTGAACATAAAAGACTTGCAATGGAAAATCCAGGTTATTATATTGTTAAAGGTGTATTTGAAGATTATGGTTTTATTATTGATAAAATTCCAATACAAAAAAATGGACTTGATATAAAAGCTCTTACAAATTCTAATTCTAAAATTGTATATATAACTCCATCTCATCAATATCCAACAGGAGTTACAACTCCTATTTCAAAAAGGATAAAATTATTAGAATGGGCAGAGAAAAATCAAGGATTTATTATAGAAGATGATTATGATAGCGAACTTAGTTTCGTAAATAAACCAATACCAAGTATGCAAGGTTTAGATAAAAATCAAAGGGTTATTTATATGGGAACTTTTGCTAAATCTTTTTCCCCTGCTATTAGAGTTAGTTATGTAGTTTTACCCAATACTTTACTTAAAAAATACAATTTGCTTTATGATAGTTCAATCTCAAGGGTAGATTTGACTTTGCAAAAAACATTAGAAGAGTTTATGGCAAAAGGATATTGGGATAAACATTTAAGAAAGATAAGAACAATAAATAAAAAGAAACATAATCTTATGAAAAAAGCAATTGAGAATTATTTAGGAGAATATGTAAATATATTAAGTGAAGGAGCAGGTCTTAATATAAATATTTATCCAAAGACAAATTTTGATTGGCAGAAGTTAAAAAACTTGGGTGAAGAAAACAAAATCAAGTTGTATTTTGCATCTGATGTTTCTGGAGGAGAGTGGGAAGCCTCAAGATTGGGATTTGGTGGTTTTAAAGAAAATGATATAGAAAATGCCATAAAGGCATTTTCTAAAATTTGGATTGAATCAATACTTTGATTATTGAAAAATATCAGCAGTTTGGTTTTTATACCAACCAACAGCATATTCAGCTTCAGCCATTCTTGTTCCTTCATCTGCGTTCATAGGACTTAATCCCCCTGAACCTGGAACTTTTTCAATCATATCCTCTTTTGCTTCATAAACTGCTGCAACAGAGATACCATAATTTGGCGCAACTAAACTATAACAAGTATTTGCAAGTTTAGGAGGGTTTACAACTGGTTTATCTTGTAACATTCTACTAATTTGTAGTACTGCAATTTTTGCTTGTGAATTTGCAGAGAATCCAGATTTTGGCATTTTTGTTGCAATAGCTGCATCACCAATTATATGTACATCTTTTGCAATTTTTGATTCAAAGGTCTTTTTATTTACTGGACACCAATCACCTTCTGTTAAACCAGAATCAAATGCAAGTTTTCCAGCTTTTTGATTTGGAATATAGTTTAAAACATCTGCACTAACAACTTCATCTTCAGTTGTAATCTCTAATTTTTTAGGGTCAACAGATAGAACTTTTCCACCAAATTCAGCACTTCTCCATTCAATTAAATCGCCATAAAGTTTTTCCCAACCTTCTTGGAATAGACCTTGTTTTGAGAATTTATTTTTTTGGTCTAAAATAATGATTTTAGAATCAGGCTTGTTGTTTTTAATATAATGAGCAACTAAAGAGATTCTTTCATATGGTCCAGGAGGGCATCTAAATGGATTTGCAGGTGCTACCATTACATACGTTCCACCATTTTTCATCCCTTCTAATTGATCTCTTAAAAGTTGAGTTTGAGCCCCAGCTTTGTATGCATGAGGAGCAAGAAGTTCAGAACCTTCAACATAACCTTTTTCATATTTGAAATCGATTCCTGGCGAAACTACAGCTTTGTGGAATGGAATAGTATCTCCATTTTCTAATATTACAGTGTGAGCTGCTCCATCCACACGTGCTACTTTTTCATGAATAACTGTAATACCATATTTTTTCTCTAATGTTTTATAATCATGTTTAATATAATCTAAGTCATTCATACCAGCAATCACAGTATTTCCAAATGGACAAGTGTAATATTCTTTATTTTGCTCGATTAAAATAACTTCAGTGTTTGGAGAATATCTCTTCATGTATTTAGCAGCTGTAGCACCACCAAAACCACCACCAACAATAACAACTCTTTTTTTATTTTTAGGCAAAGTAGATGTCATACTAGTTACACTACTACATGCTGCAAGTGAAAGTGCAAAAGACCCTGCAAGTAATTTGTTAAAATGTCTTCTATTCATCATAATATCAACCTTTTATCTTTTTATCTTTGAAAAGTAATAACTAACTTGCTCTAATTCCTCATCACTAAAACCTTTAGCGTGTTTAGGCATCATAGTACCAGGTCTTCTATCATATTTGTAATCTAGAAGAATATTATACATAGTTTTCTGACCAAGCCCAGCAATCAATGGTGTTACTGCTACTGATTTCCCATCTGTACCGTGACATGAAGCACAAGATAGTGACAACATACTACCTTTAACTGGGTCATAATCTGTTGCAAACGACAAACTACAAAGACAAGCTAATGTCGCAAGAATTCTTTTCATTTTCACTCCTTAATTATTTTCGTTCATACATAAAAGTATTATTAATATATTATGTATACTTGACTTAACTAGTAGTGAATAGTGTTTACTAAATTATTTATTAAGTTTTTATTGTTTTAGTAGTTCAAAATAACTATTTCTAGAGATTTCTTTAGCTCCTAGCGAAGCTAAATGGTCATTATAAACCTGACAATCGATTAGTTTTATATTATTTTGTTTCGCTTGGTTACATAAATTGTAAAAAGCAACTTTTGAAGCATCCTTTTCAAGTGAAAACATACTTTCCCCACAAAAAATATTATTAATTACTAGACCATATAGTCCACCTACTAGTTTTTCATCAAGAAAAACCTCTATAGATTGGGCGATTCCTATCTTATGAAGATTTGTATAAGCAATAATAAAATTTTCATCAATCCAAGTGTCATCTTCATGTTTTCTTTTTATATTAGAACAATTTTTTATAACTTCTTCAAAGCAAGTGTTACTTTTTACAACAAAACCTTTATTATTTATTGTTCTTTTAAGGCTTTTTGTTAATTTAAAATCTTCGGGATACAAAACCATTCTTTTTTGGGGGCTAAACCAATGAATATGATTATATTCATCAATAAACCATGGAAAGATTCCATTTTCGTAAGCATTAATTAATCTTTGTAGATTAAAGTCTCCTCCAACTGCAACAAGGTCATCATTCATCATGTCTAAACTAGGGAAATCAAAGTTATCAAAATCAAGAAGATAAATAAGGTGTTCTTTATCAAGTAGTTCCATTTTGAAATGGTATCTTAAAGGATATAAGATTTATATTATTTTAGATTTATTCTTTCAAAGTCTTCAACCTCATAAGAGATATTGTTTTCTTCTAGTTGATATTTTATTTACAACAATAGCTTTTTCATTTGTATTAAAAAACAATACTCTCATAATTATTTCTTTAACTATGAGAGTATTTTAAATAAAAGAGTGTAGTAGAAGTATCATTTTCTCTTTTTATAAAAGTCTTTTATTCTTTTCCATCAAAATTATTCAATTGTACATTTTCAACAATATCATTTGCAATATCATTTGTTTCAAGTGCTATAGAGTTTGTTTTTTCAGCTATAGAAGCATTCTCTTGAGTGAACTTATCTAATTGATTAATAGCGTCACTAATTTGACTTATTCCTGTACTTTGTTCATTTGCTGCATTTGTAACATCCCCAATTAGATTACTTGTTTCAGAAATATTATTTTCTAATTCACTAAATCCATCAATCATTGAGGTACTAATATTTTTACCTTCATTTGCTTTTACCGTAGCACTTTCAACTAAATCTTTAATCTCTTTAGCTGCTTCTGCACTTCTTGCTGCTAGATTTCTAACCTCTTGTGCTACAACTGCAAAACCTTTTCCAGCTTCCCCTGCTGTTGCTGCTTCAACTGCTGCGTTTAAAGATAAGATATTAGTTTGGAAGGCAATTTGATCAATTACTGTAATTGCTTCATTGATATTTATAACCGTTGCATTGATCTCTTCCATAGAAGTTACAGTTTTATTAGCTAAATCTTTTCCTATTTGAGCAGATTTTTGAGTTTTTGAAGAGATATTTAACATCTCTTTTGCTTTTTGACTTGTTTGTTTGATATTACTTGTAATCTCTTCAACAGAAGCTGCTGTTTCTTCTAAAGAAGCTGCTTGAGAATTGGCATTTTGATTTAAGATTTTTACATTTGAAGTTAATCCATTTGATTTATCTTGTAAGATTAATCCATCTTCTTGATTGTCTTGTAAAATCTCAGTAATCATTTTATTTAATTCTAAAATGTCATTTCCAATTTTTCCAGTTGTTGCTCTATCAATTGTTTTTGTAAAATCTCTATTTGAATAGTGTTCTAATACTTCACTTAAAGAGTTGATATTATTGCCTACAAGTTTTTGTAAGTCTTCTAACATAGCATTTAAAAGGCTTCTTAATTCTTCTAGAGACTCATTGTTTGTAGATGTGTTGATTTTTTTATCTAAATAACCATCTCCTACATGGTTTACAATATCTTTTACCTCTTCAAGTAGTTTATTGTCTTGTTCAATGATAGTTTTTGTTTTTTCTATATTTTCATTAATCAAAGTTGTCATTGTTCCAATTTCATCATTAGAATGAACTTTTAAAGCTTGAATGTCTTTTTGTTCTCTATTAATATATTTAAAAAAGTTTAATAAACCATTTTGAAATTCAACTATAGGTTTAACAACTACTTTATTCATAACAAAAACACTTACTAAAGACAATAAAATTACAATAAAAATAATTACAATAACAGAAGAGATGATTTTAGAAGTGATACTATCTTTTATATCTTTTTTCATTGAAGCTACTTCTTTTTTTATATCATCTATATATGAACCTGAAATAATAATCATATCCCACGGTTCAAATTTTCTTGTAAAAGAGTATTTCTCTTTAGGGTCTCCTTTTTTACCTGGTTTATCCCACCAATATCTGACAATACTACCTTCTTTATTCTTTTTCACCGCATCGACTAGAGCTTTTGTTAGCAATTGTCCTTTTGCATCTTTCATTTTCATAAGATTTTTACCATTAAGATGTTTTGCAATTGGATGCATTAACATAGTTCCCTTTGAATCAAAGACTAAAAAATAACCATCTTTTCCATATCTCATTTCTGATAATGCATGTAAAGTTTCTTGTTTCATTCTATTGGCTACATCTTCAACATAGGCACCTGTTCCTATAATTAGATTTAAGGGCTTAAACATTTTTACATAAGAAACTTTTAATTGTTCTTCATCAAAACCAGGTTTTGGCCACTGATAAGCTACATATCCATCACCGCTTGCTGACATCCCAGCTTTAACAACTTCTTTAATAACAAAAATGCCATTTTTGTCTTTAACATGATTTAAATCTTTCCCCTCTAATTGAGGTTTTGGTGGAAGTATTAAACATATACCTTTAGGACTGTATCCAAAGAAATACCCATTTTTACCAAACTTTGTAGCACTAATTATATTTTTGATTCTTTTGAAAAGATCTTCTTGGCTAAGAATATCTTTATTTTTTTCATATTCAGAGCTAACGATTGAGAAAAGAAAATCTGTTTGTTCTTTTAGATATTTTTCAACCTCTTTTTGAATTTTATCTTTTGCAGTTCTTGCATAATTTGATTCAACAGTTTTATAAGCTAAAGAAACATAGTTTTGTAGTTCTTTCTTTTTTGCTTCATAAGCATTTTTTTCTGAACTTTTAATGATTTTTTCAGCTTCAGCATTTAAGCTATAAATAGATTGGATTTCAGTTATTAAAGCTACCGTAAGTATTGCTCCAATAACATTGATTAGCAGTTTCACTTTTATTGACATATTTTCTTCCTTTTCAATTTTATACAAATTTTCTTGTTAGTTATATTCATGCTTATGAAAAATAACTTAATAATATCATTTAAATAAAAAAACTAACAATTTTTTAATTATAGCATTTAAATAATTAATAAAACTACCCTTAAAAGGGTTTTTATTGGAAATATCATTTTTTTAAGAATATTTTAAATTATTTGAAGTAATATATAGTTATAAAATATATAAATTTTAGAAAGCAATTTTTATTGGTAAATATAACTTTAAATCAAAATCTTTAAAACCTGTAGAAAAATGATTTTTCTCATAAATTGTATAGCATGGAATAGAACTTGTCTCATATCCAGAGTTTGGTAGCCAATAATGATATACATATCTAATAAAATTTAAAACATCACCATATACACCTTTTAATTCAAAAACTGCATTTAAAGATTCTGGAATTTCAAGAATATTTAGATTTTTAAAATTCTTTTCTACACTAATTGCAGCAACATAAGAACATTCATCAAGTGGAGTAATTGTTGGATTATCATGATGTAGTGCAATTTGTTTAAAGTTTATAATATTATTTTCATAGGCTATTGCGTAAAGCTTTTCCCACGTATTTTTTATTTTTCTATCATATCCTTTATGTCTTATATAGGTACATTTAATTGCTTTGCAAACTTTGATTTGGGGTTCTATATTTGAAAAATCCTTTGATGTTGGAAATTTCTTAAGTAGTTGCTTTGAATAGGTTTTAAAGGCACCTTTTCTCCAAGATGTAGGTGTATGTTTAAATCTTTGCTTAAAGGCTTTTATAAATGATGAGTGGGACATATATCCACATAAACTTGCAATTTCACTTATTGTAGAGTGCTTATTTGTAAGTAAAAGATTTGCAGCTTTTTGAAGTCTAATTGATGTGATTATCTCAAATAGAGTAAAAGAAGTCTCCTCTTTTATAATTCTATGGTAATGATACTTGCTAACTTTATTTAATTTTGCTAATTCATCAAGAGTGATTTGATGTTCTAAGTTTTTGTAAATATAGTAATAGGTGTCATTAACAATTTTATGTCTTAGATGAATAGTTTCTTTTTTCATAAAATGATTATATCAAAAATAGCAATATAGAACAAATATTTTGTAATTTAGGATAAAGAATAAATTTTTTTATTCAAATATAATTTAAAAAAATTAGGAGTGAATATGGGAAGAAAAATTCAAAGATCATATATTAGAGAGATATTAGATGCAATAAATGAAGAAACAATTTCATTTGCAGGTGGCTTACCAAATGAAAAACTATTTCCAATGGAACAATTAAAACAAGCATCAAATGAAGTCTTAAAAAACTCTTTATCTATGCAGTATTCAAAATCTCAGGGTTTGGATGGTTTAAGAGAACATATTGCAAAAATTTATAATGAAAAGTTTGATTTTCCTACAACAAAAGATGAGATTTTAATTACAACAGGTAGTCAACAAGCCTTTGATATTATAGCTAAGTCTTTTATTGAGGATGAGATTTTTGTTCAAACACCAACATATATTGGTGCATTAAGCGCTTTTAATGTTCTTGATTTAAAGGTTAAAGGTTTTAATAACCACAGTTGTTTAAATAGAGAATTGAAAAAAAGTTCAGCTGTATATATAATGAGTGATTTTCACAATCCAACATCAGAATCTATAGATGAGATTAATAGAGAGATAATTGCCCATGTTTTAGAAAAAAAAGGTTCATTGTTAATTGAAGATGGAGCCTATTCATTATTAGATTTTGAAGGTGAGATTAAAAAACCAATAAGTGCTTTTTACGAAAATAGTTTCCATTTAGGTTCTTTTTCTAAAATTGTAGCTCCAGGGCTTAGAGTTGGTTGGATTAGAGCAAAAAAAGAGTTGATTTATCAAGTTTTATCTTCTAAGGAAGCCTTAGATTTACATACTCCGACTTTTAATCAAATGATATTAAATGAGTATCTAAACCAATTTGATGTTTTTGAGCATATCAAGATAGTTAGAAATGACTATAAATCAAAGATGCAATTTATGGCACAATGTTTTAAAAAGTATCTACCTGAATTTAGTTTTAAAGTTCCAAAGGGTGGTATGTTTATTTATGGAAAGTTTGAAGAGGACAGCTTTGAATTAGCAAAAAAAGCTATTGAAAATAATATTGCTTTTGTTCCAGCAAAGGTATTTTTTCATAACAATCAAGATTCATGTGAAGCACGATTTAATTTTACAAACTCAACATTTGAACAAATTGAAAGGGGAATTAAAAAAATTTCAGAACTTTTAGAAGAGTATAAAGTAAAAGAGGCTGGCTAATTAGCCTCTTTTCAATATAATCTCCCCTAGATTTCTTGAGATTTTATTTGCTACAACTTCACATTTTACTTTAAATAAAAAAAAGATTTTTTTATCTTTATATGATTCTAAACATTCAAAATTTCCCATACCTTTTGAAAGAATTAAAGGTGTTTTATTAAAAAGTTCCAAGAATTCTAAACTTGCTTGAGATTTTTCTAAACCAGGTGTATCAACCCCTGTACTTATAACTTCACAATATTTATCAATACCAACTTGTAAAGCTTCTTTTATAGTGATATCATTAATAATTGCTTTCCCTCTAGTTGCGTAATAGATTTTAAGTTTTGGAAAAAGCTCTTTTATTGTTTTGACCAAAATCTTATCAAAGACATTTTCACCTGCATTGTCTGATAAGATAATAAGTTGATTTGTTTTTTGAAGCTCTTCTTTAAAAATTTTATAATCATTTACTGCAAAATTAGTTTCATAAATTGAGTTAATCTCTTCATCTAAAGAAAACTCTTTTGTTGTTGCAAAATCGATTACATTTCCTGCTACTGCAGCTTTTATACTTGCAAAAAGTTTATCTTCACTATTTTCTATCTTTTCTTGTAAATATGGAATATATGTTGTTGCTTTTTTTATAGATTCTTGTTTTAACCTTTCCAATGGATCTTTTAAGTTTGCTTTTTCCCCTAAAAGTTCATAAACCTCTTTTGCTACATAAGGTGGAGTTCTATTAAAATCAAATTCTTTTGCTTTTATTTTTACCTCTTCCATTATCTCATTAGATAAGGTTTCTTCTAAATTTAAAAGTTTTGTAGCCTTGTCAATTTGTCCTGTTATACATCTAACACATTCTTCAGTTATATTCATAATAAATTACCCGTTTTTTATTTGAAAGTTACATATTTTATACAATTATTCAGTATAAATACATCATACATTCCGTATAATTATACCTTAATTTTAAATCTTAAGGATAATTTATGTTTAAGCTTAAAGAACATAAGACAAACGTCTTTACTGAGCTAAGTGCAGGATTTACAACATTTCTTACAATGATGTATATCGTTCCAGTTAATGGATTCATCTTAGCTGATGCTGGACTTCCAATGGAAGCAGTAGTAACGGCAACTGCATTAATTACAATTTTTGCTACACTATTTAGTGGATTGTGGTCTAATACACCAATTGCTATGTCAGTTGGTATGGGTCTTAATGCCTACTTTTCATATGGACTAGTTTTAGGAATGAAAATACCTTGGGAAACTGCATTAGGTATTGTTTTCCTTTCGGGTATTTTGTTCGTGATACTTTCATTTACAAACTTTAGAGTTTGGATTATGACTTCAATTCCTATGAATCTAAGACGTGCAATTAGTGCAGGTATTGGTTCGTTTATTGCCTTTATTGGATTAAAGCAAATGGGTATGATTGTTGATAGCCCAGCAACTTTAGTTTCTTTAGGTGATTTTTCAAAATTAGAAGTACAAATTGGAGTTATTGGATTAATTCTTGCTTTTACTTTTTATTCATATAGAATAAAAGGAGCTTTTATTTTATCTATTGCTATAACTTCAATTATAGCTTGGACATTAGGTGTAGGAGCTTTCCCTCAAAGTTATCTAAGTGCACCAGCTTCTATTGAACCAATTTTATTCAAACTTGATATTGCAAGTGCATTATCACTATCTTTATTACCAGTTATTATTACATTTTTAATTACTGATATGTTTGATACTTTAGGTACATTAACAGGTGTAGGAACAAGAGCAAATCTTTTCCAAGAAAACAATAAAGATGATAAATCTTTACAAAAAACATTAGAAGCAGATGCCATGGCAACAACAGCTGGATCTTTACTTGGTGTTTCAACAACAACAGCATTTATTGAAAGTGCAAGTGGTGTAGAAGAGGGTGGTAGAACTGGTTTAACAGCAGTATTTACTGCAATATTTTTTATTGGAACTTTATTTATGCTGCCTTTATTTAAAGCAGTACCTGGAAATGCAATTTATCCAGTTTTAGTTGTTGTTGGTGTATTAATGTTTACAGAACTTGGTAAAATCAACTTTGAAGACTCAGATTTAGCAACAAGTGCAGGGGCATTTTTAATTGTAATTTTAATGCCTTTAACCTTTTCTATTACAAATGGTATAGCAGCTGGGTTCTTAGTTTATACAATTATCAAAATTGCAAAAAATCAATATAAAGATTTAAATGTTGGAATTCTAGCTATTACTTTTATTAGTTTTCTTACATTTATACTGTAAAATTTAAAATAAAAATAAAGGACAACTCGTTTGTCCTCTTTAGAGTTTTCTTCTTTAAAGATTTTTTATAAATCTTGTTAAAAGAAGTTATTAAATATATGTCCCTTTAAAATTGGGACATTTTAAAGGATAAAATTGGCTGAAAAATATTATTATAGTTATGAAGAGTGTGTTAAGGATACGAAACTTCTTGTTAAAAAATGTGAAGAGTTTGAACCAGATATTTTATTAGCAATTGCTAGGGGTGGTCTAACATTAGGACACTTAATGTCTGAAGCTATGGATATGAGAAACCTTTATACACTTAATTCAATTCATTATGAGGGTGAAATAAAACTTGATACCTTTAATATTTTTAATATTCCAGATGTTTCTCATGCAAAAAGAGTTTTATTAATTGATGATATAGTTGACTCAGGTGAGACTATGGAAGAGATTCTTAAATTATTAAGGGAAAAATTTCCAAAGGTTGAATTTAAACTTGCAACAATCTTTTATAAAAAAACTGCTGTATTACAACCAGATTTTGCAGTAAAAGAAGCTAATTCTTGGATTGAATTTTTCTGGGAAATAGATGTAAACTAAAAAAGATTGGATTAAATTCCAATCTTTTTCTATAAATTATATATAAAATATATATTCAGTTGAAAAATTAGAAAAAAATCAAGATATTTGTTGTATAATATTTTAAATTTAGAGAATGGAAAATATAAAATGACTTTTATCGATTTTAAGAAACTACTACTTGATGCAGAACTTACAATACCTAAATTTACAGCTTTAATCAAAGTTAGTGAAAAAAATATTCAATCATATAAAAAGAAAAAAGAGGTTCCAAATGCAATTGCTGCTTGTGCTGCCTGTTTTGCTAAAATGAATCAAGAAGGAATTGATTATAAAGAATTAATCAATAATTTAGAACTTACGAAAAAAGAAAAAAAAGGTGCAGGCTTCTCTGCAAAAAAAGATAAAGAATAATTTAATAGCTTAATTTATAAATAAAGTATTTATTTAAGTAATATTTGATAATCTTCCCAAAAAAATTTAGGAAAATTACATGATTATCAATAAAAACGTAAAGCGATTTTTAACTATTGCCTCATTTATGATGGCACTTGCCATAGCTATTGGTGCTTTTGGGGCACATGGCTTAAAATCAATTGTCGAACCAAAACTACTAATTACTTTCCATACAGGTGTTGAGTACCATTTTTATAATACACTTGGACTTTTTGCCGCATCTTTTGTTATGTTTTTAAAGGAAACTTCTAAAAAAGCGGTTGTTGCTTCTTGGCTAATTTTTATTGGTACTATAATCTTTTCATTTTCATTATATCTTCTAGTGATTTTAAATGCCCCTTATTTAGGTGCTATTACACCAATAGGTGGAACTTTACAAATTATTGGTTGGGTTTTATTAGCAATATCTATTTTAAAGGATTAAATTAAATGACTACAATGGAAAAAATTCAAGAGATTAGGGATTCAAGGTGGTTTTCTAATCTTACAACTTTTATCATTTTAGCATATGCTTCTGTATTAGGATTTAAAACAATAGGAGAGGTTGAAACACATTATGCATTGTTTTTGCAGTTTGCTGATGTTTTTGTAACTATTTATTTTGTTTTTGAAATAGCTATTAAAATGGTTGCAGAAAAAAAGTTTATAAACTTTTTTAAATCTGGATGGAATGTTTTTGATTTTGTGATTGTTGTGATTACTCTTTTACCATTAGAACAATCTGGATTTGCAGCAATTGCAAGGATGTTGAGGGTGTTTAGGGTTTTAAGACTGTTTACTGCTAGACCTGAATTAAAAGCAATTATTGATATGCTAATTAAA
This sequence comes from Arcobacter sp. ISO1, assembly GCF_058105185.1. Taxonomy (NCBI): domain Bacteria; kingdom Pseudomonadati; phylum Campylobacterota; class Epsilonproteobacteria; order Campylobacterales; family Arcobacteraceae; genus Arcobacter; species Arcobacter sp. ISO1. The sequence goes on from NZ_CM176573.1 coordinate 1,901,539, forward strand.
GCAATCCCTTCAATTATTGATATTGTAATTTTAATGTTTATAATTTTTTATATTTATGCTATTGTTGGAAACTTCTATTTCCATGATTTACCATCTGGACTTTGGAAAGATTTCTTAGTTTCTATGTTGACTTTATTTAGGGTATTAACCTTTGAAGACTGGACTGATGTTATGTATGAAGCTATGGAAGTATATCCATGGGCATGGGCTTATTTTGTTTCTTTTGTAATTATTGCTGCATTCGTATTTTTTAATTTATTTGTTGCAGTTATTATTGGAGAGATGCAAAAAATTCAAGAACAAGATTTTCATGATGAGTTACATGAAGATAGTAAAAAATTAGATGTTTTACTTGAAGAAATTAAAAATTTAAGAGTTGAAGTATCTGAACTAAAAGAGAGTAGAAAAGAGTAATTCTTTTCTACTTTTTATAATTATTCGTTTGTATTAAATGCTCTATCTCCCGCATCACCTAGACCTGGTCTAATATATTTATTATCATCTAATCTTTCATCAATTTGTGCAATATAGATATCTACATCAGGGTGTGCATCTTGAACTGCTTTTACACCTTCAGGAGCTCCTAAAATATTTAATGAGATGATTTTTTTAGCACCTTTTTCTTTTAAATAATCTATTCCATCAATTAAAGATCCACCTGTTGCAATCATTGGGTCAAGTAAAAGTACAGTTTTATCTTTTAAAGGTGGGATATTTTCATAGAAAAGTTTACTTTGAGCAGTTTCCTCATCTCTTTTCATAGCTAAAAATCCACTTCTTGCATATGGTAATGTTCTTAAAATACCAGTTAGCATTGGTTCCCCAGCTCTTAAAATTGGAACTAAAACTAATTTTTGAACCTCTAGCACTTCAACATCAAGTGGTCCTTGCCAAGTTTGAATATTTGTAGTAATCGTAGGAAACTCACTTAAAGCTTCAGATGCAATGATTCTAGAAATCTCTTCAATAGTAAGTCTAAATTCATTTGAGTTAGTTCTTACATCTCTTAGTCTGTTTACTAAATGTTTTACAACAACATTTGTACTTTCTTTATACATTATAATAGCCTTTTTTTAGGGGGTTTTGTAAACCGTAGTTTGTTTATTTTAATGAATCTTATCTAAAAATTGCTTATAAATTACACATTAATTTACATCTGATTAATATAAACTTAGATAAAATATCTAAATTTAAACTTAAAAGAGGATGTATATGAAACCCACAGAATACAATTTTAGGATCAAAGACTCTATTCTAGGTCTACAGTTCCTATTTGTTGCTTTTGGTGCTTTAGTTTTAGTACCAATTTTAACTGGACTTGACCCAAATGTTGCACTTTTTACAGCTGGTATTGGTACCTTAGTTTTTCAACTTGTTAACAAAGAAAATATTCCCCCAATTTTTTTAGCATCATCATTTGCTTTTATTGCACCAATTTCACATGGTGTTAAAACTTGGGGTATTGCAGCAACCATGTCTGGACTTGTTGCAGCAGGTTTACTTTATGTAGTTCTTAGTTTTATAATTAGAGCTAAAGGTGATGGTTTTATTCATAAACTTTTACCTGCTATTGTAGTTGGTCCTGTTATTATCTCAATTGGTTTAATCCTTTCTCCTGTTGCAGTTAATATGGCTATGGGAAAAACTGGGGATGGAGCAATTGTATTAGTACCATTTGAAAAGGCAATTATTGTATCTATGGTTGCATTATTTACTACAATGTTTATCTCATTATTAGGAAAAGGAATTTTTAGATTAGTTCCAATCTTAGGTGGAATAATTGTTGGTTATATTGTTGCTTTATCTCTTGGCTTAGTAAACTTTCAAGCAGTTTCTGAGGCTGCATGGTTTGCAATGCCAAGTTTTACTGCTCCTGAGTTTAACTGGCAAGCAATTTTATTTATTCTTCCTATTGCAATTGCTCCTGCAATTGAACATATAGGAGATATGTTAGCTATTTCAAATGTTACAAAAGAGGATTATCTTAAAAAACCAGGTTTAAAAAACACTCTTTTAGGTGATGGACTTGCAACATCAGCAGCTTCATTGTTTGGTGGACCACCAAATACAACTTATTCAGAAGTAACAGGTGCTGTTACAGTAACAAAAGCATTTAATCCTGCAATTATGACATGGGCTGCAATTATGGCAATTGTTTTAGCTTTTGTTGGTAAACTAGGTGGATTATTAGCAACGATACCAGTTCCAGTTATGGGTGGTATTATGTTACTTTTATTTGGTATTATCGCTTCAGTTGGTATCTCAACTTTAACTAGAGCAAATGTAGATTTTAACTGTCCAAGAAATCTAATTATTGTTTCTATGATTTTGGTATTCTCAATTGGTGGAATGACATTTAATTTTGGTGGAGTTCCATTCTCTGGAATTGGTCTTGGAGCAATTACAGGAATTATCTTAAATCTTATCTTACCACAACCACGAAAAGATGATCACATTCTTTAATAATAAAAAGGAGTAAGACTCCTTTTTATTTAATTAGTATAAAACTTACCTTTACATATAATATTATTCACAAAAAGGGATATACAAAAAGAATTTATTCTTTACTTTTTTAAATTAAAATTTAAAAGGCAAATAAATGGCAACAAAAGAACACAGCTTTGATATTTCAGCAAAACTTGATATGCAAGAGATGAAAAATGCAGTAATTCAAGCACAAAAAGAGGTTGATAATAGATATGACTTTAAAGGTTTAAAAGCTGAGATTGATTTTAATCAAGGAGCAAAAATATTAACAATTATCTCTTCAAGTGATAACAAAGTAGATGCTATGTATGATATATTAATTTCTAAAATGAATAAAAGAGGACTTTCAATTAACTCTTTAGATGAGGCAAAAAAAGAGGATAGTTCAGGGGGAAATCGAAAATATTCATATGCAATAATAGATTCAATTAAACAAGATGAAGCAAAAAAAATTCAAGTTGAGATAAAAAATCTAAAACTAAAAGTAAAAGCTGTTAATCAAGGTGATGAGATTAGAGTTACTGGAAAAAATATTGATGATTTACAAACTATAATGAAACACCTTAAATCTTTAGAGTTCAAATCACCACTAGTTTTTGATAATTTCAAGTAAATTCAATACACACTCAATAAACAAAACTAGAGTATAATCGTAGTATTTTTAATAAGGATAAGTTTTGAAAATACTACTATTAGAAGATGATTTTGCATTAAACGATTTATTAAATGAACACCTATGTGATAAAAATTTTGAAGTAACCTTATGTACAAATGGACAAGAAGCTTTAGAAAAGTTACTTGATGATGTATATGATTTAGCTTTATTAGATATAAATACACCTATAATGAGTGGATTAGAGGTTTTAAAAACCCTTAGAGAAGACTACAATAATAATACTCCTATTATAATATTAACTGCATATCAAGATATAAAACATTTAAAAGAGTCTTTTGAAAATGGGGTTGATGATTATATTAAGAAGCCTTTTGACTTAGAAGAATTAGATCAAAGAATAATGAAACTTTGTAAAAACTTTATGATTGATCAAAGTAATGAATTTAAAATCTCAGATGATATAACTTTTTTGCCTAACACTTGCGAAATAAGAATAAAAGATAAAACAAAGAAAATCGCTTTGAAAGAAAGAGATATTTTAAAATATTTTTTTAATTATAGAAATAGAGTTATCTCATCGGATGAATTATTACAAAATATTTGGGCCTATGATGAGATGCCAACAGATGCAACAATAAGAGTTTATATAAAAAACTTAAGGGAAATTCTTGGAAAAGAAAGAATTCAAACAATAAGAGGAATAGGGTACAAATTTGAATAACAATGAAAAAAAAGCTTTATTGAGTTTTCTTACTATTTATGTTGGGTCCGCACTTTTATTAATAGGTATTTTATTATCTGTTTATTATAAAAATGAAGTGGAATCTCTTGAAGAGACTTGTACAATGGAACTTAAAAATGCTTCAATGCAAATCAAAAATGATATTTTAAATGCTCATATGCACCATAAAGATTTTGTACCAAAAAAATTAAAAGAAGAAAGTATAAACTATGCAATCTTTGATAAAGAAAAAAATCCAATTTATTCATATTTACAAGAAGGGAAACTAGTAGAGTTTAATGAAGATTTTTATGGAAAAGATAAATATCATTTTTATATGGAGAGCTTAAATGAAAATGATATCCCAATTAAGTATATTATTACTCAAACAACTCAAGGGGTTAAAAGTAAAGAAAATTTGAAGATATATATTATTGTTGCATTTTTTCTAAGTGCTATATTTGTAGCTTTTATTGCATTTTTTCTTGCAAGAATATTACTTAAGCCTGTTAGGGAAAAAGTTCTTCAATTGGATAATTTTATTAAAGATTCTGCCCATGAATTAAATACACCAATTTCAGTTCTTATGACATCAGTTAGTATGCTAAAGAAAGGAAAGAACAATGAAAAGATGTTGAGATATATTTTAAGTAGTTCTAAACAGATTTCTCAAATTTACAATGATATTCACTTCTCAGCCTTTTCAGATATAGATGAAAGTCATATTGAAAACTTTAATTTAGCAAGTTTAGTTAATGATAGTGTGGAATATTTTAATGATATTTCAATAACTAAGAATATTAAGATAAATTCAGATGTTGATAGATGTTTAGTTAAAATGGATAAAACAAAGGCTCAAAAAATTGTAAATAATCTAATCTCTAACTCTATTAAATACAGTAAAGCAAATTCAATTGTAAAAGTAAGTTTAAAAGATGCTATTTTAAGTGTCCAAGATTTTGGTATAGGGATATCAAAAAAAGATCAAGAAGAGATTTTTAAACGGTATAAAAGAGGGGTTAATCATGAAGGTGGTTTTGGAATAGGACTTGATATTGTAAAAAGAATTTGTAAAGATTATAATTTAAAACTAAGTTTAGAATCAAAAATCGATGAAGGTTCTACCTTCAAAATCGATTTTAGTAAACTTCTTATTACCCTATAGAGTTTATTTTTAAAGAGATACCTAGATAATCATTATCATGTAGAATATCTAGTTTTGAACCAATTGATCTATGATTGTGGTTTGATAGTTCCCCTTGAATTGTTTGGAAAATGTGCCAAAACCTTTCATTAAAAGGGGCATTTATCTCTTTTAGTTTATGGATAAATATATCATCAACTATTGTTTCTATTAGTTTATTATAAACTGCTTTATTGAAAGCTCTTTGGATACGATAGTTTTTCATAATAATAAGATTACTCTTATAGATTTTTTTCTCATCTTCTGTAAATTCATTTAAGTTATTTATCGAATCTATCTCATCATCCAGATAATCTTTTATGTCATCTATTTGTTCATCAAAGTATTTTTTAAACTCAGGTTTTAAAAGAAGTATTTTTTCTGTTAAATCATCGTCATTTAATCTTTTCCCTTCTATATTTAGAGTATAAATTTTATCTTTTTCATAATCATGATGAATCGCATTATATATTTGAATGGCAGGGTGAATGTATACATATTTATCATCTTTACCTTTTTTAAAACTAACTCCATGGGGAGAGATTAACTCTTTAGGACCTGTATACTTAAGTTTCATTATTACATCCTTTTTTTATTTATACAATTATAATATTTGATTTAAACTTATTTTATTGAAAAATTAATAAAATATTGCAAAGGTTAATTATGAATAACAAAATTGAAAAGTTTAAAACCAGTGATTTAATTGATACTAAATTTGTTCACCCTGTAAAAATCTCTTATACTCAAAATGGGATTGAGAAAAATTGGGAAGCTGTAAAAAGTTTTGATTCAGTTGCAATTCTTTTATATCACAGTGAAAAAAATGAATTTATATTAGTAAAACAGTTTAGACCACCTGTTTATTTAAATGATAAATCAAAATTATGCACTTATGAATTATGTGCTGGGATTGTTGACAAAGATAAGTCATTGCTTGAGATTGCTAAAGAAGAGATTGATGAAGAGTGTGGATATAACGTTCCTTTAGAAAAAATTGAGAAGATAAGCTCTTTTTACACAAATGTTGGTGTAAGTGGCGGTTGTCAAACACTTTTTTTCGCACAGGTTGATGATTCTATGAAAGAGCATGATGGTGGTGGTATAAATGATGAACAAATAGAATTAATGTATCTACCAATAAATGATTACAAAGAATTTATGTTTGATGAATCAAAAGCTAAAACACCAGGTTTAATGTTTTCATTCATGTGGTTTATGGAAAAAAGAGCACAATGAACTTAATTGTTTATGGAAGTCTTATAAATAAAAGGGAACTTGAAAAAGAAAATATTAATCTTGTTGATATTGAAACCATAAAGGTTTATGGTTTTAAAAGAGTTTTTAATCAAGAACCCTCTTATAGATTTAAAAACTCAATTAATAGAGCTGTTTTAAATGTGCAAAAAGATAAGAACTCTTGGTTTAATGCTATACTAATTAAAAACTTATCTTTAGAGTATTTTGATATTTTAGATATTCGAGAAAAAGGTTACAACAGAAATATTGTTTCTTCAGATTGTATAAAGACTTATTGCGGGGAAAAGCTTGGAGATAGTTTTTTATATATGGGTAAAGAGGAAAAAACAAACTATGAAATTTTGCCAAATTTAGATTATTTGGATATTTGTTTAAATGGAGTGAAAACCTTTGATAAAGAGTTTTTAAACGACTTTTTAAAAAGTACCTATAAAAACTCCAAAGATGGTTTAACTCTTATCTAGATAAAGATATACCAAAATTTATTCTACTAATCTCTTTATCATAATCGATTAAACTCTCACCATAACCATTTGAAAGCTGAATATATCCAAATGTGTTTTTTGAACCAAATAAAGGGAAAGTCCAATCAAGTTGTGTAAACCCTTTATTATCATCATTAAATTTCATATTATTTCTAAGAAGTAATTTAAATGTGTGTTTTTTGTATGGATATACCAAGGTTAAATCCCCATAACCTAAAAAATCTTGAATATAAGGATTATCATCATCTACCTCTTTTTCAGGAATTCTATACCAAACCTTTGGAATAGCAAAAAGATTTCCAAGTTGAAAGTAACTTTCTAAATATAATCTATTCCAAGATCTTGATTTAGGTTTATCTTGACCATTCGATTCATGTAAAAATCCAAATTTAAAACCTTTTAATGCTGTTTTATCAGCCCTTATATAAGGTATATTCACAAATATTTCAGGTCTATAGTTTGTTTCTCTAAAAGGGGCTGAGTCATTATATAATTGCCACCATGAAGTATGTGTATATCCAAAATAAACAGTTTCATTTAAACCAAAGAAGTTATTGATTATTGGTTTTTTAACACTTAATTGAAATTTTGTTTCTGTTTGACTTCTACCATCGCTTCTTTTTTTTGTGTCATAAGAAAAGGGAAAAAAATAGTTTTCATGATAAGGGAAAAGATTAAAGTTTGAAGCAAGTATTTGTTCTATTGTTTCAACTGTTTCTTCATTTTCAATTGGATCAAGATTTTCAGTAATAACGTCATTTGTAATTTTTATCTCTTCATCTATGTAAGTTCTATTTATATTTCTTTCTTTTTTTGCAATCTCTTTGTATGTGATCATTGCTTCTTTAAAATTACCATTTTGTTCATACTCTTTTGCTTTTATATATAATCTATCGAGGCTTTGTGCATTTAAAAATGTTGTAAAAAATATTGTTAGTGCGATAATCATTAATTTCATTGTGAATCCTTTTGATTTTGAAATAGTACCTAAAAAAGCAAAATAAAACTATAAACTAGGTATAATCGCGAAAAATTATTTTAAAGGTTAATATATGCTAGTAGCTCCTTCAATCCTTTCAGCAGATTTTGGAAATTTAGCTGAAGAGATAAAAGCTATCTGTGATGGTGGATGTGATTTAATTCATGTTGATGTAATGGATGGACATTTTGTTCCAAATATGACAATTGGTCCTGTTGTGGTTAATCCTGTTGCAAAGGCTGCAACAAAGCCTCTTGATGTTCATTTAATGGTTGAAAATAATACTTTTTTTGTTGAGCTTTTTGCTCCTTTAAAACCAGAATATATTACATTTCATATTGAAAGTGAAAAACACCCACATAGACTTATTCAAAAAATTAGAAGTTTAGGAATTAAACCAGGGATTGTTTTAAATCCTCATACTACACCTGAAACAATAGAATATTTACTTGAAGATTTAGATATGGTTTTACTTATGTCTGTAAACCCAGGTTTTGGTGGACAAAAGTTTATTTCATCAGTTGTTGAAAAAACTAAAAAACTAAAAGAGTTAATTAATAAAAGAAATCCAAATTGTTTAATTGAAGTTGATGGTGGAGTAAATGATAAAAATATCCAAGAACTTAAAGACGCTGGAGTTGATGTTGTAGTTGCTGGGTCTTATGTATTTGGAAATGAAGATTATTCAAAAGCAATTAAATCTCTTCAAATTTAAAAGTTAAATCTATATGAAAATTAAAATTTGTGGGATTACTAATTTAGAAGATGCACTAAATGCAATTGATGCTGGTGCTGATGCCTTAGGCTTTGTTTTTTACGAAAAAAGTCCAAGATATATAGATCCTTTTAAGGCTAGAGAGATTGTAGAGCAATTACCACCTTTTGTTCAAACTGTTGCCCTTTTTGTAAATGAGAATAGTAGTTTTATAAACCAAGTTTGTACAAATGCAAAAATGCAATTAGCTCAAGTTATTGATGACGATAATTATACAGATTTTAATATTTTAAATTTTAAATATATTAAAGTGGTTAGAGCAAAAGAGAAAAAAGATCTTATTGAAAATCAAGGAAGCTATGTTTTAGTAGATGCCTTTGTTGAAAGCTTTGGTGGAGAAGGTAAAAAAATTGCCCTTGAATGGTTTGATGATATAGATTGTTCAAAAATGATTTTAGCTGGCGGCTTAAATGAATCAAATTTAAAAGAGTTAAAGGGATATAACTTTTTTGGTGTTGATGTAAGTTCTGGTGTTGAATCTGCTAAAGGGAAAAAGGATAAAACTAAAATGATTAATTTCGTAAAAGCTGTAAAAGAAATAAAATAATATGTTTTTTCAAAGGTTAGTAGACAAACTTAAAAAAAGTCCCATTGATTATGAAGAGTTTTTAGATTTACTATCGAAAAATAAAGATAGATTTTTTGATAATTCCCAATTGGAATTTGAACTTTTACTATCAAATGGGATGCCACTAGATATTGTTGATGATAAGGTTATTTTACTAACAACTAATACTTTAATAAAAGATCAAATTTTTTGTATTGTTGATATTGAAACAAATGGTGGAAATGTCAAAAAAGGGCATCAAATTATAGAAATTGGTGCAGTAAAATATAAAAATGGTGAAATAATTGATAAGTATGAAACCTTAGTATATGAAAAATTTATCCCAGAATATATCCAAGAGGTTACAAAAATCACTCCTTGTATGCTTGAAGACGCTCCAACTATTAAAAAAGTATTAGAGGAGTTCAAGCTTTTTTTAGGTGATGATGTTTTTGTTGCCCATGATATTAAATTTGACTATAATTTTATCTCTGCATCTTTACAAAAATATGATTTAGGAAGATTGCAAAATAGAAAATTGTGTACCATTGATTTAGCAAGAAAAACAATAAAAGCAAATAGATATGGTTTAAAATATTTAAAAGAGGACTTGAATATAAATATAGATAATCATCATAGAGCTTATAGTGATGCATTAAGTACTACATATATTTTAGAAAAATCTTTTAAATGTTTAGGCGAAAGTGTAAAAACAGTTGAAGACTTGATTGATTTTTCAAAAAATGCTAAACCTGTTATGTCAAGAATGGAACTTAACAATGGTAGAAAAAGAAATGAAAAGAAAGAGGAGAATAAATAATGTTTTCTCAAGAAAAATATTTAAAAGCTTTACATTATGCTGCAAAAGCTCATGGTGAACAAAAAACTCCAAATGGTGAGCCATATATTACCCATTTAGTATCAGTTGCTATGGAGGTAATGCATGCATGCCAAGAGGGAGAAATTGAAGATAAAAAAGCTGATTTAGCAATTACAGTTGCCTTATTACATGATACTATTGAAGATACAGATGTAACTTATGATGATTTATATTCAACTTTTAGTGCAGAAGTTGCTGAAGGTGTTGATGCTTTAACAAAAGATAAAACGCTTCCAACAAAAAAAGAGCAAATGGAAGATAGTATTAATAAATTATTAACTCAAGGTTATGAGATTCAAATGGTTAAATTAGCAGATAGAATTACAAATATGCAAAAACCACCTGAGTCTTGGGATGGTCAAAAGATATTTAACTATCAAAAAGAAGCTAAGTTTATCTTATCTTGTTTAAAAAATTCAAATCTACATCTTTCAAAAAGATTAGAAGAGAAAATCAATAACTATATAGTTTATATCAAATAATTAGCTCAAAAGAGCTAATTATTTAAGCAATTGCTTCTTTCGCGTATTTTAATCCCAAATCAAAAGCTTTATTGTTTAATTCATGAACTTTCGGTGGAACTTTAGAAAGCATTGTTTCTCTTAGTGTTTCATTATCTACAATACTTCCTGTCATTAAGTTTGCAATAGAAAGTGCTAAAACCGATTGAGTAATAACATTTCCAACTTCCTCTTTTGCAATTGTAATAATTGGAATTTCATAGATATTCCATTTTTTTCTATCCTCTTCACTTGGAGTCACTAAATTAGGTTCAACTACAATAGTTCCCCCAGGTTTTACTCCATCTTTAAATTGGTCATAAGAAACTTGTGCAACAGATAACATAAAATCAATCTCTCCATCATTTGCATATGGATATAAAATTGGTTCATCTTCTAGAGTGATATCAACAACAGTTGGTCCACCTCTAACTTGTGAAGTATAAGTTGCTGTTTTTAGACCATAGCCACCTGCTTTTATTTTAGCCGCAGCAAAAATTGCTCCAGCAAGAAGAACACCTTGTCCTCCTACTCCTGTAAATCTCATTAATGTTCTAGCCATGATTTACTCCTGTAATTGAACCATTGTTTTATTTTGATGAGCCTCTTGCACTTTTTTATATGAATCTGTATATTCAGCTTTTGTTGTATCTTGTTTTAATATTCCAGTAGGGAATAAATTCTTTTTTTCTGCATCTTCTAATTTGTCAAATTTAGTTTTTGCCATAGAGATTGAATCAATCCATTCTAAATTTGCCATAGCAGAGTTCATTTTATTTTTTCTACCTAAGTTAACATGGCAATTTGAAAAAATATCAAAAAATGAATATCCATTATGCTCTAAACCTTTTACAAAAACTCTTTCAAGTTTTTTAGGATCTAGCATAGTCTCTCTTGCTACAAATGTTGCTCCCGCACCAATTGCTAGATTACAAGCATTAAAAGTTGGATCAATATTTCCTCTTTTTGCAGTTACTGTCCACATACCTTGTGGTGTTGTTGGACTTGTTTGAGAATTTGTAAGACCATAAATGAAATTATTAATCACAATATGATTAATATCAATATTTCTTCTACAACCATGAATAGTATGATTTCCGCCAATTGCTAAACCATCTCCATCTCCTGTTACACAAATCACATGCTTATCTGGATTTGCTAATTTAATCCCAGTAGCATAAGCAATAGTTCTACCATGAGTTGTGTGAACTGTGTTACAATTTATATAAGATGAAAATCTTCCAGAACAACCAATTCCAGATACAACACAAACATCATCCATGTTCCAACCTAGTTTATCAATTGCTCTAATTAGTGCTTTTAATATAACACCATCACCACAACCCCAACACCATAATGTTGGCATTTTATTTGTTCTTAAATATTCGTCATAATTAAAAGCCATCTTACATACCTTTTATTTTTTCTATTATTTCAAGTGGAGCTATTGGTCTACCATTTGCTTTAAAGAGTTTATGGAAATCTCTTCTTCCACTTGCTCTTTCAATCTCTTGAATATATTGCCCCATATTAAGTTCAGTAACTAAGATCTTATCAAATTTATTACATAATTCTTCAATTTTTGCTTCAGGACTTGGCCAAAGAGTAATTGGTCTAAACATTCCAACTTTAATCCCTTCTTCTCTAAGTCTACTAATAGCTTCTCTCACTGAAAGTGAAACTGAACCATAAGCAATTATCATAATATCTGCATCATCAAGTTTATATTCTTCGTATAAATCAATCTCATCTACATGTGCTTCAACTTTATTAAACAATCGTTCGATTAGATCTTCACATTTTTTTGCATCTTCTGTTGGATGTCCATTTGCATCATGGTGTAATCCAGTAAAGTGATATCTATATCCTTGAAACATTGGATTTAAAATTGCTGGTTCATCTTGTGGAACCTCATAAGGTTTATATTCTTTTGGATCACCTTCAAAAACTCTTCTTGGTTTTATTCCTGCTTTAACCTCTTCTAAATCTGGGATTACAGCTTTTCCAGACATATGTCCAATAGTTTCATCTAAAAGTACAAATACAGGTTGCATAAATCTATCTGCTAGATTAAAAGCTCTAACTGTTTGGGTATAACACTCTTCTAGATTTCCAGCACAAAGTGTAATAGATTTATAATCTCCATGGGTTGGTGCCTTTGCTTGAAGAACATCACCTTGTTGAACACGAGTTGGAAGTCCAGTAGATGGTCCACCTCTCATTACATTTATAATTACTAATGGAACTTCTGCAATATATCCAAGACCAATATTCTCAGCCTTTAAAGATATTCCCGGTCCACTAGTTGCTGTTAATGATCTTTTCCCTGACATTGCAGCACCCAAAGCAGCACATACTCCTGCAATCTCATCTTCCATTTGGATTGCTGCACTACCTTGTTTTGGTAAAAGATCTGAAATAGTATGCATAACTTCTGATGATGGTGTGATTGGATATCCCGCAAAGAATTCACATCCTGCATCAACTGAAGCAATAGCTGCTAAGTCATTTCCTGTTGATATTAATTCCCTTGCCATTTATACCCCTTCACTTAGAACTCTATAATTATTTTTCTTGATGGCTTCACCTCTTGATTTTGCGTCTTCTGTTAATTTTGCAAATTTAAACTCTTTTTTATCTGCAACATAAATAGCAAAATCGGGACATGATAGTTCACAATCCATACAACCAATACATGAGTCTTTAGCAATGATTGATACCATTGCACCAAGTGTAGAAGTAGGCTCTTGTCTCATAGCTAAAACACCTGCAGGACATACAGAAACACAAACATCACATGCTTTACATCTTGTTTCATCTACCCATACTGGAGTATTCGCTGGAGCTTCTTTTATTGCCATTGTTTTCCCCTTGTAAATTTTTCTTTGAAATTAACAATTTAATCTCAAACACAATTTAATTATACTAACTAAAACTAATAAATAAAGTTAATTTAATCTTATAAAAATAAATTATTCAAAATATGTTTGTTTCATAATGAAACATGTACTTTGTAAGTTCATTTGAAAAATTATTTACAGAAGTTTACAAAATCAACGTGAAGTTATCGTGACTAATAGAAATTTTTATTAATGATAAATTGGATATAATCTTATAATTTTTTTGGAGGTCTTTCTTTGGTATTATATCAACCAAGTAGTGGTTATTGCTATAATAGTGACACACATTTTTTATATAATTTTATAACACAAAATCTTGCTAAATTTAAAAATATAAATGGAGAACTTTTAGATATTGGAAGTGGAAGTGGAATTTTAGGTTTATTAGTTGCAAGGGAGTATGAAAAATTAAATCTTAATCAATGTGAGATACAAAAAAGTTTTCAAGAATTTTCATTAAAAAATTCACAGTGTAATAAGATTGATGCAACCATGTTTAAGGGTTCATTTTTAGATATGGATTTTGAAAAGCAGTTTGATATATGTGTATCAAACCCACCTTTTTACCATGGGAATGTAATAAAAAGTGAAAATGAAAATATTAAAGTAGCTAGATATAATGATAAATTTCCTTTGAAAGAATTTGTAAGAAAAACGTCAAAGATATTAAAATCAAATGGAAAATTTTTTTTCTGTTATGATGTGAAACAATTAAATGAAATAATTGCAATTCTAAATGAAGTGAAGTTAAACATTGAATCATTACAATTTGTTCATCCAAAACAAAGTAAAGATGCTACTTTAGTTTTAGTATATGCAAGAAAGAATTCAAAATCATTACTTAGGGTTTTAAGTCCTTTGATAGTTTTTGAAAATGATGATTTTACCAATGAGGTAAAAGAGATTTATAAAAAGTCATCAACTCATAGTATAAAAGTAGAGATATGAATATAATAAGAAAAGAAGGTTTTGATTTTGGTTTTGACCCACACGGTTGTGATACTTGTGAAGGTAACTGCTGTATTGGAGAAAGTGGAAATATTTGGATAAATAAACAAGAGATAGAAAACTTAAGTAATCATTTAGATATTTCATTAGAAGAACTAAGATTTAGATTTTTAGAAAAAAGAGGGTATAAGTACAGTATTAAAGAAGTAAAACTCTCAAGTAATAATTATGCATGTGTTTTTTTTGATTTAGAAAAGAAACAATGTTCTATTTATGAGGCAAGGCCGATTCAATGTCGAACTTTCCCTTTTTGGGATTATTTTAAAAATCATAAAGAAGAGGTAATAAAAGAGTGTCCAGCTATAAAAGTATTTTAGTATTATTATTTTTATTTTTGTTTATTACTGGATGTGAAAAAGCTAATCCACCACAGCCATATTCTGAAAACTTGATAAAAAAGAAGTTTAAATATAAAGCTTTTGAACATGAAGATAAATATGTTATGTTTGCTTTAGAATTTGATAGACAAGGTCAAAAAAGTGAAGCAAGGGAACTATATAAAAGGCTATATGAAAAAACTTTAAATGATGAGTATCTATTAGAATATATTAAAATCTCATTTGCTTTGAAAAGCTATAAAGAGATTTTATCAATTGTAGATTCAAATATTAATAATATTGAAAACAAAAAAATTGAAATAAAAAAGATTTATATATTATCATTAATGCGAATGGCTAATTTAGATAAAGCATTAGAAGAAACAAAAGAACTTTTAAAACTTGAAGAACTTGATAGAAATTATGAGTTATTAGGAAATATATATATTCAAAAAGAGCAATATGAGAAAGCAAAAGAACTTTATGAAAAGCTTTACAAAAAAGATTTAGACTCAAAATATCTTCTATCTTTAGTAAATGTAATGTATATATATCTAGATAAGAAAAAAGAAGCAATAAATCTTTTAGAATCACATACCCAAATGAATGGATGTCAAGAACAAGTTTGCTCAAGATTATTAACTTTTTATCAAGAAGAAAAAAATATTGATGGAATAATAAGAGTTTTAAAAAATACGTACAACAAAGCAAAAAATTTAGAAAACAATCTCTCTTTAGATAGAGTTTATAAGTTGTTGATGTATTATTTAGAGAAAAAAGATATTAAAGAAGCAATAAAATTTTTAGAAGAAAGTAATGCAGATAATGAAAAATTACTAAATCTTTACAGAAGTTCTAATAATTATAAGAAAGCTTATGATTTAGCTAATAAATTATATAAAGAGAGTTCAAATATAGATTATCTAGCTCAAATTGCAATAATAGAATTTGAGATGGCTAAAAATAAAAAAGATGTTTTAAAAGGTGTTATAAAAAAGTTTGAAGATGTGTTGATTATTTTAGATAATCATGTTTATCAAAACTACCTTGGGTATATTTTAATAGATTTTGATATTGATATTAATAGAGGTATATCTTTAGTAAAAAAAGCATTGGAAAAAGCACCACACAATTTGGCATATATTGATTCTCTTGCTTGGGGTCAATATAAACTAAAAGATTGTAAGAATGCCTATAAAAACATGAAAAAAGTTGTTGATAGTGCTGGATTAAATGATGAAGAGATAAAATTACATTGGGAAAAAATTAAGGAGTGTAGTAAGTGATTTTAGATGAAATTAATAAAAGAACATTAGAGGATGTTGAAAAAAGAAAAAAGGATATGCCTTTAGACTTACTTGGTAGAAGTTTAAGTGCAAATCCATTTGCACCAAGGGATGTAAAACCTTACTTAACTTCAACAAAAGAAGAACCAATTAGAATTATTGCTGAGGTAAAAAAAGCTAGTCCTAGTAAGGGTGTTATAAAAGAGGATTTTGATCCATTATTAATTGCACAAGAGTATTCAAATAATGGTGCAAATGCAATTTCTGTTTTAACTGAACCCCATTACTTCCAAGGTAATTTAGAGTATTTAACTCAGATTAGAAGATATGTTCCAACTCCACTTTTAAGAAAAGATTTTATTTTAGATAAGTACCAAATTGTTGAAGCTTTAGTATATGGAGCAGATTTTATTTTACTTATTGCAAAGAGTTTAAGTACTAAAGATTTAAAAGAGCTATACGAGTATGCATTATATGTAGGACTTGAGGTTTTAGTTGAAGTTCATGATAAAGAGGATTTAACTAAAGCAATGAAATGTGGGGCGCATATTGTTGGTATAAACCATAGAAATCTTGAAACAATGGAAATGGATATGTCTTTATGTGAAAAATTAATTCCAATGATTCCAAATGGTAAAATTATAGTTGCTGAAAGTGGTGTAAGTAATACAGAGATTATAAAAAACTTAAGTTCAATTGGTGCAGATGCATTTTTAATTGGTGAACATTTTATGAGAGTTCCTTCAATAGAAGAGGAACTAAAAAAATTCAAAAACTCTTTAGATAGTTAAGGTTTATAGATTAACTTTAAATTTTGATTATATTGTAATACATCTTCGTTGTAAGTAGGAAAGTTGATTGATGGATCATTTATTTCATTACTTGCACGAGCTTTTGCACTTAAATCTACTCTAAAAGCTTCTAAAAAGCTTTTAATAGTACTAACATTGTTGGTTCTTGAATTTCTTTGAATATCATAATTAGGTGATATTGTAGAATCATATCTATTAAAATTTTTAGAAACTTCCATTAAATCTCCTTGTTAAAAACTGATTCTAAAATTTCAGTTTCACTCAGTTCTTTTTTGCTCTTTTCTTCTTTTGGAAATTTTATTTCTAAAACTTGTTTTTTAAGATTTAATAAATTGTATTTTGTTAGATTTTTTAAAAAGTTATCATTAATCATTTCAGGTTTTAATGATTTATCTCTTATCATTTTTTTGACAACTTTTTCTAAATTGTCCCTTGTTTTGTTATAAATCTTTTCTTCTTCAGTTAATGTTACATACTCTTTTTCTAAATAATTTAAAACTAAACTTCCATCATATTTATATGTTTTTATTGAATGAAAGTTAAACTCTTTTGATTTTAAAGAAGAAATATATAAACTTGTAAAAATTGAACCACCTACATCAACAATACCTTCTAAAGATTTGATTGGATTGTTTGAGCAAATATAATCTTCTCCAATATATGAGGGTGAAAACTGAAGTGATGTGATATTGTTCTTTAGTACAACAAAGTTTTTAGAAACTTCTTTTGGACCACCTTTTAAAGAAACTAATTCATTTTTATGAGCTAAAAAATCACCATGCACTTTTTTAGGACTGCCTTCTAAAGATGTTAATACATTATCACTTATATCAAAATTACCTTTTATTTCATGGAAATTAATTGGTAGTTTTTGGAAGTTTTCTAGTGATCCTGATAACCTAACATCCCCAGTAACATCTACAGAATTGTCTTCTAAAATTTTAAAATCTTTAATACTATTTGAGTGAAGCCATTTTATAATATCATCTTTTGTTTCAAACACAACAACTGGCTTGTATATGTGTTTAATAACTTCACTACCTTTGTATTTCCAGTATTTATTTTCTTCATCAAAAACACTTGAGTCTATGTTATTAAGGTTTATATCTGTTATTACATCCCAGCCAATATCATCTGCAATATCATCTAAACTTCTTAGTTCATTTCCGTGGCAAATATAATCTTGACCAACAGTCATTGGCCCATCTTTTAATGACGAGATATTGTTGTTAGAACAATCAAAATAATCTTTTATTTGTTTTGGAGCCCCTTTTAAAGAGATTATTTTATTGTTTGAACATTTGAAATAACCTTGGATATGCCTTGGAGTTCCTTCTATGGAAATTAATAGATTATTTGAGCAATTAAAGAAGCCATCAACTTCTTTTGGTGCATATGATAGTGAAGTTAGTTTATTATTTGAACAATCAAAATCTAAAACACTATTTGGTGCTCCAAATAGTGAGGTAAGATTATTACTTGAACAATCAAAATCTTTTAAAACAGTTTGTGGGCAACCTTCAAGGGAAATAAGATTGTTCTCAGCTATATCAAAATATCCTGTAACTTTTTCAAATTTAACAGGAAGTATTTCATCCTCTAGCTTATCCCTAAGATTTACATTACCATCAACTGTGATATTTAAATTAGAAAAAATTGTATAGTTTGTAATCTCATATCTATTTAGCCATTTTTCAATTTCTTTTATACTATTCAAATAAAACCTTTTTTTGAATTGTTATATTATATAGAAAATTTACTGTAAATATCTAAATAATAAATAAACTTATTTAAATAAACTTGAGCCTACTCTTATCATATTAGATCCACAAGAAATTGCTAGTTCAAAATCATTACTCATACCCATTGAACAATATTTTGCCCCATGAGCTTTTAAAGAATCAAAAATATCTTTTGTAATTTTAAATGAATTTTGAATAGTTTCTCTATCTTCAACATTGGCTCCAATACTCATCACACCCTTTAGTCTAATATTTGGACAAGTTTCAAGTACTTTTTTATAAACTTCAATAGCATCTTCTGGCATAACACCAGTTTTACTATCTTCTTTAGCTGAATTGATTTGTAAAAGACAAGAAAGTTTTTTATTTTTTGCCTCAAGTTTTTTATTTAGCTCTTCTGCTAATTCTAGGGAATCAAGTGATTGAATTAATGTTGGGTTTAAATCAATTAAGTTATTGATTTTATTCTTCTGTAATCTTCCAACAAAGTGCCATTCTAAAGGTAAGTCTTCTAACTCAGCACTTTTTTGTTTTAAATCTTGAACCTTATTTTCTCCAAAAGCTCGCTGACCTGCTTCATATAAAAATTTCACATCTTTTGAACTTGAATATTTAGAAATACCAACAATTTTTACTATATGGTGTTCTGATACTCTAAGTCTTGCTGCTTCAACTTTTGAAATAACCTTATCAAGGTTTTCAACTGCTTTTTTATTGTCCATTTATTATCCTAATAATCTATTAATATCGTTATAAATTCCAAGTAACATTAATGAAGCTAATATAACCCATCCAGCAATAGTTAAATACATAAATACTTGGTCACTTGGTTTTCTTCTTGCAATAATTTCATATAAGTTAAACATTATATGTCCACCATCAAGTGCTGGAATTGGAAGTAAGTTTAAAACTCCAAGGTTAACAGAAATCAAAGCTGTAATTGCAAGTAGGGCAATTATACTAGATTGGCTAGCATCTGAAATAACTTTTCCAATAGTAATAACTCCACCAACCTCAGAACTAGGCACAACGCCTTGTATTAGTTTTTGTACACCTTGAAAAATCATTTTTGATGATTCAATTGTTTTATCCCAAGCATAAGAGATTGCAGAGATTGGATCATGGTATATTGTTACTAGTTTTGGTGCTGGAGATATACCTATCATCCTTTTTTTAATTTTTTCTTTAAATATATTTTGCGCATCAGAGATATGTGGATTTATTGTTTTTGCAATAACTTGTCCATCCCTTTGAATGAAAAACTTAAGGGCTCCCTCTGAAGAGATAATAGTTTTTCCTATTTGATCCCACGTTTTAATCTCTACATTATTGATTCTAACAATTACGTCACCTTCTTTTATCCCAGCTCTCATTGCAGGTGAGTTTTCTTGAACTTTACCAATTGTAGGACTTAAAGAGTTTGCTCCACCAAGGGCTATAACAAAGTAAAGAATTGCTGCAAGTATAAAGTTTGCAAAAGGACCTGCAAAAAGTATTACAATCCTTTGCCATGGTGTTTTGTTGTTATAAGAATCGTTTCCTTCTTCTTCTAACCCAGGTTTAGTATCATCTTGACCTTTCATTTTTACATATCCACCAAGTGGTATTAATGCAAATTGCCAAGTTGTACCTTTCCATTCCTTTGAAAAAATTCTTTTTCCAAAACCAATAGAGAATACATGAACTTTTACTCCAAAAAATCTTGCAGCTAAAAAATGTCCCAATTCATGGAAAAATACTAAAAAAGAAAGTACTAATAAAAATGTTATAGTTCCCACAATATACCTTTATATCTTAAAATAATCTCTTGTATATTCATATCCAGAGTAGATTGTTAAAACCACAGCTAGCCATAAAAGTTCAGTTGCAAATGGCCAATTCATAATTAAAAAACCAATTGCAATCATCTGTATCACAGTTTTCACTTTTCCTGCCATTGTTGAAGCTACACTCTTCCCCTCTGAAACTGCAACAACTCTAAGTCCTGTAATAAAAAATTCCCTTGAAAGTATTAAAAATACAGCCCAAGCACTTGCTCTGTCAATTACCATTAGACCTAAAAAGCCTGCAAGCATTAACATTTTATCTGCAAGTGGGTCTAATATTCCACCTAACTTTGTCATTTGATTCCATGCTCTTGCTATATATCCATCAAAAAAGTCAGTTATTGAAGCTATCACAAAAATAAGTCCTGCAAAATAATCAAGCCACGATGGATGAAAGTTTGCAAAGATTGCAGAATCTCTATCAACTAAAAACCATAGCATTAGCGGGGCTAATGCTATTCTAAAAAGTGCAAGTGCATTTGGAAGATTTAATGATTTAGTCATTATTTAAAAGTAGTCCCACCATCAACAATTAATGTATGTCCAGTAATCCATGAAGCATCTTTTGTACATAAGAAGTAACATGATTGTGCTAAATCTTCAGGCTGACCAATTCTATTTAATGGAGAATATTCAGCAGTTTTTTGTTTTACTTCTTCATAATTTGTAAATGCTTTTAATGCATCAGTATCAATAGGACCACCTGATACTGCATTTACTCTAATTCCCATTTCACCTAATTCAGTTGCAGCATATCTAACCATAGCTTCTACAGCAGCTTTATTTGTACCATGTCCTGAATAGTTTTCAATATACACTAAGTTTCCAGTTGAAGAAAGTGATACAATTGAACCACCACCAACTTTTTCCATTCTTTTCGCAGCTTGTTGTGCACCACAAACAAAGGCATTAACAGTTGCAGTATAGATATTGTTTAATCCTCTTGGTTTTAATTTCATGAATTTACCATATCCACCAACAACAGCTCTACCATAAATCATAGCATTTGAAATAAAGAAGTCAACTCTATCAAAATCTTTGTCAATTTCTAAGAATAGTTCTTTTGCAGTTTCTGGTTCTAAGATATTGTATGAATAACATTTACATTTTACACCAAATTTTTCTTCAACATCTTTACAAATATCAAGAGCTATTTGTGCATTTGAGTTATAAGTAAACGCTACATCTATACCATTTGAGGCAAATTTATAAACACACTCTTTCCCAATACCTTTTGTTCCACCAGTTATTACTAATGTCTTCCCCTTCATTTCGTTACTCATTATTTTATTACCTCATAGTTTTTTAAAGTTTCTTCAAGTTTTTTCATAGTCTCTGCACTTGGAGCAGTTAATGGTAATCTAAACTCTAAAGTGTCTAGTAAACCAGATAAATACATAGCAGCTTTAATTGGAATAGGGTTACTTTCACAGAATAGTACTCTATTTAATTCAAATAAATCTTCATTTATTTTTTTAGCGCTTTCATAATCACCATTTTCAATATCATGAACTAACTTTGATTTTAGATTAGGAAGTAAGTTTGCTGTTACAGAGATAATACCTTTTCCTCCACTTGCCAAAATAGGGAAGTCTATCGCATCTTCACCTGAAACTAAAACTAAATCTTTTCTAAGACTTTGAATCTCAACGATTTTGTTAATATCTCCACTTGCTTCTTTAATCGCATAGATATTTTCTACATCATCATATAATTTGATTATTGTTTCTGTATCTATAGCAACTCCAGTTCTACCTGGAACGTTATACATCATAAATGGAATATCAACAGATTGAGCAATAGCTTTGTAATGCTCATATAAGCCTTCTTGAGTTGGTTTGTTGTAATATGGAGTTACAGATAATATTCCATCAGCACCAACACCTTGAGCATGTTTTGCAATGTCACATGCCTCATGTGTAGCATTAGAACCAGCTCCAGCAATAACTTTTGTATTAGTATTTTTACAAGTTGCTACTGCAACCTCAATACACTGTTTATGCTCACTATGAGATAATGTTGCACTCTCTCCTGTTGTTCCAACTGGAACAACTACATCAATACCTTGTTCAATTTGTCTTTTAATTAATGATTCATATTTTTCTAAATCAAGTTTCCCATCTTTAAATGGTGTTATTAGTGCAGTCATTGCACCGGTAATAATATTCATATACTATTTTCTCCCTTTCAAACTTTTACTTTTTTAAATTTATTATTTATTATTTTTTAAAATTAATGTTGTTGAGTTTTCTTTTGTTAAATATTTTTTTGCAGCTTTAACAATATCACCTTTTTTTAATTTTTCAATGTTCTTTTCATAATCAAATAAAGGTTTTGTATTTCCTCTAACAAAATAGCTTCCATATAAAGATGCTACAGAACTTGAACTTTCCAATGAGAAGATAAAATCAGCTTTTGTATTAATCTTGATTTTGTTAATCTCTTTTTTCTCAATCTTTCCATCTTTGATATCTTTTATTATCTTGTTAATCTCTTTTTTAACATCTTTTGCTTTAACACCTTCATTACAAACAGCCATAAACATAAATAGTCCTGGATCTATAAGTTCAATATTGTAAGCATAAACAGAATTTACCATTCTTTTTTCATCTACAAGCACTTTATGTAGAATCGAACTCTTACCTGAACTTAGTAACTCACTTAATGCAGATAATGCAACTTGATCTTCATGCTCATAGTTAGGAATATGGTATGCTATTGCTAGCATCTCAACTTGAGAATCTTTATAAACAGTTATCTCTTTTTCACCATCTTGTTTTGGTTCAACTGTATGGATTTTTCCAGGAAGTTCTTTTTCATTTTTAATATCTTTGAAATATTTTTCAGTAGAAGAAAAAACATCCTCTTTAGAAATGTCTCCAGCAACTACTACTACAGCATTTTTTGGCTGGTAATATGTAGAATGGAAGTCTCTTATATCTTCAATTGTCCAATTTCTGATATCATTCATAAATCCAATTGGAGTCCAGTGATATGGATGGTATAAATATGCATTATTAAATAATCTATATTGTAAATATCCCATTGGGTTATTATCTGTTCTCCATCTTCTCTCTTCTGTTACAACATCACGTTCAGGTTGGAATTCTTCATCTTTTAAAGTTAAATTCTCCATAAGTTCTGAAAATAACTCTAAAGATTTGTCCATGTTTTTTGAACTAGACTTGATGTAGTACTTTGTATAATCAAAAGATGTTGAAGCATTATTAACTCCACCAAATCCTTTTACAATCTCATCAAATTCTCCTGCATCTAAATTTTTTGTTGATTTAAAATTTAAATGCTCAAGCATATGAGCAATACCAGATTTACCCATGATTTCATTTCTACTACCAACATTGTAAAAAATATTTGTAGAAACAACATTTGAACCGTTGTCCATTGGAATGGCAACAATTTGTAAACCATTATTTAATGTTTTAGTATAAAATTTAGGTAAACTTTGACCCATTAATTCTCCTAAGAAAAATAAAAAGAACACAATTAAAAGTAAATTTTTTTTCATGAATGTTCCTTATTTAAAATTTATTTTAAGTCTGAACCTATAACTTCAGAGATGTTTTTGAATCCATCTCTTTCCATAAGCTCTAAAAGACCCTCATTGATATTTTTAACCATAGAAGGACCTTCAAATATCATTCCAGTATAAACTTGAACTAAAGAGGCACCAGCTTTTAGTCTTTTGTATGTCTCTTCAGCCGTATATATACCACCCACAGAAATTAAAACAGTTTTACCAAAAAGTTCTTTAGCAATCTCTTTAAAAAATTCAGCTGATTTTTGCGTTAAGCATGCACCACTTAACCCACCAAAATCTTGTGCATTTGGAACTAAAGAATACTCAATTGTTGTATTTGTAGCAATAATTCCAGCAGCACCTGAATTAATCGCTGTATTACAAAGATTTATAGCTGCTTCAATCTCCATATCTGGAGCAATTTTCAAGAAAATTGGTTTTGAAGTTAACTCTTTAGCCATAGTAAAAAGTTCAGTGATAAACTTTTCATTTTGTAAATCCCTTAAATTGGGAGTATTAGGACTAGATATATTTATTACTAAATAATCACTTGTATCCTCAAACTTTCTAATTAAAGTTTTATAATCTTGTAAAGCAAACTCTTCGGGTGTTGTTTTATTTTTACCAATATTTGCACCAACTGGAATTGAAAAAGGATAAACTTTTTTTAGATTGCTTAATACCTTTGCAGAACCTTCATTATTGAATCCCATTGCATTTTGTACAGATTTAATTTCAGGATATCTAAATAATCTTGGTTTAGCATTTCCAGGCTGTGCTTTTGGAGTCATTGTCCCAATTTCTGTGCATCCAAAACCTAATGCTGGCATAGCTTTAATCATTGTAGCATTTTTATCATACCCAGCAGCAAGTCCTACAGGATTTGGAAAATTTATTCCTAGAATATCTTGAGTTAGTCTATGGTCCATTACAAAGTTTCTTTTAACCATGTAATTATTAATTATTCTACAATTTGGTAGGATTTTTAATCCTAACTCAGCAATACCGTGTGCAGTTTCTGGATTAAATAAAAAAAGTACTTTTTTTAAGTTTTGGTAGTTAAACACACTTATCCTTTTTTAAAAATTTCAACATTTTATCTAAATAATTGTAAAGAAGTGGTTATTCTCTTCTTAAGACATTATCATATAGGAAGTTTGCAAGTTTATTTGCTTTAAATTCTGCTCTAAATTTTTTTGCATCAATTCTTTTTGACCATTCAATTAAATTTGCATCTTGATTTTCTTCTTCATACTTAGCAAATAAGTCATAGTAACATTTTAAAATTCCAGCACCTGAACTTTTCATATATCCATAGGGAAAAAATTTTAGTTGATCTGTATCTTTCATTTTTCTTTTTTCAATGAAATATTGATACAAAGTACAAAAATGACTAGTTCTATCAGCTCCAGCTTTACAATGGATTAATACAGGTTTATCCATCTCTTCTTCTAATACTCTTTTATATTCTATTAATTGATCAGTGTTTGGCACACTTCTAGAACTTATTCGCACATTTACAAGTTTTAAACCAAGCTCTTTACAACGTTCCTCTTCAAATAAAAAATAGGCACTCTCTCTATTTTCATTTTTTAAATTGACAATTGTTTTAATACCAAGCTTATCTCTTAATTTTTTAAGTTGCCCCATAGTTGGTTGGGCTCCTCTATAAACTCCAGGAGCTATTTGATATAAATTATCTCTAAAATAGTTTATAAAATTGTGATCTTTATAAAATAAAGCATGCATCCATGCTTCACGTCTTTCCTTAGGGTTGTTGATATTCCATTTGTTTTTTTGCGGCATCAAAATCCTTAGTTAGATAAAGTTTTTAATCTTTTATATTCATCACAATTTATTAGAAGGTTCTCTTCTGTATCTTGTGCAATGATTTCACCTTCTTTAAATACAGCTATTTTATCAGCTGTTTTAATTGTAGAAAGTCTATGTGCAATGATAAATATGATTTTATCTTTTGAAATCTCATCAATAATATCTGAGATAACTGATTCACTTTTATTATCTAATGCTGATGTTGCTTCATCTAAAATAAGTATTTTTGGGTTTTTATATAAAGCTCTTGCTATTGCAATTCTTTGTCTTTGACCGCCACTTAAATTTGTACCAAATTCATCAAGGTCTGTATTTATTCCTTCAGGTAGTTTAGACACAAAATCATAAGCATGGGCTTGGTTAAGACTTTCTATAACTTTTTGTTCATCAACTTCTTTTCCATAGGCAACGTTTTTTGCAATAGAATCACTAAATATATATACCCTTTGTGTAACAATTGCAATGTTTTCTTTTAATTGCTTAATATCTAAATCTTTGATATTTAATGAGTCTAAAGTAATCTCACCACTACTTGCATCATAAAATCTTGCAATTAGGTTAACTAAAGAACTTTTTCCACCACCACTATCTCCAACTAAGGCAAGTTTTTGTCCAAGTTTTGCTTCAAGATTTATATTTTTTAAAGCAACTTTTTCATCATATCTTAATGTAACATTTTTAAATTCTATTTTTTGGATATTTTCAGGGAAGTTATTTTGTCCTGAGATAATTGTTGCTCTTAAATCAAGTAGTTGATTAATTCTTTCATTTGCTGCAATTGCATCTTGCATAAAGTTGAAAATTGAAGATAATCTTTTAATTGGTGGATAAAGTAAAAACAGGGCTGTTAAAAATGAGAAAAAGGCACCAATTGTTAAATCACCATCAATAACTTGTTTCCCTCCAATTACAATTACAAGAGAAAATGCTATGGCTCCAACTGTTTCCATTAATGGGTTTACTAACTCATTTGTTTTTACAGTTTTTAGGTTTATTTTAAAAAAGTTCATATTAAATTCAGAGAATTTTTTTAATTCAAACTTTTCAGATGTATTAGCTTTAATAATCTCAATATTGTTAAATATTTCACTTAAGTGTGTAGTGATATCTGAAATTGACTCTTGTGATCTAAACGAAAGTTTTTTCATTTTTCTTGCTAAAATAGATAAAGGCCACATTGAAAGTGGCATTACAATAAGTCCATAAAAAGCAAGTTCTGGACTTTGATAAATTACCACTACAACTAAACCAATTACAGTTAAAAATTCTCTAATAAATTCACCTATTTTTTGAGAAACAGCAGCTTGAATTCTATTTATATCATTTGTAATTCTTGAGATTAATTCACCATTATTTTTTTTGTAAAAAAAGTCAACATCTAGTTTTAGTATATGACCTAACAATTTATCTCTAACAAGTCTTACAATATCTTGTCCAATAAAAGCCATATTAATAGCTTGAATATAAGTACCAGCAGCCTTCCCAAAATATAAAGCAACAATAGCTATTGGAAGTAATGTTAACATTTCAGTATCTTTATTTACAAAGATATCATCTAATAAAGGTTTAACTGCATAGGCAGTTCCTGATGTCCCAACAGCAGCTAATGCCATACCAATAAAGGCGTAAATAAATCTATTTATATAGTTTTTATAATAGGGTACATATTGTTTAAAAAAATCTCTCATATTAGTCCTAGTTTATTTTAAAAAGGCAATATTATATCTAATCTTTACTAAAATACAGAGTTTTTAAATTTCTCATACCAAACTCTTTTAAAGTTAAAATTAATAAAATAAAACCACTTAAAGTACTTGCAAATGCAAGACCTGCAGCTTCGTATGGAGCTATAAGTATTAGTGAAAATACAATGTTGGCTCCCAAGGCTTTCATTGATATTTTTGCAGCTAGAAATTGTTTTTCTTTTGCATACAACCACAAAGAAAAAATCTTTGCTAAACCATAAGGAATTAAACCAATTAAGTACATTGTTAAAATTAAAGCAGTATTTGAAGTGTCATTTGAATCAAAAGCACCTCTTTCAAATAAAAGCCATATTATTTCATCATTTAAAACTATTCCAATAAGGCTTGCAAGAGATAATAAGGCAGTTAATATAATTGATGATTTTCTCATCAATGACAAAGCTTTATTTTCATCTTTGTTTTTTATAGCCCTTGCAATCATTGGAAATAGTGCAATTGATGTTGCTATTGCAAAAAGTGCTAGGGGAAGTTGAAAAACTCTATTTGCATAATATAAATAGGAGATTGAGCCAGTTACTAAAAATGATGCTAACCAAGTATCTAAAAAAGCAGAAATATGAGCAGTTGAACTACCCAATGTTGCTCCAAAAAAGCTTTTGTAAAATCTGTTTTCCTCTTTTTTATTATGTTTTTTAAAGGTAAAAATTTTACATAAGTTTTTGTTTTTTATAGCAATTACATGAACTAAAACTTGAAGTAAACCACCTACTAAAACCCCATAAGAAAGGTAATATGTTATTTCATATTTATCCATTCCTTTTGATATTAAAAGTGCACCTATTAGTGCAAGGTTTAAAAGAGCTGTAGAAAATGCAGTTGTGGCAAAATGGTGTTTATATTGTAATAATGCAGCCATAAAAGTGACAATAAAAATCAAAGGTAAATAATAAAAATTTATGGCAACTAAAGGTGCTGCTAAATCTATTGTATTTTTATCAAACCCTAAGGCAATCGCTTTAGTAATAAGTGAGGAGAATAGGGTAACAAACAATGATAAAACAATCAAAAATCCAATCAATTGTAAAAAAATCATTGAAGAGAATCTAATTTTATGTTTTGCTTTTGCATATGAAGGGATAAATGCTTGTGTGAAAGCCCCTTCTGCAAAAATTCTTCTAAATAGATTTGGCAATTTAAAAGCTACAAAGAAAATATCTGAGTATATATTTGCTCCTAAAATTGACGCTGTTAATAAATCCCTTAAAAAACCTAAAATTCTTGAAACTAAGATTCCACTACTATTTGTGAAGATTGATTTGATTAACATTAGTCTATTTTCTCATGTAGCAGTATTTGGAATTGGTCTTTATAATATGATAGGTGTGCTTTTGGTATAACAATATTTTTATTCTCTTTTGGTAAGTTTTCTTTTTTTAATGCGTAAACTCTAATTTTACCTTTATCAAGGTATAAATAACCTTTTTTATAATATCCTTTTAGGTTTTTTATTATCTCATTTTGATTTTTAAAATTAAAAATATTAGTTTCTTTTTGATTTAAATAAAAAGACTCATATTTAGGATATTTCCCTTTATATTTTTTAATTTTAAATTCAATTATCTCTTTTAATCCAAAATAATCTTTGATTTTTGAAACTTCTAAATCATAAAAGAAACCTTCTGATAAATCTTTTGCATTGTTGTAAAGATAAATTGCTCTATCATTTTTTTGTTTTATTATTGCATTATTGCCATTTTTATAAATAACAATTACGTTTTTAAGTTCAATTGAGTCTTGTAATTTTATTTTTTCATAGAGTTGAGAGATTTTATTTATCTCTAAATTCTTTTGATCTTTTAAAGGGTTTCTTTCTACTCTTTCAGTGGAAAATTTTGCAATAATTGGTAAGTGATCTGAAAAACCTTTTCCTTTATGGATTCTATTTTTCATTTCCCATCGTAAGATTTTCTTATTTTTATATAAATATTCAGGTTTAAAAACATAAAAACTATTCAAGATATACGAGATTTTTTTATTATCAAATAGTGCAGGGGAAAGAAGTATATTATCAGGGGTAGTGTTTTTCCCTCTATATTTATTTGAAAACCTTTCATTGAAATCTAAATCAAGCCAAAGATTATAATGGGTTCTTTCATCTTTTTTTAAAATATCATCAAAATTTACAAATCTTTTTTCTATAGTTGTATTTAAAACGTGGTTTATTCCTGTTATTCCATTTGTGTTGTTTAATTTTTTTTCTTTGTATATAGTTTCAAATTCATTGTAGTTTGAATTAAAATCACCTAATAAAATATAGTCATAATCTTTAGGCAGATTATTAACTCTATCAAATAGGTTTTTAGCATATTTTACCCTGTAACTTTCAGCAACTCTTTTTGAAGGCCAATGGTTATTAAATATTTTAAATTGAATATTTTCAATTTCAAAGGTTGTTTCTAATATTGGTCGATAAATCTTTTTTGAGAATCTTATATTTAAACTATCATTTGAGACAATTTTAATCTTACTTAAAAAACCAAGTCCGACTGAAGAGTTCTTATATTTATCAAAAGAGTAGTATTTATATTTTGGTGTTTTTTTTAAAAGAAGTTTCATTAATTCTTTAGATTCTATCTCTTGTAAGGCAATTATATCTGCATCTAAATCATTTAAGACTTTTATTAAATTGTTTAGTTTTATTCCAAAAGTTTTTTTATTCCAATTACTTTTTGTATTTGGAATATATTCTTTATAATCACTTTTATTTTTATTTAAATCGAAAAGATTTTCAACATTGTATGATGCAACTGTAAATTGTTTTGCATAAAGAGATATGCCAAGAAGTATTATTAGCAATAGTTTTTGCAAAAGTTCTCCAAAATTATTGATATCTGATAATTTTGTATTTTATCGTTTTTTTTACAAGAGTAGATGAATTCTACTCTTGCTCTTTAATAAGTTTTATTTTTTACTATTAAGTCTTGATTGATATTCTTGAGGGTGTTTACAAACAGGACACATTTTAAGAGCTTTTTTACCTCTATGAATATGACCACAAACTTCACAAATCCACTCTTCCTCATCATTATCACTTTCAAATTCTTTTCCAGTTTCAAGTCTTTCAAGAAGCGATCTATACATATTTTCATGCTCAATTTCAATTTTACCAATCATTTCAAGCATTTTTGAAAGTTGTTTTTTACCTTCTTCTTTTGCTATTGCTGCAAAATCTGGATACATCGTTACATTTTCATAAGACTCACCTGCAATTGCGTCTTTCAGGTTTTCAACTGTATCGCCTAACTCTTTACCTTTAATCATCTCGTTATAAGCTTTCAATTCAAGATTAGCATGTTTCTTTTCATTGTTAGCTGCTCTTTGGAAGTGTTCCGCTATATCTCTATACCCTTCTTTTTGGGCAACTTTTGCATAGTACTCATACTTGTTTCTTGCCATTGATTCACCTGCAAAGGCTTTCATAAGGTTAACAGCAGTAAGATTTTCAGTAATCATCTCCATCTCTTCATCACAACATGTTAGTTTACCTCCACCAACATTTTGAACTTCTACTACATTCCCACACTTGTTACATTTATATGATTCATATTGTCTCATTCTAACTCCTTATTAAGACAGATATTTATTATTGATATTAAATTAAATCAATAGAATAATTTGTATTAATTATATAGCTTAAATATATAATTTAGCTTAAAGGAAAATAATTATCAACTACTAATTTACATTAATAAATAAAACTCAAAGGTTTTTCTATTAATATTACACAATAATAAAAAATCTGCACATACTATGTTTATAATATTTATGAGCAGGAAAGGAAATAAAATGTTTAATAGTTCGATTCTATTAAAAGAGTATAATTTAAAAGTTACTCCTCAAAGGGTAGCAATTGTAGAAGAATTGTATAAAAATGGACATATGAATATTGATGATCTTTACAAGAATCTTTTAGAAAAATTTCCTTCAATCTCATTGGCAACAATATATAAAAATGTAAATGCAATGGTTGAAAAAATATTTTTAAATGAAGTTAAAGTACCAGATACTAAAACAGTTTATGAGTTAGTAAAAGAGGAACATTCACATTTGATTTGTTCATCATGTGGAAAAATTGAAGATATCATAATTGATACATCTGTTTTAAACAATACTTTGTCTGCTGTATCAAATTTTAAAGTTGATAACACAGAAGTTGTGTTCCAAGGAACATGTGAGAAATGTCAATAATTCAAGATAGCCTATAGGCTATTTTGAATAACTAATCCTAAAACTACTAACAACACAATTCCCGCACTTTTATTATATAATTTATTGGCAGTTATAAATACTAGCATCAGTGAAAGAATAAGTGCTGCTGTGATATCAAAAAAGTTTGCTACCAAATCTACATTCAATGTGTTTACAATAGATGAAACTCCTAAAACCATAGTAAAGTTTGCTACATTTGAGCCTATGATATTTCCAATTGCTAAATCTGCATTGTTGTTTAATGCTGCTTTTATTGAAATAGTAAGTTCAGGAAGTGATGTACCAAAGGCAACTAAAAATAAACCAATAATCCATTCACTAATACCAAAGTCTCTGGCAATATTTCCTGCACTATCAATGGCAAAATCTGCACCACCTATTGTTAAAACAAAGCCAATTAGTAAAAACCCAACTGTTTTACCCCATTCAAACTTTTCTTTATCTATATCATTATCAATCTCTTCAACTTGATTTGAGCTAATAAGAAAGGTTAAATAAGCAGCCATTAAAATCAAAAATAAAATTCCATCAACAACATTTAATTTCCCATCAATACCCATTAAAATAAATACTAAAATAGGAAATAAAGCCCATGCAGAATCTTGGGCAAAAAGATCTCTATCTGGATTTATTTTCTTTGATACTATAAATACTGCACCCAAAACCAAAGCAATATTAAAAATTGTACTACCAATTACATTTGCAACTGCAATATCTCCACTCCCTTTTAAAGAAGCTGACATTGAAACAGCCATCTCAGGTAAGGATGTTCCAAGTGCTACTAATGTTGCACCAATCACAAAAGGTGAAATATTGTAATTAAGTGCGATTTTTTCACTCTCTTCAATTATAAAATCAGCCCCATAAATTAGTGCGGCCATTGATACTACAAATATTAAAATATCCATCTAAAACCTTTCTTATGAGTTTCTTACTATTAAACTGTTAGGAAGATCATACTTTTTTATGAGTTCTTCCTCTTTTTGTCTATGTTCACCATTATCAACTTCATGGTCAAATCCAAGTAGGTGTAAAATTCCATGAATAAATAAAAGTTTCATTTCATCTTCAAAACTATGATTATATTCACTTGCTTTTTCACTTATAAAATCAGTTGAAATAATAATTGAACCTAATGGCATATTAGGCATATCAAATTCTAATGGAAAAGATAAAACATCAGTTGCTTTATCAATATCTCTATGCTCTTTGTTAATCTCTCTCATTTGTTCATTTTCAACAAATATTAGTTCAATATCTTTTGCCGTTAAATTATTTTTTATAACTTCAAGCTTTTTTATGTCTATATTTATATCAGTGTTATTTTCAAGTTCAATCATGATTTCCCAATAAAATTTTGCGGATTATATCTAAACTTTACATATTAGAAGATAAAAAGTTAAATTTCATTATTATATTACAAATAAATTATATATTGGGAGTAAACATGGAATTAGAAGTTGGTACAAAAGCAACAATAGAATATAAAGTTTTAGAAAAAGATTTGGCAAAGAATTTAGAGATTTCGGTTGATGATAACTTTCCACCTGTTATGGCAACTGCTAGAATGGTTGCACTTATGGAGTGTTCAGCAGCTAAAGCAATGAAACCACTTTTAGGTGATGGAAAATTATCTGTTGGTGTTGAAGTAAATGTAAAGCATATGGCTCCCACTCTTGAAGGTGATGTTGCTATTTCAACTGCAACTTTTGTTGGTATGGAGGGAAAACTATATAAGTTTGAAATTGAAGCAAAAGATTCAGGTGGAGTAATTGGAACTTGTGTTCATACAAGAGCAGTTGTAAGTGAAGATAGACTTATGAGTGGAGCTAATAAAAGAGTAGAGAAATAATAGAGCTTTTAAAAGCTCTATTAAAATAGTTCAATTAACATTTTAATCAAAATAATTCTATCATTTTAGGTACTTCATCTACACTAAAAGTTTTAAGCTCAAGTTTTAGATTTGGTTTTTGAGCAACTACAGCTTTTTTTATACCTTGAGCTTGGGCTTCTTTTAATCTCATATCAACAGAATACACATCTTTAATCTCACCAGTTAATGAAACTTCTCCAATAAATACAGACTCTTTAGATATAGGTCTATCTCTAAAACTTGATATAATTGCCGCAATAACAGCTAAATCTGCTGAACTTTCTTTGATTTTTATACCACCTGAAATATTTACAAAAACATCATAATGGTTTAGTGGTAAATCAATCTTTTTTTCAAGTAGGGCTAAAAGCATATTTAATCTATTTGCATCAAAACCAGTGGCAGATCTTTTTGGATTAGGGTAGGTTGATTCAGTTACAAGTGCTTGAACTTCTATAATCAAAGCACGACTTCCTTCCATAACTACACTTAAAGCTGAACCACTTTGAGCCTTACTCTTATCAAAGAATTTTGAAGCAATATCTTTTGCACTTATTAAACCCTCTCCTGTCATCTCAAAAATTCCAATCTCAGAAGTTGAACCAAATCTATTTTTAAATCCTCGAAGCATTCTAAGTTCTCTACTTGCTTCCCCTTCAAAATATAAAACTGTATCAACCATATGTTCTAAAACTCTTGGTCCTGCTATTGAACCATCTTTTGTGATATGACCAATTATAAACATAGCTATATCACTCTCTTTTGCTTTTCTCATAAGTTCAAAAGTGATTTCTCGCACTTGTGATACACTTCCTGGTGCAGAATTTAAAGCACTAGAATAAATAGTTTGAATAGAGTCAATAATAACAACTTCATAATCATCTCTTAAAAGTTCATCTTGTATTTCTTCAAGTTTAATTTCACTTAATAAATAAAGGTCATCGTGGTTTGCATCAAGTCTATTTGCTCTTAGTTTTATTTGTCCAGAGCTTTCTTCACCTGATACATATAAAACTTTTTTCCCACTAGAAGCAATACTTCCTGCAACTTTAAGTAAAAGTGTAGATTTCCCAACCCCTGGGCTTCCACCAATAAGTGTTAAACTTCCTGGAACTATCCCGCCACCTAAAACTAAATCAAATTCATCATTGTTTGATGAAAATCTTGAAACATCATCTTGTTTTATTTGTGTTATAGGAGTTGCTTTTGAAGTAGAGTTTACTACTTTTGCTGTTTGTTTTAGTACTTCTTGTTGGTCTTGGTTTAATTCTATGAAACTATCCCAACTTCCGCAGTTTGGGCATTTTCCTAGCCATTTTGTACTTTGTTCTCCACAGTGTTGACACTCAAAAAGTGATGTTTTCTTTTTAGCCATTTTTTATAACCTTTTTATTTTATGATGAAATTATAATAAAAAAAATTTAAAGAGATGAAAAATATGACATTTTGTAATTTTATTGTAGTAAGGATTTTAATTAAATGTTAGAATATTTACTATTAAGTTATTTAGTATGTTATTTTTATATAATATTTCCTTCATAAATAGTTAAGTGAAGGATTTTAATGGACAATTCAAATCAAAGATTAAACGATGTGTTTTTTTATGGATTATATATGGATGAAGAAATATTAAAAGCTAAAAATGTAGAACCTAGAAATAAAAGAGTTGCGTTTGCATATGATCATCAACTCAGAGTTGGGAATATGGCAACAATTTTGAGAAAAAAAGATTCACAAGCTTATGGATTAGTATATTCATTAACCCATGATGAAGTTGATGTTTTATATCAAAAATCAGGATTAACTGATTATATTTCAGAATCAATATTAGTTGAATTAGAAGATGGTTCAAAAATTGCCACTTTATGTTGTATTTTATTAAATCCACCAGCAAGTGACGAAAGTAATCCTAAATATTTTAAAAAATTAAAATTATGTATGGAAAGTTATGGTTTGCCTGTACCAACTACAGTATAATAAATCAAATGAGCCAATAAATTACTCTGCAGGCAATTTTAAACGTTATACATAGAATAGGAAAAAATAAAATGATAGAACCAAAAAAATGTAAAGATATGAATGATATAAGAACTGCGATAGATGAAATAGACGCTGATATTGTAAAAATGATTTCAAAAAGATCTGAATATGTTTATGAAGCATCGAAGTTTAAAAAAGATGAAACAGCAGTAAAAGATTCAAACAGAGTAGCCAAAGTTATTAAATCAAAAAAAGAATTGGCGATTAAACATGGCGTATCGCCAGAATTAATTGGAGATATTTATAAAATGATGATAGATTTTTTTATAAAAGAAGAATTAAAAGAGTGGAACAAGCAACAAGGTGTATAACATTTGAGTTGAAAAATATACAAGAATTGAATTAAGAGTATTAAAAGAGTATAGTGTAAATAAAAATTTACTCAAACAGAAGAAATTTAAAAAGATTATAAAATGGGATACTTATAGATATGAAATATAGCGCGATAAATTTGAAAAATAAACTATCACTATTTGAAGAGCTGTGGTCTCCTCGAGTGATTGCAGAGATGAATGATTATCAGTTTAAACTCGCGAAAGCTGAAGGCGAATTTGTTTGGCATTCTCATGCAGACACTGATGAAGTATTTATAGTGATTGATGGTACTTTAGAAATTGAATTTCGAGATGGTAAGGTAACTCTTACTAATGGTGAGATGTTTGTTATTCCAAAAGGAGTAGAACATAAACCGTTTGCAAAAAGTTTGTGTCAAGTTCTTCTTGTTGAGCCCAAAGGTGTGGTCAATACAGGTGATTCTGGTGGCGACCTAACTGCTAAAAGTGATATTTGGGTGTAAAGTAGCTAACAAGGCATTTAACACTGACCATTAACTTAAGATTCTGTTTTTGCTAATAATGCTTTCATTAACTCAGCTTTAGATTGTAATTCAAAATCTATGTTTTTTAGCCAGTCTTCAATTACTTCTTTTTTATAGGTTAATTCTCTTTGTTTATAAGCTTCTGCCTCAGCTTCTTTATCCCAGTTACCATCTTCATCTAAAAATGAATCTTGTGCATAAACTCCATCTATAGTTATTTTAGTAGGTATTGGGTTGTTATTTTCATCAAAAGTGTAACCATCAAGCTGTACATATTTTGTTGGTGGTGGATTATTAGCTTCTTTACTTATTACTTTAAGGGTATCACTAAAATTTACTTGTTTATCAAATTGACTAAATTGATTCTTAATAGAATCACTTGAATCAATATCTATACTAAAAAAACCAATATTAAAGCTATTTACTATATTATCAATTGAAGACATAAAAGACTCCTTTTCTATAGGAAAAATAACATATATTATAACAAAGTAAATGTGAATTTATACTCTTTTTTGTATCATATACGTAATAATTTAAAATTGGTATTTTTTATCATTCTATAATAGACGTTAGTTTATTAAGGATTTAGATGATAAATATATATAATATATGTTTAATGATTATTTATGTTTTAAAGAGATTGAGTGAAATCAAACTAAGGAAAAGGATATAGCTTTATGGAAATAATCTTCATTACTTTTCTTTTGCTCTTGTTTATTGGCATACTATTCCCTGCTTTTAGACTAATAAAGTGGATTTTACAAAATAAAGTAAGGTCACGTGTGGCTTTGGTTTTGTTTGTCATTGGTATTGTTGTACAGATTATTAACCACTTATTTTTTAAGAATATGATGTTTATACAATCTGAAGTCTATCCTAACCTTTATTTAGTAAAGTATCCTGAAAAAGATCAGAGTATTCTTCATCAAGCAATTAGGGAAAAAGTAACAAAACACTTGAAAAAAGGCTTTGCAACAGAAAAGAAACTGGCTTATCAAAAAGAAGATTCGATTTTATTTTATAAGTATTATAAGGCTTTTCCTTTTAGTGTTTTTCAAGATGAAGGTACAGCATATTTTTTAGAAAACGAAGAAGATCTAGGTGGCATGGTCACTGAAGAATTAGGTATGTATAGTAAGTATAAGTTGGCAGAATTTGATTATTCTCCCTGTAAAGCCAATGTTACTTTGGAATGTGGAAAGTTTAGTTTCTTCAATAAGGGAAATTTGATTAATAAACCCAATCGTCAGCTTAATAAAAATGTTACAATTTCTGATGTTGAGGAACCGCTAGATAACAGTACTGCGATACCTCAAATAAAGCTGGCGTTCTCCACAAAAAATGAGGTGCTTTTTTTAAATCTCTTTCCTAATAGTTTTCAAGAATTTGTAAGTTATTTTGGATGGAATGAGCACAGCGATTCTCCCAGCCAACTTTATAATGAAAGCTATAGTTATATTACTTATTTTTTTGAATTGATTTCAAATGAAAAATATAAAAACTATGAAAAAAAACTCATTAATATTGCAAAAAATGGCAAATGGCAAGCTGATGCCGTTAATTATTTTCAAGACAAATCTATAAAGTATATCAAGAAAAAACAGCGATATAATCTAATCAATAATCTAGAATTCAATGAAGCAAAGTCGGTTTTATTTTTTCTCTTTGATGGACCACATCCACAATTTGACAAAAAGTTTACGCATAGCTTTAATAATCACAAAATGAATATTATCTATGATTTGTTTGCAAATGAGTTTAAAATGAAAGGAATACCCAATGAAAACGAATGAAAAAAAAGTTCTTCAATCAAATAAAATGGGAAAACTCATTTTGGAGTATGCCCTTTGGACTGTGGTTGCCCTGATTTTTGGTATTGGGTATATGTATCTGATTTTAGTGATTTTTGGTAGTTCATTTGCCGAAGAAACAAATATTGTGTCTTTTATTTATTCTAAAATGATTTTTTTTGGACTACTTTATATGGGGCTAGCCATAGGTTCTATTCTTGCTGTGCTGTTTATAATTCTCGATATTTTTTATCTAAAAAGAAAATTGAAGTATTTTAAGCATAAGTTCATAATACGTGTGTTTTTTATGTTATTTATTTTGGCCTTTATGAGCCCGATACACTACCTTCTTGAAAAAACTTTAGACTGGATCTGATCATGAAACAAACACAAGTTTTAATACTTATATTGGTGTTGATCTCTTATTCTTTTGGACTACAAAAAAAAGATGTGGTAAAGGAAGTAGAAGATGCAACAGAACAAGTAACAAAAGTCATTGAAGTTGAGAAACCCAAAAAAACCAATTTATCTGTTTTTAAAGATGTGATAAAAGGAATAAAAAAAAGAGAACTACCAGTAGTCGAAACTACAAATTTTGACAATTTTATAGAAGAAGATGATTTTAAGGCCATTGACAATCGCACCTTAAAAATCGAAACTATATATCCTGATTTCTATCAAGAAAAATCCAAGTATAAAGCAGTAAGTTCATACAAAGTAACCTTGTCTCAAAAATTTTACACGGTGGTGGTGACATATTTGGTGGGTAAGTATGAAATGGAGTCCACCCTTATTAACTATGATATGCAGGGCAATGTTATTGACCATCAATTGCTTGCTTATGACGAGGTTGAAAAAGAGCAAACGTCAACAACGTCAAGAATCAGCGAACATACCATCACTAGTCAGCACAGTTCTTGGGGTTTAACGAAAGAGATTGCTGAGGAAGAATTTGTCATCAATCACGACGGCACTATAGACAAGCTAGCATCAAAAAAGTTGAGCGATACCATCGATAATGATGCATTGGTTTTATACATTTTAAAAGAGATGAATATTGATCCGCTATTGGTCAAAACAGATTTGATTGCATCAAAAACTAATCCTCAAACTCCAAATGAAGTGATTATAGTCATACCAGAAATAGTAGATGAGGGAGAACAATATTTTACCCTCAACAGCCATATTGTTATTGCCGATAATCGTTCTGGAAAAATAACTTACAAATTCTTTGAAAGCAGCCAGACGAACCAATGGGTTTCAGATGCCATAATGCTCAGCGAAATTAGTATAGATACAGCACGATACCAAATTACTAAAGAAATTCGGGCTTTTGGCGTTAGAGTACGTTATTATGGTATGTCAAGGGTGAATCCCTATGAAAGTGAAACTTTGTCACTTTTTATCAAATCAGGTGATGGTTTAAAAAAGATTCTTGATAAATACCCTATGAAAAATTCTGTTGGTGAATGGAATGGTAACTGTTCTGGTGAATTTAGAGATACAAAAAATACTTTGATTATGTCAGAAAAAAAATCCAATGGTTTTTTTAATATTTTGATAAAAAGCAAGATTGTAGAAACGACAAATGTAGTAAATGCAAATGAGGAATGTGATGCCAAGGAAACAGTAACTAAGCAAACCTCACTATTAAAATTTAATGGAAAAAAATACCAATAAATATAAAGTAAATTCTTTTTTCTAATTCACCCCAATTTTAATCTTATTAAAAAAACTAAGAATTATAGAAAGAATTACATATATAAAAAAGAAATAAAATCCAACTTCGATTTGGGTTACAATTTTTGACATCCCACTACTAACTGATGATAAATATACTAAAAATATTGATAAAACAAATACATCAGTCATAGACCATTTACTAAGAGCTGAAAGTAATTTTGTACTTTTAT
This sequence comes from Arcobacter sp. ISO1, assembly GCF_058105185.1. NCBI lineage: Bacteria > Pseudomonadati > Campylobacterota > Epsilonproteobacteria > Campylobacterales > Arcobacteraceae > Arcobacter > Arcobacter sp. ISO1. Next base: position 1,941,645 of record NZ_CM176573.1, read on the forward strand.
TTAGTATAGAAAGATGACCTATAAATACATTTACAAATGAAAGTAGGGTTTTAATAAGAGGGAAAATCACTGAAAAAAGTAAGATGATTATTCCTACGAAATATTTTTCTTGGATATAGATAAGTTTATTTATAGATTCTATTATAGTAAGGGATTCAAACTGTAAAATTGCATCTTTTATATTTACTATATTTTGAAAATTATAGTCAAGTAAAATATACATCATAAAAATAGGGCTTATAAGACCAAATACAAGACTTAAAAGTGTAACACTATGTAAGTATGTTAGAAAGATTTTTTTTGAGACAATAAAGAAACTTAGAAGAGATAGAGTAATTATAGTTGCAAAGATAATTACATACTCTATTGGTTTCTCTTTTAGTTTTTCTAGTTCTAATTGTTTTGATGAAGCATCATTTTTACTTTTATTTGGTTTTTCTCCTAAGAGTGCTCCTATAAGATCATTTAGCATCTCTTTTGTGTTTTCTTCTACACTATTTTTTATAGTTTGTTCTTGGGCATATTGTTTGTAAGTATTTTCATAGATTTTCGCATTTTTATATGAGTTGAAAGCAAAAAAAGTAAGAGAGAAAAAAACAACAGTTAATGTAAGTATTGAGATAATGTTTTTTGCCATTTAGGTTACCTTTAAATTTAAAGTGCAATTATAATCAAATATATTGAAAAGATTAAATAATATATCAAAATTTAAAATTTAATGTATTTTAGAAAAAAGCTGTATTAGAATTATAATATAAAGGATTAATATGTTTGTTGAGCTAAAAACATTATATAGTGAAATCGAAGCACAAATTTTAGTAACTTTATTGAATGATAGAAACATAGAATCTATAATAGATAAAGATGATGCAGGTGGTATGCATCCACATCTACAAACAATTACAGGGGTTAAAGTATTAGTAAAAGAAAAAGACTTTGATATAGCTAAGTCAATTTTAGAAAAAACAAATGATAATTTACCTACATGGAGATGTAAAAATTGTAATGAAGTTCATGAAGGACAGTTTTTGGTATGTTGGAATTGTGGGGAAAGTAAGTATTAAGATGTTATTTAAGTAATAAGTGAATAAAATTCCTTTTTAATTAAAGGATTAATGATAATAGATTCAAGGGAAGTTTGCTTCAAGTGTTATAGACCAAAAAGTTCTTGTATGTGTTCATACATAAAAAGTATTGAGACTAAAACTAAATTTGTGATTTTAATGCACCCAAAAGAGTTTAGAAAAACAAAAAATGGGACAGGGCATTTTACTAATCTATCATTACCAAATTCAGAGATTCATATAGGGATAGATTTTACCAATCATAAAAGAGTAAATGAGATAATTGAAAATAAAAACATAAACTCTTATGTATTATATCCAGGCCTTGATAGTATTGATTTAAATACAAAACCAATAGGTAGTAGTAAAAAAGCAAATGTAATATTTATCATAGATTCTACTTGGCCTTGTTCAAAAAAGATGTTAAGACTAAGTAGAAATCTAAAAAATTTACCAAAAGTTAGTTTTCAATATACAAAAAAATCAGATTTTAAAATCAAAACTCAGCCTAATCAATATTGTTTATCTACTATTGAATCAACACTTTGTGTTCTTAAATTGTTAAATCAGCATAAACTAGAAGATATTTCAACAAAAGAGTTTGAGAATTTTTTAGAACCTTTTTCAAAAATGGTAGAGTATCAGATAAATTGTTCTTTAAATAAGGAGATTAGATATAGATGAGTGGGATAAAACTTTTTTGTGATGGTAGTGTAAACCCACAAAGTAAAATTGGTTTTGGAGCTTATTTTATATATGATGAAACTCTAGAGAATCAAAATATATTTATAAAAAAATTTGAAAACACCTCTTCAACAAAACTTGAATTAGAGGTTTTACTTTGGGCATTAGATGATGAAGATTTAAAAAATGCAGAAATAACTGTTTTCACAGATTGTCAAAATATATTGACTTTATTAGATCGAAGAGAAAAATTAGAAAAAAATAGTTACTTAACAAAAACTGGGAAAAAAGTTAAAAACGAAGAGCTTTATAAAATTTTTTATTCAAAAATAAAAAAACTAAATTTGAACTTTGTTAAAATAAAAGGTCACAAAAAAACAGCTTTGAAAGATGAACTTGATAATCTTTTTAATTTGGTTGATAAAGCATCAAGAAAAGCACTTAGAGAATTTAATAGAAAAGAGAAAATATGATTATATATATACACGGTTTTGGAAGTAGTGGACATGGTGGTAAAGCAACACTTTTTAGGGAATATTTTGAAGACGAAGTTATTGCTCCATCTTTATCATATGTACCTAGTTTAGCAATAGATACTCTAGAACAACTAATTGAATTACTTTTAGAAAAAGATGAAAATGTAGGCTTAGTAGGCTCATCTTTAGGTGGATATTATTCAATCTATTTAGCAAATAAATATGATTTAAAAGCTGTTTTAATAAATCCAGCAATTTATCCATACAAAACTTTAGATAAAGTTGGTATGGCGATGAATTATTATGATAGTACATCTTTTGAAGTTACAAATGAACATATTCAACAACTTAAAGCTTTAGAAGTAAATGAGATAGAAAAACAAGAAAATTTTTTAACACTACTTCAAACTGAAGATGAGGTTTTAGATTATACAGAAGCAGAAGAAAAACTAAGTGAAAGTGAACTTATAATTGAAGAGGGTGGAAATCATTCTTTTGAAAATATTGAAAGCTACTTTAGAAAAATTGGTAGTTTTTTAGGGGAGTAGATTCTTCCCCTAAAATTTAATACTCGTATGGTACAACTTCACTTTGATAAACTTTACCTTTTATTAGTATACCCTCTTCATTTGATTTTATCTTTTTAAAATCACTTTCTTCCCCATTTAATTCATATTTATATTGGGTCTTTTTAGAAGCAACTCTTATTCTACTTTGTCTTGAATTAAATTGAATCTCATCTTTTGGTTCAACAAATACAATTTCAGATTGAATAGATTTTATATTTAGTTTTTGTTTTGGTACTTTCAAAAAGCATCTTGATTGTTTTATTACAAAAGTATTTTCATTTTGAATATTTTTATTCCCTTCACAACTTACTTCAAATACATTTTTATCACTCCCATAAAGTACAACTTTAGCTTGTTCAATATCTAAAGAGTCTATATTATCGATTTTTTTCCATTGGTTTTCAACTTTTGTATCAATTGTATTAGCATCAAATTTAGCATAATCAAATGGGTCTTTAATTATATTATAAACAAAAATTGCAACAGCAATAGAAACTACAATAAGGAAAATAATAATTGTAAAAACAGCCTTTTTAGTTTTAGACCATATCTTTTTACCTTTAGATTCATTAATTGGCATATCTTCTAAATAACTGTTTGCAAGCTCTTGGGGTGTTCCAAATCTTTCAACAAGTAAAGAATAACTAGCATCGCTTTCTTCAATGTAACTTTCTATCTCTTTTACAATCTCTTCTTTTTTATTATGTTCAAGAACAGATAAATGTTTTTTTAATTGTTTTATGTAGTCATTTGTTTTCATTTTTTCTTTCCTTTTAGATTTTCTAAACTTTTATTGTGTGAATCGAAGGTTTCAATTAATTTAGGTAAAATTTCTTGACCTTTTATACTGATTTTATACTCCCTTTTTGGATGCCCACTTGTTTTAGGCATATTCCAAGATGACTCTAACCAACCGTTTTGTTCCATTCTATTTAGTAGAGGGTATAATGTTCCCTCATTTATACTTAGTTCAACTTCTTCAAAAGCTTTTATAAGTGCAACACCATGATGTGCTCCATTTTGCTTTAAAGTAATAAGAGTACATAATTCAATGTAACCTTTTCGAAATTGAGCTAACCATTTTTTGTAATCTTCTTCCATAGTTTGCCTTTCATTTATCAATTTTTAATCTCTTAACATATGAAAGTATATCACAATATACTTTGTAATGCAAAGTAAATTACATTAAAGAGTAATATGGGTAGAGTTTTTTATAAATAAAGATCCCTAAAATAGGGTTCAAAAAGGAAATTATAAAATTTTGAAATTTTTTGTTTTGTATGCTTATGAATTATTATAATGGTATATTTTTTTAAATATTGAGAGTGATTTTAGAAAAATTGGAAGCTTTTTAGTTTAAAGTTTTTACAAAGGCTTCACAAAAGTTAGAATAATCAATTTAATAAATATATTAATTAAGATTTTGCTTGAATGCAATAAGAGACTCAACAAAGCTCAAAATATAGAGTTTATCTATAAATTTTGTGCCTTATTGTTTTGTCATAAATAAGTACTAATTTTCTTTAAGTGAGTCCACGATATCTGAAAAAAATTCTAATAGCAAGGAGTTTAATTATGTCTTTAAAGTTTTTGTAAGGTTTTCACTAATTTATAAGTATTAATTACATCATCAAAAAATAGATTATAAAAGAGTTTGTTTTCAATAATTTTAGTTAAAAATCTCAATTTTAAAGCAATTGATTTTAATTCTTTATCAATTCCTTCTTTTTTTGTTTCTTTCATATAAATATCAATAATCTCTTTATAATCTATATCTTTTTTTAATTCTGTAAGTGAGAATAAAAATAAGAAGAAATCTCTAAACTGAATATCTTCTAGTTTAAAGTTTTTATCAAAACTATCTTCGAAGTCTATAGCACTAACAATACCATTTTTAAAAGTGTAGTTTTTTACTTGTGGTCCACCATGGTATTCATCATTATTGTGAATTTTTATTAGTAGGTTTAGTGTATCTTTTAATCTATTCTCAAAAACAGTTTTTTTAAGTTCTTTATTTCTTAAAAAACTTTTTATAGTTACTCCATTATCTTCTAAAACAAAAATATCCCTATTACAACCTAAAACTTCTGGAACATTGATATTCTTTTCCTTTAGTCTTTGAAGTTTTGAAACCTCATGGATTAAAGTTTGCTCTTTTGTTTTACTTTCAACTGGCATTAGTCCTTTTATATTTGTTAGGGAGTAGGCCATTTTATGAAAAATATTTGATTTTGTTGCTCTTGGTTTTTTTATCCAAACGATTTCATCATTGTATATGTGTTTTATTATCTCTTTATTGTTGATTTTTATCTCATTTAAAACAGACTCTTTAAGTTCTTTAGTAACAAAAAAGTTGATAGTGTTATCCATATATTTTAGTTTTCTTCTGTAAATATTTCATCTAATAATGAATCAACAAAGTTATCAGGGCTAAAGTGCATTAAATCATCTGCAGTTTCACCAGTTCCTACAAAAAAGATAGGAAGTTCTAATTGATTTGAAATAGAGAAAAGTGCTCCACCTTTTGCTGTACCATCAAGTTTTGTAACAATGATTCCATCAATCCCTATCATCTCATTAAAAGCTTTAGCTTGTGCGATTGCTGAGTTTCCTTGAGTTCCATCTAAAATCATTAGTTTTTGGTGGGGTGCATTTTCCATAGCTTTATCACAAACTTTTACAATCTTTTTAAGTTCATTACTTAAATTTGTTTGTGTTTGTAATCTACCAGCTGTATCAATAATTACATTGTCAATATTTTTTGAAAGAGCTGAAGAGATAGTATCATAAGCAACAGCACTTGCATCATGTCCTTGTTTCGTTTTTACAATTGGAACATTTAATTTGCTTGCCCAAGTATCTAGTTGTTCAATAGCAGCAGCTCTAAAAGTATCTCCTGCTCCAAGAACTACAGACTTACCTTCTTTTTTACTTTTATTGGCAAGTTTTGCAATTGTTGTTGTTTTTCCTGCTCCATTAACACCTATGATTAATCTAACAAAAGGTTTAGGTAAATTTGAAAGATCTACATCAGGAGCATGTTCAAATAGCATAACAAGTCTGTGTCTTAATTGTTTTCTTGTAATCATTTCAGGAAGTCCATCCATTGCTTTTTCAATGATTTCATATTCCATATCTGATTCAATTAAAAGTTCTTCAATATCATCAAAGGCAATTTTTTCTTTTTTTTGTGGTACAACTGATTTAATATTTTCAAAGGTTTTTGATAAAGCTCTTGAAAAAAAACTTTTTGAAGCTAAATCTTCTTGAGTCTCTACTTGTTTAGGTTCTTCTTCTTGAATATTCTCTTCAATTATATTTACAGTTTCTTCTTCTTGAAGTTCCTCTTGTTTAGGCTCTTGCTCTTTTATTTCTTCTTCTTGAAGCTCGTCTTGAATATTGTCTTCATCTTTTTTATCTTTTTTCTTGAAAAAACTAAACATTATTATTTTCCTAAAGCTTTTTTAATATCTGTTTCTATCATCTCTTCTGGAACGATACCTACATATTTTTGTACAATAGCTCCCTTTGGATCAAAAAGATACATAGTTGGAATTATTCTAACTCCTCCCATCAAATCTGCAATTTTTAAATTGTTTTCAGAATTTGTTACAGTGTAATTAATCTTATATTCATTTACAAAATCAGTTAACTTTGTTTTCTCAGATAATTGACCACTTTTTTCTCCAACATTTACAGCAATAATTTCAAAATTATCTTTGTATTTATTCTTTAAATTTATTAAATGTGGGATCTCTGCTTTACAAGGTGGACACCATGTAGCAAAAAAATTAACAAGTATAACTTTTCCTTGCATTTCATCAACTTTTAGTGTTTCATTTTTATAAGTTAAATTGATTGGTGTTTCACCCAATGTTTCTAGTTGATATTTTGTTTGTATATCTTTTTGCGTTGATGTTTCAGTTCCAGCTTCAGTTGTATTCTCATCTTTTGAGTCACATCCATTTAGTAGCAGCATGGCAGAAATTATTAAAAAAAGTAATTTTTTAAACTGCATTTTAATTCCTTATGGGTAAAATATTTTAAGGTAAGAATTTTACCCAAGTAAGGCTTAAATATGATGATGAATCACAAGAGTGATTTTAGAAAATCGTGTATTAAAAGATTAGAGTTTCAAAGCCGTTTTTTAAAATTCTACAAAGATAAGAAAACAGTAAAAAAAATTAAAAGTTTTATAAATAGTTATAAACCTAATAACATTTTGTTATATATTCCAATGGGTATGGAAGTAAACGTACTTCCATTAATAAACGAACTAAGGAGAACAAAGATTAATGTCTTTGTTCCCTTTATGGTTGAGGACAGTTTTAAATTAGTAAGATATAGATTACCATTACATAAAAAAAAGTTTGGTATTAAAGAGCCAAACAATTCATTTTGCAAAAATTCTAAAATCGATCTAGCAATAGTACCAGTTGTTGGAGTTGATAAAGAGTGTAAAAGAATTGGCTTTGGAAAAGGAATGTACGACAGATTTTTTGATAGGTTAAATTATAAACCTGTAATTATTTTTACTCAATTAACACTTTGTAAATCAGATAAAAAACTAACTAATCAATACGATATTCAAGCCGACTATATAATTACAAGTTAAGGTAAATACCATGATGACAACAGTGATAGTCGCTATAGTTGTTGCGATACTAAGTATAGCAATAACAATATATGTATTAAAGAAAATAAATAAAGCAAAATTTGACATCTACATTGAACAAGCGAAAGCAAAAGCCAAAGTGATTGAGCATGAAGCTGAAGTTGTTTTAAAAGATGCACAAATTAAAGCTAAGAAAGATTACGACAGGGAATTTAAGGCTGGCAAAAGAGAATATGATGAGATGCTTTCTCAAATTGAGAAGAAAGAGAAAGAATTAAATCATCATTTAGAATCTGAGCTAAGAATAATCAAAGAACAAAAAGCAGAAATTGTTGAAAAAAATGAAAAAATTACTACTTTAAAAGAGGGTTTAAAAAGACAACAAAAAACTTTTGAAGAAAAAATTTCAAAGGCAATTAAAGTATTGGAAAACTCTTCAGGTCTTACTCAAGAGGAAGCAAAAGAGCTGATGATTGAGAAAGTTAAAGAAGACTCAAGAGCTCAAATTGCATCAATTTTCAGAAGAAAATATAAACTTGCAGAGCAAAAGTCTAAAGAGGAAATTAATAATATCCTCTCTCAAGCTGTTACAAGATATGCTGGTGAGTTTGCAGCTGAAAGACTTATCAATAATCTACCATTATCTGATGAGGAAACTAAAGGTAAAATTATTGGTAAAGAGGGACGAAATATCAAAGCCCTTGAGATGTTATTGGGTGTTGATATAATTATTGATGATACTCCTAATACAATCACAATCTCTTCATTTAATCTATATAGAAGAGCAATTGCAACAAGAACTATTCAAGAACTACTTGAAGATGGAAGAATTCAACCTGCTAGAATTGAAGAGATTTTTAATAAGGTTAAAACTGAATTTGATAAAAACATCTTAAAAGAGGGTGAAGATGTTATTATGGAGCTAGGAATTAAATCTATGCATCCAGAGCTTATCAAACTAATTGGTCGATTAAGATACAGAGCTTCATATGGACAAAATGCTTTAAAACACACATTAGAAGTTGCAAATTTAGCAGGACTTATTGCCGCTCAAATGGGAGGGGATACTGTATTAGCTAGACGTGCGGGTATTTTACATGATATTGGTAAAGCATTAACTCATGACATGCCAGGAAGCCATGTTGATTTAGGTGCTGAGATTTGTAAAAGATATGATGAACCAGCAACTGTTATTAATGCAGTTTATGCTCACCATGGCCATGAAGAACCAATCAATGTAGAATCAGCTGCTGTTTGTGCTGCTGATGCACTTAGTGCTGCAAGACCAGGTGCTAGAAGAGAAGTTTTAGAAAGTTTCTTAAAAAGAGTAGAAGAGGTTGAAAATATTTCAACTAGTAAAACTGGTGTTATCAATGCCTATGCAATTAACGCTGGAAGAGAAGTTAGAGTAATAGTAAAAGCTGAATTAGTAAATGATGATGAAGCTGTATTACTTGCAACTGAGATTGCCAAAGAGATTGAAGAAAAAGTTCAGTATCCAGGGGAAATCAAAGTAAACGTAATCAGAGAACTTCGAGCGCAATCATACGCAAGATAAGCTTCATCTTTTAGCTTTACTTTGCGTTGAACGAAAAAATTTAAGTACTCACTTACTTGATGTAAGCTCCCACTTAAATTTTTTCATTCGCCTTAATTAAAACAAAAATTTAAAGCTTTTCTTGCATATGAACAACTTATTTTTTTACACTATTTAAAACTATTTTTCCTATTCTTTTTAACTGTATAAATCCAAAGAAAATTGACAATTACAACACATACAACACTTGAAAATATTCCTACAACTAAAGCTCCACTCCAAAGACATAATGCAATATCTCCAAAATTGTCGTACATAGAATCAAACTCAAACTTTACAGGGTTTTGTGGATTTATTAACAGTTTTCCAATTTGGTATTCAAAATAAAATAGTGGAGGCATTGTAATTGGATTACTAATAAATATAAGTGCAAAACTAAGGGGAAGGTTTACACTAAATATAATTGCTAAAATAGTAGCTAATACCATTTGTAATGGCATTGGTAAACAAGCTACAAAAATTCCAATAAAAACACCACCTAAAACTTTTTTTCTAGATAAACTCCATAAATCTTTGTTATCTAAAAGTTTTCCGAATATTTTTAAAAATCTTTGCTCTTTTATTTTTTCATGACTTGGTAAAATTTTTTTCAATCTTTTTTTTGGCAAGAATAACCTTTTGTATAAAATCGCGTAATTTTATCTAAATATAATATTTTTTTGATTACACGATTTTAAAGGTCATAACTAATAAGTAAAAATTTATTTTGAGGAAATTATGCTTACTATTTTAAATGGACTTATATTATTTTCTTTTGCTATTATACTTATTGATTTTCCTTCACTAAAAACTATATTTTCAGCTTTTAATTTTTCAACGGCTTTTTCATAATCCCCATTTAACAGTTTAAAAGAGATAGTTGTTGGAGTATTTAAAACTTTTCCGATTAACATTTTTTTTGGATTATCACCCTTTTCTAAACTACTTATTATAAATGCTGAACTAACTACAAAAGTAATTGCAACTGCAAATAAAAACACTTTTTTTGAAAAATAGTTCTTCATGGCTTTCCAATTTGCAAATACATGAAATAGTGCAACAGTAACAAATACTAAGCCTAAAACCTCATGTAATTCTTTTACATATTTGTCATAAAAGTGAAAATACATCATTACTCCACTAGTACCAATTACTAAAAACATCAATGTTGTAAAAGATGTTGCATAGTCTCTCATCTTAAAATTCTTCATCACAATCCTTCTTTTTTAATGGTAAAATTTTACATTATTTAAATTACAAAAATTAAACTCAATATTAACTCAAGTTTAACAAGAGTCATTTCAAATTAAATCCTCAACTTATTTTAAATATAATGTCACAAATTTAAATTACAAGAGAATTATGAAAAACAATAAACCAACAACAAAAATAATTGCAGGAAAATATAAGGGTAAACTTTTAGAACTTCCTAGCCTAGATGTAACAAGAAGCTCAAAAGCAAGGTTAAAAGAGTCACTTTTTAATGTATTACAATTTGATATAATAGATAAAATTTTTATAGAAAGTTTTGCAGGAAGTGGAAGTATTGGACTTGAAGCGATTAGTAGAGGTGCAAAAAAAGCATATTTTGTAGAACTTGATAAAAATTCATATAAAATATTAACAAAAAACTGTAAAGAAATAGAACCCCAATCATGTCAAACTATGATGGGAGATACTTTTGTTCAAACACCATCAATAATAAATAGCCTAAAAAATAGTGATGATGAACTTATAGTTTATATAGACCCACCATTTGATTATCGAGATGGTATGGAAGATATTTATAAAAAATCTTTTGAGATTATTAAAAACTTTGAAAATGAAAATATTTATATGATAATTATTGAACATGCAAGTACTTTAGAAATACCAGAAACCTTAGGTAAATTTTCACTTGATAAAACGAAAAAATTTGGTAAGAGTTCACTTTCATATTTTAGTTTAAGAGAAGAATAAAAATGGTAAAAGCGGCATCATATATTTTAATTTCTTTGATTTTATTGGTATTTTTAATGCCGTTTTTTTACACTGTATCACCATATGAATTAAATCCATCAAGAATACTTGAGTCACCTTCTTTAACTCACCTTTTTGGCACTGATAGACTTGGACGAGATGTTCTTGCTAGGATTTTAAATGGTGGTCAAACTTCACTTATAATAGGTTTCTTAAGTGCTACTATTGCTTCACTTGTTGGACTTTTTATTGGAATTAATGCTGGATTTTTCAAAGGAAATATCGATAAAGGGATCACAATATTAATTGATCTTTTTTTAACCTTCCCAACTTTCTTTTTACTTCTTGCACTTGTTTCATATATACAAGCATCAGCTTTAGTTTTGATAATAGTGATTTCAATAACTGGTTGGATGGGAATGGCAAGACTTATTAGAAGTGAGAGTTTTGCAATTGGAAATAAGCCTTTTATAAAGATTTTAAAGCTAGCAAATGTTTCAAAAATGAAAATAATTTTTAAATATTTTGCACCACTTTTAGCTCCCATATTTTTGATATCTTTTACTTTTGGAGTTGGAGGTTCAATTTTAGCTGAATCAGGGCTTTCTTTTTTAGGTCTTGGAATCAATCCACCTCAAATGTCTTGGGGTAGTTTATTAAGTGATGGGAAAGCTGTAATTGATATTGCCTGGTGGGTTAGTTTTTTCCCCGGTTTAATGATATTTATAGTTACTTTTTGTTTAATGCAAATATCTGATTTCTTACAACAAAAAGCAAATACAAAAGAGATTCAGCAAACTTAATAGATACTTTAATCAAAAATGTAATTTATATAAAACTTTAAAGCAATTTTTTTATATAATTCCACCTTCGAAATTTTATTGAAGGATTTAAATTGAGTAGATTATTAAAAATCTTTTTATTATTAGCTATAGTTCCAATTATATCTTTAGCTCAAACAAAAGATAGTACATCTGTTTATGGAGCATTTACTTTACTTCCTCCTCTTGTTGCAATTGTATTAGCTTTTGTTACAAGAAATGTAGTGTTTTCACTATTTATGGGAATTTTTACGGGGACTTTTATTGTAAATATTAGTGGAGAGAATATTTTTTCTTCATTTTTTAATATTTTTGTAGATATATCATCAAAAATGGTAGGTTCACTTGCTGATTCTTGGAATGCAGGTATTGTTTTACAAGTACTTACAATTGGTGGTATGATTGCAGTAATAACCAAAATGGGTGGCCCAAGGGCAATTGCTGAAAAATTAGCAAAAAAAGCAAAGACTCCTGCAAGTGCACAGCTTTATACTTGGGTTATGGGGTTTTTTATATTTTTTGATGATTATGCAAATTCACTTGTAGTTGGGCCAATTATGAGACCTGTTACAGATAAGTTAAAGATTGCAAGGGAAAAGTTAGCATTTATTATTGATGCAACTGCAGCTCCTATTGCAGGACTTGCATTAATCTCAACTTGGGTTGGTTATGAGTTATCATTGATTAAAGATGCTTATAGTGTGATTGGTCAACCTGAAATAAATGCTTTTGCAATTTTTGTTGAAACTTTACCTTATAGATTTTACAATATTTTAATGCTTGCTTTTGTTTTCTTTTCAGCTATTACATTAAGAGAATTTGGGCCAATGCATAAAGCAGCAAGTAGAGCTCACCATAAAGGTGAAGTTACTGATCCTAATTCAGCATTAAATGAATTAATGAATCAAGAAAACTCTTATATGTTACCAAAAGAGGGTATTAAATATTCAATGTTTAATGCCATAATTCCAATTGCAGTTTTGATTGTAGTGGCTTTTATTGGATTTTATATAAATGGTGTATCTGGTTTAGAAGGGGAAGCTTTAAAGGTTGTTCAAGCTGATCCATACTCTTTTGCTTCAATTAGAGATGCTTTTGGAGCAGCTGATGCTTCTATTGTAATTTTTGAAGCAGCATTATTAGCTTCAATTGTTGCAATTGCAATGGGACTTCAACAAAAACTATTTTCTTTACATGAGGCAATTGAAACTTGGGTTTATGGTGTAAAAGCACTTGTTATTACAGCTGTTATTTTAATTTTAGCTTGGTCTTTAAGTGCTGTAATGAAAGAGTTGGGAACGGCAGCTTATTTAGTTCAGTTATTATCAGATACAACACCACAATTTATTTTGCCTACGGTGATTTTTATTTTAGGTTCTATAATCTCTTTTTCAACTGGAACTTCTTATGGGACAATGGGTATTTTGATGCCTCTTACAATCCCTTTAGCAAATGCAATTGGTATAAATACAGGACTTGAAGGTATTGATTTACACAACTATATAGTTTTAAATGTGGGAGCAGTTTTAACAGGAGCAATTTTTGGTGATCATTGTTCTCCTATTTCAGATACCTCAATTTTATCATCTATGGCTTCTTCTTGTGACCATATGGACCATATCTCTACTCAGTTGTATTATGCATTGTTTGTTGGTGCAGTTGCTATCTTCTGTGGGTATTTACCTGCAGCGTTTGGTGTATCAGTTTATATTCTTTTACCAATTAGTTTGGCTGTAGTATTTTTAACAATTAGATTTTATGGGAAACCATATCTTACAAAATAGATAAAAAGAGATTTTTCTCTTTTATATCTTTTTTAAAATTGAATCTAAAAGAGATGTTGATAAAACTCTTTTTGCAAAACCTAAGATATATGTTGCTTTAGTAACATAATATCTAGGTTTTGGCTTATCTGTATTCATGATTTTTAAAATCTTTTCAGCTACAGCTGATGCTGGAAGGTTAAATGGTGTGTCATCTTTTTCATTATTTAATCTTTCATTTAATTGTGTCTCATAATCTTTTTTAAAAGCACTATTTTCTTGATTAATATTTTCTTGGAATTTTTTAACTGCATTTTCCCTGAACTTACTTGTAACAGGACCTGTATTTATTGTAGAAATAAAAATTTTTGTATTGGCTAATTCAAGTCGCAAGGTATCAGCTAAACCTTCAATGGCATATTTTGAGGCATTGTATGCACCTCTAAATTTTAATGAAATTATCCCTAAAACAGAACTATGTTGAATAATTTTTCCATACCCTTGTTTTCTCATATATGGAAGAACTTGACATGTAACTTCATGCATACCAAATACATTTGTTTCAAATTGTTCCCTTAATACTTTAACTGTCACATCTTCAACTGCTCCTGGTTGCCCAAAACCTGCATTATTAAAAACTGCATCGATTTTCCCATCATCTTTATAAATAGAATCTAAGGCATGAGCAATTTGTTCTTTGTTTCTAACATCTAGTAAAAAAGTAGTAAAACCTAATGTTTCTAAAATCTTTACATCTTCTTCTTTTCTAGCACTTGCATATACTTTTATACCTTCTTTTTTTAAGATTTTTGCAGTTTCTAAGCCTATCCCGCTTGAGCATCCAGTTATAAGTATATTTCTCATAAATTTATTCCTTTAAAATGGTACCTATTTTAAAGGGACCACGTATTAAAAAATTCTTTTTTATCGCAGAAATAAATTCTGCTAAAAAGAAACAAAAATCCTAAAGAAAGTAACGAGTTACTTTTAATCAGATTTAGTTTTTAAAAATGGTATTATATCAAAAAAAATAGAAGGTATTATGAGAGATAAAATTGTAATCTTTAGTGGAGCAGGTTTAAGTGCTAGTAGCGGTATTTCAACATTTAGAGATAGTGATGGATTATGGGAAAATCATGATATAAATGAGATTTGTAGTTCAGGGTGCTTAGACTGGAATTATCAAAATACAATTAACTTTTATAATCTAAGAAGAAAAGATATCCAAGATAAATCACCCAATAATGCCCATAAAATGATTGCAAGATTAAAAGATAAATATCCTGAAAAAATAGAAGTTGTAACTCAAAATGTTGATGACTTACTTGAAAAAGCAAATTGTAAAGATGTGATACATTTACATGGTTTTTTAAAAGAAATTTGATGTACCCAATGTGATAATATACTAAATATAGATTATAAACTGCAAGATGAAACAAATAGTAAATGTAAAATTTGTGCTTCAAAAATGAGACCAAATATTGTGTTTTTTGGTGAAGCTGCTCCTAAGTATGAACTTATGTATAATATTTTAGAACAATGTGATATTTTAGTGGTAATTGGTACAAGTGGAAATGTGATTGATGTGAATTATTTATCTTCCTTTGCAAATTATTCTATATTGAATAACCTTGAATCAAACCATTTAATATATGAAGAAAATTTTAATAAAGTATATTATGAAGATGCTAATAGTGCATATGAAAAAATTGAAGAGGATTTAGAAGAGTTAATAAATATGAGAAATGATGACTAAAAAAGATTTAGAATTAAAACAACTATTAGACCAAGAGGTTTTGTGTAGAGATTCTTCTTGTGAACTAAGTTATGAAAAACCTGACCCTTTGTTAGTTGCTAGCAGATATAAAGATGAGTATGCAATTTTACTTTGTGCTTTGTTTGGATATGGAAAAGCTAGTTTGATAGTTAAATTTTTAGATTCGTTGGATTTTGATTTACTCGAAAAAAATGAAGATAATATAAGGAAAGAGTTGTGTAATCATTATTATAGGTTTCAAAACAGTGAGGATGTGATAAAGATATTTCAAACTTTTAGAAATATGAAACAAGAATACAGTTTAAATGAGATTTTTAAAAAAACTTATTTAGATACAAACTCAATACTAGAAGCTTTAGATTCACTAATATCAAAAATACATCAGTTAGCAAATTATGAGTCACAAGGATTTAAATTTTTAGTTTCAAGCCCATTTAAAAGAGATAAAAATGGAAAGATTAAACACATGGGAAACGCTCCATATAAAAGATGGTTTATGTATCTTAGATGGATGATTAGAGAAGATAATCTTGATTTGGGTCTTTGGAGTGGAATTGATAAAAAAGATTTGATTTTGCCCCTTGATACTCATACTTTTAATGTTTCAAAGAGAATAGGGCTTTTAAATAGAAAAACTTATGATTTAAAAAGTGCAATAGAAATAACACAAAAACTAAAAACTTTTGATAGTGTAGATCCTATAAAGTATGATTTTGCTTTATATAGAATTGGTCAAGAGAAAATACTATAATTATACAAGTAAAGGAAATTATTTATAATAATATCCTTAAATCTTGAGTAAAAAAATCAAAAATAGAGTTGTTTTACTTTATTCTAAATTTCTATCTGTGAAGTTGTATCGATACTTCCACCTTTAATAATTTGAGCTCTTAATCCTGCTTTGTGAACAAGTTTAGTTAATACTTCTTCATTGTCTAACTTTTCTGCAAGATACTTACAAGGTTCACATAGTCTTATTCCTTTTAAAACTACATTTCCTATTTGAAACTCTTTACCTACTAAAGAATTTAAATTGCAGTTTGATACAGTAATATTTCTTCTAAGGTCTTCATCTGTAATATTTTGATTAAATTCATCGTTAAACTCATTTATCTTTTCTATTTCAATTAATGTTACATCTCTATCAGGTTCAATTTTACCTTTGTTTGAAAATGTTCCTTCTTGGCTATAATATCTATCTCCAAAAATACCTTTCTTTTCTTTTAAAACTATTTGGTTTACTTTTTTCATAGAACTTTCTATACTTTGTGATATGAATAGATTTACTATTTTACCTGACATAATTATCCTTTTATTTGTTATTTTATAGTTACTTCCACTCTTCTATTTATTTTTCTTGGTACACCATCTTTTGTTTTTACTAAAGGTGCAGATTCTCCATAATAGTTTATTTCAATTAGCTCTTCTGGTATTTTGTTTTTTATAAGTATTCTTTTAACATAGTTTGCTCTTTTTAGAGATAATATTTTATTATATTGGTTATCTCCTGCTCTATCAGTATGACCGATAATATCTATATAGTTTACATCTTCTTTTTTTATATTTTCGATGATTTTTTTAATTTCTTCTTTTGATTTAGGAACAATTTTTGTTGAATCCCATTGAAAATAAATAAGATAACTTTTTGGTTTTTTTGGGAGTGCTGCAATAGAGTCTTTAAACTTTTCTTGAACCTCTTTTTTTGTTAGAATTGATGAGTCTCCATCAATAGCATTTACTTGCTCAAATGGTTTACTTATGATGAATTTTTTATTTTCATTTTTTATTTCTATTTTTCCTACTTTTTCTCCATCTTCAGGAAGTAGGACAACATTTACTTTTGAACAAGAAGTAAAAAAGAATAATGATAAAACAATTGCAATAAATATTTTCATAAATACCCTTTTAGTCTACACTGATTAAAAAATGTGTACCTCTAATACCTATAGAAGCTGTTTTTGCTTTTATTTTCATAGCATCAGGATTTAATTTGGGCATCAATCCTGTCAAACACGATAGTGTTCCTTTTGTAATTCTTGATATAAAAGCTTCATCTTTTTTTTCTGGATTAAATGTATATTTTTCTATAATAAATTCAGTATTTTTTCCAAGAGAAATTAGAGTATTATCTTTGAATATAATCCCAACTGAACTGTTGTTTTTTGTAATGATTATATCATTTGGATATACCTTGTCTCCAATTTTTATAATGATGGTTTTCTTATCTCTTTTAATGATTGCTTCACCTGTTAGTTTCTTTATAAAACCTGAGTTTTCAATAGCTAATAAGCTTGAAAAAAAACTAACAAACAATAACATAAATAAGGCTTTCATAAGGACTCCTTAGATTGTAGTACCATCCTCTAATATAATCTTATCTCTACCTGTTTCTTTTGCTTCATATAAAAGCATATCTGCTTTTTGAATAGTGCTATCATAGCTATTATGATTATTTCTAATTGCAACACCAGCAGAAAAAGTTAAATGTATTTTTCGATTTTTATATATAAAATCATTGTCTTTTATGATTGCTTTGATTCTTTTTAGATATTTTAATAGTTCTCTTTTTAGATTAAAATGGATTATAGCAACAAACTCTTCCCCACCATATCTTCCAACAATATCAAGTTCTCTAGTGTTTTTATTTAAAACTTTTGCAAAGGTAGATAAAATAATATCTCCTGCATCATGTCCATGTGTGTCGTTCACTTTTTTAAAGTGATCTAAATCAAAGAATACAATAGCATATTGAGTGTTGTTTCTCAAAAAAGTATTTTCTATTTTTTTTACAGAGTTCTCATATGCCCCTCTACTTAAAACACCTGTTAGGTGGTCTATTAAACTTTCTTTTTTTGTTTTTTCTAATTCTTGTTCTAGTTTTTTTACTTTTTGTTCTAAAGTATCAACTTTTGATTTACCAGAGTTTAACTTTTCTCCTACATTTGACATTTCATTTTCAATAGATTTAGCTGCATCAATTAATTGGCTTTGCAAGTCACTAAGGCTTTGCATACCATCTTTCATATCTATTGATTGAATTTTAGATTTGATACTTGATACTTCACTTGAGCCTTTATCACTGCTATGAATAGCATCACTAAAATATTGTCCCATCAAGGTTAAGAGTTTTGCAATCTCAGATGTTTTTTGTTTTACAACATTCTTATCAGCTTCAAATCTTTTTGTAATAAAGTCTTGCATTTCTTTTTGAATATCATCTTCAAATAAAAGTGCTGGTGAATCACCAATTTTTATAGTGAATTTTTCTAAGTCTTTGTCTATATCGATACTAATTGAGGGTTTTAAAGAGTTGTTAAAAAGAAGTGCAAGATTGTCAACATTTTCCTTTGAGATTCTATTAAGTAACACTGGAATCATATCTTCAATAGTTGTAATATTTTTTGATTTTATCTCTATCTGTTCATTTTTACTTAATTTTTTAACAAGTTTTTTGAATTGTTCACACTCTTCAACAGTAAAATCATACACATTAGAAATTTTGCAAAACTCTTTATGGTATTCATTTGGTGTTGCTAGAATATTCTTTTTGTGAAGACTTATTAAAGTCTCTTTTACAATCTCATTTACTTTATTAGTATCCATTTTAAATTATTAACCTAAAAGTTTTTTTGTCATCTCATTTATTCTTTTACCATCGGCAATACCTGCAAACTTTTTACTTGCTTGTCCCATGATTTTACCCATCTCTTTCATAGATGTTGCACCAAGTTCTGCAATAAGCTCTTTCATACCTGCTTCAAGTTCTTCATCAGATAATTGTTTTGGCATATATTCTTTGAAAACATCAATTTGCTCTTGCTCTTTTTGAACTAAGTCATCCCTTGAAGCCTCTTTGTATTGAATTACTGCTTCTTCTCTTTGTTTTATTCCCTTTTGAATAAGTTTTAAAACCTCTGAATCATCTAATTCTTTTCTTTCATCAACTTCAATTTGTTTTATCATTGTATTAATCGCTCTAATAGAATCTCTTTTTACAATGTTTTTTTCTCTCATCGCTGTTTTTAAATCATCTTTTAATGTTTGTTTTAAACTCATTTATAACCTTTTTAAATTATTTTAAATTATAGCTTATTTGGAATTAAAGCTTTCAACTAGTTCTTCCAACTCCAAAAATCTTTCTACTTTTATTTCATAAATAGCTTCTGTCTCTTCTAATTCTTTTGAAACTGCTACAATACCTCTTTGTTCGTAACATTCAGGATTTGAAAGGCATTGGTTTATCTCTTCAATTTTTTCTTCAAGTTCTTCAATTTCTTTTGGCAAGCTATCATATTCCCTTTGATCTTTATACGAAAGTTTATTTTGCTTTTTAGGTGTATTTATTTGCTTAGTATTATTTTCACTTTTCGCTGATTCTTTTTCTAAATCTTCTAAATCTCTTAATTCTTTTTCAATTTCCAAGTATTCTGTATATGCTTGGAAACTCTCTTCTACAATTCCATTAATCCCTTTAAAAACAAAAAGTTTTTTTGCTATTTTATCTACAAAATATCTATCATGAGATACAAAAATCAAGGCACCTTGAAAGTTTTGTAAGTACTCTTCTAAAATATTGATTGTTGGGATATCTAAATCATTTGTTGGCTCATCAAGAATTAAACAATCAACTTTTTTTGTAAAAAGTAGGGCAAGGGCAACTCTATTTTTTTCGCCACCACTTAATACGCCAATTTTTTTATCAAGGTATTCTCTTGGAAATAAAAAGTTTTTTAAGTATCCATAAACATGCATATTACGCCCATCATTTAAAACAACTCTATCTCCACCATTTGGGCAAAAAGTTTCCATTAGATTTTTGTCATCATTTAACATCTCTCTTTGTTGGTCAAAGTAACCAATATTAAAATCACCTTTTTTAAATCTTCCAGCATCAACTTTTAGTTTTTCCATAAAGATTTTAAGAAGAGTTGATTTTCCACTTCCATTTGGACCAACAATTGCTATTGTATCTTTTTGTAAAATTCTTGTTGTAAAATCGCTTATTAGTTCTTTATCCCCTAAAGATTTTTTGATATTGTCTAGTTCGTAAAGCATTTTTCTTTTGTTTTGTTGTTTCTCTTCACTATTAAATGCTTTTTGTTCTCTTTGAAGTTCTAGGGACATCTTTTTAATAGCTGCTGGGTTAGACTTAGCTTTCTTTTTTAAATCAAAGTATTCAGATTTTCTTCTTTCATTTCTTTTTCTTCTTGCTGTAACACCACGTTGCATCCAGTGGGCTTCTCTTTTTACAAGTCTTAGTAAATTTTCATGGTCTTTTTGCATATTTTCAAGATGTTGTTGTTTTTGTTCTAGATACGAAGAATATCCACCATTAAACTTTTTAAGTTTTCCCCCTTCAACTTCTACAATTGAAGTTGCAATATTATCAATGAAATATCTATCGTGAGAGATAAAAAGTAGGGTGAAGTTGTTTTTTAAAAGTAGACTCTCTAAAAACTCAACCATATAAACATCAAGGTGGTTTGTAGGCTCATCTAATAATAATACATCAGGTTTTTTTAAAAGTAAACCGGCAAGGCTAACTCTTCTTTGTTCTCCTCCACTTAAAAGGTTTACATCTTTATCTTCATATTCTTTTAGTTTGAATTCTTTTAAAACTCTTTCAATAGTATTATCCAAATCCCAAGCGTTGTGAAAATCAATAAATGTAGCAAGTTGACTTTGTCTTTTCAATAAATCTTGATTTTCATAGTCTGAGGCAACTTGAACTGTTATATCTTCATACTCTTTTTTTGCAGTTTTTAATTCTGTTAGTTGTGCTTCAATTGCATCTCTAACTTTTAAGTTTGCTTCAAATTTTGGTTGCTGGTCAAGCATCTCTATTTTTAAAGACTTATCAATTGAAATATCACCATAATCTGGTTCTGTTTGCCCCATAATTATCTTAAAAAGTGTAGACTTTCCTTGTCCGTTTTGTCCTATAACTGCAACTCTTTGACCTTGAGTTAAAGTGAAATTTGCATCTTTTAAAATAACTTTTATATCATATTGCTTTGTAATGTTTTGTAAGTCTATTAGTGCCATTTGGTTTAATAAATCCCTTAGATAATTTTTTCGAGTAGTTTGTATTAGACTATTAAATAAGTATAAGATATTTTTGTCTAAACAATAATAAAGTACTTTCAGTTAAACATAAATTGTATCTAATTTATGTTGTAAATCAATTGAATAATATAATAAAGTTTATTTACTGTTTTTCGGCGTCGAAGTTACCTTTGATTTGAATATTATCAGATGAAAGCATATTAGCTTCTCCTTTAATTAAGTCTGCTTCACTTCCATATATTTTACCAGAACCTCCACTTCCTATAGTAGTTCCTGTTGGTGATAAATCAAAAGTAGATTTTGAAGTATTGATATCCCCTTCAAATGTCAATGTTCTAGAGGTACTATCTCCCACATCACTTATATTAATTTCTCCATTTGATATTTGATCACTCGTTTTCCCAAAATCAATATCCATTTCAATAGTTGTATCAGTAGGAATTTCAACTTTTCTATTATTAACATTTTTTAGATATTGTTGTCCATTATTAAAACCGTAATTATTGAAATCCCCTTTGTATGTTACTGTTGAATTATTGTTTTCGAAATATGATTCAGGAGTAAGTTCTGATAAATCATCTATGGTGTTTTCTATGGTTGGTTCCGTAGATTCCGTAGATTCCGTTGATTCCGTTGATTCCGTAGATTCCGTTGATTCCGTTGATTCCGTTGATTCCGTTGATTCCGTTGATTCCGTTGATTCCGTTGATTCCGTTGATTCCGTTGATTCCGTTGATTCCGTTGATTCTGTCTTCTCAACTTTCTCTGTTTTCTCAGATATTTCATCTTTTACCGTAATATTATCTATTGCTAGATTACTTTTAATTGTTATATTTTTATTTATATTTTTAATATCACTTGGTTTTATAGTTTTTACTTCAAGTTTGTTTGTATTTTGATTAACAGATATAAATTGACCAGCATTTACTGATGTACTTAAGTTTGAATTATTTTTTTGAACAAATATTCTACCTTCTGTACAAAAAATCTTTTCTTGACCATCTTTAATACTTAATACAATTTGTGTACCTCTAATTCCAATAGATGCAGTTTTTGTCTTAAGCAGAAAATTTTCAGGAGCTTTTTTCCCGATTTTTCCTGTGATTGTTTTAAATGTTCCTTTTAACATATTAAATTTTGCTTCAAATTTATTATTTTTTTCATCAAAAAGATAGTTATATATTTGAAATGTAGAGTTGTTTCCTATAGAGATAATGGTATTGTCTTTAAATAACAATTGTACCTTTGTATTATCTGATGTTTTTATCTCATCATGTTTTAAAAGTAAAGATTTTTTTGTAAGGTCAATTGTCTTTCCTTCACGTATTATTGTAGCATCACCTACAAGAGCTACAACTTTTGCAACATTTGCAAAAATAGATGTTGAAAAGAATAATAGGCTTAAAAAAATTATTTTAATAAAGAAATTGCTCATTTTAAAGTCCTTAAATAGATTATTTTACCACCTGAAAGCTTTAAGGTAATTTAATTTAACTGCCATTTCATCATAGACATATGCATCTTGATTTGAATTGTTTTTCATATATGAAGTATTTATATTTATTAAACTACTTTTATTTAGTGCATGGTTTAAAGATAATTCAACTAGATGTTGTTTGTCTTCTCTTTTTGTTCCAAAAAAGGTATTCTCGTATTTATATTTACTATAGTTAAATTGATATTTTAAATTAACTTTATTATCTTTATCAATCATATAAAAAAGATTTAAGCCATTTCCTATTGTATATTTATCTATATCTGTTCTTATATTTTTAACTCTTATATTTTTATATAGATTTGTGTAATAATTCATATTTTTAAATAAATTTATTTTTCCAAATAATTGAATTTTATTAAAATCTTTTTCTTTGTTTCCTTCACTTATATATTGTACTTTTTGGTATTTTAAATATATTGAGAAGTCTTTATTTGTAATTTGAGGGCTAATAAAAAAAGAATTAAAGTCTTCTTCTGATTTTATTATTCTATCAACACCAAAACCTAGTGTATATAAGTATTCTTTGTTTAAATAAGATAAAGATGGTTTATATGATAGTAAAGTTATATTTTCATCTTTTTCATTAAAATAGCTTTTATTATAAACTAAAAATGAGTTATTTAATCTTAGTGTATCGTCTTTAAAATAATTATAAAAATTTAAATCCAACATTTCATTGTGAGCACTATCTGAAATTGGATCTTCACCTTCAACTAATATGTCATTTAGCCCAGGTAACCTATATTCAGGAGATGATAAACCATTATTTATATTGGTACTTCTACTAAAACCTAATATAATATTTGCACTACCTTTCATCTTTTTATTTAAAATTTCTAAGTATTTTGATATCTGAGTTTTAATTTCTGGGTTTATATTGGAAGAAAGAAGTTTATTAAACTCTATTTTAGCTTCTTTTTTTTGTTTTAATTTATACAATATTCTAGCGTAATCATATCTTGCTTGGCTGAAATCAGGTTTTATTATTAAAACCCTTTCGTATGCAGCCATAGCTTCATCATATTTTTTTATTTTAAAAGCACTTTTTGCTAAAAAATAGTTTACATTTAGATTGTAGTTATTCTCTAAAAAAAGCTTATTAAAAAGTTCATAAGATTTATCAAATTGCTCTGCATTGTACATTGTTGCAGCAGTTATATATTTATTAGATTGTTCTAAGTTTTGCTTATAGGGTTCTTCCTCTTTTACTATTTTTTCTTTAAATTGAACTACTTTATAGTTAGGTTTTTTATCAAAAACTTTTATATAACTGTCTTTGTAATTATTAGTTAAAAAAAGAAGCTTTTTAATTTTTTTTGCTTTTTCTAAGCTTTCTATATTTCTTATTAATAGAGTATAACTTTTGTTTTCTCTTTGATGAATTATTATTTCAAAAATATCAGGAGTGTGAAATTTAGTATTTTCATAATATTTTTTTGCTAATTCAAGAGAATTTGTTGAAGTAAGATAAAGAGTATAATTCTTAGCATAAACTAAAGTTGTTAATAAAAAAAATAAAAAAAGTTTTTTTTTCATGAATAGGTCTCATTTTGATTAATTAAAAATTATTATATCACAAAAAAATAAATAAAGAATTATGTTAGATTTTTGAATGATGTTCGTATATACCATTAAAATTAGTTGGAGGTGAATATATAAATTCTTTACATCTATTTATATAAATTGGATATATTTTATTATTTGTTTTTTTATTATAGCTTCCCAATTTTTCAAAAATCTTTAATGCTTCTTTGAAGTTAGAGTTTTTATAAAGCTTAATTGCTTCATGATAACGTTCAAGTTCTTCTTTTAATTCTCCTTTAGGTTCCCCAAAATCAATCACTTGCCATATCTCTACAGGCTTTTCCTTCCCTTTAACTCTAACTAAGTCAAGAAATCTAAAAGTATAATTATTTTTTAGTTCATCTTTCGTAAAATTTGAAATATTAAGTTTAGAATCATAAAACTTACATAGTGATTCTAATCTTGCTCCAAGATTAATTGCATCCCCAATCACGGTGTAATCACTTCTTCCTTTACTACCCATTTCACCTACAATTGCTTTTCCTGTATTCAGACCAATACCCATATCAAGGGGAGGTTTATTCTCTTCTTTTAGTTTTTTATTTAGTGGAACAAGATGTTTTATTTGTTTAAGTGAAGCTGTTACAGCCTTATCTGCATGATTTATTACTTGCGCTGGAGCATTCCAGTAAGCCATTATTGAATCGCCAATATATTTATCTATTGTTCCTTCATATTCTGTAATTATATTACTCATTGGTTCCATATATCTATTAAGATATGCAATTAATTCATTTGCATCATCCATTTGTTCTGAGATATTTGTAAAATTTCTAACATCACTAAAAAAAACTGTTACTTCTTTTTCTTCTGCCTGAAACTCATTATTATCAATATCTTTTAAAAGGTTTTCCATAACTGACTTTGAAACTTTTGAGGCAAATTTTTTCTTTATTGCTTCTTCTTTTTTTATTTCATAAAAATAATCGAATAAAGTTACAATTATAGCTGCTATAACAATTGATAAAAGAGGGAAAAATATATTTAAAACTAAACCATAAGTAAATAATAAATTATAAAGAATAAAAACTGTTGCTCCAAGTAAAAAAAGCGTTATAATTGGATTTAACCAAAATGGTAAATATGTTATTAACAAAACAGTTAAGATTGTTAAGAAAAATATAATCCATATATTTGCACCATCAACCCATGATTCTTTGGCTAAAAAATCACCAGTTAAAATGTTATCAATTGCATTTGCATGAACTTCTACTCCTGGATAAACTGATTCAAAGGGTGTTGCTCTAAGGTCTAATAGTCCAACTGCTGTAGTTCCAATTAAGGCAATTTTTCCTTCCAGTTCTTTCTTTTCTATTGAACCATTTAAAATATCTTTTGCAGAATAATATTTAAAGCTTTTTGATTTACCTCTAAAGTTTATTAAAAGTCTTCCATATCTATCAGTAGGAATTGTTAAATTATTTAATTTTATATTAACTATTCCATATTCATCATAGTTGACAACTACTTTTTTAGTTTTTGAAATTAAACGTATAATTTCTAAAGATAAAGATGGGTATATCATATCTTCATAAGATATTATAAGTGGAACACTTCTTATTACCCCTGATTCATCAGGTATGTTATTGAAAAAACCACTTGTATATGCTTTATCTTGTATTTCTGGTACATTTACTATAGCACCCTTTGCTTTTAATAAAAAGTTATCTCCTAGTTTTTTATTTTTTTCTATAAAGATTGCAGGAATTTGAGGAGCTTTTTTATTTATATATTCATTATCTTTAAATTCAAAAACATACCCTAATACTGTAGGAGTGTTTGCAACAGTATTTCCTAAAATCAAGTCATAGTTAGGAGTGTTTTCTCTAGATATACCATATTTTTTAAATACTTTATGGGGTGAACTTTTATCTGGTTCAGCAAAAACCATATCAAAAGCAATTAATCCTATATCCATATTTGTAAGCTTTTCTAATAGTTGGGATACTTTAGGTCTAGACCAAGGCCATTGTCCTACCTCTTTTAATGATGCCTCATCAATATCAATAATTACAATGTTATCTTCATGTGGTATCTCTCCTCTACTAGTGAAGAAATAGTCTCTTAGTCGATTATCTATAGAGTTTGGGAGCTTGTCAAAATTGATATATATTGTAGAAATTATAAAACTTAGGAAAATTCCTAAACCTAGAAAAATCATAAATTTTTTTAATAGATTCTTTTTATTCATAATAAAGTTATTATAACCTAATCTATTTGAACTGGTTTTAATTCTTCTTTAATATACTTTTTAAAGGCATCACTTTCAAAGAAAAATTCTAAAAGTTTTCCATCTATTTCATTGTCTTTAACCATAAATGAGAGGATGTTATATACTTCTGATAATTTTTTACCTTCTTTATATGGTCTATCACTAGCTGTCAATGCTTCAAATATATCTGCAAGTATCATAATTCTATCTTCAAGGCTTAAGTCTTTTGACTCTAATCCTCTTGGGTAACCTTTACCATTTAGCTTCTCATGATGATTTACAGCAATATCTAGAGTATTCTTATATTTTTTAGGGAAAGGAAGAGTTGATAACATATCAAGGGTTAATTGAGCATGACTATTCATAATATCTTTTTCTTCTTTACTTAAAGTACCTTTTCTTATTGATAAGTTTTTCACTTCATCTTCTGTTAAGATTGTGCAGACTTCGCCTCTTTTTATATATTGAAATTTAGAAATCTCTTCAATCCTTTCAATATCTTCATCTTGCATAAATTCTCCACCAATATTTGCCGTTTGTAAAAAAGCAAAATCATCATCTATTTTTTTAATTTGATCTAGATAATTCTCTTTTGAAATTTCATTTTTTAAGTAAGAGATTTCCAAGTCTCTTTTTATTATTTCAAATCTTTCTTTTATATTTTCAATTTTGTCAAAAATAGTTTGAAGTTTTGTACTTTTATCTATAACTGATTCAGGCATAGAAATTTTACCTATGTCATGCATCCAAGCCGCAAGTTCAATTTGCTTAAATTGATTTTCAGTATATTTTACATCTTTATAGATAGTATTGTCTTTATGAATAGATTTTGCTAAATAGCTTGCTATTTTAGCAACTTTATCAATATGATTACTTGTATGTTTTGATTTTGCATCAATTGCATGGGCAATTGTTGTTACAAATGAGTTTAGAAACTCTTCTAAACTATTTATCAAAAATGAATTTGTTAATGCCATAGCAGCTTGCGAAGCTAATGCTTTTAATATGTTTTCATCTTCTTTATTGAAAGGAATGATTTCTTCATATGAAAAGTTAGTTTTATTTATTAGCTGCAATACTCCAATAACATCTTCTTCATGATTAACTAAAGGGATAACTAACATAGATTTGGATCTATAACCTGAAGAACTATCAAATTTTTTTGTTCCTTCAAAATTATAATCTTTACAGTTGTACACATCAGGAATATTAATAATTCTTTTTTCTAATGCAGATACAACAGAAACCATTTCTATATTTTCTTTTCCATCCTCTAAGTAAATTGGTAGAGAATTCCATGAAATAGGTTTTTCCCAATTTTCTATTTTTATATTTAAAGGATCATTTTGAATAACTTTAAACTCTAAGTTTTTTCTATCTTTTGTAACGATATATAAAGTACCAGCTTCACAATTGGTCAAATCTCTTGTCAATGATAAAATCATTTCAAATAACTTGTCTTTATCAACTTGTGATGAAAGCTGATTGTTGATTGCCATTATTCTATCAAACTTATCATGACTTATATTTTTAGTTTGTGTTTTCCCTGTTTCTAGATGAATGACATCACCATCTTCTAGGATTTTCCCACCATTTGATAAGATATTTAAGTCTTTAATCTCTTCTATTAATTTTGTCTTATAGGATTGTTTCAAGTGATATATAAATATTTGAACATCATCTCTATTGATTTTTGAAATAATATTTTTTAAAAGTTTTGGAGTTAAATGTTTACTATCTTGAGCTAATTTTTCAAATTTATTTGGAAAAGAACATTCTATAATTAATGATTTTATTTTTTTATTAGTGTTTATTGTTTCCCATATCAAAGGATTTGTATATGTATCACCACTAATAAAATATGAATCTAAACTACCTTTTGCAATAACATATCCAAAGGCTCCTTCTATGTGATTTGCCTTTACAGCAGTTATACTATATGAATCTATTTTTATAGCTTCATTCTCTTTTATAACTTGATATTTTATTGAATATTCGTCAGAATTTATAAGTTTTATTTTTGAAAAATCAGGCCATATCTCATCATTAAATGTGTGCTTTTTTAAAGCTTGAATAGTTTGATTTGAACCATATATTATCAAAGGTTCTTTTCTTTGTTCAAAAAAACTTTCAATAATAAAAGGTAAATCTATAATGTGGTCAGAATGTGTATGTGTTAGAAATATATGGTTTATATTTAAAACCTCTTCACCTAAAGGTTTTATTACATTTCCTGCATCAATTATAATATTTTTATAAATTTGAAAAGAAGTTGTTCCTGTAGATTGTGTTTTTGTTCCACTAGCTCCAAGTATATTTATATAATTCAATGTGCACCTTCTGCTAGGTGATTATCTTCATTACTATCAAGATCATCATAAGGGTCCATATGAATATTGATAACCCAATCTTTTGATCTATCTAATTTTCTTATTTTATTTTCTATTTTATCAGTGATTTTATGAGCTTCCATAAGAGTGATTAAACAATCATAAACTAAATGAACATCAACAAAGATTTGACTTCCTGCTTCCCTTGTTTTTAACATATGGAATGTGTTAACTCTTTCTTCTGACATTAAAGCTTTTTTGATATCTTTTACTATCTCTTCATCTACTGCTCTATCTAATAATACAAGAACACCCTCTTGAATCAATTCATAAGCTGAATAGATAATAAATATAGAGATACCACCACCAACAATAACATCAATTAACTCAATACCTGTAAAGTTTACAAGTAATAATGATACTAAAACAGCAGCATTTGTGTAAACATCAGTTTTGTAGTGTAAAGCATCAGCTTTAATAACCATACTATTAGTTTGTTTTGCAATTTTATTTAAATAGATTACTAAACTAACGGTAATTATTAAAGAGGCAACCATAACACCTAAAGAGATTCCAAGATATTGAGAAACTTTACCATTTATTGCTTTTTCAATAGCTTGGTAAAGTAAAAATAAACCAGAGATGGTAATAATTGTACCTTCTATTACAGAAGCTAAGGCTTCAATTTTTCCACGTCCATAATTAAAAGTTTCATCAGCTGGTTTTTCAGAATTGTTTACAGCAAAGTAGTTAAATAGTGATACAAACATATCAAGAACTGAGTCTATTGCAGATGCTAATACTGCAACAGACCCACTAGCTATACCAATAACTAGTTTCATTAGTGTTAATAAAGCAGCAACACTACTTGAAACAACGGTAGCTTTTTTTTGTGGAGTCATAACTCTTATTTTTCCACAAAATCTTTAATTCTTCTAATTCCCTCTTCAATACTTGCTAAGTCTGTAGCAAAAGAGAATCTAAAGTAACCTGGAAGACCAAAAGCATCACCAGGAACAACTGCAACACCTTTTTCTGCTAAAAGATCAGCAGCAAATTTTAAAGAGTCATCACAAGCTTCTTTGATATTTACAAAAAGGTAAAATGCTCCATCTGGTTTAACGCAAGATAAACCTTTGATTGCATTAAATTGTTCAATTGCAACATCTCTTCTTTTTTCAAATTCAACTCTCATCATCTCAATATCAGCATCTGCACTTCCATCTAAAGCAGTTACTGCTGCTTGAAGTGTTACCGAGTTAACATTTGATGTAACTTGACCTTGAAGTTTAATCATAGCTTTAACTAAATCTTTTTTAGGAGTTGCTATATATCCATATCTCCATCCAGTCATTGCAACTGCTTTAGAAATACCATTAATAGTGATTGTTCTTTGGTACATATCTTCACTTACACTTGCAGCTGCAGTAAACTCTTTCCCATCATACATGATTTTTTCATACATTTCATCAGACCATACTAAGATATCAGTATCTTCTAATACTTTTCCAATAGCGATTAATTCTTCTTTTGTATAAACTCCACCAGTTGGGTTTGAAGGTGTATTTAAAATCAATGCTCTAGTATTTGGCGTGATAGCCTCTTTTAACTGTTCTGCTGTAATTTTAAATTCTGTAGAATCATCAGTTTCTATAATTACTGGTGTTCCATCAGAAAATTTAACTTGCTCTGGATATGTAACCCAGTATGGAGCAGGAATAATTACTTCGTCTCCCTCTTCAATTAACAATTGGCAAAGGTTAAACAACGAGTGTTTTGCCCCATTACTAACAACAATATCACCTAATTCGTAATCTAAACCATGGTCTCTTTTTAACTTATTGATAATTGCTTGTTTGGTTGCAATAGTTCCCTCTACTGCTGTGTATTTAGTGTGTCCATCATCGATTGCTTTTTTTGCAGCATCTTTAATAACTTGTGGAGTATCAAAATCTGGCTCACCAGCACTAAAACTTAAAATGTCTCTACCTTGCGCTTTTAGTTCTCTCCCTAACGCAGTAATAGCCATTGTAACCGACGGAGATAAATTCTCCATTCTTTTTGCAATTTTCATTCACTTATCCTCTGAATAATTTTCAATATGTTAATATAGTTTGTAACTAATATTGGTACGGATTATATCTATATTATACTTAAGGAATAAATTGGAATTTGAACTTCTATTCAACAATAAAACACTAACAGTTAAAGTGGTAAAAAAAAGGGCTATGAAAAACACTTATCTAAGGGTTAAGTCTGCTCAAATGATACAAATTAATTCAAATTATTATTTCACAAAAGATGATGCTTTAAATCTTTTAAAAAGAAAACAAAAATGGATAGAAAACTCTATCTTGAAGTTTGAAGAAAATAGTTTAGAAGATGATGAGTTCCATTTTTTAGGAGTTAAACATAAAAACTTAGATTTAAGAAATATAGATACTTTTTATAAAAATGAAGCAAAAAAGATAATACCGCCAATAGTTGATAAATATTCAAATATTATGAATCTTTTTCCAACTAATTTAAAGTATAGAAAAAACAAAAGAACTTGGGGTAGTTGTAATTATAAAAATGGATTAAATTTTAATACTCTACTTGTAAAATTTCCTATGGAAGTTATTGAGTATGTTGTTATCCATGAATTAGCACATATAAAACATAAAAATCATTCTAAAAAGTTTTGGGATTTAGTTGAAGTGTATTGCCCTGATTACAAGCAAAGGGAAAATTTACTTAAGAGTTTTTTATAAGTTTTCTTATTTGTTCAACTTTTTCATGAAGTTTTTCATCTGAGATTTTATTTTCAAATATACCATATGATCTTTCTTTAAATGTCATTGGAATATCTTCTACTTTTTTCTTTTTTTCAATTTTGTTTGTAACAAAAAATCTTAATTCTTGGACATTTGCTATCCTTGCTTGTTTTAATAAGTCATTTATTAAACTCTTGTTATACTCAAACTCCATTTTATAAACAGGATGAGAAAGTACAAAAAAGAGTATTTCTCTTTTTATATAGGCAAATTTAACACCTTTTTTTAATTTGTCTGGTAAAAGCTCAATGAATTTTATTATTGTAGCTTGTGTATTGATCTTCCTGAATTCAGGATTATTTTTAAGATGACTAAGAATTTCATTAACTTTTTTCATGTAATTATTATAGCAGGTTTTATATTATCTTTTAGTGGGTGTGGCTATAAAGCCCCTCCCGTTTATGTTGATGACAATAAGGAAATTTCAAAATAATGATTATATATGATTATATTATAGTTGGTTCAGGTGTTGCTGGATTAAATGCAGCAAGACTAATACCAAAAGATAAAAAAGTATTGGTACTTTGTAAAAAAGTTCCATGGGAATGTAATACTTTTTATGCGCAAGGTGGTATTGCAACTGCAGTTGATAAAACAGATATCCCTGCACATATAAAAGATACTTTAGTTGCAGGAGTTAATCACAACAATAAAAATGCCGTTGAAGTTTTAAGTGAAAATTCAAGGGCTTGTGTTGATGATATGATTACTGCAGGTATGCAATTTGACTTAAACAACAACGGTGATTTAGCTTTTACAAAAGAAGCAGCTCACAGTAGAAGTAGAATATTGCATGCAGATGGTGATGCCACAGGAAGGATGATTCATCTATTTTTGATGGGGACTTGTGAACATGAAATAGAAACAAACTGTGTTGTAAATGATCTTTTAATTAAAGATGATGTTTGTTATGGAGTGCAGTATTATACTAGTGAAACTGAACAAAAAGTTGTATATGCACATAATACAATACTAGCAAGTGGTGGTATTGGGTCAATTTATAAATATCATACAAATTCAACAGCAATTGCAGGGGAAATACAAGGTATTTGTGCAGAAAAAGGCTTTGAGTTAAAAGATATGGAAATGATGCAATTTCATCCAACAGTATTTAAAGGTACCTCTTTTGCAAGAAAATCATTACTTAGTGAAGCACTAAGAGGTGAGGGTGCTGAAATTGTAGATGAAAACAACAATAGGTTTTTATTTGAATACCATCATGATGGTGAATTAGCACCAAGGGATGTTGTAAGTAGGTCAATTTATGATTATCATAGTAAGACAGGATTAGGAATTTATCTTTCTTTTGATAGTTTTGAAAAAAACTCATTTAGAAAAAGATTCCCTAATATTTATGAAAACTTAAAACAGTTTGGTTATGACTTACCCTTTGAAAGAGTTCCTATCTCTCCTGCATTTCATTATGCTATGGGTGGAATTGCTACAAATGTTGATGCAAAAGTCAAAGGGATGAAAAACTTATATGCAATTGGTGAATGTGCATGTACAGGATTACATGGTGCAAACAGATTAGCATCAAATTCTTTACTTGAAGGTGTAGTTTATTCAAAAATTGCAGTAGATATTTCAATGAAAGAAAATTTTAAAATTGAAGCTTTAAATTATGATAAAGCCATACGGTCATATGTTCGTAATAAAGAGGCTGACAAGCCTATTAAAGAGAGAGTTAGACACCTTATGTGGGAAAGTGCAGGAATAGTAAGAGATGAAGAAGCACTAAAAAAAGCCTTAAATGAAATTAATAATTTTTTCGATGAAAACATTGGTAGACTACTATTTTTAAGGTTGCTTACGGCAAAATCTATTCTAAATGCTGCAATTGAAAGAAAAAAATCACTTGGAGCACACTTTATTAAGGAGAAAAAATGTTAAAACTGTTGATGATGTTATTTTTATCATCTTTATCGCTGTTAGCAGCGAGTGGAGCTTCTGGTACGGCAGAGGTTGCACCTGATTTAACTATGACTTGGGTAGGATTCGCTTGTCTATTTATTTTTGTTGTAGGTTACTATTTTGTAGCCGCTGAGGAAAAGTACGAAATTGATAAGGCTAAGCCTGCACTTTTTATTGGTACATTTATGTTTATTCTAGTTGCATTATATTATGCTTTAAATGGTCTAGATTTAGGCTTGGTTCACATTGAAGCACAACACCTAATTTTAGAAATTGCTGGAATTTTCTTCTTCTTATTTGTTGCGATGACTTATATTGAGTCATTAATCCATATGGGAGTATTTGATAGATTAAAGTATAATTTAGTTTCAAAGGGTTATACATATAGAAAACTTTTCTGGGTAACTGGTATTTTAGCATTCTTTATCTCACCAATTGCAGATAACTTAACAACAGCACTAATTCTTTCTACTGTTTTAATCACAATTGAAAAGACAAGAAAAGACTTCTTAGTACCTGGTGCAATTAATATCGTTGTTGCAGCAAATGCAGGTGGTGCATGGTCACCATTTGGAGATATTACTACACTTATGGCTTGGACTGCAGGTAAGGGTACATTTACAGACTTCTTATTTTTATTCCCATCTTCTATTGGTGGATATCTAATTACTGCATTTATTCTTTCTAAATTTGTTCCAGAAACAAAACCTGATTTTGATATATCAAAAGAGCCTAAACCAGAAATGGCAGAGGGTGCAAAAGTAGTAATGGGACTTGGTGTATTTACAATTTTCTGTGCTGTAATGTCTCACCAAGTATTACATTTACCTGCTATGTGGGGTATGATGTTTGGACTTTCTTTACTTAAAGTTTATTCTTATGGTTTAAAAAGAAAACATGGTAAAGACCACTTTAATATTTTCCATTCTATGGCAAAAATTGAAAACAATACATTAATGTTCTTCTTTGGTATCTTAGCAGCAGTTGGTGCATTATACTTTATTGGATGGCTAGGACTTGCAGTTGTAGTTTATGACCCATCAGTATTAGGGCCAACATGGTCAAATATCGGTGTTGGTTTCTTATCTGCAATTGTTGATAATGTTCCTGTTATGTCTGCAGTACTTAAAGCATCTCCTGAAATGGGACTTGACCAATGGATGTTAGTAACACTTACAGCGGGTGTTGGTGGTTCATTAATCTCATTTGGTTCAGCAGCAGGTGTTGGAGTTATGGGTAAACTTCATGGTGTATATACATTTGGTTCACATATGAAATATGCATGGACTATTCTTATTGGATATTTTGTTTCTGTTGCAATTTGGTATGTTCAATATGAAATCTTAGGCTTTTATCACGTAGGATAAGCCAATCTGTAAAAGTGCTTTTTGCACTTTTACATCTTCTTTTTTTACTCTCTTCTTTTTTTATTAATCAATTTTAAATTACTCTTTAGCTACAATCGCGGATACTAATTAGAAAATAAGGAATCTATTTAATGAAACATGTACCAATAGTTGTATTAGATTTTGGTAGTCAATATACACAAATTATCGCAAGAAAATTAAGAGAAGCTGGTGTTTACTCTGAGATTGTACCATTTAGTGAAAGAATCGAAGATATTTTAGCTAGAACTCCAAAAGGTATTATTTTAAGTGGTGGACCTGCTTCAGTATATGCACAAGATGCATATCATCCTGATGAAGAGATTTTTAATCTGGGACTTCCAATTTTGGGTATTTGTTATGGTATGCAACTTATCTCGCAATTTTATGGTGGTTCAGTAATTCCTGCAGATCATCATGAATATGGAAAAGCAAAACTTACATTTGAAAAAGAGTGTCCTATTTTTAAAGACACAACTGATGGGCAGACTGTTTGGATGTCACATGGGGATAAAGTTGACAAATTAGCAGAAGGTTTTGAGATTATTGGAACAAGTGAAAACTCTCCATATGCAGCAATTGCAAAAGAAGATGAAAACATCTATGCTTTCCAGTTTCACCCAGAGGTTTATCATTCAGCTGAAGGTGCTAAGATTCTTAAAAACTTTGCAAAATATGTTTGTGGTTGTGAATCAACATGGAACATGGGTTCATTTGCAAAAGAACAAATCAAAAAAATCCAAGACCAAGTTGGAGATAAAAAAGTATTATGTGGTGTAAGTGGAGGTGTTGACTCTTCTGTTGTCGCTACACTTTTAGCTGAAGCTATTGGTGACCAACTTATCCCTGTATTTGTTGATAATGGTTTATTAAGAGCAAATGAAAGAGAACAAGTTGAAGCTATGTTTAAAGCAAGAGGTGTGAGCCTTATTACTGCTGATGCAAGTGAATTATTCCTTGAAAGATTAACTGGAGTAACAGACCCAGAAACAAAAAGAAAAATCATCGGTGAAACTTTTATTGAAGTATTTGATAAAGAAGCAAAAAAACATGATGGAATTGAGTTCTTAGCACAAGGTACACTTTATACAGATGTTATTGAGTCTGTTTCAGTTAAAGGGCCTTCTAAAACTATTAAATCACACCACAATGTTGGTGGACTTCCAGATTGGATGACTTTTGAGTTAATCGAGCCTTTAAGAGAAATTTTTAAAGATGAAGTAAGACTTTTAGGACTTGAATTAGGACTTCCAAAAGATATGATAGGTCGTCATCCTTTCCCTGGACCAGGACTTGCTATTAGAGTTATGGGAGATGTAAATAAGCCTGATTTAGAACTACTTAGAAAAGCAGATGTTATCATGCTAGACGTTCTTCATGCAACAGGATTATATGATAAAACATGGCAAGCATTTACAGTACTTTTAAATGTAAAATCAGTAGGTGTTATGGGTGATAATAGAACTTATGATAATACTGTTTGTGTTAGAATAGTTGAAGCAACAGATGGTATGACAGCTACATTTGCACATATCCCTCATGATGTATTAGAAACTATTTCTAGAAGAATCATCAACGAAGTTGATGGGATTAATAGAGTGGTTTATGATATCTCAAGTAAACCACCAGCAACAATAGAATGGGAATAAAAGCGATAGCTTTTATTCCTCTTGCACTAGATTTAGGTTCGAAGTACTTTTAGTACATCTTCACCTAAATCTAGTATAATCTAAACAAAATCTATCACTTATTTTAAACTAAAGGTTAGAGTTTTATTTGAGTTTCTATATTTGTTTAAAAATATGTGATGTAACTCTTTTATCTATATTAGATTTTGTTACAGCATTTTTAATATTTCGACTTAAAGTTACATCTAAAATATGATGATGTCTTTGTTCTCCAGTTCTAGGGTCTTTTGAAATTTTATTCATAGGAAAAACATATTGCCACTTTGGTTCATATTTAGCCTTTGGAAATTTTCGCTCTAACGCATAAGGGATATATACACTTCCAAAGCCATCTTGCAAATCTCTTTGGTGTAACTCTTTGACTTTTTGTATTTGTATTTTAAGTTCATCCTTTATTTTTAATGGAAGAGGTAAGCTTCTATCTTTGAGAGACTTGCTGTCCCAAATATAGATTTTATCAAATCCCTTGTGCTTGCACTCTCTTTGAGAAAATCTATATCTTTTATACGGATATTTTGGACTTCACTCATTCTTAATCCGCATCCATACATAAGCTTAACCATAAGTTGATAAATGCCTGTAATATTTAAGATGATTTTTTTTACTTCATCAATAGTTAAAACAACTGGAATATGTTTTCTTTCTTTTGCTCTTAAAGCTTGAATATTTTGGTTTTTTAATGAGATATTTAATACTTGTTCATATAAAAAGATTATTCCATAAAATGCTTGATTCTGAGATGTTGGAGATAAGTTTTGCTTTGCTAGGTGAGTTAGAAACTGTTCAATTTCTTTTTTGCCCATTTCCTTGGGGTGACGCTTATTATGAAATATGATATATTTCTTTGCCCAATAAATATATACATTTTCAGTTTTTATACTGTAATGTTTTACTCTTATTTTATCCCTCATAATATCAAGTAATTTAGCCATTATAAAACTCCCAATATGTTGGTTTAAGTCCTTATTTAACATTTCAATATACAAAATGTATGTTTAAGGTCTGGATTTTAATATTTTATATACATTAAAATAATATTGAAAAATATAAATATTGTTTAATGATATTACAAATTGCAATACTTTTTAATAAAAATACCTAAATAAGGGACTTATCTAAGGTCATTAAATAATGTTGTTTTTTATAAGAAATAAAGTGCTTTATATATACAATATGTATTCAATAAATAGTTAGTTTATAAATGAACTTTATCTATAATATATACTAAACCAAAAGAAAGATATAATTCAAAAAACTATTATTGGCAAAAAATGAAACTATATGAAAATGAACTAACAAAAATTATACATGATGATGTTTTTGATGGATTAAAATTAATTGAAGACAATTCTATTGATTTAATATTTGTTGATCCACCATATAATATTGGCAAAAAATTTGGTGATTTTGTAGAAAAATGGGAAAATGAAGAAGACTATATTGAATGGTGTCACAAGTGGATTGAGATATGTATTAACAAATTAAAAAAGAATGGCAGTATGTATATTATGACTAGCACAGAAGCAATGCCATATTTTGATATTTATATCAGAAAAAAAATGAAAATTTTATCTCGTATTGTTTGGTCTTATGACAGTTCTGGAGTTCAAGCTAAAAAGTATTACGGGTCACTTTATGAGCCTATTCTTTTTTGTGTAAAAAGCAAATCTAATTACACTTTCAATACTGAAGATATTTTAGTCGAAGCAAAAACTGGGTCAACAAGAAAACTAATTGATTATAGAGGTAAAACACCGAAACCATATAATACAAAGAAAGTACCTGGAAATACTTGGTACTTCCCAAGAGTAAGATATAGAATGGATGAATATGAAGAACACCCTTCTCAGAAACCTGAAAAACTTTTAGAAAGAATTATCAAAGCTAGTTCCAATAAAGGAGATACAATTCTAGACCCTTTTTCAGGAACGTTTACTACTTGTGCAGTTGCTAAAAAACTAGGAAGAAAATCTATTGGTATAGAGAATCAAGAAGAATATATAAAGATTGGATTACGAAGGTTAAACATTTCTAACGAATTTAACGGTGAGACCTTAACTAAAGAACCAAAAAGTTATCAAATTAAAAATAATACAAAAGGCTTATTTGATGTTGGAACATGAATTTACAAAAGTAATATTTAAAATATTAGAAGATAGCTTTGGAGAAAAATCTCAAGATATATATCTTAGAAGTCCATTACTACAATATTTAAATAGTGAAACAAGAGCTGCTGCTAAAAATAGTAAATCAAGAAAGTCTAATGGTAACCTATTTGCTCTTTATTCATTAGTTTTAGATTATAGAGACCATGGATATCATAGTAAAGATGGATATTCTGAAGAATATAAAGGCGCAAGGTTTACTGATTTAAAAAAAGTTGCTAATGCTTTACCCGGTGGCGATAAATTACAAAATCATGCTTTTAACCATAGATTAAATGAAAAGTTTAAAAAATTGTATCAAGATTGTCCATATCAACCTATTATTAGAAATTTAGAAACAAAAAGATATTGGATCAATGAAAATCTTATTGATATTGAATACAATAGAAAAAAATATAATATTTCAGAAGAAGTATTAACTATCATCCAAAATTTCATAAAAGTTGTTAAAGAAGAATTTGAAGGATTTATTGCCTACACAGCTGAATTATCTTCTATTGTAGATAAGGAACCTGAAATAGTTGTTGACTTTATTCATCAACAATTGTCTCCTACATCAGATGCAAGAACTTTTGAAATTGTCAGCTATGCTATTTTAAAAAATTATTATAAAAACCAACACATATATTGGGGACGAGACTTAAAGGATTTAGTAAAAGAAAATCTTCATCTTTTTAAAACAGGTAGAACTAATGCTAATGATGGTGGGATTGATTTTGTGATGAGACCATTAGGTAGGTTTTTTCAAGTTACTGAAACTCTTGACTTCAAAAAGTATTTTCTTGATATAGACAAAGTACAAAGGTTTCCAGTTAGTTTTGTTGTCAAAACAAAAATGCCACATAAAGAAATGCTTGCTGCAATAAAAGACAATGCTATTCAATCATATAAAGTTGAAAGTGTTGTTAAACGATATATGGATGCAGTAGAAGAAATCATTAACATAGATGATTTAACTTCAATATTGATGGCACTAATAAACTCCGGAGATACAAAAAATATTTTAGATGAGATTATTTTACAAAGTAGACTTGAATTTAATTATGAAGAAGACTAATTAGAAACTAACAAAACCTAGCACCGAACAGTGAACTGTCGGTGAAGTCAACCGTTAACACTACAAAAGGAGAATCCTAAAAATGCCAAGACCTCAAAACAAAGAGCAACTATTAGAATTAGCAAATATTAATTTTGAAAAACTATGGAAATTGATTGATTCTATACCTGAAGAGGTATTAAATACTGAATTTGATTTTTCAGAAGATTTGAAAAAGAAAGAAGCTCATTGGGGAAGAGATAAGAATCTTCGAGATGTTTTAATTCATCTTTACGAATGGCATCAGTTAATTTTGAACTGGATCAAATCTAACACAAACGGAAATAAATTAAATTTTCTTCCTGAACCATATACATGGAAAACATATGGAGAGATGAATATTAAATTTTGGGAAATACATCAAAAAACTAAGCTTGAAAATGCTAAAAATATGATTAAAGAAAGTCATAAAGATGTAGTCTCTTCAATAGAAACTTTTTCCAATGAAGAACTTTTTAGCAAACAACACTTTGACTGGACAGGTACAACTTCACTAGGGAGTTATTGTGTATCAGCCCTATCAAGTCATTATGATTGGGCTACAAAGAAATTATGTGCACATATAAAAAAAGTATCTAAATAATGGTTGTATGTGTTAACAAATACGAGGAGACCAATAATTTACCCTGCGGGAAAATTATTGCTCACGACAATCGTTACACACTAAAGGAAAATCAATGAACCAAAAAGGAACACTCATTTTTTTTTGTGGAAAAATGGGAGCTGGAAAAACTACAAAATCAAAAACCGTATCGCTTGAGAAAAATGCAGTACTTCTTTCAGAAGATGATTGGCTCGAAGCTCATTATCCAAAGCAAATAAACTCTTTTGATGATTTTATAAAATTCTCCACACTTATTAAACCTTTTGTGAAGTCACATGTGCAACAGATTTTAAATACAGGTACAAATGTAGTTATGGATTTTCCTGCAAATACAAAAAAACAAAGAGCATGGTTCAAACAATTATGTGATGAGATAAAGTGTAATCATGAGCTTATTTTTCTTGATTTAAGTGATGAACAGTGTTTAGTTCAGATTGCTAAACGAAGAAATGAACAACCACATAGAGCACAATTTGACAACGAAGAAGTATTTAATCATGTTACACAATACTTTGAAACTCCATCTAAAAGTGAAGGTTTTAACATAATAAAAGGATAAAAGTTTAAACAACATGCAGTACTTAAACAGATAGAAAAGCAGACAAGGCAATTATTGACGAAAATTTTGATACTCGTCTTGATATTTATACTGCAGTGACAAGGCTCTGGGAAAAATGATACTTTAGCATTTAAAAAAACGTAATATATTAAAAAGGAGTACACTTGAATCCAAGAATAAGTATGATTACTTTAGGAGTAAAAGACATAACTAAATCAGTAAAGTTTTATAAAGAGGGCTTAGGTTTTCCACAAATGGATTCACCACCAGAGCTTGCACTTTTTACATTAAATGGATCTTGGCTTGGGCTATATGGAAAAGATGCTTTAGCCGAAGATGCATCTGTTTCATCTCAAAGTGAAGGTTTTAACAATTTTACATTATCACACAATGTTGAATCAAAGGAAGAAGTTGAAGCAGTTTATGAACAAGCACTAAAGGCTGGTGCAATTTCTGTAAAATCTCCCCAAAATACTTCATGGGGTGGTTATCATGGATATTTTAAAGATTTAGATAATCATTTGTGGGAAATCGCATATAATCCATTCTTTTGGGTTGGACCTGAAAACATAGATGTATAACAAATCTATAGAGAGCAAAACTATTTCTTAAGTTAAACGTTATCTATAGAAATAAAATAGCAATCCAGGAGTAGTTTTAAATATTGTTATTTCCTATAATCTCACTACAAAGTTTTAAAAAGAGGTAGTATGAAAAAAACAACTAAAGATGAGTATCTTCAATGTATTTACAAAGTTATTTATTATGTTGAACAAAATTATGATGATAATTTAACCCTTGAAGAGTTATCAAAAGTTGCAGGTTTTTCAAAATACCATTTTCATAGAATTTTCAATTCTATTGTAAGTGAAAATTTGAGTGACTATATAAGAAGAGTAAGGCTTTCTAGTACGACAATGAAGTTCAAAACAAATCTAAATATTACGCAAATTGCACAAACAAGTGGATATGAAACAAATGCCTCTTTTTCAAAAGCTTTTAAAAACCATTTTGGGATAACTCCAAAAGAGTTTTCAAAAAATGCAAAAAAGAAAAAAGGAAATAGAATGTTAGAGCCAAAAATTGTAGAGATAGAACCTATTGAAGTTTTATATGTAAGAAAAACTGGAGATTATATAAAATCTGCTGATGAAGCATGGAAAACTATGGTGGCATTTATTAGTGAAAATGAACTTTTTGAAAAAGCAGTAACAAGGTATGGGATTTCTCATGATAATCCAAATGTAATAGATGAACTTAATTTGCGATATGATGCTTGTTTAGAATTAAATGAGAGAGTAATCCCAAATGGAGAAGTCTCTATTAAGCAAATTGCTGGTGGGGAATATGCTCTTTTTATGCACAACGGTCCTTATTCACTTATAGGAGAAACTTTTAGAAATATAGGTGATTGGATTGTCACATCAGGTGTAAGCTTAAGAGATGAACCGTCATTTCAAAAATATCTTAATCTAGACCCTACAGGAATAAAAGAAGAAGATTTACAAACAGAGCTATATGTACCCATTAAAAGTTAAATCCTAGATTTTGAATCGGCATTTTATAAAATAAAAGTTACAATTTCACATAATTTCAAGGAGATGTTTTATTCATGCCAAATACCAATCAAACCCATCAACACTTTAAAATATTTAAACCATATGGGTGTTTAAGTCAGTTTGTTCAAGAGAAAATGAAAAACAAAAGTTTATTAGGTGATTTTTATGATTTTCCTGAAAATACCATGGCGATTGGTAGGTTAGACCACGATTCTGAAGGATTACTATTACTCACAACTGATGGTATGATAAGTCATAAAGTTAGAAATAAAAGTATAGAAAAAGAATACTACGTCCAAGTTGATGGAGAAATTACCCAAGAAGCAATAGCACAGTTACAAAAGGGTGTTGAAATTACTGTAAGTGGGAGTAAGTATTTAACTCTTCCTTGCAAAGCATTTGCCTTTGCTGAGGAACCTGAACTTCCTCCTCGTGGTCGTAATATTCGTCATCCAAAACATGGTCCTACTAGTTGGATATCTATTACTATTTGTGAAGGGAAAAAACGTCAGATTAGAAAAATGACTGCTGCTGTTGGATTCCCTACATTAAGACTTGTTCGAATTAGAATTGGTGAGATTTATATTGATAGTCTAATGCCAGGTGAGGTTGCTTCTTTATCTAATATAAATGATGTACTAAATCAAATCTCTTCTTAAATTTTTAGAGATTATATCTTTCACTTTTTTTGGTACTTTATATTCATCTGCGAGTTTTTCAAACTCTTTAAATACTTTGATAGTTTTTTCAAGTATTTTTGTTGATTGTATTTGAGTTAGATTACAATATTTTCCAAATGCGATAATATCTTCTTTTGTAAAATTATCTTGCTTTTTATTTAATCTTATTTGATGTACTTTTGTCCAAACTCCATTTGGATCAAAAGAGTAGGTCATATCAAAAGCAGGGGATAAACTCCATTCACCTTTTTTATTCATCAAAAAGCCAAAGTTTTTTGTGTGGTCATCTTGGTTTCTTCCAACTATATTAAAAACAGCTCTTTTAAAAACTTCTGTAATCTCTTCTTGTCCAAAGTTTAATTGTCGTAAGTTTAAGATGAGTTGTTCGTATGAATATGCCCCTGTTGTATCTCTATCG
The DNA here is from genome assembly GCF_058105185.1 of Arcobacter sp. ISO1. Taxonomy (NCBI): domain Bacteria; kingdom Pseudomonadati; phylum Campylobacterota; class Epsilonproteobacteria; order Campylobacterales; family Arcobacteraceae; genus Arcobacter; species Arcobacter sp. ISO1. Next base: position 1,985,523 of record NZ_CM176573.1, read on the forward strand.
TAGTGTGATAATCCAGCCCAAGAAATATAGTGTAGTTTTGAGGTTTTTTTATTCTCTACAACTCTATCAAACCTTTTAATCATAAAATGAAAATCTTCATCAATTTCTAAATATGAAGTTTCAGGAATATTTATTTCACATTTCTTTGCAAGTAATGAATAGATATATTCAATTCTTGTCATACCTTTTGGGTCTTTTGCATCCCTATCTTGATTTGCTGATGAATCAAACTTCAAAAGCCAATAAGAATAGTTTCCTTCATATAAGTTTGTTCCATCAATATATCTATTTTCTTTATCTTCATCTTTTGCAATAAGTGCTTTTGCTCTTGCCCCTCCTGCACTAGAACCAACTCTAATCAAATCAAGTGCCTCTTTTTTTGTTTTTGAATCTTTTAACTTATCGTTTAAATTATCCTTTTTTGAAATTACCAATTCAGCTAATTGAGAAAGTAAAGATATATCTAAAGTTTTTGCACTTTTTTCAAAATCATCTTCAAACTCACAAGGATGATATTCCAAAGCTCCAATACTTCTTTTCCCCACATATAACAATCTATCAAGAGTTGTTATCTCTTCTTGAGGTATCTTTTTTTCTGCCATAAATTGGTCAATTAGTTGATTCCCATATTTATCTGGTAATGAATCTGCAAAAACACCTGCAACTCCCTTAAAAGTTCTAAAACTAATATCCTCAAAATAAAACTTATCAGGTGGATATTTCATTAGTAAAGGTGAGGGTGAAATATTGGATTTCATAAAATTTTTGTCATACTCAAATTGCGCTATATTTGAATCTTTTGGGTAACCAAGATATCCGATAGTTGTACCCCATAATTTTACTTCAACTATTTTACTCATTTATCTTCTCCCCAAATAAAGTCACTATTGGTATCTCTTTTTGATTTGAATATTCTTTTAGGTTTAGTGTTTTTTACTTTTTCTTGAATACTAAACTCTTCTTTTACTTCAAGTAGTTTTTGAAGCTTGTCTAACTCTCCAAGTCCTCTTAAAATCTTTATAAAATTTAGTAAATTTATATTTGAACCATTCTTTAGTCTTTGGATGGCATCAATACTAACACCACCTTTTTTATGAATATCATCATCAGAAAGTCTTTTTTGAAGTCTTAACTCTTCATAGTTTTTACCAAGTTCTTTTATAATATCTTCATTTGTTAATAAGTTAAAATCCATAAGAACTCCTTTTGAAATATTATATCATAATACTTTGTATTTATACGAAATAATAACTATATAAATACTTATATTTAGTATTTATGCATATTAGTAGAATATTTATTTTTATTTTGGAGTTAATAAGTTTTGATACTTAAGATAAAATGCCATTAAGCTACGCTAAACTCTATAATATAATAAAACATAGATTTTTAGAGCATTTATTATATTTTTAATATTAAAATAATTAATTGTTTTACGAATTTATAAAACACAGCAAGGATAGTAAATGGCAAAAACTAATTATAATTATGAAAAAAGAGCAAAAGAGTTAGAAAAACTTAGAAAAAAAGAAGAAAAACGTAAAAAGAAACAAGCTTTAAAAGAGAGTAAATCTGATGAATCAACTGAGGAATCATCTGATGAATCAACTACAGATTCAACAGAACTATCTTAATTAACTTCTTCTTTTTTTTCTTCCAATTGATTCATAAGTTCGCTTGTAAGCTCCATTGCTAAATAGTGGTCTATCATACTAGAGTCTGCTCCTGAGAGTAGTGGATTAGCTTCAAGTATTTTAAGTACAGCATATGATGATATTGGATCATGTTCTTTTTTTATTAAAAGTTTTTCAAGTAATAAATCCATCTCTAAAACCTCTAATTGAATTGACATAGTTTTATATATCCAAGCTAAAACAATAATTTCCATAAAATTAGTTGTTGGTTTAAATACTCTATCATCTTTAACTATTGTGTGAAGTTTTATTTTCCCTAATATCTCCAAGGCATCAGCATCTTTACTAGCATTTAGTTTATATCCATCTTCTATAATTTGTATGTCACCTAGACTTAGTGATTCATCAAGTTTAAGTTGCTGTTTAATCTGATAAGTTTCTTTGTACATATCTATAAAATCTTGCATAATATATTCCTTTTCTTAATCTTTTTATATATGCAATTTTAGTACCACTACATAGTATATTCTTAGAAGTTTGTATAAAAATCTATATTTTCACTATTTAACAACTAATTAGATAAAATATTTTTTAAAATAAATAGATTATTATAGGAAACAAAAAATGCAAGAAAAAGAACTTAAAGCATTTATAAAAGAGAATGAATCTTTGCTTTATGAATATATAAATTGTGTAATATTAAAAGATATTGGTGTTATGTCGTTTGGTTTTTTTATTAGATTAGTTGATGAATATTTTAATAAACAGAAAAAAAGAATTAGTACTGATAACTTGACTCCTGATACTCTAGGCTATTATCTAATCACAGAAGTTTTAGGAGAATCACAACAAGCCTTTCCTTTTTTTAGAAAAGATACACTTACCTTAGATTTGATATTTAAAGATGCAAAGGTTTATTTTAACCATGTAAAATTCACAATAGAAGATAATAGTTTCAATATCTATTTAGTTCAAACAAAAGCAGGAGTTAGTACCTTAGATGAAGAGATAATTAAATATTCAAAACAATTTCCTATGAAAACTTCAGGACTAAAAGATTTTATCTAAAATAATATAGAAGCAAAACCAAAAAAAACCAAAAAAATACTTATATTGTTATAATATATGATATTATTAATTTTCAATTAAATTTATTAAAAAGCTTTATATATAAAATGTTGTGATTTCTAAAATAATAAAATTAAGGAGAAAATTATGTATTTTATAACAAATAGAGAACCAAAAGGTAGCTTTGCAAAGCAGACTGCTGGCGTTGAGTATGAGTTTGATTTAGATAAAAATGCACCTTCTAATTCAGTGTATTATTGTGAAAGAAATAGCGAAAACGACTATCTGGAGATTGGTTCAACAAAACTAATGAAACAATTGAAGTTGTCAAAAGCTAAAAATATACTTCTTTTTATTCATGGATTTTCCAATCTTCCAGAAAGTGATATATTTCCTAGAGTTAAGACCCTTCAAAAATTATTTGATGACAAAGAGAAAGACATGGTTTTGGTGATACCTATAATTTGGCCATGTGATAATGACAAAGGTATTATAAAAGATTATTGGGATGATCAAAAATCAGCAGATGTCAGCTCTTTTTCTTTTGCAAGGGTGCTTCAAAAGTTTATGAAATGGAGAGATGCCTACACAAAAGATGAAGATATATGTTTAAAAAGAATAAGTGTATTAAGTCATTCTATGGGAAATAGAGTTTATAGAGAAACTTTGCACCAATGGAATAGATATGATTTAGCAAATGGGGTTCCACTTTTATTTAGACATAGCTTTTTAGTAGCTGCAGATATTGTAAATGAATCTTTAGAAGAGGACAAAAAAGGAAGATTTATAAGTCAATCAAGTAGTAATGTCTCAGTTTACTTTTCATCTAGCGATTTAGCTTTAAGAGCTAGCAAAGTATCAAATCTTAAAAATAGAATTGCATCTAGAAGATTAGGTCATACAGGCCCTGAAGATATGTCAAAAGTTCAAAAAAATGTTTATTCAATTGATTGTGAAGAATTAAGTAATAAATATGATTATCCAAAAGGTCATTCATATTTTTTAACAAATAAAAAAGGTAAAGCAGGAAAAGTTTTTGAGCATATTTTTAACACCATAAAAACAGGAAGAGTTAAATCAAATAAAAATAAAACCCATATTTTGAAATAAAATCTATACTAATAGTTTAGATTTTATATAATTATCAGTATATTTAAATAGAATCTCATTTAAATAATATACTAGGATTATCTGTATATTATGATTTATGAGTTTATCAAAAAGTGAAGCTAAATAATATGTTTGATGAAAATGATTACTGGGAAGAAGAGTTTAAAGACTTAAGCGAAAAAGAATTTGATTCTATTTATTTTGATAATTGTACTTTTAATAAGTGTGATTTTTCAAATGCTTTGATGCATAAATGTAAGTTTACAGAGTGTACTTTTATTAATTGTGATATATCACTTGCTAATTTAAAATCATGCACTTTTAATGATGTCAAGTTTGAAAAATCAAAACTTATTGGAATCTCTTGGAGTTCTTGTGATGAACCTTTTGATATAAGTTTTGATTTATGTAATATTTCACAAAATTCTTTTCATTTATTAGACTTAAGACAAATGAAATTTATAAATTCACTTATAAAAGATAGTGGTTTTGAAGAGTGCAATTTAGAATGTTCAATATTCGATAAATGTGATTTAGAATTTACTACTTTTGTAAATAATAATTTGAAAAAAGCTGATTTTAGAACATCTAGAAATTATTTAATTGATCCAAAACAAAATGATTTAACAAAAGCACAGTTTTCTCTTCCTGAGGCTTTAAGTTTTTTAACTCTATTACCTATAGAAATTGATTAAAGGTATTTTATGAAAATCTCATATCATCGTAGAAGAAGAATGAAAACAAGAAGAATTGCCATAAGAGATTTAATCTTGCGGGGTATTGAAGACCCAAAGGATTTAGCAAAAGAGCTTAAGGTTACAGTTCAAACTATAAAAAGAGATTTAGAGGCTATGGAAACTATGAATGAAGAGGATTTTACTTTTCAAACTAGACAAACCTCTCAAGAGATACTTGATAAAAAAGATACTATATTAAAAATGTTGGATGATGAAGAGTATTATACTGAAAATGGTGATATAAATATAAGTAAAATCACAAGTGAATTAAAAACTAGTAGGTCTACTGTTATGTCTGTATTAAATGGTGAATAAAAAAATTGAGGAGAAAAATTGAATTTTTATGAAAAAGAAAATGAACTTGATTTAGATATTGGGAATCGTCATATTGTTATACAAAGACGTTATGAGTTTTTAGGTGCTTTTAATGATTTGCTTATTGCTATATGGTTTTTAACAGGTAGTTTTTTCTTTTTAAATGATACATTAATGAATAGTGGAACTTGGCTATTTATAGTTGGAAGTGCACAACTTTTGATAAAACCTCTAATTAAAGTCACAAGTTTAATTCATGTCGCAAATATTTACAATACTCAGTTTCCTAAAAACTCTGAAAAATCTATATAATAAACTAAAAGGAAAATCTTGTCATTTGATATATTTAATCTATCTTTAGAACTTTTAAAATCTTTAGAGCAAAACAATTATAAAACACCAACTCCTATTCAAAAAGAAGTAATCCCTCTTGTAAAAACAAAACAAGATATTATGGCTCAAGCAAAAACTGGAACTGGAAAAACAGCAAGTTTTGTAATCCCTATACTTGAAACACTAAAAGAAAATAAAGATAATAAAAAAGCAAAAATAAAAGTATTGGTTTTAGCTCCAACAAGGGAATTGACTTTACAGATTGCCCAAACATTTTCAAATCTTAGTCAAAATTTCCCAAAAACTCTTTCTATCGTTTCAGTTATAGGTGGAGAAAAGATTGGGGAACAACTTTTAAAGATACAAAAAGGTTGTGATGTGGTTGTTGCAACTTCAGGAAGACTTCTTGATATTATAGGTAAAAAACAAATTGATTTATCTACTATTGAATATTTTGTTTTAGATGAAGCTGACAAGATGCTTGATTTAGGTTTTGTTCAAGAGCTTGATGAGATTTTAAATATTATTCCAAAGAATAGACAAAATCTTTTATTTTCTGCAACATATTCACCAAAAGTTATAGATATTGCTTCAAAGATAACTACAACAGCTATAAAAGTAGAAATAGAAGATTCAAATACAAATGTGGAAGAGATAACTCAAAGAGCAATATTTGTAAAAAAAGAGGATAGAAGTGCACTTTTAAGACATCTAATAAAAGAGAATAACTTTAAATCAGTATTGGTTTTTATGGCAAATAAAAGAGCAGCAGATAATATAGCAAATAAGTTTATAAAAAAAGGTTTTGAAGCTGAGTCTTTCCATGGAGATTTAAGTCAAGAAGAAAGAAATCTCACTCTAAATGATTTTAAAAATAAAAAGATAGATATTCTTTTTTCTACAGATATTGCATCACGGGGTTTGCATATTGATGATATAGATTGTGTTATAAATTTTGATTTACCAAGAAGCACAGAAGATTATATTCATAGAATAGGAAGAACAGCTAGAGCAGGAAAAAGTGGAGTTGCAATCTCTTTTTTAGATAATGAAAACCTAAACCACTTTAAACTAATTGAAAAAAGATATAAATTAGATATAACAAAAGAGCAAATTGAAGGCTTTGATTTTACTATTTCAAATACTACAAAGCAAAAGGGAACTGCACCTATAAAAGGGAAAAGAAAAAGTAAAAAAGACAAATTAAGAGAGCAAGGGAAAAGATAATAAAGGTTTATTTATGAATAAAGTTATAGAAAAAGCAACAATTAAAGACTCAAAAATTATCTCTTTTTTAATTTGTGAATCAAATAAAGATGTTGCTAAAAAATTTAATTTAGATAGTAAAAATTGTCCTAAACATCCATCTTTTTGTACTGAAGATTGGGTTAAAAAAGATTTTGAAAAATCTGAAGAATATTTTTTATATAAAATTGATGGAAAAGCTGTTGGATGTGTAGCCTTTGAAAACCCTAGAGAAGATGTTGCCTATTTAAATAGATTATCAGTATTGCCATCTTTTAGAAAAGAAGGGATAGGAAAAGAATTAGTAGAATATATTTTTATTTATGCAAAAAAGAAAGATATAAAAAGGCTGAGTATTGGTATTATATCAAATCACACTATATTGAAAAATTGGTATTTAAAACTAGGGTTTGAGCTAGGTTCAAAAAAAACTTTTGACTATTTGCCTTTTGAAGTGCAGTACATGAATAAATTATTTTAATCTAATTGGAATTGAAAAACTTTTTTTTAAAGTAGAATACGCTAAATGAAAAACCTACCTATATGTGAAGTCTTAACTGATATAAAAAAAACTCTTAATACAAACTCTACACTTATACTTGAAGCTCCTCCCGGAGCTGGGAAAAGTACAGTTGTTCCAATCTCTTTATTAAAAGAATCATGGCTTCATTCTGATGGTGACTCTAAGATGATTATTATGTTAGAACCAAGAAGAGTAGCAGCAAGAATGGTTGCAGTGCAAATGGCAAGATTACTTGGAGAAGAAGTTGGACAAAGTGTTGGTTATCAAGTTAAAATGGAAAGTTGTTATTCAAAACAAACAAAGCTTCTTGTTGTAACAGAAGCAATACTTGTGAGAAAACTTCAATCTGACCAATCTTTGGAAGATGTTGCGATGATTATCTTTGATGAGTTTCATGAAAGAAGTATTCATACTGATTTATCCTTGGCCTTATCTTTACAAGTGCAAGAGTTGTTAAGGGATGATTTAAAACTTCTGATTATGTCTGCAACATTAAATTCAAATGACCTAGTAAATTTATTAGGAAAAGTACCTGTTATAAGTTCAAAGGGGAAGTTATATGATGTTGAAAATATTTATTTAAAAGAGAGTATAAAACAACCTGATTTTAAAACTCTAAATAGCTTACTTTGTGATACAACTTTAAAAGCATTGGAAGAGAATAATGGAGATATATTAGTTTTTTTAGCAGGGACTAAAGAGATAAAAAACTTGCTAAATAGTTTAAATGAGAAACTAAAAGGTAAAAAAAGTGATATAGAAGTTTTACCTCTATATTCAGCTTTGGGTAAAGAGCAACAAGATAAGGCTTTACTAAGAAGTGATAAAAGAAAAGTGATACTTTCAACTAATATTGCTCAAACATCACTAACTATTGAAGGTGTTAGTGTTGTTATTGATTCAGGATTAGAAAAACAATCCTCTTATAACTATTCAACAAGTATGAATCATCTAAATCTTACTTTTATTTCAAAAGATTCTGCAGTTCAAAGAGCAGGGCGTGCAGGAAGATTAAGTAGTGGAAAGTGTTATAGAATTTGGCATGAGAAAAAGATATTACAAGAGTCAACAAAACCTGAAATACTAAGAACAGATTTAAGTTCATTTTTTCTTGAAATTTCACTTTGGGGTATAAAAGATATAAAAGAGCTAAAACTTTTGGATTATCCTTCAAAAGAAGTTGAACAAAGCACAAAATTAGTTCTTCAAGAGTTAAAGATGTTGGATGAAAACTCTTTGATAACAAAGCTAGGGGAAAAAGCACTATTACTTGGAATTCATCCAAGGTTTGCATTTATGATATTAAAAGCAAATGAGTTAGGCTTTGCCTATGAAGCATCAATTTTAACAACACTACTTAGTGAAAAAGATATTTTTAAAAGTAGTTTTAGTGATACTAATATCTATTCTAGATTTATTCACTTATATGAGAATGATTTAAATAGTCATCTTATAAATAAAAACTTAGCTTCAAATATTTTAAAACAAGCTAGGTTTATATTTAAAAAATTAAACTCTTTAGAGGAAGTGCAAAAAGCTAAAAAAAGAGTTGATGAAAAGATTTTAAGTGTATTAATCCTTTTTGCTTATCCCGATAGATTAGCAAAGCAAAGAGGGAAAAATAGTAATAGATATAAACTTAGCAATGGTAAAGGTGCCATAATAGATATTGAGGATTCATTATTTAATGAAAGGTTTCTAGTAACACCAATACTAAATGCTCAAAATAAAGATTCATATATCTCATATGCAATTAAAATTTCACTTGAATTGATACAAGAGTACTTTAGTGAATATATAAAAACAACACAGACAATAACTTACAATAAAGAGTCAAAAAGGCTTGATATAAGAGAAGTTAGCAATTTTTATGAAGTTGAACTTACTTCAAAAGCTATTTCAGTTGAGAATAATATCGATTTTTCTAATCTTTTTTGTGAACTTATAAAAAAAGAAGGATTAGAGCTTTTAACATGGAGTAAAAAGGCGATTGATTTAAAAAATAGAGTAAACTTTATAAATGAAAATATGAAAGATGAGTTGGTAAGTTTCAAAGATGAAGATTTATTAGAGACCCTTGAATCTTGGTTAAAACCATACTTAAGTGATGTTAAATCAATTAAGCAATTAGAGTCTTTGGATATTTATGCTATTTTACTTTCATATATTCCTTGGGAAAAACAACAACAAATAGATATTTTAGCTCCTAGTTTTTTAAGGGTACCAAGTGGCTCAAATATAAAAATAGATTACACTAATATTCAAACACCAATATTAAAAGTTAAAATACAAGAGGTTTTTGGTCTTCATGAAACACCAAAAATTTTAAATGGAAAAATCGCTTTGCAAATACATCTTTTAAGTCCAGCTTTAAGGCCTATTCAAATAACATACGACCTTAAAAGTTTTTGGGAAAACTCTTATGCTGAGGTGAAAAAAGAGTTATTTTCTAAGTACAAAAAACATTATTGGCCAGATAATCCCTATGAGGCAATTGCAACCAATAAAACTAAAAAAAATATGAATAAATAAAGAGAATAAAATTATATGAATGAAAGATTAAAGTTAATAGATATAGGTGTACTTTTTATGCTTGCAAGTTCTGTTTTAGGAGCACTAAATGGAGCAGTTGCAAAGTATTTATCAACTAGTATGGATCCTTTGGAAATAGTTTTTTACAGAAACTTAATAGGCGTTTTTATTATACTATTTACACTAAAAAAATTTAATGTAGCCTTTGATAAATCAAAGGTTCATTTACTATTATTAAGGGGCTTGTTTGGAGCTTTAGCAATGGTATTGTTTTTTTATACAATTGCAACAATTCCCCTTGGTGAAGCAGTTGTTTTAAATAGAACTTCACCATTTTTTGTAACAATACTTGCCTATTATTTAGTAAAAGAGAGCATTAGTTTAAAAACATTTTTTGCACTTATTATTGGATTTATAGGAATTATACTTGTGATGAAACCCTTTGGAATAGAGTTTTCATTTGAACATGTTTTAGGAGTTTTGGGTGGTTTCTTTGCAGCTTGTGCTTATGCAACTATAAAAAAAATAAAAGATATATTTGATGCAAGACTTATAATGCTTTCATTTATGGGGATTGGGTTGATTATTCCTTTATTAATTTATTTTTTTACTCCAATTTTTGAGTTTAAATTCCATACTGATCCTATTATTTGGGCTTTAATTGCTTTTATGGCAATTATTTCTACTGGTTCACAGTGGTTTATTACAAGAGCATATAGTGTAAGTAAAGCTAGTATTATTGGAGTAGTTAGTTATACAAATATTCCATTTTCTATAGGATTTGGAGTTGCTTTAGGTGATGCTTTCCCTGATTTAACTACATTTATGGGTATTTTGCTTGTAATCTTTGGTGGTATTTTAGTTAGTTCTAAATTTTCAAAAAAATAGTAAATAACTATTGTTTTTATTAAAAAAATTGGTTAGACTAATCTTAATACATAATCACTAAGGAGAGAAGATGGTAAGAGTAAGTGTTTTATACCCAAATGGTGAAGATATTAAGTTCGATATGGATTATTATTTAGATACTCATATCCCAATGGCAGGAGAGTTAATTGGTGATGCTTTAAAAGGTGCAAATGTTGATTATGGATTAGCAAATGCAATTCCAGGTCAAGAGATTCCTTTTGTTGCTATGACTCATTTAACATTTGAATCAGTAGAAGCTTTTCAAGAAGCATTTACTCCCCATGCAGATAAAATCATGAATGATTTACCAAACTTTACAAATTCAAACCCTATTATCCAAATAAGTGAAGTAAAAATTTAGATTTAATTAGTCAATAATTACTTGTATTAGTATTTATTGACTTTATTTTAAATATAATACGTAACTATGAACTCTTTATATCAAAATATTGGCAATGACTTAGATCTTGGTGAATTAATCTCAAAGGAAACCATCCAGACTCTTTGGAGTGGATATGGTGAACTAGTAAGACTAAAATTCGAATCAAAAAATATTATTGTCAAACATATAAAACTTCCAAAACCTGAACTTCATCCAAGGGGCTGGAATACTGATTTTTCCCATCAAAGAAAACTACACTCCTATGAAGTTGAAGTAAATTGGTATGAAAATTTTAGTAAAGAAATTGACGAAAGATGTAGAATCCCTCAGGGTCTAAAAACTTTTAAAACAGAAAATGAGTATCTAATAGTAATGGAAGATTTAGCAGATATTGAGCTTGTTAATACCACCTTAGATGCAAATGAAAGCCATATAAAAATTTGCTTATCTTGGCTTGCAAATTTTCATGCCAAATATTTAAATGTAAAAAATGAACTACTTTGGGAAACTGGAACTTACTGGCATCTTGAAACAAGACCCGATGAGTTTGAAAGACTTGAAGAGGGCGAGTTAAAGCAATATGCAAGTACAATAGATGAAATACTTAAAAATACTAAATATCAAACAATAGTTCATGGGGATGCAAAACTAGCAAATTTTTGTTTTAATAAATCAGTTACAAGATGTGCGGCAGTTGATTTTCAATATGTTGGTCATGGTTGTGGTATGAAAGATTTAGCATACTTTATGAGTAGTGCAGTTGAACCAGAAGATTGTGAAGATTTAGAAGAGTTTATAAAAGATATCTATTTTGATGAATTACATAAGGCTATAGAGATTTATCATCCTAGTATTGATCCACAAGATATTGAGGATGAATGGAGAATGTTATTTTGTCTATCTTGGGCAGATTTTAAAAGATTTTTAAAAGGTTGGAGTCCAGAACACTTTAAGATAAATACTTACAGCCAAGCAGTTACAAATAGAGCCTTAATATATTTAAAGAGATTAGAAAATGCATAATATAAAACCAATTGGAACAATAAAAACACCTTTTAAGGCTATTGAAGATATGCCAATTCAGCCAAAAGGTGCAAAAGATGTAGAAGGGGTTATAATCCTCAATGAAGAGCTAACAGAAGGCTTAAAAGATTTAGATGGCTTTAGTCATATCTATTTAATATATAGTTTTCATGAAGTAAAAAGAACTGAACTTACTGTAACTCCTTTTATGGATACTCAAGAAAGAGGAGTTTTTTCAACAAGGTCTCCTTTACGACCTAATCATATTGGTCTTTCTATTGTGAAGCTAAATAGAGTTGAAGAAAATAAAATCATTGTTGATGGTATAGATGTTTTAGATGGTACACCACTTTTAGATATAAAACCATATATTGAAAAATTTGATGGTGTTAAAGATAGTAAATCTGGATGGTTGAAAGCAAGTGCTGAGGATGTCATAAATAGACGTTCTGATAAGAGATTTGAGTAAGTAAAATAATTAGGATAGAAATGAGAATTGAGATTCCAGGAAGAGAAGCTTTTGAAATAAAAAGTGTTGTATTTGATTATAATGGAACAATTGCAGTTGATGGAAAACTACTTAAAAATGTTTCTGAAAATATTAATAAACTTGCATCAGATTTTAAATTTTATGTAATTACAGCAGATACTTATGGCACAGTAAAAAAAGAGTTAGAAAATACAAATTGTGAAGTTATAGTAATAGGGAAGCAAAATCAAGACAAAGACAAGTTAGAGTTTGTAAAGAAGCTAGGAAGTAAAACAGTTTTAAGTGTTGGTAATGGTAGAAATGATCTTTTGATGTTAGAGAATAGTATTTTAGGTATTGCTATTTTACAAGATGAAGGTTTATGCACTAAAACTCTTTTATCTTCAGATATTTTAGTAAAATCAATAGATGATGTATTTGGCTTTTTAAAAGATTCAAATAGGCTTATAGCAACACTTAGAAATTAAGAGATTAACTATATAAATAAAATATTATTTTTTTAATTGAATATTAAAACAAGCACCATATTTTCTATTTTCTACGCTTATTATACCTTCCATATATTTTTCAATAATTATCTTATTCATATAAAGTCCAAGGCCAGTCCCATTTAGTTGATTTTTTGTACTAAAGTATGGATTAAATATCTCATCAATAATCTTTTCATCTATCCCACCTGCATTGTCACAAATACTTATGATAATATTTTGTTTTGATTCTTTTACAGATATCACAATAGCTTTTTTTTCTTTTTCTTTTGATGTAAATGCTTCTTTTGAGTTGTTTATGAAATTAAGAAGAACTTGTATTAATTCTCTTTTATAAACAAAAATGATTGAATCATTTTCATCTTGTATTATTAGTTCTATATCATTATTTTTGAGGTTTGCATTTGTTATATCTTTTATATCTTGAAAAAGTTTCTTTAAAGATATTTCCTCTTTTTTATCACTAGGTTTAAAATAGTTTTTGAAATTGTTAATTATATTTGATAAATCTAATGCTTGCTTTTGTATACTTTTAAGATATTCTTCAAGGGAATTATTATCTAAACTATCCAGTTCTAAATCAGCTAATGCATTATTAGCAATCATTGAAATAGAACTTAAAGGTTGCCTCCATTGGTGGGCAACTATATTTAACATCTCTCCCATAGCAGCATTTCTTGATTGGGAAATCATAATTTCATCTTTTCTTTGAAGCTCTTTTGTTGATACATAGATTAAATGTGATAAAGCTTGAACTGTTGAACTTGAGCCTTTTTTTATATTTAATGTTGGTTTTTTATTATTGATATTTTCTGATTCACTTAAAGCCAAAAGAGTCATACTCTGATTTAGAAGTTCTTTATTATCTTTTTCACTAAAAAATTCTCCATAAGTAAAAAAACCAGTGGTAGGAGCTAAATCGTTATATATGAGTGTTTCATGTTCAATTTTGTCTGGCATAAATCTTCTTCTTGCCATACATGAATAGATAAATATACTCTCAATTGGTTTAGAAGCAATTTTGTCAATGTGGTATTGTGTTTTATCAAGTATCTCATTGCAATTTCCATAAGCAAAACTTACTTCATCTCCAACATTTAAATTTCCTGCAAATACCAAAGAACCATCATCATTTTTCCCAATAACAGCTCTTGCTATTTGTATACCGTTTCTTTCAACAATTAAAGGAAATTCAATTCCTACATATGGAAGGTTTTTGCTTATATCATGACCTAAATAATACCCATATGTTTCCAAAGCAGTTCTATCATTTATCGTATAAACTACATTTTTATCTGATTTTGTAATTTTTAATTTTTGTCCAATTGGAAGCCAGTTAAAACTATAATCAGTAGCAATATTTAAACTTTTACTACTTAAAGATACTGCTACAAAACCTTTTGTGTATATTTGCTCTTTTGTAAAAACATAAGTATTTTCAAATTTTGCATTATCTCCGGCAAGTCCTCCTGCAACAATAATACTTTTATCAATTGACTCTATCCCTTTAATATACTCTTCACCGTTTCCTAATAGTCCATCAATAAAAGATATTATAACTTTTGTATCCTCTTGTATTATCTTTGAGGCTATATCCTTTCCTACTTGGAAATGATTTTCAAATTGGTTTGTGATTTCTGTTTTTAAAGATACTTGTTCAAATATTGTAAAACTTATAACTGTAGTATTAGTGCTTACTAAACCATCTTTTATCTCTCCATCTGTTGTTGAGCCTACTAAAGAAGATAAAGGAAAATTTTCTGAAAAATAGTTTGTTATATTTTCTATAAACGAAGGATTGTTTTCATGAGTGAAAACTTGAATTAAAAGTTTTGAAGAGTCTTCAATAAAATTATCTTTAATAAATCTTTCAAGATCTTTAATATCATTGAAATATGTATTTAATGTTTTCATTTAAAATACCTAAAATATATTCTAAATCAGTATACATTAATTAGATTTAATTAAAGTTTATATTTTATTTTTAGCTTAAAATATTGCAATTTAAAGATTTTAAAAGAAGAGAGTTAATCTCTTCTTTTATTTAAACTTCAACTGATTGAAGTTTGTCTTGTTTTTCATTTAAATTATCAATAACAACTGCACAAACTGCATCACCTGTGATATTTAAAGCAGTTCTAGTCATATCAAAGATTCTATCAAGGGCAAATAATAAAGGTAAACCTTCAATAGGAATTCCAGCAGCTAGTAAAACAGCAACAACTAAAAATGAAGGGCCAGGAACACCTGCTTGTCCAATAGCACCAATAGTAGCTGTAAAAATAATAGCAGCATATCCAGCTAGTCCTAAATCAATATTATACATTTGTGCAAAGAAAATAGCCACAAGTCCATAATAGATTGCATTTCCACTCATATTAATAGTTGCACCAAGTGGTAAAACAAAAGATGAAGTAGATTTTGAAACATTTAAATCTTCTTCACAAGTTTTCATTGTAACAGGAAGCGTTGCCATAGATGAAGCTGTTGAAAGTGCAACAATTTGAGGTTTTTTTATTGCACTAATAAATTTTCTGATTGATAAATTAGAAAATAGTTTTATAATTAATGGGTAGAAAATAAATCCATAAACTAAAAGCGCTCCCATATAAACTATAAAAAGTTTTGCTACTAGACCAAGCATATCAAATCCATAAGTACCAATTGAATCAGCCATTAGACCAAAAACACCAATTGGTGCTAGCAACATTACAACAGTAACCATCCAAATTAAAGCTTGAATCATTCCTTCTAAACCATTGATTAGTGGAGTACTTTTCTCTTTTGGAATTTTAGAAATTGCAATACCAAAGAATAAACAAAAAACTAAAATTTGTAAGATGTTTGCATCCATAAGTGATTGGAAAATATTAGTTGGAATCATACCAATAAGTGTATCCATAGCACCAGGAAGGGCTCCTTTATCAGCATATTGGTTTGAAAACATATGGCTTACACTACTTAAGTCTAATCCAACACCTGGTTTAAAAACTTCACCTGCTAAAAGTGCAAGTGCAACTGCAAATGCAGAAGTTCCTAAAAAGAATGCAATGGTTCCAATCCCCACTTTTCCTGCACTTGGACTATCACTTAGGTTTGCAGCACCAGAGATGATTGAAATTACAATCAAAGGTATTACCAGCATTTTGATTAGGTGAATAAATATTGTCCCTAGAGGTGCAAAAATAGAGGCATCTTTCCCCATAAGTATACCCACAATAGTACCTAGAATCATTGCTATAATGATCTGGACACCTACATTTTTGAATAATGATTTTTGTTTCATTAATTATCCTTTTAATACATTTACATAATTTTATAATTATGAAGTGGCTTAAAAGTGTGTACTAATAAAAAAATTAAGTTAAAATTAATATTAGGAGTTGTTTTTTAGATATTTATAGTTTTTGTAGCAGTTTATTGTTTCCATTAATGTTATAGCAATAAGTCCCATTATCCAATATAAAAACCATTGTGAAATCATTCCAATAAATCCATCTTCATAATAGTAATCTACAACTTGAAATACTAGAAAAAATAAAATTGTAGATCTTAAAGAGAATTGATTATTTTGAACAAAATCTATGGTTTGATGGTTTTTTAGCTTTATTTTAAAAAATATAAGACTTAGAACAATTACAAACAATGCTATTATTGAAAGATATTCATCTTTTACCAGTTGAACTGATTTGTCAATGCCAAGTATAAAATAGTATGTAGTAAGTATCCCAATAAAAGATACTATAAAAAGATTTTTTGTATTCATAAAATTTCCAAGTTTTTATGAATTTTATCAAAATTTGATTAATTTTTTAATTTACCTTATTTTCATATAGTTTATAAATCATTAAAAGTGTATATTTTCACATATCAAAAAAGGAAAAAAATGGAATATAATATATCTGAAACTTCAATGGGAAATAGACCAAATGTAAGTCTTCCCAATCCAATAATATTAGCAACTTTAAAAGAAGAAGGTATGAGAAATTTAATAAGCAGACACTATGATTTACTAGCGGAAAGTAAAATTAAAGATCTTTTCCCTGAAAATGAACAAGCTTTAGCAATGGCAAAAAAACACTCTGCTGATTTTTTTATTCAAATTTGTGGAGGACCAAAATATTTCAATGAAAGTAGAGGTGCTCCAAGAATGGTAGCAAGACATATGCCTTTTAAAATCACTCCTAGTGCAAGGATAGTTTGGCTAGAGATGTTTGCAAAAGCAATTGAGGAAACAAACTTAAGCGAAGAGGAAAAAAAATCGTTTTGGGATTATGTTGATATTTTTTCTATTTGGATGATTAACACTGCTGAACCAATAAATTAAAAAAGAGTTAAATGGCAACTTATTATTTTTATAAAAATCTTAAAACTGTAAGTGATTTTACAGAGTTATCAAACCCTGATATTTATACAAAAATACCAAATGACTGGCACCTTTTAGCAACAGATGTTAAAGATTCTACAAAAAATATTGAAAATGGAAAATATAAAGAGATAAATATGCTAGGAGCTATGAGTATTATCTCTGTTTTAAATGTTGACAGAAGTTTAGAACTTCCTTTTATTTTTGGTGGTGATGGTGCTTTTGTTTTAGTCCCAAGACGAGCTTACAAAAGTGCAAGACGAGCTTTAGTTGCAGTTAGAGAAATGGCAAAAGAAGCTTATGGCTTAGAACTTAGAGTAGGATCAATTTCTTTAGAAAAACTTGCAAGTTTTGAAAAAGAGATTTTAATAGCTAAATATAAAACTACACAAAATCATGAACAAGCTTTGATAAAAGGTGAGGGTTTAGATTATTTTGATTATCTTTTAAAACTAGATGATAAATATCACATAAAAGATAAAAAAGATGAACTTTATGAGTTAGATTTAGAAGGTTTAGAGTGTAGATGGTCTTTTATAGAATCTTCTAAAGATGAAACTTTGTCATTTATTTTAAAATGTCTTGATGAAAAAGATTATAAAGAGGTTTTAGCAAATATTGAAAAAATTGTTGGTGATATTAGCTCTAGACATCCAATTGATGAGGCTAAACTATTATTAAGTTTTAAAGCTAAAGATTTAAATGTTGAAGCCTCTTTTTTATCCAAATCATTTCTAGGTAAAGTGGCTACTTTATTTAAACTAAGGTTTATAAATCTTCTAGGTCTTTTATTAATGAAATTTAAAATTGGAGAATGGGAAAAATATAAAAAAAGAATCATCTCAACTACTGATATTGAAAAGTTTGATAATATTGTTAGAATGGTTTTTTCTATTAGTAATAAAGATTTGAAAAAACTTGAAGAGTATTTGGAAAAAGAGTATCAAAATAAAAAACTTGTATATGGAATAAATAAATCAAAACATGCTCTTATGACATGTCTAATTTTTGAAAGGCATGGAAAACATATCCATTTTGTTGATACTACAAATGGTGGATACGCAATTGCAGCAAAGGGATATAAAAGAAGATTAAAAGAGATAGGTGACAATAATATTTCTACTTTAAATTGATATTTTTGGGAAGGCTTATTTACAAAATATCTTAATAACCTCTTCCTAAAAATTCACTAGCTTCTGAAATAACAATAAAAGCTTCAGAATCATTTTCTTTTACAAGTTGTCTTAGTTTTTGAAGTTTACTTACATCAACAACTAAAAGGATTATTTTTTTATGCTCTTTATCAAAAAGTCCATCCCCTTGTATGATAGTTCCTTTAGGACCTAGTTCTTCCCTTATTTTCATTTTCATTTCATCGGTTTTATCTGTTACAAGATGAACTACTTTTTTATCAAGTCTTCCTGTTAGAATTTTATCTACTATTTTTGCTGTTATATAAATACTTATTACACTCCAAAGAATCTTTACTCTATCTTCAAATATAAAAAGGGATGAGAGTATTATAATTGCATCAATTATAAGTATTATAGTTGCTGGCCTAATTTCACTTTTAGAAGCAACGATTTTTGCAACTATCGTAGAGCCTCCTGCACTTGAATCTGCTTTTATTACTAAAGATAATCCAATTCCAATAAAAATTCCTCCAAATATAGCAGCTAAAATAGTGTCTTGAATAAATGGATTAATATTTAATACTTTGTCAAAAAAATCTATAAATATAGAAATAGCAATAATTGTAAAAATGGTTCTTATTACAAAAAGTCTTCCAAGGACTTTTCCTCCTAAAATAATTAAAGGGGCATTTACTAGAACAATTAGGGTTCCAATTGTTAATGGAGTTACATAATAAAGTAATAATGCAAGACCTGCAGTCCCTCCAGTTAGTAGCTTATTTGGTGATAAAAAACCTACTACTCCTAAAGCTAAAATTATAGCTCCAAGTATTATTAAAATATAGTTTTTGATTTCCTCTTTATATTTTATTAAATAATTCATACTTATCCTAAAATGATATTTTAAAAAATTTATTTTATCCATTTTATATTTATATAAAGATACTATTTTTTATTTCATTAGTAGTAAATTATATGGATATGAAAGCTAGTTTCATATAGTGAAACTACTTTAAACTAATCTTTCTAATAAGGTTACTATTAAATTCACTTTCTATAAGATTAACTAAATCTAATTATAGGAGAGTGAAATGTCAAAAAAGATATTAATTATTGCTGGTGACTTTGTTGAAGACTACGAATTAATGGTACCTTTTCAATGTTTGAAAATGTTAGGTCATGATGTGGATGTTATTTGTCCAGATAAAAAAGCAGGGGAACAAATAAAAACAGCAATTCATGATTTTGAAGGTGATCAGACATATACTGAAAAGCCAGGACACAATTTTACATTAAATGCTTCTTTTGATGAAATTGATGAAACAAAATATGATGCTTTATTGATTCCAGGGGGTAGAGCACCTGAGTATATTAGACTTAATGGAAGAGTTATCGAAATGGTAAAATATTTTGATGATGAGAAAAAACCTATTGCTTCTGTTTGCCATGGAGCACAAGTTTTAGTTGCAGCAGGTGTTGTAAAAGATAAAACTTGTTCAGCTTATCCAGCTTGCGCACCTGATATTAATACAAATGGTGGAACATGGATTGATGTAGGTTTTGAAGATGCTTATGTTGATGGACATTTAGTTACAGCAGCAGCTTGGCCAGCTCATCCAACATGGTTAGCAAAGTTTAACGAACTTTTATAGAAAATATGCAAAACTAATTTTATTAGTTTTGCATAAAGGGTGAAAATGTCAGATTCTTTAAAATCTCTTTCTAAGGGTTTACAAGTTTATAAAGAGATTGTAAATTATGGAAAACCTATTCAAGCTTCTACTCTTTGTAGTAAAATGAATATAAATAAAAGTACTATGTCAAGAATCTTACAGACATTAAATCATGAAGATTATATTGAATATTTAGACGAATCAAATGAGATTGTCCCAAAGATTTTAGAGAACGAACAAAATAAAAAAACTAAAATCCAGCTTCTAGTTCAAAAAACAAAACCACTTCTTGAAGAGATATCAAAATTAACAAATGAGTGTGCTTATTTAGGTATTTTTGATAACAATAAGGTTTTATATCTAAATCAAGTTGATAATAGTTCTAGAAAGCTTAAAACTAGAAATAATATAGGTCTTCAAACACCTTTACATACTAGTGCTTTGGGTAAATCAATACTTGCCTTTGGTAACTATAGTTTAGAAAATTTGAAATTAAATCAATATACACACAACACAATAAAAAACTTAAATGAGTTGAATGAGACTTTAGAAGAGGTTCAAAAAAATGGATATTCAATTGATTATAGTGAATTCCAAGATAATATGTGTTGTACCGCTGTTCCTTTATTTAATCATGAAAATATATTAATTGGAGCAGTTGGAATATCTGGTAGTAAAGAAAGACTTGCTATAGAAAAATTAAACTTTCTAGGAAAAGAGATTTCAACATTAGTTGAAAAATATAACATCACTTGTTAGTAAAGTTTTAATAAAATTTTGATACAAACTTAAAATAAAAAAATATTATACACTGGATAGAAGATGAAAGAAAAAATATATTTACTTCCTGGTCTTATGACTGATGAAAGATTATGGAGTAAACTAAGACCTTTATTAACTGATTATGAATTAATACATTTACCTTTACCCCATACTTCTGATTTTGATGAGTCAGTAGAACAGTTAAATAAACAAATAAAAGATGAAAAGATTAATCTCTTGGGTTTCTCTTTAGGTGGTTACACAGCATGTTATTTTGCTACAAAGTTTCCTGAAAAGATAAAAAAACTTATGCTTGTTGCAGGGACTCCTAGTTCAATGAATCAAGATGAGATAGAAAAAAGAAAACTTACTTTAAAACAAATGAATAACTTAGGTTTTAAGGGTTTATCTTACAAAAAAACACAATCTTTATTAGAAGAATCAAATAGAGATGATGAAAAATTGATTTCACTAGTTCAAGATATGTTCTCTTCAATGGGAAAAGATGTTTATAATGTACAGATGGAAAGTACATTCAAAAGAAATGATATCTATGAAGAGTTAACTGCTTTAAAAATCCCAATAAAGTTTTTTTATTCATTAAGTGACAGACTTATAAATCATGAATCACTTAAAAAGATAAAAAAAGAACATACAAATATTGAAGTGATATCTAGGGAGGGTACATCTCATATGCTTCCTTTAGAAACTCCTAAATTATTATCTAATTTAATAAAATCATGGTTGAAATAGAAAGCTGATTTAAAATTTAAAAGAAGCTAGCTTTTAAAGAAGTTAACTTTCTTTGAATTTTGAATTTAATTTTTCACTTAATACTTATTTAACTTTTTAATCATAAAATTAATTATTCAAAATAAAGGAATTTATTATGAAATGGTTATTAAAAATTATGTTAACTCTTCTGTTGTCTGTAAATTTATTCGCTAATGAAAAATTTAAAATAAGTAAAATAGAAACAAACCTTGGAATAATTTGGGGAATAGATTTTATCGATGATGAAAAGATGATTCTTACTGCAAAAGCTGGCGATGTAATGCTTTTAGATTTAAACACTTTAAAATTAAGACCATTAATAGATAAAATAAATGTTCACAATCGTGGTCAAGGTGGCTTATTAGACGTCAAAAAATCTCCAAATTTCAAGACTGATAAAACTTTTTATTTTACCTATTCAAAATCTGTAAATAATCAAGGGGTTACAACATTAGCAAGTGCTAAGTTTGATGGAAAAAAACTTATAGATTTTAAAGATTTGTTTATTAGTAAATCTGCTACAGATAAGAATGTTCATTTTGGTAGTAGAATCACTTTTGATGAAAATGGTCACCTATTTTTTTCAATAGGAGATAGAGGAATCAGGAAAAATGCACAAGACTTAACTAATCATGCAGGTAGTATTATTAGATTAAATTTAGATGGAAGTATACCTAGTGATAATCCATTTGTTAAAAAAAGAGGAAAACTTCCAGAAATTTATAGTTATGGTCATAGAAATCCCCAAGGAATTTTTTATGATAAAAAAACTCAACGTTTATGGAGTATAGAACACGGCCCAAGAGGCGGTGATGAAATCAATTTAGTTGAAAAAGGGAAAAACTATGGATGGCCAGTTATCTCATATGGGAAAGAGTATTGGGCTCCATTAGCTGTTGGTGAAGGGACACATAAAAAAGGTATGGAACAACCTAAAAAAGTCTATATACCATCAATCGCTCCAAGTTCACTAATTGTTTATAGTGGTAAATTATTTAAATCTTTAAAAGGGGATATATTATCTACTGCATTAAAATTAAGACATCTAAATAAAGTTGAAGTTAGTAATGATTTATCATTAGTTAAAGAAGAACGTTTTTTAGAAAACTTAGGTGAAAGAATTAGAAATATAGTTGAATCTAAAAAAGGGGAACTTTTTATCTCAACTGATAGTGGTAATATTTATAAAATCTCAAGCAATTAAGCTTGAGATTCATTTTTTTGTAAATTTTTAGGAGTACATTTTTTTGTAATAAGACATGTTGGGCAGAAGTCTAAAACTCCAGCAATTAATGGAATAACTCCTAAATAAAACCATACAATTCCTGTAAAAAAACCAATTCCAATTAAAACTACTCCTACAATAATTCTGAACTTTCTACAAAAATTTCTAAATTTGTCAAATTTATTCATTTATAACTTACCTTTATAATTTTTTCATAATTATATCTTATGAAACTTAAGCAACTTTTAATAAAAATTATTAAGAAAATCTTATATTTTATTATCATTTGTTTTGTTATTGCTACTTTTTGTAGGTACTATTCTCAATATTTTTATTAAGGACAAAAATGAGAAATCAAGATGTGAAGAAGGAATTTGCTAAAGTGATATTAAATGCAAAAATTGCTGCAGGAATATTTTTTATCCTTTTAACACCTAGTGTTGTTATTGCTATCAAAGATATTGAACAAATATTTGGTCAAAGTCAAGACTTTTGGTTTAGAGCAGGTATTGCTGGATTTGTAATATATATGGGGTTTACAGTTTTTTTATGGAAGTGCCCAAGTTGTGGTAAGTTTCCTGGACGAGGTTGGTTTAGAAAAGAGTGCCAAAGTTGTGGAGTAGAGTTAAGTTGATTTACTTAAACTCTACTTTTTTAGCCACTTTTATCTCTTCAAAGTTTATATCTGATTGGTAAACTAAAACTTCAACACCTTGTTTTATTACTTCTTCAAAAATCTCATTATATTTTTTATCAATTTCATGTGCTATTCTAAAAGGAAGATTATCTGTTCTTTGGATTATATAAAGCATTACTGCTCTATGACCTTCTTGCACCATATCTCTTAACTCTTCTAAATGTTTTTGACCTCTAGTTGTTTTTGCATCAGGAAATGCTAATGTATCACCAAGGTTTAAACTCACACTTTTAATCTCAACAAAACATTTTTTATCACTATTGTTATTCCACAATAAAATATCAATTCTACTGTTTTGATTTCCATATTTTTGTTCTGGTTTTAGATTATCATAACCTTGTAATTCTTTTACTATACCATTTTCAATAGCTTCAATAGCTATTTTATTTGCAACACCAGTATTTGTACAAATTAACTCTTTGCCCATTTTTGTTAATTCAAGTGTATACTTTAATTTTCTTTTTGGATTATCATGGTGTGTTACCCAAACATCACAATTTTCTTCAATACAACTTGTCATTGCACCACTATTTGGAACATGGGCAGTTATTTCACTTCCATCATCAAGTATAATATCTGCTAAAAATCTTTTATATCTTTTTATTAGTTTTCCATGTATAAGTTTTTCAAACTGCATAAATCTCCTTTTAATATATGATTATACAAAACATTGTTTAAAAGAGTTTTTTCAATGGGGTATAGTTATTGCATATAAGCTTTAAAAAAATGGTAAGAAAAAAATGGAATTTAAAGATAATAAGCATCTTCTTAATCACGATGAAATGGATGAGATTCATAAAGAGTTTATTCATATATATAATGGTGCAGACAACAATTCGATTGGCAGTATAATAAATAAAACAAAAGAGTTAATAGAACATACAAAAAGACATTTTTTTTATGAAGAATCTCAAATGGATCAATTTAATTATCCAACTTCAAGAGAGCATAAAGAGGAACATCAAAAAGTACTACATGAAATGCAGTTTTTTTTAGAAAAAAGTAACACTTCTATTGGTAAGCAACTATTAAAATCTTACTATATACAAAAGCTTCCAGATTGGTTTGATTTACATCTAATAAGTATGGATAGTGATTTAGCTAGCTTTCTAAAAAAAGTTTAAAAAAGGAGATATTATGGGTATTTTAGAAGAAAAAATAAAACAAGACTTGATGCAAAAAATTTTTACTGACTCTTTAAAAATTTATGAAAACATTGATAGCAAATATTCAATGTCAAATGAGCAAAAAGATAAAGTTTTAGAAAAAATCACAGACTTAAATAAAGATTTACAAGAGATACTAAAAGAGCTAAAACTTTCATAGGATAAAAAATGATTACACCTTCTATAGGAACCACTGAATTATATAAACAAATCCAAGTTTTAATAGATGTAGATATACCTTTATTTATCCATGGAAGTCCAGGAATTGGTAAATCATATATCGTAAATGATATTGCAAAACAAAATGACTTAAAGCTTATAGATGTAAGGCTTTCCCAACTTGATGCAGTTGATTTAAGAGGAATACCTACAATATCTAATAATCAAACAAAATGGATGCCACCAATTTTTTTACCCTTCGATGAAAATTCAAAAGGGATACTTTTTTTAGATGAGTTAAATTCAGCTCCACTTTCAGTTCAAGCAGCAATTTATCAATTAGTACTTGATAGAAAAATTGGTGAGTATACTTTGCCTAGTGGTTGGAGAATAATTTGTGCAGGGAATAAAATAGATGATAGAGGTATTGTTTTTAAACTTCCAAGTCCACTTATTAACAGAATGGTACATATTGTTTTAGAAGCTAAATATGATGATTTTAAAATTTGGGCAATCAAAAATGAGATACATCCTTTTGTTCTAGGCTTTTTAGGCTTTCGTCCAGATTTATTAAGTAATGAAGTGCCAAGTTCAACTGAAACAAATCCAGCATTTTGTACACCAAGAGCTTGGAATATGTTATCTAATATCTTAAAAAAGAATGAAGCTTTAACAGGAATTAATCCAGTTGTTTATGGAACAGTGGGCTATGGCGCTGGAATTGAGTTTATCTCTTTTGTAAAGGTTTATAAAACTTTGCCTGATATTGATGCTATTTTAGAAGGACAAAGTGATGTTGTACCAGATGAACCAAGTGCTTTATATGCCCTATGTGCAGCAATAATTGAAAAATATAAAGGGAATTCTCAAGGAAAGAATTTATTTGCATATGTAAATTGTCTTCCAGTTGAGTTTAATGTGATGCTTATTAAAGATTTAATAGTCAAAGATGAAAATATAGCAGAACTTGAAGAGTTTGATACTTGGATGGAGCAGTATGGTGAGTATATCATATGACGAAGTTTTTCAGAAAATAAGGATAAATTTTTTATTTAATCATCCCTTTCTTTCTGTATTAGCATTATCAATTCCAACTAATTTTAAAGATAATAGTAATAGCGCTTTTCAAACCAATGGTAAAGAAATTTTTATTGATTTAGAAAAACTACAAAGCTATTCTAGTGATGAGATAACTTATCTTTATGCCCATACACTTTTACACATAGTTTTAAAACACCCCTTTAGACAAAGAACAAGAGAGAAAAAACTTTGGAATCAAGCTTGTGATTTAGTTACAAATTTGGTTTTATCTAGTTTTTCAAATATAGGAAAAATACCAACTGATGAGATGTTAGATTTTGATTTAGAAAATAAATGTGTCGAAGAGGTCTATGAAATTCTTAGAAAAGAAGAAGAAAACAATGAAAGTTCTTCAGAAGAAAAAAAAGATGATGAGATAAAAACTAAACCAAAAGAAGATGGTAAATTAAAAGCTTATATCTATGATGAATCAAAGATGGACATAGAAGAAGTGAATGATGATAAAACTGATGATGGAGATAGAGAAAAATTAGATGGAATCATAATACAAGCACTCTCAATAGCTAAAAAAAGTTCAAAAGAGTATCAGGGAATGCAAATAGAAATAGATACTTTGATAAAACCTGAAATTTCACTACAAGATACATTAAAAGAGTATCTAATCTCATCACTATTTGAAAAAACATCAACTTACTCAAGACCAAATAGAAAATTTCTTCATAGTGGATTGTATTTACCTGGAAGTAAAAAAAGTGATGAGATGATTGAGGTTTTTATAGCACTTGATAGTAGTTCAAGTGTTACTCTAGATGATTATAAAAAGTTTCTAGGGGTAGTAAAAGATGTTTGTGAAGGTTTCTATGAATATAAAGTAAAGGTTCTTCCTTTTGATTTAAAAGTTAAAGAGGAGCATATAATAGAATTTGATTCCTTTAACCCTTTGATAGAAAAGGAACTTTTTATTCCTAAAAGTGATGGTGGAACAAATTTTGATGAAGTTTTAAGATATTTAAAAAAATCAAGTGATATTAGAAGTGATAACTTGCTTATGGTTTTAACTGATGGTGAATTTGAGATCTATGAAAGTTTAGTTTGTAAAACATTATTTATAATAAGTGAGAAAAAAAATATTAAAAGGTTTGAAAGTTTTGGAAGAGTTATTCAATTTAACATATAAAGATGAAGTAGAACTACTAAAAGATGAGGATGATTTTGAAAGCTTAGGGGATGAAAAATATCTAAATCATGAAGATATGGAAGCTAGACTTTACTGGGCTTTTTGTCGACCAAATGGCTCTAGAGAAGAGCAAATAGCTGATAGTGCTCCACTTGTTTCTATTATGGCTTTTAATCATTCAAAATTACCTGCTCTTAGAAGATTTCAGTTAATTCATAAAGATGTAATAAAAGATGATAATCTGAGAGTAAAAATTAGAAACAGAACTAGAATGCTTTTTAGAAGCTTAGTTGATAATGATTTTAGTGAGTTAAACAAAGTTTTAGATTTAGTTCCTGTGTTTTTACCTGTGGCAATTGATCAGCTTAAAACTGGAAGAAAATGGAATGATATAAAAGCTTTAGAAATAGAAGCTACAAAGTTTTTAAAAAGAAGTAAAGATTTTATTGATAATGATTTTTTGGAAGCTTTATATTTCAAGTTAGAAAAATTTGAAGATTTTGATGAGGGTGAATTAAAAGAGTTCTTAGAAGAAATAGAAGAAAAAAAAGAATCTATTGCCCCTCTTATTTTAGAATATTATAAAAAAGAAGCCTTGTTATGGGTAAAGAAAAGTGATATACATATCCTAAAAAAGAAAGTTATAGAAAAACTAGCTAAAAGAATAATTGAGTAAAAAATTCTTAACTTTTTGTAATATTTAACTAAAATATCAAGCTAATATTTATAGATATTTTGGAGATATTATGAAAAGAGTTTATATTACAGACAAGGTTACAAACCCTGATATTGAAAGAGATGTTTTAGGGGATGAATTATCATCTGAACTTCATGAGGGTATAGAGGTACTTTTAGTTTGGCATCATAAAATTACAAATGAATATATTGATAAACTACCAAATCTAAAAGCTTTAGTTAGATACGGTGTAGGTTATGATGTGTTTCAAGATTTGGAATATATCAAGTCAAAAGGGATTTATGCTTCAAATACACCTGATTATGGAACAGATGAAGTAAGTGATACATCAATTGCTATGATTATGAATATTGCCCGTGGAATTACTAGATATGATTATCAATGTAGAGAGTATGATGATGGAACATGGCAAACAAATACATTAAAATATGTTAAAAGAACAAGTGATTATAAGCTTGGTGTTATTGGAGCAGGGCGAATTGGTGGCAGTGTTTTATTAAAAGCAAATGCCCTAAGATTTCAAACTTCATTTTATGACCCATATCTTTCAAGTGGAACTGAAAAAATGCTTGGCTCTTATAGATTTGATAATCTTGACGAATTACTTGAAACTTGCGATATTATCTCTATAAATGCGCCTTTAAATAAAGACACAAATGCAATGATTGATGAAGAGTTTATTGCTAAAATGAAACCAGGCAGTTCACTTGTAAATACTGCACGTGGTGCTATTGTAAAAGATTTAGACGTTTTTTATGAACCATTAAAATCTGGACATTTAAATTGTGTTAGTTTAGATGTTCTTCCAAGTGAACCACCAGCAAGTGGTAAGATGATAGATGCTTGGAAAGCAAAAGAGAAGTGGCTTGATGGAAGATTTATGATTAATCCACATTCTGCTTTTTATAGTGATAAAGCCTATTTTGAAATGAGACAAAAAGCTGCTTTAAATGTAAAAAGAGTTCTTGATGGCAAAAAACCAATAAATATTGTAAATGGCTTAGATTAATTTATGAATTACAAAGAAAGTTTCAAATCATCAATAAAAAGTGCATGGATAGTTTTAAAGCTAATCATACCTATTTATATTATTGCAGATATACTATTTTACTATAATACTTTATCTTATGTTAGTTTTTTAATAGAACCTTTTACTTCAATAATTGGTTTGCCACCTGAAACTTCACTTGCAATCATTAGTGGAATGTTTCTAAATGTTTATGCTTCTGTTGCCTTTGCTGCACCATTAGATTTAAGTATCCATCAGTGGTCAATTCTAGCTGTTTTTGTTGGTATTGCCCATGCTCTTCCTGTAGAAGGTGTAATTATGAAAAAAATTGGAATAGGTAATTTTTATTCATATTCTCTTAGGATAATTAGTGCTTTTATAGTTGCTTTTTTTACTTCATTATTACCTGCAAAATTTTTTAGTGCTAGTTTAACTGATGCTGTATTTGAAAAACAAACATATGAGAGCATTAGTGATTTATTGCAAAGCTCCATTTTAAATTCAATTGAATTAAGTATCACAGTAATTATCCTAATAACAGCATTGATTTTTTTGATGGATTTTATAAAAAGTAGAAAGTTTATAAAACAATCACAAAAAAATGTTAGTAAAGGTTTTTCTATAACAGTTGGTATAGTTTTAGGTATTACTTATGGTGCTGGAATTTTAATAAAAGAGGTAGAAAGTGGGAATATCTCTAAAGATGATATTTTTTATATAGGTACTTTTTTGATGATTTGCCATGCAGTTAT
This sequence comes from Arcobacter sp. ISO1, assembly GCF_058105185.1. Taxonomy (NCBI): domain Bacteria; kingdom Pseudomonadati; phylum Campylobacterota; class Epsilonproteobacteria; order Campylobacterales; family Arcobacteraceae; genus Arcobacter; species Arcobacter sp. ISO1. The sequence goes on from NZ_CM176573.1 coordinate 2,014,943, forward strand.
TGAAGATACTTTATTGTTTGTAATATTTGGTGCAGATTTTACTATGGTTGTAGTAATTAGAACCATTGCAGCTATTATAATCTCATATATCCTACTACAATGGTATAAAAAAAGAGAGCTTAAAAGATTAGATTTTAGAGTAATCTAAAATCTTTTTTACATATCTTTTATCTCTCATTCCCACAAGTATTTTTGTAATATACTCTTTTTGTTCCAAATATTTTAAAGCAACACCATCTATTGGACCATTTATATTTAGCTCCTTTGCTACTTCTTTTGAAATTCTACTTTTTATATTACTTTTATAACAGTTTAAAAAGTTATCAACTAATTGAAAATAAACTGGGTCTAAATTGATATTTTGAACAATATAAGGGATTACTTGATACTCTAATATATCATCAACATCGCCAGCCCATCTGTAATCATTTTCTATCTTTAAAATCTGGTCAATAACCTCTTGAAAGGCATCATTGTTTATCTCTCTAATTTGAGCTAAAAGGGAATCATAATTTATACACTCTTCATATGAAGCAAGCCTAATCATTCTATCTTCTTTCATCGCATTTAAAGGTCTATTAATATGAACTTCTAAATCATTTTTATAGGCCCATTTTGCACACTCTTCACCATCATTTTCAAACATATTCATAGGTAATTGTATTACTTTAAAATGGTGCTTGTCACCTGCAATCTCTTTTGCATAGTTTATTAAGTGTTTATACTCTAAAAAGTGGTAATTTATTCTTTTTTTTGCAAAGGAGTTTGAGCTAATACCATAGGCTTTTATTTTTCCTTCTTTAACCTTTGATTCTAAAAAGGCAAAGGCTCTTTTTATTCTTTGTTGCATAATCTCATGGTGTTTTAATATAGCTTGTTCTGTCATACCAACTTTTATCTCTTTTAATAAGTAGTATTCAGGATTATGAAGTAGATAGACATCGATGTATTTTGTTTTTAATCTTTCTAAACTTCTATTGATCTGATCTTCTAAGAACTCTTCATGGATACTATGAAAACAGTTTTCATCATATCTTACTAAATCTTCAACTTTAAAGCCTTCCATAACTCTTTTTAGGTTTTCACCTTGGATATATCCACCCTTTGAAACAATTGTAAAATCTTCTCTATTTCTATTTTCTATTACTTGACCTATCATAATTTCTGCTTCGCCATGCATATAATTTGATGAAGTATCAATATGAGTAATCCCATTATCTAATGCAAAATTTAAAGCTTCTTTATGAATTGGGTTTTGATAAGTTGTTCTATAAGTTCCGAATGAATATTTTGAAAGCATGTAATACCTTTGTAATTGAAAAAAAGTATTATATGCAAAAATAATACCGTAAACAATAAAAGGCATGATATTTGCATATGAATTATTAGAATTAAGGAGACAAAATGTTTTATGTTAAAAAAAAGATTGTTTTTTATGAGAAGCCTGGTTGTTTAGGAAATAAAAAACAAAAAGAGCTTTTAAAATCCAATGGCCTTGAGTTTGAAGTTAAATCTATACTTGATACAAAATGGGATAAAAAAACTTTAGAGTTATTTTTTGTAGGATTAGAAAAAAATGATATTGTAAATGAAACTGCTCCAAAGATAAAAAAAGGTGAAATAGACTTAAATTCAATCACCAAAGAACAATTAATATATAAAATGATTAATGATCCAATTTTGATAAAAAGACCTTTGATAATTATAGATGATAATAAAATCTGTGGATTTGATATGACAAAATTAAATGATATCTTAGCTTTACAACTAGATACACAAAAACAAATTGGCACTTGTCAAAGTAGTAGTGACTCATGCACAAATGTTTAGTCGAAATTTGTAAAGAGTTTGAAACTCTAAAAGGTTTTTTAAAAGAACCAACTAATGAAAAAATGGAACTTATAAATAAACTTTTTTTTCAATTTATGGAATGTTTCCCCCAGATAAAAGAGGAAAAGCTTGATTATCCAAATGAATTTATTGAAGATGTAAGATTATATAATGAAGGTTTAGAAATAGTTCATAAGAAATTTGAAGATATTCAAATTCGCTATTTGATGTTAAGTGATTTTTATGATTTTGCAAGGATAACTAAAAAGTATAAACCTTCTAATTAATCTCTTTTTTGTATAATAAAAATAAAAAAAGAGACTTCCTTATGCCTAAACTATTTGAAAAAATTATCATCTTCGGTTCTATTTTTATAATTATCCTTTCTATTATTGATTTGTCATTTTTATGGCTTGGTTTGATTTTTGCAATTTTAATTGTGATTGGTATTTATGATACAAAACAAACTAAACATGCTTTATGGAGAAACTTCCCTGTAGTTGCACGTATGAGATGGGTTCTAGAAGAGCTTAGACCTCCTATAAGACAATATTTTATTGAATCAGATATAGATGGTGTGCCAATTAATAGACAAGCAAGAAGCGTTGTTTATAGACGTTCAAAAAAACAACAAAGTACAATTCCTTTTGGAACTAAAATGGATGTTTATCAAGATGGTTATGAGTGGATAGGTCATTCTTTAAATGCTTTAAAAGCCCATGATTTAGACTTAAGTCCAAGGGTATTAATAGGTGGAAGTGACTGTAAAGCTCCATATGATTCATCTATTTTAAATGTTTCTGCTATGAGTTTTGGAGCATTAAGTGCAAATGCTATTATGGCTTTAGGCAATGGGGCTAAAATTGGAAATTTTGCTTTAAATACAGGTGAAGGTGGATTAAGTAGATATCATTTAGCATCAAAATGTGATTTAATATGGCAAATAGGAACAGGCTATTTTGGATGTAGAGATGAAAATGGAAATTTTCATGAAGAGAAGTTTACAAAAAGAGCATTAAATGAAAGTGTAAAAATGATTGAGATTAAACTTTCTCAAGGTGCAAAACCTGGTCATGGTGGAATTTTACCAGCAAATAAAAACACCCTTGAAATAGCCGAAGATAGAGATGTTAAGCCCCACACAAGAGTTGATTCTCCTCCAACGCATAGTGCATTTAATTCAAGCTTAGGACTTTTAAAATTTATTAAAAGATTAAGAGATTTAAGTGAAGGAAAACCAGTTGGATTTAAACTTTGTATTGGTAGAAAAGAGGAATTTATAGATATTTGTAAAGCAATGGTTGAACATAACATTAGACCAGATTTTATAACTGTTGATGGTGGTGAAGGTGGAACAGGAGCCGCTCCTTTAGAATATACAAACTCTGTTGGTATGCCACTTAGAGAGGCTTTGGTTTTTGTAGTTGATTGTTTAAATGGATTTAATTTAAAAGATGAGATAAAAGTTGTTGCTTCTGGAAAAGTTTTAAATGGTATGGATATAACTAAAGCCTTTGCTCTTGGAGCTGATTTAGTAGCAAGTGCAAGGGGGATGATGTTAAGTCTTGGATGTATTCAGGCTTTACAATGTCATAAAAATACTTGTCCAACTGGTGTTGCTACTCAAAACCCAAGATTAACAAAGGGACTTGTAGTTGAAGATAAAAAACAAAGGGTTGCAAATTTTCATGAAGTAACTTTAGAAAGTTTTATTGAGATAATTGCTTCAGCTGGACTTGATAATCCACATAAACTTAATAGAACGCATATTTTTAGAAGATTAGATCAAACTACTTACAAAAGATATGATGAATTATTCCCACCTATGCAAAAGGGTGATTTATTGAATACTCCATATCCCCAAAGTTTTGAAAGATTTATGTAAAGTTTAAAAACTTAAGGAATATTTCTTGCATTATATTGAAAAATATAATTACAAGGAATAAAAATGGCAAATTTCGTAGAGTTTTTAAAGGAAAATGATTTAGCATGGCAACCATCATTTCAAGGTGAATTAAGTGATGGAACTTATGGCTATAGAGGGGCTTTAATAGTAGAAGCTGGAAAACAAATCTCTCCTGATAGAAAACTGCCTCCAAAGATTCAAGCAAAACAAGTTATTACTATTATTGATGGTACTATGAAGTTTTTTGCTTGTGAATTAGAAAGTTTTCATGACTTAGCACCACTAGTAGAAAAATACAAAGATTTTTTAGTATCGGGTAGTTTATATCTATTGTATGTAACTGATTTAGAAAAAGCTGGTACTTTTGAGTATGAAGGTATTAAATTTACAGCATTCCCTTTAGATGAGAGTTCTGTTTGGAATGAACTTTTAGAACTAGCAGATTTAGATAAATCTGATATGAAAAGATTAAAAAAACAAGAAGAAAAAATTGAAGCAGTATATGATGAGTTAATTGATACTGATGTAGAAGAAAAAAGTGCATCATATGAAGAGATGTTAACTTTTGTAGGGGAAAGTTCAAAACAACTTATGGGTGCAGTTTAATATATCTTCCACCAATTTTATAATACACTGTCAAGATTGATTTGAAGGATAATTATGGCTAAACTTTTTTTAACTGATCTTGACCACACTTTTTTACGTAATGATTTATCTATTAGCCCTTATAGTTTAAATACTTGGAATAATATGTCAAAAAAACATATTATGAGTATTGCAACAGCTAGAAGTTATAAAAAAAGTGAACAGTTTTTAAAAGGACTTAATACAAATGCACCAATGATTTTACTTGATGGTTCATTAATTGTATCCCCTGAAAAAAAGATTCTTGATATGAAAATCTTATCCCAAGAGATTGGAGATGAGATTATTGAGTGTGGAAAAAGACTTGGAATCTATCCAGTTGTTTTGGCTCTAAAAGATAAAAATCTTAATGAAGCTTTCTTATATCCAAAACAAAAAAATAGTTACACAGAAGAATTGATAAAAAGATATCATATGGATGATAATCTTCAAGAATGTAGTAATATAAAAGCAATGAAAGAGAATTTTAAAATAGTCTATTTCTCTACTAAAGAGCAGTTAGAAGAATTACAAGAAAAACTTCATGGAGTTTTTAAAGATGAAATTAAATCTATTTTAGCCCCTGAAGCTTATATGGGATGTTATTTTTTAACAATTTTACATAAAGATGCAGATAAAGCCCATGGATTAAAAACTGTTCATGAGTTGATGCAAGTTGATTATAAAGATTTTACAGTTTTTGGTGATAATTTAAACGATATGGGAATGTTTGAACTTGCTCAAACTAGTGTTGCAGTTTCTAATGCCCATGACGACTTAAAAAAAATAGCTACATATGTTTCCTCTTATACAAATGATGAAGATGCTGTGGCTAAATATTTAGAAACTATTAGCTAGTTTTAGACGTTGTGGAGTTCCAATATCACTCCAAACACCTTTATGAACTTCAAAACTGATTTTATTTTGAGAGTCAAGTTCTTTTAGAAGTGGGCCTAAAGCTTTTTTTTCTAGTTTCATATTTTCAAAAATCTTTTTACTATAATATCCAATACCACTAAATGTGTAAGAAGAACCTTCATATTTAAAATCTCCACTTAGATTATGTTCGGGGTTTGCTACTAAAATTAGATGGGCTAAGCTTTTATTTAATTTGTAATTTAAATCAAAATCATAATCACACCATATATCTGCATTTACCACTAAAAAAGTTTCACTTAAAAGTAGTAAAGATTTAATAATAGCACCTGCTGTTTCCAAAGCACCACTTTGTCTCTCATCACTATAGATTATTTTAATTCCCCATTTTGAACCATCACCTAGTTTTTCTATGATTTGTTCACCTAAATAGGCGATATTTATAATAATTGTTGTAAATCCCTTTGAAACCAACTTTTCAATATGCCACTCTATCAAAGCTTTATTTTTTACTTTTAAAAGTGGTTTTGGTGTGGTATTGGTTAAAGGTTTCATTCTTTCACCTCTCCCCGCTGCAAGTATTAATACTGTCATTACAGTCCTTTTGGGGCCGTCATATTTGGGGCTGTCATGGTAATTTTACCTTTGATAATATTTCATGAAGTTCATTAAGCTCTGGATATTTTTCTAAGCTTTCAAGAACATACTCTAAAGTAAGAGGTAAATCTTTTAAATAGCCATCTTTGTTGTCTCTTATATAAAGTCTTGCAAAAATACCTAAAACTTTTATATGTCTTTGTAATCCCATAAAATCAAACCATTTTAAAAATTCTTCATCATCTATTTGAAGTTTCTTTTGCTCTTTGAAATAAAGTGCCAATTCTTGAATATCTTTTGGATCAAATTTTATATATAAATCTTTTAATAATGATACTAAATCATATACAATAGAACCATTCATAGCATCTTGGTAATCTATTATTCCAAGTGGTTCACAAAACATAATATTTCTTGAATGAAAATCTCTATGTACAAATACTCCTTGAGGGTGAGAAAGTACTTTTTTTACTATTAAATCAATACTCTTTTCAATAACTTTAATTTCTTCTTTATTTAAGTTTTTTTGTAAGTATTTATTTAAAAACCACTCTTTCATTAAATTCATCTCTTGTTTTAAAAAAGCTTCATCATATAAAGGTAAATCTTTCGCATTAATTTTTTGCATAGTAATAATTTCATCTATACACTTTTTATATAACTCTTTAAAATTCTCTTTGTTTAATTTATCAAGTAGATTTAAAGAGCCTAAATCTTCCAAAATTAAAAAACCCTTTTCACAATCTTCAAAGACGATTTTTGGAGCATGGGAATTTACACTTAATAAAAGATTTGTTACAGTAATAAAAGGTTTTAAAGATGATTTTTCTAAAGATGAATCCATTAAAATAAAACTATTATTTTTATTTTTTAGTCTAAAATATCGCCTAAAACTTGCATCACTAGAAGCAACTTCAATGGTGAAGTTTTCATAAGAAGTACCCTTTAAAAACTCTTTAATCTTTTCCATGAATTGCTCCTAAAATAGTTGGTTTCGATGATCCCGTAATTGATGACAAATCAATAGTTTGATGATTAACTCTTTTGTAAGCTAACCATGCAAAAGCAATAGCTTCTAAGAAGTTACTATTTATTCCAAGTTCATCACTTCTTATTACTTTTATATTATCTAGTTTACTTGAAAGTTGTTCCATTAAATATTTGTTTTGGGCTCCACCACCACATACAATTAATCTTTTAATCTCTTTTGTTTTTAATATTTCAATTATAGGAAAAATAGTAAATTCTAAAAGTGTAGCTTGTATATCAACTGCACTTATGGAAGAAAAACTTTTTAACTTATTTTCTAACCATGTGCTATTAAAATACTCTCTACCTGTACTTTTAGGGGGAAGTTTTTTAAAGTAGGGATCATCTAATAAAACTTTTAAAAGCTCTTTATTTACTTTTCCACTTTTAGCCCAAGAACCATCTTTATCAAAAGGGGTTTTTTGATTTTTTTGTATCCAGTAATCACTTAATATATTTGCAACACCAGTATCAAAACCTAGGTATTCCTTTGTTAAAATAGTGATATTTGCAATACCTCCAAGATTTAAAACTGCAGTTTGTTTATCATCAAATAAAGATTTATGAAAAGCAGGGGTTAAAGGTGCCCCTTGTCCATCGTTTGCTAAATCTGCGCTTCTAAAATCATTTATCACATCAATTTGAAGCTTTTTTGCCACAAGTGAACCATCCCCTAATTGCATTGAAAAAGCATAGGGGTTGTTTGGTGAGTGCCAGAGTGTTTGTCCATGTAAACCAATAGCAATAACTTCTTCTGCTTTAATCTTAAACTTTTTTAAAAAATCTTTTATTGCATCTATATACATAAGAGCTAATTTATGATTTAAAGTACCTAGAAACTCTAAAGTTATAGGATCTGAAATAGCAGTTAAAACATCTTTTTTAATCTGTATATCAAAGGGGTACTCTTTTGTTTGTAAAGTTTGTATACTATTTTTATCTATATTACATAAGGCTATATCTATCCCATCAAGGCTAGTTCCACTCATTACACCAATATAAAGTTTAGTGTTTAAATCATTTTTTTCCAAGTTGCATTACTCCAAATGAAAGTATAGTACCAATTAGCAATTGCCAAGCAAAACCAATATTTAACCCAAAGGTATATCCTTGCATACAAAATACACTTGCAAAACCAATAAACAAAGAGTATGGAATTAGCTTAGCATTTCCTCTTTTGGTAAAAAATGCACTTGCAAACACTCCAAGTAAACCACTATAGGCATATGCCATAACTCCAAGAGCAAAACTAACTAGTGGGATTGAAGAGTTACTATGTATAATAAAACTAAGAATAGCCATTAAAGAAAGTAGAAAAGCAAATATTAAAACAAATTTTTTTGCAACTTTTACAAAATGGGTCTCATCAATGTTTCTTTGATGTTTAATTTTATACGGTTTATATATATCTTCAATGGCAACACTACTCATTGCTCCTAAAACAGAGTTTGTACTACTAAGTGCAGCTGCTATTGCTCCAATAGTTACAAAACCTTTAAGTCCATTTGGCATTTCATTTAAAATATAATACATAAAAATAGTGATACTCTCACCTTCAAACTTTTGATTTATGGTATGTTCTTGATAATATAAAAATAGAAGTAATCCAATACTTAAAAATAGTAAAGATACAGGGATACTTAAAAGGGTTGCTCCATAAAGTGAAAATCCTGCTTGTTTTTTATCTTTACAAGATAAAACCCTTTGGGCTAAATCTTGGTCAAGTCCAAAGGCTGCTATATTTAAAAGCATATAACCTGTAAAAAGTGAAAAGATATTAAATTTACCCTCATTGGTAAAACTTAGTTCAAAATCAATATATTCTAACTTTTGAGCTTCACTTAAGCTTTGAAAAATTTGATTAAAGTCCATAGATAATGATAAATATAGATAAACTAGAACTGCAATTCCCGCACCTAAATAAACTATTATTTGAAGTATATCACTAATGATTACAGATTTAATTCCACCAAAATAAGTAAAAATCAATGCACCAAGTGTAAGTAATATAACAGAAAAACTAACATGAACTAAACTTATATCATAGAAAAGTATCATACTAAGTGCAAGTGCTGCCATATAAAGTCTTGCTCCACTTGCAAACAATCTTCCTACTAAAAACATTACTCCAACATCTCGTCTACTATTTCCCCCAAATCTTTCTTGAAGTAGTTCATAAACACTTATTGCTTTCATCTCATATAGTTTTGGTATCAATACTTTTACTACAATGTAGATTGCTAATAAAGAAGTAATAGAGTAACCAAGTAAAGTTAAATCATATCTATATGAAAACTCAGGAGCTCCTAAAAATGTTGCCGCAGACTGTGCAGTTGCAAGAAGTGATAGAGCAACAGGTAAAGCAGTAAAAGAGTTTTTAGCTGTAAAAAACTCCCTAGATGAGTTTATATTCTTATTTGAAAGATAAGAAGCTAAAAAAAGTAAAATTAGTAAATAAGAGATAAAGATAAACCAATCAATAAATGAAAAACCAGCTTGCATCATATACCTTTAATTAATCTATTTATTCTATGATTTGCTTCTTTGATTCTATCAATTGAGATTTTCTTGTTTTGAACTAAATGGTTCATCATATCTATTGTCTCTTCTGTATCATCATTGTTTAATTGGTTACAGTACATTAACATATCAGCTCCCGAGTTTATTGCTAATTCAATGGCTTCTTCTTTTTTTTTATAGTGTTTTTTTATTGCTAACATTTGTAAATCATCAGTTACTAAAACCCCATTAAATCCAAGTTTTTTTCTTAGAAGTTCAGTATTTGTTTTAAAAGATAAAGTTGCTGGATAATTTTCATCCAATTTACTGTTATAAACATGGGCACTCATAATCATCTTTGTTTTAGATAAAAGTTTTTTGTATGGAATTAGTTCTATCTCATTCCAAGTTTTACTTATATCAACAAAGCTTTCATGGCTGTCACCTTTTGCACTACCATGACCAGGAAAATGTTTAAGTACAGAAATGATTTGATTTTCACTTAAAGCATCCATAAAAATCTGGGCATATTTAACCACTTGCTCACTATCTTCTCCATAAGCTCTATCTAAACCATAGATTATTTTAGATTCTTTGTTTATTGCTAAATCTACAAGGGGAGCAAAATTGCAGTTTATACCAAGATTTTTAAGTTCAAAGCTAAGATTTTCATACTCTTTTTTTGCATCTTTTTCTTCTAAAGAGGCAATCTTTTTTGCACTAAGAGTTTTATTGAAACCCTTTCCTTCTTTCAATCTAGCAACTTTCCCACCCTCTTGATCAATACAAATTATTAAAGGGCTTTCACAAATAGATTGAAGTGACTCATTGAGTTCTTTTACTTGCTGTGGCGATTGTATATTTTTAGATTTTGTTTTATCATCAATGTAATGATCAAAAAGTATCACTCCACCTAAACCATTTTGTATATTTGTAATTAGTTTTTTATTATTAAGTATCTCTTTACCATCAAAGCCGATAATAAGCATTTTGTATAAAAGTTGTTTTAAATTTTCCATATTACTTAGAAGTATAGCAAAGCTTTGCAAAATACAAAGGAGTATTTCTGGTATAATAGCAAATGCAAAAAGAGTTAATAACAGAGTTTGGATATAAAAGATTCGTAAAAGAGTTTAAGCAATTAGCTGAGGTTGAAAAACCTTATTGGGTAAAAGAAAAAGAGATAGCTGCACAGCATGGTGATAGAAGTGAAAATGCAGAATATATTTCAGCTAAAGAGATGCTTCGAAATCTTGATAAAAGACTTAGGTTTTTAGAAAAAATCATAAATAATTCCACTGTAGTTGAAACAACAAAAATCCCCCATGAAAAAGTAAATTTTGGCTCAGAAGTAAAAGTTTTAGATTTAGATAATGAAGAAGAAAAAACTTTTATAATTGTAGGTACTTTTGAAACAAACCCAAATAAATATATGATATCAAACAAATCCCCTTTAGGCAAGGTTTTACTTGGAAAAGAAGTAGGTGAAGAATTTGAATTTTCTATAAATAATCAAACTTTTGAATATGAAATTATTGATATTAAAAGATATGAGTTCAATTAACTCATATCTTTTAAAAATGTAGCTTTACTCAAAGTACTTAATTCTTCATTTATATTAAAAATTTTACTTTTTATATCTTCAATTCCAAAGCTTGCCAGTCTTTTAGTATGCTTATCTAAATATCTATTTGCATCATCAATATTATTAAATACATATATACCACCAGCTTCTTTTTGTTCTTCATTTTCAGTCCAAAGTTTAAATAAAAGCCCATCTTCAGTTGCGATGTCTTTTGCTAGTTCTTTCATTGCTTGATACATTTCATCTTTAAAAGGTCCATTGTAAGCGAAGTCCAACTGTAAAAGGTATTTCATGTTATTATACTCCTGTTAATTTTTTAAATATTAACAAAAAAAATAAATTTTGTCAACTAGGTTTACAATGTCGATATGTTTTTTATCTTTAGAAACAAGTAAAATTTTTAATGATCTAATTCTTAAAAAGCTTCAAGATGAAGGTTTTGGGGATTTAACAAACTCTTTGATTACTATTTTCCCTTATATAATGGAATTTGAAAATATATCAATAAGTAATTTATCTTTAAAACTTGGTTATACCAGACAAGCAATGCATAAAAATCTAAAAAAGCTTGAACAATCTGATTATATTTATTTTGAATCTTCTGATAATAAGAAAGAAAAAATTGTAAGGCTTACAAAAAAAGGTGAAAGCCTTATGAGTGTTGCAAATAAATATATCCAGTCATTACAAGAAGAAATCTCTAATAAATTAGGATTTAAAGAGTTAAATCAATTTATAAAATCTCAAGAAATTATATTTGAGATACTTAATTCAAAGGTAAAAGCTAGTGGATTTAGAGACTCTTAAAGATATTATTGAAAAAAACTTAGAAAATAAGTTTTGTGAAATAAAAAGGCTTTTTCATGGAAGGGGGAATTTTTATGATGGATTCAATTTTTTAACAGTTGATTCCATCGATAAAATTTTATTTGCATCTTTTTTTGAAAAAGTAGATGAAGAAAAACAAATTATAAATATTTTAGAAAAAATAGCAAAAAATTTTCACTTTGAGACATTTATAGTTCAAAGAAGATATGAGGAAAAAGCTCCAAGTGATTTAATCTTTGGTAATGTAGAAAATGAAGAGATAGTTATTGAAGATGGTTTGAAATATTCAATAAGTTTTTTAAATAAAAATATAGGGATTTTCCCCGATATGAAAATAGGGCGAAAGTTTGTTAAAGATATTGCTAAAGATAAAAACGTTTTAAATCTTTTTTCATATACTTGTGCTTTTTCAGTTTGTGCAATAGAAGGTGGTGCAAAACAAGTAGTAAATGTTGATATGGCTAAAGGGGCATTAACTACAGGTAGAAGAAATCATCATTTAAATAATCATAATACAAAAAAAGTTAAATTTATGCCATACAATATTTTAAAATCTTGGAGTAGAATAAAAAAAGAAGCCCCCTATGATTTGATTGTAATTGATCCACCATCTTTTCAAAAAGGAAGTTTTGCTGCAACAAAAGATTATGTGAAAATTGTAAAAAAACTTGATTCCTTAGCTTCAAGTACTTGTACTATATTAGCTTGTTTAAACGCCCCTGAATTGGATACTAATTATTTAAAAGAGTTATTTAAAGAGCATTGTCCTTCTTTTATATATAAAAAGAGTTTAGAAAATTTAGATACTTTTCCATCTTTAAATAAAGAGAAAAGTTTAAAAAACTTAATTTTTGAAAGAGTTAACAAAAAAAATTCTTAAATTCTATAAATGTAACTATTTGCAATTTATATGCAACTTTTATAATCTAAATTGAAAAGTTTACTTGATATAATTCTTAAATTTAAAAATTAATTATTAGGATTAGATATGCAAAGTAATAATGGTATCATTTCAAAATATGCAAATGGTAATTTAGTTTTACAAATTCTTATAGGGATAGTGTTAGGTGTTCTTGTGGCCATGGTTTCAAAGGAATTGGCCATGTCGTTTTCAATTTTAGGGACATTGTTTGTTGGTGCATTAAAAGCAATTGCGCCAATTTTAGTTTTTGTTTTAGTTGCTACAGCTATTGCAACTAAAGAGGTTGGGGTTCAAACAGGAATGAAACCTATTGTTATACTTTATTTAATAGGAACTTTTCTAGCTGCTTTAATAGCGGTTCTTGCAAGTTATTTATTCCCTGTTGAACTAGTACTTATTGAAGGAGCACAAAAGGCTTTAACTCCACCTGATAGTGTTATTGATGTATTAAAAACTGTATTGTTTAATATGGTTGATAACCCTGTAAATGCATTACAAACTGGAAATTTTATTGGTATTTTAGTTTGGGCTATTGCAATTGGTTTTGCAATGCATTATAGTGCAGAGGAAACAAAAAAAGTATTTTTTGATGTGTCAACAGGAATTACAAAAATTGTTAGATTTATTATTAGACTTGCGCCTTTTGGTATTTTTGGACTTGTTGCAAATACTTTTGCGCAAACAGGTTTTGCAGCATTATTAAGTTATTCAAAATTATTACTTGTTTTAGTGGGAACAATGTTGTTTATTGCTTTAATTATTAACCCTATAATTGTATTTATTAAAAGAAGAACAAATCCATATCCTCTTATTCTTACTTGTTTAAAAGAGAGTGGAATAACTGCATTTTTCACAAGAAGTAGTGCAGCAAATATCCCTGTTAATTTAAATTTATGTAAAAAACTTGATTTAAATGAAGATACATATTCTATTTCTATCCCTTTGGGAGCAACAACAAATATGGCTGGTGCAGCAGTTACTATTACTGTTTTAACACTAGCTACAGTACATACTTTAGGAATGAGTGTTGATATAGGAACTGCTTTACTTCTTTCTGTTGTTTCTGCACTTGCTGCTTGTGGAGCTTCAGGTGTCGCAGGAGGATCTTTACTTTTAATCCCTTTAGCTTGTTCTTTATTTGGAATTTCAAATGATATAGCATTACAAGTTGTTGCAATTGGTTTTGTAATTGGAGTTGTTCAAGACTCTATGGAAACTGCACTTAACTCTTCAACAGATGTAATTTTTACAGCTGCTTGTCACCAAAAGAACTAAGCTTTAGCTTAGTTCTTACTAATTCTCTTCTTTTAGCTTTTTAATAAAAAATATAGATAAAATCTTTTTTCATTTTACTTATGGGGAATAAAATAATGATTGAAAAAAATAGATGGCTAATGGCACTTGCTGCTGTTGGTGTACATATTTGTATTGGTTCTGTATACGCATGGAGTGTTTATGTAAAACCAATCCAAGAACAAATGCAATGGAACTTAACTGATGTAACTATTGCATTTAGTGTTGCAATTTTCTTTTTGGGATTATCTGCTGCACTTATGGGTAAATTTGTAGAGAAAAATGGACCTAGGGTATCAGCATTAATTGCTGCTTCATTATTTGGTTTGGGTACCATTGGTTCAGGACTTGCAATTTTGATGGAATCAAAACTACTTTTATACTTTTTTTATGGAGTATTAGGGGGATGTGGTTTAGGTATTGGTTATATCTCACCAGTTTCAACTTTAGTGAAGTGGTTCCCTGATAAAAGAGGGATGGCTACTGGTTTAGCAATTATGGGATTTGGTTTTGCTTCGGCTATTTGGGGTCCTACAATTAAGATTTTAATAGAAAAAGTTGGAATTTCAAATACATTTTTTATTTTGGGTGCCATTTATTTTGTAGTTATGTTTTTATCTGCACTTTATTTACAAAAACCAGAAGAAGATTTTATGCCAGAAAAATTTAAAAAGAAAATTGAATCAGGTAAGAAAAAGTTAAAAAAAGACTTAGCAAATTTAACTGTTAATGAAGCTATTAAAACTCCAAGGTTTTATGGTTTATGGTTGATGCTGTTTATAAATGTTACATGTGGTATTGCAATTATTGGTGTTGCTTCTCCTTTACTTCAAGAAGTTGTTGGTATCTCAGCAATCGCAGCTGCTGCTGCAGTTGGTTTAATGGGTATATTTAATGGTGCAGGAAGAATTTTCTGGGCTTCATTATCAGATCTTTTAACAAGGCCAGTTGTTTATATAATATTTTTTGCAACACAAGCAGTTGCTTTTTATATGTTACCTTCAATTAGTGAAATTGTTGTTTTTCAAGTGATATTATATTTTATAATGAGTTGTTATGGTGGAGGTTTTGCTTCAATTCCAGCTTATATTGGTGATATTTTTGGAACAAAAGAGTTAGGTGCTATTCATGGATATATCTTAACAGCATGGGCAGCTGCTGGTTTAGTTGGTCCATTAATTATATCAATTGTAAAAGATGTAACAGGAAGCTATTCTCAAACACTATATGTATTTTCAGGGTTTTTCTTAATAGCTTTAGTTATTTCAATCTTGATGTTATCAAATATCAAAAAAATAAAAAAAGAAACAGGTATATAAGTTTATATATTTCTTATGTCAATAAAAGAGCCTGATTCAAACTCATCAGCTCTTTTTGCAACTTCATCTAATCTAGCAGCTGCATCAAGTGGCTGTTGGATTTCTCCTTCTTTTAAAACCTTTGCAGAGGTGAAAATATTATCATCTACATCAAACCTAATCACATCAGTCATTGGTGTTTCAATAACTCCAGGGGCAACTGCTAAAAGTTTAGTATCCAACATCTCTTTTGAATAAAGTGAAAGTAACATATTTAAGCTAGCCTTTGAAAGCGAATATGCTCCCCATCCTTTAGAGCCTTTAATTGAAGCTCCTGAGGATATACCAATTATTGTTTCTATTTGCATTGGGCTTAAGATATCAAGAAGTTCTTTATTTGCAAAAACATTTAGGTCTAAAACTTCTTTTATTTCATTTACAGATAAATCTTTTAAAATTTTAATTCCACCTAACATTCCAGCATTTAAATAAACCACTTCAAACTCTCTTATTTGTGATAAAAATGGGCTTAAGTCTTGGTTTATAAGTTCAATTTTTGATAAATCATATTTTTTAAAATTAAAGTTTTTATGTTCAATATTTGGTTTAGTTCTGCTAATTCCATAAACTATATAGTCTTTATCTAAATAATAGTTTGTTAATGCCAGTCCAAGTCCTGAACTACAACCTGTGATTAATATATTTTTTTTCATCTATTTTAACTCCCATTTGTATCTTGTATCATTTTTTATTTTACTAAAATAAAGTTCACCTGAATCTCTCCAAGCATCAAATATAATAGCATTTTCAAATTTAATATCATCTCTAGTCAAAATCAAAGCAGTATGTTCAAAATATTCACCTCTTTTTGCAATGACTTTTTTAAAACCTATACTTTTATATTTTTTACTTTTAAGAAAATCTAATAGATCATTAGCATAATGATAACAAAGTCCTCTTTGTTTTAAACCTAAATTGATTAAGGTATTGTGCATCAAAGCAGGAGTTTGAACCTCATATTCAAAGGCTAATTTTTTTGAGAAGAATATAACTTCTTGTGAAAACTTTTTTGCCTCTTTTCTATCTATTTTTTCTGATAAGGAGATAACTTTAGAATAAAGTTTTAAAACATTTGATTCTTTTTGTTCCAAAATTTTATTTTTTGTAATCTGTTTTGTACCACAAGCTGCAAAAGTAAAAACTATAATAATTAAAACTGTAATATGTTTCATATAACCCATTTTCTTTTATTTTAAATAATTATATTTTTATTTATTTAAATTCACTTTACAAAGTTAGCAAGTTTAGGTATAATCCCCAAAATTAAAGGTTTTTAAAGAAAGTTAAGTGATTTGCAACAATTAAAAATATCAAAAGAAATAAAAAATTTAGACATAACAAAAATTAAAGAACATCTATACTTCTATAAATATGATTCAAGAAATGTAAAACCCCTTTTAAAATCAGAAAATAAAGAGATACCTTTAGAGGATATTGCTACTTATAATAGCTTTAAAGGTGAAGTTTTTGAAAATGTTATCTACGAATTACTATTAGAATATGCATTACATAATGAATTTATTACAAAGTTTGTTCTAAAAGGTCCTCACCAAAATAGAATAGATAAATTTTATAAAACAGGCTTGATGATCGATAAAAAGCTACAAATTGCTTATAAATCAAATTATAAAGATATAAGTGAATTTGATGCACTTTTTTTTACTGACGATGCACTTTATTTTGTGGAAATGAGTACTTCTAAAAAAACAGTTAGTTTAAATAAAAGATTAGAAAAGAAATATGCTTTATTAAAGGTTTTATTTCCAAAGTATCATATTAGAGCTTTGATAATTTTAACACAAGGAACAATCGGATTAAAGAGGTTCCCTCAATACTGTACCATTTGGATTACAAAAGATTTAAATGATGATGAGTTACTAAAACAACTTGTTTTTAATAGAAAAAAACGTAATTTTAAAACACCATATACCCATGAGAAATTTATAGAAGCTTATACAATAAGACATTCAAAATTTATCTATTTTCAAACTTTAGAATGGATATTTAAAAAAAGTAGAGAAAAAGGTTTTGTGGATTTAAACTTTTTCAAATCAAAAAAACTCTCTTTATATTTTGGTATTTATACAAAACTTTATATAGGATTTTTAGATATTGATGAGTTTTTAAAACTTGTACCTTCATATTCAGATTATATTTCTAATGTATTTGTAACTATTGAGAAAATAAATACAAGGGATTTTGATTTAGTCTTTTATGTAAAAAATAAAAATGGAAGACTAAAAAGAGTTAGAATAACTACTAAAGAAACCTCTATAAAAGATAAAGAGTTAGATGGTTTTACAAATGCAGAAGTTAGATTTATGAAATATCTTGTAACCCCCGAGTCCTTTTTAGAATTGGATGATATAAAACAATTAAAAGAGAGTTTAAAAACTTTTAAATTCGTTTCTTAATTTTCATAAATATATTTCATTTGCATCCTATCATAATTGTAAATATCATCTCTAAATTGGATATTTCCTTCTTCATCAATCCAAGAAGTTAAATAAACTATATGAACAGGAATTTTATTTTTTAAATCTAGGTCTTTCTTTTCAATATCATCTAAAATCTCTTGAGCTTCTTCATATTTAAAAGTTTTATCCTCTTTTGCTATTGCTTTTAGTAATTCATTTGGTTGGGAAACTCTAATGCATCCATGTGAAAATGCCCTTGTTGCTTTTTTAAATAATGATTTAGCTGGTGTATCATGAAGATATACCGAATATTTATTTGGAAATAAGAATTTCATTCTTCCTAAAGGGTTTTTATCTCCTGGGATTTGAATAAATCTCATTGGAGCAGATTCACTTGTACCAATTAATTCATTGTCTAAATACATATTCCAATCAACAGCAGATACATCATATTCCATTGATTTATGATCCCAGTTTTCAAATGCTTTAATTTCATTTTCAACTAAATACATAGAATCTTCTACAAGTTTTGGAATAATTTCACGTCTTACAATTCTTTGAGGTATTCTCCAATAAGGGTTTAAAACAACAGTTGAGACTCTATGGCTAAAGATTGGAGTAGGGTGCTCTCTTTCTCCTACAACTACAGCCATATCTAAAATCTTTTTTGAGTTATTATACATTTTTAATTGAAAATCAGGGATATTAACAATTATATATTTTTCTCCAAGATTTCTTGGCATCCATCTCATTCTTTCAAGATTTAGCCTTATGATTTTAATTCTTTTATCAATAGAAAGATTTAACCATTTAACTGTATTTTTTCCAATAATTCCGTCAACAATTAAGCCATGTCTTTTTTGAAATTTTTTAACTGCTTCAAAAACTGAATTATCAAAATAATCATAACAGTTTTTTATATTATTATTTTTATCAATTTTATCTTCTATTTCACAATCCACATTTTCTAAATCACCACTTTGATAAAGTCTTTGTCTTAAATAATAAATTTGTGAATAATAGTTGTCTTTTTTTAATGATTTTGTAATTTCTGGAATTTTTATAAAACCACCATTTTTCTTAATCTGTTCATATTTATCAATTGTATTTGATAACTCTTTTACCTTAGGAAAAGTATAGTTTACTTTATTTATAGCTAAAGAAATATCATCATTTTTAACAGCTTTATAAAGTAGTTTTCTATAGTTAGTATAAACTTTGTATCTTTGCCATTTTGCAATTATCTCTTCTTTTTCGTCAAGTTTTACCAAGTCCTCTTCAAACTTAACCCAATCAATTACACCTTTTGATAGATGTCTCATATATATGTGATAAGTGGAAATTAACATGAAATCTAACTTTACTAATTCTTCTGCTTCTAAAGTAGTTTGATTTATTAGATCAATTTGTCTTTGAATTGAATCAATATCAAAAAATTTAGAGATAATAGGTTTTAAGACTTCATCTTTTTTAATAGTTGTAAGAAGTTCAAAGGCAATATTTTTAATCCCATTGTCAGATATAAAGAAAGGCTTATAATTATGGTGTTTGTAATATTTTCTTGTTAGATTGTAACTTAGTTTTGAAGGGTTTTTTATTTTTAATAATTTTTTTATCTCTACATTAATCTCTTTTTTTAGAAATTCATCTTCAAAGGGTACAAGTACCTTATTTCCCTGGTTTATTTTAAAAACATTTTGTTCAGTAGTAGTATAACTTGAAGTGTTTGCATATGCACAAATAGTTATAAAAAATAAAAAATAAAAAGATTTTCCCATTAATGTTTCCCCTAATCGCAAATATTATAGTGAAAAAAAACTAAAATAAAATATAGAAATAAAATTAAAGATAAAACTAAATATTATATAAATAAAGATTAAGACATAAGCTAATATTAAGAAATGTAATAGTACAGTTAGATAATATATAATAAGGAGTTTGAAATGGATGCAGTCAGTTTAAACGTTGATAACCAGTTAAATAGTACATTTCAAGCTGAAAAAGCAAAAGCTTATGAAAAAGTGGCTGAACATAACAAGGTGCAAAACCCTTTAGAAGGCCATAAGATTCATGACCCAGCAAGCAATGAAAGTAAAATTCATAATTCTGCAGTTAATGTTTCAATTTCAATGGAAAGTTTGAAAGTATTTTTAAATATTAAAAGTGTTGAATACTCTCAAACCAATACTTCAGCTCAAAGTTCATTAATGAACATTATTAATAATACAGAAGTGTATGATTTTTTATCTGGAAAAGAGATAGATGGTGGCTTTTCATTAAAATCTATTGGATATGACGGTAAACCTATTACCGAATTATCTACAGATGAAGCAAAAGATTTAGTTTCTGATGAAGGTTTTTTTGGTATTACAGAGACATCTAAAAGAGTTAGTTCTTTTGTTATAAATCTTGCAGGAGATAATGTAGAAGCATTGCAAGAAGCAAGAAGAGGTGTTGTTCAAGGTTTTGAAGAAGCTGAAAAAATGTGGGGTGGAACATTACCTGAAATTTCATATCAAACACAAAAAGAGACCTTAACAATAATTGATGAAAAAATCTCAGAGCTTCTAAAAACTGATTCACAAAAAGAATTAGAAACTCAAACTACAGCAGAAATAGAAGAATAATTTTTTTATTTCTGCTTCTGTCTTCAAAAATCTCCTACAAACTTACATTTAAAAATGTTAAAATTATAAATATTAACATTAGGAACAAAAATTGATTGATGTAACATCTATGAGACGTGAATATAGAAAAAAAGGTCTTGATGAAAAAGATTTAAATCCTGATCCCATGGTACAATTTGAATTATGGTTTCAACAAGCTCTTGATGCAAAACTTACTGAACCCAATGCTTTTGCTCTTGCAACGGTTGGAAATGATAAAATTCCAAGTGTAAGAACTGTTTTGATGAAGATTTTTGATAAAAAAGGATTTGTGTTCTTTTCCAATTATAAATCAAAAAAAGCAGTTGATGTAGAAGAAAATCCTTATGCGGGGATGTTATTTCCTTGGCTAGATTTAGATAGACAAGTAAAAATTGAAGGAACTATAGAAAAAATTTCTACAAAAGAGTCTTTAAAATATTTTTTATCTAGACCTAAGGGTAGTCAAATAGGTGCCTGGGTTTCTCACCAGAGTGAAGTTATTAGCTCAAGGTCTTTACTTGAAGCAAAATTTAACGAAATAAAAAACAAGTTTGTAAAAGGGGAGATACCTTTCCCTGATTTTTGGGGAGGTTATATTGTAAAGCCTATTAAAATTGAGTTTTGGCAAGGTGGAGAAAATAGATTACATGATAGATTTGTTTATACTTTACAAGAAGATAATACTTGGAAAATAGAAAGACTGGCACCATAAGAAATTTATTTCTTATGGCCGCTTAATCCTTTTCTTTCTACTAATTCATCAAAATTTTTTCCACCTACATTATAGGCTTCTCCAAAGCCAAATACTGCTTCACCATCAAAAACTTCAAATTCATAGAATGAAAAATCTTTCATTGATTTTAACATTTTCATAGTTGAACCATGTTTTTCTTCAAAAATATTTACAAGTTTTTCAAAACTATCAGTGTCTCTTGGAAGTTTTTTTGAATGACATTGTAAAATCACTCTTTTTCTACCAAATATATTTTCACAAGAAATTTCATCTTCAATAAAAAATAATGCTACTTTTTTATGTAAGTCAAGATTTTTAGTATGTTTAGCCATTGAGCTAATATAAACATAGTATTTGCCATCTTGAATAATAAAAGGTGCATAACTTGTAAAGGGATTTCCTTTTTCATCAATAGTTGACAAAACACAACTTTTAAATGAATTAATAAACTCTTTTAACATATTTAAATCCTCAAAAAAGAAAAAGCTTAAGCTCCTTTGCTTGCTCTTTCTTTTCTTTTTGCTTTCATCTTATTTAGTGCTAATCTTCTCATATCAGCTGTTGTATCAGACTCGTCCATAATTTCTAAGCCTAAAAGTGTTTCAATACAATCTTCTAAAGTAATAATTCCTTCAGTTTGATCATAATTATCAAGAACAATAAACATATGTTCTCTTTTTTCAATAAATTTATTTAAAGCTTTTCCAACAGGAATATTTTCATTTAAAGCAAATACAGGTTTCATAATTGCTTCAATTGTAGCTGTCTCATTTTTAATAGCTTGTTTAAAAAGCTTTTTTGTTAAAATAACTCCAATTATATTATCAATTGTACCTTCATATACAGGAACTCTTGAAAACTTATAAGTCCTTTTATCTTCTAATATATCTTTAATTACAGTATTTTTTTCAACTGCATACATTACAGATCTTGGGGTTAAAATATCTTTTATTTTTATTTCATTTAATGTTAAAGTATTTTCAATAATATCTGATTCTAAATCTCCAATAACACCTTCTTCTTCACTTAAAAGTGTAGTATGAATTAGTTCTTCTCTTGATATTGAGTCAGAGTTTTCATTGCCTTTAATTTTTTTAGTTACAAATTGCGTAATTAAAATTATTGGATAAGTGAAAAATACAAATAATTTAATTATTCTTGCGCTTATTGGAGCTAGTTGCTTCCAGTAAACTGCACCAATTGTTTTTGGAATAATCTCTGCAACAAATAAAATTGCAAAAGTTAATACTATTGAAACAATCATTACTAATGTTGAATCACCTTCAAATACGCTTTGAGCTTGTACACCAATTGCTGTTGCACCTAAAGTATTTGCTATAGTATTTAAAATTAATATTGAAGCAATAGATTGATCAATATTTGTTTTAAGATCTTTTAAAAGTTTTCCAGCTTTTGGATTTTCATTTTCAACTACTGAGATATAGCTAAAATTCGTAGATAGAATAACTGATTCTAAAACAGAACATAAAAATGACGTGCCAATTACAAGTATAAACAGAAATATTAATATATCCATTTAACACCTTTATTTATTAAACTGCACCTCTGGGAACTATCTTCCAATCACTACTCCTTTATTATAAAATTAACAACGTATAATACCAAAAAAATTATGAAAATGAATTTTTTTTGACAAAAAAAACAAAATTTTTGTATAATAATAAAAAAAGGAGGTAGTCATGGAATATGGATTGATTTCTAATATGAATCAGTATGCTGATAATCAGCAGATTTTGATTCAACAAATACAACCTTCAAGTGAAATTGCGAAAATAAAAAGTGGTGATGAAGCAAAACAATTAGCTAAAGATTCTTTCCTGAAAAATATAGAAGAATCTTCGTCTACTAATGAAATAAATAATGAGGTTTCTGAATCAAAGGAAACAAAAGAGGTAACTGCACAAGATGTTGCAAAATATCAAGAGGTGGTACTTACAAATCTAAATTTTGGGTTTAATAATGATTCGAAAGACTTTTTTGTAAAAGCTGTAAGAGGAGAGTCTGAAAGTCAGTTTCCCACTGATGAGATGATGAAACTGAAAGCTTATTTTATAGCTCAAGCTAAAGCAGAACAAGCAGCTGAATTAAATTAATTAGTTTGGCTACTTGATTGTGCTATTTATTTTTATTAGTAAATCTCTGGCATAAAAATATTTTTCTAAATCTTTTAAGCCTGATTCTTTCAATAAAGGATCATATTTTTCAAAAACTTTCCAAATCTTTTCATAACTATGTGGTCTTTTTTTATCAAAATACAAAGC
This sequence comes from Arcobacter sp. ISO1, assembly GCF_058105185.1. Lineage (NCBI taxonomy): Bacteria > Pseudomonadati > Campylobacterota > Epsilonproteobacteria > Campylobacterales > Arcobacteraceae > Arcobacter > Arcobacter sp. ISO1. The sequence goes on from NZ_CM176573.1 coordinate 2,038,370, forward strand.
TAGCGCAGTTGCACCATTTATAAGTCCTTGAACTGCCTTTGCTCTAATCCAGTAAATTTTATCATCTGTTTGTTTATAAATATTTTTATATTCTCTCCAATCCTCTTCTAATAACTCATGGGCTTGTATAAACATTTTATTTTCAATTGCATAAATAAACCTCTCAATAGAAGTTTCTTGGATAAAGATATTATTATTTACCATTTAATTCTTTATCTAAATAGTATCCTGTGTAAGAAGAGGTTTCTTTATATGTTTTTGCTAACTCTTCAGGTGTACCTTCTGCAATAATTTTTCCACCTTTGTTTCCACCCTCAGGTCCCATATCTATAACCCAATCAGAGTTTTTAATAACATCAAGATTGTGTTCAATTACAAGAACTGAATTCCCAACTTCAACTAGATGGTGTAACACTTTTGTTAATCTATCAACATCTGCAAAATGAAGTCCTGTTGTAGGTTCATCTAATACATATAAAGTATTTCCAGTATCTTTTTTACTAAGCTCTTTTGATAATTTAATTCTTTGAGCCTCTCCACCTGAAAGGGTAACTGCATTTTGCCCAAGGGTAATATATCCAAGTCCAACATCACTTAATGTTTGAAGTTTAGCTTTTATTTTTGGAACTTTTTGAAAAAATTCTAAAGCTTCATCTACACTCATATTAAGTACATCAGAGATATTTTTCCCTTTATAAAGGATTTCAAGTGTTTGTGCATTATATCGATGCCCTCCACAATCATCACATTTAACCATGATATCTGGTAAGAAATGCATCTCAATTTTTATCTCACCTTCCCCTTGACATTTCTCACATCTACCACCTTTAACATTAAATGAGAATCTACCTATTTTATATCCTCTAATTTCAGCTTCTTTTGTTTTTGCAAAAAGTGTTCTAATCTCATCCATTAGACCTGTATATGTTGCAGGGTTAGATCTTGGTGTTCTTCCAATTGGAGATTGATCTAGATATATAACTTTATCAAGTTTTTCTAAACCTTGAATCTCTACACCATCAACTTTATTTACTTTTCTTGCATGATTTAATAACTCTTTTGCAACAGGAAGTAGGGTTTGTAAAATAAGTGATGATTTACCACTTCCACTAACCCCTGAAATAGCACATAGGTTTTTCAATGGTATTTTTACATCAAGGTTTTCAATATTATTGATATTTACATTTTTTATTTCAATAAACTCTTTTTGAGGTCTATTGTGTAGATATTCTATTTTTTTCTTTCCATTTATATATTGTGCAGTTAATGTTTTAGCTTTGTTCATTTGTTTTAATGTTCCAGCAAAAACAATTTCTCCACCATATTTACCAGCATTTGGACCAATATCAACAATAAAATCAGCAGCTTCAATTGTTTCTTTATCATGTTCAACTACAATTACACTATTACCTTTTTCTTGTAAGGCTTTTAATGTTTTAATTAGTTTACTTGTATCTCTTTCATGAAGTCCAATTGATGGTTCATCTAGTACATACATAACTCCTGTTAGTCCTGAACCAATTTGTGAAGCAACTCTAATTCTTTGAGCTTCCCCTCCTGAAATAGTTCTAGCATCTCTTCCTAAGGTTATATATCCAAGACCTACATCATTTAAAAAGAAGATTCTTTCTTTTATCTCTTTTAAAATAGGAGCCGCAATCATTTTATATTGGTCACTTAAGTATTCAAAGTTTTTTTCATCTTGGAAAAAGGCATGGGCTTCTTCAATTGGTTTGTTTATTACATCAGAAATAGTCTTTTTTGCAACAAAAACACTTTGAGATGAGGGTTTTAATCTATTTCCATTACAATCTGAACATTTTTTCTCAGTCATAAATTCAGCCATGTCTTTTTCATCTTTTATCATATCATAGGCAATTTTTACAATACCTTCCCATTTTCTAGTTAGATTATGTCTTTTCCAAACAAATTTTGCCTCTTCAACTCCACCATGTAAAATAGATTTTTGTTGATGTTCTGGTAACTGCTTAAATGGAATTGTTATATCTATTCCAGCCCCTTGACAATAAGCAATAAGCATCTTAAAGTAGTAACCTTTATTGAATCCATATATGATTTTTATGGCACCATCTTCTAAAGGAAGTTCTTCATTTATAACTTTTTTCATATCTAAAGCATATCTAATACCTAAACCATCACAAGAAGAACAAGCTCCTTTTGGTGAGTTAAATGAGAAAGATAATGGCTCTAGTGGTTCAAAGGAGATTTTACAATCAAAACAAGCCATATGTTCAGAATAGTGAATATGTTTATCAACTCCTACCTCTTCATGATTCATAACTTCAACTTCAAGTTCTCCAAAAGATTCTTTTAAACCTTTTTCAACATCTTGGGCAATTCTATCTTTGTTTTCTTCTTTTATCACAACTCTATCAATTACAACTTTAATAGTATGCATTTTGTTTTTTTCTAATTCAACATCTTCATCAAGTCTTGCCATAACTCCATCAATCATAGCTCTTACATAACCTTTGCCTCTTAAGCTATCAAGTAAATCTGCAAAGGTTCCTTTTTTTCTATTGACTAATGGAGCCAATATAACTATTTTAGAATTTTCTGGAAGTTTTAAAACTTGATCAATTACATCACTTGCACTCATTTGAGAGATTGGTTGTCCACATTTATGACAATGTTGTTTACCAACCCTTGCATATAAAAGTCTAAAATAATCATAAACCTCTGTAATAGTTCCAACTGTAGATCTTGGGTTTTTAGAAGTGGTTTTTTGGTCAATTGCAATTGCAGGAGTTAATCCTTCAATCCTTTCAACATCTGGTTTACCAACTTTATCTAAGAATTGTCTAGCATAAGCACTAAGAGATTCAATATATCTTCTTTGCCCCTCTGCATAAAGTGTATCAAAAGCAAGAGTTGATTTTCCAGAACCTGAAAGACCAGTAAAAACGATAAGTTTATTTTTTGGGATCTCTAAATTTATATTTTTTAAGTTGTTTTCTTTTGCATTATATATTTTAATTGTATCAGTCATTTATAGTCCATTAAAAAAAATTTAAGGGCGCATTATATCATAATAGTTTATTAATATGTAGTAATTTCAAGTACTATTTATATATACTAAAAAAACTTTAAACTTGAAGTTTATTTATACCTTACAAATCTAATGAAATTTTATAAGATATGTTTTTTTAAGATTATGGTTTGTATCATTTTTCATTATTTAAAGGATTTTATTTGAAAAATATTTTTTTACTGATATTTACACTATTTGTTTTTACTGCTTGTTCTAATAAAGATTTGGTTTTAAGTTATGACTTGAAAAAAGAAGAGGGTGTTTTTTCAAATAAAGAGGGAAAGATGATTGAGATTCAAACTCTTGTAAAACAATTTGAACACTATCCTGTAATATTTGTAGGCGATCATCATAATACAAAAAAAACCCACGAATTTTTTACTAGATTACTAAAACAGATGGATAAAGAAGGGTATAAACTAAATTTAGCAAATGAATGGTTTTCTCCTAATCAGAATGAACTACTAAAAGATTATACAGATGATAAAATAGATTTAAAAACTTTAAAAGAAAAAAGGCAGTGGGATAAGTTCACTAAGTTTAAATGGGAGTATCTAGAACCAATTTATGAAACTGTTAAGAAAAATGGTGGAATGTTATACGGAATTAATCTTACAGAAAAAGAAAGAAAAAAAATCTCAACTAGAAATATAAGTGATATGTCTAAAGATGAAAAAGCTTTTTATAATTCTTTAGATTTAAATGTAAGTGCCCATCGAAAATTAGTTATGCCATATTTAAATCATTGTAAAAAAATGCCAAATAAAACAAATGAACCCTGTGAGGAAAGAATGTATAGAGTTCAGGTTGCTTGGGATAGTTATATGGCTAAAAATGTTGTAGAACTTGCAAAAAAGGTTTTGAAAACTAAAAAAGACAAGTTGTTGGTTTTTGTGGGATCAATGCATGTTGAATATGATTTGGGGATTCCTTTACGATTTGCAAGATTAAGTAATATTCCTTTTTTAACAATTTCTAATGAAAAAATCCCAGAAAAAGAAGACTTAAAAATAGAAATTAATAAATCAGATTTTGTATATATTTATAATTAAAATTTAACTTAGAATTTGATTAAAATTAATATTTAAATTGATTATCAAATTTAATAAATTTGGAGAATTAGGCAATTAATATAGATGATTGTTCTATTGATTTTTTAAAAAATCACATAGAATAAACTAGTAAGATTTCGAAATTAGGAGTAAATATGAACCATATATTTGTAGATGAAAAAAAATTTGAATTAAAAGATATTCAGGAAGAAACACCAATACTTTGGGTATTAAGAGACTATTTAGACCTCACTGGAACTAAATTTGGGTGTGGTGTTGGTATGTGTGGAGCCTGTACAGTATTATTGGATAATCAAGCAATTAGAAGTTGCTCAACTCCAGTGAATAAAGCATATGGCAAAAAAATCACAACTATTGATAATAAAGAAGATAAAGAGTTAAAAGCATTAAGAGTTCAATGGCGAGAACATGATGTTGCACAATGTGGATATTGTCAATCTGGACAACTTGTAAATGCAGCAGGATTATTAAAGTCTAATTCAAACCCATCAAAACAAGAGATTATTTCAGCTATGGATGGAAATATTTGTAGATGTGGAACTTATAACAAAATATTAACAGCAGTTTCATCTGTTGGTAAAGGAGCATAATATGAGTTTAAATAGAAGAGATTTTGTAAAAAATAGTGCCCTTTTAAGTTCAGCTTTTGTTATAGGATTTCATTTACCAACAAAAGGAATGGCTGCAAAAGTAGAGAAAAAAAGTGAAGTTATTGAACCAAATGCATTTATAAAAATTGATAAAGATAATACAATTACATTTTATCTTGGACAAGTTGAAATGGGGCAGGGAGCTTATACTGGTATTGCAATGTGCATAGCAGATGAACTTGATGCCTTTTGGGATGAGATTATTTTTGAACCAGCTCCTGTAGATGATGTCTTTAATATCCCAGGACTGCCAATGATGTTAACTGGTGGCTCAATGAGTATTAAAACGCAACAACAAAGAGTAAGACAAGTTGGAGCGACTCTAAGATATATGCTAAAAAGTGCTGCTGCTAAAAAATGGCAAGTAAGAATGTATGATGTATCAACAAAAGATTCTTATGTGATTAATAAAAAGACTAAAGAAAAAATCTCATATGGTTCATTAATTGATGATATTAAAGATATGAAACTTCCAAAAGATGTAAAACTAAAAGATCCAAAAGATCATACTTTAATTGGTAAAAGAATAAAAAGACATCCCCTTGAAGTAGAAGAGAAAATTACAGGAAAAGCAAAATTTGGTATAGATGTTAGATTACCAGATATGAAATATGCGGCACTTGTTCAGCCTATTTCATTTGGAGCTAAAATTATTAGTTATGATGATTCTAGAGCAAAAAATATGCCAGGGATTTTAAAGATTAAAAAACTTTCAAATGAAAAAATTGCAATTATCGCTGAAAATTGGTATCAAGCAAAAATGGCAATTGAAAAGGTTGAAGTAAAATGGGATAAAGGTGATTTTGGAAAAGTTAGTTCTAAAGACTTAGAAAAAGAGTATATAGGCTATTTAGATAAAGATGATTTACCAGTTATGAAAAAAGATGGAAATACAGATGATGCTTTTAAAAATGCTAAAAAAGTAGTTGAAGCACAATATTCTTTCCCATTTTTAGCTCATGCACCAATGGAACCATTAAATTGTACTGTTCATCACAAAGGCGAAAAAGCATTTATGTCTGTAGGTGGTCAGCTTCAAACACTTTATAGAGGAACTTGTGCAAAAATTTTAGGAATAAAGCCTGATGATGTAGAGTATTATAATAACTATTTAGGTTCAAGTTTTGGACGTCGAGCTAATCCATCAAGTGATTTTGTTGTGGATGCTGTTTTAGTTGCAAAAGATGAAAAATGGCCAATACAAACTTTATGGACTAGAGAAGATGATATTAAAATGGGTTATTATAGACCTCTTACTGTAAATAAAGCAAAAATGGCAGTTGATGAAAATGGTAAAATCACAGCTTTTAAAGCAGATGTTATCAATCAGTCTTTAACAAAAGGTACTATCTTTGAAGGCTTTATGTATAAAGATGGTATAGATGCATCACAAAGAGAAGGTTTAGAAACACATCCATATAATATTGCAAGTCATGATTTAAAAGCATTTTGTCCCGAATCACCAGTTCCTGTATTATGGTTAAGATCTGTTGGTCATACAACTTCAGCACCTGTTGTTGAAAATATAGTTGATGAAGCTGCTATTGCTTCAGATATTGATCCCCTTGATTTTAGAATTAAAAATCTAAAAAGTCCTAGGTTTGTTAAGTTATTGGAAAATGTTGCTAAACAATCAAATTGGTATAAAAGGGAAAAAAATAGCGGTTATGGTGTAGCTATTGCTGAATCATTTGGAAGTATAGTTGCATATGTTGTAAAAATAAAAGTTGAAAATAATGATTTTAAAGTCCAAAATGTATGGGGTGCAGTTGATTGTGGTATGGCAATAAATCCATTAGGAATTGAAAACCAAATAGAAGGGTGTATTAATTTTACTATTGGATATATAAAATATGCAGAAATTTCATTGGAAAATGGGGCAACTGTTCAAAACAATTTTTATGATTATGAGGTAAATAGAATTAAAGATGCACCTGAAACTATAAATGTAGAAATTATAAATTCTGGTGAAAAGATTGGTGGTATTGGTGAAGTTGGAGTTCCCCCAATGTTTGCAGCAGTAATCAATGCTTTATATGATGCAACGGGAAAAAGATATACAAATTTTCCGATAAAACTTGGATAAATAATGTTTTCAAATAAACAATTACATGGGTTTTTAGATGATTCTAGGAAGAAAAAATTAGATATCGCTTTAAGCTATGTGGAAACTACAACTGGCTCAAGTTTTTCTAAAAAAGGAAGCCTTATGCTTGTAAACTCAGAATCTGAGTTTGCAGGTGTATTGGGAAGTAGTTTTTTACAAGAAAAAGTAAAGGATAATTCAGAAATTGCCTTAAAATCAAAAAAGGAAATAGTTTTTGAAACAATTACAAAAGACCCAAGTTCTGGACATGGAAATAGTGAGTATAAAACCATCCCCTTTTATTTTGAAAATGATTATGAAGGGATTGGCAAATATATGAATAAAGTATTTTCTCTTTTGATTTTTGGAAGCGGTGCACATATTAGTCCTTTAATATCAATGGCAAATTTAATGGGTTGGAAAACTACAATAATTGATGTTCAATTAAAAAAACAGTTTTGCAAAGAAGCAGATAAACTAATTGATTTAGAAAAATTAGAAGATATAAACAATGTTGACTTTTTTAGTTATGATGCTGCTGTAATCTTAAGTCATAACCCAAAAACAGATGATACTTATTTAGAAAGTTTATTAAAAACAGATATAAGGTATATTGGACTAATGAGTAATAAAACAAATGCTAAAAGAAAAAAAGAGCAATTTAATTTAGAAAAGGATAAAAGATTTTTTGCTCCAATTGGGATAAATATTGGAAGTTATACCCCCGAATCAATCGCCTTATCTATTTGTTCTGAAATAGAAGCAAATAAAAATGGGAAGTTATAATTGGAAAAAGTTGATGATTTAGCAGTTTTAATTTTAGCTGCGGGTACCTCAAGTAGATTAGGAAAACCTAAGCAATTAGTAAAATACAAAAACAAAACTTTAATAAAAATTGTTGTTGAAAAAGCATTAGCTATAAGTGATAATGTAACTGTTGTTTTAGGAGATAAAGCAACTGCTATTGTTGAAGAGATAATCGATTACCCAATTGCAATTGCAGTGAATCAAAGGTTTCAAGATGGTATTGCTAGTAGTATCTGTTTTGGTGTAACGCAAATTGAAGAGTATGATAGATGTTTAATTATGTTATGTGACCAACCTTTTATTCCAGTATCCCATTATGAAAAACTAATTGAAAACTTGGAACAAGACTCTTTAATTGGATCAAAATATGGAAGTTCAGCAACTGTTCCCGCAATATTTTCTAAAAAGTATTATTCTAGTTTGTTAAAACTAAAAGGGGATAAAGGAGCTAAATCAATTTTGGTAAAAAACAATGCTCCCGCAATAAAATTAGAAAAAAAAGATGCCATAGATATTGATACAAAAGAAGATATAAGTACATATTTAGATCTATAAACTTTAAAAACTAATCAAATCTTTATTATAATGATTAGATAATTTTTATATAAAGTTATAAAAGGGTTAAAAATTGGAATATATCGATAGTTTTGTAATTGAAAATGAAAGATTTTTTTATTTTAGTTTAGACAAAATAATAAATAACAATCCAAAATTAGAGAAATTACCAATTTCATTAAAAATTCTTTTAGAAGCAAATATTAGAAACTCAAAAAATGATTTAACTACAAAAAAGATATTAGATATATTTACAAATAGAAAAGATGAGTTTATAAATTTTTATCCCTCAAGGGTAGTTTTAAAAGAATATACTGCCATTCCTACAATTGCAGAACTTGCAAAATTAAAAGAAAAAAAGTTAAAAAGCAAAAAATTAAATTTAAGTGTTGACTTATTACTTCAGTATATGAAGGAGAATGAAGATCCATATAAACTTGCAAAATGGTGTGACAAAAACTTTTCAAATTTAAGAGTTATTCCACCAGGTTCTAAGATAGTTCATCCAATTAATTTAGAATATCTTTCAACTGTCTTGCACATAGAAAAAATTGAAGAGAAGTTTCTTTTATTCCCTGAAACAATTGCTATTTCTGATTATAAAGAAAATATGACAAATTCTTTTGGAGTTTTAGGGCATAAACTAGAATCTGTTGATGCCTTAGCTACAATATTAGGAATGCCCCTTAAAATAAAATTACCTAAAGTTGTTGGAATAAAAATTGTTGGAAAACCAAGGGATGGAGTCCTCTCTTCAGATTTTTTACAAGTTTTACTTGATCTTTTACAAAATGCAAATTTAGATGAAAAGATTGTAGAGTTTTATGGAGATGGTTTAAAATTTTTAACTCTAGAAAATAGAACTAAGCTTTTAAATAAGGCTTCTTCTTATAATGCACTGTGCTCATTTTTTGCAATTGATGAAAAAACTATTTTGTATTACAATAAAACTAGACAAAATGAGGATTTTAGTAAATTAGTTGATAAATATTTAAAAACTCAAAAACTTTTTTTAAATGAGCAAAACAATTTAGAATATGATGAAAATATAGATTTTGATCTAAGTAATATTTTCCCAAGAGTTGTACCAAATTTGAAAAATGAGATTTTTAAGGATAAAAATGTAGTTTTATCATTAATTGATACTTCAAATGGTTTTTTAAATCCATTTTTAATTATCCATTGTGCATTAGTTGCTAAAAAAGCATATGAAAAAGGTTTTAGAATAGACTCAAAAATAAAAACTTTTTTTAAAACTGATTTAACTGTTTATGATTATTTAGCAAATCTTGATTTATTAAAATATTTAGAGGGTATTGGTTTTTATTTTGTAAATACAAATACAAAAATTGAAGAAAAAATAAGTCCAAATATTTTAACTGATTGTTCAATTAGTTCAGGAACTTTAGAAAACAACTATGTAAATGAAAATATCAAACTTAATTACACTATGTCAGCATCTTTAGTTGTTATTCACTCTTTAATAGGAAGTATGAAATTAAAGGTTTTTGATAAACTAAATCCAAATGAATTATGGCCAGAACATAGTGAAGTTTTAAGTTATTTAGAAAAAATCGATGATACTTTGTATAAAGATATTTACAAAAATATTTTTTTAGGAAATGAAAAATGGCAAGATATTATAGTTGAACAAAGTGAATCATTCCCATGGAATGAAGACTCAACTTTTATACAAGTATTACCTTTTAAAGAAGAAAGTTTTAAAGACAAAATAAATATTGAAAATGGTGAAATCTTGGCTTTATTCAATAGTCAAATAAATACTAAAAATATCTCTTCAAATATCCAAATAACTCCATATATAAGTGTTGCAAGTTTTCTTCAAGAAAAAGGTGTAAAATCTTTTGATTTTGGAACTTTTGAAGATAGGAGAGGATGTAGTAAACTTATGGTTTTAGGTGCCTTTGATACAAATGAAATAAAGAATATGATGGTATCAAAGGAGGGGGCATTTACAAAAGATTTTCAAACGGGAGAGATTATCTCTTTTTATGAAAAATCAAAAAGAGTTCAAGCATCCCAAAAAGATTTAATTATAATTGCAGATGAAAACTACGGGATTGGAGATACAAATGATTGGGCAGCAAAAGCTACAAAACTGTTAGGTGTAAAGGCAATAATTGCAAAATCATTTGGTGAAAATCATAGAAAAGATTTAATAAAGATGGGAATTTTACCTTTACAATTTATTGATGAGGATATAAAATCTTTAAATTTAAAAGGGTATGAATCAATAAGTATTAAAAACAGTGAAATTAAAAAAGATTTAAAATTAAATGCTTTTATATATAAAGGTGAACAACTATATCAAATAAAGTTAAAACTTAGACTTGATAATGAATTTGAAATTCAAATATATAAAAATGGTGGGTTAGTTCCTTTTATCTTAAAAGGTATTGATTAAGAGACTTTAAAAAAAGTATCATAAATCATTGTGATTAAAATTAAAAAATTTAAAAATAAAATTGATTGTTTATATGAAGTAATAGGTGTTGTATTTTTTATTTTTATTCCAAAATATACACCAATAAGTGAAGCTAAACCAACTATAAGACCTTCATGAAAAAGCATTTGTCCTGCTAAAGATAAAGAGATAAATCCAGCAATTGAAGAAAAAATCACAAAAAATAGACTTAGACTTGTAGCTGTTTTTAATGGATACTTAGCAACACCTACAAGAAGAGGTATTAACATAATAGCACCTCCAACACCAATACTCATAGCTATAACACCTACAATAAAACCTATTATAAACAATGATGCTTTACTATGACTTTTAACTTTTTGGGAAGATTGGGCAGGGGAGATAAAAATTTTAATAATCGATAGAACAATTATTATAATAAATAAGTACTGTAAAAACTCATTTGATACAAGTGAGTGTACAAAACTATTTTGAAGACCACCTACAAAGCCTCCAACTCCTAAGATAAAGCCATCTTTAAAAATATCTTTGGCTTTTTTTGCATTTAAAAATGAGCCATATATTGAACTAAATACCATTTGCATTATTGAAATTGCAATTGCTTCTTTGATAATAAAACCAGAAAGTATCAACATTGGAACTAAAATAGTACCTCCACCAATACCAAAGAAACCAGATACAAAACCGGTGATTAATCCAAATAGTAAAAGTTCAATCAACTAGTTTACTTTTTTTCAATTGAGTTCATAGCATTAATAAACTTTGTGTAAATGTGTTCTAATTCATTTTCCTCTTTTTCCATACTGAGGTCTTCACAAGAATTCATATGATGCTCTAAAATAGCAACTCTTTTTAGTAGATATTCAAACATCTCTTTATTGATATCTGGAAGATCACTATGGTTAAGTCTTCCATTTTTGTCTTCTCTTTTTATGATTTTAGCTGGAACTCCAACGGCTGTTGAATTTTTAGGTACATCGCAAATAACTACAGAATTTGCTCCAATTTTGCCATTTTTACCAATTACAAGATTTCCTAATACCTTTGCTCCACTTCCAATAACAGAGTTTGCTCTAATAGTAGGGTGTCTTTTACCTTTATCAAGGCTTACCCCACCAAGCGTAACACCTTGATAGATTAAAACATCTTCTTCAATAATAGCTGTTGCTCCAATAACTACTCCAATAGCATGGTCGATAAATACTCTTCTTCCTATTGTTGCTGCTGGATGTATATCAGTTTTAGTAAATAATGAACCAATTCCAACAATTGCCCTTGATAGTTTTATCCATCCTTTATTATAAAGTCTATTTGCAATTCTGTGGTTTATTATTGCCCAAACACCAGGATAATTAAAAAATAGTTCAAAACTTGAATCTAGTGCAGGGTCATTTAGTTTAGGTACAGAAAAATCCTCTTTTATCTGTTTCCATAAACCTAACTCTTTTTCCTCTTTTAAAATCTTTTCTTTTATTAATTCATGTATATTTCTTGTTTCTTCCATATTAGCTCCAAGTTGTTTTTAGATAACTATTGTCATGTAAATATTTTTTTAGTATCTTGTATGTATTATTATCTAAATTCTTTTTTAAAACTTCTTTCATCTGTTTTGTATCATAATCTATATCTTCAAGGATATCGATTATTTTTTGAGACTCTAAAATATTCTCTAGTTTAACATTATTGTCTTCAAATATAACATTTATTTCTGTTGGGTGAGAGAATAAGTTATGTCTCATCCCTAGTATATCTTGATATGCTCCTACATGGAAAAAACCAAGATAATACTCCTCTTTTTTTAAATCTATGTCATGTAAAAAAAGTGGTTTATTTGGATCAAATCCAATTTCTCCATCGCTATCACATGTTATATCCCATAAAGATGCACTTCTTGTTGGGTTTTTATTTAAATGTGTAATTGGCATAATAGGGAATTCTTGTTTTATCCCCCAAAAATCAGGTAATGATTGAAATATAGAGAAGTTAAGAAGATATTTCTCTTGTATTTTATTATCAATTCTTTTTAATTCATCGTAATCATCAACCTCTAAAAACCAAATAGCTTTTTTTATAATTAAGTTTGTTAAAATCTCTGCATTACTTCTATCTTCTAAATCTATATACCCCAAATCAAAAAGTTTTAATAGTGAATCTAAATGATCTATACTATCATGCATATATTCTAATGCTGTTTTTGAATTTATATCATTATATAAATCTTTTAATTCTTCAATTAATGGTGGGTTTTTTTCTTTTAATCTTAAATGTTCTTCATCAAATTCAGCTGAAAAAAGTTCTAAAACAGGAGTAATTAAAACAGTTGAAGATGCACTTATGAATCTACCTGATTCTGTGAAAATATTTGGTTCCTCTACACCTTTTTGCTTTGCAATATTTTTTAGTGTAAATATTACATCATTTGCAAACTCTTGTAAACTATATTGTAGTGTTCTTTGAAATTGGGAATATTCAACTGCTAAACCACCACCAATATTAATTGCATTTAATTTTGTAGCACCAAGGTTTTTTAATTCTGCATAGATATGTCCAGCTTCTTTAAGGGCATTTTTAAGGGGCTTAATTGTATTCATTGCTGAACCAATATGGAAATGAATCATTGTAAGAATGTCAGATAAATTGTTTTTTTCAAGCATCTCAAAGGCTTCAAGAATCTCAGTTGAACTCAATCCAAACTTTGCATCAATTCCACCCGATTTTGCCCAAGCCCCACTTCCACTATTGAATAGTCTAACTCTAACTCCAATATTAGGAGTTGGTAAATTAGTTTGTCTTTCAACTTCTAATATTGTTTCAAGTTCATTTAATCCTTCAATAATTACAGTAATATCATGACCCATTTTTTTTGCAATAAAAGCTAAATGAATCATCTCTTTATCTTTAAAACCATTTACCGTTATGGGTGAACCATATCTATTGTAGGTCATTGCTAAGATAAGCTCAGCTTTACTTCCAGCTTCTAACCCATAATTGTATTTTTCACCACACTTTATTAAAGGAAGGATAAAGTTTGGAAGTTGATTAACCTTTAAAGGAAATACAGCATTAAACTTTCCCTTGTAGTTATATTCATCTATAGCATTATTATATAGATTAAATAGCTTATCTATTTGTTTTTGAATAAGGTGAGGAAATCTAAATAACAAGGGTCCTTTATAGTCTTGCTCTCTTATCTCTTTAACCATTTCAATTAATGAAGGCTTTGAAGCATGGTTGACTTTAACAACACCCTCTTCAATTATAAAATTATCATCAGCCCAAATATCAATACCATAATTATTCAAAATTAGAAATCCTCGATTTTGATTGTTTTTTCTTCTTGTGTTTTTATATTTTTAATAAAAATTGTTCCATCTTTTAATTCATTCTCTCCAATTAAAGCTACAATATTTGCATCTTGTTTTTGAGCAATTTTAAAATGTTTTCCAAAACTTCTTGGAGTATATTCCATTATTGTTTTAGTATCTTTTCTTTTTTTAGAAGCAATTTTTGTTAAAGGTTTTAATGCATCTTCTGTCATTGCTCCAAGATATATTGTATCATTATCTTCTTCTTTCATTTTAATTAATTCAAGAAGTCTTTCTATACCTATTGCAAATCCTATTCCAGGAGTTGACCTTCCACCTAAAAACTCAACTAATCTATCATATCTTCCACCACCAGCTATTGCACTTTGAGAACCAATCTCTGAAGAGGTAAATTCAAAGGCAGTTTGAGAGTAGTAGTCTAAACCTCTAACAAGATTTGTATCAACTTCATATTCAATGTTGTTATAGTCTAATACCTCTTTAAGACTTATAAAGTCACTATCACATTTTTCACATAAATTGTTAGTGATTTTAGGGGCATTGTATAATAGTTTTTGACAGTTTTCATTTTTACAATCTAAAACTCTAATAGGATTTGTTTCAATCCTTTTATTACAGTCTTCACAAAGGTTTTCTTTAATATTTGTTAAATACTTAACCAGATTTTCTCTATACGGAGGCATGCATGTAGGACAACCTAATGAATTTAGTTGTAATTTAAACTTAATTCCAAAGAAATCAAGAATATCTTTAAGCATCATTATAATAGTAGCATCTTCATAAACAGATGCTTGACCAAACACCTCTGCACCAAATTGATGGAACTGTCTTAATCTACCTTTTTGAGGTCTTTCATATCTAAACATTGGTCCATAATAAAACCATCTATATGTACCACCAGCTCTATCAAATTTATTTTCTACAAAACTTCTAACAACTCCTGCTGTACCTTCAGGTCTTAAACAAACGTCATTTTCACCTTTGTCAATAAATTGATACATCTCTTTATTTACAATATCAGAACTCTCACCAACACTTCTTTTAAATAATGCTGTTTCTTCCAAAATTGGAGTTTCTAAGTAAGTAAACCCATAGTTTTTAGCAATTCTTGATGCATTCTCTACAAAATAGGTAAATAGTTTACTGTCATCACCTAATATGTCATTCATTCCTCTTAAGCTTTGAATGTTAGCCATTAATAAAATCCTCTATCTTTTTTGAAATCTCTTCGATACTAAGGCTTGCATCGATAAAAATATGATTTAAATTTAGTATTTCTACTGTTTTTTTCATTCTATTTTGAATATCAATCAAATAATCAATACCCCTTGACTCTATTGAGTCATTTGTCTTACCACTTAATCTTTTTGTTAATTCATCTTTTGATAATTCTAACAATATTACATGGCTAGGAAGAATATTTGATGTAGCTATAAGATTTAAACTTGTAACAACTTCAAGGGGTAAGTTAGAAGCATACGAAATACCACTTATTACACTTCTATCACTTACAACTATACCTTCTTTATTTGGCTTTATTACCTCTTCAATATGTTCAGCTCTATCAGCTAGAAATATGAACATCTCAGCAATTTTACTTTTTGCTTCACCATTTAAGGCCATGGCTCTAAGTTTTAAGCCAAGTTCTGTGCCACCTGGTTCTTTTGTGAAAACTGCTTCAGGGAATTTTTCTTTTAAGATATCTAGTTGTGTAGATTTCCCAGCTGTGTCTATACCTTCAATTACTATATACATTCTAGAACCTCTTTTGGAACCAAGTGTTGGTATTTTCCTTTAAATTTAATAACTTCTCTAACAATTGTTGATGAAACAAAAGCATTTTCTAACTTTGGCATTAAATAAAGTGTTTCAATATCTTTATTTATAGATGAGTTTGCATAACCCATTTGAAGCTCATATTCGAAGTCAGAAACGGCTCTAAGGCCTCTAACAATAGTATTTATCTTTAATTCTGTTGCTAAATCAACAAGTAAAGTATCAAATCCTACAACTTTAACATTTTTAATTTTACTTGTTGCAGCTTTAACAAAATCAACCCTTTGTTTATGGTCAAACATTGGGTTTTTTGCTTCACTTATTGCAACAGCAATAATCACCTCTTCAAAAATGTTTGAAGCTCTACAAATTATATCCATATGGCCATTTGTGATTGGATCAAAAGTACCACTATAAATAGCTTTCTTATAAGTTCCTTCTACGTTTTTTTCTCTTTTGCAATTTCCCATTTTATTTCCATCTTTCATATAGATTGTGTTCGATCTTTAATAAATCAAACCATTTTCCTATTAAAAAATCTTCCATAAGCTCTATAGAATCTTGTTTTGAATAGTAGGCTAATACAGGAGGTGCGATAACCACTCCAAGAGTTGATAGTTTATGCATATTTTCTAATGCAAGAGTAGATAAAGGCATCTCTCTTGGTGCTAAAACAACCTCTCTTTTCTCCTTTAACATTACTGTAAAAGCTCTAGTTATTAGATTGTCTGACATACCAACAGCACACTTTGCAAGGGTATTCATTGAACAAGGAAGTATTATCATTTTGTCAGTTTTAAAAGATCCAGATGAGATACATGCTTCTATTTGATGCTCTTTAAAAATATGAGTATTCTCTCTTTTTAAAAGTTCATCTTTTATGTCGATATTCTGCTCCAGTTTCAAAGCCTTTCGGGCACTTTTTGATACCACTACAAATGCTTCAACACTTGAAGGCAGTTTTTGTACAAATTTTAGTGCAAGTTTTGTGCCACTTGCTCCTGTTATTCCAATTACTAATTTCACTTTTAAAACCTTCATAAAGTACTAATAAAAGGTGATATTAGCCAAAAAAGACTTTATTTTCAAAAGAATAATGAATATCATTAAAAAATTATCTAAATAAGCTTTTTTTAAGCTTGGTTTAATAAATAAAAGTATATCATTTTGTATAAGTTTTAAATATATATAATTAAACATTTTGTCTATTTTATATATTTAATTATAAATTTTGTAAAGGAATTAATATGTCTAAAGTTTTCACATATGTTAGAGTTAACAACAATAATGAGAGTTATACAAAAGATCAAAAAAATGGCTTAGAAGAATATATTTCTAAGCACAATATTTCTATCAATAAAGAGATTGAAATAGTTATAGATACTCCGGATGATGAGAAAAATATTCTTGACTTTTTAAAAAATTGTGAGTCCTCTTCAACTGTTGTTGTTTATGATTTAAATGTTTTTGGCAGAACCATCGAGACAATTTTAGAGATAGTTAAATTTTTGCTTTCAAATAAAATTAGAATTATTGTTGTTAAACAAAATCTTGATTTAATTGATGATAAAGATATGTTGACACAAATGATACTTGGTGTTATCTCAATGACTATACACCTTGAAAAAGATTTAATGAGTTTAAGAACAAAAGAAGCTCTTACTGCAAAAAAATTAAAAGGTGAAAGTTTAGGAAAACCAAAGGGAACAATTCAAAAATCTAAGTTTGATAAACAAAGGGACAAAATAGAAGAACTATTAGCAGTGGGGTTATCAGTTAGAAAAATAGCCAAACTATTAGGGTACAATAATCACATTGGTTTAAACAATTATGTTAAAAAAAGAAATATAAGACATTCTTTGCCAAACACACTAGACATAGCTAGTTGAAACTCCAAGAAAAAAGGTAATTAAATGTTTGCAATATATAATAACAATGGATTGAGTTTTAGAAGTACAATTGATAATTTATATACTCTTTCAAATGTTGATTCTATTGCAAGGGTTAGAAACAATACTGAAGAAGGTCTTCCTAAAGACCATAGCTTGAAATCTAAAAAAAAGCTTTATGAAAATCAAAATATTGAAGAGGCTAAGTCTGTTTACAAAAAAATGGCTAATATTGATACCAAAGAGCCAATTTTTCATGTTCAAGATTTAATGACAAGGGATGTAATAAGTTTAAATGAAGATAATACTCTTCATGAAGCTTATGAATTGATGCAAGAGCATGAATTTAGACAAATTCCTATTTTAAATAAAGATGATAATAAAATCATTGGCTTAGCAACACAAGAGTTTATTTTAGATTTACTTGTTGGTGATTTAGAATTTGCTCAAAATATTATGGAGAGGGAATTGTCAACTTTCGATTTTAATGAAGTTATAACAAGTGATCCCATAACTGATATAAGAAGGGTTGCAAAGGTTATGGTTGATTTTTCTTTAACTGCTATTCCTGTAGTTGATCAAGATGACAATTTATTAGGAATTGTTTCAAGGGCGAATATTTTAAAAGCAGTTGCAAATACTCCTCCAATGCAAATCTGGGGTTAAATAGTCAAGTATAAGTAAAACTTTTATTTCTCAAAGCATTAATTATAATTTCTTTTTATATAATTTGCCCATGGAAAAAATATACGGAATTTTATTAAGCATTTTAATTGCATTTTTTGCCTTTCTTTTATCTTCTTATATACCAATTGGCTCTGTTGCAATTGCAATCATTTTAGGTGCTGTAGTTGGAAATCTAATCAAATTCCCTTCAAAGTTTAATTCAGGAATAACTTTTAGTGAAAAAACTATCCTAGCCCTTGCTATTTCTTTGTTAGGAATAAATTTAGATTTTAATGTTTTAGAAGAGCTTGGCTTTGAAACAATTTTATTAATTGTAATCTCATTAATGGCAACTATAGCATTTACAAATTTTCTTGCAAAAAAACAAAACTTTGATAGTAATTTTGCTTTAATTTTAGGTATAGGTAATGCTGTTTGCGGAAGTGCAGCAATTGCTGCAACAAAAGATATAGTTAAACTTGATAAAGAAAAATCTGCTTTAGCTATAGCTATTGTTAATCTATTAGGAACTATTGGCTTATTTGTTTTACCCTTTATTGGAGTTTTATTAGGATTAAGTGATGTTCAAATAGGGATTTTATTAGGGAACACTTTACAATCTGTTGGTCATGCAATTGCAGCAGGCTTTGGAGTAAATGAAATAGTTGGACAAAGTGCTACAATTGTAAAAATGGGAAGAATATTGCTTTTAAGCCCTTTAATTTTATGGTTAGTTTATACAGTGGCAAAAAACAACACAACTGAAAATAATCAAAAAAGAGGTTTTCAAATACCAATATTTATTATAGGATTTATCTTTTTTTCAATTATTGCTTCAACTTCAATCTTACCTCAAGGGCTAACTACTTTTATCTCTGAAAGTTCAGAGATTTGTTTATTAGTAGCAATGAGTGCAATTGGACTTAAAATCTCATTTAAAGCTATTAAAGAAAGTGGTTGGGATGCTTTTGTTTTAGCTGGTTATGTATTTAAATTTCAAATCATTTTTTCTTTAGTTATGATTGTATTTTTTCAATAATAATTATAATCTAAAATTATAATTATATTGTGGAATAACACCTACTAATAGTGATAAACACGAAATTTATAAAATTACTTATTAAAAATTTCTGATAAATCTAAAAATATGGTATTATAATAACAAATTAATTTATTAAGGGGAAGATTAGATGAAAAAGATAGTTTGTGTTTCGTTTTTTTTAGGTCTAAGTTTATTTGCAACAGAGGGTAAATATGGGAATGTTTTTAATCATGATGTAGATAACACTGAGTTTGGTAAGTTTATTAAAAAATTTGGTGTTTTAGAGGAGAACAAAGGTTATTCTAGTACAAATAAAGATATTAAATCTTTAATAAAAAAATTGGGTTATTACGCAAGTACAAAAGAGGTTGAAGCTGCATTAAATGGTGCAAGAATTGATGGCAAAAAAGTTGTAGTTACTGATTCAAGAACAAAAGCAGAACAAGATGGTTTATATTTACAAGGTGCTTTAAAACCAAATCTTAGAGGTTGGAATGTTGCTTTCAATAATAAAAATCTACATAGTAGTACTATTGGTGCAATTTATAGTTATTGTAGAACAGGTACCGATCAAGCAGATAATCTTGTAAGATTACAATATTTATTTCAAGGAAAAGCAAAGGTTTTTGGAATTAAAGATATGGCAGAGGCTTGTTACCCATTGGCTTCAAAAAATGGTAATGTTTTGGATGCTAAATTAAATGCAAAAAAAGTGTTTGTCCAAAAAGCAAAAGATGGGTCTTATTATGAAGTTAATTGTCCTCAGGTAAAAAATGAATGCTCAGCTATTGATGTTTTTACTAAAAAGGATATTAATTTAGCAAAAGAGATCAATGAAAAGTTGCCACTTACTATGACAATGAAAAATAAAAAACTTAAACAAGAAGTTGTTGTAACAAAATCATCTGATAATAGATATTATAAACAAGGGTGTACTGAATTAGTAACTTCAATAAAAACAAATAAATAAAATTTTCAAGCTTCATAAATTCTTTGAAGCTTGAAAACTATACTCACAAGTCTTAAAATCTTAATCTCAATCTTAATACTCAATTCAAATAACTTATTGTAGAATATTCAACTTTTTAAAAAAGAATTGGAGAAATTATGAAGGTACTATTAATAAAAGATGTAAAAGGAACTGGTAAAGCTGGTGACATTAAAGATGTAAAAGATGGATATGGAAAAAACTTTTTAATTGCAAAAGGTTTTGCTTTACATGCTACTGATGAAGTTATTGCAAATTTTGAAGAAGAACAAAAAGTTAAAGCAGAAAATGAAGCAAAAGAGATTGCGGATGCAAAGGAGCTTGCAGAAAAACTAGAATCAACAAAATTAACAATTAAACATAAAGTTGGTGCTAATGGTCACTTGATTGGTTCAGTTACAAATAAAGAGATTAGCGAAGCTTTAGAAAGTGATTTTAAAATTACAATAGATAAAAAAGCAATTACTTTAGACAAAAAAATAAAAGCAACAGGTATCTTTACAGTTGATTGTAAATTAGGTCATGCTATTCATGCAAGTTTAAAAGTTGATATTATTGGAGTTGAATAGATGTTTGAAGCTACAACCATACTTGCATATAAAGGCCAAGGACAAGCTGTAATTGGAGGTGACGGACAAGTTACCTTTGGAAATGCAGTTTTAAAAGGAAATGCTACAAAAATTAGAAGATTATATAAAAATCAGATTTTAGCAGGTTTTGCAGGAAGTACTGCAGATGCTTTTAATCTATTTGATATGTTTGAAGGTCACTTAGAAAATTCTAAAGGTGATTTATTAAAAGCAGTTGTTGCTTTTTCAAAAGAGTGGAGAAAAGATAAGGTTCTAAGAAGATTAGAAGCTATGATGATAGTTTTAAATAAAGAACATATTTTTATTCTAAGTGGAACAGGTGATGTAGTTGAACCTGAAGATGGACAAATTGCTTCTATTGGTAGTGGAGGAAATTTTGCTATTAGTGCAGCAAGGGCTCTTGCTAAACATTCAGATTTAAAACCAGTAGATTTAGTTAAAGAATCATTAATGGTAGCTGGTGAACTTTGTATATATACAAATCAAAATATAAAGATTTTAGAGATAGAGGATTAATATTAAATGGAAATGACACCAAAGCAAATTGTAAAATATTTAGATGATTATGTAATTGGGCAAGATAATGCTAAAAAAACTATTGCCCTAGCTTTGAGAAATAGATATAGAAGAATGAATGTTGAGCCAATCTTACGTGAAGAGATAATGCCAAAAAATATTTTGATGATTGGAAGCACAGGGGTTGGTAAAACAGAAATTGCTAGACGACTTGCAAAAATGATGGGATTGCCATTTATTAAAGTTGAAGCTTCAAAATATACTGAAGTTGGATTTGTTGGTCGAGATGTTGAATCTATGATTAGAGATTTAGTTTATGAATCAATTAATTTAGTAACAAAAGAGTTTGAAGAAAAAATCAAAGATAAAATTGATGATGAAGTAAATAAGCAAATAATTGAAAAACTAGTGCCACCACTTCCTGAAGGTGCAAGTGATAGTGCAAGAGAATCATTTATTAAAACTTATAATAAAATGGAACAAAAACTTCTGAGTGGCGAACTTGATGAAAGAAAGATAGAGATTGAAGTTCCTAAAAAGACTCATGTTGAAATTATTGATTCATCAATGCCAATGGATATGAGCTCTATGCAAGAAAGTTTAAGTAAGATGCTTGGTGGTTTAAATAAAGAAAAAATCAAAAAAGAAGTTACAATAAAAGATGCAAAAGTATTATTAAAAGATGTAGCTAGTGATTCTTTACTTGACCATGAAGCTATTAAAATAGAAGCAGTTAAAAGAGCTGAAAATGGTGGAATCATCTTCTTAGATGAGATTGATAAAATTGCTACAGGAACAAAATCTCAAAATCAAGACCCAAGTAAAGAGGGTGTTCAAAGGGATTTACTTCCAATTGTTGAAGGAAGTTCAGTTCATACCAAATTTGGTCAAGTTAAAACTGATCATATTTTATTTATTGCAGCTGGGGCTTTTCATGTTAGTAAACCAAGTGACTTACTTCCTGAGTTACAAGGAAGATTTCCATTAAGAGTAGAATTAGAAAACCTTGATGAAGAAGCTTTATATAAAATATTAACTAATACAAAGAATTCTCTTTTAAGACAATATCAGGCACTTTTAGAAGTAGAAAAAGTTGAATTAGCGTTTGATGATGAAGCTATTAAAGCCTTTGCAAAATATTCAGTAAGTGCCAATGAAAAGACTGAAGATATTGGGGCAAGAAGACTTCATACCGTGATTGAAAAGGTTATTGAAGATATTTCATATGAAGCTGATGAAATGTCAGGTGAAAAAGTTATTATCACAAAAGAACTTGTGGAAGAGAAACTTGAAGATATTGTAGAAAATGAGGATACAGCGAGATATATTCTTTAAAAAATCTAATTTTTAATTTATTATTATTTTTTTTTGGATAGAATTTATAAAACCTTCTTTAGGAGTCGTATATGAAAATTGTAACTTTTTGTGATTTTGATGAATCTGTAATAGATTCTAAGCATGACGTTGAGCATTTTGAAAATAGTAGTAGTGGTGATGCACAAATTGCTATTATAGATATTAACACAATATTTGATTTTGAAGAAAACAAGTCAGAAGCGTGTTCTGAAAAATTTACTTCTATTGCATTGATTGATGATGAAGGTGATTTTGATGCCTTCAAAAACTTTGGAGTTGATGCTTGGATTAAAACTGATGATATTGAAGATATCAATGGTTTATTAAACTTAATTGAGAAAAGGTATTTCGCATCATAATAGATACACATATACATCTTGATAATAAACAATACTATGAAGATATAGATGAAGTTATAAATCGTGCACTTGAAAATGAAGTTAAAGGCTTTTTGATTCCTGGGGCAGATTTTAATGACTTACCTCAAGCTATAAAGCTAGCAGAAAAATATGATGAAGTTTTTTTTGCTGTTGGAATTCATCCTTATGATATTGATATGTATGATGAAACAATTATGGAAAAATATGTTAATCATCCAAAATGTATTGCAATTGGTGAATGTGGACTTGATTATTTTAGACTCCCTGAAGATGAAGAAGAAAAAAAACTAAATATAAAAAAACAAAAAGAGGTTTTTAAAGCTCAAATTGAATTTGCAAAAAAAGTAAATAAACCTCTTATTGTTCATATTAGAGATGCTTCTAATGATTCAAGAGAAATATTAATTGATACAAATGCAAAAGAGGTTGGTGGAGTATTACATTGCTATAATGCAAGTGAACATCTACTGCCTTTAGCTGAACATAATTTTTATTACGGAATAGGTGGAGTATTAACATTTAAAAATGCAAAAAAACTTGTAGAGGTTTTACCAAAGATTCCAAAGGAAAAGCTTATTATTGAAACTGATGGTCCGTACTTAACACCGCATCCTCATAGAGGGAAAAGAAATGAACCTTTTTATACAAATCTAGTAGCTAGTAAGATGGCTGAATTATTAGATATGACAAAAGAAGAGGTTGAAGATCTTACTACTAATAATGCAATAAGGCTATTTAAGGAACTTTCTACGATAATTTAGATATGATATTGTCTATTTTTATATATAGGAAAGTGAATTTGAAAAAACTATTATTACTTATTTTTGTTTTTTCTATTTATTCTTATGCATCCTTAATAGGTTCAAATTTCACACAAAGAGATTTACAAATTTTAGAAGATTTAGATATAAAATCTTCTTTTATAACTGACTATAAACTTCAAGAGGTGTATGAGCAATTTCAAAATAGAAGAAATTCCCATAATTACGTAGAAAAACTTAATGAAGCATCATTATTTGTACCAAGAGTAAAAGATATACTAAGACAACAAAATATTCCAGATGTATTTATTTATATGGCAATGGCAGAATCAAACTTTGATATTGATGCTAAATCTTATGTAAGAGCAACTGGTCTTTGGCAATTTATGCATGGAACTGCAAAAATGTATGGATTAAAAAATGATTTTTATGTTGATGAGAGAATGGATCTTGTTAAATCAACTGTTGCTGCTGCAAAATATCTAAATGCATTACATGGTAGATTTGATAAATGGTACTTAGCTGCAATTGCATATAACTGTGGTGAAGGAAGGGTTGTTGAAGCATTAACAAGAGCTATTTTAGATATTTATGTTGAAAAACACCCATCACAAAAAAGAAGTAAAAAGATATATGAATTTAGAAAAACTATTGCAAAATATCAAAAAAGAAGAATCTCTTATTATAAATTAAGAAAAGTGTATAAGGAGGTTAAAACTTGGGGAATAACTCCTGATATTGAAGATTTACTTCAGGAGCAAAAAGGTTTAGATAGACAATATCTTCCAAAGGAATCAAGAAGATATATTAGAAAAATCATCTCATTAGCTATGTTGAATTCTCAAAATTTTATAAAAAACAATGATAACTCGCACCTACTAAATATTGGTATTTCAAAAACAATAGCAACTGTTCCTGTAAAGGGTGGTTGGCATTTAAACAATATTGCAAAAGCAATTGGGATGAAATATGAAGAGTTATATGAATTAAATAAACATCTTAAAAGAGGAATTGTTCCACCTAGCCAAAAATTCTACACAATTAATATCCCTTATAGTAGATTAAGTAGATTTAATTTAAATAAAAATAGCATTAAAGATACAGTTTATGCTGTTCATACTGTAAGAAGTGGAGATACTTTAATTGGTATAGCAAGAAAGTATAATATTACAGTTGCAATGATAAAAAAACAAAATAAATTAAAATCATCTTTTCTATCGTTAAAGCAAAAACTTTTATTACCTATTCCAAATGATATGATAAAAAATAGGAATATTTTCAAAATTAGTAGTAGACCTTCTAAAAAAAGATACACTGTTAAAAGTGGAGATTCTTTATATTCAATTGCTAGAAAATATAAGGTTGATGTGAAGAAAATTATGAAGGACAATAATCTAAAAAGTAGTTTTCTTAAAATAGGGGATAGACTTGTTATCAGATAAAATAATTAAATTTGGTTTTTCAGCTTTGGCTTTTGGAGTAATATTTACTGGGTGTTCTTCAAAATCGACAAATTATAGTAGTTACATACCTATACTTGGTAAAAAAGTGAATAAACCACTTGGAACTCAAAAAATCAAAAACTCTAAAGCTATGCATAGAGCAACTATGAGACCATATAAAATTGCTGGAAAATGGTATTATCCAACTTTAGCAAAGGTTGGGGATACACAAAGGGGTATTGCCTCTTGGTATGGCCCAAATTTTCATGCAAAAAGAACTTCAAATGGCGAAATTTATGATATGTATGCTCAAACTGCTGCCCATAAAACTTTACCGATGAACTCAATGGTTAAAGTTGAAAATTTAGAAAATGGAAAATCAACAATAGTTAGAGTTAATGATAGAGGACCATTTGTTAGTGGAAGAATAATTGACCTTTCAAATAAAGCTGCCCATGATATAGATATGGTAAAAAAAGGAACTGCAAGGGTTAAAATTACAGTTTTAGGATTCCATGCAAAAATTGCCCGAACAAAAGAGGAAAAACAAGAGACAGCAACTGTTGGTAAATATTATATTCAAGTTGGTGCTTTTAGAAGACTTGAAGGTGCAAAAATTACAAAAAGAAAATTTGAAATAGCTTTAGAAGATAGGTATAATGTTGTTATTAAAGAAGGCATTTTTGAAAGTAGACCAATAAATAGAGTTTGGATTGCTGGATTTAGATCAGAAGAAGAAGCTAGAGATTATAGAAATAAAAATGGTTTAACTGGGGCAATGATTATTGCTGAATAGGAAAATAGATGACAGAATTAAATAGACAAACTAAAGAAACAAATATTAAATGTAGAGTTGATATATTAGGAAATGGTTCTTTTCAAATAGATACAGGAGTAGGTTTCTTTGACCATATGCTTGAAGCACTTTCAAAGCATAGTGGTATTGATATTGATTTAACTTGTAAAGGTGACTTGCATATTGATGCTCACCATACAGTTGAAGATTGTGGTATTGTTTTAGGAAAAGCTTTAAAAGATGAAATTTTCCCAATTGAAAATGTTGAAAGATATGGAAATGCAACAGTTGTAATGGATGAAGCAGCTACAACATGTGCTTTAGATTTATCAAATAGACCTTTTTTAGTTTATGAGGTTAATGTAACTGGAAAAGTTGGAGAGTTTGATGTTGAGTTAGCTGAAGAGTTTTTCCATGCACTTTCAGGAAATGCAGGTCTAACTGTACATATCATAAATGAAAGAGGAAGAAATAAACATCATATTTTAGAGGCTAGTTTTAAAGCCTTTGCTGTTGCTTTAAGACGAGCACTAGCAAAAAATGAAAAGCTTGGAGTTCCAAGTACAAAAGGTGTTTTATGATTAAGTTAATTGTTCTTGATGTTGATGGAACATTAACAGATGGTGGAATAACATATTCAAATAGTGGTGATGAACTTAAAACCTTTGATGTTGCAGATGGTTTAGCAATTGCAACATGGACAAAAAAACTTGGTAAAAAAGCTGCAATTATCACTGGAAGAAACTCTTTAATAGTTGAAAGAAGAGCAAAAGATTTAAAAATAGAACATCTATATCAAGGTGTTCATAATAAAGATGAAGTTTTAGAAAAAATTTTAGAAGAAGAGGGTATCTCTTGGAGTGAAGTTGCAGCTATTGGTGATGATTTGAACGATTATAATATGTTAAAAAAAGCTGGAATATCTTTTACTCCAGCTAATGGCTCAAAATATATAAAAAAGATTGTAAATATCCAGTGCAACTCTTATGGTGGTAAAGGCGCAGTCAGAGAAATGATTGAACATATCATAAAAGAAGATGGAATAGAAGAGGATTTTATTAAAGCATGGTTATAAGAGTTTTTGTTTTAGCTTTATTGATTCTTGCAACTTTTAGTTACTTTATCCCTGTTGATAGAATTGACAAAAAAGAATCAATTAAAGATTTGCCCCTTTTAGTATTTGATGATTCAATAATGTACACATTAAGTCCACAAAATATGAATAGGATAGTTTACTCAACGAAGGCAATTAGATATAAAACAAGAGATGTATTGCATAATGGCTCTTTAACTACAAGAAATACAAATTCAAATGGTGATATTATAACTGATACACTAGTAGCTGATAAAATTGTGAAAAGAGCAGATGAATTTAAGTTTTTAAATAATGTAAAGTTTACTAGAAATGATTATATTAATTTAAATACTGATGAATTAGATTATAATGCAAAAACAAAAATTGCGTTTAATTCAAAACCTTTTGATGGCAATTATTATGAAAACTATATAAAGGGTAAAAATATTTATCTTGATTTAAATAAATATTATATGAGTGCTAAGAATACTCATTTTGAAATTGATACAAATAAAGGAAATTAATAAATGAAATTTTTTATAACATTGTTGTTTTTTACAACTTTGATTTTTGCAAATGATAAATTAATTATTGATGCTGATAGTTTTGAATCAGATGATTCAAAAGGGATAACTATTTTTACAGGAAATGTAAAATTAAAAATGGGTAAAGATAAACTTAATGCTTACAAATTAGAGATTTTTATGGAAGCTAATAAAAAGGCTAAGTCAAATACACCATTTAAATATGTAGCTTCAGGAAATGCAGATTTTGAAATTCATAGTAATGGAAAAGTATATAAAGGGAAAGGAAATAGAGTTATCTATTCTCCAAAAAAACAGGAATATACAATCATTGGTAATGGTTATGTAAAAGAAGAAATAGAGCAAAGGGAACTTTTTGGGGAAACAATTTTTATTAATCAATTAACAGGTAATGCAAAAGTTAAGGGAACTCAAAATAAACCAGTAAGATTTATTATTAATGTTAATAATAATGATAAAAATAAAGAAGAGAAGAAATAATGAAAATCGTTGATGCACAGTTTTTAACTTCAGCCCAAAGTATTATGGACTCTCCAAGTCCAGATAAGGCAGAAGTTGCTTTTTTAGGAAGAAGTAATGTTGGAAAATCTTCTTTATTAAATACCCTTACAAATAGAAAAGGTTTAGCTAAATCATCTTCTACTCCAGGAAAAACACAGTTAATAAACTATTTTGATATTAAATTTAAAACCCAAAGTGAAGAGTTGCCTTATGTTTATTCTAGGTTTGTTGATTTACCAGGTTTTGGATATGCAAAGGTTTCAAAAAGTTTAAAAAGGGATTGGAATAAAAATTTAACTGGATACTTAGAACAAAGACCATGTTTACAGATTTTTGTTCATTTGATTGATGCTAGACATACAGATTTAGTAATTGATCAAAATGTTGATGAGTTTTTAAAGACAATAAAAAGAGGTGATCAAATTATCATAAATGCCTTTACAAAAATTGATAAATTGAAACAAAATGATTTACAAAAATTAAAAAGAGAATACCCAGAGGGTATTTTTATTTCAAATTTAAAAAAACGAGGTTTACAAGAACTTCAAGACAGAATTACAGGATATCTTTTTGGAAATTAAATTTTATAAACCAGATGTTAGCCATATTGAAACAATGCAATCTTTAGTTAAAGAAGAGGTTGAGAATGGAATTATTCTTCTTAGAACAGAAGATGAAATGGCTAATACAATTAGATCATATACAGTTGTGGAAGTTGATAGTGTAATGGCAGGTTTTACTGCTTTACATGTGCATTCTGCAA
Source organism: Arcobacter sp. ISO1 (assembly GCF_058105185.1). NCBI lineage: Bacteria > Pseudomonadati > Campylobacterota > Epsilonproteobacteria > Campylobacterales > Arcobacteraceae > Arcobacter > Arcobacter sp. ISO1. The sequence continues at coordinate 2,067,451 of NZ_CM176573.1, forward strand.
GACTTTCAGAAGTTAGAAGTTTAGTTGTGTCTAAAAACTTTAGAGGTTTAAAATTAGGTAAGAAATTGGTTGAAGCTTGTATAAAAGAGGCTAAATCCTTAGGTTTACAACAAATACTTTCATTAACTTATCAAAAAGGTTTTTTTGAATCATTGGGATTTTATGAAATAGAGAAAGAGAAGATACCAGAACATAAAATATGGGCTGATTGTATTAGATGTAAACACTTTCCTATTTGTGATGAAATTGCAATGGTTTATGATTTATGAGTAGATTGTTAAAACTCTTACTTTTACTATCAATATTTAACCTTACACTATTTGCAGAACTAAATTTTACACAAGAAGAAAAAGATTATATAAAAAAGAATAAAGTTAAGGTAGCAATGTTACCTGACTTTCCACCTTTTTCTATTTTAAAAAATGGAAAACTAGAAGGATTCTCTTATGATATTTTACAATTAATATCAGAAAAGAGTTCTTTAACCTTTGAATATGAAGTTAATAAGTGGCCAATTAATCTAAAGAAATTTAAAGAAAAACAAATTGACATAATCGATGCAATCTCTTACAAAGATAATCGATTAAGTTTTACAAACTACACAAAACCTTATTATGAAATCCCTTTAATGATTTTTTCAAGAAAAGATTTAACAGACTACAAAGATTTAAACTCATTAAAAAACATGAGATTGGGTATGACAAAAAATATTTTCTATAAAAAAATGATTGAAGATCTAAATTTATTTGAAATAGTTGAATATGATAGTTTTGAGAAAAAATTAGATGCTTTAGCTTTTGGTGAAGTAGATATTATTTTTGGACACCTTTTAAGTACTCAAAATGCAATTAAAAATAAACAGTACACTAATATGAAAGTGTTAGATGAATTAAATCTACCAAACCTAAACAAAACAGATTTAAGGTTTGGAATAACAAAAGAGAATAAAACTCTTTATGAAATCATGAAAAAATCTTTTGATTCTATTTCTAAAATAGAGTGGACAAATTTAAGAAAAAAATGGATTGATACCTATGGTTTTGAGAAAGAGAAAATTAATATTATTGATGAGCTAGAAGTAGATGAACGATTATTTTTAGTTGAGAAAAAATTTAAATGTATCTCTACTAATTGGCATCCATTTATTTTTATAAAAGATAGGCCTTCTGGAATATCTGTTGATTTTTGGAACATAATAAAAGAAAAAGCCTTGATTGATTCTTCTTGTAAGGTTGTCGATAGTTTTGAAGAAATTGAAGAGAAAATAAAAAATAAAGAGGCTGATTTATCAATTGCTGCAGTTATAACAGAGGATAAACTTTCGTATAGTAAATTCTCAATTCCATATATGTCTTATCCCCTTGCAATTGCAACTAAACTTGATAAAAGATATATTACTAATACAGCTATTTTAGATGGGAAAACTGTTGGTATAGTAAAGGGTACAGGAATATATAAAATTTTAATTGATAAATATCCTAAAATTAAGTTCACAAGTTATAATAATAAATTTAATGCTTTAAAAGCATTATCAAACAATGAGGTTTATGCAACTATAGGTATTCTTCCTGAATTATCACACTATATTAGAAAATATGGTTTTAATGATATAAAAATATCAGGTACTACAGAATTCAATCTTGATTTTAGAATTATGATTAGAGATGATTATGATTTATTAGTTTCAATTGTAAATAAAGCTATCAAATCTATTTCAATTGCAAAGGTACAAGAATTAAAAAATAAATGGATGTCTGTAAAATATGAGAATTTCATTGATTATACAAAGTTTTGGCAAATTGCTATTGTAATCTTAATTATTCTTATAATTATGATATATAGACAAATAGTATTAAATACTCATAATAAAAAACTCCAAGAAGCAAATAAAAACATTGAATCAAAATCAAAAGAACTTGAAGAAAAGACCTTAGAACTACATTCTCAAAAAATTCTTTTTGAAAAAACTTTTAATGAATCATCTGATGGTGTTTTTTTAGCAACAATAGATGGAGAGCCTAAGATAGTAAAATGTAATTCTAAATCATATGAATTATTAGGCTTTGAAAATGAAGAAGAGTTTATAAATAGTCATAGAAAAAATGTTTTACCAACTTTTCAGCCTGATGGAAGTCATTCTTTAGAGTTAATAGATAAATATTTACAAAGAGCATTAGACGAGGGTTATTGCACTTTTGAGATGCTTCATAAGAAAAAAGATGGCTCTTTAATATGGCTTGATGTTGTAGTTACAGCAATTGAATTTCAAAATAAAAAACTAATCCATAATGTATGGAGAGATATTCAAAAAAGAAAAGATATTGAAGAAGAATTAAACTCTTTAACAATTAAACTTGAAGAAAAAGTCCAAAAAGAGATTGCAAAAAATGAAGAAAAAACTAAACAGTTGATACAACAAAGCAGGTTGGCTCAAATGGGTGAGATGTTATCAATGATTGCCCACCAGTGGAGACAACCTTTAACAGCAATTTCGGCAACTACAAATAATATTTTAATAAGATTGATGTTAGATGAAAATCTTCCTAAAAAAGAGTTAGAAAAAGAGTTGTCTTTAATAAGTGATTACTCTATTCACTTATCAACTACTATTGATGACTTTAGAAATTTCTTTAAAACTGATAAGGAAAAAATTCTTATTAGTCTTGAGAATATTATTAATAATTCAGTTTCAATCATAAAAGGCTCATTAGATTCAAATAACATAAAATTAGAAATAGAACTAAATTCAAATGAAGAGATAATGGTTCATGCAACTGAAATCAACCAAGTTATATTAAACATAATAAAGAATGCTGAAGATGTATTAGTTGAAAACTTAGTTCTAGATTCAAAAATAAAAATAAAAACATATAGTGATGAGCAAAATGTTTATATTGAGATAAGTGACAATGGTAGTGGGATTAAGCAAGATATTATTGATAAAGTCTTTGATCCATATTTTTCAACAAAAAGTGAAAAAGATGGAACCGGACTTGGTTTGTATATGAGTAAAATTATTATAAATGATCACTGTGGAGGTTCTTTAAAGGTTAGAAATGGAGATAATGGAGCTGTTTTTACAATACAACTTTATAAAAACACCTGAAATTATTAGTCTTAATTATACAAAATAGTTAAATATTTTAATATTTTTTTAATAAATATTAAAAAATTAATAAAAAATATTAAAAATATATGATAAGATGTTATTTATAATAATAAATAGGAGATTATAAATTATTGTAATTTAACTGCATACTAAAGCTAACTTGATAATTTATAAAATTTAATTATGCAAGATAATTTAAGCCATGAAATCTTTTTAAGATTGAACAAAAATAATAAGAGTCTTAGTAATACTATTAGTGAGAAAGATATACGTAGTATTATTCAAGAGATTAAAACATATAAAAATGAAGAATTACCAGATAATATACTTGAAAATAAGGAAGAATTTACAACCCTTTTTCTTAATGCTCCAATCCCATGTTTTATAGTAGATAGTAACTTTAAAATAGAAAAAACTAATAACTATGTGGAAAAATATTTTAAAAAAATTGATACAAACACAAAAATTACCTCTTTAATACAAAAGGATTTATTAGGTACTTTTAGTAATTGGATGACTTATAAAGACTATTTGATAAATGATTTGGAAGTTGATTTTAAGTGTTATGATAATTCAACTAGAAAATTTCAAATTAAAGCAATAGAACATCCTACAAATAAACAACTTTATTTTTTTATATTGGTAGATATTCAAGAACAATATGAAAGAAAAGAAAATCTTCAACACCAAGTTGATGAGGAGATGAAGAAAAGTTCTACACAACTTGAAATGTTAAAAGAACAGTCAAGATTAGCTTCTATGGGTGAGTTAATTGAGATAATTATTCATCAATGGATATCCCCATTAAATGGAATTAAGCTTAAAACAGAGTTTATAAAAAATGAGTGCAAAAAAGAAAAAATTGATAAAAATATTATTGAGAACTATGCCCAAGAGCAAATTGATAACATTGATCACTTAATCACTACACTTAGGGAGTTTAGAGACTTTTTAAAACCAAAAGGTGATTTACAGTGTGTTAAACTTTTGAAGCTAATTACATATGTAAGAATGCTTCTAAAAGATGTTTTAGTAAAAAACAATGTAATTTTAAATATTGATATAGATCCTGACTTTTGTATACATGTACACCAAAATGAGTTTACCCATGTGTTTATAAATTTAATAAACAACTCAATTGATGCCTTTGTGCAAAATAAAAGCAGAATTAGAAATATAGATATATATACAAAAAAAGATTTAAGAGGTTTTAGCATTATCTTTAAAGATAATGCGGGTGGAGTAAGTGATTATACTTTAGAAAGATTATTTGATAAACATTATACTACAAAAGATGAAGGAACAGGAATAGGTTTATATCTAGTAAAAAATATTGTGGAAAAAATTGGGGGAGAAATTAGTGCTAAAAATCTCAGCGATGGATTAGAATTTATAATCCATATTGCTGATTAATTTTTTATAACTTTTTTCATTTGATTTCTAATAATTACAGGAACAAAAAACATTGAAACAACATAGGAGATTAATGTTCCTCCAATAAGTGCAACTCCTAATCCTCCAAATACAGCATCTGTTGCAAGTAAAGATGAAGCAAAAACCATAGTTAAAACTGTAAGAATAATTGGTTTTGACCTTGTGGCTGTTGCCCGTGCTATTGCTTGATTTATTGTTAATCCCTTGTCTTCAACTAATTGTTTAGAAAAATCAATGATTAATGTAGAGTTTCTTGAATTAATACCAATAAGCCCTATAAATCCTATAAGTGAAGTTGCAGTTAAATAAAATGTATCTGTTGTAATTATATCCATAATTATGTGTGCAAAGATAACTCCAATAATTGAGACAAATGAAGCTAATACTATTCCACCAGAGATTGCAAAAGATTTATAATACATAACCATAAGGAAGAATATTAAAACTAAAGCGATAATAAAAGCTCCTCCTAAATCAATAAATGTGTCAATAGTAACTTTAAGTTCTCCATCCCATACAAGTTTAAATTTTTCACCTGTATTTTTATCTTTGAATTCTAGGTTTAAAAGCTTAGATTTACTCACTTCATAGTTTGTGTCAAAATCGTTTAGAAAAGCATCCCTAGCGTCTAATAAAGGGTATATTTGACTATCTTTATTTGTTTCAGCAATAACATTTATCATTGGTGTTAAATTTTTCGAAGTTAAGGTTGGTTCTTTAATCACTTTTTTTACACTTATTAGTTCACTAAGGGGAACAGAAAAACCATTTTTACTCATAAGTTTAAGAGTAGATAATTTATTTAATATATCTTCAACACTATTAGATTTAAAAACCCTTGAGTTATCAAGCCTTAAGAAAATTGGAACTTGTGATTCTGTATCATTTTCATTGACAACTGATAAGGTTACACCTTCATAGGCTATATAAAGTACATTTTTAATTTGTTCTAAAGAGATACCTGTTTTAATGATTTTATTATTATCTAATTCAATTTCAAATTTAGAATACTCATCATCTGCCATAATATCAACATCAACTAAAGTTTCTTGTTTCTCTAAGATTTTTGCAATTTTTTTTGAAAATTCTCTTCTACTTTCAAAAGAATTTCCTCCATAAATTTCTGCAACTATTGATGCTAATACTGGGGGTCCAGCAGGCAGTTCTATTAACTTAATATTAGCATCATATTTAGAACAAGATTGTAATTCATCTCGAACTTCACTAACAAAATTATAACTACTCATATCTCTATTATGAGCTTTTTTGATATTTACCATAATCTCAGCCTGAGACTCTTTATCTTTTAAAGCACTTTGTTTAACTAATGCTGCAAAATCAAGGGGTTGTCCCTCTCCAATAAATACAGAAACATCTGTCACCATGTCCTTTGATATTAGTTTTTGTGAGATGCAAGAAGTCACCTCTTTAGTTTGTCTTGTTGAACTTCCATCTTTTAAATCAACATAAACAGAAAAGGTATCAGAATCTTTGCTTGGAAGCATTTTAGCTTTTATAATCTCAGTTGGAAATGTTGCAATTGAAAGGGCAAAAAGCCCTAAGGTTATTAGATAAACTAACATTGATTTAAAAGGAGATTCAATAATATTATAAATAAATTTTTCTAATTTCATTTATTATCTCCTTATAAGAATTTTTTTACAAAGTATGGTGTAAAAACATAGGCTACAAATAGTGAAACTATTAGAGCAATGGGAACAAATACAGGAAGAGGGTGCATAAATTGCCCCATCATTCCTCCTACAAAAAACATAGGAATAAATGTCATAATAATAGCTATTGTTGCAACATTTGTGGCATTACCTATTTCATTTGTAGCTTCAATTGAAATAGTTTTTATATCAGTTTTACCAGCATCTTCTTTTTTATGTCTAACTATATTTTCAATCACAATAATTGCTGCATCAACAAGCATCCCAAGACTTACAATCAATGCAAATAAAGTGATTCTATTTATGGTTTCATCAATCATAAATCCTACAAAAAGGGTAATTGACAAAATTGATGGAACAAGAAGTGAAACAATCATTGCTTCTTTAAAACCTAAAGAAAATATAAGTAATATTGCAATAATCAATATAGAGATAAGTAGATTTTGAACTAAAGAGTTAACTGCATTATTTGCAGTATACCCATCATCTCTTGTAATTACCATTTTTATGTTTTTCTTTTCTAAATCAGTTTTTATAGAATCAATATATCCAAAAATATTTTCATTTATAGTAACAGAATTTGCACCTTTTAGTTTTGATACTGTTAAGGTTACTTGATTTAAGCCTTTTTTATAATCTTTTGTATAAATAAGTGCCTCTTTTTTGTTTTGTATATCAAAACTTCTAGAAATTTTTGCAACTTCTTTTAAATAGATTGGTGTATTAAAATTGTATGAAATGATTATATTTTCTAAGTCTTCTTTTTTTTCAATTGCATTTTTTATACTTAAGACAGTTAGTGAATCTTGCAAATTATCTGATACCATATTTGGAGTGGTTAAAGATAAAGCTTTAATTTGTTTTGCAATTTGTCCTAGAGATAAATTATAAGCTGACAATTTACTAGCATTAACTTCAATATTGTATTGATCTTTTCTTTCTCCTTTTAAAGCAACAAGGGCAACTTGATCAATCTTATTAATCTCAAAAGCTATTTTATTTACTTCATTAAAAAGTTCAGTTTGGGAAATCTTTTTTTCATTTGGATAAAAAGCTATTGTGGCTATTGGAATATCTGTATCTATATCCATAGTTTTAACTATAGGTTGCATAGCACCCTTTGGAAGCATATCTATATTTCTCATTATTTGATTATAAAGTTTAAGATTTGATTCCTCTTTATCTTCTCCTATGTAGTATTGCGCTTGAACTATACCCACAGAATCTTTAGCATAAGAATAGATATGTTCAACACCTTTAATCTCTTTTATCTTCTTCTCTAAAGGTTCAATTACTACTTTTTTTATCTCACTTGGTTTTGCTCCTGGTAGGGCAACAATTACGGCACCACCACTAACTTTTATTTGTGGATTTTCTTCCCTTGGCATAAACTCCAAAGATAATATTCCCAAAATTAAAGTAAATGTTCCTAATATAAAAGTTAAAGGGTGGTCTATAAAAGTTTGTGCAAGTCTTCCTGCAATATTTAGATTATTGTTTTCCATTCTCATCCACTTTAATAAATATTCTTGAATACATACCTGGGTATATATTCATACCCTTTGCGTCAAAAGAAATTTTTATGGTAAAAGAATGGGTCATATTTTGTACGTTTGGAATAATTGAGGCAACTTTCCCTTTTGTATTTAAATCTAATGATTCAATTTGAACTTCTACTTCTTTTCCAATTTTTATCTTTTTTAGATTACTTTCACTAATATCAGTTTTAATTTTAAGTGAATTTAAATCAGAAAGTATAATTGCAGGACTTGAAGGCATGGCCATCTCACCACTTTTAATACTTTTTTTAATAATTAGTCCATCATTTGGAGCAACTATTTTTAAGTAATCATATTGGGCTTTTACCTCTTTTAATTTTGCCTTTGCAATTGCTATCATATTTTTTATATTTTTTAGTTTTAGTTCTAGTTGCTCAACATCATATTTTGGAACTAAATCTTTTTCATATAATCTTTTATATCTTGCATAGTTTGTTTTTACATTGTTAAAATTGTTTTCTTGGATTTGAAGATTTAATTGAGCTTCCCGTTTTAAACTGTCAATATTTGAAGAATCTATTTTATATAAAAGCTGACCCTTTTTAACAAAATCTCCTTCACTTACATATACTTTTTTAATAAATCCCATATATCTACTTGTAATTATTTTTTCATTATCAGAAATTACCGTTCCACTTAATTCAAGTGCATTTAAATTTATCACACTTGTTAAGAATATTATTAAAGTTATTAACTTTTTTTTCATTGCTTATAATCCTTTAATCTCTTAAGCTTTTTCCAAGGGCTAGTTTTAATCTTGCTTGAGCAATAGACTTTTCATAGCTAGCCATAATCAATTGGGCTTCATTTTCTCTATATGATGCTTCTTGTTTTAGAAGTTCAGTCATTGATATTAATTGATTTTTATACATAAGTTTAGATTGTTCTAAGACTTCCAAAGATAGTTCTTTTGCTTCTATCTTTTCTAGATGTATTTTTTCCTTTGCTTTTAGATTTAAAAAAGCTTTTTCTAATTCTAATTTAATTGCATCTTGTAGTTGATTCAAATTTAGTTTAGTTTTGTTTAGTTCTATTTTACTTTTTTGTAAATCTGCATCTCTACTTGTGTCAAAAATAGTATATTTAAGTCCTACTAATCCCATATAATAGTCTTTTGAAGAATCAAAATTTAATGTATTGTCATTAAACCCATATTCCAAGTGAGAGTAGATATTTGGGTAAAAAGAAGATTTATTTAAATCGACATTTTTTTCCATAGCATCTTTTGAAATATCAAGCATTTTTAAATCAACTCTGTTTTCAATTGACTCTTTGTATAAAGATTTTAGGGTTTTATTATTTACCCTAAAAAGTTTTAGGGATTTTACATTTGATAGTTGTTCATTTGAACTTAAGAATCTTAAATACGCAATTGCAATATCAAATTTATTTTGGGCTTGAGTAACTTCACTTTGAACTTTTAACTTTTGAACCTTTGCTTGTTTAGTATCAATTTTAGTAACTAAACCTTCTTTGTAAAATTCATTTGCTGATTTTACAAATTGAGAAACTGCATTTTTAGCTTGTTTTGTAGCTTCTATAAACTCTTTTGCCACAACCGCACCATTATAAGCTTTTAGTACTTCAAACTCTAAAGCCCTTTTATCAAGTGTCAGTTTTAATATTTGAGCTTGGTTTTTTATTTTTAGAAGTTCTTCTTGATTTGAGAGTTTAAACCCTGTAAAAAGTGGTAGATCATATGTTACTTTTGTAGTAAAGTTGTTTACAGATTCTGGGTTATTTAGATTATCTGGTATTACATCAATTGTTGAAGGACCAGTAAAATCTAAAGCCCCAAAATCATTAAACGAAGCTTCTCTAGATGATAGTTTTGAATTAAAAACATATCCTGGATGATTTGTTCTCATCACTTCATGGTTTAATTCAAGTTTACCATATGATAAACCATTAACCTTTTGAATATCTATTTTAGAAGCTTCAATATTCAATTCTTGAAGCTTGAGTCTATTATTGTTTTCTATAGTTTGTGAAACTACTTCTTCATAGTTTATTGTTTGGGATAAACTATATGTAGAGAGTAATAATAAGTATAAGAAAAATTTATACATAACCCATCCTAAAGCCTTTTTTGAAGGGATTATACAAGAAAAAAATTAAATAAAGTAGAAAATTAAATATTACTTGAAACTATCTTCTTTTTTCTTTGTTAAGTATGCTAAAAGTAACACTACTAATGCAATTATACCAAAACTTATTAGCTCATTTTCTAAATTTTCCATTTTTACTCTTGAATTAAAAATTTGCCAACAGACTTATCTTTTTTTAGTTTACTTGCATCAACAACAACACCATGCATAGCTAAATAGATTCCCTCATTAATATCTGCATTTAAAAAACCTAAGGCCATTGAGAAGTTCATTGTTGCTTCAACTTCATCTATGCTCATTGGAATCATTGCCCCAGTAAAAACAATTTTTTTATTTTTTACTTGTTCTTTTAAAAATGTAGATGTTAAATCAACTGTATCTGTTCCATGTATTATTATAATCTTTTCATTCTTAGATTCTATTACAGCATCCGTTATAGTCTGTCTATCAATATCTGTCATATCCAGACTATCCTTTGAAACAACATTTTTGATTTCAAAAGTTACATTATGACAAGATTGTATAATCTTGTCTAATGCTATGTTATCACTTGGTACTTCAAGTTGTCCTTTTATGGGATTATATCTTTTATTAAATGTTCCACCAGTATTTATAATAGTTATATTCATTTTATTCCTTAAATTTTTACCCTTGATAGTTTGTTACCATATTTTTTGGATGAAGAAGTTCGTCTAATTCTTCTTTTGTAAACAGTTCTTGTTCTAAGATAATATCATATATTCTTTTATTTGTTGCAAGAGCTTCTTTTGCTAATGCTGAACTTTTTTCATATCCAAGTATTGGATTTAAACAAGTTACTATAGTAACAGAATTTAAAATATTTTCCATACAAACATCTTCATTTGCAGTTATTCCTTTAATACATTTATCTGCAAGTGTATCAAAAGATCTTCTCATTATATTAATTGAAGTAAATAGTTTATATGCAACTAAAGGTTCAAATACATTTAATTGTAATTGTCCACCTTCACAAGCAATAGATATAGTTGTATCTGCACCAATCACCTCAAAGGCAACTTGATTTACAACCTCTGGAATTACTGGGTTTACCTTCCCTGGCATTATTGAACTTCCTGGTTGTCTTTTAGGAAGATTAATCTCATTTAATCCAGCTCTTGGACCAGAACTTAAAAGTCTTAAGTCATTACAAACTTTTGAAATTTTGATAGCTACTCTTTTTAAAACACCTGAAATATGAACAAAAACACCTGTATCTTGTGTTGCCTCAATTAAGTCACCAGCACTAATATAATCAACTCCTGTAACCTCTCTTAGATTACTAATTACTCTTCTTTGATATTTTGCTTTTGTATTTATCCCTGTTCCAATTGCAGTTGCTCCAAGATTTACCTCTTTTAATAAAGTTTGGCAATCTTTTAATCTATTTATATCCTCATTTACCATAACAGAATAAGTTTTAAACTCTTGACCTAAGGTCATAGGAACTGCATCTTGAAGTTGCGTTCTCCCCATTTTAAGGACATCTTTAAACTCAATTGCCTTTTCATCAAAACTATCCCTTAAATATCTAAGAGAATCTTTTAATTTATATATTAATTCATGTAAGGTAATTTTAATAGCTGTTGGATAAACATCATTTGTAGACTGGGACATATTTATATGATTATTTGGATGAATAATTTCATATGTACTTCTTTTTTCACCAAGAATCTCTAAGGCTCTATTTGCTATTACCTCATTTGCATTCATATTTGTTGAAGTTCCTGCTCCACCTTGAATAGGATCAACTATAAATTGATCATGATATCTTCCATCAATAATCTCATTACAAGCTTGAATAATTGCATCTTTTTGTATATCTGTTAAATCACCTAACTCATAGTTTGTTAAGGCACAAGCTTTTTTTACTTTTGCGATAGATTTTATAAATGTTGGAAATAAAGATAAACTTGTATGAGTTATATCAAAGTTTTCACTTGCTCTTAGTGTTTGAATCCCATAATAAGCATCTTTTTCAATCTCTTTTTCACCTAAAAAATCTTTTTCAATTCTGAATTCTTTTTTCACTTTTTCCCTTTTATCTAATTTTATGAAATTTTATCAAATAATTAAAAAATTATAATATATAAAAGTAGGGAAAAAGTGGTCAATTTAGATATTTAAAGAATAACCCTCTTGAGGTACATTTTTTATAATATTTATTGGTAGTTTTGCCCTTAGTTCTTTTATAAAAGATTTTAAGGCATGGGTTGTCATCTCTTTGTCTATCCAAAGCTCTTCTTCAATATCTGTATATGATAAAATTGAACCATTCCTTTGATATAAAAGTTCTAGAAACTCTTTTTCTCTTTTTCTTAAAATAATTGGTTCTTCATCTTTATAAAGTAGTTCTCTTTTATTTAAATCTAAAGCTAAATTTTCACATAACATAATTGGCTTATGGGATTTTTTTAAATATTTAAGAAGAGCAATATTTAGTTTTTTTAGATTTAAAGGCTTTAAAATAAAATGGTTTATATTTAGATTTATTAAATCCATTAGATACTCTTCATTTGAATAAGCTGTTAACATAATGATAGTTGTTGCCATATCATTTTCTCTAACTTTTTTAACAAACTCAATCCCATCACAGTTTTTCATCTGAATATCACTTAAAATGATTTTCGGTTTATATTCTAAATATATTTCAAAAGCTTCATTCCCATCACTTGCTTCATAAACTTCATCAAAGTAGTATTTTAAAGTATCTACAATGGTTTTTCTTATTCCATCTTCATCTTCTACACACAAAATTGGTATGTTTTTTAAATCTTCTAATAACACTTCATCCATTTTTATTTATTATCCTATTAATGCTATTTTAAAAACTGCACCCTCTTGGTCGTTTTTAACACTTAATTCTCCGCCCATATTTTTTTCAATAATAAGCTTTGAGATATATAATCCTAAGCCAGTACCTTTTGATGATTCTTTTGTTGAAAAATATGGATCAAAAATCATTTCAAAGTTTTTTTCTTTTATTCCACCTGCGTTATCACTAACTATTATTATGGAACTATTTCCTATTTTTTCAATTCTAATTTTTATTTTAGGATTTTGAATCTTTTTTTCAATTAAAATATCTGTTGCATTTGTTAAAAGATTTAGAATCACCTGGGAAAACTCAGTGGGATATCCATGAATTTTACTATCTTTTCTTACATCAAATTCAAGTTTTATTTGATTTTCACTTAATGTTGCACTAATTAAACTTAAAGCTTTTTTACATGATTCTACTAAATGAAAATCCTCTTTAATCTTATCTGGCTTATAAAAATTTCTAAAATCATCAATAGTATTTGACATAAATTCAATCATAGTATCACTTCTTTCGATTGATTTTAAAATATGGGATTCATTAACTTTTTTAAATCTAGTTGCAGTTTCAAGTTCCATTAAAATTCCAGAAAGTTCAGTTAGAGGTTGTCTCCACTGGTGGGCTATCATACTAAGCATAGAACCCATTCTAGCTAACTTTGATTGTTGTAAAATTGCTTTATCTTTTCTTTTTCCTTCTTCTATTCCTTTTTCTACTTTAGAAGCTAGATTTTTATTTAATCTTTGGAGTTTAGTCTCTTTAAATTGAACTTGCATCTTGTATTTTTTTATTAAATCATTAATAATCGAAGTCATTAAAAATGAAAATAATGCCATGAAAATTAAAATAGAAACTGTAGTTATAATAATGAATCTTTTAAATTTTTCTTCTGTTTTTTTATGTTCTTTTATCTTTAAAGATATCTTTTTTTCAATTTGTTTTTTTGTAATATTACTTTCTAAAACATATAATTTTTTATATTCGTTTATATCTTTTTCAAATTTTTCATTTGAGAGTTTCAAATAATATGAAAGAGTGAAAAAAGAGATAAATAATATACTTAAAAAAGGAATAGTAATAATAAAAAAAGGAATACCTTCTTTGTTGAACATAAAAAACCTTTTAGTCATTTTCTTTTACCAACTCATATAATGTCTTATTTTTACTTAAAAGTTTTGATATTTAGTAGACTTAAGTCTACTAAATATCAAAGGTCTTTCTCACCTTTTGCTCTATTGTTTTGAATTGTATCAACTATCTCTTTCCAGATTTTTTTGTCAATATTAAAATCGTTATAATCGTTATATCTTAAAACAGGTTTTTTACCCTCTTTAAGTTGTCTATCATAACCTTTAATTAATTGTAAAACAGGTTTATAAAGTAGGGCAATAACAATTAAGTTAATCACTGCTAAAAGTCCCATAGAAAGGTCTGCAAATGAAAATACTGAACCTAAATCTTGAAAAGAACCCCAAATAATAAGGGCAATTACAATAATTCTAAAGATATTAAATGCAGTAACATTACCTTTTATAAAAAAGTTTACAGAGTTTTCAGCTAAGTAGTAGTTGTATAACATAGAAGAAAAACCAAATAGTAATAATGCAATTGTTACAAAATATCCCCCATAAGGACCAATATGCTCAATTAAAGCATTTTGAGTTAATAGTACACCTTGAACACCTTCAACTCCTGGTTGATAAACGCCAGATAAAAGAATAATAAAAGCAGTACAAGAACAAAGAATAATTGTATCAATAAATACAGAAAATGATTGTACAATACCTTGTTGAACAGGATGGGCTACATAAGCAACTGCTGCAACATTTGGAGCAGAACCTAATCCTGCCTCATTTGAGAACATTCCTCTTTTAGCACCTTGTAAAATAACAGCACCAATACCACCACCAATTGCAGAACTAGGGCTAAATGCTTCATGTACAATCATTGAGATTAAAGATGGAATTTCACTTAAATTTAATGAGATAACAATAAGTGCAATTAGTAAATAACCAACTGCCATAATTGGAACAATAAATTCAGAAAACTTAGTGATTCTTTTAATACCTCCAAAAATTGCTAAGGCAAAAAATAAAGTTAAAGAAATACCTGTTATCCATGTTGGAACATTAAATGAAGATTCAAAAGATGTAGTTATGATAAAAGATTGTGTTGCATTAAAAGCAAAACCAAATGTAATCATAATTAAAATAGAAATAATAACACCAACCCATTTTTGACCTAAAGCTTTTGTGGCATAATAAGCTGGTCCACCTCTGTAAACACATGAATCTTGTGCATCTTTTTCTTTATATAATTGTGCAAGTGAACATTCAAAGAAACTTGTGCTCATCCCAATAAGTCCAATAATCCACATCCAAAAAACTGCTCCTGGACCACCTAATGTAATTGCAACTGCAACACCTGCGATGTTACCACCACCCACACGTCCCGCAACACTAAGCATTAATGCTTGAAATGAACTAATATGTCCATGTTTATCATGTTCTGTATGTCTTAAAATATTAAACATTTTAAAGAAATATCTAAACTGAACAAATCTCGAACTCACAGTAAAAAACACCCCTAACAATGGTAATAAATATATTAAAATATTTCCCCATATAAGGTCATTTAAGAAACTATTAATTTCTGTCAACATAATTTTCTCCTTTTTAAGTGATAAATTCTAACTAAGCAAAGAGGGTAAAAAGTGTCCAACAAAGGTTCAAAAATAAAGGAGATTTTGTCTATAATACTTTTATATTTTGATGAATTAATATTCACTAATAAAACTTCTAAATAAGAATATAATAAAGGTTATAAATGTATTGTAAAAATATTAAAGACTATGAAACAAATGAGATTCCAAAAACAAATGGTGCAAATATAGCAGTTTTAAGTCCAAGTATAGATAAAGACTTTATCGTGAGAAAAGTTTCTTTAGAAGTTGGTGGTACTATGCCAAACCATACAAATTTAATACAACATCAACAATATGTATTAAAAGGTGAGGCAAAAGTAAAAATAGGTGATGAATTAATCCATGCAAAAGAGGGTGATTTTTTATATATTCCAGCTGGAGTTCCTCATTATTATGAAGCTTGTTTTGAGAAACCATATGAATTTTTATGCATGATTACTACAAAAGAGGATGAGATAACTTTAGTAGATTAGTATGACAGTTTTTTTCGCACTTCTTTCGAAAATTCTACCTCTTTATTTTTCCGTTATATTAGGATTTCTTAGCACTAGGTTTTTAGGGTGTAGTAAAGAAACTATTGCCAAAATTTTATTTTATATCTTGGCTCCATTAATCGCATTTAATGCAACAATGAGTGTAAAACTTGATAGTTCAGTTGTTTTTTTACCAGTTTTTTTCTTTTTAGCTAGTTCTATTATGGCTTTTATTTTACTTTTTTTATTTAAAAAAGTATGGAAAGATAATACTTCAAATCTTCTTGCTTTTGCAAGTTCTACTGGGAACACGGGTCATATTGGTATTCCAATAGCTATTATTTTATTTGATCATCATCTTGTTGATGTTTTTATCTTTGCAGTTTTAGGAACAATGCTTTATCAAAATTCTGTTGGATATTTTATAACTGCAAAGGGAAGTTTTACTGCAAGACAAAGTTTAAAGAAAGTTATTCAACTCCCTGTTTTATATGCATTTATATTAGGTTTTCTTTTTAATTTTTTAGGTATAAAAATGCCTGAAATGTTTTTAAACTATATAATTTACTTAAAAGGATGTTATGCAATTTTAGGGATGATGTTTTTAGGTATGGGGATGGAAAAGCTAAAAAGTGCAAAAGCTTTTGATGTTAAGTTTATCTCATATGCTCTTTCTTTAAAATTTTTACTTTGGCCAGGAATTGTTTTATTATTTATATATATTGATAGAAACTTCTTATTTCTTTTAGATGAAGGTTTTTATAAAGTGATGTTTTTATATTCAATTGTTCCTTTAGCGGGAAACACAGTTACCATTGCAACACTTTTAAATTTAAAACCTGAAATGATGTCATTAACTGTATTTATTTCTATCTTAATCTCATTATTTTATATCCCTTTTGCGATATTTTTATTTATGTCATAATTGATAAACTGACATACAAAATATACCAAAAATACCTCATTTTGTTACAATAAAACAAAAAAAGGGTTAAAGATGAAAATTGGTATTTCTACATGTTTACTTGGAATACAGTGTAGATATGATGGTCAACATTCTAAGGATAAATTTGTTTATGACGAATTGTCAAAACATTTTGAATTTAGATCTTTTTGCCCAGAAGGTGAAATCTATCCAACTCCTAGAGAAGCTATTAGACAAGTAAGAATAAATGGTGAACTTATAATAAGAACAACAAACACTAAACAAGATGTTACAAAAGATATTGTTGGTGTCTCTAAAAGATTAGTTGATAGTATTAGTGAAGATGAACTTTGTGGTTATATCTTAAAATCAAAATCTCCAACCTGTGGAATGGCAAGGGTGAAAATATATCCAGATGGTGAAGGTCAAAGTGAAAATGTTGGAGTTGGAGTTTTTGCTAAAGAGCTTTTAGAAAAGTTTCCTTTACTTCCAATAGAAGAGGAAGGAAGATTAACTGATCCATGGCTAAAAGAAAACTTTCTAATGCAAGTATTTGCCTATAAAGATGTTTTTGAATTTATGAAAACAAAACCATCAATTGGTCAATTAGTTGATTTTCATACTTCGTATAAATATCTTATTTATTCAAAATCTCAGAAGTCATATAAAGTATTAGGACAAATTGTAGCAAATCATGAGAAAAAAGATATTGAAGAGGTATTATCTTTATACAAACAAAAATTTTTAGAGGCTATTGCTTTAAAAGGTAAAACTTCAAGCACTTATAATGTCTTAATGCATATTTTTGGATATTTTAAAAAATATATTACAAAAGAGGAAAAACATGAGATATTAGATGCTTTAGATGAGTTTAAACAACATATTATTCCTTTAGTTGCAGTTATTAAAATCATAAAAATTTATGTAAAAAGATTCAATATCGAATATCTTGATAAACAAAAATTCTTAACTCCATATCCTAAGGAGATGGCACTTAGATCAAAAGTGGAGGCTTTTAAATAATGAGACAAATCCTTTGGTTTAGAAGAGATCTTAGAATAGAAGATAATGCAATACTCTCTTATTCAAAAAATGAGGTATTGCCTATTTTTATTTTTGATAAAAATATTTTAGGCAATCTACCAGAAAATGATAAAAGAGTTACATTTATCTATAAAAGTGTTCTAAATTTAAAAAATCAATTAAAGGAAAAAGGTCTTGACTTAGCAATTTTCTATGGTGAACCAAAGGAAGTTATTGGAAAGATAAAAAATGGTTTTGACGAGATTTTATGCTCATGTGATTTTGATGATTATGCAAAAATAAGAGATAATCAGATAGAAGAACTTCTGCCTATGAAAAGGTTTTATGATTCTTTTATTACCCATCCAAGTGAACATTTAAAAAATGATGGAACACCATATAAGGTTTTTACTCCATATTATAAATCTATGAATATCTTAACTCAATCAAGTAGTATAGAAACATATAAAATCAACGAAAACTTAAAACGTGTAGAGTTTGATTATGAAAATATTCCAAGTTTAAATGAAATGGGTTTTAAAGAAGTACAATTACTTGAATTTTTAAATAAAGATGTTTCCAAATTATTAGAAGAGTTTAGTTTAAAATTAGAAGATTATCAAGAAAGTAGGGACTACTTTTTTAAAGATGGTACTTCAAAACTATCAGTTCATCTAAGATTTGGGATAGTTAGTCCAAGACAACTATTTAATTATTATAGAAAACTTGATAACAGTGAAGGTTTTATTAGAGAACTTTTTTGGAGAGAATTTTACAATTATATTTTATATCACTTCCCACATTCACAGTTTGACAACTTTAATGGTATGAGTATTAAATGGAATGAAAATGAAGAGGACTTTTTAAAGTGGTGTGAGGGCAATACAGGAGTGCCTATTATAGATGCAGCTATGAGACATCTAAATGAAACAGGAACAATGCATAATCGTCTTAGAATGATAGTATGTTCATTTTTGACAAAAAACCTTTTTATAAATTGGAGAAAAGGGGAAGAGTATTTTGCATTAAAACTATTTGATTTTGAATGCTCTTCAAATGTTGGTTCTTGGCAATGGGGAGCAAGTACAGGTGCTGATGCTGCCCCATATTTTAGAGTATTTAATCCCTATACCCAATCACAAAAGTTTGATAAAGAGGGTATTTTTATAAAATCAGTTATAAAAGAATTTGAGAGTTTATCACCTAGACTTTTCCATATTGAAAATGGTGTTCAGTCAAACTTGTTTGTAGATTACCCAAAATCTATAGTTGATATCTCTTTATCAAGAAAAATGGCAATTGATAGATTTAAAGAGGCTAAAAATGTGTAGATATTATGAAGTCTGCGTAATTGGCTCTGGAATGGGAGGTAGTATGTTTGCCTCATTAAACAGTGATAAAGATATAGTGGTATTTGAAAAAGATTCAAATTTGGGAGGTTGTGCAAGTACTTTTAAAAGATATGGAAGTTTTTTTAATAGTGGGGCAACTACCTTTGTAGGTTATGAAAAAGACCATCCAGTAAAAGAGATTTTTGATAATATTAATTATAAACCAAATATTAGTAAAAGCAATATAGCTTTTAGAGTTTTTCAAAATGGGAAAACAATTGATAGAGTAAAAGATTTTGAAGAGTTTTTAGATCAAATTAATAAAGCTTTCCCAAACAAAAACAATAGAGCTTTTTGGGCCAAAATTAAACAATTAGATGAAAAATTTTGGCAAATCCATGATATCTATTATGGAAAATATTCTTTAAAATCTTATATACTTAGTGCAAGTACCCTAGTCAAACTTTTTAGAAGTTTTAATATTGAAGTATTTAAAAGTGCAAATAGTTTTATAAAAGATACCCTTGGAGATATAAGTTTAGAGTATCAAAATTTTATTGATGCACAACTTTTAATTACTTTACAAACAACATCAAAGGATATATCACTTCTTTCTTTAGCTTTAGGGCTTTCATATCCTTTCCATGATGTATTTTATGTAAATGGTGGAATGGGTAGTTTATTTGAAGGTTTACTTGAAAATATTGAAACTAAGAAAAAAGAGGAGATTATGAAAATAGTTTTAGAAAAAGACTATTTTAGACTAATCTCCAATAAAGATGAATATTTATCAAAAAATATAGTATTAAACTCTACTATTTATGATAGTGGAAAACTTTTTGAAGATGAAAGAATTAAAAAATATTATGAAAGTTTTGAGTTCAATGACCAAAGTGCCTTTGTAGTAAATTTAGTATTAGAAAAAGATTATGATCTTTTACACCATTATTTAATAATTCTTGATGAACAAATACCAAATTGTATCTCAAATTCATTTTTTATCTCTATTAGTAGTAAAGATGATGAAAAAATGTCAAAAAGAGGTTATTCTATAACAATATCATCACATACTAAGGCTTCATTTTGGAAAAAGTTAAGTAAAGATGAGTATGAATTAAAAAAAGAACAAACTCAAGAATTTATTATAGAGAAACTATTGCAGAAACTTAATACTATAAGAAAAGAGGATATAATAAAAAAATTTAGTGCTACCTCAGTTACTTTTAACAGATATATAAATAGATATAATTGTGGAGGTAGAGCTATTACTATGAAAAATGTTTTTTCAACTCCTAGTGCTAAAACACCCTTTAAAGGTTTATACAATATTGGAGACTCAGTTTTTGCAGGTCAAGGTTGGCCTGGTGTTGCAATTGGAGTAAAAGCTTTAAACAAGGAATTTAATGGATAGAATAAAATTAAAAATTTCAAGAAAAGACTGGCTTTATATAATATTTATAGGAACTAGTTTTGGGTTTTTAATCTCTTGGTTCTTCTATTTTCTAAATGAAGAATTCAGAAATATATATACAGTACTTTTTAGTAGTTTAACAGCTTTTTGTATCTCTTTGTTCTCTTTTGTATTTATTACAATTTCAAATGATTTTATTTTACCAAAACTCAAAGAGAAGTTTTGGTACTTGATTAGTTTCATTTTCTCTTTTTTATCTGGATTTTTAGGTTTTTCTTTTAGTTTTTATCTTGGTTCTTTTTTTAAAATTGAAATAGTAGAGTTTGTAAGTACTTATTGGTTTTTTATCTCAATAATCATTGGATTTCTAACCTTTCTAATTGGACTAATATTACACCAATTTGTATCAATGAAACATAGATATGAAAACATACATTCTCAAGTTTTAGAAACAAAAATTAAGGCTTTAGAAAATGAACTAAATCCTCATTTTTTATTTAATGCCTTAAATTCAATTTCTGAATTAATATATGTGGATAAAAAAGATGCAGAAAGGGCAACCCTTGAGTTATCAAGGTTTTTACGTAATGCCATTACTAAAGAGAGTTTGATCCCCATTAAAACTGAAATTGATATGGTTAAAACATATTTAAATATAGAAAATATTAGGTTTGAGAATAATATTGAATTAAATGTTGAGTTAAATGAAGAAGATGAGAATATTTTAGTACCTAAGTTTTCTATTCAATTATTAGTAGAAAATGCAATTAAGCATGGATATAATAGGAATAAACTAAAAATAGATGTTTTAGTTTCTTCAAAGCAGATTGTTATAATAAATAATGGTAAACTATCTCAAAGAATAAAATATGGAACTGGTTTAAATAATCTTGATAAAAGATTAGATCTGCTTGATGTTGGAAGATTAAGTCATCAAGTGGATAGTTCTAATATGAAATTTATAATAAGCTTGAAGGATTAGTATTGAAAGTATTGATAGTAGATGATGAAAAATTAGCACTTAGTAGATTAAATAGACTTTTAAATGAAGAAGGGATTTTAGATATTACTGCTTGTTCTAGTGCTATTGAAGCAATAAAAGTTTTAAGTAAAGAGAAGTTTGATGTTGCTTTTTTAGATATATCAATGCCAGATATGAATGGTTTAGAGTTAGCAAACACAATAGTAAACTTAAATCCAAAAACTTTTATTATATTCCAAACTGCATATGAAGAACATGCACTTGAAGCTTTTCAAAGTGGTGGTATTGATTATTTACTAAAACCTATTTCTAATGAATCAATAAAAAACTCATTGGATAAAATGAAGAAATATATTGTAAAAGCTGATGAAACAAAAAAGCTTGTAGCAAAAAGAGGAAATAAAATATATCTTATTGATATAGATGATATATTTTATATAAAAGCTGATTTAGATGAAGTTATCATAAAAATAAAAGATGCAGATGCCTACTTACGAAAAAAGATTGGGGATATGCAATTTGTATTAGAAGGCAAAAATTTCTTTAGGGTGCATAGGTCATATATTGTAAATGTAGATAAAATTAAATCTATGCAAAGTGTAGAACAATCTAAATTAGAGATATCATTTAATGGAATTGATGACATTGTAACAAGTTCTAAAGATGGAGCAAAAGATTTTAGAGAATATCTAGATAAAAGAAGTTTTTAAAAAAATTTCAACTAACAAATAAAATATACCAATAAATCATAAATATACTATAATTTGTAAAATTAAATTGCAAAGGAGTAAATATGAAAACTTTGGCAATAACTGGTTCAAGCGGTTTTGTTGGTACTAGTATTAAAAATAGATTTGAAAATAAGGGTTTCAAAGTAATTGGAATCAAAAGAGAAACCCTTAAAGATATAAAAGAACTTACAGAAATTATAGAAAAAGCAGATGTCGTTATTAATCTTGCTGGGGCAAATATTATTAACAGATGGACTGAGTCTTACAAAAAACTATTGTACTCAAGTAGAATAGATACTACAAAAGCTTTAATCAAAGCCTTTAAAAAAGCACAAAATAAACCTGAGCTTTTAATATCAACTTCAGCAGTTGGTATATATGACAATATTGCTTGTTATAATGAAGAGGATTTTAATTATTCAAAAGACTTTTTAGGCAAATTAGCAAAAGATTGGGAAGCTGAGGCTTTAAAGGCAAAAGATTTAGATATTAGAACAGCAATATTTAGATTTGGTATTGTATTAGGTGATGGCGGAGCTTTAAAAAAGATGTTAACCCCATTTAAATTTGGAGTAGGTGGTACTATTGGAGATGGAAAACAAGATTTTTCATTTATACATATAAGTGACTTATTAGATGCTTATGAACATGTAATAGAAAATAAACAATGTGAAGGTTTATATAACTTAACTGCACCAACACCAACAACTAATTTAGGACTTACAAAAGCTTTAGGTAAAACTTTAAATAGACCTACAATATTTCCAGTACCTGAGTTTGCATTAAACTTGATATTTAGTGAAGGTGCAAAGGTATTAACTGATGGACAATGTGCAAAACCAAAAAGATTAATTGATAGTGGCTTTAAATTTAAGTATACAAATATTGAAGATACTATTGAAGATTTAGTAGGCTAAAAAATGTTTAAGTATGAGAAAATTTCATTAATAAAAAACTGTACAGTAGAGGAGTTATATGAGTTTCATCTTGATTCAAATAACTTAATAAAGATTACTCCTCCTGGTATGGAAGTAACTATGTTAAACGATAGTTTTGAAGCAAAAGAACATGAGGTTCTAAGATTGAAAACAGTAAAAAAACTTATGCCCATTCCAATATATTGGGAAGTTAAAATATTAAAAAATGAAAGACCTAATTTACTTGTAGATTTTGCAATGAAGTCTCCATTTAGGTATTGGAAACATTCACATATATTTACTAAAAGAGGTAATAGTGTAGAATTGAAAGATGAAGTTTTATATGTTTTACCCTTTGGAAGATTTGGTAAGCTCTTCAATTTCTTTGTAAAAAGAGAATTAGAAAGTATGTTTAACTTTAGACATAAAATCACTAAAGAAATTTTATCTCAACAAAATAATATAAACTAACAAGAATTACATACAAAAAAACAGACAAATTAAATATTATCCTAATAAAAAGGATATAAGTGAAAAAAGCAATTGTACTAATGAACATGGGTGGACCTAATAACCTAGATGAGGTAGAGGTTTTCCTAACAAATATGTTTAATGATAAATATATAATTGGAGCTCCACAACCAATAAGAGCAATGATAGGCTTTTTTATTACAAGTATGAGAAAGAAAGAAGCGAAAGAGAACTACAAAGCTTTAGGGGGAATGTCTCCAATAGTAGGTCATACAAAAAGATTAGCTAGAAGACTAGAAAAAATAGTTGATGCTGATGTCTTTTACAAGATGAGATATACACCACCTTTTGCAAAGGATATCTTAGAAGACTTAAAACCTTATGATGAAATCTATGCTATTCCAATGTATCCACACTATTCTTCAACTACAACTAAATCATCAATTGAAGAGTTTGAAAAATGGGCAAAGAAATTAGGAGTTAAAGCTAAGATTAAAACCCTAGATTCATATTATGACCATGAGTTATATAATAAATCAATTGTTGAAAGAATAAAAGAGACATTAGGTGAGGATAAACCAGAAGAGTTTGAATTAATCTTTTCTGCCCATGGCTTAACTCAAAGAACCATTGATAAAGGTGATCCTTACCAAAAGCATGTTCTTGCAAATGTAGAGTGTGCAAAAGAAGAGTTAGAGAAGCAAGGTATTAAGTTTAAGAATATACATACAGCATATCAGTCTAGACTAGGACCAATGGAATGGATTAGACCATATATGGATGATAAGCTTCATGAGATGAAAGATAAAAAGGTTATTGTTTATCCAATATCTTTTACAGTAGATAACTCTGAAACACAATTTGAACTTGATATTGAGTATAAAGAGATTGCAGATGAGGTTGGAATAAAAGATTATAGAGTTGCAAAGGCTCCAAACCATAATCAATATTTCCTTGAAACCTTAAAAGATTTATTTGAAAATAGATGTGCATAAAAACAAATTCAAGGAGAGTTAGATGACAAAAATAGATGTTGCCTTAGAATGGTTTTTAAATCCAGACCATTTACCTATGGTTGTAGGTGTTAAAAAAGATGTTTACAAACAATCTGGTCTTGATGTTAATATTATTTCACCAACAGAACATTACGATGGATTTGAAGAGTTAAAAAAAGGTTCTATTGATATACATTGTAATGAACCAATTCATTTGTTTGAACACTATTATGAAGGTCTAAAGTCTTTAGGATGTTTTTTTGAAACTAGAGGTGGAGTAATGATTAGAAAAGATAGGCTTGAAAAACTAAAAGCTAATGAAAAAATCAAGATTACTACTCCTGCAGCAAATGAGATAACAAACAAAATTGGTTTTGAAATTTTAAAAAGGTATGCAAAAGTTAATAACTTTGAAATTGATTTTGAAAATGTAGAGTTTGTAGAAACAGATTTTTGGCATATAACAAATATGAAAAATGATGAAAGTTTTGATGGTGCTTGGTTATGCTTTTATAATTTTGAAGGTATAGAAGCTAAATATGAAAATTTTGAGAATATTTTTATTGACGATTATCTATCTCCATATCCTAATTTTTCAGCTTTGGAGTTTATGACCTCAAAAGATATATTAGATGAAAAAGGTGATGAAATAGAAAAATTTATTAAAATTACCAATGATATGATTAAATATTGTAAAGAGAATATCGATGAGGTAAAAGAGTTGTATTATGAATATTCTAAAGAAGAGAAATCTTTACTTATGGATAAAATTATTGAAGATACAATCCCAAGATTTAAAGATAAGATTAAAGCTAACAATAAAAAATGGCTTGATTTAACAAACTTTTTAATAGAGCTTGAAATTATTAAGTTAGAAGAATCACAATACAATTCAATTTGGAACTAACTTGAATATCTTTATTTTGTATCCCCATCAATTATTTGAAAATATTGAGAATTTAAAAAATAAAAAGGTTCTTCTTATTGAAGAGCCTTTGTTCTTTACCTTATATACTTTTCATATACAAAAACTTATTTTTCATAGAGCTTCAATGAAGTTTTATGAAGAGTATTTACTAAAAAATGCAATTGATGTGGAATATTATGAAGATGAGAGATATTTAGAAACTTATAAAAATAAAGAGGTGATTATCTATGATGTTGTTGATGACTGGTTATTAAAAAAAATAAAAAGAAATTTCAATAAACTAAGCATACTTGATAACCCAAATTTTTTAAATGTTAAAGATGAAAATAAGTTTTTACACAAATACTATATAAATAGAAGAAAAGAATTAAACCTATTTATTGAAAACGGTAAACCCTATGGTGGAAAATGGAGTTTTGACAGTGAAAATAGAAAAAAGATGCCAAAAAATGAATTAGTTCCTCAAATACTAAATTTTGAAAATAAATATTTGCATGAAGCAAAAGAGTATTGTAAAAAATTTAAAAGTATAGGAACTTGTGAACAGTTTACTTATCCTATAACATTTGAAGAGGCAAGGGCAAATTTAGAGTATTTTTTGAAAAATAAATTTGAGAAATATGGTCTTTACCAAGATTCTATTGTAGAAAAAGGCTCTTTTTTATTTCATTCAAATATCTCTTCAAGTTTA
The DNA here is from genome assembly GCF_058105185.1 of Arcobacter sp. ISO1. NCBI lineage: Bacteria > Pseudomonadati > Campylobacterota > Epsilonproteobacteria > Campylobacterales > Arcobacteraceae > Arcobacter > Arcobacter sp. ISO1. The sequence continues at coordinate 2,093,755 of NZ_CM176573.1, forward strand.
AATGTTGGACTTCTAGATTTGAAATATCTAATTAAAGAAGCTTCAAAAGTTGATGTACCTTTTAATGCAAAAGAGGGGTTTTTAAGACAAATAATTGCTTGGAGAGAGTTTATGCTTTCTATTTATAAAATCTCCCATGTAAGACTTAGAAACTCTAACTTTTTTGGTTTTGAAAATGAAATTCCTAAAAAAGTGTATGAAGGGAATACTTCACTAAAACCCTTTGATGATGTAATAAAAAAACTAAAACTTAGCTCATATAATCATCATATAGAAAGACTTATGATAATTGGAAATTTATTTTTACTTTTAGAGATAAAACCAAATAGTGTATATGAGTTTTTTATGGCAAGCTATATTGATGCCTATGATTGGGTTATGGTTGGAAACGTATATGGTATGAGTGGTTTTAGTGATGGTGGTTCAATTACAACAAAACCATATATAAGTAGTAGTAATTATATCTTAAAAATGTCAAGTGATTATAAAAAAAGTGAAAGTTGGTGTGAAATCTGGGATGGTTTATATTGGAGCTTTTTACATAAATATAATCATCTTTTTAAAGATAATCCAAGAATGAAAATGCAAATTTCATTATTAAATAAAATGGATGAAAAAAAACTTCAAAACCATTTATACATTGCAAATAGATTTAAAGAGGAGTTATTTAGTGAGTAAGCCAAAACTTTGTATTACAGTTTTTAGAAACAATCTTAGAATACATGATAACTTAGCTTTAAATGAAGCCACAAGATGCTGTGAAAATATGATATCTCTTTATTCTTTGGAGATTTTAAAGGGGACTAATCTTGGCTTCAATAAATGTGGAGAGTTTAGAAAACAATTTATTTATGAGTCTTTGATTGATTTAAAGAAAAATTTACTGAAAAAAAATATTTGGCTTTATATAGTTGAAGATATACAAAAAACACTTGAGATTTTAAGTGAAGATTATGATTTAAGAGTTTTCTTTGAAAAAGAAGTTGGAGTTGAGGAAAGAGATTTTGAAAAGAAGTTAGAAAAATACAAGGGTAAAAGCTTTTTTAATCAAACAATGTTAGAACCATTTGATTTTGATTATAAAAAAAGCTTTAGTCATTTTAGAAAAAAAGCAGAAAAGATGACAGTTTTAAAACCCTATGGTAATATTGAATCAAAAAATAAACTTTTTATGTGTATAAAAATTGAAGACAAAAATTTATCTTTAAATGAGGAAAAAAGAGTTTTAAAAGGTGGAGAAACAAACGCTTTAAAAAGAGTTGATGAATATTTGTCTAATCATATGCACACTTATTATGATACTAGAAGTTTAGTAGATGGCTTTAATAACTCTACAAAGTTTTCTGCTTATTTAGCAAGTGGTTGTATTAGTGCTAAAACCTTATACTATAAAATAAAAGAGTATGAGAATAAACTAGGTGCTTCAAAATCTTCTTATTGGATTTTTTTTGAGTTACTTTGGAGAGATTTTTTTCATTTTGTAATGCTTCAAAGTGGAAATAAACTTTTTTTAAAAGAGGGATTAGTTTATAAAAAGTACAATTTTTTAAATAATAAAGATAAATTAGAACTATTTTTTAGTTCTAAGACTGGCATTGATATAATTGATGCAGGAGTTATAGAACTAAAAAAAACTGGCTGGATAAGTAATAGGCAAAGACAATTATTAGCAAGTTATTTTATAAAAAATCTTGGTTTAGATTTTAGATATTGTGCTGCATTTTTTGAAGAGTTTTTATTAGATTTTTCTCCTGCTTCAAATTATGGTAACTTTGTTTATCAAGCAGGTGTTGGTAATGATAAACAATATAGAATATTTGATCCAGTTAAACAATCAAGCTTTTATGGTGGGAAAAAGTATGTAAAAAACTGGCTTGGAAAAGAAGAGACAATACCGAGTTTTGATTATAAACAATTAGCATTAGATGTAAAAAAGAACATATATAAAATAAAGGATTAAAGATGATAAGAAAATTAATATTAACAGTAGCTATAATTTTTTTTGTGGGATGTTCAACAAAGTATGAGCCTCTAGCAACAGAAAATAGAGTTGATTTAAATAAGTACTTAGGGACTTGGTATGAAATAGCTAGATTTGAACACTTTTTTGAAAAAGGATGTAAAAATGTTACAGCTTATTATACTTTACTTGAGGATGAAAAAATAAGAGTTATTAATAGATGCACAAAAATTGAAACTAATGAGAAAAAAGAAGCTAAAGGGGTAGCATATGCTACTGATTCTACAAATTCAAAATTAAAAGTTAGTTTCTTTAGACCATTTTATGGAGATTATTGGATAATTGATTTAGATAAAGAGTATAAACATGTTTTAGTTGGAAGTCCAAGTAGAGAATATCTTTGGATATTAAGTAGAACAAAAACAATTGATGAAAATACAAAAAAAAGATTAATTGATATAGCTTCAAAAAAAGGTTTTGATACCTCAAAATTCATTTGGACTATACAAGATTAAAATAAGAATTTAATTTTAAATAATTTTATTATAACAGGTTAATTTGTGGTAAAATAAAAAAAAGTAAAAAATTAGGTAAGAATAATGAAATACTTCAAGCATTTTTCCTTTACAAATATAATACTTTTTGTTTCTTTTTTCTTTACCTTTAGCTTAACCTTACTTTGGTTTTTTGAAGTAAGGTTTAGTTCTGAAAAAATTATCAAAAACTACCAAAATATGCAACTAGAACAAAGAAAAACTCTACTTAAAAATCAAGTTGAAAATGCAATTGATTATATGAAATATAAAAGAATAAATGCAGAAAATAATCTAAAAGAAGTTCTAAAAAATAAAATCTACGATGCCTATCATATTGCAGATAATTTATACAATAAGTTTAAAGATACAAAATCAGATGAAGAGATTATTTCAATAATAAAAGAGTCATTAAGAGAATTTAGATTTTTTGATGATAGGGGGTATTTTTTTATTTTAAAATTAGATGGAGAAACTGTTTTACATCCAATATTCCCTCAATATGAAGGCACCTATTTTCTAAGAGATCATAAAGATACTCATGGCATAAATCTTCATAATTTATTTAAATATATTGCCTTGTCAAAACAAAAAGAGGGATATGTTGAATACTACTTCTATAGAACAGATAATAAGAAAAATGAAAGTAAAAAAATTGGTTTTATAAAATATTTTGAACCTTTTGATTTATATATTGGGACTTCTGAATATGTTAAAGATTATGAGAAAATTGTTCAAAATGAGGTAATAAATAGATTAAATGAAGTTAGGTATGGAAATCACGAATATCTTTTTATAAATAAATTAGATGGAACTGTTTTAATGAATCCTTTAAACCCTAAAATTGTAGGGAAAAATATGCTTAATTTTAAAGATGAAAATGGTTTATTTGTTGTAAAAGAGTTTAATAAAGTAGCAAAACAAGATGAGGGTGATTTTGTTCATTATATTTGGAAAAAGCCTAATTCAGATGAAAAAACAACTAAATATGCCTATATAAAAGGATTCAAACCATGGAATTGGTCTATTGGTGGAGGCTCGTATTTAGATGAAATGAAATCAGAAATATTTTATAAAGCATTAAAACAAAAAGAGGATCAACAAAACAGGATTTATATAGTTGGTATTTTAATGATTTGTTTGACTCTTCTATCTTTATATTCAATGATTTGGTGGAATAGAAGAATTAGAAAATCAATAGATGAATTCAATACTTTTTTTGAAAATTCAAGTAATGAAAGAACAAAAATTGATAGTGAAAAAATATTATTTAAAGAGTTTAACCAAATGGCGATTTATTTAAACAATATGCTTGAAACAAAGGAGAAGTTAAAGTCTGAATTAGAACATCTTGCTATTACCGATAAACTAACAGGAATAAATAATAGATTTAAAATTGATGAACTATTACAAAATGAGATAATTCGTTCACAAAGATATTATCATATTTTTGCACTTGCTATTATTGATATTGATAACTTCAAGAAAATAAATGACAATTATGGACATCAAATAGGAGATAGTGTATTAATTAAAATTGCTAAAATCTTAAAAGAAAATATCAGAAACGTTGACCATTTAGGAAGATGGGGTGGAGAAGAGTTTGTTATAATTTGTCCAGAAACTTCATTGGAAGGAAGTTTAAAGTTGATGGAAGATTTAAGAAAAACAATTGAATCTGAAAACTTTGAAGGTATAGAAACTGTTACGGCAAGTTTTGGATTAACTTTATTTATTTTGGATGATGATTCTACTTCAATTTTAAAAAGAGCCGATGATGCTTTATATAAGGCTAAAGAAGAAGGTAGAAATAAAGTTGTAGTTCTTTAGGGAGTGTTAGAAATTTTGTGTCAGTCAGATAGAATTTATTTTAAAGGATTGAATTGTGAATCAAATACAAGATATACTTATTACTTTTGAATATTTCAAATTAATTTCAATCTCTCATAAATACAATTAGTATTAATTTATCCTTAATTAAATAAAATAGACAATCTATAACATTGAATTAAAAAATAATAAATGTAATAGTGTTAAACTATTAAATAAAAAATGGAGCATTTCAATGTTTTTAAATCTAACAATAAAAGGTAAACTTTTCATATCTGCAGGTTTATCAATACTTGGACTTCTAGGTTTAGTTATTCTTTTCTATTTTTCTTTATTAAAAATTGAATCATTAGAGACAGGTAAACACTATATTGAAACATTGAAAGCTGATATGTTAATGCTTAGAAGAAACGAAAAAGATTTTATTCTTAGAAAAGATTTAAAATATCTTGATAAATTTAATAAAAATATAGCAATACTACATGAAGATGTTAGTAAATTAATTGCTAATTTAGATAAAAATAACATTGATAATAAAAAAGTTAAAAATTTCAATAAAATAATTAATTCTTATAAAGAAGATTTTGAAACTTTTGTAAAAAAACAAGAGGAGATAGGATTAAATGAAAAATTAGGTTTATATGGAAGTTTAAGAGAAAGCGTTCATAAAGTGCAAAATAGTGCAAAAAAGTCTGTAAATTATGAACTTTTATCTATCGTTTATGATTTAAGAAAACAAGAAAAAGATTTCATGCTAAGAAGGAATCTTAAATATGTGGATAACTTTATAAAAAAAATAGATAATTTACTTTCAAGAGAAACTTTAATAAATAATAATATTAAAGATATTTTATTATCTTATAAAAAAGATTTTCTAAATTTAGTAAAAGAAGAAAAAGAAATCGGTTTAAATAGTAAGCTTGGTCTTCAAGGAAAAATGCGTGCTACGGTTCATAAAACAGAAACTATTTTAAAAGCTACTGTTATAGAAGTTAATAAAATTGTTGATGAAAAAGTTACTTCACTAGAAAAAATAATTGGCTTATTGGGAACAGCTTTTGTTATACTAATTGCCCTTATGTCTTATCTTAGTGCAACTAAGATAGTAAAAGATCTAACTACATTTAGGAATAGTTTATTTAATTTTTTTGATTATTTAAATAGAAAAGTTGATTCAGTTAGATTATTAGAAATAAAAGGAAATGATGAAATAGCTCAAATGGGATTAATAGTAAATGAACAAATTGAATCAATAAAAAATAGTTTAGAAGAGGATAGAGCTCTTATAAATAATTCAATATCTACATTAAAAGAGTATGAACAAGGTGATTTTAGCCTTAAAATCTCTTCTCAATCATCAAATCCTGAATTAAATGAGTTAGCAAGTATTATAAATAATATGAGTGTTAATTTAGAAAGAAATATTGATGATATTTTAGATGTTATGAAATCATACTATGATTCAAATTACACTAAACAAATATCAACTATAGGAAAGAAAGCGCATTTAGAAAAGTTATCATTAGGTGTAAATGATTTAGGGAAAAGTATATCTGAACTTTTAAAAAAATCTCTTGAGATAGGTATCACTTTAGATAATTCATCGGATATATTAATTCATAATGTTCAAGTACTAAATGATTCCTCAAATTCTGCAGCTACTTCGCTTGAAGAAACTGCTGCTGCTCTTGAAGAGATTACTAGTACAATAGTAAGTAGTAATAAAAATATTACTGAAATGAGTATCTATGCAAAAGATTTAAATGTTGCTGCTAAACAAGGTCAAGAAGATGCTTCTAATACAAGTACTTCTATGGACAATATTACTGAGCAAGTTACTTTAATTAATGAGGCTATCTCAATTATTGATCAAATTGCCTTCCAAACGAATATTCTATCACTAAATGCCGCTGTTGAGGCAGCTACGGCAGGAGAAGCTGGGAAAGGCTTCGCCGTTGTTGCACAAGAAGTTAGGAACCTTGCAAGTAGATCAGCGGAAGCTGCTAAAGAGATTAAAGATTTAGTTGAAAATGCTACAATCAAAGCAGGTGAAGGTAAAAAGATTAGTGCTAAGATGATTAATGGATATAGTTCATTATTAGATAACATAGAAAAGTCTACGAAGAAAATTACTGAGATATCACATTCAAGTAAAGAACAACAAAGTGGAATTACACAAATAAATGATGCTATTAATCGATTAGACCAGCAAACACAACAAAATGCATCAGTTGCTTCAAAGACAAATGAAATTGCAAAAGATACTGATAATATTGCAAAAATGATTGTATCTGATGCAAATAGTAAAGAGTTTATAGGTAAAGATGATATTAAAATTGAAAAAAAAGAAGTAAAAATTTCTGCACCAATTTCAGTTCCAATAAATAAAGTGGAAAAGAAAGAAGCAAAAAAAGAAAAGATTATTAGTCCGTCAGTATCAAATAAAACAATTTCCCCTCAATTAGATGATAAAGATGAATGGGAAAGTTTTTAATCAACCTTTAAAATGAACTAATTATAGAGTTTAGAGTTGGCATATTAATCTAAATAGTTCTAATATTATAGTTCTTTGATTTTATAAAAGTTTATTGAAAAGCTGTTATACTTTGATGTTAGGAGTATTAATATGATAAAAAAAATACTTTCCCTTCAATATATTTTAATAAACCTTATTATAATAGTATTAACTTTCACTATCACTATGATACTTTATATGATTATTAATAAATCAATCAAAGAAGATATCCAAAATAAAGTAAATCAAAAATTATCTGAAACTAGTATAAAAATATCTGATCAACTACATTATTCTGTTGGAGACTTAACTACAGTTTCATCACTTCTTGCTTTTAAAGATAATATAACTTTAAATGAATTTCAAGATTATGCAAAAAAACAAATACATAAATTAGATCATGATTTTATACTTGAATGGCAACCTGTAGTACTACATAAAAATCGAAATAGTTTTGAAAAGAAAGCAAAAAGATTAGGTCTTAAAAACTTTTATCTATGGGAACCTGATAAGAATGGAAATCCTATACCAGCAAAAATTAAAAAAGTATATGTTCCTGTTTACTATTTACTAGCAACTCATGTAGATGTAAATACACTAGGTTTAGATTTAGCTTTTTCGCCTGAACGTATGCTTTCAAAATATGAAGCTCGTGATCAAGGTGTTCCAAAAGCATCAGATCTATTTAAACGAATCTCAAATAAAGAAGCAAGTTTAAGCCCTATCTCTTTTGCTATTACATTACCAGTATATAATAAAGGAATAACTCCAACTACTGAAACAGAGAGAAAAAATCATATTAAAGGTTATATAGCTGGCGTTTATTCAATAGATTCTTTATTTAACAAGATATTAGAAAAGCTATCGAAAGAAAATTATATTATTTCAATACATACTAAAAACAATAAAGATCAAAAGTTTATACAGAATTCGTTAAATAGAACTTCACTCTATAAAAATACTACTACTATTAATGTTTATGGATCTATATGGGCAATAACCTTATCTGTAAATAAAGATTTTATCAAACAAAGTTATACACAGAAAATGTACTATACATTACTCATCCCTATTATATTTGGATTATTTTTAATAGTATTTTTTAATTCTTTATATAAAAAGAACATTCGATTAAAGCAATTACAAGATCAATTATTAAAAGACCAAAAAACACTACTCACTCAATCAAAAAATGCAGCTATGGGAGAGATGTTAGTAAATATTGCACATCAATGGAGACAACCATTATCTGCAATTTCAACTGCTGCAACAGGTGTCCAAATACAAAAAGAGATGAATTGTTTAAGCGATAAAGAATTGGATTCTTCCTTAGTAGCTATTAATAAATCAGCACAATATCTTTCTACTACAATTGATGACTTTAGAGACTTTTTAAATCCAAGTAATATTAAAGAGAGTGAATTTAATATTTCATCTACAATCAGTAAAACTTTTCATTTAATTAATGCACAGTTTTTAGAAAAAGAAATAGAGGTTATACAAAATATTGAAGAGTATAAACTAATATCAATAGAAAATGAATTGATTCAAGTTTTAATAAATATCCTTAATAATGCTAGAGATGTACTTATTACTAAAAAGAATCAAAGAAAATTAATTTTTACAAATACATATAGAAAAGATGATATTTCATATATTGAAATATTAGATAATGCTGGTGGGGTAGATGAATCTATCATAGATAGAATTTTTGAACCATACTTTACAACAAAACATCAATCTCAAGGTACAGGTATTGGACTTTACATGAGTGAAGAAATAGTACATAAACACTTAAATGGTAAATTATCTGTTTCTAATGAGATTTATACTTATGAGGGTGTTGAATATGCGGGGGCTAAATTTATTATAAGTATTCCCTTATCTTAAAAGGGTTTTTTTTAATTCTTACCATGGTCCCTTAAATCTTATTGGTTTAAAATCAACTTTTTTTTCATGTTTTGTAGTTCTATCTTGAACTCTTTTTCTCCATCTTTTAAAGCCATTTCTTGATATTAGTTTTCTCATTAAGTTCTTAACTTGATTTTCTGTTAGATCAAACTCTTTTTTTATCCCTTCAAAGGTTGTTCTATCTTGCCAGGCCATTTGAATTAGCCTATTTTTATCCTCTTCGTTTAAATCAATTTTTTTCATTTGTAAAATACCTTTATAAATCCTAATAAAAATAAAACGATTGATATCTCTTTGGGTTCAAAGCCATACATTAAATAAAACATAGAAGCTAAAACAAAACCAAAAGATATTGCATATGATTTTAAAACCTTTTTTAAACTTGTAATTATATACTCAAGCTGATTTTTACTTACTTCAACTTCAAGTGTTCCTTCACTAGCTTTTTTAACCATCACTTTAAAATCTTTTACAATAAATGGCAAATCTTTTGCTTCAGCAATAAGTGTTTCACTTATAGTACTTTTTGTTCCAAGAGCTTTTGGTAGGTTTTTATTTAATATTGGCAAAATATCTTTTACTCCATTAAAGTTTTCGATATATGTTGTTCCAAGCCCTTCTATAATTGCACTAACTCTTAAAATATAAATTGCATCACTTGGTAGCTTAAAAGGTAAATCTCTAGTACTTTCAAGTATCTCAAATGCAAGCTTTTGCATAGATTCACTATCTAGATTATCATTTGAAAATATATCAAACATTTTTGCAGTAAACTCTGCTAATTCACTTGTTGGTGCTTCATAAGCAATCGTTCCAAGTCTTTTACTTGCACTAATATATGTTTCATAATCCTTTTCATGAGCTGCTTTAATAAGCTCAATAATAGCTATTCTTTTATCATTTGGTACTGTTTTAACCATACCAAAATCAAGTAAAATAAGCTCACCTTTTTTATTTACTAAAAGGTTACCTGGGTGTGGGTCCGCATGGAAAAATCCTGTTATTAACATCTGCGTTGTATAAAAGTCAACTAAATTTGAGATTATTGATTTAAAATCGATATTGTTTTCAAAAATACTCTCTTTATCATCAAATCTAAATCCCTCTTCAAAACTCATAATTAAAGCATCATCACAAGAGTATTTTTTGTAAGCTTTTGGAAATCTAACTTTTTGTTTTTTGTAAACTTTTCTAAAATTTTTAAGATTTTTTAGTTCTTGATTTAAGCTAATCTCTTCAACTATCATTTTTGAAAATTCAGAAATCACAGCTTCAATTGAGTTTTTAGTATATGATGAAAATAGGGGTTTAAATAAAATGTTAAAAAATGAGATAATTTTTATATCTGCTAATACTTGTTCTTTTATTCCTATTCTTCTTAGTTTTACAGCTACTTTTCTACCATTTTTTAAATATGCTACATGAACTTGCCCAATTGAAGCTGAAGCAATAGGAGTCTCTTGGAAACTTTCAAAAATATCTTTATTTTCAAAAGCGATATTATAAACCTCTTTAAATTGATTATCACTCATAGGAGGGATTTGATCATGAAGATTTTTTAGTTCATCGAGATAATCTTCAGTAAAAAAATCAGACCTAGTAGCTAATACTTGAGCAAGTTTGATAAAACTAGCTCCTAGTTTTACAATAGTCTCCTTTAGCTTTTTGGGTTTTAAAGGTTTTAGTAGTAAAAAACTTTTTTTTCTTTTTATTACTAAATATATTGTTAATAAAAATGTAAATACTTGATAAACCCTTAGGGGCGAAAAATATTTTATAACTTATCCTTCTAAATTTTTCTAATTGGTTCTGGTAAAGGTTTAGCGAAGTAATAACCTTGTAGATAATCAACTCCAATCTCTTTTATAACCTCTAACTCATAAGCTGTTTCAATACCTTCAGCTAATATTTTAATACCTCTATCTCTTGCTAAACTAGCTAAAGCTTTATAAACAGAGACTTTATAATCATCTTTGTCTATATCTTTAATAATATTTCTATCTATTTTGATAATATCAGGTTTCAATTCAATTATCATATTTAAACTTGAATAACCTTCTCCTACATCATCTAAAGCTATTTTAAATCCTTCTTTTCTATAATATTCTAAAATAGATTTTAGATGGTTTTGATCTGTTACTTTCTCTGTTTCAACAACTTCAAATATAATATTTGATGGATCTATCTCAAGTTGTTTTGCCCATTTAACAGTTGACTGTAAACAAAATTCAGGATCATAAACAGATGTTGGCAGAAAGTTAATAAATACTTTTTTATTGACTTTTTTAGTTGCAGCAGTTTTTAAAGCACTTTCTCTACACATCCTATCTAGTTTAAAGTTCATATCATTTCTTGCAGATTTTTCAAATAACTCATCTGGATAGATTAAGGAACCATCGGCTTTAACTCCTCTAATTAAAGTTTCATAGCCATAAATAGAGTTTGTATTTGCATCAACTATTGGTTGAAAATATGAAGTTAAAGATTGATTATTTATTACATCAAAAAACTCTTTATCCTCTATCATATTTATATATCTTTGTAATGGTTTGGCATGTAAAACCATTTTATATGAAAAACCTATATTTTCATAATCAATATAAACTTTTATATCTTGAGCTGCCATTTCATTAAAGTGACTTTTAAATGCATCAATATTTGATTTAAAAAACTCTTTTGTATCATCAACTTTTACATAATGTAAGTCATGAATTTTAAATAGATTTATACCTAACTTCATTAAAAATATTCTGCTTTTTGCCATAAGTTCATCTAACTCGCTTACAAAATATATTTTTGATTGTGAGGGTTCTAATCCTAGTTTTTCATTGCATCTATCACATTTCAAATTATTTACCTTTTAATTCTTCTAAAATTTCTACTTTTATTTTTTGAAGGTCTTTTTTTGTAGCAAGACCAAGTTCATTGATTATCTCTTTTAACATAGATCTAATCTCTTTTTTTATCTTTTTATCTTCAATTTTACCTTCAGACTCAAGATTTTCGACAAAACTTTTTAAATCTTCTTTTCTTAACATCCCTTTTTTTTCTAGAGATTTTAACTCTTTTTTTACACTCTTTCTAATCTTTTTTGTTGCACCAAGTGCTGTGAAAACTACGTCATTAAACATAATTACTCCTTTATTAAATTTATGATTTTTTCTGATAATTTTTTTGAACTATAAAATGAACTTTTGAGATTCTTTTTTTGGAAATAATCTCCACAAATCCCTAAGTTCTGATAAGGGTCAAAAATATATTCTTTATTGATTGTGTTCTTCGCAAAAGCATATTTCCAAAGATGTTCTATAGTTTCAAATTTCTTTTTTATATCCATATTTAATTCTTCTTCAATTAATGAATAAATCTTTTCAAAAATCTTTTCTTTTGATAGATTTATATTAGTTTGTGTAAATTCTTCATTTATATGTAATACAAAACTTTTAAAATCTTTGTATTGATATTTTGAAGAGTTATCAACAACTTTTTTGAAATTAATGTTTTTTTCAAGTGGGGCTAAATCCAAATTATCACTGTTATTATCATAACAAATAAGTGTACTAATTGGTGAATAGCTTACATCTTTTAACAAATTTTTTATCTCATCACTTAAATTTAAGTCCATTTCTAAAATTTGAGTTGCGGGATTAGTTAATAATAAAATATCATATGATTGGTATAGCTTACCTTTTTCATCAAATAAAAACCATTTTTTATTTTTGTAATGTGCTTTGATTATTCTAGTATTTTTAATTAAATCTTTTTTATCTATCATAGAAGAACAAACTTTGTTTATTCCCTTTGTTGGAATATAGTTATTTTTGTTTTTTTGAAGAATATTTTGTTGGACTTTTTTATCTAAAAAATTAATTAATTCTTTATCTTCCGTATGTATTGAAGAGGTTCCATGGTCGATAAATTTATCACCAATATATTTAGTACTAAGTCTACCTCCACATCCCCTTGATTTATCAAAGATAGTTAGTTTAAATTGTTTTTGTGATAAGTTTTCATAAAGATGACAACCACTAAAACCTGCTCCAATAATTGCTACGTTCATTTTCCAACTTTTTATTTTATTATCCTATATATAGTTGGAAATTAGTAGGCTAAAAATGTAAGTTTATGATGTTTTAGTTTATATCAGAAAGAATTATATCTTTTATTTTTTCAGATTTTCCAAAATGTGAAAGTAATTTAAACTCAATAAGAGGGTACTCTTTTTTTAAATCTTCTATAATATTTGGAAGATCAACTAATACATGTTTTCCAGAATTTAAAAAATATGGATAGAAACTAATATGTTTTGAACCTTTTTTTATAAATTCAACTGCAAGCTCTTGAATACTTGGAGTAGCTAGTTCTAAAAAAGCTGCTTTTTTTAAATCATATTTAGTATCTTCCTTTGAAACTTTTTCAACTAAGTTTATAAATTCATTATTTGATTGCTCTTTTTTACTACCATGGGCTATAAATATTATTGCTTTCATTTTTTTTCCGTTTATTTTTAAAATAGTTTAGAAAATTGATTAGATCTATTTTCAATACTTTCACTTTTCCATATGTCACTAATAACAGCTAACATATCAACACTGTTTTCTAATAGTTCTTTTGAGTTTGCTAGAGTAATTCCTCCAATTGCACATGTTGGAATTTTTAATAATTTTTTTGCCTCTTTTAATACTTCTTTTGGAACCACCTTTGATTGTGGTTTTGTAGGTGAAGTAAAAAAAGATCCAAAGGCAACATAATCTACACCTTTCTCTTCCATAATTTTTGCTGTTTTTAAATCACCATAACATGAAATACCAAGAATTCCTTTGAAGTTTTTTCTAATATTATCGATTTTTTCGTAATCACTTTTTCCCACATGTAAACCTGAACATTGAAGTTTTATTGCAAGGTCAACTCTATCATTTAAAACAAATAATGCATCATATTTTTTACATAAAGTTTCTAAATTTATCACTAATTGTTCTATTTCATTATCTAAAGATTTTTTATCTCTTAATTGAACAATCTTTGCCCCACCTTTTAAAGCTTTTTCAATTTTATTGAGTAGGATATCTTTTGGGGTTAAAACATCATCACTAATTACATATAAGCCATTTAGTTTTACAGACATTCAAACCCTTTTTTATGAGAAATTGGTCCTTTCCCTTTTCCTATTCTTGGGGCATTGTTAATTGCTTCAAAAACAAATTTATTAGCAATTGAAATTGCATCTTCTAATCTTTTGCCTAAAGCAATATTAGCAGCTATGGCACTACTAAAACTACAACCTGTTCCATGGGTGTTTTCAGAATTCAAAAATGCAGATTCAAACTCTATGATATTTTCACCTAAATAAAGTCTATCAATACTTTGAGTTCCTTTTTTTATATTTTTAATTAAAACTTCACAAGGTAAAGATTTAATCTCTTCAACTCCATTATCATTGTTTTCATTGAAGTTAAATAAACCCTTTGCCTCAAAGGTATTTGGAGTTATTAATGTGACATATGGAAATAAAGACTTCATATTTTCTACTGCATCATCACTTAAAAGTTTAGAACCAGCCTTTGATACAAAAACGGGGTCAAATACTATTGGGATATTTAAATTTTTTATAAATTCTCTAACTGTATCAATGATCTCATTTGAAAAAAGCATTCCAATTTTTACTGCTGCTACATCAAAATCATCAAAAACCATTTCAAGTTGTTCTTTTACAAAGTTTGAATCTATTTGGCTAATACTTTTTACCCCTGTTGTATTTTGGGCTGTTAAGACAGTTAAAACCGATGCTCCAAAAACACCAAAGTTTTCAAAGGTTTTTAAATCAGCTTGAATCCCAGCTCCTCCACAACTATCACTTCCTGCAATTGTCAAAACAACTTTCATAAATTTCCTTATTTTTATTTATTGTAATTTATCATGGAAAGTCTTTAATTATGGTAATAACAAGCTCACCAACTGTAAATCCAAATTTTTTCATTTTTGAGTGGTTAATTATTACTCCATCTTCTTGTAAATGTAACCAATCTTTTACACTAATATCTATAGTTGAATCATTATATGGTACTTTCATAACATAATCTATCATTACTGTATTACCAAGAGCTTTCATTTTTGCAGTTCCTACTATATCCCCTGCAGTTGCATCAAATGATTTTTCTCCTGTTGGCTTTAAAGTCCATACTCTAGTTAACTTTTCCCCATCATCGTATACAAATTTTTCATCTAAAGTTCCTATTCCATTTTTGTCCCATGAACCAATAAGGATACCTTTAAAGCTTCTTATTATCTCTCCACTTCTATTTTTTACCAAACCATAAGCAGTCATTTTTCCATTGAAGTATTCTTGTGGAATAAATTCTGGAGTTTTGTCTTTAAAATCTTCTATTTGCATCTTTGAACATCCTGTAAAATAAATTGTTAAAAATATCAATAAAACTAGTAGTCTTTTCATGCCACAAGCCCTTCATTTAAATGGATATTGTTATACCTTGTTAATGTAATTTGAACTAATCCAATATTTCTTGTTAAAAATGCAGCTTCACAATAACAAAGATACATTCTCCACATTCTTATGAAATAATCATCGAATCCAATCTTTTTTACCTCTTCTATTCTTTGATTAAAGTTTTCATGCCAAATATTTAATGTTTTTGCATAATGCTCTGTAAATTCTTCCATATGAAGTAGATTCAAGTTTGTATGATTAGTAGTTACATCTAAAATCTTAGCAACACTTGGTAAATGTCCACCTGGGAAGATATATTTTTGAATAAAGTCTGTCCCTTTACAATATGAATCATATCTTTGGTCTGGCATTGTAATGATTTGCATAACCAAGTTTCCAGATGGTTTTAATAAATCTTCACATTTTTTAAAGAATACATCAAAGTATTCACGTCCTACTGCTTCAAACATCTCTACAGCGATAATTGCATCAAACTTACCTTCCATATCTCTGTAATCTTTTAATAAAACATCAATAGATTCTTCAATTTTATTCTCTTTGAATCTATCTTCACATAGCTTTTTTTGCTCTTTAGACAAGGTTAAAGTTGTAACCTTGCAATCATATTCTTTAACTAAATGGCTTGCCATCGCTCCCCAACCTGAACCAATCTCTAAAACCTTTGAACCTTTTTTTAGATTTAGTTTTTTAGCTAAGATGTCAATTTTTCTCTTTTGAGCATCAAATAATGGTTCTTTTGGGTCTTCAAAAACTGCAGCTGAATACATCATTGTATCATCAAGAAAAAGTTTAAAAAAATCATTTGATAAATCATAATGTTTTGATATGTTTTTTCTAGCCTTTGTTTTTGAGTTTTTTCTTAAATAGTGCTTGACTTTGTTTATAAAAGGAAACAAGTTATATAAAGAAAAGTTTTTTTCATGGTTACTTACTGTTTGCAATGATGATGAGTTTAATAAAGCAATCTCAATTAATGAAGTTAAATTATCACAATCAAAATCTTTGTCCATATAACTTTCTGCAAATCCTATATCTCCATAAAACATGATTCTTTTAAAAAAATTATTCGTATAAAGTTTAATTTTTGCCTTTGGGTAAGAAGTATTACCATAGTTTTTTATATCACCATTTGGATATGTTACTTCTAAACTTCCAGTTTCAATTTTTGATAAAAATTTTTCCCCAATTTTCTTCCAGAAAGCTTCCATTTTATATTCTCCTTGTTTTATCTTGTGGAATTGGTTGAGTCCATTTAAGACCTTTTAATCTTAATTTAATACTTTGGTAGATTGTTCTTGTAACAACCCAAAAAGTCAATAGGGTGTGTTTAAAAAACATATTCATTGTTTTTTTATCACTAAACTCTATTTTTTTAGTTAAAAGGTTTGAAACTAAAACTTTTTTTCCATCCTCATATAGTTTTATTGAAAGTTGAAAATCATTTTCATCGTATGTTAAATCAAAACTATAATCCCCATCCCTTTTTAAAAAAGGGGAAACATACATATCTTTTTTAGTTTTTCCAGTTAAAGTCTTTTCATTTTTTTCTTTTAATTCAACTGGATAGACAACTCTTCCTCCATTATAATTATGCACTTCTGCAAACATAAATGTAGGTTTATTTTTCTCAAATAAAATTAGTACACTAATTGGATTGAAGACAAAACCTAAGATTCTAGGAAGGGTAATAAATCTCATTTTTGATGTTTTTTCAATTTTATATTTATTTAATAGTTCATCAACATTTTTTAAAAAATCTTCACTTTTACCAAAATGATCTTTTGTAAAAAATGAAAATAAATTAAAACTATTGTATGAAAATAGTTTGTTTTTATTTAGGCTCTCAAAAGAGTTTAAATCGATATCCATCATAAAAAATTTGTATTTAAAATTATGGTTTTTGGGATGAAATCTTTTATGAAAGATTGAGCCATCAAGGTAATTGTGCTGTATCATAACTCACATCCAAACTTTTTTGCTATTGTATTTGCACTATATAAACCATCTTCATGGAAACCATATCTCCAATATGCACCTGCATAATAAGTATTGTTTTTCCCATTGATTAATGCTCTTTTTTCTTGTGCATCAATTGCTTTTTGGTCAAACTGTGGATGTGAATATTCAATTTTTTCAATCACTTCATCTAAAGAATCTGTTTCGTTTAAAGAAACAAAATACTCTTTTTTTGAGTCTAGGTTTTGAAGTAAATTTAACCAATAAGATAATGTAACTGATTCTTCATCACCATTTGTTTTATAATTCCATGCTGCGTATGATTTTTTATTAGGGTACAAAGCTTTAGTATCATTGTGTAATACAGCATTATTTTTTTTGTATTTGAAACATGAAAGAATAGTTAACTCTTCAACCGATGGTTCATCTAAAATAGCTAATGCATCTGGTGCATGTAAGGCAAAAATAACCTTATCATACTCTCTTTCTCCATCCTCTTTTGTTGTTATATAAACCTTACCATCTTCTCTTTTTACTGATATGATATTTGAATTAAGAAATATTTTTCCAGAGATTTTAGATTTGATTTTATTTACATAATTTACAGAGCCATTACTAACCGTTAGCCATTGGTGTTGTGTGTCTACGCCTAATAATCCATGGTTTTTAAAAAATGTTAAAAATGTTCTTGCTGGAAATTCATTCATCTTTTGTGTTGGTGTAGACCAAATAGATGCTCCCATTGGTACAATATATCTATCTTTAAAATATTTTGAATAGGGTTTTAAATACTCTTCTAAACTAGTATCTAAATCATTTGAATTTGTTTCTAAGTCATTATTTGCTTTTTTATTAAAATCTAAAATGTCACTTATCATTTTATAATGGCTAAAATTAAATAGATTTTTCTTTTGTACAAACATACCTTTTAATGATTGACCATTGTAAGCAATGTTTGAAGTTTTATCCCAAAAAGCAAAACTCATATCGCTTTTTTCAATCTTTACCTCTAATTCTTCGAATAGTTTTGTTAGAAGAGGGTATGTTTGATGATTAAAAACCAAAAAACCTGTGTCAACTCCAAATTGTTTTCCATCATTTGTAATTTGAGTTGTTCTTGCATGACCTCCAAGTCTATTCTCTTTTTCAAAAATATCAACATCATGTTTTTTGCTTAAAAGGTATGCTGAACCAAGACCACTTATCCCAGCTCCTATTACAGCAATTTTTAGTTTTTTTTCACTCATTTGTATCTTCCATTTTTATCTTGTTTAGGAAATATTAATTTATCAGTATCAATATAGTTATCTAATATCGAGATGATATTCCCTAATTTTTTATTTTCTATTGTAGGTTTTCTACTCATTATCCAAACGTATTCCATATCTTTGTCAACTACTACAGCAGTTTCATAATTATCTAAATAAATAATTCTATACTCTTCAGAAAAAATCCAATAATATGTTTTTTCCATTAAAGACATATTTCCATTAGAACCCAAAGGTTCTACAACACCTCTATATTCTTTTAAGTTTGCACCAATTTTTTCTTTAAAACATCTATTATATACTTCAAGTTTAGTTTCAGAAATTTTTTTATATTCAACTGTTGGCGCAACACAATCTTCTTCATAACTATTGTAAGTTCTAGCAATTTCATACCAAAGCCCAGTGAATTCATTGGGGTTTACATAAATTACGGGGGCTGGGGCTTTGGCGTAAGAGGGAGTTTTAGTCAAAATTATTAAGGAAACTATACTCATAAATATTACTAGGAATGTAAAATTTTTCATATGAACTCCTCTTGAAAACGATTTTATAATCAAATGAAGTTTTTTTGTATGAATATTTTGTCTATTTATAAGATTATTCCTTTATTTCTTTAAATTTAGAAATAAAATACAAAGATAATAGTTTTAAAACCACTGGTAAAAGTGCATAAAGTAAAGAGAGTGTTAAAATCATCTTTTGATTTATATTATTTTCATCAAAACCAATTAATCCTAAAATTGAAAAAGTTATCATCACCGAACTTGCTAGTGCAAGCTTAGTTAACATAGTCCAAATACCAAATGATGTAGAGGATAATTGTTTATATTTTGAGTTTTGAATAACATCACTTTGAATTGCAGTTGGAAAAGCAATGTCTGCTCCAAGGCTAAAGCCTGTTACAAATGAAATTAATGCAAACCATAAAATATCCCCTTCTTTTAGAAAAATCACAAAGATAAAGCTAACAGAAGCTAAAACTATTGATAATATCCATACTTGTTTTTTCCCTTTAGTTTTTGATAGTTTATTCCAAAAGGGTAAGGCAATTATTCCTGCGATAAAATACACTATTAAAATCCACTCATTTGCGTTTTTGTCTTGAATAACCACTTGAATAAAAAGAAGGAATAGTGTTGCAGGGATTGCATTTGCTAAACAATTTAAAAAATATCCAATTTGTAAATATTTATAATCTTCTTTTTCTTTATAAATTAGTTTTAGTGTACTTAATTTTATCTCTGTTTGATTATTTATAAATTTTGTTTTCATTTTCAAAAGTGTTATTAAAAATAAAGGAGTAAATAAAAAGATAAATAGTATAAAAAGTAGATTTAGTTTTTGGGAAAGTTGTTGTGAATCAATTATAAAAGGTGCAATTAAAGCTAAAACTAAACCTATTATTGTGAAAAGCTCTCTATTGCTGTTTAAGGAACTGATTTCATTGTAATCATCACTTATTTCAGAGACCCATGTTAAATAAGGAACCATAATCATACTAAATCCCAAATATATAAAAATAGAAAAAAATATTAGAAAATATATAGCATATTCTCTGATTGGGTTTATTAGAGCATAAAATGAAAATGATGCAATTAAAAAGCCTAAAAACATGATAGGTTTTTTGCTATTTAAAATTCTTTGGGATTTGTCACTTAAAAAGCCAACTAGTGGATCACTAATTACATCACTTAATCTTGCTAAAAATAAAACAACACCAACAAGTGTAATATTTAGGTCTAAATCTACCGCATAATATGTTGGAAGGTAGATATACAAGGGTAAGCCTAGTATAGCAAGAGGCATGGCTATTAGTGGATAATAATAGTTCATTTGATATTAATTTTGAATTTTTGATTTTGCAAATTTTAGCAAGCTTGATAATATTGGAAATTTTTCATAAATATTATGTGCTGCATCCCAATAATCTTCGTGTATTAAAACTTTGTTATTCTCATCGAAGACTACTCTGCTTACTCCTGTAAATTTGTTTATCTCTTTTTTGTTTTTAAATGAGAAGGTAAAGTCCCACTTTATATACGATATTTTTTTATTTGAAACTATTTCTGTCACATCAAACTTAGTATTATCAAGGTTTTGAAACATATTTTGAAAAATATTATAAATATTTTCAATACCAATTAGTTCATGAAAAGGGTCTTTAAACATTACCTCTTCATTGAAAAACTTTGCATATTCTTGTTTATTTGTCTTTTCTTGAATATTTTCAAAAAAAGAAGCATATTCTTCTATACTCATTAAATCATCTTTCTTGTAATAAATAAAGAGAGTTTGTAAGGAAGAATAGATAGGAACCTTAAAAATATTTTTAATTTAAAAGGAAACGATATTTCAAACTTTTTATCATCAAACATCTCTTCACTGATTTTTTTTGCTGCATAGTCAGCATTCATAAGTTGGGGCATCTCGAAATTATTTTTTGAAGTAAGTCTCGTTTTTACAAAACCATGGTTTATAACTTTTAATTTAATTCCAAGGGAATCAAGTTCAGGATGAATTGATTGTGCAAGGTTTAATAAAGCGGTTTTAGGGGCAGAATAACCACCACCTTTTGGCAAGCCAAAATATGTAGAAAGACTTAAGTTCCATATCCATTTCCCAAAACCTTGATTTTTAAAATATGGAATAATTTCACACATCAATTTTACTACACCTAAATAGTTGGTTTCATTCATTTTAATAAAGTGTTCTTTATCCCAATTATTGATATTCATAACTTCATAAGTACCTGCGTTGTAAAACCAAATATCTAAACCTCTATATACTTCCCAAGCCTCTTGAATCTCATTTTTAAAACTTTCTTTACTTACATCTAAATCTAATAAATAAAGGTTATCTTGGAATTTTTCTTGAAGTCTTTGTAAGTGTTCATTATTGGTTGCATTTCTAGAACTTACTATTATATAGTGATTTCCATTTAATAATATCTTAACTAATTCAAGCCCAATACCACTACTCCCGCCAATTATCCAAATTCTTTTATTAGCTTCCATGATAAGCCTTTTTTGTTTATTTTATTTGATTTGTATGTATTTTTGTATAGTTTTAATGTCTTTTGAGGGGAAAATTTATTGAGATTTTATAGTTATTAAGGCATTATTCAAGTATATAAGAAGTTTAATAATGAAAATAAAAATTATCCTAAGTCTACTATTTCTTACTGTTTTTCTTTTTTCAGCTGACATAAAACAGTACAATATTACTTTATCTACACAAGCTATTTATGTCTTTTTATTTTTGAATTTAATTATTTTAGCAATTATTGTTTTTGTATTGAAAAAAGGCTTTGAAAAAAAAATGCAATTTCGGAAAAACGAATTTGATGCTATATTAAATGATATTCCAGACTTATTATGGATAAAAAATAGAAATGGGATATACCTAGAGTGCAATAAAAGATTTGAACAATTTTTTGGTGAAAAAAAAGAAAATATCATAGGAAAAACTGATTTTGATTTCATAGATGAAGAATTGGCAAACTTTTTCACTGAACATGATAAAAAGGCTATGGAATCAAATGTACCTGTATCTAATTTTGAAAACTTAACTTTTAGAAGTGATGGACATGAAGAATATCTTCAAACTACAAAAACAAAAGTTTTAAATGATGATGGTAAAACAATAGGAATCTTGGGCTTAGGAAGAGACTTTAGTGCTGAAAAAAAACTGCATGATGAGATATATTTTGAGAAACAAAAATACAAGTATTTACTAGAAAACTCATCAGATGCAATTTTTATTGTTGATTTACATGCAAATCTTGTTGAATATAGTAAATTGTTTAAAAAAATAATGGGTTATGAAGATGAGGAGTTATTAAATTTCAAGGTTACCGATTTTGAAGCTAACCATAAAAAAGAAGTAGTTTTGGAGAACATAAATAAAACTAGCTTCGAACCTATAAGTTTTGAATCTAAATATAGAAGAAAAGATGGAACACTTTTTGATGTAATTGTAAATATTGTAAGAATTAAAATCTTTGATGAAGAGTTAGTTTATTGTTCGATGAGGGATATATCTAAACAAAAAGAATATGAAAAGAGATTAGTTCAACAAAAAGAGGAATTTGAAACAATTTTTAACTACTCAAGGGATGCAATATTAGTTGTTGATAAAAACCTTGATATATTTAATTTTAATAAAGAGTTTTTAAATATCTTTGCCTTTGAGGAAAAGAATTTATTTGAAATGAATTTTTTAGACATACTTGTAAAAGATTATAAAGATAATCTTTTACATATCATGAATATAGTTTTAGAAAAAGGTTTTATTGAAAATCAAGAAGCTAATTGTACCTCTTTTGATAAAAGATTTGTCCCTATTAATTATTCGATCTCTTTACTTCCAGATAAACAAAAATTTTTGATATTTATTAGGGATATAACAAATTTAAAAATTGTAGAACAACAAACAAAACTAGCTTCAATGGGTGAAATGATTGGAAATATTGCTCATCAATGGAGACAACCTTTAAGTGCAATCACTACAAATGTTAGTGGTCTAAGTTTAAAAGTTGATATGGAAATGCCAATTAGTAATGAAGAGATTATGCATTGTTCTGAAGAGGTTATGAAACAAGCTAACTATTTATCTAATACGATAGATAATTTTAGAAATTTTATTAAAGATGAAAAGGGTACCTCTTTAGTAAGTATTAAAAATGTTATTGAAAATACTATCTCTTTAGTGCAAAGTTCATTAAGTAGTTCATACATTAAATTAATAACAAAAATAGATGAGGATATTAGTGTTGTAGCAGGTAAAAACGAATTATCTGAAGCTTTTATCAATATATTAAATAATGCAAAGGATGCTTTAAAAGAATTTGTAGAAAATGAAGATGATAGATATATATTTATTGAAGCAAAAAAATTAGATACAAATAGTTTAATCTTAAGTATATATGATAGTGCAGGGGGAATTGATTCTTCCATAAAAGATAGAATTTTTGAACCATATTTTACAACAAAATACAAATCTCAAGGAACAGGACTTGGTTTAGTTATGGTTGATAAAATTTTAAGGGAAAGACATAACTTCAAACTAGATGTATACAATAAAAAATTTAAATACAATGATAAAGAGTATGTGGGAGCATGCTTTGAAGTAACAATTACTCACTAAAGCCACTCAAAAGATAAAAAAATCTCATCTGTGTTTGGTAAAACAAAACCTTCAATTAAGGCATCTTTTCTTTGTTTTTTTGAGTTATATAAAGTTATTTTTCTCTTTCTTATTTTTCTTTTTTCAATGATTTCATCAAAAATATCTTCACCACCTTGAAACTCTTTTAAACTTTCTATTTCAAAACATTTTTTACCAATAAGTTGCTCTTTTTTTAAATTTAAAACTTCGCATAAAGAATCATTTACTTTTAGTATTTTTGAGCTGTAGTTTATTATCATCCTTCCATAATCAATAAAATCAAATATTGCTTGTAGGTTATCATGATTTTTATTAAGTTTATTTTTTAATTTAGTTTGTTCTTCTTCTAAATTTAATGTATAAATTATTTTGATTAATAACTCTTCAAATTGCTCTAGGTCTATTGGTTTTAAAATATAACCATCAATTTGCAGTTTTATTGAATCGTGTAAATAGTTTGTATCATTGAAGGCTGTTGTAAAGATTATTGGAGTTTTTGAATTTGACTCTTTTATCTTTTTTATCATTTCAATACCATCTATATTTGGCATTTTTATATCACTTATAATTAGGTCTGGATTAATCTCTTTATATAGTTTTAATCCCTCTTCACCATCTTTAGCAAGGTATAAAGTTGTACAAAACATCTCTAAAAATTCTGCACATTCTTTTTGTACATTTAGTTCATCTTCAACATATAATATGGTATCTATTTTTTTTAACATTTTTCCCACTTTTTAATTAAATTTTATGAGGAACTTAGCCCCTTTTTGAGTATTTAAAACCTCTAAAGAGCCTTTCATATTATCTTCAATAATCATTTTTGACATATAAAGTCCCATCCCTGTACCTTCACCTTGGTCTTTACTTGTGAAATATGGTTCAAAGATTCTATTTATTAAATCTTTTGGAATACCACCTGCATTATCTTCAAACTCAATCTCATGATTGTTAATATTTATTATAATTTCAGGATTTTTAATTTCTCTTTTTTCAAGTTCATACTTTGAATTTGATATAAGATTCATTACCACATGCTCAAATTCAGATTTAAACCCTTCTATCTCAAAATCTTGATTTTCATTTAAATATATTTTGATATTTTGTTTTTTTAGTTGAGCATCGGTTAGGCTCAATACATTTTTAATTGAATCATTGATTGAAAACCTAATAGGTTTTTTTTCAATTGTAAAGAAGTTTCTAAAGTCATCAATTGTTGTACTCATAAAGTTGATTGTTATTTTGTTTTTATTTATAAAGTTTTGGATGAATTCTTCATCTATTTCATTTTTTTTGTATGCATACTTTAATTTTTGAATTCTAATAGAGATTTCATTTAAAGGTTGTCTCCATTGGTGAGCAATTGCTCCAATCATTTCACCCATAGCAGCCAATTTACTTTGTTGTTGAATAAGTTGAAATTGTTTAATATTTTCATCTGTTTTTCTTTTCACTTCATCTTTTAAAAATTGTTCATTTTTAATATCAGATGTAATATCTTTGTGTGTACCAATTATTCTTAATGGATTTCCTTCTTTATCTTTTCTAAGTACATATCCTTGGGCAAAAATCCATTTATAAGTACCACTTTTTGTTTCTATTCTAAATTTTACTTTATACTTGTAGTCTTTTTGTTTTACAAATTTATCTACTTCTTCTAAAACTTTTTTGATATCATCTTTATGAACTCTTTTTTCCCATTCAAAAAAGTTATTAGATATTTCATTTTCTTCATAACCTAACATAGTTTTCCAGTTTTTAGAAAATTCTATTTCATTTGTTGCTGTGTTCCAATCCCAATGTCCATCACCAGAGTTTTCAATAGCACTTCTCCAGTTCTCTTCACTAATCTCTAAGGTTTCTGATAGCTCTTCATTTATCTCATCTGATTTTTTTAATTTGTCAAGTATTTCAGTTAATCTAACTTTTGTAAAGGTAAAGATAATTAAAAATATAAAAAGTATTGCAATTACAATTAACAATCCCCTTTGAATATGAATCTCTTTTAAAGTTTGAAGGTATTCATTTTTTATTGAACCAACCAATATTAAAGAATCTTTAATTTGATTACAAATATAAATTGAAGCAAATTCTGAATTTGAATATTCAAAATTTGTAATTATGTCATTTTTGTCTGTAGAAATAAATTTATCTAATTTTACGCCACTTTCATTGTATTGGCTCCAACTATAATTATCATTGTAATGGATTAAAATCTCACTTTTTTTGTTTGTTAAGATATAGTTGAACTTTTCAGATAAGGTTATTTGTTCAAGCATTTTTGATAAATTGAAATTTATAATTAAAATACCTTTAAATTCATCATTCTTCTCTATAGGAAGTATTGCTCTTATAGTAGGTACATAGGGAAATTCTACTTCACCATTTTCAATATTTAAGTCAAGTTGTGAAAACCAAATTTTATTTGCTGGCTTATAAATAGATTCTTCAAAATAGTATCTATTTACTTTGTTTTGGAGTTGTTTAGACTTTACTACAGTAGTTGTATTAGTTTTTTTATCTTGGTCGATTCTAATTGTTTCATATCCAGTTTCATCGATATATCTTACTTGGTCAATATACTTATGAGACCTCGCAAGGGCTAAAAAAATATTTTCATTTTCTTTTAAATAAGTGTCATTGCCTTCTAAAAACTTTTGAAAAATTTTGCTATTTTGTATGGCAAAAAGAAAATCATAGCTATTTTCAATGAAGTGTTCACTAAATATTTTTCTTTTTATTTTTAGTTCATTTTTTAATGAATTGTTAATTAAATTTTTTTTACTTTGGTTGAAATAAAAATAAGATATTAGAATTTGAATAAAAACAAAAATGATAAATAATGATAAAAATATTTTTACTAGACTTTTAACTGAATTATTCAAATTTACTCCTGATATTTATTTATAAACATATTTTATCTAGAAATAGTATTGGTAGAGTATCATTTTTTTTATATTTAGTTAATTATGTCACATTTAGGCCATTTTGGATTTGTATAATTACTTGTCCCAAACATAAAAGAAGAGAAGAATTTTTCTAGAAAATCTCATCTCCCCCCCCTCATTATTTTGAAATTATCTTTTCTTCTCTTCTTTTACTTTATAGAAATTTTAATTTATCGGCAAGATAATTTTAAATTCTGCCCCTTTTGATGAGTGTTCACTGCTTGAATAGTTTTTATTATATGCAGAAATTGAACCATGCATACCATTTGTTATTAGATTGTATGTCATACTTAATCCTAATCCTGTACCTTGTGCTTTATATTTTGTAGTAAAATATGGTTCAAAAACTTTTGGTAGTATTTCTTCTGGTATTCCTCCTGCATTGTCGTTAAAAATGATTACTAAATTTTTGTTTTCTATTTTTGCATATATATTTATTATTTTTTCATCATTTTTATTTTTTAAAGCATCTTTTGAATTATTGAAAATATTGATAAAACATTGTATTAATTCATTTGGGTAACCATTTAATGAAATATCTTTAGGAATATCAATATTTACTTTTATAAAGTTTTGTTTGATTGAACCTTTCATTAGCTCCATAAAGGTTTCAAAAGTTTCAAAAAGATTAAAGTTTTTAATCACTCGTTCACCTTTTATAAAGTTTCTAAAATCATCTATAGTTTTTGATAGGTATTGGGAGTTATTATTTATAGTATCACACATTGAATCTAACTCTTCTTTAGTTAAAATATCAATATTATTTTGAAGTTTTATTCCAGTTGCAGCGGTAGAGATTACTGAAAGTGGTTGTCTCCATTGATGGGCAATGTTTCCTATCATTTCACCCATTGCAGCCATTTTTGATTGTTCTTCTATGATTTTTAAAGATGATACATCTTTTGTAATTATAAGGATTGTTTTTTTATCAGGTTGTAATGAAGCAGAGATATTTACATAGATAAATATTTCATCTTTTGAATAACATTGTTTTTCAAAATTAGTTATGAAACCTTTATTAATAACTTCTTCCATGGCTTTAATTGATCTAATTTTATCTTTAGGTGCTGTTATTTCAATACAAGACTTGGTAAGCAGTTCTTCCCTTGTAAAACCTAGCATATTAAGGTATGAATCATTAAAGTCAAGAAAATTAAACTCTAAATCTAATATTGCAATACCATCTTTACTATATTTAAAGATATCTTCAAATTTATTTTTTTCTTTTTCTAACACTTTTTGAATTTTCTCTTGTCTTGCTTTCTCCCTCATAAGTTTTAATGTATTATTTGACAGCACTTTATAAATAGACATTATAAGTGTAGTTAATTTTTTTGTCTCTCCACTCATTTGTTGTGTAGCAATTTTATGTGCTTCTTCATTTGAATATCCATCAACTAAACTTAAAACCTTATAAGCCATAAATCTATCTGTTTCAAGGATATGAGAGACTAACCATTGAACAAGAAAATCAAGTGTAATTTCTGCAATTTCTTCAATTGGTTTTTTCTTTTGTAGTTCTATTAAGTTGTGAAGTTCATTAATGAAATTATTATGGGCTTTTTTGTGTTTTTCACTATCTTCTTGATCTTTGAAGTATTTATCCCAAATAGTCTCTTCTGATGAAAAATGATATTTTGTGTAATCGATAAGTTCATTAAATATAGTATTAATATTTAATGTAAATGTATTGTATGCAAATTCTGTAGCAAGGATATTAATTATTTCAACTAGTTTTTTATGCTCTTCATCTATTTGATTAATACCAGTACAAAAGTTTTCATCCCAAGGTATAATATCAATTCTTTCCATTTATCCCCTTTGTACAGTGTCACTTAAAGGATTGAGCCAGATTCCCAATAATTAATGCCCAACCATCAATCACAATAAAAAAGATAATCTTAATAGGTAAAGATATCATAACAGGCGGTAGCATCATCATCCCTAAGGACATAAGTATGGAAGCAACAATTATATCAATTACTAAAAAGGGCAAGAATATCAAGAAACCTATTTCAAAGACAGTTTTTAATTCACTTACAACAAATGCAGGCATTAATAAAGTTAAAGGAACATCATCAATATTTTTAGGGTTTTCTTCTTTTTTGATTCTATAAAATAAAGCTAAATCTTTTTCTCTAGTATTTTTAATCATAAACTCTTTAAAAGGTTTAACTCCTTCTTCAAAGGCTTGTTCATAACCTATAACTTCATCCATATATGGCTTTACACCAAGGTCCCACGATCTTTTTGCATATGGTTCCATAATAAAGATTGTCATAATTAGTGCAAGTGACACAATTATCTGGTTTGGTGGAGTTTGCTGTAATCCCATTGCTTGTCTAAGTAATGAAAATACAATTAAAAGTCTAGTAAAACTTGTAATCATTAGAAGTAAAGATGGCGCTAAAACAAGTAAAGCAAGTATTATTGCAATATTGATTGTTCTTACAAATTGTGCTGGCTCTTCAAGTGCTGCAATAGATAAATTTACTACAGGAAGTTGCTCTTCTGCTGCAAAAAGTGCCACTGAAAATATTAATAAACTTAGAAGTAATCTCAATCAAAATCCCTAAAATAAAATTCTTAAAATTGCAGTATATTAGCTAAAATATGATTAATATGTTATTTACTCTTTATATATCCCATTTCAAGTAGTTTGTCATAAATTTTACTAACTACATCACCAGCTGCACTACCACCATGCCCACCATGTTCAACTAAAACTGTTACTACATATTGAGGGTTTTTGTATGGTCCATAGGTTGTAAGCCAAGCGTGTGATCTGTGGTAATACTTCAATTCACTCTCTTTCATTCTTACTTTTTCTTCTTGTGGTATTGTAACAACTTGAGCGGTACCAGTTTTTGCTGCAATTGTTACTTTAGAGTTTATATAATTTGATGCTGTACCTTTTTTATGGTTAACAACCTGATACATACCTTTTCTAATAATTTTCATATGAGCTGGGTTAAACTTAATCTCTTTTGGCTTTTCAAAATTATCCTTTGAAAAATGGGGTTTTGGGAGTTTGCCAGATGCTAAAAAGGCAGTATATCTTGCAATTTGCATTGGTGTTACAGACATATACCCTTGCCCAATAGAGGCATTAATAGTATCACCTATATACCAAGGTTGTTTAAATCTATGTTGTTTCCATTCTTTATTTGGATTAGTTGCATAAAATTCGTTAGTAAGTTCGATTCCTGTTTCTTCACCAATTCCATATTTCCTTAGAGTTTTTGATATTTTATTTATACCAATTTCAAGACTCCCTTTATAAAAAAAGTCATCACAACTTTCTCTAATAGCTTTTGTAAAACCAACTCTTCCATGTCCAGTTGTTTTCCAACATCTAAATTTTCTTCGACCAATTTTTATGAAACCATTACAATAAACTTCGAAATCAGGTTTTAAACCATTTTCTAAAAATGAAAGTGCAATACCCATTTTGATAACAGAACCAGGAGGATATTTACCATTTACAAGTTTGTTTGTGAAAGGGTGGTTAAAGTCATTTCTCATAGCTTCCCAATCTTTTACTGAGATTCCATCTACAAATATATTATTATCAAATTCTGGATAAGAACCTGCTGCTAAAACCTCTCCATTGTTTGAGTCCATTACAATTACTGCACCACTTTTACCTTTAAAAATCTCTTGGATGTATTTTTGTAATTCAATATCAATTGACGTATGAAGGTCATTATTTGATGTGGGTTCAATTTCATTTAAAACTTCAATTTCTTTATTTAAAGCATTTACTTTAATACTTTTTTCACCAAGTTTTCCTTGAAGTTTATTGTTGTAGTATTTTTCTAAACCATTTTTACCAATAATTCCACTATATTTTGAAAATGCATTATTTTCTATATCTCTTTTAGTGGCTTTTCCAACATAACCAATTATATGAGAACCATTTTTGCCATATGGGTATACTCTTTTAACTTCAGGTTTAATTTTAATATCATCATTTGAATTAAAAATTGTATATTTATCAAAAAAATCATCATAAGGTATAAACTCAATCACTTTTACAAAATCGTGTTTATAGTTTGAATCTAGCTTTCTATACTCTTTATAAAGTTTCTCTTTTTTATATTGAGGTAAGTGTTTATTTATCAAAGTTACAAGTTGATCTAGTTTATATTTATTTTTATAAGATCTTAAATGGGGTTTTATATTTATTGAAAAACCAATTTTATTCATAGCAAGAGGTACGCCATTTCTATCTTTTATAATACCTCTATTTGGTACTTCATAAATTTTTTTAATATAATTTCTTTTTGAAAGTTCTTCATAATAAGTATTTGATTTAATACTTAAAAAATAAACTCTAGATAATAAAGTTAACAATACAATAAAAATTAAAATCATGGCAATATTAACTCTATTTTTCAAATCAAAACTCCAAATAAAATAAAATCAATTATAAGATTAACTATTATAATTGCTGTAAAATAAAGTGTTATTTGATGGTCAATTGACCAAACTATTGTAACACCTAAATAAAATACTGTCATATAAATATAACTATTTAAACTACTAAAAGTGAAAACTCTATTAATATTTGGTACTAAAAAAACATATATAAAAGTAGCAAGTAAAAATAAAGATAATGGTTTAAATCCATTGTTTAACTCAATAAAAGTTAAGGCAAGAATCACAACAGTAAGTGAATAATAATATCTTTTTTTAAGACATACAAAAAAGGCCATAAATAAAATTCCCAAGGTTAAAATAGGGAAAAATATTATTGATGATATTGTATTTATTATTACTATTGCAATAGCAAGTAATACAATAAAAAAAGGATTATCAAGATTGTTGAGTCTCATTATCAGATATGTCTTTGTTTTTTGTGGATTATATTATAAATGAACTTATATCTAAATCAATATTCTTTTTGTTCAAATTCTCTTTTTTTCCGTTCAAGGCTAGTTAAATCATATATAAATGAAAAAATTTCAGAAACAGCTTTATACATAGAACCTGGAATCTCTTTATCTATATCAAGTGCGGATAAAAGTTCAATTAGATCTTCATCTTTTTTTATTGGTATTTCATTATCTTGGGCCACTTTTATAATGTTCTTTGCTAATTCTCCTGTTCCTTTTGCTAATACTTTTGGTGCATTATCAACATCTATATCATAACCTAAAGCAACAGCTTTTTTAAGCTTATTCTTTTCCATTTTAGACCCTTATATCAACACCAAAACTAGGATTTGTAAAATCATTATTCTGGTTGAATTGGTTCATCTGTTTTTGTTCTTTTGTGTCCTCTTTTTTTATATTTACAATTTTAATATTTACAGGTATTAAGTCAACAGAATTTAATGAACTTCTCAATTTTGGTAGTGCTTCTTGTAAAGCCTCTTTAAAACTATTCTTAGAAGCATATATTGTTAAATCTAATTTGTTTTTATCATATAAAGCTAAAAGAAGATTTGTTTCTCCAAATTCTTTTAGTGACAAATTGATTTCACAATAAAATTTTTCCTCATCAATTTTTTTCATTGAGATTGAACCTTCATCTAACATATCCCATAAAAAAGGGATATATACATTGTTTGAATTAGAAACTATTGATTGTAATTGATGATATTCAATTTGAGTAACAAGTCTATCGATTTGTTTTATAGTCTCTTGGGAGTTGGAGTCACCCTTAGATATTAATTCAGCTTGAACCTGTAAAAGTAAAGCTTTCATATCACTTTGTATAGGATTTGACTCCTTTGGTAATAAACTATTTGGGTTCTGAATTAAATTGTTTATTATAGTTTCAAGTTTTTGTATTGTTTTATTTATGTTTTGATGTAGAATTGGGTTCTCACTACTTGAAGAAAGGTTTTGTATAGATGTTTTCAGATTTGTTAAAAGAGAATCTAAATTTGTAGCAAAATTGCTCTGAAAGCCAGTTTGATTTAAATTAGGCAAATCGATTTTTGTAAAAAGATTTTGTAAATTTAACAATTTGTCAATTAGTTGGTTTAATGGCTTTGTATCTATACCTTTTATATTTGTTATTTCTTGTTTTAAAGTTAATAAAGTCTCTAAAGTTTTGGTGTTTATTATCTCTTTATTGTTTAGTAAATTATTTTCAGGCTGAGTATTAGAATTTGCAATTTTTGATTCTACAAGCTGAGCTTGTGAAGATAAATTCTCAAGTTTTTGTGTTAGATTACTTAACCTTGTAATCTCTTTTGAAGAGATATTTGACAATAGATTTTGTAAATTTGAAACTAAAGTTTTAAGCTCACTTTGTAAATTATAAGGACTTATTGTTTGATTTGAGTTTGTTTGTATTATCTTATCAATTAGATTAGTGATATTTTTTGCTTCTAAATTTGGAATATCTTTTATAAGTGTTTTTATTTGTGTTAATAACTCAGATATATTTTTAGGTAAACTCCCTTGATTACTACTCTGAGTATTGATTTGATTTGCAATTTTTGATTCTAAAAAGACACCTGATTTATCAATCATTTGCTTTAAAGAGTTTTCATCTAGATTTGTAATATTCTTTAAAAGTGTTTCTATTTGATTTGTAAATTTATCTAAAGAAGGGTTTGTTTTTAGTTGAGATAATACTTGTTCTATTGATTTTGAAAAGTTTTGCTCCATCTTAAAAACATTTGTGTCTTTTAAAAAGTTTTCAATACTTCCTTGACTTTGATTTGAAGTTTTCAAATTTTCAAAGAGATTTTTTAAAACATCTCCAACTGTAGCAGTTCCATTTTGAAATTTTTGTAAAGTTTGTGCATCAGCATTTTTTAATGCTTCTTTTAACACTTTGTTATCATTTGGTAGTAAAATATTCAAAAGATTATTGTTATTTGAAACTATCATACTCAAAGTATACCATAATCAACTAAATGATTATTACAATAAATCGATTATTAATTGACTTCAAATTATATTTTTTGTAGAATCTCTCAACATAAAAAGGAAGTAAATGAGTTATGAAGTTGTAATTCCAATTGATGGTTGTAAAGATGAAACAGAATTTGAGTTAACCAAGCTTGATGACTTTTTTTCTGTAGTCAAAGGTAATGATACTGGTATAACTCTTAGGCTGATGAGTTTTGGTGCCTTAAAATCTTTAGCTTTTGAACTTCCTGATGATTTTAAAACCAAACTTGAAATTGAATCTATAGAAGATATTTCTATTTTCTATATCTTTGTTCTACAAACACAAGTGTCAGAGTCTTCTATGAATATCTTTTCCCCAATAATTATTAATGAAAAATCAAAAAAAATGGGACAAATCCATTTAAACTTAGAAGAGTTAGGACTTGAAAGTCTTAATGATATTTTACCTAGTTTGTAGTTTCTAATATGCACGAAAAACAATTAAGAATACGATATATTAGAGTTTTAGAGAAGTTTTTCACTAGAACTATCTCTTTACTTAAACTAGAAAACTTCGATAAAGAACTTTTTAAAGAAAGAACATTAAAAAACTATGAGGATTTAAAAAAAATTAAATCTGTACCTTTAGATTCAAACTATTTAAGATCTTTAATAGCTTTTATTAATAAAACACTAAATTATATAGAAAACTCAAGCGATAGTTTTGAAGATGAAAGGGACACCCTTTTAAAAGATGCAAACCTTTTACAAAAAGAGAAAAATAAAAGTTCTTATAAAAAAGATAAACATAAGAAAAGTAAATTTGATGATGGATATTAATGTCTGAAGATATTCAAGAAAATGAAAAACTTTTTAATCTATCAGGCGTAATAAAAAGAGTTCTTTATCAAAATGCAGAAACCAAATATGTAATTGCTGTACTTGAAAACAATCAAAAAATTTGTGGAACTTACTTTGATACTGATTTAGAAAAATTAGTAGGGGAAGAGATTTTACTGAAAGGTGATTGGACAACTCACAAAAAATATGGTGTTCAATTTGAATTTCAAACTTTAGAATTAAAAGAAGCAGAGATGTTTTTCTTTTTAACTAAGATTGTAAAAGGAGTTGGGAAAAAGTTTGCTCACGAACTACTTGAAAAATACTCTGAAGATAAATTAGTTGAGATTTTAAATGAAAATCCAAGTGAACTTTTGAAATTTAAAGGTATCAAAGAAAAAAAGTTAGATAAGATAGTAAGCTCATGGCAAAAATTTAAACACCTAAGAGAACTTGGTAAATTTTTATCAAAGTTTGGGGTTACTTCAAATCTTATTAATAAAATCTATGCTCATTTTAGTGAAGTTGATAATTTAATTGAAAGAATAGAAGAAAACCCATATTTATTAATACAAATAAAAGGAATTGGGTTTAAAAGAGCTGATGAGATAGCAAAGTCTTTGGGAATTGACCCAAAAAGTGATTTTAGAATAAATGCATGTATAAACTTTACATTAAGAGAATTTTGTGATAACAATGGAAACTCTTCAATAGACAAATCCCATCTTTATAAACTTTTAGATGAATCTTTACATTTTAATAATGAAGATATTTTATATGAAAATGTAATTACAAAGATGCTTGTTGAGGAACAACTATTTCAAACAAATGAGAATAGATTATCCCCTTCAATGCTTTACAATGCAGAAAGAAGAATATTAGATTTCTTTGAAAGAAGAAAAAACGATTTAAATAGAAAAATAATATCAAGTTTTGATGAGTATCTTGAAAAAAAACAAAAGACATTAGGGTTTGAATTAAGTAGCGAGCAAAAAAAAGCAGTTGAAATAATCAATAATGGGAATAAAACATTATTTTTAATTGGTTATGCGGGAACAGGTAAGTCAACTTCTAGTAGGGCAGTTTTAGAATTACTTGAAGAGATAGTTACATATGATGATATTATTACTATTGCGTTAAGTGGAATTGCATCACAGCGAATTTCTGATACAACAGGATATAACAGTAGTACTATTCAATCTCTTTTTGTAAAACATGAAGATAAAGAGTTTTTCCCCCATAAGGTTATCTTGCTCGATGAAGCTTCAATGGTAAACTCTGTTATGTTTTATAATCTTATAAAAAAAATATCTGATGATACAATTTTTATAGTTGTTGGCGATGATGGACAGCTTCCTGCTATTGGAGCAGGGAATATTTTAGCTGATGCAATAAAACATGAACTAGCACCAATATGCAAACTTACAAAAATATATAGACAAAGCCATGACCAAGCAATTGCAGTAATAGCCAATGATATTAGAGAAGGTAATATCCCAGAATATGAAAAAGATTATCAAGATTTTAAATTCGTTAATGTATCAATAAACAACTATTATGCAGTAAAAAATACAAGCACACAAAATGAGTTTTCAAACGTAAGGGCAAATATAAGTGAAAATATTTTAAATTCTATTTTAAATATTTCAAGTCATTATATTGAAGGTTTTTATGAATTTATAAAGAAAAAGGATATCTCTAAAGCATTGATTCTCTTTCAAGTGATTACTCCAATGAAAGCTGGAATTTTAGGGGTAGAGAACCTAAATATGCAATTACAGACATTATTTAATCATACAAAAGGAAAAGGTTATAAGACAAATCTTTATGAGTTTAGAATGACCGATAAAGTCATTCATATTAAGAATGAAAATATGAAAGCTCAAACTATGAAAATGTACAAATCAGGTTCAAGTGAGTTTTTAGAAAAAAGGGTTTTCAATGGGCAATTAGGTCTAATTATAAAACTTGATTTTGAAGAAAATAATGTAATTGTTTTATACCCAAATGATGATATGGTAGTGTTTTATGATTTTGATGTGTTAACTAATCTTTTGTCTTTGGCATATTGTTTAACAATCCATAAAACCCAAGGAATGGAGTACGAGAATGCTTTAATCCCAATGAGCTTTTCCCATTATATCATGCATAATACAAAGCTTCTTTATACTGCAATTACTAGGGCTAAAAAGATGTGTTTTATTGTTGGTGAAGAGGATGCTTTTAAAAGCGCTTGCAAAAGAATTGAAACAACAAAAAGAGAATCTGTAATCAACGATTTACTTTCAAAATAAAATTAAACATAAGAATAATTAATTTACCTATTTAAAAGCATTCTTTGAGTATCATATCCAAAATTTTTAAGAGGATAATATTTTATGATTTCTTGGATGCAGAGACACAAAAAATGGCTTGTTATAACAATTTGGATAAGTACTATAGCTTTTGTTGGAGCCGGTTTTGTAGGATGGGGGTCTTATGACTATGGTTCAAAGAGTGGAGCAGTTGCAGTTGTAGGTGATAGAGAGGTAACAGTTAGTGAATACCAAAGGGAATATTCATCACTGTATGATCAATATGCAAGAATTTTTGGACAACAGTTTAACCAAGAGATGGCTGATCAATTAAAATTAAAACAAGCAGCTTACGATATGGCGATTCAAAAAAATCTTATTCTTTCTTTTGCAGATGAAATTGGATTAGATGTTACAGATGAAGAAGTTGCAAAGGAATTAGTAAAAATACCAGCATTTATAAAAGATGGTAAATTTAATAAAGATGTTTATATCGGTGTTTTAAATCAAAATAGAACAAATCCAACTGAGTTTGAAGCAAATGTAAAAAGAGATTTACTTTTACAAAAAGTTCAAAAAATCTTTACTGTTAAAGCAAATAAAGAAGAATTGGAAAATTTAAATAAATTACTTTTTTCTCAAGATGACATTTCAATTAAAATCTTAAGTTCAAATGATGTTAATGTAATAATCAATGAAGAAGAACTAAAAAAATACTGGGAAGAGAATAAAGATAATTATAAATCACAAAGTGCAATCTCTTATGACTATGATGAAGTTTCTTTAATCCCTGGTTCTTATTCTGAACAAGAGATTACAGAATACTACAACATGAATAAAACTGATTTGAAAAAAGAAGATGGAAAGATTAAATCATTGGATGAAGCAAAAGATGATATTGTAAAAGCCCTAGATTTAAAAGAAACAAAAAAAGAAGCTTTAAAAAAATACTTAGCAATTAAAAAAGGTGAAGTTAATTTAACATCTAAAAACACAATTGATGAGATCGCTTTAAATTTTGGTACTGAAAATAATAAAGAGGTTCTAGATGCAATACCAGGAGACTTATTAAAACCTTTCTTGGTTGATGAAAAATACATCATTGTAAAAATAACAAATAGAATCCCACCTAAAACTTTATCTTTTGAAGATGCAAGAGCTAAAGTTGTTGTTGATTTTGAAGCTGTTCAAAGAGCAAAAGAGCTTGAAGAACTTGCAAAAAAATCTTTAGAAAATTTTGATGGTAAAGATATTGGTTTAGTTTCAAGGGATTCAGTTGATAAAATTGATGGTCTTGCAAAAGACGAAGCATTAACTTTTTTAAACCAATTATTTTCAACTACGCAGAAGCAAGGTACAATTTCACTTGGTGAGAAAGTTGTAATTTATAAAATTAATAGTTCTAAATTGGCTTCTTACGATGCTTCAAAAGATGAAGCTGTTAAGACTACAATGAATAATCTTTATAACCAAGAACTAATGAATAGTTTAGTTAAAAATTTAAAAAATAGATATGAAGTACAATCTTCTGTAACATTCGAGGAGTAATTTTGAATAAAACTCTCTTAGCAATAGATATAGGGTCTTCTTATATAACTGCTGTTATTGCAAAGAATAATTTAGATTATAAAATAAATATTTTAGGAACAGGATCTTCTAGGAGTGATGGAATTAATAAAGGGGTAATCTCAAATATTGAGGATGCCTCTAACTCTATAAGAGAAGCTGTTTCAATAGCACAAAAAAATACTACAGAGCCAGTTGAGTCTACTGTTGTCTCAATATCAGGTGCATACACAAAATGTATTAGAAGTTCAGGAAGTGTAAATATTCCAAATGGACTTATCACTGAAAATGAGATAAATCAAGTTTTACAAATGGCATTATACAATGCAACAATAATCCCAGAATATGATGTCATTCATGTTATACCAATCTTCTTTAAAATAGATGATTCAGCTGATGTTGAAAACCCTTTAAATATGAATGGTTCAAGACTTGAAGTTGCAGTATTTGTTGTAACAGCTAAAAAAACAGCTTTAACAAATATTAAATCAGCTATGAAAATGGCAAACCTTTCAGTTACTAACTTTGTTTTAGACCCATATGCTTCAGCTATTTCTGTTCTTGATGAGCAACAAAGAAATTTTGGAGCAACGGTTATAAACATAGGTGCAACTACAACCCAGTATGTTTGCTATAAAGGTTCTTCTTTAATTTATAATGGTTTTTTACCTGTTGGTTCAAACCATATAACAAATGACCTTTCTGTTATGCTTCACACCCCACCTGTAGCAGCTGAAAAGATAAAAACTGAATATGGAAACTTATTAAGAAGTTTAGAAGAGATTCAAAACAAAAAAATAAGAACTCCAAGAATTGGTGATGAAAAAACCTCTTCAGAAGTTTCTTTAGAACATGTTCAAACAATTATTCATGCTAGGGTTGAAGAGATTTTAACACTAATAAAAAATGATCTTAAAAAAAGCGGTATCTATGAAACTTTAGGAACAGGACTTGTAATTACTGGGGGAATGAGTAAACTTGAAGGAATTCAAGAATTAGCAACATTGATTTTTGATAATTTACCAGTAAAAGTTTCAAATCCAGTAAATATCAAAAATGGATATATGAGTTTTGAAGATCAAAAAATGTCAACGATAGTTGGATTACTCTTATATTCTCTTGACCCAAATAGAAATTTTGAATTAGACTCAAATAAAGCATTAATTAAAAAAAGAAAAACAGATGATTTATCAACAGTAAAAATTGAGAGTCAAGACTTAAGTGGATTAGATTTAAGTACGCCTGCTAAGCCTGAAATGGCAAAAAAGAATATTAAAAAAGAGGACCCAAAATTAGAAGATTCTGGAAGATTACCTACTCTTAACAAAAAAGATAAGAGTAAAGGTGTCAACAAAATTTGGAATGCTATTACGGAGTGGTTCTAATGGATAATAAAAATTTATTTGGAGTGGATGATATCAAAGTGGAAATGCCTAACAAAACCTTATCTGAAAATATAGCGAAAATCTCTGTAATTGGAGTTGGTGGAGGTGGTTGTAATATGATCAACCACATGATTAATGAAGGAACTCATAAAATTGATTTAATTGCAGCTAATACTGACTTGCAAGTTCTTAGAATATCAAAAGCTCCTAAAAAGATTCAATTGGGATTGAAGCTTACCAAAGGTCTTGGTGCGGGAATGAAACCAGAAATTGGGCGAGATTCTGCAGTTGAAAGTTATGAAGATATCAAAGAGTCTTTAAAAGGTGCTGATATTGTATTTATTGCAGCTGGTCTTGGTGGTGGAACTGGTACAGGTGCTGCAGCTATTATTGCAAAAGCAGCCAAAGATATTGGTGCACTTACTGTTTCTGTTGTAACTAAACCATTTACTTGGGAAGGTAAAAAAAGAGCAGGGCTTGCAAATCTTGGATTAGAAGAGATTAAAAAAGTATCTGATTCTATTATTGTTGTACCTAATGATAGACTTTTAGAGATTATTGATGAAAATGTTGGTATGAAAGATGCCTTTAAAATCATTGATAATATTTTATACCAAGCTGTAAATGGTATGACAGAGGTTATCTTAAATCCAGGAAATTCTGATATTAATACCGACTTTGCTGATGTTCAAACAATTATGCAACATAAAGGTATGGCTTTAATGGGTATAGGAAAAGCCAAAGGTGACCAAGCTGCTCAAAGAGCTTTAGAGGATGCTATTGATTCACCTCTACTTGATAAAGTTTCACTTGGTGGAGCTAAGGGTATTTTAATCCATTTTAATACTCATCCTCAAGTATCTTTATTTGCAATTAATGATGTAATGTCAAGAATTCATGAAACAATTGATTCAAATGCTGAGATTATCTTTGGTACAACATCTGATAATACTTTAGAACCAGATGAAGTTAAAATTACTATTGTAGCAACTGGTTTTGAATCTAAAAATGATTCTCCCTATGAAACAAGTGTTCCAGAAACTTCTGAAGAAAATGCATCTAAACAAAATAGTGCTAACAATGAAAACTATTTAGATATTCCACCATTAATGAGGGATTATAAAGTACAATTTCAAATAAATAAAGAGTAAATTAAACTTTACTCTTTATTCTTCAAAAATCACAACATCATAAGAACTTTTTTTAATAACTAAAGCTTTTGAATTTGGAACAATACCAAATTTATTCACATCTTTTAATTTGCTTTTATAATTTTTAACTTCAATTTCTAAAGATTCTATTTTTTGATTTAATTGAAGTATTAGGTCTACTCCTGCAAGGTTGATTCCTAACTCTCTTGTTAGAGTTAATACATATCTAATATGATCAATATCTTTTTGGGAATATAATCTAATTTTTCCATTAGTTCTTGAGGGCTTAATTAAGCCCTCTCTTTCATATTGCCTTAAAGTTTGTGGATGAATACTCAAAATTTCAGCCACAGCAGAGATTAAATATACGGGTTCATTGTAAGCATTGTTATCCATGATATATATTCCTTAAACTGTTTCTGGTAATTTCTCTTCCAGTGATTTTACCAATTCTTCATCTAAATCTTCAAGTTTAGGTAAAACAATATTTGCTTTTAAATATAAGTCACCTTTTGAACCAGCAACTCTATCTAATACTCCAAGTTCTTTTACTCTAAACTTTTGGTTTTGTTTAGTGTTTTGTGGAACTTTAAGTGTAATATCTTTATGGATAGTTTTTATTAAAATTTTTCCACCAAATAATGCTGTTTTTAGTGGCAAGTCAAATGATTTAGTTAATGTACTTTCATCTCTTTCATAATCTGGACTTGATGCGACATTTATTTTTATAATTAAATCACCCCTTTGTCCATTATGTGACTTTCCTTTTCCTTTTGCCCTTATTTTTTGTCCATTTTTAATACCTTCTGGTATCTTAATATCAAAGGAGTCATTATTTAATGAAATATGTTGTTTCCCACCTAGGATGGATACATCAAATGGAATTGTAATTTGTGCTTGCGTATCTAAGTTTGGTTCGGCGTAGCCTGAGTCTCCAAAACCTCCAAACCCACTAAATCCACTTTGTGAAAAGCCTGAAGAACCAAATCCTGAACCTCCACCAAACATTTGTCTTAAAATATCATCTAAATCAACATTTTGTCCTTGACCTCTAGCAAAATCATGGAAGTTTTGACCACCAAACATTGAATCACCATATTGGTCATATTGTTGTTTCTTTTCTTTGTCACTTAAGACCTCATATGCAGCATTTATCTCTTTAAACTTTTCTTCTGCATCTTTATCTTTGTTTACATCAGGATGGTATTTTCTTGCTAATTTTCTATATGCTTTTTTTATTTCATCAGCAGATGCATTATCATTGATTTCTAATGTTTCATATAAACTTTTTGCCATTTTTTAACCTTTTAATTGTTCCAATTAAAAAGGACTTATTCAAATAAGACTTCTTTTATCCTTTTACAATATAGAACACAAAATTTATTTAATTATAATAGATATTATAGCATAAACTTGAGTCTCTGTCAATCAAGTTAAAAATTTTAACTAGCATAGTTGAGTCTTAATAGCTAAACTAAAATTTATACTTTAACACTTTTTAAACCCTTTTTAGTAATCATATGATTATGTTTGAAAAAGATGAATGGACTCAAGAAGAGTTACTTAAAAATGCTATTGAATTAGAAAAACAAGGCTATAAGATAGTACTAGTAGATACTATATTAAAACCTCTATCAAATAATATTGAAACCATAACTTATAATCCATATGAAATGGTCTTAATGGATGAAAAAACTATTTTTGTTTTTTATTGTGATACTGGAAAAACTACAAAAGAAAGATTGAATTTTTATAGAAAAAAACTTCCAAACCATAAATGTTTTAGTTTAAGAGGAGGAAGAGGTTATTGGCGACCAAACTTTCAAATCTTAGAAGAGATTCATAAAAATGTCTAAAGAGTACGATTTTATTATTATTGGAGCTGGTATTGCAGGATGTAGTGTTGCTCATTTTTTATCTAAATATTCAGATTCTATTTTACTAATAGATAAAAATCCAGAAGTTGGCTTTTGTGCAAGTGGTGCAGCTGGAGCTTTTTTATCTCCACTTCTTGGAAAACCTAATAAATTTAAAAATTTAGTAACTAATGCATTAAAATTTTCTATTTCTTTTTATAAAGAAAACTTCCCTGAAGAGATAAATAACTGCGGAGTTGTTAGAATCCCTAAAAATGAAGAGGATAGGGAAAAATTCAAAAGTTATATCCCTTATATGGATTTTCCTTTTAAAGAAGAGGGTGAGGGCTATTTTTTTGATATTGGGTCCCATGTAAATTCTCAGAAAATCTGTGAACTCCTAGTCAAAGACGTTGAAAAACTTTTAGATTTTGAAGTTTATAGATTAAAAAAAGATGAAGACTTTTGGCTTCTAAATGGGAAGTTAAAAGGGAAAAAAGTTATTTTAACAACTGGTGCA
Source organism: Arcobacter sp. ISO1 (assembly GCF_058105185.1). NCBI lineage: Bacteria > Pseudomonadati > Campylobacterota > Epsilonproteobacteria > Campylobacterales > Arcobacteraceae > Arcobacter > Arcobacter sp. ISO1. The sequence goes on from NZ_CM176573.1 coordinate 2,136,774, forward strand.
GATATTGAATTAATTGAAGAAGAGTATTTTAACATAAGAGCAGTTTGGGGACAAAAAATTGATGTATTTACCTCTACAGAAGTTTTAAAAAACTACCATAAAGCATGTTCTATATCTTTTTCTAAATATGATGAAGAAAAAAAGAAAAATATTGTTTCAATTGGGGCTACCCATCATAGACTTGAGTGTAGTGTAAAAGATTGTAATCTTTGCATTAAAGGTGTTAATATAAATAAATTAACATCCCATAACTATAGTCTTGAAAGATGTGAAAATGATACAAAAGAGTTATTAGAAAAAGCAAGTGATATATTAAAACTTGAAGATATTGAAGTTAAAAGTTTAAAAGTTGGTGCAAGAGCATCTAGTCTTGATTACTTCCCAATGCTTGGAAAAATAATAGACTCAGAAAAAACTATAGAAAAATATCCCCATTTAAAAAATGGTTCACATATTAAAAATAATATGTTAATAACAAAAGATGATTTATATGTAATAAACGGTGTTGGGGGTAGGGGATTTGTTTTATCTCCTTATTTAGCAAATCTTCTAGTTGAGAATATTATAAACCAGAAAGATATACAAGATGAAGTTTTAACTCATAGATTGTTTAAACGTTGGGTTAAAAGAAATCATTAATAAATAATTAATATATTGTTGATACAATCTTAGTTCAAATTTAAAAAAAAGAAGGACAAAAATGGGAAATCTTTTAAAAGTTGTTTTTTTAGGAGTAGCGGGTTTTGCTTTATTAGTTTTTTTAACAGCAGAAAAACCAAAACAGATCTTAGCAAATGATAATGTTGTTAAAATTTCAAAATATGATTCTATTCCAAGTGAATATGAACTTGTTGGTAAAGATGATAAAGTAAAAAGAGAAACTCTTTTCAAAAAAGACCAAGATACTTTAATTGTTGTTGGGAATCACGATTCTTTAGCAGTTGTTAAAGAGTTACCAAGTATGTTCAATATTGATTTACCATATGTAATGGTTGCAAATATTTCAAGTGCTCCTTGGTTTGTTAAAAAAATGTTTATTCCAGGAAAACTTGAAGATCTAAATGAAGGAACTAATATTCCTATGATTTACGATTTTGATGGAGATATGGTAAATGCACTTTATATAACTGATAATGCTAAAACAAAATATGCTGCATTTCTTTTAAGTAAAGAAGGAACTATTACAAAGATTTATGAAGGTAATGTTAAAGAGGGAGCTTTAGATGGTTCTATGACAAAAGAAGAGATGAAAACAGCTCTTAAACCACTTTATGAATTAATAAAAAAGTAAAGAGAATTTTCTCTTTACTTAAAAACACTAACTAACTGATACTCTAAATAACCTTTAAATATAAACTTATATACTTTCCTTGATAAATATTATCATTTATAAAAGGAAAAACAATGAGTAATAATCATTTAATCGATAAAAATGAACTTTCTGATTTGCTCTTAACAAATATAGAAGATGAAAAAACTTTTAAGCAATTAATTTTTAATGGGGCTGATATAAATTATCAAAATAATTTTGGATGGTCTGCTTTTTTTGAATCAATTGTTAAAAAAAACAACCAGAGATTTGAAGATATTATCAAACTAGGTGTAGATATAAACTTACGAGATAATGATGGAAGAAATGCACTTTTTTGGGCAATTCAAGTTGATAATATAGTGGCTTTTAAAACTTTATTAAAAAAAGAAATTGATTTAATGGTGCATTTGAATAAAAAACTTCATGCACTATTTTATGTGGTTTATAAGGGAAATTTAACTTTTATAAAAGAATTAATTGCTTTTGGTATAGATATTAATTTAAAAGATCAACTAGGTGCAAATGCAATATTTTATGCACTTTTTTACAAGCAAAAAAAATTAATAAATTATTTAATACAAAATAATGCAAATATAAATGAAAAAGATAAATATGGTAATAGTGCATTGAGCTTTGCAAGGGAAAATCAGTTAGAAAGCCTTTTAATAAGGTAGCTACGGCTAAATAGGACAAAAGCTGTCTTAATTAATAAATTTACTATAAATTTATTAATTTTAATTTAAGTTATAGTAGTAAAATAACAGTAATAATATTTTATAAAAGGATTTTAAATGAAACACGAATTAATGAAACTACCATATGAATTAGATGCACTTGAACCACAAATGTCTAAAGAGACTTTAGAATTTCACTATGGAAAACACCACCAAACATATGTAACTAAACTAAACGGTTTAATTGAAGGTACGCAGTTTGCTGATAAAACATTAGAAGAGATTATTAAAAGTAGTGAAGGTGGGGTTTTTAATAATGCAGCTCAAGTATTTAACCATGACTTTTTCTGGAATGGTTTAACTCCAGGTGGTTCTACTATTAGTGATGAAGTTGCAAGTGCTTTAACTGAAACTTTTGGTTCAGTTGATAAATTTAAAGAAGATTTTACAAATGCTGCTGTTAATAATTTTGGTTCAGGATGGACTTGGTTAGTTAAAGATTCAAGTGGAGCTTTAAAAATTGTTTCAACATCAAATGCTGGAACTCCAATTACTGATGGTTTAACTCCAGTTTTAACTGTTGATGTTTGGGAACATGCATACTACATTGATACAAGAAATGCTAGACCAGCATATTTAGAGAACTTTTGGGCTTTAGTTAATTGGGATTTTGTAGCTGAAAATCTAAAATAATACAATAATAAAAGAGGTTTTCCTCTTTTATTAAAATTTCATAGAAACTAAAAGTTTATTACTTTTTTTCTTTGAATTATGCTCCATCGTAATAAAAACATTATTATTTAAATAGTTACTTAATAAACTTCCTGTTAATGCACCTAATACATTAAATGCCATATCTTCATTATCAAATTTTTTATCTGTTAATTCTTTTGTAAGACCTGGAATTGATCCAATAGCTGTTCCATATAAAACTTTTTCTGTTTGACTTAATGATTCGTAATCATGAATTATAGTTTCTCCTGCATATCCAAAAATTCCAGAAAAACCAAAGTGTTTGATAGAATTACTATCTGCTGCAAATAAAGAAGTAAAGCCTACTAAAACAAGTGAAAATAAGATTTTTTTCATAAAATTGTCCTTTTAAAATAATGAGCATTTTATAATATAATATATTATAGGAATGTTAATTAATTATGAAATGTTTCTTCTAAATAATAAAAGACTAAATAATTGGTTTTAATAAAAATTTACAGATTAAATCAATTTTTTCAAGTTATAATCAAATAAATAAAAATAGGTGAAAAAACCATGAGAAATATATCAAAAGAAGATTCAATCAGAGGAGCATTTTTTAGCTCTATTGTTGCAGATGCTTTATGTTTAGGTAGTCATTATGAATATGATGCAAAAAAAATATTTAAAGCATATGGAGAAAAGCCTATTGAAAAATTTATGAGCCCAGGAGAAATGATGGGTGGTATGACACATGGAATAGGTTGGGGTGAACAAAATTATCATCCAGGTAAAAAGGCTGGAGGAACAACTGATTATGGAGATTATAATATCCTTGTTTTAGAACACTTAGCAAGTATATCAAATCCTCCAAGAGAATTTAAAGTTCAAAATATTATACCACATTGGATGAATAGACTAGAAAACAGTTGGGGTTCATGGATATGTACTATGACAAGGGAAACTTATTCTCAAGTGAAACAAGGAGTGCCTATAGAGAACTTAGGTGGTTTCTCAAATGCAACAGCCATAAGACATGTTGCTGCTCATGCATATTATGATGATGAGGATATATTAGTTGATGTAGCTAAAAAAGTTATGTTTACTCATAGAGAAAAACATGCCCTTGGTGGAGCAGAGTTTTTTGCAAGAGTTACAAATAGAGTAATAAATGGTATGAAACCAAATGATGCAATTAAAGAAGTTTCGGTTGAAATGGGTGGTTTTTTTGAAGATAAAATAAAACAAGCAATTGCAAAATATGAAGAGGAAAAAAATCCAGAATCTGATTTATCAAAAGAACAATTTAGTGATGACTTGGCATTAACTTCGATGGCAAGATTATGGGATGTTGGGAGAAGTGAACCAATTAAAGTTGGAAAAGCAAGTCCCACTGAAGGAACATTACCTGGAAGTGTGTATCTTATATTAAAATATCAAGATAAAGAAGATGGACTAAAAAAAGCATTGCAGGCAAATGCAATGGTTGGCGGAGACAATGCTTCAAGGGGTATTATGATAGGGATGGTTTTAGGAGCATATTTTGGAATAGATGTTATTCCAAATGAATGGAAAGAGACTCTTGATCAATGGGAATATTGTGAAAATCTTTTAAATAAATTACCACTTTTGCAGTAGATTAAAAAACGTGTGATTCACGTTTTTTAATTGTATTATTTTGAAGTTGCTACATTAAATTTACCAACTGCACAAGATACAAAACTTTTTGCAGTTGTTGCTGCTTTATCAAAACCACTTAATTCATCAGTTGTTAATGGATATCCTAAACTTCTTAGTTTCGTTTTTAGGCTCTCCTCTTGATTCTCTTGAATGTCTAATGTGATTTTTCTAGGATGTACTTCTAAGTCAACTTCTACTTCACCAAATTCATCTTTTAATCCATTGATTAAAGTATTTGCACACCCTCCACATTTTACATTTAGTACTTCATATGTTTTTGTCATTTTTAATCCTTCATTTGAAAAATTTATTTATAATACCATTTTAGTGTGTAGTTAGTATTGATTAATTAAAAAATCTTTCTTCAAGTGTACTAGCAAGCTCTTTCACTGAATTTATAGATTTTTCAAATAATTTTTTTTGTTCATCATTTAAATTTAACTCTATAATTTTTTCTATACCATTACTTCCTAGCATAACAGGAACTCCACCTACTATATTTTCATAGCAATATTCGCCATCTAGCATCACTGCACAAGGATAGATTTTTCTTTTATTATCTAATATAGCTTCAACCATCAATGATGTTGCATGGGCAGGTGCATAATACGCTGAACCAGTTTCAAGAAGTTTTACAATTTGAAGTCCACCATTTTTTGTCTTTTCAACAATATCATCTATGTCATTTTTACTTAAAATTTCAGGTAATGAAACACCTGCGACTGTTGAATAGTTTGGAAGTGGAACCATATCATCTCCATGCCCACCCATAACCGAAGATTCAATTTGTCCTGCACCATATCCAACTTTCTCTAGTATAAAGTGAGACATCCTTGCACTATCTAAAATCCCAGCCATTCCCATTACTTGGTTTCGAGGCATTCCTGATGCTTTAATTGCTGTGTAAACCATAGCATCAAGGGGGTTTGAAACAATTATTAATTTACTTTTTGGGGCATAAATTTTAATATCTTCTATAACACTAGAAACTATTTTTGCATTTGTTAATAGTAAATCATCTCTACTCATACCTGGTTTTCGCGGGATTCCAGCAGTTATAACAATAATATCACAACCTTTTAAGTCAACACCAGATTTAGCGGCAGTTACAATAGTATGTGATTTAGCAGCATTTGCACTTTGAGAAATATCTAAAGCCATTGCTTGAACTATATTTTCTCTAATATCTTTTAAAACTATTTTAGAACAAATACCTTTATGAGCTAATGTATATGCAAGAGTAGACCCTACATTTCCAACTCCAATAATTCCAACTTTTTTATTATCCATAATTATCCTTATTCAAATTAAATACATTCATATTTATTAAATTAGTTTAATTATATCGAATTAATATTTAATATAATTAAACTAATTGTATATTTTATATAAAAAAAGGCAAGACCGAAGCCTTGCCTTTATTCTAACAAATTTAGATAAATTTTTTGGTTACTTTATCCAATAATTGAGTTTAATGTTTCTGATGGTCTCATCGCTTTAGAAGCTTTTTCTTCATTTGGTAAATAATATCCACCAATATCAGCCACTTTACCATGATCAGCAACTAATTCTGCAACGATTTTATCTTCGTTTTCAGTTAATGCTTTTGCAATAGGTTCAAACTCAGCTTTAAGTTCTGCATCATCATTTTGTGCAGCTAACTCTTGTGCCCAATACATTGTTAAGTAGAAGTGTGAACCTCTATTATCAATTGAACCTAATTTTCTTGCTGGAGATTTATCATTTAGTAAAAATGTTCCTGTAGCTTTATCTAAAGTAGTAGCTAAAACTTGTGCTTTTGCATTATCTTGAGTATTTGCTAAATGTTCAAATGAAGCAGCTAATGCCATAAATTCACCTAATGAATCCCATCTTAAGTAAGATTCTTCAACAAATTGTTGTACGTGTTTAGGAGCAGATCCACCAGCACCAGTTTCAAATAATCCTCCACCTTGCATTAATGGAACGATTGATAACATTTTTGCAGATGTTCCAAGCTCTAAAATTGGGAAAAGGTCTGTATTATAATCTCTTAATACATTACCTGTAACAGAAATAGTATCTTCACCTTTTCTCATTCTCTCAAGAGATTTTTTAGTAGCTTCAACAGGAGCCATAATAGAAATATCTAAACCACTTGTATCATGATCAGGTAAGTATTTGTTGACTTTTTTAATCATTTGGGCATCGTGTGCTCTATTTTCATCTAACCAGAAGATTGCTGGAGTATTAGATAATCTAGCTCTACTAACTGCTAATTTAATCCAATCTTGAATTGGAGCATCTTTTGCTTGACACATTCTGAAAATATCACCAGCATCTGCATCAAAAGTAAATACAGTCTCACCAGCACTATTTGTAACAACAAATTGTCCATCTTCATTAGCTTGGAAAGTTTTATCATGTGATCCATATTCTTCAGCTTTTTTAGCCATTAAACCAACATTTGGAACTGTACCCATAGTTGTTGGGTCTAATTTACCATTTTCTTTACAATCTTCAATAACAGCTTGGAATGATTGTGCATAACATCTATCTGGAATCATTGCTAAAGTATCTTCTTCTTTATCTTCAGCATTCCACATTTTACCACCACCTTTAATCATTGCTGGCATAGAAGCATCAACAATAACATCAGAAGGTACATGTAGGTTTGTAATCCCTTTTGCAGAGTTTACCATTGCTAGTTTTGGTTGTTTAGCATATACTGCATCAATATCAGCTAAGATTTCATCTTTTTTTGCAGAATCAACTTGATCTAATTTAGAGTATAAATCACCTAAACCATTGTTGAAGTTAACACCAAGTGAATCAAATAATTCACTATGTTTTGCAATTAAATCTTTGAAATATACTTTAACTGCAAATCCAAACATGATTGGATCAGATACTTTCATCATTGTAGCTTTTAGGTGAAGAGATAATAGTACTCCTCTTTTTTTAGCTTCATCAATTGCATCTTGGTAAAATTCTTGTAAAGATTTTGCACTCATACAAGTAGCATCTACAATCTCACCAGCTTCTAATGGTAGAGACTCTTTTAATACTTTTTTATCACCTGCTTTATTAACAAAAGCAATTTGGAAATCATCTTCTTTTTCTAAAGTTGTTGATAATTCTGCACCATAGAAATCATTTTCAGTCATATGAGCAACATCAGTTTTTGAATCTTTTTTCCACTCTCCCATTCTATGAGGGTTGTTTTTAGCGTAGTTTTTAACTGCACCTGGAGCTCTTCTGTCTGAGTTACCTTCTCTAAGTACTGGATTAACAGCACTTCCTAAAATCTTAGAGTATCTAGCAGAGATTTCTTCTGATTCGTCATAGTTAGGTACATTGTAACCTTTTTCTTGTAACTCTGCGATTGCAGCTTTTAATTGTGGAATAGAAGCAGAAATATTTGGTAGTTTTACAATATTAGTACTTGCATCTTGTGTCATCTCACCAAGTTCTGCTAATGTATCACCAATTTTTTGGTCTTCTGTCAGATTTTCAGGGAAGTTCGCAATAATTCTTCCTGCTAATGAAATATCTTTTGATACCATTTCAATACCAGAGCTTTTTGTAAAAGCTTTAATAATTGGTAAAAAAGAATAAGTTGCTAAAGCTGGAGCTTCATCAACTTTTGTATAAATGATTTTTGACATGTTAATTCCTAGTTTGATATTTTGAGTATTGATATAATAGCCACATTTAATTTTATGCTAATTGAATTTAATCATTTGATTAGTTACAAAAAAATGACTGTTTCAATTATTCACAAATTTTATTTAACATTGCTCCATAAATCTTTAATTGTTGAGGGTTTTTGCTTAGAAACATCAGTTTTCATGATTTTTTTAGCTTCTTTATCGATTTTTGTCTCTTTTTCTTTTACTTTAGTGTAACTTTTTTTAACACCTCTATTTGCATTAATATTGTTAACATGTTCTTTATAACTTGAAGCGAATTTATGTAAACCAGTTTTATTATCTTTAACAAAATAAAGATAATTACTTCTTACAGGGAAAAGGGCAGCTTTTATAGCATCTAAACTAACTGCACAAATTGGGTTTGCAGGTAGACCTTTATTTTTATATGTATTATATGAACTATAATCTTCTTTGATTCTTTTAGCTGTAACTTTAACATGGGAATATTTTCCATAATTTAAAGTTCCATCCATTTGTAAGGCCATACCTTTTTTTAATCTATTATAGATTACAGATGAAACTAAAGGCATCTCATCAATTGTAGCAGCTTCTTTTTGGATAATTGATGCCATTGTTATATAGTAATACCATTTTTTCTTATCATAATAACCAAATACTTTTTGTGAGAACTCTTGATATTGTTTATTGGTATTAGAAAATAGATAAAATAATAGATGATCCTCTTTCATGCCATATGGTAATGAGTAGGTTTCAGCTAAGATATTTCCATCTTTTTTATATGCATAGTTATCATATGTGATTTTTAATTTTTCTTCAGAGAGATTAAATTTTTTTGCAATTTCTTTTAAAAATACAAAAGAAGTTTCCCCTGGGATCAATGTTATATTTTTTAAAGCAGCCTTTGATTTTGTTAATTTATATAAAAAATCTGCTTTTTTCATATATTGTGATTTTAAGTCTATCCAACCACTTTGAGGGTAACCAAATTGTCTTATAACTATGTTATCAATCTGATTCATTTCATAACCATTTTTGTTCAAATAAGATATAATAGAACTCGTACTACCTTTAGGTATATACAATACTTTAGTTGAGCTTATTGGTATGTTAAGATAAAAAAGCACAGCAATAGTTGCTATAAGGAACATCTCAATAATGTTAAAGCTTATTAAACTAATTATAATAGTTTTACTTGTTCTTTTTTTAGGTCTTGGCGTTTCGTTATTTTCAGGCATAAAAATTGATTCATTCTCTTTTAATAATTTTTCAGTGTCGCAATTCTATTTAAAATATGATAAAAAACTCATTTTAGAAATTGATGAATTGAAAATTAACAGTAAACTATTAGCTTCGAAGGAAGATAAAACCTCACAAACAGATATTTTGAATATTTTATCAAATGTAAAAAATGTATTAAGTTTTTTTAAAAAAATTGATGTTGAAAGAATAAAAATTGCAGATAATGAGTTCACTCTTACTTTAAATGAAAAGCTTCTTTATCTAGATAACAAAGATATAAATCTTTCTGCTGATTTAGATATTAATTCTACACAAGTATTTTTGAATTTTTATTCAATTTACCATAAACAAAGTGGTTTAACATTAATTGGTAAGTCAAAACTAGATTTATCAAAAAATATATTTAATTTTTTTGGTAACTACTACTATGAAGATATTTATGGAGAAATAAATACACAATTAGCCAATAATATTTTTGATTTTTATGTAAATTCACAAAAATCATTTAAATCTATGAAGTTTTTAAAACAGCTATTTAGAATTGATAGTGTTGCAGAAGCTTGGATGTATGATAATGTTGAAGGAGATATTAATCTAGAATACCTATATGGTAAGATTGATGTTGAGAAAAAACAAGTAATAATGGATTCTATAAGAGGAAGAGCTTTTATAAAAGATGCAAAAATTAGATTCAATAAAAAAGCAAAAACTGTTGATACTAAGCTTTTAACAATTAATTATAAAAATGATACTTTATTTTTTGATTTAGATGATCCAATATATGATAAAAGTAAACTTTATGGAAGTAAAGTTTATATAACAGATTTAACAAGTTTACAAAAGGGTGTTGTTCATGTTGATTTAAAATCAGAATCCATGTTAAACGATGATATTTTAGGTATTTTAAAAGCTTATGAAATAAATCTTCCATTAAGACAATTAAGTGGAGAATTAAAATCAAGGGTTTATCTAAAAGTTCCATATCTAGCTTCTAGAAAAATGGAGGTTTTGGGTGAGTTTAAATTAAAAGATGCATTATTAAAACTAAATGATTTTGAGTTTAAAGCTTTTGAAGCAGATGTTGAACTGAAAGACAATATTGTTGATATTAAAAGCTCACATATTAAGCACAAAGAGATGTTAGAGAGTGATTTATCTTTGGTTATTGATACAAAAACTTCAACTGCTAAGGGTGAAGCAAAAATAAATAGTTTCAAAATTCAAAGTGATAAAGAATCTATTATTGATGCAAAGGATATTAGTACTAAACTTGATATAGATTTTAAAGAAACAGCAAGAATTGATATAAAAGATTTAGAAACAAAAATTGATATAAAAGATAAATCTGTAGATATCGACATAAAAGATTTGAAAAAAATTTACCCCCACTCGAAGTTATTGGATAATGCAGGGATAAAAGAGGGTGATCTACAAGTAAAAATTTTTGATGAAAATAATATAGAGTTTACAATAAATGCAAAAAAATTAGATTATCCATTTAGTAAAGATGGTAAAAAAATAGATAAATTGAGTGCTAATGGTTCTATTAAAAATGATTTGATTCTTATTAAAACAAATGACAACGATATACAAATAGTATTAGAAAAGGATAAAAACCCACTTATAAAACTTAATAATATAGATTTAGATTTATCAAATAATACAAAGAAAGATTCAAAAAATCAAGCTTTACCAAATATAGATTTAAAGCTTAAAAACTCTTTTTTAATTTTAGATGAAGAGCATAAATACAAAACCTCATGGGCAAATATATATATAAAAAACAATGATGTAAAATTTGAAGGGGAAGCACTTTATTTAGAATTACCAATATCAAAAGATGGAAAACAAGTTAGAAATCTAGAGTTAAATGGTGATTATAACAATAGAATTGTTGATTTAATTACAAAAGATAAAAAACTAAAACTAAAATATGAGATTGACAAAGAAAAAATTACAATGGATTTAGAAGGGTTTGATGTTATTTATAATACTGACCAAGAATCTGATGATTCTTCTAAAACCTCATATTATATTAATGGAAAAAATTCAAATATTATAATTAATAAAAAATATATAGCAAAAGCTGATAATTATAATTTTATATTTGAAAACTATAAAACTGACATTGATTTAAAATATAAAGACACAACTTTTGTTTATCATAAAGATTTTAAGGGTGTATTAAATATTGATGCTAAAAATATGAATGATGAGTTCTTGAATTCAATTTTAGGAAAAAACTTAGTAAAAAGTGGAACTATAAATATTAGTGCATCAGGGAAAGATGGAAAAATATATGGAACAGCTTTTTTAGAAAAAAATAGAATTCTTGATTTGGCAATTTTAAACAATTTATTGATTTTAATAAATACATCACCAGCTATTATAAATCCATTCCTAGCAATTCCTTCTGTTGTTGGAATGGCTACAAATGATGGTTTTAACCTAAATGGATATAGAGTAATTGAAGGAAGAGTAGACTTTACTTATGATTTTAATTCGAAGTTTCTAAATATGGAAAAAATCACTACAAAAGGTAATGGTATCGATTTTGATGGATACGCAACTATTGATTTTGATAATTCAAAGATTGATTCAAAACTTCATTTAGTATTCTTAAAAGATTATTCAAAAATTGTTGGTTCAATCCCTGTATTAAATTATGTACTATTAGGGGATAAAAATAGAGTTGATACTGAAGTTGAAATTTTTGGAACTTTAGAGGAACCAAAATATAAAACAAAACTACTAGAGGAAGGTGTTTCCGCACCAGTAAATTTTTTAAAAAGAGTTATAAATTCACCAATTAAATTATTAAAATCGATTGGTGATAGTGTTAGTCCTGATGAAAAGAAAGAGTAGAAAAACTATACCTTTTCTACTCATTTCTTAATACATCAATTACATCAATATTTGTTGCTTTTTTTGCTGGATAATATGAAGATAAAAGTACAATTATCGAAGCTCCAATTATGATTGAAATAAAGTCAACTGATGATAAATCTAAAGGTAATTTTGAAGTTCCATAAACATCTGCTGGAAGTGAGATTATCTCAAAGGTATCAAGTATCCACATCCCACTAAAGCCTAATAAAACCCCTATAACAATCCCCGAGAATCCAATTATAGTACCAAGTCTTAAAAATATTTGTTTAATCTCTTTATATGACGCCCCCATAGATAAAAGTAGGGCAATCTCTTTTCTTCTGCTCATAACTGTCATAAGAAGTGAAGAGATGATATTTAGTGATGCTACAAGAATAATTAGCATTAAGACAATAAATAAAGCCTTTTTTTCCATTTGCATTGCTGCAAAGAAGTTACCATTTTGTTGCCACCATCCAATAACTCCAGCTCCATAGTCTCTTAAAAATTCTTTTAATGGAACAATATCTTTCATTGCATCATCACTATATACATGAATTCCATCAAAATTTCCTTCACCTTTTTTTGTTAAAGTTTGTAAGGCTTCAATAGTAGTGTACATATAAGCTTTATCGTATGCATGTAGACCAGATTTAAATGAATTTTCATAGGTGAATCTTTTTAGTTTTGGCATCATTGAAAGACCTGTTGGATTTAATGATGTAAAATATAAAGTTGCCTTTTCACCAGGAGATAAAAACAGATTTTCTCTAATCCCATCCCCAACGATTATGTCGTATTTTGATAGATTTAAGTCTTTTGCAGCTTTTTCATAAATAGAGTTAATTTGTGATTCTTTTTTTGAATCAACTCCAAAAATCATACCACCATTCATATTATCACCATTTTGAATAATAACTTGTGCACTTAAATATGGTGAAAATTTCAGGTTTGGGTATTCTTTTTCTAAGTCTTTTAATAAATCTTTATTAACACTATTAGAAAATTTAGGATAAATAGACAAAGGATAGTTCATTGTAAAAAGTTTACTCTCAAACTCTTTTGCGGTACCATTCATTATAGCCATAGAGATCATTAATACCATAACACCAATGGCAACTCCAACAAATGCCAAAATGGCACTTATTGAAATAAATGGATTTTTCTTGTCAAATTTTAAATATTTTTTGACAATAAAATTTACTAACTTTTTATTCAAATTAGCTTCCTGCTACTAAACCTCTTTTAGGTCCACTTTTACCACAACATTGTTTATATTTTTTCCCAGATCCACATGGGCAAGGTTCATTTCTAGCAATTTTCTTTTCACTTGAAGTTAATGCTTCTTGATCAATATTAGTTACAATATCTTCAATTGATTCTTCCATTTGCTCTTTCATCTTTTCCAATGCTTCTTGCTCTTTTTGTGCATCTTCATTACTTTGTAATTGAACTGTAAATAATACTTTGATTACTTCATTTTTAATACTTCCAATTAACTCAACAAACATATTATAAGATTCTTTTTTATACTCAACAAGTGGATCTTTTTGGTTATATCCTCTAAGTCCAATACCTGTTTTTAATGTGTCCATTGAGTATAAATGTTCTCTCCAAGCTTTATCAAGGATCTGTAAGTAAAGAATTCTTTCAATCTCATGTCTTTGTTCTGGTGCAGCTATACTCATTTTTTGGTTATAAACTTCAGTGATAACATTTAAAAGTTTTTGCTCTAATTCTAAGTAATCTTTTGCTTCGATATGTTCTTGTTCTACTACTAGGTTTAATTCCTCTTTTAGCTTAGCGATTACAAATTCATAGTTGAAATCTTCTGAAGGCATACCTTCTATAATCTCAGCATTAGTTAATAAATCTTGAACATATTCAAGTCTATTTTCCTCAAGTTTAGAAGTGATATCATAATCTGGATTTAAAAGGTCATTTCTAAATGCATATATAACTTTTCTTTGTTTATTTGCAACATCATCATATTCTAAGATATGCTTTCTTGCTTCAAAGTGCATTGTTTCAACTTTTTTCTGAGCATTTTCTACGGCTCTTGTTACCATCTTAGATTCAATATGCTCACCTTCTTCAATACCAATTCTTTCCATGATACCTTTGATTTTATCACTTCCAAAGATTCTTAGTAGGTTATCTTCTAAAGATAGATAAAATTGAGATTCACCAACATCACCTTGACGTCCAGCTCTACCTCTTAATTGGTTATCAATTCTTCTTGATTCATGTCTTTCAGTCCCTATAATCGCTAAACCACCAAGTTCTAAACACTCTTTTGGTAATTTAATATCAACACCACGACCAGCCATATTTGTAGCAATTGTTACAGCACCTTTTTGACCAGCATCTTCAATGATTTTTCCCTCTTTTTCATGTTGTTTAGCGTTTAATACTGTATGGGGAACTTTTTGTTTTGTTAAAAGATTGTGTAGATGCTCTGATTTCTCGATTGAAGCAGTACCAACAAGAACAGGTTGACCTTTTTCATGGTACTCTTTAATTTTTTTACTTACAGCTTCAAATTTTTCTCTTTCACTTTTATAAATTAAATCGTTTTTATCATCTCTTTGAACGGGAACGTTAGTTGGAATAGATACTACATCTAAATTATAAATTTCAGCAAACTCTGTAGCTTCTGTTTGTGCAGTACCCGTCATACCAGCTAATTTATCATACATTCTAAAGTAATTTTGGAAAGTGATATCTGCTAGTGTTTGTGACTCATCTTGAATAACAACACTTTCTTTTGCCTCAAGTGCTTGGTGTAAACCTTCAGAGAATCTTCTTCCTTCACTTAATCTTCCTGTGAATTCATCTACAATAATAACTTCATTATCTTTTACAACATAATCAACATCTTTTACAAATACATAATTAGCTTTAAGTGCTTGATCTAAGTGGTGAGATAAAATTGCATTTTCAAGTGAATATAGGTTATCAACCTCATATAACTTTTCGGCTTTTTCAATACCTTTTTCTGTGATTAAAATAGATTTGTTCTTTTCATCAACTGTAAAATCTCCAGTAGAATAAGGTTTTTCATCAGCAGATTTAGGTTCAATCAATTCACCTTTTTCCAGTTTAAGAGCAATCTCATTTGATTTTGCATAGTCTGCACTTTTATGGTTTGTAGGACCACTAATAATCAGTGGAGTTCTTGCTTCATCGATTAAAATTGAGTCAACTTCATCGACAATAACAAAGTGGTGATCTCTTTGAACTTTTTCTTCCAAATCATAGTTCATATTATCTCTTAGATAATCAAAACCAAATTCATTGTTTGTACCATAAGTGATATCTGAAGCATATTGCTCTTTTCTTTGTGCTTCATCTCTTATATTTCCAACAATAGCACCAACTGTATACCCTAAAAAGTTATAAAGAGGTTCTAACTCTACAGCATCTCTTGAAGCTAGGTAATCATTTACAGTAACAACATGAACACCTTTTCCTGTCAAGGCATTTAATGCAACAGGAAGTGTAGCAACTAAAGTTTTACCTTCACCTGTTTTCATCTCTGCAATTCTTCCATCATGTAAAACCATACCACCAATTAGCTGTACATCGTAATGTCTCATATTTAATGTTCTTTTACTAACTTCTCTTGTAATGGCAAATGAATCATTTAACACTTCATCTAACGTTTTTTCTTCACTTTTAACTTGTTCTTTTAACTCATTAAATGCACCTTTAAGTTCTTCATCACTTAAACTCTCGTATTTACTCTCAAGTGCTGTAATAGCATTTGCTCTTTTTTTGTATTTTTTTACTTCTCTATCATTTGATGTCCCAAATATACTTGAAAAAATATTAACCATAAAAAATGTTCCTTTTTACCAAACTCTTCACAATCTATCTACTTTAATTTGGTATTAGTTATAATCGCAAGATTATATATAAAATAAGGTTAAAAAATGGTTTATAGAATTTTTTTAGTAATAGGGTTGTTTATTTCTTTTTCATTCGCTTCTTTTGATAAAGAAAATATTAAAAGTTTTGAAGCAGATTTTGTGCAAACAGTTAAAAATGAGTCTGGTAAAACAATTGAGTATAAAGGAAAAGTTTTTATTAAAAATAATGGTAAAGTTTTATGGAAATACTTTGAACCAGTTGAAAAAAATGTATTTTTAATAGATGATTTAGTAATAATAGATGAACCAGAATTAGAACAAGCGATTTATACAAAATTGGAAAAAAGTATTGATATGATAAAACTTTTAAAAGAGTCAAAAAAGATTGAAGAAAATCTTTTTGAATCTTCTTTATATAATGTAAAATATCTTATAAAAATTAAAGATGATAAAATCTCATCACTCTCATATAAAGATGAATTAGCAAACTCTATAGAGATAAAATTTTTAAACAATAAACAAAATATAGAAATAAAAGATAGTATTTTTCAATTTTTACCCCCTGATTATTATGATATTATAGAAAAATAAAGAGCTTTTTAGATAAAATTCCAATCTTATTTAGGTACATTGGATAATAGCTTGAAAAATTTATATTTTTTAAGAGGAAAGTCTGGGCTGCAGTGAAGCA
Organism: Arcobacter sp. ISO1; assembly: GCF_058105185.1. Classification (NCBI taxonomy): domain Bacteria; kingdom Pseudomonadati; phylum Campylobacterota; class Epsilonproteobacteria; order Campylobacterales; family Arcobacteraceae; genus Arcobacter; species Arcobacter sp. ISO1. The sequence continues at coordinate 2,153,456 of NZ_CM176573.1, forward strand.
TGGTTCCATCTAACGGATGGCTAGGGTAACCTAAGGGACAGTGCAACAGAAAGTATACCGCCCAATTTGGGTAAGGGTGAAACGGTGGAGTAAGAGCCCACCAGTCTTTGGAGCAATTCATAGAGCTATGTAAACCCAACCAGCAGCAAGAGAAGCGTGGTAATAAGCTTCACAAATATTGTTTCTCGCATGATTGTTAAAGTGATTTAACAACTAGATAAATTATTGTCAACTACATAACTCAGCTTATAGATGTACCTAAATACTATAAGCACCACTTAATTCTTATTTCAAATTTTTGATGTTTCAAATTCGCATATAAAAATCCTTAGATTAAATATTTGTTATAATAAAATATTTTATAAATATTTGTTAAAATTATTATTTAAGGATTGTTATGACAAAGAAAGTTTTAGGATTAGATATTGGTACTAATAGCATAGGTTTTTCACTAAATGAAATAAATATCAAAAATGGTCAGACTATTTTTAAAGAACTTACTTCAAACAGTATAATCTTTAGTGAATATATAAAAGCAGAAGATAGAAGAAGTTTTAGAAGCAGTAGAAGAAGAAATGAAAGAAAAAGTAGAAGAAATGAAATAGTTAGAAAACTATTGAGTAGTTTTGAACTAGCAGAAAAATCCATTCTTACTAATCCAATAAAATATTTTAATAAACTATCAAAAAATAAAAATCCATATATTTTAAGGCAAGAAGCTGTTAATGGTAAAAATTTATCAAAAGATGATTTTACCTTTTCACTTTATTCTATCATTACAAGAAGGGGATATTCTAATCAATTTAAAACAGAAGATTCAAAAGATGATGGAGTGATAAATGAAGCTATATCTAACAATAAAGAACTATATGTAAAAAATGATTTATCTCTTCCTTCATCTGTTTTGCTAAATAAAAAGTTAAATTTAGAAAATAATGGTTTTACAAATATTGCAGTTAGAAATAAAAAAGATAATTATAATAATTCACTTGATAGAGATTTATGGCAAGAAGAATTAGAAATATTATTAGAATCACAAAAAGAAAATAAAGAGCTTTTTAAAACTGTTGAAATATATGATAATTTTAAGAATAAGCTTATTAATGGTGTAAATGAAAACTCAATAGGTATTTTTGAACAAAGAGCATTAAAAAGTATGGAAGATATGGTAGGTTTCTGTAGTTTTTATAATAAATTCCATGAAAAGCCTAAAAAAAGAATTCCAAAATCTCATATTTCTAGTATTGAGTTAACCATTAGACAAAGAATTGAAAATTCTATTTTAGGTAATTTAATTTTTAATGATAAAACTGGAGAATTGTTTACTCCAACAAAAGAACAAATTGATAATACAGTAGAGTTATGGTTAAAAAAATCACCAACAAAAACAATAAATACTAAAAACATTTTTGATAAAGCTGGACTAAAAAATATAAAAATTAAAACTTCAAATAAACAAGATGAAACTGTACTTGATATTGGAATCCATACACAAATATTAGAGATATTTAAAAAGACTGATTTTGATATTTTTAAAACACATAAAGACTTATATACTGAAGTTCTAAAGAAAATATTTTATTATGTAAATAAAGAACAAATTTTTAAAGAGATTAAAAAAGTTGATAAAGAAAATCTTTTAAGTAATGAAATAATCAAAGAATTATCAAAAGTTTCAAAAGGAACAAAAGACACATATGCTTCTTTTTCGTTATGTTTCATTGAAGAGGTTTTAGAAAAAATGAGATTTGAAAAGTCATATCACGATATTCTTGTTGAATTAGGATATTTTAGAAAATATTTAGATATGAAACCTTATTCTTATTTACCACCATTAAATCCATCAGAAAAAGATTTACTTTGGCTTGAAAAAAATATTGAGAACTTCAAAGGAGAGCATATATTTTATCAGCCTTTAGTTTCTCCAAATGTAAAAAGAGTAATTTCAATTTTAAGAAGATTAGTAAATGATTTAATATCTCAACATGGAAAAATAGATAAGATAATTATTGAAACTGCTAGAGAGTTAAACTCAAAAAAAGAAGAAGAGCAAATCAAAGAAGCTCAAGCAAATAGTAGAAAAGAGATAAAAGCTGCTGAAAAACTACTTCTATCAGATAACTGTGAATTAAGTAGAAAAAATATCGAAAGAGCAAGACTATTAATTGAACAAAAATCAAAATGTCTTTATAGTGGAGAACCTTTAACTTTAGAAGATGCCCTTGATGAACAAAAAACAGAAGTAGAACATTTTATTCCAAGAAGTAAAATATGGATAAATTCATATAAAAACAAAATATTAGTTTTAAAAAAACATAATCAGGATAAATCAAATATACATCCAATCACTTATTTAAAATCAAAAAATATTTGGGAGGAGTTTACTTCAAGAGTTAAAAAAGAATTAACAAACGATAGTAAAGTTTTTTGGCTTACTAATGAAGAAAATATTAATAAAAATTGGGAAAAAGAAAATCTTGAAGATAGATTTTTAAATGATACTAGAAGTGCTACAAAAATTATTGCTAATTATTTAGAACACTATTTATATCCTAAACAAAATGAATATGGAAAAGGTGAAACAAATCAAAGTGTAATAAGAGTTACTGGAAAAGCAATAAGTGAATTAAAAAGACTTTGGGGTGTTGATAAAGTACAACCAAAAAATGAAGAAGATAAAAAAGATAGACAAACAAACTATCATCATACAATTGATGCAATAGTAATTTCTCTTTTAAATGAATCAGCAAAAAAAGCTTTAAATGATTTTTTCAAGCAAAATGAAAATGGATTTAAAACAAAAAATATAATTGATAATATTAAAACAAGATTTCCAATCACAAGTGAGGGAACTAACTTAGTAGAGTTCGTAAAACAAAAAGTAAAAAAATATGAAAATAATGAATTATATATTTGCCCAGTAATTAAAAAAAGAGATAATGTAGTAGGCTTTAAAGACGGAAATGTAAAACTATATTTAGATAAAAATAAAGAAGAATTTTATCAAATTGATAAAAAAGCTATTGATAAAAATCTTTTATTTGATAACTATGGAAAAGATATAAGTGATAAAGAGGTAAATAAAAAAGTAGAAGATTTGATTTCTCATTTAGATTTACCAAAACAAGAAAATATTAAAAAGGCATTATCAGAATATAAAAATAAACTTTTAACTACAAGAGAAAATATTTCAAATATTAAAAAAGAGATATATGAATTAGAAGGTGAACTACCAAACAAAAAAAACTATGAAGATACAGAGCAAACAATAGCTATAAAAGATAAAATATCTAGATTAGATGAACAGAAAAAAGATGAAGAGTCTTTAAAAAATGAACCTTGCTTTTTTATTACAAAAAAAGGGCTAAAACAAATAGTTAGAAATATAAAAATAAAAACTAAAAGTGCTTCAAAAGCAGATAGCATAATAATCACAGATAAAACACAAAAAAATAGATTACAAAGATTATCCCTTGATGTTTATAAAGAATTAAAAGAAAAAAATATTCCTTTTGTAGCAAAACTAAATGACACTACATTAAATGTAGATTTATTTAATACTTCAAAAGGACAAGTTATAGGACTAAACTATTTTTCTTCTATAAAGAATAATATTCCACCAAAAATTTATGAAAAGAAAATAGAACTTATAAAAGATTATGAAGACAAAATCACTATTCAAAAAGGTGATGTTTTGGAAATTGAAAATTTAAAAGAATCTACTAAAGAGTATTTTATTTTTAATGGTGGAGGGAAGATATCAGGTGGTAATAATAAAATAGAGTTAAAATCTATAAATAAAAAAGAAACAAAGAGAATTTTTATCACTTTAAATAAAGACACAATTGCAAGAAAAGTATTTATAAATTATCAAGGAGATATTTCCTATGAAGAGTTTAAGAAATAATATAATAAAATATTCTTATATCAAATGGGGATTTGATAGTCTGGTTAAAACAAGGGACGATTTAGTCCCGCAAAAGTTTTTTTATAAGCTCTTCTTTTTGAGGAGTTTATAAATGTCTCTTCAAAAACTATATATAAAAAATAAATCATATTTAAGTTATAAAAATAATCTAATATCTGTAAAAATTGATAACTTTGAAACAACAGTCTGTTTTGATGATATTGATACGATAGTTATAGAAAATCAGCAAACTACTATCACCTCTGCACTTTTATCTCAATTAACTAAATCAAATATCAATGTAATCTTTTGTGATGAAAAATTTATGCCTAGTTCCATACTACTTGGAATAAATAAAAACAGTAGAACAACAAAAATACAAAAGTCTCAAATCCTAGTTTCAAAACCAAAACTAAATCAAATATGGAAAGATATAGTCGCTTCAAAAGTGAAAAATCAATCCAAAATATTAAAAAAACTAAATAAAAACTATGAATATATTGATTTATTAGTTCCTAGAATAAAATCAAATGATAAAGAAAATATTGAAGCAACTGTTGCAGCATATTATTTCAAAGAATTATTTGGAAAAGATTTTTCACGAAATAATCCTGAGAATATAAATAATGCATTACTAAACTTTGGTTATGCAATATTTAGAAGTTCTATTTGTAGATATTTAATAGCCTATGGTTTAAATCCAGCTTTTGGAATACACCATAGCAGTGAGCTAAACTCTTTTAATCTAGCAGATGATTTAATAGAACCATTTAGACCATTAGTCGATAACTATGTTGCAAGATTTATAAAAGAAGATATGGAGTTAAACTCTTCTATTAAAATAGCTTTATTAAAACTATTAGATGAAACTGTCATTTATGATGATAGAAATATGACTGTATCAAATTGTATGAAACTGATGGTTGCAAATTATCAATCAATTTGTTTGTCAAAGTGTGAAGATTTAACTCTGTTTGAATTATGAAAAATATATCAGAAGAAAGCAGGTATAGAAAGATGGTTTTATTTGCAATGTTTGATATGCCAACAAACACAAAAAGAGATATAAAAAAATATACAAAATTTAGAAATAAACTTTTAGAAATGGGTTTTATAATGTTTCAATATTCAGTTTATATAAGATTTTGCAAAAGTTTAGCAATTGCTCAAAAATATGAAAAAAAGATTGAACTAGTTTCACCACTAAATGGCTCTATAAGAGTAGTAAAAGTTACTGAAGCTCAATATAAAAATATGTTAGTAATAGAAAACTACAGAGAAAAACCTGAAGAAAAAGTAAAAAAACAAGTACAATCTGTACTTGTTTTCTAGTATCTATAGACTTGAAAAGCCTATAAAATTGAGGTTCTAAGCTACTCTATTATATCAAATGGGGATTTGAGAGTAGGTTAAAACACCAACAATCACAATATGCTAATGAAGATTATTATATCAAATGGGGATTTGAGAGTAGGTTAAAACTTAGCTGACGAAACAAGCCTAAGCTTTTATATTATATCAAATGGGGATTTGAGAGTAGGTTAAAACTTTATTCTGTAAGCAATATGCATGATGGGTATTATATCAAATGGGGATTTGAGAGTAGGTTAAAACCATCTTTTCTTTTTTGTTTAATCATTAATTATTATATCAAATGGGGATTTGAGAGTAGGTTAAAACATAATTGAGCTTTAGTTTCAATAGCTCTTTATTATATCAAATGGGGATTTGAGAGTAGGTTAAAACACACTATGAATAATTATAAATTACTTGTTGATTATATCAAATGGGGATTTGAGAGTAGGTTAAAACCTTCTTTGTCTCTTTGTCTACTTAATAAATATTATATCAAATGGGGATTTGAGAGTAGGTTAAAACCCGGCCTACAATGGTTTCACTCTTGCCTTGATTATATCAAATGGGGATTTGAGAGTAGGTTAAAACAGCCTGCATAAAGTGCCATAGATAAAGTAATTATATCAAATGGGGATTTGAGAGTAGGTTAAAACTAAAGCATAAAAAACTTATTCCAAACAATGATTATATCAAATGGGGATTTGAGAGTAGGTTAAAACCCAATCTGTTACTTTTGTTTCATTACCAATATTATATCAAATGGGGATTTGAGAGTAGGTTAAAACTAACCACTATTATACTCTCCATTTGACTTAATTATATCAAATGGGGATTTGAGAGTAGGTTAAAACAACAACTAACATATGGTTCACAAGAAGCTAATTATATCAAATGGGGATTTGAGAGTAGGTTAAAACTATGTCAGGATAATCTTCCTTAAGCTTCTCATTATATCAAATGGGGATTTGAGAGTAGGTTAAAACATGCAGATTCATTAAACGTAGCTGTCCTACATTTTACCAAATTAGCGTTGTTTTGTTCGCTAGGAGCTAAATATTTATTTTATTAATCTATAATTAAGAAATGAAAAGTTATATTTCCATAAATAAAAATAGGAACACTTTTGGAATACTTAGTTTTAGCAATCTTAACACTTACATCTTTTTTATATTTAACAGAAAAAGCTCAAGAAAAAAAGAAAATGCCTTTCACTGACTTATTAAGTAAAATTAATTAAAAAATTATAAGATAAAAGTATGAAACTTATATCTAAAATTATTGCCAATATATTATTTATCCCTTTACTTTTTATCTGGTTATTATTTTGTCTTCTAATTGCAATTTTAGGGGCACTTTTTATTAATAAGAAAATTCAAATTGATTTACAAAGAGTTAGAAAAAGAGATACTATTTGTAGTGTTTTGTATGAAAAGAATCTTTTGAGTAAAGATCAATATGAGTTTGAAACAGTAGAAGTTGCTTCTTGGTATGATGAACTGACTTTTGATGGTTATTTGTTTATTTTAGCCCCTGTAATAAAAACAATTAAAAATTTTTCTTTTTTTGATGGTATTATTTATTATTTAGTGAAAAAGTGGATTAAAGTTCATTATTATCAAAAAGAACATGAAAGTAAACCTAAAACTTTTTTTAGTTACTTAACTATTATAAGTGTAAGGTTATCAAATTGGGTAGGGCAAGTATTATATAGAATTAAATAAGCATCAAAAGATGCTTATTTAAAAGGTGATTTCTAGAAACCTGCAGAGTAACCTCTACTTGAGTGACTCTTAATAAGTCCATAAAAAGTTTTATCTCTAATTTGTTTAATCATGTTTCTAAGTGTAAAGATTGATGTATTTTTATCTTTCCATGCATTTTTTTTAATTATTTCAACATCAACAATGTTATCTCTATTTTTTAATAGTGTATGAAAAATTGACATTTGAGTTTTTGTTAAACCTACATCATTATTCTTTTTATCGAATACTTTTTTTACTACTTTGTCATAGTAAAACCCTTTTCCTAAATCAAGTCTACTATCAATTTGTTGACTTAAAATCTCTTTTAAAGTATCTTCAATACTTAAATTAAACTCTTTTGATTTACTTTTTAAAAATCTTTCCATGTCTTTTGTTAAATCTATAGAAATATTATTACTCATAATTTTTTCTCGCTTTTTATAAATTTATTTGAATTATAACACACTATGTTATGATAAACCTTAAATTGAGTCAATTATGAGACAATTCTTATCAAATTTTAATAAATAACAAAAAAATGACTCAATTGTTATTTAAGTATTTCCATACCAAAGCTTTAAAAAATCGCCTCGGTTATATATTTTTGCACCTAAATCTATTTTGTATTGAAGTTGGGGATGCCCTAAATTCCAGAGCCTTAAGCCTTTGTCTCTCAGGTAATAGTTTAATAATACAAGTTGAAGTTTACCGCAATTATTATATTTCTTTTGTCTTGTTGTAAAGCCTGTTAGTGAAGTATAAATATTACCTGTTTGGTAACCAATCTCACCAGAAATAAGCAAATTTGTTTCTTTTTCTACTAATTCGACACTAAAAAACTTAAAGTTCGGAACTTGATTATTTTTATGATTTATTAAATTAAGTATATTTATATAGTCATTATTCAACCAAGAATTTTTATGATAATTGATAATTTTTTCATACACTTCTTGGGTTCTTTGATTTATTGTCAGTTCATATTTTTCTTCATCTATGAGTTTTTTTACTTTTTTTGAGACTTTTATCTCATCAAATTTCATTAATGCATATTCAAATTGTATTTCAGGAAGTAGTATTAGTTTTTCTTCTCTATACATTGAAGTAGTAATAAAACCACATTGGGCAGCCTTAATATAAAACTCTGGAGTGTAATCATCACTCCAGTAATAGTTCTCTTGCATATTTGGATAAATATACTCAAATAAGGTTTCTTCATTATTTAAATCATCAAGTGTAATATAATAAATCATTGAAATCCTTTACACTAATTGATTTTTTACAAACTCTAAATAGTGTCCCTCTTCTTCTTCTAGCTCTTCGTGAGTTCCATTTTGAACAATTTTCCCATTATCTAAGACATAAATCTTATTTGCATTTTTAACTGTACTTAACCTATGAGCAATTGTTATAACGGTTTTACTTTCAAGTATAGGTATAAGAGCACTAAAAAGCTTCGCTTCTGTATGAACATCCAAAGCAGATGTAGATTCATCAAAGATTACAACTGAAGGATTAGATATAATCATTCTAGCTATTGATAATCTTTGTCTTTGACCACCACTTAATCTAATACCATGTTTACCAACTAATGTATCAAGTTTATCACTCATCTGTAATACAGTATCTTTTAATTGAGCTATCTCTAAGGCTCTAAAAATCTCTTCATCACTTATGGATTCATCTCCCATAGTGATATTAAACCTAAGCGTATTGTTAAATAAAATAGGCATTTGAAGCACTAAGAATATCTCATTTCTTAAAGAGTTTCTATCTAAAACGTCAATACTTATATTATTATATTTAATATCGCCTTTTGTTTTTGAATAAAAACCTGCAATAACTTGAGCAAGTGTAGTTTTACCACTTCCACTTGCACCAATTAAAGCAACTTTTTCTTTAGGTTTAATATTTATTGAAATATCTTCTAATAGAGGCTTTTCAATATTATATGAAAAGAACATATTTTTTAATTTTATATGAACACCTTCATTATTTGATAATTTTTCTTTTCCAGTATCTTCACATTGAAGACTTAGAATTTTATTTATTCTTTTTAAAGCTGCAGTTGCGGTTGTATAAGCATATTGCATTGAAAGTATATCTTGAACAGGTGTCATAATAAACCAAATATAACCAAACATAGCAAACATCATACCAATACTTAAGTCACTATAAACAACCATAAGCAAGCCACTTGCTCTTAAAATCTCAAAGGCTATTAAAAATATAGTAAATGAAAATCTTTCATAGGCTACACTTTTATAATTATATTCATTTGAAGTTTGTTGGATTTTATTTGCTTTTTTTATAGATTCATTTATAAAATAGCTTTCTTTATTACTAGCTTTTATTTGTCCAAAAAGTTCTAAAGATTCACCAATATTATCTTGAAACTCTTCAATTGCCTGGTTTTCATCTTTTTTTAAAACACCAACTTGTTTAGAGATTTTTTTTGACATAAGTATAATAATAGGTTGTATTAAAAGAATCATTAAACCTAAAATTGGATGAATCGCAATCATTACAATTGAAACTGCTAGTAAAGTTAATACTGAAGAGATAAATTTACTTGCACTTTTTATAATAAAGTCATCTAAAGTATTTACATCTGTGATTAGGTTTGCTGAAATAGCACCATTTCCTAAACTTTCATATTCATTCATTGATACTTTTTTTAAATAGTTAAGTAGTTTTTCTCTTATTTTAAAAGTTACATATTTAGCAATTGCTGTAAAGATCTTTGTAATTATGACAGTAAATACAAAGTAAATGAATCTTAATAAAATCACCACAACAGTAATTATTGCAATGTAATAAAAGCCATTACCACTACCAAATAAAGAATCTATACTATTTACAAAAAAGTCTGGTTTTTTTAAAAGGACTTCATCTACTAGTGCAGGAAGCATTAATGGGATAGGAACACTTATTAAAATTGCAATAATAGTTACAATTTGACCTAAAATAAGTGTTTTTTTCTTATCTAGTAAAAGATTCCATAAGTATTTTAAATCTATTTTTTCCATAAACTAAAAAGAAACTATTGAACTAGTTTCTCACAAATATCAAGTTTCATACCCTCATGATATTCACAATTTAATCCGCATTTGTAGTCACCTCTATCTGATAATCCAAGTTTTGAAAGCTCATTTTTAGAACCTTCTCTACATTCTTCTAAAGTTTTATAAACAGCAAGCTTTTTACTTCTTTTACTATTTTGTTTGTCAGGGAAGATTAATGCAGTCCATTCCTCTTTGTCATTTGCTCCACCTAAACATCCAGTAAATATAAATACTGCTGTAGCAGCCAATATAATTGTTTTCTTCATAATCCTACTTTAAATTTTTCAAAGATTGTATTATAACTTTCATTTAAAAAAACATAAAAAAAAAGAATATATTTACATACCATAAAATAAAATTAATTTTCACACAATAAATGTCTATTTTTTACACTATATTTGACTAATTTTATTTTATTTTAAGTTACGCTTGTTAATATACAAATCTTTAGAAAACATAAATTATGTAAAAATATTACATTTTAAATGTAAAAATATTACATCTTTTATGTCAAAAAAAATAAGGGTTTTTATTGGAAAAATTAGAAATATGTTTGAAAAAACCAAAAAAAAGTTTTTCAAAGATGATTTTCAATCTTGTTAAAAGTACTCAGGTTTTAGATGTAAATTCTGAATATCTATATCTACTTCAAACTACACATTTTGCGAAAACTTGTTCTGTTGCGATTTTAGATGAAAAAGTTGTTGGTTTTGTATCAGGATACAGATTACCTGATAAACCAAATACTCTTTTTATTTGGCAAGTTGCAGTAGATAGTAACTTAAGAGGTCAGAATCTAGCAAAAAAAATGATGATGAATATTTTAAAAAGAAAAGAAAATCATGACTTGAACTACATACATACTACGGTTTCACCAAGTAATAAAGCTTCAATTAGAGCTTTTGAAAAACTTTCAGGTGATTTAAAAACAAAAATGGTTTCTAAAAGCTTTTTTGAAAAAGAAGATTTTATTGATCAACATGAAGAAGAGGTTCTATATGAAATAGGACCATTTAAAATAAAGGAAAAAAATGAGAATATTTGAAAATCTTGAGTCAGAAGTAAGGGGTTATATTAGAAGTTTCCCAACAATATTTGAAACTTCAAAAGGAGCTATTTTAACTAATGAACAAGGTGAAGATTTTATTGACTTTTTTGCAGGAGCGGGTACTTTAAATTATGGACATAATAATGAACATATTTCAAAAGCTTTAATAGAATATTTACAAGGGAATGGAGTAGTTCATGGGCTTGATATGGCTACAAGTGCAAAAAAAGAGTTTTTACAAACTTTTCAAGACACAATCTTAATACCTAGAAATCTTGATTATAAACTTCAATTTACTGGACCAACAGGAACAAATGCAGTTGAAACGGCACTTAAACTAGCTAGATTAGTAAAAGGAAGATCAAATGTAGTTTCATTTACAAATGGTTTCCATGGTTTAACTCAAGGTTCATCTTCTGTGACTGGAAACAATGATTATAGAGATGAGAGTTATATTAGTAGATCAAATGTATCTTTTATGCCTTTTGATGGTTATTTTGGTGATATGAATACTATGGCTATTTTTAGAAAATTTTTAGAAGATAGTAGTAGTGGTTTAGATATCCCAGCAGCTGTTATAGTTGAAACAATTCAAGGTGAAGGTGGTATTAATGTTGCTTCAAAAGATTGGTTACAAGAACTTGAATCTATTTGTAGAGAGTATGATATTTTATTAATTATTGATGATATTCAAGTAGGTAATGGAAGAACTGGAGAGTTTTTCTCATTTGAATTTGCTGGAATAAATCCTGACATTGTAACTATCTCAAAATCTATTGGTGGTGGTTTGCCAATGGCGCTTGTATTATTAAAGCCAGATTTAGACCAGTGGAAACCAGGTGAACATACAGGTACATTTAGAGGAAATAACTTAGCTTTCGTTGCAGCAAGAGTTGCAATTGAACAATATTGGCAAAATGATGATTTATCAAATGCAGTTAAATATAAAGAGAAACTTTTAAAAGATAATTTACAAAAAATTGCAGATAAATATAAAGACACTTTCGAAGTTGAAGTAAGAGGTAGAGGAATGGCATATGGATTTGAAATCAAAGGTGACAATTCTGTTGCTGGTGAGATATCAAGTTATGCCTTTGAAGAAAAATTAATTGTTGAAACTTGTGGTAGTGAAGATCAAATTGTTAAATTTTTACCTCCATTAATTATTGATGAAGAGACTTTATTAGAAGGTTTAAAAAGATTAGATACTGCAATTGCAAAATTAGTAGCAGATAAAAAAGAAAAATTAACTGGAGAGTTTTAATGATTGTAAAAGATATTAACAAAGATGTAATAGGAACAGATAAAGAAGTATTTGCCGAGGGTGGACAATGGATTAGTAGAAGAATGCTTTTAAAAGATGAGGGTATGGGATTTTCATTTCATGAGACTATTATAAAAGCAAATACAAAAACTCATATCCACTACCAAAATCACTTAGAAGCAGTTTATTGTGTTTCTGGGAACGGAAAAATTGAAGATTTAGGAACAGGAAAGACTCACGAAATTTATGATGGTGTTATGTATGCACTTAATAATCATGATGATCATAACCTTTATGGTGGAAGTGAAGATATGAGACTTATTTGTGTCTTTAACCCTCCAATTAAGGGAACTGAGCACCATGATGAAAATGGAGTTTATCCTTTAGAAAACTAATTGAGAAAAAATTAAGTTATAAAAATAAATAATAGGATTCAAATGAATATTGATATAAAAGTTTGTAAATTTGGCGGAAGTTCTGTAAAAAATGCTATACAGATTAAAAAAGTGCTAGATATTATAAACTCTGATGAAAGAAGAAAAGTAATAGTTGTCTCCGCCCCAGGTAGAGATGAAAAATATGATGAAAAAATCACTGATCATTTACTAAATATTGCAACTGATGGTGAACATTTTTTTTCAAGTAAAATTGCTATTACAGTAAAACAAAGTCATCAAGTTATTATTGAAAAATTTGAAAAATTATGTATTGATTTAAATATTGATAAAAAACTAATAATTGATGATTTAAAAAAGGATTTAGAAAACAAAACTTTTGAAGGTTTAAAAAAAGAGGCTTTTTTCTTATCACGTGGAGAACACTATAATGCAAAGATAATCTCTACTTTTATGAAAAATAGTGGACTAAATATTAAACTAATGTTACCTGAAGATTTTGGTTTTATTTTAGATGATAATTATTGTGATGGAAAAGTTTTACCTCAAACGTACCAAAATATAGAAGAGAAATTTATCCTTGATAATGGTGAGATTTTTATTGTCCCAGGTTTTTATGGAATAACTAATGAAAATGAAATAGCAGTTATGAGTAGGGGAGGTTCTGATTTAACAGGTGGAGAACTAGCTTACGCATTAGATGCTGATATTTATGAAAATTGGACAGATACAGATGGTGTTTATGAAGTTGACCCTAGAATAATTAAAGGGGCAAATGTAATACCTAGACTTACATTTAAAGAATTAAGACTTTTAAGTTCAAAGGGTTTTAATGTTTTTCATTTTAATGCAATGTTAAATTGTAAAAAAAGTAAGATTCCAATTAATATTAGGAATACAAACAATCCTGAAAATGAAGGTACTTTGATTTTAAGTGAAAGAGTTCCTATGGAGGATTTAGTTGGTATTGCAAAACTTGATAATATGGCAGCAATCCACATTCAAAAAGATATGTTGGGTGATGAGATTGGCTTTACAGCTGAACTTTTAAAAATCTTTGGTGAGTTTAATATAAACACCCATCACTACCCAACTGACAAAGATGATATATCTATATTAGTTGAACAAAAAGATTTAGAGGGAAATATAAATAATTTAAGAAGACAAATAGAAAAAAGATTAAAGACAAGTTGTATTTATGTAAAATATAATATCTCTATAATTACATTAGTAGGTATTAGATTAAAAGAAAATGCTTTTTCTATTGTTGATGCTATAACTGCACTTAAAGAAAACAACATATATTTTGATATGTTTGATATGAGTCCGTCTAAAATCTCATTTCATATTGGTGTTGCACAAAATGTTGCTGATGCAGCTTTGGAATGTTTACACAAAAAACTTCTTAAAATAGGCTAGATATTACTTTGAACTAATGAGAATATTAGTATTATTCCATTTCAATTGTTTTAAAAAATAAGGAAAGAAATGAAAAAATTACTACTTTTAGTTCTTGTTAGTTCACTTTATTTGTTCGCTAATATAAAAAATGTTGAAAATGAAGAAAATCTAAAAGAAAAAATAAATACCATCGAAAAACCTCTATATACGCCTTTTGTAGAAAATTATATTTTAAATGAGATTAAACAATTACGGGAAGAGAATAGAAACTTAAAAGTTGATATGCATAAAACCTTGGCTAAAAAAGAGATTGAGATGTCTACAAATGTAATTAACTATGCAACATCTACTATAAATAATATGTTTTATATTATTGCAGCTGCCAGTTCTATTTTAGTGATTATTGGATGGAGTTCAATTAAAGATATTAATGAAAAAATTAGAAATATGGTTGATGAAAAAACTTCAAAAACAATCCAAAAATATGAAGAAAAAATGGCAGGTTTTGAGCAAGACCTAGCAAAAAGAGCAAGACAAGTTAAACACAATGAAAATGAAATCAAGATTATGAATTCTATTCACTCTTTATGGCTTAGAGCTTCACAAGAAACTACGCCTACTGGTAAGATTGAAGCCTACGATGAGATTTTAGATATTAGACCAAATGAGGTTGAAGCTTTAATTTATAAAGCTGATGCTGTATTAGATATAGGCGAAGCAAACTGGTCTTTAAATCTTGCAAATCAAGCCTTACTTATAGATAAAAACTATCCAAGTGCATATTTCCAAAGGGCAAAAGCATATTCAGTTTTAGAGTATGAAGATAATGCAATTGATGACTTGCAAAAAGCGATTGAATTAAATGAAGAGTATGCAACTAAAATAGAAACTGAAGAGGAGTTTATAGGTCTTTTAAATAATGAAAGAGTAAAAGAAATGATTGTATAAATCTTTAGAATTTACGATTCTTCTACAATTAATATGGTATCATTACAAAAATAATATTTTAGAGTAGACTATGAAAAAAATTTTAGTAACAATTTTAATATCAGTTTTTTTATCTCCCCTTTATGCAGTTGATTATTCAGAAATGAGTACTCAAGAGTTAATAGTAATTATGGGATATGTAAAAAAACAAAATGAAGATAAATTTAAAAAAGAACTTAAAGAAAGAGTTCCCACTATGAATGCCAAAGAAAAGGCAAAATATCAAGAAAATCTAAAAAAATTGAAAAGTAAAAAATGAAAACTAGATTATTACTCCTTGAAGATGATTTAACATTAAGTGAAACTGTAGTTGATTATTTCGAAGAACAAGGCTTTGACGTAACTGCTGTATATGATGGCGATGAAGCAAACGATGTTATCTATGAAGAGAAATTTGATATATTTTTACTTGATGTTAATGTTCCATCTTTAAATGGTTTTGAACTACTAAAATCAGTTCGAGAACAGGGTAATACAACTCCAGCTATATTTATAACCTCATTAAACTCAATGAACTCTTTAGAAGAGGGCTTTAAAAGTGGTTGTGATGATTATATTAGAAAGCCCTTTGAGTTAAAAGAACTTTTACTTAGGGTACAAACTATTATAAAAAGAGAGTTTTCTAAAAATAAAGAAACAATTATAAATCTTAGTGAATCAGTTACTTTTGATACAAATACTAATGAAGTGAAAAAAGATGGGGAAGTTGTAGCTTTAAACTTTAAAGAATTAAAGCTTTTGAAGTTTTTTCTTCAAAACCAAGATGAGTTATTGGTTCACGATAGAATATATGATTTTGTTTGGGATTATGATGAAGAGCCAAGTGATAACTCCCTAAGAACCTATATTAAAAACTTGAGAAAAGTGTTAGGAAAAGATAAAATTGTTAGTCTTAAAAAGCTTGGATATAGATTTAACTCAAAGTGAGAAGAAAACTCTTCTTAGCTTTTTATCTTTATATTCATTTTTCACAATTGTAATTTTATTCTTTATATCATTCTTATATTTTTCATTTCAAAAAAATTTAATGCTTCAGGAAAAAAGAGTTTTGATGCAGGAGTATTCAAACGATTTTATCTTTAGATTAAAAGATTTACATATTAATTTTGATAAATATAAATTTTATCCTAGAGATGAAAGATACAATTCTGCTATTTATGATAGTGATAGAACCTTGATATTTTCAACCTTAAAGTCAAAAGATGTTCATCTTGATGAGATAAGCTATATTAGCAATAAAAAAATACATTTTATAGAAGAACCTGAATCTTACTATTTAGGAGCAAAATATGTTGTTTTGGAAATTCCTGATGATGGACTTTGGCTTGAAGTATTAAAAAAAGAGATATTTATTTTTGTGGTCGTTGCATTTTTCTTTATGACTGTACTTGGATATTTTTTACTTAGGGTTTTTCTAAAGCCAATGAGGGATGCTTTACACCTTTTAGATAGATTTATCAAAGACACAACCCATGAGCTAAATACTCCTATTTCTGCAATTATTACAAATGTAGAGATGATTAATACTAATAATTTAGATGAAAAACTATCAAAAAAAATAAAACGAATTGATATTGGAGCAAAAACAATATCAAATATATATGAAGATTTGACATATTTAACTTTGGATAATAAGATTATTTCACAAAATGAAAATTTAGATTTAAGCAAAATAGTTCATCAAAGGTTAGAATACTTTAAAACTCTTGCAGATGTTAAAAAAATAGAACTTATTGAAAATATTGAAGATGATGTAATCATTTTTTGTGATATCAAAAAAATCTCTAAACTTATCGATAATCTTTTGTCAAACGCTATTAAATACAATAAGGTAAAAGGCTTCATAAAAGTAACACTTACAAAAAAATCTTTGATTGTAGAAGATAGTGGAAAGGGTATGACTGAGAGCCAAGTTGAACAACTTTTTGAAAGATATATGAGATTTGATAAAAGTGTAGGTGGCTTTGGAATAGGTTTAAATATTGTTTCTATGATTGCAAAAGAGTATAACTTTAAAATCAATGTAGAATCAAAGATTAAAATTGGTACCAAAATGGAGCTAATATGGGAAAATTAATTTTAGTATTTTTTCTTTTTTTAGGAATAGGTTTTTCTGATGTTTATGAAAATAATTGTGTATCTTGTCATAAAAAACAACCTGTTTCAATTGATAAATACTTTTATAGATATCTTTTAAAATATAGCAGTCAAAGAAGTGTAAAAGAAGCGATGACTAGTTTTTTAAAGAATCCTAATAAAAACACGACTATTATGCCAGAGGCCTTTATAGAAAGATTTGGAATAAAGAAGAAAACAAAATTAACAGAAAAAGAGCTAAAAGAGGCTTTAGATATCTATTGGGAAAAATACAAAGTATTTGGAAAACTACAATAAATAGATTAAACTTTTAAATCATTCACAATCGATTCACAATTAATTTTTATACTTCTCCTATAAATAAAATATAGGAGTACAAAATGAAAACAACAAGAATTTTAGCAGGAATTGCACTTTTAGGTTTAACTTCACTTTTTGCAAATGATGGAGCAGGATTATATCAATCATGTGCAGCATGTCATGGATTAAATGCTGAAAAAGCAGCTTTAGGTAAATCTCAAGTTATAAAAGGTTGGGATGCATCAAAAATTGAAACAGCATTAAAAGGATACAAAGATGGATCTTATGGTGGAGCAATGAAAGGTGTTATGAAAGGTCAAGTTGCAAGACTTTCAGATGATGACATTAAAGCATTAGCTGCTTATATATCAAAAATGTAAAAAAGGTTCCTTTAAATAGGAACCTCTCAAAGGATTTATTATGTTGAAAAAAATAGTTTTAACTGGATTACTTTTCATATCATCTTTATATGCAGGAAGTGATAGATTTCATGATTTTGCAAAGGTTTCATACTCTGAACCAATTTATGATTATGTTTATGATAGAAAATCTCACAGAGAATGTAAAGAAGTAAGTTATAAAGTTAGAGATGATAGATATTATTCAGATTATGATGATAATTTAGGTGTAGATACACTTATAGGAACAGCTGCAGGTGCAGTAATAGGAAGCCAAATTGGGAAAGGTAATGGTAGAGTTGCTGCACAAATTGTTGGTGGATTATTAGGTGCAAAAGTTGCCCATGAAATTAGAAATAATTATAGACCAAATGATAGATATGATGATAATTACAGATATGAAACAAGAACTGAGTGTTATGATAAACCATCAAGGGCTAAAAGAAAAACTATCACAGGATATAAAAACTATTTTGTTTATAATGGAGTAGAACATTATAAAATTTCAAATAGACCAATGAGAAAAGTTAAAGTTACCCACACAATCAATTTTTAAACCTAAGTTTGTAAACTTAGGTTTAATTTTATGATAATAATCTTGTTACCATAGCTTGATTGATATTGTTTGATTGCGCCATCCCATAAGCTCCAATTTGAGCTAAAATATTTTGTTTACTAAAGTTAGAAACCTCTTGCGCGTAATCAATATCTTGAATTATTGATGAAGCAGCACTTGTTTGTGTAAACTCAGAAATTAAATTTCTTGATGTACTTTGAAGCTGATTTTGTACTGAACCTATATCATTTCTAAATGAACCTACATTATCAATTGCATTATCTAAGTTTTCTAAAAAATCCCTTGCTGTTTGAGATGTAAATGTAGTTGGGTCTTGATTTAACAATTCATCTAGTCCTACACCAGTAGTATTAGACTGAATTGATTGTGTATCAATTAAACTATCAGAATCCTCACCTGCTTGAATTTGTAAACTTGATGATGCACTTGTATCACTTGAACTATTCTGTAAAAGTGTTTCACCATTATAGTTTGTACTACTAGCAATGTTATTGAAGTTTTCCAAAAGTCCTTGTATGTCATTTAGTAATGATTCTCTACCTTCTTGAGAAGTAGTATCTGTAGATGCTTGTAGAAGCTTTTGTTTTACTTCATCCAAGATTTCAGATTGATTTGTTAATGCTCCATCAGAAATTTGTAGTGCTGCTAAACCACTATTAACATTATCTATTGATTGCGAAATTCCACTTGATTGCACTTGTAGGTTTTGTACAATTGATAAGGCTGAAGCATCATCAGAAGCACTATTTAATTCTATACCAGTTGTAATTCTATTTAAAGCTTGATTTGCATTTAAATAAGGGGTTTGATTATTCTGAATATTGTTGTTTATTTCCAAAATATCCTCCTTTACAATCTTTAATTAATCTTAATACTTATTTAATTAAAAAATTATTAATTATAAAAACTACATTGTTTTAATCTATAGCTAGATTATCTCTTATAGATTTGACTTTAAACTCATTTTAATATAAAATAAAGTTATGTATAATTTTTCATATAAAATAAAAATTTTAATTAGTTATTTTTTTATAATTTTAATAGTTCTTTTTTTGCTAATTAATTTGTTTATCGTAACAGACTCATCTGATGTTGGAAATATATCACAGAAAAATATGCATAATAAAGCATTAGAAAGAGAAAAGTATTTTCATAGTTTTTTTAAACCATATTTTAGTTCAATAAGAGCAGTTACTAGAAATCAAAATTTAAAAAATTCTCTTAGTCATGATTTAGACTATACTTATATTCAAAATTATTTTATTAGTATTCAAGAATCACTAAGTGCACTTAGACAAGTTAAGTACTTAGATTTTGATGGAAATGAGATTATTCGAGTAGACTCTTCTGTTTTAAATTCTAATGATAGCTTAAATAAGATAATTGATAAAGTTCCTCAAAATAAGTTGCAAAATAACAATAAAACTCAATACTTTAAAAAGTTTGTAAAGCTAAATAAAGATGATGTTGGTATTTCAAAAATTGAATTAAACAAAGAGTTTGGCAAAATAACCTTGCCAAAGCAACCAGTAATTAGATTTGCTATGATTTTAACTGATAAGGATAATAATAAAAAAGGTATTCTTATTTATACTATTTGTTTAAGAGGATTATTTAAAAATTTAGATGAAACAGTTTTATATCATACACATTTAGTTGATAAAAATGGTTCTTTTTTAAGTCATCATATGCCAGGTTATGGACTTATTGGTAAAAATATGAATTATACATTGCATAATGAATTTCCAAAAAATGCTAATAAAGCTTTATCAAGTGATAATTATTATTTAAAAAATTTTTATTCTTTTAAAATACGTAATTTTAACAATGGACAAAATATTAAGTTGGTTTTAGAACCAAAGTTTTTAAAAGAGGTAAAAAATACAAAAAAAACACAAAACTATTTTTTATGGTTAAGTATATTATTTAGTATTTTACTTTTACCTATAATAATTTATTTTGCAAAATTACCTGATTTTTTGAGAGATAAAGCAAATAAGGATCAAGAACATGACAAATTAACAGGTTTACCAAATAGAGTTGCCTTAGTAAATGATCTAATAAATAAAAAATTTCCTAGTTCCACAATTGTAATATTAATATCAATCAATAATTTACTTAAGATACAAAGTACTTATGGATACAAAATTTCAGATGAAGTGGTGAAAAATTTTCATAAAATGTTAAAGTCATTAAATGAAGAAAATATTTTAAAGATATACTCTAATAATTACAATACATTTACAATAAATTTGCAATATACAGATTATGGTTCTTTTAAAGATTTTATTAATTTTTTAACAGATAATCTTGAAAGTTGTTCTTTTAGCTTAAATAATGAAGAATTTGATTTCCTTTTAGATATCACCTTAGGTATTAGTAATCCTCATAAATTAAATTATGACATTGAGGAATTAAATGAAGCAGAAAATGCTTTAGAAATAGCATTAAGTAAAAATAAACCATATAGTATTTTTAACGCAGAACATAATGAAAGTATAAAAACAAATAAAGATAATATTCAATTAGCAAGAAAAATTAAAAATGCAATAGAAGATGATGGCTTAGTTCTTCATTATCAACCAATTTTTAATAATCTAAGTAAAAAAATAGATAAATATGAGTGCTTAGCAAGAATTAAAGATAAAGATGAATTAATTTATCCAGATACATTTTTACCAATATCTAAACAAATAAATAAATACAATAATTTATCTTTTTTAATAATTGACAAGGCTTTTGATTATTTTAAAGATAAAAATATTGAGTTTTCTATAAATCTAAGTATATTGGATATTACAAATATGGATTTACAGAAATATTTGTTTGAAAAAATTGAAGAATTTGATATAAAAGATAGATTAGTTATCGAAATAGTTGAGCAAGAGGGCATTGCAAACTACGCGGAGTTTATTAGTTTCTTGGAAAAAGTTAGAGAATATGGTTGTAAAATAGCTATTGATGATTTTGGTAGTGGGTATTCAAATTTTGATTATATTATTAAAATGAGTGATTATATTGATTATATTAAAATTGATGGTTCATTGATAAAAGGTATAAGTAAGAATGCAAAAACCCAATTACTTGTTGGAACAATAAAGTTTTTATGCGATACTTTATCAATTAAGGTAATTGCTGAATTTATAGAAGATAAAGAAACCTTTGAATACATAGATAGCATGGGCATTACATACTCCCAAGGCTATTATGTTGGTGAACCTCAAGATAAATTAAAAGAGGTAAATAATGGATGATTTTAATAAATGGTTTGATGCAAATATGAGTAGAATTATATGGATTCTACTAGCAATTCAAGCAATTGCTGTTTCAATATCAAGTTTTAATTAATCTGTAGTTATTGCTCGATAAGCTTTATTAGTTTTATCTTCAATAAACTCTCCAGCATCACCATTGTAATCATTTTCAATCTCATCAGCTACATATACTCCACCAACAACAGTCCCCGTTACTAATAGTGCTGTAACACATCCAGAAAGAATAAAACTAAGTAAAATAATAAAAAATAAATTAATGATTTTCATGTTAATTAACCTCAAAAAAAGTAATTGATTATAACAAATATTTACTTTTAATTATAAGAATTGTGTTTATTAGTTGTGGTACCGCTAGTCGGACTTGAACCGACAAGACCTAAGTCACCGGATTTTGAATCCGGCGTGTTTACCAATTTCACCATAGCGGCACCTAATAAATTAAGGATGAAATTTTATCCGTTATTTAATTAATTTATGTTTAATTTCTAAAAATTAAACAAATTAGAGATTAAAAAAGGGCCTATCAAAAGATAGACCCTTTTTTATGTTTATATGAAGAAGTAAGTAATTACTTAGCTACTGCTTCTTTTAAAGCTTTACCAACTTTGAATTTTGCTACAGTTGTTGCTGGTACACTAACAGTTTTGTCAGTTCCCGGAACTTTTGCAGTTCTCTCAGCTCTATCAGCAGTACTAAAAGTACCAAACCCGATGAAACTAACAGTTTCTCTTTTTACTAAAGTCTCAGTAATAGTATCTAATACAGCGTCAACTGCACCTTTAGCATCTTTTTTAGATAAACCAGCCTTTGCTGCAACTGCATCAATAAATTCAGCTTTGTTCATAGAAGAACTCCTTGTGTAAGATTAAAATATCAGTAAACTTTATAGTATATTTCCTTTGAAATAGCTAAAACTAGGGGCTTGCATAACTTATTTTCTGTAAATATAGAGAAATTTGTTATTAATAAGAAGATTTTATACTTAAAAGTCTGCAAGAGTTCTCTAAAATTGCTACTCTTTTAACTAAATTGTTAATGTCTCTATCATATACATATGTTCCAATTCCTCTGATTATCATAACATGATTGTTTGTTTCTTTAAGGTATTTAGTAATCTCTAAAGCATTTCTATCATACCAATTATCAAAGTTACCAGGATTATAAATATTGATTTTCCCAAAGGTAGTTTTTCCAAAATAATCTTCAAATATAATTTCATCGTGATCAAAGGTATAAGCTGTTGTATAAATAGGAACTCCAAAGGCAATATATTTTGCTTCGTGAATATTAGTATAAATAGTTGAATGTATATCTGATTCAATACTTGCAATATTCCATCTATAATCTTTTTTATTCATGGTTAGTTTACAAAATGATCTTTCATCCATTTCATCAAAAATTGCATCTGATGTATTTATTACAAATGAGTTATGGTCAACTTTTGCAGATATTGCACCATGATATATTCCAAAGAAATTTTTTCTAAACATAGTTAGAGATAAATTGGAAAGAAGTTTTACAGTATTTGGATCAATCATTATTAAAAAACCTTAAATAAAATTTTGGGTAGAATATTATATCAAATAGCAATTAAAATACTAAATTGCTTTAAAAGGCTTAATGAATGGAAATACCACATATTCCAGTACTCTTTAATGAAGTTCTGGAAACTTTTAGTGAAACTAATGAAGGATATATTATAGACTGTACAACTGGTTATGCGGGGCATAGTATCGGTTTGATAGAGCAAAATGAAAATATTCAACTAATTTGTAATGATCAAGATGAAGAGGCATTATTATTTTCTAAAAATAGATTAGAACCTTATAAAAAAAGAGTTTTATTCAATCAAGGAAACTTTGAACACGTAATTGAAACCTTTAGAGGCTTTAATATAAAAGGAATTTTAGCAGATATTGGTGTATCATCTTTACAACTTGATAAAAATGAAAGGGGTTTTGGCTTTGATAGTGATACCCTTGATATGAGAATGGATCAAACAAAACCCTTGGATGCTTCAGTTGTGGTAAATACTTACTCTCAACATGAATTAGAAAGGGTTTTTCATGATTTAGGAGAAGTAAGAGAATATAAAAAAGTTGCTTCTTTAATTGTTAATAATAGACCATTTTCTTCAGCTAGAGAGCTTGCAGATTTTTTAGCAAAAAAAATGTCTAAGGGTAAAATTCATCCAGCTACATTGCCTTTTCAAGGTATAAGAATTGAAGTTAATGATGAACTTGGAGTATTAGAAAGACTTTTCGATTCTATCGAGACGAATAAACCAAAAGATTGTATTATTGCAATTATTTCTTTCCACTCTTTAGAAGATAGGATTGTAAAAAACTATTTTAAAAAATGGAGCAAATCTTGTATCTGCCCAAAAGATGCTTTTAAATGTACTTGTGGAAATAATCACTCTTTGGGAAAAATCATAACAAAAAAACCAATAGTTCCTACAAAAGAAGAGATAAAGCAAAACCCAAGAAGTAGAAGCTCAAAATTAAGGGTTTTTAAATTTGACTAGATTAAATGCAAAAAATTCAATACTTATTGTTTTAGGTATTTTATTAATTGCTTTGATTCTATTTATACCTAAATTATATATTATGAATAATATATATTATAAAAGTAAGGATATAAACAAATTATATGCCCATTATATTTCATTAAAAGAGGAAAACAAATTCCTTGCTCAGCAATTAGAGGATATGAAATTTAAAAACCAAGTTGAAGATTCACTTTTAATTTATTCTATTGAAGAAGCAAACGGAACAAAAATCAAATGATAAAGACAATAATAGAGTTTGGACTAAGAAAGCCAATACTAAACCATTTTTTACTTTTTTTTATTTTTATATTATCGGTATTCGCATATTTTCAAATCCCAAAGGAGATATTCCCACCATCAAATATGGATGCGGTTACAATAACTGGAACTTACTCAGGAGCAAGTTCTGATTTACTTGACAAAATTGCAGTTGAGGATATTGAAGATGAACTTTTAAGTGTAAGTGAAGTAGATAAAATCACATCTGTTATTAAAAATGGATATTTTACTATAACTGCTGAATTAAAGCAGGGGGAAGATTCAAATTTAGTTGTAGATGATATAAAAGATATTGTTACTAAAGTTAAAACTAACTTGCCCTCAGATATGGATGAGCCAACAGTTAAAACGTTGGTTCATAATTTTCCTTTGATTACTGTGGCTGTTTATTCAAAGAATAATGCATCAAAAGAAGAATTATTAGATATTGCTGATGATGTGAAATCAAAAATACAACAATTAAAAGATTTAGAAAATGTAAGTGTATTAGGGAAAAGTGACAAAGAACTACATATTATATTTAATGAAGCTAAAATTGAAGCTTTTAATCTATCTAATACAGCTGTTATAAGTGCAGTTCAATCATTAAGTACAATATTTCCTGTTGGAATTATTAAAGATACTTCAAAACACTATTATTTAAGTACTTTTAATGGTGAAAAAGATGTTAAAAATATTAAAAATACAATAATAAAAGTAGGAGATACAAAACTTAGGATAAAAGATATTGCAGATATTACTTATACATATGGGGATGTTCAAGATAAGTCTCACTTTAATGGTGAAAGAAATGTCGCTGTTAGTATTAGTAAAAGTGAAGAGGGTGATGCAATTGATTTAGTAAAACAAATCAAAGAGATTACTAAAGAGTTTGAAAAGCAATATACAAATGTACAATTTGATACATATATTGATACTTCTATTTGGGTTAAAAATAGGCTTAATACAGTAGTTTCAAATATCTTATTTGGTCTTATGCTTTTATTTATTGCATTATTGTTATTTATTAATATAAGGATTGCCTTAGTAATTGCAATAGGTATTCCAACCTCCTTTATGATAGGACTTATTTCTGCAGATGCACTAGGATATAGTTTAAATATGTTATCCCTCCTTGGAGCACTAATTGCGTTAGGGATGTTAGTTGATGAAGCGATTGTTGTTGGAGAAAATATTTATAGACATATGGAGATGGGTAAAGATAAATATGAGGCTGCACGTGATGGTGCAATGGAGATGTATCCAGCTGTTTTAACAGCAACTGCTACAACAATATTTGCATTTTTACCAATCTTACTTATGACAGGTCAAACTGGTAAATTTATGCAAATCTTGCCAATAATGATATCAATATTATTACTAAGTTCTCTTATTGAAGCATTTTTCTTTTTACCTTTACATGCAAATCAGCTTTTAACTGTTAGTCATGAAGATAGAAAATCCCATAAGGTTTGGGATTTTAATAAAAACCTATATAGAAATATTTTATCTTATTTATTAAAAGGTAGATTCTTTGCATTGATAATTTTTGTATTTTTAATATTCGCATCAACTTTTATACTTATTAAATCTTCAAAATTTCAATTTTTACCAGATTTTGATTCTACACAGATTTATATAACTGGTTCTGTTGGCGTTGGTAAAAAGATTGAACAAACTGAGCAAACAGTTTTCAAATTGGAAAAACAACTTTTAAATACACTTGATTTTAAAACAGAGATTCAATCAATTAGTTCTGTTACAGGTATGAAGCTTGATGGACAAAATCAGCCACAGTATGAAGAATTTTATTTTCAGATATTTGTTAATTTGTATGAAAGAGCACCACAAAATAGTTTTGAAAAATATATTAATCCATATCTTTCACCTAAATATGATGATAAAGATATGATTAGAAGTAATAGTGCTCAAGATATTGAAAAAATGGTTAAAGAGAAATTACAAAAATATATAAATTCAGATGATTTTGATGAGTTAAAAGTGTTTGTACCAAAGGCAGGAATTGTAAAAAATGACTTAGAGTTAGCAGTTTCAGGTGATGATAAAGAGGTTAAAAAAATCGCACAAATACTTGAAAATGAATTATCTAAGATAAAAGGTATTTCCAATATTGCTGATGATTCGTTAACTGGAAATTATGAACTGAAATTTAAAGTAAATGCATATGGTTATGAACTAGGTTTCTCAGAAGAATCAATATTAAATGAACTTAGACCTTTATATTTTAAAGGTACTTATTCAAAAATGTTTGATGATAAAGGTATTATTGATATTGTATTTAAAAGTAAAAATAAAGATGAATTAAAATCTTTAAATTCTTTTGAGGTTACAGTTCCTGGCACTAATCAAAAAGTATTATTATCTCAAGTTGCTGATTTTATTAAAGTACCTGCTTACTCACAAATTTTTAAAGAAAACAATAAAAGAATTACAAGTGTAACAGCATCTTTTACGGATACAACTTCTAGTGATGTTTTTGAAAAATTAAATCCTGTATTAGAAGAATTAAAAACTAAAACAAGTGTAAATATTGATATAAAAGGTGAGCAAGAAGAGAATGAAAAAGTAAAAAAAGAGATGCTTCAAGCTGCTTTAATGGCTATCATTTTAATCTTTATTGCTTTAGTATGGATGTTTGATTCTATGATTAAACCACTTATTATAATTAGTACTATCCCTTTATCTATTCTAGGTGTTTATTTTGGACATTTTATTATGGGTGTAAATATTACAATGCCAAGTTTAATTGGTATGGTTGGACTTGCAGGTGTAATTGTTAATGATGGTATTATTATGATGGACTTCATTAAAAGAGCCAAAAACCTAGAAGAGTTAAAAGATTATGCTGTATTAAGACTTAGACCTATTTTATTAACTTCTATTACTACGGTTTTAGGTTTAAGTACTTTGATATTTTTTGCTTCAGGTCAAGCTTTGATTTTACAACCTATGGCTTTATCATTGGGATATGGAATATTATGGGCAACAATTTTAAATCTTTATTATGTACCAATGGTATATAGACTTATTTATTTAAGAAAAAGTTGATCTTATGCAAGATAGATATGCCGCTGATATAGGAGATTTTGGTAAGTTTCATTTATTAAGAACATTATTTAATCATAATAGTTATAAACTAAAACAAATTTGGTATATGTATCCAGATGAATCACACAATAGTGATGGTATGTATATCAATTATTTTGATAAAGTAAAAGGCAGTGATTTAAATTTAGAGGGCTCTTTTAAAGAGCTTGTTAGTGGTAAAAGAAGTGTAAAAGCCTTGGAGAACTTAAACCTTTTACCTAACTGCGAATATTTTTCAAAGTATGTAAATGAGAATGGAAAAGATAGATTAGATTTTAGAAAAGAGTGGTTTTTAGAGGTACTAAGGTTCTCGAAAAATGCTGATTTCATCTTTGTTGACCCAGATAATGGTATTGCAACAAAGGTAAAAAAAGAAGAAAAGGATATAGACCTATTAGGTTTTGATAATTTTTCAAAAAAGGCAAAAGCAGGAAAGTATATTTTTCTTGATGAGATAGAACAGTTATATAGTGTTGGAAGATCAGTTGTTGTTTATCATCATTTAAACCGTTCAATGTCCCACGATAATCAAATTAAAATTATAAAAGAAAAGCTTGAAAATAAGTTTTTTAAAGTTATTGCCATAAAACATAAACCATATTCTCCAAGGGTTTATTTTTTTATTTTAAAAGATAAGTATATTCACTATTTTTCTAAAAATGCCCTTTGGGAATTTCATAAAAACTTTAGTCATCATTGGCAGATTTTTTTATAATGGAATCTATCATATTATTAAAAACTAAATAATGAATTGGAATTAAACTATACCAATACAATCTACCAAAAACACCTTTTGGATAATAATAAGCTGATTGAATTAATTTATTATCTTCAATTTTAAACTCTAACCAAGCAAGACCTGGAAGTTTCATTTGAGCAAAAAGTAAAAGTCTTTCATTCTCTTTAATATCAACAACTTTCCAAAAGTCTAATGATTCACCAATTCTTAGATCATTTTGG
Source organism: Arcobacter sp. ISO1 (assembly GCF_058105185.1). NCBI lineage: Bacteria > Pseudomonadati > Campylobacterota > Epsilonproteobacteria > Campylobacterales > Arcobacteraceae > Arcobacter > Arcobacter sp. ISO1. Next base: position 2,182,142 of record NZ_CM176573.1, read on the forward strand.
CTTCGTCTTCCCCTTTTTAATCCAACTCCACCAATTAACTTATCTAGAACACCTCTAATCTCCCAAAGAAAATCATAGGCAAACCAACCATTTTTACCACCTACTGAAATAAAACTTTTGTATATAGCTTCTTTGTTGATATTATTTATTATTCTTTCTTTTCTATCTACAAAAATTGCATCAGCTATCTCTTGAGTATGATTTTTCTCCCAGATTCTTCCACCTGTATCACTCCATCTACTAATAACTTGATTTGATTTTATCTCTTTAATCGCTTTTTTTACAGCTTCTTTATAACTTATTGGCTTTATATTTGGAAAATATTTTTTGGCATTGTCATTTTGAATTACAACTTCAGATTTTAAGCCCTCAATTAAAGCTTTCGCAACGGTAAATTGAACAGGAGTAAAAAGGTTTAACCAGTAAGATGAAAGTGTAATTGATAAAAAAGGTAAGGGGATTATAATTCTTTTCAAGTCAAGTGCTTGGGCAGTTTGAATCATCATATCTTTATAGGTTAATTGTTCACTTCCAATATCTACGATTAAATTTTCTTTTGATTCTAAATCTATTGATTGTTCTAAATAGTTTAATACATCATCCACACCTATTGCTTGTGTTTTTGTATAAACCCATTTTGGTGTAGTCATAATAGGAAGTTTTTCTGTTAAATTCCTAATAATCTCAAAGCTAGTACTTCCAGAACCAATTATAACACCAGCTCTTATCCAAATAGTTTGCACTTTTTTAGATAAGCTAAGAACTTCACCTGTTTCAATTCTACTTAAAAGATGCTCACTGGTATTTTCATTTTTTACACCTAATCCTCCAAGGTATATTACTCTTTTTACCCCGCATTTTTCTGCTGCTTCAATAAAGTTTTTAGCAGAGATTTTGTCTAAATCTTTATAGTTTTTATTATTTAGTGAATGAATTAGATAAAAGGCCGTATCTACCCCTTGCAAAGCAGTTTCAAGTTTTTCTTTATCAAAGGTATCCCCCTCAAAAATTTCAAAACTATTTAAAGTTAAGTTTGAGTGTGATTTTTTATTTCGTACAAAAATTTTTAAGTCTATATCATCTCTATTTGATAGTCTTTGTTTTAATCTTCTTCCAATATATCCTGTTGAACCTGTTAACAAAACTTTCATGATAAATCCTTATTTTTTTTAAGTTTACCATTAGTAGTAATATCTTGGTATCTACTTTTTGTACTTTAATACTAGTTTTTAATCAATTGAGATTTTGCTTTTGAGTTATTATATGAATTTACAGATACTCTTTCAATAGCTTTATTAATCAAGATTAAATCCTCACTATTAGAACAAATATCTTTTGCTTCTAAATAATATTTTCTAGCTTTTATAAATAAACTTTGATTTTCGTAAGTTAAAGCCAAATTATATAAAACCTCATAAGAGTTTGAATTTAATTGTTCATTTAAAATAATAAGCTTTTCTTGCGCAATATTGGTAAGGTTTTTTTCTAATGATTCTACAATATTTTCAAAACTTTTATGAATTCTCTCTGGATAGTTGTCATTATTAAGTTTTGAAAAGAATTCAATCTTTGTATATGAATAATGGGGTGATATATCATTAATAGCCCTTGATGCTATCTGTTTTGCTATTTCAAGGTTCATAGGGTTAGTTGAGTTATTTTTCACTCTATCTACATTTAAAAAATATTGAGTAAAAAATCTTCTTTTATAGTTACAATCTATATTTTGTCTATGTCCTTTATATATTTTAGAAAAAAGAGTAGTCTCATTATAATCTAAAACATCAATTTTAGTTTGCACATAATAGTCTTTTCTTTCACATGGGATTTTAATTCTTTTATATGCTAAACATTTATTTGTTCTTTTCCCATCTTTGTATTCAAATCTAACACATCTAGAGTAATCTACATCATCTTCATAATAATAACTAAAATGTATAGATGAATTTAAAACCTCTCCTGTAATTATTGCGTCAATATTTTCATATGTCGGGCTAAGAGTAAAAACTCTTTTATTTTCAACTATTTTATTGACAAGTTGCTCTTCCAAATAATTTGTTTGATTAATATTATCGTTTGTAAAATCTTCTAGAATCACATCATGGACTCTGATGTTAGAGATTTGCGATGGCTGTAAAGACTTTATAGTAACTGTTTTATTAGAACAGCCTAATAAAAATAGTGTTAGAAATAAAATAAAATATATTTTCATCTTTCTCTCTTTTGTTTTTTTATATTTTAAAAGTTTATTGTATAGAAAAAGTGATTTTAATAACATTTTAGAGATAATTGAAGCTTAAAAAATAAATAAGGATATATTATATGGAATTTTTTACAGCTGATATTTGTGATGAACATGCAGATAAAGTTCATGTCTTAGACAATGAATTTAAAAATTATGGTGCTAAAGATAAAATTTGTGGAACAGTAGTAACTCTAAAGCTTGATAAAAATAATAGTGAGTTGATTAAACTTTTAAGAGATGAAGATGGAACAGGAAAAATTGTTGTTGTTGATGTTGAAGAGGAGTATTATGCTGTTGTAGGTGATAACTTGATGAAGTTTGCTCACAATAATAACTTTGAAGGGATAATTGTAAATGGTTATATAAGAGATACCTTTCAAATAAAAGATATTCCTGTTGCACTATTTGCTAGAGGAACTTGTCCAAGAAAATATATACCTGTAACTGAAGGTCAAAGAAATATTGAATTATCTTTTTGTGGTGTACAGTTTAATGATGGTGATTATATCTATGCTGACACAGATGGAATTATCCTTTCAAAAGAAAAAATTGTTTAAATGTATATCTTTGGCTTTGGTTCTTTAGTAAACATAAATAGTGCTCAAAAATCTTTTAAAAGAAAACTGAAAAATAGTGATTTTATTCCAGTTGAAGTAAAGGGTTTTAAAAAGGTTTGGAACTCTATTGAACATGTGATTTTTGAAGGTGAAGAAAAGATTACTGATGCAGTTTTTTTAAACTTAGAAAAAGATACAAATGAGTCAACTAATGGTGTTTTACTTAAAATTACAGGTGAAGAGTTTGAGTTTTTAAAGCTTAGGGAAAAGAATTATTCATGTATACAAATTGATTCTATTAAAGGTTTTAAAACAGATGAAAAGATTTTTACTTTTATGACTACAAACCCTGAAAAAGTAGCGCATAGTTCAAATCAAAAAGCTTTTATCCCTAAAAAGTATATTAAACTTTTGGAAGATGGTTTAGAACCATACTCGAAAGAGTTTAAAGAAGAATTTATAAAATCATATTCAAATTTCCCTTTTTCAATAAAAGATGGAAACTATATTTTTAGTGATCCTATTCAAAATAAATTTGCAAAAGATGGTTTAAAAGATGAAAAGTAAATCGACTATTATAAGTGGAGATTTAAATAAGTTTAGTAGAAAAACTAAAGATAATTCAGTAATCAAAAAAAATGAAAATGGCATTGAAATTACATATTTTGATACAGATAGTTTAGATGATTTTGAATCCTCTTTAAATAGTGTGTGTGGAAATTCATCATCTTTTTATAGGTTTAGAAAAAAAATATCAACACTTTTTTTAAGTGTTATTTCTGTTATTATTATCCTTTTTGCTTTAATCTCTTCTTCTTTATATGAAGACATGTTCAAAAAAATCTTATTTGAAACACCATTTAATATGGGTTTTGATGATTATATCTCACTTTTTTTTGTTTTAATTTTCTTTTTTGGTCTTTTAATGATGCCTTCAATATTAGAAGGTGAAAGCAGTCAATTAAAAGATGGTTTACAATCATGGTTTAATAAAGATACAAGAAGATTAAAACGGCTTCAAGTTGCTTTACTAGAACTAAATAGAAAAACTTCAGTAAATATTTATAATATTGATATTCTTGAAAAAAACCATTGGATGAACCGTTTAATTATTCCAACTTTACTAAAAAACTTTGATGAAGTCAATTTCTATGTTAGAAATGATTTAAAAAAAGTTCTTGCAAGTAGACTAAAAAAACTTGGTGTAGATGAGATAAAATTTGAAAATATAAAAAATGGAAAATTTGATTGTGATATTGAACTCTTGTTATCTTCAAAGGAAAAAAACCTTTATTCTTTGATGCATTTAAGCTCAACTAAGTTTATTACAAATAGTAAATGTCAAAAAACTTTTATCTCTTTGGAGTTATTTGAATATTGTGGTAGAAACTTTTTTGATAATAAAAATGATTCAAATATTTTAATTTCAGGTTTTCAAAATTTTATAAATAGAAGTTTTGATGATTTTAAATTTGTAAAGCAGGAAAAATCTGCACAAATATATTTTTTAAATATTGTAAAAACTAAAGATTTAGAGGATGAAAAAAGAAGACTATCTTACTATCTAAGAAACCATATAGAAGAGTGCTTAGAGTATTTTGATAATCCTATCTCTTTACTTATTTTATATTATTATGTAAAAGATGTAGTTTTAGATGATAAAAGAACCATAGCAATTTTACAAAAACTTATTCTTGCAATAAAGAATAAACAACAATACTCATTGATTGATAATTATTGGTTTGATATAGCTGGTGAAATGTTTGATCCACAGCAGATTGAAAACTTTGAATTAACAAACAATTCCATATATAGAAAATTATCAATTAAATCTTTAGCTGATTTAAAATTTTTATTTGAAAGAAATGGTTACTTCCAACAAGCATTATTGATCTCTCAATACCTTTTTGAAATAAACCCAAATAAATACGCTGTTGATATTAGTTCTTTATATGAAAGAATGGGAGATTTTAATAAAGCATATGAAACTTTACCAGAAAATATTGTTTCAAAAAGAGATAATAAAATAGAAGAGATAGAAGTAAAATTTCTACAAAGAAAATCTTGGATTATTGTTTCAAAAAGAGATGAAGAGAAAAAACAAGAGGGATTAAAACTATTAAAAGAGTTAGAAAGTTTATTGTATTCTCATAATTATGATAATGAACCTATTTGGTTATGGCATTATTATAATATTAAAGCCAACTATTGTGAATGGAATGAAGATTATGAAAATGCAATAGAAAACTATAAAAAGTGCTTAGCAATACCAAATCTTGGAGATTTTGAGTATGGTGGAACTTTTATTAATATGTCTATTTCTTATAGGTTAAAATTTATTTTTGAAAATTTAATAAATATTCAAACAATAGATAAATCTATACATATGGGAAATATTGGGCTATTATTAAAAACTTCAGTTGGAGATAGAGATGAAATGCCAGTTGTTCTTCATAACCAAGCATTGAATATCTTATATAAATCTTTAGTTGTTGATGAGAAAAAGTGTTTGGAAACAGTTGATAAACTAACTTTGGAAGCAATTGAAATTTTAGATACTACAAATTCAATAAAAAGATTAGGTATTTTACTTTGTGAAAATATTATTGCTAATATATTATTAGAAAAACCAACTGAAAATTTAATGATTAGATTGAAAAAACATATAAATTTAGTAGATACTTACGAAAAAAATCAAATAGATTGTTTAATTGAAAAGTTTGTTAAAAAAGGTAAAATTCAAAATATAAATTTATAAATTAACATTTAATGAATACAAGTTGTAATTTAAAGTTACTAAAATACCCCTCATATATAAAGGGGCTAATAATGAATTATAGAAAAGAAGTTATGGAAAGTTATAGAAAAGATACAATTAGGTTAGACGAGGGCACGGTAGAAGAAAAAAGAGCTGAGATTAGAAAATACTTTCTTCAAACATATGAATTAGATGAAAAATTATACGATTTACTTGAAGATAAAAAATATTTTTATCAACAACCAAATAAATTAAGACAACCACTTATTTTTTATTATGGTCATACTGCTACTTTTTTTATGAATAAGTTAAATATTTCAAATATCACAAAAAAAAGAATCAATAAAAAATTTGAATCTATTTTTGCTATTGGCGTTGATGAAATGAGTTGGGATGATTTAAATAATGAAAACTATGATTGGCCTAGTTTTCAAGAGGTAAAACAATACAGAGATGAAGTAAAAGCATTGGTTTTAGAGATAATTGATAATATAGAGTTTACTATTCCAATCGACTGGGAATCACCAATGTGGATTATTCTTATGGGAATTGAACATGAAAATATCCATATTGAAACATCATCAGTACTTTTAAGAGAATTAGATATTAAATATTTAATTAAAGATGAAACTTTTCAATATTGTAATGAGTTTTCAGAAAAATACCCACAAAATGAACTTATTGATGTAAAAGGTGGTGAAGTTTTATTAGAAAAAGATTATGAAAATCCAGTTTTTTATGGATGGGATAATGAGTTTGCCTTTCATCAATCTTATATAAAAGATTTTAAAGCAAGTAAATATCTTGTTTCAAATGGAGAATTTTTAGAGTTTGTTAAAGATGGAGGATATTCAAAACTTCATTACTTTAGTGAAGATGGTATAAAATGGTTAGATTTTAAGCAAGCTAAAATGCCAACATTTTGGTTAAAACAAGATGGAGAATATTTTTTAAGAGAGATAAATAGAATTGTTCCTCTTCCTTTAAACTATCCAGTAGATATCAATATTTATGAAGCTGAAGCATTTTGTAAATATAAGAGTGAAAAGTTAGGTTTTGAAGTTAGACTTCCAAGTGAAGATGAGTTTTATAGATTAAACGATTATGTAAATGCTCAAGATAAGGTTAAAAATGGTGAAGCAAACTTAGGATTAAATTTCTTTAATCAAACACCTGTTGATAAATACAATTTTGATGAGTTCTTTGATGTAGTTGGAAATGTATGGCAATGGAGTATAACTCCTACATATCCTTTTGATGGCTTTAAAACACATCCTATATATGATGACTTTACTACTCCAACTTTTGATGATAGACATGCTTTAATAAAAGGTGGTTCATTTATATCTTTAGGTAATGAAATTTTAAGAAGTGCAAGATATGCCTTTAGAAAACACTTTTTCCAACACGCTGGTTTTAGATACGTGCAGTCTTCAAATGATTATAGAACAAAACTAAATAATAACGTTTATGAAACAGATGAGCAAATTTCTCAGTATTGTGAATTTCACTATGGTAATGAGTATTTTGGGGTAAAAAACTTTCCAAAAACTAGTGTGGAGATATTAAAACCATATTTAAAAGATATACAAACCAAAAAGGCTATGGATTTAGGATGCTCTGTTGGAAGAAGTACTTTTGAACTAGCAAAATATTTTGATGAAGTTTTAGGAATTGATTTTTCTGCAAACTTTATCAATGTAGGTGTAAAGCTAAAAAAATATGATTCCTTGACTTTTAAAATGGCTACACAAGGAGAACTTTTTGAAGAAAGGACTGTATCTTTAAAAGACTTTTCCCTTGATGAGATTAAAAACAAAGTAAGTTTTATGCAAGGTGATGCTTGTAATTTAAAAGATTTATATACTGGATATGATTTGATTTTTTGTTCAAATCTAATTGATAGATTATATTATCCTCAAAAATTCTTAGATGATGTTCCAAATAGGGTAAATAAAGATGGTTTATTAGTACTTCTAAGTCCTTACACTTGGTTAGAAGATTATACACCAAAAGAAAATTGGCTTGGAGGATATATAAAAGACAACAAAGAAGTACAAACTTTAGATACTTTAAAAGAGAATTTAAAAGATAGATTTGAATTACTTGAAACTAACGATGTACCTTTTGTTATTAGAGAAACAGCTAGAAAACACCAACATACACTTTCTCAAATGAGTATTTGGAAAAAGATTTAGATTATAGAAAATAGTTGAATAACTAATAAACATACATTTACAATAACTCCTACCATTGGTATCCAGAGAGGGTAAACTAATACCCCTTCTGGATTAGGCACTTCTCTTTTAATTTTTATTAAGGCCAAGTTCATTAAGGTGAATATAATAAATATAAAAAAACTAGTAAGAGAAGCTAATGTTATTATTGGAAGCCACAATGTAAATATTAAAACCAAAAAAGATGCAACAATAGTTGAGAATATTGGAGTTCTTGTTTTTTCATTTACTTTAGAAAAAATTTTAGGAAGCCAATTATTTTCTCCCATTCCATAAAATAGTCTTGATACCATAATAATTTGAATTAATGCTCCATTTATAACTGCAAACATCCCAATAAAACTCAATAAAATAGGTTCTTTATTTGTCAATTTTGTATAAACGTCTGCAAGTGGAGCTGTACTTTTAGAAAGGTCACTTGGATTTATTGCTAGTATAGAAACTATAGCAACTAGTATATAAAGTAGAGTCGAAACAATTAATGCAATAATTATAGCCTTTGGCATAGTTTTTGTAGGCTCTTTTACCTCTTCTGCAATATTCACCATATCTTCAAATCCAATAAAAGCATAGAATGCTAAAAAAGCACCTATTGAAATTGTATACCAAATAGAAATCTTAAAATCAGGAATGAATTTTACCATTGATACTTCATTGAAATTGATATTTTCAAAACCAATAAATAAAATAAACAATAAACCAAAGATCTCAATACAAGTTAATATTGCTGCAAATTTAACTGATTTTGCTATACCTAAAATAGCTATAAAACAAAGTAGGATAATTAATATAATTGATGATAATGTTTTTGAAATATTTATAAATGTTGAAAGATATCCATAAAAACCATGTAGTATTGTTGCACTTGATAATATACCACTTAAAGCTATCATAAAGCCTATTATAATTGATAAATATCTCGAGTTAAAAGCTTTTTTTGCATAGAGAGCTTCTCCTGCACTATATGGAAATCTTGAAGATAGTTCAGCATAAGTTAATGCTGTAAAAAGAACAACAATTGCAGCAACTATAAAAGAAAATGGAGTATAAATATCTGCAATACCAGAAATTTTGCCAATGAGTACGTATATTCCTGCACCTAAAATATTTCCTAATCCATAAAATACTAACATAATTAAAGAAATATCTCTTTTTAGAAGAGTTTTTCTTAATCTTGTCATTTCGTATCCTTTGTAACAAGATTATAACATAATAATATAGCTGATTTTATATCTTTTATACAAATTAATAATTATTATAGTTATATTATTGTAGACTTTTCATATGGATAGCTTACAGGTAATCTCTTCGAGAAAAGATTTTTTTTCGCTAATTTTATTTTTCTTACTTGTATTTTTGTTTAATATGATCCACGAGTATATGAAATACAAAGATTTTACTTCCCAAGAAGTTTATTACTCAAACTTTAAGATACAAAATATTTATGATAAAGAAGACTTCTATGTATTGAAGCTTCAAGAAAAGAACCTAGTTTTATATACTTCCATTGAAAAAAATACTTCAATAAAAAAGCTTAGTAATATAAATATCGCTATATTAAGCACTAATATAAGTTTTTATGAGTTTTTAAAAGGATTTTACACAAAATCACTTTATTATGATGAAATTTATTCAAATAACACCTTAAGGGAAAAATTCTTTTTTGAAATAAAAAAACAACATAATAATACAAAATTGCAAGAACTATTTTCTGCATTATTTTTAGCAATTCCAATTTCAAAAGAAAATAGAGAAGTTTATACAAACTTTAGCATTAGTCATTTAATCGCAATATCAGGATTTCATTTAGCTATACTTTCTTTTTTAGTTTATTGGTTAATCTATTTTCCTTATGGTTTTTTGCATAAAAAATATTTTATTTTTAGGAATAAAACAGCTGATGTAATTAAACTAACAATTTGTATTCTTTTTTTATATTTGCTTTTATCAAATATGGTACCTTCTTTATTAAGAAGTTTTGTTATGTTTGTTTTAGCTTTTTTATTTCTTCGTGCAAATTTGAAAATTCTTTCTTTTCAAACTTTAGTATTGACTTTTCTTATAATTATCTCTTTATTCCCCCAGTTTTTATTTTCTATATCATTTTGGTTCTCAATAATTGGTGTATTTTATATCTTTTTGTATCTTGAATATTTTAAAGAGTTACCAAAAATCTTTAGTTTTTTGTTCTTTAATATTTGGATTTTTCTTGTTTTTAATCCTATTATTCATTTCTTCTTTTTTAATACATCTTATGAACAACTTTTATCACCTCTAATAACCTTAGGGTTCACTATTTTTTATCCTTTAGAATTAATATCTCATATATTGGGTTACGGAAGTTTTTTAGATAGTTTTATTTTATATTTCTTGGAGTATAAGGTTTTTGTATTTGATGTTGTAACACCATTATGGTTTTTCTTATTTTATATCTTTTTATCAATTGGCTCTATTTTTAATAATAGAGCCTTTATTGTGTTGAATATTTTAATGGTATTATTTAATATCTATTTATATTTATAAACACCTTTATGAGTTTTGTAAATAATCATGTTGTACACAATAGTCACATTTATTAATATTTTCATACTCTATTGTCTCTAACTGCATCTCTTTAAAATGTTTTTTTATTAGCTCTATTGCATTGTTATCGGCTGAATATACCATTGACATACTTTCGTCATTAATAACAACTAAATTTTTTGTTTCATTAAGTAAATCATTTATGTGATTATTCCAATATGAAAGTAGTTTTTCATTTTCAGATAGCTCATCAAATCTATGATCAAAATCTACACACATATCTGGAAGAATACCACACGATTTAATGTTATCAAAGTCCATTTTTACTCCAAAAAGTTTCATAACTGACTCCTTTTTATAAGTTATAATTATTATTCTAACGAATAGTGATAAAGTAATATTTATAATATGAATCTAATTATTTCAGTTAAGATTAAGCTTGATACTTAACCTACAACAATTTTAATGAAAATCTAGGTATTATTGCGAAATTATAAAATATTTGAAGGTTTTTTTTATGGAGATGATTTTAAACGAATTTGATATGGTTGTTGGTGCAAAATTTGAGAATGGAACAATTCAAGATTATATAGACGATGAACAAACTTATGGTTTGATCCGACTTGAAAAAACAAGTGCTAACTGGTTTTTATACAATGATGCAGAGTCACCAAGTGAGATAAAATCTTTATACAAAAAAGTTAAAAAAGGTGAGCATTTTATTAAAGATGATTTTGGAGAAGAGATTGTTGTTTTCAATAAAGATGGTCATATCTCTTATGATGATTTAATCAAAAAAATAGATGAATATCTTGACGATGAAATTATGTCAAGTGTTTACTAACAAAATAAAAAGGATTTGTTATACAAGGGTTTAAAGAGTTAAAACTAAATGATTCTATTTTAAAAGCAATAGAAAAAAAAGGATACAAAAATCCTACAAAAGTTCAAAAGAAAATAATACCAATCGTAAATAAAAAGATTGATGTAATAGCAGCTTCTAAATCAGGAACAGGAAAAACTGCTGCTTATGTACTTCCTATGCTTGAAAGAATAAACAATAATTTAAGCTTACAAAATAGGGTATTAAGAGGTTTAATAGTGGTTCCAACTAGAGAGTTAGTTGAACAAGTTTCAAAGGCTTTAAGTGATTATGGACAGTTTCTAAAAGTAAAACACACTAAAATCATGGGTGGTACAAGTAGAGTTAAACAAACAGAGATTTTAGAAGGTGGAATTGATATTGTTGTAGCGACATCTGGAAGATTACTTGATTTGTCAAAAGAGGGGATAATAGATTTAAGCTCTGTAAACTTTATAGTTTTAGATGAAGCAGATACTATGCTTGAGATGGGCTTTTTAGATGAGATTGAAACTATTTTTTCTTCATGCTCACCACACAGACAAATTATTATGTGTTCAGCGACTATTTCTCAAAATATTAGAAAACTTGCAAAAGAGTTTTTAAAAGATCCTGTAACAGTTCAAGTTCATGATAGAAGAGATACTGTAAGTTTAATCTCTCATAAAGCTTATAAGATAGATAAGAAAAAGAAAAAAGAGTTAGTTACAGCACTTATAAAAGAATCTAAATATGAACAAATTCTTCTTTTTGTAAATAAAAAAGATGGTGTTGACGCTGCTTTAGAATACTTCAAAGAACAAGGTGTAAAAGTAGCAACAGTTCATGGTGGAATTGAATATAAAGATAGAGTTCAAGCAATCAAGGATTTTAGAAATAAAAAGGTAAAAGTTTTAGTTGCTACTGATATCGCTGGACGTGGACTTGATATTGAAAAACTTCCTTTAGTTATAAATTATACTTTACCTGAAACAACAGATGATTTTACTCACAGAGTTGGAAGAACTGCTCGTGCTGGAAATACTGGAGAAGTTATTACTATTCTTACAGTTGACGATTATAATGCCTTTACAAAAATTGAAAGGGATTTAAAATTAAGTGTTAAAAGAGAAGTTCATGAAAACTTCCCATTAAAAGATAGACAACCAAGACAAAAAGTTCAAACCAAGAAAAAACTTAGTGAGAAAAAAGGTAAAAGAACACCTTCAAATAAAGAACCAACTAGAACTAATACTAAGTCTAAAAAAACCACAAAAAGAGATTCTAATAGAAGTTTTAGAAGAGGTTAATCTAATCTATTAAAGCTAATTGTTCATCATAATAGCTTTTTGAAATCTCTAACATCTCTTTAGCTAAATTTGTTGGTTCAATAACTAACAAATTTGGTTGCCACTTTTTTACTTCATAAATCAACTCTTTTTTCGATGTAGCAGTTAGTAAAATCTCTATTGATTTATCTTTATTCTCTTTTAAAATCAATTGAGATTTTGAAAGGGGTCTTCTCTTAAAGTATTTTGCAATATCTACTTTTGCAAGCAATCTTACTTCAAAAATGTCATTATTAGGTTCAAACCAAATATTAATTGCCGAATCAAGTTTTTTAAGTGCATGAAGATTTTTTTTGAAACTAATATCTTCTACAACTAAATTATTTATATCTTTTATATAAAAAGTTTTAAGTTTATTGTCTTTTAAATCTTTTCCAAAAAGATACCAGTATCCATCAAAGGTTGTGATTTTATATGGTTCTAAAGTTCTATATTTATTTTTAAATTTAAAATTTATTTGTTTCAAAAAGATTATTGCTTCTTGAAGCTGTTTTATAAGTTGAGTTTTTTCAGAGATATCCTCTATCTCTATTTTACTATAGATTGGGTTTTCATGGGTATTTTGCAACTTTGAAAATAGTGAGTTAGCTTTACTTCCAAATCCACTTCCCATAGAACTTGCAAATTCTTTTAATACATCTAAAACCAAGTCTTCTTCAAAAGAAAGGTTTTTATCTATACTATGACCATCTTTTACTTTCCATTTATGGCCAATTTTCTCTATTGGAAGTTTTTGAATAAGTCGCTCGTTAAAATCTCTTTGAATTGTTTTTGTGGATACATTAAACTCATGGGCTAAATCTTTTACAGAGAGAACTTCACCTTCTCTTAGTCTTTGCCAAATACTATTTAGCCTAAAAAGTATTTTATCGTAGTCATGTTTTTTCATATGAAAGTTTATTGTATTTAAATTGAAATGATGGTTAGTTCGAGAAATTTGAAAGTAAGGATAAATATAGGAAGTTTTAACTTCCTATATTTTGATTATGCAGCTTTTTTAACTGCTTTTTTTGCTAATTTCTTTGCATCTTTTACTTTAGTTGGTGCTTTTTTAGCTACTGCTTTCTTAACTGCTTTAACTGCTGCAGGTGCATTTTTCTTTTTGATATCAGCTTTTTTAACTGCTTTCTTTGCAACTTTTGCAATCACTTTTTTCTTTAATTCTTTTGCCATTTAGCTTCCTTTTTTTATTTTTATTACATAAAGTAATATAATATGACTATTATATATTTTTTAACTTAATTATAAATAAAATAATGTTAAAATTATAATTATTTTGTAATAAATGAAGGATTTTTATGACATTTATAGAATTTAAAAAGAGTTTGCTTGATGCAGAGATTTCTATTCCCATGTTTTGTAAGTTAATTAAAGTTAGTGAAAAAAATGTTCAAACTTATAAGAAAAAAGATCAAATTCCCAATGCAATAGCAGTAGTTGCTACTTGCTTTGCAAAAATGAATGTGGTAGGTATGGATTATAAGTTATTTATAGATCAACTTGGTTTAGCTATAAAATCTAAGCCTGGAGTTGGTTTTGCTAAGAGAAAAGAGTTTGAAAAAATAGAAGAGGTTTAATCTTCTATTTTTATATTACCTTCTTTTGTCTCTCTAAAATTCAGATTATTTTCATTTAATCTTCTAATTAGTTTTATATTTTCTGCGGTAGATGTGTAAGATCTTCTTTCAGTTGATATTCTTTTAATAGTTTTTTCTTTTTCATCGTATGAAAAACATCTGACATTAAGTTCTTTTAGTAACGTTACATATGGCATTTTAAATCTCCAAATATTTGTATTGAACATACATTCATATAATTTTACTTTAGAAATATTTATAAAATCATAATATATACAATTATGTACAAAAGTTGTACTAATATTTAATCAGTACGATCCCCATTTCTTCTTTTATAACTGTATAATTATTAAAATCTTTTAAAAAAATTCCTTTGGTTAAAATATATTCACCTTTTTTAGGGGCACCTTTTCTTACTAAACTTTGGGAATAAACATTAAAACTTGGATTATTCATTTTATACATATTGATTTTTAGTTTATTTTCTTTTGCATATAAAGCTATATTCTTAATAGGTTCTTGCTGAACTTTTGCAACGACTGGTATAACTATATAATTTACTGAAATCACAAAAATAAAACTTATTAATAAAAATTTATGTTCAAGTTTAAAAAGTTTTATTTTGTAAATAAGTAAAGTTAGAATAATTAGTAAGAATAGTTTTATTTGAAAGTACATATCTAAAACTTCAATAATTTCATCTTTAATTGAATTTACAAATTTATCTTTTATTGGAATTATTTGTAATAAGTTAGGTAAAAACAGAAAAAGCATTAAGAAAAATAAAAGTGGTAAAAATAGTACTAGAAAAACTTTTTTGTCTTGTTGTTCTAAATATTTATTAAATATCATTCCCATTAAAATAAAAAGTGGCGTATAACCATAAACTATATAGTGTGGAAGTTTAGTGTTTGAAAATGAAAAGAATATAAAAACAAAAATAAACCAAAGAAAAAGAAAAAGATTTAAATCATTACTGAAAAAAGTTTTAATTTTTGTAAGTGTTTTTATAACTAAACTGGAAAATGGTAATAATCCAAAAATCAATATAGGAATAAAATAAAAATATGAGCCTGAATGGCCTTCAAAAGTAGAGTTAAATCTAGAAATATTATGTTTCAGAAAAAATCCATCAATAAAAAGTTGCCCTTGTTCAAGGTACTCTAGGATATACCAAGGTATAGCAATAATTAAGAAGATTAATATTCCTTTTAAATTAAATACAGATTTTATCCAAAATAAAAGTTCTTTTTTAATTAAAGAGAAAATAAGAGTTGCTGCAAGTGGAATTAGTATTGCAACTGGACCTTTTGTTAAAACCCCAAATCCTATAAAGATGAAACTAAAGTATAAATAGTAGATTTTTTTTGTTTTAAAATAGGTATAAAAACTAAACATACTTAAAACTATAAACATATTTAATAAAGCATCAGCAGTTGCTGCTTTTGCAATAATATTTATTTGTAGAGAAGATAAGAAAATTATGCTAGTAAATAATGCAATTTTTTCATTAAAATACTTATTAGTAAATAAATATATGGCACTTAACCATATAAATGAGGATGTTATGCTTGGAACTCTTAATGCAAATTCATTTAAACCAAAAATTGAAACACTTGCTGCTTGAAACCAATATATAAGTATTGGTTTATCAAATCTTAATTCACCATTTAAATATGTTGTCAGGAAGTTTTTATTTAATAGCATCTCTCTAGTAGCTTCACTAAAAGCTCCCTCATCTAAATCAAATAAAGGAATATTTGCAATTGGTAAAAGAAGGGCAAAAAAAGAAAAAATCAAAAGAACTATAACGTCATAATATTTATATTTTAAATTCTGATCCAAGTTAAACCTATTTATTTTTTAAAAGTTTAACTAATATAGACTTTTAGAGATTCCTAATTAATGTCACTAAAATGAAATCATATAAATTTAGAATATAAAGATTTAATAAATAAGGAAGTATATGCAAACTCTTAGATTTGATTTAGAAGATAGGTTTGATAGAAAAGTAGCATGGTTTTATTCAATGTTTTTTGAAGACCATAACTTTACAAACTACTTTAGGTTTAATTTTCATGAAGTTTCTAATGGAGTATATCGTTCAAGTCAACCAACTATGAAGAAACTTGAAGAGTTAAAAAATAATTATGGAATAAAAACTATTATTAATCTAAAATCAGAAAATAGAAAAAGTGCATATTTTTTATTTGAAGAGGAAAAGTGTAGAGAACTTGGCTTAAAACTTATAAATGTAAATATACGTTCAAGGGAAATGCCTTCAACTAAAGAACTTTTAGAATATAAAAGAATTATGGAAGAAGAGATGAATAATCCTACTTTGATTCATTGTAAAGCAGGTGCAGATAGAACAGGGATTTTTTGTACTTTGTATCAATATTTTATTGAAAAAAGAGATATTAAAGATACTAATCAATTAAAACTTTTACCATTTGGACATGTTAAGTACTCAAAAGCAGGTAGAAGCGATTATTTTTTTAAACAATTTGCCTTATATCAAGAAGAAAACCCTAACATAGATTTAATTACCTGGTCAAAGGAAGTAGCAAATTTAACAAAAATGAAAGAGGAGTTCAAGGTTAATTTCTTAGCTAGTTTTCTAAATGAAAAAATTTTAAGAAGAGAGTAATTTGTATTGTCTTTTTGTAACTAAGTAGTCACCAAGATTAAATACTATTTTGATGCTGAAGTATTTGTTTATTTCTTATCCCAATATTTCCTATTGAACTAAGCAATACTCAGTGTGATTCGCGTCAGACAATACTTACTTTACTTATAGGAGGAGCTTCATCTTTCCCTTCGGCTCCTCTTATATTTCTTAGAATATTGACACTACTAAAACAATAGCACTTATTATTGCTATTGAACTAATAAGAATTTTACTAGAGTCTTTTTTACTAGTAATATAATTGCCATTTAGTTGTATTGAATAATAGTTCATTTTCTATCCTTTCACTATATTTTATTACTTTTATTAATTTATAGTAACATAAAATTAATCAAATGTAAAGAAAAAAAATAAAATTTATAAATTTCCGGACATTACCTTGTCTATTTTATACTTCATAATGTTTAAAATTAAAAAAAGGAAACATCATGGGAAACTTTATATTTACAATAACTTTAGGTACTATTCTTTACTTTTTATATGGTAGTTTAGTTTTTTGGTCTCTTGGTAGTGCATTAGCAGTTTTATTTATAGCTTTGATGTTTATTGATATAAAAGATACAGAAGAAAATATTAAAAAGAAGTCGAATAAGTTTGTTTATAGATTAGATAAAGCTCTATTTTAAATATTTCTATCAACTGTAAACTTTAACGTTTACAGTTGATAATGGTTTTATATTAGCCAATTAATCCTAGTTTATTAAAGAATAGTAAAGCAATTGCAATTGGTACTATATATCTGATTAATGCATACCAGATATTAAATACTGCTATACTAGTAACTGAAGTAAATTTAGTTTTTAAAATATTTTTATCAACAAAGTATCCTAAGAAGATACAAGTTATAAAACCAGAAATAGGTAGTGCAACAGAAGAGGTTAAATAATCCATATGATCAAATAAACTTTTACCAAAGAAGCTTAACATCTCACCATAATCAGCACTCATAGATAATAATGCAAAAATTCCTAGAATCCAAAGAAAAGTAGCTGTCAAGTAAATAGCTTTGATTCTACTCATTTGAAATTTTTCTATTAGATATCTTACTGATGGTTCAAGTAAAGAAACAGCAGATGTAATCCCTGCAAATAACAAGGCACAGAAGAAAGCTACTGCAATAACTTGTCCAAATACTCCCCATTCAGAAAAAATTAAAGGTAAAGAGATAAATACAAGTCCTGGACCAGCTGTACTTTTTGCTCCAGCAGCAAATAAAAATGAGAATATTATAATCCCTGCAATTAAAGCAACAGCAGTATCAACCATAGCTACAAAAACAGATGACTTAATAAAATTTGTATCTTTCCCCATTGATGCAGAATAAGTTATTATAATACCCATACCAAGAGATAGGGTGAAAAATGCTTGTCCAATAGCTGCTAAAATAGAATCAACTGTAACTTTTGACCAATCAGGCATAAACATAAAGTTTATTGCTTTACCAAATGAATCAAGACTCATAGCATAGATTAATAATCCAAATAAAATTAATGCAAGTAAAGGCATAAGTATTAGGTTAAGTTTTTCAATACCAGCTTTAATACCTTTTAAAGCTATAAAAACCATAGTTGCAACAACTAAGGTATGAAATAGTATTTGAGTTCCAATTTTTTGTGTAATAAGATTTGTAAAAGTATCTTCTGCTTCTTTTATCGTAGTTGGAAGCCCACTAACACTTATTATTAGATAATCAATAATCCATCCAATAATAAATGCATAAAAAGATAAGATTATAATACCTGCAAAGATTTGGAAACCTGCCCATCCCCAATTTTTATTCTTTGTTTTAGAGATAGCTTCATATGAAGATGCAGCATTTGCTTTTGCTTCTTTTCCAATATATGATTCTGCAATAAAAATTGAAAGTCCAATAAATGTAATTGCAATTATATATAAAATTACAAAGGCACCTCCACCGTTTTCTCCTGTAACATATGGAAATTTCCATATGTTACCAAGTCCTACAGCAGAACCAGCTGCTGCTAAGATAAATCCAATTCTAGAAAAACTGTTTGTTTTCATTTAAATAGCTCCTAATTTGTTTAAGAATAAAATGATAATTGCAACGGGAACTATATATCTTATAAGAAAGTACCAGATACTAAATATCGTGTGGTTTGCATGCTTTGTGAATTTTTCTTCTAAAATCTCTTTTTTAACAAAATAACCTAAGAAGATACAAATCATTATTGCAGCAATAGGCATCATAATTGAAGAACTTGCAAAGTCCATAATATCAAAGGCATTTTTTCCAAAGAAAGTAAGCTCTTGTCCAAATGATTTTGACATTGAAAGTAAGGCAACAATACCTAAAAGATAAAAAATTGATCCACAAATCAAAGTTGCTTTTTTTCTTGATATATTAAATCTTTCAATAAAGAATCTTAAAGATGGCTCTATCATTGAAACAGCAGAAGTAATACCTGCAAATACTAAAGCAACAAAAAATGATACTGCAATAATATTTCCCAATATTCCCCAAGATGAAAAAATCACAGGAAGGGAAATAAATACAAGTCCAGGTCCTGCTGCACTTTTTGCTCCTGCTGTAAAAAGAAATGTGAAGATTATTAGCCCTGCGATTAAAGCAATTATTGTATCAACTGAAGCTACAATAAATGATGATTTAACAATATTTGCATCTTTAGGTAAAGAAGCAGAATAAGTTAAAATTGTTCCAACTCCAAGTGATAATGTAAAAAATGCTTGTCCTAAAGCTGCAAGTAGGGCATTACTATCAATTTTTGAAAAATCTGGACTAAACATAAAAGATACTGCTTGAGAAAAAGAATCTAGTGTAAATGCATAAATCAATAAACCAAATAAAATTAGACCTAGTAATGGCATTAAAATAAGATTTATTTTTTCAATTCCAT
Organism: Arcobacter sp. ISO1; assembly: GCF_058105185.1. Lineage (NCBI taxonomy): Bacteria > Pseudomonadati > Campylobacterota > Epsilonproteobacteria > Campylobacterales > Arcobacteraceae > Arcobacter > Arcobacter sp. ISO1. The sequence goes on from NZ_CM176573.1 coordinate 2,201,794, forward strand.
CTTTTATACCTTTTAAAACTATAAAGACAACAATTGATGCTATAAGTGTATGGTAAAAAAGTAAAGAGCCAATATCGTTTGAAATTAGATTTTCAAAGTTTGCCCCTGCAATTTTAGCTTCAGTTGGAAGTGAAGTAAAAGATTTAATCACATAATCTAAAATCCAACCTAAAACAACAGAATAAAAAGATAAAATTATTAATCCCGTAGCAACCATAAAACCGGCAAATTTCCAGTTCTTATTTTTTGTTTTTGAAAGTGCAACAAAAGATGTAGAAACATCTGATTGTCCATTTTGTCCAATAACTGCTTCTGCAAGAAAAACAGTTAAACCAATAAATAATATGGCAAGTAAATAGACTAAGATAAAAGCCCCACCACCATATTCTCCTGTAATATAGGGAAATCTCCATATATTACCCAACCCAACAGCTGAACCAGCAGCTGTGAGAATAAAACCTATACGTGAAAATTTATTCACTACTAATCCTCATCTAAAAAATTTATATGTAATTATAGTGAAATAAAAATGAAATTTATATGAATAAAACCTGTTATTAACCTAAAACTTTATCAAGTGTATATTTTAAATCTTCATCAAGGTTTTCCATTGAGCTTCTCATCCAATTTAAATAACTAGGATCTTCTAGAGCTACTTCAGCAATATCTTTACCTCTATATTTACCAAATCTAAAAGTTTTTACCATAACTGGCGTTTTTGTAAGATCAACAAGTTTTTCCATTGGATTATAATCAGGGTAAATCTCTCTACATTTTGCAACTAATTTTGATAAAAATAGTTTCATAACCAAAACATCACCTATGGCATCATGTGCTTTTATAGTAATATTGTGTTTTAAAGCTTCTTCTTGCTCTTGTTTATATAATTCTAGGGCATATCTAAGATATTGTAATCTATGGTAAGGCATTTCATGGAAAAGATGTTTTGCACATCTTAGGGTATCAATGGTTTGATAAGAGTTTAAAAAACCCTCTTTTTCAATCATTCCCATATCAAAATTTATATTGTGTGCAATTATATAATTTTCTGAAGAATTTAACTCTTCTAATCTTTTATAAAAAGAAGTTTCTGTAGCTTTTGGCTTATTTTCAATTAAATCTGGAGTAATATTGTGAACCTCCATAGCTTCAATTTTAATCTCTACCTCACTTGAGCATAGTTCATCATAACATTCAATCTCACCTTTGTGATTGAAAATCATAGCTCCAAATTGAATAACTCTATCTTCTTCTTTATTTCCTGTTGTTTCCGTATCAAATAGTACATAAAATGGCATTTTATTATATCTCCAAAATTAAATTATTAACATTCCATCGCCATATGAATAAAATCTATATTTCTCTTTAATGGCTTCTTTATAAACTTCAAGGGTTTTTTCTAAACCTATAAATGATGCAATTAACATAATTAAAGTTGATTTTGGTAAGTGAAAATTTGTAAGTAAATGATCAACTTTAATAGGTGTATTTAATGGATTCAAAAATAAATCACATTCACCTTGAATTTTATTTGTTCGAGCATAGTATTCAACAGTTCTTGTAACCGTTGTTCCCACTGCTAAAGTTTTTTTTGCTTCATCTAAAGCTTTTTTTGCTTCAATACCTATCTCAAAATATTCACTATGCATTGGATGGGATAAGATATCTTCTGCATCAACAGGTTTAAAAGTGCCAGCTCCAACATGAAGTGTTAAATAGTTAACTGGATATTTATTATTGATTTTTTCTAATAATTCCTGGGTAAAATGTAAAGATGCAGTAGGAGCTGCAACTGCTCCATAGTTTTTGGCAAATAGTGTTTGGTAATCTTGGTTATCTTCCTCTTCCTCTTCTCTATTCATATAAGGAGGAAGGGGCAAGTGACCAATCTCATTTAAAATTGCTACTAAAGAAAGAAAATCTAATTTATCTTCGCCTTGAAAAAAGTTTACAACTCTACTTCCATCATCATTTATTTCTAAAACTTTAGCATATAGATTTTTATCAAAAAATAGTTTATTTCCAACTTTTACTTTTCCCCTAATCATAACTAAATATCTATCCATAAACAAAGGTTTATTAAATAGTAGTTCGACTTTCCCACCTGATTCTTTTGAACCATAAATTCTTGCTTTTATAACTTTTGTATCATTTAAGAAAATAGAAATATCTTCAGGTAAATATTCCATAAGGTTTTTAAAAGTTGTATGGGTTATAGAATCTGTTTTTCTGTTGTAGACCAAAAGTCTAGCATTATCAGCAGGATGGACAGGGTGTGTAGCTATGAGCTCTTTTGGTAAAGAGTAATCATAGCTTGAAGTTTTTAATGGGTCTAAAATACTGTTATTCCTCTTCATCTTCATCAACTTTTACTGCTGGGTTGAAAACTTTTGCAATATAAATAGATACAATATAAAGGAAAATTAATGGTCCAGCCATTAAAAATTGAGTAATAACATCTGGTGGAGTTAGTAAAGATGCCATAATAAATATAATTACAACAGCATATTTAAAATAGTCTTTTAACATTTGGTCATCAACTATACCAATCTTTGCTAAAAAGAAAGTGATAACTGGTAACTCAAAGGCTACCCCAAATCCAAATAGTAATTTAGTAAAAAATCCTACATATTTACCAATACTTGGAAGTATTGTAACAACTGCAGAACCAAAGTTAATTAAAAACTCAAATCCATATGGAACAACAACATAGTATGCAAAGGCCGCACCCGTTAAAAACATCAATGTTGCAAAGAAAACAAATGGAAATACTAATTTCTTCTCATGGTCATATAATCCTGGGGCTAAAAATAGCCACATTTGCCAAAATATAACTGGCAATGAAAGAATAAATCCAGAAAAGAAGGCTACTTTTAAAGCCGTAAAGAAAGTCTCTTGAATCTCTACTGCAACCATTTGAGAGTTTGATGGAAGGGCTGCTTCTACAGGAACCATCATCCATTCTAAAATTGGCTCATAAAAGAAAAAACATGCAAAAAAGGCAATACCTAATGATATCGCTGAGTATACTAACCTTTTTCTAAGGTCAGCTATATGTGGTTTTAAGTCTTCTAACATTATTTAAATTCCTCAGTTCCATCAAAATCTTCAAGTTCTACTTTGAATTTATCTGTTGACTCATCATTTGAAGCAGTTTTTTCAACTTCTTCTTTTTTCTTCTTTTTTGGTTCTTCTTTTTTTGATGATTGCGTTTTATTTTTTGGTTCTTTTAAAGAAACTTTTTCCTCTTTCTTACTTTTATCTTTTTTTGAATCATTATCTTTTGAAGGCATTTCATCTTCATTGATAATATCATTTAGACCTAGACTAAGATTTTCTTTTACATTTAGAGTATTTTTTGCTTCTTCAATTTGTGCTTTATATTTTGCAGCTTCCTCTTTCATTTCAGAAATATTAAGTTCATTGTCTAAAGTTGATTTTGCATCATCTAATCCTGATTTAAATTTTTTTAAAAATTTAGCTATATCTACCATAGCTGTTGGTAATTTCTCTGGTCCTAGTGCTATAATTGCAACAATGGCAATTAAAAATATTTCCATAAAGCCCATTCCGAACATTATACTTCTCCATTATATTAATAAGGAAAGATTTTACCAAAACTTTGTTAAAAGATGATTGAGATTTTGACCTATAAAGCAATTAATCAAAATTATTAATAAATTTTAAGTTATTATTAAGCTAAGTGCAATTTAATTGTAAATTCAACACCTTTTTTTGTATTTTTGGCGTAAATTTCACCATTTAAATGTTTTTCTATAATATCCTTACAGATATAAAGTCCTAAACCCGTTCCATGGTATTGATGTTTGGTTGTAAAATATGGATCAAATATTTGTGATAAAATGTCTTCATTTATACCACCAGCATAATCTTCAATTGTAATATAAACAAAACTATCTTTTTTGAAACTTTTAATATTAATCTTTTTATTTGTATTGATTTTATTGATTATATAAGCATCTTTACTATTTGTAATTATATTAATTAAAACTTGAGATAATTCTCCTATTACTAATTCAACATATAAAGGTGTTTCTTCATTTAATTGTAAATCTATGTTAATATGATTGTTTTTTAGTGCAGCTTCAAGTATTTTAAGAACCTCTAGAATTCTATCTTGTACATTCACTTTTGTTAATATTCTATCCTCTTTTATAAAATTACTAAATTGATTTATAGTATCTGATAAATAAACGACTGTATCTAATACTGTTTGCAAGTTTTTTATTGAGTTTTCTTCTTCTATTTTATTAAGTTCAAAATCAAGTTTCAAACCTGAAGTAACAGTAGAAATTAAACTTAATGGTTGTCTCCATTGATGGGCAATATTTCCTAGCATCTCCCCCATTTGTACAAATTTACTTTGCTCTAAAATTAATTTTTCTTTTTTTCTTTTTTCTTCTTCTAAGGATTTAATTTTTGTTAAATCAAGTAGTGTTCCAATTAATCCAGCAACTTCACCTTCTTCATTGAAAAATGCTGATTTATAAAAAACTACATCATATACATTCTTAGTTAGCTTATTTACAACCTTCGATTCATAAACCTGAGGGTTTTCTTCTAAATTAAATACTTTTAAATCTTGATTGTAATAAATGTCAGCAATCTCTTTTGGCGCAACATCATAAACATTTTTATTTAAAATCTCTTCTTTTGTAAAACCTGTAAATTCGCACCAAACTTTATTTACATTTATATAATTTCCTTCAATGTTTTTAATAAAAAATGGTACGGGTGATGTTTCAATTAAAGCATTTAAAAAGTTTTTTTGTTGAAGAAGTTCATTATTTCTTTCTTTTAATTCTTGCGTGTTTTTTTCTATCTTATGCTCTAAATTATCATTTATCTCTTGTAATTGATTAGTTTTTTTCTTAACTTCAAATTTTAATGCTTCTTTTTCACTAATAATTTTATAAAACAAGTATAAAAGTAAAGATATTATTAAGATTATTAAAATATTTATTAAATACATTATCCCAAGATATGAGCTTATATTATCTGCTTTTGCTCTAATAGTAAGAATACCTTGAATAGTTTTATCGATTTTGTTTATTACAGGAATAGTAGTAATAGTAAGATTTGCTTCTTTATCAAAAATTGTTTCTACTTTAAAAGATGAAAAATTTTTATAAATTTTTTCTTGACTAGACTTAGTTGAGATTAAATTATTTATGTCTTTTCTTGTACTCTTTTCTAGTTCTTTTAAAACTTTTGTATTATATAAATAGCCTTTAAAATGCGATGATTTATATAGCTTTGATTTATCTAAAAAACCATTTTTAAAATCATTTTCATTAGTAAAAAAATTACTTAAAACATAATACTGTTTCATTATACTAGAAGTTATTGCTGAAGCATCAAAGGTAAAAGAGATTAATCCAATATATTTTTCTTTGTGAAAAATCGGATATAAAAATCTAAATCCACTGCCACCTTCCCCAATATTAAAGCTATCTAAAGGTTTATGGGTCTCATTTACATATCTAATGTCTGTTCTTAATTGGCTTGCTTGAAAATTGTATCTTTTTGGATTTTTCATTACTAGTAAGAAGGTGTTATCTGGCAAAATTATATTAATGCTTGTAATGTGTTTTTCTTTTAAAGTCTTGTATCTTTTTTGTATATTTTTATATAGAGTATCTCTAATAATTTTTTGAGCATCTTTCGTACTTTGTTGATAGATTAATAGTTTTTCATCTAATTGATTAGTTGTAACTAAGCCACTAAAAAAAATTTCTGACATCTCTTTATATTGATTATAAACAGTTTTATAAACTTTTAAATATGAATTGCTTTTATTATTTAACTCATTATTTATAAATTTATTAATTGAATAGTTTGTAACAACATAAGATAAAACTAGAAAAATTAAAAGTAGAAATGCAAATAAAAATCTAAGTTTTTTTATTTTTTTGGATTGAATCATCAATGAAACCTATTGTAAAGTTAAGTATGGTATATTATTTTTGATTATATTTTAGACAAAATCTACTTAAATAATACAAAAAATAATCTAATCCAAAAATTCAATTGTTTTTTGTTAAAATTTGCCAGAATTTATATGTAATATAAACAAAGGATAAAAATGAAGATTATAGTTTTACTTGTTGTTGGAATTATTTTATATTTTATTGCAAGAGGTTATAAAACTGAAAAGTTTGAAAGCATTAAACTTGATATAAAAGAGAGATTTAATGGTGATTTATTAAATCATGAGGCAGGTCTTCTTGTTGCTTTAATGGCAAAAGTTGCAAAGGCAGATGGACAAGTTTGTGAGCTAGAAGCAGAGATGCTCAAACACACTTTTTCTGATATTTCAAGACATTTTGAAAATCAAAATGAGATTAGAGAAAAATTAAAAGATATTTACAAAAAAGAGAAAGAAAGTTTTGAAAATACAATAGAAATCTCTGAAAAACTTTACAAAATAACAAAAAACCACTACGAAAAAAGATTAGGAATTATAGAATACTTATTAAATATTGCATTTATTGATAAAGAATTTTCTAAAACAGAATTGATGATTTGTGAAGATATTTCAAATGCTTTAAAGATTAAAAAACAAGATTTTGAAAACCTTGTTAAAAAATTTGAAAACTTTTATGCAAATCAAAAGGCAAATCAAGCTTTATCTTTAGAAAAAGCATATGAAGTTTTAGAATCAAATTCAAATGATGATAATGCAACATTGAAGAAAAACTATAGAACTCTTGTGAAAAAACATCACCCAGATATTGTTTCAGGAAGTGGTGCAGGGCAAGATATTATAGACCAAGCTACAAAAAAACTTCAAGAGATTAATGAAGCTTATGAATTAATAAAGAAAGAGAGAAAGATATAATTGCTTGAAGAGTTTGATGAAAGATATGAAGTTTGTAATTGTAGAAAGGTTTCTTTAGAAACAATAAAAGATGCAATCTTAAAAAAAGATGCTAGGACATTAGGTGATATTCAAGATATTACAACAGCTGGTACGGATTGTAGACATTGTATTTTCCCTGAAGGTGATTTTGGGAAAATAAAGAAAAAGATTTATTGTAAAGATATTTTAAAAGAGGTTTTAAATGGCTAGAAAATTTCATCATTCATATGAAGTGTGTAAATGTAAACATGTTACTTTGGGTGAAATTATGCATGCAATTAAAGAAAGAGATGCTTTAACTTTAGATAAACTTGGTGAATTTACTGATGCAGGTACTTGTTGCCAATGTTGTCAAAGTGAAGAGAAAGATATAGGCTCAGAAAAAATGGAACTATACTTAACTCAAATATTAAATAAATTTGTAGGTTAAAATGAAAAAAGAAGAATTAATAGAAGATATAAAAAAGCTAATTGCAACAAATAAAAATGACACAATTGATATTAATCCAAATTTTTTAGCATATTTTCAAGAATATGAATTAGAAGCTATAAAAAATGACTTGATTTTTAAAAAAAGCCAAATAAGAGAAACTACTTTTGATTATTTAGATGAGATTTATGAAAAAACAAAGGAAAATTAATTTATAATAAAATTATTAGGGCAACTAGGAAGAAGAAATAAATACATTGTTACATAATCGTGTACTTTACAATAAATTATTTTTAAAAGAGGCAAAGGAAAATACTTAGCCTAGCAAAAACTAAATGGAGCAAAGAATGAAAGAAATACCTTTTTATCAAACATCATTGGGAGATGAAGAATTAGGACAATTAAAAGATGTTCTTGAAATGAATAGAGATGAAAACAAAGTTTTAGAATTTGAAGAAAATATAGCAAATTTTGTTGGAGCAAAACATGCAATCGCAACTTGTAATGCAACAGGGGCAATTCACCTTGCATTAAGTGCAATAAAATTAAAAAGAGGTGACAAAATTTTAATGTCAGTTAACTCTTTTGTTAATGTTCCTGAAGTTGTAAGGCACTTTGATGCTGAGCCAATTTTTATTGATATTAATTCTGAGGATATGAATATTGATTTAAATAAATTTGAAAAAGCATTAGAAGAGAATAAATCAAAAAAATTAAGAGGGGCAATTATAACTTTTGTTGCTGGACAAACTCCTGATTTAGACAGACTTTATGATATTGCGGAGAAATATGGAATTATTTTAATTGAAGATGCAACATCAGCTTTAGGTGTAACATACAATGATGAAACTGTTGGAAGCTTAAGAGCTGATATGACAATTTTTTCAACAAATCCATCAAATGGTAAATACTCAGTGAGTAGAGCAGGTGTTATTGTTACAAATAACGAAGAGATAGCAGAACGTGCAAAACTATTAAGAACTCACGCAATTACGACTACATATGATGATTTTGGAAACTTAGATTATATTTATGATGTTGTTGATATTGGACACAAATATGATATGTCTGAGTTAGATGCCGCCTTTTCTTTAGCACAATTGAAAAAAACTAATAAATTTATTAAAAGAAGAAAAGAGATTGCAAAGATATATAAAGATAGATTAAGTGGTATTAGACATGTTACAATACCTAATCATAAAGAAGAGCATATCTTTACACAATTTATTATTAAGATTTCAAGAAATAGAGATGCTTTTGCCAGAGCTTTAAAAGAAAGAGGTGTATCAACAGGACTTAACTATATTCCTTTACATCTGTTAACATATTATAAAAATAAATATTCTATTAAAATTACAACATTTAGTTCAGCTTTAACTTCATATCAACAAATTTTATCAATTCCAATGTATCCAGGTATGACGGATGAAGATGCAAATTATATTTGTGATCAGATTATAGAAATAGCTTCTGAATGGGTATAAATATTTGAAGCAAAAGCTTTTCTTATGGGTGGAAGACTATCTCTTCTTCCCAAACCTTTTTCAAAGATTTATCTCAATACTTTTACTCCCTTTTACTTTAGTTTATATGTTAATTATTGCTTTTAAAAGAGCAAAGTCAACTCCTATTGATTTTAAGATTCCAATTATTTCTATTGGAAATATTATTGTTGGTGGAAGTGGGAAAACACCACTAACTATAAAACTTGCAAAAAATTATAAAGATGTAGCAGTTATTTTAAGAGGCTATGGAAGAAAATCAAAAGGTTTATTTGTAGTTTCAAAAAAAGGAAAAATAATAACTGATACTAACACAAGTGGAGATGAAGCAATGCTTTTAGCTAAATCATTACCAAATGCTACAATAATTGTTAGTGAGGATAGAAAAAAAGCTATTTTAAAAGCAAAAGAACTAAATTGCAAGTTAATATTTTTAGATGATGGTTTCTCTAAATATGATATTAACAAATTTGATATTTTAATAAGACCTAAAGACGAACCAACAAACCTTTTGTGTCTTCCTAGTGGTGGTTATAGAGAACCTAAGATGGCATACTCTTTAGCAAATTTAGAACTTCAAGAAGGCATTGATTTTAAAAGAGTTGTAACTATTTATAAAGATAATAAAATTATAAATAAATTACCAAGTAAACCGATACTTTTAACTGCAATTTCTAAGCCAAAAAGAGTTTTAGAATTTCTACCTGAAAATACAAAAATGATAGCCTTTGAAGATCATCATAATTTTACTGATAATGAAATTAATGATATAAAATTAAATTATAAAGACTACAGCTTTATCTCAACTGAAAAAGATTTTGTAAAATTACAAAACTTTAACTTTGATGATATCTACCTTGCGAAGCTTGATTTAGAGTTTATAAATAAAGACAAACTTTCTTCATTAGACAAGTATATAGAATTAAATAAAATTTAAAACATTAATAATATTGTGTTATAATTTTATATATGTACTAGTTCTAGTATAAAAGGAACATACAATGAAGTTTTTTGAAGAACTATCATTAAATAAGATAGAAAAATTAAAAGAAATTGAGTCTCTTTTTTTCTATTTACTTAAAACTACTCCCGATTATATTTTTATAAAAGATAAAGAACATAAATTTTTATATGCCAGTGATACAATTGCAAAAAATTGTGGTTTTGAAGAGGGTTCTGAACTATCAGGTAAAACAGATTTTGAATTATTTCCAGAAAAGTTTGCAAAAATCTATTATGAAGAAGAAAAAAAAGTTTTAGAAAAAGGAAAAAACATAACTTCAAAAGAAGAACCCTATATGAAAGACGGAAAAGTATGTTATATAAGTACAACAAAAAGACCAATTTTAGATGAAAATGGTAATATTGTGGGTGTTTTTGCAATATGTAGAGATATATCAAAAAGAAAAAAAATAGAAGAAGAGTTACAAAAACATGCTGACTTTGATACCCTAACGAAACTTTACAATAGAAGAATGTTCTTTGAACAATCAAAAAAAATGCTTGAACTTTGTAAAAGAGAGTGTAAAGAAGCAGTTTTATATTTTATTGATTTAGATAATTTTAAAGGCATAAATGACAATTATGGACATGATGCAGGTGATGAAGTTTTAAAAACTATTGCAAATAGATTGAAAGAAAATTTTAGATCATCGGATGTAATTAGTCGATTTGGAGGAGATGAGTTTTTAATCTTTACTATCTCCCAAAATAAAGAACAAATTCATGAAACTATAAAAAATGAAATAATACAAATAATTTCAAAAAGAATCGAATTTAAGTATGATAGCTTTTTTGTAAAATGTAGTATTGGTATCTCTATTTTTCCTGAAGATGGAAAGGATATTGAAAAATTAATATCAGCTGCAGATTTTAGAATGTATGAAGAGAAAAAAAATCACCACTCAAGAAGATAAGCTTAATTAAAAGCTTATCTTATTATATGACCTACAAATTTTGACATATTATCTAAAATTTTTTCACCTCTTCTAAAGCCTAAAGCTGATGCTTCATAAGCATAAAATACTCCAGCTTGGTAAGAGTTTCCGTTCTTATCTGTAGGAAGTTCTACATACTCTTGAAATATTGCTTTGTGACCTTCATATTCACCATGAATCTCACAATCAATTGAACCATCTTCATTTATGATTTTTGTATTTGCGCCTTCTCTTCCAAAACATCTTTTTTCAACTTGCTTTTTACCAACTAGTGGCTCAAAAGAAGTCTCTAAAAGAAGAGGGTGATTTGGATATAAATCCCAAAGAATTTTCATAAAACCTTTTGATTGAAACATCAAAGTATAAGCAGGATTAAAAATAATAGCTTTTTTTTCTTTTACTATTTGTGTTAACATTAGTGCAAGTTCACTCTCTTCAATTGCAATATCTTCCCATGGAATAAGTTTAAACCAAAATTCGAAAAGCTCATCTTCTTTGTAGATACCTTCATCATTGAATTGAATATTTTCAATATATTCAAAATCAGTATTAAAACCAGCTTCACTTGCTAAATGTTGAAGAAGTTTAGTTGTATTTATATCTTCACTAGAACTAGAAATTGAAGAAAATAGTATCTTCCAACCAAGTTTTGAGTAATATTCATCAAACTTTTCAATATCTGAATCTAAAGTAATAATTCTTTTAAAATTATCTTTTATTGCTTCGGTAAGATTATTAAACTGACTAGCATCATCAAGTCCATTTTTCTTTAAAAGTGCCCATTGAATTATTGCTGTTTCAAATAATGAAGTTGGTGTATCTGCATTAAATTCAATTAATTTTATAGGTTTTTCATCAATTCCACCTGCTAAATCAAATCTTGAATAAAGATGCCAGTGAACATCATTTTCCCATGATTCTTTTATTAATTCTACAAGGTTGAAAGGGATATTGATTTCATGAAATAGGTTATTCTCTATTACATATTCACCTGCCTCACAAAACATATCATAAAGCTCATTTGTAGCCTCATAAAAAGCATTTGCCTCATCTTCTGTAATTTGTACAATCTCGTCTGCTACATATGAAGAATCATCTTCATCAGTATGCCAAACAAAGCCTATTGATTCTAGATATTCGTCTGTTAAAGGTTGAAGTTTTTCTAAATTCATTTTATTATCCACCAAACCCTGAACTTTTACCAAAGAATGAACCAGATTTTGAACTACCTGATCTACTCCCAAAAAATCCACTCTTTTTAGAACTACTACTTGAAGTACTAGACTTTGCAGCTTTTGTAAATGAACTTTTTGATCTACTATATGTTTGAGGAGATTTATATTGAGCTTTTCTTTGATTTTGATAGTTTTGATTGTTAAATAGTTTATTACCAATCCAAGATCCAAGCATAGCACCTGCTATAGAAGATAATAAAATCCCACCAAGGCCCATTCCATTTGACATCTCTGGGTTTGTAAGCCCTGAGGTACCATTATCAATTTTAACAGCTTCTTCTTTGATTAAAGCATCAATTTCTGCTTGTGAAAGAATTCTTTCACTTCCATCTAATTCCCTTAAAACAATTGTAGTTTTAGAAGCAGGAAACTCATCAGCAATAGTGTATCCTCCACCTTGAAGTTTTTCAATAACTACAAAGGCTTCTTGTTTTTGAGAAGCATTTGAAAAAGCATTGTTTTGATTTTGATTTTGGTTATTCGCAGATTTATCTTCACATCCTGCTAGTCCTGCAATTAAAATTGCTCCAAGACCACCCACCATAGTATAATTTGATATCTTTTTAATATGATTTTTTTTCTTCAATATTCTTCCTTTTATTTTTTTAATGCGTTTCTCATAGTTTCAATAAGTTTTCCATCGGCTTTTGTATTAGTAAATAGCTCAAATGCTAACACCCCTTGATATAAAAGCATATCTTCTCCATCTTTTATCTCTAAACCTTTTTCTTTTGCTAGTGCTAAGAAAGGTGTTTCTTTCCCATAAACACAATCAAAAGCAAATGAAGCATTTTTTAAAACCTCTTCTAAAATCTCTTTTGGACAAGGTAGATAATCATCTTTTAACCCAGCACTTGTAGAGTTTACAATTAGGTCAAAATCATTTCCTTCAAAGTTCTCCCAAGTAGTGCATTTTATGTTGTATTGTTTGAAAAAGTCAAGTTTTCCTTCACTTCTATTTAATACAGTTACATCAATGTTCTTTTCTTTTAAAGCAAGACTAATAGCCTTTGCTGTTCCTCCTGCACCAAGAAGAAGTACTTTTTTTATTTCTCCAAAGGTCTCAATTGCTTTTAAAAATCCTGGTGCATCAGTATTGTATGCAACAATTTTACCATTTTCATTTATATAAGTATTTACTGCTTTAATCTTATTTGCAATACCTCTAACTTCATCAGCATCTTTAAAAGCTACTTCTTTATGGGGAACTGTAATATTTGCACCTAAGTATTTTTCTTGTGAAAAAGTATTTTTAAGAGTACTTGGATCTTCTATTAAATGCTTTACATATTCACCGTCGAAATTTAGTTGTTTAAATCCTGCATTATGCATTTGTGGTGATTTTGAATGTGCTACTGGGTTTCCAAAAATTGCAAATTTGTTTGTCATTATAATCCTTTAATTGTGGCGATTTTATCAAAAAAACAATAAGAGTATATTAAATTATAATAAGTACAATAGGTATAAAAATTAATTGGATTTCAAATGAATAAAATATTCTTTACTTTTACAAATATTGATGATGGAAATTTTGCTTTCCATGTTCCTGATATTAAAGAAAATGTTGATAAAAACAGAAAAAAACTTCTAAAAAAATATAATTTAGAAGATAAAAAACTTATTTCGATGAATCAGGTTCATGGTAATAATGTTAAAGTTGTAGATAAACACTCCCAAAATATAATAGATGATTGTGATGGTGTAATTACAAACGATGATAATGTTGTTTTAATGGTTATGGTAGCAGATTGTATACCAATAATTTTTATTGATAGAAAAAAAGGTGTAGTAGCTGCTGTTCATGCAGGTAGAAATTCTACTTTTTTAAAGATTTCAGAACTTACAGTAAAAAAAATGGTTAATGAATTTAATTGTAACTATTCTGATATAGAAGTACATATGGGGCCGTCAATTCAAAAATGTTGTTATGAAGTAAATGATGAACTGGTTACCATAGTTGAAAAAAGTTTTGGAAAAGAGTTTATAAATGGAAAATTTATTGACCTTCAAGGTATAAATGAGAGTTTACTCAAGAGCTTAAATATCAGTAATATAACTATATCTAATACTTGTACTAAGTGCTCAAATGAGCCATATTTCTCGTATAGGATAGATAATAAGTGTGGTAGATTTGCTGGAATTGTCACAATATAGGCACTTATGTAAAAATTATGTATATTTCATGTAAATATTATGTCTCTTAAAGAAATATTAAAGTTCATAAGCTTAAATTATGATTTTCTTCTTTTTTGTAAGTTTTAATGAGTTACAATTCGGTAACCCCTAAACAAAGAGAGAGGATAGAAAATGAGTAAACAACCTGTTACTAGAGAAGAAGCATTGGATTATCACCAATATCCAAAAGCTGGAAAATTAGCTATTGAAACTACAACTAAATTAGAAACTCAAGATGATTTATCAAAAGCATACACTCCAGGTGTTGCATTTCCATGCTTAGAAATTGAAGAAAACCCAGAAAATGCATTTAAATACACTGCAAAAAGAAACCTTGTTGCAGTAATTACAAATGGTACAGCTGTATTAGGACTTGGTAATATTGGAGCATTAGCTGCTAAACCAGTAATGGAAGGGAAATCAGTATTATTTAAAAAGTTTTCAGCTATTGATTCTTTTGATATTGAAGTAGATGAAGAGAATCCAGAAAAATTTATTGATGTATGTAAGGCTATTGCTCCAACATTTGGTGGTATCAACCTTGAAGATATTAAATCACCTGAGTGTTTTGAAATTGAAAAAAGATTAATTGAAGAGCTTGACATACCAGTTATGCATGATGACCAACATGGAACAGCAATTATTACATCTGCTGGTGTAATTAATGCATGTGATATTTTAGGAAAAAATCTTGAAACATTGAAGGTAGTTGTTGTTGGGGCAGGTGCAGCAGCGATTTCTTGTTCAAGAATGTATAAAGCTATCGGAATTAAAAATATTATTATGATTGACTCAAAAGGTGTTTGTCATGATGGTAGAGATGATTTAAATGAATTTAAAAAAGAGTTTTCAGCAAAAGAACCAATGACAAAAATTGATGCCTTTAGGGAAGCAGATATGGTTCTTGGATTATCTAGACCTGGAACTTTTACACAAGAACATATTGCTGTTATGGCAGATGAACCAATCATATTTACATTGGCTAATCCAACTCCTGAATTATTCCCAGATGAGATTTTGGCAATTAGAGATAAAGCTTTAATTGGTACAGGAAGAAGTGATTTTAATAACCAAGTTAATAATGTAATTGGATTTCCTTTTATTTTTAGAGGTGCATTAGATGTACAAGCAAAAAAAATAAACATGGCTATGAAAAAAGCTGCAGCATATGCAATTGCAGATTTAGCAAAAAAACCAGTTACTGATGAGATTAAAGCTATTTTTGGAGATCATATTGCTTATTCAAAAGAATATATCATCCCAAAACCATTTGATAAAAGACTTATTGTTGAAATTTCAAGTGCAGTTGCAAAAGCAGCAGTAGACTCTGGAGTTGCTAGAGAGAAAAATTATGATCATGAAGCATATAGAGAACAGCTATCTAAAATGATTTAAATCTTTATTTTGGTATTATTCCATTCTTAATTTTAGGATGGAATAACACTATGAAAGAATATATACTTTTAATTGATACTTTTGATGCAAAAGGGCTTGTTTACAATGTCTCAAAAATTCTTTTTGCAAACAATTTAAATATAGAACAAAATGCTGAATATGTTGATAAAGAAACTAACAAATTTTTTATGAGAACAGTTATCTCTGGTGAATTAAATGAAAATATTTTACTCAAAGAACTAACAGAGGTTTTACCAAAAGAATCTACAGTAAAACTAAACAAAAAATCAAAGAAAAACATTGTAATTTTAGCTACAAAAGAATCTCATGTTTTAGGTGACTTATTAATTAGATATATTGATGGTGAACTTGATGCTAATATTCAAGCAGTTATTGCAAACCATGATTATCTTCAAGATTTAGTTGAAAAATTCAATATACCTTTTCATTGTATAAGTGCTGAAGATATAACAAGAGAAGACCATGAAGATATGGTTATTGAAAAAATTAATGAATATAACCCAGAATTAATAGTTTTAGCTAAATATATGAGAATTTTAACTCCAAAATTTATTGAAACTTACCCTAAAAAAGTTTTAAATATTCACCACTCTTTCTTGCCAGCTTTTATTGGAGCCAATCCATATAAGCAAGCACACCATAGAGGTGTAAAGATTATTGGTGCAACAGCTCACTATGTAACTGATGACTTAGATGAAGGTCCAATTATTTTTCAAGATGTAGTTAGAGTTGACCATACTTACTCTTGGCAAGATATGAGAAGAGCAGGTAGAAATGTTGAAAAAGTTGTTTTATCAAATGCTTTACAACTTCTTTTAGAAGATAAAGTATTTGTATATGGAAATAAAACGGTAGTCTTATAATGTTTAATTTAGTACTTCATGAACCAAGAATCCCTGGAAACGTTGGGACTATAGGAAGATTAGCTTTTGCACTTGACTGTACACTTCATTTAATCAAACCCTATGGATTTGGTGAGATTACAGAAAAAGAGGTTAGACGAGCTGGACTTGATTATTGGTTTGATTTAGATGTTAGAGAATATGAAAATATTGAAGATTTTTGGGAAAAGAATCCATTGACCAATAGACATTTCTTTGCAACTACAAAAACAAAAAAAGTTTATTTTGATATGGAATATAAAGCTGGAGATTTTTTCTATTTTGGAAGAGAAGATGCAGGACTTCCTGAGTCAATAATGGATAAAAATAAAGAAGGACATATTACAATTCCAATGACAAATGATGCAAGAAGTTTAAATATTGCAAACTCTGTATCAATTGTTGCATATGAAGCTTTAAGGCAAAATTTTAAAGAGTTTAACTAACTATTAGTATAAACTCTTTTTAGCTTTTTTCATTAGCTTTTTTATAGCTTTTAATTTTTTATTTAAGATTGCTTTTTCTTCTAGTCTTTCCTCTTTTTTTATTTTCTTTTCTAATTTCTTTCTTTTTTCTAAAAGTTTTTTCATCAAATCATCGATTTCACTTTTATTTTCTTTTATCTCATTTTTATTCCATGTAAAGATATTATCAAAGTTTTCAAATAGTTCATTAATCTTCATTTTCCATCTCTCCTAGCTTTCTTAAACTTTCATCTTTTATTAATATAATATTAGCAATTCTTAGCAAGTTTGTACAAATATTATAAGTTGTAGTTGAATCATTTATCAATGAAGTTGCCATTTTTGAAGTAATTTTTTCACTTCTAATAAGTTCATCAAGTTGATTGTTTATTGAAGTATTATATGTTTCATTTTTGTCTTTTTGTTCTTGAATTAATATAGAAGTTTCTAATTCATCACTATTGGAATCTTTTATGTTATTTACTAAAAGAATAGTTAAAGCCAATTGTTTTTTTATCTCAAGGTATTCTTTTTTTATATACTCATTTTTACTATTTAAATAAAAGTTCATATTCTTCTGTATATCTCTTGTATCTTTTAATATTTTCACAATTATATTTGAAGCAAGTTTCAATTGGGCTACATATTCATTTTGTTCCTTATTCATGTTTTGTTGAGAAAGTAATGTAAATTCAATAATTTCACTATAAAGAAGCTTTAAATTGTTTTGATAAAATGAATCTAAATCAGTATCTATTTTCTTAACTTCAGAATTTATAATTCTATTAATATCATTTTCTGTTTTTAGTTCACTTGAATGAATAGAAATAGCATGAAGTATTGCTTTTTGGGCATTTTCATATAAATGAATAAGCTCTTTTTGAATTGAAACCATTGCATTGTATGGTATTTTGATATTTGCTTTATCAAGATAGATTGGTTTTGAAGGTTTTTTATATTTTTCGTCACTTATGAATTTTTTTGAAAGATTTACAATTATTTGTATAAATGGAAAAAGAATTATTATCCCTAAAAGGTTAAATATAGTATGAAATAATGCAAGTTTCATAGTATAATCTTCTCCTCCTATCCCTATATAAATAGATAAAAAATCTACTAAATCTTTTAATTTATATATCAATAGAACTGCAATTAATCCTGTTGAAATATTAAATACAAAGTGTCCAAATGCAAGACGTTTACCATTTTGATTGGAAGTTAGTGAACCAAGAATAGCTGTAACAGTTGTACCTATATTTGCTCCTATTGCAAGGGCTAGGGCATCTATATATAAAATATTACCCCCTGCAAGTGCTGTAATTATAATTGCCATTGTTGCACTACTAGATTGAATAATTACAGTTGAAATAGCTCCAATAGCAATATAAATAAAAACTCCTAAGTATCCATCTACAGAGTATTTTGCCAAGTCAATTGAAGCGCTTAGAGTATCAAATCCCTCTTTCATATAAGAGATTCCTAAAAAGATAAAACCTAAACCTAATAAAATATTTCCTAATCCAACATAAGTATTGGATTTAGAAAATCTAAAAATTACACCAAAGATAATCATTGGCATTGCGTATATTGCTATTTTTAACTTTAATCCAAAGGCCGAAACAATCCACGCTGTTGTAGTACTTCCTAAATTTGCACCAAAAACTATTGCCATTGCTTTAGCCAGAGAAATTAATTCAACAGACAAAAATGAGATTACTATTACAGATATTAAAGAAGAGCTTTGTACAATTGATGTTGTTATAAAACCTGTGAGAATAGATGTATATGAAGTGGATGTGAATTTTTTTAAGACTTTTTCTAATGTTCCCCCTGAAAAAAGTTTAAAGCCATCCTCCATAAAGTGCATTCCAATTAGAAAAACTGCAATCCCAGCTAAAATTATTTTTATATTATCTTCGGATATAACATAAAATGCTGTGATTATTAGTACAAAAAATATTAAAATTCTTTTTATCATCTCTTTCCCTATATTTTATTACTTTTTATACTAATGATAAATAAATAAAGTAAAAAATCAACTTAAACCACAAATTAATAATATTTTAACTTAGTAACAATATAATAAAATAAATACTTTTGGGAGAATCCTTGTATAAAATACTTGTTTTAGAAGATGATGAATTATTTCTCGAAACACTTGAAGATTTCTTAGAAGATGAAGGTTTTGAAATAAAAACTGCATCAAATGGCGAAGAAGTTTTAAGTATTACATATGAAAATAATTTTGATTTATACCTTTTTGATATCAATGTTCCGATAATAGATGGAATTAGTTTATTAAAAGAGTTAAGAAACTCTGGCGATAATACACCTGCAATTTACCTGACTTCATATAAAGATAAAGAGAAGTTAACTCAAGGCTTTTTAACTGGTTGTGATGATTATTTAAAAAAACCAATTGATCTTGATGAACTTCTTCTTAGGATTCAATCTTTATTAAAAAGAAGCGGTAAAGCATTTGAAGATATAAAATTAACTGAAGATTTAATTTTTGATCCAATGAATAGAAGAGTTTTATCCAATGGTACTGATATTAATATTGCAGGCAAGGTAATTGATTTGCTGGAACTATTTTTAGAACAAAAAGAAAAAATTATTACTAAAGATATGATTATTGATAGACTTTGGGGTTGTTCAGAAGGTTATAGTGAAGGTTCAATTAGAGTTTATATTAACAACATAAAAAAACTTCTTGGAAAAGATTCAATTAAAAATATAAAAGGTATTGGATATAAAATTGAATTATAAAAAAAGAAACTTTTTAATCACTAATTCAATAATAGTTGTATTTGTCTTACTTTTATCATTGCTTTTAAACTTTTATTTAAACTCATATATTGGTTTTAATCAAGACACATTTATGCTTATTACCTTAACGGTATTATTTTTTGGTTTAGGTTTATATCTTTTATTAAGTAAATCAATTTTTGAACCACTTTTTAAAAGTGATGAAAACCTACAAAAGACAGTAAAACAGACATTACATGAACTAAACATCCCTGTTTCAACAATTAATTTGAATACTCAAATGTTAGAGAAAAA
Organism: Arcobacter sp. ISO1; assembly: GCF_058105185.1. Taxonomy (NCBI): domain Bacteria; kingdom Pseudomonadati; phylum Campylobacterota; class Epsilonproteobacteria; order Campylobacterales; family Arcobacteraceae; genus Arcobacter; species Arcobacter sp. ISO1. The sequence continues at coordinate 2,221,780 of NZ_CM176573.1, forward strand.
AATTACAGATGAAAAAGCCTTAAAAAGATTAAGTAGAATAAAAAAAGCCTCAAATGAATTATTAAGACTTTATGAGGATATGGAATATCAAATAAAAAAAGAGATTGATAAGGTTGATGTTTCTACTTTTAATTTAAAAGAGATTACTTTTAAAAGTTTAGATAAGTTTGAAGATTTAAAAAAAGATATAAAAATCGAAGTTGAAATTGAAGATTGTCAATTAAAAACTGATTTAAATGGTTTTTCTAAAATGCTTGATAATCTTATCTCAAATGCTTTAAAATATAATCTTGAAGAAAATGGTTTAATACAAATTACATATAGTAATAATCTTTTATCTATTTATAACACAGGAAAAGAGATTGATACAAAGAATTTATTTATCATTTTTGATAAATTTTTTCAAGAAGATTCTTCTAAACATGGATTTGGATTAGGACTTTCTATGGTAAAAGAGTTTTGTGACAAAAATAAAATTGCCATAAAAATTGAGCCATTAAGCAATGGAAATAAATTTATTCTAAACTTTAAAAACATCATAAACTAATAATTAACTTAAATACTTAAAAAAAATATAAGACTTAGCAAAAGATTAACACTTAATTAACAGACTCTAATTAATATTACAACAATAAATCTCCCATCTAAATAAAGTTTGGCGACCTAGATAGATGGAAGATAGTGAATTAACACCACTTCTATTATACTGAAATATTCTTTCATATTTTAAAGTGGTAATTAAAATATGGAGAAAAAATGCCTAAAGTAAGAATATCTATGAGTCTAGTAGCTTCATTAGTATTGATTAATAGTTTGAATGCTGTTGAACTAGAGTCTATAAGTGTTGTATCCTCAACAATTGACGATAAATATGAAGAAAAGCTGAATAGTTCATCTAACACTTTTATTATTGATAATAAACAAATAGAAAAAATTGATCCAACTAATGTTGAAGATATTTTGAATACGATTCCTGGAATTACTGCCTCAAATGTGGGTAATGATAAAGTGAAAATACATATCAGAGGTATTGATAATCAAATGTATATGGGTGAAAGACCTGGTGTTGCAATTGTTATTGATGGTGTACCTGTTCAAGAAACTACTGGAAAGGCAAATCTTGATTTAGACAATATTGAATCAATAAAAGTTATTAAAGGTAGTGCTAGTTATCTTTATGGGAATGATGCAATTTCTGGTGCTATAGTAATTACAACAAAAAGACCAAAAGGTCTTAGTGAATCAAAACTTGAAACTGAATTAGGTAGTTTTGGATTTAACAGATTTTTAATTGGAACGAATCAAAGTTTTGATGATAGTTCACTTCAACTACAAGCTACATATAGAGATACAGATGGTTATTGGGATGAAGCATACTTAAATCACAAGTCAGTTAATGGAAAATATCAATATTATTTAAATGATAATAGCGACTTAACATTTGGACTTGATTATACAAAAAGAAAATCTGGAGATGGAACTAGTGTTCATGGGATTGATGCAGCTATAAATGATCCTAAAAGTTTTAATGAGGTATCTTATTCTGGATATTATGATACAACATTAATTAAAACATTTTTAACTTATTCAAATGATATTGATGATACTTCAAATTTTATGGCAACTGTTTCTAGATATCAAGATGATACAAAAAATAGATCATCTAGAGATAGTACTGATACTTTTCATTTAAAAAATAATGATGAAAAATGGATTCAAAATACATTTAAATCAGAATATAGAAAATCTTTTGGAAGTATAGCTGCAATGGTGGGTATAAATTTAGAAAAAAACTCACAGGATAATGAATCTGTACAAAGGGTTACCTATGGATCGCCATGGACAGGAATTACTACTGCAGGGACTCTTTTATCAGATAGTAATACAGATGAAAATATTGCAGCTGTTTATTTAGAACTACAGTCAAAATTAACAGAAAAACTTAATATTGTAGGGAATTATAGATACGATCACTTGACATATGATTATAAGAATCATATGGATAGTTCTTTAAATGTAGATCCAAGCTATAATGAAAGTTCATTTAATCTAGGTCTAAATTATAACTTTGCTGATGAGCATTATTTATATACTAGTTACTCAAGTGGTTTTAGAGCACCTACTGCTGGTCAAATTAGTGGAAATCTAAGTATCTTACAAGATGATCCAAGTCTTGATATTCCAACAGAATTAGATAGTGAAAAAACGTACAATTATGAGATTGGAATAAAAGGTAGATTTAACAATACAAACTATGATTTATCAATTTATCAATTAGATAGAGTTGATTATATAGGTAAAAAAGCTGGAAGTTATTTATGGTCAACAGATGATGATGAATATTTAGCAATAGATAATGTTGGAGATATGAGAAGTAGGGGTATTGAATTAGCAGTTAATACTAAAGTAAATGATGCCTTTTCATACAATATTGCATATACGTATTTAATGGCTAAATTAATAGATTATTCAATTAATCCAAATGATGGTGGCGCACCTGAAATTGAGTTAGATGGTAATATTGTACCTAGAACTTCAAAACACACAATAAATATTGGATTAGATTGGAATGTTAATCAAAAGTTCGTATTATCTCCAGAAATAACTGCTAAAAGTAGTTATTATGCTGATGAAGCTAACTTATACAAACAATCAGGTTATGCAGTGGTTAATTTAAGAAGTAAATATAAAATCTCTAATAATTTAGAATTATTTGGAAAAATTACAAATTTATTTAATAAAAACTATTATCAATTTGTAAATGTATCTTATGGAAAAGATATGAACGATGCAACAATAAGAGTTGCTCCTCCAAGAGCATTTTATGCAGGCCTTAGATATAAATTTTAATAAAGAAAAAAGATAGTGGAAAGTTTAACTTTTTTCTCACTTTTTTTAATAGGATTATCATATGGAGCTACTGCATGCATGTTTTCATGTATGCCTTTTTTAGCTCCACTTTTAATATCCAATTCTACAAAAAGTGTTTCATCTTTAAAAGTAGTATTGCCATTTAGTGTAGGAAGAGTAGTTACTTATATTTTTATATCTTTAATTGCTTCTTCTAGTTCATTATTTATAAAATCAATTCTTAATGATAACACTATTTTTCAATTGATTTTAGGAAGTTTTACTATTCTTATTGGACTAGGATTGCTTTATACAACATTAATTGTAGATGCAAGATGCAAATCAAAAGTATCAACTTCTAAAAAGCCAAAGGGAACTCTAGGAATTTTTGGGATAGGGGCATTAGTTTCTTTAAATCCATGTGTTCCAGTCTTAACTTTGATTACAATAAGTGCAAACACTACAACATATTTATTTTCATTTTTAAATGGTCTTTTATTTGGCTTAGGTGCCGTGTTAGTTCCTTTTATTTTTTATACATTAATTGTTGGAAGAATATTTCAAGGATTAATAGAACAATTTAAGGTATACACAAAGTATATTCAGATTTTTGCTTCGCTATTACTGATTTTTGTTGGTTCAATGGTTGTTGCTGGAAAAATTTCATTATAAGGTATATAGATGATAGATTTTATCAAACGTGATAAAAATGATATTTATGGTAAACCAATATTAGGTTTTTTATTTAAAAATAAGAGTTTTTTATTAATTCTTAGATTAACTGTTACAGCACTATTTTTTTATGCTATTTATTTTGGATTTGTTCATCCTAGTAGAGATAATATATTTACTGGTGCTTTTTTTTGGGGTCTTTTTTGGGCTTTATTTATGGTTGTTACTTTACCTTCTTTTGGAAGAATTTTTTGTGGCGTTTGTCCCCATGGTTTTATGGGAAAATATATTACAAAATTAGGTTTAAAAAAGAAGATGCCAAAATGGATGCAAAATAGATATATCGGCATTTTTATTTTAGTAATTGGTTGGTGGGGAGTTTATTACACTTTTGATGGTTTTTGGAAGTCTCCTTTTAATACAGCTTTGATGTTTTCAGTGCTAACACTACTTTCTTTTATAGTGTATTATATTTATAAAGAAATGAGTTATTGTAAATACATTTGTCCTATTGGAACACTTACAAGGGCATATGATAAATTATCTTTTACAAAATTAGAAACATATACAGACCATTGTAAAGATTGTAAAACTTTTGAGTGTGCAAGTGCATGTGAGTATAATCTAAAACCTTTTACTTTTGCTAAAAAAAATCAAACAGATGATTGTACTTTATGTATGGATTGTGCGACTTCTTGTGAAGCTGTAAAATTTAAGTTTACTAAATCTGCCGAACAGTTAGGCTCTAAGCTAAAGCTTTTAAATGCAGAAATTTGGACATATATTTTAATTCTTGCGTCTATTCCTGTATCTATGGGATTTGCCCATGGTTTAAATAGAAGCAATATTGCTGATGAATTTATTTGGAATAGAACAGCAGAGTTTTTTAATCTTTCAGAATATGCAGGTGGTTTTGCTTTTATTTATGCTGTTATATTTACAGTCTTCTTTTCATTTTTAGGACTTTTTTTAGCTTCAAAGGTTTTGAAAAAAGAATTTAATTCAATTTTTACAAGTCTTGGTGTTGCACTAATACCACTTTTTATTTTTGCATCTTTAGGACATACTTTAGAGATGTTTTTTATTAAAGATTATGAAAAAATTGTTGAAGGTTTTGCTCAAGGTTTTGGAATGAGTATTAATGTTGAATCATTAGCTAAAAGGGGTGATGCATGGCTTCATTACTTTAAGTTGTTTAAATGGATTGGTATTATTTGGGCATTTATTATTCTTTACAAAAGAATAAAACTTATTGATAGCACAAAGTTAAGAAAGCTATTTGGATTTTTCTTTGCTTCATCAGCAATTTTATTTTATATTGGACTTAATATTTATACTGGATACGTATTTTCAAAATATGGAGCAAAACAAAGAGGAGGGCACTCACATGGTTCTTCTTCATCGGGGAAAATGTTTCAAAGTGTTCCTTTTAAAAAGGCAACTTTGGTTCAAGAAGGGAAAGATAAAACTAGCGGTGTTGTTTGTGGTATGAATTTACCTATGTTTTATAAAACAAATCATAGTGCTACACTTGATGGAAAACCAAGACAATATTGTTCTATTCACTGTTTAACTGAAGATTTAAAGATTAAAAAACTAGCTTTAAAAGATATAAAAGTAGTCGATGTAACTACTTTAAAGTTTATTGATGCAAAAAGTGCTCTTTATGTAGTTGGAAGTAGACAAAAAGGTACTATGTCAAGGGTTAGTAAATATGCCTTTGCAAACAAAAAAGATGCCTTCGTTTTTAGTAAAAAATATGGTGGTGAAGTTGTTGATTTCCAAAAAGCTATGGAAAAAGCTATGGAAGATTTTAAACCAAAAAAATCTTGGGGTAAAAAAGCTTCTATAAATCCAAAGCAAGAGTTTTACTTGTCTCTAACAGATCCAACTGCAAAAAAGAAATCATATGGTGGACATATGCATGGTGGTGGAGGTAAGCCATCAGCAAAAAAAGTTATCCCAACAAAAAAATTATATTTAGCCTATGAAAACAGAGGTAAAAAATCTCTTTATCCTACAAAAAATATTAATTTTTTTGTATTTGATAAAAATCAAACTCTAAAATCAATTATTGAAGAAAAATCAAGGGGTAAAAAAGTTTATAGGTTTGAAGTTCCTGACAATGGATATTATAATATCTTTGCAATTGAAAAAACAAAAGTTAATGATAAATCATATTATAAGGTTGCAAAGTTAGAGCATCTACAAGGTAAGCATGGAAGTGATGATATTTACACTAAAGAAATAAAAAAAGAGTTAAATCAAAATGTATCAAAAATAGATTTAATTAGAATAAAAAGTGAAGATGAAGATAGTTTTTTCCATAGGCTTAGTATGGGAGATACTTTAACTTTCAAAGCTTTATTTAATGGTGAGCCATTAAAAGATGCTACATTAAAAATAAAACTACAAAGTGGTTGGATAAAAAGTTTTAAAACCGATGAAAGTGGAATAACAAAAATAACTCTTGTAAGAGATTATTTTCCAAATTGGGAGGAGTATAATAAAAGATTTAAGCAGGAGTTAATGCTAACTTTAGAGCATGAAGTTGAAAATGAAAAATATATTTTAACTTATCCAGCATACTATTATCCAAATAAAAATGATTATGAATCTTACTCATTTGCTTTGACAATTTTAATTTTAACAATGATATTAGCAGGATTTATAATATATAGATTTAGAAAAAATCGTACACTTCCTTTTAAAGAGCCAAGATATGTTGAGTAGGTTAAAAAAAACAGTTTACAATGTAAATCTAATAAGATTTAGAAATATTATTCAAATATTTACTTTTGTTTTATTTATTTATGGTGGTTATTTTGCAATAGATTTTGGTTCAAAATTACCTATTTTTGCATGTCCTTATAATGATACAACTGCTGGAGCTTGTTATTTAATCCCTTTGCAGCATCAATTATCAATGCCAACTCAAGTATTGCTTGGTGGTGCTTCAATTGGAGTAATTAGTGGAATTCTTGTTTTTTTATTTTGGTTTATTTTTTTAAATAAGGCTTGGTGTGGATATGTTTGTCCTTTTGGAACACTACAAGATTGGATGACAAAACTTAGAAAATCAATTGGTATTAGGTATTCAAGCTATTCACAAAATCAATTTGAAAAATTATCAAAAATAAAATATATATTTTTGTTTATAGTTTTAGTTTTTCCTTTACTTATGGGTGTGGGCTTAATGGGTTCACAATGGTCAGCAGCTTTTTGTAAAATATGTCCAGCAAGAATAATTACACCTATGTTTAGTGGCGATTTTTCCCAATGGGTAATTGACTTTTCAAGTAAAACAGCAATACTTTTAACATCATTAGGGGTTTTTTTTGCTGGATTATTTTTTGTTGGAAGTTTTATTAAAAAAAGATTTTTTTGCTTCTTCTGTCCTATGAGTGCTTTACATTATATCTTTTCAAAAATCTCAATTGTACAGTTTAGAAAAGATGGTAGTAAATGTACTAGATGTGGTGATTGTTATACTGTTTGTGATATGCAAATAAAAGATATTGCAGATAATGTAACAGATACAAATATATTAAGGGATGATTGTATTTTATGCCTAAAATGTGTTGCTGCATGTCCTGAAGATGATGTTTTACACTTTGATATTTTAAATATAAAAGCTTTTACGTCTACAAAAGAAGGTTTTGAAAAAAGAATGGGTATTGCCAATATAAAGGAAAGTAATGACAAGTAAATTAAAACATGAAATTGAATCTCCACTTGAAAAACAAAATAGACACAAGGCAATGGAAGCAATAAAAATTATAAATACTCTAAAAGATGATTTTAAAAACCCTATTAAAGCTATGGATTATTTTTATAAGTTATTCGAAGATGTATTTTGTAAACAAAAGTCAATTCATGAAGGAAAATTAAAAGTAGGCACCATGTGTATTCAAATTCCAAGTGAGATTATATATGCTTTAGATGCTGTTCCTATTAGATTATGCAATGGTTTCTACACCGATGATGAGATAGGAAGTGATTACATGCCACAAAAATCTTGCCCTTTGGTACGTGCAACAGTAGGACATTTTGCTTCTGGGAATTTTTCTGATAAACCTCATTTAATATATTCTCCAACAACTTGTGACCAAAAAACAAAAGCGGGAGTTACAATAGAAAGCTTTGGTTATGATGTTGTAGATGTTGATTTCCCTAGAGTTAAAGAGAGTGAAATCAGTAGAGAATATTTTAGAAGAAGTATTAGAGAATTTGCAATTGATTTATCAAAACGAACTGGTAAAAAGCTAAATAAAAAGAGTTTAAAACAAAGTATTGCAAAGATTGGTTATTCACAATCTCTTTATCATAAACTTTGTGAATATAGAAAAAAGAAAAATATTGTAATAAGTGGAAATGATATGTTTTTTGTTACAAATGCTTTCTTTTTTGACAAAATTGATTCATGGATTAATACCGTTGAAAATCTTTTGAAAGAGTGTAAACAAAGAGAAGACGAAAATCTTTTTGTTAATGGAAAAATTAGTCCAAGAATAGTTTATACAGGCTCACCTCCTATTTTTCCAAATTATAAAGTTCCAATAGTAATTGAAGAGTCAGATGGGATAATTGTTGCAGATGAGACTTGTAGTTCAAATAGAATGTTTAATGATAGAGTTGCCGTTGATGAGTGGTTTGTTAATGATATGCTTGATTCTATGGCTGATAAGTATTTAAAAGCTTGTACATGTCCAATATTTACAAAAAATGATGACAGAATAAGACGTATTATAGACTTAGTTAAAACATATAGTGCAGATGGTGTTGTATATCAAGCATTTGCTGGTTGTACTGTTTATGAAGCTGAGCAAAGAAGTGTTTTAGAAGCTATGGAAAAAGAGGGTATTCCTATTTTATATATCGAAAGTGATTACAGTCCAAGTCAAGGTGGTCAATTAACAACAAGAATTGAAGCCTTTATAGAGTCTTTAAAAACAAGAAAAAGGGTAAAAAAGTGAAATATTTTGTAGGGATTGACATAGGTTCAACATCAATAAAAATTTCTATAATTGATGAAAATAAAAATTTAATAGGTTCAAAAACTAGTGCTAGTGGAAGTATGTTTTATAAATATGCTCAAGAAACTTTAGAGCTTTTAATAAAAGAACTTGAAATATCATATGAAGATGTTGTTTATACTGTTTCTACTGGTTATGGAAGAAAACTTTATAAAGAAGCAGATGAAAATATTAGTGAGATAACAGCAAATGCAATAGGAGCTAGAGCTGCAGGGAAAGAGTATGGAGAGATAAAAACTATTATAAATATTGGTGGACAAGATAGTAAAGCAATCTCTTTGGATAATGATGGAAATGTTACAAATTTTGCTATGAATGATAGATGTGCTGCTGGAACAGGAAAGTTTTTAGATGTAGTAGCCTTAAAGCTTGAAATTGATGTTGATAAACTTGGTCAAATGCACTTCAAAGCAAAAGGTACACCCTTAAGTGTAAGTAGTACATGTGCGGTTTTTGCAGAAAGTGAAATTATTGGACTACTTGGAAATAATCATAGTGTTGAAGATATTGTATGTGGGGTTCATTACTCTATTGCCAAAAGGATTGTTAAATTAGTAAAAAGAGTTGGTGTAAAAGAGGGTGTTTATTTTGATGGAGGTCCTGCTTTAAATGAAGGTTTAGTAAACGCAATAGAAAATGAATTAGGAAAAAGAATTTTTATTCCAAAACATCCACAAATTACAACTTCATATGGGGCTGCAATAATGGGAGTAGATTCTTACTTTTATTCAGAGTAATTAACTCAAAATTAACACTTCTATCATAAAATAAAATGCTGTACAGGAGAAGAAGATGAATATTGAATTACTAAAACACCTAGTTGATTATGGTGTGATTGCATTACTTATATTTATGAGTTTTATAGCTGTAATGTTTTTTATAGAAAGACTCTTTTTTTATAGAAAACTAGATGTAAATAAGTATAAAAACAAAAAACAACTTGATGTGGCACTTACAAAAAACTTAACTTTTATTGGAACTATTGCCTCTAACTCACCTTATATAGGACTTCTTGGTACTGTATTAGCCATAATGCTAACTTTTATGACAATGAGTGAGGGTGATATAGTTGCAACTAAAATTATGAGTTCATTAGCCCTTGCACTTAAGGCCACGGCAGTTGGTTTAGTTGTGGCAATTGTATCAATGGTTTTTTATAATATCTTAAGTCGATACGCAGAAGTTTTGGAAAGCAGATATGAAAATCAAGAAATATGATTCAATAAATGTAATACCTTTTATTGATGTTCTTTTAGTACTTTTAGCAATAGTTTTGATGACATCTACTTTTATTGCTAAAGGTGTTATACCTGTATCTCTTCCAAAATCAACTTCATCTGATAATAAAAAAATAAAAAAAGAGTTGAGCATTTATATAAAAGATTCTGGACAAATTTATCTTGATAAAGAAGAGTTAATAGTTGAAGAGCTATTAAGTAAAATTTCACAAGAAGAAAAAGATAGACCAATTTTAATAAATAGTGATAAAGACGCTAAGTTTGAAGTTTTTGTATCTATTTTAGATGCTTTAAAATCAAATGATTTTGAAAATATATCAATAGTGACGGTAAAACAACAATGAGATATTTAAACTCTTTTTTTCTTACAGTTTTGATTTATATAAGTATAGCTACACTTTTTTTATTTGCAAATCCTTTTGAGAAATTACACTCTGAAAAAAAACAGGAAAAGAAAATTAAATTAAACTATGTTCAAATAGTTAAACCAAAACCTGAAAAAAATGTTCAAAAAAATCAGACAAAAGCAAAAGAACTAGTAGTTGAAAAAAAAGTTAAAAAAGTTATAACAAAGCCTAAGAAAATTGAACCCAAAAAAATCGTAAAGGCAAAAGTAAAAAAGAAAATAGTAAAAAAAGTAGAAAAGAAAAAAATTGTTAAAAAACCAAAAAAAGAGATTGTAAAAAATACACCTAAAAAACTAATTAAGCCTAAAAGTAAGCCTATTGAGAAAGTGGTAACTAAAGAAATAAAAGAACCAATTAATCCTACTCCTGTAAAAAAAGTAGTTAATTATAAAGAAGATTTTTTAGCAAATCATTTACATATGATAAAAAAAGAAATACAAAAAAATATAATGTACTCAAAAAGAGCTAGAAAACTTAAAATACAAGGTAAAGTTCTTGTGGAATTTTGTTTAACTAAATCTGGTGAAATAAAAAGAGTGAAAACACTAAAAGGACATAAACTACTGCAAAAGTCCACAATAGAAGCAATCTATAGTGCCTCAGTAAATTTTCCAAAAGTTCAAAGAACAATCACAATAAGAGTTCCTATTGAATATAGATTAATTTAAGTTTTTAAAAAGTTTATATTAATACTAGGTTAAAAGATCAGTTATATAATTACATTAAAGGATGGCTTGTAAAATATCTATTAGAAGGAGGATGTTATGAAAACTTCAAGAATTATTCTAAGTGGTTTATTGGTATTTGGTGCAACATTTATGTTTGCTGAAACTTTACCAAGTTTTGGTCCTGTTGCTTTTTCAGTTTATGATACAAATAAAGATGGTCAAATTAGTCCTGCTGAATTCAATTCAGTAAAAGAAAGAAGAATGACTCAAAAAGCTGGACAAGGTAGACTTATGATGAATGCAAAAAATTCACCTTTATTTTCTGATGTTGATAAAAATGGTGATGGCATCATTTCACAAAATGAACTTCAAATTCATCAACAAGCTAGATTTAAAAATAGAGTAAATCAAAGAAATAATATGATGAATGGACAAGGAATGGGAAAAGGTATGGGACAAGGAATGTCTCCTGGAAAAGGTCGAAACTGGTAAAAAAGAGAAGAGTTAACTCTCTTCTCTTTTTAGTGTTACACTCCAAGCTTTATATTTAGGGTCATTTTCAATCTCTTCAATTTGTTTTTTTGTTAGACTAGGATAACTCATTTTTTTACCGTCAAATACTATACATTCATAGGTTTTTTCTTTTTTGAAAATATTTTTGATTTTATCAAACATTTCAAGCCTTTAATTTCGTATTTTATATTACTTTCAATACAATAACAAAAAAAATTTATAAAAGAATAAAAATGTGTGACTATAGAAAAAAAATAACTACAAATAGAGAATTTTATCCAATAAGTGATTTAGATATCTCAGTTGAAAGTGATAGAGGAAGAATTCTTTCTGCTCCATCTTTAAGACGTTTACAAAAGAAAACTCAAGTATTCCCTTTAGAATTAAATGCAGCTGTTAGAAGTAGATTAACTCACTCTTTAGAAGTATCCCAAACAGCAAGGTTTATTGCTAAAACCATTTTAAAAAAATGTGAAGGTAAATTTTATTTAGATGATGTAAAGGATGCTTTTATCTCAACATCTGAAATGACAAGTTTAATACACGATATTGGGAACCCACCATTTGGCCATTTTGCAGAAGTTGCATTAAATTCTTGGATGAAAAATAAGGGTATAAAAATATTCAACAATCTAATTTGTGTTGATGAAAAAAACTTAGAGTTAAAAAATCTTTTGATTAATGACCTTTGTAATTTTGATGGGAATGCTCAAGGGATTAGAATTATTACAAAACTTCAAAGACTTAACCTTTCTTATTCACAAATTGTTTCAATGCTTAAATATACAAGAGGAGCCTTTGAGCCTAAACCCTCAAAAAGTGAAAAATACTCTTATATGAGAAAAAAACCAGGTTATTATTATTCTGAAAGGGATATTGTCTCAAAAATCAAAGAGTCTTTACATATTGAAGATGGATGTAGATTTCCAATCACTTATATAATGGAAGCTGCAGATGATATTAGTTACTTAAATGCTGATATGGAAGATGCAGTTGATAAAAAGATTTTAAGTTTTGAAAAGGTGTATTCACTTATAAAACAAGAGTGCGAAAAGATGAATGAAACTTATCTTTTGGAACTTGTGGAGGACTATTATCAAAAAGCAAAAAAAAATGAGAGTGAACCATATCAGTTTAATTTATTTTTAACTCTTACAAGGGCTAAACTAACTCATGCTTTAGTTGAGCATGTCTCGCAAGTTTTTATTGATAATCATGAAGATATTTTCAATGGAAGATTTGATGCCGCACTTTTAGAATATGATGAAAATAGTAAATATACTAAAGCTGTAAAAGTCTTACAAAATATTTCAATAGAACATATTTATAATAATAAAGATATTCAAACGCTGGAATTAAAGGGACAAAAAATATTAAGCACTTTATGTGAAAATTATAAACCACTTTTAGAACTTGAGAGTGAAGAGTTTGAAAAGCTTGTTCATGGGGAAAGAATCTCTTGTTTTATCTCTCAAAGATTGATTAGGAGATTATCTTCAAAACATATAGTTGCCTATAAAGATAGTATTGAAAAACTTTCAAAAGATGATATGGTTAAATACAAACTTGAAGAGTGGTATTATAGAGCTAGATTGATATTTGATTATATTTCAGGTATGACTGATGATTTTGCTTTAAATGAGTATAAAACTTTACAAGCATTGATTTAAAAGATTTAAAGATTTTTGAACTAGTTAAGTTTATTAAATTTTTCAAAAATCTTTATTTCTAATTCTTCAATACTTGAAATTGCATCTTTATCATGATTTGAAAATCCCCAGTTTACTAGAACTGAATCAATTCCTGCATTATTAGCAGCCATAATATCTTTGTGTGAATCTCCAATTAATTGAGTCCTATCTTTTTGTATATTGTGAGTATCAAGGATTTTATAAACCATTTCAGGGTGAGGTTTCGCTTGCTTTACAGAATCAAAACCTAAGATAGTTTCAAAATACTTACCAACTTCAAGATGATCAAGCATTTTTCTTGCAAAAGTAGAATTTGCATTTGTTGCAACAGTTAAAGTAAACTCTTGATTTAAATCATCAATTAGTTTTGCCATTCCATCATATAACTCTAAACCATTTAAACAATTTGCATTGTAGTGTTCTTCAAATAATTCTTTTTGTTGTAGTGTGAAATCATCTGTACCATAGAAAAATTTTGAAGCATTTATATTTGGATCATTTACTTTTTCAAGGGCATAGTTCTTTTCTAATTTTTCAAAACCTAATTCTTCTCTAACATGATTTATAGTGTTTACAATTGTAGTTCCACTATCTAAAATCGTACCATCCATATCAAAAATAAGTAATGCCATTAAAATCCTTTTAAAGATGACATTATATTTTTTTTATCATTAAAAAGCAGTGTTTAGATGTATATGAATTAACAAATAATTAACATTTTGGAGTTATTATTAGATATTAGAAAATTAATCTCCTACTCTAAACTTAATTTTCTCAAAGTCTTTGTGTTCGAAGCCCCATTTTTTATGGGGCTTTTTTAATTTTAGCTAGTTATCAAGAGGCTTTATATATCATTTCAATTATTTTTTAGGAATTTTAATGAAGAAGTTTTTACCTATTATTACTATTTTTGTATTAATATTTATTATTGTTGGTATTTTTTTATCAATGTCAAATCAAAAACAAATGGTTGTTATACATGAGGGAAATCATGAACACAAACCAGTAGACATAACACTAAATCATTTCCAAGATACTCAATGTGGTATGACAATTACTTCAAACAAACATTCAGCACAAGCAATTGCTCCTGATGGAAGAACATGGTTTTTTGATGATCCAGGTTGTTTAGCTTTATGGTATAAAAATATAGAGTTTCAAGAAAATGCTATTATCTGGGTTTTTTCAAATGATACAAATGAATATATAGATGGTAAAAAAGCTTGGTATGATAAAACTTCAAATACTCCAATGGAATATGGATTTGGTGCTTATAAAAATAAAAAAGAGGGTATGATTAGCTTTGATGAAATGATAATCAAAATGTATAGGGGTGAAAATTTAACAAACCCTTTAATTAGAAATAAACTATTAGGTAAATAATGGAAAGTGTAAGTATACTAACAATAATATCAATTGCTTTTTTAGGCTCTTTTGGTCACTGTATCGGTATGTGTGGAGGAATTGTCGTAGCTTATTCAAGTACAAAAATTGATTCATCGTGGAGTAAAACCAAACAGTCAATCTCCCATATTTTATACTCTTTTGGTAGGATAACTACTTATGTAATACTTGGATTCATATTTGGTTTTGTAGGTGGAGTTGTTACTTTTGATAATATGACAAGTGGTATCTTGCTTTTAACAACAGGTGTTTTAATGATACTTGTTGGTTTATCTTTAAGTGGTAAACTAAAGTTTTTAACTTCCTTAGAGCATTCTGTATCTAAATCTACTATTTATCAACAAACATTCAGGTCTTTAATTGGTTCAAATACTTTGACTAGTTTTTATCTACTAGGGATGCTTAATGGTCTACTTCCTTGTGGCTTTGTATATGTGTTTGCAATAACAGCAGCTAGTACAGGAAGTCCACTTTGGGGAGCTTTTGTAATGCTTATTTTTGGTCTAAGTACATTACCTGCTATGTTTTCTTTAGGTTTCTTTGTTGGAGTATTTAAACAAATGGCCTTGCGTAGTCTATTTATAAATATAGCTTCAATTCTTGTAATTTTATTTGGATTTTATATTATGTACCAAGGATATGAATATATTATTGACCCTAATAAATCAATATTAAGCTGCCATATATAATTTAAAAAATTTTTAATTTCATATTTTTATCCCTTTTTTAGTATAATCGCAAAAAATTTTGTAAAGGAGGATAAAAATATGACTACTAAAAAGAAAAACTACTTCTCATTTTTTGGTATTTTATGTGCAACTGTAAATGGAAAAATGCACTCTCAATTTAGTTCAATAGAAACTATTATTAATCAAAATACACCAAAAATCATTAAGCTGTTATTATCATCGCAATTAAAACCAGCTAAACAGTATTCAACAAACAATTTATAAAAAACATAGGACAAATAAAACACATGGAAAACAAAAAATTAACGACAAGCTTAGTTGCAAGCTTACTTATAGCAACAAACCTTTACTCAAACAAACTATCAGAAATCACAGTTTATTCAGCCACTAAATCAGAGCAATCAATCAAAGATGTTACATCTAACGTGGAAGTTATTACAAAAGAAGAATTGGAAGAAAAAAACTATACGAATTTAACACAAGCTTTAAATAGTGTTCAAGGTATTGATATTACCTCAAATGGAGGATTAGGTCAAACTTCTTTTGTGAGAATTAATGGAATGCATTATACTAATACATTAGTACTAATTGATGGTATTAGATATAACGATATTACAAATGGCTCTGCCTTTCCAGGAAATATTTTAATAACTGATGTTGAAAGAATTGAAATAATAAAAGGTGCTCAATCTGGTGTTTGGGGTGCAGATGCTAGTGGGGGAGTTATTAATATAATAACAAAAAAACCAGAAAATGGATTAAATGGTGGTATAAATTTAGAGTATGGAAGTTTTAATACACAAAAATATGGTCTTAATCTTTCATATAAAAATGAAAAAGCTTATGTAAAGTTAAATGCTCAAAGACTTACAAGTGATGGATATTCAGCACAAGCAACAAGAGGTATTGATTTAGATAGTTTTGAAGATGATTCTTATGAAAACACTACATTATCTTTGAAAACTGGAGTAAATCTTAATGATAGTAATAAATTAGATTTTACTCACACATATATAGATTCAAAAACAGAATATGATGGAAGTGGACCTAATGATTCAGATGACGAATCAAAATCAAAAAGTAATTTTTCAAAAATAAACTTTAACAATGTAAATAAAATTGGTGTAGTTGATATTTACTTTTCAAAATCCAAGTTTGATAGAAAAGATCCAACAGGTTTTACCAAAGAATTTGAGTCTGATGTAAAAGAGTATGGAGTTAAATCAAATATTAAATATAGAGAAAAAGATTTTTTAATTTTAGGAATTGATAGAAAAGATTTTAATCAGAAAAAAGCATATTCTTTTGATTATCAAAATAATGGATTTTATTTGACAAACAGTAATTTCCTTAATAATAATACAACTGTTTTTACCCAATCTTTAAGATATGATACATATACAAGTTTCAAAAATAAAATAACGGGAAAAATAGGTTTTAAACACTCATTTGAAGATTTTATTTTTTCTTCTAATTTTGGAACAGGATATAAAGCTCCAACATTATATGAATTAAGTCATGATGGTGGAAATGACTTAAAACCTGAATATAATAAATCTTTTGACATTGCTTTACAATATAAAGATATTGAAATAAAATATTTTAGGAATAGAATAACAGATTTAATTGATTACAACTATAATGGGACTCCTACTGATTATTCAGACGATTATTATTCAAATATTGAAGGGACTTCAAAGTTAAGTGGTTACGAGATTAGCTACAATAATGATATAGCAAAACACACTTTATTATCTTTGACTTATACTAATTTAATTGCTAAGGATGAAGATGGTGTTAAATTATTAAGAGTTCCAAGAGAAACTTTAAAAGTTAGTCTTGATTATTATGGATTTAAAAATCTTCATCTTAATTTAAATGGTAATTATGTTGGAGAAAGATTAGATTTAAGTAGTACTCAAACAGGTAATTATACAGTTTGGAACTCAGTTGCAAATTATGAAATTAACAAAGATACAAGTGTGTATTTAAAGGTTGACAATATTTTTGATAAGTATTACCAAACAGTTAATGATTATTCAAGTGCTCCTAGAAGTTTTTATGTAGGATTAAAGTATAATTTCTAATGAAAAAAAAATTATTAATTCTTTTATTTATTAGTCTAAACTTATTTGCAGGAGAGAGAATAATAACCCTCTCTCCTTCAATAAATGAAATTGTCTTTGCCTTAGGCAAAGGGAAAGATATAGTTGCAAATACTCAATATTGTAATTTCCCAGAAGAATCAAAAAAAATTCCAAAAGTTGGAGGATATGCAAGTGTATCTTTAGAAAAATTGCTCGTTGCAAAACCATCATTAATACTTTCTCAAGAGTATGATAAAAATTTAATTGCAAATATAAAAAAGCTAAATCTAAATATAAAAACTTTTAAGACAAATAATTTAGAGTCAATAAAAAGTACAATTTTGACCATTGGTAAGCTTCTAGACAAAGAAAAAAGTGCAAAATTTTTAGTAAATGATATAAACAATAATTTAGAAGATATAAAAAATATTAAAACTAATAAAAAAGTTTTAATAGTCATTAGTCCAAGAAAAGATTTAAATAAAACCATTTATGTTGCTGGAAACTATCTTTATTTTAATGATATCATTGAAATAAGTGGAAATAAAAATGCTTATCAATCATCTTCTTTATCTCAACCAATTGTAAATGTTGAGAAAATTATAAAAATGAATCCAGAGATTATAGTATTATTAGCTCCATATATAAAAGATAGAGATATTTCTAAAGATGAACTTAAAAAGTCTTGGTTAGAATTACCAATAAGCGCTGCAAAATCAAAAAATGTTTATATTATTGATAAAGAGTATGCAGGAATTCCAAGTAATAGAGTAGTCTATTTTATAGATGATTTTAAAGGTATTTTAGAAAATGTTAGAGATAAATAATTTTTCAAATCTAATATTGAATAATATATCTTTTTCTTTAGAAGAAAATGAGAATTTAATAGTTTTAGGCAAAAATGGAGCTGGAAAATCTACTTTAGCAAAGGTTTTATGCAATTTAATTACAAATGATAAAGTAAAGCTTTTTGATGAAACTATTTCTATATTAGATGAATCAAAAAGAACCCAACTAATTAATTACATTCCTCCAAAATTTGAAATCTTTGATGAATATATAACAGTTTTTGAATATCTTCAAATGTCTGCGATTAAAGAGATCAAAAAAGAAGATATTGAAAATATTATCTTATTATTAAAACTTGATAGTGTTAAAAATAGATATTGCATAAACTTAAGCTCAGGGGAACAACAACTTTTGTTATTAGGTTCAAGTTTAATTCATAATGCAAAGATAACAATTTTTGATGAACTAACTGCAAATCTAGATATCTCAAGAATAAAAGAGGTTTTTGATATATTTAAATCAACAAAGCTTAGTCAAAAAATCATCATAACTCATAATTTAGATTTAGCCTTTAATCTAAAATATAAGATTCTTTTTTTAGAAGAGGGTAGTGTGAAGTTTTTTGGTTCAAGTGAAGAGTTCTTTAAACTTGAAAATCTCGATAGACTTTATAACAATAGTGTAAAAATTATCAATAATCATTTAGTGGTAAAATTATGAAAAAAATTGTCTATATATTGAGTTTTTTTATAATTATACTTGCACCTTTTATAGGTGATACTTCTATAAACTATAACGATATTTTTAATTCTAATACAACAAGTTATACTATATTTTGGGATTTAAGGGTTCCACGAATAATCTTAGCTTTCTTTGTTGGAGCTATTTTAAGTCTCTCTGGACTTATATTTCAAACAATATTCAAAAATGCACTTATAACTCCTTATACTCTAGGGATTGCAAGTGGTACTACACTATTTACAGCTATTTCAATTGTATTTTTTCCTACAGTCATGCTAGTTATATCTGGGATTCTAGGCTCTTTTATCACTATTATAATCTTATATTTAATATCACAAAGGATAAATAAAGCTTCAATTGTAGTCTCTACAAACTCAATACTTCTAATAGGTATCGCTTTATCATTTTTCTATTCATCTGGTTTGATGATGGTTTTTTATATGAGTGATCTACAAGAAAATTATTCAATCGTTAGATTTACTTTAGGTAGTTTGGATGTTGTTGGCTTTAGCAGTTCTATTATAGTTTTTTTAATTTCAGTTATTTTATTATCAACAGTACTTTTTTTTAAAGAGAAAATTAAACTTCTTTTGATATCTAATGATATGGCATTTTTAAAGGGTTTAAATGTAAATAAAATCAATTTAACACTTCTAATTGTAATTTCATTAGCTGTTGGTATTAGTATTAGTTTTGTTGGACCTATTGGATTTGTAGGACTTGTAATACCACATATGGTGAAAATACTTTATAAACAAAGTGCCCATAAATTAATCATTCCAGTCTTCTTTTATGGTGGTTTTTTCCTAGTACTAGCAGATTTTATTTCAAGAAACTTAAATACAGCATCATCTTTACCAATTGGTGTTGTAACTTCATTTATTGGAGCACCATTTTTTGTTTATTTACTTATAAAAAGAAACACAAAAAGATAGATTATAATTTCCAATGATTTAGTTTTGATTTATTTGTATTATTTTTTACTATTTTACAAAGTTTTGGGAAAAAGACTAAAAAATCTTTTTCCAATCCATCTATGTTATTTTCAATGAGTGTTAAATAACTTATAGCAGAATCTCTTTTAGAAATCCGTGATGACACTCTCATATCAACTCTTTTTAGTGCATTTTCCAAATCATTATAGGTATTAAATTTTAATAATTCTTTATTTTTGATATTGCTCAAAATCTGCTTTGGCCAACTTGGATAGTTTTGGTTTAAACTAGTTTTATAAAACTCACTTTTAAAATCTTTAAGTTCTATTTTGCAGAAGGTATCCCAATTCTTTGTTAAAAGATAATCATAGGTAAAATCAATAACAATACCTCTTAATAAACCTTTTTCTTTTAATCTATTTTTGCTTATTTTAAAATGCTCATCTTTATCAGAAAAAGAATCTATTAATAAATGGATTTTCATACCTTTTTTAATATTTTCACTAGAATTTTCCCATGGTTTTGCTTTTAATGGATCAGCAAGTATATTGCCAACTTGAAAATCAATATTTTGTTCAGATAAAAATAGATGTGCTAGCCAATTCATTTTAAACTTTCTATTGTAAGTTTCATAAAATTTAATAATCCTTGTATATCTTTGAGATATAATTTCTCAAAATTTTATAAATATTACTATAAAAACCCTTTTTTTAGTAAAAGTTTAAAATAAAAATAACAAGTATAGGAAACTTAATGACAAATAATATCTCCATTTTTGGTACAAGTTCTGATGCTGGAAAATCAACCATAACTTTCATAATCGCAAAGATTTTACAAGATTTAGGATATTCAGTAGTTCCTTTTAAAGCTCAAAATGTCTCAAATAATGCTCACGTTTGTGATGATGGTAGTGAAATAGCAGTTGCACAATATTTCCAAGCAGATGTATTAGGAATAGACACTTCATACCATTTAAATCCAATTTTACTGAAATCAGGAAGAGGTAATAGTGCTAGTGTTATAGTTGAGGGGAAAGTAATTGATTCAAAGGACGTAAGAGCATATTATAAAGACTTGGATTTACTTAAACCTGCTGTAAAGAGATGTTTTGACTATTTAGATAAAAAGTATGATGTTGTAGTTTGTGAAGGTGCGGGAAGTCCAGTTGAATTAAATCTAATGGATAAAGATTTATCGAATATTTTTATCGCAGATGAATACAATACGAAAATAATTTTAGTAGCAGATATAGAAAAAGGTGGAGTTTTTGCCTCTGTTTATGGCGTTTATAATCTTCTTCCTAAGAAGCTTAGAGAAAATGTAATAGGTGTTATAATAAATAAGTTTCGTGGTGATATTACACTTTTTGATGAAGGCATTAAGATTATTGAAAATGATTTTAAAATTCCTGTTTTGGGAGTTTTACCATATATACCATTTAATTTAGGGTTTGAAGATTCTCAAAGTTTAAAAAATTATACACAAGTAAAGAAAAATCCAATTATAAATGTGGGTGTTATCTCATATCCTCATCTGAGCAATTACAATGATTTTGAACCTCTAATTGTTGATGAGTCAGTAAACTTACAGTTTATTGAAACAAATGTTTTATTAGATAACTTTGATATCATTATATTACCTGGTTCAAAGCTTGTAATTAAAGATCTATTATGGATGAAATCAAATGGCTTATTTAATAGTTTAAAAAAGTTTAATAAAACTATTTTTGGTTTATGTGGTGGGTATGAGATGATGTTTAAAAAACTTCTCGATAAAAAACTTATAGAAAATGAAAATATAACACAAGAAGATGGATTTGGTTTTATTGACGATGTGATAGTATTTGATTCAAAGAAAACACTTGTTAAATCAGAATACAAACTATTTTCTTTAAATATCAAAGGATTTGAAATACACCATGGACAAAGTAAAAAACATCCTTTATTTTATGATAGTGAAAATATAAAAGGAACCTTTGTACATGGTGTCTTTGACGATGATATATTTAGAGAATTTATTTTTAAAAAAATTAATAAAAATTATAAAAATTTCAATTTTAAAAAGTACAAAGAAAATCATATAAATAAGTTTATCAATATTATGAAAGAAAAAATCAATATTAATATGCTATTTAAAACATAAGTAAATCTTATGAATATAAAATAAGTTGACTTAATAATAATTTAAACTTAATTGAATTATAATTCAACATTATAATGGTTTGATTTTTGCTTTTAAACTTTTTGGCAAGTGAGCAAATACAATTTTACTATTTTTTAAATGTTCACCATTTTCATATATACTAACGTCCAAAGTCATATTTGATTTATTAAAAGATAGTAGCTTAATTGTTTGATTGTTTTGTTCAAATGAGAAATTTTTAAATTTTAAGTCAATAATAGGTTTTTTAGCCATAAGTCTCCTTCTTGATCAAACCATTATAAAAAAAGATTTCTTAAAGGATTTTATGATGGGTCAAAAAGAACATATCACAGCAATACCCTCAGATAGATTACAGTACTTCCCAGTTATGATGTTTGCAATAGTTATGGGGTTTTCAGGTTTAACCTTAGTTCTTGGAAAGTTACACCATGAACTTTTCTTCCCAGGTTTTGTAGTTTCATTTTTTACATATTTTACAACAGCTTTATTTTTTGTAATTACTTTTTTTTATTTAAAAAAACTTATTGTGTTTAAAGAAGAGGTTCAAAAAGAGTTTACACACCCAATTAGAATTAATTTCTTTGCAGCTATATCAATATCAATGCTATTATTGGGACTTATTTATAAAAATTCAATTACTGAATTATCTCACATATTTTTTATTTTAGGTGCAGCTTTACATCTATTTTTAACCTTTTATACAATTAAGTATTGGATTAATAATAACCTTGAGATGCAACATTCTAATCCTGCTTGGTTTATACCTATTGTTGGTAATATTATTGTTCCTATTGTTGGAAAGGGTTTTGTAGGTGATTCTATTTTATATTTTTTCTTTTCAATTGGTATTTTCTTTTGGATTGTTTTATTTGCAATTATTTTAAACAGAATTATTTTTCATAAACAATTCGCACCAAAATTTATGCCAACATTGTTTATTTTGATTGCTCCACCTGCTATTGGTTTTATCTCATATATAAAACTTGAAGGGAATTTAGACTTTTTTGCACATATACTTTATAGCTTAGGATTGTTCTTTACTATCTTGGTTTTTGTTATGTATAAAAACTATATCAAAATCAAATTTTTTATCTCTTGGTGGGCTTTTACCTTTCCTATGGCAGCAATCTCATTGGCTACAATTTTAATGTTTGAACTTACTCATAATTGGATATATGCAATGATGTCTTATTTCTTAGCAACAGTTACTATAATTATTGTTTTTTTAGTAGCAAAAGAGACAATAGTTCATATGTTTAAAAAAGAGATATGTATTTTAGAATAAATCTAAATACATATCTTTTATTAAAATACAAACAGATATAATTTTCCTTTTAATTTATATTTAAAAGGAGTTAAATTGAAATATAATTATATTGGGAAAAGTGGGCTTAGAGTAACTCCTATATGTTTAGGAACTATGACTTTTGGATCAACTACAGATAAGAAAGAAGCTTTTGAAATTATGGATAAAGCTTATGATAGAGGTATAAATTTTTATGATACTGCGGAACTTTATCCTGTTCCTCCAAGAGCAGACTTAGCTGGAAATACTGAAAAAATAGTTGGTGAATGGCTTAAAACAAAACCTAGAGATTCTGTAATCTTAGCAACAAAAGTAGCAGGAGCTGCATCAGGATGGTTTGTACCACCAATTAGACATGGACTTACTGCAATTGATTCCTTCCACATTAAAAAAGCTGTTGAAGAGAGTTTAAAAAGATTAGATACAGATTATATTGACCTTTACCAAATGCATTGGCCTGATACTGTTGTTCCAGTTGAAGAGAGTATGAGAGCTTTTGATGACTTAGTTAAAGAGGGTAAAGTTAGGTATTTAGGAACTTCAAACGATACTGCCTATGGACTTACAAAAGCAAATGAGATATCTAAATATGAAAAATTAGCTAGGTTTGAGTCTATTCAAAATAACTTCTCATTAAATAATCCAAGATTTCTAGATGAATTAGCAAATGTTTGTAGAAGAGAAAATATTTCGTTGCTTCCTTATTCTCCAATAGGAGGAGGGGTCTTATCTGGTAAATATAATGGAGGACTTTATCCACCTGATTCTAGATTTGGTATTTATATGGCTAATAAAAACCCAAGAGTTCAAGCTATGGCAAACAGATTTGTAAATGAGAAATCTTTAGAAACAACCAAAAGATATATGGAACTTGCAAAGGAATATGGAGTTTCGCCTGTAACTTTGGCTGTTGCATACTCTAAACACTTTGATTTTGTAGCTTCAACAATAATAGGTGCTAGAAAATTATCTCAACTTGATGAATCTTTAGCTGCTTTAGATTTTGAAATTGATAATGAGTTAATGGCAAAAATTGAAGAGGTACAAAAAGAGATTTTATATCCTATGGGATAATTTAGTATAGGGATCTCCCTGTACTATCTAAGTTTCTTAAGTTTAAGTAGGTAAGATTTTAAAAATTATTTAAAGTATTGATATGAAGATTAGAGTTTATTATGAAGACACAGATATTGGTGGTGTTGTATATTATGCAAATTATCTAAAATTTTGTGAACGAGCTAGAAGTAATGTGTTTTTTGAAAAAGGTTTATCTCCTCATAATGACGATGAATTTTTTGTTGTAAAAAAAGTTGAAGCAGATTACATAAAGTCTGCAACATTTGCAGATGTTCTAAATGTTACTACAAAACTAGTATCTAAAAAAAATGCTTCAATTGAAATTTTTCATGAAATATTTAGAGATGATGAATTGCTTTTTACTGCAAAAATCAAACTTGCATTTCTAAAAAATTACAAACCTACAAAAATATCTAAAGAAATTTTAGAAATTTTTAATACAATATAATAAAATATTTTATTATCATACGCGAACCTATCAACATTTATTTAAAATAAGAATATTTTATAATAAAAAAATAAATTTTGTGTATATTTATTAATAATTGTTTACTTTAGTTTTAATATAAAAAAAGCTAAAATCTTTAAACTTTATTAGGAAAAATTTTAAAATGGGTAAATTTGTAATAGCATGTATTGAAAGTGATGTTGAGATTTTAGACTCTTTATATAACAAAATTTCAAGAATTGTCGATAGTGATTATATAATTGAAAGTTACGTAAATGCAGAGCAGGCATTAATAAGCTGTTATAATTATATCATTGCAGGTAACGAAATATTAATTTCAATAGTAGGCGATAATAGATCTGATATGACTTTGGATGATTTTATTATTGAATTACATAAAAACTCTCCTAATACAAAAAATATACTTTTTAAAGATGTTTGTAATGTCGCATCTTTGGAAAGAATCATCAATGAAGCTACAATTTATCAAATGATCCCAAGAAGATTTGAAAGAATCGACTTTGAACTTATAATTTTAGAAGCAATTAAACAAAATGCCCAAGATAGAAGACTTAAAGATTATCAAAAAGTTTTAGAAAGTGCAGTTGAAAAAAGAACTAGAGAACTTAATGATATAAATGTAAAACTTGAAATTTTAGCTACAACTGACTCATTATGTGGAGTAAATAACAGAAGAGCTTTTTATGAATCATCAGCTCCTATGATTAAATACACAAGAAGAGAAGGCAAAAAATTAGCAGTTTTAATGATTGATATTGATAAGTTTAAAATGATAAACGATATTTATGGACACTCTATTGGTGATGAAGTTATCAAACTTATGGCATCAAAAACAGAAAATACATTAAGAAAGTCTGATATTTTTGGAAGATTAGGTGGAGAAGAGTTTGCTGCTGTATTACCTAATACTTCAGAAAGAGGTGCTTTAAAAGCAGCAGAAAACATTAGATTTGAAATTGAAAATTCTGAATATACTACACAAAAAAATGAAAAGATTAGATTTACTGTAAGTATTGGAGTTGCAATACTAAATTCTGATGATTTAGATTTAGAATCAATACTACACAGAGCAGATTTAGCACTTTATGAAGCAAAAAGAAGTGGAAGAAATAAAGTTGTTTTATTCAAAGAATCTTCTGAACAAGAAAACTAATTATACAATTTAATTTACAACAAGTTTAATACGATAAAATACCCAAAAATAATAGTTAAAGGATTATTCTGTGCTAGAAATATTTGTTTTGGGCTATTGCCTATATTTTTTTCTAACAATATACACATCATTTATGCAAATAGGATTTGTTAAAAATGCAAAGAAACTTCAACCAATTATATTAGATAATGAAAAATACGAAGTTGCTGGAAACTACACAATTGAAAAAGAAAAGATTGCAATAGTTTCATCTTTTTATAGTTTTTTGATTTTCATATTTTGGATTGGTTCAGGTCTAAATATATTAGATTCTTTAGTTAATTTTGAGTCAACTATTTTAAAAGCAGTAGTATTTGTAAACTTATTTATTATAATCAATTGGATTCTAGGACTACCTTTTGATTTATATTCAACTTTTAAACTTGATAAGAAATATGGTTTTTCTAATATGACGCCAGCTTTATTTATTAAAGATACGATAAAAACAGGGGTTTTATTTTTGGTGTTTGGTTCTGCTGTTATTGCTGTTATCTCATGGATTATTAGTAGTTTAAATTCATGGTGGATTTGGGGATTTATTTTTATTTTTGCAGTTATTATTACAATAAATATGTTATATCCTGTTATTAGAGATAAGATGTTTGATAAGTTTGAACCTTTAAAAGATAAAGAATTAGAAGGAAAAATTGAAAATCTTTTAGATGGTGTTGGTTTCAAAAGTTCTGGAGTATTTTCTGTTGATGCAAGTAAAAGAGACAATAGATTAAATGCTTATTTTGGAGGTCTAGGAAGTACAAAAAGAGTAGTTTTATTTGATACTTTAATTGAAAAACTTTCTCATAATGAATTACTTGCTGTTCTAGGTCATGAATTAGGACACTTTAAAAATGGTGATATTCTTAAAAATATAGGGATTATGGGCTTTGTGATGTTTGTATTTTTTGCAATTTTTGGAAATTTAAGTGAAGAGATATTCTTAGGATTAAATCTTCAAAATGAATCATATGCAATAATTACAGTATTTTTGATTTTTTCTCCAATTTTATCATTTTTCCTGATGCCTTTAATCTCACTTATTAGTAGACACAATGAATATGCAGCAGATGAATTCGGATCTAATATGCAATCAAGAGAAGATTTAATAAGTGCACTTTTAAAACTTGCTAATGAAAATAAATCATTTCCACTTTCTCACCCTCTTTATATATTCTTTTATTACTCACATCCACCTTTAGTGGAAAGATTTAAAGAGTTAGGATATGATGTACATCAAAACAATGATGACGAAGCTTTAAAAGATAGTATTTTTAATTTAAAAACTAATGGGTAACTTTGATATATTAGCTATAGTTTCAGCTCTTTTAGGGCTGATTCTTGGTGGATTTATTATTTGGTTAATTCTAAGACAAAAAATCAATTTTTTAGAAGAAAAACTCAATTCTAGTGAAAACTCAATTTTAAAATTAGAAAACGATTTAATATTTCAAAAAGATTCTAATATTGAAAAAGCAGAACTACTTGAATCTAAATTTTTAGATAATCTAGAATTTGAAAGAAGTAAAGCAAATCTTCAAAAAGAACAACTGAAAAATGAATTTGCTATAAAAGAGGAAAATCTAAAAGAAAAAATTGAACTTTTGGAAAATTCTAAAGAGATTTTAAAACAAGAATTTGAAAACTTAGCAAACAAACTATTTGAAGATAATACAAAAAAATCAAATACTAATTTAAATCAAATGTTAACACCTTTTAAAGAGCAGTTAAATATGTTTGGGAAAAGAGTAAACGATATATATAGTGAGGAAACGAAACAACGAACTTCACTTTTAACTGAAATCAAAAACTTAAAAGATTTAAACAACCAAATCTCACAAGATGCTATTAACTTAACAAAAGCTTTAAAAGGTGAGAATAAAACTCAAGGTGATTGGGGGGAGTTGATTCTTTCTAAGATACTTGAACAAACAGGACTTAGAGAAGGTATTGAATACACTACGCAAGGCTCTTTTACAGATAATGAAGGTAAAAGATTGAGACCTGATGTTATTGTTCATTTGCCAGCAAATAAAGATATAGTTATTGATTCAAAGGTTAGTTTAAATGCTTATTTGAAGTTTACAGAATCAAATGATGAGATTGAAAAAGAACTTGCTACAAAAGAGTTAATAAAATCTATTTATACACATATTAAAGGTCTTAGTGTAAAAAGTTATGAAAATATCGATGCTGTTAATACATTAGATTTTGTTCTTATGTTTATTCCAATTGAAGGTGCTTTTATGCTTGCTGCATCAAAAGATAATAATCTTTTTAAAACAGCCTTTGAAAACAATATTATGCTAGTTTCTCCCTCAACACTTTTTGCAACACTTAGAACAGTTGAAAATATTTGGAGATATGAACATCAAAATGAAAATGCATTAATAATTTCAAAAAAAGCTGCAGATTTATATGACAAGTTTGCAAGTTTTGTAAATGATATTGAAGCTATTGGAGTAAATATAAATAGAACGCAAAAAGCTTACGATGAAGCTATGAAGAAACTAAGTTTAGGAAAAGGAAATCTTCTTAGACGAAGTGAAGAGTTTATTGAACTTGGAGTAAAAGCAAAAAAGAAAATTGATACAACAAAGTTGTTAGATGAGTAGGTTTATTTTCTTAATCCTATTATTTTGCACCATTTTAGATGCAAAACCAATTGTTAAAAAACATTTTAGTTATTATGATATTTATCCATTAAATAAACATAAACTTGAAGATAGTATGGATGAAACTTCTCCTCTTTATAATAATGGAAATGTAAGACATGGTACAGTTAATTGGAAAATTAAATATTTTTATAAAACAGTTAGGAAAAATGGTATTTGTTCTATATCTCAAGCTAAAACAAAAGTTGATATAACATATTATGTCCCAAAACTTGCAAGTAACTATAAAGCACCTGAAGGAACAAGGGCTGTTTTTCAAAGGTATTATAAAATCTTAAAAAAATATCTAGATAAGAATACCTCTTTTGCAGTTGATGCTGCGTTAGAAATAGAAAAACAATTACCCAAAATAGAAAAAGTTAGAAGTGATTGCAATATAGTAAAACAAAATGCAAAAAATCTTGCAAAATCAATTTTAAAGAAGTACAAAAAGAAAAATAAAAACTTTGAGATAAGAACTTATGAAGGGTTCCTTGAAGGTGTGAGAAAAGAAAACCTTCTCTAATTACTTAAAGAAGGTTTTTATTTTTAAATCATTTAATATATAAATAGCTACAACAGCACAAATTGTTCCAATTAATGTATTGAAGCTAATTTTTTCATTTAAAAAGATTGCACTTAAAATTAGTGCAGAAGAGGGTACTAAAAATATAAATGAACTAACTTTCTTTGTTCCAAGTTTTTCAGTGCCAACAAAATAAAAAGATGTAGCAAAAGTTGTTGAAAGTAAACTAATACTAATTATATTAATCCAAAATATATAATCAAAACTTACTATTTTAGTAAATACATTAAAATCAATAAAAAAACCACATACCACAATTGTTGTGATTGTATAAACATAGAAGGTAAATACAAAGGGTGAAATTTTACTTGCTTTTGAACTTGTAATTGTTAGCAAAGGCCAAAGTATAGAAGCTAAAAGAAAATATATATTTTGTATTGAAAAAATTTCATTTATATTAAATTGCCAAATATTTAACATAGTTATTACTCCAAAGCCACCAAGAATAAGAGCAAAGGAATGCTTTAATGATATTGTTTTTTTATGCCAAAGAGCTAATATAACAAAGGTATTGATTGGGATTAATGTTGTAACTAATGCTCCTCCAAGTCCAGCTGTACCATTTTTTACACCAAGAAAAAACATAATTGAGTATAAAAGCAGTATAAATGAAGCTAAAAGAATCAATCCAACAGATTTTAGATTTACTCTAAAATCTTGTTTCAAGTAAACCATTACAGGAATCATTGCTAAAATTGAGATTCCCATTCTGAAAAACACTACCTCATATGCATTAATATAATTTGTTAAAAACTTAACATTTACCCAAGAAGCGCCCCAAAATATCATTGAGAAAATCATCATAATATAAAAAAATCTTTTATTCACAGTTTCTTCTTTTTTAAAAATAAAGATAAATAAATACCTATAGCTATAAATATAGCTCCAACAAAATGAAAAGACTCTAATCTTTCGCCTAAAAAAATAAATGCTAAAGTTGCACCAAAAATTGGCATTAGGTGTGTAAATTGACCTGTTTTTTCAGCTCCAATAGTATCAATTCCTGTGTGCCAAAAATAAAAAGATAATAAAGAAGCAAAAACTGAGACATATAAAAAGAAATACCAATTTTCTTTTAATATTATTATCTCTCTTTCTATCGTATAACCTTGGTATAAATACCAAGGAAGTAAAAGGGCAAAACCAACATAAATTATTGTAAGGAATAGCTCAAGATGATTCAACTCTTTTGGTTTTAATTTTATTATTGTAGAGTAAGTAGCCCAAACAATAGAACTAGCAATAACCCACAAATCTCCCTTAGAAAAGCTTAAACTTAAGATTGAAGAGATATCTCCTTTTAATACCAAAAATATTACTCCAAAAGTTGATAATAATATTCCAAATAATTGAACTTTTGATATTCTAGTTTTTAAAATTAGAAAAGAAAATACCAAAATTAAAATTGGAATAATCGAATTAATCAACAGGGCATTAGTTGCTGTAGTGTAATTTAAAGCAATATATAAAAAGGTATTAAATAAAGTAATCCCTAAAAATGAGCATAAAGTTAGAAAGAAAAAGTTTTCTTTGTATACTTTAATGATTTTTTTTAAATCAAGAAATATCAGCAAAGGAGTTGTTAATACTAAAACAAAAAGCCATCTAAAGAAAGCTAGTTCTAATGGTTGAATATTAGAACTAACAAATCTTCCTAAAATAAAATTTCCTGACCAAAATAAAACACAAAGTGCTAATAAAATATAAACTCTTTGAGTAGTCATTTATTTTAGTTCATTTAACAAAAGAATATCAACTAATTCTCCTGCTTTTATATCTTTACTATCTTCTTTTTGGATTAATAATGCAGGATTCCCTAGCATATTAGTTAATATTGCACTGGTACCTTGTTTTTTCCCTTCGAAATCTATTGAATATTCATTATTCTCATATTTTACATTACAAGCTGTAAAGATTGTTTTTTTCATCTTTAATGGGAAGTCTTGATTTATTCTAGCTTTAACTATTGGAAGTTTTTTATTAGCTCCTTCATATTTATAAATAAGTGGTAATAAATATAAGATTGCACAAACAGTAGATGAGTATGCAAAACCAGGTAAAGCTAATATAATCTTGTCATCTTTTTTAGCTAAAAGTATATGCATACCAGGTTTTACTGTTACACCATGAAAAAGAACTTCTGCATTTAATTTCTCTTTTATAACATCTTGAACAAAATCGTAATCACCAACAGAAACACCCCCAGTTGTAACAACTATATCAGCTTTCTCAAGTCCACTTTCTAAAAGTTTTGTAATAGAATCAATATCATCTTTTACTACACCCATTTGAATAGTCTCTGCACCAGCTTTCTTTGCTAAAGCCTCAATTGTTAAATGGTTAGAACTTCTAATTTGAGATTCATTTATTTGCTCTTCACCTAAATCAAGTATTTCACTACCTGTACTAGCAATTGCAACGGCAGGCATACAATAAACAGGAACTTGTGAAATATTTAAAGAAGCAAGCACCCCAATCTCAGCGAAACCAATAATTGTTCCTTCTTTAATTAAAACTTCATCCTTTTTATAGTTTTCTCCAATCTCTCTGATTGAAAAACCTTTAGGTACCTCTTTAATAATTTTTATTTTATTATCTTTTACTTCAACATTCTCTATTGGTATTAAAGTATCGGCACCATTTGGAATTAAAGAACCCGTAAAAGTTTTAATACAAACACCATTTGATACTTCAGATTCAACAACACATCCAGCTGGGTTTTTATCAATTATTTCAATAAAATCATTTTTTTGATCTTCAAATTTTATTGCATATCCATCCATTGCTGAAGTAGGGTATTCTGGTGAATTTTCATTCGCTGAAATATCACAAGCAAGCACTCTACCAACAGAATTAGTTAGAAAAAGTTTTTCCTTTGTTTTAGCTTTAAAAATTATATTATTTAAAATTGTTAATGAGTTATCATAACTTATAAATCTTTTCATATAAATCTCCATGTAATAGTAGCGCTATAGTAGCATAGGGTATAAAAAAAGTAACTTTAGCAAGATTATTTTAAGTTTTTTGACAAAAAAATAACATAAACGTTATAATTATGATTATATTGTTACAAAACTAAACGATTTATTCTTTTTTAATTTAAAATAATTGACAAGTGACAAAAAAGTGGCGATAATGAAAACATCAATGTATAAGAAAATCTTATATAATTGGCTGTTATGTTTTGCATAAGGAAAAGTTAACAACTATTTAAGAACATCGTATATATCGAATCTTATAATTAAAATAACTTTTACTTAATTAACTTTTCTTAAGCTTACATAACCAATTTCTAAGGAGGAATAATGACGAAAGTAACAAAGACTTCTGAAAAAGAGTTATCTACTATTTCTGATGATAAATTAAGTAGAAGAGATTTTTTTAGAAAAACTGCAGCATATTCTGTTGGTGCAATTGCAGCAGCAAATGTGTTATCACCTGTTGAGTTAAAAGCTGCTGATGATCCTTTGATCATGAATGAAGCACCATGGGGAACAAAACTAGGTGATCCAGTTGACCATAATTTATATGGATTACCATCACCATATGAACATAATAATATTAGAAGAACACACTCTTTATTTTCTTCTGGAGATTATTATGCATCTGTTGCGATGTGTCCAATTCATGAATCTGAAGGTATTGTAACACCTAATGGTCTGTTCTTTGTAAGAGATCATGGAGGAACTGCACACGTGGATCCTAAAGAGTGGAGACTTATGATTCATGGTGATCAAGTTGAAAGAGAAATTGTATTAACTTTAGATGATCTAAAAAAATATCCAAGTGAAAGTAGAATTTACTTTATTGAGTGTCCAGCAAATGGAGCACCAGAATGGAGAGGTCCTCAATTTAACTCATTGCAATTTCAAAAAGGTTTAATGAGTGCTGCAGAGTGGACAGGTGTAATGCTTAAGACAATTTTAGAAGATGTTGGTCTTAAAAAAGATGCTGTATGGATGCTTGCTGAAGGTAGTGATAATGCTTCAAACCCTAGAACTATTCCAGTTGAAAAGGCATTAGATGATGTTATGGTAGTATGGGGACAAAATGGAGAAGCTTTAAGAGCTGAACAAGGTTATCCTGTAAGACTTATCGTTCCAGGATGGGAAGGGAACTTAAATACTAAATGGTTAAGAAGACTTGAGATTTCTGATAAACCATGGCATTCTAAAGAAGAAACTTCTAAATATACTATGGTTCAACCAGGTGGAAAAGCAATTAGATTCTTCTGGGTAAATGAAGTTAACTCAGTTATTACTTCTCCATGTCCAGAAAAACCATGGACTCACATGAAAAAAGGTGATATGATAGAAGTTGAAGGTATTGCTTGGACAGGACACGGAACTATTACAGGAGTTGATATCTCTTTAGATGGTGGTGATAATTGGGTTGAAGCAAAACTTAAAGGTCTTGTTTTACCTAAATCATGGACAAGATTCTCATATGTTATGAAGTGGGATGGAAAACCATTATTGATGGCTTCTAGAGCAAGAGATGACTTTGGTAATATTCAACCAACAATTGATGAAGAAACTTCTGCTGTTGGTGTTGAATCTGTATACCATAGAAATGCAATTGTAACTTGGGAAATAACTGAAAAAGGAGAGTGTAATAATGTTCAAATTAGAAAACACAAAAAAGCTTAGTTCTATTATTCTAGGATTTGGATTATCTGCACTTTTAGCTACTTCTTTAGTTGCAAGTAGTGACATGTCTGTTGATGGCGCTGTAAAATACCCTACAAAAGATGGTAAATACGGACCATATTATGTTAATGATCAAAAAGTTAAATACAACAATGGTAGAAAAGCTACACATAACGAAATCGAAAGATGGAATGTTGATGTAAGACCAGATGGAACAGGACTACCTAAATATGATGAGAAACTTGGTGAGCCAATTTTAAATGAAAATGGAAAACCTGCTATTGCTGAAGGTTCAGTAGAGTGGGGTGAAGAATTATACGATGCACAATGTGCTATGTGTCACGGTGAGTTTGGTGCAGGTGGTAAAGGTTATCCAACATTAGCGGGTGGGAAAACTGCAGATTTAGTTATTCAAAGACTTAATCCAGCTGATGAAAATCCTAATCCAGATGTTGCACTTAAAACTATTGGTTCATATTGGCCATATGCGAGTACTTTATGGTGGTATATTAAGGACTCTATGCCTTTTACAGCACCAAAAACATTAAGTCATAGTGAAACTTATGCTATTACAGCCTTTTTACTTTATTCAAATGGAATTAAAGTAAATGGTGAAGAGATGGATTATGAATTTGTTTTAAACAAAGATAATTTTGATCAAATAAAAATGCCAAATGAAAATGGTTTTTACCCAAAAGTAGATACAAAAGACCCTCATCAAGGGCCTAAAAATATACAAAAACTTTTATCTGACCCAACTATTTATGGTAAGGGAACAAGATGTATGAGTAATTGTATTGAAAAACAGTATGGTAAAGGTAAAACTGTTGATGATCTTTTATTAAAAATAAAAGTTGATTTAGCTCCAACTGTTAATCAACCAATTTCTGTTGAAAGAACTTGGAAAGAACCTAAAAAAGAAGTTGCAAGTGGAGTTGATCCTGTTGTAGCAGAAAATTATGCAACTTATTGTTCTGCATGCCATGCTAATAAAGCAATTGGTGCACCAGTATTAGGTGACAAAGCTGCATGGGCAGAGGTTTTAGAAAAAGGTATTGATGAAGTATATGATAATGCAATTAATGGTATTAATGCAATGCCTCCTAAGGGAACGGCAATGAATTTATCTGATGATGAGTTCAAAAAAATCGTTGATTATATTATTGATCAAAGTAAATAAGGAGTTAAAGTATGAAATTAATTAAAAATTTGTTTTTAGCAGCTGCAGTTAGTAGTTTGGCTATAACTGGATCTTTCGCAAATGACGATTTAGTTAAGCAAGGTGAGAAAATTTTTACAACTAAAAATTTAGGTAACTGTATTGCATGCCATGATGCAAATGGTAAAAATATTGACGGACCTGGAAGTATGGGACCAAAGTTAACTGCATTACAATATTGGCCAGAGGAAGAACTTTATAAAAAAGTTTATGACCCTTATACAAGTAATCCTATTTCACAAATGCCTGCATTTGGAAAATCTGGTTGGTTAAGTGATGGTGAGATTAAAGCAGTAGTTGCTTATTTAAAAACAATTCAATAATATAAAAAGGATAAAAAAATGATAAATAGAAGAAATTTTTTAGGTTTAGGTTTAGGAGCATTAGCAGCTTCAGTTGCACCAGTTGCATTAAGTGCAGCTAATTACAGAGAAACTAAGCCAAAAGCTTGGGAAGCTACAAAAGTAGACGCAGCAATTAAAGAGATTTTTGGTGCTGATGCAAAAGAGAGTACAAAAGTTAAATTAAAAGCTCCAGATATTGCTGAAAATGGTGCAGTTATTCCTGTAACAGTTGAAGCAAAATCTGCAACAAGAGTAGCAATTTTTCAAGATGCAAACCCAGAAGCTTTAGTTGCGGTATTTGATGTTCCAAAGGGTGGAATTGCAGAGTATAGTGTAAGAATTAAAATGGCTAAAACTGGAAATGTTTTTGCAGTAATTGAAGATGGTGGAAAGCTTTTAAAAGCATCTAAGCAAGTTAAAGTAACTATTGGTGGATGTGGTGGTTGATTTAATTCAACTCATATTGACTCAAAAAATTAATAAAATATAGAATAAAAATAAAAGGAATTAATAATGGCTGGAAAATCAAGAATTAAAGCAAAAATTAAAAAAGGTGTGGCAACTGTAAAAGTTTTAGCTAAACATGAAATGCTTTCTAATCAAGAAGCAAAAAGAGCAAAAAAAGAAGCAAACTGGATTACATATATCGTAGCAAAAGTTGGTGATACTATAGTATATGAAGTTTCAACTTCACAATTTTTATCAAAGAACCCTTACTTTAAATTTGCATTTAAAGCAGATGAACTTGGAATTAAAAAAGGTGACAAATTATCATTTTCATGGGTTGACTTAAAAGGTAACACACAGTCTGATACAAGAAAAATTAAATAATCAATCACATTGATTAAAAAACTTATACTATAGGAGATATGTATGTTGTTAAAAATTGCTAAAACTACTGCTTTAGTTGCACTAACTACTGTTGCATTACATGCTGCAGATTTCAATGCACAAGCAGAAAAAGATAGAATTGCTTTAATAAAATATTTTGAAGCAAAATTTGAAGATCCATTAAAAAATAGGAATACTTTTTTTCCATATTCAACTGATGATGAGTTAAAAAACAATATTCTTGGTGGATTAAAAAAAGATGACTTTTCAAAAGGAAATTATGCCTTTTCTAAAAATGGTCAAGCTTCATATTATGAAATTAAAGAATTCCCTCCAACAGAAGAGTGGGTAGAAGTTGGTGAAGAACTTTATAATAAAAAGTTTGCAAATGGTAAATCTTTTGCATCGTGTTTCCCAAATCCTGTAGAAACTGGATCAATGTATCCATACTTTGACGAGAAAAGAGGTGAAGTACAAACTTTAACTCAACACATCAATGAATGTTTAGAAGCTAATGGTGAGAAGAAATGGAAAACAACAAAAGGTAAATTAGCTCATTTAGAAGCATTTTTTGCACAAGCTGCTACTGATGAAGAAAAAGAGATTAATGTAGAAATTAAAAGTAAAGCTGCAGCAGAAGCTTACGAAAGAGGAAAAGAGTATTATTATACTCAAAGAGGATATTTAAAACTTAACTGTGCTAATTGTCACGTTACAGGTGCAGGTCAAAGAGTTAGAAATGAATCATTATCTCAATTTTTAGGGCAAACAACACACTTCCCAGTTTATAGATTAAAATGGGCAGCAGCAACTTCAAACAATGATGGTCTAGGTACTTTAGAAAGAAGAATGTCAGGTTGTATTAAAGATCAAGGACAAGTTCCTCCAGGTAATACAAGTAATGAGATGAAAGAACTACTATTCTTTATGGCTTACATGAATAATGGTATGAAATTCGATGGTCCAGATTTCAGAAAATAAGGAGAGAAGATTATGAAAAAATTAACAAATTTAACAATTGCAGCTATGGCAGCATTCACTTTATCTTCATCTCTTTATGCTGATGGTCATATGATGGATGAAAAAGCAATGTGTGATCTTAAAGCAAATGGTATTGAAAAAGTAATTGCTACAGCTAAAAAATACAATGAAATTGCAAAAGAAAAAGGTCTTGAGTTTAGAAGACTTGGTGTTAACAATACAGATTTAATCATTTCTGTAGAGGAAGCTATTAAAACAGGTGCAAAAGAGGTTAATCCTAAAACTTTTAAAGGTAAAAAATCTAAAACAGTTTTAGAAACTAATTATGCAGCTGTAAGAGCTTGTAAATTTGCAATAACCGCTTTAAACCAAGGTGAAGAAGGTAAAAAAACTTGGAGACTTGCAGTTCCAGGTGATGGATATAAATACTAAATCAAAATTTAGTTGTTAAAAGTCAAGATTTTTAATCTTGGCTTTTTTTATTTAGAAAGTATGTATGAAATTAGGAAAATAAAATGAAGTTTTTTAAAAATTTACTTGTTATGGGTTCTATTATTGGAATTTGTTCAAGTTCTGCATTTGCAGAGGGTAATGATAAGTTTGTTGCTATATCTTCAGGTGTTAAATCTATTGAAATGAATTTAAACGATGAAAAGTTCATTTTAATGAGAAATCAAACAAGAGGTAATAAAATATCATCTCTATATGATACAACAGATAGAGGAACTCCTCAGCCTATAGTTTTAGCTAAAGGTGTTGAAACATTAGGTGAGTTAGAGTTTATAGAATATATGAAAAAAGCTCAAACTGATGAAAATATTGCAATTATTGATTCAAGAAAGCCAGGTTGGTATGCAAAACTTAGAATTCCAGGAGCAGTTAATGTTCCTTATACAAATTTTAATGAAAAAGATACAGCTATTGAGATGATGGAAGATGAAATGGGTGTAGTTCAAAATGATGATGGTACTTTAGATTTTTCAAATGCAAAAACTTTAGCTTTATATTGTAACGGTTATTGGTGTGGTCAAACACCAGGAATGGTTAAAAAAGCTGAATATGCACTTTTAAAAATGGGATATCCAGCTTCTAAAATTAAATACTACAGAGGTGGTATGCAAGCTTGGACTTCACTTGGATTTACAGTAGTTGGTAGCGGTAAATAATTTAAAAGTTTTAAATTTAATTAGAGGAAAGTAAATGAGTAAATTAAGTAGAAGAGAATTTGTTTATATGATGGCAGTACTAGGTTCTGCTCCTGTTTTTGCTAATTCACATACAAGAATGGTTGAAACAACAAAGAATTTAGAAGATTACTATAAATTAAAACCTTATGGTAATGTAAGACTTATGCATATGACAGATTCACACGCTCAATTATTACCAGTATATTTTAGAGAGCCTAGTGTTAATTTAGGTTTCTACGGAAATTATGGTAAACCACCACATATTGTTGGTGACAAATTATTAGACTATTACGGAATTAAAGGTAATAAAAGACTTGAGTATGCATATTCATGTGTTGATTTTGAAAAGCATGCAAAAGCAATGGGGAGAACTGGTGGTTTTGCTCAAATCAAAACTGTTGTAGATTTTTTAAAAAATTCATTTGGTGAAGATAAAACTTTACTTTTAGATGGTGGGGATACATGGCAAGGGTCATGGACTGCATTACAAACTAGAGGTAAAGATATGGTTGGAGCTATGAATTTACTTGGTGTTGATGTTGCTGTTGGTCACTGGGAATTTACTTATAATGCACAAGAAGTATTAGATAATGTTAAATTGTTAGATGCTGAATTCTTAGCGCAAAATGTAAAAGTTAAAGAAGATGCATTATTTGAAGAAACTGAGATAGCGCAACAAGCTTATGATATGGATGAGGGTTATGCTTTTAAACCATATACTATGAAAGAGATTGGTGGAGCTAGAATTGCTATTATTGGTCAAGCTTTCCCTTATACAACAATTGCAAACCCTCAAAGATTTATTGAAGATTGGTCTTTCTCTATTAATGATGAAGGTATGCAAGAAGTAGTTGATATGGTTCGAGAAGAAGAAAAACCAGATGCTGTTATTGTTCTTTCTCATAATGGTTATGACACTGACAAAAAAATGGCAGAAGTTGTAACTGGAATTGACTTTATTATGGGTGGACACACACATGATGGTGTTCCTGAAGCTTATCCTGTTAAAAATGAAAATGGTGTTACATATGTATGTAATGCAGGTTCAAATGGTAAATTCTTAAATGTATTAGATTTAGATGTAAAAGATGGAAAAATAGTAGGTCACAAATTTACTTTACTTCCAATCTTCTCTGATTTAATTCCTGAAGATCCAACAATGAAAAAATATATCGAAGATGTTAGAGCTCCATTTAAAAAAGACCTTGATAGAGTTATTGCTACAACAGAGCAAACTTTATTTAGAAGAGGTAACTTTAATGGTTCTTGGGATCAAATCATTTGTGATGCATTAATTGATGTTAAAGGTGCAGATATTTCACTTTCTCCTGGATTTAGATGGGGAACATCAGTTATGCCTGGACAAGATATTACATTTGATGATTTAGCTACACAAACAGCCATGACATATCCAGAAACTTATGCTAGAGATATTTCAGGTAAAGATATCAAGTTAATATTAGAAGATGTTGCTGATAACTTATTTAATGAAGATCCATTCTACCAACAAGGTGGAGATATGGTTAGAACAGGTGGAATTTCATATAAAATCAATCCTACTGCAAAAATGGGAGAAAGAATTTCTGAAATTACACTTACTAAAACTGGTAAAAGACTTGAAGCTAATAAATCTTACAAGGTTGCTGGTTGGTCTACTGTTGGTTCAAAATCTCCAGGAGAGCCAGTATGGGAAACATGTGAAACTTATTTACAAAATGTGAAACATATTGCAGATTTAAAAGTTGATACTCCAGATATCGTTGGTATCAAAGGAAACCCAGGAATCGTTTAATTCCTTGTATAAAGGTATAGAGTGTTATCTCTATGCCTTTTCAGTTTATTAAAATACTTTTTTAGTTTTTTAATAAGTTGAAAGAAGGAAGAAAATGATTATTAGAAGGACGATTTTTTTATTTACAATCTTAGCTTTTTTTGTGAATTTAAAGGCAGATTTTAAAGAGGGTAAAGTTTTATTTGAAGATAAATGTGCATCTTGCCATGAAGAGTATATCTCATTTAAAAAATTAAAAGAGAATTTTTTTGAAAGAAACAATACTTTATTGAATTTAACTATTCCAACACAAAACATGTTAGCATGGGCTATTATGGAAAGTAGTAAAAAAATAGGTGATCCAAATGATCCTGAAATGAGAATTGTTGAGATAGAAGAGTATTTAAAAGAATATTTAGCAAATCCAGATATTAATAACACTGTTTGTGATAGTCATGTTGTTAAATACTATAAAGAAAAAGAACCAATGGAAATAACTGAAGATGAAGCAACATTGTTAGCTGAATTTTTTATGGGTTATAAAGAGGATAGACTAAAAAGGTTTCCTAAGCCAGTTAAAGTTTTAAAAGATAACAATGACGATGATAAAATCATTAAAGAAGCTTTAGAAAAAAATAAACAAATTATAGTTTTTGCTACTGCTCAAAGTTGTTACTTTTGTAAAAAAATGAAACATGATGTTCTTGATTTAACTGAAGTTCAAGAAGCAATAGGTGAAGATTATATTTTTGTAGAGGTTGATGTTGATTATGTTGCCTTACCTTTTGGTTTAAACGAAAGATTTAAAGGTATGACACCAACATTTTTTATTTTAACTAGTGCTGGGCAATTAATTAATACTTATCCTGGAGCATGGGATAGAAAAGACTTTTTAGGAATATTGAAGGAAAATTTATGATAAAACATAAGGTTTTAGACACTTTTAGTGCAAAAAAAGGTCAAAGTGGTTTGCCTAGACCAAAAGCTGATAGATTAGAATTAATATTTGATTTTGGAATAAAAGATGATAAATTTGCTGGTAAAGATATAGATAAAGCTGTTATGATAGTTGGTAAAACTACATATGATTTAGCTAAGGAAAATGATATTAGTATTGAGTATGGAAGTTTAGGAGAAAATATACTATTTGATTTTAATCCACATAATTATCATGTTGGAACTATATTTGAAATTGGTGAAGCACAAATACAAATTACTGAAAACTGTACTATTTGTAACCATTTAGCAGTTTTTGATGATGATTTACCAATTATCGTTCAAGATTGTAGGGGAATATATTGTAAGATTTTAAAATCTGGTGAAGTAAAAAAAGGTTCAACAGTAAAAATTATAGAAAAGCAACATAATGTTGCATAAAAAAAGGATATAGATGAAAAGTTTTTTAATAGTTATATTATTAACTGTATTTAGTTTTGCCGAATCAACTTTTAACGACCCACAACCAACATTTGACAGCCCGAGAAAAGTAGCAATACAATTGTATGATTCAGATTTAAAAAAAGTAGATCATAATTTAAGTACAATTTATAATATTTTAAAAGAATACCCAGAAGAGAGTCTAAAGGTAGTCGTAATTGCTTATGGGAATGGTGTTAGAGCATTAATGAAAGATTATGATGAAAAAGCATTAACAAGAATAAAGTCTTTAATGGAATATGACGTAGAATTTATTGTATGTAGAAATACTATGGAAACTATGAAATGGACTGAAGATGATTTTATTGAAGATGTTTCTTATGTTCAAGCAGGAATAGTAGAAGTTATTGAAAGACAAATTGGTGGTTATGTAGGAATAATCGCCTATTAAAAAAGAGGGATAACCCTCTTTTTTTTTACTTTAAAAGATTAAAAACTCAATTTATTTCTACTTTTAAAAATTCAATTAAATATTACATTTGAACATAACTTCACTATAACTTACTTTTATGTTTTAGCATCATTTCTTTATTGTATAAATAAGTAAAATCTAATAAATTATTATAATTACAAAAAGGAGTATATTATGTTAAAAAAAGTGTTAATTTTTATGTCTATTTTTTTAGTTTCATTAAGTTTAAACGCAAAAAAAATCTCTCAAGATAATTGTGATTCATTAGGCGAAGATTTCATCTTTGCAGGTGGGGAATGTATTGAAACAAGAACCTTTGAAGGAGATTCAAATGATCATATTATGATTATTGTTCATGGAACTTGGGATGAGGGGACAAACACACTAGGTAGATATGCACCCTTTGCAGAAAATATGAATATGATTACAGATTTAACTACAATAGCTGTAGCTCTTCCTGGATATTCAAATTCATCAACAAACAATTTTCAAGCTTTAGCCCATGAGGGAGTAAAGAATCTTTCTTCAAATAAAGAGTATATTTTATTTTTAGGTAAATTAGTAGATGCCTTAAAACAAAAGTATGAAGCTATAACTGTAACATATGTTGGTCATAGTGCAGGTGCAAGAATGGGAGCAACTTTAACTGGATTAAAACCTGGACTGATTCAAAATATAGCATTAGCAGGTGGAGGTTATGTTACAAAAACTGAAAATAAAGGGAAAAATCTAGTATCTTTCAATGATGTAATTGAAAATGCAGATAAAAATACAAAATATCTATTTATCTATGGAACAGAAGATAAAATCTCAAAACCAAAAGTAACTACTGATTTTTTTGAAGTTGCTAAAAAGAATGGTTTAAATGCAAAACTTGTAAAGGTTGAGGGTGCAGCACATTTGGATTTAGATATGACAGATAGATCTATTGAAGCTATAGTTGAAATGGTTGAAGAAGAGTAAAACTACTTCTCTTCAACTTTTAATGGTTTATATTGTAGCATTGTGTCTATAAAATAATTACGGATAATTTATGAACAAGAAAAAACAGTTACAGTTTAATTTAAATAATTTTTTATTATCAATATCTTTGGTCTTAGATTTAGTTGAAAAAGATTTAAAAAATACAAAAAAGAATCACTCCAGAAGAATTGCTTTTATTTCTTTAAAATTAGGTGAAAAATTTCAATTGAGCCCACGAGAAATGGCAGATTTATGTGCTTATTGTTTACTTCATAATGTAGCATTAAAAAAGATTAATGAATATAATAAAGAGTATTTTGAATTAGCACAGAACTTAGCTGAAAAATTACCATTTTTATGTAAGTACGATGATGTATTAAAATATCATCAAGAACACTACGATGGTTCCTCTTTTTTTGGTTTAGAAGAAAATGAAATCCCATTTTTATCACAAATTATCTCATTTGCGCATATTGTAGATACTAATTTTGATTTTTTAGATGAAAATGTTCAATTAAAGAAAAATATCAAAAGTTTTATTGAAAAAAATGAAGATAAGCTTTTTTCAAAAGATATCTCTGATATGTTTTTAGATGTATCATCAACAGTTGATTTTTGGATTGATATTCAAAATGAAAACGATATACTTTTTCATATCTTTTCTACTTTATATGATTTTACAATAGAACCAACATTCGAAGAGGTTTTAGAAATCACTTCTATTTTTACAATTTTAAATGAAGAGAATGAAAATATACTAGATAAATGTTCAAAAATGGCAGATTTTTATAATTTTGAACATAAAGATAAACAAACATTTTTAATTGCAGCATCATTATATAATATTGGAAAATTAGCAATTCCAAGTAGAATCTTGACAAAACCTGGGAATCTAAATGAAAACGAGTTTGAGATTATGAAAACTTACCCTTATTATACAAAAAAGATTTTAGCAAATCTAATGGGTTTTAATGATATTTCAAATTGGGCATCAAGAGCTCAAGAAAGAGTTGATGGACAAGGTTACCCATACAAACTTTCAGGTAAAGATTTAAGTTTAAAAGACAGACTTATGGCTGTTTTAAACGTTTATCAAGCACTTACAACAAAAAAGTCTTATCGTGATAAACATAATCACCAAGAAGCTATTACTATCATGATAGACTTAGCAGAAGAGGGCACTTTAGATAAAACTATTGTTCAAGATGTAAATAAACAGCTGGGGTAAATTAAATTACTCCGCAACTGTTGTTAAATTTAAAAGTTTCCAAGAATATATTCCACCTCTGTACCATTTAATCTTTTCTTGAGGAAACCCAAGTTTTATTAAGTTTTCAATTGCAAAACTTGATTGTGGACACCAAGCACCATTACAAAATAGAACTAACTCCTTAGCCTTTGAAAAATCATATTTATTTTCTGAAATCTCTTTTACTCCAATCATCTCTAATGCATCATAAAAGGCATCTGGATATTGACTTTTATCAAAATATATAAATGGGATATTTTCAGCAGTTGGAATTGTAAATTGTAAAAACCAATCAGGTAATCTTGAATCGATCAAAAGCATATGTTTGTTTGTTTGTGACTTTTCGATAAACTTTATAACCTCAAGTTCCCCAATAGTTTCAATTTTGTCATTGATTTTCATTGGAGTTATTTTCCCCATTGTTGTAAGAAACTTTTTAACACAAGCTTCAGGTAAACCCTCTTTTGCATAGTTCCCAGAAAATAAGTTTTCAGGGTC
The DNA here is from genome assembly GCF_058105185.1 of Arcobacter sp. ISO1. Taxonomy (NCBI): domain Bacteria; kingdom Pseudomonadati; phylum Campylobacterota; class Epsilonproteobacteria; order Campylobacterales; family Arcobacteraceae; genus Arcobacter; species Arcobacter sp. ISO1. The sequence goes on from NZ_CM176573.1 coordinate 2,266,482, forward strand.
GCCTCCATTTACTAAAAGGCACTCCTCATTCTCTATTCTTTTGATTGTAATAGTTTTTTCATTACTCTCAATCTCAACACCTACATTTTTTAAATCATAAGCATAAGAAAATGAAAAACTAAACAATAAAATTATAAATAAAAAAATTTTCATAATTACTCCTTTTTAACTAAACTTTAAGTTTATATAAAATAACTTAAACTTCTTATATAAAACTACTTCATTAAGAAGAAAATAAAAAACTATTTTATAATTATATTAGAGGTGACCATTATGTACAATAATATAAATATAAAAATTAACGGTTTAAATGATAATACTTCATTAAAAGTTGTAGATTCATTAAAAGATATAATTAAACAATTTTCTTATCTAGATTTTAGAAGATTATCAAAAATTGTTATAACTTCTAATTTTCAAAGGGATGTTGATAGCATTACTCAATCAAGTAAAAAGGGTTTTGAAAACAACTATAGAGCAAATAAAGACACTTATGCGGTTGTTTTAACAGTTCCAAAAGATGACGATTTTGAATTAGTATTAGTAATGAAATCTAATTTTGCAAAAAGTATTACCTATAAAAAAGATGAACAAGTGTATAAAAATGCCTTGCATGTCTTAAATCATGAGTTTGCACATATTCATGATAACAATAAAAAAATTGATGTTTTCAAACAATTAATGAAAACTAAAACCTACAAAGGTAAAGACTCAATCATATTTCCAATAGCAGAGACTTGTTGGAGTGAATATATTGCAAATTTTATCTCTTCACAAAGTGCCTTAGTTACTCAATATCCAAAATTGCTTGCTATTACTTTACTTGAAAAAATTTATTTATCGCAGCAAGATATAAAAACATCTTTAATGGCATATAAAATAAATAACAAAAGAGAAGACCTAGTTGAAAACTCTATTGCACAAATTGAAACACTTTTAAAAACAGCCTCATATTTAATTGGTTATTTAAATGGAATGCAAATTACATTAGCAGAACTTGATGATGAGATTGATCTAAAAATAGAGTCATCACACTTTAAAGAGTTTTGGTCATTATTAAAACATGAATTAGCTAGTATACATCAAGTTTATCCCCATGGATTCATCAATTTAAACATATATAGGAATCTAGCTTTTTTAATTGATAACTTTTACAATGAAATGGGAATCATATTTGATGAAGATAAAAAAGGTAGAATTCAAATTCACATAATTTAATTATGATACAATTTTCTCTTTTTTAGAGGAAATTATATATGATAAAAGATGTTGCGTATAAATATGCATTAATTTCTGTTTTTCTATGGTCAACTGTTGCAACTGCATTTAAATACTCATTAAAGTATTTAAGTCCTGAACAACTTGTCTTTTTTGCATCATTGTCCTCACTACTTATTTTGCTATTTGTTTTATTAATACAAAAAAAACTTTATTTAATCTTTGATTATATTAAAAACAATACTTTACTTGTTTTGATATTAGGTGCTATAAATCCATTTTTATATTATCTTGTTTTATTTAAAGCCTATGACTTATTACCTGCTCAAGAAGCTCAAGCTATAAATTACACTTGGGCCTTAATGTTAGCTTTTCTTTCTGTACCATTTTTAAAACAAAAATTAAAACTTAGTGATATAATTGCAGGAATAATTTGTTATTTTGGAGTATTGATTATCTCCACAAAAGGGGAACCTTTTTCTTTAAATTTTTCAAATTTAGATGGTGTATTTTTAGCATTATTAAGTACAATTCTTTGGTCTTTATATTGGATTTTTAATACAAAATCTAAAGCAGATCCTCTAGTAAGCTTATTTTGTAACTTTTTATTTGCCTTGCCAATGATATTTATTTATGTACTTTTAACTGATAGTTTTGAAATTACAAATATAAATGGATTATTTGGTGCTATTTATGTAGGCTTATTTGAAATGGGTATTACCTTTTTGTTTTGGTTAAAAGCAATGCAAACAACAAATAATACATCAAAAATAGCAAATTTGATTTTTATATCTCCATTTATATCTTTAATTTTTATTTACTTTATTTTAGATGAGCAAATTTATATTTCTACTCTTTTTGGACTTTGCTTTATAATTTTTGGACTAATAATTCAAACTAAAAAGAAAAGTCCTAATTAATCATTATTTTTATGAATAATTATTCAAAATAGCAACAGCATAGCATTTAGTAAAATTCTTATAAAAATGATTAAAAATTACACAAAAATAGCATTTTTTTTAAGTTTCATTTAAAATTCACTGTGAAATAATAGATAATGAAAATTTAGTACTACTTTTAGTAATACTAAAAATTTATTATAGGAATTTTAGTTTGGCAAAAATAAAAAATAGTAGAACAGTAATAAAAAATGTTATATCTAGACATGCAAAAAAAGAGAAAAAAGAAATTTCTCAATTGACAATTAAAATCGATAAAAAACTCGATGATGCATTAATTATTTTATCTGAGCAAATAAATATTTCAAAAAATAGACTTATAGAAGATATACTTTTTGAAAGTGGTATATTAGAAGAAGTTGATGAAAACTATATAGGATCAAAATGAATATCTTTCCATCAAAAGAAAATATAATTGATTGTATACTTTTAGGGATAAAAGAAGCAAGAAAAAACTATGGTTTTTGGACAACTGATGAATTGTTTTTATCATATGCTCCACCAAAGTTTTTAACAATTCATGTTGCACAAGAGATTGGGAAATTAGACAATGCACCTGAGATTTTTATTGATGCCTCAGTTGCAGATATTTTAAGATGTTCATTACCAGATCGAACAGCTTTTAAATCTTTTATGAATGAAAAAGGTTTAACTCAAGATGTAATAAGTTTAACTTTAGATGAGAGGTTTGAGCATAAAACTGACAATGATTCAATTTCAAGAGTTATTTTGAGTTTAAATAATGGTGTTAGAAATGCTTCGGAAGAGTATAAAAATGAAGTGGATAAAATATGTAAAATGATAAACCGTACTAAAAAAGAGGACTCAACTTTAGATTATGGCGTATTTGCATTTTATTTAGATATATCAAGTAGCGCTAGAAAAAAGGCAATTAAAAGAGTAGATGAGATTATTGAATCTTTTGATGAAATAGTATCACAATATAAAAATTTAAAATCTAATTTTAAAGGAGGAAATATAAATACAATAGAAAACATCGGTGAGTGGTGTGTGGGTTGTTATATTATAGAACCTACTTTTAATTAGATTTATTATTTTAAGGAGTATAAATGATTGAGATAAAAAAACTTGCTAGTGCATTAGCACTTAGCGCAGCAGTTGCAACATCAATGGTAGCAGCAGATACAGTTAAAATAGGTGTACAAGCACCTATTACAGGTAAATATGCAAATGAAGGTCAAGGAATTGATAACTTTGTTAGACTTATTGTTGACGAAAAAAACAAAGAGGGTGGACTTTTAGGTAAACAAATAGAAGTTGTTACTTGTGATGATGAAGCAAAAGCTCAAAAAGCAGCAGTATGTGCTAAAAAATTAGTAAATGAAGGTGTATTTGCTGTAATTGGTTCTTATACTTCAGGAGCTACTGAAGCTGCACAAACGACTTATTATAGAAATAAAGTACTACAAACTTCTGATGGTACAAGTGATTCTTTAATTAAAAGAAAATATTGGACTTTCTTTAGAAATTCATTTCCAAATTCAGCTCAAGGTGAATTCACTGCTGATTATTTTGTAAATGTTAAAAAGTATAAAAATATTGTAGTTCTTTCTGATTACTCTTCATATTCAGATGGTTTAGCAAACTCTGTTGTTGATTCAATTGAAAAAATTGGTGCAAAAGTTGCATTTAGAGGAAAAGTTAAATCTGGTTCTCAAAACTTTACAGCTATTTTGACTAAAATCAAAGCTTTAAAGCCAGATGTAATTTATTATTCAGGATATTATACTGATGGTGGACTTATTAGAGTTCAGCAACAACAATTAGGAATTAAAGCTGATTTTGTTGGTGGGGATTCAAATGACAACCCAGACTTCTTAAAACTTGCTGGTAAATCAGCTGAGGGTGTATATTTAGTAAATGTACCAACTCCAGAGTTATTACCATATGAAACTGCTAAAAAGTATTTAAAAGCTTATGAAGATAGATTCAACATGAAACCACCTTCAATTTGGGCAGTTGTTAATGCAGATGGATTAAGAGCAGTTATTGAAGGTGTTGAAAAAACAAACTCTTTTGATACTAAAAAAATCTCAGATTATGTTAGATCTATGAAAGATTTCCCAGGTATTACTGGACCATTTAATATTAGAGAAGATGGAGAAAGAGTTGGAGCATCGTTAATGGTGTATGAGATTCAAGAAGACGGAAGTTATAAAGTATCTTATAACAAATAATAAATAAAGAGAGACTAGATGGATATTTTTCTTCAACAGCTAATTAATGGGTTAACTATAGGAAGTTTATATGCATTGGTAGCTTTAGGTTATACAATGGTTTACGGTGTGATGAAGTTAATTAACTTCGCACACGGTGACCTTGTTGCCTTTTCTGCTTATGTTGGGCTTACTATTTTTTCACAACTATTTGGAGCAAGTGCTGCTTCTTTTATAAATGTGATTATAATCTTTTTACTAACAGCAATTATAGTGGCTTTTGTAGGTGTTCTTCTTGAGCGTCTAGCTTACAGGCCTTTAAGAACGGCACCAAGATTAAGTGCTGTGGTTTCAGCTTTAGGTGCAGCATTGGTTATTCAAAATGGTATTATGCTAATTTGGGGACCAAATATGCAGATTTTTCCAGCTGATTTATTACCAAGTACAACTTGGGATATCGGTGGTGTTATTATTACATTTACTCAAGTTTGTATTTTAGTTTTATCAGCAGTTTTAATGGTAGCTTTATATTTCTTTATCAATAAAACAAAGATAGGTACTGCAATTCGTGCAACCTCAATTGATCAAGATGCAGCTAAATTAATGGGTATCAATGTAAATAGAGTAGTTATGACTATTTTTATAATTGGTTCTATGCTTGGAGCAATAGGTGGTCTTTTTATTGGACTTTATTATAGAGCATTAACCTTTGATATGGGATGGCTTTATGGTTTAAATGCATTTATTGCAGCTATTATTGGTGGTATTGGAAATATTCCAGGAGCAATGATTGGTGGCCTTTTACTAGGATTGTTTAATGCCCTTATTGCTGGGTATATCTCTTCAGAATGGGCTGAGACTTTTACTTTTATTCTACTTATTGTAATTTTAATTGTAAGACCAACAGGTATTCTTGGTGAAAAAACGGCGGAGAAAGTATAATGAATAAAACAACATTAATCGCTGGTATTTTTATAGCAGTAATGGCTATTTTTCCGTTTTTAGTTGATTCAGCATGGTTATCAATTGGTATTACATTTCTAGTATTTGCAATTGTTGCATTTTCACAAGATATTATTCTTGGTCGTGCTGGTGTATTTAATATGGGTCATGCTATTTTCTTTGGTATTGGAGCTTATACGACAGCCATTTTAAACATTCATTTTGGATTTGAGATTATTGCAACTATTCCCTTTGCTATTATAGTACCAGCTATTGTTGCTATTTTATTAGCAGGTCCTATTATTCACTTAAGGGGAGATTATCTTTTAGTTGCAACAATTGGATTTAATATCATTTTTGAGCAAGTATTATCAAATGATCCTGGTGGATTAACTGGTGGTCCAAATGGTATTTTTGGGATTGACGTAGTTAGAATCTTCGGATATGAACTATTTTCTGATACTGCAATATATTATATGGCATTTGGTTTATTGATTTTAACGCTTTTAATTATTAGAAATCTTGATACATCAAGATACGGTAGAGCCTTATATTACATAAATAAAGATGAAATTGCAGCAAAATCTATGGGAATAAACGTTCCATATTATAAATTATTTGCTTTTGCTTTAGGTGCAGCTATTGCAGGTGTTGCAGGTTCTGTATTTGCAATTCAATATTCAGCAGTATCACCTGAATCATTCAGTTTTATGCAATCAGTAATGTTCTTTGCTATTGTACTTGTTGGTGGTTCAGCATCACTTCCAGGTGTAATAATTGGTACATTTGTAATGTTTGTATTACCAGAGTTATTTACAGAGTTTAAAGAATCAAGATATTTAATTTTTGGTGCAGCGATGGTTTTAACTATGGTACTTAGACCAAATGGAGTTTGGCCAGCAACTTTTGGGAATATCCCAAAATTCTTAAGACCAAATAAGGAGGCTAAATAATGGACTATGTTTTAGAAATAGAAAATGTATCTAAATTTTTCCATGGTTTAGTTGCAATTGATGATTTAACTATCAAGGTAAAACCTGGACAAATATATGGAATAATAGGTCCCAATGGAGCAGGTAAAACAACTTTATTTAACTGTGTTACTGGTATTTATACCCCTGAAGAGGGAACTATTAAGTACAAAGGTAAAAATATTACGGGAATGCAACCACATAAAATAGCCCAAATGGGAGTTTTAAGAACATTTCAAAATATTAGACTTTTTAAAGAGATGAGTGTAGCTGAAAATATTATGGCTGGATATCATACAAAGTCAAAACAAAAATGGTATCACGCAATTATTCACACACCTTTTTATAAAAAAGATGAAAAACAAGCTTGGGAAAAAGTTGGTGAGTTAATGGAATTTTTTAATCTTTCAAAATATTCAACTACTCCAACAGGTGATTTATCATACGGTAACCAAAGAAAAGTTGAGATGGCAAGAGCTTTAGCAGCAAACCCTGAGTTACTTATTTTAGATGAACCAGCTGCAGGTCTTAATGAAAATGAAACTAAAGAGTTAACTGAAATCATTAGAAGTATTTCTAAACTAGACATTGGAATTATGATGATTGAGCATGATATGGAGATGGTTATGAACTTAACTGACTATATCACAGTAATTAACTTTGGTAAAGAGATTTCTCAAGGTGAACCTAGTTTTGTTCAAGATGACCCAAGGGTTATTGAAGCTTACATTGGTAGCGATGATGAAGATGAGGAGTTGTAATGGTAGATCATGAAATATTATTAGATATTAAAGACTTAGAGGTAAGTTATGGTGCCATTTCAGCAATTAAAGGGATATCTTTAAATGTAAGAAGAGGCGAAGTTGTAACAATCTTAGGTGCAAATGGTGCAGGAAAAACTACAACACTAAGAACTATATCAGGACTTTTAAAGGCAAAATCAGGACATATCATCTTTGATAAAAATGATATTACAAAATCTGAAGCCCATGATATAGTTAGCCTTGGTATGTCTCATTCTCCAGAAGGAAGAAGGGTATTTGGTACTTTAACAGTAGAAGAAAATCTTATGATGGGTGCATATACATTAAAAGGTCACGATAAAGAGACATTGCAATGGATTTATGACATTCTACCAAGATTAAAAGAGAGAAGAAAACAATTAGCAGGAACTCTTTCAGGTGGTGAGCAACAGATGCTAGCAATTGGAAGAGCAATTATGTCCAAACCAAAACTTTTGATTTTGGATGAGCCATCATTGGGTCTTGCACCTATTTTAATAAAAGCAATTTTCAAAGCTGTAAAAGAGATTGCTCAAAGTGGAGTAACTGTTTTATTAGTTGAGCAAAATGCAAAAGCAGCACTTAAACTTGCTGATAGAGCGTATGTTCTTGAAGTAGGAAAAATCACACATGAAGGAACTTCTGAAGAGTTATTAAACTCTGAGACAATTCAAGAAGCATATTTGGGTAAAAAACATTAATATGAGACATAAACGTAGATTACAATCAAAAGTGCAAGATTTACATAAAGGCCAGAAAATCCTTAATTAAAGCAGGAAAGTGACTATGTTTAGCAGTCACTAGTCTTTTGAGCACATTTTAAATGTGTGTTCTAAAGCTGCTTAAAACTAATTTAAAAAAACAATAAATTTTTAAGGACAATAAATGAAAAATGAACAAATAATAATAGATTCATCAATAAAGTTAGCAGAAAAATGGCAAAATAGAGCAACACAACTAGTAAGTGATTTTGATAGAGAATTCTATGTAAAAATGAATAAAATGTTAGATCACCCAAAAGATAAAGCTCTTTTAATTGAGTTAATGGATCAATCATTTAGAGTGGAAAATCTAGCTAGGGTGGCAGATCAAATTTGCTTTTTATTAGAAAAACATGGAATGGCTCATTTCTTTACAACAAAAGATAGAATGCTATTATGGATGTTCCAAAATATCGGAAAATATTTCCCAGCATTATCTGTTCCAATGTTTGTTAACCAAATTAGAGAAGATTCAAGAACAGTAGTTCTTAAAGGTGAGGATAAGCCATTTAATGAACACCTGGTGATGAGAAAAAATGAGGGAACTAGAGTTAATATTAACCTAATTGGAGAAGTAGTTCTAGGAGAAGAAGAAGCAGAAGAGAGAATTGAAAAATATCTTAAAGCTTTAGAAAATCCAAATATTGATTATATTTCTATTAAGATTTCAACTATCTATTCTCAAATTAATCCATTAAATTTTGAAGGAACTATTCAAACATTAGTTAAAAAATTAACTAGAATTTATGAGCAAGCGCAAAAATATCCATATATTGCACCAGATGGTACTAAATCAAATAAATTTATCAACCTTGATATGGAAGAGTATAGAGATTTAGATATCACAGTTGAAGTATTTAAAAGAACTTTAGACTTGCCACAGTTTAAAGACTTCTATGCGGGAATTGTACTTCAAGCTTATATTCCTGATTCATTCCTAGTTCAAAAAGATTTATGTCAATGGGCAAAAAATAGAGTTGAATCTGGTGGAACTCCTATCAAGTTTAGACTTGTAAAAGGTGCTAATATGGAGATGGAAGAGACAGAAGCATCTCAAAAACACTGGGAGATGGTAACTTATACTGAAAAGAGTGATACTGACTCAAATTACAAAAGAATGGTAAGATATGCATTAGAGCCAGAAAATGCACCATATATGCATGTGGGAACAGGTTCACACAACTTATTTGAACAAGCATTTGCAATTGAACTAGCTAAACAGAACGGTACAAGTAACTACCATACTATGGAGATGCTTGAAGGTATGAGTGAATCTGCAAGGCTTGCAATTAAAGAGAGTACTAAAAATCCTATTCTTTATGCTCCAACAGCTTCAAAAGAGCAATTTACAAATGCTATTGCATACTTAGTTAGAAGATTAGATGAAAATACTGGTGTAAATAATTTTATTAGGTATTCATTTGGTCTTACAGTTGGGTCTAAAGATTGGAATATGCAAAAAGATTTATTCTTAAAATCTTTTGAGAATGAAAAAACTTCATTTGTAGGTGCAAAAAGAATACAAAATAGACTTACTGAAAAATGGGATAATTTCAATGGTTCATCTTATGATTTAGGTGAGTATCACGCAGAAGCTGATACAGATTTTATACTTCCACAAAACCAAGAGTGGGCAAGAGGTATTATTGAAAAATGGAAATTCTCAAAAGATACTGAGCATCAAGTTACACCTGTCGTAATTGGTGGAGAAGATTTAGTTGGAGATAGAAAAGTAATAGAAGCTATTGACAAGTCTCAAGTTAAAGATGGTGTACTTGCTGGTAAATTTGCAAATGCAACTGCTGAGGATATCAAAAAAGCTGTGGAAGTTGCAAAAGCTGATGTTGATGGCTGGAGATCAAAAACTCATAAAGAGAGACATGCACTATTAAAGCAAGCAGCTATAAAAGTGCGAGAAAGAAGAGATGACCTTATTGGTGTTGCAGCTGCTGAAGTTGGTAAAATCTTTACTGAGACGGATGTTGAAGTATCTGAAGCAGTTGATTTTATCGAGTTTTATGCACACTCAGCTGATGATTACTGGGGGAATTTTGGAAACTTAGAGTTTAGTGGAAAAGGTGTAGGTGTAGTTGTACCACCTTGGAACTTTCCTGTTGCCATCCCTTTAGGTGGAGTAGCTTCAACTTTAGCTGCTGGTAACACTGTAATTATTAAACCTGCATCTGTAGCAGCACTTACTGCTTATGAAATGTGTAAATGTTTCTGGGATGCTGGAATTTCAAAAAATGTACTTCAATTTGTACCTTGTCCTGGAGCACTTGCAGGTGAGCACTTAATAGCAAATAAAGATGTTGACTATGTTATTTTAACTGGTGGTGAAGATACTGCATATAAAATGTTGGAAACAAGATCAGATTTATTATTAACTGCTGAGACAGGTGGGAAAGATGCAACTATCGTAACAAGTATGGCTGATAGAGAACAAGCTATTAAAAATGTATGTTTAAGTGCATTTAATAACTCAGGTCAAAAATGTTCAGCTACTTCACTTTTAGTACTTGAAGAGGAAGTTTATAATGATCCGGCATTTAAAAAGGCATTAGTTGATACAGCAAAATCTATGAATGTAGGCTCTGTTTGGGATTTTGGAAATAGAATTGGTACATTAGCAAATCCAGTTTCTGGAAATCTTAAAAAAGCACTTGAATCTTTAGAAGGTAACGAAGAATGGGCATTAAAACCTTCATATGTAGATGATAATGAATATATGCTAAAACCTTCTATTAAGTGGGGAGTTGATGAGGGTAACTTTATTCATATGAATGAGTTATTTGGACCTGTACTTGCTGTTATAAAAGCAAGAGATTTAAAACATGCTGTTGAAATTGTAAACTCAACTGGATATGGATTAACTTCTGGAATTGAATCACTTGATGAAAGAGAAATTAAATACTGGAAATCAAATCTTAAAGCTGGAAATCTTTATGTAAATAGAGGAACAACAGGAGCAATTGTACTTAGACAACCATTTGGTGGAATGGGTAAATCTGCTATTGGTGCAGGTAGAAAAGTAGGTATTTTCAATTATATTACTCAGTTCGTAGACTTTACAGAAACTTCAAAACCAAAAGTTTCAAAAAAATATAATACTGATCTTACAAGATTTATTGATTCTTGTAAAAGTGCAAATAAAGAGGATATTGAAAAGTTATCTGTTGCTTTACAATCATATTATGAAAATTATGAAAATGAATTCTCTCAAGAGAAAGATTATTGTAATGTTAGAGGTGAAGATAACCATTTTAGATATATACCACTAAAAAATGTATTAATCAGAGTGTCAAATGATGATACTATTTTTGAAGCTGTTTCAAGAATTTTAGCTGCTAGAGTATCTGGAGTTCATTTTAAAGTTTCAATAAATAATAATGATGAAGTAAAAAACTTTTTAGAACAAGCAAAAGATATATTATTAACAGCTAGAGATTCAATGATTGTACAAGATGATAACTCATTTGCTGAAGGTTTAGCACAATATGATAGAGTTATATATTCTGATATAAACAAAGTACCAGGATCTGTATTTAAAGAAGCCTCAAAAACTGCTACATTTATAGTACGAGCTAAACCTATGATGGAAGGGAGATTAGAACTATTAAACTACTTCATAGAGCAATCAATATCACATTCATACCATAGATATGGAAATATTGGAGCAAGAGGAATTGAATAAACTAAAATGCTATGATGAAAATCATAGCATTTTTTGAAAAAAATCTCATTTCACTACTTTTTAGACACTTTTTATTGTTATCATTCTTTAACAATAAAGAACAGGCATCTATAAACTTTATATTCCTACTCCCACTCCTTAATAGATTATTTTTGTCTGCTTCTTTAATGTTAATCTTTCTATCTATTGTTGACTTTTTCTAATAAATTTTAAAATCATTATCTGCTCGAAAAGCATACTCCCAAATCCCTTAGGTAAATCCGGATTACTTTTTTCAACATTTGCAATAGTATTTTTGATTTGTTCTTCAGTCATATTCTGAACTAGTGGCATAATATTCTTAGCGATTGTTTCTTTAAATTCTTGTATCTCTTCTTGAGTCATATATTAATTCTTTTTTTTAAACTTGGACTCAAATTATAATAAGATTACCTAAAATAATAGTTAATCCATCTGCTAGTTTTTAACATAATTGAAATTTGAGTAAATTATGTTATAATCGCGAAAAAATTATAGGAAATATTTATTTTGGTAGAGTTAAGTAAAAAAATTTCAAAAGTAGTAGGTAAGACAAATGCAGAGTATGGACTTATAAAAGAGGGCGATAAAGTATTAGTTGGATTTTCAGGTGGAAAAGATTCAACAACTCTTATTCATGCTTTAAATCATTTAAAAAGAGTAACTCCATTTAATTTTGAGTTTAAAGCTGTGACGGTTACTTATGGTATGGGTGAACAGGTTCAATTTTTAGCTGATCATTGCAAAGAATATGGGATTGAACATGAGATAATTGATACTGAAATCTTTGAGTTATCAAAAGAGAAAATTAGAAAAAATTCTTCATTTTGTTCATTTTTTTCTAGAATGAGAAGAGGGTATTTATATTCAACTGCATTAGAACAAGGATATAATAAACTTGCTCTTGGACATCACCTTGATGATGCGATGGAATCATTTTTTATGAATTTCTTATATAATGGTGCTTTAAGATCTATGCCTCCAGCTTATAAAGCTGAAAATGGTTTAGAAGTTATTAGACCACTTATCTTTTGCAGAGAAAGACAATTGAGAGCTTTTGCCCAAACAAATGAGATTATGGTTATTGGAGATGAAGCATGTCCTGCTATGAGATTTGATATTAAAATGCCACATGCAAGAGCTAAAACAAAAGAGCTTTTAGAAAAAATGGAAGAAGACAATCCTCAAATGTTTATCTCAATGAAATCAGCATTTAACAATATTCAAACATCAACTTTTTTTGATAAAGAGTTATTGGATAGAGATTAATGAAAATCTTAATTTCTTCTTGCCTTTTAGGTGAAAATGTTAGATATGATGGTGATAATTCATCAATTGCATATAACTCTTCTTTTACGTTTTCTCAAAAAGAGCGTTTTATGGATATACTTTGTTCTAATGAGATTTACTCATTTTGCCCTGAAGTTAGTGGGGGATTATCAATTCCTAGAGTTCCATCAGAAATAGTTTCAAGACAAAAGCCTTTTATCGTAAAAAATAAAGAAGGGAAAGATGTAACTATAAACTTTTTATTAGGTGCTAAAAACACCCTTGAGTTGTGTCAAAGTGAAGATATAAAACTTGCACTTTTAAAATCTAATTCTCCATCTTGTGGAAATACTCAAATATATGATGGAAGCTTTAATGGAAACCTTATGGATGGACAAGGCTTAACAGCAAAACTTCTTAGTGAAAATGGCATAACTATTTTTAATGAGACTCAAATGAATGATTTTTTTAAATTTATAAAAGAAAATAGATGATATGAAATTTATTTTTCTTTTTTCTATTTTAGTTTTTTCCTTATTTGCACAAGAGCTAAATCTTGGCATTTGGGATAAAAATAGCTTCAATAAGTTTTTAGAAAAAGAAAAATCAATAGATGAAGTATCAAGTTCTTTTCTTGGCACTTCTTATAAGGCGAATGTTTTAATTGGCTCATCATCAAAAAAAGAACAGCTAGTAATTAACTTAGCTAATCTTGACTGCTTTACCTATGTTGATTATATTGAGGCTATTAAAAATTCAAATGATTTTGAAAGCTTTAAAAAAAATCTAATTGCTCTCAGATATAAAAACTCTACAATTTCTTTTCAAAATAGAAACCATTTTTTTACAGACTGGATAACTCAAAATGGTTTTAAAAATATCATTTCAAAACTATCAAAAAATACAAAAAAACAAATAAAATATCTAAATAAAAAAAATGATAAAGATTTATATCTAAAAGGTATTGATATAAAAAAAAGAGAAATAAAATATCTTGAACCACAGTTTGTAGATAAATACTTTTTACAAAAATTAAAAAGTGGTGATTATATAGGTATTTATAGTAGCTTAAATGGTCTTGATGTTACTCATACTGGAATGATAATAAAAAAAGATAACAATATCTATTTTAGACATGCTTCAAGTAAAAAATCTAACAGAAAAGTTGTTGATGAACTTTTTGTTGATTATATTAAAAAAACTCCTGGTATTTTAGTTTTAAGAAAGTAAACTTTATATAAATTCATTAACTAAATTAGCTAATCTTAGTGGGTCAAGTGCTCCACTTACTCTTTTAACTTCAACACCATTTTTATAAACAACTAATGTAGGAATTGATCTAATACCATATTTAGCACCTAAATTTTGCTGTTCTTCTGTATTTACTTTTGTAAATAATGCTTTTAAAGGATATTTTTGTGATGTTTCATTATATATTGGAGCAAACATTTTACAAGGACCACACCAAGGTGCCCAAAAATCAACTATAACTGGAATTTCTGAGTTAACTATAACATGGTCAAAGTTACTATCATCTAATTCAATTGGTGTTGTATCAAGAAGTGAATTTTTACAAGATCCACAATTTGCTTTTAAATATGAATCTTTTTTTGGTATAGAATTTATTTTTTTGCAGTGGGGACAAACTATATTAATTTTATCCATTTTAAGCCTTTATATCTAGGATTGTAGACATCATCTCATCTTTTGTTTTAATCCCGTTTGCATTTGCTTCATAAGCTATTGTTTGAGGAATCATATCAACCATAGCGTTTGTAAAATCTTGACTACTTGAAACTGAAGTTTCTTGATTTTCAATATCTGTTGAGCTTTTTGTTGTACTTGCTATTGTTTGTGCATTTTGATTTACTTGCATTTGAGCTGCTAACATACCATTTAAATTATTATCAATTCTCATAATTCCCTCCCATACTTTGAAGTAACATTTTATTTAAATTTGCACTTCTAGATATTTGCGCATCTACAGAGCTTAATTCATTTTCAGAAGTAGATACATCTAGGCTTCCTTGATACTCTTGTTTATCATAGCTAGAGTTAGATTCATTTAATTTATCATAGGAATCTTGGGTTGATTTACTTATCTCTTGCCTATCAATACTAGCTAATTGTGCTCTATTTTGAGCCAATTGCATGTATATTGAAGAAGAACTTGATAAATTATTATTTATTTCCATAACGAACTCATTTTTGTATATTTATAGGATTATATCAAAGAAAAAAATAAAAGTAAAGAAAGGGATAGAACTAATTTTATCCCTTAAATTTTAGTAGTCAATAGCAACTTTATAGTTTGGATCATCCTCTTCGTAAGTACAAAATGGACCAGCATTTTTAAGAATTTGTTTACAATCTTTACTTAGGTGCCTAACAACAAGTTTTTTGCCCATATCGGCATATTTTTTTGTTATGTTATCAATAGCTTCAACACCTGAAATATCCATAACTCTTGCATTTTTAAAGTCTAATACAATGTTCTCTGGATCATGTTTTGTATCAAAAAGTTCAAAAAATGAAGTTGTTGAACCAAAAAATAAAGGTCCATCAAATTCATAAACTTTTGTATTCTCATTTTCTCTATATGTTCTTGATCTAACTTTAGAATGATTCCATGCAAATACAAGTGCCGAGATTATAATACCAGTAATTACAGCAATTGCTAAATCTGCAAAGATTGTAATTACAGTAACTGCAACTAAAACAAATTTATCTGAGTTTGGCATAAATCTAATTCTATTTCCACTCTCCCATTCAAAAGTACCAATTGAAACCATAAACATAATTCCAACTAAAACTGCAACTGGAATCATAGCAATATAAGAAGAAAAAGAAACAACAAAAGAGATTAAAAGGATTGCAGCAGTTAGACCTGATAATCTTCCCCATCCACCATTTGAAAAGTTAATAATAGATTGCCCAATCATGGCACAACCTGCCATTCCTCCAAAGAAACCACAAACAATATTTCCACTTCCTTGAGCAATACATTCTTGATTTCCACTTCCTCTTTTTCCACCCATTTCATCTAAAACAGAAAGTGTTAGTAATGATTCAATTAATCCAACTAAAGCGACTAAAATTGAGTATGGCAATACAGTAATTATAGACTCCATCGTTATGTGTAAAGTTGGTATTCCAAAACTTGGAAGATTCCCTGAAATATTTGCTAAATCACCAACTCTTTTTGTATCTAAATCCATACCAATAACTACTGCAGAAATTACAACAATTGCAACTAATCCTGAAGGAATAGCTGTTGAAATTTTTGGAAAAAATTTAACTATAATCATTGTTGAGGCTACAAGTACATACATAATCCAATTTTCACCTTCAAATAGTGGAAATTGAGCCATTGCAATTACAATTGCCAGACCATTTACAAAACCATACATAGCTGGTTGTGGTACTAGTCTAATTAATTTACCTAACCTAAAAGCACCAATTGAAACTTGAATTATTCCAGCTATTATTGTTGCCACAAGAATATATTGTAAGATATAAGTTGATAATTCACCATTTGCACTTAGTTGTTGTAACATTTCAGGGGACAAAGATTCTTTAACTTTTACCCCAAGTCCTACAAGAACAACTGCAATAGCTCCTGTTGCTCCACTGATCATCCCAGCTTTACCACCAACTAAAGCTGTAATTAAACCTAAAATAAAAGCAGTATACAAACCAACTAATGGGGAAACTCCAGCTATGATTGAAAATGCAATAGCTTCAGGGACTAAAGCAATTGCAACAACAATTCCAGATAGAACATCACTTCTTACAGATTGACCTATAAATGTATTTTTAATATTTAACAAATTAATACCTTTCTTAAAAGTCGCGATTATATCCAATAGATTATTAAGCACAAGTTAAGTTAAAAATAATCACTTATAATAAATTATTTGATATAATTCACCCATGAAAATTAATAAAGAATTTTATAAAAGTACTATTTTTAAACTAGCTATTTTAAGTTTTATAATCTTGATTTCATTACTTACTTCTAGTTTTATGTTCAATTCTCAGATTGATAAATTAAAAAAAAGAATAGACTATATCTATTTTGGTAACTATATTCCAGTATTAAAACTTCACACGATAGAAGATAATTTTGAAAATCTAATTATTTGTATGAGAACACATAAAAAATGTGATAGAGAACCATTTTTTAAAGAGATAAAAAAAGAGTGGAACTATTATGACAATGCTTTTAAAGGTGATGAAGAAAGAATAGTAGTTGATAAAATAAGTATAGATGTAAATAATTCTTTAAACTATAAGACAAAAATATTTCAATATAAAGATGTTATAAAAAAAATAAATTTTTTAAAAAAACATGAAAAGAATGTAGCTTA
Organism: Arcobacter sp. ISO1; assembly: GCF_058105185.1. Lineage (NCBI taxonomy): Bacteria > Pseudomonadati > Campylobacterota > Epsilonproteobacteria > Campylobacterales > Arcobacteraceae > Arcobacter > Arcobacter sp. ISO1. Next base: position 2,283,643 of record NZ_CM176573.1, read on the forward strand.
TAAAAAACGTAAAGCATTTTTAAAAGAGTATTCTTCAATGAAAGATTACCTTTTTTATAATATGGTTATTTTAGTATTTATATCATTTTTATTTATTGCATTAATTATTTATTCTATTGTAAAAAAAGATAATCAATTAAAAATTCTTACAAAAAAATATAAAATGGAATCAATTACAGATGCCATGACATCTCTTTATAACAGAAAGTACTTTGATCAAATATTTGACAATATGCCATTTATCTCTAATGCAAATAAATGGAATACTGCATTTGTAATGTTAGATATTGATTTTTTCAAGCAGTATAATGACACTTATGGGCATGATATGGGTGATATAACATTAAAAGCTGTAGCTAATTCTTTAAAAACATATTTCAATAAAGACTATGAGTATGTTTTTAGATTAGGTGGTGAAGAGTTTGGCGTAATTTTATTTGATATTGATAAAGAAACCTTAGAAGAATGCTTAAAAGATGTTAACAAAAATATCGAATCATTAAATATTGAGCATAAAAATAGTAAAATATCAAACATTGTTACAATTTCTATAGGAGCTATTATTTATAATGCAAATTCTTATGTATCTTGTAATAGATTATACAAGATTGCTGATGAATCGCTTTATCTGTCAAAACAAAACGGTAGAAATCAGTATACAATTTATGAAAACGAAGGGAACTAATGACATTTCTTTTTAATAAAAATAGCCATTTTAACTTAGCTAATTTGGTAACTTTTTTTAACATCTCTGCAGGTATTATGGCTATATATTTTTTAACCCATAATGAGTTTTTTGCCGCAGCACTTTTTGCATGGTTAGCAGGAGGATTTGATATTGTTGATGGAAAAATTGCAAGAAAATATAATCTTTCAACAGAATTTGGTATTCAACTAGACTCTTTTGCTGATTTTTTATCTTTTGTTATAGTTCCAACTATGTTTATCTACTTTGCGATAATTGATACAAAAGAACTTATGCTATTTACACCACTTGTTGCATTTGCTTTTATTTATTATGTGATTTCAGGGCTAAGAAGATTAATTCAGTTTAATATAAATGCCGAAGAGGGCTCAGTAGAAAAATACTTCACAGGTGTTCCAACACCGTTAGGTGCAATTTTACTATGGGTAGTGTATCTTGTGTGGTTAACTGGAATTATGAATGAAAATGTAGTACTTATTTTAATGATATTAATTGGATATTCACTTAATTCAAAAATGAAAATTCCACACCCATAGAAAATTGTTATATGAATAAAGTAACGACTATTGATTTAGGCTCTAATTCTTTTAGAGTCTTGATTTACGATTGTTTAAATCACAAAATTATTGACGAATATAATGAAGTTGTTGGTATGGCTGATGGTTTAAATGAAACTGGTAATATCTCTATTGATGCCCAAGAAAGAGTAATTGATGCAATTATACGTTCATCTAAAAAGTTAGAGTATGATCCAAAAATAGCAGTATGTGTAACAACCGCAGCAATGAGATTAGCTTCAAATAGAGATGATGTATTAAAACATTTTGAAAAAACTACTGGTGCAAGGTTTAAGATAATAGATGGGAAAGAGGAAGCTAGATTAACACTTTTAGCTGTTAAATATGCGTTAAAAAGAGAAAAAATAAACTCTTCTAAATTTGTTCTTTTAGATATTGGTGGTGGTTCAACAGAGATTATTCTAAATGATATTGATAGTTTTAAGTCAAAAAGTTTTAATTTTGGCATTGTAACACTTACACAAAAATATCTAACTAATGATAAGTTAATTGATGAATTAGAAAATTGGAAAAAAGAGATTAATCTTTTTTTGAATGAATTGGATATTAATTTAAAAGATTTTACTTTTGTAGCAACAGCTGGAACACCTACAACGATTGCTGCAATAAAACTTGGGCAAGATTTTTTCCATTATGATAAAGATGAAGTTAATGGAACAATAGTAAATATAAAAGATTTAGATGAATCCTTAGAGATCTTTAAAGACTCAAGTAATGAAACAATAACAAAATTAGTTGGACGTGGCAGAGTTGAATTTATTGAAGTTGGTATTTATATTTACAAGGCAATTTTTGAAGTTTTAGAAAAAAAAGAATCGATTGTTTTAGATGATGGTTTAAGAGAAGGTGTTGCAATAGATTATTGTTTAAATAAATCTATCTAACACCAACTAGTTTTACACTTTGCTCTTGAACAATATTTGCTTGTGACGCAGCTAAATATCCAGCATTTGCAATAACATTTGATTTAGTAAAATCTGTAACTTCTTTTGGGAAGTCATATTGTTTTGTAATTCTATTTTGATTAGTTAAATCTTTTTGTTCTTGAATTGATTCTCTCGCACTTTCTACAAGATTAGTTCTTAAATCTTGAAACTGTGATTGAACATTATCAAGTACTTTAATAGCTTCTTTTACAGTCTCAATTGTTTCATTTAACTGCTCTTGATTATTTAAATCGTTTTTATTTACAGCATTTCCAACTGCAATAGCTACTTCAGGAGTATTTGGTTTATCCATTGAAAAATATGCTTCTTTTGTAGAAATATCAATTGAAGTTGTTTCATCATATTGATCAACATATAATAAGTTTTCTCTTTTATAGGTTGTTTCAAATGCAATTTCTCTAAAATTTAGAAGCTCTTGATTTATTTCATTTTTAACTTGATTTTTATCAATATTATTCTGTAAATCTTCTTCTCTAAAAGTTAGCTTTTCATTTATTTTTTCTAAGGTTTCTTTTTGTTTTTCGATACCACTTTGGGCAGTAACTGCAACACCAATACCTTCATTGAAAGTCTGTAAAGAAGCAGATAATTCATCTCTTTTTTTGTTATATTCATTGATTGAAAGGGAAAAAGAGTCTTCATTTCTACTAATGTTTTCTGTTTTGTTTGAAGCACCAATTTGTTGATTTGGCACATTGTTTAAGGAGTTTGCTACATTATTATTAATACTATTTATATCCATACTGTCTCCTTTTTTAATATTATTACTTCATTTTACTAAACTTAAGATTAATTTAATATTAACTTGAATGTTTATATTAAGGGCATTAAAGAGTTTATTAATAATTATTTTTGTAGAATATCTGACTAATTTATGACAGGAGAGACAATGAGAATAACTGGCGCAAAAATGGTTACGGAATCATTAAAAGAAGAAGGGGTAGATGTAGTTTTTGGTTACCCTGGTGGCGCTATTATGAATGTCTATGATGAAATTTACAAACAGAGTTTTTTTCAACACATTTTAACTAGACACGAACAAGCTGCTATACATGCTGCAGAAGGGTATGCAAAATCAACTGGGAAAGTTGGTGTTGCAATCGTTACTTCTGGACCAGGTTTTACCAATGCAGTCACAGGTCTAGCTGATGCTTACATGGATTCAATTCCATTAGTTGTTATTTCTGGGCAGGTTCCTACTACAATTATAGGTACTGATGGATTTCAAGAGATTGATGCAGTTGGTATAAGTAGACCTTGTACTAAGCATAATTATTTAGTTAATGATATTAAAGATTTACCTAGAATTATTAAAGAGGCATTTCATATAGCAAATACAGGAAGACCAGGACCTGTACACGTTGATATTCCAAAGGATATCACAGCTGAAGTTGCAGAGTTTAAATTTCCAAAGAGTGTTAATTTACCTACATATAAACCAACTGTTAATTACAATAAAAGACAGTTAAAAAAAGCAATGGACGCAATTGCAAAATCTAAAAAGCCATTACTTTATGTAGGTGGTGGTGCAATTTTATCAAATTGTTCTTACGAGATTAGAGAGTTTGCAGAACTTGCTAATATCCCTGTAGTTGAAACTTTGATGGCTAGAGGAGTTATGGGGCATCACCACGATTTATTAATTGGTATGCTTGGAATGCATGGTGAGTTTGCTGCAAATATGGCGGCTCATGATACAGACTGTATTATATCTCTTGGGGCAAGATTTGATGATAGGGTAACAGGAAGACTTGATGAATTTGCCAAAAAAGCAAAGGTTATTCATGTTGATATTGACCCAGCTTCAATTGCAAAACTTGTAGATACAAATTATCCAATTGTTGGTGATTTAAAAGTTACAGTTCAAGGTATGATAGATGCTGTAAAAGAGATGGAATTTAATAAATATGATAATTGGGTTGCACTTTTAAAAGAGTATAGAGAAAAAGAACCTTTAAGATTTAATGATTCTGATTCTGTAGTTAAACCTCAGTGGGTAATCCAAAGAGTTGGAGAAGTTTTAGGGGATAAGGCAATAATCTCTACTGATGTTGGACAACATCAAATGTGGGCTGCACAATTTTATCCATTTAACTATCCAAGACAATGGAATACTTCTGGTGGCTTAGGAACAATGGGATTTGGTCTTCCAGGAGCTATGGGTGTTGCTAGAGGAAATAAAGACAAGGTATCTATTAACTTCACGGGAGATGGTTCAATTTTAATGAATATCCAAGAGTTAATGACTTGTGTTGAATATGATTTACCAGTTATAAATATTATTTTAAATAATAATTATCTTGGTATGGTTAGACAATGGCAAACATTATTTTATGAAAATAGAATATCTGAAACAGATCTTTCTGTACAACCAGATTTTAAAATGCTTGTTGAATCATTTGGAGGAGTTGGTTATAGAGTTACGACTAAAAAAGAGTTTGATGAGGCATTAAAAGATGCAATTGAAAAGAAAAAACCTGCAATGATTGATGTAGTAGTAGCAAGAGATGAGATTGTATTGCCCATGGTACCAAATGGACATGCATTAAATGAAATGACACTTATAGGAGATAGCAATGAATAATTTCAACCACTATTATGACTCAACTACAATAAGACAAGTTATTTCAGTAATTGTGATGAATGAACACAATGTTTTATCTAGAATTGTTGGACTATTTTCTGCAAGGGGATATAATATTGATTCTTTAACTGTAGCACCAATCACAGGAAGTGAATACTCTAGAATGACTATTGTTACAACTGGAGACAAAAGAGTTATTGATCAAATTGTTAAGCAATTGAATAAGTTAATACCAGTATTAAAAGTTAACGAACATCAAAATGTTATAGAAAAAGAAACTGTATTGATTAAAATACCAATTGATCAACCACTAAGTGATATTGAAGTTATTGCAAGGGCTTATAACGGTCATATTCAAAATGTTACCGATGAAGCTATTGTGATTTCAGCAACTGATGAACCACATAGAATTGCAAACTTTACAAATATAATGAATAAATTTAGACCACTTGAAGTAGTAAAAAGTGGTGTAGTAGCAATGGAAAGATAAGAGTTTTCTCTTATCTTTTTTAAGGATTTAAATGAAACTAAATAAAATAGCTAAAACTTTAAATATAAAATGTGATAATGATATTGAAATCTTAGGTCTTAACACACTTCTTGATTCAAATGAAAATCAATTAACTTTCTTAGAAAATAAAAAATATATAAACGATTTAGAAAAAACAAAAGCAGCTGCGGTTTTAGTAAAAGAGGAATTTGTTTCAAAAGTTCCAGAAAATACAATTGCCTTAGTTTGTGATGAGCCATATTTATCTTTAGCTTATATTTCAAAACTTTTTGCTCCAAAGATTGTTGAAACAAATGGTGAAGATTGTATTATTGGTGAAGACACAACTATAATGCCAAATGTGTATTTAGGAAAAGGTTCAATTATAGGATCAAATTCTACTATTATGGCAGGTGCTTTTATTGGTGATAATGTAACTATTGGGGACAATACTATTATTTATCCAAATGTAACAATTTACAGAGACTGTAAAGTTGGCAGTGATTCAATAATCCATGCTGGAACTGTTGTAGGAAGCGATGGATTTGGTTTTGCGAATAGAAAAGATGGAAAATATATTAAAATTTACCAAAATGGAAATGTTATTATTGGAAATGATGTCGAAATAGGTGCAAATTGTACAATTGATAGGGCCGTTTTCCAATCAACTATTGTAGAAGATGGTGTAAGAATTGATAATTTGGTTCATATTGCACATAATTGTAAAGTTGGTCAAGGTTCAATTTTGGTTACTCAAGTTGGTCTCTCTGGTTCAACTATATTAAATGAATATGTTGTAATGGGTGGTCAAAGTGCTACAACTGGGCATTTAGAAGTCGCGCCTTTTACAACAATATCTGCCCGTGGTGGAGTTACAAAATCTATTACTGTACCTAAGAAACAATGGGCAGGCTTTCCAATTATGGAACATAGATCTTGGCTTAGACTTCAAGGAAAAATTGCAAAGTTATTAAAATAAAGGCTTCAAAATAGTTAAAAAAATTTTATCACTAATTTTCCTTTTTATTATTGTTTATTTTGAATATGCTACTTTTATTGGAGATAAAACTAGTGTAGGGACTGTTGGAACTGTATTTTCTGATTTTTCCCATAGATATTTTGGATTCTTATCATATATCTATTTACTACTATTTTTATATCCATTATATATAATAAATTTTAAAGAGAATTTTGATTGGCAAGAGTTTTCCATCAAAGTTTCTTCTGTAGTTTTGCTACTAATCTCTTTACTTACATTTCAATCTTTAGTGATGGAAAAAGGGATTTATAGTGGAGATATTGGTAATTATATAATTGATTCAATGTTTCCATTTATAGGTCTTGCAGGACTTTGGTTTTTTGTCTTGATTTCGTTTATTATCTCTTGTTTGATTTTACTAGATGATACTGAAATAAATATAAATCCAAAAAAAATAATTCCAAAAATGCCAACTTTTAATAGAGTTAACACAACTGTTAAACCTAAAAGATTAGAAAGTAAAAAAAGGGAAAAAAGAGTAAAAACAACTCCTGTTACAAAAGAAAATGTTTCAATTAAAGAAGAGGGTGATGTCGCTCAAATAGTAATAGAAGAGCTTGATGAAAGTGTTTCTGGAATTAAAACAGATGATTTGAATATTATTCCACTTGATGAACATCAAGAGAATCTTAAAGCAAAAGAAACTTCACTTTTTGAAGATCAGATAAATATAGATGAAATAAAAATAACTTCTGAAGATGAACATCCACATGCAGTTATTGTTGATGAATTAGAAGAAAATAAGAAACTTCAAGAAGAAATTGAGCTAGGAGGTACTGAAAAACCTAAAGATTTTGAATTACCATCAACTAAGTTTTTTCAAGAAGCACCAAAAGATAAAAAATCAAGAATTTCTGAAGCACAAATTGATCAGAAAATTGAAGATTTACTTGAAAAACTTTTAATGTTTAAAATTGAAGGTGACGTTGTTAGAACATATACAGGACCTGTTGTTACAACCTTTGAATTTAAGCCTGCACCAAATGTAAAAGTTTCTAAAATACTAAATTTACAAGATGATTTAGCAATGGCTTTAAAAGCTCAAACCATTAGAATTCAAGCACCAATTCCTGGTAAAGATGTTGTTGGTATAGAGGTTCCAAATGATGATATGCAAACTATTTATATTAGAGAATTACTTGAAAGTGAAATCTATCAGAATGCAAAGTCTCCACTAACAATGATTTTAGGAAAAGATATTGTTGGAAAACCTTTTGTTACAGATCTTAAAAAGCTTCCACATTTACTAATTGCCGGAACAACAGGTTCTGGTAAATCTGTTGGTATAAATGCTATGATTCTTTCTTTATTATACAAGAATTCACCAGATAATTTAAGACTTGTGATGATAGATCCAAAGATGCTTGAGTTTTCAATGTATAACGAAATACCACATTTATTAACTCCAGTTATAACAAAACCAACTGATGCTATTAATGCCTTATCAAATATGGTTTCTGAAATGGAGAGAAGATATACTTTAATGTCTCAAACAAAAACAAAAAACATTGAAAGCTATAATGATAAAGCAAAAAGAGATGGATATGAAACTATCCCTTATATAGTTGTAGTAATTGATGAGTTAGCTGACTTAATGATGACTAGTGGTAAAGATGTAGAATATTCAATTGCAAGACTTGCTCAAATGGCAAGGGCTTCAGGTATACACTTAATAGTTGCTACTCAAAGACCATCAGTTGATGTTGTTACAGGACTTATTAAAGCAAATTTACCAAGTAGACTTTCATATAAAGTAGGGCAAAAAGTTGACTCTAAAATTATTTTAGATTCAATGGGTGCAGAATCATTATTGGGTAGAGGAGATATGTTATTTACACCTCCTGGAATGTCAGGACTTGTTAGACTTCATGCTCCATGGTCACTTGAAACTGAAATTGAAAGTGTTGTTGATTTCTTAAAAGATCAAAGAGAAGTTGAATATGATATGAATTTTGTAAAAAATAAAGAAAATTCTAATCTTTCAGGTTCAGGTGATTCTTTAGATTTAGGTGACTTAGATGAGCTATATGAAGATGCAAAAGAGGTTGTATTAACAGATAAAAAAACCTCAATCTCTTATATTCAAAGAAAACTTAGAATAGGCTATAATAGAGCTGCTACAATTGTTGAACAATTAGAACAAACTGGAGTTTTAAGTGAAGCTAATACAAAAGGTAACAGAGAAATACTTCTTTAAGCCTTTTGTTATTTTATAAAATTAATTTTCCCGACTAAAATTAAAAATTACTGATTTAAACATACAACTTTCTCCAATTTCTAGGTATTATTAAAGCTTTTCGCAAAATAGTAGTTATAATTAATAATTACTATGTTAAAATAATATTACTATATAAGCAAAAGGAGTATGTTATGAATACAAGTATTGTAGGAAGACACATAGAATTAACTGAACCTATTAAAGATTATGTTAATAGTTCAATTGAGATTTTCAAAAAATATAATTTAGATATTATATCTGTAAACGCAATTATTGACCAAGAAGAAAAAAATGGAAGAAAAGCATTTACTTTTGAATTTACGTTAAATATCGCACATTTAGATACTGTTGTTGTAAAACAAAAAGATAAAGATTTATATTCAGCAATTGATATCGCTGTAGATAGAGTTTCAAAAGTTTTAAGAAGACACCATGATAAAATCACGGGTCATAAAGCTACAAAATTAACAGAAGTTACGGCTTCAGAGATTGAAGATCAAATAGCTAACGAGCTAGAGAAATTTGAAGATGAAATCTTCCCGGTAAGACTTACTTCTTATAAACCAATGGATATTCAAGAGGCATTAGATGATTTAAAAGGTTCTGATGCTCAATTTAAAGTATTCTTTGACAAAGATGATAATATGAGAGTATTATATAAATCAAAAGACGAAGGAAAATTTGGATTATATTAAGATATAATTTGATGTTTCTCAAAGGTATTAGCTTAATGCTAATACCTTTTTTATTTTAAAGGAAAAAAGTTTACATGACAAACGAACTAAAAAAAATTGCATTGATTGGACAACCTAATGTTGGAAAATCATCACTATTTAATAGAATTGCAAAGAAAAGAATTGCTATTGTTTCTGATATGGCAGGAACAACAAGGGATATTAGAAAACATGAAGTTGAAATACTTGATAGAGATGCCCTTATGCTTGATACAGGGGGAATAGATGAGACAAATGATGCAATCTTCTCAAATGTAAAAAGAAAAGCAGTAGAGTGTGCTAAAGAGGCTGATATAATACTTTTTATGGTCGATGGTAAAAAGATACCAGATGAAAAGGATAAAGAATTATTTTATGAGCTTCAAACTCTAGGTAAAAAATTAGCTTTAGTAGTAAATAAAATAGATAATGACAAAGAAAAAGATGAAAGACTTTGGGCTTTCTTTGAATTTGGAATTGATGAAGATAATCTTTTTGGTATATCTGTTTCACACAATAGAGGTACAAAAACTTTAGTTGAATGGATTTGGGAAAAATTACCTCCAAGAGTTGAAGAGGAAATTATTAACTACGAAGTAGATGATGATGATTATTTAGAAGAGTTTTTAGACCCAGTTGAAGATATAAATGAGTCAGCTGATTTCCAAGATGATGGTGAGATAAAAGTTGCTATCATAGGTAGAACAAATGTTGGAAAATCTTCAATTTTAAATGCACTTGTTGGAGCAGAAAGATCAGTTGTTTCTCCAATTGCAGGTACAACTATTGATCCTGTGGATGAATCTTTTGAGTATAAAGACAAAAATATTACTTTTGTTGATACAGCAGGTTTAAGAAGAAGAGGTAAAATTGAAGGGATTGAAAAATTTGCTTTAATGAGAACGAAAGAGATGCTTGAAGTTGCAAATCTTGCTTTAGTTGTTTTAGATGCATCTGAAGAGTTATATGATTTAGATGAGAAAATTGCTGGTTTGGTAGATGAATACGGATTAGGGACTATTATCGTTTTAAACAAATGGGATAAAAATAGAGAAGATTTTAAAGAGTTTGAAGAAAAGGTGCGAAGAAAATTTAAGTTTTTATATTATGCACCAATTATTGCAGTCTCAGCAAAAACAGGTAGAAGTATAGATAGATTGAAAGATAAATTAGTTGAAATTTATGAAAACTATAGCCAAAGAATTCCTACCTCAACACTAAATAAAGCAATTGAGACTGCTGTAATTAGACATTCACTTCCAAGTCCAGCAGGTAACTATCTTAGAATTTATTATTCTACGCAATTTGAGACAAAACCTCCAAGAATTGCACTTATCATGAATAAACCAAAGCTTTTACACTTTTCTTATAAAAGATATTTAATAAACTTCTTAAGGGACAATATAAACTTTGAAGGTACACCTATACATGTTGTAGCTAGAGGAAAAGGCCAAAGAGAAGAGAATGAGGAAGATATAGAAGACTTTTAAAAACTCATTAAGTGGGAGAGTTTTAGATGATTAGTATTAACAATTTTAAAAATGATGTACTTGGTGGAGTTACAGCAGCCGTTGTTGCATTACCTTTGGCTTTAGCCTTTGGTGTTGCAAGTGGTGCAGGAGCAATTGCAGGAATATATGGTGCTATCATCTTAGGTTTTTTTGCTGCGCTTTTTGGTGGTACTTCAACACAAATATCAGGACCAACTGGACCCATGACAGTTGTAACAGCTACTGCTATAGCTGCTTTTCCTGGTGATATTAATACTGTTATGACAATAATATTTCTTTCTGGCTTAATTCAGATTTCATTTGCAGTTATAAAAATTGGTAAATGGATTCAGTTTATTCCTTATCCCGTTATCTCAGGTTTTATGAGTGGGGTGGGTATAATTATTATAATCTTACAATTAAATCCTTTTTTAGGGGTAGATTCACAACCTTCCATACTATTAACTGTGTTAAATTTAATGAATTCAATATCTCAAACTAATAAAGATGCACTAATAATTGCTTCTATTACATTAGGGATAATGTTTTTAACCCCTAAGAAAGTTAGACAGATAGTTCCACCAGCATTAATTGCGTTAATTGCTGTAACATATTTATCTTTTTATTTAAATTTAGATGTACCTAAAATTGGTGAAATTCCCACTGGATTACCAGAACTTGCATTACCTGTAAGTTTTAGTTTTGTAAATTTAAAAGAGATAATTACACTATCTATTACTTTAGCTTTATTAGGTTCTATTGATTCATTGTTAACTTCTTTAGTTGCTGATAATATGACAAAAACAAAACATAGACCAAATCAAGAATTAATTGGACAAGGTATTGGAAATTCTATATGCTCACTCTTTGGAGCAATTCCTGGAGCTGGGGCTACCATGAGAACAGTTATAAATATCAATAGTGGTGGAACTACAAAAATTTCAGGAATGGTTCATGCTTTAACACTACTACTCATTGTTTTATTTCTAGCTCCATTAGCATCTCAAATACCATTGGCTGTACTTTCAGGTATCTTAATAAAAGTTGGGGTTGATATACTTGACTATAAATTTATTAAGATTATAAAAAAAGTAAATAAAAGAGATTTATTAGTAATGGTTACAGTATTACTTCTAACAATTTTTGTAGATTTAATTATGGCAGTTGGAGTTGGTATAACAATTGCTTCAATAATGGCTATTTATAAAGTATCAAAAGGTACTCAAATAAAAACAGTTAGAAATATAAAACAATCATCTTTTGATATTGATATTAATAATAACACTATTCATATTATTAAGATAAATGGTGAACTGTTTTTTGGTACAGCATCAACATTAGATGAAAAAATTGATAAAATTGACGATAATATCAAAACAATTATAATTGATTTTAAAAATGCATTTTCATTGGATTTATCGGCAATTTTTATTTTAGAAAATATAATTGACAAATTGAATAAAAGAGGGATAAATGTAATTTTCATCTCAAAATACAGACATAGAAAAACTATAATGGAATTAGATGGAGAAGATATATTTAAAAAAATAAAAATATTTACTAACATTGATGATGCTGTAAATTATGTACAACACAGACAGATTGTAAATGGCTAAAACATACCTTTTAAATAATCAAAAATTTGATGGAGTTATAAATTTAGAAGTTTTTAAAATAGAGTATATCCCATCTAATGTAGATTTAAAAAAATATGATGCTTTAATTATTACTTCAAAAAATGCAATTTATTCTTTAAAGAGTTTCAATGAAGATTGGGTAAAAATACCTTGTTATGCCATAGCTAAAAAAACAGCTGATGTAATATCTGAAAGTGGTGGATTGGTAGAATATACAGGTTCAAGTGGACATGGTAATGATTTTGCAAATGAATTAAAAGATAGACTAAAAAATAAAAAAACTCTTTACATAAGAGCAAAAAAAGTTGCTTCAAATTTAGTAGATATATTAAAAGAATCAAATATAGATATAGATGAACTAATAAGCTATAAAACTATTTGTAATGATAGATTAAAAGTAGACATAGAAAAAGACTCGACTATAATATTTACTTCCCCATCATGCGTTAATTGTTTTTTTAAAAACTATTCTTGGGATAAAAGTTTTAAAGCAATTGTAATAGGTAAAACCACTTCAAAATATTTACCTAATTATGTCAATTTTAAAATAAGCCCTGTTACATCAGTTGAAGAGTGTATAAAACTATCGCAAATGGTTACTTTTTAATCTTTTATTTAAACGAAATTGGCTAGAATTATTATAATCTAAGTAGTGCGGGATTTCCATCGTTGAGGGTCCGTTACTATATTTTTGTGGATAATTGTAATTTATATGGTGTTGAACGTTTACTTTTGTAATTCTGTTCCTGAAGTATAATTCTTATCTGCTAACGTTGGCTTTTGTGGGCCATTTTGATGGTTAACGGCTGCTTGGATTAATTTTATTACTCATTATTAAGGACAATCTAGTGAACATTTTAATACTTGGTTCTGGTGGTAGAGAATACTCTATTGGACTAGCTATTTCTAAAGAAGAGGAAAATCATAACTTATTTTTTATGCCAGGAAATGGTGCAACTGACAATTTAGGTACTAATATAAATATTAAAGATTATAATGAATTAGCACAATGGGCAAAAGAAAACAATATTGATTTAACAATAGTAGGTCCTGAAGCTCCATTAGTAGATGGTGTTGTTGATATATTTAAAGAAAATGGTTTAACAGTATTTGGTCCAAGTAAAGCTGCAGCACAGCTTGAAGGTTCAAAGGTATATATGAAAAATATTCTTAAAAAGTATAACATACCAACAGCAGCGTTTATAGAAACTACCTCTGTAAAAGAAGCTCATAATTTTATTGATACTATGAATGAACCAATTGTTGTAAAAGCTGATGGTTTATGTGCAGGGAAGGGTGTGATTATAGCTCAAAGCAAAGAAGAAGCGAAGCAAGCTGCATCTGATATGTTAAGTGGAGAATCTTTTGGAGATGCTGGAACTTCAATTGTTGTTGAAGAGTATTTAGATGGATATGAATTATCTATTTTTGCTATTTGTGATGGTGAAAACTACAAAGTATTACCAGCTGCTCAAGATCATAAAAGAGTAGGGGATGGTGATACTGGACCAAATACTGGAGGGATGGGAGCGTATGCCCCAACTCCTTTAGTAAATAATGATATTTATAAAAAAGTTGAAGAGAGAGTAATTAAGCCAACTTTAGAGGGTATGAAAAAAGAGGGGGCTCCTTTTGAAGGTGTTCTATTTATTGGTGTAATGGTTGTAAATGGTGAGCCAATTATTTTAGAATATAATGTAAGATTTGGTGATCCAGAGTGTGAGATTTTAATGCCTTTATTAGAAACACCAGTATCTGATTTATTCTATAAAGGTGCAACTAAACAGCTTGATAAATTAGATATAAAAATAAAAAATGAATATGGAGTTGCTGTTGTAATGGCAAGTTCAAACTATCCATATGGTTCTAGCCCTGCTGCTGAAATTATAGTTGATAAGATAGTTGATGAAGAGATTTTAAATAATACACATATCTCATATGCAGGGGTTAGCAAAGAGGATGATAAACTTTTTGCAACAGGTGGAAGAGTTCTTCTTTGTGTTGGTTTTGGGGAAACAATCAAACTAGCAAGAGATAGGGCATATAAACTTTGTGGGCAAGTTCATTTTGCTGGTAAAAAATGTAGAACTGATATTGCATATCAAGCACTTAAATAAGAGATTTGTTATAAATGAATAACACTAATAATTTAGAATTAGCAACAATACGTTCAAGAACTTTAGCTTTTGTTATTGACGATTTTCTTATTACATTTATCGTTATTGCAATGTATTGGGGAAGTATATCAAGTACAGGTGATGATTTAGTGACACTTTTAGCCATAATGAATCAATTTGTATGGCAAGTTTTATTTTTAAAATTTATATATCAAACTTTTTTTGTGTGGTATTATGGGGCAACTATAGGTAAGATAGTAACTAAAATTAAAGTTATTGATTATAATCATTTTGGAAGAGTCTCAATAGTTACAGCAATGACTAGATCTATTCTTAGAATTATTAGTGAGATGTTCTTTTATATTGGATTTATTTTTGCTTTTTTCAATGATGGAAGACAAACACTTCATGACAAAATTGGAAGGACTTTAGTCGTTAATGCTTAGAAATTTTATTGCTACAATTATTTTAGTTGTTTCTTTACATGCACAAAATGAAAAATTTGAAATTATTGCTAATGATGTAAAAACAAAAAAGAACAATATAGTTGTTGCAGCTGGTAATGTAGTAATTTATTCTAAAACCTATTATATTACTGCTCAAAAAATAATTTATGACAAAGAAAAAGAAACTTTTGAGTTATTTGATGATGTTATGATTTTAAGAAATAATAACGTTCAATCAAAGAGTGACTATGCTTTTTTAGATATGAAAAACGATGGAATTTATCAGAAACCAACAATGTATTATGATGAAACTACTTCTGTTTGGATTAGTTCAAATGAGTCTGATAAAAGACAAGAAAAAATTTATATAGAAGATTCTATTGTTTCAAGTTGTGATTGTGTTGATCCTGATTGGAGTATCAGATCTTCTAGTGCAGATTATGATACTGAAGATAAATGGATTAATATTTATAATCCAAGAATATATATGAAAAACATCCCTTTATTTTATGCTCCTTATTTAGGTTTTTCTACTGATAAATCTAGAAGAACAGGATTATTAATGCCTAGTTTTGGGTTATCTTCTTCAGAAGGAACTTTTTTCTCTCAACCAATATATTTTGCTCCAGAAAAAAATTATGATATTGAATTTATACCTCAAATTAGATCTGCTAGAGGATTAGGTTTATATACATATTTTAGATATGCAGATTCTGCTGATTCAATTTTTGAGTTAAGTGGTGGATACTTTAAAGAGAAAAGTGACTACGTTGAAGAGTATAATTTAAGAAATTCAAATCACTATGGTTTTGATTTAAAATATGAAAAATATAATCTATTCAATGGTAAAAAACTTGATACAACTGATGGTATTTATGTAGATTTAAACTATTTAAATGATATTGAATATAAAACCTTAGAGGATGAAAAGTATAAAGATGATATTGAAAGTAAAATTGAATCTAGAATCAATTATGTTTACAATACACCAAATTATTTCTTAGGTTCTTATTTTAGATATTATATTGATACTACAAAAGATTCAAATGCAACTACTTTACAAGAGTTACCAAAGGTTCAGTTACATGGTTATTCAAAACCTTTATTTTTAGATAAACTATTGTATTCAGCAGATTTAAAAGTTACAAATCATCATAGACGTGATGGTATAAGTGCAAATCAATATGAACTTAGTGTTCCTTTATCATATTCACTTTCATTATTTGATGATTATTTAAATTTTGAATTTAAGCATTCTTTTTCTGTAAATAGATTCAATTACAGTAATTTTTCGACAACTAATTATGAAGATGGAACTTTTGCTGAGAGTAATACAACATTATCTTTAAATAGTGATTTGATAAAACCATATGATGAATATATCCATTCTATAAACCTATTTACAGATTTCAATAAAGCTAATACAATAAAAGAAAACGGGGATTTATATTATAACAGTGATATTTCATTTTCTGATTTAAATTCTTTTCCTGTTGCAAAAACAGAAGATACTATAGCTTTTGGTTTAAATCATACTTTTTATGATAAAGATAGTTTAAAAGAGATTGTAAAACATAAAATCAAACAAACTATTTTATATGAAGAAGATAATCCAAAGTTACAAAACCTTGAAAATGAGATTGTATATAATTATATTCTTGGTTCTATGAAAAACAAGTTTATATATAATCAACAAGATAAAAAGTTTGTAGAAAGTTCAACTTCTTTTTCATTAGATTATAATAATCTTTATTTAAAACTTGGTCATTATTTAGCTAGAAAATCAGCTAATGCAGGATTCGATGAAGATTTAGAATCATATACATTTGATTCTAAATATAAACTATCAAATAGATATTCTATTGGATATAGTACAAAATACAATTTAGAAGAAAATTTAAGAACAAGGCAATCATTTAAATTTTCAATAAATGATAGTTGTTGGGATTTAAATGTAAAATATGAAAATGAGATTACTGCAGCTTCTACTACTACCTCAGATCCAATTGAGCAGGATATTGTCTACATAGAACTATTCTTAAAACCTTTAGGTGGTGTGATGCAAGAGTATGAAATAAATAAGGATAAATAGAATATGACGCCAGACAAAATATATTTTAAAAATAGAGATGTGGCCGCATATAGACTTATTGATATTCTTCCTATTAATAAAATGAAACTAGAAGACTGGACAGTTATTGCAAGTTCATACAATGGATACCCAATTGCAGAGATAATTGCCAATGAATTAAATGCAAAACTTGATATAATGTTTTCAAGGAAAATATTTTCACCTAATAACGATGAGTGTGAAATTGCTATTGTGACTGAAACTGAAGAAGTTGTAATTCATGAAGAGTTAGCTAAAGCTTTTGAAATTAGTTTAGATTTTGTTTTCTCAAAATCTAGATATATTTTTGATAATGAACTCTCTTCTTGTGTAAACAAGTTTAGAAAAGGTACAAAATTAAAAGATTTGGAAAACAAAAATGTTTTACTTATTGATGAAGGCTTAAATACAAGTTTAACAATGATGGCTTGTATTAAAACAGCAATTCATCTTGGAGCAAAGTCAGTTTCAGTGGCAATACCAATTTTACCAACTGCAAGTATTTCTACAATAGAATCAATTGCAGATGACCTTTATTATGTAAAAAATCTTGATCATTTTATTAGTATCGATTTTTATTATGATGAGTTGGAAATGTTAACTTACGATGATGTAAAAAAATATAGAGAAAAAGGAAATTAGATGTCAACAGTGTGTGAATTTGAGTTGAATGGGAAACAAGAAATATTTGAGTTTGGGAAGGTTGCCAAACAAGCTAATGGGTCTGTATTAGCAAGATTAGGAAATGCTGTTGTTCTAGCTACGGTTGTAAGTGAATTTGATAACCCAGTTGAAGAAGACTTTACTCCTTTAACTGTTCAGTATGTAGAAAAAACATATGCTGCTGCAAAACTGCCAGGTGGATTTATAAAAAGAGAAGCAAAACCAAGTGAGTTTGAAACTTTAACTTCAAGGGTTATAGATAGAAGTTTAAGACCACTTTTCCCTAAAGGATATGTATACCCTACAACTATTACTGTAATTGTATTAAGTGCAGATAAAGATGTTGATTTACAAGCTTTAGCTTTAAATGCTGCAAGTGCTGCACTTTATACATCTAACCTTCCAATTAAAAAATCAATCTCAGGTGTTAGGGTTGCTAAAATTGAGGGTGAATATGTTGTTAATCCATCATGCTCTCAATTAGAGGAGTCAACTTTAGACCTTTATGTTGCTGGATCTAAAGAAGAGCTATTAATGATTGAGATGAAAGCTGTCTCATCTGAAGAGATGGTTGAAGTTGATATTGAAGCATTTTCTAAACTTCACAAAACAAATGAAATGAGTGAAGATCAATTAGTTGAAGCAATTTCAGTAGCACAAGAAGCTTTAAAAGAATCTAATGAAACTTATGAAAAAGCTTTTGAATCAGTATGTAAAGAGCCTTGTGAAGTTGAATTAGTTGAGTTTACAATTGATGAAAAAATAATTAATTATGTAAAAGATAACTACAATTCTAATGTTAAAGAAGCATTAAAAAGATTAGCAAAAAGTGAAAGAGCTACAGAACTTAAAGATGTTGCAAAATTAATTTCAAAAGATGAATATTGTGTTTCAAATGAAATTGAATTTGCAACTGTTTATGAGGCTGTTTCTATTGTAAAAAGAGAAGCAGTTAGATCAATGATTGTAAATGATAAAGTTAGAGCAGATGGAAGAGGATTAAGAGATGTAAGACCTATTACAATTGATACAAATATCTTACCATCAACTCATTCATCTTGTTTATTTACAAGAGGTGAAACTCAAGCTTTAGTAGTTGGTACTTTAGCTGGTCCAAAAGATGGCCAAATGTATGAGGTATTAACGGAAAAATCTACAAATGTAGATAGATTCATGGTTCATTACAACTTTCCAGGTTTTTCAGTTGGTGAAGCGAAACCTATGTTTGGTGTAGGAAGACGTGAATTAGGTCATGGGAACTTAGCAAAAAAAGCTTTAGAAGCAACTATTGATAAAGATTATGATGAAACAGTAAGACTTGTTTCTGAAATTTTAGAATCTAATGGTTCTTCATCTATGGCAACTGTTTGTGGTGGTTCTTTAGCACTTAAAGCTGCGGGTGTTCCTATCTCTAATTTAGTAGCTGGTGTAGCTATGGGTATGGTTGTTGAAGGTGATGACTACTCAGTTTTAACAGATATTATGGGATTAGAAGACCATGATGGAGATATGGACTTTAAAGTTGCTGGAACAAAAGATGGAATTACTGCTTTACAAATGGATATTAAACTTGGTGGAATTGAATTATCAGTTTTAAAAGAGGCATTATTACAAGCTAAAGAGGGAAGAAAACATATCTTAGGATTAATGGAAGAAGCTTCTTTAGAAATTGTACCAAGTCAAGCGTTACCATTAATTGAGCAATTTGCAATTGACCCAAGTAAATTTATGGTAGTTATTGGAAAAGCTGGTGCAACAATAAAAGAGATAATTGAAAAATTCTCTGTATCAATCGATTTAGATAGAGATACAGGTAATGTAAAAGTAAGTGGTGATAATAAACAAAATGTTTTAGATGCTTGCGAACATATTAAAACTATTTCAAATAATGCAAGTTCAAGAAGAGATAATCCAAAGAAAAATATAGATTTTGAAAAATTATATCAAGTAGATGAAGTTTTAACTGGTAAGGTAGTTAGACTTGCAGACTTTGGTGCCTTTGTTGAACTACCAAAAGGTGGAGAAGGATTACTACATATTTCTAAAATTTCTAAACAAAGAGTTAAAAAAGTTGAAGATGTTTTAAACGTTGATGACTCTGTGGAAATAAAAGTATTAAAAGTAAAAAAAGATAGAATAGAATTAGCATCTAGTTCTTTATAGCAAGAATAAAAGCTGAATTACATATTCAGCTTTTATTCCCTCCCACTAATAATTTTAATATATTTATTAAAACTTATTTCTTTTTTTGATTATTATTAATTAAAAAATACCCATAACTCCTATTATCTCAACAATTATCAATTCATTATAAATAGATTGAATTACTAAACTTAAATTAATATTTCTTTAGTTAATATATTAAAAATAATATTTTTTCATTAAAAAACAAGGGGTTTTTATGGCTAAGCTTTTAATTGTTGATGATTCTACAATGTTGAGAGATATGCTAAATTATGCATTAAATGAAGGTGGTTACACCGATGTTGTAGAGGCAGTTGATGGTGTTGATGGATTAGAAAAGGCTAAGGCTCAAACGTTTGACCTTATAATTACAGATGTAAATATGCCGAATATGGATGGGTTAACACTTATAGGAGAATTAAGAAAGCTTTCTGCTTATTCAAGTAAGCCAATTTTAGTTTTAACAACTGAAAGAAGTGATGAGATGAAAGCAAAAGGTAAAGCTGCAGGAGCAACTGGTTGGATTGTTAAACCTTTCGTTCCAGAACAATTGTTAAAAGCAGTTAATATTGTACTAAGTAGATAAAAAAAGGTTATATTATGTCTGGATTTGATATTTCTAAATACAGAGAGATGTTTGTTGAAGAGGCTGAAGAGCTTTTTGAATCTGCTGATAATGTACTATTAGAAGCAGAAAACAACGGAACTCTAACTGACGAAGAGATGAGTCAACTTTTTAGAGATGTACACACATTAAAAGGAAGTGGTGCGTCTGTTGAATTGACTTTATTCGCTGAATTTACCCATGATGTTGAAAATATGATGGATAAATTAAGAAACCATGAGATTGAGTTTATACCTGAAATGGCTGGAACTTTAATTGATGGTTTAGATGTAATGAAAGAACTTTTAGATTTAGAAGTATCAGGTACACTTGATAGAGCAACTTTTGAAGATATGACAGTTTCATTACTTGAAGATATTAGAGCATATATTAATGGAGAGATTCCAGGTTCTGTTTCTTCTAATGATGTTGAGAAAACTGAAAAAAATGAAAACTTTGGTTTTTATGAGCAAGAAGTTAATGATGATAAGTTTAATGTTTCATATGGATTTTTCAAAGAAGAAGATTTTGAAACAGAAGATGGAAAATATGGTTTCTTTGATGAGGAATTAGATAAAAAATCTGAAAATTATGTAGCACCTGAAATTGTTCATGATGATAACGATGACTTTGGATTCTTTGATGATATGCCGGACATTTCTCCTGATTCTGAAATTGAAGCTAATAATGAAGATCAGAAAGAAGAGTTAGGGAAACCAGCTGAAATTACCAATAGTGAAGAGGTATCTAAAGTTGCAACTCCAGAAATTAAAAAATCTATGCCTGCAAAAGCAGCTACCCCTACTGCAAAAGCAGAAAGAAAAGCAAGACCTTCTAAAGACGTTGAAAGAGAATCAACAAAAAAATCTTCATCTTCAAATATTAGAGTAAATCTTGATAAGATTGATTTACTTATGAATAATGTTGGAGATTTAGTTATTACTAATGCAATGTTAACTCAATTTTCTACATCGATTGAAGAAACTAAAACAAGAAATGCTGTACTAGAAAGACTTGAACTTCTTGAAAGACATATTAGGGATATGCAAGATTCAATTATGAGTATCAGAATGGTTCCAATGGAATCAATCTATTCAAAATTCCCAAAAGTTGTTAGGGATATTTCTAAAAAACTTGGTAAAAAAGTTGAATTTAAACATTATGGTGATGGTGTTGAAATTGATAAGGCTATGATTGAAGGATTGACTGATCCATTAATGCATATTATTAGAAATTCACTTGATCATGGTTTAGAAACTCCTGATGTAAGAGTTGCAAATGATAAAGAAGAAGTTGGTGCAATTACTATTTCTGCAGAACAAGCTAATGGTCAGATGATTATTACAATTGCAGACAATGGTAAAGGTATTGACATTGAAAGAGTTGCAAAAAAAGCTTTAGATCAAGGTCAGATTGATGAAAACCAATACAAATCTATGAACGATAATGAAAAAGCAATGTTAGTATTTGGAGCTGGAGTTTCAACTGCAGATGAAGTAACTGATATTTCTGGTCGTGGTGTTGGTATGGATGTTGTGAAAACAAATATTCAAAAACTTGGTGGAGCAATTAAATTAGATACAGAGCTTGGAAAAGGTACTGTGATTACAATTATGCTACCACTTACCCTTGCAATTCTTGATGGATTGGATATTGCTGTTGGAGATCAAAAATATATTTTACCTTTAAGTTCAATTGTAGAATCATTACAACCAACTCCAGATATGATCAAAAAAATCGGAGATGGTTCACAAGATTTATTAATGCTTAGAGAAGAGTTTATCCCTGTTGTAAGATTACATAATCTATTTGGAGTAGAACCAACATTTGATAATTTAGAAGATGGGATGTTAATTGTTGTTAAATCAGGAAATCAAAAAGTTGCGATTTCAATTGATGAGTTCCTAAATCAACACCAAGTTGTTGTAAAACCACTTGATAAAAACTTTAGAAGTGTTGAGGGTATTGGAGCTGCAACGGTTAGAGGTGATGGAAGTATTGGATTAATTCTAGATGTATTAGGAATAATTAATGCTCAAATAAAAGTTGAAAAAGACATGAATGTCGCTCAAAGAGCATCTTAACAAGTATGTTAGATAATAATGCTTTACATGATAGAGTAAAAAAGATACTTTATTCTTTGACAGGGATTACCCTATCAGAGAATAAAGATATTATGATTGCAAATAGACTTCATAAATTAAAAAGAGATACAAAATATACTGGTGATATCGAAGAGTTATTAAATACTATTGAAACTGAAGGTAATTATCAAAAAGAATTTATTAACTCTTTTACTACAAATAAAACACATTTTTTCAGAGAAGATTTCCATTTTACAGATTTAAAAGAAAGGGTTTTGCCACAATTTGTAAAAAGTGGAGAGACTGTAAAGATGTATTGTTCTGCCTCTTCTACTGGTGAAGAGCCTTATTCTATGGCAATGACAGTTCTTGAAACATCTGAGGAATTGAATAAAAATATAAAAGCAACTATTTTAGCAACAGACATTGATACAAATGTGCTTCAATATGCAGCAAATGGTGTTTATAGATATTCAAAATCTTCTAAAGAGTTCCCTTCTTGGATTAAACCCCAAAAATATTTTAAAAAAAGAGTTCAAAAGAATTTAGCATCAGAAGAGGTTTTAATAAAAGTAAAACCTGAATTACAAAATATGTGCACCTTTCAAGTGATGAATTTAAGTGATTCATCTTATCCTTATGAAAAAAACCAATTTGATGTAATATTCTGTAGAAATGTATTGATTTATTTTTCTACAGTTGATCAAAATAAAATATTGAGAAAATTGTTTAGTCATTTAAAAATAGGGGGGACTTTATATTTAGGACATTCTGAAAATCCCCATGATTTAATAAATTTTGTTCAAAGAATAGGGCAAAATATTTTCATTAAGACAAAGGAATTAACTTGATTATAATCGGACATAAAGATGGAAGTATTGAAAAAGCTTCTAATGCAAGATTTACTCAACAAACAAAAGGTTTCTTAACTCATACAATTATTGGAGGTGAGTTTGCAGTTGGTAGGGATGCAGATAATATTGCATTTAAAACACTTCTTGGTTCATGTGTTGCAATTATGTTTTATGATACTGTACAAAAAATAAAAGGTATGAATCATTTTTTATTACCAACAACAAACAGTACCAATGATGATATGAAATATGGACTTTATTCTGTTGAAGCAATGCTTAATGAGATGTATAAACTTGGATGTAATAAACAAAATATGACTGCAAAAATATCTGGTGGAGCAGATATTATGCAAATAAATGTTAGTAATATATCAATAGGGCATAGAAATGTTGAATTTGCAAAAGATTTTTGTAAATCAGAAGGTTTTAAACTAATAAGTCAGCATACTAGAGGTGAACATGGTAGATTAATTCTTTTAACTGATACCTTTCAAACATTTATTAAAGTTACTCAAAAAAGTGAAACAGATAATAAAATTCTTAATGAAGAAAAAGCTCTTCAAACAGAAATTACAAAAGCACCAGTTATCAAAGAGTATGTTGGAGCGGTTGACTTGTTTGGCAATGATACAACTACAAAAGCTGAACCTGAGATGGAAATAGAATTATTCTAATAAGAGGATAGGGTAAGTATGTATACAGTTTTGGTTATAGATGATTCTCCATCAATGAGAAGAATTATAAAAGATATGATTAATAGTATTGATGAGTTTGAAGTAATTGCTGATGCATATGATGCATATGATGCAAGAGAAAAGATTAAAGAGTATGAACCAGATTTAGTAACAATTGACATAAATATGCCCAAAATGAATGGTGTTACATTCTTAAGGAACCTTATGCGTTTACACCCAATGCCAGCTGTCGTTATATCAGGTGAGGGTGTTAGGGGAAATGATATTTTTGATGATGGTGCAGTTGGATTTATACCAAAGCCTGATTCAGGAGAATCTATGGCAGCATTTGCCAAAAGAATAAAAGAGAGCTTATTAAACTTAACTTTTCTTCTTAAACGATATACCTTGAAAAAACCAACTCCTAAAAAGAAAGTAATATCGAAAAAGCATATTGATATAGAAAGAAAAATACACCCCGATGAAGTTATCAGATCAATACCTGCAAAAAACACTTTTGGAGCTAAAAAAATTGTTGGAATTGGTTCATCAACAGGTGGAGTTGAATCATTGTTAAAGGTCTTTAAGAATTTAACAAATAACCTTCCTCCAATTTTAATTACACAACATATACCTTATGGATTTTCAAAATCATTTGCCGATAGATTAAATGACAACTCCAATTTAGTAGTTCACGAAGCAACTGATGGAATGGTATTAGAAGAGGGTCATGCTTATTTGTCTCCTGGTAATATGCACTTAACAATTGAAAAAGTTGGAAGTGTTTATAAGACTAAACTACTTGATACCGTAAAAGTAAGTCATCATAGACCTAGCGTAGATGTTATGTTTAGATCAATCAATAATGTTGTAGGTGGTGGATCAACTATGGCTATCATGATGACAGGTATGGGGGATGATGGATCAATTGCAATGAAAGACTTATACGACAATGGTGCATATACAGTTGCGCAAAATGAAGAGAGTTGCGTTGTCTTCGGTATGCCTGCAAAAGCTATACAAAAAGGTGCTGTAAAAGATATTATACATTTAGATGATATTGCACAATATATAATAGATTTTAGTTCTGGGAAAAAGAGATAGGAGTCTTAAGGTAATATTTAATATAATTTGGAAATTATAGTTTCCAAAAGTAAAATATATTATAAAGGCTTATATTGAAATATCCACTAGACTTTGAATCATCTTTTAACAAAACCTATTTATTCTGGTTGTCAAGATTTATTAGAAATAAAATCACTTCATTGTCAAACCGACAAGTAAAAGATAAAGAGCGTTTAGCAAAAATTCTACAACAGTTAGTTAAAGGTTTTGACTCAATTGAACTATTAAAAGATATTGTAAAAGAAGTTAGAAATATTGGAATTAATAGTATTCATGTTTATTTTATCCCACTTTCAAAACTCTTTAATTTCTTAGACAATTATGGAGCTTCTTCTATGAAAGAGATTGATGAAGAGCTTTTAAGTGATTTTCTTGCAACTGAAACAAGTACTTTATCAGATGCTACTAAAAAGAACTATAGAATTGCTTTGACAACTTTTTTTGGTTACATAGATAAACAAAATGAAGAATCTAATGGATTTGTATATAGATATGGAATTGAATTAAAAAACTGGGGTGGTCTATCTGGGAAAAGTGGTACAAAACTGCCCTCTTTTATGCAAAAAGAAGAAGTTCAAAGATTTATTGAAGGTATTGATTTATATCCTTTTAGTACTAAGATAGCTGATAGAAATAGACTTATAATAAAAATAATACTATATACAGGTATAAGGGTTAGCGAGGCAATTAATATTGATTTAAAAGATTTTAATAAAGATGAAGATGCTTATATTATCCAAGTTCGTGGTAAAGGTAATAAACCTAGAGTTGTCATGATAAAAGAATCTATAATAAAAAATGATTTGATGGCTTGGTTAGATATTAAATGTTGCGATAATAACTTACTTTTTTGCAATCAAAAAGGTAAACCTTTAAGTCAAGCATATATTAGTAGTATAGTCGAAAAAATACTTTTAAGTGTTGGTATTAGAAAAGAAAAAAATGGTGCTCATATGTTAAGGCATACTTTTGCCACCCTACTTTATCAAAAGAGTAAAGACCTGATACTCGTTCAAGAATCATTAGGTCATGCAGATATAAATACATCCAGAATTTATACACACTTTGATAAAGATAAGTTGAAAAAAACTACAGATATTTTTTAAACAGTTCTCTACCAGAGAGAAGCTGTTTCATAGTCATCTTCCTGACTATCTTCTATTTCTAAATATATTTCGTCATCATAATCTAAATAAATAGAATATTCACCAATGTTTATACTATCTTGTATATTTCTTTTATTCAAATAAGTATCATCATTTTCGGTAGAAAGATCAGATAAATAGTATTCAACCATTGAAGGTGCCATTGTATTAATACTAGCATCTAATGAATCAAAAGAATCAACACCAAAGGTTGAAAACAAAGAAATTTTATTTAAAAGTAAAATCATATACTATTTATTAAAACCATTAAGAAGTGATGCCATTCTATTTAAGTCTATCTTATCAGATGACTCTTCTTGTTTTTTATCTTCTTCTATTATTTCTCCAAAAGAATCTTTAATATCTTTTTTAGGAGCTTCAGAAGCATCAATATCTAAAATACTATCAGAGTGTTCTTTTTCTAAAGAAGAAGGGTATTTGTTACTCTCTTCTTCTTTATTGGTATAATTTGGAGCAGCAGGATGATTTTTTTTACTTAATAAACCTTCAATTTTATCTAGCATAGAGCTGATATTTGATGAATCTTTTTCTGTATTATCTTGAAGTTCATTTACATTATCTTCTAATGTTCTTTTATTTTCTTCAAGATCTGCTATTTTATCTTTCAAATTGCTAACTTCACTATTTAATTTATTATTCTCATCTTGTAATTGTTCGTAAGAGTTTTGTAACTCTTCATAGCCTTTAATTAGTTTCTCCAAAGCATCATTTAATTTAGCGATAGTTTCAGCATTTGTCATTTACATATTCCTTATAATTTTTCATATGATTTAAAAGCCTTATTATTACAAAAATTAACTAATAATTCCATCAATTTTTAATAAAGAATCAACACTTGGTTCTCTATTTGTAAGTTCAAAGAATAGTTTGTCCATATCTTTTGAACCTCCATTTTTTAAAATTGTATTTTTATACTTAACAGCCAAGTCTTTATTTAATACTTTTCCTGAATCAATAAACATGAAAAAAGCGTCAGCGCTTAATACTTCAGCCCATTTATAAGAATAATAACCTGCTGCATAGCCCCCTGCAAATATATGACTAAAACCATTTTGGAATTTATTATATTCTGGCGGAGTTATTATTGATACTTTCTTTCTTACATTATCTAATACTTGTTGAACTTCATCTTCTGTTTCATATAATTTTTGATGTAATTTAAAATCAAATAAAGCAAATTCAGCTTGTCTTAGCATACCTAATGATGATTGAAAATTCTTTGCATTTATAATTCTATCAATTGCTTCATCACTTAAAACTTCTCCTGTTTCAAAATGTTTTGCAAATAGTTTTAAAACCTCTTTATCATAAGCAAAATATTCTAAAAATTGTGAAGGAAACTCTACAACATCCCATGCTACACCAGAAATACCACTAACAAGTGCTTCAGGAACTTTACTTAAAAGATGGTGTAGGGCATGTCCCATTTCATGAAATAGCGTAACAACATCATCATGTCTTAGTAGTGATGGAGTATCATCTTTTGCAGGTGGAAAATTACCAACAATGTATGCTGTTGGAAGTTGTTCTTTACCATTTGAATTTATATAGTAAGAGTGCCAATTATTCATCCATGCACCACCTCTTTTGTCTTTTCTAGCTTGTAAGTCAATATAGATTCTAGCAATAACTTTACCATCTTCACTTATATCATATACATTAACTGTACTATCCCATGCATTTGCATCTGTAAGTGTAAATTTTATATTAAATACTTCATTTAAGAAATTAAAAAATCCATTCAATACAGAGTTTTGCTCAAAAAATGGTCTATAATACTCTTGGTCAATATCATATTTAGCTTTTTTCAGTTTTTCACTATAGTATGCTAAATCATAACTTTTAAGATTTGTAATATCATCTTCTTTTGCATACTCTTCTAATTCTTTTAATTCTTCTTTTGCTTTGTCTTTTCCTTTTAAAGCCAATTCTTCTAAAAATCCAACAACTTCATCTTCTGTTTTAGCCATTTTTGTAGAAAGTGAATATTGTGCATAATTATCAAAACCTAAAATATTTACTTTTTCATATTTTAATTTTAATATCTCTTCAATAATTTTTCCATTTTGTGGTGCTCTAGTACAATAAGCTTTATAAATCTCTTCTCTTTTTTCTCTATTTGAACCATATGTAATATATGCTAAATAAGATGGCATTTGAAGTGTAAACTTATATTTAGTTTTTCCATCTTCTTCAAACTTAGCTAAAGCTAAATCTGATTTTGGTAACTCTTTTACATCTTCAAAATTATCAATAATCATCTCATAACTATTAGTTGCATTTAAAAGGTTTTGTGAAAACTTATGAGATAGTTCACTAAGTTTTAAATTCAGCTCTTTAAGTCTATCTTTCTTTTCATTATTTAAATGACATCCACTTAATTTAAAATCTCTAATTTCATTTTCTAGTACTTTTTTTTGTATATCATTTAATGTGCTTCTATTGTTATCTTGTATATCTTTTAAAGATCTATAAATATTATCATTTTGAGATATCACAGTCTCATAATCTGAGATTAAAGGAAGGCACTCTTCATACACTTTTGTCGTTATTTCTGAATTTTTAACTGAATCAATATGAAAAATTGGAGTTAGAAATTCATTTACCCTCTCCCCTATTTCTTCATATGGTTTTACAAAATTTTCATATGTTTTATTTTCAATTTTTAAAAGTTCATCAATTTCATTTTTACTTGTTGTTAACAATACTTCTAAATTACTTTTTGCATTTTCTAAATTACTTATATTGAATTCATTAAACATTTATTACTCCTATTTTTTTAATTTGTTTTAATTTTAAAGTGAAACCTCTATCAAACTCTTCATAATCTTTGTAGAAATTAAAGTCATTTAGCTTTAACGATTTCAGATATTTACTTAAAGGCTCTTTTTGATCATAACCCATTTCGCATAAAAGATAAAGAATATTTTTATTATAGGTTTCATCTATAATCTTTTTTAAAAGTTCATCTCCAACTTTTCCACCAAAAAGTGCATTTTTGGGTTCATACTTTACATTTTTAGGAAGTTTATAATCATCTGATATATAAGGAGGGTTTGAAATTGTCATAAAAATATCATCTTCAGCTACATTCTCATATAGATTGCTCAATCTAAAATCTATTTTTTCTTCAACATTGTGTTTTTTTGCATTCTCTTTTGCTAGAGTTAATGCATCTTCATTTATATCAACTGCTATAATTTCAATATTTTCTATTAGTTTTGCTAACATTACAGAAATAATTCCAGAACCAGTCCCTATTTCTAATACTTTGATTTTTGATTTTTGATTTTTTAATATCTCAATAGCATTGTCTACTAAAAGTTCAGTTTCTGGTCTAGGGATTAAAACGTTTTCTCTAACAACAAAACTCTCTCCATAAAATGAAGCTTTTCTTATTAAATACTCCAAAGGATAGTTTGTTGCTCTTTTTGATACAAGTTTTTTTAGTTCTTTTTCTTTTTCAAACTCTTTATTGTAGTTAAGATGTAGCCAAATTGGATTTTTCTCAAGTAGATATCCAATTAATATCTCAACCTCCTTTGCTGGAATATGAGTTACAAGTTTCAATTCTTTAGAATATTTTCTTACACAATCTTTTATTGTCATATATAATTACCTTTTATAAAAGATGCAATTATAGTCAAAAAAAGATTACTCTAGGATATAAAGTGCTAATTCGTCAGCCAAAAGAAAGTTTTTGTTGTAAATGTTATCTTCTATTAATGTTAGTTTTTGATTATCTATCAATTCTTTAGTTTTTATTTTTTGATTATCATCTAATATATTAATATTAAATCCATTTGAGCATCTAAGACCCAATAATACTTTCTCAATAATAACATCCTCTTCACTTAATTGTTCAATCTCATATTCACAAGGATTTGAGATATACTTTTCTATAAGCTTATTTGGATAATACCTAAGCTTATCAACACAACCTACAGCTCCTGCACCAACTCCTAAATAATTTTTATGTTGCCAATAACCATAATTGTGTTTTGATTCATTATCCTTTGTTTTAGAAAAATTAGAAATTTCATATTGATTAAAGCCATTGTTCTCTAAATATTTAAATATTTTATATGATAACTCTTCATCATCAATCTTTATTTCAGATTTATTAAAAAATTTTGTACCCTCTTCTAAAGTTAAAGAATAAGCACTTATATGATCAATAGGTAATGAAAAAATTGTATCAAAATCATTTTTTAAAGAAGCAAAACTATCACCTTGAACTCCATAGATTATATCACAGTTAATTCTATTAAAACCTATACAAGAAGCATTTTGTATAGCTGTTATTGCTCCTTTTGCATTATGCGCACGATTTAATTTTTTTAACTTTTCATCATCAAAACTTTGCACTCCAAAACTTATTCTATTGACTCCATAATCCTTCATTCCTTGAAGCCATTTTTTTGTAGCAGAGTTTGGATTGCACTCTGTTGTAATCTCTGTATTTTCTGTTTTGTATTTATTTATCAATTTAAAAATATTTTCATAATCTTCTATTTTTACAGTACTTGGAGTACCCCCTCCAATAAAAACTGTTTGTAAAAATTGATTTTTACTCATATTTTTTTCAAGTTCAAATTTTAGTTGTTTTTCTAATGCCTTCATATACTCTTTTTTTAGATGAAATCTATCTGTATATGAGTTAAATGCGCAATAGTGGCATTTAGAATCGCAAAATGGTATGTGTATGTATAAAAGCAATTTTTAATCCTAGTTTTATTATAATATGCGGCTAATTATAAGGGAAATATTATTTATGACTGATAAAAAAAATGACGAATTAAGTAAAGAAAAGAAAAAATATAGACCAAATGTAGCGGCAATAGTACTATCAGCAAAATACCCTGAAAAATGTGAAGTTTTTATCGCTTCAAGAACTGATGTAGATAATGCATGGCAATTCCCACAAGGTGGAATTGATGATGGAGAATCACCAAAGCAGGCTTTATTTCGAGAGCTTGAAGAAGAAATTGGAACAAGGGAGATTGAAATAATTGCAGAATACCCCCAATGGGTTAGTTATGACTTCCCTTCTTCAATTGCAAAGAAAATGTACCCATTTGATGGACAAATTCAGAAGTATTATTTAGTAAAATTAAAAAAAGGCGCAAAAATAAACATTAATACCCATATCCCTGAGTTTAGTGAATATAAATTTGTACCTACAAAAAATATATATAATTACATAACTTTTTTTAAAAGAACTGTATACAAACAAGTTTTAAAGTACTTTAAAAAAGAAGGTTATATTTAAAGGTTAGTAAAATTAGATGTTAAAAGTTTTAAAATTTGGTGGAACAAGTGTAGGAACATTAGAAAGAATTCAAAATGTTGCTGAGATAATCAAAAAAATCAGAGATGAAGGTGATGATGTTATTGCAGTAGTGTCTGCAATGAGTGGTGAAACAAATAAGTTAATTGAATATGCAGAATACTATTCAAAAACTCCTAAGGCTGACGAAGTTGATATGCTTTTAAGTTCAGGGGAAAGAGTTACTTCTGCTTTACTTTCAATTGCATTAAATGAACAAGGTTACAAGACCACTTCTATGAGTGGAAGAGAAGCTGGTATTGTTACAGATAATGCTCACATGAAAGCTAGAATTGAATCAATTGATACTTCAAATATGAAAAAAGCTATTAATGATGGTAAAATCATTATTGTTGCAGGTTTTCAAGGTATTGCAATGGATACAAATAGAGTATCAACCCTAGGTCGAGGTGGAAGCGATTTAACTGCTGTTGCAATTGCTGGAGCAATAGAAGCAGATGTTTGTGAAATTTATACTGATGTTGATGGGATATATACAACAGATCCTAGAATAGAACCAAAGGCAAAAAAGCTTGAAGAAATCTCTTATGATGAGATGTTAGAGTTAGCAAGTGCTGGTGCAAAAGTTTTACAAAATAGATCTGTTGAAATGGCAAAAAAACTAAATGTAAATTTAGTTTCAAGGAGTAGCTTCACGCCTGAGGTTGAAGGAACATTAATAACGAAGGAAGAGAATATTATGGAAAAACCAGTAGTAAGTGGTATTGCATTGGATAGAAACCAAATAAGAGTTGGAATGTATGGTGTAACAGATAGACCAGGTATCGCTTCAACAATCTTTACTGCTCTTGCGGATGCAAAAATCAACGTTGATATGATTGTGCAAACAGTTGGTGTTGACGGTAAAACTGATTTAGATTTCACTATTCCTACTACTGATTGGGAAATTTGTAAAGATGTTATGGAAACTTTTAAAGATGAAGTTGGAAATATTGACTACAATGACAAGATTTGTAAAGTTTCAATTGTTGGTGTTGGGATGAAATCACACACTGGTGTTGCATCAAAAGCTTTTACTGCACTTGCAAATGAAAATATTAACATCAGAATAATCTCTACTTCTGAAATTAAAATTTCTGTAATTATTGAGGAAAAATATGCAGAGTTAGCTGTTAGAGTTCTCCACGATGCATATAATTTAGATAAATAGGTAGAATATAGTGCAAGAATTTTTAAATTGGACAGTAGATACTATTAGGGAAGATAGACTTATCTCCCCTTGGCTAGAGGAAAAAAAGTATGAATGGGTTCCTTTAGTTTCTAAATCAATAGTAAATATATTTGAAAAAGGATCTTCTGTACTTATTATCACAGATAGTGAGAGAGATTGGTTTTTGAAATATATTTTAACTAATCTAAATTCAAATAGAAAAAATAGACCCTTTCTACCCTTTTATAATTTTAAATCCTTTTATAAAGATTTAGATGATTTGAAAACTGAAGATGATATTAGTTTTATAAAAGATATGTTAAATATCTCTTTCCCAAATGGCTATTGTTTTTGGTATATTGGTAAAAGTAATGATATTAGAGCCAATTTACCAAAATTTTCAAAAAATTCATTTCTATGGATTTTTGATGAAGAGATACAAGATGCTTTTAATTTAAAAACAAGTGATGAGGCTTTAGATATGAAACTATTACAGATGTTCAGATTATATGACAAAACTTTAAATGCTGCACTTTTTGCAGAAATTAACGTAGAGCATTAATGATAGAAAATAGAATTGAAACTCCACATATTTTAATTGTTAACGATATTGATTATACTTTAAACTCTTTAGTTAGTCATTATTCTAAACATCAAATTAGAGTTATTAGAAATGAAGAAAAAGATGAGTTTCTATTGGCTCAAGCAAACTTAGCTGTTAAAGAAGCCTATATCTCATCAAATGAAAAGAAGTATATAATTCTATGTGGAAAAACTTTTAGAAGTGAAGCTCAAAACTCTTTATTAAAAGTGCTAGAAGAACCACCTGCGAATATTGTATTTATAATCATTACAAATTCAAAATCTTCTATTCTGCCAACTATTTTTTCAAGGATCCCCCATAAGTTTTTAAAAAGAAGTATCTCAAGAAATGAAATTGATATGGATATTTCTAGATTAGACTTAAAAGAATTATATGTATTCTTAAAAGAGAATCAAAGAATAAATAAAAATGATGCAAAAAAGATAGTTGAAACAATCTTATTTAAAGTTAATTCTCAAAAAATTAAATTAAGCCAAAAAGAGCTTGAATTATTTTCTAAATCAATTAAATTATTAGATTTAAATTCAAGACCGATAAATGTTTTAACAACTTTACTTTTAATGCTTTTAAATAGAGAAAAAGATTTTAGATGAATTTTACAAAAACAAAAATAATGGGTGTGGTTAATTCAAACGAAGACTCATTTTTTCAAAATAGTAGATTTGAAGGTAAAAATGCCATTGTAAAAATGGAACAGATGATCGAAGATAAGGCAAGAATAATAGACTTAGGTGGAGTTTCTAGTAAACCTGGCTCAATCGCAGTATCTGTAGATGAAGAACTATCAAGGGTAAAGCCAATAATTGATTTAATCTATGAACAAAAACTTTATGAAAAAGCTTTATTTTCTCTAGATTCATATGAACCAAAAGTTCTAGAATATGCTTTAGATAGAGGTTTTAAAATTGTAAATGATATAACTGGGCTTCAAAATGATGAAGTTTGTAAAATAACTGCAAAATACAATGCTAGTGCAGTGATAATGCATATGCAAAAAGACCCTTTAAATATGCAAAACAATCCTGAATATAAAAATGTTGTTTTAGATATTGATAATTTTTTTAAACAAAGAATTGAAAAAGCAAAATATTTTGGGATAAAAGATATTATTCTTGATGTTGGAATCGGTTTTGGAAAAACTCTTGATCATAATCTGCAGCTAATAAAAAATCTAAAGAATTTCAAACATTTTGGTTATGAATTATTAGTTGGAGCAAGTAGAAAATCTATGATTAATATGATTTGTCCCTCTGAAACACAGGAAAGATTACCTGGTACTTTGGCAATTCATCTAGAGTCTATTAAAAATGAAGCTTCTATTATCAGATGCCATGATGTAAAAGAACACTACCAAGCAATAAAGGTTTTTGAAGCTATAAATAGTGCTAAGATACTGTAAATTACAGTATCTCGTGCAAAGTATTGGCTTTTATCATCCATTCTTTTAAATTATCATAATCCTCTTTTTCAATCATTTGCCTAACATTTTTCATATTATCTTCAAATAAATCAATTGATTTCAAAAGATTATTTCTGTTTTGTCTAAAAATATCAGTCCACATATCTGGACTTGATTTTGCAATTCTACTCATATCCTTAAATCCACCAGCAGCTAATGCAATAATTGACCTTGGGTCTTCATGATTCATAACAGTATTTGCAAGAGAATATGAAATTGCATGGGGAAGATGAGACATATAACAAGCATGAATATCATGATCTTTTGAATTCATGTATATAATTCTCATTCCAATTTGTTGAAATATATTTATTGCCCTTTGTTTATGTAATTCATTATTTTCCTCTAAATCACATAAAACGACTGCTTTACCTTCATATAAATAATCTATTGCAGCTTCAGGACCAAATTTCTCTGTTCCTGTCATGGGATGAGCAGCAACAAAGTTTTTTCTTATTTCTTGAGGT
Organism: Arcobacter sp. ISO1; assembly: GCF_058105185.1. Classification (NCBI taxonomy): domain Bacteria; kingdom Pseudomonadati; phylum Campylobacterota; class Epsilonproteobacteria; order Campylobacterales; family Arcobacteraceae; genus Arcobacter; species Arcobacter sp. ISO1. The sequence goes on from NZ_CM176573.1 coordinate 2,319,102, forward strand.
ATATTTTTCACAATAATCTCTTTTGTTGAACCCATATCTATAATTGTAGTATTCTTATCAATATCTTTTAAATCATCCATTAAATCAATTATTGAATCAACAGGGATTGCTAAAACAATAATATCACACTCTTTTTTTAATTCATCAAGGGGTAATAATCTATCTACTAAATCCAATTCTAAAATTTTTTCTTTTGTTTTTGGTGTTCTTGCGTATCCATATACCTTATCACTTATAGAATATTTTTTCAATGCTTTTGCTAATGAACCTCCCATTAAACCTAAACCTATTATACCAATATTCAAATTTCATACCTTATAAATAATTTTTTTTAAGATGTGATTATATCTTAACCATCCTATAAAGTTTATTTAGATACATTTATGCTTAAAATATATAGCATAATAAGGATAACTGTGAAAAGAAAAAGTATCTTATTTTCAATGGCTTTAGCTACATTGCTTCAAGCTGAGCAAATTACTTCAATCGAATATGTAAACTTAACAAAAATCTCTACTAGTATTGCAAATGACACTTTAGGAATTAGAATTGGTGAAGAACTTGACCCAAACAAGGTTAATAAGGCAATAAAAGAGTTTTATAAATACAACTACTTTGATGATATTACTGCATCAATTGATAATGGAAAACTTAAAATCCTTTTCAAAGAAAAACCTTCCATTGCTAATGTAGATATAACAGGATATAAACAAAGAGAAGATGATATTGAGGTACTAAAGAATCAAATTGGTATTAAAAAAGGTAGAATGTATTCTACAAAACTAATAAAAGACTCTAAAGAAGCCCTTTTAAAAGAATTAGAGAAAGAAGGATATATCAACTCAGTTGTTGAAGTTGATATAGAAAACTTGAGTGAAGATGCTGTTTCTGTTACTTTTAATGTAAATAAAGGTGATGAAATAGTTATTAAGAAAGTTAATTATTTCGGTTCTCAAAACCTTGAATCAAGTCAGTTTGAAAAAGTTACTGCAAATAAAGAACAAGAGATGCTTTCTTGGCTACCAATATTTAATGATGGTGAATTAAAAGCTGAAGAGTTAAAATATGATAGTAGAAGGATTCAAGAACTATATTTTGAAAATGGTTATCTTGATGCAAAAGTTCAAAATCCATTTTTAGAAGTTGATTTTGCTTCAAACCAAGCTGATTTAGACTTTTATATAGATGAAGGTATTCAATATAAAACTAATTCAATTACAATTTATCTAAATCAAGAGATTTTAGACCCAAAAGATATCTATCCGGAATTAAAACTTAAAAAAGACAAAGTTTTCAATGTAAAGATGTTAAGACGTGATGCAAATTATATTAAAAATATGGTTGCTGATTTAGGGTATGCATTTACACAAGTTAACTACGACATAAAAAAAGATGAAAAAAATGGTACAGCAGATATTATTTTTAATGTAGTACCAGGAGAAATTGTTTCAATTAGAGATGTAAAAATTTCTGGAAACAGTAGAACTTTAGATAGAGTTATTAGAAGAAATGTTTATTTAGCTCCTGGAGACTTATACAATCAAACTGATTATAATGACTCAATTAATAAATTAAAAAGAAGTGGATTCTTTGATGATGTATCAATTGAACAAAAAAGAGTTTCAGCAGATACAATGGATATTATAGTAAAAGTCAAAGAGGCTCCAACAGGTAATATCATTATTGGTGGTGGATATGGTTCATATGATGGAGCAATGGTTAGTGGTTCATTAAATGAGAAAAATCTTTTTGGTTCAGGTATTGGTTTTTCATTTTCTGGAGATATCTCTGAAAAAACACAAGACTTTTCAATGGCACTTACTAATCCAGCAATTAGAGATAGTAAATATAGTGGGAAGATTGATATTCATGCTCAAACTACAGAAATAGATAATGATGTTTATGATTTAGATAAACAAACTAATGGATTTAGCGTGACAGTTGGTAGAGAGATTATTAGAAATCTAAGAGCTGGATTAACATATAGATTTGACTCAATTACAGAAGATTATACTTATGAGTCTAAATATACAGACTCTACAAGTCCAGATTTTATTGCAAATAGATTTACAGATGAAGAATATACTACAAGTTCACTAACACCATATATTAGTTTTGATAATACAAATGATTACTATTTTCCAACTAGTGGATTTAAAGCTGGTTCATCTTTAGAGTATGCTGGACTTGGTGGTGATTCAAAATATATTAAATCTTCATCTTATTTAAAAACATTTTATTCTTTAGAGGATAGATTTGATTTAGATTGGATATTTAGGTACAAAATACAAGCAAAGCTTTTAATTGATAATGGACAAATAAATCAAGGGGATTCACTGTATTTAGGTGGAACTAAATCATTAAGGGGGTATAAGTCTTATTCATTCCCTTCTCACGAAGATGGATACAAAGAAGATCCATATAAAATGATGGCAGCAAACTCATTTGAAGTTAGTTTTCCTTTAATTGATGATATGAAAATGAGATGGGGATTATTTTATGATTATGGTATGATTGGAGAAGACAGTTTTGATGAAATTCAACGATCTTCAGTTGGTGGATTATTTGAATGGGTATCTCCTTTTGGACCACTTACTTTAATATTCGCCCAACCAATTGATAATGAAGATACTGATGATATATCAAACTTCGAATTTTCACTGGGGTCAACATTCTAATGGTTAAAAAAATAGATTATACAAACAAAAGATTAAGCAATGAAGAAGCATTAGATTTAATCAAAAATGCTTCTTTGGTTGAGTTGGGAAAATTAGCAACACAAAGAAAAGAACAATTACATCCAAAAAAAGTAACAACATTTGTAGTTGATAGAAATATTAATTACACAAATGTTTGCTGGGTAGATTGTAAATTTTGTGCTTTTTATAGACATAAAAAAGATGATGATTCATATGTTTTATCACATGATGAAATAGATAAGAAGATTGAAGAGCTACTAGAAATTGGTGGTACTCAAATTCTTATGCAAGGTGGAGTTCATCCAAATTTAAAAATTGATTACTATGAAGATTTAGTTGAACATATTCATACTAAATTTCCACAAATCACCCTTCACTCTTTTTCTGCAATTGAAATTGTATTTATTGCAAAAATTTCTAAAATTAGTATTTTAGAAGTATTAAAAAGATTACAAGCAAAAGGCTTAAGTTCAATTCCAGGAGCTGGTGCTGAGATTTTAAGTGATAGAGTAAGAGATATTATTGCACCTAAAAAAATCGATGCTGAACAATGGTTAGAAGTTCATAGACTTGCTCATTCTATTGGTATGAAAACAACTGCAACAATGATGTTTGGTACAGTTGAAACTGATGAAGAGATTATTGAACATTGGGAAATGATAAGAAAGCTTCAAGATGAAAGTGCTGGATTTAGAGCTTTTATTATGTGGTCTTTTCAAAGTGATAATACACAATTAAAAGAAGAGATTCCTGATTTGAAACCTCAATCATCAAATAGATATTTAAGATTGCTTGCAGTAGCAAGACTTTATTTAGATAATTTCCCTAATATGCAAAGTTCATGGGTTACACAAGGAAGTTATATAGGTCAAATGGCTTTAAAATTTGGAGCAAATGACTTAGGTTCAACTATGATGGAAGAAAACGTAGTTGCAGCAGCAGGTGCAAGTAATTGTATGAATCAAGATGAGATGATACAACTTATTAGAGATGTTGGAGAAAATCCAGCAAAAAGAAACACTGCATATGAGATATTAGAGAGGTTTTAACCTTTTATGAAAACACATTTTTCAAAAATTTTATTAACATTTTTATTTTTACAAGGATTTTTAATGGCTGCTACTATAAAGCATATAAATATAAAAGGAGTAAGTGTTCCAGTAGTATTTGAAGAGAATAAAAACCTTCCAATATTAAACTTACAATTAGTATTTAAAAACTCTGGATATATTCAAGATAATATAAGTGGCCTGGCTTCAACTTCAGCTAAACTTTTAAATGAAGGTACGAAAAAACTAGGTAGTACGAAATTTGCAGAGAAGTTAGAAAACTCGGCAATATCACTAAGTGCTTCAAATGGTTTTGAAACTTTTGTTATTGAATTATCTTCTATTAAAGATGTTCATGAAAAAGCTTTAAAGCTTTTAAAAAACCTCTTAGAAGATCCTAATTATGATGAAAAGGTTTTGGAGAAAATCAAAACAATTACAAGTGGTTCTTTAAAAAGAAAAGAAAATGATTACGATTACCAAGCTAGTAAAAACTTAAAGAAAATCATCTTTAAAGATACTCCTTTGGCTAATCCTTCATCAGGAACGATTGATTCAATATCAAATATAAAATTAAATGATATAGAAAACTTTTTAGATAAAGCCTTAGATTTAAACAATCTTATTGTTGTTGTTGGTGGAGATTTTACTTATGATGAGATTGAAGTTAAAATCAAAAAAGTTATTAAAACACTAAAGAATAAGAATAAAAATAAATTAACTAAAATAAAAGTAAATGAAGAACCAGAAACTAAAACTGTAAAAAAAGAGACCCAACAAGCATATATCTATTTTGGTAGTCCATTTAATGTTGATGTTAAAGATGAAAATTCATATATGGCAAAAGTTGCTTCTTTTATTTTAGGTGGAAGTGGTTTTGGTTCTAGACTTATGGAAGAAATTAGAGTAAAACGAGGACTTGCTTATTCAGCCTATGGTTACGTATCTCAAAATAAATCACACTCTTATTTTACAGGATACTTACAAACAAAAAATGAAAGTGCAAATGAAGCTGTTAAACTAGTAAAAGAGCTAGTTAAAGATTTTGTTAAAAATGGTGTTACTAAAGATGAACTAGAGTCTGCAAAAAAGTTTTTATTGGGTAGTGAGCCATTACGAACTGAAACTTTATCAAGTAGGTTAAATAGAGCCTTTACAAACTATTATAGAGGATTAGAACAAGATCATTCTCAAAAAGAACTTGAAGAAATAGAATCTTTAAAACTTGAAGATTTAAATCAATATATTAAATCTCACAAAGAGATTAACAAATTATCTTTTTCTATTATAAGGAAATAGTTTGGTAAGATTTAGAGTTAGCGCAACTAAACATTTAGATATTGAAACTTTGAGAATTGGGATATTTAATTATATTTTATCAAAAAAATTAGACAAACCTTTATTAATTAGCATTGATGATACAGATAAACAAAACAATATTGAAAATATAGAAAAAGAGATACTTGAACTTTTAAATCTATTTTCAATTGACCATGAAAGAGTAGTTTATCAAAGTGAAAATTTGAAATACCATCAAAAAATCATTATGCAGTTAATGGCTAAAAAAGAAGCATTTGCATGTTTTTGTTCTGATGAAAAACTAAATGAGCTAAAAGAGGAAGCAAAAAAAGAAAATAAACCTGATAGATATGATGGTTTTTGTTCAACTTTATCTGATGAGACTGTTTTAAATTGTAATGCACCTTTTACAGTTAGAATTAAAGAACCAAAAAATAAAGTAACTATCAATGATCTATTAAAAGGTGAACTTGTTTTTGAACCTTATGAAATTGATTCATATATTGCTTTAGCGCATGATAAAATGCCTAAAAAAGTTTATGCAAGTGCAATTGATGATATGTTATATAATATCTCAACTGTTGTTTTAAGAGATGAAGAGTCAATAAACTCTGCAAGAGAAACTTATACAAGAGCTTTATTGTCATATGATACCAAAATAGATTATTTACATTTACCAATGATATCAAACAATCAGTCTTTAAATAATCTTAAGTGGTTTATTGATGAAGGATATTTACCAAGTGCTATTGCAAACTATTTAATGATCATAAGTTTAAAAATTAATAATCAAATAGTTTCTTTAGAAGATATTATAAAATCTTTTGATGTAAAAAATATCATTAACGATAATATTGTTTTTGATATTGATGAATTAAAAGAGATAAACAAAAAACATATTGAGCTAATGGATAACTTAAGATTATCAAAAATCTTATCTTATGCTGATTCTGATATAGGAAGTCTTGCAAAGCTATTCTTAAATGAAGTTAGCACAATAAAAGACCTAAAAGATAAAGTAACTTTAATTTTTCAAAATAAAAAAGAGAATAATGCTCTAAAAAATGAAATTTTAGAGATAAAAAATTGCATGAAAAGTGCACCTTTTTTCAATGATTTTAATGAATTAAAAAAATATATTGAAAACAACACTAGTCTAAAAGAAAATGAGATTAAGAAAACAATCTCTTATTTAATTTTAGGGAGTGAAAATGGGCCAGATATAAATGATATTTACCCATTAATTAAAAACTATATTGGAGAAATTATAAAATGATGGATGCATTTTTAGGATCGGTTTTTACAGTAATACTATCTGTTATTACACTTTACAAATGGGTTATTATTATTTCAGCTTTAATATCTTGGGTAAGACCTGATCCATACAACCCTATTGTTCAAATGCTTTACAGGCTAACAGAACCTGCATATGCATTGGTTAGAAGATTTATTCCCACAGTATTTGGTGGAATGGATTTAGCTCCATTAATTGTAATTTTAGTATTGCTTTTTCTAGAAACATTCCTTGGTAGACTATTTATGGGAATCTAATGAGATACATTCTTTTTTTATGTTTCTTTTCAATACTTTCTTACGCAAACAATAATGACTTTTCAAAAGAGTTTGAAGAGATTAAATCGATTCAAAAAGGTATAAAAAGAGATTTTTATATAAATGAATTATTAAAAAAAGATATCACTTCAGAAATAGCTTATGAAAGTTTATCTTTACTTGATAATATGAATAATGAATTGTTTTTTAATTTTGCTAAAAAGTATAATCATGATGAAACTTTTGCAGTTGCACAATGTATGAACATGAGTACAAAAGATTTATTAAATACCTATGCAGATTGTATTGTTTTAGGCTTAGATACAAGAAAACTGTCAAAATTGTCTGCAATTGAGTTTGATCTAATCAAACAAAAAGTCAAGGACAAATACCCTAATTTTTTAAACAAATTAAAAGTTGTCTCTGCTGCTATCCCTTTTACAAAACTAATTATTCAGAAAAAAGACAATTTATATGATATATTCTTAAATGTTAATAAAGAATTTAGACAGAAATATTTTAATTATAAATTACCAAAAAGAAGTTTTGAAAAGATTTTTAATGATAAAGAAAAATTTAATCAATTTTTGAAAGTTTCTCTAACTGATTCTAAATTAAACAATTTAAATAATTCTCTTTTAGAAATTGATGATAAAGACTTGAATTTTACATCATCTTTTTTTCTTGGATTAAGTAATATAAAAATAAATAATTTCAACCAAGCATTTATTTATTTTAATAATGCACTTTTAAAAACAAATTCTCAATATGAGATAGATAAAATCAATTTTTGGCTATATAAAATTACAAAAGATGAAATTTATTTAAATAATCTTTTAAATAGTAATGAGTTAAACTTTTATTCATATAATGCAATTGAAATTGCTAAAAAAAGTGTTGATTTCGATACATTATTAACTAAAATTGAAAATATAGATTTGCAAAAAAAAGATTATGATACAAAAAGAATTGCCCTACTTTATTCACTGGCTAAAACTAAATCAAATTTTGATACAAACATGATTTCTAAAAACTTCGAAATTGGAATATTCCAATTAAAAGTTGATTTAATTAATTCAATTTCTAATCTTTTAGCTCTAGAAGGTGAAAATAAAAAAATAGACTATTTTAATCTTGATGAAAACTTGAAATTTGCAAATATTTATATTTCAAATATTGAAAATAGATACAAAAATCCTTTACTTATATCTATTGTTTTTGATGGGATAAAGATAGATTTTGAAAAAATTGAATCAAAGGATTTAGAACCTTTCATATCTTTAGAATTATTACTAAAAGATAATCTAGAAGAAAAGAAAAACTTTTTAATGTATTATGTTTTATACTATAATTCTTTAACAAAAAAGAGTAAAGATAAAATATCTTTAAACTCTATTTTTGAAAATTTAATGAAACCACTCCATAAACAGGATGAGTAATTTTTAAATTTAGTTTTGTAATATCTTTTTTATTATCAAAATGTATTAAATAATATTCTGCCCATTGGTTTTTTAGAGGAATGATTTCAATTATATCTGAATCGTTAGGAAGTTTAACCATTGTTTTTGGCTTATCATTATTTAAAGTAACTTCAAATCTATTTTTTATTAAATCATGGTTTTGTTGGTTTGTAATATGAATTCCAACAACAAAACTATCTAATTTATTAGTTTCATATTTTTTAGAAGCTTTATTTAAGTATGTAGCAAAAACCATCGCTTTTAATGAATCATTATAAGACAAATCTCTTTTTTTAGTATATTGTATTGCCATAGGACTTTGATTACTGTTCTTAAAACCTTTCAATGAATCATTTCTTTTTGAACATCCAATAAAAACAAATGAAATTATTAACGTAAAAATTAATATATTTTTTCTCATTAAAGTATATCTCCAAATATTTAATAATTGAAATTTTACACTAAAGTTACTTTAACCATGGTTTGGGTAAAATCAGCCTCATGGATAAGAATTATAAGAAACTAGCTGTTGCATTTAGCGGGCCTTCAAATAGTGGTAAAACTACATTAGTAGTTAATGTCTCAAATATACTAAATCAAAATGGTTATAAAGTATGTATTGTAAAGCATGATCCAAAAGATAAAGCTATATTTGATAAAGAAGGGAAAGATAGTGATAAGTTCACAAAAACAGGTGCAAATGTTGCAGTTGTAAGTCCCACAAGAACAACTTTATTTAAACAAACAACATCAACTATTGATGAGATGATTGAACTTTTTGGTGATTTTGATTATCTATTGGTTGAGGGTTTAAAAACTCTACCTCTTCCAAGAATTTCAGTCTTTAGAAATAAACTTGACGAGACTTATTTCCCAGTTACCGATGCTATTGCTCATGATTCAACAATAAGTGCTAATGATATTCCTAACAATATTGAGAAACTAGACTTAAACAATCCAGAAGAGGTTATCTCATGGATTGAAAAAAATGCAAAGAGGGTATAATGAACGATATAATTGAAGCAATAAAAAAAGCCAGTATTGAAATAAAAAAAGTTATTGATAAGGGAGATACTGGTAAAAGTGAAAATGAAAACTCTACTGGTGACACACAATTAAAACTTGATATTGCAAGTGATATTATTATAGAAAAATTTTTCAAAGAAATTCCTTCTATTAAAGAGATTGTTAGTGAAGAGCAAGAAGCAATTGTTCCTTTACATGAAGATGGTGAATATTTAATTGCTTATGATCCACTAGATGGTTCATCATTAGTTGATGTTAATCTTTCAGTTGGTTCAATTTATGGTATTTATAAAAATGACTTCACATCAAAAAATATTATTGCAGCTATATATGTTGTTTTTGGACCAAGAATAGAAATGGTAGTTGCAGCAGAAGATTCTGTAAAAATGTATAGATTAAATGGTGGTATTTTTCATTATGTTCAAGATATAAAACTTGATTTTAAAGGTAATTTAAATGCTACTGGTTCAACTCAAATGTTTTGGCCAACAGAACATAAAAAACTTTTAAAAGATATGTTTGATGAAGGATATTATTTAAGATATTCAGGTGGTATGGTTCCTGACTTACATCAAATACTATTAAAAGGTGGAGGATTATTCTCATATCCTGCAACCACTGATAGACCAAAAGGTAAATTAAGACAACTATTTGAAGTATTCCCTTTTGCGCTTGTTTATGAATTAGCTGGTGGAGCTGCAACAGATGGTTTTAAAAGAGTTTTAGAAGTTGAAACAACTCATATTCACGATACTACACCATGTTTTTTTGGTTCTAAATCAGAAGTAGAAAAAGTAAAAGAAGTTTACAAGCAATATGCAAGCTGAAAAGAACCACAAAGATGAATGGGATTTAAAGCTTGATTTAAAGTTTGAAGAAGTTAATCAATGTCAAAAATCTAATAATCTAAGCTCATGTACACCTTGTAGTAAGTTTTTTGAATGTGAGCTTAGAAAAAAATATGTTATTGCTGTTTATGAGTCTATGAATAAAGGCTCTGGCGGTGGATTTGAATTTTAATTAATAATTATAACAAAGAGGTAAATTAATGGAAAAATGCTGTAAAAATGTTTATATTACTACTCCAATATATTATGTAAATGATGTTGCACACATCGGACATGCTTATACTACTATAATTGCAGATATGCTTGCAAGATATTCAAGATTAACTGGATTAGATACTTATTTTCTTACAGGTACTGATGAACATGGTCAAAAAATTGAACAAAGTGCAAAACAAAGAGGGAGAACTCCTCAAGAGTATGCAGATGAGATTTCAGGAAAGTTTAGAACACTTTGGGATGATTTTGATATTTCATATGATAAGTTTATTAGAACTACTGATACAGAGCATAAAATTGGTGTTCAAAAAGCATTTGAAACAATGTACAATAAAGGTGACATTTATAAAGGTGAATATGAAGGCTTTTATTGTGTATCTTGTGAAACTTTTTTTACAGAAAAACAATTAGTTGATGAACAGTTTTGCCCTGATTGTGGTAAACCTACAAATATAGTAAAAGAAGAAAGCTTCTTTTTTAAATTGTCTAAATATGAAGATAAATTAATTAAGTGGTATGAAGAAAATGAAGATTGCATCTTACCAAGATCTAAAAAGAATGAAATTGTAAACTTTGTAAAAGGTGGATTAAAAGACCTTTCTATTTCAAGAACATCTTTTGATTGGGGTGTAAAATTACCAGAATCTATAAATGAACCAAAACATGTTATGTATGTTTGGCTTGATGCACTATTAAACTATATTACAGCCTTAGGATATGGTGATAAAGAAGAGAATATGAACTATTGGCCTGCAAAGGTTCAACTTGTTGGTAAAGATATTCTTAGATTCCATGCTATTTATTGGCCAGCATTTTTAATGTCTTTAGACTTACCTCTTCCAACTCACATTGCTGCCCATGGATGGTGGACAAGAGATGGTGAAAAAATGTCTAAATCAAAAGGTAATGTTGTAAACCCTAAAGAAGTAGCAGATGCATATGGTTTAGACGCATTTAGATATTTTATGTTAAGAGAAGTTCCTTTTGGTCAAGATGGAGATTTTTCTCAAAAAGCACTTATGGATAGAATTAACTCAGATTTAGGAAATGATTTAGGAAATTTATTAAATAGAATTTCTGGTATGAGTGGAAAATACTTTGATTTTAAAATAGATTCAGTAGATGTTGAAAAATTCCATAAAAAAGAGCTTGATGAAGTTAATGAAATTTTAGAAAATGTTGAAAGTTATATATTTAATATGCAACTAAATAGATATCTTGAAGATATTTGGAAAGTATTAACAATTGCGAATAAAGCTATTGGTGATTATGAGCCATGGGCTAAAATGAAAGAAGGTAAAACTGAAGAAGCTATGGCTTTAGTTGCATTAATTACAAATATTATGGCTAAAGTTGCCCTACTTTTAGATTCAGTAATGCCAGAAAAAATTTCAAAGATTTCTAAATCTTTAGGAATTGAAATCAATACAGAAACTTATAATAAACTTATAAAAGATAAAGGGCTTTTATCTGAAACTACAATTACAAAAGTTGAACAACTTTTTCCAAGAATTGAAGAAGTACTTTTAGAGCAAGCAAGTAATCCTGATGTTTCAAAATCTGAACCAGAAGAAAAATCAAAAGCTAAAAAAGAACAAAAAAAAGATGATACAAATGAAGAGAGTGATAACTTAATTACTATCGATCAGTTTTTTGAAACAAGTTTAAAAATTGGAACAATTGTAGAGGCAGAAGAAGTGCCAAAATCTAAAAAACTTTTAAAACTACAAGTTGATTTAGGTGAAGGGAAAAACAGACAAATCTTAGCTGGAATAAAAGAATTTTATGATGCAAAAGATTTAGTTGGAACTCAAGCATGTGTTGTTGCAAACCTAAAACCTGCAAAACTTATGGGTATGATAAGTGAAGGTATGTTAATGGCTGCACGTGATGAAAATGGTTTATCTCTAGTTAGACCTGAAACACCAAAAAAATCTGGGACTAAAATAAGCTAGTGCAAATTACCTCTATTTTAGATATAGTTGATGGAAGATTATTAAATCATCCATCAATCTCATTTATATATTCAATTAAAACCAATCCTAAAAAAGTAAAAGAAGGTGACTTATTCATTGTAAAAAATGATGAAGATATTCCACTAGCCATAGAAAATGGTGCCTTTGCAGTTATAGTTAATAAAGAAGTTTCTATTAGCGACAATGAAATTGCATGGATTTTTGTTGAGTCTATGAATAATGCAATTGTAAAACTTGTAAGATACTTATTATCAAATAAAAGATTAAACGCTTTTTATTGTAATAATGTTAGTTACGACTTATTTAAAATTCTTTTAAAATCTACAGTTCATACAAATATAAAAATAGTTCCTAAAGATTTGACAAAATTTTTCAAACTAATTGATGAAATAGAAGAAAATGATACAATAATATCTTTAGATAAAAATATACTTGATAACATCTATCCTGTTAATTTTAATTTCAATACAAAAGAATATGAAATTAAAAACTTAATTGAACATTCAATTTTTGAAACAAGTTTCTCTTTTCAAGAAAGATATTTTTCAAAAATTAAAATTTCAAGTTTATATGTTACAGAGTTTTTAGATGTTTATAGTTACTTAGGTTTTGATGCAGATTTAAATAAACTAAAAAAATTCCATAATTTAAAACCTATATTTGTTGACAAATTAATAAGCCCTATAGATTATGGAAGAAGTGATAAATTTTTAATTGCCCAAAATGATGATGAATTAGTTTTAAGAGAAGTTAAATATTTAGAAAAAAAATACAATTATGCAAAAATTATCTACTTAACAACTAACGAGATTGATGATAATAGAGATATTGACTATACTTTTATTAATTCATTATGTGATTTAAAAGAATTTTTAAAGAAAAATACTTTTAATGCAGTTTATTTTATTGGTGTTAGCTACGATGAACTTTATGAACAAGTTTCAAAAGAAGCTAACGAACCATCACTACTTTAATAAATCATACCAAAACTACTAACCACTTTACCCACAATAAAGACTTCATTTTTATCTAATATTTGTGTTGGATAATCTTTGTTGTCTGAAATTACATCTAATTTTCCGTCAACTCTTCTTTGGATTCTTTTTACAAAAAGTCCATGATTTGTAGTAAAGGCATAAATACCATCCCTAGAAACATCATTTCTTGTTTTATCAATAAATATAATGTTATCACTATTTAATGTTGGCTCCATTGAATCCCCTACTACATTAATTGCATCGATGTTTTTTAAATTTTCTTTTCCACCTAACATATTTATAAAATATGGAGGAACTTCTAAACTCTCATATGCATCATCACTTTCATAGGCACCACCACCTGCACTAACATTTACTTCAGGATAATATCTAATCCAATACTTATCTGTTGAATCAACTAATGAACCAGGATTTTGATTGTAAAGTAACCAGTTTATTGAAATTTTCTTTTGTGCACAAAAATCTAAAATATTTGAAAATGGTATTTTCCCACGATTTTTCATAGTTGCAAAATTAACCTGACTCAAATCAAGAGCACTTGCAACATCTTTATCAAATACTTTCCCACATTTTCCATCTTTACTTAAAATGTCTTTTAACTTTTCAATTATCTCAAAAACTTGTAACATATCTGCTCCTTTTTCATATTATATTACAAAATGCAATATTTTTCAAGTAATTTGAAAAAAAAGTATAGAATTTGACATATTATTTAATTAAGGATAGAAAATGTCACAAAAAATAGAAAAAGCAACAAGCAATGTTATAAAAATACTTCATACTTTTGATAATTTTTTACTTAAATGTGGTAACAAAATTTTATAATTTTTTTCATTGACTAAAATTCCAAAATTTCTCTAATTTAGGGGTGAAAATAAATTTTACTAAAGCATATTTAATATAAAATAGTAATACTAAATTACACGATGGTAACCACGGGGAGTAATATGGAAACTAACTTAATTGCTGAGGCATTGAAGTTTATGGTTTTAGGTATGGGGATTGTATTCTCATTCTTAATAGTCATGGTATATGCATTAAAATTTCAGGCAAAAATTATTGCTAAATATTTTCCTGAAAAAAAAGCGGCGCCAAAAAAACCACAAGCTGCAAATACTTCAAATAACACTGCAAAAATGGCTGCTATTGTAGCTGCTGTACAACATCACAAAAATCTAAAAGGTTAACTTAATATGGCTAAAAAATATATCGATGTCATGGATACTACTTTTAGAGATGGATTTCAATCTGTCTTTGGGGGTAGAGTTTTAATGGATGACTTCTTTCCGGCTGTAGAAGCTGCGAAAGATGCGGGAATTACACACTTTGAGTTTGGTGGAGGAGCAAGATTTCAATCTTTATTTTTCTACTTACAAGAAAATGCTTTTGAGATGATGGACAGATTTAGAGAGATTGTAGGTCCTGATGCTAATTTACAAACATTAGCTAGAGGTATTAATACAGTTATGCTTGATACTGGTTCTAGAGAATTAGTTGAAATGCACGCAAAAATGTTTGCTAAGCATGGTGTAACTACAATTCGAAATTTTGATGCATTAAATGATGTCCAAAACTTAGAATATTCTGCTGAATGTATTAAAAAATATGGCTTAAATCATGAAGTTGTTGTGACACTTATGGATTTACCTCCAGGCTGTGAAGGTGCACATGATGTACCTTTTTATGAAAAGACATTAAGAAATATCTTAGATAGCGGTGTTCCCTTTGATTCAATTTGTTTCAAAGATGCTTCAGGAACATCATCACCACAAAAAGTATTTGATACAATTAAGATGGCAAGAGGTTTAGTTGGAGAAGATACACATATAAGATTACATACACATGAAACAGCGGGAGTTTCTGTTGCTTGTTATCTTGCTGCATTAGATGCAGGTGCTGATGGAATTGATTTAGCTGCTAACCCTGTTTCAGGTGGAACATCACAACCTGACATTCTTACTATGATGCATGCCGTTAAGGGTATGAATTATGATTTAGGTGGATTAGAAATTGAAAAAATCTTAAAATATCAAGAGGTTTTAAATGATCAATTAAAAGATTATTTTATACCACCTGAAGCAACTCAGGTTTCACCTTTAATTCCTTTCTCACCGATGCCTGGTGGAGCATTAACTGCAAATACACAAATGATGAGAGATAACGGAACTTTAGATAAATTTCCGAAAGTTATTAAAGCTATGAGAGAAGTTGTTGAAAAAGGTGGATATGGTACTTCAGTAACACCTGTTTCTCAATTTTATTGGCAACAGGCATATGCAAATGTAATGTTTGGTCCTTGGAAGCAAATTGCACCAGGATACGGGAAAATGGTTCTTGGATATTTTGGGAAAACACCAGTACAACCTGATCCTGAAGTAGTTGCATTAGCAGCGGAAAAACTAAAACTTGAACCAACTTCTGAAAATCCATTAGATATTGCTGATAGAGATGAGAAAAAAACAATGTCTTATTGGGAAGGTAGATTAAAAGAAGAAGGTATCGAAACAAGCGAAGAAAATATATTTATTGCAGCAGCTTGTGATGAAAAAGGGATTGCATTCTTAAAAGGTGATGGTCCTTTAAGTGTTAGAAAAAATAAAAATTCAAACGATAAGAAAGTGGGAGATAATAACAGTATGAGTAACGCAACTGGAAACTATACAGTAGTAGTAGATGGACAAAAATTCAATGTAAGTATTGCAGAAGGTAATGCTGATATTCAAGTAACACCTGTTGCACAATCAGATGCATCTGTGGCTTCAAGTGCACCAGCTGGTGGAGCAGAAGTTCCTGCAACTGTAGCTGGAAATGTTTGGAAATTACATGTAAAAGTTGGAGACAAAGTTGAACAAGGACAAGAGATTGCTATCTTAGAAGCAATGAAAATGGAAATTCCAGTTGAAGCTCCTTGTGGTGGAACTGTTTCTGCTGTTCTTAAAAACCCAAGTGATGCTGTTGAAGAGGGTGAAGCAATAGCAACAATTAGCTAATAATGTTAGGAAGCGGAGTATTTTATATGAATAAAAAAATAATGGCAATAATGTTTTTATTTTTCATCTCTATTTTTAGTTCAACACTATTAGCTAGTGCACCTGCACATGATGTAGTTACTGAAAATGGAACAGAAGAAGTAAAACATGAATATAAGCCAAAATCAATTTCAGAGTTAGCAAAATCATTTTATGAGACGACAGGGATTAATGCAATTATAAATCCAAGTGATGATGTAATGACTTCTGAACCTAACCCTGCTGATGTAAGAGTTATGACTACATTTGAACAAACATGGGGTAGACTTATTATGTTTGCAATTGTGATTGTTCTATTTTATCTTGCAATAGCAAAAGGGTTTGAACCTTTATTACTTTTACCTATTGCCTTTGGTGGACTATTAGCAAATGTTCCACTTGCAGATATGGGTGGTGTTCATGGAATGTTAGGAATTATTTATAATATGGGGATTGCAAATGAATTTTTCCCTCTTCTAATATTTATGGGTGTTGGTGCAATGACGGACTTTACTCCATTACTTGCAAATCCAAAATCTGCAATCCTTGGTGGTGCTGCTCAATTTGGTATTTTTGGATCATTAGTTGGTGCCGTTGCACTAGGTTTTGACTTACAATCTGCATCTGCAATCTCAATTATTGGTGGGGCTGATGGCCCAACATCAATTTTTATTGCGAATAGATTAGCTCCTGAAATGCTTGGTGCTATTGCAGTTGCTGCATATTCATATATGGCACTTGTACCTGTAATTCAACCACCAATTATGAAAGCTTTAACAACTGAGGCAGAAAGAAAAATTAAAATGCCGAAATTAAGAAAAGTAAATAAATTAGAGAATTTATTTTTACCAATTTTAATTTTATTCTTAGCAATTTTATTTTTACCTGAGTCAACACCTCTAATTGGAGCATTTGCATTTGGAAATTTCTTAAAACAATCAGGAGTTGTTGAGAGATTAAGTGATACAATGCAAAATTCATTAATAAATATTGTAACAATATTCTTAGGTTTAGGAGTTGGTTCTAAATTAGCTGCTGATAAATTTTTAGTATTAGAGACATTAGGGATTATGGTTATTGGTTTAATTGCATTTTCTGCGGGTACAGCAGCAGGTGTTATTATGGCAAAAATTATGAATAAATTTAGTTCTGAAGATACAAAAGTAAATCCATTAATTGGTGCAGCTGGTGTTTCTGCGGTACCAATGGCAGCAAGAGTTGTAAGTAAGGTTGGACAAGAGTATGATAAGTCAAATGTATTATTGATGCATGCTATGGGGCCAAATGTTGCCGGTGTAATTGGTTCTGCTGTTGCAGCTGGTGTACTTTTATCAATATTTAAATAAAAAAAGAATAGGGAAAAAAATGTCTGAAATCAAAAATACACTTGGGCTAGAGAACGTTGAAACAGTGTATAGAAATCTTGATGTTGATACATTAATTCAACATGCTGTAGAAAATGAAGGGGCTAAAATCTCTTCAACTGGTGCTTTAATGATTGATACTGGAATCTTTACAGGAAGAAGTCCTAGAGATAAGTTTTTTGTAAATCAAGATCCTTCAAATAAATATATAGCTTGGGGTGATATTAACTTTAAAGTAACAAAAGCAGTATATGAAGATTTAGAAGTAGTTTCTAAAAAACAATTAAGCAACAAAGACCTTTATGTAACTGATGTTTATTGTGGTTCTTCTTTAGATAGTAGAAAATCTGTAAGATTTATTACTGAGGTTGCTTGGCAGGCTCATTTTGTTCAAAATATGTTTATTGTGCCTCCAAAAGAGGATTTAGAAAACTTTGAACCTGAATTTACAGTTTATAACTCATGCAAAACTGTTGATATGGCTTATGCAAGTCATTGTTTAAATTCAGAAGTTTTTGTAGTATTCAATGTTGAAGAAAACACTGCACTTATTGGTGGTACTTGGTATGCTGGTGAGATGAAAAAAGGTGTATTCTCAATGATGAATTATTGGCTACCTTTAGAGGGTAAACTTCCTATGCATTGTTCAGCTAATGTTGGTAAAGATGGTGATACTGCCTTATTCTTTGGACTTTCGGGAACTGGTAAAACAACTTTATCTACAGATCCAAATAGAGCATTAATTGGTGATGATGAGCATGGTTGGGATGATAATGGTGTATTTAACTTCGAAGGTGGTTGTTATGCAAAAGTTATCAATCTTGACGCGAAATCAGAGCCTGAAATTTTTGGAGCAATCAAAAAAGGTGCAATTTTAGAAAATGTTGTAGCTGATGAAGATGGTGTTGTAGATTATACAGATGGAAGTAAGACTGAAAATACAAGAGTTTCATATCCAATTAATCATATTGATAATCATAAGAAAGATATGAGAGGTGATCATCCAAAAAATATCATTTTCTTATGTGCTGATGCATTTGGTGTTTTACCACCAGTTGCTAAACTTGATAAAAGACAAGCAATGTATTACTTTTTAAGTGGATATACTGCAAAAGTTGCTGGTACAGAAAGAGGTATTACTGAGCCTGTTGCAACATTCTCGTCTTGCTTTGGTGAAGCGTTCTTACCACTAAACCCTACAGTTTATGCAGAATTATTAGGTGATAAAATTGATGAGTATGGAGTAAATGTATATTTAGTTAATACAGGATGGACTGGTGGTCCTTATGGTATTGGTTCTAGAATGAGCATTAAAAATACTAGAGCTTGTATTGATGGAATATTAGATGGTTCAATTGAAAATTCAGACTTTGAAACATTACCTATTTTTAATCTTAAAATCCCAAAAACACTTGATGGTGTTGAAACAAGAGTATTAAACCCTAGAAATACTTGGGAAGATAAAGAATCTTATGATGAAACTGCATTAAAACTTGCAGGAATGTATATTGAAAACTATTCTAAAAAGTATTTAACTCTAGAAAATGATTATGATTTCACTTCTGCTGGACCTAATCTTAACGTTTAAATAAAAACATTATAAAAAAAGGGGTAGGATTTGATTCCTACCCCTTTTTTTATTACATATAAAAATTTATTAACACTCTATTTGTATCTCTTCTTTGATTTCTAAACCAAATCCATTTAATCCAACAAAAGAATGTTTCCCTCCACTTGTCATTAGTTTAATTTTCTTCACATTTAAACTATTTAAAATCTGTGCACCAATTCCATAATCTTTTTGTGACTCTTTGTTTGCAATATCGTCATTTAAAAATATCAATAAACCACCTTTAGCTTGTAAAAAGTTTATTGTTTTTAACATTGAATGAAGTTTTTCATCATTTAAAAAAAGTTTTATATCTGGAATTACTGTATGAAACTTTACATGTGTAATATCAGTTAATTCACCAAATTGAATTACTGTATGTATTTGTCCTAAATGATCTTTAAAGTCTTTTTTATTTACTTCTGTATTAAAAAACTGAATCTCTTCACTTGAAATATTTTCAACTAAAGTTTCATGAGATAGTCGATACTCAACTAAATCAGATATATATATTTGTTTTAAATTATGTTTTTGAGCAAAGATATCTAAGTCATCTCGTCTAGCCATAGTTCCATCTTCTTTCATGATTTCACAAATAACTGCTTCACCACTTAATCCTGCTAGTTTACATAAATCAACACTTCCTTCTGTATGACCTGTTCTTACTAAAACTCCACCATCTTTTGCAATTAAAGGAAAGATATGTCCTGGTCTTACTAGTTCTGTTGCTTTTGAGATAGGATTTGCTAGAATCTTGATAGTATCATCCCTCTCCCCTGCACTAATTCCTGTTGCAGCATCAGCTGCATCAACTGAAACTGTAAAAGCTGTTTCATAAGATGAAGTATTAGAATTTACCATTGGGTTAAGTTCTAATCTAATAGCAGTATCTTTAGTTACAGATACGCAAATAAGACCCTTTGCATAAGTAGCCATAAAATTAACCTTTTCATGGCTACTTAAAGGTGCAGCATAAACTAAGTCACCCTCATTTTCTCTATCTTCATCATCTAACATGATAACCATGTTACCTTTTTGAATCTCTTCAATTGCTTCTTTTACTCTTTGTATTGCATCCATTTTACTTCTTTTTTTTGTTTTTTTAAATTATATCAAAAATTTTAAAATTTCCACTAAAAACCCTTGACAAATATATACAATTTTACTATAATTTCGTCACTTAAAAAGTTGGGGTATAGCCAAGTGGTAAGGCAACGGTTTTTGGTATCGTCATTCACAGGTTCGAGTCCTGTTACCCCATCCACTTTTAAGTGTTTTTAGGTCGCGGAATAGAGCAGCTAGGTAGCTCGTCGGGCTCATAACCCGAAGGTCAGTGGTTCAAATCCACTTTCCGCAACCAATTCAAAAAAGAAGTCTTAGGTCAAGGTAGCTCAGCTGGCTAGAGCGCTGGTCTCATAAGCCGGAGGTCGAGAGTTCAAGTCTCTCTCTTGACACCATGTAAAAGCTTGTAATCGTCAAGTTTGGACAGACTTTTCTTTTTTGTTCTTCTAAATTCAGTTTCAACCTATCGAAATCATTTTTTTATATTATATGCTGAAAAAAATTATTGAATAGATAGTTAATTTAATTTCCTTATTAAATAAATTAGATGGGTTGTAACAATTCTATATGGTGCTGGTGTAGCTCAGTTGGCTAGAGCAGCTGATTTGTAATCAGCAGGTCGGGGGTTCGACTCCCTTCACCAGCTCCACTTTTAATTTTAGTTATTCACCCTCTTTGTCAGCTGTAGCTTCATGTATAACTTCTTTTGTAGAATCATAAGCTTCATTAGCACCCTCTTTTGTTGCACTCCATGCTTTTTTTGATGTTTTCTTTGTAGCATCCCAAGCTGTAGAAGAATCTTTTTTTACACCCTTCCATGTTGCACATCCAGTAAGAACAAATATTGTAATTAAAATTGTTGTAATTGATTTAATCATTATAATACCTTTAATTTTTTTTTAAATTTTACAAAATTAAAGTTTAAAGAATTGTTGATTTAGATTAAAAAAGTGTATTTTAGAGCCAAAAAGGCTCTAAATTTAATTTATATAGTTATTTCTTTGATATCTGCTATTTTTTTGAATGCTTGATATACTTTTCCAATAGTATTTTTTCTATTTATTTTTATCTCTTCATTTTCATGATTAACATATACATTATCGAAGAAATTATCAAGTTGTGGTTTTAGAGCAAATAAAGCATCTAATTCCTCTTCATAACTTGAGTACTCATTTGAGATAACTTCATTAAATTTTGATACAAGTTCTTTTTCTGCATCATCCTCAAGTAAAGATTCATTAATAGTTAATTCTTTTGATACATTTAAGTCTTTAATGATGTTTGCCACCCTTTTAAATGTTGCTGTATATTCTTTAAAGTTATCACTTAGAACAATAGGATTTAAAGCACAAAGTTTTTGAGATATTTCATAAATATCTGTTTCTCCAC
Organism: Arcobacter sp. ISO1; assembly: GCF_058105185.1. Lineage (NCBI taxonomy): Bacteria > Pseudomonadati > Campylobacterota > Epsilonproteobacteria > Campylobacterales > Arcobacteraceae > Arcobacter > Arcobacter sp. ISO1. The sequence continues at coordinate 2,340,656 of NZ_CM176573.1, forward strand.
TTCCAAGAACTGCTTTAATAACAGAAGGATTGACATCAAAGATTTTAAATAATCTTTCATTGAAAAATTCAACTAATTGAGCTTTGTCTAAGCCTTTATAGTTAGAACTTAATTTATCAATTATTTGACCTAAATCAATTGGAAGATTGTGCTCAATTGCAGTTTTTACAATACCAGCAGCAGCTCTTCTTAAACCAAATGGATCTTTCGAACCACTAGGTATTTTTCCAACTGAAAATAATCCTAAAAGGTTATCTAGTTTATAAGATAAAGCTACAATTGATGAAAACTTTGTAGATGGTAATTCTGAATCTTCACCATCTGGTAAATATTGCTCTTTTATTGCCGTATAAACTTTTTCATCTTCACCTGCAATTCTTGCATAGTAGTATCCCATAAGTCCTTGAAGTTCAGTAAACTCATAAACCATTTCAGACATTAGGTCTGCTTTTGCAAGATATACAGCTTTTTCTAATAGTTCTTTTTCTTTTATATTAAAAGTATCAGCTAAAAAAGAAGCTATTTTAGCTTCCCTTTGAACCTTTTCATACATTGAACCTAGACCTTCAACAAAAACAAGTTTTTTTAGTCCTTCATTTGATAAACCATTTTTTATATCATTTTTCCAAAAAAACATCCCATCTGCAAGTCTTGGTCTTAAAACCTTTTCATTCCCAGCAATAATTTGTGAAAAATCTTCAGTTTTTGAATTAGACACAACAATAAAATTGTTTGTTAATTTACCATCTTTATAAACTGCAAAATATCTTTGGTGCTCTTTCATTGAAGTTACAATAACCTCTTCAGGTAACTCTAAAAATTCTTCATCAAATTTTCCCAATAACGCAGTTGGATATTCTGTAATTGCAACAACTTCTTCAAGTAATTCTGTATCTATTTCGATTTTAATATCATTTTCTACTTCAATTTTTTTCATTTGTTCAAGTATAGTTTTTCTTCTATCATCTGGGTATAAAACTACACCATTTTTATCCAACTTACAGAAATAATCACCTGCAAAGTCAAAAGTAAATGGTTCATATGAAACCATTCTATGGGCAAAAGAATAATTTGAAGATTTAACACCATAAAGTTCAGCATCAACAATCTCTTCACCTAACATAATAGATAAAGATCTTATAGGTCTAATAAAACTATCTGTTCTACTTGCCCATCTCATTGATTTACCAAAATTTAAAGAAGAGATAAATTCATTAATCATATCATTTAATAAATCTTTAGAATCTGTACCTGCTACTTCTTTTTTGAAATATAATACTTCCCCTCTTCCTTGGTCAATTCTATCTAGCTTTGAAACATCTACACCACATTTATTTGCAAAACCAATTGCTGCTTTTGTTGGTTCACCATTTTTAAAAGCAATTTTAACAGGTGCTCCAAACATTTCTTCAACTGAGTCTTCTTGTTTTAATTGAAATTCTCTATGCCATAACACTAATCTTCTTGGTGTATAAAAGAAATCAAAATCACATAATAATCTATTGTTTTCTAGTATATTTGCCCATTTCTTTTCAATATTTGGTAGTTCTTTTAAGAATGGGATTGCTGGTAATTCTTCAACACCAATCTCTATTAATAATGGTTTATTCATTTACAGGTTCCTTCTTCTTGCTATCAGTTTTCTCATTTTTATTTATTTTTTTTGTATGCTTATCTATTTGTTGTTTATTAAATCCTTTTATAAACATAAAAATCATAAAGGCAAATAATATAAGTATAATTACGTCTAAAATCTCTTTCAAGTTAATCCTAATGGTATTTATTAAAGGCAAATATGATAACTAATAATTACTTATTTTTCGGTAAGAAAGATTTAAAAATAAAGAATATAGTTTTAAAAAAACTAATAAAAAATTAACACTATGAATATATAATTTAATTGATTCAAACAAATAACAAATTGTTTGAACACCTCCTACTAACCAACTAATTAAAGTCACTTAAAAAAGTGGCTTTAATCTATATCCAATACTTTTCTTTGATTCTATTATATCTTTACCAATTCTATTTCTAAGATTCCAAATATGATATCTTATTACATTTGATTTAGATTTACTATTGCAAGGGTAGCTACTTGTTTCTAATTCAAAACTTGAAACAAATTGACCTCTTCTTTTAACTAAATAATCTAATATAAAATGTGATTTTAAGTCCAATTCAATATTTTCATTATTCTTATAAACCTCTTTATTAAACAGATCATATTTGATATCTTGAGCGATTTCTATATAGTCACAATGAGAGTTATAGGCTCTTTTAATTAAGCTTTTTACCCTTAAAAGAAGTTCATCTACATCTGTATTTTTGTTCAAGTAATCATCGCATCCGATTTCAAAAGATTTTTTTACACTATCTTTTATAGAAGTTAAAACCATTTTCATTGTTGAGTCATTATATTCAGCAAGCATTTTCATAATTTCTAAACCATTTATTTTTGGTACATTTAAATCAATAATATATAAATCATAAATATCATCAAAAATTTTATTTAAAAATTGTTCACCATTTGAACAAGTATCAACAATAAAACCATCTTCTTCTAAAAAATCTTTTATTGTATCTTGATAAAGGATATCATCCTCTAAAAAAAGTATTTTTGTTCCCATTTCCCTATCTTTAAAGATAAAGCCAAAGGGATAAATAACCCCTTTTAGCTTTATATATTTTTATAAATTTATAGTATATTTTTGAATAAAATAAACATACCCCAAGCAAAGTAAACAGCCATCCAAGTAATCATTATTGTAAGAGTGTAGTTACCTAGTTTTGTAACTGCCTTGTCTTTTGAACCATCAAATACAGGTTCTTGAGATTTTCCAACTTTCCAAGCCATTGTTAAAAGATAAGCAACACCAATACCACCCATAATTAGAAATGTTAACAAGAACATTACAATTGATGGTATCTCTAAATTTACTGGATAATCATAAATATTATATCCTAAGTTATTCATAATATCAAATCTTATTAGCTCCCTAAGAGCAGAAATTAATAAAGCAACAACAACTAAAACACCAGTAGTAATATAACTATTTGAATTAGAATAAGATATAATTAATAAAGCTACTACACCTACAATAATTGATATACTTAAAGGGTGCATTAAATAACCAATAGAAATCATCCAAAGAACAAAAACTACAGCACTAATTAGTAGACCAACAACTGTAAGTTTTGTACCTAATGATGCTGTATACTCAATAAAGTCAGCTTTAAAATCATTTCTTGTACTTAAGAATCTACTGTAGTTTTGTAAAAAAATACCTACCACTGGTATAGATAAACTCACAAAGAATAATAATCTAACAAGTTTAATATTTAAAGTCCAACCGCTAGTATCTACAATACCATTTGGTGCATACATATTCATCCAGTCATTAGGCATAATTGAAGTAACTGCAAAGTTGTGCATCAACAAACCAGCAAATACTAAAATAAAGAAAGAGATAATACCTACAAGTTTTCCTCCCCCCTCTTTTGCTTTATTTGCATAATAATACCAATAATAAAGGATATAACCAATCACTAAAGTGTAGATAAAAATAAATACCCACATACCTGATAAAGTGTTAGCCACATACCAGTTTGGATCATAAATTACTTGAGTAAACAATAAAGGCGCTACCCCAAGTACAATCAATACTGAAACACTTATTTTTCCTGTTTGTATTAAATGAGGAGTTAAAATTTTCCAACTTGAATCACTTTTTTGTTTTAGTGTTCCATATAACGATAATCCCATTGATCCTAAAGCCAATAAAACAAATGCGGCATGTAAAGCCCAAGTTAATACATAAAGACCTTGAAATACAATAGGATAAAAAGGTACCCCAGCTGGGTCCCTAAGGGCTAATAAAGCAGATGCATCCATAAATCCTCCTTTAATATTTTAATGATGCAATATATTCAGCAATTGCATCATATTCATCATCTGGTAGTTTTAGTGTTGGCATATACGGCATTCCACCACTTCCTATAGCATAAAGTATAGATTTTATAGCCTCTTTATCCATACCTTTTAATCTATCTCTTAATGGTCTATAAACACCTGTAATTTCCAAAGAGTGACAGTTTGAACATGACATTTTAGTTAATAACTTTCCAACTTGAAGTTTATTTTCAGCTGTAATTGTTCTTAAATTATCTGGTATAAATGGGTTAACTTTTAGAAGTCCCTTTTCGGCTATTATTGGAAGCTCACTTTTTATACCTTTTCCTGGGACATCTCTACTAATAATTTGATTTGAATAGATATATTGACCTGCAACATATGGTTTTCTCATAGACTCTCTAAGTTTTTCCCCTGGCCAGATTCCTCCGATTAAGATTACAAATATCATTATTCCTGCCAATGGAGTATTTATAAATCTTGGTTTAACAATAGCAATTAAAAAATAAATAGAGAAAATAATTGTCAAAATAATTCTACTTTGAATAACTGAATCTTTAGTTATATTAAACACAGCATGTGCATTATCAGGTAAAGTACCCATATACCACATGAAGAAGAACATTACAAGAAATCCACCTAATAAACTTACATAACCCATTTTTTTACTAAGTTCAGCAGATAATTCTTCATTTTCTTTTTTTATAGCACTTGAAATAACTAAACCAATAACACCTGAGAGCATAATCATAAATCCAATTCTTAAGAACATATGAGGGAAAGTATTTAATCCAAAGAATGCATCACTTGCACTTCCTGTTGCATAATAAGCTGCAGTTCCAGGCCACATCATAAAACTTATAATACCAATAATTAAGGCTAAAGTACCAACTGAAGCTATAGCGAAAGTATAGGTTAATTTAAGATGAGTTTTTCTATCTATTTTATCTATAAAATAAACTAATACAAAAACACCAATTACTTCGTATACGAAAAAGACCCATTCAGTAGCCCAAACCCAAACAAAGTTATGTATGAGGGCACTAATTCCACGGGGACTTGCAGCTGTCGCTGTATACCAAATACCTGGACCTGTTATTGAACCAATAACATAAGAGAAAATCAGTAAAAACATACCATACTTTTTCATATATGGGTATAGATCAGTACGATTTTCTTTGTTAGCTTTATAAGCTAAGAATGCAAATAACATTGCAGCACCAACTGATGTATGTGACGCTAAGATATGGATTGTTCCTGTAACACCCATCATCCAAGCACTTCCATAATCAGGAAAATAAAACAACGGAAATTGTCCTATTAAATCCATAGAAACTCCTTATTTAAAATATAGATTAAATTATAAGTGTAATATGTTAATTTTTTGTTAGTTTAATATTTAATATAAATTAAAGTTATAAAAAAGTTTTTATGGAGGGGTAACTTCTTCTTATATAAGAAGAAGTTATTTATTTAGTAAGTATGAGTAGATAATACCATCAATTTCAGATAAGGCAATTTTTTCAATTTCATCATCATCTTCAATTATTGCAAGAATTTTAGAATCAAACATATAATTCTCTGCAATCTTTTGAACACTCTTAGCTAATTTTTTATCACAAATTATATATTTTGAATTTAGTGCATTACAATATATTGCTTCTTTTATACTTTTAACAATAACTGCACAATTTACATGATTTTTCCTTGTAAATAAAACTAAATTTTCATCATAATTAAAAACCAAAGTTGAGTTTGGTAAAGTATGATCAATATCTGCTATTGAATCTATAAATGAAATTGTTTCATATGGAATAAGTCTGTCTCCTATTAGTATCATATAACCACCTATTTTTTATTTATTAAGCATTCTTTTGAACAATAAAAATGTCCATTACTAAGAATTGCTTCTTTTTTAGATACAAAAGTTGAGCATGTTGGGCACTCAACCATAATATCTTCTATTTTTTCATCCTCTTTTTTTACACTTTTTTCTCTATTTTTTTTAAATAAAACAATGTAAACTAAAAAAAGAACTATAGCCACAGCCAAAAATTTTAATATCATATTATTACCTCTTTATATACAAATAGTTTCTATCTTTTCTTTTTACTATTTTTTGATTATTGATTTTTGCTTCTTCTAACTCATCATTTAACAAAGAACCTTTATAAAAAAGAAAACTACTATTCTCTTTTTTTATTGTTTTTGTAATATTCATTAAAAGTTTAGTATTTGTTACAGCTCTTGATGTTATTAAATCAACACTTACACCTTCTACTTCTTCAACTCTTTTTGCTATAACTTCAACATTTTTTAATTTTAAAGTATTTTTCACAAAATTTAAAAAAGCAACTCTTTTTAATCTTGGTTCTATTAAGCAACATTTAGCTTTTGAATTAGCCATAGCTAAAATTAAACCTGGATAACCTGCTCCTGTTCCAATATCTGCAAAACTATCAAAGCTATCAATAAATGAAAGAGGATAAATAGAATCAATAATATTCTCTTTTATACTTTCATCATCTAAGCTTCCACTTAAATTGTGAACCTTTCCCCACTGTTTTAAAAGGGAGGTAAAGGTTTCACACCTTTTTATAAACTCATCATCAAGATTAAACTCAACTAGTTGATTCTTCTCAAACATTAAAAAAGATGTCCCATTTTTTCTTTTTTTGTGTTTACATAATGTTCATTAAATTTATTTAATTTTGTAATTGCAGGGATTCTATCAACTATCTTTACACCAATAGATTCAACATAGTCAATTTTTTTAGGATTATTAGTAATTAATTTAATATTTTTTAAATCTAAATCTTTAAATATCTCTTCTACAACTGAATAATCTCTATCATCTTCTCCAAAACCTAATTCTAAATTAGCTTCTATAGTATTTCTTCCTTGATCTTGAAGTGCATATGCATTTACTTTATTTAATAAACCTATATTTCTTCCTTCTTGTCGGTGATAAATTACTAAACCACCCTCTTGGGCAATAAACTTCAAAGATAAGTCTAACTGATTTTGACAATCACATTTTAAACTTCCCAAAGTATCCCCAGTTAAACATTCTGAATGGATTCTTACATAAGGGATTTCTATTTCATTGAAGTTTTCGCTCATTATTGCTAAGTGTTCTTGATTATTTTGTTTATAAGCTCTTATTTTAAATTTTCCATATTTAGTAGGTAAATTAGCAATATTTGACTTTTCTATATTCATATCTTTTTAAACCTTAAATTGTTAAAATACCCGAGATTATAGCGAACAAAGGTAAATAAAATGTTTAAAAGATATAGAAGACTTAGAATTAATGAAACTCTAAGAAATTTAGTACAAGAAACTACATTAACAAAAAATGATTTCATATATCCATTATTTGTTAAAGAAGGAGAAAATATTAAGATAGAAGTATCATCTATGCCTGGTGTTTTTCAAATGAGTATTGATGAGATTTTAAAAGAGTGTGAATATATTAGAACAATTGGTTTAAATTCAATCATTCTTTTTGCTATTCCTGATGTAAAAGACTCTGTAGGAAGTGAATGTTTATGTGAAGAGAGTATCATTAGTAGAACAATTAAAGCAATCAAGGGAAAATTTCCAGATATGTTTATTGTAACAGATTTATGTTTTTGTGAATATACAGACCATGGACATTGTGGTATTTTAGATCCTATAACAGGGACAGTTGATAATGATAAAACATTAGAGATATCAGCACAACAAGCAATTGTTCATGCCAAAGCAGGAGCTGATATGATTGCGCCTTCAGGTATGATGGATGGTATTATTGAGTGCTTAAGAACAGCACTAGATGAAAATGGATTTAAAGATTTACCTATTATGGCTTATTCAACAAAATTTGCAAGTGCATATTATGGTCCATTTAGAGATGTTGCTGAATCAACTCCAAGTTTTGGGGATAGAAGAACTTATCAAATGAATCCAGCTAATAGACTTGAAGCTTTAGAAGAATCACTTGAAGATGAAAAACAAGGTGCAGATATCTTAATGGTTAAACCAGCATTAGCTTTTATGGATGTTATTAGAGATATTAGAAATAACTCAAATCTTCCAATTTGTGCATATAATGTAAGTGGTGAATATGCAATGTTAAAACATGCAGGTGCTGCTGGACTTATTGATTATGAAAGAGTTATGTTAGAAACATTAGTTGGATTTAAAAGAGCTGGTGCTGATTTAATTATCACTTACCATGCAAAAGAAGCTTGTGAAATATTAAGTAAATAGTATTAAGGTATAAAATAAATAATGGGTCAAACATATCAAGAAGCCATTGAAAACTCAAATGTAGTTTCAAAAACAGATATTAATGGTGTAATAACCTTTGTAAATGACGAGTTTTGTAGAATCTCTGGCTTTTCAAAAGAAGAACTTCTTGGAGCTAATCATAATATTGTTAGACATCCAGAAGTTCCAGAAGAAGATTTTAAAAAACTATGGACTACTATTTTAGATAAAAATTCATATAAAACAACAGTTAAAAATAAATGTAAAGATGGTTCAACTGTTTATCTAAATACAACAATCACACCTATTCTTGATGAAAAAGATGAGATAAAAGAGTTTATTGCTATTAGATATGATGTTACAAAAGAAGTAGAATTAAAAAAAGCTTTAGAGAAAAAAGATAAAGAATTATTAACTTTAAATAAGACTCTAGAGCAAAGGGTTAAAGAGCAAACAGCACAATTGATTGAATTAAATCAAACATTAGAACATAGAGTAAATGAAGAGATTGCCAAAAACAAAGAGAAACAAAAAATGCTTTTTTGGCAATCAAGAATGGCAAGTCTAGGGCAAATGCTTGCAAATATAGCCCATCAATGGAGGCAACCATTGACAGAACTTAGTCTTACTATGTTTAATATTAAAAGAACTGCAAAAAAAGGTGATTTAGAAAAACTTGATTTGTATTATAAAGATTCACTTGGAATTATTGAAAATATGTCACAAACAATTGATGATTTTTCTAACTTTTTTAATCCAAATAAAACAAAAGAGAAGTTCTTCTTAACAAATGCAATAAATGACTCATTGCTTATCACAAAAAAACTTGTTCAAAAAGAGAATTTAAACATTCAAACAGATTTTGAGGATATAGAAGTTTTTGGGGTATTAAATGAACTATCACAGGTGATAATTAACTTAATACAAAACTCAATTGAAGCTTTTAAAGTAAATGAAATAAAAGATAAAAAAGTAAACATCTTAATAAAAAAAGAGGAAAACTGTGCAGTCTTACAATTTAAAGATAATGCTGGTGGAGCCAAAGATAATTCACTTGATAAAATATTTGAACCTTATTTTACAACCAAACATCAAAGTAATGGAACGGGACTTGGTTTATTCATGTCAAAAATGATTATTGAAAAGAGTTTAGATGGTACAATAAGAGTTGAAAATATAGATAATGGCTTGACATTTACAATTAAAATACCTTTAGGAGATAATAATGAGTAGTGATGAATCAGTACTAAAAGAATTAAAAATATTATTTGTGGAAGATGAGGTAAACATCTCAAAACTTTTAAAGGATGCCTTAGCAGATTACTTTTATTCTTTTTCTGTTGCAAACGATGGTCTTGAAGGTCTTGAAAAGTTTAAAAATATCAATCCTGATATTGTAATAACTGATATAATGATGCCAAACCTTGATGGTTTAGAAATGACAAAAGAGATTAGAACTATAAATGAAGAGATTCCTATTATTGTTCTTAGTGCCTTTTCTGATAAAGAGAAATTATTAAAAGCCATTGATATTGGTATTACAAAATATTTTATAAAACCATTTGACCCTGAAGAGGTTTTAGAGTATTTGATTTATATAGCAAATAAGTTAAATAAAAATAGAATAGTATGTATAAATGAAGATTTTTCTTTTGATACGAATACAAATAATCTTTTTGAGAATGAAAAACTAGTAAATATCACAAAAAGGGAAAAGAAATTTATATCTTTACTTCTTGGTGATAGAAATAATATCACTTCTTCAGACAGTATTAAAACTACACTTTGGGATGAAGATGGTGTTACAGATGAAAGATTAAGAACATTTGTAAAAAGACTAAGAGCTAAAACAAATAAAGAGTTAATAAAAAATATCTCAGGACAAGGTTATATTATAAATAAATAAACTAATTTCTCCAAACGATGTTTAAATCAGTAAGAAGTTTACTTTTATCAAATAATTTTTTAGATGATTTTAAATTACTTAAATTTTCAGTCTCTAAAAAATTTTGAATGTAATAGTTTTGATGATATCCATTTTCAATCAAAACTGTTTGCATCTCATTTATATCCTCTTCATCTAACAAATCTTCATGTAAAGTTGTTCTTACTTCATATTCAATACCTGATTTTTCAAGTAATTGCAATGATTCTAAAAAATTATTGTAATAATTGGACTTTGTGATATTATAAAATTTATCTTTTGTTGATTTAAAATCAATTGCTACAAAATCTAATAGCTCTTGTTCTAAAAGTGTTTTAAGCATATTAGGATTTGAACCATTAGTATCAAGTTTTATTTTATAAGCAAGTTTTTTAATTCTTTGACATACATCATTCAAATCATGTAGTGTTGCTTCTCCACCACTTAATACCACACCATCTAATAAACCCATTCTTTTATTTAGAAAAACAAATAGGTCTTCAATTGTGTATAATCCTGATTTAGAATTAACAATATCAGGATTATAACAATATTTGCATCTCATATTGCATGAATTAAACCATACAATACAAGATAAATGGTCTTTATAATCAACCGTTGTGAACGGTGTTATATTATAAACTATCTTTTTCAATAAACTTTACTCTTTGAGAATGTTCACCTTTTTTGCCAATATTAAAACTCTCTACTGGTCTATGATACCCCATAACTCTAGTGTAAACTATACATCTTGTTCTTTTTTCTTTTAACTTCTCAGGCTCTAAGCTTTTCATTATTTAACTCCTTATCTAAAATTTCTTGGTCACAAATCGGACAATACTCATATTCACCATTAATATATCCATGCTTAGGACAAATAGAGAAAACTGGAGTAATAGTAATATATGGTAAAGTGTAGTTTGAAATTACATTCTTTATTAATTTTCTACAAGCTTCAGTTGAACTAATTCTCTCTCTCATATAAAGATGAAGAACTGTTCCACCTGTATATTTTCCTTGTAAATCATCTTGTAGATCTAAAGCTTGAAAAACATCCTCTGTATAATCAACAGGAAGTTGTGATGAGTTTGTATAGAAAATGTTTTCACCAAATCCAGCTTGTAATATATCTTGGTATCTTTTTTTATCCTCTTTTGCAAATCTGTATGTAGTACCTTCAGCTGGTGTTGCTTCAAGGTTATATAGATTTCCAGTTTGTTCTTGATAATCTGCCATTTTATTTCTCATAAAATCTAAAATTTCATTGGCAAATTCAATACCTTTATCTTTTGAAATATCAAACTCTTTTTCTGTAAAATTAATAATCATTTCATTAACACCATTTACTCCAATAGTAGAAAAATGATTATTAAATCCAGGCAAATATCTTTTTGTATAAGGGAATAAACCTCTTTCATATAAGTCATTTACAAAAACTCTTTTTTTCTCTAAAGTTGATTTAGCTAAATCCATTAACTCTTCAAGTCTAGCAAATAATGAATCTTTGTCACCTTTAAACAGATATCCAAGTCTTGCCATATTAATTGTTACAACGCCAATACTTCCTGTCATCTCAGCACTACCAAATAAGCCACCACCTCTTTTTAAAAGTTCTCTTAAATCAAGTTGTAATCTACAACACATAGATCTAACATGTCCTGGCTTATAGGCATTATCATTTGGTATTAATTTTCCATTTTCATCTTTAGTGTATTGACTTCCAATAAAGTTTTGAAAATATGAACTTCCTATTTTTGCACTATTTTCAAATAATAAATCAGTATTTTCTCCATACCAATCGAAATCTTCTGTAATATTCACAGTAGGAATTGGAAAAGTAAAAGGTTGTCCTGTTTTATCTCCTTCAGTCATAACTTCATAATATGCTTTATTTATCATATCCATTTGTTTTTGGAAATCTTTGTATGTTAATTCAGTTAAAGACTCATGTCCTTTATCTTTAGCTTTTTGTAGTAACTCTTCATCATCTAAATCTTTAAATAGGTGTACTTGGTTTCTAGTTGGAATTTGATCTTTTAAATCTCTTGGAACTGTCCAGTCAATTGTAATATTAGTAAATGGACTTTGTCCCCAACGTGCAGGAACATTTAAATTATATACAAAACTTCTAATATTCTTTTTTACATCACTATATGATAATTTATCTTTAAATATATAAGGTGCTAAATAAGTGTCAAATGATGAAAAGGCTTGAGCTCCAGCCCATTCACTTTGTAAAATTCCTAAAAAATTTGCCATTTGACCTAAGGCTTCTCTAAAATGGTTTGGTGCTCTTGACTCAACCCTACCTCTAACTCCATTAAAACCTTCATCTAATAAAACTCTTAAACTCCAACCAGCACAATACCCACTTAAACAATCTAAATCATGGATATGATAATCTGCATTTCTATGGGCATATCCTTCCTCTTTTGAGTAGATTTTATCTAACCAATAGTTTGCAATAACCTTCCCTGCACTATTGTTTATAAGCCCTGCATGAGAATATCCTGTATTTGAATTTGCTTTAATTCTCCAATCTGTTCCATTAATATATTCTTCAATTGTTTGTGTTGAATTGATATATGTAGTATCTTCATTTAATCCTAAAACTTGTTCTCTTTGTAATTTGTGCATATGTCTATAAAGCATAAATGATTTTAATACTTCAAAATATCTAGCCTTAAAAAGTTCTGATTCAATTAAATCTTGAATATCTTCAACTGCAATCACTCTTTTTTTGCTTAATTGTTCTATTACGTTTAAATAAATTATAGAATCATATGTTGTATGAACACTTTTAAATGCTTTTTTAACGGCATCTTTTATTTTATACTCTTCAAATGGCTCATAATTTCCATCTCTTTTTAAAATATTTTCTATCATTCCTATCCTTTACAATCAAAATTTTAGACCCTTTCTACTTAAAAAATAATAATATAAAAAGTCACAAAAATGTCACAGATTCGAAACTCTAGGGATAAAAATAATTTTTTTAAATTTTTATAATTATATTAAATCAGGAAAAAGCTTTAATGAGATATAATATCAATTTTACAAAAGACAAATTTATTAGGAATTTAATTTATGAATATTGATTTAATATTACAAAATATACTAAATCCACCAATTTTATTCTTTTTTTTAGGGATGCTTGCAGTATTTTTAAAATCGGAATTAACAATTCCTCAACCCCTTCCAAAACTATTTTCTCTTTATCTACTAATTGCAATAGGTTTGCATGGTGGTTACGAATTATCAAAAAGTGGTTTAAACGTATATGTTTTTAAGTCTTTGATGCTTGCAGTGCTTATGGCATCAATTGTGCCAGTTTATAGTTATTTCATATTAAGAACAAAACTTGATACTTATAATTCTGTTGCTATTGCCGCAACTTATGGTTCAATTAGTGCTGTTACTTTTATTACAGGTATTACATATTTACAAACTATTGGTGTAGATTATGGTGGGCATATGGTTGCTGCTATGACATTAATGGAGTCACCTGCTATTGTTATTGGACTTGTATTTGCAGCCTTATTTGCAAAAGGTTCTGATGAAGATAAAGATGAAAAAACAAATTGGAAAGAGATTTTAAAAGAATCTTTTTTGAACCCATCAGTTTTTTTACTTATTGGTGCTTTAATTATCGGTATTTCTACAGGAGAAAAAGGTTGGCATTCAATGGAGCCTTTATTTGGAACTTTATTTAAAGGGTTTCTGGCATTCTTCCTACTAGATATGGGATTAGTTGCAGCAAGAAAGATTTATGAACTTAAAAAAGTTGGTATGTTCTTAATCATATTTGCTTTATTAATGCCAATTATAAATGCAAGTGTTTCTATAGCACTTGGATATTATTTCTCTTTATCAAAAGGTGATGCTTTTTTACTAGCATTATTAAGTGGTAGTGCTTCTTATATTGCAGTTCCAGCTGCTATGAGACTATCAGTACCTCAAGCAAATCCAGGTATATATTTACCATTAAGTTTAGCTATAACTTTTCCATTTAATATATCACTTGGTATTCCGTTGTATTACTATTTTATAAACTTAATTTGGGGGTAAGGATTTATGAGGGAGATGAAAAAGGTTGAAATAATAATTGAATCAGTTTATGTAAATAGATTGATTGATTTATTTAAAAGTAATGATATTAATGGTTATACAATAATCAAAGATATTCAAGGTGCAGGTGGTCATGGACTTAAAACTGCTGATGATATAACTGATGTATTTAGTAATAATTATGTTTTTACAGTATGTGAAGAATCAAAGTATTTAAATATTGAAGATTCTATTAGTAAATTTATAAAAAGATATGGTGGTAAATGCATTGTAAGTGACGTGATGTTACTAATTTAAAAAATAAAGAAGAGATATATGAACAAAGATTTTAATTATTCAAATTTAAAAGTTGGTATTATTGGTGGTGGACAGTTGGGTAAAATCATGTCTCAAAAAGCTAAAAAAATGGGCTTTCATGTAACTATTTTAGACCCAACATTTAACTGCCCTGCTGCTCAAGTTTCAGACAAACATATTATTGGTGGATTTTATGATAAAGAAAAACTTGAACAATTAGTTCAAGAAAATGATGTTACAACCTTTGAGCTAGAACACGTTGATATGAGTATTTTAAAAGAATTATATAATCATGGACATAAAATTCATCCATCACCGTATGTTATGGAATTAATACAAAATAAATATGAACAGAAGAAACTTCTTGATGAAAAAGGTATTCCTGTTCCTATGTATAAAGATGTTAGAGATGATCAAGATTTAGCCTCGTTTGGTTTTCCTGTTATTCAAAAAGCTAAACTTGGTGGATATGATGGAAAAGGTGTTCAATTGCTTAAATCTCAAGAAGAGGTTAACACTGTAGCAATCAAAGATGAATCGTTTATTGAGGAGTTAGTTAACATTGATAAAGAGCTAGCAATTATTGTTGCTAGAAATTTTGAAGGTGAGATTAAATGTTATCCTGTTGTTGAAATGCTATTTGATGAAAGGGTTAATATTTGTGATAGTGTATTAGCTCCTGCTAGAATCCCATTTGAAATTGAACAAAAAGCTATTGAGATATCAAGAAAATCTATTGAAGCATTAAATGGAATTGGGATTTTTGGGGTTGAACTATTTTTAACAAAAGATGGAAAGATTTTAGTTAATGAAATAGCACCTAGACCTCATAACTCTGGACACTATACTGTTGAAGCTTGTGCAACTTCACAGTTTGAGCAAATTATTAGAGCAGTTACAAATTTACCTTTAGGTTCTACAAAACTAATTTCTCCAGCAGTTATGATAAATCTTTTAGGGGAAGAACACTATGAAGGTGAACCTTTTATCCATGGAATTCATGATGCTTTAGAAATTCCAGAATTATCATTTCACTTTTATGGAAAATCTTATACAAAACCATTTAGAAAAATGGGGCACGTTACAGTTTTAGATGACGATATAAACAAAGCATTAGAAAAAGCTATGAAAGCTAAAGAGATTTTAAAAATTAAAGGAAGTAAGAAATATGTCTAAACCATTAGTTGGAATTATTATGGGAAGTGACTCAGACTTGCCAGTCATGAGTGCAGCAGTACAAATGTGTGAAGAGTTTGATATTGAATATGAAGTAAGTATTGTATCAGCTCACAGAACTCCTGATAGATTAGTTGAGTATTCTACAAGTGCTGTAGAAAGAGGATTAAAAGTTATTATCGCAGGAGCAGGAGGTGCAGCTCACCTACCAGGTATGGTTGCAGCTTTAACACCACTTCCTGTTATAGGAGTTCCTGTAAGAGGTTCAAACCTAGAAGGTATGGATTCATTATTATCAATTGTTCAAATGCCAGGAGGAGTTCCTGTTGCAACTGTAGCAATTAATGGAGCAAAAAATGCTGGGATTCTAGCATCTCAAATTATAGGTTCTAATGATTCAAATGTTAGAGAAAAAATCTCTAAATACAAAGAGGAAATGAACAAAGAAGTTATGAATAAAGTTGAAAAACTTGATTCTTTAAAATACAAAGAGTATTTAGCACAAATGCCTAAAAAAAAGTAAATAACCGTTAAGTTATAAGTAAACAGATTTAATATATAATGGTCGTTTTTACAAAAGAAGGATACTTAAATGAGACATTTTTTAACACTTAGAGATTATACTAAAGAAGAAATATTAGAGATTTTAGAGCTAGCTGCAAAGATTAAAAAAGAAACTAAAAATAAAGATTTTAAAGACTACATGCCAAGAAATACTCTTGGGATGATTTTTGAAAAAAGTAGTACTAGAACTAGAGTAAGTTTTGAAGTTGGTATTTATCAATTAGGTGGAGTTGGTCTATTTTTATCTTCAAATGATATTCAACTAGGTCGAGGTGAACCTATGAGTGATACTTCAAGAGTTGTATCAAGCATGGTTGATATGGTAATGATTAGAACCTTTGCACAATCAAAAATTGAAGAGTTTGCAAAATTCTCTAAAGTGCCTGTAATCAATGGACTTACAGATGAATATCACCCTGTACAATTAATGGCTGATTATTTAACTATTCAAGAAGCCGGTTTAGACAAAGATTTAGTTGTCTCTTATGTTGGTGATGGAAATAATCTTGCTCATTCTTGGCTAATGTTAGCTTCAAAATTAGGTTTTGAATTAAGAATTGCTACACCAAAAGGTTATGAAGTAAATCAAAATATTTTAGATGATGCATTAAACTTTGCAAAAGAATCTGGTGCAAAAATCATTATTAGTAATGATCCTAAAGAAGCTTGTAAAGATGCTACTGTTATCACAACTGACACTTGGGTATCAATGGGTCAAGAAGATGAAAAAGAAAAAAGAATAAAAGATTTTGAAGGATATATTGTAGATAAAGAGATGATGAAATTAGGTGCATCAAATGCAATATTTTTACATTGTCTTCCTGCATATAGAGGATATGAAGTATCTGAAGATGTTATAGAAGGTGTCGAAAGCTTAGTTTTTGAAGAGGCTGAAAATAGATTACATGCACAAAAAGGTGTTATGGTTTGGTTAAGTAGACAAATAAACAAATAAATATAAGAAGTAGATATGATAGATTTTAAAAAATTTGAAAAATATTCAAAACCTGGTCCAAGATATACGTCTTATCCAACTGCACCAGAATTCACTGAAGAGTTTTCAAAAAAAGATTTAATAGAATATTACAGCAAACAAAGTGATGATAGAGATTTATCTTTATATATACATCTACCGTTTTGTAGAAGCGCCTGTTATTTTTGTGGGTGTAATGTAATATTTACCTCAAAAGAGGATAAAAAAGTTAGATATTTAGAGTACTTACAAAAAGAGCTGAATATTTTAAAAAACCATTTAAATACAAATAGAAAAGTTACTCAAATGCATTTTGGTGGTGGTACTCCAACATATTTTTCTCCAGAGCAATTAAATGATGTAATTAATATGCTTAAAGAAACTTTTCCAAATTTTAGTGATGATGCTGAAATCTCATGTGAAGTTGACCCAAGATATTTTACAAAAGAGCATATGGACGTACTAAAAGAAGGTGGATTTAATAGACTTTCATTTGGTGTTCAAGACTTAAATGAACAAGTACAAAAAACAATTCATAGAATCCAACCATATGAAACAACTCAAAATGTTATGAATATAGCTAGAGAAGCAGGTATTAAGTCAATAAATATTGATTTAATTTATGGTCTTCCACATCAAAATAGAAAAACATTTAATGAAACTGTAAAAGAGATTATAAAACTTAATCCAGATAGATTAGCTGTATTTAATTATGCCCATGTTCCATGGCTTATGAAAACTATGAGAAAATTTGATGAAACGACTTTTGCTCCACCATCAGAAAAACTTGAAATACTAAAAGATACTATTGATTTTTTTACAACTAATGGATATAAAATGGTTGGGATGGACCATTTTGCAAAACCTGAAGATGAACTATTTAAAGCAATTGAAAAAGGTCAGCTTCATAGAAACTTCCAGGGTTATACAACTAAAGGTGGAGCTGATTTAATAGGTATTGGTGTTACCTCCATAGGAAATGGAGTTGACTACTATGCACAAAACTATAAAGATTTAAAACAATATGAAACAGCCATTGATAATGATGAGCTTCCTATTTTTAAAGGTTATAGATTAAGTGAAGATGATATATTAAGACAATTTGTTATCATGGAGTTAATGAGTAATTTCTCTTTAAATATAAAAAGAGTTGAAGAAAAATTTAATATAGATTTTAATGAATATTTTAAAAATGATTTACCATTACTTGATGAGTTTGTAGAAGCTGAATTAGTATCAATCAATGATGAAAAAATAACAGTTTCTCCTACAGGAACAATGTTAATTAGAAATATTTGTATGCCTTTTGATGCATACTTAAAAAGAGTTCCTGAAAATAAAAGAAGGTTTAGTAAAACAATATAATGAGTGATTTACAAAAATTTGATTATACACAAGTAAGTGATGACTGTATAAAATGTGGAAAATGTAAGCCTGTATGTACAATTTTTAATATTAATCAAGATGAAACAACAAGTCCGAGGGGTTTTATTGATTTATTAGGTGCATATAAAAGAGATGAATTAGAACTTGATAGAAATGCTAAAGATATCTTTGAATCGTGTTTCTTATGTACTAACTGTGTTGATGTATGTCCAAATGATTTACCTACTGATATGATAATTGAGCAAGTAAGATATGATATTGGTAAAAAATATGGAATAGCTTGGTATAAAAGAGCGTTCTTTTGGTTATTAAGACATAGAAAAACTATGGATTTACTTGCAACTTTAGGTTGGGTGTTTCAATCATGTGCCATAAAAAAAGACACTGAAAAGAAAACTTCATTTTTAAGATTTTCAGTTCCATTAATAAAAAAAGAGAGAGCTTTAACTTACGCAGATAGAAAAAGCTTTTTAAATAAATACCCTGAAAATATTAAGGTTACAAAAGATACAAACAAAGAAGAAAAGAAACAAAGAGTTGCTATTTTTATTGGTTGTATGAGTAACTATGCCTATACACAAACAGGTGATGGTTTAGTTAAAATTCTTAAAAAAGTTGGGGTCGATATTTTTATACCTAAAAAACAATTGTGTTGTGGAGCGCCAGCTTATTTTACTGGTGATTTTGATACTGTAGATTATTTAATAAAACATAATATTGAATATTTTGAGCAATGGTTAGATGAAGTTGATGCTATTGTTATTCCTGAAGCTACCTGTAGTGCCATGATTAATCAAGATTGGGAACACTTTTTACATGATCAACCCCAATGGAAAGAAAGAGCTGCTAAAATCTCTAAAAAAGTTTTTATGGCAACAAAATGGCTTGAAGATAATACAAATTTAAAACAATTACTTGCTCAATCAAGTAAAAAATTTGATACAACTGTAACTTACCATGATGCATGTCATGCTAGAAAAGTACAAGGTGTTTGGCAAGAACCAAGAGATTTATTAAGCCAAAATTATGTAATGACTGAAATGAGTGATCCTAACAGATGTTGTGGTTTTGGTGGAGTTACTATGCAATCTGAAAAATATGACTTGGCACGAGCAGCAGGTTTACCAAAAGCTGCAATGATTAAAGAAACAAAAGCAGAGATTGTAAGTGCTGAATGTAGTGCCTGTAGAATTCAAGTATCTAACTCACTTCATGTATCTAATGTAGATGTTACATTTAAAAATCCAATTGAACTTATTGCAGACGCACTAGAAGACTAAATGGAATATTGGCAGAATATTTACTCTAACTTTGACCCAGTAGCTTTTAAACTAGGGTCAATTGCAGTACACTGGTATGGGATTATGTATGCCCTTGCCCTACTTTCTGCCATATTTGTTGGAAAATGGCTAATAAAAAAAGATAAACTTCCAATCTCAAATGAACTTTTTGACTCATATATTTGGTGGGCAGAAATTGGTGTTATTCTAGGTGCTAGACTTGGTTACATAATATTCTATGATCCCCAAGCTATGTACTACTTAAGCCACCCTTGGCAAATATTTAATCCTTTTTTAAATGGTGAATTTGTTGGAATCTCAGGGATGAGTTACCATGGGGCTTTTATTGGGTTTTTAATAGCTTCATTATTATTTTGTAGAAAACATAAAGTTTCTTTTTGGTTTTTAGCTGATATTGCTGTTATAGGTATTAGTGCAGGATATGTTCTTGGAAGAATTGGAAACTTTGTCAATAAAGAGATTGTAGGTAGAGTAACTGATGTTCCATGGGGAATTTATGTTGATGGCGTTTTAAGACACCCTTCTCAGCTGTATGAAGGTTTTCTTGAAGGTATTGTAGTATTTATTATACTTTATATTTATAGAAAAAGAAAAAAATTTGATGGACAACTAGCCATTATGTATGGGATTTTATATTCAATAGCAAGAATAGTTGCTGAATTTTTTAGACAACCTGATATTCAACTTGGATTTTTATATGATGGTTGGCTAACAATGGGGATGTTAATATCTGGGATTTTTGCTATTTTAAGTGTTATAGTTCTTTTTATAATAAACAAAAAGAAGAAAACTATTTAAGACGACCTAGTTTTCCAAATTTATCTTCATAGGCATTTATTACATCTTCTAGATTTTTTATTTTTTCTCTATATTCATCAATATAGCCTTGAAAAGTTTTTATTCCCTCTTGAGCTTTTTCGTATTTATCATTAATTATGTCACTTCTTTTTTTGATTTTTTGATAATTTTCAACTGCAAATACAGATGTTTTATGAAGTTTTTCAATTCTTCCTTGATAACCTTTTTGTAAGTCATCATTTTTGTCAAGAGAATCTTTTAATTTTTTTTCTAAAGATATAATTCTACCTTTACTGTCTGAATTCTTTACTCTTAAATTCTTTATCTGTTCATTTAACTCATGAACAAATTTAGCCATTTTTTCATCATTTTGCATTTTTGCAAAATGTACTGCATCATCAAACTCTTCTTTTAATTGTTTTTCATGTTTAATCTGATTAGATTTTTGCTTCATTATAAACTTTTTAAGTTTATGTTTTTCTTCCTCATCTTCAGTAACAACAAATCTACTTGCCATATACTTTTCAATATTTCCATCTTCGTCTAAAACAGGAAATACTGTTGCTTTAACATAATAAGGTGAACCGTCTTTTGCTAGGTTTTTGATTTTACCTTTCCATATATCACCATTTTGAATAGTTTCCCACATTTGTTCATATACTTTTGGTGAAACATCAGGATGTCTAACTATATTGTGATTTGCACCTATTAATTCCTCTTTAGTATAACCAGAAACTTTACAAAAAATATCATTTGCATATGTAATATAACCTTTTAAATCTGTTTCACTAACTAAATTTTCTCTATCAAGAATTTCTTTATAAATCTGTAATTCATTTTGTTGTTTTAAAACAAGTTTTTGATTAAATCTATTTGTTAAAATCTTATTTAAAATTTTTAAAGTTGAGTTTAACTGCATTGGTTTTACAATATAATCAGCTACATTTAGTTTTATTGCTTTTGTTAATATATTCACATCATTAAAAGCAGTAATTATTAAAATTGGTATTTCATAATCTGTTTTTCTAACTTCACTCATAAACTCCAAACCATTAACATTTGGCATGTTTATATCTGTTAAAATTATATCAATTTCATTTTTATGATTATTATAAAGATTGAGTCCCTCTTGTCCATCTTTTCCAAAATAAACTTTGCCAAATATCTTTTCAAAAATCGAAAAAGTTTCTTGGCCTATGGTTTCATCATCTTCTAAATATAAAAGTGTAGATCGTTTAAGTATAGAATCTTCAGCAGAAAAATTAGTATTAGTTTGATTCGACGTAGCCATATTCTACTGCTAATTCATCAATTTTCTTTTGCAGTAAATCAATTCTCCAACCATGTCTATTTGCAAAATTCTCAATTTCCGCTTCTCTTTCTTCTTGTGTACTAAAAACAAAAATTCTTTTTAGAAATGGTTTTGGAACTTGAATTGCAATTAGTTGAAAATAGTTTTCTTTACAACCTCTAGAACAGAAGGCTTTACTCATAGCGATCTTCTTTCCACAGTATGGGCAATGTGACATTAGTTATTTCCCCTTTTTTGGTATTAATTTGTAAAATTTAGCATTAGTAATGTCTTGGAGAAACTTTGGATCAACATCATGAAGAGCAATTATTTCAATCTCTTCATCACCCTTCATCCAGCCTCTTCCTGTATCAGTAATCTCTTGATTTTCAAACATATCAATCAATTCTTCTTTAGATACTATTATCTCTTCCATGCTAATCTTTACATATTATAGTAAAAAAAGATGAAGTGAAAATTAAACTTCATCAATTACATAACCTTTATTAGAGTGATTTCTAACAATCTCATAATAGGTTTTTTGTCTAATTTTATTTACAATATTTCTCATAGTATAAATTGACATGTTTTTCCCTTTCCAAACTACATTCTTAATTGTATCATAATCAACAATTTCACCTTTTTTAGCAATTAGTAGTTTTAGGAAACCTTTTTCAAGTCTAGTGAAATCAATAAGTGCTCCACCAGCTTTATAAAATTGATCTCTATATTCGTCAAAATAGATTCCATTCTGGAATTCAATTTTGTCACCTCTTTTAGTTTGATTTAAACACATAATTACAGCTAGTTTTACACCTTTTGGTCTTAAAGGTTTAGTTAAAAACGTATATGCACTATTATTTATTGCTGTAACAATATCTTCATTGTTATCATCACCTGAAATAACTATTTTAGGTAAATTTGGTGCTGCAGCACTAATATTAGAACATACTCCTTCAAAATCTTTTCCTGCTGTATCAGTATCAATAATAACCATATCATAACTATTTTCATTAATTAATGAAATCGCTTCGTCATAACTTTTAACTAAAGTTAATTCTTTAAAATACTCATCAAATTCATTTTCAATTGTCGTTTTTACATTATCATCATTACTAAGGAATAGTAATTTTGCATTGTAAAGTTTTCTTATGTTTTTTAAGGTCTTTATCATAATGCCCTCTCTCATAATAATTTTTAAAATTCTATCAGAAATAAATATAAATGTCAAAAAAAAATTATTAAAAAATAAAAAAAAATTATATCTTAATTGTTATTTCAACTCTTGCCAACTTAATCCAAGAGTTTCTGATACCTTTAATGGAACTCTTAATTTATATATATTCTCCATAATATCAACCAAATTTTTTGTTATTTTATCTATTTCTTCATTTTTTACTTCAAAAATTAATTCATCGTGGATTTGAAGTAACATTTTTACATTTTTATTACTTTTATATTCATTATGAATTTTTATCATAGAAAGTTTTATCAAATCTGCTGCACTTCCTTGAAATAATGTATTTACAGATTCTCTTAAAAATGCTGCTCTCATCATTGCATTTGCTGAATCGAAATCAAATAATCTTCTTCTACCAATCAAAGTTTCCACATAACCATCTTCTAAAGCTTTATCTTCAATTGATTTTAAATAATCTTTTACGCTAGTAAAATTTTCAAAATATGCATCTATATATTTCTTTGCTTCTTTTGCTGGAATTCCTAATGTATCTCCAAGTTTTCTACTTCCCATTCCGTATAATAAACCAAAATTTATTGATTTAGCAATTGATCTTTTTGAATCAGCTTCCTCTTCCCCAAAAATCTTTACTGCTGTTTGTCTATGGATATCTTTATTGTTATTAAAAGCCTCAAGTAATGCATTATCTTGCGAAAAATGAGCTAATAGTCTTAATTCTATTTGTGAATAATCAATCCCTAGTAATTTATATCCATCCCTTGGAATAAAGGCACTTCTAATTTGTGAACCTGCCTTGGTTCTTACTGGAATATTTTGTAAGTTAGGGTTCTTAGAGCTTAATCTTCCAGTTGCTGTTCCTGTTTGTAAAAAAGAAGTAAATATTCTATTTTCATCATTTTTATTCCCCAATTCAAGTAAAGGCTCAATATAAGTAGATTGAAGTTTAAAAGCCTCTCTATAATTTAAAAGTAAAGGAACGATATCATGCTCATCTTTTAGTTTTTGAAGGACAACTTCATTTGTACTATAGCCACTCTTTGTTTTCTTTGATGGTGGAAGTTTCAATGTTTCAAAAAGTATTGTACCTAATTGCTTAGGTGAGTTTATATTAAATTCTGTATTTGCTAACTCGTAGATATTTGAAGTTAATCTTTGTATTGTCTCTTGATTAGTTATTTTCAATTCTTCAAGTTTATTAACATCAACTTTAATTCCCAACTCTTCCATGCTAGCTAAGACATAAATAAAATCAAATTCATATTCATGGGCGATTTTTATTAATTTCTCACAATCTTTATTTTTAAACTCTTCTAATAATTTATAATAAATTTTATAAGTATATAATGCATCTTCAGCTGCATATTTACAAGCTTCTTCAATCTCTACATTAGAAAAATTTTCACCTTTTTTAACAACATCTTTAAAAGCAATCATTTTATGATCAAAATATTTTAAGGCTAAGGCATCAAGACCAATTTTTGAACTTGAATCTAAAAGCCATGCTAAAATCATAGTATCTGCAAATAAATTTAATTCAATATCTAATTGATTTTTAACTATTGAATAATCATACTTAAAATTTTGCAGTACTAGTTTTTTCTTATTTAGTTCATTAATAGCTTTTTTTACACTATCAATTGAAATTTGAGTTGGTACTCCTAAATAATTATGATTTATTGGCACATAATATGCTTTATCATCCTCATAGGCAAATGAAAAACCTACTAGTTTTGCATTTTTTGTGTCTAAATCAGTTGTTTCTGTATCAAAGGCTACTAAAGTATCATCTTTTATTGATTCAACTATTTTTATTAATTCATTTTGATCATTTAAAAGAATATATTCAATATTTTCATCTTTTTTAGCTGGAATAATAATCTGTTCTTGTGGCATTTTAGTTTTATAATTTAATCCCTCTTTATTAACCCTATCAATTATTCTATTCATATCGTATTCAAGTAAGGTATCAGCAATTTTTAATATTGGATTCTCTTGTGGTAAGGTATAGTTTTCAATCTCTTTGATGCAGTGACAATCAGTATGTAAAGTAACCAATTGTCTTGAGATATGTGCCATCTCTTTACCTTCATTTAAAAGTTTTTGCCACCTTGGCTTTTCAATATTTTCAATATTTTCATAAATAGAATCTAAGCTTCCATATTGTTTAATCAAGGCCTCTGCAGTTTTTGCTCCAACTCCTTTAACACCTGGAACATTATCAGCACTATCCCCCAATAAAGATTGATAGTCTGTAAATTGTTTTGGTTTTACACCATATTTATCAAAACATTTTTCTTCATTAATTATTGTTTTTTTAATTGGGTCAAATAAATAAATCTCATTTTTATCATCAATCAATTGATACAAGTCTTTATCGTGAGAAACTATTCTAACCTCTATATCGTTGCATTTAGCATCATTTGCAATTGAAGCAATTATATCATCTGCTTCAAATCCATCTTCCATTGCTACTTGAAATCCCATTTTAACAATCCAATCAATTGCAATTGGAAGTTGTTTTAATAAGTCTTCAGGTACGTCTGGTCTATGAGATTTATATTCATCGTATATCTCTTTTCTAAAAGTATCACCCTTTGAATCCAAAGCAAATACTAAATAATCTGTTTGAAAATCTTTTCCTATATTTGAAACAAAATTCATAAAACCTGTTAGTAAACCTGTTGGAAAACCACTTTTTGATTTTAGTGGAGGTAAGGCATAATAACTTCTAAATAAAAATCCAAATGTATCAATAACTGTAATAGTTTTCTTCATATAATAACTCTTTCATACTCTTGTTTAAAGATTTTATATTATAATATTGTCACTAAAAATAAGGTTTTATATTGACTAAGCAAGATATTGAAAAGCTTAAAAGAAATAATTTAGAATTACAAGAGATTATAAATAATTCTTGGGATGGTATTGGAATTATTGATGAAAACACCAAATTTATATACATAAATAATGCTTTTATGCCAATACTTGGTTTTTCAAAGGAAGAACTTTTAAGTACAAGTTTTTGTTCATTGATGGAAGAGAAGTTCAAAGAATCTTTTTTAAATCTTTTAAAAAACACTGATAAAAGTAAAAAATACAAAGCAGAAATTGATTTAGCTTGTAAAAGAAAAGATAAAAAAAGAGTTTATTTAAAAATCACCATCTCTACAATGTTAAACAACAATCTTTTTGTAATAAATACAAAAGATATCACCTCTCAAATCTCTGATGATGAAATTTTAAATGATTATGTAATATCGATGCATACGGACTTACATGGGCATATTACAAAAGCTAGTTCTGCATTTTGTAGACTTTCAGGATATGATGAAAAAGAATTAGTTGGAAAGTCTTTCTCATCTTTAGCTCATACTGATTCAGATTTGATTATTTATAAAAATATTTTATCAAATCTTGAAAACTTTCAAGAATGGAATGGAAAATTAAAAAAACTAAAAAAAGATGGTTCAACCTTTTGGATAAATTTACGTGCTAAGCCAATTTACAATAAATATGGTGATGTAACAGGTTACACTTTTTTGATGTTTGATATTACAAAAGAGATAAATCTAAATGATTCTTCATCTTTATTAAAATCTGAAATTTCAAAAGCAAAAGATGAGATTGAACAAAAAGATAAATTACTGCTACAAAAATCAAAACTAGCTATTATGTCAGAGACATTGCAGATGTTATCCCATGAATGGAGACAACCTTTAAATTTTATCTCAATTCAAGCACAAAAACTTGAGATCAATTACTCTATGGATGAAACCCCTTCGAAAAAAGATACTATTTCAACATTGGAAACAATCCATGATGAAGCTGTTAAACTTTCTAAAACAATTGAAAGTTTTCAAAAGTTTCTTCAATTAAAAAATCAAAAAGAAGAGATGACTTTCGATGATATTCTTAATAAAGTAACTGATAAACTTGCTTTAGAGTATGATATAAAAGATATTGTTTTTGAAAAAGAGATAAAAAAAGATTTAATTTTTAAATCTTTGAAAAATGAATTAATTGATGTCTTGATTAATATTATAAAAAATTCAATTGAAGCATTTAATAAAAACAAGGTTTCAAAAAAGAAAATAAAAATAAATCAAAATCAAATTGATGATAAACTTATATTTGAGATTTCTGATAATGCAAAAGGTATTGATGAGGAGATTATCCATCAAGTTTTTGAACCATATTTTTCAACAAAAGAGCAAAAACATGGTGTAGGATTAGGTCTTTATATGTGTAAAATAATAGTAAACATACATTTAAATGGGATAATTACTGCAAAAAACAACATAGATGGTACAACAATAAAAATTTCATTACCATATGAAAAATAAATATTATATTTAAAAAGGATTAAGTAAATGATTATAATACCTGCAAGATTAAATTCAAGTAGATTTGCAAACAAAATCTTAGTGGATATTCTAGGTTTACCAATGGTTATAAGAACTGCTAAACAAGTTAGTTCACTAGATAAAGTAGTAATAGCGACAGATTCACAAGAAGTGATTGATTTAGCCAATGAATATGGTTTTGATGCTGTTTTAACTTCAAGTGAACATCAAAGTGGCACAGATAGAATTAATGAAGCAGTAAATATTTTAAATTTAGATGATGATGAAATTATTATAAATGTTCAAGGTGATGAACCATTTATTGAACCAGAGGTTATAGAAAAAGTAATAAATAGAGTAAAAAAAGTTAAAAAAAATAATGAAGATATAATGATAACTAGTTGCTTTAAAAAAATTAGTTCAGAACTAGCAGATGACCCTAATCATGTAAAAGTGATTTTAGATGAAAACACAAATGCAATCTATTTTTCAAGATCTAAAATTCCATATCATAGAGATCATTATGAATCATCTTCTTATTATGGACATTTAGGAATTTATGGTTTCACTAAAAAATCATTAAATGAATTTTGTTCCCTTAATCAATCAAAATTAGAAACAATTGAAAAGTTAGAACAATTAAGAGCTATTGATAATGGTTATAAAATTGCAATGGTAGAAGTTGAGTCTAAATCTTTTGGAATTGATACAGAAGAAGATCTAAAAAATGCAATTAAGATTTTCAATTAGTTGCTTTTAAATAATTTTTTTATAATATTAGATAATCAAAAAAAGGTTTTATATGAACAAAGAGATATTAAATAACCTAGTAATCTTATATATTGAAGATGAAAATGATATTAGAGAGTTTACATTTAAAACCTTATCCTCTATTGTTAAAAAAGTTTTTGTATCCCAAAACGGTGCAGATGCGCTAGATATATATAAAAATAATAAAGATATAAATTTAGTGTTAACTGATATTAATATACCAAAAATTGGGGGCCTTGAAGTTTGTGAAAAGATTAGAGAAGAAGATTCTTCTATTCCACTACTAATTACAAGTGCCCATAGCGACCACTACTTTTTAAAAAAAGCTATCGATTTAAATGTGAGTTCATATGTATTAAAACCTGTTGATTTATATCAATTAGTACAAAATATGATAAGAGCATCTGAGCCACTATTTTTAAAAAAAGAATTAGAATCTGTAAATGTAGAACTTGAAAATAAAATTCAAGACGAAAAAAAAGAGATAAAAAATATTTTAGATACTCAAAAGAATATGATAATTCTTATTGAGGATGAAAAAATCATTGAAGTTAATAAAAGTTTTCAAGAGTTTTTCTCTATAGAAAATCAAGATAAATTTATTTTAGAGTTTGATACATTACACAAATTATTTAGCTCTGAAGATTTTTTTGAACCTTTTTTAAGCCTATCCCAAACAAAAGATATAGAAAAATTAAAAAAACTTAATGATTTAAATAAAATTATAAAAGTTAAAAACAATGAAGGCAATGAAATCTCATTTTTAATAAACATTGATAAAATAGAAAATGAAAAAAATAGATATATTTTAACTCTTTTAGATATTACTCAAATAAATGAAAAATTAAACCTATTTGATTTTCAAGCAAATCATGATGCTTTAACAGGATTATTTAACTATAACAAATTTAAAGATATTTTATCAAAAGAGATTAGACGAGATAAAAGGTATGGAAACGATTTATCAATAATTGCTTTTGATATATACAATTCAGAAAATCAACCATTAGATGATGAAGTGCTAAAAGAAACAAGTGAAATAGTTTTAAACAATATTAGAGAGTTTGATAGTATTGGAAGATGGGACGAATTTAATTTTTTAATTGTTTTACCCCAAACAAGAATCGAGGGAGCGCAATATGTTTCAGAGAAAATCAAAAAGAATATTATTAAAAATGATTTTTTTATTGAAAACAAATTAAATTTAAGTTTCGGTATTACAGTTTTAAATAAAGATGATAATCTTGAAAATTTAGTAAAAAGAGTAGGTTTATGTTTAGATGAATCAAAAAAAAGAGGGAACAATTATATTAATTGTTCTTAAAAGTTAAAACTTTCCCCTAAATAGTGTTCCCTAACACTTCCATCACTTTTTATCTCTTCTGCATTTCCAGAAGCAAGTAGGCTACCACTTTTCATAACATAAGCTCTATTGCAAATTTCTAAAGTTTCTCTTACATTATGGTCTGTAATTAATATTCCTATTCCAATTTTAGTTAATTCATAAATTATCTCTTGAATATCTTTAACTGCTATAGGATCAACACCAGCAAAGGGTTCATCTAACAATAAAAATTTTGGCTTAGATACTAAAGCTCTTGCAATCTCAGTTCTTCTTCTCTCTCCACCTGATAAAGAGATACCCTTTCTTTGTCTTATTGGTTCAATATTAAAAACCTCTAATAAATCTTCGACCCGCTTATGTTGCTCTTTTTTATCTTTTGTAACAATTTGTGCAGCTAACATTAGATTATCTTCAACTGATAAATCTTTAAAAATAGATGACTCTTGAGGAAGATAACCAATACCTTTTAATGCCCTTTTATGCAAAGGAAGTTCTGTAATATCCTCTTCATCAAAATAAACTTTTCCATTTGTTGGACTAACCAGTCCACATACTGTATAAAAAGTTGTAGTTTTACCAGCCCCATTAGGACCTAACAAACCTACAATCTCACCAGAATTTACTTCAAGGGAGATACCATGTAAGATTTGTGTTTTTTTAATACTTTTAGTAATACCTTCAATTCTTAATTTACTTTTTTTATTCATCTATTTTATATTGCCTTTTATTCTCTAGTTTTTCAATGTTTAAAACAAGTACATCAAAACCATATGATTTTAATAGTTTTTCTAAACGTTCATCACCCCACTCTACAAAGTGAATGCCATCTTTTTCAAACTCTTCTAACAAACCTAAAGAGATAAACTCTTCTAAACTTTTATTATAAACATCATAATGAAAAACTTTTTCCGAATATATTGATTGTAAAGAAAATGTCGGAGAGTTAACAACATCATCCAAACCTAAACTCTTTACAAAATGTTTTACAAAAGTAGTTTTGCCACTTGCTAAATCACCTCTTAAAATAACAACACAATTGTCTTGTTTAGACTTTGTTGATAAAGAGACTCTTTTTATTATTTTATCAATTTCATTTAAAGCTAAAATCAATACTTTTACCTAGTTTAACTTTAAAGAGGAATCAATAATTTGTTCTAATTTAGTTTTTGCTTTTCCACTTTGAATAGTCTCTTTTGCAATCTCTATACCTTCTTTTATATCTCTTGCTTTTCCATCTACTTCTAGTGCTGCTGCTGCATTTAACAATACAATATCAAGTTTTGCACCCTCTTCTTCATTAGATAGTATTGCTTTTGTAATCTTTGCATTATCAACTGCATCTCCACCTAATATTGCTTCTTTAGGAGATAACTTTATTCCATACTCTTGAGGGTCTATGACAAAGTCACTAGTTCTTTGATTGATTAAACTAGTTGCATAAGTTACATCACTTATAGATATTTCATCCATCCCATCTTTTGAACTTACAACCATAGCTCTATTTGCATCTAATAAAGTAAGTGCAGTAATCATTTTATTAATATAAGAATCACTAAATACGCCAATTAGTTGTTTTGATACAGTAGCTGGATTAGCTAAAGGTCCTAAAATATTAAATATAGTTCTATGTGGGATTGATTTTCTAATAGGCATAACATATTTCATAGCTGGATGGTGATTTTGTGCAAACATAAAACAAAAACCTGTATCTTCTAACATCTTTGCTGTATTTTCTAAAGAAAGATTTAAATTTAATCCAAGTGCTTCTAACATATCTGCACTACCACTTTTACTTGTAATACTTCTATTACCATGTTTTGCAACATAACATCCGCAAGCAGATAAAAGAATCGAAACAGTAGTTGAAATATTAAATGAATTAGATTTATCACCACCTGTTCCACAATTATCAATTATTTCTTCTTTTAAACTATAATGTACAGGTAATGGAATTAAATGGTCCCTCATAGCACTTGCTGCTCCTGCAATTTCAGCAGCAGTTTCACCTCTTTCGTATAATTCAATTAAATATTCTCTAACTTCTTCTTCGGGTAATTTATTTTCAAAAATATCATCAAATTTTAATTTAGCCATATTGAACATCTATTATCCTTCTATTTTCTCGACATATTCTGTCATTTTAGATTTTGGTGTGGATTTTGTAGTTGGTATTTGTAATACCTTAAATTTATCACTTTTTTCAAGGTATTTAATCTCAATTAAATCACCAACTTTTACCTCTTTTGCTTTCTTTACAGCTTGATTATTTATGAAAACAACCTTATGCTCAAGCATATCCTCAGCAACCGCTCTTCTTTTTGTAATATTAACCGCATTTAAAAATTTATCTATTCTCATAAATTAAATTATATCTAAAACTTTTTAAAAACACTTTTTTTAAAAATATAAGAATAAGAAAAAATAATACTTTCACAATACTATGTTCTACTATAATTTTTTTAACAATTGAAATATAAGTAAATAAAATTTGAATATTACATATTTCAAGTACATATAGGAGGTACTTATTATGTTTAATTTTGGGAAAACACAGGAAGAATCAGGGAGATTACTTGCAATGGAAGAAAACTATGCAATTATATCTTTTAAGCCTGATGGTACAATCATTCATGCGAATGATAATTTTTTAAATGCTTTAGGATACTCTTTGGATGAAGTTGAGGGAAAACACCACAGAATGTTTTGTGATAAAAACTATATAAATTCTTCTGAATACTCACAATTTTGGAAAGATTTATCAAGTGGTAAATCAAATATTAATGAGTTTGAAAGATTCAAAAAAGATGGTAGCTCAATTTGGATTCAAGCTTCTTATACTCCTGTAAGGGATAATAAAGGTGTAGTGATAAGAATTGTTAAATTTGCTCAAGATATTACAGACTCAAAAAGGGTAATTACGTCAGTAAAAGATGCCATTGATGTTGCAAAAGAAGGTAATATGAACCAAACAATAGAAGAAAGTACAACAAATACAGGTATTGAAGAACTTAAAAATGGAATCAATGAACTATTTAAAATAGTATCTTCTAAAGTTAATAACGATTTAAACAATATTACAAAAGCTTTAATCTCCTATCAAAACCTTGACTTTACATACAAAATAGCAGATGATAACAATCTAGGAGAAACTGCAATTGGACTAAATAACTTAGCGGATGTTATTAATAAAATGTTATTAGATAACAAAAAAAATGGACTTACACTAGAAAAAAGTTCTAATATTCTTTTATCAAATGTTGATAACTTAAATATAAATTCAAATGAAGCTGCTGCATCATTAGAAGAGACAGCTGCTGCTTTAGAAGAGATTACCGCAAATATTTCAGCAAATACACAAAATGTTATAAAAATGACTGACTTTGCAAATCAAGTTACCATCTCTGCAAATGAAGGAAAAGATTTAGCACAACAAACAACAACTGCAATGAATGAAATTGATGACGAAGTTAATGCTATAAATGAAGCAATTACTGTAATTGACCAAATAGCCTTCCAAACAAATATTCTTTCACTAAATGCAGCAGTTGAAGCAGCAACCGCAGGTGAAGCAGGAAAAGGATTTGCAGTAGTTGCACAAGAAGTTAGAAACTTAGCTTCTAGGTCAGCTGAAGCAGCAAAAGAGATTAAAAATTTAGTTGAAAAAGCAACAACTAAAGCAAATAATGGGAAAATAATTTCAGATAAAATGATTTTAGGATATAACTATCTAAATGAAAATATTAATAAGACAATTGAACTTATTTCAAATGTCGAATCTGCTTCAAAAGAACAAGAATCTGGAATTGTTCAGATTAATGATGCAATAAATAGTCTTGACCAACAAACACAACAAAATGCTTCAATTGCTAATCAAACTAAAGATATAGCTCAAGAAACAGATGAAATAGCTAAACTTATTGTTTCTGAAGCAAATGAAAAAGAATTTATTGGAAAGGATACTGCTTAAACAAAAAATAACATAATAAAAAGAAGAAAGCTATATAAACTATTTTATAGCTTTCTTTTGTTAAAATGCATTCTTTAAAATAACCATTTCATAGGATATATTATGAGCAAAAAAGAAGTTAAAAAAGTTGTACTTGCTTACAGTGGTGGGCTTGATACATCTACAATATTAAAATGGCTACAAGATGAGTATAATGCAGAAGTTATCACTTTTACAGCTGACTTAGGTCAAGGTGAAGAGGTAGAACCAGCAAGAGAAAAAGCACTTGCATGCGGGATTAAACCAGAAAATATTTTTATTTTAGATATTAAAGAAGAATTTGTAAAAGATTATGTATTTCCAATGTTTAGAGCGAATGCAATTTATGAGGGTGAATATTTACTAGGTACTTCAATTGCAAGACCTTTAATTGCAAAAAAACAAATTGAAATCGCAAATAAAATGGGTGCAGATGCTGTATCACATGGAGCAACAGGTAAAGGTAACGACCAAGTTAGATTTGAATTAGGATATTTAGGGTTAAATCCTGATATTACTGTTATTGCACCTTGGAGAGAATGGGATTTAAACTCAAGGGAAAAACTACTTGATTATGCAAAGAAAAATGGTATAGAAATTGACAAAAAACATATTGATGAAAATGGAAATCCAGTTGTTAGTCCATATTCTATGGATGCTAACCTTTTACACATTTCATATGAAGGTTTATTACTAGAAGATCCAAATGCAGAACCAGAAGAAGCGATGTGGCTATGGACTAACTCTCCTGAAAAAGCACCTAATGAACCAGAGTATATCACAATTGACTATAAAAATGGTGACCCAATCGCAATTAATGGTGAATCAATGTCTCCTGCAACAATTCTTGAAACATTAAACCAATATGGAAATAAACATGGTATAGGAAGAATAGATATTGTTGAAAATAGATATGTTGGTATGAAAGCTAGAGGATGTTATGAAACTCCAGGTGGAACTATAATGTTAAAAGCGCATAGAGCAATTGAATCAATTACTTTAGATAGAGAAGAAGCTCACTTAAAAGATGAGATGATGCCAAAATATGCAAAATTAATCTACCAAGGTTATTGGTTCTCTCCTGAAAGAGAGATGCTACAAGCGGCAATTGATAAAACGCAAGAGAATGTAGAAGGTAGAGTTAAATTAAAACTTTACAAAGGTAATGTAATAGTTGTTGGAAGAGAATCTGAAAAATCTTTATTCTCTGAAGCACACTCAACTTTTGAAGAAGATGAAGTTTATAACCAAAAAGATGCAGAAGGATTTATTAGACTTAATGCGTTAAGATTTATCATAGCTGGTCAAACACAGAACAAATAGTTATTTTATTTACAAAATGGTTACAAAGTAACCAGTTTAAACTTCACATATAAGTCAAGTAGTTATATAATTACTTGGCTTTCTTACTTTAGAGACTGCCCTATTAAAAAAATAAGGGTAAACTTGAATTATTTAAAAGACTTAGAAACAATCATTAATATTAACTCATATACTCATAACAAACATGGTGTTGATGAGGTTAGTAGTTACATGAGCAAATGGCTAGAAGATCTTGGCTTTTCCAAAAAAGTATATAAAAGAGAATTAATCGGTGATCATATCTTATATCAAACTACTAAAAAAGTTGGGAAAAAAATACTTTTATTAGGACATAACGATACTGTTTTTCCTAAAGGGTATTTTGAAAACTTTAGTGAAGATGAAAATTGGATATATGGTCCTGGCGTATGTGACATGAAAGGTGGGAATATTGTTGCACTACAATCACTTAGAAATATTTTCGACAAAAACAAAGAAATTTTTAATATTGACTTTTTATTAGTTTCTGATGAAGAAACAGGAAGTGATGACTCAAAAGAAGTTACAGCATCAATTGCAAAAGATTATGATTATTGTTTTGTATTTGAAGCAGCAGGCAAAGAACTTGAGGTTGTTACTGCAAGAAAAGGTGTTGGTAGATATATTATTAAAGTTGAAGGGAAAGCCGCACATGCAGGAACTTCATATAAAAAAGGTATAAATGCAAATCTTGAAGGAGCTATTAAACTTCAAAAGTTCCATGAATTAATAAATTTTGATGAAGGAACTATTGTAAATGTAGGTAAAGTTGAAGGTGGTATTGGAATTAATACAGTATCACCACATTGTGAAATGTTAATGGAATTTAGATTTGACAAAATTAGTGAACAAGAAAGAGTTATGAGAAGTGTTGAAGAGATTACTAATAAATCTTTTGTAGAAGGTACCATTTCACATGCGGAGGGTATAATACAAAGAGGAGTAATGGAGCAAAACCAAAGTCAATTGGATTTAATTAAATTTTTTGAAGAATTAACCAATCAAAAAATTGAAACTGAAAGACGAGGTGGTGTTAGTGATGCCAATATTGTTGCAAGTTGTGGAGTAACAACAATTGATGGCTTTGGTCCTTTTGGAGACGGTGACCATACAAAAAAAGAAAGAGCATTAAAAAATTCATTCAAACAGCGAATCGAAATGATGACAAAAATTTTAGATTTTTATCAACAAAAATAGTAGGAATATATAAATTAGGAGAACTTATGGGAGGAAGAAAAATTGGTATGTGGTTATACCAAAATGGCGGTGGTGATATAATTCAAGAAAAAATTATTGAACGATTAAATGAAAAAGGAATTGAGGTTATTCCTAATATTAACCTTAGAGATGCTATTGCAAAAAATGGACACATTTTATATGAAAGAGATGGCAAAAATATTAAATTAGATAAATTAGATTTATTCTTTTCATACAATGCTGGAGAACAAACTCAATATCAAATGTATTTATATAAGGCCTTAAGTAAAGTTATTCCAATGATTAACTCTTTTGAATCTTTTGAATTAACTGAAGATAAATTTCATACATCATTTATCTTAAGAAGAAACAAAATACAAACTGCAGATTATAAACTTTGTCATAGGGATGATACAGGACAGTTAAAAAAGATAATTAAAAAATGGGATAAAATGGTTTACAAACCAACTGATGGTTGGGGTGGAGTTGGATTAACTAAAATTGAAAACGAAGAAACACTTGATATGTTATTGCCATTTTTAAATCAAATGGATTTAAGATTTTTTTATGTAGAAAAATTTATTGATTATGACAATAGTGACTTTAGAATAGATATTGTAGATGGTGTTTATGTTGGTGGCTATGGTAGAAAAGCTGGAGGAACAGATTGGAGAACAAATGTTACTAGTGGAGGAAGTGTTTTTAAAAGAGAGATTCCAGAAAGTGTAATCGAATTGGCACTAAATGCCGCTAAAGTTACTGAACTTGATATCGCTGGAGTTGATATTATCTATGATAGAAAAAAAGAAGAGTATATTGTTTTAGAGGTTAATGGGATACCTGCATTTCTAACTCCAGAGCAAGAAAAAATTGGTATAGATTATAATAATAAAAAAATTGACTTAATTGTTGATTTAATTGATAGAAAAACTAAAAAATAATTAATAAATTGAGAAGGAAGTTAGGAATGAAAAAATTGCCGAAGTTAGGTTTTTTGTATTTAGATTATGTTTTGAGATTCTTTGACAAATCAAATTTTAAAGGTTGGCCAGACAAAATTGAAACTGTTACATACCATTGGAAAAATGATAAAAATAGATTTATAAAAGAAATTAAAAGAAAGAAAATTGATGTGCTTATAGGAAATATTCCTGCAACTGCATATGATACATTTGTTGAGATTTCAAAGGAACTACCAAATGTTAGATTTGTTCCATCTTTAGAAACTCAATTTTCAAATAAATCAAAAGAAAATGTTACACTTTTTTGTGAAAAATATAATTTATCAGCACCTTATACAAAGATTTTTTATAATAAAGAAAAAGGCTTTAAATACCTAAAAAATAAAGCCAAATATCCACAAATAGTAAAAAGAAGTTATGGACCATCAAATTATGGTGGATATTATGTACACAAAGTTGATAATTACAAAGAAGCTAAGACTTTACTAGAAAAAGAGAAATACACTCCAATTTATACACAAGATGCCATTGATTTAAAATTCTCTGGAGATATTAGAGTTATGCTAATTGGACATAAACCAGTTTGTGCCTTTTGGAGATTTTCTGGTGAAGGAGAATGGATTACAAACACCTCTCAAGGTGGTTCTATGTCATATGAAAATATTCCTATGAATGCCTTAGAATTGGCTGTTGAAGCAAGTAAAGCAGCAAAAGCTGAGTATTGGGCTTGTGATATTGCAATTGATGCAAAAACTGATAAAGCTTATATATTAGAATGTGCAACAGCATTTGCAGCCTTTCCATATATTAGAGATTGGATTTGTCAATATTTAATGTGGGATTTTTCAAATGGCAAATTTCCAATGCCTCACGTTCCAATGTTCTCATGGGAAGAGCTTGGGAAAATTGACTCATCACTATTAAGAACAATGAGACATATTGGTTTTAGTAAATATAAGCCATCTTGTGATGGAACATATTTTATCAAAGAGCCAAAAGATAAATTTAAAATGGAAATGGCAGAACCTAGTTTACCAAGTGATGTACCAGCTTCTATTGCCCCTGAAAAGTTACCAATTGCAAAAGAATTATCAAAAAATGCAACTAGAGATAATTTAGAAATTAATAAATTAAATTTAAATTGTGCATCTTTAACAGATTTAATGACTCTTCATGGTATGGAAGAAGATTTAGCTTTAGAAATTAGTGAATATGCAAAAGATAATGTAATAACTGATTCTAGTGATTTATTAGAGTTAGAATCTATAGATGAACAAGTTTTAAAAACTTGGGATGAAGATTTAGATGATATGAGAGTTGACATAAACACGGCAGATGAGACAATCTTAAAGAAAATAAAAGGTATTGGTGCTAAACTTGCGAAAAATATTTTTGAATTCAGAGATAAGAATAAAGGATTAAAAGATTTAGATCAATTAAAAGAGCTTGAAGGGATTGGGAAAAACAAACTTGCTCAATTAAAATCTAGACTTAAAATAGGAGAGTAATTTTTGAAACAACTTTATCGATCATATAATGAATCGACTGAAATTTTTAAAGGTTTAGAAAAAAGGTTTCCTAATAATTTTAAATTAGAATCTATAGGCCAAACTTGGGAGAAAAGAGATATTAATTTAATTACTATCTCTATGGATATAAAAAAAGCAGATGAACAACCAGCACTATTCTTTACTGGTACTATCCATGCAAGAGAATGGATAGGTCATGAGTTAGCTGTAGAATTTGCTCAATATATATTAGAAAAGCTAGATACAGATACAACTTTACAATCATATTTAAAAGGAACCACTATTTATATGGTTCCTTGTGCAAATCCAGATGGTTTTGATTATTCTTATAATCACTTCTCTTTTTGGAGAAAAAATAGAAGACCAAATGCAGATGGTTCTTATGGTGTGGATTTAAACAGAAACTTTCCAATTGGTTATGTAAAATCAACAAAAACAACATCAAATGTGTATGGTGGTCCAGAACCATTTTCTGAACCTGAAACTAGAGCATTAAGAGATTTTGTTGAAGCCCATGAAAATATCACTATTGCTTTAGACTACCATTCACAAGGAAATGTATTTTTCCCGGCACATGACTTTAGACATGAAGATACAATTGATACAACTGACATGAACACCTTATGTGCAAATATGGCTGAAGAGATTAGAAAGATTTCAGATAGGGAGTATGGTATCCATCAAGGGAAACCACCTATAAAATTGATCTCTGGAAGTGGTAGAGAATTTTATCATTCTAGGGGAATTATCTCAACTGTTGTGGAAGTTGGAACTAGAAATATAAGTGATTATATGGACGATATGAATGAAAACTTACGGGAACATATTCCTGCATTACTTTCTGCAGTAAACGAGGTTCAAAACTATTCAAAGAATAATTCGGTAAAAAGAGTTAATAGCTTTGAAATCACTGAAATAGGTTCTCACCATGTAAATTTAAAATGGGAATATGAGTCTAATGAAAATATTTTCTTCGAAATTTATAGAGCCCAAAAAGATAAACATTTTTGTAATAGTTCAAACCTAATTGCAAGAACACAAAATTTAGAATTTAGTGATATTAATTTAGCTTCAAATAAAGATTATTACTACAATATTAGAGTTGTAAATAAATTAACAGGCGAAAAATCACCCTACTATCCTCAAATAAGACTTAGAACAGATTGCGATTATGATGAATTTAGTAGAACCTATTACTCAACAGCAAAAGAGACGGGTTATGTTGCAGAAAACCTAAATAATAACGATTCACATTTTGGGGTAAACTCTTTATTTGTGGGGATAGATGAGAATAAAGGTATCTCTTATGCTATTGTAACAGTTAGTTTAAAATCTGTTCCAGAAAATGCAATTATTAAAGATGCTTCAATAAATCTTTATCCAATTAATAGAGTTTCAACAACTATTGAAAAATTTGGAGAATGGAATGTTGGTATTGTAAATCAAGAAACAATGGGTGATATTACCAAATACGAAGACGTCGATAATATGCAAATTATTCAATATATAGGAAGACCTACAGAATCTCACCAATTAACACAAGGTATTTGGAGAACATGGAGTTTTTCTGGAATGGAGTGTAAAACTCTTCAAGAAATGGGTCAAAAATATGGGAAAGTTGTATTTAGAGTTGAAGGTCCAAAAGAGTTAATAATTGGTCGTACTAGACAAATGATGCAATGGGATATTGGGTATGGAAAATTTGGTTATGGCTTAACGTATAGACCAAGATTAGAACTAACATACACAATAAAACCAACTATTACAGAACTTTATCCAAAAAAAGTATTTACTGTTTGTAAAAATTGTGTTAATCAAGATGGTATTTCATCTGGATTTGATGAAAATGGTAAAAAAATATATTCCACCTTTGAGTTTAATCTATCATCAATGCCACCCCATGAAGATACAATGATTACAAAAGCTTACTTTGAGTTAAACTCTACAAATATTTATATAAAAGATGATATTCGGTTTCACCTTGAATTTGTAGATGAAAATATTGACCAAGATTATGATTCAATAGCAAATAGAGAAGTTATTCAAAATATTGGTTATGATGTAAGTGCCAATGAATTAAAGAATAATCAAACACAATATTTTCCATTTGATAGTTTTGCCGAGATTATTTTAAATGAGAAACTAAAAAGTAAATCTAATGTAGCCTTTGTTTTAAAACCAACCTCTTCTAAAAAGAGTATAAAGAATAAAAGTGTTTCTTGGGAAATTAAAAACCAAGCACTTTCACCAAAATTAATTATTGAACATATTCCAAAAAGAAGGTACCCTCTTCCAAAAGTTACTAACACCTCATTAGCTTTGGAAAATGGTAAGATTAAAATAAGCTGGGAAAATCCTAAAGAAGCTGGATTTACAGGAACTAAAGTTATTAAAAATGCATTTAGAGAACCCTATTCTACACACGACGGACAAAAACTTTATGCAGGAACTGATAACTATACATATGATGACTTTGGGGCTAAAGATATTGATAAGTATTATGCTATTTTTACCTATGATGAAGTTCCAAATTATTCAGAACCAGTAATTATTAAATACGAAGCAAAATAGTTAATCTATTTTGCTTCTTGCATTTTTTAACTCTCCAAGATATAATATTTCCTTTAATTATAAGGGGAAAAGATGATATTAAAATTTAAAGAACATTATCCAAAAATAGAATCTAGTGCATGGATTGCACCAAGTGCAGATGTAATAGGAAGAGTCTGTGTTGGAGAAAACTCATCAATTTGGTTTGGATGCGTTTTAAGGGGTGATGTAAACGATATCATAATTGGTAGAAATACAAATGTACAAGATTTATCGATGATTCATATGGATTCAGACTCAAAAACAATTTTAGGTGATAATGTAACTATTGGTCACAAAGTTATGCTTCATGGCTGTACAATTGAAAATAATTGTTTAATAGGGATGAGTGCAACAATATTAGATCACGCTGTAATTGGAGAAGGTTCAATTGTAGGAGCTAACTCTTTAGTTACATCAGGAAAAGTATTTCCTCCAAAAAGTTTAATAATGGGAAGCCCTGCTAAAGTAGTAAAAACATTGACTGATGAAGATGTTGAAAAATTAATACAACATGCTGGTCGTTATGTGGATTTTAAAAATGAATACTCTTAATATAAAAAGGCTTTAAAGCCTTTTTATAAATCCTTTTTCAAAATCTTTAATGAGTCATTTAATAAATCTTTTATATCAAAAGGTTTTGTAATATAATGACAAACACCTAAATCTTTTGCTCTATTTACAGTA
Organism: Arcobacter sp. ISO1; assembly: GCF_058105185.1. Taxonomy (NCBI): domain Bacteria; kingdom Pseudomonadati; phylum Campylobacterota; class Epsilonproteobacteria; order Campylobacterales; family Arcobacteraceae; genus Arcobacter; species Arcobacter sp. ISO1. Next base: position 2,382,548 of record NZ_CM176573.1, read on the forward strand.
TCAATATCATAAGCAGATGTTACTATACATGGAATTAAAGGATTAATTGATTTTATATCATATAACATCTCTAATCCATTTTTATTTGGCATATTAATATCCGTAATAATCAAATCAATCTTATCATTAATAAATCTTTTTAAGCCATCTTGCCCATCTTTTGCTACTATTACATTAAAAAAATATTTTAGACAACATTCCACATTACTTCTAATAAAACTTTCATCCTCTACATAAAGTACTGTAAAATTTTTTAGACTTTCTACTTGAGTCATATTACACCTCCTGCCTATACATGAAGTATATGCAAACAGTGTATTAAAAAGGTATCATTTTGTGTATTTTAAATTAATTCTGTAGCCAAATCCATAAACGTTTTCAATATCTATTGTTGGGATTTTTTTTCTTAATCTAGAGATAATATTTTTTAGATTAGCAATATCAGGGGCATTATTCTCATCATCTGACCATAAATAATTCAATATCCCTTCAACACTTTGTGTTTTTTCATAATATTTTAACAACATCTCTAAAAGTTTAGTTTCTTTTTTAGTAAGTTTAACAATCTGATCATTTTGATATATTTGTTTTAAGTCTTTATCCCATTTTAACTCTTTATCAATTACGACTATTGAGGTATTAATTTCTTCATCTTTATTGTCATTTGCCTCTTTTAGTTTTGTATATAAAACATGTACAAAAGAGTCATAATTTAATGGTTTTGTTATAAAATGTGAGATTCCTATATTAACTAACTCAAGAAGATAATGAGTTTCGCTGTGAGCAGATAATACAATTAATAGTTGTTCATTATTCTCTTTGTAGATTAATTTAGCAAGTTCAATACCATCCATTTTTGGCATTTGTATATCAGTAATTACTAAATCAATATATTTATCATTTTCTTTTTTGTGATTTAAATATTTTTTTATACCTTCATCACCATCTTTTGCAACTATAACATTTGAAAAAATAAGTTCAAGTAACTCTTTAGTCTCTTTAATAATATCATCATCATCTTCAACTAAAAGAACACTTTTGTTTTTTGCGTACTTTTCAAGCATTATATAATCGACCATTTTATCTCCCAAAAAGAATTATTAAATTATACTATAAAAATAATTTATAAAAGGTATAAATATAATGGATAATAAATATTTAAATACTTTATTTAATAATACAATCGAAGGAATTATTATAATAGAAGATGGTTTTATTAAAAATATAAATAACGCTATGCTTGATATATTAAAGTATGAGAAAAAAGAGGAATTAATAAATAAATTAGCTACTGGAATTTTAATCCCTAATATAAATAAGAAATATTTAGAATTTAATAATGATGTATACGAAGAGGTTTCGTTATTTTCAAAAAATGCTGAAATTGTTCCAGCTATTATAAAAATTAAAGATTTTGAATACGAAAATAGTTCTTACAAAATTTTATATGTACTTAACTTAACTGAATTAAAACAAAATGAAACTTTATTGATAGAACAATCTAGAATGGCAGCAATGGGTGAAATGATATCCATGATTGCACACCAATGGAAGCAACCTTTAGCTTCACTTGCAGCTGCAATTTCAAACTTAAAATTTAGACTTGAAATTGATAAAGTAGATAAAGAGAGTTTACAAAATAAACTAGTTGATATGGATAAATATATTATTTATATGTCTGAAACAATTGATGATTTTAGAAATTTCTTCAAAAAAGATAAAGAAAAAATGCATGTTCCTCTAGATTATGTAGTAGATGTCTCTTTAGAAATGTTAAAAAAACCCTTATCAAATATAAAAGTTACCAACAAAAAAATTAAATTAGATAAATTATATATCTATAAAAATGAGCTTTTACAAGTTGTATTAAATATACTAAATAACTCAAAAGATGCATTTGATGAAAATAAAATAAAGAATGCTTCCATTAATATAAGTTATAAAGAGAATAATAATGAGCAAATAATTATTATAAAAGATAATGCTGGGGGAATATCAAAAGATATAATTGATAAAATATTCGATCCATATTTTACAACAAAAGAGAAAAAAAATGGTACAGGTTTAGGACTTTATATGTGTAAAACCATCATAGAAAAACATTTTAAGGGCGAAATAAAAGTCAAGTCAGAAAAACAAAACACTACCTTTAAAATTATAATAAACAAATTCATTTAAGAGAATTTGTTTTATTTTTAAAAAATTATTTAAAAGTTATATAAAAGTAATAATAATTATTGTATACTTTTCTTTATGAAAAATTTGCTTGATGCATATCTTGAAAACATTCAACAAATCCTTAACTTTTCTGACGTAGCTTGGTGGTTAATAGACTGCAAAAATGACCCTAAGCATTTTTACTGCAATAAACTAATGACAGAAAATTTTAACTTAACAAATAACAAAAACAAACATTCAATAGATTCATGTGATTTTTTTAATGATTTTAAAGATTGTTTAAAATCTAAGAATAATGAATATTCTAAAATTTTCCCATTTTTAGATGAAAAAAGAAATGAGATAAAATATTTTTCAAGTAGATCAAAAATACTTAAAAAAGATGATAATGGAAATATTGAATATATTTATGGTTTTATTGAAAATATAACAAAAGAAGTGAAAAATAAAAACAATGTCAATGAATATGTTGATATTATTGATAAAAATGTAATTATATCAACTACAGATACAAGAGGTATTATAACAAATATTTCTAGTGCTTATTGTAATATAACAGGCTATCAAAAGAATGAGTTAATTGGTAAAAAACATAGTATCTTAAAACACCCTGATACACCACGGACTTTATATAGAGACATGTGGAAAACAGTAACTTTAGGTAAAAGATGGGATGGTGAGATCAAGAATATCAGAAAAGATGGAAGTGAGTTTTGGATAAAACTTGTTATCTCTCCTACTTTTGATGAAGTTGGAAATGTCAAATGTTATACCACAATAAATCAAGATATTACAGATAAAAAAATCATTGAAAATCTTTCTATCAAAGATACATTAACTGATGTTTTCAATAGACGGCAATTAGACAATCTATTGGAAAAAGAACTCTCTTTTGCACAAAGATATAATATTGAATTCTCATTGATTATTTTAGATATTGATTATTTTAAGAATATCAATGATCAATTTGGACATTTAACAGGGGATAAAATACTTGTTGAAATTTCTAAAATCCTTAAACAACATACAAGAAAAGTTGATTATGTAGGAAGATGGGGTGGTGAAGAATTTTTAATAATATGCCCTAATTCAAACTCAAATATTGGTGAAAATGTGGCATTAAAACTTAAAAGTCATATTGAAAAATATGATTTTAATATATCACAAAATATAACTGCAAGTTTTGGAGTTAGTCAATATAAAAAAGGTGATAATGTTGATGATGTTTTAAATAGAGCTGATAATGCCCTTTATAAATCAAAAAACAACGGAAGAAACCAAGTAAATATCTTAATCTAATTTTTACCCTTTTTTAGATAATATAAGCACCTTTTTAACAATTATAATAACAGGTAAAGCACATGAAAGTAGTAACTGGCGTAGTGGGAAATGATATCCACGTAGTAGCAAATAGACTTATAGAACTTTCACTGCAAGCAAGAGGATTTGAAGTATTTAACTTAGGTGTAAATACTTACCTTGAAGAGTTTATTGATGCAGTGATTGAAACAAATGCAGATATTTTATTAATCTCGTCACTTAATGGTGAAGCAGAGGGTTGGGCTAGAGAACTTAGAATCTTAAAAGCACAATATGGTAATTTATTAGACAATGTTGTATTCATGATTGGTGGTAACTTAGTAGTTGGTACTGGTAGTGCTGATGATATTGTTCCAAGATTTAAAAATTATGGTTTTGATTTAGTATTTCACCAAGTGGATTTAAATACTGGTTTAGATGAACTTGAAAAATTCATGGAAGGAAGAGAATAATGAGTTTACTTCAAGAAGAAAGAAATATTATTTTAAACAACGAATATGTTGATAATTTTGATTTTGCAGAAGTAGAAGAATTTGTTAAAAATGCTTCAAAAGATTTATTCATCTCACATAATTTCAAAACAAAAAATAAAATGTTAGTGCAACCAAGAGGTGGTTTCCCTACATACAATAAAATGTTTGCTTTATATGAGTTTTTTAATGATGCTGATGTTGATGTTCTTCCTTGTACAATTGATTCAAACACAAGACTAAATGATTATGCAACTTCAAAAAAAATGCTTAGACTTTCAGAAGAAAGTGAAGTTGATATGTTAAATGGTTACCCATTAATAAATCATGGATATAGAACTACTAGAAAAATGATGACTCACTTTAATAAGCCTATTTCATTAAGACATGGTACTCCTGATGCAAGACTTTTAATTGAAACAGCAATAGCTTCTGGTATTTTTGAAATAGAAGGTGGTCCAATTACTTACCTTTTACCCTACTCTAAAAATTTCCCACTAGACAAAGCATTTTTATACTGGAAATATGTAGAAAGAGTTTGTGCACAATATTCAAAATTAAATGAACCAATCAATAGAGAATCATTTGGGCCATTAACTGCTACTTTAGTTCCACCATGTATTACAATTGTAATTCAACTTTTAGAGATGTTACTTTCTCTTGAAGAGGGAGTTAAATCATTTTCTGTTTCTTTCTCTCAACAAGGGTCAATGAATCAAGATATTGTTACAGCTTCAGTTTTAAAAAAGATGGCAAAATATTACGCTAAAGAGATTGGATGTGAAAATGCAGATATTCACCTTGTTTATCACCAGTGGATGGGTGCATTTCCTGAAGATCAAAACTTTGCAACTCAGTTAATTTCAATGAGTACTGTTATAGCTTCTATGGTAGGTGCTGATAAGATCATCACAAAAACTAAACAAGAAGCCTCAGGAATCCCAACAAAAGAAGCAAATGCAGAAACTGTTGCAAATACTCAATACTTACTTAGGCTCTTAAAGGGTTTACCAAATATTGTAGACCAAGAAGAAGAAGAAAATCTAACAGCTGAAGTTATGGCTATTATGGAAGCAGTGTTTAATAACAGTGCTGACACTTTATGGAGAAAAGTATTTAACTGTATTAAAGATGGGACAATTGATGTACCATTTTCTCCACATATAATTAATCACAACAATATGATTACAATAAGAGATAAAAATAGAAATATTAGAATAATAGATAGAGGAAAAGTTCCAATTCCAGACAAATGTTTTGAATATGAAAAATCTCAATGTGACTTGAAAAAAGATACTACATCAATTGTAAACGATATTATCCATGATATCGGTATTATGCAGTGGTAAGGATGAATATGAGTGAAATAAATAATAAACTATTAATTGATGTTGGAAGTACATATTTTAAAGTATGTACAGTTCATGGAGTTGAACAACATTTTAGAGACTTTAATAAAGATATTTATGATGATTTAACATATAAATGTGGTGACACAATTCATAATTACAAGAAAGATGATGTATATATTTGTTCATCGGCGAATGGTGGTTTGAGTACTTTAATTATTGGAGTTACAAACTCCTTTTCACTAAAATATGCTACAAATATTGCTTTTAACTCTGGTATTAATATTATTGATACTGTTTTATATAAAGACATTGAAAAAACTTCAATTCCAAGTGATTTAATTGATGTTGTAATAGTAGTTGGAGGTATTGATTCAGTTTCTAATATTTTTGATGAAAAACTATTTAATTATTTAGGGAAAATCAAATATTCAAATATTGTATATGTTGGAAGCTCAAAAGAAGCACCTTTTTTACAAGAAAAAATAGAAAAGCTTGTTATTCTACCAAATATTATTACAAATAGACTTCATGTTAAAGAGGAACATCTAAAAGAGTATTTAACAAACCTTTATCAAGCTGATATTATGGGTAAAGAAGATATAAAAAGTTTATATGAAATCACCTCTAATCAAATCTACTCAACACCATATATTGTTAATAAAACTTTACCTATGATAGATGGTAAATTTAAAGTCGCAAATCCATATATTTTAATAGATATTGGAGGGGCAACTACTGATATACACTATTCAAAAGATTTAGTTGATGAAAACATGGTAACACAAAACGAATATGATAGATTAGTGTTTAAAAAACTTGGTGTATATAAATCAAGGGAATCATTAATCTTCGCAGCAAAAAACAATGAGTTTGTTTATGAACTATTAGCACATCTAAAAGTTACTGAAAATATTTTTGATGAACAAGGTGAAAAAAACACTAGAATTCTAATGCAATTAGCAATATTCTTAGTTTTATGCAAGGTTTCAAGTTTTAGAAAAGCTTATGTAAACTTAAAACTAAATGTACTTAATTCTATTGTACTAACAGGTGGAATTACAAAGGTTCTCAAGCAAGAGGAAATAGAAGATATAGTATCATTTTTCTATAAGAAGATTCTAAACTCTAACCACAACCCAACTATCGTAATGGATAATAATTATGATATTTGGACTTTGGGTATGAATAAATAAAGGAGCAACAAATGTCAATAAATTGTATAAGATCATTAATTGAGAATGCAGCTTTAACTCATAGTGACAAAATAGCAATTAAACATAATGAAAAATCTATTAGCTATGAAGAATTATTAAAAAAAGTTAATCAAATTGCTTTTTATTTAAAAGAGTTAGATTTACCAGCAGGAAGTAGAATTGGTATCTATTCAAATAAGGGAATGGACCAAGTTATAGCAATACTGGCTATATTATCTACCAATTATGTGCTTGTACCACTTACAAAGTTACTTAAAAGTGAACAAGTAGAATACATAATCAATGATTGTGATATTAGATGTATTATTACTGATAAATTAAAACTTGAATCTATTGAATCAATTAATTTTGATGGACATATTATCTCATATGAAACTGCCCATAAAGATATCCCCTCTTTTGAAGAGATTTTTAAATACTACAAAAAACCATACGAAACAACTGTAAATGGTCATGATAATGCAGTTATCACTTACTCTTTTGGATTAACAGGAACACCTAAAGGTATTGTAATATCGCATAGAAACTTAATTGATAGTGCAAGAGTTGTTTCTTCATATTTAGATTTACAAGAGGATGATGTTCTTTCTGGAATTTTAATTTTTAATCTAGATTATGGTTTAAATCAAATTTTTTGTTCACTTTACAAAAGAGCAACATTAGCATTACATAGATTTATTTTACCAGGAGATTTTTTCAACCATTTAATTAATGATAAAGTAACAGTTGTAGCTATGATGCCAGTAACTATAAATGCAATGTTTGATGAAGATGAACACAGAATACCAAGCCCTGAATTATTAGCAAATGTAAAAACTATCACCTCTTCAGGTGGTAATGTCACACCTAAAATGGTAAAAGATATCCAAAGATATTTCCCACATATAAACTTTTATTCAATGCATGGTTTAACAGAAGCATTTAGATCTACATATTTAGAGCCATCACAAATAAATATAAGACCTGAATCAATTGGGAAAGCTATTCCTGATGTTGAGTTGTATGTAATAAACGAAGAAGGGTTTGAATGTAAACCAAGAGAAGTGGGTGAACTAATCCATAGAGGTGGATATATTTACAAAGGTTTTTGGAATGCACCAATTGAAACAGCTCAAAGATTTAAATCAATCCAAATTTTAAAAAATGTAATCAACCTTGAAGGTTCTTTAAGGGATGAGATTGTTGTTGCAACTGGTGATTATGTTTATAAAGATGAAGAAGGCTATTTCTATTTTGTAAGTAGAAGAGATGACATGATTAAAACTAGAGGATTTAGAGTAAGTCCTTTTGAAGTTGAGTCAGTTGTTGAAAAGAATTTTCCACAAATTGAACAATGTGCAATTTTCTCAATTCCAAATAATGAGATTGAAGAAGAGATTGTTATGGTTTATAGCTCTAGAAGTGAAATCCCTCCAAAAGAGATTATATTTGAACTTAAGAACCATTTAGCATCTTATATGATACCTAATAGAATAATTTATAAAAAATCACTTCCTTTGATTCCAAGTGATAAGAATAAGATTAATAAAGAGGAATTAAAAGCAGAATTATTAGACACTTTAAAATAGTATAGTATAAAAATACTATACTTTTTAAAAAAATAATTATTCTTTTATTGACATAATTCCATTTTTATTCTACAATTTTTAATTATTATTTTAAAAATAAAATTTAAGGAGAAGACAATGAAGAAAATTTTAATTTTAACTGCAATTTTAGCTGGAGCTGCTTTTGCAAACCCTTATGCTAAATGTGTTGCATGTCATGGTGCAAATGGAGAAAAGGTAGCTTTAGGAAAATCTAAAATAATGAAAGATATGACAAAACAAGAGATTATTGATTCGTTAAAAGGATATAAAGATGGAACTTATGGTGGGCCAATGAAAGCAATTATGAAACCACAAGTGGCAGGTCTTTCTGACGCTGATATTCAAGCAATTGCAGAAAAAATAGGTAAGTAGGTAATGTAGAGAGAGATCTCTACAATACTAACCAAACTCCACTCTATCTCTTCCATTGTTTTTTGCTTTATAAACACCTTTATCAGCTTTAATAATCATTTCATCTTTTGACTTACACTCACTATAAAAAGAGATTCCCATACTAACACTAACAGATATATCTCTTATCTTATGGTATATCCTTTGAGCTTTTATTTCTGTTCTTAAATCATTTAGTTTTGAAATTAACTCAGATTTTTTTATAAAACATAAAATAACAAACTCTTCTCCCCCATACCTATAAACTTCACCATTTAAAACTCTTGCATATTTTTGTAATTTTTTAGCTAGATAAATTAAAACCCTATCCCCAGCATCATGACCAAAATTATCATTAATACCCTTAAATCTATCTGCATCTATAAAAACAGCACATAAAAGATCTGAATTATTTTGATTTACAAAAAGATCTAAATCTGCTTGCATCTTTCTTCTATTATAAACTTGTGTTAGATGGTCTTTGTTCATATTATCTTCAAGGGTAGCTTTTTCTCTTAATAACTGTTCTATTAATGAATCTTTATAATCTTCTTGAATATCAGTATTTTTTTGTTCTAGTATTGTTCCAAGATGAAATTCAAAAAGATCTTTTTTAAAGGAGTAATCAACTTTGTCACACTCAATAATTAGTTGCGGTTTATCTTCACCTAGACCATTGGTAATCTTAAGTTTATCAAGTTGTTTTATTGTGTATTTTATTTTGTCATTTTCTATTCTTGGTTCTAATAATTCTCTTTTCCAATACAAAGAAGTTGCTTTTTCTAATATTTTTGTTTTTTTAAATTTTATATTTTTAAAGAGTTCTTTATCTACTGAAATTTTATACATTCGTAATTTTATCCTTATTGCTCTTAAAAATCTTTCTGCCCATTTCACAAGTATAAGCTAAACTTATTATTTTTACTTATGTTTTTTTAATAATTCTTTGTGTATTATTCGGAAAAATTTATAATAAAAGGGTTTATATGGAATATAGGGAAAAGTTTAATCCAATGTGTTTTTTGGCTGCATTAGGAGCTGGTGGTTTATCTGTATCATTTTTTATGTATTTAATGTTTTTAGTTCCCCACAAAGGTGTTCCATTAGCTACATTTGATTTTATATATCCAGAGCTATTAAAGGGTTCTTGGTTATCATTTGTTATAGTATTTTCACTGGTTTTTATTATTGTCTTTGCTTATTTACATTTTAAATTACTTATTTGGAATACAAAACAATTTAAAAAATATAAAGAAACAGAATCATATAAAAATCTTATAGGAACAAATTCAGAGATTACTCTTATGACGATTCCTTTAACATTTGCAATGACAATCAATGTATGTTTTGTTTTAGGTGCAGTTTTTGTACCAAAATTATGGAGTATAGTTGAGTATATGTTTCCTTTTGCAATTATTGGTTTTATGGCATGTGGATATTATGCATTAAAAATTTTATTTAACTATTTTTCTAGAATATTGACAAATGGTAATTTTGATTTTACAAAAAACAATAATCTTTCACAAATGATATCAATCTTTTCTTTATCAATGGTTTCTGTTGGATTTGCAGCTCCTGGAGCAATGAGTCATAATCTAGTTGTAAATGCTATTGGTATTTTTGGTGCTTTATTTTTTGGTTCTGTTGCAATTTTACTTGTAATTATTAAAATTACTATGGGATTTAAAAATATGTTTGAACAAGGTATCTCAGTTGAAGCATCTCCATCTTTATGGATTTTAATTCCAATTTTAACTCTTCTTGGAATTATGATGATAAGAGTTTCATTTGGATTAGATCATAACTTTGATTCACAAATGAGTAAATCATCTTTATTTACCTTAAGTTCAGTAATTTTATCAATTCAGATTTTATTTGGTGCATTAGGATATAAAGTGATGAAGATAAACAATTACTTTGAAAAATATGTTTATAGTAATGATACTAAATCATCAATCTCATTTGCATTGATTTGTCCAGGTGTTGCATTTATGGTATTTGGTATGTTCTTTATTAATTTTGGACTAACTTATAATAATGTAATTGATAAGTATTCAATTGCATATTTTCTTCTAATGATTCCATTTATTTATTCACAATATAAAACTATAGAAGTATTTTTTGTATTGAAAAGAAAATTTGATTTTTAATTAAAAGATTAAGAAGTTAAGAAAAGTTTTTCTTAACTTCTTTAATTTAGAGTTTATTATTATCCAATTAACCAGGATAGTTTTTACTTAATGCTTCATATAGTTCATCAAAGCTAACATTTTCCATATCTTCTAAAACAGAAACCATAACTACATTATCTTCATCACCATTCCATTCTTTTATATAAGTACCCTCTTTATATCCATGATCTTGTCTAAATTTATTTAAACAATTTTTACCAATATATAGTTTTTGTAACCACATAAAAGATAAACCAGATATTTTACAACATCTAAAGAATTGATCAATAAATCTTTCAACTCCACTAAATGAAGGCATATTTCCAGTTTCAATAGCTAAAGAGATATATGATAATTTCTCAGCCTCTTTTACCATCAACTTTACATCAATATCTTCTATTTCAACAGCTTCATATATACAATGAGTATTTACTAAAGAGACAGCTTTTGGTACATTTGTTTCTTGTAAAATATAAGACATTAAAAAGTGCCAAATATCTACAAGTTCAACATGAATATTGTTCATATCAGGTTCTGCATTAATATTCTTCCAGTGTTTCCATGGTGTTGAATCAATTAACTCAGCAACTTCCATATGAATACATCTAAGCCAATTAATCTCTTTCCCAAATTTATTTTGACCCAATTCCCAGTTTTTACCATTTGTAGAATCATTCAATTGTTTTTGCAATAAAAACATCTCTTCTAATTTATGAGGAAAAGATGATGCTTCTTCTAATAATTCAGCTAAAGGTAAACACTCTTCAATAAGATTGTCAAGTGCAGAATTATTTGGTAAGTCAACATCCCCTTTTAAAAGATGAATAATAAGTGAAACAGTATAAGGAATTTCATCTTTTTCTTCCCATTCAAGTATATCTGAGGGAGTCACTCCAATATAATGTACAAAATCTTCTATTGTTAAAAAACCTAATGTTCTAATACTTTCTTTCAATTCTTTATATAACAATTATCACTCCTAAATTTCGTATGCGAAAGCTTATTTTACAAAAAAATTACTTTATTTCCGCAATTAACTTTTATTACCATTAGTTATTGGTAGTTTTATTATAAACATCGCCCCATTTTCAGTATTTTCAACATTTAAAATACCTGAACTATGTTTTTCTATTATTGTTTTTGACATATATAATCCAAGGCCTGTACCATTTTTATTATCTTTTGTTGAAAAATATGGATCAAATATTTTTTCAATTACACTACTGTCTATTCCACCAGCATTATCTTCAATCTCTATAACTAAAAAATTTTCTTCTTGAAAATATCTTATTTTTATTTGTTTATTTTCAATATCTCTTTCATTAAGAACATCTCTAGCATTTTTTATAATATTTATAATAACTTGTACTATCTCATTAACAAACAATTCTATTTGAGCATCAGTACTTTTTTCAATACTTATATCTATTGAATCATTCTTTATTAAATAAGAAACGAACTCTAATGCCTTATTAATAATAAACTCAATACTTGTTTTCTCTTTTACTTTGTTTGGTAAAAAGAAATCTCTAAAATCATCAATAGTTTTACTCATATAATCTAACTGAGTGTTTATATTCGTTATTGTTTCTTCTAAGAACTCTTCACTAACTTCACCCTCAAGGCTTTTATTTATCAATATTTTTTGAGACATTATTGATACAGCTTGTAAAGGTTGTCTCCATTGATGTGCAATCATTGAGATCATTTCTCCCATTACAGCAAGTTTTGATTGTTCAACCAACATTTTCTTTTGCTCATTAAGTTTTTTTCTTGAAGTAATATTGTGTGAAAGTAAATCAAAATACATAAACTCATTATTACTATCATAGTGTGGAGATATTAAAACGTCAACCCAATAGAAGCTGCCATTTTTTTTCAAACATTTAATTTCACCAGAAAAACTACTTTTCTGTTTTATTAGATTATAAAACTCCTTAAAGAATTTTTTGGGCATATCAATATGTTTTAGTATGTTATTATATTTACCAACTAAATCCTCTTTAGAAAAACCAGAAATATTAGAAAAGGCTTCTGAAGCATATAATATCTTACCTTTTGATGATATCCTTGAGGTAATTACATATCTATCTATAATATCACTTGTTTTATCAAGCTTTCTTTTTATCTGAGTAAATGAGTTATTATATTTATCTAAAATTGAAGTAAAATTTTTAGTATATACATAATTGAATTCTTCAAATAACTGCTTATTTGCAATATCAAGTTCGAAACTTGTTCTTTCAAAAGAGTTTTTTAAACCATTACATAAAATAAAAAGATCTTTTGATGTTGTAGCTTCATTTTTTAAATATACTACTAATTTATCAATTACTGGACAATCTCCAATAAAGGTAGTATTTTTAAAAATATTAAGAAAATATCTAATAATTCCTAAAGCAAACTCTTTTACAAAAAACTTTATATCAATTTCATATCTTCTAAGTAGATTTAAAACCTCTTCATTTCCTATCCAATATCTAATAATTGTAATAATATTATTTTCAAAAATTTCTATATGTTTTTTTGTTTCAACTAGATTCATTTATTGTTCTTTAACTTAAAAAAAGAACAGTCCAATCCACTACTTCTTTTGACTACAACAGATGGAATTGTTTGGGATTTGAAACCATAAGCATTACATCCATGGGGCTTTTTTTGATCCCAAGTTACATAATAGTATATACATTTTTGGCAATATATTTTGTTCATCTAAATATTAACTTTACTTTGAATTGCTTTTGATAGAGATAAAATATCTACATTTTCTAGGCTTACACCAGTTGGAACACCTTGGGCAATTTTATTGAATTTTATATTTAAATCTTGTAATTTATCCTCAATAAATAAAATAAATGCATCATTTGACAAAGATGGAGTAATAGCAAAAAGTATTTCATTAACACCATTTTGCGACACAAAAGATAAAAGTCTATCTACAGAGTCAGGGTCTAAATCTTCGATAACAAAATATAAACCATCAAATTGTTTTGACTCTTCAATAATAAAAATATCTTTTGCACTTTGAACAATACACATTAAGTTTTTTTGTCTTCTATCATCCAAACATACTTCACAAATCTCATGTTCACTCATAGAGCCACATTTGACACATCTTTGTATATTTTTAAGGGCATTTTCAATAGAATGGGCTATTTTAACACCCGTATAAGAATCATTCATAACAATATGATAAGCTAATCTAATTGCTGATTTTTTGCCAATTGTTGGTAAAGACTCAAAAGCATCAACTAAATCATAAAATTTCTCTAAACCTTTTTTCATTCGCGTATTATATCAAACATTAATAGATTTTTAGATAAAATCGCGAAATTTAAAATTAAATAAGGAGTTAGTAATTGACTGAAATAGATTATTATGAATTATTAGAAGTTACTAAAGATGCGGATAAAAGCACCATAAAAAAAGCATATAGAAAAATGGCAATGAAGTATCATCCCGATAAAAATCCTGATGATCATGAAGCCGAAGAAAAATTCAAAGCTGTAAATGAAGCTTATCAAGTTTTAAGTGACGATGAGAAAAAGCAAATTTACGACAGATATGGTAAAGCTGGTTTAGAAGGACATGGTCAAGGTGGTGGTTTCTCTGGTGGATTTGAAGATATCAGTTCAATCTTTGAAGAGATGTTTGGTGGATCTGGTTTTGGAGGCTTTGGTGGAAGCTCAAGAAGAAGAGAAAGAAAAACTTATAACTATAATTTAGATATTGCCGTTGAATTAGTAGTTGAATTCAATGAAGCTGTATTTGGTTGTCAAAAAGAGGTTAAGTATAACTATAAAGACGCCTGTAAAGATTGTAGTGGAACTGGTGCAAAAGATGGAAAACTAAGCACATGTTCACACTGTCAAGGTCAAGGTCAAATCCATATGAGACAAGGGTTTATGACTTTCGCTCAAACTTGTCCACACTGTAACGGATCGGGTCAATCAGTTGGTGATAAATGTAATTCATGTAATGGACTGGGGTATGATGAGATAAAAGATACTTTTGAAGTAAATATTCCAGAAGGTGTAAATGATGGAAATAGAATCAGAGTATCAAATAAAGGTAACATAGCTCCAGATGGTTCAAGGGGAGATTTATACTTACAAATTAGAGTAAAAGAGGATTCACATTTTGTTAGACATGATGATGATATCTATCTTGAAGTACCTATCTTCTTTACACAAGTTGCACTTGGAGCTGAAATTAAGATTCCAGGATTAAGAGGAGAACTTGATTTAAAAATTCCTGCTGGAACAAGAGATAAAGAACAATTCAAATTTCATGGAGAAGGTGTTAAATCTGTCCAAGGTTATGGTAAAGGAGATTTAATTGTACAAGTTAAAATCAATTATCCAAAATCATTAAATAGTGAACAAACAGAACTATTAGAAAAACTACAAGAGAGCTTTGGGGTAGAGAGTAAACCACACGAAAGTAGTTTTGAATCAATGTTTGATAAAGTTAAGAATTGGTTCAAGTAGTAACTAAAAAAGTAACATTTAAAAAATAATTTTCTATAATTCACCTTATAAAAAGTTCTTTTCATTTAAAAAGAGCAAAAAAAGGAAATTATATGTCATCAAACTATCTAGAGAATAACCCTGATGAAAAAGGTTTTTTTGGTAAATTTGGAGGGTCTTTTATCCCTCCAATGCTAGAAGAACCTTTTGCAAAAATCACACAAACATACAATGAATTAAAAAATGATCCAAAATTTATTGAAGATCTTAAATATGTTAGAAAACACTATCAAGGAAGACCAACTCCAATATCTTATGCAAAAAATCTAAGCGAATTTTGTGGTGGAGCAAAAATCTATTTAAAAAGAGAAGATTTAAACCATTCTGGTGCACATAAACTAAACCATTGTATGGCAGAAGTTATATTAGCTAAGCATATGGGCTTTAAAAAAGTTATTGCTGAAACTGGTGCTGGACAACATGGAGTTGCCCTTGCAACAGCTGCCGCTTATTTTGGTTTAGAGTGTGAGATACACATGGGTGAAGTTGATATAGCAAAAGAGCATCCAAATGTTGTAAGAATGAAAATCCTAGGTGCAAAAGTCATCCCGGCAACTCATGGTCTTAAAACTTTAAAAGAAGCTGTTGATTCTGCTTTTGAATCTTATGTAAAACAAGCTGATACAGCAATTTACTGTATTGGTTCAGTTGTTGGTCCACACCCATTTCCTATGATGGTTAGAGATTTTCAAAGCATAGTTGGAATTGAATCAAAAGAGCAATTTGCAGAACATGAGAATGGTGCAATGCCAGATAATATAGTTGCTTGCGTTGGTGGGGGTTCAAATGCTATGGGGATATTTTCAGCTTTTATTGATGAAGAATGTGTAGATTTATATGGTGTTGAACCAATGGGAAGAGGTGAAAACCTTGGAGATCATGCAGCTACATTAACTTATGGTGAAGAGGGTGTAATGCATGGATTTAATTCTATAATGTTAAAAGATGAGAATGGTGAGCCAGCACCTGTATACTCAATTGGTTCTGGAATTGATTACCCTTCAGTTGGTCCTGAACATGCCCACTTAAAAGATATAGGCAGAACAAAAGTTGGTTTATGTGATGACAAAGAAGCTGTAGATGCCTTTTATAAATTATCACAACTTGAAGGGATTATTCCTGCACTTGAATCAGCACACGCAGTTGGATTTGCGATGAAATTAGCAAAAAAACTTCCAAAAAATAAAACTATTTTAATAAACCTTTCTGGTCGTGGAGATAAAGATATAGATTTTGTAGTTGAGACCCACCCTATTCCAAACGCAAAGTTTTAAAACAAAAATCTATAAGATATAAAAGAGATGTTCTCTTTTATATCATTAATTACAATCCTCTTTTTTAGATAAGAATTTTAACTCATCGCAAGAGAAACCTGCTTTTTTTCTAGCTTCAATGTTTAGTTCATATTTTTTTGTTGTTGAACCTGGATAAATATTTTCTAGTATTTCAAAATATTTTTTTTCCACTTCATAGTTCTCTTTTTTGCAAAGATATTTAAACCATTTATCCCCTTTTGATACATGATCAACCTCTTCTTCTAAAATTATCTCCAAAGCATCAATTATTTTACCGTTAAACTCATCGGGATTAGATTTTAATTTTTCCATAATTTTTGGATTTTGTTCTAATCCATTTGCCTCAAGATATCTTGGTACAACTGCCATCCGTGAAAGAATATCTGGAGTTTTTTTGAGAGCTTCAAATAAATTTGTATGAACCTCTAAATCACCAAAATATGAATCAAGTTCAATTAATAACTTTTCTAACATTAAAAAATGTCTTATTTCATCTTGGGCAACTTCTAACCAGTCTTCATAATACTTCATTGGCATATTTTTAAATCTTAATGCCGCATCTAAAGCCATATCAATAGCAGAATACTCTATATGTGCGACTGTATGAAGTAAGATTATCTTTCCCTCTTTAGTGTTTACATATTTAGTTTTTTTAACTTCTTTAGGTAAAACTATTTTTAAAATATCATTATATGAGGGTTTAATTAAGGCATATGGTTCATGTGTATTTTCAAAATATAATTTTTTTTCTTTAAAATTCTTATAAAACTGCTCAAAAAGATCAATCTTATCCTTAGGATTATTTGTCAATATCACTTTTTCTAATGATTCATAATAATTCATAAACTTCCTTACAGCCTTAATAATATATACTATAATAACAAAATGAAAGTTAAAATTTATAGGGAATAATATGGGAATTAAAATACAGCCTATGGGGGATTACCAAACTAATTGTTACATAATTAATGTTGATAATAAAGATTTTATTATAGATCCAGGTGTAGGAGCAACTAATTGGGTAAAGGCTAATGTTACAAATCCAGTTGCGATTTTAAATACACATGGACATTTTGATCATGTGTGGTCTAACAAGCAAGTTAGCGAAGAGTTAGGTTTAAAAATCTACACACCTAAAGATGACAATTTTATGTTACAAAAAGATCCTTATGGTTTTGGAATGACACCATCTAGTGCAGATGTATTAGTTGAACCAGATGAAGAGTTTGACTTTGATGGAGTTAAGGTAAAGTTTCATCATTTTCCAGGTCATACTCCAGGATGTTCTGCAATTGAGATTGATAATAATCTATTTTCTGGAGATTTTATCTTTCAAAACTCTATTGGTAGAACAGATTTTCCTTTTTCAAATCCTCAAAGTATGAAAGAAAGTATTGATAAAGTTTTAAAGTGGGATAGAAATATTAGAGTCTTCCCAGGTCATGGATCTTCTACAACATTAAATGCAGAAAGAGATTCTTTAGAAAACTGGAAAAACTATTTATAGGAGTAATATGAATAGTTTAGATAAAAATTTAAAATCATTTATTAAATTAAATGAAGATTTAATCTGTATTAATAGTTTTGATGAAATAATCAATCATATTTCTATTGCATTAAAAGATTTATTTTTAATAGAAAAATTTTCAATTACGATAAAAGATAAAATCATCTTTACAAATATAGTTGAAGAAAAAGAAAATAATTGTACTAGTGTAAAAATAAATAAAGATGATGATTTAATAATCAATTATATATCAAAGAATAAATATGATGATGATTTGAAAAAAATCTTTAGTATTTTATCCCAAACTATTTATGCAAAGTTTTTAGAGCAAAAGCTTGAAGAAACTATTATGAAAGATCCTTTAACTAGCCTATATAATAGAAATTATGTTTATGAGTATTTAAGAACAATATTACCCCTTGTAAATAGAGAAGACAAAAAGTTAGCCTTTTTAAAAATTGGAATTGATCATTTCAAAGCTGTAGTAGATGAGTTTGATTATGAAATTGGAGATGAAGTTATAAAAGAACTTTCTAGCATATTAAAAAATAGTGTTAGGGAGTCAGATTTAGTAGCAAGGTTTGATTCTGATGAATTTTTAGTTATACTACATAATATACATAATGAAAATAATGCTATAATGATTGCTAAAAAGTTAATAAATAATTTTAAGGAAGCAAAGGTTATAATCAATGAAGATACAAAACAATCTTTAATGAAAACAATATGTACAGGTATTTTGATTTGCCCCGATGATGCAGAAAGAATCAGCGATATTCTAAGGTCTACAGACATTGCTTTATATGAAGCAAAGAACTTAGGTAGAGGTCAATTTTACAAATTCAAGAAAAACGATAATTCAATTGAGTTATTTTAAGGAAGAAAATGAGAAATAATATTTTAGAACTAATTAAAGATGCAGCAAATAATAAAGACTCATATGAAGCTCTTGAAAAAATCTACAATTTGTATGATCAACTTCAATATTCTTCAAATATAAAGCAAATGGCAGAGGATATATATCTTTGGTTACATACAAATTTTAATGTAGATAATGTAACTTTTTCACTATTTGATATAGAAAGAAATAATAAAGAAAATGTATTTATTGAAGGTGATGAATTTTATTTAGATGATGAATTATCTTTCTTCTTTATAATAAACACTCACACAAATTTAAATGCGATTGTATCATTTAGTGCTACCTCAAAGGTTCACCATGAAGTTCTTTCAGAACAGTACAAGGTTATAGAGGCTGCATTATTTCAGACTTCTCCTATATTACAAAATGGAATAATCAAGAAAAACTTTATAGAAACTTTATCTTTAGATTCTGTTACAAAGGTTTATAATAGACATTATCTAATTGAAAATCTGAACAAACAAATTCAATTATCAAAAAAAGATTATAATCAAATCTATTTTATCATGGTAGGAGTTGATCATTTCAAAGCTATTATAGATGAATTTGACCATGATATAGGAGATCAAGTTTTAGTTGAATTAGCAAAAATTATACATACTAATATCTCTGAATTTGATATGGTAGCAAGACTTGCAGGTGATGAGTTTTTAATATCTATGTTAAGTACTAACAATGAACATGATATTGAAAAAATTGGTAAAAATATTATAGAAGATTTTAGTAAAGTAAAAGTACCAGTTCATGATAATGGGCAAGTTTTACAAAAAACTGTTTGTGTAGGTGTTGATGTATTCAAAAGAGATGAAATTGATGACACCATTGATAAAACAATAAAAAATGCTGATATTGCACTTTATGAAGCAAAAAATAAAGGAAGAAGTCAGTATTTTAATTATAAAGATTTAGGCCCTGAAGATACAATAGATTTATTCTAAATTATTGTATCTTTCTAGCTTTCATATAAACTCTTTTTGGAGCTGGGTATCCTTCAACTGTTTTAGTTCTATCATTTGGATCTAAAAAGTCTTCTAAACTTTGATCAAAAGACCATGAAGTTTTTCTTTGTTCTTCACTTGTTGTTGTAGTTGTAGCAATAACTTCTATATTCTCAAAACCAGCACGACTAAGCCAATTTGTCAAAGCAGAAATAGTTGGTATAAAATAGATATTAGGAATTTTTGAATACCTTTTATTAGGTGTTAAACAAATCTCCTCTTCTCCATCTATCATAAAAGTATCAATTAAAATTTCACCTTTAGAATTTAAACCCCTTGCAAGAGATTTTAATGTACCAACTGGATCTGGTCTATGATATAAAACACCAAGCATAAAAATAAAATCAAACTTATGATTATAATATTCTAAATGTTCAACTCCCAACATCTCATAAATAATATCTGATTTTACAAAATGGTTTACAAATTCAAATTGATGTAAAGTTAGAGGTGCGGGATCAAAACCAATTAATCTTTTAGGTTTATCTTCAAGCATTCTAAACATATAATAACCATTATTACACCCAATATCTGCAACAACTTTATCTTTTAAATTAAAATGTGGTCTTATAAGATTATATTTAATGTTGCTTTGCCATTCACTGTCTATTTCTAAACCAAATAGATTAAAAGGTCCTTTTCGCCAAGGGATAAATTTTTTAGCAGTCTCTTCAAGTAGAGCAAACTCACTATCTGTTAGATTTTCCCTTTTCCCAACTGTAAACCAATCACCATAATCAATTTTTGGTGTTTTAATCTCTAAATCAGAAATTTTTAGAAGCTGGTTATACCAAGGTTCTACATTTTTCCATTTTCTACATTCATCTTTTTTCTTTTTTAATATATCTAAATCCATTTGGGAATTATAGTAAAGTAAATATTTAAATCACTTAAGTTTTATAGTTTTGTTTTACATTTGTGTAGAACTCTACACGTTAAGTCCATGTTGCAACTGTATAATTTATGTACTAATTACACACAAAGGACAACAATTGAAACCGTTGACAAATGTCTTATTTTCCTTTAAGACAACACTGATTTTATTCGCAATACTCGCTTTAGGAGCGGGTATCGCAACATTCATTGAGAATGATTATGGTACTTCTACAGCCAGAGTACTTGTATATAACAATATTTGGTACGAAACTGCTTTAGTTTTAATCACAGTAAATTTAATAGGTATTATTTTTAAATTTAAAATGTGGAAACATACACCAAGATTTATTTTCCACGCATCATTTGTAGTTATTTTAATAGGTGCAGCTGTTACTAGATATGTTGGATATGAAGGGATTGTTCATATTAGAGAGGGTCAAACTGAGAATAGAATGATTTCATTAGAACCTTACCTACAAGTAAAAATCAAACAAAAAGATAAAAGTTATTACAAAGAATATCAACATGAATTTGCTGCTTCAAGCTTAAGAAAAGGTATGGAAGCTGGTGAAACAGTTGGAGTTGTAGCAACATTAGGACAACTAGCTAATAAGTTTAGTCATGATATTAAATTTGATAACAAGAATCTAAATATAGAATATGTAGATTATATTGTAAGTAAAAAAGGCCGATCTGAAATGGGTATTTTAATTGTTAATGTTACTTTAGATGGTGAAACAAGAACAGTAAGATTACCAGGTAAAAGAGGTCAAACAGGTGTTGAGAAAATTGAAGGTTTTAAAGACACAGTTATTGCTTTAGAATATGGTTCAAAAACTCTTGAGCTACCATTCTCAATCAAACTTAGAGACTTCCAACTTGATAGATATCCTGGAAGTATGGCACCCTCTTCTTACGCATCAGAAGTTACAGTTAATAAAGATGGCAAGTCTTATGATTATAGAATATTTATGAATAGAACTTTACATGAAGGAAACTTTTTATTTTTCCAAAGTTCTTATGACCAAGATGAACAAGGAACAATTTTGTCAGTAAACAATGACCCAGGAAAGTGGCCTACATATTTAGGATACTTTTTATTAACACTAGGATTAGTTTTAAATCTTTTTGATAAAAAATCAAGATTCTGGAAATTAACTAAATATGTAAGTAGTAAAAATGTAGCTGCAATTCTTACTGCACTATTCTTCACTTTTTCTTCTCAAAATCTTATGGCAGAAGAAACAAATACCCATGGCTTGGAAATTAAAACTCCCCAAAATGATGTTGCAACGTATTTAGATAGTTTTAAAAATAAATCTAAAGTAACAGCTGAGAAATTTTCAAGAATTGTAGTACAAAGTAATGGTGGAAGAATGAAACCACTTAATACATTAAACCATGAAATCTTAAACAAACTTTCTGGGAAAAGCTCTTTATTTGGTATGGATTCAGACCAAATTGTTTTAGGTATGTTATCAAGACCTGAAGTTTGGAGAAATGTTGCTATGATTAAAATCAAAACACCAAAACTAAAAAAGATTTTAGGAATTGATTCTAATCAAAAGTATATCTCTTTTTCTCAAGTATTCAAAGATGGTAAATATATACTAACAGAGCATGCTCAAAAAGCTGCAATGTTATCTCCAAACCAAAGGGGAACTTTTGAAAAAGATATCATTAAATTAGATGAAAAACTAAATATTGCATACATGGTTTTTAATGGTACATTATTTAAAATGTTCCCTCAAGTAGGTTCAAATGATAATAATACATGGTACTCTCCTCTTGATGCAATTAGAACATTTAAAGGTGATAATCAAAAAGCAATTGAATCTTTAATAAGAGGTTTTATTAATTCTGTTGGTTCTGAAAACTTTGAATTATCTAATAAGTTTATTAGTATGATAATTGATTACCAATCACAAGTTGGTTCTGAAGTAATGCCAAAACAAAGTAAAATCAATAATGAAATTATGTTTAATAAATTAAACATTTTCCCTAAATTAACACTAGCTTATCTTTTTCTAGGATTTATTATCTTAATTGCTGCTTTTGTTGTAGTATTTAATCCAAAAATCAAACCTAAAAAAACAACTTTATTTTTCTTTATCATTTTAGGACTTTTATTTGCAGTTCATACATTTGGTATGGGATTTAGATGGATTATTTCAGGACATGCTCCTTGGTCAGATACATATGAATCATTATTATATATTTCATGGTCAGCAGTCTTTGCAGCGGTAGTTTTCTTTAGAAAGTCTTTACTTGCTCTAAGTGCTGGTGTAATTGTTGCAGCAATTTTTATGTTCACTGCTCACTTAACAACTATTGACCCACAAATTACAAATTTAGTTCCTGTTCTTAAATCATATTGGTTAACAATTCATGTTTCTATTTTAACTGCTTCATATGGTTTCTTTGGACTTGGTGCAATTTTAGGTTTCTTAGCCTTAGTTCTATTTATCTTTAGAAAAGGTAGACCTCACTTAGATGAAACAATCAAACACATCACAGCAATTAATGAGATTGCATTAATTATTGGATTAAGTGCCATTACTATAGGTAACTTTTTAGGTGGTGTTTGGGCAAATGAATCTTGGGGTAGATATTGGGGATGGGACCCAAAAGAGACATGGGCATACGTTTCAATTGTAATTTATGCATTAGTAGTTCACCTGAGATTTGTTAAACCATTAAGTACTCCGTTTATTTTTGCTGTAGCTTCGCTATTAGCATTCAGTAGTATTCTTATGACTTATTTTGGTGTTAACTTCTATCTTTCTGGACTACACTCATATGCAACTGGAGATCCAGTACCTATTCCAATGTGGGTATATTATGTTACGGCTGGTGTATTCCTTACAATTGCCCTTGCATATAAAAACCAAGATTTAAAAGATAACTTAAATACAACAAAATAATAACTAGGTCTCTTGACCTAGTTATCTTCTTTTTCAAAAAATATAATAATCTTCCAGATAATTTAACTTTTTTTTAGTATAATTTTATAAATAAAGAGGATTAATATGAATCATGATAATTTAAAAAAAATAATTGATATCACAAAAAGTCTAAATACCCTTTATATAGAAGACAACAATGATGTTAGAAATCAGACATTAAAAATGCTTGATATATTTTTTAATAATATTGTGGTTGCTACTAATGGGAATGAAGGTCTTAATTTATTTAAATCAAAAAACAAGTTTGAATCTTCTTCTTTTGATTTAATTATTACTGATATTGAGATGCCTGTAAAAGATGGTATAACTATGATTAATCAAATTAGAGAAGTTGATAAAGAGATACCTATTTTAATTTTTTCTGCTCACAGCAATACTGAATATTTTCTACAAACAATCGATGCTGGAATTGATGGTTATATATTAAAACCATATTCAATAGACCAGATATCCAACTCTTTATCTAAAATAATTGAGAAGAACAAACTAAAAACAATAAATAATCATATCATTAATCTTGAAAATGATTTTTTATGGAACATTGAAGATTCTTTATTATTTAAAGATGAGGAAGAGATAAAGTTAACAAAATCTGAAATCAAACTATTTACCTTATTTATATCAACTAAAGGTTCATTAAAAACATATGATGAGATAGAAAACTATATTTTTGATGAATATTCCACTAGCTCTAAAAGAGTCAGAAATTTAATGTCAAGGTTAAAACAAAAACTTGATTATGAATTATTTGAATCAATTTATGGACATGGTTATAAGTTAAAATATAAAAAAATTTTATAGTTCAATGAGACAGTTAGGAGACTATTTTTTGTTATAATTGTTAAAATAAAACTAAAAGTGAACTATGAAATTTTTAAAACTCATCTTTATATTTATATTAATTAATAACTTTTTATTTTCACAAGAGATAAATTTAACTTCTGAAGAAAAAGATTTTTTAAAAAACAATTCACCTATAAGATTACACAACGAACTTAATTGGCCTCCCTATAATTTCAATGAAAATGGTGAACCAAAAGGTTTTTCAGTTGATTATATGAATCTTTTAGCTAAAAAACTAAATATTGATATTGAGTATATCACTGGGCCTTCATGGGATGAGTTTATGACCATGTTGCAAAAAGATAAATTAGATGCAATAATTAATATCTCAAAAAATAAACAAAGAGCAAAAACAATAGCCTTTACATCAATTTTTCATACAGCCGCAAATGCTATATATGTTAAAAGAGGAACTGAATATTTAGATAGTCTTGAAAAACTAGAGGGTAAAACTTTAGTTATGCCTAAAGGGTTTTTTGCACAAAAAGCTATTGCAAAGTATTATCCCAAAATAAAACAAATTTTAGTAAAGGATACATTAGAATGTTTAAAGATTCTTTCTTTAGGTAATGCTGATGCAACAATTGGCAAAAAAAATGTAATTGATTATGTTATCACCTTAAACAATATCTCTGGTGTTGTTCCTACAAACTATGTTGATGATAATAGAATGGTTAGTTTAATTAGAATTGGTACATCAAAAAATAAAGCTATATTAAGAGATATTATTGAAAAAGCCCAAAAAAGTGTTAGTGATGAAGAGATTTTAGCCTTAAAAAGAAAATGGTTTGGGGTAAAAGATACAATCAGTACAAAGTCATCAAACTTTTTAAATGACAGTGAAATTAAATATATCAATTCAAGAAAAATTTTTAAAATGTGTAATATTACAGATTTAAAACCTATTGAATTCTTTGAAAATAGCAAATTCCAGGGAATCTCAGTGGATATACTAAATAATATTGCTAGTAAAACCAATATGAAATTTCTACCTGTTAAAACTAATTCATGGGAAGAAGCTAAAAGTTTTTTAAAAGAGGGGAAGTGTGATTTTATCCCTACAGTTACAAAAAGTGAAGAATTAATTGATTTTGCAACTGTGACAAAACCTTTTTTAAGCTATAAACTAGCAATTATAACTCAAAAGAATAAACCTGTTGCAGCAAGTTTAGAAGATATTTTAGATAAAACTATTGCTAAAAGAAAAGATTCTAAAATAATTCAAGTTTTAAAATCATCACATCCTGATTTAAATGTAATTGAAACCAGTACTAATAAAGAATCTTTAGAAGCAGTTAGTAAAGGGAATGCTTATTTTGCTTTAGAACCTCTACCAATTGCCTCATATTATATCTCTAACTATGCACTTAAAAATCTATATATTTCAAGATATACAAATATGCCTTTTACTGTTCATATGGCTATTTCAAAAGATAATGAACCTTTATTGTCTATTTTAAATAAATCTATAAATAATATCTCACAAATAGAAAGAAGAGAGATATTTAGTAAATGGACAGCTTCATCTATAAGTTATAAATCTATTGTTGATTATGAATATTTTTGGGAGATTGTATCTACACTTTTTTTCTTAATTCTAATCTTTTCATACAGACACTATGTATTAGATAAATTAAATAAAAACCTTACCTTGGCAAATGAAGAAATTGAGAAAAAAACAAAACAATTAGAAAAGCAAAAACTTCTTTTTGAAACTCTTTATACAAAATCAGCGGATGGAGTTATTTTAATTAAGGATGGGATTATTACAAGTTGCAATGAAGCTACTTTAAAGATTTTTAAAATTGATAAATCTGAGATAATCAACAATACCCTTGAGAATTTGGCTCCCATTATTCAGCCTGATTCTCAAATCTCAAAAAAAACCATAAAAAAATATATGGATGAAGCATTAAATGACGGTGTTGTAAGTTTTGAATTAGTTTTAACAGATGCTACACAGTCAAATATTTGGGTAGAGATTGTATTTACTTCAATTGAGATTGAAAACAATCTTTTTTTACATACGGTACTTAGAGATATTACTAGTAGAAAAAACCTTGAACAAAAGCTTGAAGACTTAAATTCAAACCTAGAAAAAAAAGTTAATGAAGAGATAAAAAAGAATGAGATAAATACTCAAAGATTAGTTCAACAAAGTAGATTAGCTCAAATGGGTGAAATGATTTCAATGATTGCCCATCAATGGAGACAACCTCTATCAGCCATTTCCGCAACAACAAATAATCTAATTTTAAAAATGATGCTAAATGATAATATCGATAAGAAATATTTCGATAATGAACTAAAGCTTATTACTGAATATTCTCAACATCTTTCATCTACAATTGATGATTTTAGGAACTTCTTTAAAACTGATAAAGAGAAGGTTTGTTTTAAACTAAATCAAGTTATTAATAAATCTTTATATCTAATTAATACTGCCCTTGATTCAAATGGAATAAAATTAGAAAAACACTTAGATGAAACCATAGAGATATATTCATACCCTTCTGAATTACAACAAGTTATTTTAAATATATTAAAAAACGCAGAAGATGCATTAAATGAAAATGATAATATAAAAGATAAACAAATCACAGTCTTAACCCATAAAAAAGACAATACAATGGCAATTATTGAAATTATTGACAATGCTGGAGGGATTAATAAATCAGTTAAAGAAAAGATTTTTGATCCATATTTCTCCACAAAAACAAAAAAAGATGGAACTGGTCTTGGACTTTATATGAGTAAAATTATAATAAATGAACATTGTAATGGAAGGCTTTTAGTATCAAATGCAAAAGATGGTGCAAATTTTCAAATTGAACTACCACTAGATAAAAGGTTATAAACATGTCAGCTAATTTAAAAGAATTATTAGAACATACACAAACTTTAAGTGTCTTATTTATTGAGGACAATTTTGATGTAAGAATACAACTTATGAAACTTCTGGAAAACTTTTTTTCAGATATAGATGTTGAAATTGATGGAGAAGAAGGACTAAGAAGATTTAAAGAATATTATAGTTCTAATGGAACTTATTATGATTTGATAATCACCGATTTAAGTATGCCCAAAGTTGATGGTATTAGATTATGTAAAGAGATTTCAAAAATAAATGAAGAACAGACTATTTTAGTAGTTTCTGCACACACAGAGTCAGAAAAACTAATGAAACTTATTGATATAGGTATTTATAAATTTTTACAAAAACCTGTTGATTATAGAGATTTGTTATCAACTATTTCTTCTATTTCTGAAAAACTCAAGAATAGAAAATCTTTTAAACAATTAAAGTCAGAATTTAAATCAATCAGAAACAATAATGTTATTTTAAATCAATTAGCTATAACAGATAAATTAACTTCAATATATAACAGAAGATACATTGATAGTTACTTACTTGAAAAAATTGAAGATTTCAATAAAAACCCACAAAATAGACTAAGTATTATTTTTGTTGATATTGATGATTTCAAAAAAATCAATGATACTCATGGTCACGTTAAAGGTGATAAGGTTTTAGTAGAATTTAGTGAAATAATAAAATATAATATCAGGACAGAAGATGTTTTTGGAAGATGGGGAGGTGAAGAGTTTATTATAATTAGTGAAAGTTCTTTAGAAACAACTGCAGATATTGCAAATAAACTTAAAAAACTAATTGAAGAACACACTTTTTGTAGAGACTTAAATATAACATCAAGTTTTGGTATCACAACTTGCAAATATAATGATACACTATCAACTATAATCCAAAAGGCCGATTACGCACTATATCAAGCAAAAAGAAATGGGAAAAACCAGACTTTTTTAATTGAGTAATTCATAAAGTTAGTTGATGTAGTCTGTAGACTTTTCTAAAAAAGATTAACCATGGTATTAATATTAGTATTAGTGATAAATAAAAAATATCTATTGAGAGTTCAAATGGTATAGATAAGGAGATACCATACATTAATATTAAATTAATAGGTATAAATATAACTCTATTGTTAAAACTTACACCTTTTTTTTTCAAACAAAGCATTACTTTATAGTTAATTGTAGTAATAAAAACTATAGTGAATGTAACAAAAACAAAAATATTCCAAAATTCATTTTTTATAAAAAGATTCTCATCTAATAAACTTAACAAAAATGGAATATACAATAAAGACA
This sequence comes from Arcobacter sp. ISO1, assembly GCF_058105185.1. Taxonomy (NCBI): domain Bacteria; kingdom Pseudomonadati; phylum Campylobacterota; class Epsilonproteobacteria; order Campylobacterales; family Arcobacteraceae; genus Arcobacter; species Arcobacter sp. ISO1. The sequence goes on from NZ_CM176573.1 coordinate 2,411,338, forward strand.
ACATAAACGAATATACAAATGAGGTCTTTTGATATCTATTACTAAATAAAGGCATTCTCTAATCCCAATATCTGCCACAAAGAGAAAACTCTTTGTGGTATAAATTAATTTATTTTTTCTTTACAGCTTTAGCATTTGGTAAATCTGTAATACTACCATGGAAAATTTCTGCTGCCATTCCAACTGATTCATGTAATGTTGGATGGGCATGAATTGTAAGACCTATATCTTCTGCATCACAATCCATTTCTAGTGCAAGTGAAATTTCACCAAGTAATTCACCAGCATTATCTCCAACAATAGCTCCACCAATAACTTGGTCAGTGTCTTTGTCAAAAATTAGCTTTGTCATACCTGCATGCGAAACATCAGAAGCTATTGCACGTCCAGAAGCACTCCAAGGGAAAGTTGCAACTTCATAATTAATCCCTTGCTCTTTTGCTTCAATTTCACTTAAACCTGCTGTTGCAATTTCAGGGAAAGTATAAGCAATACCTGGAATTTGTTTAGGTTCAAAGAATACTTTATGTCCAGCAATAACTTCAGCTGCAACATGACCTTCATGAACAGCTTTATGTGCTAGCATAGGACCACCAATAATATCACCAATTGCAAAAATATTTGATACTTTTGTTCTCATTTGTTCATCAACTGAGATAAATCCATGGTCATCAACTTCAACACCTGTATTTTCAATACCAATTTTTAGTCCATTTGGAGTTCTACCCATTGCTACAAGTACTGCATCATACATTTGAGGTTCAGGTGCATTATCACCTTTAAACTCAACATAGATACCATCTTTTTTAGGGATGATTGCTTGAGTCTGAGTTTTAAACATAAAGTTAAATCTTTCTTCATTTGCTTTAGTATAGATTTTAACAATATCTTTATCAGTTCCTGTCATAACTTGAGGACCTCTTACTACAACATCAACTTTTGAACCTAATTTTTCATAAACAGTTCCCATCTCAAGACCAATGATTCCACCACCCATTACAAGTAATCTTTTTGGTACTTCTTTTACTTCTAAAGCATTTGTTGAATCCCAAATTCTTGGATCTTCATGTGGGATGAATCCCATTTTAGAACTCTGAGAACCTGCTGCGATAATACAATTATCAAAACTAACTTTTGTTTGTTTACCTTCAACATCAGTATGTTCAACAATAACATTGTTCTCATCAATAAATTTCGCATTACCTTGAACAACTGTAACGTTTCTCATTTTAGCCATTGCTGTTAAACCATCTGTAAGTCTTTTTACAACTCCTGATTTATATGCAGCAACACCAGGTAAATCAATTTCTGGTTTAGGAAATTTAATTCCTGCATGTTCAATATGCTCTGCTTCTTCAATAACTTTTGCAACATGAAGTAAGGCTTTTGAAGGTATACAACCAACATTTAAGCAAACTCCACCTAAAGTTGGGTGTCTTTCAACTAAAACAGTTTTTAAACCTAAGTCAGCACATCTAAATGCAGCTGAATATCCACCAGGTCCTGCACCAATAACTAGAACTTCACCTTTTATTTCACTTGCATCAGAAGATACAGAAACTTCTGTTGCTTGTGGTTTTGCTGTAGAAGTTTCTTCTTTTGTTTCAGCTACAGGAGCAGGAGCTTCAGAAGCACTCTCCTCTTCAACTTCAACTCTAGCAATTAAATCACCAGAGTTAACTTTATCTCCAACTTTTACTAAAATCTCTTTTACAATTCCACCGTGAGTTGTTGGTACATCCATTGATGCTTTTTCTGTTTCAAGTGTGATTAAACCATCTTCTTCTTCGACACTATCACCAACTTCAACCATTACTTCGATTAAATCTACATCTTTATCTGCACCCAAATCAGGAATAAGTATATCTATAATTTTACCCATGTTTATTCCTTATAGACTTAATAATCTAATATCGCTTAAAAGCTTAGATAAAGTTGTTGTAAATCTCGCACCATCTGCACCATCTATAACCTTATGATCATAAGATAAAGATAATGGCAACATTAATTTCGGAACAAACTCTTCACCATTCCATACAGGTTTCATTTCAGATTTTGATAATCCTAAAATTGCAACTTCTGGAGCATTGATAATTGGAGTGAATTTAGTTCCACCAATTCCACCTAATGATGAAATAGTAAAACAAGCACCTTGCATATCAGTTGATTTAAGTTTTCCATCTCTAGCTTTAGCAGAAATCTCTTTTAACTCTTCAGCTATTTGTTTGAAACCTTTTTTATCAACATCTTTGATTACAGGAACAACTAATCCATTAGGAGTATCAACTGCAATAGCAATATGGAAATATTTTTTATAAACTAAACTTTGTCCATCTGGAGTTAATGATGTATTAAACTTAGGATGAATCTCTAATGCTTTTGCAACAGCTTTTAATACAAATACTAATGGTGATAATTTATAACCTTCAGCAATTGCATTTTGTGCTTTTCTAAAGCTTTCCATCTCTGTAATATCAGCTTCATCAAACTGTGTAACATGTGGCATTGATACAGCATTTCTATGTAAAGATGGTCCAGAGATTTTTTGAATTCTGTTTAACTCAACAGTTTCAGTTTCACCAAATTGGCTAAAATCAACCTCTTTAAGTTCAGGGAAATTAAATCCAAGTCCACTTCCAGTATTTGCAGCTGCAACAGCTGGTTTAGATAACTGCTCTTTCACATAAGCTTTAATGTCATCTTTAAGGATTCTTCCTTTTCTACCACTTCCTTTAACAAAACCTAAATCAACTCCAAACTCTCTTGCTACTTTTCTAACTGATGGAGAAGCATAAACTTTTGAAGCTTTTTCAGTTAATACTGCATTTGCAACAGGAGCAGAAGTAGCTGCTACTTCTTGAACAGTAGCAGATTTTTTAGGCTCTTCTTTTTTAGGCTCTTCTTGTTTTTTAGCTGGTGTTGGAACTTTTGATTCCATTACAACTGTTTTAACCATTTTTGCGATTAAATCACCAGAGTTAACTTTATCACCTGCACTTACAGATAATTCTAGAATTTCACCAGCAAATGGTGCAGGAACATCCATAGATGCTTTTTCTGTTTCAAGAGTGATAAGTCCATCTTCAAACTCAACAGTATCACCAACTGATACCATAACATCAATTAAATCTACGTCTTTATCAGCACCTAAATCTGGAACATGAACCTCTTCAATAACTGAACAAATTGTTTGTTCATTTACAAACTGACAAGAGATTTCAGCACCACTTGCACTAATTGCTTTTAATTCAGCTTCAGCTTCTTCAATTCCCATTACAGAACCTGAACCATCTTCATAAGCTGGTTCTTTTTTAGTTTCTTCTACAGGAGTCTCTTCTTTTGTTTCAGCAACAGGAGCTGGGGCAGGAGCTTCAGAAGCACCCTCCTCTTCAACTTCAACTCTAGCAATTAAATCACCAGAGTTAACTTTATCACCAACTTTTACTAAAATCTCTTTTACAATTCCGCCGTGAGTTGTTGGTACATCCATTGATGCTTTTTCTGTTTCAAGTGTGATTAGACCATCTTCCTCTTCAACACTATCTCCAACTTCAACCATAACTTCAATTAAGTCTACATCTTTGTCTGCACCCAAATCAGGAATAAAAATATCTACTAGTTTACCCATTTTTTACTCCTTATAATTTCACTGGATTAGTTTTTGATGCATCAATACCATATTTAGTCATTGCATCTTTAACCACTGACTTATCTATTTTTCCAGCGTCAGCAAGTTGTGCTAAAGTTGTAAATACAACAAAATCAGTATCAACTTCAAAGAATTTTCTTAAATTTGCTCTTGAATCAGATCTACCAAAACCATCAGTACCTAATGCTTTAAAAGAACCTTTTACAAATGGTGCAATTTGTTCTGAATATGCTTTCATATAATCTGTAGTTGAGATGATAATATTTTCTTCATCTGATCCTAGAACTTGATCAACATATGCAATCTCATCTTCGCCATCTACATTTAATAAATTGTTTCTTTCAACATCTTGTGCTTGTCTAGTTAATTCATTATAAGAAGTAACAGAATAAATCTCAGTTGCAATTCCATATTCATCAGCTAAAACATCAGCTGCAGCTAATACTTGTTGGAAAATTGAACCAGAACCTAATAATTTAACTTTATGGTTATTTTTAGCTTCAACAGTTTTATATTTATAAATACCTTTTAAGATACCTTCTTCTACACCTTCTGGCATAGCTGGTTGTTGATAGTTTTCATTTAATGTTGTAATATAATAGAAAATATCTTCTTGATTCTCACCATACATTCTTTCAATACCATTTTGAACCACTACTGCAACTTCATATCCAAATGTTGGGTCATAAGTTACACAGTTAGGAACTGTATTAGCAATAATATGTGAGTGACCATCTTCATGTTGTAAACCTTCACCATTTAATGTAGTTCTACCTGAAGTACCACCTACTAAGAAACCTCTTGCCATTTGATCTCCCGCTGCCCAAGTAATATCACCTGTTCTTTGGAATCCAAACATTGAGTAGAAAATATAAAATGGAATCATTGGACAATCATTTACAGAATAAGAAGTTGCTGCTGCAATCCAAGAACCCATAGCTCCAAGTTCATTAATACCTTCTTGAAGTACTTGACCTTTTTTATCCTCTTTATAGTATGCTACTTGATCTCTATCTTGAGGAATATATTGTTGACCTTCAGAAGAATAAATACCTAATTGTCTAAACATACCTTCCATACCAAATGTTCTAGCTTCATCTGGAACAATTGGAACAATTCTTTTTCCAAGTTTTTTATCTTTTACTAATACATTTAAAATTCTTACAAATGCCATCGTAGTAGAAATTTCTCTTTCTCCACTACCATCTAATACAGGTTTGAATTTTTCTAATGCTGGAATTTCTAATTTTTCAGTAAACTTAGGTCTTCTTTGTGGAAGTGCTCCACCTAATTCTTCTCTTCTAGCTTTCATATATTTATATTCTTCAGAATCTTCTGGGAATGTATAATATGGATATTTTTCTAGCTCTTCATCTGTTACAGGAATTCTAAATCTATCTCTAAATTTTCTTAATGAGTCAGTATCAACTTTTTTAACACCGTGAGCGATATTTTTACCTTCTGCAGCTTCACCCATTCCGTAACCTTTTACAGTTTTTGCTAAAATTACAGTTGGTCTATCTTTAGTTTCATTTGCTGCTTTATATGCTGCATATACTTTTAATGGATCGTGTCCACCTCTATTTAGTGCGAAAATTTCAGCATCAGACATATTTTCAACTAATTTAGCAGTTTCAGGGTATTTATTAAAGAAGTGTTCTCTTGTGTAAGCTCCACCTTTTTGTTTAAAGTTTTGGTACTCACCATCAACAGTTTCTTCCATAAGTTTAAGAAGCTTACCAGATTTATCTTTTTTAAGTAAAGCATCCCAATGTCTACCCCAAATAACTTTAAGAACTCTCCATCCATTACCTCTAAAATTACCTTCAAGTTCTTGAATAATTTTTCCATTTCCTCTTACAGGTCCATCAAGTCTTTGTAGGTTACAGTTAATAACAAATACTAAGTTATCCAATTCTTCACGCCCTGCAAGTCCAATTGCTCCTAATGATTCTGGTTCGTCACACTCACCATCACCCATATAGCAATATACTTTTTGTTCAGAACAATCTTTGATTCCTCTATCTGTTAAATATTTTAAGAATCTTGCTTGATAAATTGCTTGAATAGGTCCAAGTCCCATAGAAACAGTTGGGAATTGCCAATAATTAGGCATAAGTTTTGGGTGTGGATATGAAGACAAACCATCTTCTAAAGCTTCTTGTCTAAAATTATCCATTTGAGATTCAGTAATTCTTCCTTCAACAAAACTTCTTGCGTAAATACCTGGAGCAATATGTCCTTGATAAAAAATTAAATCTCCACCATCTTTTTCATTTGGTGCTCTAAAAAAGTGATTAAATCCTACATCATATAAAGTCGCAGAAGATTGGAAAGATGCAATATGACCACCTAACTCTAGGTTCTTTTTTGAACCCCTTTGAACCATAATAGCAGCATTCCATCTTATTGCAGATCTTATTTTTCTTTCAATATCTCTGTCGCCTGGCATTTTTGGTTCATTATCAACATCAATACTATTTAAATATGCAGTCGTAGCTTTAAATGGTAAATAAGTACCACTTCTTCTAGCTTTATCGATTAATTGCTCTAAAAGATAGTGAGCTCTCTTAGGACCCTCTTTCTCTAAAACTGCATCTAGGGCATCAATCCACTCCAGTGTTTCTTCTGGATCAATGTCGTTTAAGTTTATTTCTGACATTCATACTTCCTTACTTAATTTTTTCTTAATTTTTAACATAATTTTCACTTTAAAGATTGAACATATGTTCATTATGTAAAAATTATGTATCAATTCGCACCATAAATCCGAATTCTGAACATATGGTACTTATCTTATTTTAATGTAAACTGAATCTAAAATTTTAATATATTTTTTAAGATATCTTATATATAAATGAAATTATAATGAAAAAAACGTGACGAAACTTTACTATTTACTAAAAATTGTTTTAGTTTTTTTTGAATTTTAATTAAAGGTAGATTATACATTTTGTTTAATAAAAAGACATTTAGGCTAATTGTATCAAAACAAGGTTCTTCAAAAGAAAATATGGCAACAGATGAATCATTGTTAAAAAATTTTGAGAATGATGATTTGCCAATATTAAGATTATATACTTGGGATGAAAATAGTTCAACCATTGGGATTTCCCAAAATATCGAATCTTACGATTTCCTAGAAAATCAAAAAGAAAAAGTTGCTAAAAGAATAACAGGTGGTGGAATTTTATTTCATGGCCATGATATTTCGTATTCTTTAATAATACCAACGCATATTTTATCAACACTAAGTATAAAAAAATCTTATGAATATATATGTCAATTTATACTGAATTTTTACAAAAATCTAGGCTTGGATGTTTGCTATGCTAAAGATAATGAAAAGATACAATTATCTAAAAGTGAGTTTTGTCAAGTTGGATTTGAAGCTTATGATATTCTTGTAAACGGTCAAAAAATTGGTGGAAATGCACAAAGAAGAACAAAAAAAGCAATATTTCAACATGGTTCAATTCCATTAGTTGATACAAAAAGTAACAGTTTTGATGAAAGATTTGGCATAAGTCTTGAAGATATTGGTATAAAATTAAATTCACATGATGCAATCAATCAAATTATTGAAGCATTTAGAACTACTTTTAATGTTACTTTAAAAGAAGAGAAACTAACAAAAAATGAAATAGATTTTAAAAATAACTTGTTAAAGGAAAAATATGACACAAGCAGTTAATCAATTTAAGAAAGTTGATTTTAAAAAACCTGAATGGTTAAGAAAAAAACTAGTTCCAACTGCACAAAAAGAGATGGAAGCTTTATTAGGAGAACATGGATTACATACAATTTGCCAAGAAGCTAAATGTCCTAATATTAGTGAATGTTTTGCAAAGAAAAATGCAACATTTATGATTTTAGGTGATTTATGTACTAGAAGATGTCATTATTGTAATGTAAAAACTGGAAATCCAAATGGTTACGTTAATCAAGAAGAAGTTGAAAAGATTACAATCTCAGTTCAAAAATTAGGATTGAAATTTGTAGTTATTACTAGTCCAGCAAGAGATGACTTAAAAGATGGCGGAGCAAATCACTTTTATGAAGTTACAAAGAATATATTAGAAAATACAAAAGATACTCAAGTTGAAATACTTATTCCTGACTTCCAAGCAGATGATGATTCTTTAAAAAAAGTTGTAGATTCAGGTGCTGTAATTATTGGACATAATATTGAAACAGTTCCATCAATGTATAAAATTAGAAAAGGTGCAACATATCAAAGATCACTAGATGTTTTACAAAGACTAAAAGAGCTTGGTGGTAATAAGATCAAAACAAAATCTGCACTTATGGTTGGTCTTGGAGAAACGGAAGAAGAGATGGTTCAAGTATTCAAAGACTTAAGAGCAGTAGGATGTGATTTTTTAAGTATTGGGCAATATTTAGCACCAAGTGGTGATTATGCAAAAGTAAAAGAGTTTGTTCACCCTGATCAATTTGATAGATATAAAAAATTAGCAAAAGAAGTAGGTTTTTCTTTTGTTCACTCAACACCATATGCTAGAAGCTCTTATCTAGCACACGAATATTTATCAAACAACAAAGGAAGTCTTTAAGACTTACCTTTAGTTGTAACTATTAACTAATTTAAAAATCCCTTGACCAAATTTGTGAAGTTTTTCATCTTCAAGTCTAACTGATAATCCAGAAATTCCAACTGCTCCTACAAACTTATTTTGTTTATCAAAATAAGGAACAGCAACAGATTTTAAACCAAACTCATATTCTTCCGTACCAATTGAATACCCTCTTTCACAAATTAAATCAATCTCTTTTTTTAATTTTGTGGTACAAGTTATTGTGTAAGATGTATATTTTTTTAACTCTAAAGAATCAATTTTTAATTCTGGGGAAAAAGCTATTAACACTTTACCAAAGGCATTTGCATGTAAAGGTGAATGTAAACCAATTGAATCTCTAGTTTTTAAAACCCTAGTTGACATATCAATCTGATTTAAATTTAAAGCTAAATTATTGTCTAATATATAAATATAAGCAGCTTCATTAGTTAAATGAAAAATCTGATCTAATAATGCAGCAGTTTTTTCTATAATTTTTTCTCTATCGTTTTTAAATACAATTTTTCTTAATATATCACTTAAAATAATCTCTTTAGAATCACCTTTGTATTCTATAAAATCTTCACTCATCAAAGTTGTAATTAATCTAGACATAGTACTTTTATCTATTTCAAGTTTTTGACACAAATTATTAGCAGTAACTGGTTTATTGGCTTTCATAATCTCTTTTAAGACATGAAGCCCTTTTTTAAAAGACTTATTTGGACTATTTTGCAATGTATCTCTTCTATTAATTTTTTTTGATTTTATCATTTTTTCAATAAATGTATAAGGAATTTTTCTCTTTTGAAACAAAAAAAAATATTTTGTTCCTAATTAACCTACAAAATTGTACAAATTTTGAAAAAAATTTTTTACATTATAAGAATTTTGAAAAAAATTTTCTCACATTGTGAAACTATCATATTCTCACTTTAAAAAAGCCCTATTTTATGGGATCCACAAAGATAATAAAATTTTACTTAAATTTTAAATTAGTTTTTAAAAGTATGATTCAGTTTATTTTATATATGGATTAATTCGTCTATCAGAAATTAATCTGAATAAGATTTTTAACAGAAATTATTAGGAAAAGAGGGAAAAATTATGAATTCATCTTTCGTAGATTTATCAAAATTAACTGCAAATGACGATTTATCACCTGTGCTAGGGGGAAAATGGCCAGGTATTCAAATTTATTATCCACCAATTAAGTTTAATCCACTTGATGGAACTTATGAAACTATGGAGCAAGCTAAGTATAGATTACAAAAACATGCATACAAAACAAAAGCTCATACAGTTTTATTTGACTTAGAAGATGGATGTAGACAAAAAGAGATGTCAAGGGAATTATTAATTCAAGAACTTCCAAAGTTTCCTGAAAGAGATTTTCAAATTGCTGTAAGAATTAATCCATTTAGAACAGCTGAATATGAAGAAGATTTAAAAATGTTAAAACAAATTCACAAATATATTGATGCAATTGTTTTAGCAAAAGCTGGTGAAGTATATGGAGCAGCTGAGATTAGAGATTTATCATCTTGGTTAATTTCAATTGGAGCAGATTTACAAATTCAACCAATTATTGAACACCCAAAATCACTTAAAATTGCTGATAAGTTAATGCAATTTTCAACTGTTCAACACTTAGTATTTGGTATCCATGACTTTTCAAAAGCTATGTCTTATAAAATAACTCCAGAGGGTTGGATTGATGAATTAGAAACATTTTTCAATATGCTTACTATGGAAGCTAGAATACAAGGTAAAGGTGTAATTGGTGGAGTTGAAGTTTTACTTACTCCAAATTCACTACCAGATTCTTGCGTTGAGAAAAAAGATATTAGAAGATGGTTAGACTTACATGGTGATGATGCATCTAGACATGTATATGCACATGCACAAAGAGAATATGCAATGGGATTAACAGGGAAACAAGTTATTACTCCTAATCATATCAATGTTTGTAAAGTTGCTTTTACTCCTTCTCCAAAAGAGATTGCAAAAGATGTAGATATTTTAAAAGCAGCTATTGAAACAGATGCTTTATTAAGTGGAGCTATTAGATATGAAGGTGAAATGTTAGATCCACCAATGTTTGGTAAATCATTACAAAACATCTTAAGAGCAAATGCACTTAATAGTTTAAGTAAAGAAGATCATGAGTTTGCTGTAACAGTATTAAATAAAATGCCATTACATACATTTAAAGAAAACTGGCCTTATGGTCAAATCTAATTAGGGAGTTGAAATTATGAGTTCAAATGTAAAAATTGAAGTACCTGAATTTTTAAATATTGGTGTAGCTTGTACATCAAGTCATTTAGGAACAGCAAAAGAAAATAGTACTGCAATGATCATTGAAGATGATAAACTTGGTACTGATGAGATTACATATAAAGAGTTATCAGAAAAATCAGACCAGGTTTGTAACTTCCTAACATCAATTGGAATTGGTGCAAGAGATAGAGTATTAGTTTGTTTAAAAAACTCTTTAGCATATCCAATATCATTTTTTGGTGCGATTAAAGCTGGAATTATTGCAGTACCAACGTCTACACTTTTAAGTGGTTCAGAAGTTAAATATCTTGCTGAAGATTCTCAAGCTAGTGCAATTGTTATGAGTGCAACTATGTTTGAAAATCTAGTTCCATATTTAGAAAATGTTGATAATCTAAAAACAATTATTGTTGCTGGTGTAAATAGTGTTGCAGATTATAAAGTACCAAAGGGTATGAAAGTATATGCTTTAAATGAAATTTTAGCAAATACTGATAAAACGCCTAATCATTACCCATCAAAATCTGGTGAGCCTGCATATTTAGTATATACATCAGGAACAACTGGTTATCCAAAGGGAGTATTACACTCTCATAGATCATTAGTTGGTAGAACTCCTGCAACTGAATATTGGTTTGATTTTAAAGAAAATGATAGAATCATGCACTCTGGTAAATTTAACTGGACTTATGTATTAGGTTCTGCACTAATGGATCCATTATTTAATGGTCATACTGTGATTGCATATGAAGGGGCAAACGATGCTTCAACATGGATTAATTTAATTAAGAAACACCAATGTACAATTTTTATTGGAGTTCCAACAATTTATAGACAAATCATCCAAAAAACTGATTTCTCGATCAAAGATTGTCCATCATTAAGATATTGTATGTCTGCTGGTGAACACTTATCTGACGAAATGTTAGGTTTATGGAGAGATAGATTTGATCAAGATATTTTTGAAGCAATTGGTATGTCTGAGTGTTCATATTATATTTCTCATTCTAAAAACAATCCAATTAGACCTGGAAGTGCAGGATTTATTCAACCAGGACATATTGTAAAATTAATTGATCCAGAAACTTTAGAAGAAGTTGGATTAGAAGAAGAAGGAATGATTTGTATCGGTGAAGATGATCCAGGTTTATTCTTAGAATATTGGCAATTAGAAGAAGAAACAGCTAAAGCTAGACATGACGGGTATTTCTTTACAGGTGATTATGCTAAAAGAGATAAAGATGGATATATCTGGTTTATTGGTAGAAAAGATGACATCATTAATACATTTGGATTTAGAGTATCTCCTCATGAAATTGAAAGAGTTGTAAAAACTCACGATTTAGTAGCTGATTGTGTTGCCTTTGGTCTTGATTTAGAAAAAGATAAAACTTTAGTTGCTATTGCTGTTATTGGACATGAAAATTTGACTGAAGAACAAGAGCAAGAGATTCTTGCATTTTCTCAAGCAAATCTTGCTAAGTATAAAGCTCCAAAAGTTATTTTTGGAATGAAAGATTATCCAAGAACTAAAAATGGAAAAGTATTAAGAAAGCAACTTGTAAAACAATTACATGAACAATATCATTCACAAGAAACAGGTGAAGAGATTATTGAATACAAAGCTAGAAGATCTATGATGTTTGTTCCAGCTTATAATAAAAAATATGTAAAAAAAGCAAAAACTGTTTTAGCAGACTCAGTTGCATTTGATATTGAAGCTATTTTACATGAACAAAAAGAGATTGCAAGAACTGTACTTAGAGAAGTTTATGCTGAAGAGGGACCAAAATTTGGTGAATCTGAAAGAGTTTTAAGAGTTAATAATATTGGAACTGAAGAATTAACAAAAGATTTAGAACTTGCACGTGAGATTGAGATTGATGCAATTTTATTTTCACAAATTGAAACAGTTGAGCAAGTTTTAGAAGCTGAAAAATTGTTAAATGAAGTAAACCCTGAGTTAACAATGATGGTAATGATTGAAACTCCATTAGCAATTTTAAATTCACCTGATATTTGTGAAGCTTCTAAAAAAACTGAAGTTATCGTTGTTGGTTCAAATAGTTTAGCAAATAGACTTCAAATTGATATTAAAAAAGGTTCTAAAGCTATGTTTAACTACCTAGCACGTATTGCATTATCTGCAAAAGCATATGGTAAAACTGTAATTGATGGACCACATAATGATGTACATGATGAGTTTGCTTGTGAAGATTCAACAAAAGATGCATTTAACTTAGGATTTGATGGTAAAGCATTAATCCATCCAGTTCAAGTTGAATATATCAATGATATCTTTACTCCAACTCAAAAAGAAGTTCAAGAGTTTGAAGAGATGATTTCTAAATACGAAGAAGCTGAAAAAGATGGTAAAGAGGTTATCCAATATAAAGATAAACTTGTTGATAAATGTAGAATTAAGTGGGCTAAGAAAATGATTACACTTTATGATACATATAAATCTTTAGGTCAAAACCTATTTGGAAAATAAGGAAAATAGATGTCTAAAATTAGTACAAAAATAAATATTGGTAACTTTTTTGAAGATTTTTCAATTGGGCAAAAGATTATCCACCCTCTTCCAAGAACAATAACCGAAGGTGAAGTATCTTTATACATCGCCTTCACTGGTTCTAGATTTGCTTTACATTCATCTGATGAATTAGCTCAAGAGATTGGATACAACGAAAGACCAGTTGATGATATTCTAATGTTCCATTTAACATTTGGTAAATCAGTTCAAGATATATCTTTAAATGCAATTGCAAATTTAGGTTATGCTGAAATCTCTTTTCCAAACCCTGTTTTTATTGGGGATACAGTTAGAATGGAATCAACTGTTATTGGATTAAAAGAGAATTCAAATGGTAAATCTGGAGTTGTTTATGTTCATTCAATTGGATATAACGAACTAAACAAAGAGGTATTAAATTTCAAAAGATGGGTTATGGTTCATAAAAAGGACAAAACTACAACAACTGGGATTAAAGAGATACCAACTTTTGAAGAGTCAACTCCTATTGATGATGATATCAATATCCCTGAGATTGATATGGTTGATACTAATGCAACAGGTGGAGAGTATTTCTTTGAAGATTATGAAATTGGAGAAAGACTTAATCATCCTGAAGGTATAACAATTGATGATAGTGACCATACACTAGCAACTAAGTTGTATCAAAACAATGCAAAAGTTCACTTTAACGACCATATGATGAAATCTACTCCTATGGGAGAAAGATTGATGTATGGTGGAATTGTTATCTCAATTGCTAGAGCAATCTCTTTTAATGGTTTACAAAATGCTCAATGGGTTTATGCAATTAACTCAGGTGCTCATTGTAATCCGACATATGCAGGTGATACAATCTATGCATATACTGAGATTATTGATGTAATTGACCATAAAAGAGATGATTTAGGATTATTAAGATTAAGAACAGTTGCAATTAAAAACCAAGCATCTTCTGAAATTGAAAATCCAAAAGGTGAAGATGGTAAGTACTTAAAAAATGTAGTACTTGATTTAGATTACACTGTAATCGTTCCAAAGAAAAAGACTAAGAAGCAATAGACTTTATAAGGCAATTCATTGCCTTCTTTAGGGTTTTCTCAATGAGAGCTCTAAAGAAGAAATAAAAATATAAAAAATAAATTTAATTTAAAGAGAGGAAATTATTATGACACATCCAAACGAAGCATTATTTGAATCTGGTAAATCTTTACCAATTATCCCAACTTGTGAACACTTTGCAGGTAGTGAGAAGCTTATCAAAAAAGGTTTTGATATGCAAAGAAAACTAGGACCAGTATTTGATATTACTTGTGACTGCGAAGATGGAGCAGAGACTGGAAAAGAAGTAGAACATGCAGAGATGATAGTTAGAGTTGTAAACTCTGAAGATAATCCATATGCAATGGCTGGAACAAGAATCCACGATTTTTCACATCCAGATTGGAGACAAGATGTTGATATTTTAGTTCCAGGAGCTGGAGAAAAATTAGCATATATTACATTACCAAAATCTACTTCTTATGAAGATGTTAAAACTCAAATTGAGTATATTCAAGAAGTAGCTAAAAAATCTGGTATCACAAGAGAGATTCCAATTCATATCTTAATTGAAACTCATGGAGCTTTACAAGATGTTGAAAAAATCGCAACTTTACCATGGCTTCAAGTTTTAGACTTTGGTTTAATGGACTTTGTTTCTGGTTACCAAGGTGCAATCCCTGCATCTAATATGAGAAGTCCTGGTCAATTTGATCATAGATTAATTGGTGCAGCTAAAGCAAAAGTTTGTCAAGCAGCTATTCAAAACCATGTAATCCCTTGTCATAATGTTACACTTGACCTTAAAAATCCATACCAAACATATAAAGATGCGGAAAGAGCAAGAAATGAGTTTGGATTTATGAGAATGTGGTCAATTTACCCAACACAAGTACAAGCAATCGTTGATGCTATGAAACCAGACTTTACGGAATTAGCAGCGGCTCAAAATATTTTATTAGCAGCACAAGATTCTGAGTGGGGACCAATTCAGTATGATGGTGAATTACATGATAGAGCTACATATAGATATTTCTGGGAATTAGTTCAAAGAGCACATTTCTCTGGTGCAAAATTAATGGATGAAGTAAACACTAGATTTTTCTCTTAATATTTAAAATTAAGATTATGTTATAGATAAGAAGTTAAACTTCTTATCTATATTTATTAAAAGGATTTATAATGAAAAACTTAATTGTCACTGTCACAACAAAACTTGCTATTGCCCTTGGGCTCGTTGAAGTCAAGAAAGCAAAAGTAAAAAATTGTGAGAGTCGCTATACACGTCAAAGATAAAATAAAATAATCTAACGTAAACTAACCACAAACCTCACAATTTTAAATAATCACAATCAAAAAATTCACTGTTAAAAGAAAAAATATTAAAGGTAATAAAATGGAAAAAATATATATAGATTTAGAAGAATTAAAAGATTATTTAGGGTTTGGTGTTGCAGGAAACTTTGCAAATCATTTAGGAGAAGCTGGAGAAGCTGATGAATTTGCAGTTATACAAACAAAAGAAAAAGATGCTCCAAAGGGTATGTTCCCTTTTTATATTCCAGGTCATGAGTCATTTTTAGGTACATTTCCAATATGTGATGAGACTATCAAAACCCATGGAAGAGAAGAGGACAATTTACAAGTTGAAGCTGAAGTTGCATTAATATGTGACTTTATTTATGAAAATGAAAAAGTTGTTGATATTATTCCAAAATATTTTTCAGCTTTTAATGATTTTTCAATACGAGTACAAGATGGAAATAAATTAAGTACTAAAAAAAACTGGGGAAAAAATACAAAGGGTATCTCTAGAGATGCAATAAAAATTGATAATTTCACAGAAGAAGGAATATTAAATAGATACCATATTGCTTCTTTTATAAAAAGAAATGGTGTTGTTCATGATTATGGTACCACTTCTGCAGTTAATTCATATAGCTATTTTTTCACACAATTAAAAGATTGGATGATTGAAAAACTAAATACCCAAGATGATATGGGACCATTAGAAGAGTTAACACAATTTACAAAAAAAGCAAAAGATGCAAAAGGCTTATTAATTGCGGCTGGGGCAACAGCATATGCAGAATTTGGTAAAAAACACTTTTTAGAAAAAGATGATGAAATCTTTGTATACATATATGATGCACACTTTCATTCTTTTGATGATATGTACAATGATATGTGTGGGATGGATACTTTTTTAAGTAGATGTTCTAAATTACATCAAATTGTAGAGTAAGGCTAAATGCCTTACTTAACATGATAAAACATTTTATCATTTTGAAATAATTAGCTTTCAATTTCTTAAAACCATTATTCTTTTGCATTAATTTAACTTCACAATACTCTTTCACTTTGATAAAACATTTTGAAAAAAAGATAAAACTAGTCCATAATGGCTTAGATAAAGATTTTTTTCTTTTTTCAATTACGATATATCATTTTGAAATAAATAGAACTTATATATTTTAATTTCTTTATAAGAAAAAAGGATGTTCTTGTTTCATTTTGTTTTATCATTTTGAAGAAACTATCAAAATGAATATTATAAAGTATTTGAGTTTATGCTGATTGAGCTAGTATAAAGTCTTTATATTGTTTTGCAGTGTTATAACTAATTTCTGCTGTTTTCGCTACATTATATATAGTAATTTTTTTATTTTCAAATCTTAACATATTAACAGCATTAGTTATCGCTGTTCTACTTCTCTTTCTTTTTACATTATTAGCTTTTGTTGTTGCTTTTATTTTTTTTGGAGTACATGATAAAATTGATTTTTTAAACTCCTCATTAAACCTATTATATAACATTGTATCATTTTGAACTAATATTTTTTGAATAGCCTCAAACTCAGCTTCTGTAATTGTAATTCGCATTTATCTCCTCTGTAGTGATTTGGGAGAAGGATTATACATTAATAAACTTAAAATTGGTTCAAATTGTTATAACAATATGAAATAAAATATCACCTAAAAAATCCATTAAATATAAATACTTTTTTAAGTAATTACACAAACTTAAAAAAAATGTTGAACAAAAATAATAGAGTTTAATCTCTATTGTTTTATAATACGAAAATTTATTACTAAATTAAATATTTTCTACAATGAGTAACAACATGAGTTTAAAAAAAATTGTTTTCCCTATCTCTTCTATGTTTTTTGCAATTGCTTTTTTGGCAATTGGTTATGGAATGATACTTACCTTTATAGGTGTATATTTAAAAGAGATGGGTATTAGTAGTTCCTTAATTGGATTAATTAATGGTTCTTTTTTTCTAGGTGCAGTTTTATCTTCAATTTTTAGTCAAAAAATTATCTCAACAGTTGGACATATAAGAAGTTTTTCTGCCTTTACTTCACTTATGGTTATAACATTTTTAATTCATTCCTTATTTTTTGATGTTATTTTATGGACAATACTTAGAGTAATCTCTGGATTTTCTTTTTATGCACTATTAATAATAATAGAAAGCTGGCTAAATGAAAAAAGTAGCGAAGAGGATAGGAGTAAAATTTTAGCAATTTATACAATCATCTTTTATCTTTCGACAGCAATTGGACAATTATTTTTAAATATTGATGAGCATTTTAAGCAATTTATATTTGCAATTGGTTCTGTTTTAGTTCTATTTTCAGTTATATTTATATCTTTAACAAAAATAAAAGAGCCTGTTTTAAAACCCTTTGAAAGGTATAGTTTCCCAAAAATTTATTCGGTGGTACCACTTGCAACCGTATCAAGTTTTATTAGTGGATATTTTGTTGGTGGATTTTTTGCTATGATTCCAGTTTATATTTTATTAAAAAGTGATTCCCTTGAAATAGTTTCTAATTTTATGATTGTAGGATTAGTTGGTGGATTATTAGCTCAATGGCCAATAGGTTTACTATCAGATAAATATGGTAGAAGAAAACTTATATCAATTACTGCTTTTTTAACTGCAATAACCTCTGTTTTATTTATTATATTTTCCGATATTAATGAGTATTTATATATTTTAGGTTTTCTATTAGGATTAACAATATTTTCTATGTATCCATTATCTGTAGCTAGAGCAAATGATGTAGTTGATGAAAATAAAGATGTTATTGAAATTAGTAGAACACTTCTTTTTACATATGGGATTGGTTCATTTATCTCACCATTACTTATAGGTTTTGGTATTAGTTATTATAAACCTAATTTTTTATTTTTAAGTTTTGCAGTTTTAGGTTTATTTTTAAGTATTTATGCTCTTACTAAAGATAAAGTCCCAGCAAAAGATATGAGTGTTTTTGTAAATATACCTGTTGCATCAGGGGCTGAATTACCGGAAATGGACCCAAGACAAGATGAAAATTTTGAAAACTAGTTAAAAAATAATACTATACTAGTACTTTTTTATTATATAATATATAAAAAATAACAAAAAGGTATACTATGAAAAATTCTAGTTTTGGTAATAAGTTATTGTTTAGAGTATTAGGTGCGACTACAATTGTGTTTGCTTTAACTATGTTTATTTTAGAAAAATACTCTTCCCAGACAGCACAAAAAGGTGCAGAAACCTATCTTAATGAAGTTTCCAACAATAATACATCAAAAGTGCAAGGTGATGTTAACTTATCAATAAGTTTAGTTAAGACAATATGGGCTAAATTTCAAGAAGCTATAAATCACGATACTATTCTTAAAGAAAAAGAATCAATCCAAATGTTCAAGGCTATGCTAAAAGACAATGAACAATTACTTGGTATCTGGTGGTCTACAAAAGAAGCTAATATCTTATACGAAACTACAGTAAAAGATGGTATGTATCCAAAAAACTGGTATGCAAAAGATGGTAGTTTCTCTCCATATATAACAAGGGGGAAAGATGGTATTGTAGTTGACCCTGGCTCATCTTATAATGAAGAAAATGGTTGGATTAAGGGACCTAAAGATGCTGGGAAACTTTTTATTACAAAACCTTACGTTTATCCTGTAGCTGGAGTTGATACACTAATGACAACAATTGCAATGCCATTGTATAAAAAAAATGGTGAATTTGCAGGTGCAGTTGGAGCTGAAATCGATTTAAATACATTTTTAGAAATGACAATAAAAACTAAAATATATGATAATGGTTATTTTTTTATTGTTGATAATCATGGAATTATTTTAGGACATCCAAAAAAGGATGTTGTTAACAAAAAACTTTTAGAAGTTACTAAAAATGACCCCGATTACATAAAAGCCTTAAAAAATGTGAAAGAATTAAAATCATACTCTTTTGAAAAAGAATCTTTTGGAAGTGGATTTAATTCACACTATGTTGTAAAACCTTTTAAAGTAGATGAAGATACTAATTGGTCAATTTTTGTAAATGCTCCTAAAAATGAATATTTAGCAGACGCAAATTTTATTAGAAATATTTCAATTATTTTCTCATTGGTTGGAATAATAATCATAGCTATTGTAATTTACTTTTCTATAAAAGTATTAAAATCTAATCTTTCTTCTATCTCAAGTGGAATGGAATCATTTTTTAAATTTTTAAATAAACAATCTTCTGATGTTGATACTATAAATATATCTTCAAATGATGAGTTTGGACAAATGGCTAAAAACATTAATGAAAATGTAAAAAATATAAAAACTTCAATGACTGAAGATAACATAATTATTGAAGAGGTAAAAACAGTAGCCAATAATGTAAGCCAAGGTTATTTAAGTAAACGTATCAACAAAACTACATCTACCGATTCCCTAAATGAATTAAAAGATTTACTTAATCAAATGCTTGATAATCTTCAATCAATTTTAGGAAAAGATTTAAATACTATAAGTATGGTATTAGAAAATTATTCAAAAAGAGACTTTACCGCAAAACTAGATAAATCTTCTTCAGGTAAAATTGGAAATGAAATATCAAATATGAACGACATGATTACTGAGATGCTTAAAACAAATCATAGTGATGGAATGCAACTTCAAAATGATGCAAATGAATTAACATCGAATGTAAATACTTTATCAAATAATGCAACTTCTCAAGCTGCTTCTTTAGAAGAAACTGCTGCATCAATTGATGAAATTACAAGTAATATTGATAGTACAAGTCAAAAAGCTCAAGAGATGCTTATTATCTCAAACGAAACTAGAAGTTCCGCTACAGAAGGTAAAAACTTAGCAACAAATACTGTAAATGCTATGGAAGATATTAACATCACAGTTATGAATATAAATGAAGCAATTTCAGTAATTGACCAAATTGCATTCCAAACAAATATTTTGTCACTAAATGCAGCGGTAGAAGCTGCTACAGCTGGTGAAGCAGGAAAAGGTTTTGCTGTAGTTGCACAAGAAGTAAGAAATCTTGCAGCAAGAAGTGCAGAAGCAGCAAAAGAGATTAAAGATTTAGTTGAAAATGCAACAACAAAAGCTGATAATGGTAAAAATATTAGTAATCAAATGATTGAAGGTTTTAATGAATTAGAATCAAAAATTCATGATACAAGTAATCTTATAAGTGATGTTGCAAATGCTGCAAAAGAACAAAGTGTAGGAATGAATCAAATAGCTGATGCGGTTGGTCAATTAGATAAATTTACACAAGAAAATGCAGCTATTGCTGAAATAACAAATACAATTGCAATAAAAACTAATAATATTGCACAAAATGTTGTTAAGAAAGTATCTGAAAATAAATTTTAATAAAACTAAGAGTTAATCTCTTAGTTTTATAAGTCTACCATTGCTTTAAAGAAAGCTCCACTTCTTCCAATATTTTCCACATGAACATGTGATCTTTCATCTAATCTTCCATCCTCAATGTATTGTTTTTTTACTTCTAAAATAATTGGTGTAGTTTTCCCTGGGATATCTACTTTTTGATAAAATTCACAAAACAAAGCAGTTTGAGTCGAACTTATCATTGGAGGAAAATCATCTAAAGGTTTTTGAACATCAATTTCAAACTTTTCGATTTCACTTTCTTCTTTATCAAGCATATTTGCACAAAGTTTTACTTGCTCTGTATTGTCTTTATTTACAAAACAAATAGTTGCTTTTTTATGTTTCAAAATATTGTGTAAAGAATCCTTTGGTACACCCTCTTCTTTTACCCCAATAGAAACAATAACAACAGCAGGATTACTTGATAATGGTACAAAATATGAAAAAGGCGCAGCATTTATAACACCGTCATCTTCTGTAACAATCCATGCGATTGGTCTTGGAACAACTGTATCAGACATTATTTTATATCTATTTAAATCATTTACATCTTTATAATCTATAATCATTTATCTTCCCTGAATTTTAATTTATTTATATTAATATAATATTTTTTAACAAAGCTTAAAAACATAAGGAAAGTTTTTATATTCTTCGTTATAATATTGCCTAAAAAAGGCTATTTGTGAATAATATTTTAGATATTTTCAAAGAAATCACAACTATTCCTAGATGTAGTGGGAATCATGAACCATTTATAAATTATATGAAAAAATTTGCTTCAAAAAATGGATACCTTTGTTTAGTTGATAACTTTAATAATATTTTATGTAAAAAAGAGAACTCAAAGGCAAATTTATGTTTACAAAACCATTATGATATTGTTTGTTTAAGTGATAATTGTATTCCTAAAATTGTTGAAGAAGAAAAGTTTTTAAAGGCTGAAAACTCAACATTAGGAGCGGATAATGGGATTGGATGTTCTTATATGCTTTCACTAATGACTCAAGCTTATGATTGTGAGTTTCTTTTTACAAGTGATGAAGAGATAGGACTAATTGGAGCAAATAATTTAGAGCATAAATTAGATGCACAATATATGTTAAATATTGATAGCGAAGCAGAAGGAGAAATCTGCATTGGTTGTGCTGGAGGAGTAGATTTCTTTGCAAAAAACTCTTCAAAACAAATAATTGAAAACAATGAAAATTATAAACTTTATGAAATAGAAATCTCTAAATTACCTGGTGGTCATAGTGGTGTTGATATCCACTTAAATGTACCAAATGGTATTAAACTAATTGCACAAACTATAAAAGAAAACAATGGCTTAATTCTTGACATAAATGGAGGAGAGAGAATCAACTCAATTCCAGTTAATGTAAAAGCAATTGTTGCTTTTAAAGAGGACCCAAAGTTAATACCAAATGAAAATATTTGTATAAGTGAAATTGATACTAAAGCTGAACATTTAAATGTTTGGTCAAGTGATATTTGTGATTTCATTTATACATTTGCAAATGGTGTTAGAGGATATGATAAAGATTTAAATGTAGTTTTAGATTCTATTAATCTAGCTAAAATATCAACAAAAATAGATGAAATTGAGATTGAACTAAGTGCTAGGTCGATGTCAAATTCAAACCTTGAACAGCTAAAAAAAGAAACAATTTTATTATTGGAATCTTTTGGTTTTGAAGTTAGAACAGATGGCAAATATCCAGCATGGAAACCTGATGTAAATGAGTTTACTAATATGATTTTAGATATTTATAAAAAACACAATCCAGAAGCATCATTAGAGGCCATACATGCAGGCTTAGAGTGTGCAATATTTAAAGACAAATTTCCACATATGAAAATCGCTTCAATTGGTCCAAATATATTTAACCCACACTCAACAAGAGAAAAAGTTGAAATCAAATCGATACTAAATATTGGTAAAATTGTAAAAGATATAGCTAATACTTTTTAAAGGGAATTTTTGATTAATAAATTTACAGTTAAAGAAG
Organism: Arcobacter sp. ISO1; assembly: GCF_058105185.1. NCBI lineage: Bacteria > Pseudomonadati > Campylobacterota > Epsilonproteobacteria > Campylobacterales > Arcobacteraceae > Arcobacter > Arcobacter sp. ISO1. The sequence goes on from NZ_CM176573.1 coordinate 2,434,121, forward strand.
ATTGGGAATATACTACACTAACACCTAAAATAAAAGAGTTGGATAATTTTTTCAAAAAAAACATCACTTCAAAAACTGTAAGTTTTGATTTTCAAAAACTTGAACAGATTGATTCATCGGGAATTATTTTATTAATAAAATATGTAATAAATTTTGAGAAGAACAATATAGAAGTTTTAATTGAAAACATCTCATCAAAACATAAAAAAATGTTTGATTTATATAAAAGTAATTATGTACACAAAGATGAGATTATCTCAAAAGAATCCCCATTTTTAGAAAAAATAGGGAAAGAGGTATTTCATTCATCAAATTCTTTTAAAAACTTTTTATACTTTATAGGAAAGTTAATAGTTTACATTTTTTATCTCTTAAAACATCCTTCTAAAATTAGATTCAAATCTATTATTCATCAAATTGAAATTGCAGCAATTCCTATCTTACCAATTATTGCTTTGGCTTTATTTTTAGTTGGTTTTGTTACAGCTTATCAAGGTGCAGAACAATTAAATAGATTTGGTGCAGCAATAATAGTTATTGAGATGTCCACAATGAGTATGTTTAGAGAAATTGCCCCTTTTTTAGCTGCTGTTATAATTGCAGGACGAAGTGCTTCATCATATACTGCTCAAATTGGAACAATGAAAATAACTGAAGAGATAAGTGCCATGAGAACAATGGGATTTGATATTGATATCTTTTTAATAATTCCAAGAATCATTGCATTAATTATTGTTTTACCCTTAATTGTATTTTTTGCTGATATGGCTTCGCTTATTGGAGAAATGGTTATAGTTAAGATTCATCTTGGCATTTCATATACCCAATTTATAGAAAGAATTTATGAATATGTAGAGATTAGACATATTTTACTTGGAATTTTCAAAGCTCCATTATTTGGTATTTTAATTGCTGTAATTGGATGTTATAGAGGTTTACAAGTTAAAAGTGGAACTGATATTGGGAAATATACTACAAAAGCAGTTGTTGATTCAATTTTTTGGTTAATTATAATCAATGCAATAATATCTTTACTTTCAATACAATTAGGATTTTAAGATGATAAAAGTTAAAAATATTTCAACCTCATTTAAAGAAAAAATTGTTCATGATAATATCTCTTTTAATATAAAAAAAGGTGAAATATTTGGTATCTTAGGTGGAAGCGGTAGTGGAAAAACGGTAATGCTTCGACAAATAATAATGTTGGATGCCATACAAAAAGGTGATATTGAAATTTTTGGTAAAAATATAAAAAATTTAAATATGAAAGATAGGAATAATATAAAAAGGAATTGGGGTGTTTTGTTTCAATTTGGAGCTTTATTTTCATCTTTAAATGTAATTGAGAATATTGGTATTATGTTAAAAGAAAACACTAATTTACCTAAAGAATTAATTAATGATATTGCCTATACAAAATTAAAAATGGTTGGTCTTGATTCAAGAGTTGGTAAACTTTATCCCCAAGAATTAAGTGGAGGGATGAAAAAAAGAGTAGCCTTAGCTAGAAGTTTAGCTTTAGACCCTGAGATAGTTTTTTTAGATGAACCAACTTCAGGACTAGATCCTGCAAGCGCAAAAGCTTTTGATACACTAATAGCTCAACTTAGGGATATGTTAGGATTAACAGTTGTGATGATTACCCATGAATTAAATACTATAAAAAATGTTTTAGATAGATTTTTAATTCTCTCAAATGGTAAACTATCAATGCTTGGAACCTATGAGGATGCATTAAATTCAAATGATGATACAATAAAAAAGTTTTTAAAAATTCAAAAGGAAGAGTTTGGAAAATAAAGCTAAATACACAGTTGTGGGGATATTTGTTCTTACATTTACAATTGCAATGATAATTTTTATATTATGGCTTGCAAGATATGATGTTGAAGAATTAAATGCAAAAGAGTTTAGAATTTATAGTAAAACTTCTATAGCTGGTTTAAATAAAAACTCAATTGTTGAATACAAAGGTCTAGATATAGGTTTAGTTGATAATATTAGAATCAACCCTAATAATGTTGAACAAATAGAGATAATCTTAAAAATCACTAAACCAAAAATCATAAAAACAAACTCTTATGCAATAATTCAGTCTCAAGGGGTTACAGGGAATAAACTAATAGAGATAGAGGGTGGAACTCAAGAAGCAAAACAAGTAGAAGTAAAAGAAAACTCATTTGCAATTTTACCTTTAAAAAAATCTTTTATTGATAAACTTACTTCTAGTGCAGGAAATATAAGCTCTCAAATTGAAGTGGTTTTAAAAAGATTTGAACTACTACTTAATGACAAAAATATTGAAAATATTGAAAAATTATTGGCGAATTTAAATAAATCATCGGAAAACTTTAATCAACTAATTACAAATTCAAATAATCTTTTAAAAAATGATGTTAAAACAACTTTTAACAATGTAAATAAGATGACTAAAACAATCGATAATGTAGTAAAAAATGATGTATCAAAAACCATAAAAGAGATAGAAAAGCTTTCTAAAAATCTAAGTTTATTAAGTAAAAATATTGATGAAGTATTAAAAAATGATGTTAAAAACTTAATTAATGATTTTAGTAATACAGCAAAATCATCTCAAAGTATAGAAAAAGTGTTAGGGGATTTAGAACAAACCATAGAGAAAATTGATTCTACAATTGAAGATTTTAACTCAAATGGAGGAGATATGATTTTTAATACAAGAGAAAAAAACTTTGGACCAGGAGAACTAGAATAATGTTTAAATTTTTATCCATTTTATTTATTTCAATACTATTTACAGGATGTATCAGTATTACAAAGGAATTACCAGCTTATAAAACTTATAATCTTAACCTTGATATAAAACAAGAGAAACAAAGTTTTTTTGATAAAAGTATTATGATTTTAGAGCCAAGAACCCTAGAGAGTTTAAATAGTAAGGCAATTAGTTATCAAAAAGATGGATTTATTAGTGACTCATATGTATTAAGTCGTTGGAGTGATAAACCAACCAAACTTGTTCAACAAAGTATTGCTTCATATCTAAATTCAAAAAACAGATTCAAATATATAACGACATCGAAAATAAAACTTGCAAGTGACTATACTTTACATAGTGAATTATTTGAATTTAATCAAAGTATAGAAAACAATCAATCATTTGCAAAACTTTCAATAAGAGTTTATCTAATCAATAACATGAATAAAAAAATTTCTTATAAAAATTTCAATTATAAAGAGAAATCTAAAACTATAGATGCTATTGGTTTTGTTAAAGCCCAAAACAAATTAGTTTCTACATTTCTAAAAGATTTAAATATTTTTATTTCTTCAAAACTTGAAAATGGTTTTTAATCAAATTATTGTATAATTAACTAATCAATTAAGAAATACAATATGAATACAAAAAATGAAGATAAGATAATTAGGATTATCAAATATACTCCTCCTATCTTAGCTATAACAATTTCTATTCTTCTATCTCTATCTTTATATATAAATAATGAAGTTAATTTTAAAAATCAAGAAAAATTTATTGAACAAGAATATATAAAAAACAACAAAGAAATTACTAAAAGCCAAGTTGATAGAATTTATCATCTTATTCAAAATGAGCAACACTCCACAGAAAATAACTTAAAAACATCTCTCAAACATAGGGTTAATGAGGCATACTCTATTGCAATGAATATATATAATGAAAACAAAGAACTTGATAATAATATACTCAAAAAAATGATTTCAGATGCTTTAAGGGAGATTAGATTCAACAATAAAAGAGGATATTTTTTTATTTATAACTTTGATTATGAGTGTATTTTACTTCCCTTAGCAAAAGAACTTGAAGGAACAAATTTTTATAATTATCAAGATGCAAATGGAGTATATGTTATTAGAAGTATTATTAATATTGTTAAATCAAATAAAGAAGGGTTTTTTCAATGGAAATATTATAAACCCTCTGATAAGAAAAAACAATACAAAAAAATTGGTTACAACAAACACTTTGAACCTTTTAACTGGGTTATTGGTACAGGTGAATATATTAAAGATTTTGAAAATGACCAAAAAACAAAAATATTAAATTTCATTAGTGATTTAAAATTTCCAAATAATGGATATATTTTTGCACTTGACTATAATGGCAATTATTTAAGTCATATAAAAAAAGATATTATTGGTTTAAATGCCATTGAAGAAAAAGATACAAAAAATAAACAAACAATTATAGATGCTATTAATACTTCAAAAAACAATAGAAGTGGTTATATAAGTTATATACAAAATAAAAAGCCTGGTATCAATATGCCTGTCAAAAAGACAAGTTATGTAAGAGGTATTGATAAATGGGATATGTTAATAGGTAAAGGTTTTTATGAAGATGATATCAAAGAAAAAGTACAAAAAGAAAAAAATTTACTAAAAAAGAAATTTCATGATGACTTAGAACAAATTTTTATAACAACTATTATTTTCTCTTTATTTTTACTTATTCTTTCTATTAATCTTTCTAGAATTTTAAAAAGTAAATTTGATAGATATAAAAAAGAGATAGATGATAGTCTTGAGTATATTACAAAACAAAATGAAACCTTAGCACACCAATCAAAGATGGCTGCGATTGGCTCTATGATAAATAATATAGCACATCAATGGAGACAACCACTTTCAATCATACTTAGTACTTCCACAGGAATGGAACTGAAAAAAGAGATTGGAGTTCTAAGTGATGATGATTTTAAAAAAAGTATAAAACATATTAATGATGCAACAAAATACTTATCTAATACAATTGAAGATTTTAGAACTTACTTCTCAAAAAACAAAGAAAAAGTAGAGTTTTCCATAAAAGATGTTATTGAAGCTACCTTAAATATAGTAAGCCCTCAACTAAAAGATAAAAATATCATAGTTGTAAATAATACAAAAGATTTTGAAACCTATGGATTGAAAAATGAACTTATTCAAGTTGTTATAAATCTTATAAATAATGCTAAAGATGAATTAGAAAAAATAAACCAAGAGGAGAAATATATTTTTATTGATTCATATCTTGAAAATAAAGAGATCATATTAACTATTTTGGATAATGCAGGGGGAGTTCCAGAAGAGATTATTGAACATGTTTTTGAACCATACTTTACAACCAAACACCAATCTCAAGGGACAGGAATTGGACTTTATATGACAGAAGAGATTATTACAAAACATTTAAATGGTACAATAGATATACAAAACCATGAATATTATTATAACAATAAAAAATTCATAGGTGCTAAGATTATAATAAAATTAATTTTAGTTTAAATGAGAAGTTGCGTAACTAAGAGAAATTGTTCCTATTCTTTTAATGATTCTCATTCTTTTTAATAATCTCATATTTGATATAATCATTGAAATTTAAAATTTATAAAAGGACTTGGAGAATGGGAAAAATCACAGAACAAGATATAGTACAAAGTATAGCAGATGCATGTCAATATATATCTTTTTATCACCCTGAAGATTTCGTAAAAGGGATGGTAGAAGCTTATGAAAATGAAAAATCAGAATCAGCAAAAAATGCTATTGGACAAATTTTAATTAACTCTAAAATGTGTGCAATGGGACATAGACCTTTATGTCAAGATACAGGAAGTGTAAATATCTTTATAAAAGTTGGTTTAAAAGCTGATTTAGATATTTCAAAAGAGTTAGAAGATGTATTAAATGAAGGTGTAGCTAAAGGTTATACTGATCCTGATAATACTTTAAGATATTCTGTTGTTGCAGACCCAGCAGGTACTAGAACAAATACTAAAAATAATACACCAGCAGTTATTCACTTTTCAGTTGATGCAAACTCTGATAAATTAGATATTACAGTTGCTGCTAAAGGTGGTGGATCTGAAAACAAATCTAAATTTGCTGTATTAAACCCAAGTGATAGTGTATATGATTGGGTTATGTCAAATGTAGAGCAAATGGGAGCAGGATGGTGTCCTCCAGGAATCTTAGGTATTGGTATTGGTGGAAATCCAGAAAAATCAATGCTATTAGCTAAAGAGTCTTTAATGGGTCATGTTGATATTCATGAACTTAAAGAAAGAGGTCCTCAAAACGCATTAGAAGAGTTAAGACTAAGATTATATGAAGATATTAATAAAATTGGTATTGGAGCACAAGGACTTGGTGGATTAACAACAGTATTAGATGTTAAAATCTTAGATTATCCATGTCATGCAGCATCACTTCCAGTTGCTATGATTCCAAACTGTGCAGCAACTAGACATATTCATTTTGAATTAGATGGAAATGGTCCAGCTAAATTTGAAAAACCAGATTTAGACCTTTGGCCAGATTTAGAATTACCAATGGATACAATTAAAAAAGTAAATATTGAAGATTTGACAAAAGAGAATTTATCTCAATTTAAATCAGGAGATACTTTACTATTATCTGGAAAAATCTTAACTGCAAGAGATGCAGCTCATAAAAAAATAGTTGAGTACAAAAATGCAGGTAAGCCACTTCCAAATGGAGTAGATTTAAAAGACAGATTTATTTATTATGTTGGACCAGTTGATCCAGTTAGAGATGAAAAAGTTGGACCTGCAGGACCAACAACATCAACTAGAATGGATAAATTTACAAAAGATATGATGGAAATTGGGATTATGGGAATGATTGGTAAGGCTGAAAGGAAGCAACCAACTATTGATTTAATCAAAGAGTACAAATCTATGTATTTAATTGCTACAGGTGGAGCAGCTTATTTAATTTCACAATCGATTAAAGATGCAAAAGTGTTAGCATTTGAAGAGATGGGAATGGAAGCTATATATGAGTTTGAAGTTAAAGACATGCCTGTTACTGTGGCTGTTGACACAGAAGGTGTTTCTATTCATACTACTGGTCCACAAAAATGGAGATCAATTTAGTATTTAGACCTTAAAACAAAGGTGAAAACCTTTGTTTTAAACTTTCACTTATAAACTAAAATCAAAATTATTTTACTTCTTTTTTATCTATGTTATAATCTTCATATCTAAAGCATTATTTTAAAAGGGTACCTCATGAAAACAAGAATTGAAAAAGACACTATGGGTAAGATAGAGGTTCCTAATAATAAGTATTGGTCAGCTCAAACTCAAAGAAGCTTGGAAAATTTTCCTATTGGTGAAGAAAAAATGCCCCAAGAAATAATAGAATCTTTTGCATATTTAAAAAAAGCTTGTGCTATGACAAATAATCGACTAAATCAATTAGATAAAACAAAAGCAGATGCAATATGTGAAGCTTGTGATGAGATTATTTCAAAAAAGCTTGATGATAACTTTCCTTTAGTTGTTTGGCAAACAGGCTCAGGAACCCAATCAAATATGAATCTAAATGAAGTTATAGCAAACAAAGCTACTGAAATATTAGGAAAAGATTTTAGAATTGAAAAACTAATCCATCCAAATGATGATGTAAATAAATCACAAAGTTCAAATGATACCTTTCCCTCAGCTATGAGAGTTGCATTTGTTTTAGCAGTTCAAAAAGATTTAATCCCTTCTATTAATAAATTAAAATATACACTTGAACAAAAAAGTATAAAATTTAATGATCTTGTAAAAATTGGTAGAACACATCTTCAAGATGCAACGCCATTAACTTTAGGTCAAGAGATTTCTGCATATGTTGAGATGTTAAATAAAGCTTTAAATCAAATAGATGATTGTATGAAATATTTAGTTGAACTTGCAATTGGAGGAACAGCTGTTGGTACTGGGCTAAATTGCAATAAAGATTTTTCAAAGCTTGTATGTGACACTTTAAATAATCTAACTAAAACAAGACATCCATTTGTTTCCCATCCAAATAAGTTTCATGCTCTAACTTCACATGATGCAGAGGTTATGTTAAGTGGAGTTTTGAATGCCCTAGCCTCAAATTTAATGAAAATTGCAAATGATATAAGATGGTTAGCCTCTGGTCCTAGATGTGGTATAGGAGAACTAAATATTCCTGAAAATGAACCAGGAAGTTCTATAATGCCAGGGAAAGTAAATCCAACACAAAGCGAAGCTATAACTATGGTTGCAGTTCAAGTTATGGGAAATCATACAACTATCTCAATAGCAGCTAGTCAAGGGAACTTTGAACTAAATGTATTTAAACCAGTAATTGCTTATAATATTTTACAATCAATAAGACTGCTTAGTGATTCAATGATCTCATTTAATAACAAATGTGCAATAGGTATAGATGCAAATATGCAAAATATAGAAAAATATCTGAATAACTCTTTGATGTTAGTAACTGCACTAAACCCATATATTGGATATGAAAATGCTGCACTTATAGCAAAAACTGCCCATAAAAATGGAACATCTTTAAAACAAGAAGCTGTAAGTTTAGGTTTTCTTACAAATGAAGAGTTTGACAAATATATAAACCCTAAAAATATGATTTGTTCAAAATAATACTAAATAGCGCTTATTTTAAAAATCAATATGCCAAAATTTTAAACCCTATTCTCATGAAGTTTTACTATCTCTAGCATTTTATCATTATTTAAAAGTTCTAGCTTTTTATTGTTATAACTGTGGATTATTTCATTTATTTTTTTAAGTTCATCACCCACATGATATATTTTTATACGAGAATTTTTTAATTTATTATATGGATTTATTTCCATCTCTTTAATTATAATTGAGCTTACACCTTTATCATTAAGCCATTGAAGTAATTCCACTCCATATGTATTCGGATTTGGCTCGATTTTTATACTATTTTTATCATAAATTACAAAATATTTTGATTTTTCTAGTGAAGTAGAAATTATTGAGTTTTCACTTACTGAGTCTACTGGGAAAATAGTCATTTTAAACCTTAATTAGTTACAAAATTATTTTACTATTCTTTTCTTAAAAATTTCTTTATTTGTTAATTAAGAAAAGAAAAAGAACCTAATTACTTTTTTCAACTAGCTTTATTTCTTATATTTATAGTATTTATATGAAGTATCTCATTCAAACTTTGAAATATCTCTTCTGTATATTTTTCAATTAATGAAGCTGAGTTCTTTAACTGTTTGTTATCTACTTTTTCATGATTTAAGTTTATATAATTTTGAACCTCATTATGTAATGTTTCATGGTGATTTTTTAATTTTTTCCATTCATTAGAAAATACAAACTCTTTTTGCATATTTTCATTATCTACAATCCACTTACCTAAGTTACAAGATTTACAATCAACTACCTTCGTTGAAGAGTATGAATCTAATTCTTTAAAATATCTTCTTTTAAAATTGATGTGATCATTTTTATATTTTGAAACATCTGAAATAATTTGTATATCATCAACCATATCATAATACTTATCATTAATATTTGTTTGTTTTGTTATTCCTAATAGTCTATTTGATAACTTAGAAACTTCTTGTGATAATAAATCTATTTCATGTGAAGTTTGTGCATTTTTTTGTGTCATTTGATCTATTAAATTAATAGCATCATTTACTTGAATCATACCACTTTCTTGCTCTTTTATAGCAATTGTTACATTATCAATTATTTTTCTTGTATCAATAATTTTTGAAGAAAGGTTATCATATCCATTTATCATATCATTGGCAATATTTTTACCTTCATTAGACTTTACAGTTGCATCTTCTACAAGCTTTTTAATCTCATTTGCTGCATTAGCACTTCTATTTGCTAGATTTCTTACCTCTTGTGCAACAACTGCAAAACCTTTTCCTGCTTCCCCTGCAGTTGCTGCTTCAACTGCTGCATTAAGTGAGAGTATATTTGTTTGAAATGCAATTTGATCAATCACTGCAATAGCTTCACTAATAGCACTTACTTTTTCATTTATTTCATCCATAGAACTAGAAGTTTTTGAAGCCAACTCATTTCCTAAATCTGCACTAGTACTTAAATCATCTGCAATTCTTAACATCTCAGTAACATCCTTTGAGCTACTTTTCATATTTGAAGTAATTTGTTCAATTGAAGCTGCTGTTTGTTCTAATGAACTTGCTTGTTCATTTGAACTATTTGATAACATTTGAGATGAATCTGTAAGTGTTTGAGTATTATTTTTTAATTCATTTCCTGCATTTGTAATCATTGCAATTAATTGAGAAATAGATTGTCCTAATAAAACAGTTCTAGTTGAAAGGGTACCAAAATTACCATACATTCCTACTCTTTGTTCATCGCTTAGTCTAAAATTGTATTTACCAAGAGCATAGTTATCAAGCAAAAGATTTATATTATCAACTTTATTTTTTGTATAAGATATCATTTTGTTAATAATTAACCTTAAAGATTCAACCTCATGTGTTGCACCTTTCTCATGTAAACTATATTCTAAAAATCCATTAGAAACCTTCACAATTACATCAGTAATCTCATTTACTACTTTTTTATCTTGCTCAATAATCTTTTGAATCTTTTCAATTTGAACATTCATATCATGTGTCATTTGGGCAAATTCATCATTTCCTTTTACCTCCATTGGTTTTAAATAATCTTTTTCCCTAATTACATATTGGAAGAAATATTCAAGTCCTAATTTGAATACTTTGAGGCTTGAAACAATTTTTTTAGTCATAAGTGTACTAATGATAAAGATAATTACAAACATAACAATCAAAAATATTCCAAAGAAGATAAATTCAGTATTTAGTTGAGCATTTTTCATTTCTATATACTTACTAATATTTAAGGTTAATCTATCCACTAACTTTTCATAATAATTGATTCTAGAAGTAGATACTTCAATCCATTTCTCTTTTTGTGCTCCAAAAATATTTTGATTTAACTTTTTTAAAGATTGTACTGTTTTACTAGTATCAAGTTTAACAATTCCATCAATTTCTTTAATCGTTTTACCTTGTGCTAATCCATCTGAAATATCTAATATATTTCCCATATAAGAATCAAAACTATTTTTAATAACTTTTAATAGTCTCTTTTCTTCTTTTGTTATACCTTTTAATCTTCTATATTTGTTAACACTTCTTTTTATGGCAGTATGGTATTTTTGAACATTATTTAAGGATTTATTATCATTTCTAACTAAATAGTTTTTATAATTATGAATAAGGCCACCAAATCCAGCATTTGCATAGATATTACTTATAATTTGGTCTTTTAAACTTTTATCAAGAAGTATTGTTCTAAACCTTGTTAGTTCTTTACACTTTTCACATTTTTTTTCATCTTCACTATATTTAACACTATCTACTGAAGCAATTTTTTTAAATTGTCCTAAAAATATATTTTGATTTGTAACAAGTTTATTAAACTCAATATTTTCTTTATTTAATAAAACTCCTTTATCAAAAATATTTTTAACCAACATTCTTTCCTCTTCAGCATTAATTAAAAAATGTACTAAAAATATATAAGACTGTAACTTCTTTGATAATTCACCATCATTACTATAAGTCACAACATCATCCATAAAAGACAACAATATCTCTACAAAATTTTTATAATATTTATTCAATTCCTCACTACTAATTGAAAGCTCATTTATTTGTTTTCGAATATTGCTTTTCTCTTCAAGTAGTTTTTTTAATTGAGTTATTTTCTTATTAAAATGCTCTTCATCATTTTCTATTAATTTAATACTATTTTGTAAAGTTAAAATATTTTTATCAACTTCACCTTGAATTGTTTTTAACTTATCTGCACTCCCCTTACCATATGAGTCAGTAAAAGCAATACTATATTCACTTTCTTTTTGTAGGTTAAGTGATAATTTTGCTGAACTAATAGTAAAACCTAGATACTCTTTTGTATGATTAATTGAATTTTGTTTTTCTATTTTTTCTATTAAAAGTGTATAAGAAAGCAGTATAACTAAAAGAATTGGTATTGCTAAAGTAAAAAGTATTTTATTTCGTAAAGTGATATTGTTTAAAAAATTCATATATTTTCCTAAGATTATTTTTTCTAGGGAATCATACTAAAACATAATTACATTGGGGTTACTAGAAAAAATAAAAAATTACTTTATTTTAAAAAGCAAGATATATAAATTTTTATTTTTAAGCTTAAGTGAAACTTTAGACTCATTGAATTATAATTTTTCATCAACTCTTGGGGTGCCTTAATGGCTGAGATTGCATACTGCTTGTCCCATTGAACTTGAACTAGTTAATACTAGCGTAAGGAAGAGATTGTAAAAGTTTTATACTATTATTTTGTCAATTTTATATTGGCAATTCTTTTATATTATAATAACTTCTCTCTTCTTTCATGGAAAAATAAAAAATGAAAGAAAAAAAATGACAAAAAAAGAAACTTTACAAACGGCTTCAAATAGTATTTTAACAAGAGAGCCTCTACCAGCTTCTAGGAAAATATACTTAACAGGTAATATCTATAAAGATATAAAAGTTCCTATTAGGGAAATTGAACTAACAAACAAAACAACTTTAGGTGTTTATGATACTTCTGGACCATATACAGACTCAAGTATAGAAATAGACGTGACAAAAGGTATCCCCCAAATCAGAAAAACTTGGATTGAAAGCAGATGTGATACAGAAGAATATGAAGGAAGAATCTTAGTTCCCAATGACAATGGCTATACTTCAGAGACCATGTTAAATAAAGTTGTAGCAGGTTCAAAAGGACTTGCAAGAACTCCTAAAAGAGCAAAAAAAGATAAAAATGTATCTCAATTATGGTACGCAAGACAAGGTATCATAACTGCTGAAATGGAATTTATAGCTTTAAGAGAAAATCAAAATCTTTCTATGGGTAAAGAGTATTTAAATGATGAAGAAAGAGAAAAAAGGTTAAAAGGTAAAAACTTTGGGGCAAACCTTCCTGAAGCTATTACTCCTGAGTTTGTAAGAAGTGAGGTTGCTGCTGGAAGAGCTGTAATTCCCTGTAATATCAACCACCCAGAAGTTGAGCCTATGATTATAGGAAGAAACTTTTTAGTAAAAGTAAATGCAAATATTGGTAATTCAGCTCTTACTTCATCTATAGAAGAAGAAGTTGAAAAAATGGTTTGGTCTACTAGATGGGGTGCAGATACTGTTATGGATTTATCAACAGGAAAAGATATCCATACAACGAGAGATTGGATTTTAAGGAATTCGCCAGTTCCAATTGGAACAGTTCCTTTATATCAAGCACTTGAAAAAGTAAATGGAATTGCAGAAGATTTAACATGGGAAGTATTTAGAGATACCTTGATTGAACAGGCAGAGCAAGGAGTTGATTACTTTACTATTCATGCTGGATTGTTACTTCATCATGTACCAATGACGGCAAAAAGAGTTACAGGAATTGTTTCAAGAGGTGGTTCTATTATGGCTAAATGGATGATTCATCACCACAAAGAAAATTTTTTAAATACTCATTTTGAAGAGATTTGTGAGATTATGAAAACATATGATGTTACATTTTCTCTAGGAGATGGTTTAAGACCAGGAAGTGCAGCAGATGCTAATGATGAAGCACAATTTGCAGAACTTAAAGAGCTTGGAAGATTAACAAAAATAGCTTGGAAACATGATGTTCAAACAATTATTGAGGGTCCGGGACATGTTCCTATGCATCTAATCAAAGAAAATATGGAAAAACAACTTGAATGGTGTCATGAAGCTCCATTTTATACTTTAGGACCACTTACAACTGATATTGCTCCTGGATATGATCATTTTACATCTGGAATTGGTGCAGCTATGATTGCTTGGTATGGTTGTGCAATGTTATGTTATGTAACTCCAAAAGAGCACTTAGGGTTACCAAATAAAGAAGATGTTAAAGAAGGTCTTATTACATATAAAATAGCAGCCCATGCTGGAGATATTGCAAAGGGACATCCAGGTGCTAGAGCAAGAGATGATGCTATGAGTAAAGCAAGATTTGAGTTTCGTTGGGTAGATCAGTTTAATATAGGTTTAGACCCAGAAAGAGCAAGAGATTATCACGATGAAACTTTACCAAAAGATTCTGCAAAAGTAGCACATTTTTGTTCTATGTGTGGACCAAAGTTTTGCTCTATGAAAATCTCTGCAGAAGTAAGAGACTATGCAGAATCAATCGGAGAAGATGTTGAAACTGCTAAGAAAAAAGGAATGGAAGAGATGTCAATGACTTTTAAAGAAATGGGTAGTGAAGTATATATTCAAGAAGATAAAATAAACACTTGAAAAATTTTGTTCTTATTTTTTAACCACAAAAGTGGAGATTTTTTATAATTTATAAAAAACTCCACTTGAGCTAATGTTTCATTAAATGTTTCAAAAGAACATTGAGATATTGTAAAATCAACCCAATCATACCTATGGGGCATTATATACTCACATTTTCTAAAATATTCATCCCTTTTAAAATCATCAAAACTAACGTAAAAACCTCGGATATTTTCATTAAATTGAATATTTAAAATTTTTTCATAAAAAGGCATATAAATATTTGCCTTAAAACAAACCTCTTGTTTAATATTATTTAAATCAATTTCCTCTAAATAAGGTTTCGTTTTTTCATTGAAAAGTAAGGGAAGTTGTTTATGTTTTAATTTATCTAATTTTTTAACTAATGTATCATCTCTATTTGGTCCAATATATCTATCTAATTCTTTTTCAAAACTAATATCATATAGGTAATATTTATATACAAGTTCAATATGTTTGAAACATTTTTCTTTATTGTCAAAAATTATAAAATCTATTTCACCTAATGTTTTTTTATTATCAATTATTTGAATATTTTTCCTAAAAAGTTCATACCTTTTTGATAAAAATAAATAGTATTCAAAAAAAAGTTCTACCCTTTTACCTAAAGGAAGTTTTTGATTTATTTTTAATTTATCAATTTGAATAGTTGCTAAATCTATTGATTCAAAATCAAATTGTTTAAGACCATCTAAATCTTTAAATAAATAATTTGTTTCATAAAAGCCTAAAAATTGTTTTAGAATATTATTCATATTTTTTCATTTATAAATTTTATACTAGATAAACAACTATTTAAATATGAACTGCCAAATAGATTATAATGATTTAAATAGTGATATAGGTTATATATTATTTTTTTAATATTATAACTCTTACTTAATGGTAAATAACTGTTATAGATTTCATAAAAAGAATTACTAAAACCACCAAAAAGTTCTGTCATAGCAATATCTAGTTCTCTATCTGCATAATAAACAGCTGGATCAATAAGATAAACATCATTTTTTGAAAAAAGAACATTTCCTGACCATAAATCACCATGAACTAGTGATGCATAGCTTGTAGTATCATTTAAAAAGTTTACTATTTTTTTAAAGTTTTCATCTAAAAAAGTTTTAAAATCTTGTTTTATTTGTTTGTCTTTTATTAAATTTATTTGATAGGCTAATCTAAATTTAGTAAAAAATTCACCCCAATTATCAATAATAATATTTTTTTGAGGATTTAAACCAATATAATTATCATACTCTAAACCATATGATCTATTTTTTTGTTCATGTAGTTTTGCTAATCCAAGGGCTAGTTTTTCAACCAAGTATTCATTTGTCAATGAAGTTTGAATATTCTTCATTTGAATTTCATCTTTGTTTACACTAATAATCTCAGGTATTTTTAGATAATTGTTGTTAGTTTTTAGTAGACTTTCTTTTATTAGATTAAGCCCTTGAACCTCTTTAATTAAAGAGTCATTATCAAAGGGATTACTCTTTATAAAAATAGATGACATTATCTTAATTTATTTTTTGCCAATGTAATATCTGATTCATATTTGTAAACCATATAATCAAATATTGTACATCCTTTATTTCTATTAAAAAAAGCTCCCATTTCTAAAAGTCTATAAGACATTCTAAAAAAAGCTGTAAAGGGAATAAGATATGTTACAAATGTTTCATATTTTCTATAAGGATAGTATTTATCAAACTCCTCTTTTAAGTTACTAAGTATTTGATTTTCTCTGTAAAGTTGATCTTTACTTCTTTTACTCATGGTTCCAATTGCAATTGAAAAATTTAAAAAAAACATAAATAAATTCAAATTCCAACCAAGTATAAATATCTCTTCGTAAGTCATTTCCCCTCCAAAAGTTAATTATATCTTAGTTTTTGTATAATCTAGTTTTCATAAAAGAAAATAATTAAATCAATTGAAGAAAATATATAATCTAGGAATATAATGACTAAAGAAGAATATGATAAACAAATAGAAATTTTAATTAGTTGGGCACATGCATATTATGTGGAAGACAACCCTATTGCAACGGATGAAGAATATGATAAGCTTTCACGGACTTGCCTTGCTTTTGAGCAAGAAAACCCTACTTTATCACATCAAAATTCGCCAAACAAAAGAGTTGGTGGTTTTGTTTTAGATGGATTTGAAAAAGCATCGCACCTATCACGAATGTGGTCACAAGAAGACGTCTTTAATACACAAGAGTTAGAAGACTGGATCAAAAGAGCTAAAAAAGTAAATAATAATTTAGAGTTTTATTGTGAACCAAAATTTGATGGAGCAAGTTTAAATCTTATTTATGAAAATGGTTTATTAAAACAAGCTATCACCAGAGGTGATGGTAGTATCGGAGAAGATGTTACTAATAATGTAAAAACAATACACTCTATTCCTTTAGAAATTAAAGAGAAATCTTTAATAGAAATTAGAGGTGAGATTGTTATTAGAAAAAAAGATTTTGAAAAGATAAATGAACAAAGATTGGCAAACAATGAAGCTTTATTTGCAAACCCAAGAAATGCAGCATCAGGAAGTTTAAGACAGCTAGACCCAAATATAACAGCTCAAAGAAAACTATTTTTTAATGTATGGGGAATTGGAGAAAATTCACTAGAACATACAAAATTAAAAGACAAAATGGATTACATTTATTCATTGGGATTTGTTAAACCCCCACTTCAAACACTAGTTTCAGATGTAGAGCAAATAGAAGAGGTTTATCATAAAATCATAGCTTCTAGAGATGAAATTACAATGATGCTTGATGGTATGGTTGTAAAGATAAATGACATCGAAACTTGTGAAGAGTTAGGTTATACAGTTAAATTCCCTAGATGGTCTTGTGCCTATAAATTTCCAGCTGTTGAAAAAACTACAAAGATAAAAGATATTATCTTACAAGTAGGACGTACTGGTGTTATAACTCCTGTGGCTTCAGTTGAACCAACGCTTATAGATGGAAGTACAGTAAGCCGTGCCACACTACATAATTTTGATGAGATTGAAAGACTAGATTTAAGAATCAATGATGAAGTAATTATTATAAAAAGTGGTGATATTATTCCTAAAATCACAAAAGTATTTACTGACAGAAGAAGTGGCGATGAACACCCTATTTCAAGACCAACACAATGTCCACAATGTACTAGTGAACTACTTGATGAAGGGACTATGATTAAGTGTCAAAATCTAGATTGTCCCTCTATTGTAGTTAATTCAATCATTTACTTTGCAAGTAAAAACTGTATGAATATTGATGGCCTTGGAAATAAAATAGTTGAACTACTAGTACGACAAGAAAAAATAAAAGATATTTTAGATTTATACTCTTTAAAATATGAAGATTTAGAAAACCTTGAGGGGTTTAAAGAGAAAAAAATCAATAACCTTTTAAATGCAATAGAAAAGACAAAAGGCACTGCTCTTCATAGAGTAATAAATGCTTTAGGAATTGAACATATTGGAGAAGTAGCATCTAAACAAATCTGTCTAGAGTTTGGTCTAAAAGTTATTGATATAGATATTGATTCATTAATAGCCCTTGATGGAATTGGTGAACAGATGGCTAATTCATATGTAGAGTTTATGAGAGTAAATCATGACTTAGTTCTAAAATTAATTGAGATAATCAACCCTGAAGTTGAAGAAAAAAAAGAAATTAGTGAAAATGCATTTAAAGGTACAACAATAGTTTTAACAGGGACTATGAGCGTTAGTAGAGGAATAATTAAAAAACAACTTGAAGAATTAGGAGCAAAGGTTAGTTCGTCTGTTTCTAAAAAAACAGATTATCTGATTTTCGGTGAAGACGCGGGAAGTAAATATGATAAGGCAATTGATTTGGGGGTTAAGACTTTAACTGAAGAACAAATGAATTCAATGATTTAAGTTATAATGATATTATTATGATACATTTTTTAGCTAAATTATATTAATTGTTTTACTAAGGAACTTTTTTATGAAGAAATTAATTTTAATTTTAAGTGTCTCAACTTTAATGTTTGCACAAACTATAACATTAGGTGTAGTACCCCAACAAAGTCCTTTAAAATTAGCTAAAAAATGGTCAAAGGTAACAAAATATTTAAAAGAAAAAACTGCTTATGATATAGTTTTTAAAACTGAAAAATCGATACCAACCTTTGAAAAAAAACTATATAGTGGTGAATATGATATAGCTTATATGAACCCTTACCATTTTATAGTGGCAAATCAGAAACAAAATTATGAAGCTTTTACAAGAGCAAATAAAAATATCGTTGGTATTTTATTAGCAAAAGAAAAAAGTATACCTTTTACGAAAGAAAATCTACAAGGAAAAACTTTTTTATTCCCTGCTCCAAATGCCTTTGCAGCAACACTTCTAACAAAGTTTGAATTAAAAAATCAATTTAACTTTGATATTGATAAGGAAGCAAAAGTTTTGTATGTAAATTCCCATGATTCTGTTTATAAAGGAATCTCTAGAGATATTGGATATATAGGTGGAGGAATTATTAGAACCTTTAATAACTTTATAGATAAGAATGATAAAGATAAGCTAAATATTATCTATAAAACAAATGAATATCCAAGTCATCCAATTGCTTTTCATCCAAGATTAAATAAAGATATTGTAAAAAAAATAAAAGATGCCTTTTTATCAATGCCTAAGGATTTAACTAAAACTTTAAGTATTAAAAAATTTATAAAAACAAGTTCAGATGAGTATGAAATTATAAAATCTGTAAAATCACTATAAAGAGATAAAATGTCATTTAAATATAGGTTTATTATATCTTTTGTTTTACTTGAGATATTTTTTATTACCTTAATTGTTTCAATAAACTTTATAGCCATTGTTGATTCATCAAATAAACTAATAAATGATAATATAGACTCAAAAACAAGATTTTTAAAGGATTTAGTAAAAGTACCCTTAAGTATATATGATTTAGCAACCTTAGATAATATAATTGAAAAAGCTCAAGATGATACAATACTCAACTCAATAATTATATTAAATGCCCAAGAAAAAATAGTATCAACTTATTACAAACTTGAAAATTTGAATGTTGAAAAATTAATAAGAATAAAACAAGATAAAACCTTGAATTTTGAAGATAAAGTTTATAAGGTTAAACATATTAGTATCAAAGAAGAAGATACAACTTTAGGTTCAATGTACTTAGTTTTTGACCTTTCTGAAACTAATCAATTCATTCAAAACAATAAAGAAAAAACTTTGATAATCATATTTATTGAAATATTAATTTCAACAATTTTATCTTATCTTATTGGTTCAAAACTAACAAAAAAACTAACTAGACTATCTAATATAGCAATAGATATTGGTAAAAACAAATCTCCCCAAATACCATATACAAATACCGATGATGAAATTGGTTCTTTATCTAAATCTTTTGTTTATATGCAAGAAAATCTTTTAAATAGAACAAAAAAACTTAAAGATTTAACCAATAAACTTGAATCACAAAAAAAAGAGTTAGAATTGGCAAACAAAGAAAAAGATGATTTTTTAGCAAATATGAGTCATGAATTAAAAACCCCTTTAAACTCTATTAATGTAATAAGCTCAGTTATGTCAAAAAACAAAAATAGGAATCTAAGCCAAAAAGATATACAAAACATTAATATAGTAAATAAAGCAGGTAAAGACTTATTGGAACTTATAAATGATGTTTTAGATATATCAAAACTTGAAGCGGGTGAGATTAATATTAATAATGTCGATATTGATGTTTTTAACTTTTTTACAGAAATATA
Organism: Arcobacter sp. ISO1; assembly: GCF_058105185.1. Lineage (NCBI taxonomy): Bacteria > Pseudomonadati > Campylobacterota > Epsilonproteobacteria > Campylobacterales > Arcobacteraceae > Arcobacter > Arcobacter sp. ISO1. The sequence goes on from NZ_CM176573.1 coordinate 2,454,069, forward strand.
TGATGGCTTTAAAATGCAGGCCAATCTTAAGTCTTTTGATTTTGAATTAATATGTGATAAGGATATTGGATTTATTCATTCCGATGAATTAAGATTAAAGCAAATTGTAAAAAACCTCATTAGTAACTCATTTAAATTTACACATGAAGGTTTTATAAAAATTTCTGTTGAAAAAAATAATAAATTTTTAGATGTAACTGTAACAGATACAGGGATTGGTATTCCTCAAGAAAAGCTTGGAAAGATTTTTGATAGATTTAAACAAGCAGATGGAAGTACCACTAGAAAATTTGGGGGAACTGGTCTTGGCTTAGCAATTTCGAAACAACTTGCAAATCTACTTGGTGGAGATATTAGTGTTGAAAGTAGTAAAAATCTTGGTTCTACATTTAAATTTTCAATTCTTATAAATGAAAATAAATTAGACCATAAGCTAATTGAAAAGATAAAAAACCAAAATAAAATTAAAGATAAAAAAATATTAGTTCTTAACCATGACCCTTTAAATTTCATCAATTTAATTATCAAGTTAAAAAATGATTATATTGTTAATTCAGTATCAACTTCACAGGAATTGTTTGAAAATATCGCTAATGATAATTTTGATTATATTATAGTTGACTTTAGTAATTTAGAAACGGTAGATATACTAAAACTAAAAGAATATGAAAAGAAGATAATTGCAATTACAGATAAAAACTCTACTTCAAAAAATATTATCTCAACAAATTTTAATTCTTTTTTTGAAAAACCTTTTAACGAAGAAGAGATAAGAAAACTTATTTCTTAATAATATCATCAAGATTGATTAAATCATCTTCTTTAATTAGATACTCATAAACCTCTTCTTCATTAATTTCTATTTTATTATCAAAATGTTGCTCTATTGTACCAAGCATATTAGTGATTTTTTTATCTCTTTTTAGTTCTAATTCTTTTTGCTTTAACTTAATTTTATTTTCCTTCATAGAATTTATTATGTTCATAAATGCTTTTAATTTTTGAACTAATAATTCATCATCTATTGGTTTTGTTATAAAATCAACTACATTTTTAGAGCTATTAAAAGCTTTCTTTTTATAAATATCATCTTCATATATCCCTGAAATCATAATAATAGGGATATCTTTTGTCTCTTCAATACTTAGCAAATATTCAGCCAAATCATAACCACTTGCTTCTGGCATTTGGATATCAGTTAAAACTAAATCAACATTGTGTTTCATAATTTGTTTAATTGAATCTTTTACACTTGTTGCTTCTATAATGTTTAAATTATCAAAACTACTTTCTAACAACAAGTTCAAAGAAAATAGATTTGCTTCTATATCATCAACAATTAAAATATTGAATTTATCCATTATTTTTCCTTTTCAATAAAATCAGAGATTAACTTTAATTCATCTGGCTTTTTATAGCTAAAATTAAACTCTTCTTGAATTTGTGATTGGTTACTTTGTCCATCCGTATATACAACTAAAGTTTTGTTTTTAAAATCTTTTAATTTTAAAAGTTCAAAATGTTTTAAATCTGAGGCATCAACAATTATATATTTATATTTTTCATATTCTAATTTATATAAAAACTCATTAAAACTATTTAAATTTTCAACTTCATAATCTTTTTTAAGACTAACAACTAAGGTTATAAAATTTACTGGATCATTATTGAAAACAATCAATTTTTCTTTTCTTCTTATATGTAAATCTCTATTTTGTTCTAACAATTCTTCATTTATCTTATATTTATTAGCTTGTAGTGTGACTTTGAATATTGAACCAACGCCTTCTTCACTTTCAACACTAATATCTCCACCAAGTAAATTTGCAAGTTGTTTCGAGATTGAAAGCCCTAAACCAGTTCCTCCATATTTTCTTGTTGTACTAGCATCAGCTTGTTTAAATCTATCAAAGATAAACTCTAATTTATCTTGTGATATTCCTATACCTGTATCTTTTACTTCAATAGTTAATATATCATTATCTAATGTTACATTAATACTAATTTGACCACTTTCAGTAAATTTAAGGGCATTACTAAGTAGGTTTTTTACTATCTGTTTAATTCTGTCTTCATCTGAATATATATACCCAATTGAGTTATCACAATTAACAGTAAATTCTAAGTTTTTCTCTTCCATTTGTACTTTAAAACCATTATATATTTCACTAATAAATTCACATAATTTTATATCTACATATTTTAATTTTATTTCACCAGCTTCAAGTTTTGAGATATCTAGAACATCATTTATCAAAAATAGTAAGTCATTACCAGAGTTATTAATAACCTTTAAGCTATCTAAGTCTTTACCTTCTAAGTTCCCTTTTTTATTTTTAAGCATAATAGAACTGATTAAATTAATTGAGTTTAAAGGGGTTTTTAATTCATGACTCATATTTGCTAAAAACTCATCTTTTGCTTTAGATAGCTCTTCTGCTATATTAACCGCTTTGTATAACTCTTTTGTTTTAATACTTAACTCATTTATCATCTTTGAAAAGTTATCATTTAGCTGTTGCATCTCTAAGACATCAGTTTCTACAAGTTCAACTTTTATCTTAGTTGCATCTTTTATCTTAGATGTTTGTTCAGAAAGTTTTGCAACTGGTTCTGTAATAGTTTTTGAAAAGATAGTTATTCTTCTTAATAGTAAATAGAAGAATATAACATAAAATAAAAGCAATAAACCTATTGCATAATAACCTATTTTATCAGATAGATTTTTTAATTCATTAATTGATTTAAAGATTTCGTTTTTATCCACTAAAATCATTAGTTTCCACTCAGTTTCATCAACATTTTGTTGTAGTGTTAAATATTCACTATCTTCAATTTTTAAAGAAGAAATTTCTCCATCATTTTCAATAAGTTTTTTAAAGTGTGAAGCAAATGGACTTTTATTTTTTAAGATACTAAACTCTTCTGGTTTTTCTATTGTTTTTAATATTGCATCGGTATATAAATGCTCTTTCAACTCTTTTAATCCCAATAGATTTTCTATCTTTTCATTCATCGCAATAATCATACCCTCTTTATCAACCATGAAAATATTTGCATTATAAGGTAATTTTCTATCTAAAATATTTTTTACAAAACTATCAATTGTAATATCAATCCCTGTAACCCCCTCTAAAAAATCACCATTATAAATAGGGACTATACAAGATAACATCCAACCATTTCCTGCAGGGTCTAAATATGCTCCAGTCCAAACTGGTTGCTTCTTAGGATTGTGTTTTTTATCTGCTAGAAAATAAAAATTATAATCTTCCATATGAATATGGGGACCATACTGAGTATACACTTCATCAATAAAAGGATAAAGTCTATTCATATCATCCCATGAGTTAAAATATGCTGCAACGATATTTGGGTTTGTATCAACCATACTTTTAAAATTAGTATCCATAGATTCTGTAAAAGTTGCTTTATCTTTTTGAACTTGTGTAATATTAGTTTTTGAAGAATAATATAATGACGAACCTATTTTATTTGTTTTGTAAAAAACTCCATTTTTGGCTACATTAAAAGTAGGTAATTCATTTGGCAATGTAAAGTTATATGGTTTTTTAAATAACTCTTGATGTTCAAATTGTAAGATTTTAGCTAATCTGCTGACTTCTTCTAATTTATCACTTATAATAATAGATTCACTTTTTAAAACCTCTTGTGTATGAGATTGTGCTTCAGTTAATAATAGATCAGTATTTTTTGATGAAATATAAGCATTTATAGAAAAGTACATAACTAATAATGTGATTTCAACAATAAAAATTGGTATTAAAGAATATCTAAAAAAATGAACTGATAATATTTTCTGTAGGCTTTTTAACTTCATAATAAATCCTTAATTAATCATTTATAATTTTATAATAACAAAGAAGTGTATCAATAAAGTATCAATATTACAAAAATTATAATTAGAAGCTACAATTATATGATAAGTTGCGATGTTACCTTTTTATATAGTTTTGAAAAATTATAAAATAATTACTATAAAATCATCTTTTTTTATAGCCAATTGTTTTATAATAGATTAATTATCTAAAAAGGTAAAAAAATGAATGAAAAGAAAAGAGAAAAATCATTAACTATGACTATGTTAATGACACCAGAAAAAGCAAACTTTACTGGTAAAAATGTACATGGTGGTGAGATTCTTAAAATGTTAGACCAAGTGGCATATGCATGTGCTGCTAGATATACTGAAACTTATGCGGTAACATTATCTGTTGACATGGTACTATTTAAAGACCCTATAAAAATTGGCTCACTTGTAACTTTTCATGCATCGGTAAATTATAGCGGAAGAACCTCAATGGAGATTGGTATTAAAGTGATTTCAGAAGATATCAAAGACCATACAATAAAAAATACAAATGTTTGCTACTTTACAATGGTTGCAGTAGATGAAGAAGGTGAACCAGTATCAGTTCCTAAGTTAGAACCTAAAACAGAGGATGAAAAGAGAAGATATCAAGATGCCATAAAAAGAAGAGAACAAAGAATGTCTTCTAGGCATGCGGTACATTTTCATTAAAGAAAAGGCTTAAGCCTCTTCTTTACTCTCGATAAATTCTTCGTAAGAACCTTTAAAATCGATAATTGAACCATCTTCTTGAATCTCAATAATTCTATTTGCAAAGGCATCTAATAATTCCCTATCGTGTGATACACAAATAACAGAACCAGGATATTCTAATAATCCTTCACCAAGTGCAATAATTGCTTCTAGGTCTAGATGGTTTGTTGGCTCATCTAAAACCATAAAATTTGGTTGTTCTAACATGATTTTTGAAAGCATCATTCTGTGTTTTTCTCCACCTGAACAAGCTTTTACTTGTTTTTCTTGCTCTTGACCGTTAAATAACATTCTACCTAAACAGTTTCTAATCTCTGCAATATCGGCATCTCTATCAAAACCTCTTAACCAGTCATATAGTGTCATTTCACCCTTGATTATATCAGTTGCATTTTGTGGGAAATATCCATTTTGAATTGTTGCTCCCCAGTGAACATCACCAGAATCAGCTTCAACATTTCCAACTAAAATCTCACATAAAGTAGTTTTACCAATACCATTTGGTCCAATTAATGCAATTTTATCACCTTTTTCCAATGAGAAAGAGATATCATTTAATACTAAGTTACCATCATATGATTTTGTAATGTTATTAACAAAAAGTAATTCTTTACCAACTTCTCTTTTTTGTCTAAAGATAATTGAAGGGTCTCTTCTACTTGAAATTTGAATTGAACCTAAATCAAGTTTGTCAAGTTGTTTTTGTCTAGAAGTAGCTTGTTTTGCTTTTGAAGCATTTGCAGAGAATCTAGCGATGAATTTTTCTAATTCATCTTTCTCTTTTTGTTTTTTATTCATATCAGCTTGTTGTTGTTTTGCTAATACTGTTGAGGCAATATACCAATCATCATAATTCCCTGTAAACTCTCTAATTTGTTTAAAGTCAACATCAAGAATATGTGTACAAACTGCATTTAAGAAGTGTCTATCGTGAGAGATAACAACCATTGTACCATTATGGTGTTGTAATTGATTTTCTAACCATCCAATTGTTTTAATATCAAGGTTATTCGTAGGCTCATCAAGAAATAAAACATCTGGTTTTGGATATAAAACTTGCGCTAATAATACCTTAAATTTATCTCCACCTGTTAATGAACTCATTAAATCTTGATGCATTGATGATGGGAAACCTAAGTCTTCTAAAATTTTTGTAATTTTTACATCATATTCGTATGTTGGATCCTCTTCAACAGAGACAATCTCTAATTCTGCAAGTCTACTATTTACTTCATCAGTAAACTCAGGACTCATATAAAGTTCCTCTTTTTCTTTTATTGCATCGTATAGTCTTTTATTTCCTAAAAGAACAGTATCAAATAAGCTGTACTCTTCAAATGCAAATTGGTTTTGGCTTAATGTACCAACTTTTTTGCCATTTTGGACTTGAACTTCACCTTCAGTTGCATCATCTTCACCACAAAGAATCTTTAAAAAAGTTGATTTACCAGCACCATTAGCACCAATAAGACCATATCTTTTCCCAACATCTAGTTTTAAATTTATATCTTGAAAAAGCACTCTTGGTCCGAATGCTTTTTTTAAGTTTACTACTTGAACCATATTTCTAAACTCCGTTATCTTAATCTATCGCGATTATATCAAAAAAAAATATATGAAAGGTTAAACAAGTTTATTGTAAAAGTTTACCAATCTCTTTAATTGCATCTTCATTTTTAAGCCTAAGTTTTATCTCAATTCTTCTTGAAGCATCACTATCTTCTGTTCCATCCTCTTTATAAATTGGGTCCAAAAATGACCTACCACTTGCAAGTATTAACTCTTTTAGATTTTCATGATTATTAAAATCAAGGGTTAATAAAAAGTCCATAACTGAAAATGCTCTTTTTTGAGACAATTCTAAATTATAAAGGTATGTACCTTTTGAATTTGTATGCCCTTCAATTACTATTTTATCAATATGTTTATTTATCTCATTATTATCTAAGATTGTTTGAAAATAGTCATATAAGGCACTCTTTAAGGCACTTTTTGAATCCTCTTTTAATACATATTCACCCTCATCAAATAAAACCTTTGATGATAATCTTAAACTTCCATTTTTTGGATCAATTTGTATCTTTTCACCTAAACTTTTTTTAAGTAAAGTGATTACTTTTACTTTTATACCTGTAAAACTTTTGATTTTCTCTTTTGTGTTTTGTAATTGAGAAGATAATTCATCATGCAATTTTTCCGAAGTTTTAAGTTTTTGAGTCATTAAAGCAATTTCATCATTTAACGTTTTTGTTTTATCTTCAAAAGACTCAATCAAACTTCTTTTTGCTAAAACCTCTTCTAGTAGTTCATCTAGTTTTTGATCTTTTTGTTTTGAAAGCTCTTTTAGCTCTTGTACAGATAAAGCTAATTGCTCTTTTTCTTTTAAACTTATGTCTAACTTTAATTTAGTTTCATTTATATTATCTTTTAAATCATCAATATTTTTTTGACTTTTTACTAGTAACTCTTCTTTGTTTTTTATTTGTGTTTTATACTCTTCATTTAATATAAGTGAATCTTTTAAGTCCTCTTTTGTTTTTTTATATTTTATTTCCAATAAAGATAAATTAGTCAAAACATTTTTGATTCTTTCCTCTTTTTTATTTAACTCTTGTTTATTTTTCTCTAGTTCTTCTTTATTTTTTTCCAAGGCAAGTTTTTCTTTATGAAGATTTTGTTCCAACTGTTTTGATTCACTTTGTAGTAAAGAATATTTAACAATAATTGCACCAATTAAAAGGATAAAAACAAAAAGAAGTCCTGCCATTAAATCAGCATAAGATATCCAAAAATTAGTATTATTGTTTTTATTTTGCATCAATTAATTCTTTCCCTAAAGTTTTCAAATCCCTTGAAACTAATTCAAAAGATGATAAAACAGAATAAATTTCATTATTTAAAGCTTTAGAATTAGACTTTTGTTCATTTACACTTTTATCAAAAACCTCACTTGACTTATTTAATGAGTTTTCTATCTTTTCAAAACTTTCTAATAGTTCATTTTGTTTTACTGAGGTTAATTCAAATACTTTTCCTAAAGATGCTAAATTTTTTGTTAACCTTTGTTCACTAACTTTATACTCATCATCTAAGGCATTTATTTTGTCAATTTTTTCTTGAGCAATTTTATCAAGCTTAGTTATATATTCAGGTGTAACAACATTTTCAATTTTTTCAATAAACTTTTGATTTTGATCTTGAGCTTCTAAAATTTTGTATAACTCAATCTCCTCTTTTTCCCAAATTAACTCTTTATATTGTAATTTAATCTCATTCATCTCATTTTCAATTTTTGTTAATCCCCTTTTTTCAAAAAAAACCCACCATATTGATAAGAAAATACCATAAATAGAAGCATAAAAAGCAGTTCCAACTCCACTTAATAAAACTGTAATTTCACTTTCTAAAGCCTCTTTTGATTCAACAGTAAAATCTGGCATTGAGATTGCTATTGCTAAAAAAGTTCCCAAAATACCAAGTGTAGGAAAAATTGATGTTGCTATACTTGCGAAATTGTCATTCCTAATCTCTTCAAAATGTCTTTGAAAAAATGGTTCTATATTGGCTAAGGCCTTTTTCTTCCCTGCTAAAACTAATTGGTTTTGATTAAGATAAGTATCAACCTCTTCAATAACATCATAAATTGTATTTTTATATTGTGCAAAAGAATACCAGGCATTGTGTGTAATAAATGAAATAAATATTACAAGTATAAAAAAGATTATGATTATTGAATGTATTTCAACTTTTAAAGGAATAAAACTATTGTACCCCAATAGCAATATTAAAAAAAGAATCAATGGTACTGATAAAACCATTAAAAAACGTGGACTATTATTTGTTTTGTGTTCATTTACTTTTATCATAAAATAACTCCTAAGAAAATTCAAAAATATTTTATCATATTAAAGTGAGAACACACAGTCAAAAAGAGTAAATATACTCTTTTTTTCTATTTTATAGGTCTATAAACTTTAATATTATTATAATTTTCAGAATCAATTAAATATTGTGCATGTAATTGACTTAATATCCCTTTATCACAATAAAATAGATACTGTTTATTTTGAGGTAATTTTTTAAACTCATTTTTTAAATTATAAAATGGAATTTTTAGAGTTTCACAATCACATTGAATACAAGCATCACCTTGCCTAATATCTATAACTGTATAATCTGCGCCACTTAAATCATTTATAATTTCAATTTGACCTATATCTTCAATTTGATTTACAACTTCATCCACATTTGTTTCAATTGCATTCTCTACTGCTTTGTCTAAAACAGAATAATCAAATTTCTTAGCCTCTTTTTCCATTCTATCGTAAGAACCATGGGTAACTGGGTTTTTTGATATAACTCCACAATACTCAGGCATAGCTTCAGCAAATCTTCTTGTACCAATTTTTGCAGCCATTTCCATAATTTCAGGTTTATTCATAGTTGCAAGAGGTCTTAAAACTAATTTATTAGTAACTTTATCAATTAAAGCAAGATTTCTAAGAGTTTGAGAAGAAACTTGAGCAACACTTTCACCTGTAACTAAAGCATCTATTTTTCTCTCATCTGCTAATCTTTCAGCTGCCATTAGCATTAATCTTTTTAAGGTAACACCCATATAAGATTCACTTGTAGAATTAAATATTTCAGTTACAACATCTTCAAAAGGAACTGTAATAAATGATACTTTATGTGAAGAGCCAAATTTATTCCATAAATAATATGCCACTTGTTTAACGCCAATTTCATGTGCAGTTCCACCAAGATTAAAGAAAATAAAGTGTGTTTTCACACCCCTTTTCATCATAAGATAACTAGCAATTGTTGAGTCAAAACCACCTGACATTAAAGATAAAATATCCCCTTGAGTCCCTAAAGGAAAACCTGAAAGTCCTTTAAACTTATTGGTAATGATATTTAATTGAGAATGAACAAGTTCTACATTTATGGTAACTTCAGCACCTTTTAGCTTGACTCCTTTTGTATCAGGGTTTTTTGCAAGCATATAACCGCCAACAGTTTGTTCTATATCAATTGATTTAAACTCTTGAGTCCCTGTTCTTTTTGCCCTTACAACAAATGTCTTCCCAATAATCTCTTTATACAGATATTCATTTACAACAATTTTTATATCATCTAAAGAATGCATATTATCAATTTGTATAGCTTCTTGAACAACTTCTATACCTGGTGTTTCTTGTAACTTCAATCTAATTTCAGTTACATATTCAATACTACAAACAACTTCAATCTTATCAAAAAACTTTTTGAAGCTTGCCGTTTCATCTATTCTTCCAACTAACTTTCTAAGGTTTCCTAGAAGTTGATCTATCATTTGTCTTTTAGCTTTTGTACCCTTAACCATTATCTCTGGGAAAAACTTAATTATAAATTTTTGAGTTTTAACCTCAATTTTATCCATTATTACTATACCTTTGATTTTTTGTAAGGGAAATTATAGCATAAGAGTAGTAAAGTTTCACAAATAGAACATATGACCATAAAAGGCAAAAAAATAAAAAAAACAGCAATCTTCACCTTACTTCTAATTTCAATGACAACAATGATGTCCAATGTTGCTATTGTAACTGCCCTACCAAGATTACAAGATTATTTCAGTGATATTAAAAATATAGAATTTTATTCAAGATTAATATTGACTTTACCTTCCCTTTCTATTGCTTTACTTGCACCATTTCTAGGCCATTTTGTTTTTAGATTTGGTAAAAAGAATTCAGCCTTAGTTGCTTTATTTATCTTTGCAATGACAGGAAGTGCAGGACTATTTTTAGACCATATTGAAGCATTTTTATTATCAAGGGCAATGTTTGGTATTTCTGTTGCCATATTAATGATAGTTTCAACCTCTTTAGTAGGTGATTATTTTCAAGGTGAAGCAAGACACAAGTTTATGGGCTTCCAAAGTGCTTTTATGGCAATTGGAGGTATCACCTTTGTCATAGGAGGTGGAATTTTATCAGATATAAACTGGAGATTTCCCTTTGGTATATATCTAATGGGGTTTTTACTTATACCTATTGCATATATGTTCTTAGTTGAAAAAAGAAAAGATGAGTTATTCTCTTCAGAAGAAGAAATTACTGTACCTAGAAAACTAATTGGAATATATTTTTTAGGCTTTTTTTATATGTTAATATTTTTTATTCTACCAACACAAATTCCATTTTTAATAATAGATACATTCGAAGCTTCAGGAAAAGTTGCAGGTTTTATTATAGGTTTGGCATTTTTTGCTAATGCCTTAGGTGCAATAAGCTTTTCTAAACTAAAAAAAAGATTTGACTTTTTTTCAATTTATATCATAGCATTAACAATTATTGCTATTGGTTTTATTGGTATTGGATTAGTAAATAATCTAAAACTATTTTTCTTTACAAGTGCTATTTTAGGTTTTGGTGGTGGAGTAATGATGACAAATGTAACTGCTTGGATGTTAAGTCGAACCACCTTTGAAAGAAGGGTTAAATCTTCTGGGTATATGACAAGTTCTATGTTTCTTGGACAATTTTGTTCACCAATTGTTTTTCATCCATTAGTATCAAATTTTGGGGTACAAACTTTTTTTGAGATAATTGGAGCTAGCTTATTTATTATAATTTTCATCATAATGGTTTATAAACTAGCTATTAAAAGCTAGTTTATAAATTCAACTACATCTTCTAGTTTTACCCTTAGCTGTTCAGATTGAGGATTAATTCTATATCCAAAAGGTAAGACACAAGATAATTGATATTTTGTTGTATCTAAATCTAAAACTTTTTCAACACCCTCTTTATCAAAACCTTCAATAGGACAAGAATCAATTCCTCTTACTGCTGCGGCTGTCATCATATTACCCATTGCAATATATGATTGTCTCGCTGTCCAAGAGTAAATATTTTCATCACTACTTAATACATCTTTTAAATGATTTGCATATAGATCTAAATAAAAATCTAATTTTTCTTTTGGCATTTCACGTCTAGCAAATCTTTTTTCAGGGATTCCACTTTCTGGTTTAACACCTTCAATTCCTGCTAAGACAATTACTAAATGAGAACAAGTAGTAATTTGAGGTTGATCCCAACAAAAAGGTCTTAATTTTGCTTTTAATTCTTCATTTGTTATAACTAAAAACTTCCAAGCTTCCATACCAAAAGAAGATGGTGATTTTCTACCAACCTCTAAAATAAAATTCATGTCCTCATCAGAAACCTTTTTATTCTCATCAAATATCTTACAAGCATGTCTAAAGTCCATAGCTTCCATAAATGTTTTTTCCATATATCTTCCTTAAAAAATGTCCCATTTTTTCAGGGACCAAATTAATATTAACTACTTTTAACGTAATTTATAAAAAATTACTAAAGTAGCAAACTCTAAAGAGAACAACTAGTTGTTCTACAAATTAGTCTATAAACTCAAAACCTTGGTTTTGGTAACTTTTTGCAACTTTTCTATTATATATTTTTTTATAATAATTTGACATTTGTTCACAATATGATTGCATATAATTCATATTGTTTTTAACTCTAAAATCTTTTAATTGAACTTCATATTTTAGTACACCTTCCTTTATTTTTTCATTATCATAAACCTCTTTAAGTGCAAAACTTTCAAAAGGAATTCTAGGCTTAAGAGGCGACTCTTTAGATTCTTTTGTAGCTACACCTATAGTTGTTCCAACAATAGGATAAGTCTTTTTTGGTAGATTTAGAAGTTCAATCATCTCATCTGGATTATTTCTAATTCCGCCAATTGCTGTAGTTCCATAACCTAAAGATTCAGCAGCAACTTGTAGGGCACTTAACATAATCCCAGCATCAACTGCACCAACTAAAATACCTTCTGCTGATTTATCAATATTTTGAATCTCATTTGTTTGGGATACTGCAAAACTAGTCCTATTAAAGTCAACAACAACAGTTATAAAAACATCTGCATTTTCAACTTGTTTTTGTCCACCTGCTAATTTAGCAATCTTGTTTATAGTTTCTTTATTTCTTGTATACACTAAAGATATTTGTTGTCCATTTACTGAAGTGGGACATCTTTGTGCTGTTTTCATAATAAGTTCTAAATCTTCTTCTTCAACACTTTGACCGGTAAACTCTCTAATAGATTTTCTAGAAGTTAATTGTTCTATTGTTTGATTCATATTATCTTACCTATTTGTTTTTAAAGAAAATTTTCTTTTAGTATATTGTTTAATTTTTCTTTTTCTAAATCTAAATCTAAATCACCTTTAAAAATATCATGAACAGAATAAGTTTTTAGAGGATTTAAACCTAAGAATTGAAAAATCTTATGAGTACTTAAATTTGCTTCATCTAAAGATAAACCTTCAAAATATCCATCTTTATTTGAAAACTCTGATGTGGGACAATTATATGTTAAACTAAGCATATATTTACCACTTAATAATCCACCACTCCCATATTTTTTTGATGCATCTTCCCTACTTCGTCCATCGTTTGCATAATGAATTCCAGCAGTTAAAACTTCATCAAAATATTTTTTTGTAATCCAAGGTAAGCCCATCCAATAAACAGGATATTGAAAGAATACATAATCTGCCCATACCAATTTTTCTTTCTCCTCTTCTACATCATAAGCTTTATCTATATGTGTAGATTTTACTTCAAAATCATTTTTCTCAAAAAAAGTTTTAGCACACTTAATTAAATCATTAGTTAAATTACCTTCAGCAACATTATCATAATGCTGGTGTCCATTTATAATTAATACATTCCTCATATAAATCCTTTCATTTTGAAAATTATATACCTTACAAACTTAAATGTATCTTACTTTACTTTAGGTAAGTAATAGAGATTTAATTCTTTTATGTTATAATTATTCAAGAAAAGGAAATATTATGTATTTAATTAATAATAAAGAATATAAGTGTTCAGTATCTGTAACTCTTGATATTTTTAATGATAGATGGAAACTTGCAATTATTTGGCATCTTTTAGATGGAAATAAAAGATTTAAAGAGCTTCATGAAGAGATTTCTGAAATTACACAAAAAACATTAACCGTAAAACTTAAAGAATTAGAAGAAAAAAATATAATTATAAGAGAAGTTTTTGCAGAAGTCCCACCTAAAGTAGTTTATTCTTTAAGTGATGCAGGTAATAGACTAAGACCAATTTTAGACGAAATGTATAAATGGGGAATAGATTATGTTGAAGAGTATGGAAAAACAACCTATGAAGATAATTGCGATACAAATTTAATTAAGTAATTAAACAAGAATGGAAAACTTTGCATTAATCCTACTTGCAATTATTGCAGGATATTTATTAAAGTATTTAAAGGTTTTACCTAAAGATGCCCCTGTAGTATTAAATCAGTTTTTAATCTATATATCCTTACCTGCGATGATTTTATTACAAATACCAAAACTTCACTTTTCAATGGATATGATGATCCCAGTTATTATCTCATGGCTTGTTATGATTATAACTGCTGTTTTAACGTTGATAGTTTCAAAACTATTCTCTTTTTCTAAGGAGATTACAGGTTCTCTTTTATTGGTAACTATTTTAACAAACTCTTCATTTATGGGGATACCAATAGTAAATGCATATATGGGAGAAGAAGCCTTACCCTATGTCTTAGTTTATGACCAATTAGGAACATTTATTGCCCTAGCTACATATGGGACTTTTATCGCCTCATTTTATTCAAGTAAAGAAAACTTAACATTAAGAATAATTGGTTTTAAGGTTATAACTTTCCCTCCATTTATTGCCTTGGTTTTATCATTATTTTTAATGGGCATTGAATATAATCCTATAATAAGCTCAGTGCTAAGCTCTTTTGCAAGTACTATTGTACCAGTGGCCCTTGTAGCTGTAGGTCTTCAATTACAACTGAAACTTCCAGGGCATGAAATAAAGCCATTTAGTGTGTCTTTATTTATTAAATTAGTAATTGCACCAATAATTGCATTCTTTATAATCAAGCTTTTTGGATGGAACTCAACATCTGCACTAGTTTCAATATTTGAAGCTGGAATGGCACCTATGATAACTGCTGGTGCAATTGCATCGATGGCAGGACTAGCACCAAGATTAAGTTCTGCAATTGTGGGATATGGTATTTTATTTTCATTTATCACCACTTATATTATTGCAAAATTGATTTTATAGAAAAAACTTCACAATTTCTAAACATAAAAAGTGTATTATATTGGCTATTTTTAAAATTAGGAAAAAAAATGTTAAAACTTATGAAAACCGTTTTAGTTCTTTTTGCATTAACATCATTTGCAAATGCAATGGATCAAATTTCAGATAAATTAGTTAAAGAGATTGAATCATTAAATCTTTTTCAAGGTGCTCAAGTAAAAGTTCTTAGAGGTTTTGATTCGGGAGATATGTATCTTTTAAATGTAAATGTGAGAGGTCAACAAAGTAAAATCTACTTAACTAAAGATAAAAAATATTTAATTGCTGGGGATGTTGTAAATACAGACTCTGGAAGAGCACTTGCTATTCCTGATTTACCAGTTGATATAAAACTTACATTAGACAAAGAAGCCTTTACTTTTGGGAAAGGTACTGATGAGTATGTATTATTTACAGACCCTGAGTGTCCATATTGTAAAAAATTTGAATCATACTTTTCTCAAATTGAAGATAAAGTAAAAATTAGAGTATTTTTCTATCCTTTACCAAGTCATGCAAATGCAAAAGATATTTCACTTTATATTATGAGTCAAAAATCTTATGAAGATAAAGTAAAAGCTATGACAACGACAAAAGCTGACACACCTGCATTTGTAAATAGAAAAATTGACGAAAAAGAGTTAGCAAAATTAGAAAAAACTCTTCAAGAACAAATGGAAATTGCAAATAAATTGGGCGTTAGAGGAACACCTTCTGTATTTGATACAAAAGGTAATAAAGTATCTTGGGTAGAGATGCTTCAAAAATATGGTGTAAAGGTTCAATAACCTTTACCCTATAACAAACTATTTATAGTTTCTATCTCACTCTTTTCTAAATTAAAATCTTTTATGTTTAAATCTAATTTCATATGTTCATTTGATGTTGTTCCATTTAGAGGAATTATTTCAAGCTCATTTAAAAATTTATAAAATATCTGTTCTTTAGTTTTATTATATTTCTTTGACAATTGATTAATTAGTGATGAATTCACAATCTCTGGATTAGCAGTTAAGGACCAAAAACTTTCATATACAATACCCTCTTGCTTACACCAAACTCTAATATCTTTGTCAAACCCACTTTGAGCATAAAATCTATTTTGTAAAATTGCAGGCTTAATATTGCTATTTTTATATAAATATTTTAAAACATCCAAATCGTAACAATTACTAATTCCTAATTGTCCAACTTCTTTTGAAAAATAGAACTCTTCCATAGTAAGCCAAGCTTCAATTAGTTTTTTCCCAGGAAAAATAGGAGAATGTAAGATATATGAATCTATATATTCAAGTTGGAGATTTGTTTTTGAGTTTTCAAAAGATTTTCTAATCTGCATTTTCAAATCATCTGTTATTTCATATGGCATATTATTTTTATCTTGACCATCTATGGGAGTAAATTTTGTTTGAATATATAGATCATCCCTTGTTATAATTTCATCTTTAATAGATTTACTTATTCCCTCACCTACACCTTTTTCATTGTAGTGTCTTGGTTGTCCTGCAGTATCAATTCCTTTAAAACCTTCTTTTAATGCTTCATAAACTAAATTTGAAGTTTTATCTTTTTTCCATGCAGTACCATATATCATATTTGGGATATTTATATTCTCTTTGCTAATAAAAAAACTCAATTTTTTTCCTTTTCTTTTTATTTATATTCTAACCATAAATTTTGATAAAAACCAATATAAAAGGTTTAGAATTTTTATATTTAATAAAAATATTGAGGATAATTATTTAAAATATCAAATTAATTTTTCTATATATATTTAACTTAAGTTAATAATGATTATTTTCTTGATAAAATAATTACTATTATAAACTTTTAGATTGTTTTGTAAAGGGGTTGTTTAAAATCGATAAGTTTAAAATAATATTTTTTGAGGTCAATACATGCAAGATATAAATCATTTTTTAGTTGAAGGAACAATTAATAATAAAAATATTTTAATCTCAAGTAATATTATAAACATTAATAATAATTACAAAAAATTTAAATCATTATCATCTACTAAAAACTATAATTCATTTGTCTTAGAAGAAATAGAAAAAATAAATTTTTTATTTAATAGTTTAGATATTAGTTTACTCATAATTGATATGAACGAAGATTATTTAAAACTTTTAAAATCATTATTAAAAATTAAACCAAATTTATTTGTAATTGTTGTTGTAAAAAAAACCTCAAATCAATTTTTAAATATAAAAAAAGATTTAAATTTTGATTTTTTTGATTTTGTAAAAGAGCCTATTACAATGGAAGAGATAGTTTACAAGATTGATAACTGTTTTGAGATTCTAAATAAGTTAAAGATAACTGCATCCAAGCACAAATTACTAAATCAATATAAAGAGACTATAGATAAATATTCAATTGTTTCTAAAACAGACAGCAAAGGTATCATAACTTATGTAAATGATAAATTTTGTAAAATCTCTGGCTATAGTAGTAATGAATTATTAGGTAAACCTCACAAGATAATTAGACATCCAGATATGAGTTCTCAAACTTTTAAAACAATGTGGCATATAATAAAAGATTTAAAGCAAGTTTGGAAAGGAAAGATTAAAAATAAAAAAAAAGATGGGGATTATTATTGGGTATATACTATTATTAATCCTATTTTAGATTCCAATGGTGAAATTATTGAATATATTGCTTTAAGAACAGATATTACTGAACTTGAGAAAAGAAAAGAGTTTTTAAAAAAACAATTTAATATAACCTATGACAAACTTGAAGATATAAATAATATCTCAAAACTATATGAAGAGACATTGGATAAAACAACCATTATATTAAGATTGTCTAAAGATTTAAAAATACTTCACGTAAACGAGCTTTTTTGTCAAACATTTGGATACGCAAAAGAGGAATTAATAGGAAGAGATCATCAAATTTTATTCCCAAGTGAAATAAAAAAAGAATATATATTAAATGGAGTTAAAATTATAGAAGACAAAGGGGTTTGGAAAGGTCAACTTAAAGGCTTATGCAAAAATGGCGAGATAAAACACTTTATAACAACTGTCGTTCCACTAAAAGATAAGAATAATAATATATTAGAATTTATGGTTATTAGGGTTGACATTACAAAAGTTATTCAATACCAAGAAGAAAAAGAATTTTTTCTATCTTATGATGAACTTACTAAACTAAAAGGTAGAAATACTTTAAATAATGATTTAAAAGATAAAAAAGGAACTCTTTTATTAATAGATATAATTGATTTTAAAAAATTAAATTCATTGCTTACTTATGAAGGAGCAGATGAAATATTAAAATCAGTTGCCAATTTATTAAAAGAAGAATCTAAATTTGCATATAGACTTTATGGTGACATTTTTGCAATTTTTTATGAAAATGAAACAATTGAGCATGTAAATACAAAAGCAATTGATTTGATGTTAAAATTTGAATCCCATAAATTTATATATGATAATTTTGAAGTACCCGTTTCAATAAATATAGGAGTTTCTGATTCTGTGCCATATATATTAACGGCAGAAGAAACAATCTCAAAAAATAAAAAAAGTTATAATAAAATAGCTACTTATAATCATGATATAAATAAAAAAACAAGTGATCTAAAAAACTTTGATATGTTGCTAAAGATAAAAGATGCTTTAGAAAATGATAGGATTCTACCCTATTTCCAAGCAATTGTTTCTTTAGAAACAAAAGAAGTAGTAAAATACGAATCCCTAGTAAGACTTATTGATGAAAAAGAAAACAAAGTAATATCTCCCTATGAATTTCTTGAAATCTCAAAAAAATCAAAAATGTATTCTGATATAACAAAAAATGTATTAAGAAAATCGATTGGATTTTTAAAATCAACAAATATTCCTATATCTATTAATATCTCATTTGAAGACATAATTAACAATGATGTACTAAACTATATTGCAATTTTATTACAATGCAATGAAGATATTGCAGGTCTAATAACATTTGAGATACTTGAAAGCTCTGAGATAAAAGACTATGAACAAATCAATTCATTTATAAATCTAGTAAGAAAATATAACTGCAAAATCGCAATTGATGATTTTGGAAGTGGTTATTCAAACTATACACAACTTTTAAATATGAAACCTGATATTGTAAAAATTGATGGTAGCTTAATAAAAAATATTGATAAAGATATTAACTCAAGAAATATTGTAGAGTCAATATTAAGCCTTACAAAGAAATCCCAAATCAAAACAGTTGCAGAGTTTATTGATAGTGAAAAAGTTCACAATGTAGTAAAAGATTTGGGTATTGATTATGGACAAGGGTTTTACTATGCAAAACCAGAAGATCTAATGGGAAAGATAGATATATTATAAATAAGTATAACTTTTTAAAATGGGGACTTCCCCATTTTAATTTTGAGTCGTACTAAGATTTTTTAACAAACTCTTGTTTTAATTTAATTGCTCCCACACCAGAAATCTTACAATCAATATTATGCCCGTCATTTCCATCAACAAGTCTAATACCTTTGATTTTTGTACCAACTTTTATACCTGATTGACTACCTTTAACCTTTAAGTCTTTTATAACTGTAACATCATCACCATCTTGTAATATTGTGCCATTTGAATCTTTCACAATTAAGGTATCTTCATCAACTTCAAGAGAAGAGTCTTGTGACCATTCATGAGCGCACTCAGGACAAATATATAATTCTCCATCTTCATAAGTATACTCACTTCCACATTTTGGGCAATTTGGTAATTGTTCCATTAAATTCCTTTTAAATAATATTAAACATATTATATATAAAAAATACTTTTTAATAGTTTTTTGTCAATAAAACAATAATTTAAGAATTTTATTTTCATAATCTATAATTATACTAGATACATAAGATAAACTAATAATATTTTAAGCAAATTTTAATCAAAGAAGGATTATACTTTCAGTATACAAAGGATAAAAATTATCCTTTGATATAAAATATCTTATTAAAAAGGATTAAAAAATGGCTTGCGATACAGGAGCAAAACCAATTGAAACAAAAGAGGTTTCAGCAGAAGAAAATAAAATAGAAAAAAAGGAAGAAAAAATGAGTTCAAGTTTAGTATTAAGAAAAGCACCAGAGTTTAAAATGGAAGCATATGATTCAAAAACAGGTCACTATACAGAAGTTAATAGTGAAGATATGAAAGGAAAATGGCATGTTGTATGTTTTTATCCAGCAGATTTTACTTTTGTATGTCCTACAGAAATTGCAGCGATGAATGCAAAATATGATGAATTTCAAGAATTAGGAGTTGAAATTACAGCTGTATCAACAGATACAAAGTTTTCTCACAAAAGATTTGTTGAAACAGAGCCAATTTTAGAAGGATTAAAACTTACAATTGCAGCTGATCCGACAGGTGTTGTATCAAGAGCTTATGGGGTAATGATTGAAGAAGAAGGTATTGCACTAAGAGGAAGATTTTTAATTAATCCAGAAGGAACTGTTGTAGCTCAAGAAGTACAAGCACCAATGGTTGGAAGAAATGTACATGAATTTTTGAGACAAGTTAGAGCTTGGCAACATGCAGAAAAAACTGGTGAAGTTTGTCCTGCAGGATGGGTTCCAGGTAAGAAAACACTTCCTGTAAACACAGATGTTGAGCAAATGACTGGTAGAGTTGGTGATTATATAACAATTGAAGAGATTATGTCTTAATAGATAATAAAAGAGCTTAGGCTCTTTTATTAATCTTCACTACAAATTTCAATAGCTATTTTTAAAAAGCCTGTAAACGCTGCATTATCAAAACTCAATGACTTATCAACATTTTTTTTCATATTATCTAAATAATCACTATAAACTTTATAAAACTCATAACTTGGTTTTGGCTTATAAAATATATCACTAATTTCAAGATATTTGATAATCTTTTTTGTTGTTGTTGGTTTGATAAAATAGTTTTTTTGTCTATTCATATAATAAGGTACAACTGAAACAATTGTCCATTTGGCAAGATTATATTGAGACAAAAACTCTACTAAACCTTCAAATCCTTCTTTTTTGTTACCATATAATAATTCATAAACTTCAATACTTAACATATCTTTTTCATAAGAATTTAATGAAGATAACATGTCTTTAAATTTTAGTTTATCAAAGAGTGAAACTAAAACTGATTTTTGTATAACCTTAAAGTAGTTTGCTAAAACTAAATTTGGATTTGAGAAATCTTCTTTTCTAAGATTTTCTTCAATAAAAAGTTGTAATTTTTCTGGATTAAACTTTTTCATTGTTGGGAAAAAATGGGAATCTTCAAAACCCTTTGGATATTGGTATAAAAACTCAGCTTCTAAGTCTTTGAATCTTTCTAAATTCATATAATTACCTATTTTTATATATTTTCAATTTCAAAATAAGTATAATAAATCAAAATAACAAAGAGCTTAATAAAATATATGAAAAAAATATCCATACTAGGAACTGGTTGGTTAGGTCTTGAACTTGCCCTTTCTTTACAAAATAGTTATAAGATAAAAGTATCTTCAAGAACCATAGATAAACTATCGTTTTATGAAGAGTTAGGCTTAATGCCATATTTATTAAATGAAAATGAACTAAAATATTTACCTGAAATTTTAGACTGTGATTATCTATTTATAAACTTCCCTCCATCTAAATTTGAAAATTATTTAAACTTTTTAAATAAAATATATTCCCAAGAAAAAATTACTTCAATTAAGAAAATCATTTTTATTAGTTCAACTTCAATTTACCCTAAAGATGATGGAATTTACAAAGAAGATTACGACATAAATATACCAAGTTCACAAAAGGTTTTTGAGGCAGAAGAGTTAATAAAAGATAAAACAGATGTAATTTTTAGGTGCTCTGGTTTAATTGGAGGAAATAGAATTGCAGGTAAAAGGTTATCGCAAAAAGAGGTGAAAGATAGTAATTCAAAAATAAACCATGTTCATAGAGATGATATTATAAATGCCACAAAGTTTGTTATAGAAAAAAACATAAATGGAGTATTTAACCTTTGTGCTGCAATTCATCCAACAAAAAAAGAACTATATAAACAAAATAGTATAAAATATGATTTTATTAGTCCCATATTTTTAAATGAATATACTAAAAAAAGAATTATTGATGGAGATAAAATCACAGAATATGGATTTAAATATACATATAATAATCCATTAATGTTTCCAGTTTTGTATTAATACTTTAATTTAGTTGAAAGACAAAATATGCAAAACTGTTTACTTAAACATTTTTGGAAAATATAAAATGAAACTTGAAACAAAAAAAATGATAGCAGCTTTAGGCTTTACTATCTTAATTCTAACAATCTATTCTGTTTGGAATTATTATTATGAAAAAAACCGTTTAATAGCACAAATTGATAAACAATTGTATTCTGCTGCTGTTGCAGTACCTTTTGTATTAAAAAATGATTTTCATGATAGAGCTATTTTTAAAACATCTGTTACCCTTGAAGAAGACAATCAAAATATTAAAAACCTTACAAAATTGAATAATCTTCTAGGAACAAAGTTTCTTTATACTGTTATAAAAGACAAAGATGGAACATACAGACTTAGCAGCTCTAGTGCTTTAGCCTCTGAGATAGAAAAGAATGAAGAAGTACACTATTTTACTGCCTATCCCGATGTAAGTGAAATATTGAAAAAAAGTTTTGATAATCCTAGCATAAATTTCATCAGCCCAAATAAGATATATAAACCACTTTTTGTACCTGAATTTAGTGATAAATGGGGTACATATCGTTCTATTTTCCTTCCTATTAGAAGTATTGAAGGAAATCTTTATGTAGTAGGTGTTGATATTGATATTACTTATGTAAATGCTATTTTAAAGAAAAATACTATTCAAACATTACTTTCATTTTTACTATTTTTAATTGCAATTATACCAATGGTAATAACATATATTTCGATGATGAAAAGAAAACAAAAAGAATATCAAGAGGTACATAAGCTTTATGTTGACCAATCAAAAAAATCAATAACTGACCCTTTAACACAACTATATAATAGATATAAAATAGACAATGAATTAACTCTACAATTTAATAACTTCAATGAGAATGATATCCCTTTTGTTCTACTTTTACTTGACCTTGATTATTTCAAGGAGGTTAATGATAAATATGGACACCAACAAGGGGATGAAGTTTTAAAAATTGTTGCAAAAATATTAAAAGAATCATCAAGAAACACAGATACAGTTGGTAGATGGGGTGGTGAAGAATTTATGATAATATATCCAAATAGTGATTTAGAAAATGCCATTTTACTTGCGGAAAAAATTCGTCTTGCAATAAAAGAATCACAAAAACTTAAAAACTATAATCTAACAGCAAGTATTGGAGTTGGTGTTTCAAAAAAAGGTATAAGTCTATCACAACTTATAAAAAATGTTGATGATGCACTTTATGAAGCCAAACAAAATGGTAAAGATAAGATTGTACAAGTTTCATAAGCTAATTAATGAAACAAATTTTAATTTAAAGTATTAATCATGAAAACAACAAATACATACTTTAATTCAGAGCATGAGCTTTTAGAATTTGTAAAAAAAGAGAACATTTGTGATGATGAAAAACTATTAATTCAAATTTTTACTGGCAATAATAATTTTAAATTTATTAAAAAATTATTATCTATAGTTACAGAGCATTTTCCAAAATCAAAATTAATAGGCTCTACAACAGATGGAGAAATTTGTGAGGGAAAAGTATCCACAAAAAAAACAGTTATAAGTTTTACTACCTTTGAAAAAACAACTCTTGAAATATATATTTGCAATAATTTTAATGACTATTTTGAAGGAGGCAAAAACTTAGCAACCTCACTTATCAAAAAAGATACAAAAGTTATTATATCCTTTATTGACGGATTAACTGGTAATGGCGAAGATTTTTTAAATGGTATTAATTGTATAAAAAACGACATTATCGTATGTGGTGGTTTATCAGGAGACAATAGTATATTTGATAAAACCTATGTTTTTACAAAAGATGCAATTTTACTAGATGGTATTGTTGGTGTAGCACTAAATTCTAATGATCTTAGAATCTTTACAGATTATAGTTTCGATTGGCAAGCAATTGGGAAAAAACTAACAATTACCCATGCAATTGGAAATAGAGTTTTTACAATTGAAGATAGAACTGCTGTTGAAGCATATAACTATTATCTAGGAGGCGCCGTTAGTGAAAAACTTCCAAAAGTGGGGATAGAATTCCCACTTATTATTCAAGATAATGATATAGAAATAGCAAGAGCTGCTATTGGTAAAAGAGATGATGGTTCATTGATTTTTGCAGGAAATTTAAAAATTGGTGACGAAGTTAGATTTGGTTGTGCAGATTTTGATTCTATATTTAATGAAACTCAAAAACATGTGGATAAGCTTTTTGGTAATTGTGTTGAATCAATTTTTATCTATTCTTGTATGGCAAGACGTAGATTTATTCCTGAAGTTATTGAGGCTGAAACACTAGTTTATAATGAGATTGCACCATCTAGTGGATTTTACACATATGGAGAATTTTTTAGTTGTGGAAAAAGTAAACTACTTTTAAATCAAAGTATGACTGTACTTGCATTGAGTGAATCATCAATATGCAATCAAAAGAGAGTTAAGTTTCAAGCTTTGAAACACTCTAAACTGACTTTACAAGCACTTTCCCATTTAATAAATGTTTCAACAAAAGAACTTGATATTTTGCAAAATAAACTTGAATTCCAAAATCAAACAGACCCTCTAACAAAACTATATAACAGAAGATATTTTTCAGAAGTTTCAAATAATCTATTTAAAATCTCCCATAGAGATTTTAAGCCTTTATCAATTCTTATGCTTGATATTGACAAATTTAAAAATATAAATGATACTTATGGTCATAGTATTGGGGATAGAGTTATTATAAAACTTGCCAAAACTCTAATTAGAATTAAAAGAGAATCAGATATAACTTGCAGATATGGCGGTGAAGAATTTATAATGTTACTACCAAATACTTCTTTACGAGGTGCATGTGCTTATAGTGAAAAGATTCGTAAAAAAATAGAAAAACTTACAGTTGAAATCGATGAGAAAATAACAATTACATTTACAATTAGTATAGGTGTTTCAGAAATTGATTTTATAAACGATAAAAATATAGAGCTTGTTATAAATCGTGCAGATGAAGCCTTATATAAAGCAAAAAATGGGGGAAGAAACCAAGTGGTTTCTTTATAATAATCTTTCCCTAATATTTAAAATCTCTTTAGGAGTTGTTTCACAACATCCCCCAATTATTTGTGCACCTTTTTGAAACCATAAATGAGAAAGCTTTGAATACTCAAGTGCACTTATCTCACCTTTTTCCCACACTTTTAATATAGGATTATATTTTGACCCACCATTTGGATAAACTACTATTGGTTTCGTGCTAACTAATTTAATATTTTCAATAAGTTTTGGAATATATTGAGGAGCAGTACAGTTTATTCCAACAGCACTTATACAATCTTCATTTTCTAAAAAACTCATGCATTCTTTTATATCGTCATTTGCATTTGTAGTACTTTCATTTTTTGCACTAAATGTAACCCATGTTGGTATTTTATTAAACTCTTTTAAAAGTTTTACAATAATCTTAACTTCACTTAATAAAGGCATAGTTTCAATTGCTAAGATATCTGGAGATGTTGAAATTAAAATTTCAAGTCTTTTTCTGTGAAAATCACTTAATTCTTCATCACTAATACCATATTTCCCTGTATATTCAGAACCATCTGCTAAATATGCACCATAAGGACCTATTGAAGCAGCGACAAGTGGTTTTATTCTTTTATCTTTTTCTTCATAATTTTCCCAAAACTCATCTCTAGTTTCAAGGGCGATATTTATAGATAGCTTCATTAAATCAATAGCTTTCTCTTTTAAAAAACCTTTTTTTATAAAGCCTTCTAATGAAGCTTGGTAAGAAGAAGTGATTATAATATCTGCTCCAGCTTCTAAATATTGTCTATGTACCTCTTTTATAACATCTGGATTTTCATCTAAATATTTGGCTGACCACAATGAATCATTTACATCATAACCATTTTTTTGTATTTGAGTACCTAAGGCGCCATCAATTATAATTGCTCTTTGATTTTCTAAAAGTTGTTTAAATAAGTTCATATCTACTTCTTGTATTTTTTGAAATTATACAATTTTTTTATTTAATTTCATACTAATTAGTAGTAATATAAACTTATTTGCACTATAATTCTAGGCTATGAAGGAGTTTAACAATGAACAATTTAGAAAACTATTTAGGGAAAATTTTAAGTCCTGACCTAGGAAAACTAATTTTAAGGTTTGCACTAGGATTTTTAATGATATTTCATGGTTATAAAAAGGCTACGGTTGGTATAACTGGAATCGAAGGTTTAGTTGTAAAAGAAGGTTTTCCAGCTTTTTTAGCATATGGTGTTTATTTAGGTGAAATTATCATTCCACTTTTATTAATCATTGGATTATACACTAGAATTAGTAGTTTAATATTTGCAGTAACTATGGGATTTGCTATATATTTAGCTCATTTTTCTCAGCTATTAGAGATAAATAATAATACTGGTGGATTGATTATTGAATTACCATTACTTTATATGTTATGTGCAATTGCTTTGATGTTTATTGGAGCTGGTAAATATAGTTTTGATAAAAAGTGATTTCTATTAAGGAAATCACTTTAAAAAATATAATTCTATTTTACAAAAATAGATAAATTAAGTTTATTTTCTTTTTTTATTTATTCGTTAAGATTAATAATAGATATCAACTACAAAAAGAGTATTATTTACGATACTCATACCTTTTGGTGCATCTAAACCATCCATAAAGTGTAAGTTTTCAATCACTCCATCCTTTGATAACTTAGAGATGAATCCATCTGCATCTTTTATTGTTGGTTTTAATTCTTTATCTATTAGGTTAGGTGTAGTGTTATATTGAGCTTTATATACCCTTGTAAAATGAGCATGTGTTTTAAATCTAACGCTTAGTGCTGCAATTCCAATATCATAGCCTAATTCTTGGATTAAAAACTTACCTTTTTCAACTCTTTTAATTTTAGACTAATTAATTCATCACTAAACTTAGGTTTATCTTCTAAATATTCTTTTAGTGTATTTGCACTATTTCGTAAAAAGTTATTCATTCTAAACTTAAAAGTACTTTTTATATTTTTTGAATTTAACTTAAAAGGTAATTCACCTATAAATTTTTTTGTCATGTGATGATCAAAAAAGATTAATAAACATTCATAGTCTTCTTCCCCTGTAACTTCACTCATCACATATTCACCTTTAGTCATAAAAAAGGCTTCACCAAGCTTTACTTCGATATCACCATCAACTGTATGTAAAACCTTTGTTCCACTATATACTATATTTAAAAGGTTACATGGTATTTCAAAAGTATGTTTATAATTACTATTTACAGTAGAAAATTTTGCTAAGGTAATCTCTTTTGTGATGATACAATCATTATGGTGATGTTGCTTTAAATATTCTATGGCATTCATGTTTATATCCTATTTATGTCAACTCATCAAGGTTTGTTAATCCAAAACCTTGGGTTGATTTAAAATCAATTTCAAACCCTAAACTTGAAAGAATAAGATCTAATGTTTTCACTGAAGTATTACCTAACTCTCCTCTTTCAACTTTTCCAAGGGTAACTCTACTAATACCACATTTAGATGATAATTGTTCTTGAGTTAGTTTTTTTGCTTCTCTTAAAACTTTAATTTGCTGACCAATTTCGTATAATTTCAACTGGAATCTCCTTATATGTTTTTTCATTTAAAGACAAGCTCCATGAGTCAATCATCTTTTGACCTATTTCTCTAAACTCTTTATTTGTACTTATATATTTTTTTAATTCATCGATACTATTTTTTAAACTTTCAATACAATTATCATAAATTTCTATTGCACTATTTTCATTTAAATAACAATTTTGTATTCCAAACTTTATAAGCTTCTTTTTTCCTATCCAGAGTTTTTTACCATTCATTGTAAGAGCTGGTTTATCTTTATAGATGTAAACTACCGTATTTACTACATCATAAGCTGGAGAAAATAATATTTTAGAAAAATCATCATTATAAAGCATGCCAAAATTCTTTAAGTGAGCATCTCCATTTTTAAGTAAATAATTCATGATTATAACTTTATAGAAGTTCTTCATATCAACCAACTTATCTGTACTAACGCTATAAATCACTTTTGCTATTTGTTCATAACTTCCACTATATTTTTCATCTTTATTTTTTCCAAGTAATGTTAAAACCTCTTCAAAACCTAAAAAAGCATCATTTTCTTTGTCATAATTAAATCGCTCAACCAATAAAAACTTATTGTTTTTTGATAGTTGTATATTTGGTATTTTTACTCCTACTTTTTCTATAGCTTTTAAACAAAAATATTCATTTAATGCCAATTGAGGATACTCTTCACCCCAAGTTTTGATAATATATTCTTTTGTAGATACACTCTCTTTATCTTTTAATATTGCTAAAGATTTTGGTTGAACACCAGATATAGCATTTTTATCCAAAAATGTAGTAACAATTTTTGTAAATGTATCCATAGAATCATTTTGTAAAACTTCATTAATATCTAAGGATAAAAACTCTTTTTTATTTATAGAACTTTTATAAGATAATCTACTTTGAATATTTGAACAAATATGAGAAAAAATCAGAAAATCATCTATATATCCATACTCTTTTGTCAAATACTTTTTAAATATTTCAAAAAGATACCCCTCTGGCATATTCATATCAAAAATAGGATGAAGTTTGTATTTCCAAATATATGAAGAAATTTTATAAGGCATGATTAAAGAAATAGGTTTATAATCATGTGTATAATTAAATCCAAACTGATTTTTTTCTTTTTCAAAAAATAGTTTTCCTACTTCTTTATTGTTAATAAAGACTTCAATATTTTCCATATTTTTTCTTTTATGATAATTTTACTTATCATTATAGAATATTTTATCAGAAATGTAAAGTAGATTTATCATTTTGGAACATTAGATAATAAAATCCTAATTTATTAGAATAGCTATTTACTTTTTAGTACAGATGAAAGATAGCTACTCCATACTCAGTAAAAGCATATGGAGTAATTCTATCTATATATTTTAAAAATAATATAAAAGATTGCGTAATATAATTAAATTTAAAAGTTTTTAATCAAGTCTTGATATACTTTACAAAGACCTTCAACCTCTTTAACTGTAGTTCTCTCCCCTACACTATGAATAGTATCATTTATAACACCAAACTCAATTGCCTCAATTCCAAAGCTACCAAAATATCTAGCATCAGAAGTTCCACCATGGGTTGAGTGTTTTGTTTTTATTCCTAAAACCTTTTGAATTGAATCTTCCATAGCTTTAACTACTTTTGATTCTTTATTAGTTACAAAAGGAAATGAACCTTGTGTTGTTCTAAAATCATACTCTAAACCATTTAATTTTTCATGTATAAATTCTTCTACAGACTCTCTTG
This sequence comes from Arcobacter sp. ISO1, assembly GCF_058105185.1. Lineage (NCBI taxonomy): Bacteria > Pseudomonadati > Campylobacterota > Epsilonproteobacteria > Campylobacterales > Arcobacteraceae > Arcobacter > Arcobacter sp. ISO1. Next base: position 2,483,384 of record NZ_CM176573.1, read on the forward strand.
TAGTATTTGTTGAATTTCTTACATTAAACATTAGTTTAAGTTCATTTGGAGTTACATTCGTAACTTCCATCCCACCTCTTATATCTGTTATAACCATTTTACTTGGAGCAAAATATTCATCTCCATTATCTAAGTTATAACCTGCAATTTGCGGTAAAATTTCGGCAAAATTATGAACTGGGTTTATACACTTTTCAGGATACGCAGCATGACCTTGTTTACCTTTAATTGTAATATATCCGTTTATACTTCCACGTCGCCCTACTTTTATAGCATCACCAAAAACCTCTTCACAAGTTGGTTCTGCTACAACTGCATATTGAGGGATAAAGTCAATCTCTTTTAGATGTTCAAGCATTTTAATAGTTCCGTAAGTACCTTCACCCTCTTCATCACTAGTCATTAAAATACTTAATGTTCCATCAAAATCAACTGCATGTTTACAAGCATACAAAAAAGCAGCATCACCACTTTTCATATCTTGTGTTCCCCTTGCTGTAATAACCCCATCTATAATATCAGCTGCAAATGGATCTACATCCCAACCTTGCCCAGGAGGTACCACATCTATATGTCCAGCAAAACACAAATGTTGTGGGTTTTCATTAAATTTTTTATAATAAAATCTATTTTTAACACCTTCCATATCAACACTTATACACTCCCAAGTATCTCCAAGATACTCAGCAATAAAATCAAATGCTCCATCATCATCAGGTGTAACAGATTTAAATCTTAATAGTTTTTGAAATAGTTCTATAATAGTCATTTATATCCTTCTAATCTCGCGATTATATCTAAATAAAAGAAAAAAGCATTTTAAGACTTAATGAGATTAAGAGTAAAGCAAATATTTTCTTAACTATGCCAACAGGTAAAGTATGTGCTAACTTTACTCCTATAGGTGCAGTTAGATAACTACAAATTGCTATAAAGAAAAATGCAGGTAAATATACAAATCCTAAAGTATAATGTGTCAGATCAGTATTACTCCACCCATTTATAATATATCCCAAAGTTCCACTAACTGCTATTGGAAAACCTATTGCTGCACTTGTACCAATAGCTTTTTTCAATTCTACATTTTGCCATAAAAGATAAGGTACAGTTAAAGAACCTCCACCTATTGAAACCATGGCTGATATTGCACCTATAATAGTTCCTGCACCAAACTGTATTTTTGAATTAGCTAATTTTCTACTTGGTTTTGGTTTTTTATTTAAAAACATCTGCAATGAAACATAAGCCATAAATACTGAGAAAAATATAGCTAGATAAAAAGAGCTTAAAATTGAGGCTAAAAAGGTAGCTAAAAATGTTCCTATTATAATCCCAGGAGCCATCATCTTAAACACATCCCAAAGAACACCACTTTTTTTATTGTGGGCTCTAAAGCTTGAGATTGAAGTTATTACTATAGTTGCCATAGATGTTCCTAATGCCATATGCATAAGCTCATCTGTTGACATACCTTGCATTAAGAATATTACAGTTAGAGATGGTACTATAATTCCACCACCTCCAACACCAAGCAGACCTGCTGCTACTCCCACAAAACAACCTAGTAAAATATAAAGTAAAATTGATTCTAAACCTAGCATAAATAATCCTAATAAAAAGGATTATAGTATCACTTCTTTTCTTATAAAGTAATAGCAAACTTTACTAAATAAAAGCCTCCAAATATTAACCATAAAAATAAAATAAACGCTAAATATATAGGTTTTGCTCCTACATTTTTAAACTTATCAATACTTGTTTCCATACCTAATGCACTCATAGCCATAGTAAGAGCAAAAGTGTCTATTGCATTTATAGTGCTTATTGTAGTTAGTGATAAAAGATTAAATGAGTTAAAACCAACTACAACTATAAAAAAAACAGCAAACCAAGGAATAGTTATCTTAGTTTTTGTTTTATTTGTTGTATTTTTTGCACTTTTTGCCAACCAAATAGATAATACTATTAAAAAAGGAGCAATCATCATAACTCTAATCATCTTAACGACTATAGCATCAGCACTTGCAACACTTCCAATAGCATTTCCAGCAGCAACAACATGTGCTACTTCATGTATAGTTGCTCCTATATAAACTCCCATTGTAGATTCATCAAAAGGTATTAATCCTGCTTTATATAAAAAAGGGTATAAAAACATAGCTATAGTTCCAAATAACACAACAGTTGATACAGCTATTGCGCTTTTATATGGTTTTGCATTTATCACCGGTTCAGTTGCAAGTACAGCTGCCGCTCCACATATAGAACTTCCAGCACTTGTTAAGATTGTTGTTTCTTTATCTAGTTTTAAAAATTTAACTCCTACTATGTAACCAATAATAAAGGTTAGTGAAACTATTAAAAAACTTATAATAATACCATTTATACCAACCTCTTCTATACTTTGAAAAGTCAATCTAAATCCATATAAAACTATCCCTGCTCTTAATATAGTTTTTGTAGAAAAAACAATCCCTGCATGCCATTGCTGTGGGAGTTTGTTTCTTAAAGTATTAGCATATATCATACCAAGGACTATACCAATGATAAGTGGACTAATACCCAAAGATTTAAAAATATGAAACTCTGATAAAAATGTAGCTGCACAAGCAAAGAGTACAACAAATAAAATCCCACTAAATGTATCTTTTCTATTCTCTTTATTAAACATAATAAATCCTCTAAATTTTATAAACCAAAGTATATCACTAAGGATTTTATTTGTAAAATATATTATTTTTAATATAATAATAAATATTTTCAATAAGGATACTTTATGACACTCAAAGAACTAAACTTTTTTTATAAACTATGTGATAATCCAAATATAAGTCAAATAGCAAATGAGATAAATGTAAGCCAATCAGCAATTTCACTAGCTATAAAATCTTTAGAAGGAAAGTTAGGTGAGAGTTTATTTGATAGAGTTGGTAAAAAACTTATTTTAAATGAAAGAGGTAAATACTTTAAAGAAATCACCTATGAACATTTTATTGCAATTACAGATTCAAAAAATATATTCAAAAAAAATAAACTTGCTGGAAAAATAACTATAGCTGCAAGTAAAACTATTGCAAACTATATGATGCCAAATATTTATTACACTTTTCTATCTAAATACAAAGATGTAAAACTTGATATAAACTCTCTTAACTCTTCTGTAATTGTGGAACAAATACTAAATGGTAAACTAGATATGGGTCTTATAGAAACCTCTTTTGATAATACAGATATTATAAAAGAAAAGATTATAGATGATGAACTTATTATTGTAACTAGTGATAAAAATGCGCCAAAAGAGTGTTTTATAGACACAATAGATAAAAAATGGATTTTAAGAGAAAGTGGTTCAGGTACAAGAGATATATTTATAAATAAATTGGGAGCTTTATCAAAAGATATAAATATATTTATGGAACTTTATGAATTTGATGAAATAAAAAAGATTTTGATTAAAAATAAAGATACGATAACAGCTATATCAAAAGTTGCAGTGGAAGAGGAATTAAAAACTAAACAACTTTTTCAAATAAAACTTATAAATATAGATTTTAAAAGGGAGTTTCATCTTATTTATAATAAGAATAAAAACAAAAATAAACTATTTCTTACCTTTAAAGATTTTATAGAATCACAACTTATTAAAAATATATAATATACAAGAATTGTTATTTTTTATTAACTTTGATGTGTTATAATCATAGATATATGAAAAGGATTACTTATGAAAAACAGTAAACTACTTATAACAATATCGTCGATTCTTTTGATTTATACTATTATTGGTTTTATAGCAATCCCAAAAATTCTTAAACCACAAATAGAAAAAATTATTAATGAAAACATCACTCAAAAAGCAAAATTAGAAAAAATAGAATTCAATCCTTTTTTATTGAAATTATCTTTACAAAACTTAGAGATTTACAATGATAAAGAAACAACAGCAAAAATAGATAATATTTATATTGATTTTGCTGTTTTAAGATCAATTGATGAACTTCACATAGCTTTTAAAGATTTAAAACTTGTAAACCCTTATGTAAATATTATTGAATATGATGATGGAACCTTTAACCTAGAAAAACTTTTAAAAGAAAGTAAAGAGGAAAAAAATAAAGAAGAAACTAAAACAACTAGTTCAGATATAAAATTCCAAATATATAGAACTGTTTTAGATAATGCAACTATTAATTTCACAAAATTAAATAAAGATAATGAGCCATATAAACTAAATATTAGTAAATTTGATTATACATTTTATGATATGGGTACATTTAGAAACATTTTAGCTTCACACTCTTTAAGAATGTTAATCAATCAAAATAGTGAGTTAGAGATAAATGGAGGGTTAAGACTTACTCCATTTAAAATGTATGGTAATATAGAGTTAAAAAATATTAGACCAAGACAATTTTTAGACTACAAAAAAGATTTAGTAAACTTTGATTTAAGTGAAGAGACTTTTATTGATTTGAAAATTGGTTATAAAGTTGATAATGAAAATGAAATGAATATCATCTTAAATGATGGTTATCTAGCATTAAATAAACTAAATATATCAAAAGATAAAAAGACACTAACTTCTTTAGAAAATTTTGCAATTGATAATATAAACCTGCAATATCCAAAAAACAACATTGATATAGATGCAATAGTTTTAAATCAACTAAATCTTAACGCAATAATAGATGATAAAGGTCAAATTAACTTTGCTAAATTAATTGCAAGTAATCAAGAAAAAGTTGAAGAGCTTAAAAATACTGATATTGAAACAAATGCTTCACAAAAGCAAGAAGAAAGTAACAAATGGACTATCTCTTTAAAAAACTTTGATCTAAAAGAATCAAATATAAAGTTTGATGATTTATCAGCTAAACTTTTTACAAAAACAGATGATTTAAATATCACCTTAAAAGATTTAAAAATTGATGGTAACGATATTACTCTTGCAAACCTACTTTTATCAAAACCTAATATTACAATTGATGATAAGAAAAATAATCTATCAATTTTAAATAAAGAGTTAGAAATAGATGCAAGTAATTTTTCTTTTTCAAATTCAAATATCTTACTTGATGAATTAAAAATAAAGAATAGTGCTTTAAATTTTAAAGACATAAAAAATAAAAGCACTGTATTTACTAAAAAAACTGATTTAAATATCGCCAATATCAAAAAAGAGAATGAAAATACTACTATTTCAAATATTAAACTAACAAATCCATCTATTTATTTTTTAGATAGAAAAAATTCTATGAATGTTTTAGCTAACTCAAATACTATTACAGCTAAAAATTTTAGTCTAAACAACACTGATATAGCTCTTGATGAAGCAAAATTAAGTATTCCAACAATTAAGTTCAATGATAAAAAAAGTAAAATGAATATCACTACAAAAAGTTTAAATTTAAGTGCATTTAATACAACACTTAAAGATGAAAAATTAAATATCAAAACAATTAGATTAGCTAAGCCTTCAATCTACTTAGTTGATAATAAAAATGACCAAAATATTGTTGCAAAAAACATTAGCTTAAAAGTGGATAATCTAATTAATAACAAAGGTGCAATTTCAGTTTCTAATTTAAATTTATACAATCCAAATACAAATATAAAAGATAAAAAAGCAAAAACTGATATTCTTGCAAAAAATATTAATATAAATGTAAATAAAATCTCTTTTGCTAATAACGATCTGAAAGTTCAATCTTCAAATATAAATAAACCCTATTTATCAATTACACTAGGAAAAAAAGAGGAATCAAAAGACAAAAAAGTTGAAGAAAAAACAGTTAAAAAAGCTTCAAAAGAAAAAAGTGATTTTAAATTTGATATAGGTCCAGTAAAAATAAAAAATATGAAAATGACCTTTGAAGATAAAAACCTTCCAATACCATTTAAAACAAATATAAATGAACTTCAGGGTAGTTTTTCAAGATTAAACTCAAATAATTCAAAACCAACAAAACTTCAATTAGAAGGAAAAGTTGATGAATATGGTTATACAAAAATTGTTGGAACTGTTGATATAAATGATATTAAATTATTAACGGATACAAATTTATTATTTAAGAATATTGCAATTAAAAACTTTACTCCATATTCAGGTAAGTTTGTAGGTAGAAAAATCGATAGTGGTAAATTAAATTTAGATTTAAAATACAATATAAAAAAATCTGATTTAAATGCCCAAAACTCAGTTATTATTAGTGATATAAAATTGGGTGAAAAAGTAGAAAGTCCAGACGCAGTTAATCTTCCATTAGAACTAGCTATTGCATTACTAGAAGATTCAGATGGAGTTATAGATATTGATTTACCTATTTCAGGAAATGTTGATGATCCTCAATTTTCAATTGCACCTATTGTTTGGAAAGTATTCACAAACTTAATAGTTAAAGCAATCACTTCGCCATTTGCCTTACTTGGAGCAATGTTAGGAATTGATGAAGAGAAGATAAAAAGTATGGATTTTGAGTTTGGCAAAAGTGATATTGTACCTTCTGAAAAAGAGACCTTAGATAGTATTGCAAAACTACTAGCAAAAAAACCTAGACTTGCAATAAAAATAAAACCAATTTATAATCCTCAAAAAGATAAAAAAGCTCTTCAAGATATAAAATTTGAACAATTTGTATTAAAGAGAATGGAAAAGATACCTGAAGGGGATGATTATAAAGAAGCTTTAGAAGAGTTTTATAATGAGTTAAAAGATGTAAAAGAGTTAGATAAAATAAAAGAATCATATTATAAAAAAGATAAAAATGGAAAAGAGTATTTTCAAACTGATGCGTATACAGAATACTTAAGAGATTTCCTTGCTTCTAAACAAAATGTTTCAGAAAAAGAATTGATTTCAATCACTAAAAAAAGAATAGAAAATATTAAAAATTACTTATTTAATATGAAAAAAGTTCCAAAAGAATCTATTATTATAGATGACATTGCAAAACAAGAAGATGAGAAAAACAAATGGGCAGTATTTAACTTCGATGTCTCTACAAAATAAATGTATTATAACTATAAATTATAATACATTTATTTAATTTACTTATAATAATTATTACGTTAGTATTCTATTAAACTTAACAAAAGGGAATACTATGAACAAATTTTTTATCTTTATATTAATTTTTATTGTTGGATTTTTCTCTTATGGCTTACTAACTAAAGAATCAAATAACCCCATAAAAAAAGAAAAAAGACTAACCTGCCAAACAAAAACTACAACCTTTGAAAAAATATCAAATAAACAACTTACACAAGAGGCTATTGAGCTTCTTGAAAGTTCTAATTATATTATTAAATCTAGAATCGAAAAATCTGTATATATGGAATCACAAATTGATAAACATATATGTGAAGAGAAAGCAAATGAATATTTAAATAAAACTATAAATAAGTATATAAAAGACAAAAAACTAAAAGATAAAAAACTTTTAATTGATTATTACATACTTGAAAATGATAAAGAGGACAAGGGAAAAAAAGGAACAAAATGTAAACTTTATGCTGGGTACCTAGTCTTTGAATTTAAACTTGACAATAAACTAATTTATAAGATACAAACTGATTATATGAATATGGATACTAGTGATATCCCTGAAAGAATGGATTGTGTCATTAAATCGTTTATAACATTAAAAAAATAAAAGGGGAAATTAAATGAAACAAAAAATTTTTAAGGATAAATACCATATTTTTGAAATTGAATTTTCTAAAGATGAATTAAAATTTAAAAATGTAAATGAGATATTAGCAGCTTTAAAAGACAAGATTGATGAGCATCCTGTGATAGCTTATATTTCAACATTTGATCAGTTTTCGCAAACAAAAAGAGTAAATGGAGTTATAAGAGAAGATATAAAAGATGCAAAAAACATTATATTTTGTTTTGGGAAAGAGATACCTACTCCTGAAGTTTTAGCTGTAAGACCAAGAGCAATAGGTGTTTGTGAATTAGAAGGTATGTTTGTGGTAAACTTTTTAGAAGCACCAAATGAACAAGCAAATGTAATCATGGAAAATATAATTAAATCACTAAAAGACTAGTTTAAACTAGTCTTTTTTTAACTACAAGATATATAATTGTAAGATATTAGTTTTTTATTATTAATCTTAAATAAAAAAATACAAAAAATTTATTAATTCCTATAATAATAATTTATCTGTAAAATAAAACCTAAAAAAAGACAACTTAATAATACCATATATATAAAATAATTTAATTCTATAAAAAGTTTTTTTAACTTGATAATTATAAAAAGATTATGTTAAAATAATGTAATAAAATAATATAAATTTAAAGGATATTTATGGGAGTGAATTATTTAGATGAAACCTTAAATATATTTCTCTCAGAAATCATAGATCAAGCAGGAAATGGAATACTAATCACTGATCCCAAAAAAGATGATAATCCTATAATTTACGCAAATAAAAGTTTTTATAAAATGTTTGATTATAAAGAGGATGAAATCTTAGGTAGAAATGGCAGATTCCTACAATCTAACAATAAAGAACAAAAATCAATAGATGAAATAAAAAAAGCAATAAAAGAACAAAATTCAATCACTACTATTGTAAAAAATCAGAAAAAAAATGGCGAGATAATTCACTGTGAATTAACAATTACCCCAATTTTTGATGAAAACAATAAATTACAGTTTTTTATAGGTATTATAAAAGATGTTACAAGAGAAGTTGTAATAAAAAATAAAATGAATACAGCTCAAAGATTAGCAAATATTGGTAACTGGGACTATGATATTACTAAAGACAATATATTTTGGTCTAATCAAATATATGAAATTCTTGAAGTAGATAAATCTAAAGTTGAACCCTCTTATGAATATTTTTTAAATGTAATTCTTCCAGAAGATAAAGAGATGGTAAAAAGTGCATATTTGAATTCACTTAAATCAAAAAAACCTTATACAATTCAACATAGATTAAAAATGAATGATGGAAGAATAAAATATGTTGAAGAAAAATGTGATAGTTATTTTGACAAAGAGGGTAAAGCATATAGATCTATGGGTATAGTTCAAGATATAAGCCAAATAAAAGAGATAGAATATGAATTAAAAAGGACAATATCTTTATTTGAAAGTTACAAAATTGCAATGGATAAATCAAGTATCGTTTCAAAGTCAGATTTAACAGGAAAAATAACCTATGTTAATGAAAACCTATGCAAAATAAGTGGTTATACAAAAGAGGAATTAATTGGTAAACCCCATAGTATTATTAGACATCCAGACAACCCAAAATCTATTTTTGAAGATTTATGGTCAACAATTAAATCAAAAAAAGTTTGGAAAAAAACATTAAAAAACATCACTAAAGATGGAGATTATTATTGGGTAGATATTACAATAGTACCTATACTTGATGATAAAAATAATATAAATGAATATATTGGAATTAGACATGATGTAACTAAAACTATTCAACAACAACAAAGATTAGATACTATTGTTAATACTGATATTCTAACAAACTTAGGAAATAGATATAAACTTATAAATGATATAAACAAAAGCACTAAGCCTGCATTAGCAATTATAAATATTGATAGATTTTCTGAAATAAATGATTTTTATGGATATATAATTGGTGACAAGATACTTAAAAGATTTGCAGAAAAACTAAACATTATAAAAGATTCAAATAGTTGTAACATTTATCGTTTACATAGTGATGAATTTGTAATTTTTTATGAAGATATAAGTACTGATCTTTTTTTGCAAAAAATTAACTCTATAAACACCCAACTAAAAAAAGAAAATTTTTATATTGATAGTGAAGACTTTATCAATTTAAATTTTACCATTGGAATCTCCTTTGAAGAAAAAAATAGAATTTTAAACACAGCAACAATGACTATTAAAATTGCAAAGCAACACAATAAAGATATCTTAGTTTACAAAGATGATATATCTTTAGACAAAGAGTATGAAAATAATATAAAATGGACTAAATCCATTAAAGATGCAATAGAAAAAGACAATATTCTACCAGTATATCAAGCAATTATAAATAACAAAACTTTAAAGGTTGAAAAATATGAAGCTTTAGTTAGGATGAGGAAAAAAGATAAATTAATATCACCCTACTTTTTTCTAGAAATTTCAAAGAAAACTAAATTTTACAATCAAATTACAAAAATTATGATAGAAAAAACCATAGAAAAATTCAAAGACCTTGAATATAATTTTTCTATAAATTTAACAATTGAAGATATTTTAAATGCCGAAATAAAAGAGTTTATTTATAAAATACTATCAGACTCACAAGTTGGTAAAAGAGTTGTTTTTGAGATAGTTGAATCTGAATCAATTGAAAACTTTGAAATTGTTTCAAATTTTATTAAAAAAGTTAAATCTTTTGGTTGTAGAATTGCCATTGATGATTTTGGTACTGGTTATAGTAATTTTGAATATCTTTTAAAACTTCAAGCAGATTTCATAAAAATAGATGGTTCTTTGATAAAAAATATTGATAAAGATATTCTTAGTGAAAAAGTTTGTAAGAATATAGTAAATTTTGCAAAAGATTTAGGGATGAAGACAATTGCGGAATTTGTTGAAAATGAATCAATTTTAAAAAAAGTACAAGATTTAGGAATCGATTATTCACAAGGCTATTTATTTAGTGCACCTTGCGAAAGGATAAAGAAAATATAAACCATTGGATATTTATTTTCTAAACCCTTATGTAAAAATGAGATTAGAAAAAAATATCTTATAGTTTAATAACTTTAGCCCCAAAACCTCCAGAAGATGGATGAGCATCCTCGTATGATTTTACCCTTGGATGTTTATCTAGGAACTTTTTAACTGCATATGATAATTTTCCTGTTCCTATTCCATGATAAACTAATACCTCATCAAACCCTGCAATTAATGCATCAGATAAAAATTTATCTAAATTTTCTATTGCCTCATCTGCTCTTTGTCCATGCAAGTCTAATTTTACATGCCCTGAATCAGGTTTTTGAACATTTACACTAGCTTTTGGTTTTGCCTTAATTTTAGGTGGATTTCCACTTCTTTGTAAGTCTGAAAGTAATACCTGCATTTTCATACCCATGTCATTTTCGATGAAAGCTTTTTTCCCTTTTATAGATATTATCTCACCTTTTGAACTTCTATATTTAACTCTATCCCCTACTTTAAGTTCAACTATTTCTTGAACTTTTTCTGTTTTAATAGACTGTGCTTTTGCATGGGCTACATTTAGATGTTGATGACCAATAGCTATTTTTGCTTTTATAGCTTTTTTTGCTTCTTCTCTTGCATCTTTATACTCTTTATGAAGTTTTGATTTCTCTTCATAGATATGCTCATCTAAACTCTCTTTAGTCTCTTTTAGATTTTTATTTAATTTTTCAAACTTCTCTTGCTCTTCTTCAAGTTTTTTAATCTTTTGTTTATACTCTATTTCTAAAGCACTACTTCTTTCAATAAGTTCGTTTAATCTATCTTTATCTTCACCATAAACAATTTTTGCTTTTTTAATTACATTAAATGGTATTCCATATCTTGAGGCTGTTTCAAAGGCATATGATCTTCCTATAGTACCTTGTAAAAACTCATATGTTGGTTTTTGATTCTCTTCATCATAAAGCGCAGCTATTAATTCTACATTTTCATTTGAAGCCATAAGTGAGGCTAATCTTTTATGGTGTGTTGTTATAATAATTTTTATATCTTTTTGAATTAGCTCTTCTATTATAACTTTAAACAAACTAGCTGCTTCATCTGAATCTGTTCCTAGTTCTATCTCATCTACACCAACAATTGCACTTTTTGAAGAAAATAGTTTAGAAAACTCTACCATACGTCCTGCAAAAGTAGAAATATCATTTTTAACACTTTGAGGATCATCTAATACTGCGGCTATCTCTTTAAAGGTTCCAACTTCACTTGTATGATGGGTATAATATGGTAAAAGGTATTTTGATAAAAATACAGCTGATAGAATTGATTTTAACATCATAGTTTTACCACCAGCATTTACCCCTGTAATCATAACTACTGATTTTGAGAAGTCTATACTTATAGCTTTTGCATCACTTAAAGCTGGATGCTTAAACTCTACTAGTTTATTTTTACCTTTTTTATTTGGTAATATAAAATTCTTATCACCTATTTTTGAAAAGAATATTCTTGCTTGATAATGATCAAATCTATCAAACTCTTTATTAATAAATTTTAAAAACAGCAAATTCTTTTCAAAAAGAGAACTTATCTCTTTACATACTTTAAGTATTATCTCTTCTTGTTTATTTATTAGATCACTTTGTTTTTGTTTTAAGTTACTAACACTATGGGGTAAAACATAAAAAAATCCAGAGTTTGATCTATCTAAAACTGTTGCTTTTATAATATGGTTAAATCCACCACGAACTAATAAACACTCTTCCCCATTTATATAATGAACTTGCGAATCAACTAGATAGCTTCTTAACTTAGTATTGTTTATTAATTTATAAAGGCTTTGTTTTATCTCTTGCTTATTATTATATATAGCACCTTTAATAGCATCATAGTCTTCATTAACACCTTGCTTTAGATTCTCTTTTTCATCAAAGTAATCACATATTTTGTTAACTTCAGATGGAATTATAATCCTATCTATCCATTCAGAGAGTTTTCCTTCAAAATTAAATTTTTTTAGATAATTAAAATATTTAATAATTTTTATAAATTCATAAATGTCGTATATTTTTAATATACCTTGTTTTTGAATGTGTAATAAGGCACTATCAAGGTTTGAAACTTTTGTTGGTTCTTTTAAATCAAATTTTGATAATTCACTAATAAGTCTATGGTGAAGGTTTATATCCCCTTCAAGGACTATAGGTTTTTCTCTAGCTAATAATTTAGAAAAAGAATCTATATAATCACTTAAGTCTAATTTCTTTAATATCGTATTCATTCGCGGATTATATCCAATTTATTATAAATGAAATATAAGTAAAAAAAGTAGCAAATAATACACACACAAAATGACACTTTTGAAAAAAGAGGCATCTTCATTATATTTTATTGTATACTAAAAGTAAATATATTATTTTTAACTTTTAAAAGGGGAAATAATGAATGGGGAAGTTAAACTTAGTAAGGAAACAATGATTGTTTCTGAAACTGATTCAAAGGGAATAATTATTTATGCAAACGAAGATTTTTGTAAAATAGCAGGATATACGAAAGAAGAATTAATAGGTCAACCACATAATTTTGTAAGACATCCAGATATGCCAAAGGCTGCATTTGAGGATCTATGGAAAACTGTACAAGCTGGTAAAATATGGAATGGAATTGTTAAAAATAAAACAAAAAATGGTGCCTATTATTGGGTGAATGCAACAGCATTTCCCTCTAAAGATGTAAATGGTAACTTAAGATATATCTCTGTTAGGATAAAGCCAACAGATGAAGAAATTAAAAATGCAGAAAAACTGTATAAAACTTTAGACTAAGGCCAGAAAATGTTTTTTAAAAATAATCAAGACTCAAATGATATATTAAAAGCTTTAGATACTATAGAAAGCTATGTAAAAGAGGATATCAATAAAATTGAATCAAGTGATAATATTTGCAGTGGTAAAGATAAACTTATTATGGAAAAGATTTTAAATATCTCTAATTTAATTCAAAGTAAAAACACTGAAGATTTAACTATCTATGGTGAAATAATGCTTTGTGCAGAAAAACTATCAGATGGTTTTACAGAAGATAGAGTTACAAAAGAAAGTTCAAATAACAAACTTAACTATATTGCAAAGACTATGAATGTTATGTCTGAAAAGCTTCAAAAATCATTAACAAATATTGAAAAAATATTAAATGAATACTCTCAACAAAACTTTTTAAATGAAATTGATGAGACAATGTTTAGAGGTGGAAATTTAAAAAAAATGACCCAAGGGATTAACTCTTTAAAAGAGGAGATAACTAAACAACTAAAAAGCACATATAGAACAAGTTTAGTTTTACAAAAAGAATCTACTGACCTACTTGATATTTCATCAAACTTATCTCAATCAACTACAACACAAGCTGCTTCATTAGAAGAAGCATCTGCAGCTATTGAAGAGATAACTAGTACAATTAAAAATAATACAAATATGGCAAATGAGATGGAAAATTATGGTACTGAAGTAACTGATTCTATTTCAAGTGGTTTATCTTTAGCAACAAAAACAGTTACAGCAATGAATGAAATCAATGATTCAACAAGAGCTGTTCATGAAGCTTTAGATATGATTGATCAAATTGCTTTTCAAACAAATATACTTTCACTAAATGCGGCTGTTGAGGCAGCAACAGCAGGGGAAGCAGGAAAAGGGTTTGCTGTTGTAGCAGGGGAAGTAAGAAATCTAGCAAATAGAAGTGCTGATGCAGCAAAAGAGATAAAGAATTTAGTTGAATCTGCATCAATAAAAGCAAATGAAGGTAAAGGTATTGCTGATGATATGATATTAGGTTATGAAAATCTAAGTACAAAAATAAATAGTACCACCTCACTTATTGAACAAGTTGTTCAATCTTCAAAGGAGCAAGAACTAGGTATTTCTATGATAAATAATACAGTTGCTCAAATAGATACACTTACACAAAAAAATGCACAAGTTGCAGAAAATGTCAGAATTATCTCGTCACAAATGTCTAATATTGCCAATAAAAATGTTGAACTAATTTCTAAATCTCAATTTGTTGGTAAAGAGTCTATTAAAATTAGAGATGAAAACATCAATAAAAACTATCAAGGTGCAGAAAAAAGAGAACACTAAAGGTTATAAGGGAGTATTATAGCTCTTTTATAACCTATTTAACTACTTTTCAGTATCATTACACAAAATTTAAACAGGGAATTAATATGTTACAAAAAGAGGGAAGCATCCTTTCAGTTAGAGAAGATTTAAGAGTTTTTGATTGTACGATCAGAGATGGAGGACTTGTAAATAACTATCACTTTTCAGATGAGTTTGTAAAAGCTTTATATAACATGTGTGTAAATGCTGGAATTGATTATATGGAGATTGGGAAAAATGTATCCCCAACAGTTATGAGTGAAGAGGAATATGGGAAATGGAACTTTTGTAAAGAAGAAGATATTAGAAGTATTGTTGGTGAAAACAACACAAATCTAAAAATTGCTACTATGGCTGACGTTGGAAGAACTATTAAAGAAGAGATTCCGCCTGCAGACGAATCAGTAGTTGATATGATTAGAGTTGCAACTTATATTCACCAAATTCCAGAAGCTTTAGAATTAATTGAAGATTTCCATGCAAAGGGATATGAAACAACATGTAATATTATGGCTATTTCTAAATCATTTGACAATGAACTTGATGAAGTTTTAGCACAAGTTGCTAAATCAAATGTTGATGTTATTTATATTGCTGATAGTTTTGGTTCTTTTTACCCTGAACAAATTAATAAATTAACTGATAAATATTTAGATGTGGCGAAACCAGTTGGTAAAAAAGTTGGTATCCATGCACACAATAATCTGTCATTAGCTTATGCAAATACACTTGAAGCTATGGTTTATGGAACAAGTTATTTAGATGTTACTGTTTCAGGATTAGGTAGAGGTGCAGGAAACTGTGCTATGGAACTTTTACTAGGATTCTTGAAAAACCCTAAATATAAATATCTACCTGTATTAGGATTTATCCAAGATTATATTGTACCTTTAGAAAAAGAGCTAGATTGGGGATGTAGTGTTCCTTATATCGTTAGTGGTCATTTAAATGAACACCCAAGAGCTGCTATGAAAGCTAGAGATACTGGTGATACAAATTATGTTGAATTTTACAACAAAATGACAGAAGAGTATAGTTGAAAAAGAAGCTAGTTTTTACTAGCCTTCTTTTTTCTTCAGTGTAGTTTCTTTTAATTTTTCTTCAAGCTCTTTTTGTTTTGTAATATCTCTTCGAATTGATGTAAACCCAATATGTTTGTTATCTTTGTCATAATCACATGAGATTGTAACATCTACCCAATATGCTTCACCATTTTTCTTTTTGTTTTTAATTTCACCTTTAAACTCTTTACCACTTTTTAAAATTTGCCACATATTTTTATAAAAAGTTTTACTCATGTCAGGATGTCTAATAATGTTATGTGCTTTTCCAAGAAGTTCATCTTTTGAATAAGCACTTATTTCACAAAAAGCTTCACTAACGTAAGTTATGTTTCCTCTTAAATCTGTTTTTGATGCAATTACATTTTTACTAAATGATTCAATTAATTTTTGATGTTCTAAGTTAAGCTCTTCAAGCTCTTTTTGTGTAGTAATGTCATGTCTAATTGCTGTATATCCAACAATATTGTTAAAATCGTCTAACATAGGAGATACAGTCATATCAACCCAATAAAAAGAGCCATCTTTTTTTCTATTTTTTATTTGAGTTTTAAAAATTTTTGAGTTTTTTATTGCATCCCAAAGCTCTTTAAATACTGAACTTGGAGTATCAGAATGTCTTATTATATTATGAGACTGTCCCATTAACTCTTCTCTAGTATAACCACTTATTTTACAAAATGCATCGGATACATAAACAATGTTTCCTTTTAAATCAGTCTTTGATGCAATTACATTTTGACCATAAACTTCTAGTAACTTATAGTATGCTTCTTCTGGATCTAACATTGTCTTATTTCTCCCTCAAATTTAATAATATATAATAAAATATAATTCTTAAATTCAAGGTTAAAATAAGTACTGCTTATACTATTTGAGTATTAAACTCTTTTGCTCTTTTTGTTTTACAGTAGCAATTACTGCACTATACTCATAGCCTTCACTTTTAAGTCTATCTAATAATTTTGGTGCATCTTCTTGAGATACACTTATTAAAAGTCCCCCTGAAGTTTGAGCATCATAAAAGAAAATCTCATTTTCAAAATCTTTTTTTATTTCTACATTTGGTTTTACATAGGCTCTATTATTATATGTTCCACCTGGTATTATTCCCATTGAGGCTAATTCAATTGATTCTTCTATTATTGGAATCTTTTCAAAGTCAAACTCAAGACTTACATTTTTTGAAGCCATCTCTAAAGCATGCCCAGCTAGACCAAATCCTGTAATATCGGTACAAGCACTAACATCAAACTTTCTAGCACACAAAGAAGCTTTATGATTTAATTGTGCCATTATAGATGCACCTTTTAGTATTACTTTATCATCTAACATATCTGCTTTTATTCCAGTTGTTAAAATCCCAATTCCAATAGGTTTAGTAAGTATTAAAACATCTCCAATTCTTGGTGTATTATTTCTAAATACTTTTTTTGGATGAACAGTTCCACTTACACTTAAACCATAAGTCATCTCAGGAGCTTCAATGGTATGACCACCAGCAAGAACACCTCCACACTCTTTAACTTTTGTTAAACCACCTTGTAAGATTTCTGCTAAAACCTCTTTTGGGTGATGACAACCATCAAATCCTACTAAGTTCATAGCTGTTAATACATCAGCTCCCATAGCAAAAATATCACTAAGTGAATTTGCAGCAGCTATTTGTCCATATAAAAATGGATCATCAATAACTGGAGTAATATAATCAACTGTTTGTACCATTGCTTGATTTTCATTTAATACAAATACAGTTGCATCATCACTACTATCAATTCCTACAATTAATCTTTCATCATCGCATTCAAGCTTACCAAGTAAATGTGATAGCTCCCCCGGAGCTAATTTGGCTGCTCAACCTGCGGCTTTTACATATTTAGTTAATTTATGTTGGTTATTCATTTATAAACTTATAGTTCCTTCACTGTTTAATAATGTCTCTACTGTTCCATAGGCATTTCCTATTTTACCAACTTTAAGATTATTGGCAACTTCATAAAACTCCAAACAAACTCCACAAGAAAAAATCTCTACACCTTTTTCTTCTAAATTTTTAAATATTTCAATAATATCACTATTTTCATCTGCTGTTGTTAATAAGACACCTTTATTTACACAAATAATAGTTTTAGGTAATTTTGGTAATTCAAGTATACTTTTCAAAAAGCCAACTACAAGCATACTACCTAATTCACCCTCACCTACTTTATCATCTTTTATAAATACTGTCTTATTTAAAAAATTTGATTCATCTAAAGAGTCTTTTGTTGCAACACTACAATCATAACCTTTTACAATAGTTACTTTAAACTCATTATTACCTAAATCTTCAACTTCAGAACTAAAGCCTTGTTTTGTGGCAAATCTAACTACATTTTCTTGAGAGGCAATATTATCTACTGATACTTCTAAAACAGAGTTTTCTTCTAACTCATCTAAAGCTTTTTTTGTTTTTAAAACAGGTTCTGGGCAAACTAAACCTTTGCAATCTAAATTCATAATTTTCTCCGATAATTTTTTAATCATATTTATAGTTTGTGAAGTTTTATAACCTAAACCTTAGGTGTTATTTTAAGATACTTAAGAAACTAAGAATAATATTCTATTTTTTAATAGCATTTATTTTAACTAAATGCCATTAAAAAACAGTATAGCAAGAGCTATACTATTTTACTTGTTTTAAAAGTTCTTCAATCCAAGCTGATGCTTCATCAGTTGTTTCAAATTTCTTTGATTTTGCAACTTGGTCTTGACACTCATAAAATCTAACTCTTATTCCATCTTCAACATGGTCAATTTTCATTCTAGTGATTTTTGCCATATTAAGATAAACTCTATCATTAAGCTTTACAAACATTTTTTCTCCTTTCTAAAATTTATATCCAATGTATATTTGAAGTTTCTATATTCACATATATTTTATCTCCAGGTAAGAATCTTTGCTCTTGCATTATATCTCTACTGATACGACATGAAAAAGAAATTCCTCCTATTGAAAATTCAACTAATAAGAAATCAATTTGATCTTGTTGTGAAATTGAAGAGACAAGTCCTATTAGTGTATTTTCATTAAACATATTATCACAATCTTTTCTACAAATAGTTATGTCATTTGAGTCTATCAAGGCAACAGAATCTTTTTTCTTAGATTCGCTATTTTTAATACTAAGAAATTGGCCATCAAGGAAAAGTTTAACTAAGTTACCATTTTCATCTTTTTCCCATGGAGCAAATAGTAAATTTACATTACCACTTTCTATTAAACGTCCTTGATAAAGTGCAACTTTTTTATCGCAAATTTTATTTAACCAATTATGGTCATGACTTGAGATTAATATTGTTGTATTCCATTTTTGTTTTGCAGTTAAAATAGCTTCTTTTATAAGCTGAGCAGAATTTGTATCAACACCTGTTGTTGGTTCATCAAGGATTAAAACCTTTGGTTTTAAAATAAGTCTTGCAGCTAGTGCAACTCTTTGAGCTTCTCCACCAGATAGTTGACTCCATTTTCTATATTTAAATGATTTATCAAGACCTACTAAAGATAAAGCTTCTTCAACTTTTTCTTCCATATTATTTGTTTTATTTCTAAGTTTTAAACCAAATGAAATATTTTCAAAAACACTTCTTTTTAGTAGATATGGATTTTGCGGTACCATAACTATACTCATTTTTGTTTCAGTATCTATTCTTTTATTATCTATTCCATTATAGTTTAAATAACCATTTGTAGGTTTATTTATAAAAGACAACAAAGAAAACAAAGTTGATTTACCACTACCATTTGGACCAAAAAAACCTATAATTTTGTTCTCTTCAAGTTTTAAATTCTCTACACTAAGAACTTTTTTATCTTCATAGTACTGTTCTATGTTTCTTAATTCATAAAGTGTACTCATTGTGTCCATCTCCTCTTAAATAGTGACAAACTAATATTTACAATCAAGGCAACAGCAAAAAGCACTAAACCTAATGCTATACCAGTAACAAATTCACCTTTTCCTGTTTCAAGTGCAATGGCTGTTGTAACAGTTCTAGTATGATATTTAATATTCCCACCAACCATCATAGAAATACCAATTTCTGTAATAATTCTTCCATATGCAGTCATACCTGCAGTCATAAGACCAAATCTAGCCTCTTCTAAAGTAGCAAACATAATTTGTCTAGGTTTAGCACCTAAACCTTTTAAAGATACATAAAGACGTTTATCCACTGCTTCTACAACAGCAGCTGTCAAAGCAATTATGATTGGAAGTCCTAATACAACTTGACCAATAATAATTGCTTGTTGAGAAAAAAGTAAATCATATTTACCAAATGGTCCAACATGGGATAACATAGTATAGGCAATTAGACCAATTACTACAGTAGGTAAGGCAAGTAGAGTATCAACTACTGTTTTTACTACTACCTTACCTTTAAAGTTGTAATACCCTAGAAAAAATCCTAAAGGTAGTCCAATTAATAAACTAATTATCAAAGACCATGAAGAGACTGTAATAGTTGTAGTAATTGCAGAGTAAACACTCTCATTACCAGAAGTTAATAACTCTATTGCCTCTTTGAAACCATCGGTAAATAGATTCATTCTTTAAAAATCCTTATTTCCCTGCGTTTGGAATAAATAAAGCTTGACCTAAAAGTCTAAAATCAGCAATAGTTTTTTGTGTTTTAGGACTAACAACCCAATTAGTGAATTTTTTAGCTAATTCAGGTTTTACATTTGAACACTTTTCTTTGTTAATTGAAACTACAGAATATTGATTGAATAATGTTTTATCACCTTCAACAACGATTTTCATTGGATTTTTATCTCCTTGTTGAGACATGTATTTAATCCATGTTCCTCTATCTGTCATTGTATATCCAGCTTTTTCAGACGCCATATTAATAGTTCTTAACATACCTTGACCAGTTTGAACATACCAAGATGAAGCTTCTTTTGTATCAACTTTTGCATTTTTCCATAAAGAAAGTTCTTTTTTATTAGTCCCTGAATTATCACCTCTTGAGAAAAATTTAGCTTCTTGAGATTGAATAGAATTAAGTGCCTCACTTGGAGACATAGCTGAAACTTTTGCTGGATCTTCTTTTGGTCCAATAATTACAAAATCGTTATACATAACTTGTTGTCTATCAACACCAAATCCAGTTGCAATAAATTTTTTTTCAGATGCCGGTGCATGAACAAACAAAATATCAACATCACAATTACCACCCATTTTAAGTGCTTTTCCTGTTCCTGTTGCTACCCATTTTAAAGTTACACCAGTATCTTTTTCAAATTTTGGTGCTAAATAATCTAATAATCCAGTATTATCTGTACTTGTAGTTGTTGCCATCATTAAATCTTGAGCCATCATTGATGATGCTAACATAGCACCTAAACCTAATCCTAATAACGTCTTCTTCATTTTTCTTCTCCTAATATAAAGTTTATTTTTATGTTTTTAATTAAATATTTCTGTTTTAGTTTCTAAATATGAGCAAGAAAATCTAATCACTCTTAGAAACTCACCTTCAACTGTTGTATCTCTAGTTGGTCTTGTAACAACAATTGCATTACTTTCATTTAGTACTGTAATCATTCCTGAACCGTATTTGTTCTTTTTTGTAACTTTAAATTCGCCACTTTTAGCTGTTCCTAGTACAACATTTACTCGACCAGTTTTTGTTTTAAAATTTTCTTTGTTTACGGCTAAACAAATATCTTGATAAATAGAATTTCCTCCTTGAATCTTATTTAATACAGGTATTGCGAACAGATGCATATTCACCATTGCTGTTAAGGGATTACCTGGTAGACACATAACAAAGCAATTATTTAACTCTTTTTCTATAACACCCATCATAATAGGACGTCCTGGTTTTATATTAACCCCATGGAAAATTGTTTTTAAACCATTTTGTTTAAAAGCATCTGCCATAAAATCAGCATCACCCATAGATATACCTCCTGTTGTTATAACAACGTCATAACAACTTAAACTATTGATAAACTCAATAGATTGCTCTAAATTATCTGGAATAACACCAACATATGTAGAATCAAAACCTTTTTCTTCAAGAAGTGTAGTAATTGCGTAAGAATTGCAATTATAAATCTCATCATTACTTGCTTCTTCCCAAGGCTCTTTAAGTTCATTCCCTGTTGATACTACTGCAATAGATATTTTCTTATAAACTGCAATTTTTGTAATCCCTTGTGATCCTAAAACTGCAAGAGTTGAAGAGTTTATAACTTCACCTTTTTTAAATAAAATATCATCAATTGCTTTTTCCTCTCCTTTTAATCTTAAGGAAGAACCTTTTTTTATATTTTCAGGAATTGTTACAATCTCATTTTCAAAACTTATTACATCTTCAATTGGAATAATAGTGTCAACATCACTTGGAACTTGTGCCCCAGTCATAATTTTATAACACTCATTCTCGTCTAAACAAGCTTCAACTTTTTCACCTGCAAAAATTATTTTTTTAACTTTTAAAGATTTTCCAGCATCTAAAAACTTAACTGCAAAACCATCCATTGCTGAGTTATTAAAAGAAGGAAGGTTTTTGCTACATAAGACATCTTTTGCAATGATTCTATTTAGTGCATTTTCAATATTTACAATCTCTGTAAAACTAGTTGCTTTTGCATTTTCCAAAGACTTTTCAACTGCAAGCTCGAAATCTAAAAACTCTTTTTTCAAAATATTCTCCTATGAATTTAAAAGTAAAATTTGTCTATATTTTTTAGAGATTTTCTTAACTACTTTTAAAATAGTTTCATCATCTAAATATTCACTAAAATCTAAACTCAATGCCCATCTAGATTCACTTTCTGTATAAGCCATTTCCTGTATAATTCTTGACGGTTTAGAAAAACCAAGAGAACAACCCTCTCCATTTGTAACAAGAATGTTTTCTAAGGCTAAAGTTCTAATTATCTCCCTTGCTTTTATACCCTTTAATCCAAAATGAAGTGTATACTCTAAACTATCTTTAGGGTTTACAAAATAATAAATGTTAGTCTTAAACTCCCCATTAAGAGTTTCCAAAAATCTATTTTTAATATTTTTTTCATAATTTATTTTTTTAATATTTTTTTCTATTTGATAAATTGAAACTGTTGATATTTCAGAGATTACACTCTCTTCAAATTCATTATTGTATAAGAGTATTGAGTCTAAAGAGTAACCAGTAAGTTTATATGAATCTAACAATACAATATCTGAACCAAGACTCGTTAGTGTTGCACTAATATTAGAGATAATTGTGGCTTGCGTTTTTTGTTTTACTTCATCTAAATTAGTTTTTATATATGTATCCATTACATATGAAGAGCAAAATATATAGTCACATTTTGATAGTTTAGATAAATCTACAAAGCCCTCTTTTGTAAGGGGAATTAAATCTATCTCAAAACCTTTTTCTATTAAGAAATTTGCAGCTTGAACTATAGCTTCACTCTCCCCTACACTAACACTAATTTTTCCTTTTAAAGAAAGCATTAATGAGATAAAACCATCTTTGTTAAACTTAAAAGTTTTAAGATTTTTAAAACCAAATTTTAATGAAAATTCTTTAATTTTATTTTCGACATTTTCATTATTTTTTAATGGATTCAATGTTTGTTCTTTATCAAAATCCAATGGTAAGACATTTGAGAACTGAAGTGAATTTAACTTTATCATTTAATCTTCCTTAGCGCAATTAATCATTTTTTCATCTAAAAAAAGTTGGGTAAACCTTTCATCACTAAAAGCTTTTATGTCTTCTTTTAGTTTTTTAAAATTCTCAACTAACTCTTTTGCTTTTGGTGTTAACTTTGTACCACCACTATTTCTACCTTTTTGTACAATTACAAGTTCATCATCAATATATTTTTGAAGTATTTTTATATGACTCCAAGCTTTTTTATAATTCATACCAGCTTTTTTTGATGCTTCTGAAATGGAACCCGTTTCATCAATAAGTTCTAATATTTGTGTTTTCCCTCCACCAAATATTAAATTGTTTTCATCATCTTCAATCCAAATTTTTATTTTTGACTTCACGATGTCCCTTTCTTTTTCTAAAACATCCCAATTGACAATTAGTTACTTCCACATCAGTAAATTTAACTGTTGAACCTACTCTTCTTAAGCTTGATTCCTTTGCTAACTCCCATAAAATCCTACAAGTAACATCTTTATCTTGTGTGAAATTTTTAGATATTTTATTATAGATTGAATCTTCAGCGTCATGGAATTGTATTTTTCCAAATACACCTAATTCACAGTTTGTAATTTTTATATCTTCACTTTTACAAGCATCAGACATATCAATTGGTTCTACTCCAATTAATCTTGCAACTTTAAAAGCCTTTAGACAAGATAGTTTCCCATCTTCGTCTAAATTGCTTAATAAAAGTTCTTTTTGAGTTTCATCTAGGTTGATCTCTTTTTGCATTTTTCCCATAATATTATCCTACAACTCTACCACTATGTGTATATACATTCATTTTTTTGCCTCTTGCAAATCCTATAAGTGTAACTCCATGATTGTGTGCTGTCATAACACCTAAATGCGTTGGTGCTGTTCTTGAAACAACAATAGGTACTTTATGCATTACAGCTTTTACAACCATTTCTGAACTTAATCTCCCACTAACGAATAAAACTGATTTTGTAGTATTTAAGCCTTTTAGCTTACATTTCCCAACTACTTTATCGATGGCATTATGTCTTCCTATATCTTCAGATGTTACAGTTGATCCATCTTCTAAATAAAGCATTGCTTTATGAACACATCCTGTAAGTTTATATAATTCACTATCTCTGTAGAAAATGGCAACTTCCCGGCTTATAACCTCTGGACTAATCACAAAATTTGTTTGGTTGAAAGGTACTTCTACACTTCCAGCAATATTTCCAGTTACTCCACCACCGCAACCACTTACTAGTGTTTTTTCTTTATAAAGATTACTTAATGAATTTTCATCAATCTTTGCTGTTACATCGACTCTTAATCCATTTTCACTTAAAATAACTTCTTGAACATCATCCATAGAAGAGATTACATTCTCACTCATCAAAAAACCAATAGCATGGGCATCTTGATCTATTGGTATACACATCATTGAAATAGCTTTTTCTCCATTTAAATATACATTTAATCTAGCTTCTTCAATTGTTATATCTTCTACTTCTCTTACTTCATCACCGTTTACTTTATCTATGATAATCTTTTTCAAATATCTTGAATTATCCATCTTCTACCTTCTCTAATATGCATATTTTGCATATTTTAAATTAAAAAAATAAACTAAAACTTAAATTAGTATTACAAAATCAATTTATACATGAGATTGTATATAAATTTAATATTCTAGTCTGTCATGTATATGACAATTAAAAAAAACTCTCCATTTTGATGCTTTATGGAGAGCTTTTCTTTTATAATTGTTTTTGCTCTTTTAACTTTTTATAATAAGAGCTGTGAAGAATTTCTATCTCTTCTTCCTCTTTATACCCACTAATCATCGAATGAATTGCACCTTTAATTGCAAACATTGACATATATACATGAGTAAAAAATAATGCAGCCACAGCCATTCCCATTACATTGTGAATAATTGCGCATGCTCTTAAAAAATCGATTTGTGTTATACCATATGTAGCAAGTACAGGAAGAGTGAAGTCCTGAAAATACATTGCTGCACCAGTAAGAATCATTAACATTCCACCAAAAGTACAAACCCAAAACCACATTTTTTGACCTGCATTAAATTTACCTGCAGGGATTGGTCTTTTTACTTTACTCAAATATCCACCTAGAATCATCATCCATTTAACATCGTCCATTGTTGGTAACATCTCTCTTATCCACATGATTGTCATGGGAATAATAGAAATAGCAAAGAACACTGTTGCAATTGCATGTAACTCTTTACAGATTCTAACAAAAGCTCCACCTTCAAATACTGAACCAAATATCATTACAAATCCTGTAGGGATAAGTACTAAAAATGAGAACCCAGCAATCCAGTGAATTAATCTGTGGAACATATTGAATACTTTAATTTTTTTTCTATCATGAGAAAATATTTTAGGGCCAATAATAAAGTAGTGTATAGCGAAAACTGCAGGTACACCAAACAAAATCGCTAAAAATGCAATTGAAAAATATTTACCTTGTAAAAGTGTAAATAAAGGTCCAAGATGCAATGAACCCTCTTTATCATAACCTAAAATGTTGGGTACTAAGTCTTTCCCCCATATTGCACTATCAGCATTAGCACCAAAGGCTAATACTGAAAGAGTCAATAGAGTTAAAACTATATATTTCGTTTTCATTCTCTATCTACCTTATTATATATTTGAACTATATGCTGTCGACCATCCATATGGTTGAACTTTAGCACCGTGTCCAGCTGATAATACTCTTTGTCTATAAATTTTAGACACTTCTTGAGAGTCACCAACTAATAATGCTTTTGTTGAACACATAGCTGAACAAACAGGAACTTTACCTTCAGCAATTCTATTTTGCCCATAAAGTTCTCTTTCATGTTCACTATTTGTTTCAAGTGGACCACCAGCACACATTGTACATTTATCCATAGCACCTTTAGTACCAAATGCACCATCTTGAGGAAATTGAGGAGCGCCGAAAGGACAAGCGTATAAACAATAACCACAACCAATACATTTTTCTTTATCGTGTAAAACAATTCCATCTTCTCTAATGTAGAAACAATCTACTGGACAAACTTGTTCACAAGGTGCATCTGTACAATGCATACAAGCAATTGACAATGAATACTCAAGGTTTTCAATACCTTCATTCATTGTAATTACTTTTCTTCTATTGATACCTGCTGGTAACTCATGTGCTTCTGCACAAGCAACGGAACAACCATCACATGCGATACATCTTTGTTCATCGCAATAAAATTTTAATCTAGCTTTTTCACTATTACTCATCTACAACTCCTTAGGCAAGCTCGACTCGACATAAACCACCTTTTGTCTCAGGAATCTGAGTGATGATGTCGTAACCGTAGTTTGTAACTGTATTTGCACTTTCACCTATAGCATATGGTTTTGTACCCGCTGGATATTTGTGCGACATATCTTCCCCTTGGAATGCACCAGCAAAGTGGAATGGCATAAACACTCTATCTTCACTAACACTAAATGAATACTTAGCTTTAACTTTAATTTTAGTACCTTCTGGTGAGTGAACCCACATCATAGCACCATCTCTAATTCCTAGTTTACCAGCTAAATTAGGATTAATTTCACAGAACATTTCTGGAGTTAATGCAGCAAGATATTTACTTGCTCTATTTTCCATACCTGCACCATTCATATTTACAAGTCTTCCTGTTACCAAGTTAATTGGGAACTCTTTAGACCAATCTTTTTCTGACTGTTTTGAAGCATATTTAGTATCAACTCTATAGTGATTTGCTTTATCCGCATAACTTGGATACTTCTTAACTAAATCTTGTCTTGGAGAGTGTAATGGCTCTCTGTGCATTGGAATTTGATCAGGGAATGTCCATACTTTAGCTCTAGCTTTTGCATTTCCATAAGGAGCAATTCCTCTTTCCATACATTTTTCAGCAATAATATTAGAAGTATCAACTTTCCAGTTTTTACCAATTTTTGCTTTTTCATCAGCGCTTAAAGTAATTCCTAGAACTGATTCAATGTTGTCTCTAGTAATCTCTGGATATCCATCTTTATTAGATGAAGCTTTTGGAGCACTTCCAGCACCTGCTAATTGAGATACACCATCGTGTTCTAATCCAAATCTATTTCTAAATCCCATACCTCCATCAACTACACTTCTGTTGATGTTATATAAAATTGGGCTTCCACCATGTTTTTCTGTCCAGCATGGCCAAGGTAATCCATAATATTCACCCTTCATAGCACCATACCCACGCCCTGAAATTTGGTCAAACATATGCCAATTTTCAGTATGTTTTTTGATTCTATCTGCTGTCCAACCTGTTAAACCAATAGTTTTAATGATTCTTGCAATCTCATTAGTTGCATCATCTGGCCAAGTGAAATCTTTTTTGTTATCTTTGATTTTCATTCCTGCAGTAAACTGCTCATAGAATCCTAATCTTTTAGCTAACTCAAACATAACTTCATGGTCAGTTTTAGACTCATACATTGGCTCAACAACTTTTGTTCTCCATTGAACAGTTCTATTTGTTGCTGTTACTGAACCACTTGTTTCAAATTGTGTTGCACTTGGTAAAATAAATACGTCATCTTGTTTATCTGTTAAAATAGCAGCTTCATTTACAAAAGGATCACAAAGTACTAGCATTTCTAGATTGTCTAGACCCTCTTTGATTTTTGCTTGTTGTGCAACTGAAGTAATACCATTACCCATAACAAATAAAGCTTTTAGATTTGTTCCACCATTAGTTACTTTATCGTTACCATCTTTTCCATCAAGAACACCAGCCCACCATCTAGATAGTGTAAATCCTGGTTTATTCATCCATTCTTTTGCTCTAAATCTTCCTTTTAACCATTCATAGTCAACACCCCAAGATTTTGCGAAGTATTTCCATGAACCATCACTTAGTCCATAATAACCTGGTAATGTATGAGATAAACAACACATATCAGTAGCACCTTGAACATTATCATGACCTCTTAAGATGTTTGTTCCACCACCTTCTTCACCCATGTTTCCAAGTGCAAGTTGTAAAATTGGTGCCATTCTTGTATTAGAAGAACCAATTGTATGTTGAGTAAGACCCATAGCCCAAATTAATGTACCTGGAGTAGATTTAGCATACAATCTAGTAATTTGCATTAATTGTTCTGCTGGAACTCCTGTAACGTCCTCAACTTTTTCTGGAGTCCACTTTTTAGCTTCTTCCATAATCTCATTCATTCCATAAACTCTGTCATTGATGAATTTATCATCATGCCATCCATTTTGGAAAATAAGGTTTAACATTCCATACATAAAGGGAATATCTGTTCCTGGTCTAATTCTGCAATAATGATCAGCTTTTGCAGCTGTTTTTGTAAATACTGGATCCACAACGATAATTTTTGCGTTGTTTCTCTCTTTAGCTTTTAAGAAATGTCCAAATCCTACAGGGTGATTAACCGCTGGGTTTGCTCCAAATATAATAATAGCTTTAGCATTTTGGATATCTCCAAGTGAGTTAGTCATAGCGCCATAACCCCATGTATTCGCCACACCGGCGACTGTTGCACTATGTCAGATTCTAGCTTGGTGATCTATATTATTTGTTCCATACATTGCTGCAAATTTTCTGAAGTAATAAGCTTGCTCCGTACTCATTTTTGCTGAAC
Organism: Arcobacter sp. ISO1; assembly: GCF_058105185.1. Lineage (NCBI taxonomy): Bacteria > Pseudomonadati > Campylobacterota > Epsilonproteobacteria > Campylobacterales > Arcobacteraceae > Arcobacter > Arcobacter sp. ISO1. The sequence continues at coordinate 2,512,600 of NZ_CM176573.1, forward strand.
CTAAGAACTGAACTGAATCAGCTCCAACAGATTTATGCAATGCATTCATTTTGTCAGAAATTCTTGTATAAGCTTCATCCCAAGAAATTCTTTTCCATTTTCCAGCTTCTTTTACCATTGGGTGTTTTAATCTAACTTCTGATCTAACCATATCAATCATATCAGCACCTTTACAACAGTGCCCACCTAATGAAATTGGATGATCTTGAGCTACTTCTTGTCTAACCCAAACCCCGTTTTGTACTTCAGCTATAATACCGCATCCTACAGAACACGCAGTACAGATGGTTTTTACTTTTTTAGAACCTGGAAAAGGATTTTTAACCTCTTCACTAGTTGCTTCTCTAGTAACTCCATCATTAGCAAAAGCACTTGTTGCACCAGCAGCAGCAGAAACAGCAGCCATTTTAATAAATGATCTTCTACCTATTTTTGCTTTGAGTGCATCATATGTACTTTGTGACATACTTACTTCTCCTTCTTATAAAGCTTGTTTGTAAAAATCTTCCCAAGCTTTTGATTTCTTATAAAGAATCTCTTTTTTAGGAGATTTCCCTACAACAACACCATTTGATTCTACGTCAGCCTTTGTAGAACTGTTAGCAGATGCTAACACCGTGGTACCAACAGCAGTAGCACCAACAACTATTGCAGTTTTTTTAGCAAAATCTCTTCTACTTTCTTGCATAGTTGCTCCTTTTTTTGTGATTAGCCCCATAAATGAGACTTAAATAAAGAAAAGTTATTTCCTTACTTAAGTCGCATAAGGGATAAGTTTATTTAGATTCCATCTTCCACATCGTAAGTTACGAATACAGGGCAAGATTCATCATCTTTTTTCTTAGGTCCATTTGCTTTCATTGCTTTATTTCTTGCACGTCTAGCTTTTTCTTCATCTGAAATCTCTTCAGAAACTTTTGTTTTTGAAGGTTTTGAAACAATATTTGGTTTTGAAACTTCTAAATAGATTCTTTCAAATTCAACAAATGCTTTTAATAAAACAATTACATTTTTAAAAATATCTGCACTTTCATGTTCATATAGTTCTTGTGCAAATTCATCTACAAATTCGTTTAAAATTTGTGCAAAGATACAATGAGTTGTATTTGAATACTCATCATGTCCTTCTGCTTGAAGTTCACATAACTCTGCCATAATTGTGAAGATGAAACCTATATGATCTTCATAATCAGTGTATTTAGATTCGTCTCTTCTTATTTTTGTTTTTCCTAAGAAGTTTTGCATCTCAACTCTTTTTTTACCACTTTCAATATTCTCATCAAAATATGAGGCAGTTGTTCTAACTGTTTTTGTATGTGGTGAGTGAAAAATCTCATCAAATTCATTCATAAATACAATGTTTGAATCAGATTTTAAGACTTTTCTAATATTTTCAAAAGCTTCATTTGTTGATTCATCTAATGGATTTTGTTTTAAAGTATCGATAATAGAAATAAGTTCTAAATATCTGTTATTGTTAGTTGTAAAAACAAAAAACCGAGAAAACATTGCATAATATAAAGCTCTTGCTTTATTGATTTTTTGAGTATTCATATAGCAATTCCTTGTTTGTTATTATAATTTGTTGGATTAGACATGTAACTTTTCATCATAATTTTTGGTTTACATGTTTCGCAACAATAAAGTGTTCTTTCTTTGATTGGGTCTTTAGCAAAAATAGGAGACATTATTTTTGCAATTTTTTCAACTGCTTTTGTAGTAGCAAACTCTTTACCACATTCAACACAAGCAAAAAGTGAATCTTTTGCTAAGATATTTTCTTTAAACCACATAGGTTGTAATTCAATCACATCCCTTTTAATTGTTAAACAATCTACTTCAGGACAAGATGCTTCACAATATCCACATGAGGTACATAATGATGGATTTAATCTTAAAGTATTATCATTTGCATCTGCAAAGATTGCATTTACATTACATGCACCAACGCATGATAAACATAAAGTACAATTTGCTTCATTTACTTCAACCTTTGCGTAATGAACATTTGGTCCTGTTTGGACTTCACCATAATTATATTCACCAACAATTTTTGAAAGTCTAATTGCAAAATTTTCTCTTTTTCTTAAACTCATATCATTTAATTGATATCTTGAACCATCAATAAAATCTGCTTTTTCTAAAGCCTCAACTAACTCTTCTTTATTCATTGCAACAATAATTGCATCTTTTTGATATTTTGCTTGATAAATTTGATTTAATATAGAAATAGAATCAATAGTTCCTTTAGATAAAAAGTCAGTATAAAAAACTACTTGAGAACCTGATTCTTGTAATATTGTTAATAAAGTTGATTCATGTAAAAATTTCTCACCTTCAATCTTAAATGGTAAAACATCCTCTTTTAATTGAATTTCTAAAGAAGATACATTCATTTTATCTGGAATAATTAAAGGAATATGTCCATTGAAAAATTTACTCATTGAATAAATAGACTCTCTATCTGATGGAGTATAGTCTAAAGCACCACTTGGACATACTGAGATACAACCACCACATCCATGACAATCAATTTGTGAAAAATGTAAATGTTTTTTTTCATCATCTTTAATAATTGTTGTTGTTGGACAAACCTCTACACACTTAGCACAGGTTTCATCTCTTCTTTCGTGGTATTGACAAATTGTTTTATCATAACTTAAAAACTTTTTATATTCATAATTTGAAATATTAGCTCTAACTTGAGCTAAAACATCGTCAATAGAAGTTTCAAGTGGATCAAAACATCCACTTTGTTTTTTACCTTCATCTTTCATGTCAAACCAAATGATTTGATCTATATTTAAAGTTATGTCTTTATTGTCATCATCTACAACTACTTTTAAATTTCCAATTGATCCATCGATTGATTTTAAAATATTTTCATTAATGTGAAAAAGATCAAACTCATTTGAGACTATTTTTTTAATAAACTCTTTTTTCCATGAGTCTTCACAGATTAATAAAACTTTTTTCTGTACATCTTGACTAAAAGTCATATCTTGAGCATTATCAAATCTTGATTCATTTAAGTCATAAAGTTTTTCAACATTTTTAATTTTGTTAGCTATTGTATCTTGTGAGTTTCTAATATAAAAATCGATTTCGTCAGCAACTAATTCTGCATTAAAAAGATTTGTATTTGAAACAATAAAATCTGAATCTTTATATTCAATCATATTGTTAGTCACTAAAATCTTTTCAGATAATGGAAAATCTAAGTTTTGTTTGTTGTAGTAAATATACTCTTGCATAACCTATGCCTTATTGGTAAAAAATATTTTACCATTCTAAACTGATTAGACTTTATCAAAGCTTAAATAGTTAAGTTTTTTTTACTAAATTTTTATAACTTTTTAATTTTTGTTAAATTTAAGTTTACTATTATGGTATAATTACAATTTTAAGGAGAGTTATTGAAAAAAATTTTAATTGCTGTTTTTATTATTTTTGTCTTTTTAGTTTATTTTTTTAATGATAAGAAATTTTATAATAATACTATAGTACTTGGAGCTTCTTTGCCTAAAACTGGTATCATGAAAGACTGGGGGAAGAATGTAGAGCTTGGTACTAACGCCTACTTTAAATATGTTAATGAAAAAGGTATTTTACCAAATAAGAAAAAAATATCTTTAGTTTCACTAGATGATAAATATGAACCTAATTTAACAATTGAAAATACAAATAAGCTATTAAATAGAAAAGATTTATTTGCATTTTATGGTTATGTTGGGACACCTACAGTAAAAAAAATATTACCTATAGTAGAAAACAATTCTATACCATTTATAGCTCCTTTTACTGGTGCCTCTTTTTTAAGAGATAAAAATAAACAAAATATTGTAAACTTTAGAGCCTCTTATTATGAAGAGATTGATAAAATAATTGAGTATTTAAATACAAAAAAGAAGATAAAAAAATTCGCTGTTTTTTATCAAAATGATGATTATGGTGAAGAGGGATTTGTTTCAACCATAAAATCTCTCAGAAATAGAAATTTAGATTTAAATGGCGAAGGTATGTATAAAAGGAATACATTATCTATAAAACATGCTTTTAGTGAAATTAGAGATTCTAAACCTGAAGCTATTATTATGGTGGGTGCATATCAAGCAAATGCTTTATTTATAAAAAAAGCAAAATTAGATCCCCTATTAAAAGATTCAATTTTTTGTATTATCTCTTTTGGTGATGCTAGTGCTATTGTAAAAGAGCTAAATTATGAAACAAAAAACATAATCTTCTCTCAAGTAGTTCCAAGTTTTGATAATTTTAAAATTGAAATTGTTAGAGAGTATAAATATATGATGAGAAGATATTATCCTAAAGAACCATTAAGTTTTATCTCCCTTGAAGCCTTTCTTATTGCAAAAAGTGTTGTTGAATCGATTAAAAATGTAAAAGGTATTTTAACTAGAAGTGCTTTCTTAGAACAATGGAATAAACTGCCAAATGAACTATTAAGAGGTATTAAACTTGATCATAAGAAAGATCAACTATCAAACAAAGTCTACTTATTTAAATATGAAGATTCAACTTTCAAAGAGATAAATAAAGATGATTAAAAAAATACTACATTATTATGAGAACTTGTCATTTAGATATAAAAGTTCTATTTTACTGTTTATTATAACAGGTGGTATGATATCAATTATTGCTTTATCTCAGATATCTGTTTACTCAATGAAAAGTGACTTTGATACCCTATTTGAAAAAAGAACAAAGCCTATTATTGAACTGGAAAATATAAAAGATATCTATAAAATCAATATTTATGATACATTTTATGAAATCCAACAAAAAAATATTACCATTTATCAAGCAAAAGATATTATCTCTTTAGCACAACAACTTATTAACAAAAGTTGGAAAAACTATAAAAAAGCAACTATTGACAAAAAATATGAGAAATCTTTTATTACTAATTTTATTAATGATTTTTTTGAAATAAATAAAGAAGATGATAATGAAAAGATTTTACAAAGTAATTTAATTTTGAATATAAATGAAAAAATCTCAGATTTACATAAAGATATCAATAGAATAGTTCAACTTCTTCAAAGAAACAACTTTGTTGAGGCAATATTTTTTATTGATAAACTTTATTTTGAGATAAATTCAGTAAATGTATATATTACAAATCTTACAAACTATGATTTAAATCTAGCAGTAACAGAAAAAAGAGAGACTCAAAAAACCTTTAATCTATTAACAACTATTTTAATCTATTCTATTGTTTCTGTATTTTTATTTTCAGTTATTTTATCAGTTTTATTAATTAACAACTTTAGAAAATTGCACTTTAACCTTGAAGATGCAGTAAATGAAAAAACAAAAGAGTTACAAGAACTAAATGATTATCTTGAAATAAAAATCAATAAAGAAGTAGCAAACTCTAGAAAAAAAGACTTAATAATGTTCCAACAATCAAAACTAGCAAGTTTAGGTGAGATGTTAGGAAATATTGCACATCAATGGAGACAACCATTAGGCTCACTAATGATGATTATTCAATCATTTCAAACAAAAATGGAATTTGGAAAACTATCCTTTGAATTTGTTGAACAAAAAACTAAAGATGCAGTGCTTCTTGCAGAAAATATGTCAAATACCTTAGATGATTTTCAAAACTTTTTTAGTCCGAATAAGGATAAAGTGAAGTTTTCAGTAAAGGATTGTGTTTTACATGCAGCTGATTTATCTAAATATATACTCGAAAAAGAGAATATAAAATTAAATATAATCATCATGAATGACTTAAATATTTATGGATACTACAATGAATTATCCCATGTAGTTTTAAATATGATTTCAAACTCTAAAGATGCATTAAAAAATATTGATAAAGAAAAAGCTATCAAAATTGTGGTTAAAGAGTATAGACAAAAAGCAAGAATACTTATATATGATAATGGTGATGGAGTAGATGAAAAAATCCTTCCACACATCTTTGAACCATACTATACAACCAAATATAAAAGTGCAGGAACGGGGATTGGACTTTATATGTGTAAACAAATTATTGAAACACATATGAATGGTAATATAAAGTGTAAGAATGTTTACAATAAAATAAATAGTGAAAAACTGGAATATGGAGCACTTTTTATTGTGGATATTCCATTAGATAATAAAAATGAAGGACAAAGTGATGACTAAAGAAAGAAACCTTAATATCTTGTCAACATTTAATATACTATATTTAGAAGATGATAAGTCTCTACTAACACATACAAAAGATATCTTAGATGATTTTGTTGCAAATGTTTATGCAGTAAACACATCAAAGGAAGCAGTTGAAGTTTTAGAAAGCAAAAAAGTAGATGTTATAATTTCAGATATTTTATTAGAAAATGAAAATGGAATTGACTTTTTAAGGGATACAAAACAAAAAGATATAAATATACCAACTATATTAACAACTGCGCATACAGACACAAAATATCTTTTAGATGCTATAAAACTAAAAGTTGAAAATTATATTGTAAAACCAATAAATATAAAAGAGTTGCTAAATACTTTACATGATATTTTGTTCCCGATAGTTCAATCCCATGAGATGCAAAAAAATATTAATGTGATAAAAACAATATCAGCAGTTACAGATAGTAAGCAAGTTGAAATCATAAAATATATTATTTCAAATTTAGACAGTAATAATGAGCTTGTAACCTCATATTCAGATATTATGGATAAAATTTCTATTTCTAAACCTACATTAATTAAGCTTTTTAAAGAATTAGCAGAGAAAAAGATTTTAACAAAGGTTGCACATAAAACATATAAATTTAATGAAGACTCATTAGATTTAATTTAAAGGAATAATTTGAATATTGATATAACAAAAGTTGCAAATGTAATAATCTACATGCTTGATGAGGATGTAAAACATTTAAATGATAGAAAGCTACTAATTCTATTATTTTTAATTGATTATGACTTTTTTAAGAATAAAGGTAGAAAGATTTTTGGAGACAAGTATATAAAGCAAAAAAGAAATCCAGAAGCTCTTGTATTAACTGAACTTTTTGATATTATTGCAAATGGTGAAGATTTAGAAGAAGATGATGAAAGACTTTATCTTATTACTGATATGCTTGATTTTATAGATATTGAAATTCTTACAAAAGAAAAATTTATTGAACTAAATTTTTTAAAAATGGAAGAGGATTTTGATTCTTCTATGTTTGATAAAGATGAAATGAAGTGTATCAAAGACATTGTAGAAAAATACAAAGAAGACACAGCAAGAAAAATAGCAAATGCTTGTTTTCAAATTGATGATGTAAGAAATAAAAGTTTAGATGAAATAATCATCTAAACTTATTACAAACTATTTATTTGATTTTTACCATTCTTTTTAGACTTATACATCGCTTCATCTGCCCTTGAAGTGATTGTATCAACTGTATCTGTTTGTTTTAGCATTGTGATACCTAAACTTGCTGTTACTTTAAGACTTACAAGTTTTTTTATTTTTATATTTGATTCAATCTCTTTTCTAATATTTTCACAAACTGAAATAGCATTTTCTAAAGAGGAACCAATAAAAGAGATAACAAACTCTTCTCCACCCCATCTCCCTAAAATATCTGTTTTTCTAGTATTTCTTTTTAAAATATTTGCAATCTCTTTTAAGACTAAATCCCCTTTTGCATGACCATAGTTATCATTTATTGATTTAAAATTATCAATATCTAAAAATACAAAAGATATGTGTTGGGGTTTTCTTTTGTGTAAATCAATTTGTCTATTTAATTTCTCTTCAAAGTCCCTTCTATTTGAAAGATCAGTTAAAGAATCATATTGTGATAAATATTCTAATTTTTTACTGTAGTTTCTAATAATATAAAAAACAATAAAGGCAATTATAAAGGTGATAAAAATAGAAGTAATCAAATTAAAATAAAAAATATTCTTTACATCTTCAGTAAAATCATCTAAATTTACTTTTACTGTTAAATATAGATCAAGCTCTGGTATATACTTTGTATTTATAATATATTTTGAGTCATTATGCTCATATTCAATGATATTACTTTTTTTAGAAATTATAACATTTTCAAATTTTTTAAGAGTTTTATCTTCTTTTATAGTTTTATATTTATAAAATTTTCTTTCAGATAAAACTACCCTTCCGTTTTTATCAAAGAAAGTTACATGGAAATTGTATTTACTTCTAAACGTCTCAAGTAATTCATCAATATATGATATTTTAATAGCAACTCCTGTTGCACCAATAAAGTGAAAGTTACTATCAAAAATTTTATAGTTAATAAACATAATCATATTATTTGACAAATGTTCATTAAAATCTAAGTTTATTTCATGCTTACCTTGGGAACTATAAAAGTCAAAATACCACTTATTTGCTGGATTATCTTTTTTAATTTTTTCTACAACTCCGTGGGGAGTATAATAATTTTTTGTTTCATTAGAAACTAAAAAAGTATTAAACATATTGTATTTATTTTTAATAGCTTCAAGATACTTAATAATTTTCTTTTCATTTGATTCTTCGTTTAATAACCAATCATGAACAAAAGTATCATTTGCCATCATTGAAGAAACTAAATAGGGTTGGATAATATTTTTTTGAATATCAGAATATATATTATCCAAAGATAAAGGAAGGGATTGATTTTTTAATTGCTTTTGGGCACTATTTAAAGAAACTACATAATTTACAAAAGATATACTTATCGATAAAACTATTAACAAACTTGTAATAACTATAATAACTTTATATTTAGAATTCAAATCAAACCTTTAAAATTAAAAGGAAATCATATCTTTTTAAAACTTAACAATTAAAAACTAATTGTTAAACCCCATTCTCTCTTAAATATTTTTCCCAATCTTTTGTATTATATGTACCCTCATGTAATCCTTTTACAAACTTCATAAAAGTAATCATTTGAGATGGACTTGCATATCCAGGTAATTGAAAAATCCTATTCCAATGTTTATCAAACATTACAATATTTGGAGTTGTCTTAGCTGCAAAAGCCATTCTAAGAGTTGTAGTCGTTTCTTTTTTCTTTGCTTTCCCAACTAAATAATCTTGTTCTTTTTCTCTATTTATCAAATAGATATTAAACTCTTTGGCTAGTGTATTCATTTGTTTATTTTCTCTAAAATCTTTTTTTAATACATCACAATAAGGGCAAGTATCACTTTCAAAAATAAACATTACACCTTTACCCTTTGCAACTAGTTCATTACCACCTTGAAAAAGCTCATTTCCAAATGAGTTTGAAAAAATTAAAAAAGCTATTAATATAAGTTTTTTCATTTATTATCCTTTTTTTAATACATCTATTCCATTTTTAATATAGAAATCTTTTAAAGCTTGATAAACTTCACCATTTTTTCTATCTTTACCTTTCCATTCACCACTTTTCATAAAATCCATAGTTACTAAAAACTGCTGTGTTGGCATATAACCTGGTACAACAATAACAGCTTTTGCATCTTTATCTGTAAAAATAATAGTTGGGGTTGCTTCAATCCCATAAACCATAATCATAGTTTTTGTATCTACATCTAATAATTGTCCTTCATGAAATTGTTTATGTCTTAAATTTTCATGGGCTTTAAAATAATATGATGAGAATTCATCTTTTATTTTTTGTTGTAATTCTTTTGATGCTGCAATATCAGCCTTTAATCTATCTGAATATGGGTCAGAATTAGTTCCAAAAACTAACATCATTTGTTTACCATTTGGTTGAATTTTTGCTACGTCTTTAAAAACTTCAGGCACTATATAATCATAAGATGCATAAACTAATGGTTTTTCATCTTTTTTTGAAACATTCTTTTGATTTATAGCTTTTTGGATATTTTTTTCTATCTCTTTTACTTTCTTATCAACTTCAGCATTATTAACTGTATCTATTTTAGTCTCTTCACTTATACAACCTGATAATAAAACTGTCACTCCAATTAATGATACATATACCATTTTAGAAAAAAGATTACTTTTCATTTATTTCCCCTTATTTAATGTAATTAACAATATTAACTCTAAACATTAACATTGTTAAAGACAATAAAGGAGAGCCTAAGCTCCCCTTATTTATATGTTCATCTCAAAATTACTTTGCAGCTTTTTTAAAGATTTCACTCATTTTTTGAATATGCTCTTGCATATTTAACTTTTTGTCTGTATTTAGTTTATTCCATAGTTCTTTATCACTCATATTTTCATGACATCCCATGCATAAACCAGTTTTTTCCATTCTGTCCCTTTGGTCTTGGTCAAGAGGTCTTGAAGCTGGCCAGTGTGTACCAACAGTTTGTAACTGTTTACCATCTCTAGTTACAACTTGAGACCAATCATAATCCATACCAGGAATACCTTTCATTTGAACTTTTTTATTTGAAGGTATAAATTTACCGGTTCTTAAATCTTGAAGATCCATATAAATATCATCACCTTGTTTTTTCATAAATTGTCCATCTTGAATTCCATATCCTAAAGTTTTAGGATTAGTGTGACATGATTCACAACTTCTAGCTTTTCTTCCTGATGTATGTGGTTGAACTGGAGACATATCTGTTCCTGCAACCATTGAACCATTTGGTCCATCTGGAACTTGTGCTTGTTTGTTAATAATTAATGTTTTACCATCAGGTCCAATTACAGTAAATGTTACTTGACAACCAGGCATAATAGGAGTTACTAATCCCTCACCATTGATACCTAATATTGGGTCTTCCCATCTTAAATATGATCTAGTTTCACTTGCTTTACCAAATAATTTTTTACCTTTTGTACCTAATATAGACTCTGAAGTTTCACCATTTTTAAAGTTAGTTGATCCTGATGCGATCCAATCTGTTTTTGATTTTCCTGGAGTATAATCAACTTTTACGTGACAACCATAACATTGTGGCGCCCAATCAGAGTGACAAGCATAACATTCTAAGTTATCCATGTGTGCTTGAACTTCACCCATAGCAACATGTGCGTCTTTAGATTTATATGTTTTTGTTTCAGCTTTATACTTTAATAAAGGAACTTCTAAATCTTTACCTGATGCTAAATGTGCAATAACTTTTTGTTTACCTTCAACTTTGACAACATTTCCTAAAGGATTACCCCTAGCTGATAATAAATACCCACCTTGTTTATCATAAACTGTTCCTTGAGTCATCCAATATGGTAATTCATTTGCCATTCCTCTTGGACCTTCGGGTGTATCTATTCCAAAGTTCTCACCGAATCCAACTTTTAATTCCCAAGGATATTTATTATTTGTACCATGACAGTCAGAACATTCAATCTCAACCTGACCTAATGTAGTACCAAATAATGTACCATCCCCATGCATATCAATAGATGTGTGACAATCTTGACAAGTCATTCCAGCTTCAAAGTGTAGATCTTCTTTGATATGTTTATATTTTTTACCATGACTTTTAGGTTGATTTTCACCACCCATATCAAATGGTGAACCATAAGGTTGTTCCATTAAACCAACATAAGAAACACCAATTCTTTTACCTCTGTTGTGACATGAATTACAAGTTTCTGGGTGAATACCACTAAACTCCATTCCAGAAGGCGTTTTAACTTTTGCTTCTCTAGTACCTTGAATCATATGCACTAACATATGTCCATTTTGTGATTTGTCGATAGTTGGGTCATTTCCTTCATATAATCCTTCATTCCCATAAGGGATATGACAAGCTGAACATCCCATACCTCTCCAGTCACCTCTACCTTTTCTTCCTCTGACTCCAATATGGCATCTTTGACAATCAGATCTTTGATAAGTAATAGAAGCCATATATCCAATTTCATCTTCAGATTTACCTTTGAAATCTTCTGGACCAGTTGGAGGTAATGGTAATTGTTTTAATTCAGTAGGGAATTGATCAGGATATTTATCGATCATTTTTACCATATAATCTTTATATACTTTTGTTCCCCAAGCTGGTTCTTTACCATCTTCATCTTTAACATCGTAGTTTGCAAACTTAACTTTTTTAGTTGGTTCACTTCCCCATGAATGTAGATTACCTTGGATTTTACCTGCTTCTGTTTGCATTAAAGCTTTTTTTGTATTTGCTACTGTATCAGCATGACAAATACCACATGTTTTATCAGCAATCCAAATTGAACCTGGATCTCTAACAAATTCAGCTAACCCGCCAGCATGAGCTTTAGGTGCACCCTTATGCGCTCCTGAAACTGTTCCATCTTCAGGATTACCACCGTGACAAACTACACAACCTGCACTATCACCTAAGCTTTCTCCCATAGCAATAATTTGATTCATCATATCAGATTTTGTGTCTCTAATAGACTCAATACCTTTGTGACATTTGATACATGAATCACCACCTTCTACAGGTGCCATTTCAACTTTTCCTTTTGAGTGCTCAGCTCCAAAAGCAAAAACTGATAATGCTACAGTAAAAAAAGCTACTTTTGCAATTTTTAGCATTGTGCTTTTCATTTCTTCTCCTTTTTTGTTAGGATTTATCCCAACTATTAACGAAGTTTATCAGAGGAAAGTGCTTGCAAAGTGCCAATTATAATAATATTAATTTATTTTTAATAATTTATATTTTTTTAAGAATTATGAAACAGTTTATGAGTATATTAAGTTTTTATTATCTAAAATATAAGCAAGTTTGATTACTGATAAAGAGAGAAGATGAAAATATTACTACTAGAAGATGATGAGTTTATTTCTAAACAAGTTAAAAATTATTTTGAATTAAATGACCATAAAGTTGATTTTTTTAGCGATGGTCAAAGCCTTTTAGACAACGTAGATTTAAATATCTATGACATTTTTTTATTAGATATTAATACCCCCGTAAAAAATGGCTTTGAAACCCTAAAAGAGATAAGAAAAACATCAGATACTCCAGCAATCTATTTAACTGCCATGAATGAAATTGATTATGTAAAAGAGGGATATTCTATAGGTTGTAACGATTATGTTAGAAAACCTTTTATTTTAGAAGAATTAGAACTTAGAATAAATCAATTAATTCATAAAAATTGTGATGAAGTGGTGAAAATATCAGAAAATTATTCCTTTAATTTATGCAATATGGAGCTTTTTTACAATGATGAAATAGTAGATTTAAATTCTCAAGAAAAAGAACTGTTATACTTATTAATTAAAAACATGGGTGTAGCTGTTAAACCTGAATTAATAAAAGACTATGTTTGGGAAGAGAAAAATGTTTGTGACAATACTTTAAGAACTAAAATCAAAAAATTAAGAACTAAATTAAATGAAAACTTTATAACAAACATTAGAAATATTGGATACAAGATAGAAAAATATGATTGAAATAGAAAAACTTTCACAACAACGAAAAAACTTTGGTTTAAAACTATTTTTTTCATATGTTACATTTACACTTTTACTAATAACGTCTATAACAATAATACATATTTATCTATCAGACGATTTAAGATTAAAAAAATTTGATAGAGAGGCTTCTCTACAAAGTGATGAAAAAAAGAAAGAATTTTATAACTTCTTTATAAAAAGGGGAGACTCAGTTTTAGCAATTGCTAAAAATGAATATTTCTTAAAATTCATAAATGATGGCTCATATAATTATTATATCGATTTACTTTTTCTAACTATGATGGAAGCAAATAAAGATTACATGCAAATGCGTTTTATTGATGAAAAAGGGATGGAAGAACTTAGGTTTGAAAGAGATAAAAAATCTAAAGAGCCTTTTAAAACATTTAAATTTCAAGACAAATCAAACAGATACTATTTCAAAGAAGTAAAAGAACTAAAAAAAGATGAAATTTGGTTTTCACCAATTGATTTAAATATAGAACATGGGAAGATAGAAACTCCCTATAAATCAGTAGTTAGGGTTGCAACCCCGATTTTTATAAATAATCAATTTAAAGGTATACTTATACTAAATATATTTATGAAAGAGCTTTTTGACAGTATCACTAAATCAACCATTTACAATATCTATTTAACGGATAAAAATGGTTTTTTTATAAAACACAAAAACCCAATATACAATTGGTCTTTTTATGATAGTAAATATAAAATTGATGAAGAGTTAGAAAAAGATATTTTAAAAGAGATTTATAGTGAAAATTTAAATGGAAGAGCTTTATCAAGTAATATTTATCTGCAACCATTAACACTACAAAATCAGAGATTTAATCTTATTTTTATAGAAACTGATAAATCCATCAAAGAGGTAAAAGAGAATAATAATAAAATGATTATTGCGATTTTAATATTCTCATTTTTTATGTCTATTTTATTTAGTATAATCTTTTCAAGACCATTAAAACACATGTATGAGATAGTAGTATCTCAAGCAGATAGACTACATGATTTGGCTACAAATTTAGACAAGAAAGTACAAGTAGAGACTTTAAAAAATGCAAAAAAAGATAGACTTATACAAAACCAAAGTAAACTTGCTGAATTAGGTGATATGATTGGGAATATCGCCCACCAATGGAGACATCCTTTAACTAGACTTTCATTAAATTTACAAAATTTAAAAGCATATCACAATAAAGGGAAACTTAGTGATGAACTTTTAGAGGAATCTATAGAAACCTCTTTATATCAAATAGATTTTATGTCAAATACAATTGATAATTTTAAAGATTTTTATAAAAAAGACAAAAAGAAGAAGTATTTTACTATTTATGAATCATATAATTCAATAATTAATATTATTGGCCCTATTTTAGATCACTGTAATATAAATATATCAATAAAAGAAGAAGAAAAAATTTCTATTTTTGGTAATAAAAATGAATTTTCTCAAGTTATTATGAATCTAATAATAAATGCAAAGGATGCAATTGTAGAGAATAATATAAATAGTCCAAAAATAAAAATCACTGTAGATAAAAAAGAAGAATATATTAATATTTTGATTGAAGATAATGCAGGAGGAATTCCAGAAACAATAATAGATGATATTTTTGACCCTTATTTCACAACAAAAGAGGAAAAAGGTACTGGAATTGGACTTTATTTATCAAAAGCAATTATAGAAGAGAAATTCAAAGGAGAAATTTCTGTTAAAAACAGCGAAGAAGGTGCTGTTTTTAACATTAAATTGAAAGCTTAAAAGCTTTCCCACTCATCATCTTTTTCTTGAATCTTAGATTTAATACTCTCATTTCTTACTGAAGATGAAGGTTTAATAAGTTTTTCTAATTCTCTTCTTTCTTCACCTGTATAAGTTTTTCTAGATGATCTGTCTCTTCTTTTTAATTTTTCTTTTCCAATAAACTCTTTTTCATCAGCACTATCAACAACCATTTTTGCAATTTTATCTGTTGCTAAGGCTATTTCTTGTGTTTGAGAAGCAACTTGGGCATTTTTTTGTGTTTGTGTGTCTAATTGTGCAACTGCTTGATTGATTTGTTCTATTCCAGTCAATTGCTCTTTACTAGACATTTCTACATTACTAATTAAGGTGGTAGTCTGATTAATATTTTCATTTAATGCCACATAGCCATTAATCATATTTGTAGCAATCTCTTTACCTTCATTTGCTTTACTAGTTGCACTTTCAACTAAATTTTTTATCTCTTTTGCAGCCTCTGCAGATCTATTTGCAAGATTTCTAACCTCTTGTGCAACTACTGCAAAGCCTTTTCCCGCTTCCCCTGCTGTCGCTGCTTCTACAGCTGCATTTAGTGAAAGAATATTTGTTTGGAAAGCAATTTGATCAATTACTGTAATTGACTCATTGATTAAATTTACTTGTGAATCAATCTCTTCCATTGCAGTTGTTGTTTGACTTGCAAGGATTTCTCCATCTTTTGCTGATTTAGTAACTTTTTGTGAGATTTGAGCCATTTCATCGATATTTTGTGTATTACTTCTAATATTGCCAGTCATTTGTTCTAATGATGCAGCCGTTTCTTCTAAAGATGAAGCTGCTTCGTTGGCATTATTATTTAAAGATTCTACATTTTCTAATAATAAAGCTGAACTATCATCTAATTTTAAACCATCTCTTTTACTTGCAACTAGCATAGTTGTAATCGAATCACCTAGACTGTTAACTCCATTTGCAAGTTTTAATAAATCTTTTTGAATACCATTTGTATTAACCTTGTCAAGATAATTAAAATTAGAATATTTTTCTAAAACATCTAAAACAGTATCAATATTATGTTCTAAGTGAGCAGCCATATTGTTTAATACTTCCTTTAACTGTTGCATTGCTGGATTTGAAACATTTATATTTACCCTTTGACATAAATCACCTTGTTCAAATTCACCTAAAACATTTATTGTTTCATCAATTAACTCTCTATCTTCTCTAATACCTTTTTTAGCTTTTTCAATATTTGAATTAATTAAATCAGACATAACACCAAATTCATCTCTACAAATAATCTGTTTAATCTCTACATCATTTGTTTCTCTATTTAAATATGCAAAAAAGTTTTCTAAACCTTCATTTATAAATGTTACTTTTGATACAATCTCTTTAGTAATCATTCTAAAAATAAAAGACAAAATACCAAGGATAAGTAAAAGAATCAATCCTGCCTTTTGTGCTGAATTCATAAACTCTTCATCTATATCATCAATATAAATTCCAGAACCAAAAACCCATCCCCATGGAGCAAACTCTTTTACATAAGAAAGCTTTTTTTGTAATTTATTTGTTTGTTTATCAACTCTTGAATAATAAACAAAACCAGAACCACCATCTTGTGTAGCTTCAACAAAAGCTTTAAACATATTAGTATTTGCTAGTTTTTTACTTGATTTTGAATCTTTTCCAAAATCGATTGCAGTAGCAGCATTATAAACTTTAGCATCCATAACTTTACCAGCTAAATCTGAATCTATTGGATGCATAATCATTTTTACTGAATCTAAATTATTGTCATTTATCCAAATATAATTATTACCCTCATATCTTAAACTTTTATATGCTTCAATTACATTATTTTTAGCTTCATCTTCTGTTATTTCACCAGTTTTAAATCTTTTATATTCTTTTTCTACAAAGCTATAGGATAGGTCAATTATATTAACTAACTGAGTTTTTTTCTCTTTAACCATCATCTTTTCTTGTCCCAATAAAAGGATAAAAGTTAATACAACCATTGAAATTAGCGATACAATCGATACCAATAACATTTTTTTAAAAACTTTAAGATTACCAAAAAGCTTCTGCCATAATCCATACATATATTCTCCTTGAAGATAATTATTTAATTAAATCATTATTTTAATAAATAAATTTAATATAATATATAAATTATTTTAAAAGGGAGTTTAAAAAGTAAAAAATTATTTACTAATTATTGAAAATAAAATATTTACTAGTTTATTATTTTACAATAGGTTTTTCTGTAGAGATTTCTACACCCTCATAAGATGTAGTTTTTATTGCTTTTAAAATTGAGTCAATTGAGACGTTATCATCGTGTACAACAGTTACTCTTTTTGTGTTTAATCGGGCGCTTACTTTTTCTACACCATCAAGTTTTCTAATAGCTTTTTTAACAGCTGTCGTACATAAAGGACAATGCATACCTTTAACTTCAAAAACTGAAGTTTGTTGTGCAAAAATAGAACTCACTAAAAGAACTAGTAATAATAAAGTTTTCATATTCTACTCCATAAACATTGGAATTATCTCTGGATATAAAAGTATAGATAAAACTAAAAGAAATGCCAAAACTACAAAAGTGTAGTTTTTAAGTTTTTCACCTTTTGTGCATTCACATTTTATTTTTTTATTTAGTTTTCTTATTCCATAGATAAATAAAACAACTGTTAAAACAGCCATTGGAATTCTTATATATTCAAGTGTTGTAAAATAAGTTAAAATACCACCTGAAATACCAAAGAATATAAATAAAAATGCTGGTAAACAACATAGTGTTGATAATAGTGCGGTAAAAACCGCACTAATAATAGGTAAATTTACCTTTTTTTTCATACTCTCTCTTGAGAAGTATAACTATATGCAAAAGATTTTGCATCATAATAGTTTTGTGCATCTTCACCTAATTCAGCATAAGGATAACCTAACATATTTAAAGGATATTGAGTTGGTTTTGGATTTAAAACAAAATCTCTAGCATAGTTAAATGCAACCCAATTCATTTCCCAGTTTCCAAACATGAATTTTTTAGTATCAATTATTTTTTTAGATTCATTTGTTAATTTTTCACCAAGTCTTACTTTTGTAACATCTGCTGGATCTGCTGGAACCCAACCTAAACCACTTGCATAAAACTCTGCTCTACAATGTTGTCCACCAGTAATTTTTGCAAAACCATTTTCATCTGCTTTACCGCAAACTTTTGAGATTTTTGATTTACCAGCTCTAATTCCAAATACCTCTCTTGAAGGGATATTTGCATTTCTTAGTAAGCAAACAAATACAGAACTAATATCAGTACATTTTCCACCATAAATTTTTTCATCTAATGCTTTACCAGCATCTCCAACACCACAACCAATAACTGAGTTGTCTCTATACATTGTAGTTACTGTCCAGTCATAAATTGCCTGAGCTTTTTCTAAAGGTGTTTTTGCATCTTTTATGATTTGTGCAGTAAACTCTTTAAGTTTATCATTTACAGGGATATGAGCAGTTGGTTCGAGATATTTTTTTAATTCACCTGAATAATTTTCATCATTTTTTGCTTTTGATAAATCTGCAAATTTTTGTTTTGTCATTACCTCAAATTTTACATCAATTTTTGGTTCTTTTTCTTCTACTTTCCAAGTTGCGTATAAAACTTTTGTGTTGTATTCATTTTCAACGATTTCTGCTTTTTCATAATTTCCAGAATAAGAGATATCAACTAGTTCTTGATAATTAGAACTTAATGGAACTGGAATCCAAATTTGAGCTTTTTCATTTGATGATTCAAGCTTAAAGTTATTGTTAATTGTAAATTTTCTTACACCCTCTTTGATACCAAATGGGTTTTTATTTTCATTAGCAAGTACTAAGTTAGGAATAACTGTAGATGTTGCAGCCAAGATTGTTGTGTTTTTTAAGAAAGTTCTTCTGTTCATTTTTTTACTCCAAGTGTGTTGAAGCATATGTAGTCATAATAGTTTCACGCATATCAATTATGTCCAAACCTAAACCTTAGGTGATGCTTTATTTTTAAATATTAAACGTAATATTAAACTAATAAGTATAAATCTTTTCTTAAAGGTAAAAAAATTTTTACCTTTAATTTTTTAAGTTAAAATACTTTTATAAACCCTTTTATTCAAAAACCTTCTTCATTTAAAGAAGGTTTTTGAGATTAATCATTTTTCATATCTACTTTATGCGACATAAATCCAATAACACCAACAAAGAAAAAACCTCCAACGATATTTCCTAATGTAACTGGAATTAAGTTTTTAACTAACATTGCTTCAATTGTTAGGTTATTAATTTTGTCAACAGAAACATGAGCTAGATGAGATAAAGCTTCCATATTACCACCAACTTCTGCTAAATAATGAGCTTTAGCTAATAAACCTTCAGTAATAATGAACATATTTGCAACGCAGTGTTCATAACCTGAACCAACGAATGCACCAATTAAAAATACAATACCTAAAATTTTACCTGCTGTATCTTTTGCTGCAATTGCAGTCCATACTGCCATACAAACAAACACATTACAAAAAATTGCTCTAATAAATGCTTCATCAAATGCTAAAGAAGTTTTTCCTGCACCTAATGCAATAAAGTGTTTTAAAATTTCACCATCATATTTTAATGGTAAATTTGTTCTATAATACATATATGCAATTAAAACCGATCCAACAAAGTTGAATACCCAAACTACAATCCAATAAATTATCATTTTACTTAATGGTAATTTATGTTCCATTGTAGTTACACCAGTTAATACTGAACTTGTAAATAAGTGTCCTCCAAAGAACACAACCATCATAAGCCCGGCAGAGAATGCAATACCACCTAAAAAGTTTGCAATCCCTGGTGCTGTAGCTTTTGCTACACCAACAGTTGCATGGGCCCAAAAAATATCACCCATCGCAATTGATCCACCTGCCATAATAGACAAGAAAATTATACTTAACATTGGCATAGTAGCCTTATGCCCTGAACCACCCGATACAGCTTTTGCTGCTTCTGCTGGAGATAACATTAATTAATCCTTTTATTATCATTTATCAAAAATTGTATTAATTTCAATTAACTTTTCTAAACCCCTTGAAGCTGTTTGCTTAGCTTCTGAAGAAATCTCTGGATTTATCTCTAATACATTTTCAATATCTACATTTAGTCCTAAAAACAGAACTCCTTTACAAAAACCTTTTAGATAACTAATAAGTATTGGCATTGGTAAATTGTGAGTTGAATACATATATTCTCTATCATCACTAACATCAATTACATCTACACTACCAACTTTAATACCTGTCATAGCATCACCTATGACTACTAAATCAGGTTTATATTCTCTTATTAAATTGAATTGACTTTCAGGAGTATCTTCTGCATAGAAAACCTTCCACCCTAAATCTTTTTTTTCTAGTAAATTACCTACATAAGCGCTAATACCATCGTCTCCACGTAAAGTATTTCCAACTGCTAAAAATGCTTTTTTCATAATTTTTTCCTAATAACGATATAGCCCTCTTGTAATGAAAGAAATTGCTCTTTTAAAAAACAATCAGGCATTTCATTGACTAGTTTTCTTGCATGCTCAGGGAAAACTTCTATTTCAAAATATTTACTAAGATTTCCAAGCTTAAAAGTTGCATATTTTTCACAAGATTTAAGCATTTCATCATAGGCACTATCTTCTATTTCTCCTACACATTCAACAAAGTCAACACTTCCAATTCCATGTCCTACAGCTAAAGAAAAAATTTTTATTTGTTCCAAGGGTGTTGGCATTTTTTTCTTTGAAGATGGATCTACTTGTCTTTTTGTTAATCTACATATTTCAATCATTATAAACTCACTTTTTATTCAAAAAATTTATATTCATCAAGTATTTTTCCATGATACACCATATGCGTTAGATACACTTCATCATGTATTATTTTCATACACTCAACATACCTTTCATCATCTTCATCATCAAAAGTTTTTTCCAATGCAACCTTTGTTAGGGCAACATTTTTAATATCTAAAGATTGTTTTACAGCATTAATATATTTGTCAAAAAGTTTTCTTGCTAATAAATATCCCATTAAAACTTTTGCCTTTGCCATGACATCTCTTTCAAAAAGTATATTTCCAAATACAGATTCAGTAACTAATTTTAAATTGTCTTCTCCATCTTTATTTTCAATATAATTAACTTTTTGATCTAAGATACCTAAAGCAGTTGCTAATCCATAAATTATTCCTGCAGGATGGGGAGGACATCCAGGGATGTAAACATCCACTGGAATTACTTTATCTGTTCCGCCCCAAGTACCATAAGCATCATGAAAGATTCCTCCACTTGAACCACAAGCGCCAAGTGCAACAACTATTTTTGGATCTGGCATTGCTTCATAAGCTCTTAAAAGAGGATAATACATTTGTCTTGTTACGGGTCCTGTACAAAGTAAAATATCTGCATGTCTTGGACTTGCTACAAGTTTAAAACCAAATCTTTCTGGATCCCACATTGGAGTAATTGCTGCAAAAATTTCAATTTCACAACCATTGCAAGAACCAACATCAACTCTATAAACACTAAAACTTCTTTGTATGTTATTTAGATGTTCTAGTTTTGCTTCTAATGAATTTGCAGAAGCAATATCATCTGGAACTACATATGTTTTACTCATTATTTACTCCTGAAAAATATTTATTAGCCTCTTCAACCACTTTATTTTTTTTACACTCAGGACAAGTTCTAATATATTTTGTTTTTTCTTCTAAACTTTCACTAGTCCAACCTGCTTCTTGTAATCTTTCAAGATTATAAGAGATTAACCTTTTAGTTGTAAAAGCAGTGTCACACACTTCGCAATGTTGTAATTCGAGTTCACCAACTATTTTTAGAGCTTTTTTGTCAAATTTTACAGCTAATTCAAACTGATCTGATTGGACAACTGCATTAGTAGGACACACCTCATCACATCGTCCACAAAATATGCAACGTGCACAATCAAATTCCCAGACTAACTTCTCTGCATTATCATTTAACTTCACATTAATTGCATTTGAAGGACAAGCCACTGCACAAGCTGTACAACCTATACATTTATCATAATCATAAACTGGTTTACCACGAAACCCTTCGTGAACTTCATAAGGCTCAAAAGGGTAATTGTATGTTGCTAAACCATATTTTTTTGCTATGTCTATTATTTTCATACTATTCTCCTACATTTTCATTAAAGGAGAGTTTTTCAATGTCTGTGAATACTGTTTTAAATCTTTATGTGTAAGAATTTTTGATTTTTTCTTATTAACATCAATTACAGTAACTCTTTCAGTACATGAATAACATGGGTCAAGTGAGCATACGATTAATGCTGCATCAGCAATAGTATTCCCTCTAAACTGATATCTTAAAGATGGCCAGTTATTATAAGTTGCGGCTCTACATCTCCATCTATAAACTTTCTGTGCATTTCCATGCATAATCCAGTGAATATTTTCTCCCCTTGGAGCTTCTACATTTCCAATTCCAAAAGCTTCTGGGCTAATAAGTGTTCTTGTTGAAATAACTGTTTGTCCACCTGGAAGCATCTCTAAACATTGTCTAATTATTGAAACAGATTCTAATAATTCATAATATCTAACTGTTTCCCTTGAAAATACATCTCCACCATGTTCTACAGGAACATTAAAGTCAAGTTTGTCAATAAAGTCATATGGATGGTCATATCTTGAATCTCTTTTAAATCCTGAACCTCTAACATTTGGTCCAACAGGAGAAAAATCCCTTGCAACTTGTTTATCTAATACTCCAACTCCAATCCATCTATCAATTTGAGATTTATCATCCATTACTGCATCCCAAACCTCTTTTGTTTGTTGTTCAATAATTTTTAAAAGATCTAAACTTTTTTTAATCTCTTCTCCTGACATATCTCGTCTAAGACCACCCATAACAACATTTCCATAGGTTTTTCTTCCTCCAGTTACTAACTGTGCAAGTTCCATTGAGTATTCACGAATTCTAAATATCTGCATAAAACTAGTCACATTTCCTGTAACTTCACAAGCAAGTCCTATATTTAATAAATGAGAATGAA
Source organism: Arcobacter sp. ISO1 (assembly GCF_058105185.1). Taxonomy (NCBI): domain Bacteria; kingdom Pseudomonadati; phylum Campylobacterota; class Epsilonproteobacteria; order Campylobacterales; family Arcobacteraceae; genus Arcobacter; species Arcobacter sp. ISO1. The sequence goes on from NZ_CM176573.1 coordinate 2,535,804, forward strand.
GTCTTTCTATTTCAAGACAAATAACCCTAATTGCTTGGGCTCTTAATGGAATTTCTAATCCAACTGCTTTTTCAGCTGCTTCTATACAAGCAATGGCATGGGCATAACCACAAATTCCGCAAACTCTTTCTGCAAGATATCCCATTTGGTCATAGTTCATTCTATTTTCTGCAAGTTTTTCCATTCCTCTATGTTGATAAAACAGTCTAAAATCTGCATCAATAATTGTATCTCCATCACAATATAATCTAAAATGTCCAGGTTCATCACTTGTAATATGTAATGGTCCTAAAGGAACATCTAAAACTTTACTTCCTTCAGGATGTAAAAAATCATAATCTGGTTCATCTTTGTGATCAACTGCAGCTGGTCTATGTCTATAATCCATTGCATCTTTTCTTAAAGGATGAAGATCCTCTGGCCAATCATCAGAAAGAACTAATCTTCTTGGATCTGGTAAACCAACAGCTGTGATACCAAACATATCATATGCTTCTCTTTCATACCAAACAGCTGCTGGTACCTTACAAGTTACAGATGGAAAGGTTGGATCATTCGCTGGAAGATAAGCTTTAACTGTCATCCAGCATTTTTCTTCTTGAGGAAGTTCATCCTCTTGAGTCATTTTTCCACCTTCCATAGATAACACATAATACATAGCAAAACTACCATTTAATTGTCGTTCATCATTTGGAATCATACTTGATAGCCAACCACCTAAATCATAATATAAGATTCTAACTGTTTCTGGTAGGTCATTTCTATCTACAGTAATAGTGATTTGGTCATCAGCTTGTCTTTCAACGTTAATAACCTTAATAGTCTCTTCTACTTTTTTTATAAAATTTTCACCTTTTTTCATAATGAATTCTCCTTATACACCAATTATGATTTTTACTGCACTATTTAGTAAAGCAACCCAGCTATCAACTGTGAAAATACCAAATATAATGATTAATGCTGCAAGAGCGATAAGTGGTGCATTTGCTTTTCTTTCTACTTCACCGCATAGAACTTCTGTTTTACTTTTTCCAAAAGTTGCTAAATTATAATGTGAAAAGTCAGCAATAAAAATGATAATCAATCCAATGATAAATAGTGCTACAGGAATATAACCCCCTGAGGCAATAGCTTCTTGAATAATATAAAATTCACTTACAAAAATCGCAAAGCCTGGCACACCAACTAAAGAACAAACTGCTATACCAAACAGTATTGCTGTAATAGGTGCAATTTTAATCATCCCACCCATTTTTTCCATATTTCTAGTACCGTAAATTTTTTGGATATTCCCTGTTACACAAAATGCCAACGCTTTTGTAAAAGAGTGAGCAAGTGAGTGAAATAATGCTGCGAATATTCCAAGAAAACCACCAACACCTAAAGCAACAGCAATCACACCCATATGTGCAATTGAGTGATAAGCAAACATTCTTTTTACATCATGTTGTCTAATTAAAAATAATGCTGCAATAAATACTGTTAAAAGTCCACTTACAATCATTACATTTTGAACAAACTCAAACCCTAAAGTTGAGTTTCCTACAACTGCGTAGTATCTTACTAAACCTAATAAGGCACATTTTAAAAGAATACCTGATAACATAGCTGAAGCAGGAGCTGGACCTTCTGAGTGAACATCTGGTAACCAAGTATGCGTTGGAGCAAATCCTGCTTTTGTACCAAAACCTATTAATACAAAAACAAAAATTAATTTTAATGCATCTGGATTAATCTCTTTTGCATGACTCATTAATGTAGTCCATAACATAGTGCTATGACTATCATTGATTACTGAGAAACCTGCACTATATAAGAGAACAGTTGCATATAAAGCAAATGCTAAACCAATACTACATATAACTATATACTTCCAACCACTTTCAGTTGATTTTTTACCTTTATTTAAAGCAACCATAAATACTGAAGATAATGTAGTTGCTTCAATTGCTACCCACATTAGTACAATATTGTTTGCTAATACTGAAAATGTCATTGTAAAAATAAATAGGTGAGATAAACTAAAAAATAGCTTCACATCTTTTTGTGTTAAATGACCATCTTCAACTTGCCATTGCATATATTTAATAGAATAAATATTTACAAGAACTCCTGTAACTGCAATTAGTGTGACAAAAACTCCACCAATTGCGTCTAAAAATAGCATCTGATCAAGAATAAAATATGTTTTGCCATTTACAACACTAGCAACAGCTGCTAATCCTAAAATTGCTTCAATAATTGCTCCTCCTAAATGAATAGAAGTTAAAGTTTTCAAGTCTTTTTTTAAAAACCAAATTAGACCTGAGATAATTAAAGGAACAATCAATATAAGAAATAATAATAATTCAATACTCATACTTTATCCTTTCAACTCATTAGCTTTAGATACATCTAAAGATCCAAAATATTTAAAAAATCTTTGAGCTAAAATAGACATAATCACCACTGCAAAAATCGCATCAGTTAATATCCCTAACTCTGCAATTTCTGGAGAGTTATAAGCCATTAAGGCAAGAGATAAATGTATTCCATTCTCAAACATACAATAAGCTAGAATCTGTTTTATTGCAGAATTTCTTAAAATAAAACCAAAAATTCCCATCATGAATACTGTAATTGATGCCATTAATGGAATTGACTCTTTAATTAGAGAAAACTCTAAATAAATTGGATAAATTGCCATTGCTATTGCCAGTGAAAAGCCCATTGCAATGATAGGACTTACAAAAAATCCTGCAACTGGTTCATCTTCACTTTTAACATCTAATTTTTTTACTAACTTCAATAAAAACATTGGAATAAAAACAACTTTTGTAAAAAAGGCAATCATTCCCCAAATACTTAATTGTTCTGCATCAAATCTAAATGCAAGTGTAAAAAATATTGTAACAAGTATGAATGTTTGTACTGCATAGGTATAAATTGAAAGCTTGTAATTTCTAAGTGAAAATACACCCAATGAAGTTATAATAATTGCTATTGATAAAATACTTAATAAATTCAACATTTTAAACTCCTACTATATATAAAATCAAAGCAACTGAAGAGACGCAAAGTGCGACTATAGCATTTGATTTAAAACTTGTTAGTAATTTATATCTAGGTCCAAAGTTATCAATAAATACAGCAGCAACATAAAAAATTCCAGCTTTTAAAACAAAAACAATTAATGCAAGAAATGAGTTTTCAAAAGTCCAAGGTTCGAATATAGTTAAAAACATACCAATCATTGCAAACTGTTTTAAAATAAGCCCAGCATGAGCTATACCAAAATCTGCACCTGCATATTCTCCTAAAACACCCTCTTGTATCTCTTGCTCTGCTTCTGCTAAATCATAAGGATTTCTTCCGCATTCTACGTACATTGCCCAAAGAAAAGATATTGAAGCAACTGCAAATGCAGGCATATGATAACCTATATCACCATTTTGAACCATCATTTGTATTTCTGCTAAATTTGAAGTTTTAGCTAAAAGCATTACTACTAATAAACTTGTCATCATTACAGGTTCAACAAAAACTGCTAACATCTGTTCCCTACTTCCACCAACTCCTGCAAAAGGATTACCTGAGTCAATTGAAGCTGCACCAAAAATAAATCTTAACATTGCACCAATATAAAGAACAACAAAAATATCAGAAGCATATGAAGCTATTGATCCAGCATCATATGAAATAGGAATAACTGCAAGTATTGCAGCTCCACTTCCAAATAATGTATAAGGTCCATACCTAAATACCCAGTGAGAGCATTGGGGTACTGTTCTTCCTCTTTTAAATAATTTTTTAATATCTCTATAGGTTTGGAAAAAATCAGAAGGACCTCTTCTTGATTGTAATCTTGCTCTTAATACTCTAGCCATTCCATCAAATAAAGGTGCAAGCATGATAATTACTATTACTTGTAATAACATAAAAAATATACTCATAACATGCTCCTACAACATATAACTTATGACTAAAAACAGACATAAGCCTAATAATATATATACAGAATAAGCAGAAGTACTACCATTTTGTAAAAGACCAATTTTTTTAACACAATACATAGTTAGATTTATTATTGGTGCATAAAATATATTCCACCAAATATCTTTTGGTTTATCTGTATAAACTACTGGTTCAAAGTAACCTCTATCTTCTACAGTTGGTTTACTTCTAAACAGCCATTCCATCAATCTTCTTAAGTCACCAGTAAATGGACCTGCTACCATTTGCATTCTAGAACTATATTTAAACCCACATGCCCAAGGATCTGTCTCTCTTGGTTTTGTTTTATTAGCTTTAAAAATAACTACTAAAAGGAAAGGTAAAGTCATAGCTCCAACTAGTATCATTGTAATTAATGGAAGTGAGATTTTATTTCCTAAGGTTGAAGCAATATATCCACCATCTGGTGTTGCTTCGTATGCACCACTAAATGATGTAACAACTGTCATAATATTTTCAGTTACAACACTAGCACCTATACCAAAGGCAAAACATCCAATTATTAGAATAAACATTCCAACAAGCATTGAAAGGGGTGCTTCTTTTGCATTATCCCAGATTTTTTTATCCCTTGGAGTCCCTGCAAAAATAACTGCATATAATTTTAAGTGAATTACAACTAAAACACCTGTAAGGGCTAAAGCTATAACAGATAATGTAAATACTGTTCTTGGAAGAACGCCTTCACTTAATGCCCCTTGAATCATTCCATGATAAGTAAACCATTCACTTACAAATCCATTTAAAGGAGGAAGTGCCGCAATACCCATTACCCCTACAAACATACCAATTGCAGTAAATGGCATTTTTTTTGCTAAACCACCTAATACTTCAATTTCTCTTGTATGTGTTCTAAATAAAACACTACCTGCAGCTAAAAAGAGTAAGCCTTTAAAAATAGCGTGGTTTACTACATGGTATAATCCTGCTAGAAAACCAATTGTTGCTAAGATAGGTGAATTTGTTGCTATTCCATAAACCCCAGTTCCTATTCCTAATAAAATAATTCCTATATTTTCAACTGAGTGATATGCAAGCAATGCTTTATAGTCATGTTGAATTAATGCATATAAAACACCTAAAAGTGAAGACAATGCTCCTAATACAACTATTAATAAGCCCCACCATTCTTGTACAGGAAGCCATAAACAAAATTTTATAATCCCAAATAAACCTAATTTAATCATTACTCCACTCATTAGTGCAGAGATATTTGAAGGTGCTGCTGGGTGAGCTTTTGGAAGCCAAACATGAAATGGAAACATTCCTGCTTTTGAACCAAAGCCTACTAAAGCTAGTATAAAAATTACACTAGCAAATAATGGTGACATCTCTACACTTGCAAAAGATGCAAATTCTAAAGAACCAGATTGTGATGCCAATAATAAGAATGCTGATAAAATACACATTCCCCCAAAGTGTGCAACTCCTAAATAAATCATTATTGCTTTTAATGAACTTTTTGAATCATTAAAACAGATTAAAAATGCAGAAACTACAGTCATAATCTCCCAATAAATCATAAACCAGAATACATCTGATGCAGAAACCACCAATAGCATTGATAAAATAAATGCATTAAAAAGACAAGCCATTACAGCTAAACTTCCTTTTTTTTCATACTCCTGTGAATACTGAATTGCATATATTGAAGAAGCCAGAGCAATTAATGAAATTACAAAAGAAAAGAAGTTTCCTACGGGTTCTAATGTAAAATCCGGACTATATAATAGTTGTTCACTAAAGATATAAGTGCTTGTCTCCCCTATATTTATTAAAAAATAAAGAACACCAACAAATGATGCAAGTGCAGAAATTGAAAAACCAACCTTTGCAGCTAGATTATTTTTTTTATATAATAAAAGAGAAACAACACAACCAACTAAATATATCATATATACTTGTGTCATTTATAATCCTTTACGAATTTTTAGAAAGTGCTTCAATAAATGATGATACCGCTTCTTCCGATTTCTTATTTACTAAATTACTCTGACCATCTTTGCCATTTACAAACATTAATGCTCCTGTAGGACAAACTTGAACACAAGTTGGACCACTTTCAGAGCCTGCACATAAATCGCACTTAATTGCAATACTTTTTGCACCTGATTCAGACTCTAAACCTAAATTATATTTTGGTTCCATTGAATAATTTACAGATGGCATAATTTCAGCTTCTGCTTTTATTGCTCCAAATGGACATGCAAGGGTACACATTTTGCATCCAATACATATTTCTTCATATAATTCAATACTTTTTTCACCAATTCTTAATGCACCTGTAGGACAAACATTTGCACAAGGTGCATCATCACATTGTCTACATTGATTAGGCATTGTTCCACTTGCAGTTCTTGTTACTATTAACCTTGAAACTGCAAGTTTTCCTCTTTTGTAAGAAGATTCATAGCAACCTGCCATACATGTTGCACACCCAATACAAACTTTAGGATTAGCAATTACAAATTGATTTACTTTTGAATGTAAACTCATAATTATCTCCTTACTGTACGATATTGCTCAGAAGGATGCATTTGCATATCAGATTCATGACGAATCTTAACGAACTCCTCTTCCGATATTTTTTTAATAGCAGCAATAGTCATTTTAAGTGGATTCATACCTGATAAGGGATCAGTTTCTTCCGCATTAGCTAGTTCATTTCCATCTGCTTCTGCATAGTGAAATGTAGTAAAAATTGTTCCATGTCTTAAGTCTGGATTTATTCTAACTTTTGCTGCAATTTTTCCTCTTTTATTTTCAACAACTGCATAACAGTTATCTTGTAAATCTCTTGTTTTAGCAATATCAGGGCTAACTTCTATTGCTGGTCCCATAATGTCTGAACCTAATTCTAGAGGTTTACATTCTCTTGTCATTGTTCCTGTATGATAGTGATAAACTTTTCTTCCTGTTGTAAATAAACAAGGATAAAGTTCATTTACTTTTTCACTTAAAGCTCCTGAACCAACTGGATAGCCTTCTGGTATATTCATTTTTTCAATAATCTCTTTTTCTAATGCAGCTCTATTTTCTTTTTCATCTGCATAGACAACTGGGGCAAATTTAAATTTACCATCAGGAAGCATTGATTTATTATCTTCATATAAAACAGGTGTTCCATTATGATCTTCTGTAGGGCAAGGCCAAGATATTCCATCTAGTTTTTCTAATCTTTCATAAGATATTCCACCAAAGAAACTTGGATTTACTTTTCTAATCTCTTCCCAAATCTCTTTAGCTTTATAAAAGTCAAATCCTTTTAACCCAATTCTATTTGCAATATTACAAACAACTTTCCAATCTGGTTCTAATCCAGGAGCTGGTTCCACTGCTTTTGAAACTAATTGAACTCTTCTTGAAGTGTTTATAAAAGTTCCATCTTTTTCTCCCCAACATGCAGATGGTAAAATAACATCTGCTTTTTGAGCAGTTTCAGTAAAAAATATATCTTGAACAACTAAAGTTTCTACAATCTCAGTTACATGAATAAAGTGTTCTGTCCAAGGGTCACTCATTACTGGATTTTCACCAAAGACATAAAGGAATTTAACTTTTCCCTCTTCTATTTTATGTGGTGCTGCTGTTAATGAGTATCCTGGTTTAGGACTAATATCATAACCCCAAATCTCTTTTATATGAGCTCTTACTTCTTCACTTGTAACCAAACCATTTGGTACAACATGTGGTAAAGCACCCATATCACAAGCACCTTGTACATTGTTTTGACCTCTTAGAGGATTTACTCCTCCACCTTTTTTACCTAAGTTACCTGTTAATAAAGCAAGATTTGATAATGAGAAAATATTTGATGTTCCATCAATAAATTGAGTCATTCCCATTGTGTAACAAATAGCTGCAGTTCCTGCTTTTGCATATAATTCAGCTACTTCAATTACTTTTTGTGCAGGTATTCCTGTTTCTTCCTCAACCTTTTGAGGAGTAAAACCTTTTACTGCTTCTTTTACATATTCAAAACCTTGAGTGTATTTTTTCACAAAGTTTTTATCATATAAATTGTTTTCTATGATATAATTGATGAATGCATTTAGTAATGGAATGTTGTAACCAACTGGAATTTGTAAAAAGATGTCTGCTTTTTTCGCCATGTCAGTCTCTTTTGGATCAATTACGATCATCTTAGCTCCACGTTCAACACCTCTTAGCATTTGCATAGCGATGATGGGATGGCATTCACTTGTATTTGTACCTATTAAAAACAATACATCTGAATGAGTTGCAAACTCTGTTAAGTCATTTGTCATGGTCCCGTTTCCTAATGTTTTAGTCAACCCGACTACTGTAGGACCGTGTCATAACCTTGCACAGTGATCTATATTATTAGTTCCTTGTGTTCTAAATAGTTTTTGAAATGTATAATTATCTTCATTTGTGCATCTTGCCGATGAGAATCCCATCAAACTATCTGCACCATATGTTTCAACTGTTGATTTCATTCTTTGAGCAACAAAATCATATGCTTCGTCAAAACTAACCTCTACTAAATCACCCTCTTTAGAAAATTCGCCATTTTTCTTTCTTATCATTGGTTTAGTAAGTCTTCTTGGGGAATGTACGTATTCCCAACCATAAAGTCCTTTTAGACAGAGTTCACCGTCATTGACATGATGTTCTTTTGTAGGTTCAGCTTTTATTATCTTATTATTCTCTACGAATAAGTCGATATTACAGCCTGTTCCACAATAAGGACATGTAGTTTGAAACTTTTTCATATCTACCTCTCTTCATAATGTAATACTTAAAATATTCTTAATTTAATAAGCTATATTTAATATTCAAGTAGAATTTTAATAGTTTATTTTTTTTCTGTCTGTCATATGAATGACAGTTCAGTCAATATTAGGTAAAATTTTATTTACTTTTATTTTTCTTTTTAGTAAAATAAAATTTGTAGTATTTTTTAAGTAAATTTTATTTTTTTCATTCCATTTAAATCATTTATCATGATAGATAAATTTAAGAACTATCTGTCAGACAAGTGACAGATAGGTAGACTTTTTTTTGATAAGATTTAAACCAAGTTTATTTTTTTAAACTAAATATAATATATTAGGTTAATATAATTTATTATTCCATTTAAAAGGGATTGTCTTATGCCATTTAGCAGAATAAATATTGATTCAGTTGATTTATCTTCTGTCCTTTCAGAAGATCAATTCAATTCTATTCCCGTAAAAAAGTTTTCTAAAAACAACATAGAATATTCTGATGATAAATTAAATTTATTTGTATTTAAAAAAGGGAAAGCAAAAGTTTGTATATATGGAGATGAACAAGAATTTGTTCTTTATCACTTAGAGAAGAACAATATTATTATTCCTGTTGAAACTTGTGTTATTGAATTTTTAGAAGAAAGTGAAGTATATGTGATAGATGCAATTCAATTTGAAGATTTTTTTCAAACTCCAAGTTTTGCGACAGCTGTATTAGCTTCACTTAAATTAAGAGCTGAAATTGAAAGAAAAATCATTCAAATGCTTGTTTTTAAAAACTGTAGAACTAGAATTTCATATTTCTTAGTTGAAGTTGCATTAATGCAAAGGTATTTAGACAAAAAAGAAGATGTTATAATTAACCTTGACTTTTCAATGCAAGAGTTTTCAACGTTTATTGGAGCAAAAAGACAAACTGTATCTACTGTATTTAATGAATTGATTTCTGAAAAAATAATTGAAAAAATCGGATTTCACAAATATAAAATATTAGATTGGAATAGACTGAGATCTTTTTAACATCGATTATTTAATCCCTTAAAATTCTTTGCAAACTTCATAACCACTTAATGCAGCACCTATAGCCCCTGTTAATTGAGGATAACCAACACAAATTACATTCTTTTCTAATTTTTTTGAAAGAAGATGAAGTAAAAAACCATTTAATGCCCCACCACCTGTAAATAAAATCACATCACTTTTGATGGCAAATTTTCTTGCCATAGATGCAAGTCTTGAGGCAATTGAATCATGAACTGCATAACAAATATTTGCAGCACTTTCTTTTTTTGCAATTAAAGATATAACTTCTGATTCTGCAAAAACTGCACACATACTTGAGATACTTAACTCTTTATTGGCTTCAAAACCAACTTTTGAAAACTCCTCAAGTTCAAGTCCCATTCTACTTGAAGCTATCTCTAAAAACTTTCCAGTTCCTGCTGCACATTTATCATTCATCTTAAAATCTACAAAGCCACCATTTCCATCTAACATAATAACTTTACTATCTTGCCCACCCAAATCAATTACCATTTGGGATTCTTTTGCAAAGTAGTATGCACCTTTTGCATGGGCTTTTATTTCTGAGATAACAGGACATGAAAAAGTATCTTCAATCATATGTCTTCCATATCCAGTTGAAACTAACATCTCAACATTTTTATTACTTAAGTAATCTTTTACTATCTCATCTTGATTTACAATTGTTGGAATAACTTTTGTATCTATAATCTTCTTTTCTTCATCAATTCCACATATTTTAGTATATGTGGAACCAACGTCAACTCCCCAAAACATATTTAGTCTTTATTTTTAAAGTTTTTTGCTTTTTTCTTAAAAGAAATAGACTCTAAAAATGCTTCAACTCTAGTTTTAATTTGACCTGCATCTTCAGGTGAATAATCTGATTCAATAACTAAACATGGAATTCCAGCAGTTTCAAGGGCTTCTGTTACGAGGTGAGATTCAACATTATATGTATGACAAAAAGATAAAGTATAGTAAATAACGCCATCTGCACATCTGTCTTTATACATTTTTAAAATCTTATCAATTCTTGGTGTATTTGGTGTGAAGCAAGCACAATCAACTGCACTATATCTTTGCATCAATTGTTTCATTAAATCCTCTTCAGTTTCTACACTATCTAAATCAACATTGTCTTTGTAGTATCTGTGACCAATACATGATTCTTCATTAATAATAGCACCACCTGAACCTTCAACAGCTGTATGAAGTTTCCAATTTGGTGGAGCAATAGGAGTTCCTAAAACCATAAGTCTTGGAGTACTTTCTTCAAATACAGAATTTTTCTCTTCAACTCTTTTTTCTAATTCATCACATAATTCATTTACTTTTTGAGTATATCTTTTTGGGTCATCTAAAAAGCCCATTTGATTAATAAAAAGTGCATCTTTACCAGAAATTGGAACAACATCTGGGTTCATTCCCCTTAAAGCATCAAGTCTTTGCATCGCTTTTCTTTTTTCATTGATGATTTTTGTTCCTTCAATCATCTCTTCTAAACTTAGTTTTTTCCCTGCAACTTCTTCTATATGCTCTTTAAATTCAACAATCTCTTCTTGCCACATTTTAAGATCTTTTTCTCTTTTCATATGTGGAATATTCATAACATGAACAGGATGATGTTTATCTAAAATTTCCCAAGTTTTTTTCTTAGCTTCACATGTTGTCTCACCATAAATAAAATCTGAACTTTGAGTGTATGCACATGTTCTTTGAAGTTTAAACCCATGGGCTGATTTAATTAATGGACAAATATTTCTAGGAAGTTCTGTTTCTGCATCAGCAATTGTAGCTGGACTTCCACCACATAATCCAAAACATGCTCCACCAGCTCCAACTATAATCTCTTCAGGAACAAAAATACAAAATGTACCAACTGCAGGCTTATTTTCTGCTCTTAATTTATTAATCTCTGCAATTCTTTGACCTTGAATCTCACTCATAAACCAATCAAAATATTCCATACCCTTTGGTCTATTATTTTGAGACTTAAATTGTGCCTCATAAGATTCTAATCCCATGCTCATCATTTGAGCATGTCTATCAACATCAACACCAATATCTGAAAGTAATTTTTTATGTTCTGCAACACCCATTTTATTTTCCTTTAGTATAATTTTTTGTAATACATGAGAAAAAGAAGAATATTTTTTGAAAGTACTGTCTTTAAATCATGTGTGTCTAAACCTTAGACGATAAACAGCATAAGTAGTCAAGTAAAAAAGATTTTTTTATGTCTAACCTAAACCTTAGGCAATGCTTATAATATGAAACTATATTTATTTTTTTATTAAAATCCTCTTAAATAAACTGACATGCTAATATATAAAACTAATATATTAATCTAAATTTAACAACATTAATTGTAAAATTTAATCAAATATTAATTTAATTAAAAATATTTTAATATATTATAATTTGAACTTATAATAACAAGTTGAAAGAGAACTTATGAATGAAGAATATAAACTAACAAAATTTGTTCGCACCGCAGGTTGAGCCTCTAAAATAGGTCCGGAGGATCTAAAACAATCAATAATTAGCTTAGCTCCTTGTGATGGTCGAGTTCTTGTTGGATTTGAAAACAATGACGATGCTTCTGTATATAAAATTAATGATGAAGAAGCAATTGTACAAACTTTAGATTTTATTACTCCTATAGTTGATGATCCTTATATTTATGGAAAAATTGCTGCAGCAAATTCACTTTCAGAAGTTTTTGCAATGGGTGCGAGTGTTAAAACAGCATTAAATATTGTTGGTTTTGATAGAAAAAACTACGGAACAGAAGTATTAAAAGAGATGCTTAGAGGTGGAAATGAAAAAATTCAGGAATGTGGCGGACTTTTACTAGGTGGTCACACGATTGAAGTTCCAGAGATGTTTTATGGTCTTTCTGTAACAGGGATGGTTCATCCAAAAAAAATATATAAAAATAATACAGCAAAAATTGGTCATGTACTAGTTCTAACAAAACCCCTTGGTATGGGTATTTTAACAACAGCAATAAAAAAAGATTTATTAGATGAAACTACAAAAAATGAAACTATGAAAATATTAGAGACTTTAAACTATTTGCCTTCAAAGATTTTAAGGGATTATGATGTAAGTTCAGTTACAGATATCACTGGATTTGGTCTTTTGGGTCATGCTTTAGAGTCTACAAATAACTTTAACTCATTTGCAATTCATTGTGGAGAAGTTCCAATTATAAATGATGCTATGGAGTTTGCTAATCAAGGAATTTACCCAGATAGAACAAAAAAGAATATGCAATATCTAAAAGATAAAACTACAATTATGTGTTCAACAGATGATTGTTATCTGCAATATTGTGATGCTCAAACATCAGGGGGCTTATTAATAGCCATGAATGAAGATGATGCAAAAGAGTATATAAAAGTTGTTGAAGAGTTAACTTTTGGATATGCTTCTATTATAGGTGAAGTTATTCCTAGAGCTGCAAGCCCTATTATAATTTATTGAAAAGAAGTTTTTTACTTTTTTAGATATAATAAAATAATTTTCTAAAAGGACTATTTTTGAGATTATTTTTTATTTTATCTATACTTATTTTTTCAATGTTTGCAAATGATATTAAATTGAATAATAAAAGATTAACACAACTTTCACAAGATATTTTTACACAAGAGGAACAAGAATATTTAAAACAAAATCCTATAATAAAAGTTGGCCATTCTTCTGTATTTGAACCACTTTTTTTTAAAGATAGTAGTGGCAATTTAAATGGAATAATCATAGATACATATAAGCTCTTAGGAAAAAATCTTGGTTTTGAAGTTGAGTTTATTGATAAATCATGGAAAGAGACAATAAATGATTTAAAAAATGGAAAGATAGATGTAATACCTGCAATAAATAAAAATATTGCTCAAAGAGAAAACCTACTTGAATCAGAACCTATATCAAGATCTTCTTATAGTGTTTTTATGAAAGATTCAAATTCCCTTGAAATTAATTCATTAAAAGACTTATACGGTAAAAAAGTTGCTTATAACCAAAATATTTTAGCTTTAAAAAATTCCCTTAAAAAATACGAAGATAAAATAAAAATTAGAGGGCAAAAGACAACTTTAGAAACTTTTTTTCTACTTGAAAATAAAAAGGTTGATGCAGTAATTACTTTTCATAGAGACAAACATCTTCTAGCAAAGTATGAAATTAAAGATATCCATTCAAAGCATACACTAAAAGAGTTTCAACCAAATACAATTGCTGCTATTAAACCAAATGACAAAATACTTCAATCAATCATAAATAAAAGTATGAATTCTTTAAGCTTAGAAGAAAAAAATGCAATTTTGAAAAAATGGTTGGGAGATGACTCTAAAAAAGATGAAGAGAATGAGATAACAAAGGAAGAAATTAATTTTTTAAAAATAAAAAATGAGTTTACAGTATGTTCAAGATATAAACATTATCCAATAGATTCAGTTGAAAATGGAAAACTTATTGGTATATCTGGTCAAATTTATGATGACATATCAAAAAAACTGAATATTAAGTTTATACCAATAGCCTCAAATAGCCTAAAAGAGTTTGAAGAAAATATAAATAAAGACAAATGTGATCTGATTACAATTGTAAAAGACACATATAATGGATTTAAAGATTTTAAATTTACAAAACCAATACTTAATCAACTTTATGTTTCAATTGGTTCTATAAATAATCCATATATTTCAAACTTAAGCCAGCTAGATAATCATACTTTTTATGCAAAAGATAAAATATTTAAAGATGAATTTTTAGAAGAATACCCTCATACAAATGTAATTGTTAATTCAAATATCGATGAAATTATAAATATAATACAAAAAGATTCAAAATCTCATTTTATTCTTACAACATATACTGCTGATGAAATAATAAGAAAATATGGACCTCATAAGTTTAAAATTGATGATATTTTTGATAGCTTAAAAGCAAATGGTGCTATTTTGGTAAATAACAAATATCCTCTTTTACACTCTTCTATTAATAAAGTAATTAATAATTTTTCTAAAGAAGAGTTGAATAATTTCGCATCAAACTATAGAATATCTAAATATGTAATTGAAAAAAATTATGAATGGCTATGGTATGTTTTATTTATATTATTGATTATTATTGCCCTTCTTCAATTTAGATATATAAAAATACTTGATAAAAAAAGAAAAAAAGAAAAAAAGCTAATAGATAGTCTAAAACAAGCTCGAAAAATGGCAAAGATTAGTTCCTTTGTTAATGATTTGTCAAAAGATTATTATGAAGAGATAGATGATTCTATTTATGACATTTTTGAAATTTCACCAAAAGATTATCCAAAAATCAACAGAGATATTTTAGTTAAATTTATTCATCCAGATGATATACTAGAGTTTAAGGAGAAACTTCAAAATTCTTATAATTCTCATGAAGAGCAAAATACTGAATTAAGAATTATAACGCCAGCTAAAAAAGTTAAATATATGCTACTTTATTGGAAAATGATTCATAACAAAAACAATGAAGCAATTAAAACAATAGCAACAGTCCAAGATATTACTGAAAAAGTTTTAAATGAAAAAGAGAGATTACAACAGACATTTTTACTACAAAAACAAAGTAAATTGGCTCTTCAAGGTGAAATGTTAAATATGATAGCACACCAATGGAGACAACCTTTAAATCAATTATCTGTTTTAACTCAAATGTTTATTAGAAAAGTAGAACCAAATGTAGCTCAAAAAAATGAGTTTATTTTTTATAAAAATACAACAAATGATATTATTAAACACCTATCACAAACTATAGATGACTTTTGTAATTTTTATAAACCTGATAAGAAAAAAGAGATTTTTTTCTTAGAAGAGTTTTATAGAAGCTTGAAAGTTCTTACAAGTAATAGAGTTGAAAATCTCTTTATCGAATATAATAATTTAGAAAAATTAAAAATATATACTTTTAAAAATGAACTATTACAAGTTTTTTTAACTATGATTAATAATAGTTTAGAAGCATTAAATAAAGAAAATCCAAACTTTTATATAAAAATATATAATTTATTAGAGAATGAAAAACTAATAATTAAAATTGAAGATAATGCAGGTGGGATACCTAAAGATATACTAGAAAATATTTTTGACCCTTATTTTTCAACAAAAGAGGAAAAAAATGGTACAGGATTAGGATTATATATGACAAAGTTAATTATAGAAGATTCTGTATCAGGAAAAATAAGTGTTACAACACAAGATGAGATCACAATTTTTACAATTGAAATTCCTCTTGAAAATAAGGATGAGAAATGAGTCAAACAGAGTATTCAATTTTATACGCAGAAGATGACCAACTTGTATCACAGATGATAAGTTCAGTATTAGAAGATTATTTTAAGAATGTTTATGTAGCTAAAGATGGTCAAGAAGCATTAGAAATATACGAAAAAAAAGAAATTGATATAATTTTAACTGATATTCGAATGCCAAATCTTGATGGTATGGAATTAATTAAAACAATTAGAAAAAAAAGTAGCACTATCCCTATAATTGTTTGTTCTGCACATAATGATACTCAATACTTATTAGAATCAATTCAGTATAAAGTTGATAGATATATCATTAAACCAATTGATTTAGATATATTAGAAGATGTTTTAGAAAAAACTCTTGAGGTTTTAAATATAAGAAGAAAAGTAGAAAAACTTCAAGAAAAACTTTCAAAACAAAATGATTTTTTACATATGATTTTAAATACACAAGCAACAATGATTGCTTTATATAATAAAGACTTGGAACTAACCTTTGCTAATAAAACATTATTAGACTTTTTTTCATGTGAAAAATTAGATGAATTAAAAAAAGAATACCATTCTATTGAAAAAACCTTTATAGAAAATGATAACTACTTCTATCTAGGAAAAGTAAATGAAAATGAAAATTGGATAGAAAGTTTAGAGAAATTAAATGCATCTGAAAAGATAGTATCTATGTTATGCCATAAAACTATGAAGATAAAAGCTTTTAAAATCACCATTGCACAGCATGAAGAGATGATATTATTAACTTTTACTGATATTAGTGAAACTATTTTAAAACAGCTTCAACTTAAAAATAAAACTATCCATGACAAATTAACTGGAGCATTTAATAGGGAATACTTTGAGGATAATTATGGAAAACTTATATCAAAATTTGTGGATGAAACCTACAATTTTGGTATTGCTATTTTAGATATTGACTATTTCAAAAATATCAATGATACCTATGGCCATGATGTGGGAGATGATGTTTTAATCGATTTTGTAAAAATAATAAAAAAATACTCTAGAATGGATGATTATATTATTAGATGGGGTGGAGAAGAGTTTATATTTATTATAAAGATAAAAAACTATACTGATTTGGAAATAATCCTTGAGAAATTAAGAAAAAATATCGAGAATTCAAATTTTACTAATGATATAAAACTTACTTGTTCTTGTGGGGGAACTATTCACTCTTTAAATGAAAATATAAAAGAAACTATAAAAAGAGCAGATGAAGCTTTATACAATGCGAAAAGCGCAGGCAGAAATAAAGTTATTATAAAAGAGTTTTAAATATTAAGCTTTGTAAACTCACATATTGAAGTTTCAAAATTTGTTATATACTCTATAATTTTTTCTTTCTTATCACAAAATATACTTTTAATATTGTATTTCTCACAATTTTTGCAATCTTTATCAAAAAAACATTGTGAGTCAGGCCATACTAATTGCAAAATATTTTGAGACTTATCCAAAGCTAAAATATCATATAAAATAAAATCTCTTTCTATATTATTTTCAATACTTAAAATACATAAATCATACTTTTCATTTTCAAATTTTAATTTGAAATCTGTATAAGAGTTTGTATAGTCAATTTTATAAGTTATTAATTTATCTAAAAAGTCATACGAAGAGATATTTTTATCATAATCAACAATCATAATTTTTTTCATAGCTTTTTCCTTCTATAAAATAAATAAAAAATTTATATTATTTTAGTGAACAAGTATTCAATTATACCTTAAATTTAGAATATTTTAGTAAAAAAAATTTTACAAATTAAGACTTTACTGATTTTAAATTAGTTATAATTAATACTTATAAAGCCTTAAAATAGCTAAAATTAAGTGAAACTAGGCATGATATTTTATTTTACATTTGAAGAATTTGTATAGATTTGAGGAATGGCGAGAAGGTGTAGGAATCGAACCTACCGCGGCGTATACACATAAACCGCCAATCAGGGTTGAAGCCTGTGGTGCCCACCAGGGTCACATACCCCCCAAATCAAGATTGAAATTATACAACATCTTTATTTAAAATTTCCAAAAGGTTAAAAATGGATTTACTGAAATCAATTCCAAAGGTAGACAAGTTTGTCTCAAACAAAGCTTTTGAAGAGATGTCAAAACCTCTAATATTATCAATTGCAAAAAATGTTATCAATAATTTAAGAGAAAATATCTTAAAAGAAACTATTCAAGAAATAGATGAAACTAAACTTATTCAAGAAGTAATAAGTAAATATGAAGAGATTACAAAACCTTCACTTCAAAAAGTAATCAATGCAACAGGAGTTATTGTTCATACAAACTTAGGTAGAAGTTTGATTGATAGTAAAACTTTTGATGCAGTAAAGCAGATTGCAACTTCTTATAATAACTTAGAGTATAACTTAGAACTAGGGAAAAGAGGAGAAAGGTATTCTCATATCTCAACTGTTGTGAAAAAACTACTTGGATGTGAAGATGTTTTAATTGTAAATAACAATGCAAGTGCAGTCTTCTTGATACTTAACACCTTTGCAAAAAATAAAGAGGTTGTTGTTAGTCGCGGTGAGCTTGTTGAGATAGGTGGAAGCTTTAGAGTTCCTGATGTGATGAGTAGCAGTGGAGCAACACTAAAAGAGATAGGTACTACAAATAAAACTCATCTAAGAGACTATACAAATGCAATAAATGAAAACACTTCTATGTTAATGAAAGTACATAAATCAAATTATTCAATTGAGGGCTTCACTTCAGAGGTTTCATTCAAAGAGATTATAGAAGTAGCAAAACAAAATGATGTAATTGATTACTATGATATGGGAAGTGGGCATATAATTGATTTACCCTATGGCCTTGACCAAAGTGAACCATCTGTTTTAAAATATATGGAAGCTAATCCTTCACTAATGAGCTTTTCTGGCGATAAGCTCTTAGGAAGTGTTCAAGCTGGAATTATAGTTGGAAAGAAAAAATATATTGACCAATTAAAGAAAAATCAACTTCTTAGAATGTTAAGGGTTGATAAATTAACCCTTGCTTTACTTGAAGAGAATATGAAATCGATTTTATTGGGTAAACTTGAAGATATTCCTACACTGAATATGCTTTTTAAATCACTTGACGAATTAAAAGAAAATGCAATTTGTCTACAAGAAAAAATAAAAGAGATTTGTAAAACAGAAGTTATAGAAACAAAAACAGTAATTGGTGGAGGAACAACTCCAAACAAAAAAATACCAACAATTGCACTATCAGTAAGTTTTAAAAACTATAAACCTAACAAAATAGAAAGATTATTAAGGTCAAGAAATATTATAGGAAGAATTGAAAATGAACAATTCCTATTGGATTTTAGAACAATTGCAAAAGATGAGATTACACAAATAGAAAATATTTTAAAAGAGATGATAAATGAATAATTACATAATTGGAACTTGCGGACATATTGACCATGGTAAAACAGCTTTAATCAAAGCTTTAAATGGTTATGAAGGTGATAGTACTAATGAAGAAAAACAAAGGGGAATAACTATTGATTTAAGTTTTTCAAATCTAAGTAATGAAACACAAAATATTGCGTTTATTGATGTTCCTGGGCATGAAAAACTTGTTAAAAATATGATTGCTGGAGCATTCTCTTTTGACTGCGTTATGATTGTAGTTAGTGCTTCTGAAAAAATTATGCCTCAAACTATTGAGCATTTGGAGATTTTAAATCTTTTGGGTGTAAAAAATGCCATATTAACTATTACAAAAAAAGATTTAGTTGAAGAAAATGAACTTCCAAAAATTATTGAAGAGATTGAAGCATTTGTAAAAGAGTTTGACTTTGATATTTTATTTTCTAGTGCTGTATCAATTTATGATGAAAATTCAATAAATGAATTAAAAGAGAAGCTTTTTACACTAAATGCAAATACAAAAGTTGAAGAAAACTTCTTTAGATACTATGTTGATAGAATTTTCTCTGCACAAGGTGCTGGGACAATTGTAACAGGAACTGTCTTAGGTAAACCAATCGAAGTAAATGAGAAAGTTTTTATTTGTGATATAAAAAAAGATGTAAAAATCAAAAACCTTCAAGTCCATGGAGAAGATACAGAAGTTTCAAATATCTCAAATAGAACAGCAATAAATCTTGCAGGTGTTAAAACTAACGAGATAAAAAAAGGTTTTTTAATCTCTAAAAAAGGATATTTAAGAGGATTTAATAGTGTTGATATCTCTTTTAAAGCTTTAAAGGGTAAAAAACTTAAACACAATCAAAGCTATTCAATTTTTATAGGCTCTAAAAAAGTTGAAGGTAAGTCTCTTTTATTTAATACCCAAAGTGATGCAGAAAATGGTTTTGCAATATTAAAGCTTAATGAAGAAATATTCTCAATATATAAAGAAAAAATCATTATAAGAGAAGGAAATCATACAATAGCTGGTGGAAAGATTTTAAATCCAATAATTGACCCAATGAAGAAATCTCAAAAACTAGAGCTTTTAGAAGTACTAGAAAAAGAGGATATCAATGAGGCATATAAAGTTTTACTAAATGCCCATAAAAAAGGTTTAGGATTAGTATCTTCTGCTCAAAGATTTGCACTAAGTCATGAAAAGGCTTTAGAGTATGCAAAAGATTTAGATAATTGCTTTATTGATGAAAAAGCTTTAGTTATCTATCCAATTGAAACAAAACAAACAATAATTGAAATAATAAAACAAATTTATAGAAAAAATCAATTTGCCCTACTTTCAAACTCATCATTAGCATTAAGAATGAAATGGGCAAGTGAAAGTTTTATTGATTTAGCATTAAATCAGTTATTAGAAGAAAATTTCTTAGAAAAACAGGGGAATCTATATAAAAATAAAAATATAAAAGTAGATATTAAAACCTCTTTAGAAGATATCATTTTGCATAGACTTGAAGAAGAAGGGTTAACTCCTACTGCACCATATAATATCTATGATGAAATGGATTTAGATAGAAAAATTGGAGATGATATTTTAAAATCTTTATGTGCAAAAAAAGCTGTTGTAAGATTACAACATAATCTTTTCATTCATAGTAGAGTTTTAACCGATATTATAAAAGTCATGAAAAATATAATCACAACAGAAGGATATATTGATATTCAAAACTTTAAAGAGAAGTTCCCACTTAGTAGAAAATATATAGTTACATATTTAGATTATTTAGATAACTTCTCTCAAATTAAAAAAGATGGTAATAAAAGAGTTTTTACTACCACCTCTTTTTAATTTTTTAAATTTATTACAGAGCATACTGCCAATAAACAAGAGCAGTTATTGTAACAAATATAATTCCTACGATGTTAAATAGGATTCCGTATCTTGACATATCTTTTACTTTTACTGCACCACTACTCATTGCAATTGCATTTGGTGGTGTAGCAATTGGAAGCATAAATGCATATGAAGCACAAATTGTTGCAACCATTAAAATAAGTGTAATATCAACATTTGCCACCTCATTTAAAGAATAGATTATTGGTAAAGCAATTGAGATCAAAGCTGTATTTGAAGTAATCTCAGTTGTAAATGTAATCAAAGAAGCAACTATCAAAATCAATAATATTGCTGGCAAATCAGTTATACCTAACAGATAATTTGCGATTTGGGAAGCAAGTCCCGTTTGAGAAAATGCTGCTGCAATTGAAAATCCTGCACCAAAAAGGAAAATGATTTCATATGGAATTTTCTTTGAGTCTTCCCATGTTAAAAAACCAATTTTTGGTATAAACATTAAAAGTCCATATCCAAGAAGAATTCCTTTTTCATTTAAACCTAATCCCGAATAGTATGGTTCAATTTTTGAATTTACTAAAAGTAAAACAACTAAAGAGCCCAAAATATACATTAATCTTTTTTGCTCACCTGTCAACTTTTGATTATCTGACAACTCTTTTTCAAAAGATAAATCTTGAACACCTAAAGATAACACAAAAGGTACAACAACTAGCATCGCTAATGCTAAAGGTCCAGTTAGAATCATCCATTTAATAAATGGAATTGCCTCAATTGAATGTTGCTCCATAAACCCTAATAATATTAAGTTTGGTGGCGTTCCAATTGGTGTAACTATTCCCCCTATACTTGCTCCATAGGCAATAGCTAAAACTAATCTCATTTTTAACTTTATATCCTCAGTTAAGAACATTGCAATTGGTATTAATAAAAGAGCAGTTGTAGTATTTGAAATAAGTGAACTTAGAAAAGCACTTGTAATTGACAATGAAAATAAAACACCCCTTGGTGTATTTGGGAAAAGTGTTAAAAGTTTATTTGAAATAAACTTATGAAGTTCAGTTTTTTGAGTTGCAATAGCTAACATAAACCCACCTAAAAATAAAAATATAGTAGATTTTGAGTAGTTTGCTACAGTTGCATTCGTACTAATAATATCTAAACTTGGAAATAGTATTATAGGGAGTAAAGATACAACTCCTAATGGTAAGGCTTCATTTGTCCATAAAGCCACAAGGAATACAATTATTCCAAATAGTGTTGCATGTTGTGTGTTAAAAGCAAAACCTGCAATTAAAAAAGTTGCAACAGCCATCACTAATGCGAAAAAAATACCTTTCATTTTAACCTCTTTTTATAGTATATATATAACTATAAACCAAAAAAGATAAAATAAATATTTTTTTTTAGTAAATCTTAAAAAATTAACAAAATATTCTATTTTTTATTAATTTTTACATTCTTTTTACACGAAATGTACATGCTTTGTACACTTCGTATTAATTATTTTTTCTTTGGTCTAAAAGGTTTTATAACCTCTTCATTACATTCTAAAAATGGTCCTTCCATTAAATCAATACAATAAGGTATTGCAGGGAAAACTGCATCAAGACATTCTCTTATTGATTTTGGTTTTCCAGGAAGGTTTACAATTAAAGAACTTCCTCTAAGTCCTGCTGTTTGTCTTGATAGAATTGCAGTTGGTACAAACTTAAGAGATTCTGCTCTCATAAGCTCTCCAAAACCTGGCATCATTCTATCACATACAGCTTCTGTAGCTTCAGGAGTAACATCCCTTGCAGCAGGTCCAGTTCCACCTGTTGTTACAACTAAACAACACCCTTCATTATCAACTAAGTCTTTCATAGTATCTTCAATTGTTTTTTGATCATCTTCAATACATCTGTATACACTTTCCCAAGGAGATGTTAAATAATCATTCATAGTGTCAATTATTGCTTGTCCAGAGATATCTTCATATTCTCCTCTACTTGCTCTATCACTTGCTGTTATAATTCCAATTTTTGCTATCAATATTATTCCTTTTCTTTTAATATATGTCCAACATTTTTTATAAAATAAACTGTTGCATAATTTCTAAAAAATTCACAAGCTTTTAAAGAATCAAATATTTTATCCTCTTCACCTAAATAAACTTCTATTTTAACACCTCTATTTATAAGTTCATAGAGTTTTGTGTCATCCCATTCATAGTTTAAAAGCTCTTCTAACTCTTCATATGAACCTTTTTTAAAAAATTGTTTCATATTAAAGTTTGAAGGGAAAGAGATATTTTCTAAAAAATTATCACAATAGGCATTTTCATCTTTTTTAAAAAACATTAGCTGTGTTCTTTTGAACCTTTTATCTTCTGTTTGAAAAAATGCAGGTGAAAAAAGTTGTAAGGTATCAACTCTTATATTATTGTTATAAACTTCCTCAAAAGCTTTTATAGCTCCATAAGAAAAACCACAAACTGTAAAATCATTTTCATTTATATATTCTTTAAAAAGTTCACTTTCTTTTTCTAAAGAAAAACCACTAAAATACTTAAAGGTCATCTTGAGTTATAACCTCGTTTTTAAGAATAATCTCTTTCAATCTATTTATCTCTTGAATATTTTCAGATAGATTTGTTCTTAGTTCATTGCTAACTTTTTCTATTAAAGCATTTGCATCTTTTGCCATTTTATGGTTTGTAACGATTGAATCAGCTAAAGAGTAAGCACTTTTAATATCTTCATCATTAATTGCATATCTTTGTTTTTTTATAACTTCAACACCAATTGTTCCAGCAAGATATCTTTTTATGTTTTCTAGTAGTTCATTATAAGAAGGATAAACTGAGTCAATTTTAGAAATCCCCTCTTCAAATAATGCAATTTTTGATTTAGAAACAAAGGCTTTACTAGCTTGATAAATAGCTAAAATCTCTTTTTGTTTTTCATCTAAAAGTAGAGTCTCTTTTTTACCAAACTCAATTTTTCTTTTTGCAATTTCAATATCTTCTAATTCTAAGTTTTTTGAATCTCTTTTTATCATATTTAAAAGGGCTTCATTTATAAGTGTTGAAAGTGCAGCAGAATTAAATCCAGCAGTATCTATAGCAAGTTTTTCTAAATCAAATTCATAGTGTTTATTTTTTAAATATAGCTCTAAAATCTTTTTTCTATCGTTTTTATTTGGTAGGTTAATAAAAACTCGTCTATCAAATCTACCTGCTCTTAAAAGAGCTTCATCTAATACTTCTATTTTATTTGTTGCAGCAATTACAATAACTCCAGACTCTCCATCAAAACCATCCATTTGAGTTAGAAGTTCATTTAATGTAGATTCCCTTTCATCATTTGATTTACCACCTCTTTGTTTACCAATAGCATCAATCTCATCAATAAATATAATTGCAGGAGCAGAAGCTTTTGCTTTCATGAAAAGTTCTCTTACCTTTTTTGCACCCATCCCAACATAAATTTGTACAAAAGAAGCACCACTTTGATAAAAAAATGGAACATCAGCTTCCCCTGCAACTGCTCTTGCTATAAGTGTTTTACCAACACCTGGAGGTCCAACCAATAAAACACCCTTTGGTAACTTTACTCCAAATTGCATATATTTACTTGGATTATTTAAAAAATCAACAATCTCTTCAAGCTCACCTTTAACCTCAGAAATTCCAGCTACATCCTTGAACGTTGTATTTGAACTAACTGCACTTATAGTTGAGCTAAACTCCTCTTTTGATTCTTGGGCAGTTTCAAGTTGTGTTGAAAAAGTATTGTTATTTGTTTTTGTTTTATTTAAAAATTTTTGAATTTTATCTTGTTTTAGTCTTGCAAATATTGCAAAGGCCAAAAGAAATAGCAAAAAGATTATTCCAAAGTAGTAAGAACTTTGTTGGATATGTTCACTACTTTTATAAAGTGTATATAAAAAAAGTACCAATAAAACTACGGCTGAAATTCCCATTAGTTTTATATTTTTATCAAGTTTGTTTTTATCTAAATTCTGCGACATTTTTATCCTGCCTTGCTTCATAGTCATCAATAAAAATCCAATCCCCTACTAAATCAGCAGATGATTCTACTTCTATTTGATTGAAATGTTGATCTAAGCCTACATATTTACCATTTTTTTGTGATTCAATTAAAACTTCTAAAGTGGCTTTATTATTCTTTCTAAACTGATAGTTTTTTTCATCAATTATAGATACTAATTCATTGTATCGCTCTTTTGCAATATCTCCCCTTACAATATCTTTCATAGTTGCACTAGGAGTTCCATCTCTTTTTGAGTAAGTAAAGGCATGAACATGGGTTAAAGGAAATCTATGGAGATTTTCAACTGCTTCTTTCCATAACTTGTCTGTTTCCCCTGGATGTCCAACAATAAAATCAGTTCCTAAGGCATAGCCATTATCCCTTAAAAACTCAAAAAGTTCTAAGTCAGATAAAACTTTATTTCTTCTATTCATGATTTTTAACATCTCTTTTGAAGTATGTTGAAGTGCTATGTGAAGATGTTTTGCCATAAATGGCTCATTAATAATTTCTTTAAATTCATCATCTATTTGAATAGGTTCAATACTTCCCATTCTAATTCTTCTAACACCCTTAATTTGTGACATTTTTTTAAGAAGTTTGGCTAATGATGTGTGTTGTTTTTTACCATAACTTCCTACATTTGTTCCTGTTAAGATAAATTCACCAAAACCATTTGAAGCTAATTTTTCAATTTGTTCAAGTATTTTATCCTCTTTATAACTTCTTGCATCACCTCTTACATAAGGAATAATACAATATGAACATCTAAAATCACATCCCTCTTGGATTTTAATAAATGCCCTACTTTTTCCAATAAACTCTTCAACAATAGTATCATCAATATGTTCTAAATCACCGGCATCAAAAAATCTTTCTTCATTTTTCAATAAGTCATTGATTTTTTCTTTTTCAGAGTGTCCAAAAAGTGAATCAACTTTGTTTTCTTTAAAAAGTCCTTCACCTTTTGTCCAAACTCCACATCCTGTAAAAACAACCCTTGGGGCTTTGTTAGATTTGTTTAATGAGTTGATATAACCACGGGCAGTACTATCTGCACTATTTGTTACAGTACAAGAGTTAATTACAACTATATCAGCTTCTTTTTCATCTTGTGTTACTTCAAAATCTTTTAGATTACTCATCATAACTTGAGTATCAAATACATTTGTTCTACATCCGAAGGTTTTAAAAAAAACCTTTTGTTTGTTTGTTTTTATTTCTGTTGAAAAATTCATTTATGGTGCCTCTGGAAAGTCAGCAGGTGGAACTCTAAAATTTTGATTACCACCTGAAGTATTTACTGTTTGAGTTGGGTATGCAATTGTTATATCATCTTCTTTTAAAAATGCTTCAATAATCTCAGGAGACATTGTACTTCTTAAAACTAATGCAGAATATGAGTTTGTTAAATACCATCCTGAAATAACTATACCGTATGGTTCTGCAAAGGTGTAAACCCTAGGTTCTACCCCTGTTGCTCTTAACTGATATTTACTTCTCATTTTTGAAAGCTGTTTTCTTGTTATGTCTGTATAACCTTTTGAATAGTGTTTTAAGATATTTTTTACAATATTTTGTGCTTTTTTATGATTTGAATCAAAAGTAATAGCAATATCAATTCCGTCCCAAACGGTTCTTAATCCTGAGTGTGTATAGTTTGCAATCATCTCAGAAAAAATATAGTTATTTGGTATAAAGAAAATTCTTCCTGTTCTTCTATTTACTCTATATGAAGTATAAGTAATATCTTCTCTAATAGTCATCTTAAATAATGAAATATCAAGTACATCACCTACAACTTGTTGCCCATCTCTTGTTACTTTGATTCTATCACCTACTGAAATTGAACCAGAAGTTACAATAACAAGCCATCCAAAAATAGACATAAACCAGTCTTTTAAGGCAATAGCAATACCAGCAGATGCAAATCCAAGAATTGTAACGATATATGAAACATTATCGATATAAGAAAAAAGTAGAACCATCAAAACAAAAAAGACAACTGTGAAGTTAATAATTTTGTTTGTCATATAATAGTTTTCATTTTGAGAAAAATATTTTTTTAGTGCAAGTTTGATTAAAAAAGCAGTAAAAAATAAAATTACTATTATCAGTCCAAGATTAAATATTTTTTCAATTTGTTCTGAAATTTGACCTTTTGTTTCTAAAATAACTTGTTCTATCTTTCTTGTATAAACCTCTTCAGTTGTTGATACAATTTCTAAAACCATATTAAAGTCTTTTTTCTCTTTTTCTAAAAACTCTAACTCTTCTTTATATTCTGGTTTTGGATCAATATTATATAAGTCTAAATATGCAAAAACCTTTTCCTCTAAAAGGTTTGTAAGCTCTTTAACCCTAGTTTCAACAGATAAAAAGTCTTTTTTGTTGTTTTCTAATTTTTTGATATAAGATAAGGCATTTAATATCCCAAATGGATTTGAAATAACTTCATAATTATCGATTTCAGGAGGGTCAATTAAAGAACCAATTGGAGAACCCTTGTATTCTGAGATAAGCTCTAATTCATTTTTTTTAATTCTAATTTTATTTTTCAGGTGATAAATCTGATCTGCACTTCTATCATCTAAACTAGTTAAACTCTTTTTTAACTGAATTAATTCTTCAGAGATTTTTCTATATGCATCATAGTTGTTGTATCTTTTTAGTAAGATATTATCTTTTAATTTTTCATCAATTAAGGCAATTCTTTTTTGTATATCATTGATTTTAACCTCTTTTAATAATCTCTTTTCCTCTTCCTCTTTTTTGATTCGTTCGGCTTCTTCTTGTAGCTTTTTTTCTTCTTCGATTTTTTTAATATCATCAAGATTATTTACTACAATCTCTTTTGCATCATTAACTACACTATTAACTAAATTCCCTGCTTTCTCAATGATATTTTCATTTTCTTGAGAATATAAACTAATAGCAAATAATGAAGAGATAAAAAGAGTTTTTAAAATTTTCACGAGTTAAACCCTTTTAGAATATCTATTACATCATCTTTTGATATTTTTGCAGTAATTTCACAATCACCGATTCCTTTTGGAACTATAAATTTGATTTTATTATCTAAAGATTTTTTATCTAAGAAAAAATGTTCATAAAAATCTTCTACATCTTTGATATTGTATGTTGTTGGAATATCATATTTTTCAAGCAATGCTGTAACTCTATTTGAATCTTCTTGTGACATATATCCAATTTTAACTGCAAGTGCATTTGCCATACACATACCAATCCCCACAGCTTCACCATGTAAATAAGTATCATAATTTGTTTCATTTTCAATTACATGACCAAAGGTGTGTCCATAATTTAAAGCTGCCCTTAATCCTCTTTCTTTTTCATCTTGAGAAACAACCCAAGCTTTTGTCTCAACTGATTTTGCAATGGCAACTTTGATATTTTCTTTATCATTTAAATCATTTTCTTCAAGCCATTTAAAAAAGTCACTGTTAAAAGTTACTGCCATCTTAACTATCTCTGCAACCCCTGCACCAAACTCTCTTTTTGGTAAAGTTGTTAAAAAATGTGGGTCAATATTTACAGCAATTGGTTGATAAAAGGCACCAAGTAAATTTTTTCCATATTTGTTATTTATCCCAGTTTTACCACCAACACTTGCATCAACTTGTGAAAGTAAAGTAGTTGGAATTTGAATAAAATCAATTCCTCTTTGGTAAATCGAAGCAGCAAAACCTGTCATATCACCAATAACTCCACCACCAAATGCAATTAATAGTGAGCTTCTATTTAGTTTTTGTTCAAAACAGTGTTCAAGTATAGTTTCTAGTGTGTTCATTCTTTTGTACTCTTCCCCATCAGGAATTGTAACAATAGAAAGCTCTTTTGCATCGATTTTAGAAGTTAAATAATCTAAATGCAAGGCACTAATAGTTGGGTTGGTTACTACTACAACTTTTCTATCAAAGGTCATATTCTTTAAAGTATCTATTGTAATATCGTAAGAAGTATTGTCGGGTAAAGTAATGTTTACAATCATAAAAAATCCATAAATTAAAATTATTTAATAAAATATCAAATAACAGCTAAAAAAAGCCTTATAATGGGGTTTATAGATTAGTTTTTAAATTTCAATTGTGTAAAAACTTTCAAAGA
Source organism: Arcobacter sp. ISO1 (assembly GCF_058105185.1). Lineage (NCBI taxonomy): Bacteria > Pseudomonadati > Campylobacterota > Epsilonproteobacteria > Campylobacterales > Arcobacteraceae > Arcobacter > Arcobacter sp. ISO1. The sequence goes on from NZ_CM176573.1 coordinate 2,565,268, forward strand.
ATTCATTTTTTTCTAAAAATTTTATACCTTTTTTTTCTTCAATATTTTTATTATGATCTGTAAAGTCTGCAATTCCATGCCAAGGCTCAATACAAATAAATGGCGCACCACATGGTTTTGACCATAATCCTAGGTATTCAAAACCTTCAAAATCAAGTTGAACAAACTTGTCGTTTATGCAATTTTTATAAATAACTGATTTATTTTTTAAATTTTCTATAACTAAAGCATCATGTTTGAATATTTTTTTGTTTAAATATAATCTTTCATCAAAAAGCTCAATATACTCTTTCCTTGATGAGATACCATCTTTTGTTAAAGGTAGTCTTTCAAGTTCATTGGTTTCATCAAATCTAAAATAACATTCACTTCTTCTTTCATCATCTAAAGGCCAATTAAAAGCTGGATGTGCCCCAATAGAAAAAGGCATTGTATTTTCTGATAAATTAACAACTTTGTAAATGATTTTTAATTTGTTTTCAAGAAGTACATAGGAGATAAAAAGTTCAAATTCAAAGGGATATTTTTCAAGGGTTTGTTCGTTGGATTTGAGTTTAAAACATAGATAATTTTTCTTGCCTTCAAAAAGTTCAAACTTACAATCTCTTGCAAAACCATGTTGGCTCATATTGTAAGTTTTGCCTTTATAAACATACTCATCATCCAAAAGTTTTCCAACTATTGGAAATAAAATAGGAGAGTGTCTGCCCCAATAACTTTCATCAGCTTGCCACATATATTCAAGGTCTACACCATTTCTTTTTAAACTGAAAAGTTCAGCACCATGGTCGTTTACACATGCAGTAATAAAATTGTTGGAGATTTGATATTCCATATTAATAATCCCTTGAGAAGTATTTCTTTTTGGAATTTAAATTCTAACATAATTAAGATTTGATTACTACTGATTATTTGACTCAAAAGAAATAATAATAAATTATTCGATATAATTTCCATAATTAATAATTTGATTTATTGAAAAATAAAGGATAAAAAAAGTGGCAACAGACTTTGGATTAGAGAAAGCAAAAACACAACAAAAAAGTGTTCTGCTTGCTTATTTATTTTGGTGGTTTCTTGGTTGGTTAGGTATTCATAGATTATATGCTGGAATGTCAAAATGGTGGCTATATCCAGTATTAGGTTTAATTGGGGCTATTACTCTTTTTATACTTATAGGTTATATTATTTTATTGGGATTATTTATCTGGTGGATTATAGATGCAATAAATTTACATAAAGTAATTCAACTTCAAAACTTAGAAGTTATAGAAAACTACGAAAGATCTACACAAAATTAAATGTCATAAAATAGGATTTTCCTATTTTATGTTCAGTTTCAGCTATTTGATAAATCTTTTTTCTATCTCTTCTGCTTCTAATTCAATATTTTCTTCATTTAAAAAACCAAACCAATAAGTATCTTCATCATCTTGAACTTCAATAACTAAAATATTATCTTCTTTATGATTTCCAACAAACTTTTCAATTGCTTCAATAGCAGTATTTTTCCAATAGTTTTCAATCTCTTCATTGTTTCCTGCATCAACAAAAAGACAATCTTCACATATAGAGAAAAGATAATTTCCAGCACCTTCGTATATTTCAAATGAACTATCATCGTTATATAATTTTTCATTTGTAAATGGGCAATATAAACTAAATTTTTTTTGTTTTTTTGGTTTTAGAACTATTTTGTTCATAATCATCATCCTATGTAATTAATTTTTAGTTAAATTGAAGTTATCTTCTTACTTCTACTTTTGCTAATCTTTCATAATATCTAATTAAAGCACCATGGTCTAAATGGTCTTCTCCTTCAGCTTTCATTGCTTGCATAATCTCCATAACACTTGCTGTTAAATGAACAGGAGCTCCAATTTCATGGGCTGTATCAAGTGCATTTTGTAAATCTTTTATATGTAAGTTTATTTTGAATCCTGGATCAAATTTTCTATCCATTGCTAAAGGAGCTTTTGCATCTAAAACAGTACTTCCAGCTAACCCTCCCCTAATCGCCTCATAAACTAACTCAGGTTCAACTCCTGCTTTTGTAGCTAACACCAAAGCTTCACACATACCAGCAATATTAAGTGCAACAATAATTTGATTTGCTAGTTTTGTAGTGTTCCCAGCGCCAACTTTACCAGTGTAGACTACTGAACTTGCCACAGCCATTAAAATATCATAACACTTATCAAAGACCTCTTTTTTGCCACCAACCATAACAGAAAGAGTTCCTTCAATAGCCTTAGGCTCACCACCACTTACAGGAGCATCTAACAACTCTACATCTTTTTTTGCTAATTCTTGAGCAATCTCTTGTGAAGATAAAGGAGCAATAGAGCTCATATCTATAACTATACTACCAGCTTTTATCCCGTCAATAACACCATCTTCACCTAAAATCACCTCTTTTACTTGTGGAGAGTTTGGAAGCATAGTAATAATCATATCACAAGATTGAGCAACTTCTTTAGCACTATTTGCCCCAATAGCACCAGCAGATACTAACTCCTCAACAGAATTTTTACTTCTATTTGTAACAACTAGGTCATGCCCTGCTTTTAATAGGTTTTTTGCCATAGGTTTTCCCATAATACCTAATCCTATGAATCCAATTTTCATTTTTGATTCCTTATATTTTTTATACTTCTTTATAGCCAAAGCTTTTTTCTTGCTTCTTTAATAATTCAATTATTTGTTCATTTTGTCTTCTTAACTCTCTATTTTGAACTGATTTATCTGTAAAATCTGTAAAAAAACCAGCAATAGTCGCACCAATGAAACCTGCTATTCCAACACCAACATAAAATGAAAAAGCCACAATTGCTCTTCCTATTTCAGTAGTAGGATAAACATCTCCAAAACCTATTGTACTAGCTGCCATTTGTAATAACCAAAAAGCATCTCTATATGATGAAATATTTGCATTGTTTGATTCTATCTCTGCATAATATAAAGGGATAGAAGCTATTGAGATATAAGTATAAAGAATCACAAATCCCAATACTATTTTACTTACTGGGTGCCATTCTTTTATTCCATAATCATCGATTTTATATAGAGTCATAAAACTCCTTTCTTATTAGTGATTTATCTTCATGTAAAATTAAATAAAAAGTAATGTACTAAAATTAAGATTAAATTCACAAATAACTTTTGTGATTAATATCTAGCTAAAATCTCAATTAGATGAAAACCAAATTCTGTTTTGATGGGTCAATGAACTCTATTTAAATCCTCTTTGAATACAATAGTGTCAAATTCTTTTACCATCTAACCTTTTGAAAAAGTACCTAAGTTACCACCACTTTTTTTAGAAGTACATTTTGAGAACTTTTAGGAGCTACTTCAATAAGGTCTTGGGAATTCATTGTGTTTGTTTCAAAATCTAATATTCATAAAATTATTATACCAATAATATCACTAAGGAATATTAATAACTTTATAGGTTATAATTGTAAAATTTAAAAATAATTATTTACTATAAAGGTTAAAAATGATCAAAAAAAGATTTTCAATACTATTTACCACTGTCTGTCTAAGCACATCAGCATTTGCAGCGAACTATTATGTTTCAGACGAATTATTTACATATACCCATTCAGGGCCAGGAACAAAATATAAAATTGTAGGAATAGTAAATGCAGGTGAAAAAATCAAAATAGTAAGTACAAGTGAAAATGCAGAATATACTCAAATAATAGATTCAAAAGGTCGTAAGGTTTGGATGGACTCAAAATATATTTCGAAGCAACCAGGATTAAAAAAACAGTTAGAAGAACTAAAAATCTCATATTCAAAAATGGATAAAAATAAAATAACTTTAGAAAAAGAGTTAGCCACTAATATCAACCAAGTGCAAGAATTAAAAAAGTTAAATTCATCTTTGAGCAAAGAACTAAAACAAGTTCAACAAAAAAATGAAAAGTTAAATGAGAAGCTAGATAAAGAACAAAATGAACTATTGATGCGTTGGTTCACATATGGTGGTATTGTTGCAGGAGCTGGTCTTATTTTTGGATTAATACTTCCATATCTAATTCCTAGTAAAAAACAAAAAGCACGTTGGTAAAGTTAAAAAAACTACGAAAAGAAGCACAAACTCAAAAGAGATAAAATAGGATTTTCCTATTTTATGTTTTCTTCTTTATCTATTTTCTAAATATTAAAGCTCTTCATCATCAGAATCAAGTATCTCTTTTATTTCATTTTCATCTTCAATTACAGATACATTACCATCAGCCATAATCAAATCTAAACCTTTACTTTGAAACTCAAGGTATTCGTCTGGTAATAACATCATCTCTTCTTCAGATTCTAAAGAAGGTGAACAATAAGGAATAGTTCCAAAGTCATAATATTCATTTTCTGATACTTTTATTTTAGTTATTCCTTCTTCATTTGTAACAAGTTCCCATTCATCTGGGATTTGATAAGTCTCTTCAAGTTTTAGTTTTATAAATTTTGCCATAAAATGCTCCTAAATTTTTTTGTATCTTATCTAAAATATACTATATTTTATGATTAGTATCTAGCTAAAATCTCAATCAAGTGAAACCCAAACTCTGTTTTGATAGGTCCATGAACTCTGTGTAAATCCTCTTTAAAAACTATAGTGTCAAACTCTTTTACCATCTCACCTTTTGAAAAAGTACCTAAGTTTCCACCACTTTTTTTTGAAGGGCATTTTGAGAATTTTTTAGCAGCTTTTTCAAAAGTGATTTCATTTTTGATAATCTCTTTTTTTAGCTTTCTGGCTAGTTTTTCGTTGTTTAATAAGATATGTCTAGCTGTCGCTTTTGCCATCTAAATCCTTTTTTATGGAAGTATATTATAATTAGTTTTAAACATATAAATTTTGGTACTTATAGAGATTTAAACTTTTTATTACTCTTACTTTTATAACAATTTTACTAATAGGATTTAAGAATCATTTCAATAGCTTTTGTTATTGTTTAGACAAATAAGGAGGGTTATTATGAAATATAAGTCTATAAAACTATATATTAATAGTAATACTTTTAAACTTATATCTATAAATTTATTTTATTCAAGAGAATAGTCAAATAAAAAGATTAAAGACATTTTATGTGAACACTAAATAAACCTAAAGGAGAAAATTATGAGTATGAAAAAAGAATATGAAAAAAAACTACAAGCACAACTAGACGAATGGAGTGCAGAGATAGATAAATTAAAAGCACAAGCTGAAGGTGAAAAAGCTGATAAAAAAATTGAATACTATGAGCAAATAGATAAATTAAAATCTATGAAAGCAAGTGCAAATGAAAAACTAACTGAACTACAAAATTCAAGTGATGAGGCATGGGAAGATTTAAAATCAGGTATTGATAGTGCTTGGAATTCCCTTGGAGATGCGGTAAATTCAGCTAAATCAAGATTTAAATAAATATTTTATCTAAGTAGAATAAGCTTATGAAAAAAAAGATAATTGGGTAAAAATAAAATATTTTTTATTATCTATTTATTATAGAATTTAATTAGAAAATAGATATAGTTTTTCTATTTTAACAGTTATATCTAAGGAGCCTAGCAATGGACGGCAAAAAAAACGATAAATTTCAACAAGCCTTTATATTAATATTATTGTTTACGGCTCTTATAGGTTTTATTGGAATGATTAAAGAGTTTCTGATAGCTCTTGTACTTGCGGCAATATTTGCAGGTATATTGCACCCTCTTTATATCAAAATTCTTTTATATCTAAAAAACAAATCAGTTCTAGCAGCCTTTAGTGTTCTAATGATATCAATTTTAGCTGTAGGTTTACCATTGACAATACTTACAGGTATGGTAACAAATGAAGCAATACAATTTAGTGAAAAAACAACTCCTATAGTAAAAGAGATTTTAGATGAAAAAATTTCATTGAAAGAACAATTACCTAGTTGGTTGCCATTACAAGATAAGTTTAGTTCTATAAATGAAACTCTTCTTAAAAAAGCCTCTGATGCAACTAGTGCAATAGGTAGTTGGCTAGTATCAAGTTTATCTAGTGCTACAAAAGGAACCGCTGGTTTTTTAATGAGTTTGTTTATTATGCTTTATGCTATGTTTTATTTTTTGATAAATGGACAAAAATTACTCGATTCTTTCTCTTCTTTAGTCCCTCTTTCAAAAAAAGATTATGAAGAACTTATGAATCGTGGGCTTATGGTAACTAAGGCATCCCTAAAAGGTATTGTAATAATTGGCTTTATTCAAGGTTTATTAATTTCTTTGAGTTTTTGGCTTATAGGACTTAATGGACCAGTATTTTGGGGAAGTGTGGTTTTTATTCTTTCTGCCGTACCTGGATTGGGAGCTCCTATAGTTTGGGTACCAGCCGTTATATACTTGATGATAACTGGCAGTATTGGATGGGGAATTGCTCTTGCTATATGGGGACTTGTAGTGGTAGGATTAGTAGATAATATTCTTAGACCATGGATTGTAGGAAATGACGCAAAACTACCTGACCTTGTGATACTTGTATCAATACTTGGAGGGATAATAACCTTTGGTCCTGTGGGTATTATCCTAGGTCCAGTAATAGCCGCACTTTTAGATACAGTTTTAAATATCTATAAAAAAAGTTTCAAATAAACTTTAAATAGATTAGTCAAACCAAACTTTTGAGATGAGTTCATAGGATTTTATTCTTTTATCTGGGTCATGTATCATTGAGTTTATCATGATTTCATTTGCATCTGTTCTTTCAATAAGACGTTCAAGTCTTTCTTTAACATAATCAGGTGTTCCCCAAATAGATTCTCTTGTTTTGTGTCTTATACCTCGTTCTTCCCAATCTTCCCATAAGCTATTCATATCTTCTGTTGGTTTTGATAATTGTTTGTTATCTCCTCTATGAAGATAAAGAAATTTTTGAAGTTCTGTTGTGGCTAAATATTGAGCTTCTTCATTTGTATTCGCACATACAATATTGATACAAACCACTACATAAGGCTCTTTTAGCTGAGCAGATGGTTTAAAGTTTTCGTGATATATTCTTATGGCATCATCCATCAAATCAGGTGCAAAGTGTGAAGCAAAAACAAAAGGTAAACCTTTTTGCGCAGATAATTGTGCACTAAAGGTACTAGAACCAAGCAACCAAATAGGAATATCTAATCCGAATCCGGGTATTGCTTTTATCCCTTTTTTCCCTGCTTCATCAGATAAATAGTATTGTAAGTATTTAAGCATAGAAGGAAAATCGTCATTATTGGTATCTCGTCTTAATGCCATCATTGTCTGTCTATCAGTACCAGGTGCTCTACCTAGTCCTAAATCTATTCTATTTGGATATAAAGACTCTAAAGTACCAAATTGCTCTGCAATAACTAAAGGGGAGTGATTTGGCAACATGATTCCACCTGAACCTATTCTTATCTTTTTTGTTTTTGCCCCAATATAACTCAATACTACAGAAGTAGCAGCACTAGCAATTCCTGCGAAATTGTGATGTTCAGCCACCCAATAACGAGTAAATCCAAACTCTTCAACCCCTTGGGCTAATTTTGTGCTGTTTTCAATAGCTTGTGGTATAGTAAAGCCCTCACCTACTGGAATTAAATCTAATACAGATAATGGTATTTTCTTATTATTCATTTTTTTCTCCATATAAAGCATAATATAATATTTGCACTATAGTAAAAGAAGATTATAATAACATTACCTAAAAATGTAAGTTGAAAATTTCAATTTTCAACTTCTCCAATACCTTCACCATAGCCAAAGTATCAAGTTTACAATACACTAAAAGTGATACATCATTACTCGTTCTAACGCCCTTGAAATTCAATAGAGGAAGTCATACCTAACCTTATTTTTCCAACCTTTCTAAAACATCAAAACTTTTTAAATCCATCTTTGAAAAAGCAAACCACTTTTTACCCAAGTCTTTCAAACTAGCTCCTATATGGTAAAGCTCTATATCATCAATTATCAAAAATCTATCATGTGAATTTTCAAACTTTTTTATCTCTATTTTTTTATATTGTGAATTGTATTTTTTAAGGTCTAAGCTTAGTTGTTTTGATATGCTTTTTGTATGTATGACTACATCTACATTTTGATTTTTTGAAAATAGAGTTAAGACACTATCATCCACATAATTATCTATCAAAATAATTTTACTTTTTGCACTTCTTATTAAATCAGATACAAAAGTATAATCATCAAACATTTGTCCGTCATAAAAGATTCCTTGCTTTTCTTGTATAGATTTATCTTCTAAACCTTCTGAAATAGATTTCACTTGTAGTTTTAAACTAGATACATCATTTTTTAACTCCATGAAACGCTTATATGTTATTTTTTCTGAGTTTATAGAATAGCCATTTAGTATATAGTCTTTCAAAATAGAACTCGCCCATTGTCTAAACTTTGTGGCTTTTTTTGAGTTAACTCTATATCCCACAGATATAACTACATCTAGATTATAATGGTCAACTTCTCTTTTTACTTTTCTTTTCCCCTCTTGTTGAACTATTAAGTATTTCTGAATAGTTCGATTTTCAAAAAGTTCTTCATCTTTATATATTGTTTTAATATGCATATTAATATTAGGTATTGAAACTTCAAAAAGTTCCGATATTTGTTTTTGAGTAAGCCAAATTGTTTCTTTATCTACAGATACATTAATTTCAATTTCACCCTCATTATAAATAATTATATCATTCATATATATATCCCTTATTTGAAATAAATAGATTATCATTTTCCTGATATTGCTAAAACGATAAATTATAATAATATCAAAAAACTATTAGTTTCGCCTATTCAATAAGATTAATAAAATGCCACTAAATAAACACTAAACTTTGATAAAATAGAATTAAACTAAATAGCTAAGGAAAAAATTTGAATAATAAAAAAGAGTTATCACCATTAGAAAAATTAAAAGCATCTAGAAATCCATTAAGAGTTATAGACGATATATATAAAGAAGCACAAGAAGGCATTCCTTTAAGTGAGGAATATATTGGATTATTAAAATGGTATGGTATGTATCCTCATATCAATTCACAGAATTTAGAAGATAAAAAATACTTTATGAAAAGAATCAAAATAGTTGATGCAAAGATAAATTTAGAACAACTAGAAGTATTAGCAAAAATCGGACAAAAATATGCAAAAGGATTGGTGGATTTTACTACTAGACAAAATGTTCAATTTCATTATATTGAGATAAAAGATTTACCAGAGATATTTAAGTTATTGGATTCGGTAGGTTTGACATCAAGAATGGCATCAGGTGATGGACCAAGACCAATTATGACTTCACCAATAGCAGGAATAGATCCAGAAGAGATTTATGATGTATCACACTTAGTAAAAGAAGTTGACTCATACTTTGATAAAAATGATGATAGATTTTCTAATTTTGGTAGAAAATATAAATTAGGAATCTCAGGGTGTGGAAGACATACTGCAAATCATGAAGTTCAAGATGTAGCATTTACTGCATTTAAAACAGAAGATGGCGATATATTATTTGATTTTACAATCGCAGGCGGATTATCAAAATCTAAGCAAATAGCATATAGAACAAACAAATATGTAAAAGAAGAACAAGTAAAAGATGTAGCTGCAGTATGTGCTGAGATTTTCAGAGACCATGGGAATAGAGAAAACAGAAACAAAGCAAGAGTAAGACACTTGGTAAATGACTGGGGCTTAGAAAAGTTTGTAGAAGAGATAGAGACTAGACTTGGCTATAAACTACAAGATGGTTTTGAAGAGCCACAAATCACACCCCATGAAAATAGAAATCATTTTGGTATTTATAAAGCAAAACAAGAGGGTGAATCATTTATAGGATTTGCAACAAACTCAGGAAGAATCGCAGGAGAAGATTTCCAAAGTATAAGTAATATATGTAAAAAATATGGTGCAAAAGGTATAGCACTTACTCCAACTCAAAACTTTATCTTATATGGAGTAAAAACACAAGATGCCAAAACAGTTGCAGATGAAATAGATGCACTAGGATACCCTTATTCTCCTACGCCATTTAGAGCAAGGCTACAATCATGTACAGGTAATGAGTTTTGTAAATTTGGTATCACAGAAACAAAAGAATTCTCAAAAGTTGTAGTAAGACAATTGGAAGAGAATCATCCTGATTTTAAAGAAAATGTGACTATTGCAATATCTGGATGTGGAAATTCATGTTCTCACCCTCAAATCTCTGATATAGGTTTTGTAGGAACAAAAGTAAGAGATGAAAATAACAATAGAGTTGAAGGTTATGATGTAATTCTTGGTGGACAAGTATGTGGAGTAGAAGGAAGTAGATTTGCACATAAAACTGGTGTAAAAGTGACAGCTGATAATTTAGTAGGTTTTATTGGTGATTTAATTACTTCATATAAAACTGATAATTTAAATAAATCTTCATTTAAAGAGTATCTAAATGAAGTAAACTTAAGTAAATAAGAAGAGATATTCTCTCTTCTTATTTGAAAAAACTCAAAATAATCGGTAAAAGAATAGCCGTAAATATCCCATTTAATCCCATAGCAAGTGCTGAAAAATGCAGCTGCTTTTTCTGATATCTCTACAGCTTTTGCTGTACCTATTCCATGGGAAATTAACCCAAGTGCAAAGCCTTGAGAAGTATCATTTTTGACTTTAATCATTTTGAAAACAGTTGTACCAAATACTGCTCCAATAATACCTGTGATAATTACAAAACCTATTGCCAAAGATGGTATTGCTCCAATCTCTTTTGATGTGATAATAGCAATCGGTGCAGTTATAGATTTGATAGTCATAGATAAGATTGTAAGTATATTCGCATCAAAAAGCCACAATATAGTTATCGTAATAATTACAGTAGAAAAACTTCCAATAAATAAAGTTATAAATATAGGAAAAAATAAAGACTTGATATAGACTAGATTTTTATATAAAGGCAGTGCCAAAGCTACAGTAGCCGCACCTAAAAAGAAGTGAATGATTTCTACACCTTTGAAGTACTCTTCATAAGAAGTATTTGTAATATATACAAGGGCAAGAATGATAATATAAGCTACAATTATAGGTTGTAAAAGTGTATTTTTATTAAACTTATTATAAATAATAATTCCAAGTTTAAAAGAACTAAGAGTAACTATCAACCAAGTCAAGGGTGTAGTATGTATATATTGTATTAGTGATTCAAAATTCATTTTTAACACTTTCTTTATTTGCAAAATAATCTAAAATCTTCGCACTAAGAGCCAAAGATAAGACAGTTCCAATAAACAAAGAGATACTAATAGCAAGAAACTCTTTTGATATAGTGTCAACTTGCGTAATAATCCCCATCGCAGCAGGAATAAAAAGAAGTGGCAAGTATTTAAGAAAAAATGACACAGTTGTATCCAAGCTATGAAAACTTTTCTTTCTAATAATTAAAAATACCAACAACAAAATCATTCCTATCACAGCTCCAGGAACAAGTAGTGAAAATAGTTTACTTATACACTCACCTATAAATTGAAATATCAATAAGGTGGTAATCCCTTTTAACATATTTTTAACCCTTTGTATTTCTATTTATTTTATTGATTTTTAGTGTTCATTTAGTGGCATTATAATAATCTTTTTTTCTTAATTATAAGAAAGAATCAACCAAACAATTATCCAAGATAATGTTCTCTTCAGTTTTTAAATAAATTTTCTGACCTAAGAGTTTCACATAAAATATGAAATCAATCTCTCCAACACTTTGACCAAGCCAAATTATCAAGTTTTCAATACTCTAAAAGTGCAGTCCTAAGTTTCATTTTCTCTGCATCTTATTATAATAATAAAATAAAAATGAAGACTTAAAATATAAATTTGAGAAAGTTTTAGAATAATTTTACTTAATTACATAAAAGTCTTATTTAAACTTTTTTATCTCTATTTTTTTATATTGTGAATTGTATTTTTTTAAGTCTAGGTTCAATTGTTTTGAGATATTTTTTGTATATATGATTACATCTATATTTTGATTTTTTGAAAATAGAGTTAAGACACTATCATCAACATAATTATCTATAAGTATTATTTTATCTTTTGCACTTCTTATTAAATCAGATACAAAAGTATAAGCATCAAACATTTGTCCGTCGTAAAATATCCCTTGTTTTGGTTTGATTGTTTTATCTTCTAATGCATCAAAAAGTTTTTCAAACTTTTCATCTGTTTTTATCTCATAAGATATTTGTCTTTTTTCAACTAAATCAAGTCTTTTAAATACATCACCATTTTGAGATAAAAACTTTCTCATCTTTACAAAACTATTTATGATATGTATACTTATCTCAATAGCTTTATCACTTTTAAGTACTGCTGAAAGCATAGAAACGCCCTGCTCTGTAAATACATATGGTAAATATTTCATATGCTTTCCTCTCATATTTTCTAAGGTCGCAATTTGCGACCTTAAAGGATCATTTGAACTTGAGGTAGCAATTTGCGACCTCAAGTTTTGATATTCTTCTTCAGTAAGTTGAAAACGAAACTCTTCTGGAAACCTTTCTATATTTCTTTTTACTGCTTGATTAATACTTTTGTTTCTATACCATAAAGTTTAGCTAAGTCTCTATCAAACATTACCTAAAAATATAAATTGAAAATTTCAGTTATTTTGATAGTATAACTTTTATTATGCTAATTAAAAAAATGTAGTTATCGTTATTTTCTAAGCTTGATTTTCAACTCTATAATTAATATTGACATTTATTATCATTATTGATATAATTCGTTCAAATTTTAAATAGGAGTATGAAATGAAAAAAATTTCAACATTAGTATTTGTCGCCTTAATTGGTTCATCAGCATTCGCACATAATCTTTGGGTGAAGGCATCTAACAATAATGTTATAAAAGCAGATATGATTTATGGTCATCATTTTCCAACCCCTGAACCAATTGCACAAGAGCGTCAATCGATTTTTGAACCTGTCGAAATCGTTGGAGAAACAAACAATATTGTTCTTTCTCAAAAAGGTGAAAGCTATAGATATGTTGGTAAAGAGGCTTTGAAAGAGGGGACATATATTATAAAGGCCACTTATAAACAAACTCCATGGATTGAAACGGAAGATGGAAAATGGGAAATGAATAAAACTAGAAAAGATACTCAAAAAAAGGTAAAACATTGTGGTTTTTATTCTATGTTTGCAAAATATATTATGGTTGTAGGAAAAAGTGATGGAGCACTTGCCACAAAAGTAGTTGGAAAAGGTTTCGAAATCACTCCTTTGGTTAAAGCAACAGAAATTAAAAAAGATAAACCTGCAAAATTCAAAGTTACTCGTAATGGTAAACCTGCAAAATTGATTGATGTTTATGGAACTTTAGAAAACTATTCTGAAAATGATATGAGCATGGCATTTTATGCAAAAACTGACTTAAGAGGTGAATTTACATTTAAACCTTTGAAAAGTGGTCTTTGGTACTTAAAATCTTCATACAAACAAAAAAGTGGAAATCAAGATTGCGAACATATTGGTGATAAAACAACTTTATCATTTCAAGTAAAATAATCAGTATTTAGAATTTTACAAATCAACTACAAGACTAAGGGAGAAAGAACAATCTCCCTTTTTCTATAAAGGACTAAAAAAACTAAATTCAAACTTTTATATAATACTTTTCAATCTATCCAATATCTTTACCATAGCCAAAGTATCAAGTTTTAATTATCTTATCTCTTGATATTATAATTTGATTAATTTTTTCATCAATTGATTTCTGAATTTCATCACTATTGTTATACTTGTTGAATAGATGATATGAAACTAAAGAAGGTTTAATATTATTATCAATCAAATTATAAGAATATGAATTAATAATTTCATTCGCATCAAGGAATTTACCTATATCTTTAACTTTATTTTTAGAATTCAATAAATTTTTTTTATAAAAATCTTTTTCCCATCCTTTTATATTATTTAATCTTAATATTTTCCAATAAGCATATCTAATAGCTACTAATTGTCTTGAATAAATATATTCTCCAAGTTCATTTTGACTTAATATTATTGGTCTTCCATCAAAGTATAAAGGTTCATCCATGTTTTTTGTAATAAATGATGATATTGCTCCTGCAAATATTGTGCATATTTTCATAACTCTTTTTATTTCTAAGTTTCTGCCATATGTATCTTTTGATAAATTCATTTTGTTAGAGAGGACTATTGAAACTTCATCATTTGCATAAAATGTCCCTATTATTGAAGAAGAATACTCATTAGTAAAATAAGTTCTAAATCTTTTAAAAAGTTCATTAATTGAACAATTCATTGCATTCGTAAGTTTTTCATTTACAATAACATCTTTTAAATAATTTTTTGTAACTTTAAATCCATCAAGCCTTACAACTAAAAATTTATTATCTGGAACCATATCAATTTTTAATGATTCTTGTTCGATTCTTTTAAACTTTTCAAATAATGTTTCTAACTCTTTATTTAAGTCCATTATTTACCCCTTGAACCTTTGTATTATTTGGGTTCATTTGAGCACCTCTATTTCCATGAACTTTAGCATTAGCATTATTGGTTCCACTTGTACCTTTGTTTGAATTTCCTTGATTTGCTTTATGATTATTGTTTGACATAATCTTCTCCTTTTGATTTTTTAGTTATTATTTAAATAACTATTTAGAATATTAACAATTATTATGGGGACAAAAATGGGGACAAAAAATTCTAATTATGAAGAGTTTGTAAATCTATGGAATTTATTTGAAAAAGAGATACAAGAAACAGATAAATTTGAACCAAAAAATATATATGGTTTTGCAAAATTTTATTTAAGTATCCATCCAGAAGAAGATACAACAGTAAAAAATTTAAAAAGAAAAATCGAACGTTGGAAAGAAGGTATAAAAGAAAATAGAAATTTCCAAAGAGAAACAATAAATCAACTTAATGATTTATATAAGTTCTTAAATGAAACATATTTTCTTCAAGAACTTTTAGATGATGAAAAACCAGAACATTGGTTTGATTAATCTCTACAATCTTTATATTTTTCATTTAAAATATCTTCTAACCATTCACCTGAATAAAGTCTAGCTTTTTGTGCATCTATAACTCCAAGCATTGATTCAACTGCACAAGCACAATTATCTCTTACACTTTTATAATTTCCATGATTACTAATACATGTTTTCATCATCTTATATTCAGTTTTAACTGATGCTCTATTTATATTTAGATAAGCATCTGCTGTGATCCCTATTCCTGATCCTATAATTAAAGTTGTTAATCCACTTAATATAATACTTTTATATTTGAATCCTTGTAATATTTTATCACATTTTTTACATTTAATTTCATTTGACAGTTTTATTGTATTTTCCTCACTACAATGAGGACATTCTATTTCTAAAATATTTTTATTCTCTTCTTCTTTTTCTTCCAATTTAAATTTCTCCTTTTCATTTATATAGTAAATAATTACATTTTACAATGATTACAAAAAACCTCTTTCTCACTAAAAGTTTTCAATCCTTTTCGTTGTTCTTTTCCACAACTAATACAAACAAAACTTAACATTTCATTTCCCATATATTTTTTTGAGTTTTTAATATTTTTAAATTTTTTCATATTTTTTTCATTGTAAATACTATTTTCAATAATAACTTCTTCTACTTTTTGTTCTATATCATTTTTTATTTTATACTTAGTGTTATAATCAATATTTACAGGCTTATGTTCTGATATTAAGATATTCCCTATATTTTTAATCTCTTTTGTAGATGGTATTTTATTCATAATTAACTTTGCAGCAACAGTTAATACCTTTTTAGGACTATGTGAAAATTCATTATAAATAGAATCATAAAAAGTATCTGATCTTAAAAAGTTCTTTGGAAGAGTTTTATTTTTTATAATTACATTTGGTAAAAATACTACATAAGATAAAATGTTTAATTTCATATTGTATTTATCTAGTATCTTTTCTACAACTAATTCATGCCTTTTAGATTGTTCTAAAGGATTTGCTTGATTGAAACTCTTATTTTTTCCATACTCATATAACATAGTTCCATCGTCATTTATCATAACTTCTGCTTTAGTATTTTTAGTTTCAAGTAGTATTATTCCTATTGCTTTATTTATAAGTAAATGATCAATTTGTGCAGTTAAACCATCTATTTCAAGTCTTAAATCATGAATAATTATATAATTTTCACTATCTTTTAAATTAAAATCTATAAAATAAGCTGTCTCTTTCTCTCCAATTAAACCAGTTTCTAATTTGGATAGTTCTTGTTTTATTAAATATTTTTGCTTTTCATTTTTTGATAAATTTAGCTTTTCTTTTAAAAGTTTAATATCTTCTTCTTTTTGTTTATCAATCTCTTTTAATATCACTTTATACCCTTTAACTTTTCCAATATCTTCACCATAGCCAAAGTATCAAGTTTACAATACTCTAAAAGTGAAGTTCTCATTTTCTCTTTACTCACCTCATCAAGTTTACTAAGATTTGCAAAGGTATTCATAGCTTGGCTTCCATTTTGTACACCATCTAACTCTTTGTATGCTTTTTCAAACTCTGGGACAAGTGCTGGCAATACATATTTAATAGAGTAGCTTCCTCTCATACTTGGTGTTACATACCATTTCTTTTGGAAAGGTACCATTAGGTCTTGCATATTTTCATTTATGGATAACAAGTGATTACTTAGGTCAAGGAAAAGATTTGCTAGCCTTTTTATCACACCTTTTTCAAAACTCATATTGTAAGCTAATACTGTAACATCACTTGGGATATCTGCACATAGTTTTAATGCTAACTCATATCTACTATCAACTCCATCTTGTGCCAAATACTCTTTATGAATTAATGTTCCATCTTCATACTCTATATGAAGTGAGTATTGAAAAGGGATTTGCTCGAAGGGTTTTATTCCTTTGTATTGTGGTATGGCTTGTTGGTAGGTTTCAAAGTCTAAGTGATAGATTGGGTATGTAAGGTTTTCTAAAAAGGTTTTGATATTTTCTTTGTCTATGTAGCTTACTTTTGATTTGTAGTTTTCTACTGCTTGCTTTTGATTTGCCGTCATATCAAAATCTTCTGGGATATCTTCTATATCTATGATACCTTGATTGTATAGTTCTACTTGCTTTTTACTTCCTAGATTGAAAATATTAAAGATAGAGTACTCAGGTATCTCTCTTTGTACTTTCCAACAATAGTTTTTAGCATCACATTCATAAGGTTTGTTACAATGTTTTCCTATATCTATATCTGGCTCATTTACTTTATCTTCTAAATAGCTTTCAAACTCTTTTAATATGCTTGGGATATTTGACTGTAGGTTTTGTACTTCACTTGTGACATCAACTATTTTAAATAGTTTGTCTAGCTCTAAACTCTCACCTCTTACATACTCATTGTTTATATGTACTACACTTGCACTTTTTATACTAAAGCCTAAGTTTTCTAAAACATAATACTGAATAGATACATCATGAAGATATATATCTTTTACCGAAGACGAGCTTTTAACTTCATAGATAGATACACCATCACTATCTACAGTTAAAATATCTACCATAATAAGTATCCCCTCACAGTTAAAAGTAGCTTCGTAGATATTTGATACACCCTCTTTTATCCACTCTTTTGTAGTAGTTATCATCTCATCATAGTTTGTAGTGTATGGTACTTCCCTACCTCTAGGGAAAAGCTCGCAAGCTAAGTCCCCCACTATATTTCCCGTTTCAAATATAACCTGTGCTTGTTCATCTGGTGGTGTTAAAACACTTGGCTTGTATTTTTTAAGCCAAAGTGCTTTGGGACATTGGATGCCTTTTGTGTAGAGGGATTTGGATAGGTTCATTGTCTTTTACCTTTAGTTTTTTATAATTTGTGTTATAATCATACTTTAAATTCCTACTGAACGACAGTTATCCAACTTTTCTAAAACATCAAAACTTTTTAAATCCATCTTTGAAAAAGCAAACCACTTTTTACCCAAGTCTTTCAAACTAGCTCCTATATGGTAAAACTCTTTATCATCAATTATCAAAAATCTATCATGTGAATTTTCAAACTTTTTTATCTCTATTTTTTTATATTGTGAATTGTATTTTTTAAGGTCTAAGCTTAGTTGTTTTGATATGCTTTTTGTATGTATGATTACATCTACATTTTGATTTTTTGAAAATAATGTTAAAACACTATCATCCACATAATTGTCTATAAGTATTATTTTACTTTTTGCACTTCTTATCAAATCAGATACAAAAGTATAAGCAGCAAACATTTGTCCATCGTAAAATATTCCTTGCTTTGGTTTTAGAGATTTATTCTCAAGAGCATCAAAAAGTTCTTCAAACCTTTCATCATTTGACATCTGTTTCTTTTCTAGATTATCCAATCTTTGGTAAAGTAAATTATTAGTTGAAATGACTTTTCTCATATTTACAAAACTATTTATGATTTTTATACTTATATCTATAGCAACTTTACTTTTTAAAACAGCACTTAACATAGAAACACCTTGTTCTGTGAATGCATAGGGATTCGAACTAGAGTGCTTCAAGGTATTGAACCGGTCACAAATTGTGACCAGTTCATCTTTTTCTATCTCTGTTAATTGAAATCTAAAGTTTTCAGGAAATCTTGCAATATTTCTTTTTACTGCTTGATTAAATACTTTTGTTTCTATACCATAAAGTTTAGCTAAGTCTCTATCAAACATAACTTGCATATCTCTGACGGTGTATATTTTATTTTTTATATCCTCATCAATTACTAATTCATTCATCTTATAGTCCTCATTTGACTTATTTTAATGATTTTTATATAATCTTGTCACGGCGCCCAGTAAGACTTAAACCTTTGAGTTTAAGCTTGGGTTTTTTTATGCCTAAAAAATCATTAAAATGATAACATTAAAAAATATTTTTGTTTTAAAATATTGCATTTTGTAATTATCTTTCTATCTATTCATAACAAATTAATCAAACATTTTTTTAATCTTTTTTCTTCTTCACTATCATTGGTTTTAAACCTCATAATGGCTATTTCACTTTTATTTAGAATAGAGTCTTTTATTCTATCTCTTTCTAATTGTTCATGATTATTTTCATGATATTCATACCCATCAACTTCTATAGCTAGTACAATGCTATTATTAATCTTATTATAAATTACAAAGTCAATGTGTGAGTTAGGATTAAGAACAAATTTCTGTTCTCTTTCAGTCAGTATATTTAAATTTCTAATTATTCTATTTAATGGTATATGAATAACTCTAGTTAAGTGAGAGAATATCTCTTCACTTAATATTTGTTCAATAACAATATTCATTAAATTTTCTGATTTATGCTCGCTCAAACTTTTATATTTTAGTAAATATTTTTCTAAGTATGGGGAATAACTTTGATATAATAAATCAAAAATTGAATATATTTTACTTTCTTTTATATCTAAGTTGTTATATTTAATATAATTTACTAAATCTTTCATATTTTTATTTTTTTCTCTATCAGAGACAACAACAAAAAGCTTATCAATTGCTCTTGAAATAGCGACATTTAGAAGATTTTCATTATCAACAAAGTCATTTTCTTTATCTACGACAGTTGATAAAATCATTATATTTTTTTCTCTGCCTTGATATTTATGAACTGTATCTATAACAATCTCTTCATCATTTTCAAATAAATCATTTAATTTAGAAACTTGTTTTCTAAAAGGTGATGCAATCCCTATATTTATTCTGTCTATATTTGGTAATATCTCTTTTTCAATTACATCTATCTGACGTTGATTATATGTCCCTCTTGCATGATTACCTTCAACTGTATTATATAAAGTAAGAGGAATATCTTCATCATTTTGTTTTGTTAGAACTATTAACTCATTATTATAAAACTTTTTATTACAAAACCCTATAATTCTAGGATGACACCTATAATGCTCTCTTAACAATGTTTTAGGAATATCTTTATAAATTTTTGAAATAGAAGATAATAAACTTTCTTCATAATTATAAGGATTGCCAACTTTGTAGTTATTATATATATTATTAACGATTTCTTTTGTCTCATCTTTTATTACATGAGGTAATTGCTTTAAATCTCCAACAACTACAACATTTTTTGCACAAGACAATGCTAATGAACCAGCTACAATATCTACTTGTGAAGCTTCATCAATAATCAAATAATCATATAACTTTCCATTGGCTATACAGTTTCTTAAGGAGTGTGTTGTACTTAAAACAACAGGATACTCTTCAATAAAGTTATCAAACTTATCACTTTTCCATAAAATATCATCTTTAAAGTTATCTCTTTGGGTTTTAAAACCATATTTATTTGATAAGAAAGCTTTAAATAAAAGCATTGATTTTTCACTAAATGATTTCATACTATTATCAAAATCAAAGTCTTTTAAATTAGCTTCTAGTTTTTTTATCTGTTTTAATACCTCTTTTTCTTTTTGTATATAAAAATACCTTTGTAAAAGTAAAATAATAGAATCTATGGAGTTCTTATATAATGAAGTTAAAAGAATTCGATATTTTATTAAAATTTTAAATTTAAATAAAAATGATATTTTCTTATTTAATTTTTGTCTTTTCTCAAAATCAGCCCACAATGACAAAATATTTTCTGTATTAAATCTATTAAATTTATGATAACTATCTATTTTATCTTCTCTTTTTTCATATAAATCTAAAAAATGGTTTTTTTCTACTTCAAGTTCCATTTGAAGCTGTTTTAATTTTGATAATTCATTATTCTGTTCTAACATCACTTTTAAAGATTCTATTTCATCAATTATTGTTTCTGCAACATTATTTAAATCTATATCTTTTTTATTTTTTATAAACTCTGGATATTTTGTATTTTGATTTGAAAAAAATTCTTCTTTATTATCTTTATTTCCTAAAAAAGCAGAGATAAAAGACAAATCATATTTTTCTAATTTTTCAAATACATTTTTCGTAGCGGCATTATTATTCGATACTATTGCTATAGTTTTATTTCTCATAATAAGATTTGCAATAATATTAAGGATAGTTTGAGTCTTTCCTGTACCAGGTGGACCTTCTATCACACTTATTTGATTTAACAAAGCTTTTTGAACAGCTTTTTCTTGACTTAGATTAAAACCAAAAGGAAATATTACACTTTCTTTATTTTCATTAGTATCTATTTCTGAAGCATTTAGATATTTAGATAAAACACTTTTTTCACTAATAAATGTCATTTTATCATAGCTATTAAATAAAAAATCATTTTCTTCATCAACACTTTTTGATAATTCTTTTAGATACTCTAAAATGTTTTTTGAATTTTTATTTGTCAAGCAATTTTTTTCAAAAGTTAAACGAGAAGATTTATAAGTATTTTTTCTTCCATTTTGATAAAAAATCCTAAAATATAGCTTGAAACTTTGAATTTTAATTATATTTGAAAGGAGTTTCCCATCTAAATGCAATATATAATCAGATGGGTTTAATTCTTCTAATAATTCAAGTTGTAATACTCTATCTTTTTTATATTTATAAACTGTATCATTAGTTATAAATTTAATATTTACATAATCACTTTGAAAATCTAGTTGCTCTATATCTTCTGTTTTATCTTTATTATCTATAAGTATTAAATATCTGTTTTTATCCATTATTTCTCAATATATCATTCATTATTTTTTTTACATACTCCTATTTAAATGTAACCTATGCTTGTTCATCTGGTGGTGTTAAAACACTTGGCTTGTATTTTTTAAGCCAAAGTGCTTTGGGGCATTGGATGCCTTTTGTGTAGAGGGATTTTGAGAGAGACATTTTAAAATAATTTATCATAAGAATTTTGTAAATTAAAAAAGTTTCTTAATATAATATTTCTTACTTCATCTAATGATAGATTCCATAATTCACTTAAATAATAATAAACATTTAAATTTTTATAGGGTAAATCATTAATAAAAGGTGCATCTGTTTCAACTAATATTTTATTTTTAGGGAGTTTTAAAATAATATTTTGTCCCTTTTTACTTTTACACATATTACTATTAATCGAAAAATAATATCCATTATCTAAGATTTTATTTAGTGTACCAATTTTTCCACTATACCAATGAAAAATAGCTTTTTTAATATCATATTGAATTAGCATCTTAAGAACTTCATCTTCTGCTTGAGCACTATGTAAATTCAGGATTTTATTTTGATTTCTTACATTTTCTAAAATAAATTCAAAGACTTCAATCTGTTCTTCTTTTGATTTGCTAGCTCTTTTAGAAAAATCTAAACCAACTTCTCCAATAAATTTTGTTTTATCAATATTTCTCAAAAAAAGTTTTTTTTCTTTTTTTAAATCATAATCACTTTCTAAACAATGAAAACCTAAAGATGGATATATATATTTAAGTTGTTTAACATACTCAAAAGTTTCATTAAATTGTGAAGGTAAAGTTGTCACATAAATTGTATGTGTTCTTGTTTTTTCACATTCTAATGCAATATCTCCTGCATTTTTAAAAAAATTTATATGACAATGTGTGTCTATTAAATTATTAATCAAGTTAAAAGTCTTTTTATTTCCGTTGAAGCATTATCTTCAATATATTTTCTAAGTTCATTATATCCACGATATAACATTTGAGCAATTTCCTTTTTATTTTCAGTACTTGCAACAAGTAATATTTCTCTTTCATATTTTTTGATATCATATTTTTTATTTAAAAAATTAATAAGTGCAAATATGTCTGTAGCTATTTTACTCGTAGTATCTAGTTTCAATTCTATAGCATTTAAATCAACACCATATCTCTCTATTATAGCTAAATTATTATAACGATATATAGAAGCTCGTCTTATTAAACAAGGTATACAATAGCCACAATTGTTTATTCCAACTTTCCTAGTCCAAGGTCCTCTTCTTTTATAATGAGAGCATGATATAGTTTTGTTTATTAAAAGATTTAATAAGTTTTTATCAAGACATTCATCTAACATCTCACCTTTTGTTTTATATTGATATGGATTTACAATACTAATATTAATACCAATTTGAAAAATGAATTGTTCTAACTTTTTAATAAAATAGGGATGAGTTGTTCTAGTACTATTTGATGATGTTCTTGATTCATTTAAAGGAAGGTTTATACTAATTAATCCATTTTCGGGTAAAACTATTTTATTTACATTAAAATTTATTGCATGAAATAAAGCAAAACCTAAAAACAATATAGACCTTGCTCTTTGATTGGAATCTGCACTATAAAATAAATTTTTTGATGGATATACATGAAATTGTGATAAATATAATTTTTTGTCATTTACACTTGTTTCTAGTTCTTCAAAAATATTTTCCTGTTCACCATCAATAGCTCCTGCACCATCAAAGTGAGAAACAAATAAAATATCATTGTCACTATTAATTAAATTAATTGCACCAGCTAATGAATCTAATCCACCAGAAAGCAAACATACTTTTTCAATATTTATATCTTCTTCTAATTCAAGTTCATCATTACAAAAATACTTATTCCCTAATTGATAAAATTCTATATTCCATTCATCTCCTGTTAAAAAATTTAAAGCATCAATAATTGCATTGCTATTACTATTCCAAACTAAGGGATCCGATACTGGGATTTTAACATTTATTTCTCTTAACCAATTGTCAACTGCAATTTCATTTCTAGGTAATAAATTATCAACTAAATGAATATATACAGAAAAAAACCATATATCTAAACTTTTTTGTTCTGGTATTAGTTTTAAACTTTTAAATAGCTGTTTAGTGTTTATTATTACGTCACTTGATACATTTGTATCAACATCTTTAATTGCCATATTTAATAAACCATTTATATCTCTAGAACCGTTTTTTATGTAAACTTCTAAATTAGTCATTATAAACCTCCAGTTGTTCAAGTATTTCTTGTAAAATGGCTTGAACAAAATCTTCTCCTGCACTAGAATTAAAATCAATATCGGTAAGCTTATTATCACATTGGTAAGTCTTAAGTCTTATATTTATATAATTTTCAATATCTCTCATTATTTTAAGAGCTATATCATTATCATAACGTTGAATATCATATTCATCTAGATTACGTTCAAATCTTTTAAAAATATATTTTTCATAAAAGCTACATAAAATATTTTCTGTCTCAATTGAAGTTAATATTTTACTTTCTAAATCTTCAATATTTTCAACTCCTAAAAATAAGTCATCTATAACTTCAGACATTGCTTTATTTGCAGCATTTGCATCATCACTATTAGTAGTTTCAGAAAATATTTCAATTAACTTATCTTCAATCTCATCTATTGTTAGATTAGAAAAGTCAATTTCGAGTTTTTCGAAACTTGATTGTAAGCCACTTGTGCCTACAGACCAAAAAAAACCTCCAAGTTTTGAAGCGGTTAATCTTCCTACTTTTGAACTAAATGTTGTTCGTCCACCACTTTTACTAGATCTAGATGCACTGGAGAATCCCCTCGAACCACCTATTGCTGTTACAAAATCACTAACAACTTTGCTTGTTAATTCTTGTTTCTTTTCTTGGTCACTAATATCAATATTATTTGCTAAATCAGTTATATCTGATTTTAGGGGGCTCCAATCTCCATTTGATGGTGGTATTTGTCCTTTTGAGGTTCCCATATTAATCCTTTATTTCTTTTTTTGCTGTTTTTTGAAGTATAGAAGCTTGTTTTTCGGAAAAGCTTAATATTAAAGAATCAACAGCAGATAAATATTTTTTATATTTTGTTTTTATATATTTTAAAATACTAATAACTACTCGCTCTCCTTTAATTAAAGAAAAATTAATCTCACTAAATATAGTAATTGTTTCATTTGCAAAATATTCATTTTCAATTTTTTCCACAAATTCAAATATAGAAATAATCAAATCGCTTGTTTTTGATGGATTATTATAAAGCTCAGTCTTTAACAAATTAAATACTTCAAGATGAATTTCTTCATCAAGTTTATTTAATTCTACAAAACCTAAAGAACGCTTGTGTTTATCATTATCTATAATTGACGCATATATTTTTTGAACTATAGGACTAACCATATGAATATTAGATAATGTTGAGTCTGTTTTATCTCGTACTAACCAAAAATAATTTCTTAAGTCAATTTCACCAATTCTTGGATTAATTTTTACCCAATTCTGAATTTGTGGAGTTTGCCATTCTTGGAAAGTATCTCCTAATGTATTTTCTTTATCATCAATAAAAATAGATTCTAATAACATTAATTCATTAATTAATCCTGTATCAGGTGATTGCAATTCATTTAATTTTTTAAATAATATAGGATTTAGATATTCTAATAACATTAATTTGACAAGTATAAAAATATCAATATTTAGATTTGCAACTTTTGCCAATTTTTGTCTTAGAATAAAAGTATTTAGAAATCTTTTTGTTTGTCTAGGATTACCTTTTAAAACATTTGTAATCATTTGACTCATAAAATGTGAAATATTTAATAGATTATTTAATTCTGGTTTCTCATCTAAAGATACAATATCTTGAATATTCCCAAATGAAAATGGACTATAAAAATCAGAAATTCTAAACTCTAAATATTTCTCATATACTTTTTTAAAATCTTCTTCATTTAATGAACTAGAACTAAATAGAAGGTTATTATAACTTTCTATTTCAGAGGGTGATAACTTAGGTATTCTATATGGTATTTGAATAAGTTTCTCAATATAATCTGTTACTATTTGTTGAGTATCTTGCAAATAGTCAGAATCTTTATTAAATGTTTGTAACTGTAAATGCATTGAAATTGAATGTTTAATTATTCTCTCATCAGCACCAATTATAAACGCAGTATTTGGTACTGATAGAAATAGTTTTATTGCCTCAAGAGTTTCAATCACTCTTTCAGGCATACATCTATCTAAATCATCTACAAATATAACCACACTATCATAATCAGTTGCCGTAATTAATTCTTGAAAATCTTTTCTAAATGTTTTAATTGAATTTTTTGTTACATCATTCTGCTCTTTTTTTATATAATCATTTAATCCAGAGACATCAGCCGTTGATATTTGAGATAATTTAGTCGTCAATGAATTTATACCAATTTCAATTGCAGTACCTACTCCACCTGTTGATACAATATCAAAAATATTTTTACCGTATTTACTAATACCATCTTTTGCAAGTTTCATATAGTCTACTCTTGAAATTAAACTTAAAACTTTTTTCTTAGCAGTTTCACTTAAAGTTTCATTTTTAGATAGTTCCAATAATATATTTTCAAGTAAAGAAATTTTTGCATCTTCATAACTCTCAAATAACCAACTGTTGAAATATATTGTTAATATTTTTGGTTCGTCTTTTAGTTTTAGTTCAAGCATTTTCATAATACTTGATTTACCACTTCCCCAGTCACCAAATACACCAATTGTAAGGGGTAAAAGCTTTGGACTTGTTACATACTCTTTTATTAAATTACAATGAATATCATAATTTAAAAAATCTTCTGTTGTTTCATTATCTGCCCACATTATTTTCCTTTTAATTTAAATCCAAACCACTAGTCCCATCACCCTTAGGCTCAACCTTTATCTGCAATGGAATTCTCTCTTTTAGTGCTTCCACATGAGAAATCACACCTACCATTTTTCCTGAACTTTGTAACTGATTTAGTGCATTTAGTGCTAGTTCTAGGCTATCACTATCTAGAGTTCCAAACCCTTCATCTAGGAAAAGTGAGTCTATACTTATCTTTTGGCTTGCTAGACTTGAAAGTCCTAAGGCTAAAGAGAGACTTACTATGAAGCTTTCTCCCCCTGATAGTGTGTTTACACCTCTTATTGCATCACCTTGGAAGCCATCTATTATCTCTATATCTAAGAGTTTGTTTGATTCTGTGTTTCTTTGTAGTTCGTATCTTGGGCTTAGTATTTCTAAGTGCTTGTTTGCTAGGTAGATTAGTTGGTCTAGTGTGATACCTTGGGCAAATTTGGCGAACTTGTCCCCTTGGCTTGAACCTATCATATCATTTAGTTTTACCCATACTTGGAAGGCTTGTTTTTTCTTTTCAAGTTGTTTGATTTTGTCTTCTGATTTTTTTATATTTTGGGTATTTATCTCTAACTCTTTTGAGATACTTCCTATGGTTTCTTGAAGTTGGTCTATTGTGCTTTGTAGGTTTTGTAACTCTTTGTTTATATCATCTTTGTTTTGATTTGTAGGGTTTATCTCTTTTTCTAAGAGTTTGTGTTCCTTTAGTTTTTTGTTTGTGTCTGCTTTTAGAGTTTGTATTTGTGTGTATTTCTCTTCTATGGTTTTGCATAGATTTGTTAAGCTTTCAAACTCTTCTTTTGGTAAGTTTGCTTTTTCAAACTCCTCTTGTGAACTAAAGCCATACTCTACTAAAGCTTTTTCAAACTTCTCTTTTATGAGTTCTAGGTTTTGTTTGTCATCTTCTTGTTTTTTGTTTAGTTGGATTATCTGTTTTGATAGGGACTCATCTTTTGATTTTAGGCTTGAAAGATGGTTTTGCAAACTATTAAAGTGCTTTGAAACAGTGTCTAAACTCTCTTGGATATTTTTCTCAAAAAGGTCTAAATCTTCTATATCTAAGATATTTTTACTTTGGGTTTGAAGCTTTGTTATCTCTTCTTTTAGTTTTGATTGTTCCTCTTTTAACTCTTTTATTGTTTTTATGCTTGTGTTTATCTGCTGTTGCTTTTGCAGCTCTATATTTACAGATGATTGTAGAGACTCTTTTTTTGCTTGTAAAGACTCTTTTTGCTCTCTTAAAGTTACATACTCTTTTAACTCATTTTCGCAAAATTGCATTTGCTCTTGTAGTGTGGCTTTTGAGTCTTCTTGTACTTTGAAATCACTTGTTTTAAAGAACTCTTCTATTTGCTCTTTTGTAGTTTGTTGTTTTTGTATTTCTAGGTTTGAGCTTTCAAGTTTTGAGCTGAGTTTGGCTAGGTTTATTTGAGAGTTGTGTAGTTCGCTATTTTGCTCTTGTAAATAGCTTTCTTGCTCTTTTATTTTGGCTAGTGTTTGGCTTATCTCTGTATCTATATTTAAAGAGTGGTTTATATATGGATGCTCTTTCGAGCCACATAAAAAGCACTCTTGTCCATCTTTTAGTTTGGCTCTGTCTTGCTCGTAGTTTTTGATAAGAAGCTCTTTTTCTCTTGTTTGTTTTAGTGAGTTTAGAGTTTCGTTTATTTGGTTTATTAGTTTTGTTTTTTCTTGGTTTAGTTTTGTTTGTGTTTCTATTTGTGTATTGTATTCTTTTATCTTGTTTTGCTCTTGTGTTATTTGCTCTTGTAGTGTTTCATAATCACTTAGGGCTTTTAGAAGAGCTTCTATCTCTTTTAGTTTTGCTCTTGTGTTTTGCTCTTTTTGGGTTATATCTTTTGTTTGGGTTTCTAGTACTTTGTATTGTTCTATTAGTGTTTCTAACTGCTCTTTTTTTGTGTCTAGATTTGATGAGAAGTTTTTGTATAGATTGTCTATCTGTGATTCGTCATTTATTAGTGTTTCAAAAGCTATCTCAAAATACTTTGCCAACTCTTGTAGGTGTTGTGAGATTTTTTTACTTTTTTCTACATATAAAGAGTTTTTACCATCACTTTGTGTTTTTATAGTTCTTAACTCTTTTAGTTTTTTGTAGTTTTCGTTGTATGTTGTTTGCTCTTTTTCAAGGCTTTGTTTAGCGAGTTTGAATTCTTGCTCTTTTGTTTGGATTTGTTCTTTTAACTCTTTGTCTTCTTTTTGCAAAGATTCTAAGCTTTGTTTATCATTTGTGATTGTATTTGTTAGTTGGTTTTTCTCTTGGTTTAGGGCTTGTATTCTTATGGCTTTGTTTGCAAGTTCTAGTTTTGTAAACTGCTCTTTGTTGTCCTCTTTTTCTTTGCTTATTTGCTCAAACTCTTGGTTGTATTTTTGGCTATCTGCTTCTAGTTTAGTTAGAGTTTCTAGGTAGTTTGATAGTTTTTTTAGTTCACTCTCTTTTTTATCTAATTCTTGTTTTTCTTTTTTGTTTGTTTCTAGTTGTTTTGTTTTTTCTTCTACTATGTTTGGCTCTAGTAGTTCTATACTTCCTAGTGCTATCTCATCTGCTTCTATCTCTTTTTTCTTGTGTGAGTATGTCTCATAGATACTTTGTGAGATCTGTTTATAGATATATGTTCCCGTAATCTTTTCTAGTAGGTTTGAACGCTCGTTTTCTTTGGCTTTTAAAAAGGCATCAAAACTTCCTTGGGCTAACATCATAGATTGAACAAATCTATCAAAATCAAGCCCTGATATCTCTTCTACTACCTTTGGCACTTTTGAAAGATATGATTCTAGTATTTTGTTTGTGTCTAGTTCTACTATCTCCATCTTTGCAGATTGGAAGTTTCCATTTGGATTTTTTCTTGCTCTTTTTTGCGCCCAAGAGCTTCTGTAAACTTTGCCTTTTATTTCAAACTCCACTTCACATAAACACTCACCTGTGTGTCTACTCATCAGATCATTTGGGTTTGTTAGTCTGGCTGTTCTTCCATATAAAGCACAAGTGATTACATCTAGGATTGTACTTTTCCCTGCTCCTGTTGGTCCTGTTATGGCAAAAAGAGATTCATCTTTTAAAAATGCTTGAAAGTCTATTTCAAACTCACCTTTTAGGGAGTTTATATTTAGTAGTTTTACTTTTAGTATCTTCATTAGACCTGCTCACTTTTTGGCTCTTCATGAAGATTTGAAACTACTTCATTAAAAGTTTGTGATAATTGCTCTTTAAACTCTTTGTTTTCTATCTCTTCTAAGTCTAATCTTTTTTCAAAAACCTCTTGAACACTTAGTTCATCTAGGCTTATAGCTTTTAACTCTTTTGCTCTTAGTTGCTTTTCGCTTTTTTCTATTTTAACGGCTAAGATTATTAGCTCTAATTTTGTAGCTAGTTCTCTTATCTCAGTGTTTGCAAACATTGGATTATCATCTTTTATATGAACTTCTATCCATGTTGTTTTATCTTCGATAACTTTTAGCTCTTTTTTGATAATTTCAAGATTACCTTTGATAACTTGAAGCTTTCTTTTTAAAGGGATTTCTAACTCTTCTACTTTTACATCTTTTTCTATAGTTACTAAGTTTACTTTTTGCGTATTTTTTGATTCTGAAAAACTAAGAGGTATAGGAGAACCTGAGTATCTTACATGTTCATTTCCAACTCTTTGATTTATATGCAAGTGTCCTAAAGCTACATAGTCAAACATACTAGCCAAATAATCCCCACCAATATCAAGTGTTCCGCCTATATAGATATCTCTTTCACTTTCACTTGTACGACCGCCAACAGTTGTCAAGTGTCCCATAGCTATGATTGGAATGTTTGAGTCTATTTCTTTTGCTTTGTTGTAGGCTTTTTCATAATAAGCTTTGATACCATTGTTTGCAAGTTTTTCTTTGTCGCTTACAGTTTCTCCACCAAGTGATTGTCTTATGATACTATCTCTTAAAAATGGCACTGCACAAACTATTGCTTTAGTTACAGCACCTTCTTTTATAGGGATGATTATGTTTTCCTCTTCATCGCCATTTACTACTACATGTACATTTAGTGCTTCAAGAAGTTGCTTTGGTGCTTTTAGCGTGGAAACTGAATCGTGATTTCCAGCTGTTATAATTGTGGTGTTTAAACTATTTACTTGTGATAATTGTTTTAAAAAGTTGTAGTAAAGTTCAAGTGCATAGTTTGGTGGTGTTCCTGTATCAAAGATATCTCCTGATACAAGTAATACATCTATATTATTTTCTTTTATTGTATTTAAAAGCCAAGATAAAAAAGCCTCATGCTCTTCTAGTCTGCTTTTTCCCATAAAGTTTTGACCTAAGTGCCAATCTGATGTGTGTAATAATTTCAAAACAGCCCTATATATTTGATTTGCTTTAATTATATAATTAATATTATTAATAATTATAGAGTATATTTACTTTTATTCTAATATCAACTATTAAATTCTATGAAAAAATTAATTGATACTTGTTATCAATTTAATCCAATTGTAAGTTTTATTCATATAGAATTTGATAATTAATATCAGAAAGGATAATTTATGGTAGCAGCAATTGCATTAGCAGAATCAGCAATAGGAAGTGCAATTATAAGTTCCCTTGCAACTAAAACATTTGATTCTATAGTAACAACAAAATTTAAAAATAATAGTGATAAGAAAAAATGGATAAGAGAAAAAACACTTCATCTTTTTTCAGAACTTTCAAGTGAAGTATCTTCAATAAACTGTGACAATTTAAAAGAAAAGCAAAAAAATGTAAGAGATTTAACTTCTAAAATCAATCTTTTAACTGATGATAATAAATTAAAAACAATCCTTGAAAACTACTCTTTTATTTTAAATGAATATGAGTGCTATAATGATGATATAAACTTAGAACATTTAAATAATGAACTAATTAATGCATTAAAAAACAGTATGAAGAA
Source organism: Arcobacter sp. ISO1 (assembly GCF_058105185.1). NCBI lineage: Bacteria > Pseudomonadati > Campylobacterota > Epsilonproteobacteria > Campylobacterales > Arcobacteraceae > Arcobacter > Arcobacter sp. ISO1. Next base: position 2,596,740 of record NZ_CM176573.1, read on the forward strand.
GATGTAATTAAATTACATCTTCTTCATTTAATAAACTACTACAAAACCTAATAAACGATCCATTTTAAGCAATAGTTTTTGATTTTCTTTTTTTTCTTTTAATCATCTTTTTAGAAGTTTTATCGAATGTTTTAACTGTAATAGCAGCAGTTAGTACTGCACCAAGAGGTAATAAAAAAGCCATACTCTTCCTTTATTAATAATAATTATCAATAATTTTATCAAAAAAAACTTATATAAAACTGATATCTATTATCATAATCAAGAAACTTTAAAAAAAGAAACTTAAATTTAAGCTTCTTTTTTTTCTAGCTTTTCTACTTTATTTTTAGGTTTATCATAAAGTAATGTATGCCAAAGTGTAAAGCCACAAAATGCAACTCCTGCAACAATATGTGCTTTTTTTGCAGCTTTATTTTTCATAAATAATGAAGTTGCAACTGTAACGCCAAGTGTTGCTGTCATACCAATTTTTGCGCTTTCTCTTTGTAACTCTTTATCAAATTCCATTACTTTACCTTTACACCTTTTATTGAGTTTAATAATAGTCCAATAGTTGTTCCATTATGTAAAACTGCTGTTGCTACAGGAGAGAAAAACCCTAATGTTGCTCCACCTAAGATAACAGAGTTTATTCCTACTGTTGTATTGAAATTATTATTTATAAGTTTCATTGTATCATTTGCTAATTCTTTTGCTTCTACTACTGCTGCGATATCATCTTTTAATAAACTAACATCGGCAGTAGCTTTTGCAATATCTGCTCCCCTACTCATAGAAATACCCACATGCGCAGAGATAAGTGCTGGTGCATCATTTATTCCATCACCTACAAAGGCAACTTTTCTTCCCTCATCCATAAGCTCTTTTACAATTTTTGCTTTATCTGTTGGCATTAGTTCCGCTCTAACTTCATCGATTCCAAGTTCTCTTGCAATTAAATCAGCTTTTTGCTGAGTGTCACCAGTTAGCATTACAATATTTTTTACACCTAATTTTCTTAATTTTTTTAATGAGGCTTTAGTATTTGATCTTAAACTATCAATTAAACCAATAGTTCCTAGTAGTTTCCCATCATAACCAACATATAAAAGTGTTTTTCCATTTTGTAAACACTCTTCTATTTTATGTTTATGACTTCTAAAACTTATACCTTCATCATCTTCTAAAAAGTGTCTACTCCCAATAACAACTTGTTTACCTCTTACTTCTGTTTTAACTCCGTGGGCAACAATAAATTCCACTTCCTCATGGTGCATATGAACAAAACCTTTTTCCCTTGCTGCTTTTACAACAGCTTCAGCAACAGGATGAAAATAGTGTTCTTCAGCAGATGCAGTAAGGTTTAAAATATCTTCTTCAGTCCATTGTGAGCTAAAAGAGTTTACAGAAACAACTTCAAGTTCCCCTTCTGTTAAAGTTCCAGTTTTATCAAATACAAAAGTATCTGCACTATGTAAAGATTCTATAGATTTTGCACCTTTTATCATAATACCATTTTTGCCAGCTTTTGATATTGTTGATTTAAAAGCAACAGGAGTTGCAAGTTTTAAAGCACAAGAATAATCTGCTTGTAATACAGAAGCTACTCTTTCAAAATCACGACTTATTATATATGAAGTTGCAGCAAGTCCAAGTGTTACAGGGACAAGTTTATCAGCAAGTTTTGTTGCTTTTAACTGAACAGATGATTTTTCATTTAATGAGTTTTCTATATAGTGTTTTATTCTTTGTGTAGCTGTATCACCTCCAACATGTTCAGCCCAAATTCTAAGTCTACCATCTTCTACAATAGTCCCAGAAATAACCCTATCACCTCTAATTTTCATTACAGGCTCAGCCTCTCCCGTCATAGAAATTTGATTGATACTTGCATTTCCTTCTAGCACATGACCATCGACAGGAATTGTATTTCCAATTCCTACAACTACCACATCTCCCATTTTAATATCTTTACTTTTAATCAATATTTCAGTTATTTTTCCATCAACTTCTCTTTCTATCCATGCCTCTTCAACATTTGGTTTTGAAAGTTCTTTTAATAAATCATCACTTTTATGAACTGTAGTCTCTTCTATATATTCACCAAGTTCTAGCATTGCATTTGTAGAGTTTGCAGCTAAATAATCTTTTCTATAAATAGAAATACCAACAGCAGCACTTTCTAAAACTCTTGATGTAAATCCCTCTTCAAATAACTCTTTTATGCCATCTATTAAAATAGGATATGAAGTTCCTAAGGTAACAGCTAGTTTTGCCTTATCATTTTTCAATAATTGTTCAGTACCTAATGCAGCTGTTGCTAATGCAGTTCTTCTAAAACTAGGTTCTTCATCACTTATACAAGAGACACATATAGAAGCTATTTCATCACTAGAATTTGATAAGTCATCTATAGTTAAAGAAGATAATTTTTCTTCAATTTTTTCACATACCGATTCATCTTCAAAATTAAAAATTATACTGTATGCTTTTTTATTTATTCGTACACTTTCAACTCCAGAGATTTTCTCTAAATTTGATTTTAAAATATTTTCATCTAATGTTCTATCTGATAATAAAGAGTATCTATATCTTGCTCTCTTGGATGTAGTGTGTACTTTTTTAAGTTCATTTTTCATTAAAAATTCTTAATATTAAATTATTTATTTGCTTCCATTTTCGCTCTCGCGTCTTCATATCTCTCTTTCATCTCTTCCATACCAGCTTGAAAAAGTTCATTCCCTTTTGATACGGCTTTCATGATATTTTCTTGAGCACCTTTATTTGTTAAAAGATAAGTAACAGCAGCACCTATTAATGCACCCTTTACAAAATCTCCATTTGTAAATATAGAGCTTGGTTGTTGTGGAGTATTTACTAAGTCAGTAGCTATAGGGTTCATTGTATTTGGATTCATATTAACTTGATGGTTAATATAAGGATTTTGATTTAATCCTGTAGCATTTTGCATATTATCAAGATTTCTTGTTGCATCTATATTTGTATTATACATATTATTATTATTCATTAGTTTCCTTTTCAATTAATTCTGTTTCTTCATTTTCAATAGCAATAGATTCTTTTTCTTGTAATTTTTCATCAATTATTTCTATTGCATAAATTCCTGCCATCCCAATGCTTACAGCTGTCATAGCCTTTAAAAAACCACCCTTTTGACCTAAATAGTTAGCAGTTGCAATTGCTGCACCTGTAGCTACTGCTCCTTGTGATGTTTTTTTAACAGTATCTTTTAAAGCATCTTTTGCTTCAATTTTTTCTTCTTTTAATTTTTTATAATTAATTGTACCAGAGACAATTGCAGAAGCCACTGCTCCACTTACAATATGTCCTAGTACATTTCTTGGTTCACCTGTATTAACAGTTGGTTGATACATTATTATTCCTTAAGCTCTTTATTTTCTAAAGCTGCTTTTTCTTTTTTTTCTTTAATACATTCAGCTGTTGCATTAATTGTTTGTTTTGCATCTTCTACAGCTTCTTTCCCTTTTTCTAGAGAATCAGATGCTACATCTTTTGATTTCTTAAATAAATTATTTGCCGCATCTTTAATCTTATCTGATTTATTAAATGCTAAAACTGCTCCTACTCCTACTGCTAATCCTGCTACAAATGGTAATGCCATGATTTACTCCTTATCTTCTTTTTGTTTTTCCATATAGCTATTTAAAAAAGCTACTGTTGCCGTTCCAAAGGCTGCTCCGCTTATCATCGATATATTTAATTTTGAGAAAAGTTCAGTTATTTTACTTTGATCAACATTTCCTGACATAATATCTTCAAACATCCCTTGATATTCACCAAGTTTTTGCATAAGCTCTTCTTGGTTAAATCCTCCTGTACTATTTTGATGTGATGTATAATAAGTTATTACGCAATTTCTAAAAGCTGGCAAATGATTATTATAAGAAGCTGCTTGAAGTTTAAATAATACATTTTTTATATCATTTTCTTGTACATATTGAAGTAGATTGTCATACATTGCAATATTTTTAATCTCACTTGCAACACCTAACTCACAAGCTTCCACATAAGAATTTGGGACTTCAATCTTATCAGCCCAATCATTTGTTGGGACTTCAACCCCATATTTTTCTAAAAGAGGTATAAGCTCACTATAGTGTCTAGCTTCTGCTTCTCTAATATTTGTAAAGGGTTGCATATATCCAAACTTATTTATAATAGCTGTATATGCTTCATAAGCTTTAAATTCATCATAAACCGCAATTCTTAGAATTTGGTCTCTTATTTGTATATTATTATTTGGATCAACTCTTTGTGAAACTAAAAGTTGTTCATCAATATTTGATTCCAATTTACGCAACCTCCTTTGCTAGTTCATTTATAAGAACTGTAATTTCATCAAGGTTTTCATTTTTAATCAATTCTTCCCAAAGCTTTGGATCAAAAATATCAGGATCATACATAATAGTAACAGAACCTATAATTTTTTTTATAGTGATATTTTTAATACCATTTATTTTTTTAGGTAAAGTCTCTATATCTTCTATTGTAATATTTCCACCCTCGTTTTTTATTTTTGGGTTAACTCTTACTCTCAATCTACCTGGGGTATGAGCGATAATTGTAAAATATTTTGCAATATTTATAATGTCATCTGTTTTAATCAAAACTGATCCTTTTCATTTGTATTCTCACTTAGTAAAACTTAAGTACGACTTATTATAAAATCGTACTCATTATCAAAAAAGTCAATAAAAAATTTATTGACAATTTTCACAAAGTCCATATATAATCATGACGTGATTTTTTAGCGTATATCCATTATTTTCAGCAATTCTAATCTGTTTGAGTTCTATCACATCATCATAAAACTCAACTATTTTATGACAAGAAATACAGACTAAATGATCATGGTGTGCAGATAAATTAATTTCATATCTTTTTATACCATCTCCTACATCTAAACTCTCTACAATATTTAGTTCTTCAAAAAAATTTATAGTTCTATAAACTGTTGCTATCCCTACATTTACATTATATTTACTTTTTATTCTCATTGTTATCTGTTCAACGGATAGATGTTCATCGGAAAAAAAGAGTATTTTTAAAATATAATCTTTTTGAATTGAGTTTTTTAATCCTAATTTTGTAGCGTGAAGTTTAAAGTTCTTTAAATATGTATCAAAATCTATACCATATTTATTTTTCATTAGTTTATACCTTTAATTAAAACTAGCATAAAACTTACAAGTAAAACTAAAGTATATGGCTTCCACAAATTCTTTTTTATTTTCATATTCTGCTTAAAAAACATTGAGTTTTCTATACTATTTTTACTTTTCATTTAATAACCTTGATAATAACTATCATTATGATACTCATTATTAACTTAATTAAATATTAATGATAATAATTATTGATTTTAAATATAATAGTTTTTTTTAAAAATTAAAAGCTAAGACTTTTTACCTTTTGGGTCTAATTCTTAAAATTATATAAAAAAATTTAATTTGAAGCATTTTTAAATATATTTTAAGTAATATTAAAGTTAATAATGATTATCATTCTATATAATTAATGATATCAATTATCATTAAGGAATAAAAATATAAATAAACGAAGGTAAAATATGGAAAATGCTTTCTTAATAATAATTACACTTTCTGCTCTATATTATGTATATAAAACAACATTTAAAAATAGTGGCTGTAATTGTGGGACTAAAGAATGTCCCACTAAAAAGATACAGAAATAAATGAATAATATCATTGAGTAAGGAAAAGATTATGAATGCTAAAGTAAAAACTTTAGATCTTATAGAAAATGGACGAAAAGCAAAAATCATGAAACTAAATGCTAGAGGAAAGCTTTTAAATAAGCTCCTTGATATGGGCTTTGTAAATAATGTAGAAATTGAAGTTATCAGAGAAGCACCACTTTTTGATCCAATGGAATTAAAATTACACAATTATAATTTAAGCATTAGAAAAAGTGAAGCTGAGCTTATAGAAGTGAAGGAACATGGTGATGACTAAAATAAAAGTTGCACTTGCTGGACAACCTAATTGTGGTAAATCTACAGTTTTTAACCTAGTAAGTGGTATTGAACAACATATTGCTAATTATCCAGGGGTTACAGTTGATAAAAAAACTGGTTTCTTTAAATACGATAATCATAAAATTGAAATGGTTGACCTTCCAGGAACTTACTCTTTTTCTTCATATTCATTAGAAGAAAGAGTTGCAAAAGATTTTATAATCGATGAAGCTCCTGATTTAATTGTAAATGTTGTTGATGCTTCTAATATTAAAAGAAATCTTTATTTGACTTTTCAACTTTTAGAAATTGGAATTCCTGTTGTAGTTGTATTAAATATGATGGATGTAGCTAAAAGAAGAGATATAGAAATTGATTCTAAAAAAATATCTGAAATGTTAAATTGTCCAGTTGTAGAAGCAAGTGGTGCAAAAGGTATTGGAGGTGAAGATATTATGAGAAGTATAGTTAAAACTTCTCACAATAAACATAACTATAATGAATTTAAAATTAATTATGAAGAATTAGAATTACATATTAAAAAAGTGGAAGAAAAAATAATTGATACAAAATTACCTCAAAAAAAAAGATGGCTTGCTATTAAAGCTTTAGAAGGTGATAAAACAATTCTCGAAAGACTTGAAAAAGAAGTTCTTGATATCGAAGAGTTTGTAAGAGTTCAAGAAAATTCTTTTCATGAAAAATATGATAAAGATACAGTTTCATTTTTAGCATCTTTTAGATACGACTCAGCAGATATTATTTATCACAATACAGTTAATGAAAAAAATATAGGAAAAGAAAATTTTACTGATAAGACTGATAAAATCATTTTAAATAGATACTTTGCACTACCTATTTTAGTAGGTATTATGTTTTTGGTTTATCAAATATCTATTGTTTGGGGATACAAACTAACAGATTATACCTGGCCTATACTTGCTGCTTTTAAAAACTTTGTAATTGATTTTTTACCTGCTGCAAATTTTACCGATGTTCCAATGATAACAGACCTAGCAATTTGGCTAGTAAATAGTGCAAATGCATTAATGAACTATATTCCAATATTCTTTATATTATTTGCTTTGATTGCAATTATGGAAGATGTTGGATATATGCCTAGAATGGCTTTTATCTTAGATAGAGTTTTCAAAAGATTTGGACTACATGGACAATCAACACTTCCTTTAGTTTTAGGTGGAGCAATGGTTGGAGGTTGCGCAGTTCCAGGAGTAATGTCAACAAAAGGAATTGCTGATGATAGAGCAAGAATGGCAACTATACTAGCAGTTCCATACATGAACTGTCTAGCAAAAGTTCCTTTTTACACTCTACTTCTTGGTGCATTTTTTAAGCCTGATATGGCTCTTATGATGTTTTTTATATCAACAATAACTATATTTATCGCAATGATTGTTTCAAAGTTATTAACTTCAACAATTTTAACAACAAGAGAAACAGCTCCTTTTTTGATGGAATTACCTCCTTATCATTTACCAACATTTAAAGGTGTTATTATAAGAGCTTCTCAAAGAGTTTGGATTTATATTAAAAAAGTTGTAACAATTGTATTAGCAGTTGCAATTATACTTTTTGCAATGCTTCAATTTCCAGGTTTAAGTGAAGAATCACAAGGAAAATATGATTTACAATCCCAAAAAGCTTTAAGTACATTTTATAATAAAGCAAAAAAATCTAAATATTATGAGGAAGTAGATACTAAAGAAGAAGTATCTAATCTTCTAAATTATTATGATAGTTATAAAGCAAAAAGAATGACAACAACTTCAAAAGAAGGTGCTAAATCAATAGATGAAGAGTATATTCTTTTAAATAAATCACACTTTAAATTTATTAAACCTAGAAAAGATAAAGAAGCTAGAAAAATCAATAAAGTATTGAGAAAACTATCTACACAAAGAAAAAGAATTTTAAGAAATATAAAAAATGAAAAAGTAGAAAACTCTTTACTTGGTATGACTGGTCGAGCTATTGAACCCTTTTCTCAATATGCAGGATTTGATTGGAAAATTAATGTTGCCTTTTTAAGCTCATTTGCAGCAAGAGAAAGTGCAGTTGCAACTCTAGGGTCTTTATATGAAAATAATAAAGCTGATGATATGAGAGCTGAAGAAGCAATGGCACTAAATAGTGGATATACTCCACTTCATGCTGTTGCAATTATCATTTTTATGATTTTAACTCCACCTTGTATTGCTACAATGATTGTTGTAAAAATTCAAACAAATAGTTATAAATGGATGATATTTGCTATTTTTTTCCCTGTCTTTTTAGGAATCACTATTGCTTCAATCATCTTTACACTAGGTTCAAATTACGCTTGGAGTGGAGTGGAAGCAATGACTTATTTTTACATTCTAATAGTAGCCATAGCTTTAATTATTGGGCTAGCCCCAAAGAAAAATATAAATTGGAAAGGTGGGATGAAACTAAAAGCAAATCCTCAATCAAAAGTATTAAAAATTAATTAAAAAAAGGATGAAAATATGAAAAAAATTTTATTTGGTTTAGCATTTATTGCTAGTTCTATGTTTGCACATACTGCAATTATGAGTTGTTTTGATAATGGAGATAACACAATCACTTGTGAAGGTGGATTTTCAGATGGAAGTAGTGCAAGTGGTGTGAAGTTTCATGTATTGCAAGGTGAAAAAAGAATTTATGAAGCAAAAATGAGTGAAGACAGTGAAGTAACATTCAAAAAGCCATCAGGAAGTTATACTGCTGTATTTGATGCAGGAGAAGGACATAAGGTATTTATAAAAGGTTCAGATATTACTGAATAGTTTTGAAAGTGGGAAAGTGGGGAAAGTGGCTTTGCCCACTTTTAAATCATTAGTTGCTAAATGTTAAATTTAAAGTATTAGGTATTTTAAATTTAGCATTTAGCTAATTTTTTACTATTTTAATAATAGTGATTATTAAAGTTAATACTATTGAAGGACAAAAAATGAAAAAAATAATTTTAAGTACAGTAGCAGCAGCTACAATTATGGCTACAAGTGCATTAGCACATTTTCAAATGGTTTATACACCAAATATGGCTTTAGAAAAAGGTAAAACAATTGAATTAAGACATGTTTTTACTCATCCATTTGCTGATGAACATACAATGGATATGGGTAAACAGCATGATTCTAAAGAGTTAGCACCTATTGAAGAGTTTTATGTAATCAATAAGGGTAAAAAGACAGATCTTTTGAAAACTCTTAATACAATTACGTTTAAAGGTCATCATAACAGTGGTGCAGCTTTTGCTTCAAAATATAAAGCAAGGAAAATGGGGGATCATATTTTAGTAATGAAACCAGCACCTTATTATGAAGCTAATGAAGATGCATATATTCAACAAATCACTAAAACTATAGTAAATGTTGCTGGTGCACCAACTGATTGGGATGTAGAATTAGGATTAAAAGCTGAGATTGTTCCCTTAACTAAACCATATGCTATTTGGGAAGGTGGAAGTTTTACAGGTATCGTAAAAGCAAAAGGTAAAATTGTGCCATATGCAGAGATTGAAGTTGAGTACTTAAATAGAGATGTTGATTTAAAAGCAAATGCTATGGGTAAAGCTTATGTAGAAGCTCCACAAGATGCTTTTGTAACAATGACAATCAAAGCAAATAAAGATGGTGAATTTACATTTGCAATACCAAGAGCTGGATTTTGGGGCTTTTGTGCTTTAGGTGCTGGTGTTGATAAAGAGTATAAAGGTAAAGAACTTAGTCAAGATGCAGTTATTTGGGTTGAAGCAAAATCTATGAAATAGATTTTACTAATATCTATAGTTGGCGACCCCAGCAAGATTTGAACTTGCGTTCTTTGGAGGAAATCCAAATGTCCTTGGCCACTAGACGACAGGGTCATAAAGAAATGAAAGTATATATAAATATTTATTCATTTTTTCTTAAGAAACCCTATTTTCATAGGGTTTCTTTTTATGAATTATGATCATCTATATCTGTTGTATCATCTGCTTCAATATTTGAAATAAGATTTCCAGAACTCTCTTCTAAAGCTTTAAATGGACAATACTCATCATTCCCATCATCTTGAGTAGTTGTTTCTTCTGTTTTAAGTTCATCAAGAGAAGTGATATTTCTATCTTCTTCAGTCTCACCTAGTAAAGTTGATAAAGAAGAATCTGAATCTTCACTTGTAAGCATATCTTCCATAGCGATTTCTTTATCTTCTAAAGACTCATCTTTTTCGTAAACTGTAGCATCTTCACTATCTGTAATCTCATTTAAATTATCAAAATCAAGTTCAAGATTATCAAAGTCTATTTCTGTTTGATTTAAACTTTCTATTTCATTAAATGTAATTAATGAATCATCACCAATAGCATTTGAATCTATTGTTGATAATACTTCCCCATCTTTTGTAAATGTGATTTCATCCCCTTCATTGTAGAAGAAACTTCCATCATCATTTGTAGTTCCAGAAACTCCTGAAGAAGTTGTAAACTCAATTCCTGCTTGTGGTTCTTTTCCTAATGTTGCACTTAATGTATCATCATCTATTCTTTCATCAAATTCAGATTCATCTATACCTGCATACTCTTGAAGCATTTCTTGAACATGAACCATAGCTGCATCTTCACCTACATAATTTCCACCGATTGATTCAATTAAAGATTTAATTTCCTCTTCTGTTGCAGTTGTAAGGTCTATTGTCACGTCAGCAAGGGCATCTCTCATAGCTTGTGTAATAACAATATCATCACCACTATCTGCTGTGTCAATAGATTGTAAGAATACTGCCATGTTTTCTAGGTACTCATCATTTAAATCTGTTCTATCTACATCAGCTATATCTTGTAAGAAAGTTTGACCTGAAGCGATATCTTCTGCTGTTGCAGTACCTAAAACTACTCCCCCAACACTAAATGTTACAGAATCCCCTTCTCTAAAGTTAAAGTTACCATTTTCATCTGTGTATCCTGTTACGCCTGAAGAAGTTTCATAATAAGCACCTTCTACGATACCATCAACTAATTGAGCAGATAGTAAATCATTACTTTGAACCCAATCATCTCCTGAAGCTTTAATTACAATATTATCAATTGTCATAGATTCCCATAATCCAGCATCAGTAATCATTTCTAATTTGATAGTACCATCAGTTCCAACTGTTGTTGTAAAATTATATGATGAATCAATCGTTGAATCTCTATCTATATATGTTGATCCATTAGCTTTCACTGTAAAATAATCTTTGTCAAGAAGATTAAGTAAACTAGGTGATTCATCCCATCCAGCGCCTGCATCTGCATCAAAAGAGATAGTTACAGTTTTACCTGCATTTTCTGCACCAAAATCAAAAGTCTTACTTATTGTAGTATCATTTTCAAGTTTTACTTCACCATTAATTCTTTCTGCATCACCTGAATAAGTCCATCCTTCTCCACTATCTGTGAAATCATCAGTAAATAAAATATCCCCATCATCAACACTTGCTACTTCTACATCAACTGTTGTACTTGAACTATTTGTATTTGTTCCATCTGTTGCTATTGCAGTGGCATTGATTGTAAAATCTTCTGTTACAGAATTAGGAACTATCATAGAAATTGATCCATCAAAACTTGTTCCATCTACATCGAAGCTATATGTTCCATCAGTAACTTCAACACCACCTATAATAACACCATTTGGAATTCCATCAAGTACTACTTGTAAAGATTCACTTCCATCCGTATCAGCTAAGGCTGAAGATATATTTATATAATCTACATTTCCAATAATATTTCCATCGTCATCTGTTGCTACTTGGTCAATTTTTATTGAGTGAATTAAATAATCATCATTAGAACCTTGTGCAGAGAAAACAACTTGGTCAAATATTTCTCCATTGTCTGCTGTAAGAGAAGTGATTGCATCAACACCATCTGAACCACCTTCAATTACTCTTGTCCCTACAGTTTGACCATCTTTCTTAAACTCTACAACAACAGTTTCACCTGAATTTTGCCAAGCAAATGCAACATCAACATTAGTTGCATAGTTATCAAGATCAAGTACAATTGTTTCAGATCCATAAGTATCATCGTATCCTAATTCAGTATTATGTGCATCACCACTTGTATCTCCTGCAACACCAATACCATCATGATCAGTTCCTTGAATAACTGCAAGTTCAGCACTATTTCCCTCAGGATCATATGCACTAATTGTTGTTCCTAGAAAATCATCATGAACATTAGTAATATTGATTTGAGTATCTTGGGTTATTTCTAAATTGATAGTTGGAGCATCTGCAACTGCTGCAACATCGATTGTTGCAGTTGCATTAGTAGTTACAGTACCATCACTAACTGTAAAGTTGATTGGTAAGTTATCTCCACTAAAATCAACAGTTGGGTTGAATGTATATGTTCCATCACCGTTATCTGTAATATTTCCATATGATGCATCAATCCCAACAGAAGTCACTGTTAAAGTATCTCCATCTTCATCACTTGCATTTTGTAGCAATTGCTCCTGTGTAAATATAATCGATGTGTCTTCATTTGTTGAACCAAGATCAACATTTTCAACAACAGCAACATCATTTACTGTTGTAACTGCTGGATCTAAGTTTTGAACAGTTTGGCTTGAACCATCTACTCCTGCACTTGTTGCTGTTACATTAAATACTGGAAGTTGATTACCTGCATTTACTAAATTAGCACCAGTTTCTGTTAATGTTACTTCACCTGTTGTTTCATTAATTGCATAGTTTGTTGTATCTGAAATTGAGTATGTAATATCTCCACCATCTACATCATTTGGTGCAGTTTTTACTGTTGTTACTGTATCTCCTGCAGATGTTGAATCTTCAATGAAGTTATTAACTGTATTCATCTCAAAGCCAGTCATATCATCATTTACTGCATTAACATTTACAGTTACACTTGTTTGTGTTCCATCTTCATTTGTATATGTAAAGGTATCTGTTCCATTATAATCTGCATCTGGTGTATATTTTACTGTTCCATCATCATTAATTGAAACTGTTCCATGTGCTCCATCTGTTACACTTGATACTGGTGATACTACTCCATCTACATCTGTATCATTTGCTAATACATCTATATTTACTGATGAATCTTCATCTACTCTTGCTGTATCTGCTACTGTCACTGTATCATCTGCTGTTGGATCTACTGTTACAGTTACACTTGTTTGTGTTCCATCTTCATTTGTATATGTAAAGGTATCTGTTCCATTATAATCTGCATCTGGTGTATATTTTACTGTTCCATCATCATTAATTGAAACTGTTCCATGTGCTCCATCTGTTACACTTGATACTGGTGATACTACTCCATCTACATCTGTATCATTTGCTAATACATCTATATTTACTGATGAATCTTCATCTACTCTTGCTGTATCTGCTACTGTCACTGTATCATCTGCTGTTGGATCTACTGTTACAGTTACACTTGTTTGTGTTCCATCTTCATTTGTATATGTAAAGGTATCTGTTCCATTATAATCTGCATCTGGTGTATATTTTACTGTTCCATCATCATTAATTGAAACTGTTCCATGTGCTCCATCTGTTACACTTGATACTGGTGATACTACTCCATCTACATCTGTATCATTTGCTAATACATCTATATTTACTGATGAATCTTCATCTACTCTTGCTGTATCTGCTACTGTCACTGTATCATCTGCTGTTGGATCTACTGTTACAGTTACACTTGTTTGTGTTCCATCTTCATTTGTATATGTAAAGGTATCTGTTCCATTATAATCTGCATCTGGTGTATATTTTACTGTTCCATCATCATTAATTGAAACTGTTCCATGTGCTCCATCTGTTACACTTGATACTGGTGATACTACTCCATCTACATCTGTATCATTTGCTAATACATCTATATTTACTGATGAATCTTCATCTACTCTTGCTGTATCTGCTACTGTCACTGTATCATCTGCTGTTGGATCTACTGTTACAGTTACACTTGTTTGTGTTCCATCTTCATTTGTATATGTAAAGGTATCTGTTCCATTATAATCTGCATCTGGTGTATATTTTACTGTTCCATCATCATTAATTGAAACTGTTCCATGTGCTCCATCTGTTACACTTGATACTGGTGATACTACTCCATCTACATCTGTATCATTTGCTAATACATCTATATTTACTGATGAATCTTCATCTACTCTTGCTGTATCTGCTACTGTCACTGTATCATCTGCTGTTGGATCTACTGTTACAGTTACACTTGTTTGTGTTCCATCTTCATTTGTATATGTAAAGGTATCTGTTCCATTATAATCTGCATCTGGTGTATATTTTACTGTTCCATCATCATTAATTGAAACTGTTCCATGTGCTCCATCTGTTACACTTGATACTGGTGATACTACTCCATCTACATCTGTATCATTTGCTAATACATCTATATTTACTGATGAATCTTCATCTACTCTTGCTGTATCTGCTACTGTCACTGTATCATCTGCTGTTGGATCTACTGTTACAGTTACACTTGTTTGTGTTCCATCTTCATTTGTATATGTAAAGGTATCTGTTCCATTATAATCTGCATCTGGTGTATATTTTACTGTTCCATCATCATTAATTGAAACTGTTCCATGTGCTCCATCTGTTACACTTGATACTGGTGATACTACTCCATCTACATCTGTATCATTTGCTAATACATCTATATTTACTGATGAATCTTCATCTACTCTTGCTGTATCTGCTACTGTCACTGTATCATCTGCTGTTGGATCTACTGTTACAGTTACACTTGTTTGTGTTCCATCTTCATTTGTATATGTAAAGGTATCTGTTCCATTATAATCTGCATCTGGTGTATATTTTACTGTTCCATCATCATTAATTGAAACTGTTCCATGTGCTCCATCTGTTACACTTGATACTGGTGATACTACTCCATCTACATCTGTATCATTTGCTAATACATCTATATTTACTGATGAATCTTCATCTACTCTTGCTGTATCTGCTACTGTCACTGTATCATCTGCTGTTGGATCTACTGTTACAGTTACACTTGTTTGTGTTCCATCTTCATTTGTATATGTAAAGGTATCTGTTCCATTATAATCTGCATCTGGTGTATATTTTACTGTTCCATCATCATTAATTGAAACTGTTCCATGTGCTCCATCTGTTACACTTGATACTGGTGATACTACTCCATCTACATCTGTATCATTTGCTAATACATCTATATTTACTGATGAATCTTCATCTACTCTTGCTGTATCTGCTACTGTCACTGTATCATCTGCTGTTGGATCTACTGTTACAGTTACACTTGTTTGTGTTCCATCTTCATTTGTATATGTAAAGGTATCTGTTCCATTATAATCTGCATCTGGTGTATATTTTACTGTTCCATCATCATTAATTGAAACTGTTCCATGTGCTCCATCTGTTACACTTGATACTGGTGATACTACTCCATCTACATCTGTATCATTTGCTAATACATCTATATTTACTGATGAATCTTCATCTACTCTTGCTGTATCTGCTACTGTCACTGTATCATCTGCTGTTGGATCTACTGTTACAGTTACACTTGTTTGTGTTCCATCTTCATTTGTATATGTAAAGGTATCTGTTCCATTATAATCTGCATCTGGTGTATATTTTACTGTTCCATCATCATTAATTGAAACTGTTCCATGTGCTCCATCTGTTACACTTGATACTGGTGATACTACTCCATCTACATCTGTATCATTTGCTAATACATCTATATTTACTGATGAATCTTCATCTACTCTTGCTGTATCTGCTACTGTCACTGTATCATCTGCTGTTGGATCTACTGTTACAGTTACACTTGTTTGTGTTCCATCTTCATTTGTATATGTAAAGGTATCTGTTCCATTATAATCTGCATCTGGTGTATATTTTACTGTTCCATCATCATTAATTGAAACTGTTCCATGTGCTCCATCTGTTACACTTGATACTGGTGATACTACTCCATCTACATCTGTATCATTTGCTAATACATCTATATTTACTGATGAATCTTCATCTACTCTTGCTGTATCTGCTACTGTCACTGTATCATCTGCTGTTGGATCTACTGTTACAGTTACACTTGTTTGTGTTCCATCTTCATTTGTATATGTAAAGGTATCTGTTCCATTATAATCTGCATCTGGTGTATATTTTACTGTTCCATCATCATTAATTGAAACTGTTCCATGTGCTCCATCTGTTACACTTGATACTGGTGATACTACTCCATCTACATCTGTATCATTTGCTAATACATCTATATTTACTGATGAATCTTCATCTACTCTTGCTGTATCTGCTACTGTCACTGTATCATCTGCTGTTGGATCTACTGTTACAGTTACACTTGTTTGTGTTCCATCTTCATTTGTATATGTAAAGGTATCTGTTCCATTATAATCTGCATCTGGTGTATATTTTACTGTTCCATCATCATTAATTGAAACTGTTCCATGTGCTCCATCTGTTACACTTGATACTGGTGATACTACTCCATCTACATCTGTATCATTTGCTAATACATCTATATTTACTGATGAATCTTCATCTACTCTTGCTGTATCTGCTACTGTCACTGTATCATCTGCTGTTGGATCTACTGTTACAGTTACACTTGTTTGTGTTCCATCTTCATTTGTATATGTAAAGGTATCTGTTCCATTATAATCTGCATCTGGTGTATATTTTACTGTTCCATCATCATTAATTGAAACTGTTCCATGTGCTCCATCTGTTACACTTGATACTGGTGATACTACTCCATCTACATCTGTATCATTTGCTAATACATCTATATTTACTGATGAATCTTCATCTACTCTTGCTGTATCTGCTACTGTCACTGTATCATCTGCTGTTGGATCTACTGTTACAGTTACACTTGTTTGTGTTCCATCTTCATTTGTATATGTAAAGGTATCTGTTCCATTATAATCTGCATCTGGTGTATATTTTACTGTTCCATCATCATTAATTGAAACTGTTCCATGTGCTCCATCTGTTACACTTGATACTGGTGATACTACTCCATCTACATCTGTATCATTTGCTAATACATCTATATTTACTGATGAATCTTCATCTACTCTTGCTGTATCTGCTACTGTCACTGTATCATCTGCTGTTGGATCTACTGTTACAGTTACACTTGTTTGTGTTCCATCTTCATTTGTATATGTAAAGGTATCTGTTCCATTATAATCTGCATCTGGTGTATATTTTACTGTTCCATCATCATTAATTGAAACTGTTCCATGTGCTCCATCTGTTACACTTGATACTGGTGATACTACTCCATCTACATCTGTATCATTTGCTAATACATCTATATTTACTGATGAATCTTCATCTACTCTTGCTGTATCTGCTACTGTCACTGTATCATCTGCTGTTGGATCTACTGTTACAGTTACACTTGTTTGTGTTCCATCTTCATTTGTATATGTAAAGGTATCTGTTCCATTATAATCTGCATCTGGTGTATATTTTACTGTTCCATCATCATTAATTGAAACTGTTCCATGTGCTCCATCTGTTACACTTGATACTGGTGATACTACTCCATCTACATCTGTATCATTTGCTAATACATCTATATTTACTGATGAATCTTCATCTACTCTTGCTGTATCTGCTACTGTCACTGTATCATCTGCTGTTGGATCTACTGTTACAGTTACACTTGTTTGTGTTCCATCTTCATTTGTATATGTAAAGGTATCTGTTCCATTATAATCTGCATCTGGTGTATATTTTACTGTTCCATCATCATTAATTGAAACTGTTCCATGTGCTCCATCTGTTACACTTGATACTGGTGATACTACTCCATCTACATCTGTATCATTTGCTAATACATCTATATTTACTGATGAATCTTCATCTACTCTTGCTGTATCTGCTACTGTCACTGTATCATCTGCTGTTGGATCTACTGTTACAGTTACACTTGTTTGTGTTCCATCTTCATTTGTATATGTAAAGGTATCTGTTCCATTATAATCTGCATCTGGTGTATATTTTACTGTTCCATCATCATTAATTGAAACTGTTCCATGTGCTCCATCTGTTACACTTGATACTGGTGATACTACTCCATCTACATCTGTATCATTTGCTAATACATCTATATTTACTGATGAATCTTCATCTACTCTTGCTGTATCTGCTACTGTCACTGTATCATCTGCTGTTCCAGTTATATTTACTGTTATTGTTGATTCTGTACCATCTATACTTGATACTGTAAATGTTTCACTTAAAGTACTTCCAGTGTTTAACTCATTAAATGCTGAGTTTGCTGTAAAATCCCAGTTTCCATTTTCATCTATTGTAAATGTTCCATTTGAACCTACTATTGTATTTGCTATAAAGGTATTATCTGCGTTATCTACATCTGTACTTATCAGTGTTCCACTTGTAGTTAGTGCTGTATCTGTTTCTATTAAGTTTGCTGTTGCGCTACTTACTGTTGCTGCATCATTTGTACCAGTTACAGTGATTGTTAATGTTGTAGTTGTTGTTGCACCATTATTATCAGTAACTGTTAATGGTACTTCTATTACTTGTCTTTCACCCTCTGCTAAACTATCATAGCTACTTGAATCAAACTCATATGTTCCATCTGGATTTAATGTTAATCCTGTTGGACTATCTCCATCTACTGATACTGTTGCTGTTCCATCAGGGTCAAAAAAATCAATCTGCCCATTTATAATTGTGTCTTCATTTAATTCGTTAACTTCTGAATTGGCAATTGGAACTTCATTAGTCTCATTTTCTAATACAGGTTCCTCTTCATTATCATCTTCAAATTCAATAGTACTTTGTGTTTGTGTAAATTCTGAATCATTTTCTTCTACTAATTCAGTGTTTTGATTATTTAATTGTGTATCTATTTGTTCTGTTTGAATATTAATAGCTGCATTATTTTGTTCTAATGTAGAATCTTCTGTTTGAGGTTCAATTATATTTTCTTCTAATTCATTATTTATATAATCTAAACTTGCAAAATCACTTATCTGGGTTATTGAATCTTCAAATGTGATTTCATTAAAAAAGCTTGAATCTAAATTGAAAGTTACAGGCCCAGTTACTTCAATTTCTCTTCCATCATCAAAAACAATATTTGCAAACTCACTAATTGTTAATAAACCACCATGTTCTGATATTACATCTTTGTTTTTTAATATTTCTTCTGAAGTACCATTTTCCAAGGAAACAAGACCTCTAATATCTGTAATTCTTGCAATTGCCATAATAAATCCTTTTACACAAATTATTATGACTATATTATAAAAATTATTTTATCTTGTAAAGTATACTTTGGTATAAATTATTTTTTTAAGGAAGGTCAACTAATACAGTCAACCTTCTAATTATAGAGAAGAGATTTAAAGTCTTATTTTTTATTATTTAGCTTATTGATAATAATATCTTTTTTACCATCTAAGATGATTTGTCCATCTTCAACCACAATAATTCTATCAACAAGTCTTAGAAGTGATGTTTTATGGGTAACCAAAATAACAGTTTTATTTTGTTGGTAGTTTCTAATACTATTTATAAATCTATTTTCAGAAGATGTATCCATAGAACTTGTTGGTTCATCAAATAGTACAATTGGATAAGGTAGTAAAATAGATCTAGCAATAGCTATTGCTTGTTTTTGTCCACCAGAAAGGAAAGAACCCCTTTCGCCAACAGGCATATCAAAACCTTTTGGATGCTTATTAACAAAATCTAATACACCACTGATTTTAGCAGCTTCAAGTATTTTTTCATCATCAATATTTGGTGTTCTATAAACAATATTCTCTTTTACTGTACCATCAAAAAGTAAAACATCTTGAGATACATATGCAATATTTTTTCTAAGCTCAGAGGGGTCTAACTGTTTAATATCTATATTGTCAATTAAAATAGAACCTTCATTTGGATGATATAAAGAAACTAGTAGTTTTTGAATAGTTGTTTTTCCTGAACCAATTTTACCAATAATTGCAACTTTTTCTCCTGATTCTACACTAAAAGAGATATTACTTAAAGTCTCTTTATCAGCATTTGGGTACGTAAAGTTTACATTTCTAAAATCAATTTTACCTTTATATTCAGGCCTTGTTACAAATTTCTTACCTTGAGGGTGTTCTACAGGTAAATTCATAATATCATTTAAGGCTTCATATGTAGTTTTTGTATGTTGAAATGTTGATAACAGTGATGAGACTTGTCCCATTGGTGAGATAGCTCTTGAAGAGATTATAATTGTAGCAATTAATCCCCCCATTGTAAGGTTATTATCAATAATTAAATATGTTCCCATTATTACAAGTGCAACAGTATTTAACTGAACTAAAAATGAAGTTACTGTTGTAATTGAAGAAGATATCATTTTTGTATTAATACTTTTGTCTGCAATTTTTGATGTAGCTTCTTCCCATCTCCATTGTGAATATCCAGTTGCCCCTAAAGATTTAATAGTTTCTATAGAAGATAAACTTTCAATTAATACACCATTTTTATTTGAACCTGCATCATATGATTCTTTGATACTATTTGCTAATTTTATTTTTGAATAATATGTATAGATTAAAATAATGATAATAATTGCAATAGGTACTATTACTAAGGCTCCACCAATAAAATAAATTGCAAGTAAGAAGATAAAAATAAATGGAACATCAATCAATAAAGCAATTGTTGAAGATGTTAAAAATCCCCTAATACTCTCAAACTCTTTTAAAATATTTGCTAAAGAACCAACAGAATTTGGAACCGATGACATTTTTAAATCTAAAACTTTTTCAAAAATAATTGAAGAAGCGATAATATCAGTTTTTTTAGCTGCAGTTTCCAGAAAATAAGAACGCAAAAATTTTAAGGCTATATCAATACCATAAATAAAGACAACCCCAATTGCAAAAATCCAAAGGGTATCAACTGCATTATTAGGAATAACTCTATCATAAACATTCATTGTAAAAAGTGGCGTAGAAAGAACAAAAAGATTGATTAGTAAAGAAGCGATAATTACATCTCTATAAACATTTCTTACAATCTTTATACTTCCCCATAACCAGTGGCTTTCTTTTATTGATAGAGATGTCTTATCTTCTTTAAAATCAAGCTCTTTTTTAAGAAGTATACTAAACCCAAAATATCTTTTTTCTAATTCTTCAATTGGAACTAAACTTTCTACTTCAGGAGCTTCAGGGAAAATCACTTTAGCATTTTTGTACTCTTCATCAAAACCTAAAAGAATACATGATTCAAGTTCATCTTTGTCTTTTTTATTATCTAGTAATAATATACAAGGCAAAGTTAGAGGATTGATATCATATAATTTAGCTCTTAAAACCTTAGTTTTAAAGCCTGCTTTTAAAGCAGCCCTTGAAAAAAGTGATTTAGAGTTAGATTTAGAAAATAAAATAGGAGTATTTCTTCCTGTTTCAATAGGTAAACCTGCAATTAAAGATTCCTTTGAATAAGGTCTCCCATTCATTTTACAATATATTGTAAGGGTATCAAGAATTGAATTTTCTCGGTTGTACTCTTTTATAGAGTTAAAATCAATATTATCATTTTGTGGCATTTAAATTATATACTCCCAAGATTAGTAGAATAATTTTTATTATATTTATGAAATAAAGCCTGCTTAATTGAAACTTTTTCCACTCTTGGTCTATTTGATTTTAAACCTTTAGGTAAAGAAGCCATAGCTTTTAAAGCCTCAGCTTTAGAGTCAAATACTCCAAGCATTATTTTTTGTAAAGGATTTTCATATCTAAATTTGAAAAAGAAACCATTATTTGATAAACCATATCTGTCTAATAAAGCTTGAGCTTTTTTTTCAGAATCTGAATATGCTAAATTAATAGTATATTTATTTTTTGAAGCATTTAAAAACTTATCTTTAAAACTGTTATATTGAAATTTTTTAACTTTATTTTTAGCTGGTTCAATAGTAGAAAAAACAACTTTTCTTATTATAGGTTTATTCATTACAGGAGTAGGTTTTACTATTTTTATATTTTGTTTAATTAGCTCATTTTTACTATGATATTTATCATAAAGTTTTTGTTTAATAGCAATTTTTTCTATAATAGGTCTGTTTCTTTTTAAATTTTTGTGAAGTTTAGATAAGGCTTTCTTAGCTTCTTGTTTAGTATCATAAATTCCCATCATAATTTTTTGTAATGGGTTTACTTTTCTAAAACTAAAGAAAAAGGCATTGTCATTTAAATCATATCTATCTAACAATCTTTGAGCTTTTATTTTAGAATCAGATAAGGCAAGATTGATTGTATATTTATTTTTTGAAGCATTTAAAAACTTTTCTTTAAACTGATTTTCTATTGTGTGTGTAATATTTTTTTCAAAATTTGTATTTACTTTTTCATAATTAACATTTTGAAAAGAAACCTTTTTTATTGGTTTTTCATATTTAACTTTTGAAATTACTTTTTTGTTTTTATTTATTACAGCTAATTTTTTTTGTTTGTGTTTTACATCTTTATCATATGAAAAATCTAATTCTTTTTGCATGTTTTGAACTAAATCAGTAGCATCAATCTTATCTAAAGTTGGTAATTTATCTTCTAACACATCACTTAATTTGCCCATTGCATTAAATATCTCATATTTTGCAATGATTAAATCATATGTGTTTCTAATTAAATCTTTTTTAATATCAACATATTCTATATGAGTTTCTAAAAGAGTATTTAAATCTTTAAGTCCTAAATCAAACTCTTTATTTGTAGCATCTAATACATCTTTTTTTACTATTAAATATTGTTTTAAACTATCTTGTTTTTCATTATTTAGTTTATAAGTATTCCATGCAAGTCTTAAGTCTGTTTTTACTTGATATTCACTTTTTTTAACTAATAGCTCTTTATCTTTTATATTTTGTAAAGATTTTTTATTTTTAAGAGTATCTTTACCACCATTGAATAGATTATATGAAACTTCAAATCCAACTTTATATTCATTGTATTCTTCATCATTTTCTTTAAATAAAGCATTATTAATGTTATATGAACCAACTAAATCTAAGTTTGGGTAAAAATCTTTTTTATCTCTTTGTTGTTCAAATTTTGCAACAAAAACATTTGTTTTTGAAACATTAATCGATGGATTTCTATTATAAGCTATTTCTAAAGCTTCTTTTACATTTTTTGGTAGCTCTATATTTAAATTTGGTTTTTCAAGTTCACTACTATCAAAGTCACTTTGAACATACAATTTTAGATTTTCGATTGCTTCTTTTAAATTTATTTTTTGAATATCTAAGTTAACTTGAGTTTCAGCCATATTTGCCTTAACCTCTTCAAACTCTAATTTTGTCCCATATCCAACATTAACTTTTTTATAAACTTTATTAAATATATCTTTACTAATTTGTAAACTTTCTTTACTAAGATTTAGTAAGTCTTTTTCCCTCAAAGTATTTACATAGGCAATTGCATAATTAAGTGCAATACTATCTTGAGTCTCTTTTAAGTAATAAACTGCCGATTTAAATTTTTGTTCTTGAAGTTTTTTTTCAAATGATGATTCAAAACCATCGAATATAGGTTGAGTAAATTTCAATTCGTAATTGTCAGATTTTGTTAAAGGTTCATTATCGGGAGTTAATTTGCCTTGTGTTAATCTGCTAGCTTCAACGTTTGCAGAGAAATCTACTGATGGATATAATAATGCATCAGCAATTTTTTTATCAATATTTATATTATTTAAATTGTTTTTATTAATTTTAAAATCCATGTCATTTTCTAATGCCAATGGAAAACCATCTTTTATAGAAAATCCAAAAAGAGAAGAAACCATTAAAATTTGAAAAATAATAAATTTTTTTATTCTAATATTCATTGTATTCTCCCTACACTCTAAAGATTAGGTGTATATATTACCAAAGTTTTATATAAATTTTTATAAAATAATAACTAATTTAAATCATTTCTTAGATTTTATCTAATATTAAGGTTCACAGTGGAAGAAAAAAAAGATTTTGACGACCAGTTGAAAAGAAGTTTTACTTTTCAGAATAGAGAATTGTTAGATAACTATGTAATTTTGGCCCTTACAGATATTGATGGAACAATTAAACATGTAAGCACAAGTCTTTGTAATGTATTTAAATATAAACCATCAGAATTAATTGATAAACCTTACACATTATTAATAAGAAAAGATTCAATTATAAATTTCAATAACCAATTCAATGAAGCTAAAAGTTTAAAGACTACTTGGAAAGGTGAGATTAAACACAGTTCTCACAATGATTCATTAATTTGGACAGATACAATCATAACACCCCTATTTAACGATGACAAGGAACATATTGGTTTTATTATTACAAGTAATGATATAAGTAAAGAAAAAACTCTTAAAAAGGTAAATGAAGAAAACCTTTTAAAAAAGAAACATGATAAATCAACCTTAGAATTTATGCCATCATTTTCTTCAGCAATACTACTTAAAACCTCAAGTGGTTTACATAAGGTTTTATGGCTTATAACTTTTACAATCATATTTTTATTGACTTGGTCATATTTTTCTGAAATTGATGATATTGTAAAAACAAATGGAAAAGTTATTACAAGTACAAATATTCAGACAATCTCTTCACTTGACGGTGGAATATTAAAAGAAAGCTTTGTGAAAGAAGGGAATAAAGTAAAAAAAGATGAAATCCTTTTCAAACTTTCAGATGTAAACTATAAAAGTGAAATTGAAAAAAACAAATATAATATGTATACATTCATTGCAAAAGCTCAAAGATTAAAAGCACAAGCTGAAAATACTGAAATTAAAAAAGATAATGAAGTTATAAAATATGATCCAAAAATAATGGAAAATGAGGTACAGCTATTTAGAATAAATGAGAAAAAATTTCAATCCTCAATAAGCGTATTAAAAGAGCAATTATCACAAAGAAAAAATGATTTAAGTGATGCATATAAAAATTTAAAAATCACAAAAGATAATTATAATTTAATCCAAAAAGAGATGAAAATAAAACTACCTTTAGTTGAAGAAAGAATCATTTCAAAAGTTGAATTGCTTGACTTACAAAGAAAGAAAAATGATGTAGAATCTGATTTAAAAACTTTAAAAGGTTCAATACCAACTTTAAAGTCATCTATTAAAGAGATTGAAAGAAGTATAGATGAAACAACAGAGGACTACAGATCAAAATCTAAAGATGAACTTTTAGTTGTATATAATGATTTGAAAACTGTAAAAGAAGATTTGAAATATTTAGAAGAAAAATTAACAGAAACAATTATAAAATCTCCAGATAATGGAATTATAAAAAAAATTAATGTAAAAACGAGAGGTGAAGCTGTTTCACCAGGAGTTGTAATGGCCCAAATTGTTCCTGATACAAAATATATGTTAGCAGAGATTAAAGTTGATCCAGCTGATATAGGTTTTTTATACGAAGGGCAAAAAGTTAGAATAAAACTAAGACCATATGACTTCTCTTTATATGGTGCAGTTGAAGGTGAAATATCTTATATCTCTGCAGATACTTTAATTGATGAAAAAGACCCAGAAAAAGAGAGTTATATTGTTCATATAAAAGCCAATACAAAATTTCTAGACAATAACAAAAAGCTTGAAATTAAACCAGGTATGACTGTGGATGCGGATATATTAATCGGCAAGAAAACAATCTTAAGCTATATTTTAAAACCAATTGTAAGGTCACTTGATATATGAAAATAATAGCACTTACAAAACAAGATTTTTTAATAAAAGAATTAAATAAATCATCTAAATTTGAAATTATTCAAATTGGAAAATATGAAGATTTTTATAACCTAAATTTTTTAGAAGATGAGAGTATCTTATTTTTACAACATTTAGATACTGATGATTCAGATAAAATATATCAAGAGTTATTGGATAATTACAATTGTAAATTTATAGCTATAAGAAACGCTACAAACAATATTGAAGGTTGTGCCTTACTAAAAAAAGGGTTTAAATCATATATTCATTCTTTATGTGATATCTCAATTATAGAAAGTGTACTAGAAACTGTAAACAATGGTAATACATGGGTTTATCCTGAGTTAATGCAGTTTTTAATAAACTCAATACCTTTAAACGAAAACAAAGGCAATAAGATATTTGAAGATTTAAAAATCAAAGAGTTAGAAGTTTTAGAATTAGTAGCACAAGGTTTAACGAATAGTAAAATAGCAAATACACTTGATATAGCTGAAGTTACAGTAAAAAAATATATCAGTTCATTGTTTAAAAAATTAAAGGTGAAGGATAGGTTGGCTTTAGCACTAGTTTATAAAAACCATATAAGCTAGTTTATCTAATCTTTTTTTTCTTTATTTTACTTAGTTTATAAATTGTTGAAGCTGTTGTTTCATTAAAATTATCTTTTGTATAAACAATAACATCACTTTTTTCTTTTGCAAAAATCTCATCAAAATTTTTACCTGTTTGATTTGCAGAAGTTGAATACAAAGATTTATATTTCTTAATAAAATCATAAAAACTACTATCTTGAAAAATCACTCTATATGAATTACCATTTGGATAAATAAAAGTTGTTTTTTTAGAGTGTCTAACTCTTTTTCTGTGCTCTTTAGGAACTCTAGTAAAACTATTTAAAGTTTTAAAAGAATCTACTGTTTCAAGTATTTTTTGAGAACTTGGTCTTTGTTTTATGTGTGAAAGTTTCTCATCACTAGATGATGAGAAACCTACAGTTGTGTCAGTTTGAACTAAATATACTTTTTCTAAAGAGTTAGTCATTTAAAAATTCTTGGATAGATTTAACACCTAAACCATCTTTATGTTTTAACACTTTCATTGCTTCAACACAAGCTAAAGCTGCAGCTGCTGTTGTAACATAAGGAATATTCTCTTTTAATACTACTCTTCTGATATCTTGTCCATCAGATTTTGATGAACCTTTACCATCAGAAGTATTAAATGCTAATGCAATTTCACCATTAGTAATACTATCTGTAATATTTGGTCTACCCTCAGAGATTTTAAGTACTTTTTCACACTCAATTCCAGCTTCTGAAATCACTTTATGTGTTCCACCTGTAGCAACTACAGTAAAACCTTCTTTGACTAAATCAGATGCTAATTTTGGAGCAAACTCTTTATCTAAATCACATAAAGAGATAAATACTTTACCTTCAGTTGGCAAATGATTTTTTGCTGCACTTTGAGATTTGGCATAAGACTCTCCGAAGTTATCAGAAATACCCATAACTTCTCCAGTTGATTTCATCTCTGGAGTTAAAATTGGATCTGAACCACTAAGTTTATTAAATGGGAATACAGCTTCTTTAACTGCAACATGGTCTTTTAATATTGGTTTTAATACACCATTATCTTCCCATACTAAATCAGAGTAGTAATAATCAAGTGCAGATCTTAAGCTCTCACCCCACATAACTCTAGTAGCAACTTTTGCAAGTGGCATACCTGTTGCTTTACTTACAAAAGGAACTGTTCTAGATGCTCTAGGATTTACTTCAATTAAATAGATTTGACCTTTATGAATAGCATATTGAGTATTCATAAGTCCAACAACACCAAGTCCTAGTGCCATTGCTTTTGTTTTAGCTTCTAATTCTTTAATTAACTCTTGGTCAATTGAGATTGGAGGTAAAGAACAAGCTGAATCCCCTGAGTGAACCCCAGCTTCTTCAATATGTTGCATAATTCCACCAATGTATACTTCTTTTCCATCACAAATACAATCAACATCAAGCTCAATTGCTCTATCTAAAAATTTATCAATTAAAACTGGAGCATCATTTGATACAGATACTGCTTCATCCATATATTGTTTTAACTCATCAGTTGAGTAAACAATTTTCATACCTCTACCACCAAGAACAAATGATGGTCTTACTAATACTGGATATCCAATTCTTTCAGCAATTTCAATAGCCTCAGTTACTTCAACTGCAGTTCCATTTTCAGGTTGTAATAATCCAGCTTTTTCAACAAAAGTAGAGAATTTTTCTCTATCTTCAGCTAAATCAATAACTTCAGCAGTTGTTCCAATGATTTTTCCACCAGCATCAGTAATAGCATTAGCAAGTTTTAATGGAGTTTGTCCACCAAAATGAACAATTATTCCATCTGGTTGCTCAGTTTCTATTACAGATCTAACGTGTTCAAAATCGATTGGTTCAAAGTATAAAATATCTGATGTATCATAATCAGTTGAAACTGTTTCAGGGTTGCAGTTGTACATGATTGTTTTAACACCAATCTCATTTAATGCAAATGAGGCGTGTACACAACAATAATCAAACTCAATACCTTGTCCAATTCTGTTTGGACCACCACCAATGATTAGAACTTTTTTATCATCATCTTTTTTCTCAATTTTTGGTAGCTTTGTAATGTTTGTTGTTGAATATAAATAAGGAGTTAATGCTTTAAACTCTGCGGCACAAGTATCAACTTCATTGTATTCGAAGTCTACACCTAATGCTTTTCTAGCACTATAAATATCCTCTTCTGTTTTGTTAATTAACATTGCAATCATAGAATCAGAGAAACCATTTGTTTTAACATTTCTCATTTTTATTTCATCATCTAAAATTGTTTCGTCAATTGATTTTTCAATATTAAAAATCTCTCTAAATTTTGCTAAGAACCATGGATCAATAGCACATAATTCAAAAATCTCTTCATTTGTAAGACCTTTTCTATATGCTTCCATTAAATATCTTAATCTATCTGCATTTGGTCTTCTTATTTCTGCTTTGATTTTTTCTAAATCATCACAAATTGGGTCAAATCCAACTATTCCAGTTTCCATTGAACAAAGTGCTTTTTGAATAGATTCATTAAATGTTCTACCAATAGCCATAACTTCACCAACTGATTTCATTCCTGTTGTTAATGTTGAATTTGCCTTAGGGAATTTTTCAAAAGTAAATCTTGGAATCTTAGTTACAATATAATCAATTACTGGCTCAAAAGATGCAGCTGTTCCTGTAATGTCATTCTCAATCTCATCTAGTGTAAATCCAACTGCAAGTAGTGTAGCAACTTTTGCAATAGGATAACCAGTAGCTTTAGATGCAAGGGCAGAAGATCTTGAAACTCTTGGATTCATTTCAATTACAATCATTCTTCCTGTTTTTGGGCAAATTGAGAACTGAACATTAGAACCACCAGTATCAACACCGATCTCTCTTAAAATAGCAAATGATGCATTTCTCATATTTTGATACTCTTTATCTGTAAGAGTAAGTGCTGGTGCAATTGTTACAGAGTCTCCTGTATGTACACCCATTGGATCAAGGTTTTCAATTGAACATATAATAATACAGTTATCTTTTCTATCTCTAATAACTTCCATTTCATATTCTTTCCAACCAAGCATAGATTCCATAATCTCAATTTCATTAATTGGAGATGCTTCAAGACCAGCTTCTGCTAATACTTTAAACTCATCCATATTGTATGCAACACCAGAACCACCACCTGCAAGTGTAAATGATGCCCTTGAGATTACTGGGAAACCTATTTCTTTAGCAACTTTAACTGCTTCTTCTAAAGTATATGCATTTGCACTTTTTGGTAAATCCATACCAATTTTAATCATAGCTTCATTAAACAGATGTCTATCTTCACCTTTTTTGATTGCTTCTGGATTTGCTCCAAGGAAATGAATCCCATCAAGCATACCTTTATCGTACATTGAAGTTGCAACGTTAAGTGCTGTTTGACCACCCATAGTTGGTAAAATAGCATCAATATTTTCTTTTTCAATTATTTTTGCAACAACCTCTTCTGTAATTGGCTCAATATAAGTCTTATCTGCAAATTCAGGGTCAGTCATAATAGTAGCTGGATTTGAATTGATTAAAACAACTCTATATCCTAACTCTTTTAGCGTTTTTGTTGCTTGAGTACCAGAGTAATCAAACTCACAAGCTTGTCCAATAACAATTGGTCCTGAACCGATAAGTAAAATAGATTTTATGTCTTCTCGTTTTGGCATTTATAGTTCCCCGTAATAGTTTCAATTATGTAGTTAAAAATCTGGATATTATAGTAAAAAAGTACTTAAAAATTAGTTAGAGATTAGTAGTTTTGTTTAAAGCTTATACAAGTGTCTAGTGACACTTGTATTTAATTTTTTGGAAGATTAAATTTTTGGTTTTGTAATACACCCTCAGCATCAAATGAAAGGTAGTATAAAATATCTTTTTTTACAGGAAGTCCAGCAAGATGTCTAATCGCTAAATTTGCTTGCAATGATGCAATATGCATAACAATAGGACAAGCAATACCGTTTGGTTTTCTATCATTTATTTGAAATACAGCTTCATAAGATGCTTCTTCAAAGAAGCAAACTTGACCATGAAACTCCTCAACACTTCCATATATCCATGGTTGTTTTTTATTTATGCAATATTCATTAATAGCAGCTCTTGTTGGAAGATTATCAGTTGCATCAATAATTAAATCAAATTCTAAATCTCTTGCAGCAAACTCTTCAAAACCTTCATTATATGCAGTAACTTTTGTATATGGACATCTTGATTCAACAAGCTCTTTTAAAACTTCACATTTTGGTTTTCCGTCATCACCAACTTTAAAACCAATTTGCCTATGAATATTGTGAACTCCAACCTCATCAAAATCAACAAAAGCAAACTCACCTATACCAGAAGCACCTAATGCAATACCTAAACTACACCCTAGTCCACCACTTCCAATAATAGCTACTTTTTTATTTTGAAGGGAATCTTGTGTTTCTTCTCCCCAAAGTTTTATTTGTCTGTTGAAAAACTCGTGAATCTCACTCATTCATAATCCTTAGTAAATTAGTTGTATATTTTTATATCTATAGTTATAATAATAGCAGATTTAGGTTAAAAAATGTTGATTTGTGTCAAAAATAAAGTTAAGTAAATTAGTTGTATATTATCCCTTTTAATATTTAGTTTTTAGTATTTTGAATAACTCTTGATTGATAAAATAAATATCTCTACCAAACTTGACACTTTGTAAAACTCCAATCTCCTCAATAGCTCTCAAATGGACACCTGCTGTTTTTCTTGTAATATCAAGTTCGTCTACCAAGAAATTTATTTTTGTATAAGGATGTTTAAAAAGAAGCTCCAATAAGTCTTTTGAATAAACTTTTGGAAGTTTTTCAATAAGTTGTTCTTTTGTTGTTTCCATAAGTGTATTTATCTCTTTTATAATATTGATTGTATTTTTTGCTGTTGCTTCTACACCATCTAAAATATATAATATCCACTCTTCCCAGTTATCTTTTGTTCTTACTTGATTTAATAGTCTATAGTAATCATTTTTATTTTCTATGATATAAGAACTTAAATACAAAATAGGAAGTTCTAATAAATTATTTAATATCAAAAAAAGTATATTGATTATTCTTCCTGTTCTACCATTTCCATCATAAAAGGGATGAATTGATTCAAATTGGTAATGAATAATTGCCATCTTTACCAATATATCAAAATCATCAAGAGTCGGTGTATTTATATACTCTTCTAGGTTATCCATCAAATTTTGTATATCTTCATAGTTTTGTGGTGGCATATATATTATCTCACCTGTTTTATCATTTTTTAAAGAGGTACCGCTTTGAGTTCTTATACCAGCATCATTATTTTCTAAAACTTTTTGGATTTGAACTATATGTTTTTTTAGCAAAAGTTTTTGCTCTTTGATTAGTGTAAATCCGCTATAAAGTGCATCTTTATATCTTTTTACCTCTTTTGCTTGATTTGTAATATTTGAGCCACTTACCTCAGCTCTATAAAGTTCATCATGTGTTGTGACTATATTTTCTATTTCGGAAGAATCTTTTGCTTCTTGAAGAGCTAAAGCATTAATCAAAATAGCTTGATTTGGAATAGTTTGTGCAACCCCTTTTAACTCAGCTAAAGCACGGTTTGCACTTACAATCTTTTTTAAAACTTTTTTACTCTCTAACTCTTTTTTTAATGGTAAATTTGAAGGTAGATATTCTTTAGTCATTTTTACACCTATTTTTTTAATATGGGTAATTTTTAAAATATTTTACCCAAATAATTCTAATATGTGTAATTTTTCATACTTTTTACACAGGTATTTTTTTATTAAAATATATCCCCAATTCAGATCATAAATTCATTATTTGAAAATGTTGTTTTGTTATGTTTTTCTAACTGTTCTTTTAGATTTGTTCTAGCTGTTCATCATCTTTTATAGATACTCTTTGGTATTTTAAAGATTCTAGTTGTTTGATAAGGTTTTCTTCTAATATTGCTTCACTTTGGGTACTCAACATTTATTCCTTAATTAATCTGCCCGTAATATTACTTGCATATTTACAAGTTTTTTGATATAATTTTGTAAAAGTTCCCATCTACTGATAAGACTCCAAGGGAGGCTTCGCAAGATAGGTAGAATGGGTCATTTTTCATAATGAACTTTTTTTCTATCCTTAGTCATTTCATCAATTTTTATCAAATACTTTTCAACTCTTTTATAATATGTATCATCATTTCTTTCAAACTTTCTAAATATTGCCCAACAAATATAATCAACAATTTGAAGATTTGCACTTGATGCACTACAATGATGAAAGATGTCATATCTTATTTCTTTATCAAGTTTTTTATTTTTTAGATACTCTTTAATCCCTTTTTTCAAAGCACCAACTTGTTTGTTTTTATTTTTTTGTACTGGCAGTCTATCTGTGATAATTACAAAGTTTTTATCAATTTGCAATTCATCCAAAAGCTTTTGGATAGCAAAACTAAGATTATCAATATAAAACTTATCTTTTTGAGCTCTTTTATCAGGTAGAACTTTTGGTTTATCTAGTACATAAGAGTATGCTTTTACACTATTTTCATCAAAAGTAGAGATGATATTGAATAATTCATTTTTTACATGACTATTATCTTCACAAGCATGAAATGATTCTATATCTAATCTTTTATCAATAAATGGGTCTAAATTTCTCTCTAATAATGAGTATCTATAATTTGAAATATATTCATGTAGATTAAAAGGTCTTCTTTTTGCCAAAAAAGTAAACATATAATGTTTTGAGCCTTTTGAAGAGAAATCAAAATCTCCAGCCTCATCAACAAATATGTATAATGTATCACTTATATTTTCAATATTTACATCAGTATTTATAGAAAATTTTATGGAGTTAATTTCAAAGTATTCATGGGGTAAAGCATCAAATATTTTTATCAAAATAGTTGTAGTTTCTTCATCTAAACTATCAAATTCAAAAAAATAATTAGGATGAATAAATACCTCAACCTGACCAATACCACCATTGAAATTATCTATTTGATAATCTTCATAATAAGCACTTTCAAGTTTTATAGCTAAATCATATTTATCTTGCTTTTTTAGAATATTTTGAATAATCTTTATATTTTTTTTACTCATACTTTATTTAATCCATTTAAAATAATTTTTTCAAATCCTGATTCATCTGCATATTGAACACACTCAATAGCAGAATCTATATATTGCTTTGGAGTAACTGAAGAATAATCTATAAATCTATATCCATTGTATGAAACTATCATATCAAAAAACATCTTTGTGATTCTTCCATTATAAGCTCTTTTTCTATTTCATGAATAAGTTCACTATCTTTTATATCAAACTTATTTTTAGGTATATCAGTACCTTCATAGTAAAAAGAGTTATCTTTTAGCTGATACTTTGATACCATATTTTTCTCTTACAATTTTAGCTTCATCTTTTACTTTTTTTGAGGCTTCAGAATATCCCTCAATATTTTGAGTTGTTTTTATAACTTTTTTTAAATTTTTTCTTTATCTAAAGTTCTTTTAGTCATCAATACTCCTTCAAAACTATATTATATCAAAAAATTTAATTATACTCTGGTTTTGGTTGGGCTACTAATAAGTTGTTTGCATAAGTATTATTTACTATATCTTCATATAAATACTTTTGAAATCCTATAAAAGTATCTCGTATCTCTGATATCTCACCTAATTCTTGTTTTGCATCATCTATTGCATGGTATTTTGTTACAAGTAATGTAGCTAGGCGTTTGTCGTCTAACTCTTTTACTCCGTGGTCTACATACTGTTTAAGTACAAAGTCTAAAAAATCTTGTTTTGCATTATCATAGTGGGTTATTTTTATCTTTGCTTTTGTTGCTCTATCTAGTCTTGGTACTAAGTTTTTATGATAAGCTATATAAGCTAGTACATCGTAAAGGTCACTATCTTCCCCATGAACTATAGATTTCAAATCTTCAAGTTGCTCTAAAGAATAGCCAGCTTCACTTAACTCTTCAAGTAATCTTTTTCTAGTATCAGGTATACTCCAAATACGCCTTAACTCCTCTTCACTCTCAAAGAAGTTTGGCATCTCATCAAAAAGTTTTTTTACAAATTCTCCTGCAGATATTGGCTTGCCTTCAGGAGAATAAAACATGGTTTTTACCATAGAGTCTAAACTTCTAAAGTTTCCGTCTGATAGCTTTATTTTTATCATCTGTTTTGATGGCTTTTCACATACACAAGGGATATTGCCACACTCTTCACAAGGCTCAGGGTCTACAATGATAGGTGGACAAATACAAGGCAACTCTCCACATACTTCGCATGGCTCTTTTGGTGGTTTTGGAGTAGGTGTTTCTGGCTCAATAGGTTCTCCATCCCAAGCTTCATCGTGAAAGTGTTTGTAAGCGTCATAAAAATCAAATATAGTAAAGTAGTCTTTTCCATCAAATAGCCGTGTTCCACGCCCAATAATTTGTTTAAATTCCACCATAGATTTAACTGTACGTAAAAGTACTATATTTTTAATCTCAGGGGCATCTACACCAGTGCTAAGTTTTCTTGAGGTTGTGAGTATGGTGGGGTATCTTTTTTCATTATCTTGAAAATCTCTTAAAAACTTCTCTCCTCTAGCTCCATCATCTGCACCCACCCTATGACAATAATCAAGATGTTTTACTTTTACACTTTGGTTTATAAGGTTTCTAATAGCTGCTGCGTGAGCTTGGGTCCCACAAAACACTAAAGTCTTTTGAGATTGGTTTATCATATCCATAAAAAGATTTACACGATATTTTTCTATATCCATTATCTCAATAATTTTATTTTGTTCCTCTTTGGTGTACTCTTTGCCCTCTTCTATCTCACCCTCTATTATCTCATCTTCTTGGGTATAAATATAAGTATCTCCAGTAGTTGAGATATCTTTTACTTTAAAAGGGGTTAGGTACCCGTCGTTTATCCCCTCTTTTAGTGAGTATTCATATACTGGTTTTCCAAAATAGTTATAAGTATTACCATTTACATCTCTTTTTGGAGTGGCTGTAAGTCCTAGCTGGAAAGCTGGAGAAAAATACTCTAATATTGCTCTCCATTCACTCTCATCATTTGCTCCACCTCTATGACACTCATCTATAATAATAAAATCAAAATAATCTTTTGGATACTCTCCAAAATTTGGTGTGCCATTTAGCCCAGTCATAAAAGTTTGAAAAATAGTAAAAAAGATAGAGCCATTTTTAGGCACTCTTTGTTTTTTTCTTATCTCCCCAGGGTCTATTCGTACCAATGCATCTTCTTCAAAAGCTCCAAAGGAGTTAAAAGCTTGATCTGCTAATATATTTCTATCGGCTAAAAATAAAATTCTTGGGGTTCTTTTAAAATCTTTTTGAAGATTCCATCTTGAGTGAAATAGTTTCCAAACTATTTGAAAAGCTATAGCAGTTTTTCCTGTACCTGTTGCCAGGGTTAAAAGGATTTTATCTTTTCCATTGGCAACTGCTTCAAGGGTTTTATTCACTGCGTTTGTTTGGTAATACCTTAGTTGCCATTTCCCACCACTGGTTTCAAAAGGTATCGCAAATAATCTATCTAAAACCGTGTCCTCTTTAGGATAGGTCATTTGCCATAGTTCATCTGGAGTGGGGAAAGCTTTTACATCGCCCTCTTTTACCTCTTGCATATCTATACCATAGATTTCTAAACCATTTGTAGAGTAGGCATATCTTATTTGTAATCTCTGGGCGTACTCTTTTGCTTGAGCTACCCCCTCACTGTAGTGTAGGTCTCTTTTTTTTGCTTCTATTACTGCTAAGCGTCTGTTTTTATAAATAAGAACATAGTCTGCACTGAGTGGCTTAGCTCGTCTTCCATTTCCTATAAGTCTTCCCTGAGAAATTGGATACTCCACTTGAATACGACTATCTTCTACTACTCCCCAGCCAGCATCACGAAGCTTTGGGTCTATAAGTTCTAGTCTTGTTTGTGCTTCATTCATATTAACCCTTACAATACTTTAAATTCTGAATATCTTCAATCTTTGTTTCATACTGTTCTTTATAGTAGTTTATATAATCAACTGTTACATGGGGATTTATTTCATAATAATACTTACAAAGTTTTTTATACAAATATACTATCTCTTCATCAAAACAATAATCTAATAGACCATCAAGTATTTTTTCAATATAGCTTTCATCTTTAATTTTACTTATGATAATCTTGTTTACTAAAGGTTCATACTCTTTTACTGCTAATCTTGATAAGTTAATAATTTTATCTGCAATATCTTCAATGCTTTGTAAATTATCTGCCATTATTTACACCTTTTAGACCAGTTCACCACTAAAAGCTTTTTGAAGTATAGACTTTTTAAGCTCTTCTAGGTTTTGAAGTTTTTGTTGGTAGTGATTAAATAATTGTTCTGTACCATTTGATAATCTTTGCATAATATTAATTAGTACATTTTGTTCTTCTTTTTTCGGTATTGGAAAAAGAACTTTAGATAATATACTACCTGAAACATTAGGGAATGTTGCTCCACTTCCTAAACTATATATATCTTTTTGTTTTGATAAAATAAAATAATTTAACCATTCTTGATTTTGTTCATACCGAATAGAAGCAACACCCCTACCAATGCAGGCTTCAAAACCTGCAATGTTTATTCTGCCAGTTGTGGAACCTCTAACACACAAGATTAAATCACCTTCTTTACACAGTTTTGTAGGTTCAGTTGTATGTTTTGACTTAATAGTTTTATCAAAAGGTTTTTTACCAAATTCAACTGGACCATTAATCAAAGGAGTACCAATTCCATCAAAGTTATATGATGTTCCTTTTGGGCTTTGTCCCATTGAAATAATACAAACTTCACCTAGTGTTTTTTCTTCCCAATCTTCACCTTTTTGTGAAAATATCTCATTTAATCTACTTTGAAAAAGCTCTTTTGTATTTTGGATATTTTTTTCAAGATTCTCTTTTGCTTTGTCTATTGCTTCAAAAGCTTTATCTATAATTTCTACAATTTGTTTTTGTTCATTAACTTCAGGATACATTATATTAAATTCTTTTAATAGTCTGTAATGCCTAGCATAACCTAAATCTTCAATATCAAATGACATTAATTGATAATAAAAGAATTTTGAATCAATATCTTCAATAGGTAATAATATCTTAACTCCATCAGCTCCTAAAACAAAATTAAAATCAACAAATTTTAACTTTTTAGTATGATCGCCAAATATAGTTACTGGCTTTTTAACCCTAAAAATATCCTCTTTTTTATTCCAATAGCCATTGATAAAATTATCTTCTTGTGAAATTATTGGATAAGTACCATTATCTAAAAAATCTTTTTTAGGAATTTTTTGTGAATTAGAAATTTTTTGAATACTATTTAAAAAACCTACTGATTTCCAATCTTTACTCATACCATCTCTTTAATAGAAGCTAAAAGTTCATTAGTCTCTTTATCTAAACTTTCCATCTCTTCAAGTATCTTTTTTGGAGTTCGAAGTTCTACTTCATCAGCTATATTTGGGTTTTTAACTGATAAATCAAAAGTAGTTTCATCTATATCGTGTATATTTACACTCCAAGAGTTCCCACTATCTGCTTTAGTTTTTTGAAGCTCTATAAACTCACTCATATCTTTGTCATTTAGAGGGTTTGTTTTCCCCATATTTCGCCCAGGGTTTAGTTGGTAGTACCAGATATTTTTAGTGGCTTCACCTTTTGTGAAAAACAGCACCACTGTTTTTACACCAGCCCCTGTAAAAGTACCACTTGGCATATCTAAAATAGTGTGAAGATTACAGCTTTCAAGAAGATGCTTACGCAAAGCTACTGAGGCATTGTCTGAGTTGCTAAGAATCGTGTTTTTTATTACCACTGCTGCTCGTCCACCAGCTTTGAGTGACTTGATAAAGTGTTGCATAAATAAAAAGGCGGTTTCACCTGTTTTTATATCGAAGTTTTGTTGTACCTCTTTACGCTCTTTTCCTCCAAATGGAGGGTTTGCTAAGATTACATGGTATCTGTCTTTTTCTTGTATATCTCGTATGGGTTCTGCAAGAGTATTGGTATGTTTGATATTTGGTGCTTCTATACCGTGAAGTATCATATTCATGATACCTATCACATAAGCTAAGTTTTTCTTCTCTTTTCCAAAAAAGGTTTTCTCTTGTAAAACCTTTAGGTTGTCTACACTCATATTCATATTACTTTTCATATAATCGTAGGCTTCACATAAAAACCCTGCACTTCCTACTGCACCGTCATAGACCTTTTCACCTATTTGTGGGTCTATCACATTTACCATCGCTCGAATAAGAGGTCTTGGTGTGTAGTACTGCCCACCATTTCTTCCTGCATTTCCCATGTTTTTGATTTTGGTTTCATATAGGTGGCTTAGTTCGTGTTTGTCTTTGCTCGATTTAAAAGGTAAGGCATCTGCATACTCTACTATCTCTCGTAAGTTATATCCACTTTGGATTTTGTTTTTTAATTCACTGAATATCTCACCTATTTTATACTCTATTGTTAGAGGATTGTCTGTGTTTTGTTTAAACTTTGCAAGGTATGGAAAAAGCTTTAAATCTACAAACTCTACTAAGTCTTTTCCAGTAAGGGCTTTTTTGTGGTCTAAGTTTCCTTTTTCATCTTTTGGCATAGCCCATGAGTTCCATCTAAACTGCTCATCTAGTATAAAAGTATACTCTTCACCAGAAAGCTCTTTTATATCTTTTTTCTCTTTTTCTAAGTCATCAAGATAACGCAAAAACATTATCCAAGAGGTTTGTCCTATGTAGTCAAGTTCACTGTCAGCCCCTGAGTCTTTCCACAAAATATCGTCTATATTTTTAAAAGTTTGTTCAAACATATATTATTTTTATCCTAAAATTTATTTGTATTTATATCTAAGCTTATTATTTTACAAAAAGTTTGCCCTATATTGGATAAAATAGAAGAGATTTAAGGAGTAGCGATTAAATTAGAAGTTTGGGCAAAAAAACAAAAATTGACAAAAGAAATATTCTTAGATATAATATTTTCACAATTATCCTTCGGGACGACCCGTCTTATGACGGGGTAAAACTATTCTAAGAGTTTTAAATACTTCTTTTTCAATATTTCATAGTCATTTTTATTTATTACTCCAATTTTATTAAGTAATCTTTTAGTACTAAAAAGTCGCGTTTGAATCAATATAGCAGTACTTATCTTATGAGGTATAAATTTAAATTTAAAAAAGAAACTTCCTTCTCTTTGAGTTGTAGTTAAAGGTATTCCAATAAACATATCTTTTGTTAGCTTTTTATATATAATTACAGGTCGTACAAATTCTTCTCCTTTACCATTTTGTTCAACCCCAATGTTGTGTCCCATTTTTATATTAAAAATATCTCTAGTTTTAAACCCTACTAAACCCTTTTCTGTATTTGTTTCTTTTTTAACTTTATTCCATTTATCAAAATCGTTTTCTATCATAAAACACCCTCTTCTTTCAAGCTTACAAAATCATCTTTTGTAAAGATTATATGGTCAAGTAGTTCTATGCCTAAGATTTGTCCTGATTCTTTTAGTCTTTGTGTTACATTTATATCTTCGTTACTTGGTTTTAATATTCCACTTGGGTGATTGTGAGCTACTATTATGCTA
Source organism: Arcobacter sp. ISO1 (assembly GCF_058105185.1). NCBI lineage: Bacteria > Pseudomonadati > Campylobacterota > Epsilonproteobacteria > Campylobacterales > Arcobacteraceae > Arcobacter > Arcobacter sp. ISO1. The sequence goes on from NZ_CM176573.1 coordinate 2,636,766, forward strand.
GCGCATCTTTTTTCTATGGCATATGAGTATACTTCTCTTGGGTGAACTAGGCTTTGGTTTAGGGTTCCTATTGTGATTACTTTTGTTTCTATTAAATTATTTGCTCCGTCTAAATATAGGCTTAGGAAGTATTCTTGTTGTTTATTTTTGTATGCACTTAGTTCATCATATACATCTTTTGCTGATGATATTTTGTAGTGTTGGGTATCTATTAAATATCTACGTGAGAGTTCTATTGCTGATATTATTTGACTGGCTTTTGCTTTTCCTAAACCATGTATATTAAGGAGGGTTTCTAAACTCATAGTTTCAAAATTTGAGTTAAAAAACTTCTCTATTTCACGGGAGAGATGCATAACATCTTTACCCTTTACCCCACTACCTAAAAGTATGGCAATAAGTTCATAGTTTTTTAATGCTGATAAGCCATATTTATGTAATCTTTCCCTTGGTTTATCAATTTCATGAAGTTGTGTTATAGTTTTCATAAACTTTCTCCTAAGTATAAAAGAAAGTTTATCTAGTTTTAAAAGTAGTAGCTAAAAATATAACATTTTGCAATATTTTTTTAAAAAGGTTCAGATTCTTCTTTTTTATTAACTTCAAAAATAAGTTTTGCTTCATCTAGAAGTTTTTGTGCTTCTTCTAGTTCTTTTATCCCATTTTTATAAAGGTCTAAAGAATCACTTAATGTGATTTGTGGATTTGATAGTTTTTCTAAAAGCTCTTTTGCTTTTTCGATTTTTACTTCAAATGTTTGTTCTTCTTTTTGCTCTTCGCTCATTATTTTCCTTCCAATAAATCAACTAAATATTGATCAAATTTTTCAACTTCAACTAAAAATGAATCGTGCCCAGATTTACTTTCAATCATTTTATATGTTATTTGATCACCTTTTCCAATTTTAATCATAATATCTCTAATCTCTTCCATCTCTTCAGGGAAAAACAACATATCATCAGAAAAAGATATAAGGTGTAGTTTAGAGTTAACTTTCTCAAATGAATCTTCAAGTTTATCTTTATTTCTTCCTGCATCAAATATGTTCATTGTTTTACAAATATACAAATATGACAAAGGATCAAAGATTTTTGGGAAAGAGTAAGCATTGTATTCTAGATATCTTTCAACTTCAAATCTACCCATTAACTCATATAAACCGTCAGTTCTAGCATAATCTCTTCCAAATTTTTTATTAAAAAGATTTGGACTTAAATATGCTATTAAACCTGCCATTCTTCCAATTGCAAGGCCTGGTAATCCAGAAGCTTCTAAATCATCTTTTTCATAATGTCCATCTTTAAAAGCTGGATCATGTCTTATTGATTCAATGGCAATTTTATTAATAGCAATTGCCCAAGGTCTTGTATAAGCTGTTGTTGCTAGGGCAAATACATGCTCTGCAAAATCTGGGAACTCAATTGAATAACACAGTGCTTGCATTCCTCCCATACTTCCACCTACAACAGCTTTAGCCTTTTCAATTCCAAGTCTCTTGTAAAGTCTCATTTGAGCTTTTACAATATCAGAAATTGCTAATACAGGGAATTTTAATCTATACTCTTTTTTTGTAGTGGGGTCGATACTTAAAGCATTTGTTGAACCAAAAGTACTGCCAATGTTGTTTGAACATATTACAAAATATTTTTTTGTATCAATTGCTTTGCCATTTCCAATTAACTTGTCCCACCATCCTGGTTTTGCTTCATCAGCATATCTTCCAGCGGCATGATGACTTCCAGCTAAGGCATGACAGATTACAATAACATTTGATTTATCTTCGTTTAACTCACCATATGTTTCATAAACAATCTCAAACTTTTCTAGAATCCTACCACTTTCTAGATATAAAGGTTCATTAAATTTTTCTAGTTTTGTTTCTACTCTCAATTTGATTCCAAAATATAATAATCTCTTTTTATAGTGAGGATATGGTATCTAAAATTTAATAAATAAGTTGTTAGTTTTATTTTACTAAAGATAATTGCTCATATGGAGTTTTCATTATATCTTGCCATTTTTCATTTGGTGTCCATTCATCAAAGACTTTAAAATTTATCTCTTCAAAAGGTGTGTGTAAAATATGTTTATGATAAAGATAACAAAATACAGTAACTCTATAATTGAGTGCACAATGTACCCAAACCTTTTTGTTTTTTAAAGAGTTTAAAAGGTTTAAAAAAAATGAAGCTTGCTCTTTTTTTGGATTTTCAAAATCAACTGGAATATGAAAATATGCCATTTCTAGATCAGTAACAGTTTTATCTTCATTTTCTATGGCATTTGAAGCATTATGTAAAGCTAAGTTAATAACTACTTCAAAGCCTTCATTTTTTATATCTTCAAATTGTTCAACTGTAGGTTGACCTGATGTTGAGAGGTTTTCATTTATTCTGATGTAGTTTATAATCTCTTCCAATTTCATCTACCTTTTTTAGATATTTTTCTTTTAATTCATCACTTATAAATGAAGCTTTAAAAGAGTTTTTAACAAGTTGAATTATATCTTCTTTTGTTAATTTTATATTTTCAACAAGGTTAATATAGTTTTGATTTAAATAACCTTTGAAATATGCAGGGTCATCTGAATTAACCGTAACTAGAAGTTTGTTCTCTAGTAGTTTTTTTATATTGTGTTCTTTATACGAGTTAAAAACTTTTAATTCAATATTTGAATTTGGACATACAGTTAAAGGTATTTGCTCATCTTTTAATCTTTTCATTAATTCTTTTGAATTTATTGATTGTACCCCATGATCAATCCTTTTCACCTCTAATAAATCTAAAGCTTCATAAATATAAGAAACATCTGCTTCTTCACCTGCATGTGCAACAATTTCAAAACCTTCTTCTTTTACTTTTTTAAAAACATCTTTAAATTTTGATGGAGGATGCCCTATTTCTGATGAATCTAAACCAACTCCTTTTATAATATTTTTAAACAATAGTGCATCTTCAAATGTTTTAAAGGCCTCATCTTGTGAAAGGTGTCTTAAGAAACACATGATTATATGAGAAGTGATTCCATATTTTTCTTTTGCATCATCTAAGGCTTGTTTTATTCCAAGGATTACAGTTTCAAAGCTTATGCCCCTTTGAGTATGGGTTTGTGGATCAAAAAATATCTCTGTATGAATAATATTATTTTCAACACATTTTTCTATATAAGCCCAAGTCATATCATAGAAATCTTCTTTTGTAATCAATACAGCTGCCCCTGCATAATAGATATCTAAAAAACTTTGAAGATTTGAAAAGTTATATGCTTTTTTTATCTCTTCAATACTATTATATGGAATCTTTATTTTGTTTTTTCTAGCTAATTTAAACATAAGTTCTGGTTCTAAAGAACCTTCTATATGTAGGTGAAGTTCAGCTTTTGGAAGTTTTTTTATTAGATCAATCATAGTAATCCTAAACATTTTTCTAATTATACAATTTTTATGTGTGAAAAAAGTGTTCACTTTAACTCAAAATATTAAGTTTAATTTTTTTTTTGAAGGGTAAGATATTTAAAAATATTATAAAGGAGTTTTGATGAAAAAAATAATTTCTGCTTTGCTATTAACTTCAAGTTTTTTATTAGCGAATGGCGAATATGTCACTTATAATGTAAATGGGAAAGATTATCAAGGGTATTATTCAAGCCCTACAAAAGATGCCCCTTTAGTATTCATGATACATGATTGGGATGGAATAGATAAATATGAGATAAAAAGAACAGAAATGTTAAATAAAATAGGTTATGCAGTTTTTGCTGCAGATATGTTTGGTAAAGGTGTAGTAGCTGATACAATAAAAAAAAGAAAAGCTTTAACCGGAGCTTTATATAAAGATAGAGAAAAGATGAGAGCCTTAATAAAAGGTGGTTTTGATGAAGCAAAAAAACTAGGAGCAAATACAAATAATGCAGTTGGATTAGGTTATTGTTTCGGTGGTACTGTAATTTTAGAAATGGCAAGAAGTGGAGCAGAACTTAAAAAGTTTGTCCCTTTTCATGGAGGATTAACAACTCCTAAAGGTCAAGATTATTCAAAGGTAAAAGGTGAGATTGTTGTATTTCATGGAACAGCTGATAAAGCAGTTAGTATGGATGATTTTGCTGATATAGCTAAAAAAATGGAAGCACAAAAAGTAACTCATGAAATGTTAACTTACAGTGGTGCACCCCATGCATTTACAAAATTTGGTTCTGATAGATATCATGAAAGAGCAGATAAAGCTTCATGGAAAAGATTTTCAGAAATATTAGACGAAACATTGAAAAATTAAGATAAAGGAAAAAATCCTTTATCTTTTGATATAATTCCGGAAAATCAAAAAATTAAACAGGAGATTTGATGGATTATATCAAAGAACTTACAAGACTTATTCAAACTGACATCTTACCCGAAGTAAATGACAGCTTAAAAGAGATAGAAACTCAATTATCAAAAAAGAAAAATAAATCCTTAAACGAGGAATTAGAATATATGAAACAAATTAAACTTTATTTTGATGAAGTTTTAATTGACATAGATAAAAATCTACTAACACAAGAACAAGCCTTAGATATTTTAGAAGGACTTGAAGATATGAAAGTTGAGAATCAAGATCTTTAGAATCTCAACTTATTTACTTTGTTTTATTTAAACTTAATTAAAACAACTAACTTTTATAAATCCAACATATTTAAATTGTAAACATATATAATTCCCTACATAAATATACTGTATTAATTTAATAAGGAATAGAATGTTAGACTTGGAAATATATCAAATTGTAAATTTATTAGGATTTATTATAGGATCTGCCTTTGGTATGATTGCACAAAAAAGACAATTTTGCTTTAGTGGTTCTATAAAAGACTATATTCTTACAAAATCTACAATGAGAGGTGCTTCTGTTATTATGGCTATGATTGTAGCTATAATCTCTACATTTTTAGTTTCTTCATATTTTGAACTTGACTTAACTGATACAGTTTATTACAAAGATAATTTAAACTATTTTGCAATTATATTTGGTGGTGCATTATTTGGTGTAGGTATGATGTTAGCAGATGGTTGTAGTAATAGACATTTAATTAAATTTGCTCAAGGTGATAAAAATTCTTTAATAAGTATAGTCTTTATAGGTATTTTTGCCTTTGCAACAACAAGAGGATTTTTAAATGGTTTCTTAGACCCATTTATAAATAACCCTACTTTAATAGAATGGTCAAGCAAATTAGAAAATTTTACAATGAATATTTATTTTGTTATTGCTGTTTTATTAATACTTTTAAAAGTTTTAGTGAGACATGCAGTTAGATTACCAAACCTTTGGGATGGTGTTTTAATTGGACTACTTGTTGCAGCAGCTTGGTTTATAACATCAGTATTAGGTGAGGAAAGTATTGAAAGAATGATTGACCCAGCTGGAATAACATTTGTTTATCCAACAGCTAAAACACTTGAACTATTTATGTTATACCAAGTAAATGAACTTAGCTTTTCAATAAGTTTAATAGTTGGTATTGTATTTGGTGCTTTTTTAATGTCAAAATTTAATAGAAAATATAGTTTTGGATGTACCTCAGCAAAAGGTGAAAATAGAGTAAGAAATAATATGATTGGTGGTGCAATGATGGGAACAGGTGGTATCCTTTCTATTGGTTGTACAGTAGGACAAGGTCTAACAGGACTTTCAACTTTAGCATTTGCTTCAGTTGTAGCAATTGTATCAATATTTGTTTCAGGGTATTTTACAGCAAGATATTTAAACAAAAAAGATCAATTACCTATGTGTTTTATATTTGAATGGGGAGACAATAGACAAGATTATCAAATATAATTATGTAAATTTATTGTTAGTTTTATAAAATTATAGACTTTCTCTCTTATTAGTTAGTATTAATATGACAGATAGTCTACTAATTATTATATTATTAAACATTTTTAATTAATTTTTATTTATTGAGCTATATTCCTTTTTTTCAGATATACTGTAATACTAACCTTATAAAGGAGACAAAATGGCTAAAGGTAAAAATACCCAAAAAGCAGTAAAAACGGCACCTGCAAAATCAATAAAAGAAAAAAAAGCTGAGAAAAAAGCAAAAAAAGACTCAAAATAAGAACTTTTACTTAAGTTTAGACCCATAATTTAATCTACAATAACAAATATCTCAATTATTTGTTCAAACACTCATACTGATTATGCACTTTTATTTACAGTGTATTTCTAATAGCAATAATATTCACCATTGTGTGACTAAGTAATAGCTAAATTCCATTAAAACTGTAAATATATATTAACTAATATCATTACTAGATAATAATGTAATAGCACTAGATATTGCTCACATTATAACCCTTGTAGTTTAAAGGAAAACCTATGAAAATAGAAATAATAACAACACCAAATAAATACTTAATAGAGACTGGATTTGGTGCAGAAATTGCGTGTAAAAGTATTTTAAAATCTTTAAGATCTTTAAAATATGAAGTAAAATTAAGTATCTGTAAAGATAAGTCTGATTTAGAAAAAGTACTGGAAAGAAAGCCTGACTTAGTAGTTTTAGCTGTAAAATATATATCATTAGTAAATGAACCAAATATTTGGTTAAGTGATTATTTTAAAAAACATAATATTAATTACACAGGATCAACTAAAGATATATTAAAATTTGATTCAAATAAAATTCTTGCAAAATCATATTTAAGAAGAAAAGGTATACCTACAGCAGATTTTTTTACTGCAATTCCAAAAGAGTATAAAGAAAATGAACTTCCTTTGAAGTTTCCTCTTTTTTTAAAACCAAGGGATGCAGCAAATGGAAACGGCATTGATGATAAATCTTTTGTGAGGACATTTAAAGAATATGAGAATAAACTTCTATCTCTTTATACACAGTTTAAAGAGCCAGTTTTAGTTGAGGAATATTTAGATGGAAGAGAATTTACCGTTTCAATAATAAAAAACAGAAACGATGACATTAGTGTTTATGCAATTGAGATTATTGCAGCACAATCAAAAAATGGCTTAAGAACTCTTGGTGAAAAAGCAAAAAAAGAAAATAATGAAATATTAAGACCTATTACTGATTATGATTTAAAACAAAGAGTTGAAGAGCTTGCTTATGATTCTTTTATAAATCTAGGAGTAAGAGATTTTGGAAGAATTGATATAAAAGCAAATAAAGACGGTAAATGTTTTTTTCTTGAAGCTAATTTAGTCCCTGGAATGACTGAAGGTTCAAGCTATTTTCCCAAAGCTTGTGAATTATCAGAAAATCTAAGTTATACAAATGTAGTTGAGCTGATGTTTGAAAAGGCAATAGGCAGAATTGATAAAATAAGATCTTTAAGTAAAAATGTACTTGATTTCCCTTTATTATCTTTAGATGAAAGTATGCTATATTCACTCTCTAGCACAAGTAGTAGAACTTATACAAATAAAATGCTATAAAATATGAATTAAAAGTTTTCTTTGAAGTTTTTAATGTCTTCTTTTGTTAATTTTAGATTTTTAATTTGATTTTCTTGTATTACACTATTCATTAAAGAATACTTGTTATTTATATGGGGGATTCCAACTAAATGCAATATTTCATGGGCTAATATTGCTTTTAGCTCACCCATAGAACTAAATCCATAAATCTCTATTTTATTCATTCTTTGTTTTTGGGTTTTTTCTTGAACTCTTTTACCATCTTTATGATAGGTTTTTGTGTTTATCTCTTTTACTCCAAAGGTCATACCTTTAACTTTTTTAAAACCTCTTGTTAAGGTTTCAAGCTCTTTACTTAGTCTTTTATATTCTCTAATTTGGCCGTTAAAACTATTAACTTTAGTATTAAATCTATTTACCTTTCTTTTTATATCATCTCTATATCTGTTCATCTTTTTTATTTCTATATCAAGCTTTTTCTTTTTTGAAGTGATATCTGCTTTTACTCTCTTGAACTTTTCACCTGAGATATTTCTATTTTTATTTATTTCTCTTACATAGGAGTTAAAATTTTTTATTCTACTATTTAAAAGTGCATTCTGTTTTTTAAATAGTGTTTTTTCTTTATTTATTATTATTTGATTTTTTGGGAAATATACTTGTAATTGATCTATTTTTTTTTGCTTTGATTTTAGTCTATTAATTTTTCTTTCTATTCTTTTTTCAAGTAAAGAGGGTTCCATATAAACTAGGTTTATTGGTTTTCCAGTACTAGATAAATCAAAGATATTAGTTTGAAGTTGTGATTCTAAGTCCTCTTTTATTTCAAGAAGTAAAGATTTTAATTGTTCATTTGAGATTTTTGAATTGTAATATCTATCTATATTACCCACTTTTACGTATTCAAAAGAGGCAAACAATATATTTGTGAAAATAAAAATTAGTAGTAAAAATTTAGAAACCATAAAAGATTTTAATTAAAATATCTTTTATGATTCCTTATTATTTAAGATTAAAGTTTTTTAAGCTTTTTATACCCAGCTTTGATTGTTTTTAATAAAGGCTTTCTATATGAAGTAAATACATAGTGTTTAATCTCATAAGCTAATCTTCCACTCACATGGAATAATCCCATAATATTACCAGCAGCATATTTACCACCAAGGGCAATTAAAATACCATCCAGTTTTGGATTACATTTTTCAAGTTTTTTGTTTTTTATCATATTTAAAATATTTTTACCTGCATTTGTCCCACTAATTCTTGCAATGGTTACATTTGGAGGCATTAGCTCATCTTTAGCGTTTCTAATCTCAGCAGAATCTCCAATTGCAAAAATATTTTCATACTTATCAGTTTGCATATACTCATTTACAACAATCTGACCTCTTCCATTTTTTTTGACATCAAGCTCTTCTGTAACTTTCGAAGCTTCAACTCCCCCAGTAAAGATTAAAAAAGAGTGCTCTATTTTTGTTCCATTTGAAAGGTAGGCATATCCATCTTCACACTTTTGTAATTTTGTATTTGTAATTACATTAATTCCAAGTGATTTTAGTCTTTTATGTGAAATTGATATTAATTCTTGTGTTAGTCCAGGTAAAATAGTATCTGAACTACTAATAAGTGAAACTTTTAAATTGTCACAAGAGAAATTTCCCCTTGAAAAAAACATTTTTGAATTATATGCCATCTCCGCAGCAATTTCAACCCCTGAAAGTCCAGCTCCAACTACTACAATATGAGTGTCATCACACTTTTTTGCTTCATCTTGTATCTTTTTAAATAACTGGTTTTCATAGCTTTGCTTAAAGAACATTGCCCAATTTAATTTTTTAATATCATGGGCACTATTTAATCCAGAAATTGCAGGTGGGAAAAATGTTCTTGTACCTGCAGCCATAACTAAATAATCAAATTCAACTATCTCTTGCTCTTGTGTGAAAATCTTTTTCTCTACTTGGTCAATTTTTTTTACATTTAAATTTTTATATTCTAAATAAGGGTGATTAAAACCCATGCACAAGGTTGTTAAATCTATCGTTACATCAGCAATACTTGATTTATTTGCTATTAAATCATAAACTTCTGGTTGTAAATTATGAAATGTATTTTTATCTATAAGTGTTATTTTTATATTCTTGTTTTTTACAAGTTCTCTAAGCGCATATATTCCAGCATATCCACCACCAATAATTACTACTTTGTCCATCAATATTCCTCGAAATGTGTATTATTATATTAAAAATGGAGTTTATCCAATTTTTATAGCCTCTATATAGCACAAAAAGTTATAAAAAAAATAAAATTTATTTATAATTTTGCAATTTCTATTCCTAAATTTTAATATTAATTTTTCACAACAATAAATTTTGATATAGTACGAGATATTTTTTTGAAGGATTGATATGGCAATAGAAAAAAATCAAGTTGTAAAACTACAATATGAGTTAAAAGTAAATGATAATTTAATAGAAAGTAATTTAGATGCTGACCCAATTGAGTTTGTTTTTGGTAAGGGTGAACTTTTAGAAGGTCTTGAAGAAAGAATTGCATCTATGAATACAGGTGAAACAAAAGAGCTTATTGTTCCTGCGATTGAAGCTTATGGTGAATATGATAAAACTTTAACTGAAGTTATACCTGCAAATGAATTTGAAGGTATTGATTTAGAGATCGGTTTAGTTTTAGAAGCAGATGATGAGAATGGAAACACTTTTAAAGCTACAGTTATAGAAGTTGATAAAGAGAATGTAACAGTTGATTATAATCACCCAATGGCAGGTGCTGATTTACACTTTAAAGTTGTAGTAAATAAAATAGTTTAATATATAAATCCCAAGTATAAAACTTGGGATTTAAAAATTACTTATAAAAAATTGCTAACCAAATTGTGGGATTGGTTTTACAAGTATATTTAACTCTATGTTTTTCTTTCTTTTTTATATTAATATAATCACCCTCTTTTAAAGTAAACTCTTTATCCTCAAACTCTAAAATAGATTCACCTTTTAGAACAATAACAAATTCATTTTCATCTTGTGAATACCAAAAATCTTTTGGAGAAACTTGCCCATTTGAAACAATTTTTTCTATTCTGATATCATCTTTTTTTATCAATTCAAAAAACTGTTCATTCTCTTTATCAATATTTATATCTTTAAAAATGTTTTCAATCATTTTTACTCTTTATCAAAACCATCAACGATAATTGCACCCATGGAAGCGGGCATTGATATAACTATGATTCTTTTTATAGTAATAAAGGTCTCATCAATTAAAGGAAGTTTTCCAATGGCGAATAAGATTAATGATACAACAACAAAGGCTATTAAATAAGCAATCACTACTCTAAAAATAAAGGCAAACATTCTATATTTTACATTACCTTGAAAAATAGATTGATAGGTATAAAATCCCAAAAAGAAAAAGGATAAGAAAAGTAATAAAAGTAGATTTGCAATAGGGAGTGTCTCTCCTAATTCCCAAGCTTCTTGAGAAAAGGATACTGGAATAGCTAAGGCAAAAGCACCAATTATAATCTGGCTAATATCTTCTAGATTAAACCTTAAATCTTGTTTCATATATACTCTTTTGTTTTTAGTATTATATCTTAATTAGCATTTTTTCTTAGTTTTTTAAGTCCTTCAGCAGATATCATAGTAAAATCCCATTTAGGAGTAAAAACAAGTTTTACTTTACATTTATCTATTTCTTCTATAGATTCAACCTTTGAAGATATTAAATCTAACAAGGATTTATTACTATTGCACCTTAAATTAATTTGAGTCATATGAATTGTAATCTCTATTTTTTCTTCAAGAGATTCAATAAAAATATCGTAAATTAATCCTAGTTCATAAATACTAATAGGAACTTCTAAATCCTCAATAGTATTTAACTGTTCGATAACTTTTTGTTTTAATATTTCTTTTTGTTCTTTTTCCATAATAATACCTTAACTAAAAAATATAGCAAGAAAGTAGTCTTTGCTATTTTCTACGCTCAAGTTTGTAATCTCCATTTAGTTTTAATACTATAGTTGTAAGATAGTTAGAATCATTTTTCCAATACCAACCATGTTTTCCAACAAAACTTGATATGATTTTTCCAACATCCTTACTTGCTGTACCTTCTTTAAAACTTTCAAAATAGCCATTTACACTACTTGCAGGTTCACCATGGAAGTCATAATATAATTTCGTATTATCTGAATACCAAGAGTATTTAAGTTCTTTTCCAATATCCATCCAAACTTTATATTCAATCTCAGAGTGAGCTGGTAGATTTATAGTGATAATCTCTTTATATCTTTCTTCATTAATTACTTTATTATTAGAAGGGCTTGATAAATAGTTCTGGATTTGTACATAACAAAGAAACAAACCAGATAGATATATTAATATATTAACAAAGATTTTAAAAATATTATAGATACTATATTTTTTAATCATTGATAAAATCATATAGATTATAAAAATAGCAATAAGTTGTCCAATCTCAATACCAATATTAAAACTAATAATATTTGATAACAAACTTTCACTCTTCAAAGGAAATTGTTGTAATATTGAAGATAGACCAAGCCCATGAATTAATCCAAATACAAATACCATCATTAGAGTATTTAATGGTTTTATATTAAAAATCTTCTCAAATCCATTTAGATTTACAAAAGCGATATAACAAACACTAAATGCTATTATTGATTCTATAACATAACTATTTACCTGGATACTATTAATAGTTGCAAATATTAAAGTTATACTGTGTCCTAATGTGAAAGCACTTATAAATTTTATAATTTGAGAACTACTTTGTATTAAGAAGACTATTCCTAATAAAAATAAAAGGTGGTCATAACCTTTTAACATATGGATTATTCCAATATAGATATATTTTAAGTTTTCACCTTCTAGTATCATATTTTTTTCCTCTTGGCTTACTCCATGACCAAATATAGGACTAGAAGAGAAGTAGATTAAAAATAAAACAACTATTGGAAAAATATTAATTCTCAAATTAAACCTTATTTACTTTATAAACTATTGATATTGATTAACTTTTCTAGGCCTCTTGGTGTCATCATTGATGAATCCCACTTTGGTCCAATCACAAAATTAACATTTGACTCACCTAAACTTTCAATTCCTTGAAGTTGTTTTTTTATCTCATCAATAAAATAAAATTGATTATTTTGCCTTGAATCAATTTGTGTTATAGTTATTTCTACATTCACTTTACTTTCCTTTGAAATCTCAACTTTTGTACCTTGAATCAATCCTAAGTCATATATATTTAAAGGTAATTCAATGTCACTTATTGACTTTAATTTTTGAAGCACATCATTTTGTATTAATTCTAAATCTATTTTTTTCATTGCTACTCCTTTTATTATAAAAAATACTAGCAAAGATATATAGCCTGAATATAATAGTTTTTTAAAAAAAATTAAATAATTTATATTTTAAAGTTTTACCATATATTGGGGTTTACAAGAGTTATAGATAATAATTGATATTCTTTTTACTTATTATATTTTCGCTATAAATGGCTATAAACTAAGATTTTGTTTAAAAAGAATAAGAAATTTATAATTCAAAGAAGAGTTAAAACTCTTTTCTTTGAACTGTTTGCTTACCAATAAATTCTTTTTCATCTGCATTACTTACTATAAGTTTTGCAATCTGATCTGTTTGTGTAGCAACTTCTTGGGTTTTACTTGCTATTGATGCATTGTGTTGAGTTTGTTGGTCTAATTGTGAAACTGCGTCATTTATTTGCTCTATTCCATATTGTTGCTCTTTACTTGCAGCTTCAATATCTGAAATTAATTCTATAGTTTTTAAAACACTAGAGTTTAAATTTGTATAACCTTTTATCATTTTATTAGCTATTTCTTTTCCATTATCTGCTTTTTGGGTTGCATTTTCAACTATTTCCTTAATCTCTTTTGCTGCTTGAGCACTTCTAGTTGCTAGGTTTCTAACCTCTTGTGCTACAACGGCAAAACCTTTTCCAGCTTCTCCTGCTGTTGCTGCTTCTACAGCTGCATTTAGTGAAAGAATATTTGTTTGGAATGCTATTTGGTCAATAACTGTAATTGCAGTATTGATTGAATTAACTTGTTCATTAATCTCATCCATAGACAAATTAGTCTGTTCTGCCAAAGATTCTCCTTCTAAAGAAGATTTTTTTAAGTTATTAGCATTTGTAGACATTTCAACAATGTTTTGTGTATTATTAATTATTGTACTTGTAATCTCTTCTAATGCTGCTGCTGTTTCTTCTAAAGATGATGCAGACTCTGTTGAGTTTCTATTCAATAAATCAACATTATCAAGTAATATAGAAGAGCTATAAGACAATGTTAAACCATTTGATTTATTTTCAACTAACATACCGTTTATAATATTTGCTAGATTATTTAAGCCTTTTGATACATTCCCTTCATCATTTTCAACTCTGTTTGTAAAGTCTAAACTTGAGAATTTATCTAAAATATTATTGATTTTATTTACATCACTACATACATTGTTACTTGTATTTTCAAGCATTTTATTAAACTCAGTTTTTAACTCTTCTAAGCCCTCGTTTTGAGTTGTTTTATCAACTTTTTGATCAAGAAAACCTTTATTTACTTCATTAACTACTCTTTTAACATCATTTATTAAATCTCTATCGTCTTCAATCATAGTTTTTGATTTAATAATGTTTTTATTTACAACATTTGTCATAATCCCAATTTCATCTTTAGAGTCTAGATTTATCTCTTCTATATGATCTTTTTCTCTATTTATATATGCAAAAAAGTTTAATAAACCATCTTGAAATAATATTAAAGAACCTCTTATATTTTTAATCACAAAAAATGCAAATAAACTTGAAAATATTATTGAGATTATTGAAATTACAATTATGATATTTAAAATTGTATGTTCATCATTTTCAGCCTTTATTGATGATTTTTCTACAAGTTTATGAATAAAGTCTGCTAAAGAAATTATAAAAACATCCATCTCTTTTAATTCTGAAATTAACTTTGTTTTTTCTTCTTTTAAGTTTGTATTTATACCATTTGTTAAATCATGTTCAAATCTTAGAAGATTTTTGTGAAATATAGATTGTTCTTCTTCTAAATTTTTGCATCCTTTTAAAAATTTTTCATATGTAGACTTTACTTTTACATCACTGTTATGATTTATAGCCTTAACTGAGATATCTTCACAATCTTTAACATTTTTGATAATACTACCATATATCACGTTTAACTCATTTTTTAAAGATATAAACTCTTTGCTTTTTGTATTAGAGCTTTCTAACATCAATTTATAAGTAAGACTCTCTTCTTTTAAAAGTTCAGCTTCAATTTTTGATATATTTGAATTTAACTTTATTTGATATTCTGCTAATTCTTCTATTTCATTTCCAATTGAACTTATACCAATATATGAACTTATTGATAATATTACTAAAAATAGTAATGTTATTCCTCCTAAAAGTAAAACTTTTAGTTGTATAGTTATACGACTTAACATGATGTTTCCTTAAGTACTGATTTCTTGTATGTTAATGAACTTTCACTCACTATAAGAATCATATCAAGAGATAATACTATAAACGTATCATTTTGTAATAATTTTAATACTTTCCTTCTCATTCGTACTCCTTTATTATAAAAGATTATATCAAAGGTATGTAGCCTGAAAATAATGATTTTTCATAATTATTTAAATGATTTTTTTTAAAGATTTTCCAATGAATTGCTTGCTAGAAGAATTAAAAATAATATTTAGTGTTTTTTAATTTCTCATTTTTTGCTATAAATAGTTATAAATGTTGTTTTTTATTTAATAGTTTTAGTGTAAGTTTTCTAATAACTTTTAAAATAGGATAAATTATATTTTTAAAAAAGAGATTATCAAAAAAACAAATCTTCTTCTCAGAGATTTTATTTAAAAATATTATTGCATCAGAACCTTGATAGATATCTTTATCATCTACAACAATAATAAAACCATCATTTATGTCAAAACCTTTAACTTTTAATTCATTTATTGATTTTGTTTCAGTTCTTGCATTCAAAATCTCTAAATCATGGTTTTCTTTTAGTTCTACATAGTTTGCATAGGAGTTACAAAAAAGGCATTCTTTGTCATAAAAAAGTTTTATATTCATATAGTCTTTATGTAATCAACTACATTTTCAAAGGCAGCTTTAAAATATATCTCATAATTTTGCTTTTCTACATAACCTAAATGTGGAGTTGCTAATACATTTGGTAAACCTAGTAATGGTAAATTTTTAGGCAAGCAAGGTTCAAATTCAAAAACATCTATAGCTAAAAACTTATTTTTATTTTTACTATAAACTTCATACAAGGCATTTTTTTCAACTAATTGTTCCCTACTAATATTTACAAAAATAGAACCATCTTTTAAAAGTTCTAAATCATTTTGTTTAACACAATATCTAGATTTTTCACTAAGTTTTAAATGTATTGAAACAATATCACAACTTGAAAAGAACTCCTGTTTTGATGAGCTTGCTTCAAAACCATCTTCTACAGCTTTATTTCTAGACTCTTCACTTCCCCAAATTTTTATTTTCATTCCAAATACATTTGCATAGGAAGCTATTCTTTGTCCTATTTTGCCATATCCCCAGATTCCTAAAGTTTGTCCATGTAATGATTTTCCTAAACCTTTATATGAACTATTTTGCCAGCTATTGTTTTGAAAGTTAGAAATATAATCATATAAATGCCTTGATGCCATCATAATTAAAGACCAACAAAGTTCAGCAGGAGCTATAGGAGAACCAATACCATCAACAACTTTTATACCAAAATCATCACAAGCTTTTAAATCAATATTAGAACTTAATCTTCCAGTTTGAGATATAAGTTTTAAATTTGGAAGTTTTTCCAAAAGTGTTTTTGTTATCAATGTTCGTTCTCTAATAAGAACTAAGATATCAATATCAATCAACTTAACAGCTAATTGACTTTCATCTTTTATAGTTTCATTTAAAACTATCACATCAAAATTATTTAAAAGAGTAAAAGCCTTTAAACCTTTAACAACATCTTGGTAATCATCTAAAATTGCAATTTTCATAATCTTCCTATCTATTTTTGTTGAGATATTTTTTGATTTGTTTCTTTCATATTGTCATATTTATCTTTCATAATAACAAACATATATCCAATGGCAACAATAATTATAGCTACGATTAAATAGTTTTTCATAAAACCCCTTTGTAAAAGATTTATTATGATACTGTATTTTTTTTAATATTTAATTAGATTTTTTTCATCCATGATTTAGCTAATTTTGCTATATCCTTTGCATGATCTAAACCATTTACACATCTTCGTGCATTTTCAAAATCATATCTATGCTTAGTAATATGCTGATGGATAGATTGACCAAAATACCCTACACTCATTCCATGCAATATTACAAAAAGTGAAGCTCCTGATTCTAAAGCTTTATCTACCATTTGCTCTAAAGATATCCCAAAAAGCTTAGCATAAAACCTATAGTTTCTTTCCCATGTCAATTGAACATATCCCCTTCCATAGTATGGATAATAATGAAAATTCCTTTTTCTCCAATTTTCACGATCTTGCCATTTGTCATCATCTTGTGAAGGTGTTCCACCATATATATAATAAGCTTCTTCTATGGGAAGAAAAGATCTATTTGTTTCCCATTCAATTGTAGCTAGTACATATGCCCAATGTGCCTTTAAATCTAAAGAAAATTTTGGAGCATAAGTACAAACAGCTTCAATTAATGCTTCTTTACTAGAAAAGGACATATTTATAATGTCTTTGTTTTCTTCTGCATTAGAATTTAGATTTTCTATTCTTGATAGTGTATACTCACTTTTTTCGAGTTCATCTTTTAAAGTAATAATATCTTCAAAACCTGAATCGATTTGCCATAAAGAGTATGCACCTTCGGTTCTTCTACCTAAAAGACCATCTATAGGTCCAGGGGAATAACATAGACAGTGAAGATTTGATTGAATTAATTCAACTTCTTTTTTATGAATAGCCATAATTAACTCCTATACTAATAATATAGTTAATTATAATACAATTTTATCTTATAATTCTTAATAATTATATTTAAAATGTTAGGCTCTTTTTTTTAAATATTTCTAATAAATATCAGATACTATTTAGCTAAAAAAAGATTTTTTTTGTTAGAGTATAATCACTATGAAAAAAAAGGAGATATAGTGGCAATAGAAAATAATCAAATGGTTGCAATAAATTATGAATTAAAAATTGATGGTGAAGTTATTGATAGCAATATAGATAAAGATGCTTTAGAGTTTGCTTTTGGTGCTGGACAATTAATCCCTGGATTAGAATCTAGAATGCAAGATATGAATGAAGGTGACTCAAGAGAGATCTCTGTACCTTGTCAAGAAGCATATGGAGAATATAACGAAGAAGCACAACAAATGGTACCAAAAGAACAATTTGGAGATTTAGAACTACAAGTTGGTATGCCTCTACAAGCACAAGGTCAGGATGGTAATCCTATTCAAGTTACAGTAGTAGCTATTAATGATAATGAAGTACAAGTAGATTTTAACCACCCTCTAGCAGGAAAAGACCTAGACTTTTCAATTACAGTTCAAACTATTAAATAGATTTTACCTCCAAGAAAATTCTTGGAGGATGAGAATAAAACAGGAAAACTTATGAGTAATAAAACAAAAGAATTTTTAGAAAGAGCAGATGCTCAAATTATGCTTGCAAATCAACAGTTAGAACAAGGCTTAACTATAGGCGAAGTTAGTGCTTCATTTATGTATGGCTCTGCAAGATTTACAACATATATGGCAGCTACTTCTTTTAAGAGTGCTGAAGATATGATTGAAGCAAAAGACGAAATCATAGATTACTTTATGAAAGAGTATAAATTAGCCTTAGAAGAACATCTTAATAATCATGCTGTTACATATGATTTTACACAAAATCAAATTGACTAAATAAACAATTATCTATTTTAACTGATATTAATAATATAGATTTTTATTATTACTTCTTCTTAATCACTCTTTTTGTAAATTTGTAAATAAAATAAAAGGAGTTTTTATGAAAAGTTTACTTATATCCTCAATATTATCGTTTTGTTTACTATCAAGTTTAAGTGCCTATGAATTAAATGGTGATTTGGGTGTAAAATGGACAGGATTTAAAACAGAAAAAAAAGTTCCTGTTTCTGGTTCATTTAATGATGTAAAATTAAAGGTTGAATCGTCAGACAATTTATCTGAATTTTTAAAAAGTTCTAATGTTAAGATAAAGACCGCTTCATTTGAGTCTAATAACAAAGAAAGAAACCTTAATATTACTTCAACACTATTTTCATTAGCTAGCTCAAAAACAATTGAAGGCTCGATAGTAAAAGTAGATGAAAAAGAAAAAAAATTGGTACTTGATATCACAATGAATCAAGTAACAAAAGAAGTTCCTATGATGTACGAAGTAACTACTGGGAAAATTATTGCAAAAGGGACAATCGATATTTTAGATTATAATATGGAAAATTCATTTATGGCTTTTGCCAAAAAATGTGCAACTTTTCATGAAAATAAATCATTTTCAGACGTAGATATAGAATTTACAATTCCCTATAAATAAGATAAGCCTAACAGCTTATCTTATTAAACAGTTCTTACCATTTCGGTTCAAAGGCTACTCTTTCTCCATCATCGGTTGTATGTTCTTCCAATGAGTTTTCTTTTGATTGAACTACCATATAAATCATAGTTTCATCAGAGTCATTTCTAATCCCTCTAATACCACTAGGTGCAACACGAACTACAGAACCCTCTTTTATCTCAAAACACTCCCCGTCAACTTGAAAAAAACCGTGACCTTTTAAAATAATATATGATTCTTCATTTTTATAATGTATATGAAAATAAGGCTGTTCAGTTTTAGCAGCCAAAGAGTTAAAAGATATTTCAGTACCAGTTGATTTTGTAGCCTCTTTTAAAAAAACTTTACCCTCTATTTTGTTTTTATTAACTTTATGAATAAGTGAATATTCCATTAACTCATCTAAACTACCTAGATCAACTGCTGTGTAGTTTTTATCTTCTTTTATCTTCTCAATAGTTTTCATATCATATCCTTTTAAATTTAGTTGACTAATCAGTCAAATATTTAAAAGAATAGTATTATAAAACTAAGATTTTGATTAAGATTTTTTCTTACACAAATTTAGTTATAAATAATTAATTTTGGTTATAATCTTTAAAATTAATATAAAGAATATATATGGAAGATTTAAACTTTTGGATTATCTACGTTTTCACAGTTTTCGTTGCTTCAATTATCCCTGGACCTAGTATGATATTAGCATTAACTCATGGAATAAAACATGGAAGTAAATTATCTTTGTATACAGCTTTTGGAAATAGTATTGCATCAATGATACAAGCAAGTGTTGCTATAACAGGTTTAGGTATTATTCTTACAACTTCAACAACACTATTTATGATAATAAAATATATTGGTGCTTTATATTTAATCTATCTTGGAATAAAACTATTTAAAACCCCTTTTCATATTGAAGAAAATAAAGAAAAGAATAAGAAAGTAAAAAAGGCAAAACTTTTCAAAGAAGCTTTTATAGTTGCAAGTTCTAATCCTAAAGCATTAGTCTTTTTTACAGCTTTATTCCCTCAATTTATAAATGAAAATCAAAATAGTTTTTTACACTATTTTTTATTAGTTTTAATTCTTGGAATTATAGCTTTTTCTTGTATGATGATATACTCTATTAGTGCAAATGGTATAAAAATTCTGTTTAATAAAACATCTTTAAGTAACTATTTTGGGAAAATAATTGGAAGCTTGTTTGTAAGTTTTGGAATAGGATTAGCCTTTTCAAGAAGATAAAAAATCTAAGTTTTTAATCTATTTAGAAAACTACTCAAAAGCTTTAAAAGGTGAAAACTTCTAAAGCCTGAGTATTTATCTAATAGTTTTCTTTCTTTGAAAAAAACTAAATGCACCAAAAATACCAAAGATTATCCCTAAAATACTTAAGATACCTAGATATCTTTCAATAGGAAGTTTATCAAAATCTTTTACTTTGTAATCATCTGATAATTCAATATTAAACTCTTTATCATGATTTCCATGGTCACTTGACATTGAAACTTTTACATGCCATATACCTGCACTATCAGGCATAAAAGCGAAGTTTCCATTTATATCAGTATAACCTTTTGCATATGGTAAATTTCCACCTGGGGCAAAAACTTTTACTTTTGCATCACTTATACTGATATTATTAGCAGAGGAGATATGTACACTTATCGCCCCCTCTACTACATTATAAAAAATACCATGTGCAAATAGTGACATACTTGAAATCAAAAATGCGAAAAAGTACTTCTTAAACACTATTTTACCTCAAAAGAAATACTACTTTGAATAGTGATATTATTAACATTTGGATCATTTATTTCATTTGTATAGTATTTTGCTGCTATTATTTGTAATCCACTTGATTTAACTGGAATATATGCAATACCAAATTTATTTGTTTTTATATCTAAGTCTTCATAGTCAGATGTTTCAAAACCAGCATTTGCTAAAGCTTCTCCATCTTTTAAAACTAGTACTGGTAACTTTTCACCCTTTTTTATTTTTAATGGATTGATTAAAGGAACAACTTCCATACTTAAACCTATTGGATTTATAAATTTATCACTCCAAGTGAAATATCTTTTTCCATATTTAAAACTTTTTAAAGTATTAAAAACTATACCCTTATATTTACTTGGCTCAATATTTTTATACCCTTCATCTGTTTTAGTCCAATATCCTGCATCAAATGATAAGGCTATCATAGAAGGTTTTTTTGCCATTAATAACTCTGAACCCTTTGAATAATCAATTCCTGTTTTTATCTCTTGATTATTTTCATCATAAGCCGTTGCACCTTTTAGCTGTTTTACATCAAAACTACTATATTTACCATGAGCCCAAAACTCCGCACTATAAACGTTTTTATCTACTTTTGCTGTTATTTGGTGTGCAAAAACAACGCTAGTAGCAAGTATTGCTGATAAGATTATTTTCTTCATAATTTCTCCTGTTAATTTTGAGAGTAATTTATCAAGTAAGTTATAAACAATTAATAAAATTATTTTATACTTATGTATTTTTAGAACTAACTTTGAAAATAAAAATTAACAATAAAATTAAATTACTAAATACTTTTATCAAATAAAGAAATTTACGTACTTTGATGATTTAATTTAATTATTCAATTCTTTGAAATATTCTTTTAATGTGTGTTTACCCTTTTTAGGAGCAATCATATCAGTTGCTAAAACTGTCATAAAAAATTCAATTGGTCCATAAAACTTACTTCCAGTGAATAATTTTACAATTTTAAGAATTGTAACTCTTATCCAATCTGGGATATAGGTTATTTTTGGTTTACTACCTAAAACATCAAAAGCTATTGATGCAATTTCATTTTGGCTTAGGATTTCAGGACCTCCAACTTCAATCTCTTTTTCATCTCCTTGTATAGCATCCACACAAACAAGTGCTAAATCTTCCCCATGAATTGGATTCGCTCTTAACTCTCCATCTCCAAAAAGATACATTCTCCCTTTTTTTGCCATATTAAAAAACTCTGACATATCTGAAAAAAATCCATTTGGACGAACAATGCAATAATCTATTCCTGATTGTTTTAACTGCTCAACAAACATCTCTTTTGCATTGCATATTTCTAAATTTCTCAGGTTTTCACCATTTAAAACTGACACATAGATAAATTTCTTAACTGCATGTTTTTTAGCTTCTTTTAGCAAATTCATATTGGCTTGATAATCAACATCAAGATAAGTAAGACCATCTTTTTGTTTTGTGATACCAACAGTTGAGATAACAATATCAATATCTTTACAACAATCTTTAATAGACTTAGGGTCTGTAAGTTCTGCTTTTAATACTTCATTTGCTTTAATTCCATTTTCTTGAAGTTTTTCTGGGCTTCTAGCAATTGTTCTAAAAAAATAAGCTCTATTTTGAAGTTCCTTTGCTATGTAACTTCCTAAGTAACCAGTTGATCCTGCTAATAAAACTTTTTTCATATTCACCTCATCAAATCATTTATAAAATTAAAAATAAACTAATTAATATTATTTAAGAGAAAACTTATCTCGTATTGTTGAATAATAAGGACCAGAAGCTCTTCCAACAGCATCTAACTTTAACATATCAATATTTGGCCATTGCACAATATTGTCATCCACATGAATTGCAACAACATCAGCTAAGACAAGATTACCTGCTTTTTCATTATCTCCAAAATCTACAATTGAACGTAATTTGCATTCAAAAGCAACCTTTGCTTCTCCTACATAAACAGAGTCAATTTTTTCACATTTACTACAAGAGACTCCTGCAACTTCAAACTCATCAACATCTAATTCATAATCAATTCCTGTTGCTGCCATTTTTTCAACTAAATCATGGCTAACTATGGAAATAGAAAAAACCTCTGTATTTTGAATATTTAAAAGGCTGTCTTTTTTTAATCCATCCCTTTTATTCAAGATAGATATAGAAACTACAGGAGGATTAACGCTTGCAATATTGAAAAAAGAAAATGGCGCAAGATTGGGTACTTTCTTTTTATCTATTGTTCCAACCCATGCTATTGGTCTTGGAAGAACAGAACCAATAAGAAGTTTATAAAGTTCATCATTTTCCACATCTTTTGTATCAATTATCATTTCTCTTCCTATAAAATCTAACTACAAATTTGAGAGATAATATACTCTCTTTTTAAATTAGATAGTAGCTTTTTGAGTCTTAAATTGTTATATATTTATTATTTGTTCAGTCTCTTTAACTTCACAGAAAACACTTGCTAATGCACTCATAAAACTATAATGCACCTCTTCGGCTTTAATAGTTTTTTCTTTAAACAGTAAATCTCTTGTAGCACAAGCATCATTAGCTACAGTGATTTTGTATCCCAAATCAAAGCCTGCTCGTACAGTTGTATCGATACACATATGAGTCATAGCTCCACAAATGATTAATTCGTTTATATTTTCTTTGTCTAATTCTTCTTTGAGCTTAGTATCTCTAAAACTATTGGGGTAGTTTTTTTCGATAATCATATCATCTTGAATATCTAAATTTTTATTTAACTCAACTCCATGGGTATCTGGTACAAAAAATGTTGCATCATCTTTTAAAGCAAAGTGTTGTACAAAATAGATTTTATAGTTTTCTTCTCTTGCATATTTTATTAGTTTGTTAGTTTGTATTAAAGCTTCATCTATATTTTGAAGTTCCATTTTTCCACCGCAAAAATAGTCATTTTGCAAGTCTATTACAATTAGTGCTTTTACCATATTTTAATTCCTTTCTTTTTATAAAGATAATTGTATTTAAAATAAAAAAAAGAGTATTGTAAAAAATTGACTTTTTATGATATGTTATTTTATTAAACTATCTTGATACTCTTTAGGTGTAATAGAAAATGTTTGTTTAAAGTATTTGTATAAATGGCTTTGATCATTAAAACCGACACTTAGTGCCACTTCTGATATACTCATATTTTTTGATAATAACTCTTTTGCTAAATTTACTTTATGATTTAAAATATATTGATAAGGAGTTAAATCTAACTCTTGTTTAAATATTCTTATTAGATGAAAAGGGCTTATCAAAAACTGCTTTGAAATCTCTTCTAAACTTTGATTTAGATGTATATTTTGCTCGATATAACTTTTAATATCACATGCTAATATATTTTTTGTTTGAATTAATGATTGATTACAGTTTTTAATTATTTGTTTTGAAATAAATTGTATGATTTGTTCCTCTTTTTTTATACAAAAGTCATCTAAAAAAAGATTTTCACATAAGAGAATAAACTCATCATAAGTTTTTTCATCATCTATTATATTTGAAGAAAAAGGGACATAGCTATTAAGTTTAAATAAATCATACTGAAGTTTTTCAATCCAACTTTTATCTAAATATAAAGCATAAAGCCCATCACTATTTTCATCCATTTTAGAAGCTGAGTGAATTTGGTATGGATTTATTATGGCAATACTATTTTTTAGTAAAATTAGCTCATTTTCTTTTAAATGTAATTTGATATTACCATTTTTTAGTGCTACGATAGTAAGCTTATCATGCATATGACTTTTTGGACAACCATTTATATCTGTATTAAAAGTTAATTCTAAAAAAGGTAGTTCTATGTTTTTGTACGTGGTATTTATTTATAAGCCTTAATAGTAGAGATTTTTCTTCTCATTATATAGTTTACTAGTTCTATGTTATCTCTTTTAGCTATATTTTTTCTTTCTACAATAAAAGAGTTTTTTTCAAAAAATGGTTTGGCTGTTATACTTACTTCTGCAAAAACTTCACCTAATTTCTTTTCTTCTGCTATTTGGATAATCTTTGACATCATTAATTTACCTACACCTTGTCTTTGATAATTCTGATGTACATAAAAACAATCAATATGGCCATTGTTTTCAAACTCAAAAAACCCTGCAATAGTATTATTATTTTTGACAATATATGGTTTTGTTTTTTCAAATCTATTTTTCCATTTTTTGTAATCAATTTTACTTGGTGCCCAACTTTCAATCTGTTCTTTTGTATAGTCTTTCTTGTTTACTTTGTGAATAGTATTTGTAAATAATTGTGCTAACTCTTCTACATATTGACTTTTATATTCTTCAATATTCATGTATAATCCAAGTTCAATTTATACTCGTTCACTAAATGCCAATTTTAAGCCAAGTGCAGCGAAACTTGTAGCAAAAAACTTTTGAATAAAAACACTAAGTTTCTCAGACTTTAGAATATATGCACTAAATAAGCCTGACAAAAAGCCATATATAACAAATACAACAAATGTCATAAGCATAAATACAGCCCCAAGTAAAAACATACTATTTAACGCACTTGGAGCACTACTAGGAATAAATTGAGGAAGAAAAGCTAAAAAGAAAATAGACAATTTAGGATTTAAAATATTTAGCATAAAACCTTTGATAACAATGTTCAAATAGTTAGTTTTTGAATTTTTTTCAGAAAGACTTAATGCAGATGATGAATTCCACATTTGCCATGCTAAATATAGTAAATAAGCCACCCCAAGATACTTAACAACTTGAAAAGCAACTGCACTAGTATGAAAAATAGCAGCAAGTCCTAAACTACTTGCTAATAAAGCAGGAACAATACCAAAAGTGCATCCCAATGCTGCAAAAAAGCTAGCACGTTTACCAGAGAATAATCCTGTAGCAATAGTATATAAAACTCCTGTGCCAGGAATCAAAACAACAACTAATGAAGTTAATAAAAACTCGTAAGATATCATGGAATGTCTCCTTTTTTAAAAGTTTATCTAATTGGCACTTTGAAACTTACACTTATAATTGATTTATCTTAATCTACAATCATAAACAAATACTCACTCTCTTTTCTTAGCTCCCAAATATCATTTACAATAGTATCTAGGAAAGCTTTATCATGACTAATTATAATCATTGTTCCATCATATTCTTTTAAAGCTAATTCTAGTGATATTATAGAATCTAAATCCATATGATTAGTTGGTTCATCAAGAATTATCAATGATGGATTTTCTAAAAGTCCTTTTGCTATCATCAATTTTCTAATCTCTCCAGGACTTGGTAAAAAACTATCTTGTAATTTGATTGGGTCGGATGATAGCTTTCTTATAATTGTATATATTTCTCCTTTTATATCATTAGACAAACCATTTATTTCATCAAAAAATTTTTTACTCTCTTCATTTGTAATCTCTTGTGGAATATACAAATATTCATCTTTTAAATCTATTGTATTCAAGATATTATTGAAAAAACTACTTTTCCCAGAACCATTTTCTCCAATAATTCCAATTTTATCATATTCATTTATTGAAAGATTTGGATATGTTAGTTTTTTAGTTTCTGATAACATTAATATATTGTTTTTTATAAGGATTGGAAAAATATTTTTAGATTTAATAGAGTTAAACTCTATTCCTAATTTATATGTTTTATCTGTCATTATTGCATTTGATAACAGTTGCTTTTGTTTTGATTGTAACTTTGTAATAATTTGTCCATCATTTTTATCTTTTCCTGTTAATTTAGCTAAATTAACTTTATTTCTACTATCACTATCATTTTTATCAATACTTTTTTTTGAAAACCTCTTTTTTGATTGACTAACTTTTTCCCTTTGTAACTGTATTGCTTTTTTAAGTTTCTTTAATTCAGTATTTTGTTTTATTTGAGTTTTTTCTAGAAACTCTATATTTTTGTTATATTCAATCATAGCTTTTGAAAATGAGCTTTTAAATGCAATGACATTTTTATTTTTTAATATAATCGAAGCTTGAGATAAATTATCTAATAGTTCTCTATCGTGACTTACTAATATTCCAATACCTTTAAAACTTTTAAGTGCGTTCAATAGAATTTTTTTACTTTTTCCATCTAAATGATTTGTAGGCTCATCTACAAGTAAAATATCAGGCTCTTCAAAAAGAGCAAGGGCAAGTTGTAATCTTTTTCTTTCTCCATGAGATAGATTATTCCATTGATAAAGCCAATAATCTTTAATATCTAACATCTCTCTTATTTTAAAAGATTTACTATTGAATGTTAGCATAAAATCTTCAAGATTTTTTGGTTGGTATTCTGTATTTTGAGGACAATAATGTGTTAGGTCATTTCCTTTAATTGTTCCATTTTCATATTTAATCTCTTTTGAAATCAATTTTAGAAGTGTACTTTTCCCTGAACCATTTGAACCAACAACACAACTCCATCCTTCTTGAAAATCTAAATTCAAATTTTCAAAAATAGCTAAGCTTGAATTTTTGTATTTATAATGTAAATTTTTTATTATTAATTGTTGCATGAGTATATTCCTTGACTACTAGTGTAGATTAAAATGACAAGGATGTAGATTGTTTGGATTTCCTTGTATTTTAGAATATTGTTTTCATGTCAGTGCCTTTTTAATTCGTACATAATTTTAACTTATTTAGGATTAAATTTATAATCTAAATGATTAGTTATACATTATATGTTAATACTGCAAAAATAATACCTAATAATAAACACAATGGTGAAAAGTATTTTGTATCATACTTTGCAAATTCAGTATCTTTTATTTTTTTAGAAAATCCAAGAACATTGAACTCACCAATTGCCCTTAATATAAAAATTATAGATAAAAATATTCCACTATATAGATAAAAGTTCCGATTTTCATTTAGTGTAAAATCATAAAATTGTAAAGCATATGCAATATATGCAAAAAAAATTAAGACAACTCCAACAAGAAAAGTCAATGGTTTACCAGGTTTCAATAATAGTTTTCCATCTTTTGCTGGTAATGCTTTATCTAATCCTATTTTTCCACCCAAAACCCAATAAAAATGAAATATTCCCATTATGCTTAATACAAAAATTGCGAGTATTGCTATAAAATCCATAATATTACTTTGTAGATAGAATTTAACACAATCATTTTACTTAATATTATAATATGCTTTTTCTTCTAAAATTTTTTTATAATTTTGTTCAAACATATCAGAAAAATTTTTAATTGTATTTTTAAATTCTTGTGTTGAATTATTTTTATTTTTAGGATCCAATATATCCATGATTCTATCTCTTATATCTTCTAAACTGATATCTTGATTACTTGCTTGTAATTTTCCATCTACTAAAATGGGTGATTTTATAAATAATATTGAGGCTGTCATTACATCTTTAAAATCCATAGAATTAAAGGTTTCTACTAAAGCTTTTTTTTCGTCATTCCCTAAAGACTGAGGAATCACTCCTAATGTTTTTGCCATACCATCTTCTATTATTCCATCATTATTAAAATCATATTTTTCATAATGGTGAAGAAGTAAATTATATGCACCCTCATCACTTAAATTATCTACATTTACCTCATCAGCAAGTCTTGTGTAGTTTTGTAAAGTGGATAATTCCTCTTTTGTTAGAGAATTCAAAAAATCTTTTGCATTTGACATATCTACATTATTTGCATTTGCTTTATTGTATATATCTTCAAATCCTTCTTTAAACGGTTTTCTAACTTCATAAAAACTATCTGCCATTTTTAAATCTTTTACTATATTTATATGTTCAGTATAACTTGTACTTGTATTCATAAAAATTCCTTTTTATTTTATGGACTTATTTGTGTTATTATGTATATTTTCAATATGAATTTCCCTTAATAACAAAAATAATGGTAAACCAAAGGATACTCCAATACTCAATGTCCCTACAATTGGTAACCAAATCTTAGGCATAGATAACTTTTTACCCTCATAGATAATAAATATAATTAACACTATTGCAGAAATAATAACGTCAAGCCATGCAAATAAGCTTAATTTATCTTCAATAATTGTATTGATAAATAATGAAATATCAAAACCAATCTCATTTAGCCACAATAAAAACTGTGATAGAGGTAAAAATAGTCCTAAAATCATTAACAAAAAATAAATTTTTTTCATATATTTATCTCCATAAATTATCAATATTATTTAATACTACATTTACTATCAAGTAATTTAGATAAACTATCTCTTTCTTGTTCTGCTTTCATCAACCTTTGGTATTCTACTTCATTATTATTCTTTTTAGCTTCAACTTTTGCCATAAATGATTGATACGAATATAATGAATCATACATAAATATTTTTCCATCAATTTTATCTATCTCTGATGCAGCACATTTACAGTATTCTAACTCTTTTTGATTTTTAGCTTGTTTTTGACATGTGGTTTTAAACATCTTCTTTGATTTTTCAATTTGTCCATTTTTTAACATTTCATCATACATTTTTTGATTTGCTTCAACTTTATAAAACTCATCCATATTCATAGATAAAATGTTATTTCCAAAACATTGTAATGATATAAATGCTATAAGAATTAATTTTTTTATACACATAGTTGTCCTTTAACTTTATACTTTATATAAACAATTTTCATTAAATTTTATTTCTTATTTTTCTTTCTTGAAGCTTTTGCCATCTTTGCTTTTTTCTTTGCTTTTTCTTTATTTAAACTTTCACTTTTTCTTGCATTTACAACTTGCTTTTCTATTGTTGTATCTTTTGAAAATGTTTTTTGAGTAGAATTACTTCCAAGTTTGATAAGGTCAACTTTTGAATTTTTTACACTATTATTGTTTAGACTTTTCGCCATTTTTCATCCTGATATTTTTTCCTAGTTACAAAGCACTAGCTTTGAAATAAATACTTATATTCAACATACTTTTAATATGCATTATAAATATGAACATTGAGAGTAAGTTATGAAAACTTGCTTTCTCAACTAAAAAAGGTGTATACCCTTTCCCCTCTATTGGTCTTCTAATAAATAGAAAATTGTTTTCCCTACTCGCTTATCATAGTTTTCGCTTTTTTTATCTTGTAAACTAGCAAGTTTTTCTCTTACATTGATAATTGAGTTTGAAGTATCAATAATCTCTTCTTTATCATCTTTTAAAATCAATTTTTTATCATTGCTTTTACTAAATTGTTGTGCTCTTTCTTTATCAGAAAATGTAACCTTCACAATATTAATAGCTCTTTTAACATCAATTCTAGCTTTTTTCTTTTCATCATCAAATTTTAATATTCTATTTCCATTAGAAGAGATTTTCATTGTTTTTGCTGTTTGAATATCTTCTGTTGATTCAAGTATTACATACTCTTTGCCATTTATTAGTATTTCATTGTTTTCTAATAGTTTAATCTCTTTGATAATAGTTTTTTTACCTTTAGGCATATATCTCCTTGTATTTTTATGTAATTATAGCTGATATTTTAATCATCTAAGATTTTTAAGTAAATTTATTTCTTCCTCTTGTGTTAAATAACGCCACTTCCCACTTTCTATGTTTAAATCAAAATTTCCTATACTTATTCTTGTTAAGTTTAAAACTTTTAAAGGGGTATTAAATTTTGAATCTTTTAATGCCCCAAAAAGTCTTCTAATATGTCTATTTTTACCTTCATCTATTTTAACTCTAAGTTTTGTTTTTGCTCCACCCATACCAATCTTTTCAACCTCAAGAGCTTTTAGTAATCCATACTTACTAGGAACTCCTTTCATAGCTAAAGAGATGTGCTCATCATTTACATGTCCCCTAACCCAAATTTCGTACACCTTAATGCAAGAACCAGGTTTAGTTAATAAGTTTCCAACTTTTCCATCTTGTGTAAATAAAAGAAGCCCTTTTGATTCTAAATCTAAACGCCCTATTGGCATCCACTCATCATCAAAAACCCAAGTGGGTAAAAGCTCATAAACTGTTTTACGACCAAGTTCATCTGACCTAGTTACAACATAACCTTTAGGTTTATTAAGTACTAATAGTTTTTTTGAACTATTTTGTGTATTGCTCATAAATTTTATCCCTTAAATACTAATGTGAAAATATAGTTGCGAGTGTAAAAACATATGTAAATATTAATTGAAAAATTATACTACCAGAAAAAAGAGTGAAAAGATTTTATTGAAATTTCACTAAAGAACGCCATGCCCCTGCATTATATACATTTTCAAAACCTTTTGAGATTAAAAGACGTCTTGCTAATCCACTTCTACTACCACTAGCGCAACAAAGAATTATAGGCTTAGTATTATCTAAATCTTTCATTTTATTTTTAAGTGATTCTAATGGGATATTTATACTTTTATCATAACTAGCTAAAACAAACTCATCTTTAGTTCTAACATCAATAATCTGTCCACCTTCTTCAATAAGAGATGGAACAAGTTTTAATACTTTGTATTGATTATACTTTTTATATATTATGAAAGCTATTATTGGAATAAAAACATAAAGTATAGTTTCATTCATAAATTTTCCTTGTTTAAACTTTTTTAATATTCTTACTATTTTAATAAATAAAGATTATATATTATATTTCTTAATTTGAGACAACAATTTTATTTAATTACTTTATTGTTTTAGGCTTTACTTAACGATAGTTCTTCTTTTTCCTTTTTTGTAAGTTTACTTACAACTAAATCATAAGACTCACTAATCATCTCTTTTAAAATATCCTCTTCCATAGTACCATCTAAAATAATTGTATTCCAATGTTTTTTATTCATATGATACCCCGCAATTACACATTTATAAATTTCTCTATAGGCTATTGCATCATTTGGATCACATTTTAAATTTAACCGAATATTACCATTCTCAAATCCATATAATGCAAACATTTTATTTTTGACTTTAAATACTGCTATATCATCCCCAAAAGGAAACTCTTTATTTGAGCAGGGCTTTGATAAAATCATTTTTTCTAATTTTTCTTTATTCATATTAGACTCTCTTATACTTAACCTTAGACTTGAAAAGAAGGGTACGATACCACTTGATTATTATATCATATATAATTTTATGTTATTTTATACTATACTTCTTTTTTTTATTTTAGATGGGATTATATATGCAA
The DNA here is from genome assembly GCF_058105185.1 of Arcobacter sp. ISO1. Lineage (NCBI taxonomy): Bacteria > Pseudomonadati > Campylobacterota > Epsilonproteobacteria > Campylobacterales > Arcobacteraceae > Arcobacter > Arcobacter sp. ISO1. The sequence goes on from NZ_CM176573.1 coordinate 2,668,754, forward strand.
CATACTAAAGGCAATATTTTAGGGTTATTGACGATATTATCATGGTCAACACTAGCCCTTTTTACAGTATATTCTGGAGACATTCCACCTTTTGAACTTTTATCTATTTCTTTTTTTATTGCTTCACTTATTGGTATTTTGATGTTAAAAAAACAAAGAAGAAGTTTTTCAAGTTTGAGAAACATACCTCTTAAAGCTTACATATTAGGTGTTAGTGGATTATTTGGCTATCACTTTTTTTATTTTTTAGCAATAAAAAATGCACCTGCTGTTGAGGCAAACTTATTAAATTATTTATGGCCTTTACTTATTGTTGTTTTTTCAGCTTTGTTACCAAATGAAAAGTTAAAATGGTTTCATATAGTAGGTACAATTTTAGCTTTGATAGGAGCTTTTTTACTTGTACTAAAAGACGGTAGTTTAGAATTTGATTCAAAATATACTTTAGGATATATCTTTGCACTTGCTGCCGCTCTTATTTGGTCAAGTTATTCTGTTATATCTAAAACATTAACTCATGTGCCAACATATGCTGTAACTGGATTTTGTATCATAACGGCAGTACTTTCATTTATTGCACATATTATTTTTGAACAAACTATGATTCCTACATTTACGGAGTTATTAGCAGCTATTATGCTGGGATTGGGGCCAGTTGGTGGAGCCTTTTATTTATGGGATTTTGCACTTAAAAATGGAGATATTAAGATACTAGGATCACTTGCATATTTAGCTCCACTTTTATCAACATTGATTTTGGTATTTGTTGGCGTATCAAAAATGACAACTTCAATTGCCTTAGCTTGTTTATTTATAGTTTTAGGTTCAATTATTAGTTCAAAACAGTATTTAAAAACAATTATAAATTTGATTTTTAAGTCTTAATAATATTTAACTGATAAATTAAAAAGTGACAAAGAATTTGAAAAAGATTTTTTATCTGCTTTAGATGATTATATGAATAATGATGACAGCAGTAGGCTTATTAATTATCTAAAGTAAGCCTTAGAAAATGATTTTCAAGATTGCTAGCGTTTGTAAATCCCTGAGATAGATGATGAGCTTGATTCATATCATCAATATAAAAAAGTGCTGGAAAACCACTTACTTGTAATTGAGCAGTTATACTTAAATGTTCTTGTAAACGTTCTTCAGTTACTTTTGATTTAAAAACCTCTAAAAAAAACTTTTCATCTAAACCAATAGAACTAGCACAAGAAATCAACGTTTCTTCTAAAGAAGGATTTTTTGCTTCTTTATAATAAGCAGATTGAATTGCTTTAGCCATTTCATTAGAGCTTTTATTTTTTAAAGTTTCTGCTGTAATTACAGCTCGACAAGCAGGATAAGTTGAACGATAGGGAGTATTTAATTTCCAATAATCATGATTAAAAGTTACTTTCGTCTTCTTTTCAATTTCTACCCAATAAGAAGAGATAGCTTTTTTCATATTCTCACCCATTGGAGTGTCATTGTCAGCAGCTAAACCACCCATAATATAATCTATTTCAAGAGAAGGATTTTTTTCTAAAAATTCTTCTAACTCTGGTTGGAAAGCATAACACCAAGCACACATTGGATCCATTACATATATTAATCTCATCATTTCCTCGTTTTTAAAACTTTTGAAAAGAGGATTATATCTATCTCTGTTTAATTCTTGCCTATTCTTTAAGTATACATATACTTAATAAGGACAAGGAAAGAAGAAGCCCTATTCGGTAACTAATGTTGACCTTATCATTTGTCTCCTCTTTTTTCCTGTTCTTTTATTCTCTACCAAAAGTTTTTTCTAAACCTAAAATAAGCTGTTCCGTCTCATTTTGAGTAAGTTTAGCCTCAGGATGTGTTGGAAGATAATAAAAAGGAGGCATTTCACCCTCTTCTACTTCTTCTGCTGCCTCATCACCTTTATTCTTTTTTTGTGCACCCCACATAGAAACATTAAAATGTTCTCTACCCTCTTCAACGTCAAATGCAACCAACCAAGAAATAGGTGCAACTTTGCTATACCATGGATAAGTTGTCTTATTTGAATGGCAATTAGCACAAGCTTTATCAAATAACACTTTTGTCTGCATTGAATCCCATTTAGGCTCACTTACTACTGGAGGATTTGTATAATCCTTTCCATAAGGAATAAACTGAATTAAGACAGCTACAATAGCTGCGCCTAAAATAATCTTACCTTTACTCATTATTCTTCTCCTAAATTAATAATTTAGACCGATTTTAAACTATTATTATGAATTCAACATGAATCAAATATGAATAGAACATGAATATACTATTAAAAACTTTGAGGAGACAAAAAATTAATTATTTAGCTAATTAAATATCCAAATTGGGAAATTTTTTATTAAATTATACTAAAAAGATAATTATAGGTTTTACTCTACAAATTTAATGAATGTTATTTCAATAGAATTGCCATTATCAAAACGTTAGGAAAATATATGAGCGAAATAATTTTTAGGTATCTACACTTTGTTGGAATAATGGGTTTAGCTGGATGTTTAGTAATGCAGCATTTACTGATTACTAGTGAGAATAAAATAGAAGAGTTAAAGAAAATTGCTTTTATCGATATCATTTATGGTATTAGTGCTCTTATTACTTTAGTTACAGGTCTAGCTTTATGGCTATTTGTAGGAAAAGATTCAAGCTTTTATTTACAAAATGGAGTTTTTCATGCAAAATTAACACTTTTTATTGTGATTGCTTTATTGTCTATTTACCCTACAATGTTTTATCTAAAGAATAAAAACAAAAATGTAGCAGTAATAAAAATGCCAAAAGTGATAATCATGCTAGTTAGAACACAATTGGCTATTTTATTTATTATGCCATTATTAGGTGTATTAATTGCAAGAGGATAGGTTTTCCCTATCTTCTAATTTGATTTAACTGAATCTATAAAAAGAGTGAACGCTTTCACTTACTTAAAACATAGGCTTATAAATATATAACACATGATTTACATATATTTTTACTATGATGTCATAAACTAAAAAGGAAATCAATGTTTGAATTAATAGCTTTACTCTCTTTTGCTTGTTCTGGAATCATTATTTATTTTATTCAAAAAAAAAGAGCTGAGAATAAAAGAACTGAAAATCAATTTACACCAAAACGTCAGAAAGATATAAAAAAAGCAAAGAAAAAAGCTAAAAATGAAAGTAAAGCCTAACAAGCTTTTATAAAGTTGTTAAATTAAAAGTGGAGATTCAAGCTCTGGGGTGTGATTTTAAAAGTATGATTTTTTAGTTATCGTTATCACCTGACCCCTATTTTATCATGCTGTTCATTTGTTTGTTTTATTAATTCAATTTCTTGTTCTTTTGGAATTGATTCTAAAAAACCACTATATTGCTTTGCTTTTTCAATATCTATTTCTTCCAAAGGCTTACTCCTTGATTTATGATAACGTTTGAGTTGAGAAATAAATTAGCCGCAGGGTAATTTATTTCTCTCCAAAGCTTTGTTAGTCTTTATATTTCATCTGGATTATAAATTAACTGTTTTTGATATTTGCTAAATTCTAAGTCAAATTTTTCTTTTGCATCTTTTTCAGTTTCAAATTCATATATTGGTTCTTTAAGTATTTTTCCCTCTGTTTTCCCTATCCATATACTATATCCCCATTTTTTTGTTTCTTTATCTTGCAGTATCTCACCATTTAACATTTTCATTTACAATCCTTCGTATTTTATAGACTAACGACTGAGTTCACCGACTACTTGTAGTTCGGTGCAAAGTTTTGTTATACATTTTTGGCGATATGTTATATTATCTTCATTATCGTCTCATTTATGACCAATGGTGCAAATTCTGGATAATCATTAATCACTTTTTCAATGACATCTTTTTTCAAAGCATCTTCTCTTCGATAAGAGTTCAAAAAAGGAAACTTGGATTTAAAAAGAGTTTCCAAGTCATGCCCTTGATATTGACTGTACTCAGAAGATATCTGTAATTCCCACCCGTTAAATGTCTTATAAGTTACCTTGTTTTCTGACTCCAATTCTAAATCAGATAATATTTTATTGATAATTTTCTGAGCGTCTTCTTTGGTTAAATTATTTAGTTGTGGATATGTTGAAACGCTTAGCGATCCAAAGTCAGTTATTGGAATTTTGTTTTCGCGTATCATTAGTAATCCCATTAACAAAGGATCTAGCAGATAATTCTCGATTGCATATCTATCACCTTCACCAAGAACAATGATTCTATCCTTGGACACATTTGCTAAATCCCAGTCAATTATCCCATAAACTTGTTCATTTCCATTGCTAAATAGATTTTCTACAATATTAATAACATCAGTGCAGTTAGAACCGTTAGAAGTTCTTGCAGGAATGTAGATTGGTTCTGATGGAAATGTTTCAATGCGACCATAGATATTTGTTAAAAGTTCATAATAAGTCACATCATATTTACTTTCGACAAAAACTTGTCGTCTTCTTTCTGTGGATATTTTTAGAAATGGAATATCTCCAGAAAGTATTTCCACTGCTTTTTGTGTTGGAATTTTTTTTGGATTATTATTTCCTCTTTCCAATTGATATATAGAAATCCCTTCTGCCGCCACCACGGTAGTCGGAGAATGAGTAGTGATTATCGTTGGAATATTGTTGTCTTCTACAATATTCTTTTTTAAAACATTAACCATTTTTTTGGTCATGGATGGATGCAAAGCAGCATCTGGTTCATCAATCAACAATAACTCAGGTTTCCCTTGTTCTCCTCCAGTATTATATATTGCCAAAGCCAATGACATAAGAACTTTTTCACCTGTTGATAGATTTGCGGAGCTAATTTCAAAATCATCATTTGCATCTATAAGTTTAAATATAAAATTTGATTCTCTTCTATCTCCTAATGGACTATTTACTTTATACGGTATATTTGTTTCTACAAAAATTTGGTTGACAAAATCCCAAGGTGCAATACCATTTATAGCAATAAACTCTTCATCAGTTAAAACTTTTGATGTGATTTTTTTACCATTTGATTCTAAATATCTATTGTAAAGATTCTCATCTAATTTATTGGCATAGTTTTTAAAAATTAAAGCGAACTGAGCCGTGAAAAAATCATTTTGTCCCATAAAGGAAATATCAAAGAAGTCATGTAGGTCATCTTCCGTAAGTGTATCATAGTTTTTAGCGGTTGCTTCTAAGGCTTTTAAACAATGCTTTTTCATGTGTTCTTGACTAATTCGATTTAAAACTTCCTGATTAGTTACTTCTCGATGGGTCCTAGTTGCTTGCGACTTCGCTTGTTGTATGGCTTGTTGAAATGTTTTGAAAACATTTTTTATATGATTTGTAATTGTGTTCGGATCACAATTTTCCTGAATATTTGGATTTAAACCATTAAATGGGATATATCTTGCATTTTGAATTTTAGAGCCATTTACCAAGACATCTGTTAAATCTTTATTCGCAAGAGCTTGTAACAAATGAGTTTTACCACTTCCATTTTTTCCTGTAAGTACTGAAAAATCAGGTAGCTCAAAATCGATACGTTCCTTTATGGATTTATGGTCTGCTTTAAGTACTATTTTCATTTTTTCTAATTACCTCCAGAGTATGCGTTCGTTTATTACACTTGCATCATTATGTAGTTTTATATTCTTCTTTTTATGTATAACGGTTGAGTTGAGAAATATTTGAGCCGCAGGGTCAAATATTTCTCTCCAAGGTTTTGTTATATATTTTAACCATTATGATACTTTTTCCTATCAGTCCTAATAATGATATAACAATTGAACTTAGCATTAAATAGCCGATATCTGGTACAAACATTAAAAATCCGCTAAATGTTAAATTATACAACTTGGGTATAATAAAAAATAGTGAGATGATAATTGAAATATCAAATATAAATGATACTATTGTTCTATACTTTTTGACATCTTTATGCTTTTGAATAAATCGTTTCATTAAAAATAATTGAACTATCAATAAACCAATAAAAAATATATATGCAGATATAGAGATAATATCTATAGTGGTATCTTTTAGTTCTTTATTTCTAATTATATCAATAATACCACCTGCTAGAGTGTTTAACTCATTACTGCCTAATGTATATGAAGTAGTATTTGTAAGCATAATAAGACCTAGTTTTTCTTCTGGAAATATAATCATTGAAGCTGTATATCCAGGGGCTGTTCCTAAATGATTTAAATAAAGTTTTTCACTAGTATCCACAAACCATCCAAAGCCATAATGGATTTTATCCTTGACTATCGTAGCACTTGGTTTTTGTATTTGTTTGATAATAGAGGGTGAAAATACCTGTTCTTTTTTATAGTTTCCTTTATTTAACTGTGCAATTAAATAGTTGCTCATATCTTCAACATTTGAAATAATATATCCAGCAGGAAGTAAAACTTTACTAAATGGAAAATCACTTTTTATAGCTTGACCAAACCAAAGTCTATGTCCTTGTGCTATATTTTTTTTGTCAATATTTTCTAAAGTGGCATAACTATTTTTCATATCAAGTTTATTAAATATATTTTCTTTTATATATTGATTATAAGAAAGCCCAGTTACTTTTTCTATAACTAAACCTAAAATTTGATAATTTATATTTGAATAATAAAAAGTGGTTGATGGCTTTGAAATAAGTGAGACATCTTTTAACGCCCGAATAGTTTTTTCTAAAGCAAAATTACTACTATCCCAATCATCAAAATTTTTCAATCCATCATAAGTAGAAAATCCGCTGGTTTGGTTTAACAGTGTTCTAATAGTTATATTGTTGACATCTTTTTCATCTTTTATTTTAAACCAAGAAAGATACTTATTTATTGAATCATCCAAATTAATTTTTCCATCTTCTACTAATTGCATAATTGCTAAGGCTGTAAATGACTTGGTTAAAGAACCAATATAAAACAATGAATCTGATGTAATAGTTGTATCTTTTGAATAACTTTTTTTGTAGACTAAACTATCATCTTTGATTACACCTATTGAAATAGCTGGGATATTTGCTTTGTTTTGTACATTTTCAACATATTTATCAATTTTATTTAAAGTTTGAATATCTATATTTTTAGCATTTATTTCAAAATAAAAAAATAGACTTATAATCAGGAAAACTTTTTTTATCATTCGAGACCTTTGATTTATTTTAGATATAACGGCAGTGCTGAGCGACACTCAGAAAGGAGGATTGAAAACGGAGTTTTCGAAATCTAACTGAATGAGTGGAAAAGAGTGTTCGCTCCTGCGACTTGTTATCCGAACGCCGTAGGCGAAGGATGACAAGAACTCGCTCAGTACTGCCGTTATCGGTTCGCCCTAGGCGAGCCGATAACGTTTGACTTCAGTGACGCTATGCGTTCACTGCTAGGTTTTGTTATAGCTTTATATGAAACGTCTTTCAAGTTTCTTATTTCATCATTCCTCTAAGTAGTCCAACATCTTTTTTATTGTTTCTTTGTTTTAATCCGTGTAATATTTTGTCTTCTGTTTCAGGTGACCAGTATATCTTTAAGTCTTCTTTTGCTCTTGTTATTGCAGTATAAAAAATATTATGAGTAATCTGTTCCTCTGCCTCATCGGTAATAACAATCTTGACAGAACTATACTCTAAGCCTTGAGCTTTATGAATAGAAACGGCATATGCCACCTGAAAGGGAACTATAGCTTCCGATGACTCATCATCCTCATCTGTTGTTGGAAACTCATTAACTTTAAAGCTAATAACTGATTTTCTGCTATCACTACTTACTAATTCAAAATCATACCATTGTGTATCTAACTCATTTATCACTTTATCTATTTCTATATCAAATTCAATCTGTTTATCTAAAACTTTTATACCAACAATCTTACCTTTTAGATTATTGTATATGGCTTCTCCGAATCTTTTTGTATCATTAAACAAAATTGGGTCATTGATTTTATACGTTAAACTTCCCCACTCAATAGGTTTATGTGAATTATTTGTTTGTAAAAACCTGTTTATATTATTTATGCCGTAAACCCCATCATAATGAAAACAAAGTATGATTTCATCATCTTTATGATTTTCAAAAATCGATGCATCCAACTTGACAGAATATCCATGCCTTTGAATATGCTCTGAAATATCATCTTTTATATTTCTTACTTTATCCCACAAATCTAGTAAATTTTTATTTTTGCTTCGCCAAGGATGAGTTAGTTCAAATATAGAGTTTTTAGGTAAAAACTCTTTTGATATTTCAAACCAGTTGCCAAACCTGATGGATTCAATCTGAAAAATATCACCAACTAATACTATAAGAGTAAAAGAAGCTCTATTTAAAATATCTAGCATATCTTTATTGTTTACAGTACTACTTTCATCTATGAACAATATAGTGCATTCTGTATTAGTATTTTTTTTAGATAAAAATTTTGTAATTGTCATAAATTCACAATGAGGAGCATCAACTTTTCTATCTAAATTATCAGTTGCTGGATTTGTTTGAGCTAAAAAGATTTTTTTATAATCCTTAAAAAAGTTAGCAATATGATTTATCATTGTAGATTTACCAGTTCCAGCTGCTCCATAAATCATAGCTATTTTTGAATTTTCAAACATTTTAATTAAAAATTTCATTTTATCTTCACAATCTATCTCATGATCTGTTTCTTCAATCCAAGCTTTTACAGAGTTCGAATAATTTTCAATGCCTTCATTAGATAATTTTTCTAATTTTTTTATTATTTCTATTGTGTTTTCTTTGTAACCTTTCATATAAAGAAAATTATCTTTATAACTCTCGATCAAGCGATTTGACTGTGTTTTTCTATAAATTAGAGCGTTATATCTTTTGATAAGAGCATTAAGATTATCAAATTTCTCCACTTCATTTAGTGGGGTAAATAGTTCTGCTTTCATTTCTGTATTGTTTTGAATCAATCTTGCCAAAAATTCATGTTCTCTATTTTCATGACTTATGCACTCAAACAAATCATATATTCTTGGATTATGATTTTTTAAAGAAGTTGTAAAAGGCATGTTATCAAAAGCTATACATTCCCATTTAAGTAAAAGATTGGACAGCATAGGATTTGATTCATTATAGGTTTGAGTCTTAATAATTTTATTATTCATAATATATAGAAGATATCGAATAATATTTGAACTTGCTCCGTTACGCAATAACAATTCTCTACACTTATCTAATACATCAAAAAATTGTATTTTACTGCCATCTGTTACTTTGTTTTTTACAAAATCATAATATTCTTGCTCTTGAATGACATATTCATTAAGACAGAAACTTGTTTGTGTTAAGAAATGCATTAATTCTTTGTATTCTTTGTGACCAGATTGAATATTTATATACATACCAAATATTCTTGCAAAGTTATTAAGTTCACAAGGTCTTATTGAAACTTCCCAGTTTTGAATAATATTTATAGGCATTTTTTTACCTAAAAGTTCGATAAATTCTTTTCCAAGAAAAAGATCTATCGCATAATTGGGAGTAATGTCTAATTTTGTAAAAGCGATTATTCTATCAAACTTGGTTACTTTGTCATGAGATTTTGTAAAAGTTACCTCATAGTAAACTTCATTTTTTACAAAAAAAGGTTTAATTTTTTGGATATAGTATCTATCTTTTTTAGTTGAACCTGTTAAGGGTATGTCTATTCTTTCTGCAATTTTTTCATAATATTCTTGTGTGGTTTTATCAAGTTTAATAGGAAATTCATTGATATTAGCAAAAACTTCTAAATTGTGTTCTTTTATTAGAAATGATTTTATTTTCAAAAGATATTCATAATATTTAAGCATTAACCTTTCTGATGCATTTTCATCAAGCGTATAATGAGAAGCAGAGATTTGTAATAAATCATGAAATTTGCCTAAAAACCTAAGCATTCCAATTGATTTCACATACTTTTCAGCAATCCTAAAATTTTCGTATTTAGGTTCAAGAGATTGGTTATTTCTTTGATTGTATATTTTCAAAAAAATGTATTCGACTAAATTTCTAAGTTGTGCTAGAATATTTTGAGAAAGTAAGCCTCTCTCACTATCGTCAAACTTACTTATATTTTTTTCAATAACTTGATTTGTGTCATTTATTTTTTTATCAACATTATCCATCACAACCCTTACCTTTGATATGTCTATTCAATTTTAATCTCTTGTAGCTATAACGGCAGTGCTGAGCGACACTCAGAAAGGAGGATTGAAAACGGAGTTTTCGAAATCCAACTGAATGAGTGGAAAAGAGTGTTCGCTCCTGCGACTTGTTATCCGAACGCCGTAGGCGAAGGATGACAAGAACTCGCTCAGTACTGCCGTTATCGGTTCGCCCTAGGCGAGCCGATAACGATTAAAGTGAGCCAATAAATTGCCCGCAGGGTAATTTATTGGCTCCTCTGATTTGTTATATTTTTTTATCTTCAAAGTAGGATATTGTTCTTTTACGAACCCTACCTACTTCAATATAATTCCAACCTCCACCAATAAGCCCTCCCACTATCGGAAGAGTTTTTGTAATAACACCTTTTTGGGTGACCTTAATACCAAAATATTTGAGCATAATCTTTTTGAATGCTTTCAGAGTTTCTTTTGATAAATATTTTTTTATAGCAACTCTTGTAACCCCCATACCACCTCGGATACCAAATTCTCTAGCAAATTGGCTTCCAACATTTAGTCCAAAAACAGGTATCAAGAGTTCCCACTTGGCATCTTCATCATCGAAAAAGTTCTCATCATAGATAATAGCTGCTCTTGCAACTGCTAATACTTCAGTACGAAGAGTAACAGCAACATCTGCAGTAGCTGCAGGTACCGCTGTCCAAGGATTTGCAGGTAATCCAGTAACTACTCCCGTTGATGTTGCCTTCCATCTAGCAACAGAAAAAGCTTTTTCTGCTAACTTTTTATTACTGGCTTTTGGATTTTTTTCTCTTTCAGCTTTTATAGATGCAATAATTGCGGGTGGGTCGATTTCAACTACCCACTCAAGAGCTTTTGTTAATGCTTTACTTCCTTCTGACACATTTTACTCCTTGAAAACTTTAAAAATATAACGGCAGTGCTGAGCGACACTCAGAAAGGAGGATTGAAAACGGAGTTTTCGAAATCCAACTGAATGAGTGGAAAAGAGTGTTCGCTCCTGCGACTTGTTATCCGAAGGCCGTAGGCGAAGGATGACAAGAACTCGCTCAGTACTGCCGTTATCGGTTCGCCCTAGGCGAGCCGATAACTATTTATTGAATATACATTATATAAATAAAGTACTTAAATCCACTAATTTATTATATATTTAGTAGAAAAGCTTATTTCATGCATCTTTATAGATAAATATTACATAATGCAATATTTTTTCTATATATTTTTATTATAAGTTATAATTTTTATGTATATTTTATGTCGATATTTGGAACTTTAATATACATAATGTATGTTAAAAGTGAAAAATTTAACTTTAAATAACATTTTATAGTTTAGGAGATATTATGGGTAAAAAACTACTTGATATAATGAGGGATAAAATTAGAGTAAAGCACTATAGTTTAAAAACTGAAAATGTGTACATTTATTGGGCAAAAAAATATATTCTATTTCATAATAAAAGACATCCTAATACTATGGGTAAAAAAGAAATTGAAGAGTATTTAACTTATCTAGCCAAAAATCTAAATGTATCTCCTACTACTCAAAACCAAGCTTTTTATTCAATTGTTTTTCTTTATGAACAAGTATTAAGTATTTCTTTAAAAGAACAAAATATTCAAGCTTTAAGAGCTCAAGAGAGAAAGCATATTCCCGTAGTGCTTACTATAAATGAAGTTAAAAGTATAATTTCCAATATGATGGGTATTTATCAGCTTATAGTCAAACTTATGTATGGGTGTGGACTTAGAATGAAAGAAGTCCAAAACATAAGAATTAAAGATATAGATTTTGGATTTGATAAAATTTATATTTGGGATAGTAAATCCTTAAAAGATAGAACCTTGCCACTTCCATTAAAAATAAAGGATGAACTTAAAATTCAAGTAGAAAAAGTAAAAGAAATACACCAAAAAGATTTAGAAAATGGATATGGAAGTGTATTTATCCCTTATGCACTAGAACGAAAATTTCCTAAAGCAAAATTTGAAACCAAATGGCAATATGTTTTTCCTATGAATAAGATATCAAAAGATCCAAGAAGCGGTGAACATAGACGACATCATATTTTAGATGTAACTTTAAGTAGAAATATAAAAAATGCGGTTGAAAAATCCAATATAGATAAAAGAGTAACCTCTCATATTTTTAGACATTCATATGCAACTCATTTACTTCAAAATGGTACAGATATACGAAGTATTCAAGAACTATTAGGACATAAATCAATAGAAACAACTATGATATATACTCATGTGGTAAAAGAATTAAACAAAAATGAAATAAGGAGTCCATTGGATTTTTAAATTTTATAAATATTAAAAAAAATAATTAAATCTATTAATATGCTTTTAGAGTATTAGATTTTGAAGTCAATCAAGGCAAAGAGTTAATTTAAAGCGGAGCGTACATGTAAGTACGTGAGCATTTAAATTCACTCTTTAACGCAGAGTGAATTTAAAAGATGATGCTATAAAAGCATATTATATGTGATAGTTAGGTGCCTCATTAGTAATCGTCACATCATGCACATGACTCTCTTTTAGCCCCGCACTTGTAATCTCTACAAACTCTGCTCTTTCTTGGAAAGTAGGAATATCTTTACTTCCTAAGTAGCCCATTGAACTTCTTAATCCTCCAACCATTTGGTGGATAATATCTCCAATAGAACCTCTATATGGAACCATACCTTCAATCCCTTCTGGAACTAATTTATCAGCAGCAGTACCTTCTTGGAAATATCTATCAGTACTTCCTTTAGCCATTGCTCCAATTGAACCCATACCTCTGTATGATTTAAATTTTCTACCTTGAGAAAGGATAACTTCACCTGGAGATTCTTCAGTACCAGCTAATGCACTTCCCATCATAACTGCACTTGCACCAACTGCTAATGCCTTTGAAACATCACCAGAGAACTTGATACCACCATCAGCGATAATTGGAGTACCAGTTTTAGCACCTTCTGCAGCACACTCATCAATTGCTGAGATTTGAGGAACTCCAACACCAGCAACAATTCTAGTTGTACAAATAGAACCAGGTCCAATTCCAACTTTAACAGCATCTGCACCAGCTGCAATTAAATCAGCAGTTGCTTCAGCAGTTGCAACATTACCTGCAATAACTTCAACATCCATTTCAGCTTTAATAGCTTTTACAGTATCTAAAATACCTTTTGAATGACCATGAGCAGAATCAAGTACTAAAACATCAACACCAACTTCAACAAGTGCTTTTGCTCTATCTAATTGACCAACACCAATAGCAGCACCTACTCTAAGTCTTCCAAACTCATCTTTATTTGCATTTGGATATTCTCTTCTTTTATTAATATCTTTAATTGTAATAAGACCTTTTAATGTTCCCTCATCATCAATAATTGGTAGTTTTTCTTTTTTACTTTGGTGCATGATATCTGCAGCTTCATCTAAAGTAGTTCCCTCTTTACCAGTTATTAATGGCATGTAAGTCATTTTGTCTTGAACTATTTGAGTATAATCTTTAGTAAATCTCATATCTCTGTTTGTTAAGATACCTAGTAGTTTATTATTGTCATCAACAACAGGAACTCCAGAGATTTTATAAGATGCCATAATATCTTCTGCATCTTGTAATGTTTGATGTTTTTTAATAGTAACTGGATCAATAATCATTCCAGATTCACTTTTTTTAACTTTTTTACATTGAAGTGCTTGTGTTTGTACATCCATATTTTTATGAACTATACCAATACCACCAAGTCTTGCCATAGCAATTGCAGCTCTATATTCTGTAACAGTATCCATAGCTGCAGATACAAATGGAATATTAAGGCTAATATTTTTTGTAAGTTTTGTTTCTAAACAAACTTCTTTTGGTAATACCTCTGACTTAGCAGGTACTAATAAAACGTCTTCAAATGTCAATGCTCTTTTTCTAATTCTCATATTTTTTGCCTTTTGTAATTTTTATTATTTGTAATCAACAGCTTTTTCTAATGCTAAAGCACCATTGAACATAGTTTGTTCATCATACGCTTGTCCTATTAGTTGTAAACCTATTGGCATACCATCTTCATCTTTATCAACAGGAAGAGATATTGCAGGTAATCCTGCTAAGTTTACTGAAATTGTATATATATCACTTAGATACATCTCTAATGAAGTTTTGAAACTTCCAAACTCTGGTGCAGTTGTTGGAGCAACAGGAGAAAGGATTAAATCTGCATCTTTAAAAATATCTTCATACATATCTTTTATAAGATGTCTCACCTTTTGTGCTTTAATATAGTATGCATCATAATAACCTGAACTTAAAACAAAAGAACCTAGCATAATTCTTTTTTGTACTTCATCGCCAAATCCTTGAGATTTAGTTTGAACATACATATCTTTTAGTCCACCATCACCTTTTCTATTACCAAATCTAACACCATCAAATCTGGCAAGGTTTGCAGATGCTTCTGCTGTTGCAACAATATAATATGTTGAAACGATTTTTTCAGTATCAAGCATCTGCTTGTGAACTATTTCATGACCAGCTTCTTCTAAAGCTTTAATAGCTTTTTCAAAACCTTTTTTGATTGGTTCACTAGCTTGATCAACAAAGTTATCTATAACAGCTATTTTAAGTTTTTTATCACTATCTAAATTTGGAGCAACGGGAGTGTAGTCTACGTTTGCAGAAGTTGAATCTTTTTCATCATGTCCAGAAATAATATCATATAAAATTGCTGCATCTTCTACATTTTGAGTAATAGGTCCAACTTGATCCAAAGAAGATGAATAAGCCGTAACACCATATCTTGAAACTCTACCATAAGTTGGTTTCATCCCAACAACACCACAATAAGCTGCTGGTTGTCGAACGGAACCACCTGTGTCAGTTCCTAAAGCTGCTACTGCAAGTCCTGCTGCTACTGCTGCTGCACTTCCACCACTACTTCCACCAGCAGTTTTATTTTCATTGTGAGGGTTTAAAGTTTTTCCATAACATGAAGTATCTGTACTACTTCCCATGGCAAACTCATCCATATTTGCTCTACCAAATGGACTTAATCCTGCAGTTCTTAAATTTTCAATTACTGTTGCATCATAAGCACTTACATAACCTTGTAAGATCTTACTACAACATGTAATATTCCAATTTTTTACATTTATAATATCTTTGATTGCAATAGGAATACCTTCACCAGAAGTTGAAAGCTCTTCATTTTTAAGCTGCTCTACATAAGCACCAATATTGCTTTGCTTAACTTTTAAAGCAATATCTTCTTGTATTTTCTTGATTTCTTCACTATTTAGTTTTAGTGCTTCTTTTAGAGTTATCAATATATTCTCCTAGGAATTATGTATAATAATTGCGCGCTATTATATATAAAAAATGATTAAATTCTGGTAAATGATTTTTAAGAAATAAATTTGTAATTTTTAGTAATAAAAAAAGGGAGTAAGAAAACTTACTCCCTCTTGAAAGATGTAAAATCTAAAGATTATACGAAAGAAATGAATGCCATTGTAGTAGCATCCCCTCTTCTAATTCTAGTTTTTACAATTGAAGTATATCCACCATTTCTGTCTTCATACTTTGGTGCAATTTCATTGATTAGTTTTTTAGTAGCTTCTTTATCTTGTAATAAAGCGAATACTGCTCTATGTGTATTAAAGTCTGCATTTCTTGCAGTTGTTACTAATCTCTCAATATATCTTTTTAATTCTTTTGCTTTTGGAACAGTTGTTTCGATTTTTTCTCTCTCAATAATAGCGATTGCCATGTTTTTTAACAATGCTTTTCTATGAGAAGAAGTTCTGTTTAATCTTCTATATCCGTGCTTATGTCTCATATTTAACCCTTAATTATGCTTTTAGTTGCTCTAATTTTCTTCTTAAAGCTGATGCAACATTTTCAGGAAGAGTATTCTCAATTGGGAAACCTAAAGATTCTAATTTCTCTTGAATTTCATCAAATGATTTCTTTCCTAAATTTTTAATGTTTTTAACTTCTACTTCACTCATAAGTACTAATTCACCTAGGAATTTAAGTCCAGCTCTATCTAAAGAGTTGAAACTTCTAGCACTTAGATTTAAATCATCAATTTTTACAATTAAATCTTTTAGTTCTACTGGCTCTTCTCCCGTATCACTAACTGTTACTTCAGATAAATCAAATACTTTGTTAAATACTGACATTTGTGAGTACATAACAGATACTGCTTCTTTAAATGCAGCAATTGGAGTAATTTGTCCATTTGTTTGTACGTTAAATACAGCTTTTTCAAAGTTAGGGTTATCTTCTACTAACATTTTTTCGATATCGTAAACTACTTTTTTTACTGGTGTAAAGAAAGCATCTAGTGGAATAAAATCTGAACTAATCATTTCTCTGATATCTTCAGATGGCATATAACCAATACCTCTTTGAATAATTACAGAAAATGTTAAGTTACAGTCACTGTTAATTGTAGCTAAGTGAACATCTGGAGAAACTACTTCTACATCAGAGTTAACTAAGTCTTCACCTTTAATCTCTTTTGGTCCATCAAAAGAGTATTCAACAACAACTTGATCTTCATCACCATTAATTTTAAATTTTATGTTCTTAAGATTAATAATAAAAATAGCAATATCTTCTAGCATCCCTCTTAACGAATCAAATTCGTGAGAAGCACCTTCAATCTTAACTGCGATTGGAGCATATCCAACCGAGCTAGATAGTAGTAATCTTCTTAAAGGATGCGCTAATGTAATTGCAAAACCACTTTCAAATGGATATGCAGAAATCTTAGCTTCGTTATCACTGATTGCTTCGATTTCAACTTCTGTTGGTAAAAATGGAGTGTCTGCAAATTTTTTCATACGCTGCTACCTTTATTTATTATTTAGAATATAACTCTACGATTAATCTTTCTTCAACAGGAATAACAACTTCTTCTCTAGTTGGGATTCTTGTAAAAATTCCGAATACTTTATCTTTATCTACATCAACCCATTCAACCATACCAGTTTGGTTAGTTAACTCAAGTGATCTTGCAACTTGTGGGTTAGATTTAGATTTTTCTTTAATTTCAATTTTTTGACCTGGTTTAACAACATAAGAAGGAATATCAACTTTCTTACCATCTACTAAAACGTGTCCGTGTGTTGTAAATTGTCTAGCGTTTGCTCTAGTTGTAGCAAATCCCATTCTATAAACAACATTATCTAATCTTTGTTCGATAAAAGTAATAAGGTTTGCCCCTGTATTACCATCTCTTCTTACAGCTTCTTTAAAGTATTTTCTAAATTGTTTCTCAGAAACACCATACATATACTTAGCTTTTTGCTTTTCTCTTAATTGTAAACCATATTCAGAAATCTTAGTTCTTCTTTGTCCATGTTGTCCTGGAGCAAATGGTCTTTTTTCTAGTGCAGATTTTCCGTTAAGTCTTCTCTCACCTTTTAATCCAAGGTCTGCGTCCAATCTTCTTTCAATTTTTTCTCTTGGTCCTCTATATCTTGCCATTAACTACTCCTTACACTCTTCTTCTTTTAGGAGGTCTACAACCGTTATGTGGTAAAGGTGTTACATCCTTAAACCATCTAACAGAAATACCTTCTATAGCTCCAACAGATTTAACTGCTGTATCTCTACCTGAACCTGGACCTTGGATTTTAATACCAACATTTTTAATTCCATGTTCTTTTGCTTTAGTTACTGCATCTTCAACTGCTGCTTGAGCTGCGAATGGAGTAGATTTTTTAGAACCTTTGAATCCTAAGTTTCCTGCACTTGACCATGCAATTGCATTACCTGCATTGTCAGTTACTGTTACCATTGTGTTATTGAACGTTGCCGCAATATGTACGATACCGTCAGCAATATTCTTTTTTACTACTTTTTTTCTAGTTACTTTTCTTTTTGCCATACGTTATCCTTAATTATGCTGCACCAACAGTTCTTTTTTTACCTTTTCTAGTTCTGGCATTAGTTTTAGTCTTTTGCCCTCTACAAGGTAAACCTTTTCTGTGTCTTAAACCTCTGTATGAACCTAAGTCCATTAATGATTTAATATCCATAGCAACTTTTTTTCTAAGATCCCCTTCTACCATGTAGTTTTCTTGAAGTTCTTTTCTGATAGCTGCTGCTTCATCTTCTGTTAATTCGTGTGCTCTTTTGTTGTAATCAATTCCAACAGCATCTAAGATTAATCTAGAGTTATGTAAACCAATTCCGTAGATATACGTTAACGCATATTCCATTCTTTTTTTGTTTGGTAAATCAACACCTGCAATTCTTGCCATGATTATCCTTGTCTCTGTTTATGTTTTTTGTTTTCGCAGATTACTCTTACGATACCTTTTCTTTTGATAACTTTACATTTATCACACATTTTCTTTACTGAAGCTCTAACTTTCATCAGTCTGTCCTTTTTGTGTTTTTACCCACAATCCAACAGGGGAGAACTGCATAAGAAAACAAAATTCTTTGTTTTTTTGCCGTAACTAAGATTTTCAAATGAAAACCTTTGGAACCAAACAAAGACAAACCAGACATCTGCTTAGTTTATAATTGCTTTTTCAGGTTCTTCCCAACTCTTTATAAAACACAAAAATTTTATAAAAAATTCCTTCTTGCTTGGAAAAATGGAAACGGATTATAATTAATTTTAGCTTAAAGATACTTTAACTAGCCATTATATGGAAGAACTTATCTATTTTAACTTCATTTCTTAAAATTAGTATATGGTAATTTAAAATTTTTCAGCTATAATAATTTTTTTTCTAACTAATTAAAGAGGTGATTATTACATGGAACTTAATAATTTAAATGCAGTTTATATTGACGATGAAGCAATTAACTTAATGCTTGTAGAAGCCTATGGTGAAGAGTTTGGTTTAAATATTAA
Organism: Arcobacter sp. ISO1; assembly: GCF_058105185.1. Classification (NCBI taxonomy): domain Bacteria; kingdom Pseudomonadati; phylum Campylobacterota; class Epsilonproteobacteria; order Campylobacterales; family Arcobacteraceae; genus Arcobacter; species Arcobacter sp. ISO1. Next base: position 2,687,751 of record NZ_CM176573.1, read on the forward strand.
GTGTTTTGATGATTCACAAGAGGGCTTAGACTACATTTTAAATAATGATATTGATATTTTATTTACAGATTATATGATGCCAAATATTGACGGTATTGAATTAATTAAAAAATTTAGAGAAACATATGATGAAATTCCAGTTGTTGTTATAACTGCTGCTGGTGATGATCAAGAGCTAAAGATTAATGCTTTAGAAGCTGGGGCAACAGATTTTTTAACTAAACCTATTGATATATCAGAATTCAAAGCAAGAACAATTAATCTGCTCAATCTTAGATTAGCCCAACTAAAACTAAAAGATAAAGCTTTATTATTAGAAGATGAAGTAAAAAAAGCAACACAAGAGATACAAAATAGAGAGCATGAAACACTTATGGTACTTGCAAGAACAGCTGAGTATAAAGATGCCGAAACTGCCAATCATACAGTAAGAGTTGCTTATTATTCAAAGCTTCTTGCAAAAAAGATTGGTCTAAGTGAAGAGAAACAGAATATAATCTACTACTCTGCTCCATTTCATGATATAGGAAAAGTTGGTATTGCTGATTCTATTCTTTTAAAAGAAGGGAAACTAAGTGATGATGAATTTGATATAATGAAAAGCCATGTATATATTGGTAGTGAGATATTAAAAGAGACCAATAGTGCATATTTAATTGAAGGTCAAATAATCGCACAAAATCATCATGAAAAATATGATGGTTCAGGTTATCCCCTTGGAATAAAAGGTGAAGATATTCCAATAAGTGCTAGAATTGTAACAATTGCTGATGTTTTTGATGCATTAACTTCAGTTAGACCATACAAAAAATCTTGGTCTATACAAGATGCAGTATTATTATTATTAAAAGAAAAAGGTGGACATTTTGATCCAAAATTGGTTGACCTTTTTGTTGAATCTATAGACGAGGTAAAACAAATACATGACACTTATCACTAAAAAAAATATTAATATCCAAGTTGAGCAGAGCGAAATTCCTTGGTTAAAGATATTCACAAATGAAAATTATAAAGAATTATCTAATTGTTCAGATGAGATTAGGCTTGAAATCTTTGAAGCTTTAAATAAGATAGAAAAGCTTATGATTGATTATTATAGCCCTGAAAAGATAAATGTTGCATCATTTGGAAATTATGTACCACATGTTCATTTTCATATAATGGCAAGATTTAAAGAGGATTCATATTTCCCAGAACCAATGTGGGGTAAGAGACAAAGAGATGGAAAACTAGACTTACCACCCTTTGATGAATTTTGTGAAAAAGTAAAAGAGGTATTTAAAGATTAAAAGTTTTAAACTTTAGTCTACCTTTTTTAAATCTTCTACACATGCATTAAGTTTATTAAATTCACTTTTATAATCAATTTGTGAATTTTCTTTTGCACTTAGCTCAATTTTTTTAGATATTTCAAATACATTATTTATCTTAAGGTTTGCAGAAGCACCTTTGATTTTATGAGCATCTTGGATAATAGCTTCAAAATCTTCATTTTCAATTGATGTTTTTAATTTTTCTAAATCTTTATCAATTGTAGAGATAAATGTTTTAAAAATATTTTTAAATATTGCTAATTTTAAACCTAAAGATTTTGCCACTTCTTCTAAAGAATATTTATCTTCTATTATAGTTTTTTCACTGTTATTAGTATCATCTAATTTAGTTTCTTTACTTGCTTTTATATATTTTGTTAAAATCTCATCTAACATATATTCTTCAAATGGTTTTGGGATATAATCATCCATCCCTTCACTTAAAAATTTTTCCTTATCTCCAGCAACTGCATTTGCAGTTAAAGCTACAATAGGAGTATGTTTTAAGTCATTTTCTTTTTCAAATTTTAAAATCTCTTTTGTTGCATCTATACCATTCATAACGGGCATATTAATATCCATAAAAATAAGTTCATATTTATTTCCAGTTTTTATTTCATCAACCGCTAATTGTCCATTCTCAATAAGTTTACAACGAATTTGTTTTTGGGTAAGCATTGCTTCCATTAAGTATTGATTAACAGGATTATCTTCAACAATTAAACAACAAATATTTGAATGTTTGATTAACTCCCTATCAATTTTTATTTCATCTTCTAAATTTGGATTTAATATGTCAACTATTGTGTCATAAAGTTTTGATTGATTTATAGGAGATTTTATTAATCTATGTTCGTTTTTAATAGATATCTCTTTGTCATTATAATCTGCAATAAATATTAGTGGCACATTGATTCTTGTTAAATCCAATTTAAGTAAATCATTATATTTTCCAATTATTAAACTAAATTCATTTAAAGTTTCAGAATCATAAGTTATTTCTGGTTCACTATAGTTTGTTAAATACTTTTTAACCATTCCTAGTTGAGAAGTACAATCATATTCATGGCAAAAAATTGCGATTTTAGAACTTGTATCAATTTGTGGGTATAAATTTTTACTTTTCTCATAATCCATCTCTAATTCAAAATAAAATTCACTTCCTTTATTCTCTTCACTATGTAACTGGATTTTTGAGCCCATGATATTAATAATATTTGAACTTATAGATAAACCAAGTCCCGTACCACCGAATTTTCTTGTTACACTAGAGTCAGCTTGAGAAAAAGGATTAAATATAACTTTTTGATATTCTTCTGATATTCCTATACCAGAATCTTTTATACTAAATAAAATATTTGCTTTCTTTTCGCTTCTTTGAACTTGTTCAATTCTAATTGAGATATTCCCCTCGTTTGGAGTAAACTTTATAGCATTACCCATTAGATTTGTTAAAACTTGTTTTATTTTTAATGAATCCCCAATTAAAGTACTTGGAAGTTTAGGATCAATAAAAAACAAAATATCAATATTTTTTTCGCTTGCTTTTGCAACAAAAAGCTCAATTGCCGGTTCAAATTCTTTAAAGGGATTAAATGCTCTTTTTTCTAATTCAAATTTTCCACTTTCTATTTTTGAGATGTCTAAGATGTCATTTATAATTCCAAGAAGAGATTTTGCACTACTATTGATAATATCGATATAACCTTTTTCTTTTTTGGGAACATCAGAATTTTCCAAAAGTTTTGCAAAACCTAATATACCATTTAGAGGTGTTCTTATTTCGTGGGACATTGTAGCAAGAAAGACTGATTTAGAGGCTTCTGCTTCTTTTGCTTTTTTTAAAGATATAATATGATCTGAAATATCAATTGAAAATGATAAAAATTCTAAAATATTGTTTCTTGAATCTAAAATAGGAACAATAATAGTTGAAGTATAAAAAGCTTCTCCATTTTTATCTAAATTTTTTATTTCTCCAGTCCAAATATTGTTTTTTGAAATCTTTGTAAATAAAGCATTAAAAAAGTCTTCATTGAAATTTTCATAACTTAATATATTGTATTCTTCACCCAAAAGTTCATCTTCTTTATATAAAGATTTTTCTAAATATTTGTCATTTACATGGGTGATTTTCCCAAATTTATCAAATTTTGAAATCATAGCAGAGGCATCTACTGCTTTTTGATACTCTTCTAAGAATTTATTTGATTCTGATAAGTTTTCAATTAAAGAATTGGTTTTTTTATCTTTGTTTTCTAAATAGTTAATCAATTTATTAACTTGAATAACAAAGTTATCTATGTCAGTATTAGCAAAACTTTTTTCAAAAGTTTGGTACTGGTCATTTTCTATTTTATCAAGAAAATCTGTTAACTCAATCATTGGTTTTTTAACAAATCGATTTGAAACAAAAACTGCAATTATTACAAGAGTTATTAATAAAAGGGTCATGTAAAATGCCAAAAAGTTTTTTGTTTGCATATCTAAATATGAACCTAAAGCATAATCAATACCAATATATAAACTAATAATAAAAATAAAACCTGTTAATATAACTGGTATTAAAATTTTTTCTAAAGTATCTAAACCCTTCATTTATAAAACATCCTAAATTAAAATAATAAGGAGTTTATCATAAAGTGGATTATTTTTTAGTAAGTTGTGTGTGAGAGGAAAAATAAAAGGCTCAAAAGAGCCTTTTTAATTATTGACTAATATTATTAGAAATAATATCACCCATTTCAGAAGTAGTAACAACCTCTTTAGCATCAAAGGCTGCTAAATCTTTTGTTCTATATCCATCTTTAAGTGCTTTTTTGATTGCTACATCTATTTTATCAGCAGCTTCCATCTCACCTAAAGAATATCTTAACATCATTGCAGCAGATTCAATAGTTGCAATTGGATTTGCAATACCTTGTCCTGCAATATCAGGTGCAGATCCATGGATTGGCTCATAAATTGCTGTTTTATCACCTGTTGAAGCACTTGGTAATAATCCAATAGAACCAACAACCATAGAAGCTGTATCAGATAAAATATCTCCAAAAATATTTCCAGTTACGATTACATCAAACTGTTTTGGATTTCTAACTAATTGCATAGCTGCATTATCAACATACATATGAGTTAATTCAATCTCTGGATAATCCTTAGCAATCTCTTCCATTGTATCTCTCCATAATTGAGAAACTTCAAGAACATTTGCTTTATCTACAGAACAAACTCTTTTATCTCTTTTCATTGCTAATTCAAATGCTTGTTTACCAATTCTTTCAATCTCAGGTTTTGTATAAACCATAGTATTAAATGCTTTGAAACCATCATTTTCCCTTGGCTTTCCAAAATAAATTCCACCAATTAATTCTCTTACAATCATAATATCAACACCTTCGATAACCTCAGGTTTAAGTGTTGAAGCGTTTACTAACTCATCATAAATAATTGCAGGTCTTAAGTTTGCATAAACTTCCATTTCTTCTCTAAACTTTAAAAGTCCTGTTTCAGGTCTTAATTCCCTTGGTAATGTATCCCATTTTTCTCCACCAATTGCTCCAAATAAACAAGCATCAGAATTTAATACTCCGTCAATAGTTTCTTGAGGAAGAGGAGTTCCTGTTTCATCAATAGCAATACCACCCATTAGATATTCTTTATATTCTAAAGCGAAACCACAAGAATAAGAAACTGCATCTAAAACCTTAATTGCTTCATCTACAATTTCTGGACCAATCCCATCACCTTTGATAATTGAAATATCATATTTTTTCATTATTTATTTACTCCCATCTCTTCTTTTGCGTAATTGATTAATCCGCCAGTTGCAATTAATTCTTGCATAAATGGTGGAATTGGAATAAATTTATATGATTTATTAGTTGCGTTATTTGTAATAATTCCCTTATCAAGATTAATTGAAATCTCTTGTCCTTCTTCAATCTCAGTTGATTCAGGTAATTCAAAAATTGGTAATCCCATATTAAATGCATTTCTATAAAAAATTCTAGCAAAAGATGGTGCTACAACTGCAGCTACTCCAGCAGCTTTAAGTGCGATTGGGGCATGTTCTCTACTTGATCCACATCCAAAGTTCTCTCCAGCAACTATAATGTCGCCCTTTTGTAACTTATTTGGGAAATCAGGATCTGCATCTTCCATAACATATTTTGCTAAGTGTTCAGGGTCAGAACTATTTAAATATCTAGCAGCAATAATAACATCAGTATCAATATTTGCTCCAAAGTTCCATACTTTTCCAGTAATTTCGTTCATATTAATTTTCCTTAAAATAGTCTATTAAATAGACTTTAAAATTCTAGTATTACTCTAAATTTTTTACTTTTTTTCTAATTTAGAAAGTTTCTAAAGTTTTGCATTTTATCTAAAAGTATAAAAATAATAGATTAAATAAAGTAAATTAATGGACTTTTTAAATAATTTCGGTATAATACGTGCCTTATCTTTCAAAACAAACGAGGAACTTCCGTATATGAGCGTAAAAGATTTAAATAAAGATATTGAAACCATTGTAAAAGAATACAAAGAATCAATACTTACTTATGAAAAACTTATTAAAATCTTTCCAAAAGCTCCTACATCAGCAAATATCAAAAAACTTATTGCACTTGTTCAATTATATAACGTAACACTTATTACTGGCCAAGAACAAGCAAAAAGAATGAATGCTGAAGAGGCTAAGAAAAAAGAAGATTTAAGAAACAAGTTAAAAGACAATGATGAAGATGTATTTGACCTATTAAAAAGTAAAGAACTTTTAGAATGGTCAAGATCTGATTCTCCGGTTAGAATGTACCTTAGAGAAATGGGACAGATTCCTTTACTAACAAAAGAGGAAGAAATAGAAATCTCTAAAAAAATAGAAATGGGTGAAGATGTAATTCTTGATGCTATTTGCTATGTTCCTTACTTAATAGATTTTATTCTAGAGTATAGAGAACCATTAGTAAATAGAGAAAGAAAAGTAAAAGAACTTTTTAGAAACTTTGATGATGAAGATTCAGATAGTGTTGATTCTGTTGATGAAGTTGAAGAAGAGGAAGAATTAGATTCTGATGATGATACACCTAAAGCAAAAAAACTTGATAAAAGAGCAGAAACTATTATTGCTGCTTTTAAAGTTTTAGAAAAAGCAAAAAAAGATTGGTTAAAATTCCAATCTAAAGAATCAGCTGCTTCTGATGATGAAGTAGATGTAATGCAATTTAATTTAGCAGTTGCATTTAAGAAAAAAGTTTTAAAAGAAGCATTATTAGACTTAGGTCCAACTTCAAAACTTATTACAGAAATTGTAAAAGCTATGGAAACTGCACTTAAATCAGATACTGGTTTTGAAACTGAATTAAAAAAACTAGAGTATAAATTGCCTTTATTTAATGATATTTTATTAAAAAATCACCAAAAGATTTTAGATAATATCATCAATTTATCTAAAGTACAAATTACTTCAATGGTTCCAGAGGCAACTATGGTTTCTACTTATATGGAGATTAAAAAACTTTTCCAAACAGCAGAAGCATCTAAAGGTGGCTTTGATTTAGAACCAGAAGAATTAAAAGATGTTTTAGAACAAATTAAAAGAGGTAAAAAAATTACTGATGAAGCTAAAACTAGAATGGCTAAATCAAACCTTAGACTTGTTGTATCTATTGCAAAAAGATATACAAACAGAGGTTTACCATTCCTAGATTTAATTCAAGAGGGTAACATTGGTCTTATGAAAGCTGTTGATAAATTTGAGTATAAAAAAGGTTATAAATTCTCTACTTATGCAACATGGTGGATTAGACAAGCAATTTCAAGAGCAATTGCAGACCAAGCTAGAACTATTAGAATTCCAATTCACATGATTGAAACTATTAATAGAATTAATAAAATCATTAGAAAAGGTATTCAAGAAAATGGTAAAGAGCCAGATGTAGATGAGATTGCAAAAGAAGTAGCTTTACCTGTTGATAAAGTTAAACAAGTAATCAAAATCACAAAAGAGCCTGTATCACTTGAAGCACCAATTGGTTCTGATGATGATGGTAAATTTGGAGATTTTGTTCCCGATGAAAAAGCTCCAACACCAGTTGATAATATTATGAAAGAGGATTTACAAGGACAAATTGATCAAATTCTTGCACAATTAAATGAAAGAGAACAAGCTGTTGTTAGAATGAGATTTGGACTTATGGATGATGCATCTGATAGAACACTAGAAGAGATTGGGAAAGAACTTTCTGTAACAAGAGAAAGAGTAAGACAAATTGAATCAAGTGCTATTAAAAAATTAAAGCATCCAAAAGTTGGAAAAAACTTAAAAAATTATGTAGAAAGTTAATAGATGAATTTTTATGAAGATTGGGTCGAAATAGATTTAAATCCTATAATATCATTTTCATCAAATGGTAAAATCACTTATTCAAATCAAGAAGCTCAATTTTTGCTTAGTCGTATTAAGCAAAAAGAGCTTTTTGATTTAACGCTAAAGCATGCTCCAAAAACTTTTGGAATAGAAACAACATATTTTGATTTAAGTTTAAAAAACTATTCTTTTTATGCAATTACAGTAAAGTATGAAAATGAAGATGAAATTCATATGAAGCTTTACAAAAGTGCAATGGTTAAAAAAGACTCAGAATTAAGTACAAAAAACACAAATATTACAAATATTTTTACTCTAGTTGATTTAGCTATTTCAACTAAAAAAATCAAATCTACTGCAAAGTTTATTAAAAACTATGACCCTTCAATTCCAGAATTTAAAATTAATGCTAGTGAGTTTATTAAAGCATTAAATCTCATTTACGATAATTTTCAAGAATCAGAGATGTTAACAACATCTGTAATTCTTAAAATTGGGGAATATATTAGACTAGAGGGTAAAAAACACTCTATAATTAGTGTAGAAGTATTTTCAAGCACTAAATGTTCTACTGAAAACTTTAACTATAAAGATGAAAATGCATCATTTATAGTTACAAAAGATGAAGATAAAATAACTATTGATCTTCCATTAATTTCAGAGTAAACTTAGCTAATAAAACTGATATTGGAACAATTGCTAATCCCAGTAAAAATGGGATTGGTAAAAATATTTTATTGTTATTTAAAGCAAAAAATCCAAATATTAAAAACCCATAACCAAATATTCTATAAATAGAAATAAATCCACCAGCAGAAAACAATGTATTTTTTAGTGAATTCTTTTTTACTTTTGATTTCTCTTCTTTTATAATCTCTTTAATCTTTTCTGGGGTTAAATCTTCTTCAGCAATAGGTTCTACATCTTCAGAATATAAATCAAAAGGATCATCTATCTCATCGACTTTGTCCCTATCATCTAATATTTTTTTCTCATCTGAAGAATCAAAATTAGATAATCTATTTTTAATATTTCTTTGATATGAAAAATATGAAGCTAAAGTTACAAATAAAGAACCTAAGAAAGCAACTTGAGTATTTAAAACCCAAATCTTATCATAAGCTAGTAATACATATATAATAATGCAAAGGTCAATAATAATGAAAACCTTTGCAAAATTTAAAATCTCTTTTTTATTCATCTTCGTCGTAAGACTTGTCCCCATATTTTGCTCTATGGGCATATCTTGGGTCATTTTCCATTCCCTCAAATTGTTTTTGAGCTCTTTTATATGCCTTATAGATATTTAAACCCGCTGCAGCAATACCCCAAAATATTCCTAACCATAAAGTCCATGTATAACCTGTCCATGTTTTTAGACCATATCCAACTCCAAAACCAATAGCTATTGCTGCGACAATAGAAATCCCTAAAGAAAGGTTATCTAAGGCTTCAAGCTTATCTCTATGTTTTGGTATTTTTTTTTCTTGTTTATTTTCCATTTTTACCTATCTTACATGTAAGTACATAAATAATCTGTAATCTCATTAACTTTTATTTCAAAAGAAGAATTAGCAGGAACTTCAAAAGTATCACCCTCTTGGAATCTTTCCCAATTACTTTCTATACCTGCAAATAAAACTTCTACTTTGCCTGAAATAATTTCCATCTTTTCTGCTGCTTTTGTTCCAAAGGTATATTCACCTGGTAACATTACACCTAAAGATTTAATTACACCTTCATTATCAGTATAATTTCTACTTGTAACTCTTCCATCAAAGTAGATGTTTGCTTTTTTTAGTAAATCAACGTTTTTTTCAATTAAATGTTCCATAAAATAATCCTTAAAAAATGTCCCATTTTTTGTCTTCACTTTGTTCGCCACAAGACTACGCTATGAAGAAAGGGACCTTATCATTATTTAACTTCTTTTAACAATATGGCAAAGCCATATTTAAAGAAGCAAATCCTAAAGGAAACAACGAGTTGTTTCTTTTCTTATCTGATTTTTATAAATCTTTCATTACTTCATTTGCAGCTGCAATACACTCATCAATCATTTCATCAGTAATAACAGTACACATAAAACCTGCTTCATATTGTGAACAAGCAAAGTAAAAACCTTTTTTAATCATCTCATGGTGGAATTTACAGAATCTATCAAAATCGCAATATTCGCTTACTTCTTTAAAGTTTGTAGGCATTTTGTCTGCAAAAAAGAAACCAAACATAGAACCTCTAGTATCAACTTGTAAACCAATACCATTATCACTTGCTACTTTTTTAAGTCCATTTGTTAATCTAACAGCTTTTTTATTTAACTCTTCATAAATTTCAGGATTAGCTTTAAGCTTTCTAAGACTTGTTAAACCTGCAGCCATAGCAACTGGGTTTCCACTTAATGTACCTGCTTGATAAACTGCTCCATCTGGACTTAAATGTCCCATAATCTCTTTTGAAGCGGCAAAAGCACCAACAGGCATACCTGCACCAATTACTTTACCAAAAGTAATAATGTCACCTTTAACATCAATTAATCCATGGGCACCAGTTAAAGAAGTTCTAAATCCTGTCATAACTTCATCTAAAATCAATAAGGCACCATTTTTATCACAAAGTTCCCTACACTCTTTTAAAAATTCTGATGAAGCAGGAACTAATCCCATATTTCCAGCAATTGGTTCCATTATAATACAAGCAATATCAGATGATTGCTTAAAACATTTTCTTAAGTCTTCAAGATTGTTATATTCACATACAATTGTGTGTTTTGTTAAATCTGCAGGAACTCCTGGAGAACTTGGTGTTCCAAAAGTTGCTAGTCCAGATCCAGCTTGAACTAATAAAGAATCTGAATGTCCATGATAATTTCCAACAAACTTTATAATGTCATTTCTTCCAGTTACACCCCTTGCTAATCTAATAGCTGACATAGTTGCTTCAGTACCAGAACTTACAAATCTAACTTTATCAATATGATCATACATTTCAACAATTTCTGATGCAAGTTCAGTTTCTAAAACACTTGGTGCACCAAAAGATAAACCTTTTTTTACTGTTTTAATTACAGCTTCTTCAATCTCTTCATTACAATGTCCAAAAATTAATGGACCCCAACTTTGTACAAAATCTAAATATTTATTTCCATCTATATCAATTAAATATGCACCCTCACCTCTATCAATAAATGGAGGTGTTCCACCTACACTTGTAAATGCTCTTACTGGAGAGTCAACGCCCCCAGGTATAACTTGTTTTGCTTCTTCATACGCATTGATTGATTTTTCAAACATTATTGGTCCTATATCTATATATTTTAAAAGCTACATTCTACTATAATAGGAGTATGAAACTTATTATACTTGCCTTTATTTTATCACTTTCTTTACATTTTTTATTCTTTTCTTCAATAGAAAAAAAAGAAGATATTAAACAAAGTGCATCTACATCAAAAAAAATAAATAAATCATCAATAAATTATGTAAAATTAATGCCAAAAAAAGTTCAAAAACCAGCAAAAAAACAAATCAAAGAAGAGATAAAAAAATCAGAAATTAAAAAAACTAAAACTAAAAATTTTAAAGTAGTTGATAAGAAAAAAATTGTTCCTCAAAAGAAAAAACCAATTACAAAAAAAGCGAAAAAAATTATTCCAAAACCAGTTGAAAAAGTTGAAGTAAAACCAACACCTACAAAACAGATTCCTAAAAAAGTTGAAATAAAACCCCAAGAAAAGAGAAAAACTATTCCTAAAAAATCTCTAGAAAACTTTTTATTAGCAGAACCAGTACCCCTTGATAAAAATATGTTGGATGATATAACAAAAAGCTATTTAAGACTTTATGGAAAAGAATACAATTCTTTTACCAAGGTTCAAAAAGTTTATTTACAAAAAAACTTAAAAAACATTGGTCGAATTACTCAAAAATATTTAAAATATCCAAGAATTGCAATTAGAACAGGTCAACAAGGGATGAATATAGTTGAGTTTTTCTTACATCCAAATGGAGATATTAGTGATTTGAAACTTTCAAACTCATCTGGTTATACCAGTTTAGATAAAAATACAATTGAAACAATTGAGATTGCATATAAAGATTATCCTAGACCTAAAACAAAAACAAAAGTAAAAATTTATGTTTATTACAAGTTGTATTAAGTAAAATACAAAAAAATTATTAAATAGCTCAAGGTTTTTAATGTTAACAGAAAAAATTAGAAATAAACAAAGTGGTATAGTTCTTTATGGAATCACACCTCCAAAGGTAAAACATACTCAAGAAGAGATAAAAGAGATTGCTTCAAGGCATGTTGATAGAATTTCTAAATTAGATGTAGATGGATTGGTATTATATGATATTCAAGATGAATCAGATAGAACAGATGAAGAAAGACCTTTCCCTTTTATTAAAACCTTAGACCCCTGTGAATATTCACATAATTATCTACAAGAACTAAAAACACCAAGAATTGTTTATAGAGCTGTGGGTAACTACACAACTGAAACATTTTCAAAATGGCTAGAGTTTACAAAACAAAATCAAGTTCACTCTGTGTTTGTAGGAGCTGCATCCCATGAGCAAAAAAACCCTTTAACTTTAAAAGAAGCATATTCTTTAAAAAGGGAAGTTAATAATAATCTTTGTCTTGGGGGAATTGCAATCCCAGAAAGACACATGTCAAAACATAATGAACACACTAGAGTTGTATCTAAACAAAAATCTGGTTGTGAATATTTTATTACACAATGTGTTTATGATGTTCACGCAGCAAAAACTTTTTTAACTGACTATGTAAAATATGCAAAAGAAAATTCACTTGAACTTGTGCCTATAATTTTTACACTCACACCTTGTGGAAGTGCAAAAACTTTAGATTTTATGAAATGGCTAGGTATAAATGTACCCAACTATTTAGAAGAAGAATTAAAAGAATCAGGTAATATTTTAAAAGATTCAGTAGAACTATCAAAAAGAATATTTGAAGAGTTATATAAGTTTGGTTTAAAAAGAGGTATTCCTATTGGTTGTAATATTGAAAGTGTTGCAATTAGAAAAGCTGAAATTGATGCTTCAGTTGAACTTCTAAATGAAGTTAAAAAGATTATCAAAAATCATAAATAAACCTTTAGGACATAATAACCTATCACCTGTCTAGATATATCATAAATTGGTGTGTTAACTATATAATAATATCCCATTTTATGATATTGTGTTCCATTAAAATCAATATCATTTAAAAAACTTATATCTTCATTTGTTTTATTTAAAAGTACAAAGTTTCTAAGTTCTTGTTCCTTTGAAAACTCAACTTTTGAGGCAACAGATTGATACTCCCTGTTCATAAGAATATATAGTTTAACCCCTTTTTGTTCAAACTCCTCTATTAAAGAATTAAAATTAGTTATTGCTTCAATTGAACCTAAATACTTGCCGTCATCAATAACTGGTGAAATTCCTCTAATAAGCATTGAAAATCTTCCAATCTCAATACAAGAGATAGGACTTTTGTGGTTTTTTACAATTTTTAAAGAGTGTCTAAAAGAGTCTAAAGAATCATTTTCCCTATTTGGGTCCCAAAGTCTATAAAAACTATTTAAATCTTTATCATGAACATGTATTTTAAAATCATCAAAAAGATATGTATTTAGTAATGATTCCTTTGACCGACTCAGATATTTCAAACAATTACATTGTTCCTTTGTTCTTAAACATCTTTTTATACTTTCATCTTTTGCAAGTAAAACAGAAGCTGTCATTACAAGATTTTTATTCTTATCTACTAAATCTGTTAACTCCTTTAGATATGAGTCTATTTTTATCTCAATTTTTTCTTGTTTTTGAGTTGTTAAATAATTATCAAAAACCCAAATTAAAGTAACACAACTAAATACAACAAATAGTGTGATTTTTAAAAAATTCTTATTGTTCATTTTCTAATTTATCCAAAAATTTTCTTTTATATATTTCAATTTCATAGATGAAACTTGAGCCAACATCCTCTTGTGATTCTAACTTAACTTCAATACCATTTTTATCACAAATAGTTTTTATAATATTTAAACCTAATCCAAAGCCGCCTTGAGTTTGATCCTCTCTTGTAAATCTTTGAAAAACACTTTTTGTATCTTTTATTCCGTAACCATAATCTTTAATTGTAAGAAAACATGTATCAAGCTCCGATTTAAGAGAAACTTCAATCTTACTTTGTGGTTTTGAATATTTAATTGCATTTATAATTGTGTTATCTATAATTCTTTGAAGTTCTAAAAGATTCATATAGATAAATACTTCATTTTCTATATTAGTTTCTATTGTCATAAATTTTGATTTTCCAATATCTTCAAAAAAATCAACTCTTGTTAAGAGATATTCAGAAAGATTTATTTTGTCCTTTGAATACTTAACCTTTTGATTTTTAATATAATATTCAATGGATTCATAATTAATTTGTATTTGCTTCAATGCAATTTTCATTCTATTTATATGTTTATTCTCTCCATTTTTCCTAACTAGTAAGTCTAAATTTAAATTTATTATTCCAAGGGGAGTTTTTAGTTCATGCATTGTGTCGTTAAATAGTATATTTGTATATTTTTGAACTAACTCATAGGGTTTTGATATATTTCTAATAATACTTCTATTTAATAATATAATATTAATAAGAACAGAGAAAAATAAAATTGTTGCTAGCAAAATAACCTTTGAATAATCAATTTTTGTTTCACAAATTATAGTTGATATGCCATAAATATTATTATTAACATGTTTTTTATAATAAAAGTATGGGTAATCAACAAAAGTTTTAAAATCATAATTTTCTAAATCCTTTGATAAATCATACAGTTGTTTCTCACCCATTTTATTTAAAAATGCATATTTTATTTTGACACTTCTAGTTAAATTAATCTGTTCAGAGTAGATTTTATTCTCTAACTCATTGGAATATTTTTCCAATGACATCTCTTTTAAAATCAATTCATTTTCATAGGCATAAGTTAAAGCAAAATAAACTGGTATTGTAAACAATACCATCAATAACAAGGTATAAATATAAGCATATTTTTTCTCATCATTTTGTTGCTTCAATTTTGTATCCTAATCCCCTTGAGGATATAATAAAATCTTTATGGGTTTTAATTCTAATTTTTCTAATATACATTCTAATATCAGCGTAATGAATATCTTTTCCTTCCCATACGTTTTCTCTAATTGTTTCCATATCACAAAAACAGTTTGCATTACTAACTAAAAATTCAACTAACTCTTTTTCTTTTAAAGTTAAATCTATCTCTTTATCTTTTAATTTCAATATTCTATTTTGTAAACTAAATGTATATTCATTCATTAAATTACACAAAGAATTCTCTGAAGTATTATATTTAGTAGTAATTAAACTATTTATTCTTAGTTCTAACTCTTTTAATTCATAGGGTTTTTTAAGATAATCTTTACAACCTAGTTGATAACCAATTGTAATATTATCAATATCAACCAGTGATGTTGTTATAATAATAGGAGTATCATTACCTATATCTTTAAGATATCTAATAACCTCGTGACCATTTAATTTAGGCACTTTTATATCTAATATTGCTAAGTAATATTTATTTTCAACTAAGGCATCTAAAGCTGATTCTCCATCATAGAAACTATCAACTTCATATCCAATATCTTCTAAATATTCTGTAACACTCTCATTGTAAATGTAATCGTCTTCTAAAAGTAAAATTTTCATAATTTAAGTATATAATTAGAAAGATTAAATCTTTCTAATTATATTTATTCTTTTATTTATTTAAGCTATAGCAGAAGAACCAGTAAATAACTGACCTGCATAAACAACATAGAATCTTAGTAGTGCTACACCAACTAAAACCACAATAGAGTTAATCATAATAAATTTTACTTTATAAGCATGATTTTTTAAAGCTGTAAAAGCAATTATTACAGGTAAAATTAATCCTAATAAGATTACACCTACCCAGAATACTGCTGCCCAACTACCTGTACTTAAAGCGTCAATAGCAGCAACTTTTGCTTCCCCACCTGAATATAACATTCCAACAAATAACAAAATTAGAAGTGGGATTTCAACCATTATAACTCTTAAATCTAGCATTAAAAGATATTTAATACTCTCTTTATTAACACTACTTTTGAAAAATAACATTCCAACTAAAATATTTCCTGCAATTCCAGCTGAGATTCCTGATGCTAGGAACAGTACAGGTAATATTGGAGAATTCCACATAGGAATACTCATATTTGCAGATAAAAGGAAACCTGTATAAGCCCCAACAATTAAAGCTAAAAAGAATAAGAAATATTCTGCTTTTTTCGCATATTCTGTATATTTTTTTATATAAGCTATGATAGGAGCAAACATTTTTATAACAGGTATTTTTTTAATTGTATCTTCAAAAATTATACCTGTAAATATAATTGCAAATGGAGTATATAAAAACAATGCTATAACACCAAGAGTCATTACAGAAGTAAAATTATAACTAATTAACAACCAATAAAATGATAAAGGTTTACCTAAATCTAATATCAATAATCCTAAACCAATTATAATTGCCACAGGAGAAATAATTGCTCCTGCTTTTACCATTGCATCCCAAATAGAAGGGGTTTCAGATTCATGATTATGTCTATTCCATTTTACTAATAATGCAACTATTATCGAACCTGCACTTATACCCGCTAAAAACAGATATACTGCAATTGGCCAAGGCCAATTAATGACTTCATATTGAGCCATACTTCCCCACATATTATTCATAACTTACTCCTTTTTTATTTGGAACAAATGCTAATTTAGTTTTAGTACCTAAGTGTGCTTTTGGATATGTTAAAATATTTTCATTAGCTTTTTTATAAACTTCAGATTCTTTATCATTCATATCACCAAATACTAGTGCATCAGTTGGACACACAGTAACACATGCTGGATCTTGCCCTTTTGAAACTCTATTTGAGTAACAAAAAGTACATTTATCAATATTTTTTGTAACTGGATCTGTATATCTTGCATCATAAGGACAAGCAACTACACAATATTTACAAGAAACACAAAGTTGATGATCTAATTGAACAAGTCCATCTTTTGTTTGGAAAGATGCACCTGTTGGACAAACATCAACACAAGGTGCATCTTCACACATTGCACAAGATTGTCTTTTCATATCCATTTTAAGATTAGGGAAAGTTCCTTCTGTATTTATTCTAACTTGTAGTCTAAATACATCATCATGAACATTATTTTCACTTCTACAAGCTACACTACATGCTTGACATCCAATACATAGATTTTCATCATGTATCATTCTATAATTCTTTTTCATAACTTACCCCTTACGCCTTAATTATTCTTGCACCAATATTTGTAATCATTGTTGAACAAACTGTCCCTTTATTTA
Organism: Arcobacter sp. ISO1; assembly: GCF_058105185.1. Classification (NCBI taxonomy): domain Bacteria; kingdom Pseudomonadati; phylum Campylobacterota; class Epsilonproteobacteria; order Campylobacterales; family Arcobacteraceae; genus Arcobacter; species Arcobacter sp. ISO1. The sequence goes on from NZ_CM176573.1 coordinate 2,704,858, forward strand.
AAGACAATAATTTTGATTGACTAGTTCCAACTCCATTTGTTCTTGTTAATTTCTCAGATTCTCTACCAAATCCCATATAAACAAATAAAGTATCAGGTCTAATACCTTCTGTTACAAAAGCTGTTGCTTTTTCTTTTCCAACATAACTTTCAATAAATATTTTATCTCCAGTTTTAATCCCCTCTTTTTTAGCAGTAACTGTATTAATCCAAACAGGATTATCACTCATTAAACTATTTAGATAAGGGACATTTTGTGTATGTCCATTTGTATGGATTGCTGTTTTACCTGATGTAATAATATAAGGAAAGCCTTTTTGTAAATCCATATCATCAACTCCGGGAACTCCATAACCAGGGAATTCTGACTCGACTTTTTCAGAGAAAATTTCAATTTTTCCACTTGGTGTCTTAAATTTCATTTTCCCTGCAAATAAACCATCTTCATCCAAATTCTCCACTGCACTTGGATATTTCGCTACAAAATTATCAACATAAGTTTTTTCTCTCATTAATAAAGGAGGAATACCAAATGATACATAACCCTCTTTTGCTAGTTTTTCTAAAAGATCAGTATTTCCTTTTGCTTGTTGAACTCTATATTGAGTCATATTATCCCATTTATATAAAGCATCTATATTTAATTTATTTGCTAAACTTCTAAATATTTGAGCTGTTGATAAAGTATTATTAATTGGATCAATAACTTTATTTCTCATCATATATGCAGGAGCTTTAGAAGCTTTATCAACTATACCTTCATCCCTTTCTAAATATGTAGCTTCAGGTATAATCACATCAGCCATCAATGCAGTTTCAGACATATAAATATCATTTACAACTATTAAATCAAGTTTATTCATTGCTTGTTTAATTTTAGTAGAATCAGCAACAGTAATTAATGGATTATGTCTTGTTAAAAACCACCCTTTTATTCCATAAGGAATACCTGTTAATATAGCTTTAGGGATATCTTGTAAAACACCATGTTTTCTTGAAATAAAAACATTCTCTTCACCTTTTTCACCAGCTTTGTCGATTCTTAATTCTTTTAAGATTTTTATACCTTTATCAGGTTTTCCAATAGTTGGTGCAATATCCATTTTTGCAAGTTTGTTTACAGTTTTAGCTTTTTTCTTCATGTAAACACCACCCTCTTTTTCAAGATTACCCATAAGCGCATTTGCCACTAAAATTGCTCTTGTTCTTTGGTATTCAGATGGACCGGTTGTTGTTTTGTGACCCCAATCAATGATAACGCTAGGAGCAGCTTTATAAATCTCTTTTGCAATTCTTTCAACAACTTCTGCTTTAATGCCTGTAATTTTTTCTTGCCATTGTGGTGTTGTATCTTTTGTACTTTCAACAAGTTTTTCTATACCAATAGTATATTTATCAACAAACTCTTTATCATAAGTTCCATCCCTTAACCAAACATGAGTTAAAGCTAAAACAAAAGCTAAATCTGTACCTGGTTTCACAGTATGCCACTCATCTGCTTTTGATGCCACTATTGAAAATCTTGGGTCTAATACAACAAGTTTTGTTTTATCAGAATTTGCCACATGGGCTAGTTTTTTAGTTTTACTAACTGCAATACCCTCAAATAAATTATGTCCAAAGTTAAGAATATACTTAGCATTTCCAAAATCTCTAGCTAAACTTGTCCCATATGTATGAGGGAAGGCAACTTTATAAGTGATTGGACATGAACTATAGTGTGAAAAAATATTTGGACTTCCATATGCACTTGCAAATGTAGCCATATTGTGGTGATGATCACCTGTTTTTGCAGAGAATACAACAGATCTTGCTCCATGCTCTTCTTTAATTTTTGCTAATTTTTTTGCAATAAAGTCTAAAGCTTCTTCGTTTGAAACTTCCATCCATTTGTTTTCACCTCTTTGCCCTACTCTAATTAAAGGTTTTACTAATCTTTCATTATCATAAAGTTGAGAGTGACCAGAAGCTCCTCTAGCACAAACAGAAGTTTTCATTCCTTTTGAGTGTTTATTACCTTGGATGAATTTCACTTTTCCATTTTCAACTTTAGCTTGAATCTGACATCTACTACTGCACATCTCGCAGTAAGAGTTAACAGTTTTGTTTCCCCCTGAGAATACTGGATTATCAAGAGAACCTAACTTACCTGCCATACAAGATGTACCCGCTATAGCAGCAGTTGCAGAAGTAGCTTTTAGAAAATCTCTTCTATTAAATGTACTACTCATTTTTGATCCTTTTAAATATTGTTAACCGAATCTTAATACTTGTATGTAAATTTAATGTAAATCACATATTAAATCTCACTTTAAGGTTATATAATATTATATAACCTTATTTTCACCCTTATGTTGAGTATAATTCATCATAGGTATATATTTACATTAAATTTACTATGTAGATATAAGATTTCACAAAGGATAAAAAATGATTAATAATATGAAAAACATACTTTTTAATAACATAGTAAATAATATAGTTAATAAAACTTTTGAGTCATCAGTTAAGATTGTAAAAACAGAAAAAAATGATTCTAAATTCAATCATACTAAGAAAGATATTTCATACCTTTTATATTTACACATTCCATTTTGCGACAATTTATGTCCATTTTGCACTTTTCACAAATATAAATATGAAGACAAAGCTTCAATAAAATATTTTCAAAACTTAAGGGAAGAAATAAAAATACTTAAATCACATGATGTAAAAATTGACTCCATTTACATAGGGGGAGGAAGTCCTCTTATAAATGATGTAGAGTTGTTAAAAACATTAAAACTTTTAAAAAAATGTTTTGATGTTGAAGATGTTTCCATTGAGACTGATCCAAATCATATTGAAGTTGAAACTATAAAAAAATTAAAAGGTTATGTGAAAAGATTATCAATTGGAGTTCAAAGTTTTAATGATACTTTATTAAGACAATTAGGCAGACTTGATAAATTTGGTGATTCTAAATCACTAATAAAAAAAATTAAAGATATTCAAGATATCTTACCTATGACAAATATTGACTTAATATTTAACCTTCCAAATCAAACAGAACAGATGTTAAGAGATGATTTAGAAATTGCTAAATCACTGGGCGTTGAACAAGTAGTTACCTATCCACTTATGAGCTCAACACTTAATTCAAAATTTACAAATAAATTTAAACCCAACAATAATAAAGAGCATTTTTATAATATTATAAATGAAGAATTAAAAGATTACCAAGCTAATAATATGTGGTCATTTTCAAGAAATAAAGTTAATATGAATGATGAATACATTTCAACTCACAACGAATATATAGGTCTAGGAAGTGGTGCTTTTTCTTATTTAGAAGGAATACTATTTATTAATGCCTTTGATTTAGAAAAATATGAAGAGTTATTAAAAGCAAAAAAAGACACAATTTTAGCAAAAAGTGAATTTAGTGAAAAAAATGTAATTCAATACTATATTTTATGTACTTTATTTTCTGGAACTTTTGATATAAAAGCTTATAATAAAAAATTCAATATAAGTTTAGAAAAGATTTTAGGAAAAGAATTATTTATACTTAAAAACTTTGGAATTATTTATATTGAAAATGATGTTATTAATTTAACAAAAAAAGGAAGATATATTCTTACTGTAATGATGTCAAACTTTTACTCACAAATGGATAAGGTTAGAGCTTTATTTAGAAACAAAAGCTATTTATTTGACTAAACAGTTGTATTAATAATTGAATTAAGATTATTAAAACCTTAATTCAACTATTTTAATCTTCTTTCAAAATGATAGGAATCCATAAACCTAAAGGCTAATAGATTTTCTAATATTGCAAATAAAACAATAAAGTTAATAAAGGAACTTCCACCATATGAAAACATTGGTAAAGGTAAACCTACAACAGGGGCATAGCCTATAACCATTAAAATATTTACACTCATATTAAAAAATATTAAAAACCCCAATCCGGAGGCAAAGGCTCGAATAATATAATCATCATGGAAATAGTAATTTAAGGACAATAGGTGAAATATCAATAATCCATAAACAAAGATTAGTCCAAAAGCCCCTAAAAAGCCATACCTTTCAACAAAGTAAGCAAAAATAAAATCACTTGTGGCAATTGGCAAAAACTTCAATTGTGTTTGTGTTGCCTCTTCAGTATCTTTCCCTACAACTCCACCATTACCAATTGCAATAATCGATTGTTGAACTTGATAACTTGGCTTTTCAGATAAGAAGTCCTTTATCCTTTTTTTCTGATAATCTTTTATTAAATTTGAGTATATCAAAGGGGAAGCTAAAGCTATTGTAACAATAATACCTGCCCATATCCTCCAGTTTACACCAATAATAAACAATATCCCATAACCAACTAAAAGTAAAACTAAGGCTGTTCCTAAGTCTGGTTCTTTTGCTATTAAAACAAAGGGTAAAAGGATATAAAAAGAGAAGTAAACAAAATCTTTTAAGGTGTAACCACTTTTTTCAGGTTCTCTATTTTGAATTAGGTATCCCATCATTAAAATAAATACAGGTTTAAAAAGCTCACTTGGTTGTATTGTCATCCCTGTAATTGGTAAAGAAAGCCACCTTTTTGCTCCAAGCCTTGTTTCACCGAAAAACTCCACAGCTAATAAAAGGATTATTCCTAGCCAATATAAAAGAGGAATTAATCTAATATGCCGTCTAATAGGTAAAATAAAAACTAAAAAAAAAGCAATTAAAGAGATAGAAAAATACACCAATTGCTTATTGGCTAAGGCTGTGTTTGTTTCGCTAATCAAGTTATAAGAAAGCAAAACCAAAGGTAAAATGAATATTATTAATAAATAGTCAAAATGAGATATAATTCTTTTGTCAAATAAACGCATAATGAAAGAGTATCCAAATATGAATAAAAATTTTATTGTCCAAGAGCCAAATAGGTTAGATAAGTTTCTAAGTCTTAATATTGAGGCCTCAAGAAACCAACTTGAACAACTAATAAAAAAAGAGTATGTAAAAGTAGATGGGAAAACCGTTAGTAAACCAGGAATAAAATTAAAAGAGAATCAAGAAATTGAAGTATTTTTCCCTGAAGCACAAATAAACCCAATAAAAGATGAAAAATTTATACAAGAATCTTTAAAAGATAAAGAGGTTGGAATCATATATGAAGATGAACATATATTGGTTTTAAATAAACCTTATAATCTTACTATACATGATGCACCAAGTGTTAAAGATGCAACTTTAGTTGATTGGCTTAAACTAAAAAATATCTCTCTCTCAACAATTTCAGGTGAAGAAAGGCATGGAATTGTTCACAGACTAGATAAAGGAACTAGTGGTGTTATGGTTGTTGCAAAAAGCAATGAAGCCCATGTGGGACTTGCGAAGCAATTGGAAGATAAAACCATGGGAAGATATTATCTTGCAATTATAGATTTACCCCTAAAAGAAGATGTGATTATTGAAAAACCAATTGGAAGAAATCCAACAAATAGACTCAAAATGACAATTTTAGAAAATGGTAAAAATGCAAAATCTGCTTTTAGTAAGCTTGTTACATCAAATAATGAAAAAAATGATTTAATAGCTGCTAAACTTTTCACAGGAAGAACTCATCAAATAAGAGTCCATCTAGCTTCGATAAATAGGCATATACTTGGGGATAATTTATATGGATTTAAGGGCGAATTAAATAAAATAAATAGATTTTATTTACATGCATATAATTTATATTTAATTCACCCAATTACAAATAAACAAATGAGTTTTACAGCAAAGCTTAATAATGATATGCAAGAATTTTTAGAAAAAAACTTTAACATGGAGAGTGTATATGACAAAATTAATGAAACTAACATCATTAACTGCTTTGATTTTACTAGTTAGTGGATGTACAAATGGTAATTTATCTCAACCAAATCTTCCAAAAATTGATGATACTTTAGAGGTTGTTGATTCTGCTTCTATTAGAACTATCTCTGATATTAATAATATTGCCTTTGAGTGGAGAAAAGTTGATGACCCAAGAGTTGTTGGATATCACTTTTATAGAGCTAATCTTCAAGAGGATGGTGAAAAATTAAAATTAATTGACACTATTGAAAATAGATATACTACGCATTATGTCGATGAAGACTTAGCACCAAATACAAAGTATGTTTACAAAATCTCTTCAGCTACAAAAGGGGAAGTTGAATCAAGAACTACTAATGATTATATTGTATCAACCCTGCCAAAAATGGAAGGAGTTAGTTTTATTCAAGCAATTTCAAATCTACCAAGACAAATTAAAATCATCTGGAGACCTCATTCAAATGAAAGAATTGAATCATACAAAATTGAAAGAAGTTCACCATCAACAAGCAAGTGGGAAAAACTTGATACAATTGATGGAAGATTACAAGCTGAATTTATAGATTTAGACTTAGATGATAATGTAGTTTATAACTATAGAATTACAGCTTTAAGTTTTGATGGCTTAGAATCACAACCAAGTGCTATTGTAAAAGCTCAAACAAAACCTTTACCTGAAGGTATTTTAAGCTTAAAAGCCTCTAGAGACTTACCAAGAAAAATTGTATTAACATGGGAACCTTCACAATCTTCTGATGTGATTAAATACAATATTTACAGAAGTTCAGATGCAGATAATGGGTTTGATGTTATAAAAACTGTTGACACAAATACTTTAGAGTTCCAAGATTTTGTAAATGAAGATGGAAAAGCATATTTCTATAAAATTAGTTCTGTTGATAAAGATGGATTAGAAAGTGATTTAAATATCAATTCTATAATGGGTTCAACATTAGGAAAACTAGCAAAACCAGTTATCACTTTAGCACAAATTCAAGGTGAAAAAGCAATTTTAAACTGGCAACCTGGTGATAGAAGAGCCGTTTCTTATGTGATTCATAAAAGTATCAAAGAAAACTTCTTCAAAACAAAAAAAGAAAAAATTGAAAATATCAATGCTTTAAGATTTGAAGATAAAGATATTGTAAGAGGAGTAGTTTACAGCTACTCAATTCAAGCTGTTGATAAAAATGGTATCTTATCTGAGATTACTGATAAAACAGAATTGGTTTTACCTAAATTACAAGAGTTGAATTAGTAAATGCCGCACATCATATTTGACAGTTTTAACAAAGATTTAGTAACACCTTCAAAAAATGAAGATGTTACTTTTAAATTTATAGCAAAATCATTTAATTTTACTAGTAAACCTAGAAAAACAGAATATAAGATTTGTGTAGAAAAAGAGAATAAAGATTTTCTGCTTACATTAAAACAAAAAGAGGAAAAACACCTTTTAAAAGTTGATAAAGTTACTAGAGTAACTCCAGTACAACTTGTAAAAGATGCCTTAAATGCCTATGTTAATGAAATTGATGCAAATATTGTATTTTCAAATACTCAAAGTATAAACCAAAAAATCAAACCTACACAAAAATATTTAAAAGATATTGATTATTTTGTAAATGATTTTGATACAGAAAAGCAAATTAATATTGAGATTGGATTTGGTAGTGGAAGACACCTTTTACATCAAGCAAAGCAAAATCCTAATATTCAATATATTGGTCTTGAAATCCACACCCCATCAATTGAACAATTACTAAAACAAGTTGAGATTCAAGGAATTGAAAATATTTTAGTAGTAAATTATGACGCAAGATTATTTATGGAATTTATCAAATCCAATAAAGTTGGAAGGATATTTGTTCATTTCCCTGTACCTTGGGATAAAAAACCCCATAGAAGAATCTATTCAAATGCCTTTATCAATGAAGCCTTAAGGGTATTAAAAAAAGAAGGCACTCTAGAGCTTAGAACAGATAGTAGAAAATATTTTGATTATTGTATTGAACTTTTAACAAACTTACCATCTGGACAAATAACTATTGATATAAACAAAGACTTGGCAATTTCAAGTAAATATGAAGATAGATGGAAAAAACAAGGTAAAAATATTTATGATGTAGTATTAAAATGTGCCCAAGAAGATAAAGAGATTAACTTTAATTATGACTTCTCATTTAGTGATGAGATTGAATTTGATGAAATCATAAATAATATTAGCACAAAAGCCGTTGTAAAAGATGATTACTTTATTCATATTGAAGATATATTTACTATGGAAGAGAGTCACTCTGGTTTAATTCAAGTAACTTTTGGAAGTTTTGATAGACCATTAAATAAATATATTTTGATTGAAAATAAGAAAGCAAAATATTTTCAAGATCTACCTTTACCAACAAGTGCAAATATAAAAGCACATAATCAATTAAAAGAGATGCTAAAAAATGATTAATGCCAAGAATATCTATCTTTCATATGATGAGAATAAATACATTATAAAAAAAGGTAATTTTTTCATTAGAGAAAGAGAATTTATATTCATTGGTGGAACAAGTGGTAGTGGTAAATCTACTTTATTAAAATCGTTTTATGGTGAAATCCCATTAAAACATGGGAACTTAAATATTGCAGGTCAAGAAGTTTTTGGGATAAAAGGAAAAGCTCTTAGGCGATTAAGAAAAGATATAGGGATTATTTTCCAAGATTATAAATTAATCAAAGAGTGGACAATAGAAGAAAATATTATGATTCCCTTAAAAATCAATGGATATTCCCATGACATTTCAAAAGAACAAGCAAAAAAACTTCTTGCCCATGTAAAACTAAGTCATAGAGAAGGATATTATCCAAATGAACTTAGTGGAGGAGAGCAACAAAGAGTTGCAGTTGCAAGGGCGTTGGCCCATAACCCAAAAATAATTATTGCAGATGAACCAACAGGAAACCTAGATGATTATTCTGCCGATGTCGTTTGGAATTTATTAAAAGGTGCAAATGAACAATTAGGGATTACAGTTGTTGTTGTAACTCATAGGGTTCCAAAAAACTTTGGTATTAGATTTAGACAGTTGTCTATTGAGGATGGAATAATATATGAAGTTTCTTAAAAACACTTTTGCTTTTGTTATTCCATTAACTGCAATGTTAATCTCTTTTACAATTTATCTTTTTTCTTCTAATATTTTAGACAACTATAAAAAAACCATTGCAAATGATTACTCAATTGTTGTAATAACAAACACACCATTAATAAAAGAAGATATAACTGAGCTTGGTGATATAAGAGTTGAAAAAATCATTACCCTTGAAAACAATAGAATTATAAACAATATAAAATCAAGTTTATCAAAATCATCTATTGATTTATTAAAACAAAAATTACCCCATTTTTATAAAATCAAACTTGAGGTTTTCCCTACAACTTATCAATTAGAAATTATAAAAAATCAACTTTATCAAAATAAAAATATTAGAAAAGTTGAAATGTTTTCTAAAAACCATAATAGTGTATATCTTTTATTATTACTATTAAATCAAATTAGTTTAATTTTGTTTTCTATAATTTTGATTTTCGCAATTATTATGATTTCTAAACAAATTAGAATATGGTTCCATGAACATCATGAAAAAATAACTATATTAAAACTACATGGTGCTTCTATTTTATATAGTTCATCTACAATTTTAAAATATGCTATTATGAGTTCTTTATTGTCTTTTCTAATTGTTTCAGGAATTTTCATATACTTAGTTGGAGATATTGGCGTATTATTACCAAAAGATTTAGAGAGTATTGTTATTGTTACTCTTACAATAAACAATTCACTTATCAAGATTTTCTTACTTTCTTTTGGGATTTCAATACTAACAATAATAGGCGTACTTTTAAAATACAAAATGAAATATGATTAGACTTTTATTTTTATCAATAATATTATTTAGTTTTTTAGACTCTTCAACAAAAAACATCGATAGAAAAATTACTAGTAATAAAAAAATACTTGAAAAAAGTAAAACAACTCAAATGAAAACAGATTTTCTAGTTAAAATCTTAGCTAAACAAATATCAAAACAAAACAAAGAATTAACTAAACTTGAAGAAGATATCAATATAGTAAATAATGATATTAAAAAGCATGAAGCGCAATTAAAAGATGCAAGAAGTAAACTTACAAACTTGCAAAAAAACTCTAAAACTTTAATAAAAGAAAAAAAAGAAAATGAAAGACAAATAGTAAAAGTTATTATAGAAGAATTTTCTTCTGCAATTGCAATGAAGCTTGCAGATGAAAGCTCTTTGGAAGAGTTAATTGATTCTGAAATATATACTATATTATCTCAAAGTTCTAAAGATGAAATTTTAAAACTTAATAATTCTTATGACTTAATTACTCAAAATAAAAAAGAGAATCAAAATAGAATCAAAAAAATTGCTTCATATATAGAAGATAGAAAAAAAAGAAAAAAAGAATTAAATTTACTGAAAAAAAAGCACTCTAAATCTTTAGTATCTTTAGAAAAAAAACATAAAGTTTATCAAGAGGAATTGAAGAAAACTTTACAAAAACAAGAATCATTAAAAAGCTTACTTGGGAAATTAAACATCCTTAAAAAAGAGGAAATAGAAAAACAAAAGCAAGAAAGAATTGCTAGAGCTAAAAAACTTGCAGCTAGAAAAAAGAAGAAAAAATCAACTAAAACAAAAAAAGATAACTTCAATGTAGATGATACTAGAAATGAAAAATATGCTAATAATATTGATATTGATGTAAGAATGATTGGTTCATCAACTTCAGGAATTAAAATTTCTAGATATAGAGGACGTAAAACTATTGCACCCCTTGATTCATTTAATGTAATTAAAAGATTTGGGAAATACTATGACCCAGTTTATAAAATTGAACTTTTCAATGAATCTGTAGTTTTAAAATCTAAAAGACCACAAGCAAAAGTAAAAGCAATATTTAATGGGAAAATTGTATATGCAAAAAAAGATGCTGGTATGCTTGAAAATGTTGTAATTATAGCCCATCAAAATGGCTTACATACAGTTTATTCACATCTTGATAAAATCTCTCCATCTTTAAAAGTTGGAAGATGGATAAAGAAAGGTTATGTGGTTGGAAGAGTAAATGATACACTAACTTTCCAAGCAACTAAAAATGAGATGCATATTAATCCAAAAGATCTTTTCAAAATATAGTTTTTGACTTTGAAAAAACAAGACTATTGTGATAATATACTCAAAAATAATAGGATTTTTATTATTTAATACTCACCAGGATGGTTGAATGAAGAAAAATATATTAACATTTTCAATTTTAATAATTATTATTTTATCAATTTTTATTACTTTTTATAGTTTATATAATTTACGTAATATTGGAATAAAATCTGCGATACATAATGCTAATTCTATTTCTGAAGTTGTAAAAAGTGGCCTAACTTCTCATATGGTAAACAATAATATGGATGATATAGATACATTTATTCAATCTGTTTCTAATATTAGAAATATTGATAAACTATGGCTTGTAAGAAGTGAAAAAATTAATGAACAATTTAATACTACTTCTTTTAATATTCCAAGGGATGAAATAGATGAAGAGGTTTTAAAAAGTGGAGAAATCACATATAAAATTGATGAAGCTTTAACAACTTCAAAAATTAGAATTTCGATTCCTTATATTGCACAAGCAGATAAAGGAATTGATTGCCTTAAATGTCATAATGTTCCTCAAGGTGAAACATTAGGTGCAGTTTCTATGCAATTGGATATTAGTTCTATTAAAGAAATTGGTATTGAATCTTTATATCTGACTGTTTTTATTGTTATATTAACAATACTAATTTTTACATTTATAAGTAGAAAAATACTTAGCCCTTATAACTTTTTGTTAACTCTTTTTAAAAGCAATATTAGTTATGCTTTAAATGGTAACTTTAAAAAAGTAGAAGCTCCATTTGGATTATCAAAAGATATTAAAGATTTAACTAATGATTACAATAATCTAATGATAACCTTTAGAGATACTACAGAAGAGATTGATAAAAAACTTCAAGGATTTATAGGTTATAAAACTGAATTTTCAACCAATAGAAATCCATTAAATGAATCAAGAGAAGTCATCAAAAAGCTTTCAAACCTATATCAATTTAAAAAAGAAGTTGAGCAAGATAGTTCAAAAGAAGAGATTTACCAAAGACTTGCAGATGTTATGGAAAATGAATTTGAACTACACAATTTTACATTTTCTGAAATTGATATGCTAAATAATAAAATCACAAAGGTTATAGAAAAAGGTGAATCTTTTTATTGTTACAAAACTCTTTGTGAATCTCCAGAATTGTGCAGAAGTGCTAGAACAAAAAGTGATGTACATTCAATTGATTTACATAATAGTTGTCAATATTTTGATAAAAAAGATAAATACTATTATTGTTTTAATATAAATATAGTAAAAAGTTTATATCTAATAGTTCACTGTGTTGTAGATACAGAAGAAGAGTTTGAAGCATTAAAGCAAAAGACTGTATTTATCAAGAACTATTTAAAAGAAGCTTCACCTTCTCTTGAAGTTAATTTATTAATGAATGCCTTAAAAAATTCAGCATTTAGAGATGGTCTTACTGGTCTTTATAATAGAAAGTTTTTAGATGAACACTCTAAAAAACTAATTCCTCAAGCAAAAAGAGATAATACAAATATTGGTGTGTTAATGTTGGACATGGATCACTTTAAAGCTGTAAATGATGAATATGGACATGATATTGGAGATAAAGTATTAAGGGAACTTGCAACTATTTTAGAAGAATCTGTTAGAGAATCTGACCTTGTAGTAAGATATGGTGGGGAAGAGTTTATAGTTTTACTAGTTGGTGTTAAAGATGAAGAAAATGCCCTAAAAATTGCAAATAATATTGGTAAAAAAGTTAGAGAAAATGAAATCGATGTTTATGCAGGAGCAAAACTTAAAAAAACCATTAGTGTAGGTTTATCTATATTCCCACAAGATGGCAAAAACTTTGATTCAGTTCTTAAAAATGCTGATATTGCTTTATATGAAGCAAAAAGTAGTGGTAGAGATAAAGTAGTAAGATTTCATGAAGAGCAAGTTAGTAGTGTTGACTTGTTTTAGAAAGTAAAAGTAATTTTAAATATCTAATAAAAAAGGGGTGACAAATTTGCCACCCCTTTTAATCATATCTTAAAAAATATTAGTGTAAATCTTCATTTAATTTAACTTCTCTAGTACTTCTCATTGCAATGATTTGACCTGTTACAGAGTTTTGTCTAAAGTGAACTCCATTTACACCTTGGAAGTCCATACCTCTCATAAGCTCTTTAATCTCTTTATCTGGATTAATCTCTTTTAAGGCTGCAACTGCTTTTTCAGAAAGTGTGATTTTAGTACCTGGTAAAATTGTTACACCTGCATCTAAAATACATCCATCTGCAATACTTGTACCAGTACAAGAATTTGCACCTAATAAAGTATTATCTCCAATAGTTACAGGAACACCATCTGTTCCAGATAAAACTCCAAGAATTGAAGCTCCACCACCAACATCAGAACCTTTTCCAACTTTTGCAGATGAAGAAATTCTACCTTCAACCATTACAGCACCTTCAGTACCTGCATTAAAGTTAATATAAGCAGCACCAGGCATAACAGTAGTTCCAGCAGCTAACTGAGCACCCATTCTAACTTTATTAGTATCTAAGATTCTTGTATTATCTGCAAGAATTACATGGTCTAATAATTGTGGGAACTTATCAACTTTCGTAATTGATGGATATTTTCCAGAAAGTTTTAATGCAATCTCATTTTCTCTTAACCAGTCTAACTCAATTGGTTGATTACCAACCCATGCACAATTTTCTAATTGTCCAAATGCACCATTAAGATTAACTCCTCTTAATTTAGCTTTTCCATTTGATAAAGCATAAAGTTTTAAATATACTGTTTCAGCACTTTGCGGTGCTTCATCTTCAAAAATAAATACAACTTTATAATCATCAGCTGTAAATCCAGAATCAATTGGTAATGATGCCAATTGTGATACAACTTGAACATTCTTATGTTCTTGTCCTTTTGCTTCAGGGATATAAGGTCTAAATACCTCAATACAACTAGTTAAAAATACATCACTAATAGATGCAACTAATTCAGACTTTGAAGTATCAATTTCAACACCCGCTTCTTTTAATGCATTAAGAAATACTGCAGCTGAACCATAGTTTTCTTCCCAGTTCATTACTGGATATGTTGCTTGTAAAACTTTTTCAGGATTTAATTGTCCTCTATCAACTCTTGCAATACCAAATCCAATTGGGTTTTTATACCAAGATTGAGATTGAATCTCTTCTATTTTGCTTTTAAAATCATCTTTTGTAAATGCCATTCCTAGTTATCCTTTTAAAAATTTTTTGTGGATTATACTCAAATTTCACAAAAAGCTAAGTTAATAAGTTTAAAAAGAGCTATCCATATCTATTGTTGCCATAGTAGAATTGATTGAGTGAAGAGCAACTAAAAGTGCTTTAGCAGTTGGTGAGCGAAGTATAATTTCATATCGATATTTATTTGCCATTTTGAAAATTGGACTTTGTCCAAAGCCAACAACCTCTATATCTTCATATTCTTTTAAAATCTTTACATACCTATCTAATTCATCTTTTACCTTTAAACCATTTTCATGGGCAAAGATGACTTTAGCCATTTTAATAAAAGGGGGATAAAGTCCTTCTCTAAACTCTAATTCTGAATTTAAGAAATCCTCATAATCGCACTCTTGCAAGTAGTAACTAAGTAAATCTTCATTTTGTGTTTGAATTATCACTTCACCCTCACCTTTTCTACCACTTCTTCCTGATATTTGGATAAGTAAAGACAAGGCTCTCTCCCTTGCTTTATATGAGCTCATATTTAAAACTGAATCTATTCCTAAAACAACTGCAAGTTTTACATTATGATAATCATGCCCCTTTGAAAGCATTTGTGTACCAACTAAAATATCTATTTTATTTGCATTAAAATCATTTAAAACTTTTCTTAATTTACTATCTGTTTTGATTTCATCTCTATCAAATCTTTTTATAACTTTTTCAGGAAAGAACTCTTTTAGCCTCTCTTCAACCTCTGCAGTACCAACTCTAATATTATGAATTACTCCATTATTGCACGAAGGACATTGCTCGGGAATTTTTTGTGCATATCCACAATAGTGGCACTTTAAGGCTAAGTCATTTTTATGTAAACTCATTGAAACTGAACAATATGGACATTCAACTGATTTTCCACAGGAAGTACAAATTTGATATTTAAAATTTGCCCTTGTTGGTAAAAACACAATAACTTGATTTTTATTTTCTAAAACATTTGCTATTTTATTTATGATTAAATTTGATAGTTCTGTTGAAGAATCATCAAATATTAATTGTTTTTTTGTTTCAAAAAAAGTCTCTTTTAATCTATAAAAAGGCAATTTATGAAAAGAAGAGATTGATGCTGTTGCACTTCCCAAAATAAGATTTATATCAAATTTTTTTGCAATATACAAAGATAAGTCTTTTGCATTATATCTTGGTTTAGAATCACTTTTATATGATTCATCATGTTCTTCATCTACAACTATTAATTTTAGATTTTTAAAGGGTAGAAAAAGAGCTGATCTAGCCCCTGCAACTAACTTTATTTCCCCTTTATAGATTCCTTCAAGGATTTTTTCTTTTTTCTTCTTAGTGATTTTTGAATGCCAAATAGCAACACTTTCACCAAACACTTTTTCTAAACGCTTTTGCATTTGAGGGCTTAAAGAGATTTCAGGCATCAATAAAATGGCATTGCCATTTTCATTTAAAACTTTCTCAATAGTTTTTATGTAAATCTCTGTTTTCCCACTTCCTGTATTTGCAAAAAGTAAGGCTTGTTTTTTCTCTTGACAAAATCTAAATGCATTTTCTTGTTCAATTGATAAACAAATTTTAGAATCAAACTCAATTTTATTTTCTTCTTCTTTTATATTTTTATCAAAAGGAACATAAACACTTAGGGCTTCACCAAAAGAACATACATAATATTGAGAAATAAACTTTGCAATTTCAAACATTTTTTCATCATAATAAAAAGGTAATACCTCTAAAATTTCTACGCATTTAAAATCTGGTTTAGAAACTTTTTTTATCACAACAGCAGGGGTTTGTTTTTTTCTATTACCTAAAGCAACTAGAACTTTTGTTCCAATTTTTATCTCTTCTAAACTTTGATATGTCAAGGGGTTTAGTGGTGATTTTAAAAAACTTACTTCATAATAATTCACTCAAAATCCTTGCATAATTCAATACTACTTAAACATTTAAAACTATTATTTGTAAATTCAAATTCTAAATATTGTTCATTTGTAATGTAAATTTTATATTTTGTGAAAGAGCTTTTAATCCACTTTCCAATCTCTTTTTTTAAACTATTTGTTGAGATTAAAGGTTTATCTAAAATATTTGAGAATAATAAACTTTTTTCTTCATTTATATTTGCATCATCAAGCTTTGAAATATAATCATCACCACTAAGAATATTTTTTGAATTTTCTTTTGATATAGAACTTCTAATTTGTGCAATATCTGCTTTCACACTAGTTTTATTAGTAAACTCAATACTTGATGATGTTTTTATAATTAAAAATGTTGATACAATAGAGATAATCAAAATTACTATAATTATCTCAAGTAAAGAAAAAGCTTTTTTCATAATTAAAGTTTTGGTATTTTTTCTGAAATCTGCTCTAAATCTTCTTTGAAAATTGTATACTCTTGAGCTAGCCTGACATATGCAGCTAATAACTCTCTTGTATCAGAGTTTTTACCAGGCTCAAGATATTTTCTTATCTCTTTTTCTATTTTTTCATCGACAACAATTGTATAAGCCATATTATTAATATGAAAAGTGAGTTTATTTTGCAATGTGTTTAGCCTCTACAAAGGTTAATGTACTATCTATTCTTAAAAGCATATCTTGATTATTTCTTTCCAATTCATCGTTTTTATTTTTTAAATCTTCTAAATCTTGACGCAACATATTATTCTCTCTTTTTAAGAGTTCATATTCATGTACTAATTTATCAATTTTTAAATTTAATTTTTCGATGATTTCCATAGTAGATATTCTATCTAATTTATCCTAGTAAAATTATTTAAATATAAAAATTAAGATAATTAACTATCCATGAATAAAAAGTTTACCCTGAGCATACAAGGCTGCAACACCTTTTCCCCATGATGAACAAAATTCTAAATTTTCACTTGCAAGTTGAAATGTGTCATTTATTTGTGAAATCAAAGCTTTTTCATGAAGATCAAATTTATCATCTGCATGGATTAAAATCATTAACTCCATAACAACAATCTTTTTACTTTTTTTAGATTTAAATGTTTTTAATGTCTCTTCTAAAGAAAAATCCTCAATTCCAAAATCATCATCATTTTCAATTCCCATTTCAGCACAATATTCTAAGATTATCTCTTCTTCTTTTTCTCCATAATCATTATCAATTCTTGCTAGATAATGGGCAAGCTGTAAAAATGCAAATTTTTCTTTTGGTTTTAATTTCATTAAAAGCATAGTTTTCCTAATTAGTTTGTAATCGTATTTTATATTAAAAAGGTTAATATTTGTTAAATAGCAAATATTTAGATGGATTATCCACCTAAATATTTTTTTCTTATTTCATCTGAAGTGATTAAGTTTTTAGCTTCATCTTCTAAAGCTATTTTCCCATTTTCTAAAACATAGGCATAATTTGAGATTTCTAAAGCAGCAAAGGCATTTTGTTCTACTAGTAAAATAGTAATACCATCCTCCTTTAATTTAACGATTGTTTCAAATAATTCACCTATAATTTTAGGAGCAAGCCCTAAAGATGGTTCATCAAGCATCAAAAGTTTTGGAGAAGACATTAAAGCTCTTGCAATTGAAAGCATTTGTTGCTCTCCCCCACTCATAGTTCCACCTAATTGACCTTTTTTATCAATAAGTCTTGGGAATAATTTGAACATTCTTTCTTGATATTCTTCATAAAGTTCATCTTGATTAAAAGCACCCATTCTAAGGTTTTCTTCAATTGTTAAGTTTTGAAAAACTCTTCTTCCTTCTGGAACTAAAGATATCCCCTCTTTTATAATTTTATGGGTTTTATGATTTGAGATATCTAAATCATTAAATACAATCTCACCTGTTTTTTTTACATCATTTACAATTGATTGAAGTGTTGAAGTTTTCCCTGCACCATTACTTCCAATAAGCGAAACAATTTGTCCAGCTTTTACTTCAAAATCAACTCCCCTTTACAGCTTTAATTAAACCGTAAAATACTTCTAAATTCTTTACACTAAGCATGTTTAAAATCTCCAAGGTAAGCTTTTATCACTTCTTCATCTTTAATTGCATCTTTTATATCACCTTCAAAGATTGTTCTTCCATAATCAAGTACCATAACTCTATCACAAAGTTTATTTACAAACTTCATGTCATGTTCAATTAATAAAATCGTAACATCAAACTCATCTCTAATTTTAAAGAAAAGCTCTGCAAGTTCATCTGTTTCTTGCGGGTTCATACCTGCTGCTGGTTCATCTAATAGAAGAAGCTGAGGAGAGGCAGCTAATGCTCTTGCAATTTCTACTTTTCTTTGCTGTCCATATGAAAGTGAAGTTGCCATTTCGCTAGCATAATCAGCTATTCCTAGAACCTCCATAATTTCTATAGCTCTTTTTTTAACTCTTTTTTCCTCTTTAAAGAATCTAGGAAATCTAAAGATTGCTTCTAGATATGTATATTCAGCTTGATAATCAAAGCCAATTAAAATATTATCAATTACAGTCATAGAGGTAAAAAGTCTAATATTTTGAAATGTTCTAGCTATTCCTCTATGAACAATTTTATGTGGTTTTATACCATCAATTCTTTGACCATGAAATTTTATTTGACCTTCTGTAGGGTCATAGTTTCCAGTGATGATATTAAACATTGTTGTTTTACCAGCACCATTTGGTCCAATTAAACCATAAATCTCTTTCTCTTTTACATGAAAAGATGTATCATTTATAGCTGTAACTCCACCAAACTTTTTTGTTACGTTACATACTTCTAAAATCATTTACCACCCTTTCTTTTTTTGAAAAATTTCAATTCAAAAAGTTCTTTTTTACCCATCATTCCTTCTCTCGCAAATAACATTACTATGATAAGAATAAGTGAGAATACAACCATTCTCATACCTGGAAGGCCTTCAGTTTGATAACCAAATAGATTCATTGGTTCATCTAGGAATCTTATCCATTCAAGTCCTGCCATAACGAATACTGTACCTATAATTGCCCCTGTTGTACTTCCTAATCCACCTAAAATAATGATAATTAATAACTGGAAAGTTAAGAAGAATGTGAATAAATCTGGTGAAATTGATGTTAAAAGTGCTGCTAGTAAACCACCACCAACTCCTTCAAAAAAGGCTGAAGTTGTAAAAGCTAATGTTTTAGTTTTAAATGTATTTACTCCCATTGCAGTTGCTGCGTCTTCATCATCTCTAACTGCTTTCATAGCACGTCCATACTTTGAATAGATAATATTTAATATAGCTAATACAGCAAAAATACACACTCCACCTGTCCAATAAAGATTTGAAAACTCTGGAATATCATTTAATCCTAAAGAACCATTTGTTACTTGAGGATTATTGATTGCTAAAATTCTAATAATAAAACCAAAACCAAGTGTTACAATTGCCAGATAATCTCCCCTAACTCTAAATACTGGGAAAGCTAGTGATAGGGCTAAAAGAGACGAAACTATACCAGCCATTAAAAGTGCCCAACCAAAATCTGCTTGTAATACTAAAATCCATCCTGCAGGGTCTTCAATATCAAATTGATAAAACATAGCATCTGCATCAAGTGTTAAGATAGCTGTTACATAAGCTCCAACAGCAACAAATCCATTAGGTTCAAGGGATAATTGTCCTGTAACACCATTAATTAAATTATAAGAAACTGCTAATATTATAAAAATTGCAACATTATTAATAATTCTGACAGTATATTCATCAAAAAAGTTTTGTGCAAACCATGTAAACCAAATAGCTGTAATTATAATTGCAAGATTAATTAATCTTTGTTTTGTAAATATTTTGTCTTCTATCATGATTAAAACCTACTCTTTTCTAAATCTTCACCCATAATTCCCGTTGGTCTAAATAAAAGAACAAAAATCAAAAAGATAAAGGCAAAGGCATCTTTATAACCACCAAGTTCAGGGAAAAATGCAATAACAACTACTTCAGTAAACCCAATAATAAATCCACCTAAAACTGCACCTGTTACTGAACCAATACCACCAACAACTGCAGCTGCAAAGGCTTTAAGTCCAACTAAAACTCCCATCATAGGCTCAACTGAAGGATAGTTTACAGCCCAAAAAATTCCACCAACAGCAGCTAGAGCAGAACCCAAAGCAAATACTAATGCAATAATTCTATTTGCATCAATACCCATTAGATTTACAGTTTTAAAGTCAAAGGACAAAGCACGAATTGCCATTCCATACTTTGTTTTATATAAAATAAATAAAATTCCGGTAAGTAAAATCAAAGTAACAATAGGAACCATAACAGATGAAACTGAAAATGTAACTCCTGCAACATTAAAGATATTTTCCATATAAGCTGGAACAGGAAAGGCTCTTGGAACTCCACCTAAAAATACAGTGAAGGCATTTTCTAGGAAAAAAGAGACTCCAATTGCAGTAATTAATAAAGAAATTCTTGGTGCTTCCCTCAAAGGCTTATAGGCAACTTTATCAGTTAACATACCTAAAAGTGCTGATCCTATAATAGCTAATAAGACTCCAAAAGCAAAAGGTAATTCTAAAATTGAAATAAATGTATAACCTAAAAAGGCACCAACCATCATAATATCACCATGTGCAAAGTTGATAAGCCTTAGCACACCATAAACCATCGTATAACCAATTGCAATTAAGGCATACATAGATCCTAATGAGAATCCATTTACCATTTGTTGCATAAACGTTAATAAATCCATTGAGTCTCCCAAATTTTTTTAAGACTTTTACCATAAGAAAAGAAAGAAGATTTACTTTCTTATGACAAAAAAAAAGAGTTTGACAAATAAATGTCAAACTCTAAGATTAAAGTATCTTATTATGGATTAACAGTAGCTTTGAAGCCTGCTTTTCCATCTTTGATCTCTTTGATAACTGCTGATCTTGTTGCATTACCAGTTTTATCAATTGTAATCATCCCTGATACACCATCAAAGTTTTTTGTTTTTTTAATTTCATTGTTAATACAAATTGAATCAGTTGGATCTTCACATCTATTCATTGCATCAATTAAAATATTATAAGTATCAGCCCCAAGTGCTGTAAATGAATTAACTTCTTTATTTCCAGTCTCTTTTTCATGGAAAGCTATGAAATCTGCAGAAGTTTTCGAAGGTGGGTTTGTATAATCAAAAAAGTCAGTAAACATATAACCTTCAACAGATTTACCACCTAAATCAATAAATGTTTGATTTGCAACACCATCACCACTAAACATTGGTTTTGAAAGACCTAATTGTTTAGATTGTCTAGCAATCATAGAAGCTTCTGGGTGATATAAAGGTAAGAACATAAAATCAGGATTTAAAGATTTAATTTGAGAAACAACTGCTTTGAAATCTTTATCTCCAGATGTTACCATAATTCTTTTAAGTAATTTTCCACCATTTGCTTTAAATGCTTTTTGGAAAGCTTTTGCAAGACCTAATGAGTAAACTTGTGCTTGATCAACAATAACAACAGCTGTTTTATAACCTTGGTCTTTTGCAAAGTTTGCAACTACTTCACCTTGAAATGAGTCAGTAAAACATACTCTATTTGCAAAAGTTCTTCTAGCAGTTAATTTATCATTTGTAGCAACAGAAGCAATTACAGGAACTTTCTTTTTATCAGCAATTGCAATTGTTTGTGCAGTGTTTGTTGAAGTTAAAGCACCTAAAATAGCTACAACTTTATCAGAAGAGATAAGTCTTGTTGTTGCTGTAGCAGTTTCAACCTTATCACCTTTGTTATCTAATAATACAATTTTAATTGTATCACCATTTGCTAATTTTGGTTGTAATTTATGTGCTAATTCAACACCTAAGTTTGTAACTTGCCCATAAGCTGCAAGTGGACCAGACATAGGCATTACAGCACCAACCTTAACCTCTTTTGCTAATGCAATTCCACATGTTAATGCAGATGCAACAGCTAAACTAATTAATTTTTTCATTCACACTCCTTAAAAAATATACTAGATATTAGCATATAAAAACAAAAAATTTTAATAAATTGTGTATAAATTATAAAAAAGTTGTAAAAAAATAGTCTTATATAAGCTGATTTTTCCCAAGCTTTTTTGCTTTATATAATGCATTATCAGCTCTATTTATCATTTCGTTAATATGTACATCGCTTTTTTTATACTCTGAAGAACCAATTGTTATAGTAAATTTAAGTTCATCATTTTCAAATTTATTTAAAGAATTTATTACATCTAAAATCTTTCTTGCAACTTTTCTTGCATTCTCTATAGGTGTACTTGGAAGTAAAACTAAAAACTCATCACCCCCAAGTCTAACAATAATATCATTATCTCTTATAGTTGTTTTTAGTCTATTAACCAAAAGTTTAATTACCTTATCACCAACATCATGTCCGTATGTATCATTTACAGTTTTAAAATCATCTATATCAATAATTAATAAAGATAGAGTATTGTGTTCTCTTTTTACAATTTTCATATAACGATTTGAAAAATCTTCTAAAAATCTTCTATTATAAACCTTTGTTAATTGATCTGTATTTGCAAGTTTTTCATTCTCTTTTCTTTTACTTTCTGAGAGAATAAGTCTTTTTGTTCTTTTATCGAGTTCTTTGGCAAGATTATTGAAATTATCATTTAAAGAATCAATCTCTTCTATTCCACAATGTTCTAAAGAGTTAATTTCACTTTTACTTCCCAATGTTTTTGTGAATTCTACAATTTTTGATAATGGGTTATTTATTCTAGAAACGAAATCTTTTGCTTTTTTGTATAAAAATAGAAAAAACAAGAAATAAAAAACAATTATAAATGCAATAATTAAATATCCAAGGCTTAAATTTTGTTTTTCTAATTCTTTCACTTCCGATATAATTTGATTTTCAGGAATTAATGAGATTAAAAACCAATCTGTTATATTCACTTTTTTTGAAAATATCATATATCGGTTTTCATCTAAAACTACCTCATGAGAATCTTTATCATCATTAATTAAGCTTTTTAATAACGTTACAAACTGCTCATTTTTATAATCGAAAATATTTGTTTTATTATCATAAAGAACAGTTTTTTTAATCTTATCCTTTTTAAAGTAATCTATTTTTTCTTTTTGGTTTAAATTCAAATAGCCTTTTACTTTATCCTCCATTACGATAACTTCACCTTTTTTATTTATAATAAAAGATGAGCCATCAAAAGGAAGTTCTAAGCCCAATAAAGTATCAATAATAGAATTTAGAGTAATATCTATACCTGTAACGCCTTCTAAAAAGTTTTTATTATAAATTGGTGCAATAAGACTAATCATCCAACCTTTTCCTGCAGGATCTAAATAAACATCAGTCCAAATAGGAGTTTTGTTTGGATTATTTTCTAAATTGGCTTCATAATAAAAATTATAATTTTCCATTTTTATATCAGAGGGAAAAATATTAAAGCTTTTTTCTAAAAATGGATAATATCTACAAATATTGTCATATGAATTAAAATAAATAGCATCAACCATATTATTGTTGTTGACTATTGATTTAAAGTTTTTATCAAAAATCTCAGTTTTTATAAGTTTATTTCTTAAATTATCATCAATTGTTGTATTTTTTGAAACTACAACCGATGAGCCACCATTATTTTCAGTTTTATAATACATTCCATTTGGTGCAAAAGTAAACTTAGGTTTATTATCTAAAGTTATATTATCTTTAAAAGAAAAAAAGTTTTGATGTTCATTTTGTAACAAAGATGATTGGTTTTCAAGATTATTAAACTTTTCATTAATAATTGAAGTTGTAGAACTTACTCTATCTAAAACACTGTGTTTTAGGTCTTCTAAAATAAAATCAACTGTAGTATTTATAAGTTTATTATTTGAACTAAAATATAAAAAAACTAAAACCACTTCAATAAACAATATTGAAGTTAATGCTGTTTTTAAATAACTATTATAAATAAGTTTTTTTAATGTTATTTTATTCAAGAACTAGCCTTTTTATGGTTTGTCAAGAATTATTATAATTTAAAAAGGTATCTTCTTATATTAGTAGTATTATTTAATTCTCTTTTTTAAGTTATTCCATCTCCAAACTCATAAGAAACATATCTTCGCCATCTATTACTTTTATTTGTGTTGATTCACATTTAGGACAACAAAATTCATGTTTCTCTAAAGTAGAATCTTCTCCACAATCTGTACAGGAGATAACTATTTTTTGATGGTTAATTATAAACTCTGCACTATCACAAACAGTTTTTTCCTTAAAAGTATCAAAGGCAGTTTGAAGTAAATCTGGTTCTACTCCAGATAAAACTCCAATTTTAACAACTACTTTTCTCACTTGTTTTGAGTTGTTTTGTCTTGCGTGTTCTTCACAAGTTTCTAATAAAGATTGAACTATTGAGTATTCATGCATATATGCTCCTATTTTGATGTCCCATCAAAATAGGGACCAAATTCTTATTCATCTTCTTTTTTATCATAGAAATAAATTCTGTTAAAAAGAAGCAAAAAACTAAAGAGTGTAACGAGTTACACTTAACAAATTCTAGGTAATAATTCACCAGTTGGTAAATCAATAAATCTAGCTGTTCCCCAAGGAGAATTTAAAACAACTTTTCCTAAATGTTTAGAACTTACTGTTCCAATGATAGTTGCTTCTTTTGAAGTATCAATCGATTTTAAAACATCCATTGCTTTTTCAACTTGGTCTTTTGAAATAGCCATAACAAAAGTACCCTCATTTGCTAAACTTAATGCTTCAAATCCAAGCATCTCACAAACTCCATTTACCTCATCAGTTACAGGAATCTTTTCTTCATCAATTTCAACACAAATATTTGATTGCTTTGCCCATTCATTAAGTACAGCACTAACTCCACCTCTTGTTGCATCCCTTAAGGCTCTAACTTTAATACCACTTTCAATAAGTTTTTCTACAACTGGCCAAAGAGAAGCACAGTCAGATTCCAATGAAGATGAGAAATCAATACCTTCTCTTGCTGCAAATATAGTTGCTCCATGTTTTCCAACTGAATTTGAAACAATAATTACATCATCTTCTAAAATCTCATTTGAAGAGATACCTTTTTGTTTAATCTCACCAATTCCCGTTGTATTTATGAAAATCTTATCAACACTTCCACGTGGTACTACTTTTGTATCCCCAGAAACAACATGAGCGCCATTTTTTTCCAATTCAATTTTCATACTATTTACAATTCTTTTTAATGTTTCAACTTCAAAACCCTCTTCAATAATAACACTACAAGTTAAATATTTTGGTTTTGCTCCCATCATAGCTAAGTCATTACAAGTTCCACAAACTGCTAGTTTTCCAATATCTGCACCTGCAAACTCTATAGGACTAACTGTAAAAGAATCAGTTGAAAAAGCTAAAGTACCATCTTGGATAACTGCTGCATCTTCACTTTTTTCTAAAATATCATTTTTAAAAGCTTTATAAAAAACCTTTGATATTAATTCATTATTTTCTTGTCCGCCATTTCCATGGGCTAGTGTTATTGTTTTCATTTTTTCTCTTTAAATATAAAATTCTTAAACATCATAAATGTAATAATCTTCTTTAATAAACTATTAGTTTTTATTTTAAAAGATTACCATATTTATAATATGCCGAACATGCTCCCTCACTACTAACCATACAAGAGCCTAATGGAGTACTTGGTTTACATGCTGTTCCAAATACACTACAGTCATGGGGTTTTGCAACTCCACGCATAATACTTCCACAAATACAAAGTTTATGGTCATCAATTTTTTTAGTTGGTAAAATATCTTTATAGATAATCTCTGCATCAATTGAGGCATATTCATCTTTTAGTTTTAGTGCAGAATCAGCAATATCACCTAATCCTCTCCATCTAAAGTGTTCAGCTTTTTCAAAATATTTATCAATCAATTTTTGGGCAGCTAAATTACCATCATAAGATACTGCTCTTGAATATTGTGTTTCTAACTCACATCTATTTTCACTAAATTGTTTTAAAATACTAAGAATTGATTGCATAACATCAACTGGTTCAAAACCACTTACTACAACAGGCTTTTTATATATATCAATAAACTCTTGATAGATTTTACTTCCTGTAATTACACTAACATGAGAAGGTCCTATAAAAGCGTCAATCTTACAATCATCACTATCAAGTAAAACTCTCATTGGTTCTGGAACGGTTATATGGTTTATATGAAAATAGATATTTTCAATTTTATTTCTTGTTACATGTTCAAGTAAAGCAGCCGTCATTGGTGTAGTAGTTTCAAAACCTATTGCAAAGAAAATCACTTTTTTATCTTTATTTTCATTAGCTATTTTTATTGTATCAAGTGGAGAGTATACAAATCTTACATCAGCACCTTTACTTCTAGCATCTTGTAAACTGCCCTTTGAACCAGGAACTTTAATCATATCACCTAAAGTTACAAGAATTACATCACTTTGTAAAGATAAGATATACGCATGGTCAATTCTTTCTTTAGGCATTACACATACAGGACATCCTGGACCATGAATAAACTCTACATTATTAGGTATCAATTGATTAATACCATATTTCATAATAGTATGCGTATGTCCACCACAAACTTCCATAATCCTAATTGTTTTATCAATTTTTGAAGCTTCTTTATCAACTAATGATTTTAAAGCTTTTACCGTTTTAGGGTCACGGAAACCATCATAAAGGTCTTTTAATTTTAATTCACTCATTTTTTTCACCTATTAGGGCAATTATCCCCATCTAAAATTGCTTGTTGCATATCCTCTTCTTCCATTTTTTCAATTATTTCACGATAAATAGATAAGGATTCTAAAGCATCCTTTTCATCAATTTTATTCATTGCAAAACCTATATGAATTAAAACATAATCTCCAATCTCCACTGGCTGGTCAATTAAATCTAAAGAAGCATTTCTCTCAACTCCCATAGTATCAACAGTACACACATTATTTTCTTTATCTATTTTTTTAATTTTTGATGGTATCGATAAACACATATTACTATCTCATCTTTCTTTTAAAATTTATCCACTCAATAACAGCTTTTATACTATCTTCATCTTTTGTTGAAACTTCCAAAATGTCTACATTTGGTTTTAGTTTTCTAGCAGATTCTTTCTCTTTTTCTAAATCATACTCAAAATAAGGAAGTAAATCAGTTTTTGTAAAAAGAATTAAATCTGCTGCTCTAAACATAACTGGATACTTGGCAATTTTATCTTCACCTTCAGGAATACTAACTAATACAACATTTAAATGAGTCCCCACGTCGTAAGATGCAGGACATACAAGATTACCTACATTTTCGACAAAACATACATCTAAATCGTCTAAAGGCATATCATGTAATCCTTTATGAACCATAAATGCATCTAAATGACAGGCACTTCCTGTTTGAATTTGAACAGCTTTAATATCTTTAGCAATTAATCTATCCGCATCTCTATTGGTTTCTAAATCACCTTCAACAACTCCATATTTGAAATCAGCTATATCAGCCATATGTTCTAAAAGTGTTGTTTTACCACTTCCTGGACTTGACATAAGGTTTATTCCTAAAACTTTATGACTATCAAAATGAGCTCTATTATGAGCTGCTTCATGGTCATTTTTGTCTAATATTTTTTGAATTACTGAAACTGTTTTTGCATCATTTAGTTGTGGGTTATGATGAAGAGTTTCATGAGCTGCTTGATGAGAAACACTACCTTCTTGGTGTGAATGTTCATGACTGTGTGAGTGGTCATGATCATGATGATGGTGATGAGTATCACCTGCTATTGTACAACCGCAATCTTTACACATATATTATCCTTTAAATTCTTGTGAATTATTGTTCATTTTAGAAAGTGTAGTCTAATGAAACTTTATTCAAACTAATAGTAGGTACATCTTGTGTACTTTTAGAACAAGTTAACTATTAGTTAGATTAAGTTATTCTTTTAAAAATAAAAATATTAAAGATGGTTTTAAAATGGAAATTAAATATTGTCCCTATTGTGATTCAAAAAGACTTTATATCCTTCAAGATAATTATAAAAAATGTAGTTCATGTAATAGAAAGTTTTCTACTAGAAAAATTGAAACTGATTACACAATAATTGAATTTTTTTGTAATAATATAAGTGCTAATAGATGTTCTAAAATACTTAAAATCAATTATAGAACTGTTCAAAATAGGTATATGTTATTTAGAAAATTGATTGCTAATTTTTTAGAAAATGTACATTATAACAGTATCAATGATAATAGTTCATACGAAGAATTTTACTATTTTACAGATAGAGAAAAAAAGAATAAAAAAAGATCCCTATATAACGCCATTAATATTTTAGGCTTTTATTCTAATAAAAAGGTTTTTACTTTATTGATGCCAAAACTTCCAAGACATAATACAATAGAAGATGATAAAGAGTTTGAAAAATACTTAAAATGGCATAGAATCTATTCCCAATACTCTTATTCAACCCCGTTAAATATTTTTTGGAAGTATTTAGAAGAGAATCTAAAGAAATATAAAGGGGTAAATGAAAGCAATTTTTTTTATTATTTAAAAGAATGCGAATTTAAATTTACTTACTTACAAAATAAACAAATTGAGATATTAAAAACTATTTTTTATAAATATCAATAATCATAATAATTTTAAAATAATCTATAAAGTTTACTTTAATTCTAATACTATTATACTTAAGATATTTAAAAATAATTTTTTAGGTTTAGTAAATGTTTAAAATTAAAAGTATACTTTTTTTAGTAATTTTTATACTACCACAAACTTTTTTTGCTTTTACAACCTTTGTATACAATAATATACAAGGAGAACAAGATAAAAGAAAACTTTATGAAATAGAAATCATAAATTTAGCATTAAAAAAAACAAAAGATGAATATGGACCATATAAACTCATACCTGGTCCTAAAATGTCACTATCAAGAGCGTTACTAACAATAAAAGAGAACAAAATAAAAAACTTTTTACTAAAATCTTCTGCTTCCCAAGAGTATATAGATGAATTTTCATATTCAAATTTTCCTGTTGATAGAGGAGTTACAGGTTATAGGGTGGCTTTCGTTTCACCCAAAATAAAAGATGATGGGAACAATTTCAATAGTTTAGATGACTTAAAAAAGCTAAATATAGGGCAAGGTGTTGGTTGGTTAGATACAAAAATACTAAGATATAATGGATTTAAAGTAAAAACAATAAGTAATTATGAAAGTCTTTTTTATATGGTTTCACTTGGAAGAATTGACTTGTTTACTAGAGGGATAAATGAAGTATTAAATGAATATAAAGCTTTCAAAGATATAAAGAATTTACATATTGATTCAAATTTTATCTTATACTATCCATTGCCAAGATTCTTTTTTACACATAAATCAAATGAAAAAGCTATTAAAAGAATTGATCAAGGGTTAAAAATTGCTTATGAGGATGGTTCTTTAGATAAAGTATTTGATAAATATTATAAAACTAGCATAAACTTTTTAAAAATTGAAAATAGAGTGTTGTATAAAATTGAAAACCCTTTTATAAAAAATATTGATAAATCATATGAAAAATATATTTTCAATCCATTTCAGAAAGAATAAATATGAGTTTATTTATTAAAATTTTTTTATCATTAATTATCTCTATAATAATCTCATTTGGTTTTTATATAACTGCAATTATTAACTTTGAAAAAAAATCATATGAAATTAATTTACAAGAAAAAATAAAATACAACGAACAAATTTACTCATCATCTATTTCTGTACTTTTATATGAACTAAACAAAGAAGTGATTCGAACACTATTACAATCTATATTAAAAGATAAAGAAATTGAAAGAATTCAATTAATTGATTACAGTAATATAATAAATCTAAATTATAAAAAAGATAGTTTCAAAGAAAAAAACACTATTAAAAATAATATTTTTCTTTCCTTTGCCAATGAAAATATTGGAGAATTAAATGTTTTTTATACAGAAAAACATATAGAAGAAAAACTTGCTAGCTATAAACAGAACATACTAGTTTTCTCAATTATTTTATCAATATTTCTCCTTTTAGTTTTATACTATTCCATTAACAAATTTACAAAGTCAATTGTTACTTTAACCAGATCAAGTAGTTACATTGCTTCTGGTGATTTGTCTAAAGAGATTAATATCAAAACAAATGACGAGATAGGAATACTTGCTCAAAAATTTGATTTAATGAGAAAGAAATTAAAAGATAGAATTGAAAAAAATGAAAAGCAAGCTAAAGAGATAGAACAGTTAAATAATAATCTACAAAAGAAAGTTGAAGAAAGAACAGTAGAATTAAAAGAGCAAAAAGAGGTATTTGAAACACTGTTTAATGAATCTAAAGATGGATTAGTATTAATAAAAGATGAAAAATTTTATGATTGTAATGAGACTATATTAAATACATTAAAACTTGAAAAAAAATCTGACTTTATAGGATTAACACCTTATGACTTATCTCCTGAATTTCAGCCAAATGGAAGAAGCTCAAAAGAAGCAATGAAAGAGAATATAGTTTCGTGTATGAAAAAAGGAAGTGAAAGATTTGAATGGATTTGTAAAGATAGGTTTAATAATAACTTCTGGACTGAAATAATCATAACAAAAATACTTCTTCATGGTGAAGTCGTTATATATTCTATATTGAGAGATATTTCTGATAAAAAAGAACTTGAAACTGAAATACATAACAAAAACTTAGATTTACAAGAATCAAATGATGAATTAGAAGTTACTATAGAAAACCTAAAACAAACTCAAAACAAACTTGTAGAATCTGAGAAAATGGCAAGTTTAGGTTCTTTAGTTGCAGGAGTCGCTCATGAAATCAATACTCCTGTTGGTATTGGCCTTACTGGAATAACTCACTTTCTAACAAAAACAAAAGAATTAAAAAACAGTTATCATGAAGAAAGAATGTCGCAAGATGAGTTTGAAGAATATTTAAAAACATCAGAAGAATTAGCGAATCTTATTAATTTAAACCTGCAAAGGACTGCCCAATTAGTTAAAACTTTCAAGAAAGTTTCTTTTGATCAATCAAGTGAAGAAAAGAGAAAAATTAATTTAAAAGATTATATAGATGAAACTTTATTTAGTATAAATAATGTTACTAAAAAAACAAACATAAATATTGAAAATAATTGTGATGAAGATATCAATATACAAACTTATCCAGGGGCCATTTATCAAATTATTACAAATTTAATTTTCAATTCACTTAATCATGGTTTTCAAAAAGATGATGTAGGAAATATAAAAATTTATGCAAAAAAAGATAGTGGTTTTATTAAGTTAAAATATATTGATGATGGGAAAGGTATAGAAAAAGAAAATCTAAAAAAGATATTTGAACTATTCTTTACTACAAATAGAAATAATGGTGGAACTGGTTTAGGATTAAATATTTTATATAATATTATTTCAAATACACTTCATGGCACAATCATATGTAATAGTGAGAAAAATAAAGGCGTAGAGTTTCTAATTAAATTTAAGGAACTTGATTAAAATTTTCAAATAGGGAATAAATATGGGAAATATGAATTTTTTTAAATCTAATAAAAAAGATGAAAAACTAAAAAAAAGAATTATAGATAATAAATGGAAAGTTATAATTGCAGATGATGAACAAGATGTTCATATATTGACTAAAACAGTTTTAAAAGATTTGGAATACAAAAATCGAGGAATTGAATTTTTAAGTAGTTATAATGAAGAAGAAACTATAGAACTAATCAAAAATAATCCAGATGCGGCAATGATTTTACTTGATGTAGTTATGGATAGTGATGATAGTGGATTAAAACTAGTTAAAAATATTAGAGAGGTTCAAAAGAATAATTTAATTCAAATCATATTAAGAACAGGACAGCCAGGTTCTGCTCCTGAAACTGATATTGTTGAAAACTATGCAATTAATGACTATAAAGAAAAAACAGAGTTAACATCTAAAAAACTAATTACTACAATGATTACTGCACTTAGATCTTATAAAACTTTAAAATCATTGGATGCAACTAAAAAAGGTCTTCAACAAATTATTTATGCCTCAGAAAACCTACTTGAAGATTATTCAACAAATTTATTTAATCAAGGTATTTTAAATCAAATAATCTCACTTTTAAAACTAAATCGTGATGCAGTGCTAATTGAACATATTGATAGTCTGACTGTTGAAAAAAATCATGATGAGTATAAAATTATAAATAGCGCTGGTTATTTTGAAAATATAAATGGATTTGATTCTTTAGATAAAGAAGTAAAAGAGTTAATAGCCCAAGTGATTAAATCAAAAAAGAGTATTTTTAAAGATAATATTTGTTTAGGTTATTTAGAAGTGGAAAAGAATCGTTCAAATATAATTTATATTTCAAACTATGAGAACTTAAAAGATATAGATAAAAATCTTATTGAAGTTTTTTTTAAACACACGACAATCTCATTAAGTAATCTAAGACTAAATGAAGAGATGTTTAGTACTCAAAAAGTTTTAATTGAAACTCTCGGTGATGTAGTTGAGAAAAGATATATTGATGACCCAAATCATATTAAAAGAGTAGCTGATATGTCATATGTATTAGCAAAACTTTTAGGTATGGATGAAGAGAAGGCAAAAACTTTAAAAATCGTTTCACCAATGCATGATGTAGGGAAAATTGGAATTTCAGATGCGATTTTATTAAAACCTGCTAAATTAACCCCTGAAGAGTTTGAAAAAATGAAAGAGCATACTACAATTGGTTATGATATTTTAAAAGATACAGATAAAGAAACTCTAAATATAGCATCAATGGTAGCTTATGAACACCATGAAAGATGGGATGGAAAAGGTTATCCAAGGGGTAAAAAAGGTGAGTCTATTTCTATATATGGAAGGATTACAGCCCTTATAGATGTTTTTGATGCTTTAGCAAATAAAAGATGTTATAAAGATGCATGGCAAAACGATGAGATAAGAGATTATATTTTAGAAAATAGAGGGACTCAATTTGACCCTTTTATATCTAATATTTTTATAGAAAACTTTGATAAGTTTGTAGAAATTCAAGAAAAATTTAAAAACAGTTAATAAAAATATCAAGTTATAAAACTAAAGAAACTATAAATAAATTTATATATAATTGCAAAAAAATTTAGGAAATTTATTATGATAAAAGATGCATTAAGCCGTTTTAGAGTTATTTCTGCAATTGAGGGATTATCTTATTTGCTTTTAGTTTTTATAGCTATGCCTGTAAAGTATATTGGAGAGAATCCTTATCCTGTTAAAGTGTTTGGTATGATTCATGGAGTTTTGTTTATTATTTTTATGATATCTTTATTTGAAACAAAATTAAGAAAATCTTGGGATGTTGGATTTGTTTTTCAACTTTTTGTTTTATCATTAATCCCTTTTGGTGCCTTTTTTATAGAAAAAAAGATCAAACCAAAAGAATCTATAGCATAAAATAAACTTGACCAATAGAGATACCACCATCATTTAGTGGTATCTTTTTTGAATAATAATATCTTCTATTTTCTTCTTCAAGTTTTTTACTTACTAACTGTAATAAAGTCTTATTTTGGAAAACTCCACCTGTCAATACAATTGGTAAATCATTATATTTTTTTGATATTTGAGAGATTAATTCAACTAACATATTTAAAAATTTACTACAAATTAAATTTTTATCTTTATCTTTAATGATCTCTTTAATAGCTTTTGAAAAATCAATTTTTCCATCTTTTATCTCATAGGGATAAGCCTCTTTAAATGATTTATCATAAGCCATTTCAATTTGCAAGCCTGTTTCCCCTTCGTAACTTTGAGTTTGTGCAATATCACATAAACTTGCAATTGCATCAAAAACTCTTCCCATTGAGCTAGTTTTTGGAGCATTTAATCCCTTTCGCCACATGGTATACATAATTTTTATTTCACTTTGGGAAAAAGTATTTACCGTTGGATTATTTAAATTTAAAACCTCATCCAATGATAAACAATCAAAAAGTAAAGATAAAGCAACTCTTTTTGGTTCTCTTATAGATTTTTCTCCACCTAAAAGTTTAAAATAGTTTAAATGATAAACCCTTTCATACTCTTTATTTGTAGCAATAAAAACTTCACCACCCCAAATATTTCCATCATCTCCAAAACCAGTTCCATCAAATGAAAAAGCTAAAACTTTTTCATTTAGATTGTATTCTGCCATAGTTGATAAAACATGAGAATAATGGTGTTGTATCTCTACTACTTTAATATCTTGATCTCTTGCCCATTTTGAACTCTCATAATTTGGATGCTTATCACAAACTATTAAATCAGGTTCAAAGTCATAAAACCTTTTAAAGGTTTCAATTGTTCTATTAAAGTATTCTATTGAAGTTATTGAACCTAAATCTCCAATATGGGGTGATAAAATTAGATTATCTTCAAAAGCCAAAGCTATTGTTGATTTTTGATTTGCCCCAAGGGCTAATATTTTCTTATTAGTTTTTTTACGAAGTTTCAAACTTGTAGGAGCATATCCCCTAGCATTTCTTAAAACCAAAATATCATCATTTGCAACTTGAACTACAGAATCATCACAGGCATTTATTATATCTCTATCAAAATCAAGTATGAAATCTACTACAGCTCCTAGTTTTTCTATAACTTCATCTTTAAACCTTAATATTGGTTCATCTGATAAATTTGCACTTGTTGCAACTATAGGAGTGTCTAAATATTTAAATAATAAATGATGTAGTGGTGTATAAGCAATAAAACAACCTAGCCTATCTATATTTGGGGCAATGTATTTACTTAATTTTGTTTTATTTTGATTTTTTGTTTTAACTAAAATAATTGGCTTTTCTTTTGAAGAAATAATTTCCTCTTCTTTTTTAGTTAATAAAGTATGATTTTTTATCTGTTCAAGATTTTTGAACATTACAGCAAAGGGTTTTGTTGGTCTATTTTTCCTAGTTCTTAATTCATATACTGCATCATCATCTAAAGCATTACAAACTAAATGAAAGCCACCTAAACCTTTTATTCCGACTATTGAACCTTCTTTAATCTTTTGTGCTATATCAATTATACTTTGAACATCTTTTGATAATTGTTCATTCTTATTATTATACAAAGCAATTTTGGGCCCACAAACCTCACAAGAAACAGGTTGTGCATGATACCTTCTATTTAATGGATTTTTGTATTCATCTTCACATTTAGAACACATTTTAAATTTAGCCATGGAGGTGTTAATTCTATCATAGGGAACTGTATTTATAATTGAATATCTAGGTCCACAATTTGTACAGTTTGTAAGTGCATATTCATATCTAAAATTTTTAGGATTATTTATATCATCAATACAATCATCACAAATAGCCATATCAGGGCTTATAATAGTAGATTTATTTGAAGTAGTTTTACTCTCAATTATTTCAAAACTTTGAAAATTTTGGAGTTTTTTTTCTTCACTTCTAATGGAATCTATTTTTGCAAGGGGTGGTGGGTAGTTTTTTAAAGTATCTAAAAAAGTTTCAAGATTTAAACTATCACCCTCTAATGCAATATTTACACCTTGG
Source organism: Arcobacter sp. ISO1 (assembly GCF_058105185.1). Lineage (NCBI taxonomy): Bacteria > Pseudomonadati > Campylobacterota > Epsilonproteobacteria > Campylobacterales > Arcobacteraceae > Arcobacter > Arcobacter sp. ISO1. The sequence continues at coordinate 2,740,648 of NZ_CM176573.1, forward strand.
TCATCATTATTTACCCAGCCCAAAAGCTTATTTTTCAAAGCTAGGTTGTAAACATATGGTCTAAACCCAACACCTTGAACAATACCTTTTACTTGTATTTGTATAGATTTCATTCTTTTCCAAATTAGTTTTTTATAATTGTATTGGAAAATCCTTATTATAATATAATTTAAAGTTTGTTGTTAACGCTAGTTTTAAGATTTTATTGAAAAATTCATCTGCAATTAAATCACCACTTAAAGATATACCATCAATAGGAAAGTTTTCATTAACATCATCAATTAAATCAGATAAGAAATAAATAAAACTTTCAACATATCCCAAAGCTAAAGTTTTATCATCTACCCCTGCAAGTTTAAAACTAATTCCACTTTTTACAAGTTTAATAAAATCAAACTCTTTATTAAACAGTTTTTTTCTATCTACAATTTTAAAGTCTAATCTAGGCCCTTTTTGAAGTAAAGCACTTGCAGCTTCTTCATAAATATTATCTATTCCTAAAATAGTCCCGGGTATTTTTAATAATGAAGTTAAAGAACAATCTTTAATAAAAGAGATATCTGCATTTAAAGCATTATCATACTCTTCTTCAAACTTATTTTTAAAATTTTCTAGTAATCTTTCACCATTTTTTTCTTTTTTAATACCTTCAAAAATCTCATTAACACTTTTAGGCATCTTAAAAGATAATATATCAATTACACCATCGATTTTTGGAGAATATAAAGATATTGCTGTATCATATTTAGATGAGGCATAGATATTTATTATAGATTTTTCAAATAACTTATTTTCACTTAGTAAAACCATAAATTGTGATTTTGCTTTTTCATCAAATTTATTATATAACTCATCTAAAGCTTTATCATAAAAACTATTTTCTAAAAAGTGTATTTTAGTTTCTGTTATAGATATTTTTGTATTATTTTCAATATCACTAAAATTAATTTCTAAATCAAAATCTTCATTAGTTTCAAACTTTACAAAATTTATATTTAAAGCTAAAAGCTCTTTTGCTAATAGATGATAAAATATATTCCAAGGTGCTTTGATATCAACTTTATTGACCATACAATTATTATTTGTTTTATATATACTATTTACATTAAAACAAATTGTTGGCTTTTCTAAACTCAATAAAAGAGCAATTTTTTGTTTTGAACCAACTACTATATTTGGTAACTTATCAAGATTTGTACAAAGTATTTTTTCATTTTCTTTTTCAAGTTTTTCTAGCTTTGTAAACACATGGTTATTAATTTTTACTTTTTTATTTAAAGATATTGCTAATGCAAGTTTCTCAAAAAATTCTTTATAGTTTGAGTATATAAAATCTTCATCTTTTGAATTTATCTCTATTTTTTCTACATCACAAGTTGTACCACAGATTTCACAATTTACAAAGGGATTGTAGAAAAATTTAGACTCATTATTTTCTACTTTGGTTAAACAATTTGAACAGTAAGACTTTCTGAGACTATCAGGAGTATATTGATAGTTGACAATTGGAAACTGTGGTACAACTTCTAATGTATAATCTTCCAAAAACATTGACATTGGAAGCTCAGTTGATATTTCATCTGAGATTTTTAATAGTTTTTCTTCATCATCATCTACATGTAAAAAAAGAAAATCACCCTTTTTATGAAGATTATAAATAGTTGCTTTTTCTGCTAAAATATTATCTAAAATAGTTATTAAGTTATTGTTATTGGATGTATACTTAAATTTATATTGTAGGACCATTTATAATCTCTCTTTTATATGAGCTGTTAGCTATTTCAATAATTGATAAATCTTCATTTTTAACTGAAACATTTACGCCTATATCTGTTATTGCATTGATAATTGTATTTTCCATTGTAGGAATAGCTTTTATAATCTCTTCACTTAATTCAAAGGTAGTATCATCGGCAACTCTTTTAGGAATAATTCCAAGAACATTTGTACTTGGTAAGTCTCCATTCATTTTAATCATATTTAAAGTTTGAAGCATCTCAAGTTCATGGGCACTACCTTGCCAATCAATCTCTGCAGGAGCTTTTAAATAATCAAAAAAATAAATATCACCAGGTTTTGAATCTAATGCATCTATACAATCAACAACAAAAACTTTATCATATTTGATGATAAGTGGAATTAGCCTGTGGGCTAATGTTCCACCATCAACAATATTAATAGTATGTTCATCAGAACTGTATTCATATTTTTCATCAAGATAATGAATAAAATGAGCTCCAATTCCTTCATCCTGGAATAGGATATTTCCTATTCCTAAAATTAATATATTCATATTATTACTTTTAATCTTCTTTTACCCATCTGTAACCAGAGAAAATAGAGTCCATTGCCCCTTGTTTTCCATGTACTGAGTTGAATACTGCAAGATAAACGTGAATTGGTAAGAAGATTATAAAAATCCACATAAAAATGTGGTGTAATTCTCTTACAAATGCTAAACCGCCCATCATTACTTCTAATGATCTCATAAAGTCATACAAAAAACCTCCCATACCTTCATGATATACATGAACATAAAGAATTAGTCCTGTTAGTGAGATCATAACAATCGCTATATACACCCCAACATAAGCCATAAACTGAAGTGGGTTATAAACACCTTTTCCGTGTGGATGTTTTGTGATTAACAAATAATATCCAATTTGCTGAATCCAAATTTTAGGATTGATAAAATCCCAAAAAGAGTCTCTTTCAGGTTTACTTTGTTTATCAAAAATAAATAAATAAAATTTTCCAATTGTAACAGCAATTAACATAAATCCAAAAATAACATGCCAAGATCTAGATAAAGCATTTAAGAATAACACAGGCTCACCCCCAGAGTGAGCAGGTGATACAAATGGATATGCTATATAAAAACCCGTTGCTGTTAAAATTATTATTGCAAGAGCTCTCACCCAGTGAGTAATTCTTAACCAATACGAAAATTCATAATGTTTTTTTATCATAATTTGCTCCTAGCAGCTAGTTCCATACATAGGGTCTACTTTGTAAACACCTAAATCGTTCCCTTTTACATCCATTACATGAACAGCACAAGCAATACATGGATCCATACTATGAATAACTCTAATAATCTCTAGTGGTTGAGAAAGATTTTGCACTTTCATCCCAATTAAATTAGCTTCATAAGGACCTTTAATACCTTTTGAATCTTCAGGACCTGCATTCCATGTTGAAGGAACAACAGCTTGGTAATTTTCAATTACACCATTTTTAATTCTAACCCAGTGAGATAACATTCCCCTTGGAACATCACCAACAAATCTTCCTTTATACTCTTTGTTTTTATCAATTTTATATGGAGCACAAGTTTCTTGATCTACTTTTAAGTTCTCAATTAATGTATTAAATGTTTCTAATCCATGGTCAATAATTGCTTTAGTTTGTAAACATCTAGCAGCTGTTCTACCTAAAGTTGTAAATAATGCTGCTGCTGGTAATCCTGTTTCTCCTAAGAAATCATTAACAATTTTTTTGATTTTTGGGTTACCTTTTGCATATGAAACTAACATTGATGATAAAGGTCCAACTTCCATTGCTTTACCATCATATCTAGGTGATTTAATCCAAGAATATTTTCCTTTTTCATCAACTGCTTTTGAAGCAATATCTTCACCATCAGGTCCAACTGTCATTCTATCTTGTAATCCTGTATATTTTGGATTTGTTCTACCATCATATGGGTGTAAAGGTTCATCATCTTCATACCATGCATGAGTAGCTTCTTCTGTGATCAAACTCTCATCAATCTCATAAACTTTTGTAAGGTCACCATTTAATATAATACCTGCATCAAATAAATGTTCTGTTTGATTTAATTGCATTGTATTGTGTGCCATAAAGTTCATAACACCAGCTTCAGAAGTTACAGATGCCTCAGTTAAATATGCCCCACCTGCCATTTTAATGTCTGCATAATAAGCATTTTCTACAAAGTTTGCTACCTCTTTAAACTTAACTAAGAACTCACCCATTCTACTTGGGTCTAATAAGTCCATAATACAAGTTACACCACCAACAGTTAAACTTTGAGGATGTGGTTGTTTCCCACCAAAAATTGCCATTAATTGAGCAGCAGTTCTTTGAATCTCTAAAGCTTTAAGATAGTGAGAAGCTACAATTAAATTTTGCTCAGGTGTAAATTTAAAAGTGCTATGTCCCCAGTATGCATTTGCAAATGGTCCTAAATCACCTTTATCAACAAAGGCTTTTAATTTATCTTTTACTTTTAATAAATCACCTTCTCCTGCGGCAACAGGATATTTACTATATTTAAAAGCTTCTTTTGCAGCTAATGCAGGATCTGCATCAAGTGCTGAAACAACATCACACCAATCAAGTCCATGTAAATGATAAAAGTGTACTGGGTGATCATGGATAAATAATGCTTGATTCATTAAAGATCTTGTTAACTGTGCATTTAATGGAATTTGAATCCCTAATGCATCTTCAACAGCTTCAATTCCAGCTCTATAGTGAGAGTATGTACAAACACCACAAATTCTTCCCATTAGAAAACCTGCATCTCTTGGATCTCTATTTTTTACAATAGTTTCAAGTCCTCTCCATAAAGTTGCTGAAGAAAAAGCATTTTGAATTACATTATTTTCATCAACTTCAACCTCAATTCTTAAGTGTCCTTCGATTCTTGTAATTGGGTCTACTATTACTCTTTTATTTGCCATCTTACTTTTCCTCTTCTTCTGTTCTTGGTTTTCTAAATGTTGATAATGCTGCATGTGCTGCAATACCTACACCAGTCACAGCTAATAATCCAGTTCCAACCTTATCGGCTGTTGCATCTGCTCCAAGGCCACCAAATACTGTGTTATATAATCTATCTGCAACTGGTTCTTCAAATGGTCCCATTGTATCCCAGAAGTCTGGTTCTGAACATCCAATACATCCGTGACCTGCTTGAATTGGCCAAGAAGTATGTTGGTTAAATCTATTTTTACCACAGTTATTAAAAGTATAAGGACCTTTACAACCTACCTTATATAAACAATAACCTTTCTTAGCACCTTCATCACCAAATTCTTCTACAAATTCACCAGCATCAAATCTACCTCTTCTTTCACATAAATCGTGAATTCTAAGTCCATAAGCCCATTTTGGTCTATTATATGCATCTAAAGCTGGAAGTGTACCAAATAAAATATAGTGTAATAATGTACCAACAATATTTTTCTCACTTGGAGGACATCCTGGAACATTAATTACTGGTTTATCAGTGATTTTTGAAAGAGCAACTGCTCCTGTTGGATTTGGAATTGCGGCTTGAACACCACCAAATGAAGAACATGTACCAATTGCAAAAATAGCTTTTGCATGTTCTGATGCATGTTTTGCAGAATGCTCACCTGTATGACCTTTTCCACCAATTGTTAAATAAAAATCATTTTGACCTTGTGGAATTCCACCTTCAACCATTAAAATATAGTTACCTTTATATTTTTCGATTGCATGTTCTAAATTATCTTCAGCTTGCCATCCTGCACTTGCCATTAATGTTTCATGATATTGTAATGAAATAAAATCAAAAATTAATGAATCAATAGTTGGAGCATCTGTTCTTAATAATGATTCAGAACATCCAGTACACTCTGCCATATGTAACCATATAACAGGTAATCTATCACTTAACTCAGCAGCTTTTGCAACAAGTGGCGTAAAATTACCAGGTAATGCTAACATTGCAGTAACGGCAGTTGCCCACTTCATAAAATCTCTTCTTGAGATACCTTTTTCTTCTAATACCTTAGGAATAGATTTTGACTCATCCATTCTTGGTAATTTTTCAAGTTTCTCTAATCTTTGAGAGAGCTGTTGAAATAAACCTAAATCTTTCACTCTTTTTTCCTTTCAATTAATAAACATTCATTCACAATAAAAGCATCATTTAAGTAAGTTTAAAATAAACTTACAAATTCTATCAACAAATGAACATTCATTTTTGTTTAACTTAACAAATCTTACATGACTTAAACTTAACTTTAACTAAAATTATAATCTTTTTATTAAATTTATTTGAAATTATAATTCTTTTGTTTTTTTCAAATGTCATATTAATGTCACAAATGCCCAAGGGGACAAATACCTGATACATTTTTTTTACATAAAATTTACATAATTATGATTTATTATATGGATTTTAAAGAAGAGAGAATTATTAGTTTAACTAATAATTCTCTATTGTGTTAAGTTTGTTTTTAATTATATTTTTATTATAAGTCTATTGGATATTCTTTAGGGATAAGAATATTGATATTACTTAGTTTTTTATCTAATTTAGATAGTAGTATTGAGTTAGAGAACATGTTACCACAAAGGATTAAATCTTTTGCCTTAATCTCTTCAGATATTTTTGATATATTTTCCTCCATGAAATCTACTAAAGATTCATAAAATGAATATGCAAGCATAGTTTCATCTACATCTGCCATTTTGTAACTCATTATACTTTGGATAACTCTTCTGTAGTCTAAGTAATTTTTCCCATCAATTTGCATAATCTTCATATCAACTTGTAGACCACTTTTTCCACCAAACATTAAAGCTGTATCTTCAAACTGTTTTCTATTTTTCATTCCTAACATATAAGCTAATAAATTTAAGATTGACTCAAAACCATCTACATCCTTATTTATAAACTCTTTTTCAAAATATTTTGGGAATTTTTCTTTGTAATTAGAAATTAATCTCTCACAATGCTCATCTATTGAGGCAATATCTTCTAAACAATTTTTTACATTATTTACTACATTTGGAATAAGAATTACATCTTTCTCTCCAACTGTTGGAACATTTATTTTAATTGATGACTCATCACTTTCATATGAAAAATAAATTCCAATAACTGGTACTACTCTTTTATTTAATTGTGCAATTGATGCTTTAAATACTGAGCCATACTCTTCAAAAAAATCTGCTGATGAATTAACTTGTCTATTTAATTGATAATCATATTTTGGAAAAATCCCTTTTTCCCCATGGCTTATAATATTTTGTTTCTCATTATAACTCACCTTTAGACCATCTTGATAAACATCATCATTTATATATAAAACACAATTAATCCCCTGCTTTTTTAATGCATCGGCAAAAAGAAGTGTTTCTTTATCATCTGGAATCTTTGCATGTATAAATCTAGTACTTGAATATTCACCCTTAGAATTTTGTAAAAGTTTAAACTTTAACTTAACTAAAGGTCTTTCAATAGAACATAGAAGTTGCAAATCTTTTTGTGATATTTCAACTAAGTTTGTAAGTGAATTTATATCTGTAATTAAAAGCTTAACCTCTCTACCTTTTTTTTCAAAAAACTCTCTATTTTCAACAGAAGGTAAAAAAATATCTTTTAAACCATTATGTGTCTCAAACCTTGATATTCCACCATCTTTTATTTTGTTAATGTCATTCGTAAAATCTATATTATTTTCAGTTATAATATTTTTAATCTCGTCATTAGTTAGTAAAGAAAGATTTACTTTTACGCCTTTATCTTCCAATTCTTCATAATCATTATAATTAAAAGATTCAATAACTTCTGCACTTTCTAAAAAGATTGATAAAGGAAGTTTTTGTTCTAAAGTTTTGAAAAAACCTTCTATATTTTCTTGTGTATCATCACAAATAATAAGGACAAAACCTTTATACATTTTTGTTTGTGCTAAAACTTGTGATTCTTTTATTAAACTGTCGATTATATTTTTGAAATAAAAATTTGTACTATTGAAATTTATCTTATAAATTAACTCCATGTTGTATCTTCCTCATTTGGGATTCTATTTAAATGCTCCCCATTATAACTTCCAATTAATTGAAGTCCTATATCTTTTACACTTTTATTATCTTTTTTAACTGCTTTTACACTTATACTTTCAAGTTCTTTTATAGTTTGTAAAATAAACTCTTCAAATCTATCTTCAATTTTTTTAGTAAGTCCTATTTCTACACTTACTATATCTTCAGGAATTATTCCTAAAATAGTCACTTCTGCATGACTATCTAAAACAGATACTATTTCAAGCATCTCAACAATCTCAACTTCGTGGGCTGTTTTTCTATATTGTCCAAGTCCAAGTAATACATCAGATGGTAATCTAAAAATCTCACCTGGTTTATCTTCAATTGAAACTGTATCTAAAATGATTACATTATCATATTCTTGGAAATATGTCATAAGTTTAAAACCTAAAGTCCCACCCTCTATAATTTCTAAATCACCTTCAAAATTATAGTTTTCCTCTAAATATTTAGATGCAAAAATACCTACACCTTCATCTTTAAATAGTACGTTTCCAACACCAATTACAATATTTTTCATCAATTTTCCTAGCTTTAAATTCTCATATTCTTATATTATAAGAAAAAAAATAGGCTGTAGCTAAAACTACAGCCTATTGTGTCAATTTTAAATAGACTTACTACTTATCTTCACCTTTTGATGATTTATTTGCAAATTTATAACCACCAAATACAATATTAATATCTCCTTCTCTCCAGAAGATTGTTCTCCAAATTTGATAATATATATGAGACATCACCCACATTAAAATCAAATACATTGCTGTATGATGCGCTATTCTAACACCCATATTCCCACCAAATACATATAATGTCCAATCTGTCATTAAATGTAGCAACCATGGCCACCAATCTCCAATAGAACTATGTCCAGAGGCTAAACCATGAACATATAATTGAAGTCCAGTTAATAACATAAATACTAATAAAATATGAAAAAGTGTGAAAAACATAATGTTATAAGAATCACTATATGTTGAATCAAACTTTTTTCTTCTATTAAAAGTAATTAGGTTAAAGAATACTTCACAAAACTCAATAAAGTTTTTCTTAGTTGGCAAAATCTTTTTATATGGTTTTTCAAATCTTGAAAATAGATATAAATAACCAATTAAAATTGCAGAAACATCAAAAATAATTGCTGCAATGAAATGCCCCCACCTATTCCATGCCATCACATATTTATCAACTGCAGGGTCTGCAATTAATGTTTGATAGTATGGATATCCTATGTAAAGACCGGTTATGACTGCAACAACCATGCAAATCGCATTCACCCAGTGAATAGTTCGCATCATTGGAGTCATTCTCATAACCCGTTTCATTTTAGGCACAGCTTCCTCCTATTGGATCTACTTTATAAACTGCTAATTCTTTACCATTTGTATCAACAATATGAACAGCACAAGCAATACAAGGGTCAAAACTATGCACTGTTCTAATAATCTCTAATGGTTCATCTGGATTAACAACTGGTGTACCAACTAAAGATGCTTCATATGCTCCAAGTCTCCCTTTATAATCTTTTGGTGCTGCATTCCAAGTAGATGGTACAACAGCTTGATAGTTTTCAACTTTTCCATCTTTGATTTTTACCCAGTGACCTAAACTACCCCTTGGAGCTTCTGCCATACCATAACCTTGAGTATCTTTTGAAACTTTATCAAAATCAAACTCTGTCCATGTAGATAGATCACCAGAAGCAACATTTACTGCAAGCTCATCACACCAACCTATCATTTCATCAGCCATCATTTCAGATTCAATTGCCCTTGCAGCTGTTCTACCAATTGTTGAAAATAAAACTTTTGTTGGTAAATTACCATTTTTTAGGAATGTTGTAACATACTTAGTAATAAGTTCATGACCTTTTGCAACTCCAACAACCATTCTTGCTAATGGACCTACTTCCATTCTTTCATCATCATATAATGGAGATTTAATCCAAGAATATTTACCTTCAGTATCTAAATAAGCAATATTATTTTCTTTTTTAGCAAAACCTGTATAGTTTGGATGAGTAACACCATCATATGGGTGTAGATTTGTAGTACCTTCATACCAAGCATGTGTTACATCTTCTGTAATTTTAGTTTGATCTAATTCATAAACTTTTGATAAATCTTTGTTCATAACTATACCACTTGGGAATAATTTAGAAGATTTATAAAATGGTAAATCATCTAATCTAAAATCACCATAAGACATGAAGTTTCCTAAACCTCCACCAATTCCAGCTAATGCTTCATCAGCATACATAGTACCAGCCATATAAATATCTGGAAGGTAAGCTTCTTTAATAAATTTTTGTGCCAATTGAATAATATCTTTGAACTCAGCAATTCTTGCTGGATTTTTTAGATCTTGAACACATGTTACACCACCAACAACTATTGATTGAGGATGTGGGTTTTTACCACCAAAAATCGCTTGTGCTTTTGCAATTTTTCTTTGTAGTTCAAGTGCTTCTAAATAGTGGTATAAACCAATTAAGTTTTGCTCTGGAGTTAATTTATAAGCTTTACTTCCCCAATAAGCGTTTCCAAAGATACCAAGTCTTCCTTGCTTTACATATTTAGTAACTCTTTCTTGAACTTCAATAAAAGTATCTTCACTTGCTTTCCAAGATCTATGACCTGAAAGTTTTGCCCACTTTTGAGCTTCTGCAACAGCCGCTTTTGGATCTGCTTCTAAAGCTTTTGTAATATCAACAAAGTCTAAAGCATGTAAGTGATAAAAATGAACAACATGGTCATGTAAATATAAAGCACCTTGCATTAGATTTCTAACTAGCCTAGCATTTTTTGGAATTGTAACATCAAATGCATGCTCAACAGCTTCAATTGATCTTTGATAGTGAGTACCTGTACAAACACCACAGATTCTCATAGCTAAAAGACCACAGTCTCTAGGATCTCTACCTTGTAAGATTGTTTCTATACCCCTAAACATAGTTGAAGAACTAAAAGCTTCAGTGATTACATTATTTTCATCAATCACTGCTTCAATTCTTAAATGTCCCTCAATTCTTGTTATTGGGTCAATTACTACATGTTTACTCATTCTTATTCTCCATCTTCACTATGTTCTGATTTTTTTCCTACTGCTGCACTTGTAACTGCATGCACACCAATACCTATTGCCGTTGCCGTTAATAATCCAAGACCAAATTCATCTACAGTTTTTTCTACACCGCCAGTTGGTGCTTTAATATTAGCTCCAGCCATTGGTCTTTCATAAGCATATTTATCCCAGAAATCAGGTTCTGAACACCCAATACATCCACGACCAACTCCAATAGGCCAGTTTGCACCTTCGTTATATCTGATAATTGAACAGTTGTTAAATGTCATAGGACCTTTACATCCCATTTTATATAGACAGAAGTTATTTTGCGCTCCAACATCTCCCCACTCTTCAACAAATTCACCGGCATCAAAGTGTGCTCTTCTTTCACAGTTATCATGGATTCTATATCCAAATGCAAATTTTGGTCTAAGTAATGAATCTAACTCAGGAATCTGACCTGTTAAAACATAATGTAAAACAACACCAACCATATTTGCTGGATTAGCTGGACATGCAGGAATATTTACAATTGGTTTACCTTTTACAATATCCATAACTCCAACAGCACCTGTAGGGTTTGGTGCAGCTGCTGGAATTCCACCAAATGTTGCACATGTTCCAACTGCTACAACTGCGGCTGCATCATTTGACAATCTTTTTAAATTTTCAATATAAGTTTCACCGGCAGGTCCAATTGTTCCATAACCACCATTCATTGCTGTTGGAATAGCACCTTCAACAAAAAGTAGATATTTACCTTTAAAATGGTGAACTGCATCTTCAAGTTGCGCTTCCGCTTGATGGCCAGATGCTGCTTGAAGTGTATGATGATATTCTAAAGATAAAACATCAAAAATTAAATCATCAACAGTTGGAGTTGCAGATCTTAAAATTGCTTCAGAATTTCCTGCACAATCTTGTAGTTCAATCCAAATAACAGGAACTCTATTCATAAGCTCAGTAGCTTCTGCAACAAGTGGAGTAAACATAGGAGGTAACATTAGTGTTGCTGTTGTTGCACTTGCCCACTTCATGAAATCTCTTCTATCTACACCTTCACTTTCTACAACGTCAAGAATATCAACATTTTTAAGTGGAGGTTGTTTTTTTAATGCACTTAACCTTGTCTTTGCCTGTTCAAACAAGTTGTTATAGTATGCATCACCTTTATTTGTATCAATTCTTGAGGAATTTGTGGTAAAAACTTTTTTTACCATATCATGAGAATCAACCATATACTGCTCCTTAGTCCAAAGTCTTATTTAAATGAACATTCATTTAATTAAAGGTAAATTAACGCGTTTAGACTTAGCTGAAACTTAATTTTTTTAACTAAAAAAATTGAATGAATATTCATAAATTTGCCAGAAAAAGGTAATAGTGACATAAAAGTGTCGTTTTTGTTGGGGGTTAGACAAAATAAGACAAATTTTGTCTATTATTTTTGATAACTTAAATAATTACTTTTTAAGTTTTATTTTATATTTAAAGTGTTACTTATTAACACATATTTTAATTAATGAGTTGTACACACAGAACATACATCAAAACTTCTTAATATAATTTTTGCCTTTTCAATAGAATCATTTCCTATAATTGCCTTTTGGGCAATTGAATAGTTATCTTTATCTCCAGGACCTAAATTCCATACTGTTGGAGTAATTACATTATATGAATCTATTTTTCCATATTTAATTTTTACTTCATGATATAAAGAGCCTCTAGTTGCTTCAACAGAGGATACACCTATTGCTTCATCAACCATATTGAATGTGAATTTAGGTTTAATAAAACTTTGTTCAGAGATATCAATCTCTTTTATTAGTTCTTTTGTTTCTTGTATTAAGTATGCAAACTCATCCATTCTAGCTAGTACCCTTGTTAAAACAGAATCCTCGAATTTTTTATTTAACTTAGAGATAAATTTTCTCTCATTTATTACAGCTCGCGCAAGTGGTCCAGTCTCATAAAAATTGTTTGCATATTTAACATTTTTTGCCCAGCCATAGGCTTCATTTGACTCTTCATTTAAATCAACATTAAATGTATATTTACTATCTTCACTAATATTTTTAAAATCTAAATTAGTGTTTAATCTTTTATTTTTTTTACCTGCTTTAAAAGAAGGAGAATTTGTTAGGGCAATAAATCTATTATATGCTTTTCCAATATTATGAAAATCATTTTCAAAGCTAATATCAATAAAATCTTTTAAATCTAAGCCAATCTTTTCTAAATCTGATTCACTATTAAAAGATAAATATTCATCAAGCGAAACTCCTGCAAAATCCTCTTCAAAAAACCTAATAGCATTATCAAGATAATTTTCCATAGTAACTAAATCTAAAAGTGTAGGATCACTCATAACCCCTCCTGGTATCATATAAGAAGTATGTGGCCATTGTCCTCCAATAATTGCAAGGGATTTTATAATCTCGCTAGCTATTGAGGTTCCTTTTAACCATTTCTTACCTGTAAATGGTTCATAGTTTGAGTATTCTTTTTTAGAGAGTTTTGTCATATCTGGCATAATGAACAAATAAAACCATTTGATATGTGAATCAATCATTTCAATATTTAAACCAATTTCTCTTAATAGTTTTGCTTTATTTGTTACAGTTAATTTTTCACCTATGTTTTCATAAGCATTTTCGAGAGCGTCAACAGTTGCTTTTAAATGTGCTTGACCACAAATACCGCAAATTCTAGGTGTATAAACAAGGGCATCAAGTGCCGATTTTCCTTCTAAGATAAATTCAAAGCCCCTAAAATTTAAAAACTTAATTTTTGCATCTGAAATAATACCATCATCCCAAGAGCAAACAAGTTTTGCTTCCCCTTCAATTCTTTCTACTAAGTCAACTGTTTTCATATTTCCCTTTCACAAGTTGTGATTTTATCATAAATTGATTATAATTCACCAATGAAAAACTTAATACTAATTACATTATTGACTACAACTTTACTCTTTTCTTCAACATTAGAAGATTTAAAAATTACAGATGAAGATTTTATTAAAATATCTCACTCATCACAAAAAAATATCATCTTTGATAGAATAAATGATTTGATGCTATTAAAAAAATCATTAAAAAACGTAGATGATGACTTTATAAAATTAAATGAGGTTAATGATTTTTATAATACTTATCCATATGTAAGTGATGAGACTATTTACAAAAAGAAAGATTACTGGGCAACTAGAAAAGAGTTTATGATTAAAGGTGCAGGAGATTGCGAAGACTTTGTTATTGCCAAATATTTTACTTTACTTGAATTAGGTGTTGAGGAATCAAAACTTTCAGTGATACATAATCTTCATAATAATGAATATCATTTGGTTTTAGGTTATCAAGAAAATTCATATTCTGATCTATTTATTTTAGATAGTATAAATAAAGAGATTTTACCCTTAACAAAAAGGGATGATATTTTAGTTTTACATACTTTAGAGACAATTGATTTAAATAATAAAGAGATAGATATTTTATCTGATATAAAAAATTTGAGTAACTATAAATGGACTAAAATTTATTTAAGTTCAAAAAACAAAAAGATTAAATTAGTCAATTAACTTTTTATGAAGTCTTTCAATCTTGAAAGTTTTTGCAATACCAGTTATTGATAGATAAGCTCTTTTATTTATTCCAAGTGGTACTTCATCTGGTATACCAATGTTTTTTTTAGTTTCAAACATATTATCCCGTGGAAAATCAAATTCTGTACAACCAATACAAGGCATTCCTGCTCTTGTTTTTGTGCTAACATCATTCCATAGCACTTTATTACAATTTGAGTGTGTCATAGGGCCTCGACACCCCTGCTCGTAGAATAAACATCCTTCTTTAGCCCCAAATGAACCTTCAACTTTCCATTCAAAGTATTCATTTCTAGTACACCCATGGTGAGCTAAACCATAATATAACTCTTTTGGACGACCTAGTTCATCTAAAGCAATTTTTCCATATTGAGTTAATGAAAATAATGTTTGAAATATCCATTCAGGATGAACAGGACAACCTGTAAGATTTACAATTGGGTGTTTTAAGATATATAAATTTTCAGTTTCAAGTGAGTCTTGAAGACCTTTTATTGTTTTATTTTCTTCAAACTTCTGATGCAAACCACCGTAAGAAGCGCATGAGCCAACTGCAATTACATATTTACTTTTCTTTATCAGTTTGTTAAATAAATCATAGGTACTTGAATCTGAAATAGTAAAAAATCTTTCATCTTTACTTATTGCACCCTCAACTAATAAAAAATCAATCTTCTCATTTGAATTAACAATTTCTTTTAATGATACATCAACACTTAAAGAGGGATGATAAATCAAATCAAAAGATTTGAAAAAAAGTGCTAACCTATTTTCGTTAGCACTTAAAAGTGAATGGGTATTTCCATTGCAAGTTACTGCTTGAAACCATAGAACTTTTGGTTTTTTATTAGTCTTCATACTTTAAAGCTCTATAGATATTTTCTGCAACTTCATCTGCATAATCCATAATATCTTTATCTAGAACTTTCTCTCCAGTAAGAAAAGCAAAGCCACCTAATGCTCCCATGATCATACCAAATGCAGGGAAGAAATCTTGTTGTCTAAACTCCTTCTTTGAAGCACCTTCATCAAGTAAAATCATAACTTCAGTAACAAAATCACTAACACAAAGAAAACCTTCACATCCATCACCAAAAACTTCTCTATTTGATAAATAAACTCTTAAAAAATATTCTATAACTTCTGGAGATTTTTTTACATTTTCAAGATATTTCCTTGTAAACTCAAAGATTTTATCTTTTGAAGAGATATCCATTTGATTTATCTCTCTTAACTCTATTGCTATCACATTAGTTGAGTATTTAATGGCATATTTAGCTAACTCTTCTTTTGACTTGAAGTAGTTGTACATATTACCAACACTCATTTTCATAGCTTTTGCAATATCTGGGATTGTTGTATTATAAAAACCATTTTTTGAAAAAAGTTTCAAAGAGTTTTCTATAATATTATTCTTTTTTTCTTCTTTTGCAGACACAATTAATCCTTTGGAGGGAACTTACTAAACTTTTAAATTATATTATTAAAAAGATAAATAGTAAATGAATATTCATGAAACTCAAGCATAAAGCTTGAGTTTTTTTATTATCTTGAAGTAACTAATGTAGTTAGGTGGTCAGTTGAAACTTGGTGGAAATTTAAGTATTTATAAACACCATCTTTGTTTTCAGCTGTAATTTTCTTAGGTACAATTTCCATGTACTCTTCTTTAGTTGGAAGTCTACCTAAAAGTGCTGTTACTGCTGCTACTTCTGCAGAACCTAAGTAAACTTGAGAACCTTTTCCAAGTCTATTATCAAAGTTTCTAGTTGAAGTTGAGAATACTGCTGCTCCTTCTGAAACAGAAGCTTGGTTACCCATACATAAAGAACAACCAGGGATTTCAAGTCTTGCACCAGCTGCTGCAAATGTTGCGTAGTATCCTTCTTCAGTTAATTGAGCTTCATCCATTTTTGTTGGTGGTGCAACCCATAATTTAGTAGGAACTTCACCCTCACCTTTAAGAACTTCACCAAGTGCTCTAAATAATCCGATATTAGTCATACAAGAACCAACGAATACTTCGTCAATTTGTTTGATTCTTTTATCATCAGCTAAGATGTTTGTTAAAGTATCAACATCATCTGGATCGTTTGGACAAGCTAAAATTGGTTCAGTAATTGTATTTAAATCAATTTCAATTACTTCTTTATATACTGCATCAGCATCTGGAGTTAATAACTCTGGATTAGCTAACCATTCTTTCATTTTGTCAGCTCTTCTTTGTAAAGTTCTAGCATCTTCGTAACCTTCTTCAATCATTTTTTCAATTAAAGCGATGTTTGAAGATAAGTACTCAATGATTGGTTCTTTATCTAATTGAACAGAACAAGCTGCTGCTGATCTTTCAGCTGCTGAATCTGATAATTCGAATGCTTGCTCAACTTTAAGATCAGGAAGTCCTGCAATCTCAATAATTGTTCCAGCGAATACATTTTTCTTACCTTTTTTCTCAACAGTTAATAAACCATCTTGAATTGCTTGGTATGGAATAGCATTTACTAAGTCTCTTAAAGTAATTCCTGGTTGCATTTCACCTTTGAATTTAACTAAAACAGATTCTGGCATAGTTAAAGGCATCATACCTGTAACACCAGCAAAGGCAATAAGACCAGAACCAGCAGGGAATGAGATTCCAATTGGGAATCTAGTATGTGAATCTCCACCAGTACCAACAGTATCTGGTAAACATAATCTATTTAACCATGAGTGAATAACACCATCACCTGGCTTAAGTGTAACACCACCTCTTGAATTAATAAAATCTGGTAAAGTGTGTCTTAATTTAATATCTGCTGGTTTTGGATAAGCAGCTGTGTGACAGAATGATTGCATAACCATATCAGCACCAAATGATAATGCTGCAAGCTCTTTAATTTCATCTCTTGTCATAGGTCCAGTTGTATCTTGAGATCCAACAGTTGTAGCGATTGGCTCAACATACATACCAGGTCTTACACCTTCCATACCACAAGCTCTACCTACCATTTTTTGTGCTTGAGAGAAACCTTTTCCAGAATCTTCTGGTTGCTCTGGAGTTAAGAACATATCAGATGCCCCTAATCCTATTAATTCTCTAGCTTTAGCAGTTAAACCTTTACCAATAATTAAAGGAATTCTTCCCCCTGCTCTCATCTCATCAGTCATAGTATTTGGAGCTAATTTAAATTCAGATACAACTTCACCATTCTTAAGGATTTGTCCTGCATAAGGTTTTACAGTAATAACATCACCAGTTTCTAAAGCATCAACTGGAGCTTCAATTGGTAAACATCCTGAATCTTCTGCAGTATTAAAGAAAATTGGAGCAATAATAGAACCAATTACAACACCACCAGTTCTTTTATTTGGAACACCTGGAATATCTCTACCCATGTGCCATTGAACTGAATTAATACCTGATTTTCTAGAAGAACCTGTACCAACAACATCCCCAACGTATGCTAATGGATTACCTTTTGCTCTTAATTCTTCCATCGTATCTAGTGGATTTTCCATTCTAGATTGTAGCATTGCAGTTGCGTGTAATGGAATATCTGGTCTTGTGAAGGCAACAGTTGCAGGAGATAAATCATCTGTATTTGTTTCACCAGGAATTTTGTAAACAGTTAATTTAATTTCTTCTTCTAAAGCTGGTTTATTTGTGAACCACTCAGCGTTTGCCCATGATTCAATTACTTCTTTTGCTTTTGCATTTCCAGCATCCATTAAATCTTTTACATCATTGAATGCATCGTATACTAAGATAGTGTTTTTTAATTGTGTCGCTGCAATTTCTGCAACCTCTTCAACTTTTAGAGCTTCGATTAATGGAGTAACATTAAATCCACCCATCATAGTTCCAAGAATCTCAACAGCTTCAGTTTTTGAAATTACTGAACATGTTACATTTCCTTGTACAATATCATTTAAAAATGCAGCTTTTACATATGCTGCATCATCAACACCTGGATTAATTTTATTTTTGAATAATTCTAAACAATAATCTGCTTCTTCAACAGTATCTGCTTTTAATAATTCAACTAGCTGTGCAGTCTCTTCTGCTGTTAAAGCTAGTGGTGGTAATCCACCTTCATTTAATCTCTCTTGTGTATGTGCTTTATAAGTAGCTAATAAACTCATATAGATTTCTCCTAGTAATTTTGTAGCACTAGTATAGCATAATGTTCATTTGCTTGAATGTACAATTTTTGTAAATAAGGATACATTTTTTTACAATTAAAATAAAAGTTACTAAAAGTAATACAATTTCTACTTATCATTACTATAAGTACATACAATTGCTATTAATTAAAATCAAAATCTAATCTTTGTTTTTAAGTTTAAATTTTTTATTATGATTTTAAAAAAATCATTGTACAATTTTAGTACAATGAAATTCTAGATTGTACATATCTTACTAAATATATTTTTGTATAATAAATCAATGAGGAGATTAAGATGCTAAAAAAACTTGAAGAAAAACTTCATAATGAAATACCTATGACAAAATATATGCAATTTACTCTTGAAGAATTAAATGATGAAAGTTTAATTACTAAAGCTCCTTTAAAACCAAATATCAATGACAAAGGTACAGGTTTTGCTGGAAGTTTAAGTACAATTGCCACAATTTCTGCATGGTGTGTATGTTATTTAGAAGCTTCTAAATTGAGTTTAGAAAATAGTATGATTGCAATAATAAAAAGTGATACATCATATAAATCACCTATAACAAAAGATTTTGTATGTAAAACCTATTTACCCTCAAAGGAACAAATAAAGCTTTTTGAAAAGAAACTAAGAGAAAAGAATAGTTCTTCTTTAAGAATCAAAGGAGAAATTATTGAAGATGGAAAACTTTGTTTAGATTTTGAAGGCATATATGTGATAAAAAAAAGATAATTCACATTTTTTCTACAAAGCATATGATATAATTTATTATGAAAAGATTGATTACTTTATTATTTATATTTACTAATACTATGCTTTTTGCTAAAACAATTGAAGCAAATTACTTAATAACTTATGGATCATTTTTAGATTTAGGTATTGCAAATGCTAAATTAACTTACAATGAAAGTGAATATGAGATTAAAATTGAAGCTAAAACTGTAGGTATGGCAAAAGTATTAACAAACAATAGAACTGAGATTTATAAAAGTACAGGCAGTTTTATTGATAATAAATTTATCCCAAAAAAATTTATAAAAATTAAAAGAAACAATTATAAATCAAGAATAAAAGAATATACCTTTGATTATAAAAATAAAAAAATTGTAGTTAAAACAACAAATAAAGGTATTAAAAAGAGTGTTAATAATGAACTAAAATTTCAAGAAAAACCTTTTTATACTGAATATACAGATGAACTTAAGTTCTTTACAAAAAATGATCTATTATCACTATTTTTTAATTTAAATGAACTAATAGAATTTGGTTATGACAAAAATTATACCTTTAGTGCTATTGGAGCTAATAAAAAAGATGGAAAAATTGATTTATTAATCCCTTCAAAAGATAAAACTTACAAGTTAAATAAAACAATGAAAAAAGAGAAAGAAAAAAAACTTATTGTTTATATAAATCAAAAAATATTTGGAAGTAAAAAAGGTGAGCTTTTTTTATCATTGAATAATGAAGGTTTTTGCAGTATTGCTATTTTAAAAGATGTAGTCTTTTTTGGTGATATAATTGGAGAAATGACAGATTTTAAAATAGATAAAGGATAGAAATGAAAAGAAGTTTATTTACACTAATTACGATACTAATATTTATTACAGGATGTACAAGTAAAACACCTTATACTAAAAGAAGTCAAATGATTTTATTATCACAATCTCAAGAATTGGCTTTAGGTGAACAATCTTATAAAGAAGCGTTAAAAAAATCAGAAGTAATTACTAATACTAAAGATTCAAAAAGAGTTAAAAGAATAGGAGAAAGAATTGCTAATGTAATTAACAGAAGTGATTATAAATGGGAATTTAACTTAGTTAAAAATGATGCAAAAAATGCATTTTGTTTACCTGGGGGGAAAGTTGTTGTGTATACTGGAATATTAGAAGTTGCAAAAAATGACGATCAATTAGCAACTGTAATGTCCCATGAGATTGCCCATGCTTTAGCAAGACATGGAGCAGAAAGAATGAGTACAGGAATGGTTGCACAAGGAGCACAATTAGTAGGAAATATAATTATTGGTTCAAAAGCTCCTCATCTATCACAATCTTTTAATATTGCTTATGGTTTGGGTGCACAATATGGGGTTTTATTGCCTTATGGAAGAATGCAAGAGAATGAAGCAGATGAAATAGGAATTTATCTTATGCATGAAGCAGGATACAATGTTCATGAAGCTTTAAATTTTTGGCAAAATATGAGTAAAGGTAAGAAAGAAAATATAGAATTTTTATCAACACATCCAAGTTCAAAAACGAGAATAAATAACATAAAAAATGCAATTGCTAAAATTGAAAAGAATAAAAAACCAATAGAAAAAAAACAGATAAAATTAAATAAGAATATTTTAGGGGAAAAAATAAATTAAAAGATAGAGAAAACTCTATCTTTTTTATACTATATTAGTATAAACAGCTTGAACATCATCATCATCTTCAAGCTTTTCTAAAAGTTTTCCAATCTCTTCTTGTTGTTCTTCTGTAAACTCTTGTGGATTATTTGGGATTCTTTTTAACTCAGCTTTAGTAAGTTCAATACCCATATCTTCAAATGCTTTATTTAATGTCCCAAAATCAGTATATTCAGCTGTTACTAAAACAACTCCATCTTCCTCTTCAATCTCTTCAAGACCTGCATCAATTAATTCTAACTCCAGCTCTTCTAAATCCATATCTTCAATTTTATTAAATTCAAAAATTGCTTTTCTATCAAAGAAAAATTCTAAAGAACCAGTTGGTACTAATTGCCCACCATTTTTGTTAAAATGCATTTTTACATTAGCAACAGTTCTTGTGTTATTATCAGTTGCAGTTTCCACAAAAACTAAAACACCATGAGGGCCTTTGCCTTCAAAATTCACATCAGTATAGTTTGTTGCATCTTTCCCTGTAGCTCTTTTAATAGCTGCATCAATATTTGTCTTTGGCATATTTTCAGATTTTGCATTTAATATAGCAGTTCTAAGTGCTGAGTTCATCTCTGGATCACCACCACCTGCTTTTGCTGCAATTTCAATCGCTTTTGCAAGTTTAGGGAATACTCTTGACATTGCTCCCCATCTTTTCATCTTAGCTGCTTTTCTATATTCAAAGGCTCTACCCATTAAAAATCTCCAATAATTTCTAAAATTTCGGGATTATAACAAGATTGTAATTAAAAGTAGAATAAATCAATAAATTATTATTAAAATTCACATAAAAATTTTAAGCTATTTTTTTATTTTTTTTAGTTATTATCTTTATTCGCACACAATAACACATACGCAAGGCCAGAAACAAATGAAGAGTTTTATTATTTTCTTATTTATAATTGTTACATTCAACGCATGTAGTGTAACAAACCATTATAAAGTTACTCCTGACTTGAAGTTTGAAGCAGTACCTAAAGACCAAAGAGTTACTTACGTTTATTTTAGTAAAGATAAATTTGTAAAAGTTCAAGAACAAAATACTTCAAATGACAAAGAAGATTTCCTTTCTGAATTTAAAGAAGAAAAAGAGATTTATGATCCTTTTGAATCTTATAACAGAGTAATCACAACTTTTAACGATAAATTATATATTAATGTATTAGACCCAACAGCAAGAGCTTACGCAAATGTAGTTCCTGAAACTGCAAGAGTTGGAATCTCAAACTTTTTTGAAAATATCACATTTCCTATACGATTTATAAATAATATTTTACAATTCAAATTTGATTATGCAGCAGAAGAAACAGGAAGATTTTTAATAAATTCTACTGTAGGTGTATTAGGATTTATGGATATAGCAAAAGATTATAATTTAAACAAAAGAGATGAAGATTTTGGTCAAACTTTAGCATATTATGGTTTTGGAAGTGGAGTTCATATAGTACTTCCTGTTTACGGTCCATCAAATGTTAGAGACATTGTTGGATTAGCTGCTGATGGATATGTTAGTCCACTTGATAGTTCAGGAGATTTAAAATACAAAATCCCAGAAAACTTTGGGCAAAGCTTTGCAATTAAGAGTGTAGATGTTATAAATAGTACATCATTGATGTTAGGACAATATCAAAATATAAAAAAAGATGCAATAGATTTATACCCATTTTTAAGAGATGTTTACAATCAAAATAGAGAAAACCAAATTAAGGAATAATAGATGTACAAAATTTTATTTTCATTACTTTTAGTTTTAAATTTTTCATACGCTAACTTTAAAAAAGATAATATTGACGCTCAAATGGGAAATGCTATTGATAAAGTTTTAATGATATTAAAAGATTCAAATATGTCAAAAGAAAAAAAATCTGAAGAGATTATTAATTTAATGAATCCAATATTTGATTATGAATTAATGTCAAGATTATCATTAGGTAAACAATGGAATCTAATATCACAAGATAAAAAAGAAGACTTTGTTAAAGCATTTACTGAAAAACTAAAAAATTCATATGTAGAAAAACTAGATTTATATACTGATGAACTAGTAGAGATTTTAGATAAAGAACAACCTAAAGCAAATAGAATTATTTTGAAAACTCAATTAGTTGGAAAAGAAGAAAAATATCAAATAAACTATAAATTTTATGAAAAAAATAAAGATAACTGGCTTATTTACGATGTTGATTTATTAGGTGTTAGTATAATTCAAACATATAGAAAGCAATTTTCTGGCTTCTTAAAAGATAAAACATTTGATGAATTACTAAGTTATTTAAAAGATAAAAATAATTCAAATAAATGATAAAAAAGTTTTATGATTCTTATATTCTCAAACACCCATTAAAAGTTTTAATCTTAGTTTTAATTGGTGTTTGTTTCTTAGGCTTTTATTCTACAAAACTTCAAATAGATGCTTCATCAGAAACGCTTCTTCTTGATGATGATAAAGATTTAAAATTTTCTAGAGAAGTTGCAAAAAGATATTACACCCCTGATTACTTAATTGTAACGTATAAACCTAAAAATGATTTATTATCTAATGAAAGTATTGAAACTTTAAAAAGTCTAACTAAAGACTTAAAAAAAGTTGAAAGTGTAGATAACATCACATCAATTTTAAATGCTCCATTATTACAATCTCCTGTTCAAGAATTAAGAAAACTTGTAGACGGAGTAAGAACAATTGAAAATAGTGACTTTGATAAAGAATTAGTAAAAAAAGAGTTTTTAGAATCTGAACTTTATAAAGATTCACTTGTAAGCTCTGATTTCACTACAACTGCAATTGTTCTAAATCTTGAAATTGATACTAAATACTTTGAATTCATAGAAAAAAGAAATACACTTCTTGTAAAAAAAAGAGAAAATACTGCATCTAAAGAAGATATAAATCAATTAGAAAAAGTTAGTACTGAGTTTAAAAAATATAGAGATTTACAAAGGGAACAAAACCACCTAAATATTGAGAAAATTAGAACTATTTTAAAAAAATACAACAATGATGATAAACTATTTTTAGGTGGTGTAGGGATGATAGCTGATGATATCATCGGCTTTGTCAAAAATGATTTATATATTTATGGCTCTACATTAGTATTTTTATTAACAATTATTCTATGGGTAATCTTTAGACAATTTATTTGGGTTTTACTACCTTTAGTAATATGTACATTATCTGTAATTTCAACAACAGGAACTTTAGGTCTATTTGGTTGGGAAGTTACAGTTATATCATCAAATTTTATTGCCTTACAATTGATTATTACTATCTCGATAGTTCTACACCTAATTGTAAGATATAGAGAGCTTAGTTTTAAATATAAAAACTCTAATCAATATAAATTAGTTATAAATACTATTTTGTCAAAATTCAACCCATCATTTTTTGCAATCATTACAACAATAGCAGGTTTTGGATCACTTGTTTTATCTGGTATTGAACCTGTAAAAAACCTAGGTTGGATGATGAGTACAGGTATTGCCATCTCATTATTAATATCTTTTCTTGTCTTCCCTTCTTTATTAATATTAATGAATAAAATAAAAGTAGAAGACAAAGGTAATAATAAATCAACTTATATGAATTTTACTTCAAATATAGTTGAGAAACATGGTTTAAGTATTATAATTGCCTCTATTTTAGTTTTAGCATTTTCAATTACAGGTGCTATGAAATTAAAAGTTGAAAATAGTTTTATTAATTATTTTAAAAAAACTACAGAAATATATAAAGGTATGGAAGTTATTGATAATAAATTAGGTGGAACTACACCTTTAGATGTAATTATCAAATTTGATGCAAATAAAAAAGAAAAACAAAAAAAAGAAACTGCAGCAGCTGATGATGGCTTTGATGATTTTGAAGCAGAATTTGCCCAATCAGCAAATGATGAAAAATATTGGTTTACTCAAGATAAAATGGATGTCATTACAAGAGTTCATAATTATCTAGAGAAAAATCCTCAAATTGGAAAAGTTTCATCCTTAGCAACACTTTTAAAAACTGGAAAAGTCTTAAATGAAGGTAAAGATTTAGATGGCTTCACCTTAGCTTTATTATATAAAGAATTGCCTCAAGAATATAAGGACATTATTTTAAATCCTTATATTAATATTGAGAATAATGAAGCAAGAATAAGTACAAGAATAATTGATTCAAATCCTAATTTAAGACGTGATGAATTGATTAAAAAAATAAATGAGGAATTACCTAATATAATTGATAACAGTACAGTTGAGTTCAGATTATCAAATCTTATGATTTTATATAATAATATGCTTCAATCTCTTTTTGACTCTCAAATCAAAACAATTGGTTTTGTCGTTATTATTTTATTTATAATGTTCTTTATCTTATTTAGGTCATTACTAATCGCATTTATTGCTATTTTAGCAAACATTGTGCCTATATCTATTATCTTTGGAATAATGGGTTGGCTTTCAATACCTTTAGATATTATGACTATTACAATTGCTGCTATTTCAATTGGAATTGGGGTAGATGACACAATTCACTATATTCATAGATTCCATGAAGAATTTAAAAAAGACCACAATTATGTAAATTCGATGAAAAGAGCCCATGAGTCAATTGGGTACGCGATGGTTTATACTTCACTAGTTGTAATTATAGGTTTTTCAATTTTAGTTTTATCAAATCTAGTTCCAACTATATATTTTGGGTTGTTAACTGTAATTGTTATGGCAACAATTCTTTTATCAGCACTTTTATTATTACCAAGATTATTAATTATGTTTAAACCTTATAAGACTACTAAGAATCTAAATGTTTGAGAAATTTATTGAGTGTCCATACTGTAGACAAAGAATAAGTGTACTTTTAGACTTAGGGATGGAAGGTTCATCTTTTATAATTGATGATTGTGAAGTTTGTTGTAGACCTATAGAGATAAGATATAAAGTGGAAGATTCTGAAATTGAATATTTTTCTTATAATTTAATTGAAGGAAATGAGTATTAATGAAAATAGCTATTTATTGTGGTTCATCTTTTGGGAATAACAAAATTTATAATATAAAAGCAAAAGAGTCTATAGAATTTCTTTCAACTACTGATTCTACAATAGTTTATGGTGGTAGTAAAGCTGGTCTAATGGGTACAATATCACAAACTGCCATTAGTTTAAATATGGAAGTTATTGGAGTAATAACTCATGATTTAGCCTATAAAGAGATTGAAAATACTTCAATAACAAAGCTTTATAAGGTTGATACTATTAGACAAAGAAAAGAGAAAATGGAGCAATTATCTGATGCTTTTATTGCTTTTCCTGGTGGATTTGGAACCTTTGAAGAGATTAGTGAAATTTTCACTTATATTCAAATTGGATTACATAAAAAGCCTTGTGCCTTGTATAATGTAAATGGATATTATAATAAATTCTTAGATTTTTTAGAAAATTGTGTTCATAATGGTTTTATTAGTCAAGAACATTTAAATGCAATAATTGTAAGTGATGATATAGAAAAAATTTATAACTCTTTTGAAAACTACAGTGCACCAAAAAGTAAATGGGAACTAGAAGCATTAAAAAAATGTTAACTAATTAGTCGAATAAATATAACAAAAATCTAAGTTAAAATTATAAGACAATCATTAAGAAAACTAATAATTCTTTTTTTAAATAGTACGATTCTACACGATATATTATTTTTTCATAAAAATCACATAAAATATTCATATTAATCACTTTAATTTCACCATTAAATTGTATAATCCTTCAATCGCTATTTTTATGTAACTTTTAAATAGTATAATTCGAAAAAATTACAAGGTATTATAAAAGGCAATAATATAAAAAATGAAACAATTAGATGAGACGCAAAAAGACTTATTATTAACTAACTTAGATGAGAAAGGAAAACTATCTTGCTTAAAAGCTTTTAAAGTAGCAAGATTAATTGGTGTAAAACCAAAAGACATGGACTTAATCACGAAATCAATGAATATTAAAATTACTAACTGTGAATTAGGCGTATTTGGTAAGATACAGTTTTCTGACCTTGATGATAAAATTTATAACAAACTTTCTGAAAACTTTAACAAAACAAAAAAAGTTGAATGTGAAGTTGCATGGTATGCAGCTAGAGACAAAGGTGCAAGTTTGAGAAAAGTAGGTTCTACTATTAATAATTCTGATATTAAAGTAACCCATTGTCAACTTGGATGCTTCTATGATGAAGAGTATGAAAAGTATGATGATAACTAAGATTTGAAAAAATATATACTTTTTGATAATGATGGGGTTCTTGTTGAAACTGAACCTTTATACTACAAGGCTAGCAAACGTGCTTTAAAAGAGTTTTTTGATGTAGATGTGAGCTTCGAGCAATATATGAAACTTATGACTGATGGAAAAGGTGTATGGGTTGCTGCACCAAATGCAACAAAAGAGCAAATTAATATAGCAAGAGACCAAAGAGATATATATTATCAAGAATATTTAAAAACTGAAAATCTTGCAATTGATAATATTCATAAAATATTAGAAAAACTTAGCAAACATTATAAAATGGGTATCGTAACAACTTCAAGAAGAGTAGATTTTGAGATTATTCATAAAAATAGAGGTATCATTGATTTTATGGAATTTGTTTTATGTGTGGAGGATTACAAAAAAGCAAAACCCCACCCTGAACCTTATTTAAAAGGACTTGAACTATTTAATGCAAAGAAAGATGAAGTTGTAGTTGTTGAAGATTCAGAACGTGGTTTA
This sequence comes from Arcobacter sp. ISO1, assembly GCF_058105185.1. Classification (NCBI taxonomy): domain Bacteria; kingdom Pseudomonadati; phylum Campylobacterota; class Epsilonproteobacteria; order Campylobacterales; family Arcobacteraceae; genus Arcobacter; species Arcobacter sp. ISO1. The sequence continues at coordinate 2,768,452 of NZ_CM176573.1, forward strand.
ATCTCTGCTTTTAATGCAAATATTGATTGTATAATAGTACATAATGAGTTTACTAAAACACAAGATTTTTCTAAGGCTAAACACTATATCAAATCATTAGAAGAGTTACCTTCACTTCTTTCTATTTTGTAAATATTTCTTTAACCTTTCAATTCCCTCTTTCATATGGTTTATATCTCGTGTGTATGCAAATCTTAAATACTTATTTGTTTTATTGATACCAAAATCAATACCTGGCGTTGAAGCAATATGAATATTTTCTAATAACTCTTTAGCAAAAGCAAAACTATCATCTGAATATTTTGATACATCTGCCCAAAGATAAAATGCACCATCTGGTTTGGCATCAACTTTAAATATGTCATTTAACTCTTTGTACAAAAAGTCTCTTCTTTCTTTAAAAGTATTTTTTATTTCTTCTAAATACTCATAATCAAAAGCTTCTAAAGCTGCATATTGTGATAATGTTGGAGCTGAAATAAAAATATTTTGAGCAATGATTTCTGCTTCTCTAACTAGATTTTTAGGAACAATAATCCACCCTAACCTCATTCCTGGCATACAAAAATATTTTGAAAAACCATTAATTACAATTGTGTTATCACTAAATTCTAAAGCACAATTTGACTCTTTTTCATAAACCAAACCATGATAAAGTTCATCTGATATAAAAGAGATATTATTTTCGTCACAATATTCAATTAACTCTTTTAAATTCTCTTTAGAGTAAATATTACCTGTTGGATTACTAGGACTTGATATTTGAAGAGCATCAATATTTTCTTTTTTTAGATGTTCTACTGTTAATTCATAATTTGTTATTTTATCTATATTCATAAAAACTGGATCTATATCAAACATATATGCAAAGTTTTTATAACAAGGGTATGATGGATCACTAAGACCTAGTTTTCCATCTTTTTTTAGGGTTAAAGTATATGCAATTAAAAAAGCGCCAGAAGTTCCTGGCGTTAATAATATTTGTGAAGGGTCAATACTTACACCATAAGATTTTTTATAATGGTTAACAATTTTTTCCCGAAGTTCAAGTAAACCCAAAGATTCAGTATAGGAAAACTTGTCCTCATCTAAGGCCTTTTTTAAACTATCTTTTACTTTTAAACTTGGGGTTAAATCAGGTTGTCCAATCTCAAAATGTATTGTATCATCATATTTTTGTGCATCTCTTACTATATCCATTACAATAAAAGAACTCATTTTGTCATATCTCATATTATTTCCTAAAAAAGAAAATATTATATCGAAATTTGCTAAGTGTGATTTGAAAATATGCAATGAAGTTAACAAAAGCGAAGGAGAAGAAATAAGTACTCTGTCAACTTACATTGCGGTTTTGGCTGTGTAGTTTTACATCAAATTGTTTTAATGTATTGAAATTTTATCAACATAGACTTAAAGAGTTTTATGCCTTAAAAACAAATAGGATAATTTTAGTCTTATTTAAGTTTAGAGATAATTTTTATCCATTGGAACACTTTTAAAAAAGATTTGGATAATATTACATATATACTTATAAGGAAAGAGATGCAATATTTTGGAATATTAGAAACTAAATACGAAGAGGTTTTTTTAACTTCAAGTTATCTTTATTTTAATGATGATGAGAAAGAGATTACAACAAAAGAATTAAAACAATTAATAAAAACGAATAAAGATAGAAAGAAAAACATTGCTGGCACAATTTTTTTATATAGCCCTTTAGTTACGCCAGAAGGGTATGACTCAAATAAATTTTTATTGGATCAAGATTTTGATAAATTTGATGAATATGTTGAACTGAAGCAAGAGGGTCATATTACAGTATTTAAACAAGCATTGGCACAAAATTATAAAGGCAAACTTGTTGAGATAAAAAATTTATTTAATTTAGTTGAAGAGAATATTGATGCCTCATCACTATTAATGAAGTTTGATGCAGATTTAGAAAAATATAATTCAAATCAAAATACAGAATTTGATAGAGATATTATGTATTTTGATGCCCAAGAATTTATACCAAGTGGTAAATTTGTATTTTTCGCATGGGGAGAAAAAATAAATGCAAAAGAGTTTGTTTTTATAAACAACTATGCCCAAACTATTTACTTAAGATGTAAGCAAATGGGGAAAAAAATTGCATTTGTCTACAAAAAAGAAAAGACTCTACAATGGAGTGAAGACTTTATCCAATTTGCGGCAATTGCACAAAAAACTTCTAGATATAAAAACTCTATAAACCAAGCAATAAAAAACTCATTTAAACAGATTCCTCCTGTTCCTTGTCCCTATGAATAAATTAAGTAAAAAAATATTTTGTAAATTTTATTTACTTATGATATTATATTAATAAATCTTATTCAAAAAGGAAAAGTATGAATGTATATGAGTACGCTATGAAAGTAGAAAAAGAAGGTGAAGCATACTATAGAGAAATGGCAGCATCTGCCTCGAATCCTGGTCTTAAGAGAATTTTTACAATGTTGGCTGATGAAGAGGTTAAGCACTATAATGTATTTAAAAATATGCTTAAAAAAGAGAATATTGATTATGATAAATTAGATTTAGTTACTGATACTCAAACAATATTCACAGTGTTAATTGAAGAAAAAAACAATGTGAGTTTTGATAAAGAACAAATCCAATTTTATAAAGACGCAATTACAAGAGAAGTAGAGTCTCATGATTTTTATGCTGAAAAAGCTGAAGAGTTAAGTGATGAAAGAGAAAAAAGAATCTTTTTACAAATTGCAAAAGAAGAAGAGAAACATAAAAAAATTCTTGAGGAAATTGTGATATTTCTTGAAGAGCCTGCAGACTGGGTAGCTAGTGCAGAATTTTAATTTAAGGTTGAATTTTCAACCTTAAATTTTTCTATTTTATTTTATAAAGATGCTAATTTCTGAACTAAAGCTTTAGCTTCTTTATCCTCAAAAAATATATTATTGTGTAGTTCATTGCTTGCTTGTTTTAAAAACTCTATTTTTTTAACTTTTAAAATATCTGGTTCTTTTTCATATTTTGATATTAATTTTAACATCTCATATTCATATTGTTTTACTAATTCTTGCTTTTTTAAATAACTAGGCTTATAATTAGAATTCGTTCTTTTAAATATTAAAAAAATCAGTGCAACTAATATTAAAAAAAACACTATAAATACTGGATTAAAATCACTCATTTAAAAATCAATTCTCACTAGTTTTTTTTACTTGTGTTGCTTGAGTCATAATAACAGGTCTTTTGTTTAAAGACTTTGCTTCTATGGCAATAGATTCAGCTCTTTTTGCAATGGTTAAGGCTTCTTCAACCATTTTTCTATTTTCAGTTTCAACTTTTATATTATCAATTCTTTCAATTAAAGTTCTAAACTCCATGTGACCTAGAACATCAAGCACACCCTTTGATTTTGATAAAAACTCTATGTGAGAAGGATCTCTCCAATTTGATGTTAATGATTCATCTAAATAACTTTTATAATCTGAATCAATTTTTAATGGATTTGCAATAAATGCTAAGTTTAAATTTAAATCATCTTTTTTGTTGAAATATAAATCGTGAAGTTGTTGTAAATAGTTTTTTATGTTTAAAGCAGAAATATAATCATAAACTTTTTGATTTTCATTTTTTTCAAGAAGATAATCTAAAATGATTTTAGAGATTTCTTTATCACCATTGTTAAATAACTCTTCCATTCTTTCATTTGCATTTTCAAAAACTTGTTTAGAATCTTCTTTTGTAAGTTTCTCAATAAATCTAAATAAATCAATATTATAACCATAACTAAATTTATTCATTGTTTCAATCATTGGATCAATTATAGATTTAGGATTTGATAAACTATTTGCATATTTAACTATTGCATTTACATTTTCAACTTCATCTTCGCTAAAATGTACATTTTCAAGATAATATGCAATCTCTTCAGACAGATTAACTTCTACTAATTCTTTTGATTTTTGTTCATAAAAAACAACTAAATCTTCATTTTTTTGTTTTTTTGAAGCTTGTGCGATTTGAGAGTATCTCTTTGAAAGCTCTTGGTATTTTTCAATTTTTTTGGCAATTGTCATATTTGCTAATAATTTAGAGGTTTTAAATAATAGATGCTCCTTAACAACATTTAAAGCATCAGTAACTTTAACCCCTCTTTTTGGAAGTTCTTCACTTAAAATTGATAATTTTTTATCAATCTCATCATAAGTTTTTGAATCTAAAATATTTTCTACTAATTTTACAGTATTTGAAGCTTTTATTGAGTTTGAAATAATAAAATATACAATAATAATTGCAACAACTATAACTGCTAATAGTATCATTGTTTCATTTGGTGCTTTTTCATATATCTGTGCTATATTAAACTGTGATTCTTTTATTGTTGACAAAAACTCTGATATTGACATATGTTACCTTTTTAGTTATTTTTAAATACTAGTATACAAAAACTTTACTGATATTACTGTTTTAAGTACTCTTCTAAGTCTTTTTGGTCAACTTCTCCAATGTAATTTTTAACAAAATTCCCATTTTTGTCATAAAGATATGATTCAGGAACCATTTTTACATCATCAAATGTTTTTGCTAATCTAAAGTTCTCTTCACCTACTGTAACAGGGAACTTCATATTAAATCTAGCCATAAAATCTGCTAACTCTTTTGGATTTTTATCTTTCTCAAAAAGCACACCTATAATCTCAAAATTGTCACCATATTTTTTATAAAGTTCATTAAATGCAGGAATCTCTTTTTCGCAAGGTTTACACCAAGTTGCCCAAAAGTTTATTAATAGAGTTTTCCCATTTAACTGTTCAGAAGTTATTTTATTCTCTTCAATTTTAAATACAATTTTTTCACCATCTGTTGTATTAAGCGTATAAGTTTTATTACTTTCTTCTTTTAACTCGTCAAAACTCCGATTATCTTCAACAATTGTTTTTGCTTCATCTGATTCACAAGCAGCAAAAAATAAAGCTACAAAAACTAAACTAAAACTAAATAATAAATTTTTCATTTTATTCCTTCATATTTTTATTTTAAAGTTTGTATTATACACTTTTTTTTCTGTAAGCCTTTCTTAATTTTTTTGCTAATTTATAAACTGCCATTGCATAATAACTACTACGGTTATACCTAGTAATAACATAGAAGTTTCTAGTTCCATACCAGAGTTCATCAAATTTATATCGATTAAGTTTTATTAAATGCACTTTCTTGGGATAATAGAAATTATTGTCTTTTGGTTTTATCCCTTTTAGTTTTGAACGCTTATATTTGTATTTAAATCCAGTTTTATATCTATTAAATCTTTTACCTTCATAACTTACTCTAGTTGCAACAGGAATCATCCTATTCCAACCTGACTTATTAAAATATTTTGCGATACTACCTATTGCATCATCTTCATTATCTAAATCAACAATTCCATCATTATTAAAATCTATTGCAAGTTTTTTAAAATTGCTAGGCATAAATTGCGCCAAGCCAATGGCTCCAGCAAAAGAACCATATATATTTTTTGGATTTTGTTTGTTTTTCTTTGTTAAAATCAAGAACTCTTTTAATTCATTTTTAAAAAATTTATTTCTTCTATTTTTTTCAAAACTTAATGTAGCCAATGCATCAAATACAGGATAATCACCACTATACTTGCCATAAAAACTTTCTATACCAATTATTGCAGCTATATATTCAGGCTGAACTCCATATTTTTTATAGGCTTTATTAAGTGCTTTTTTATTTTTTTTCATAAATTTCGCACCTACATCAATTCTTTCTTTGTTTAAAAGTTTGTTTTCGTACCTATCCCAACTTCCATGATACTTTTTTTTAATCTCAAAATCTTTTTTTTTCTTTTTCGTATAATATTTCAATGCAGATTTTTGAACTTTAACACTAGAAAACAATCTATCTAAATAGGTTTTACTAAATCCATGATTATTAACTAAATCTTTTATAAGTTTTGATGCTTCTTTATTATATAAATAATTCGTTTCGTAAGAGAAAAGGTTTAATTTTAAGAGTAAAATAAAAAGTAGTGTTATTAATATGTTTTTTTTCATAGGGAAACCTTATCAAAAAAAACTAGAAATAAAAATAAATAATTTAAACTAATTATTTTCTAATACTAGTTGCTGTTAAAAAGATATAGTACTTACCAGTTATTGTTACTCTAAATTTTTTTTGTTGTAAGTATTTTTTGCAAAAAACAACATCATTAAACAATATACTCATTTCAGAAAAACTATAATTTGGAGCCTTTGCTCCGAAAATAGGTTTTCCTTCAAGCCATCTACAGTTTGGAAAACCAAGTATTACAGAACCATCTTTTTTTAAATAGTTTTGTATGATGTTCATAAATAATTCTTTAAAATTTGAGTTACAACTTTGTAAAGTCCCAATTGTAATAATTAAATCAAAAGTTCCTAAATCTAATTGTTCTAAACTATTAATATCATGAACAAAAAACTTAATATTGCTATCATCTCTAAATTTTTCTTTTGCTGCATGTATGGCTGTAGTTGAATAATCTATTCCAATTAATTCTAAATCTTTAAAGTTTTCACAATACTCTTTTATAAGTTCAAACTCTTCCCCAGAATTTACTCCAAGATTTAAAATTCTAACTCTTTTTTCTATTTTTACATTTTTAAGTGCTTGTAAGTATGAATATAGAATTTCAGGTTCTTCATTTTTATTAATTTTAGAAAATAAAGATTGGCTACCATACTTTTCTCTATCTTGTTCATCATTATGAAAGCTATCATTTAAATTTAGTTTTTGAAATGTTATTTGAACAATATTTTCATCAACCTTTATTGGTGTTAACATTTTAGAAAAAAGCTTTTCTGCTAAATCTAGCCATGATTTATAATCTCTAAATATATGTACTTCATTTGAAATTTCAATATTTTCTCCAATAGCTTTATTATTAAAATTATCAGGATTCAAAACTTCAAAAGTGACTGTGTTTTTGGTAGTTAATTCTTTTTTTAAAATATTTAAAATTTCTAGCATTGTGTGATTATTAAATTTTAGCATTATTAATTATACAATTTTGTCGTTAACTTGTAGCTTTTTAATGATATAATTTTTCTATGAAAGATAAAGTATATGTAATTGATACTAATATTATCCTGCAAAACGTTCAAAACTTGAACAGATTATCTGACAATAACACAAACACCATTGTAATACCAGAAACAGTTTTATTAGAATTAGAGGACAAAAAGAAACTGACAAATGAGTTAGGTTATTATTCTAGAGAGTTCGCTCGTTTACTTGCTAATATGAAAATCAAAGAGGTTGACTATAAATTAGGATTTAAAGTTGTAAAACTTTATAATAATGAGATGATGTTACATATTATCTCTAAAGATCAATATGAATCAGAAATTGAGCAAATTCATATTAGTGAAAGTAACGATAAACGTATCATTGAAGTTGCAGCTATTGCACAAGATTATTATAAAGGTGCTCAAACCCTATTTTTATCCCTTGATGTTTATGCAAGAACTTTTGCACTTTTTAAGGGTATAAAAACAGAAACTCTACATGATGATAAATCTACAGTACCTAAATTTGAATTCCTTAAAAAAATAAGTTTAGATTCAAGTGTATTTAACTCCCTTGATGGAGCAAATATTAGAAAATTTGATGAAAAATACTCAAATGAAAACTTTTGTTATTCTTTTGAAAGCCAAGATGGTAACTCAACTTATGGAGTTATCATAAATGAAAGAATCCAACTTCTAAATGAATCTGATTTTAAAACCTTACAAGTTAGGCCTGTAAATTTAAAACAAAAACTATTTATGAAAGCAATTTTAAGTGATATGTTTGAATTAATGGTAATCGATGCAAAAGCAGGTTCAGGTAAAACTCTTATGTCAATGGTAAGTGCCATGAGATTGATTGATTTAGGGCATTATGACAAAATTGTATATGTTAGAAACTCTATTGAATCCCTAGATAAAGGTGCTGATGTTGGTTATTTAGCTGGAAATGAAGAAAAATTTAGAGTCTATAATATGGCACTTTATGATACATTGGAATTTGTTGCAAAAAAACAACTAAAAAAAAGTGAGAATAGAGAAAATAAAGAATCTATTGATTCAAAAATTGCTGAACTTACATCAAGGTATTGTATTGAAACTTTATGGCCAGGGGAAGCTAGAGGAAGAACCCTTTCTGAAGCAATTGTTATTATGGATGAGTGGCAAAATTCATCAGAAAAAACAACACAATTAATTCTAAGTAGGCTAGATGAATCTTGTATGGCTATTGTTATTGGTTCAAACAGACAAATTGATAACCTGTATTTAAATAAATACAACAATGGTCTAACTACACTTCTTAAACAAACAAGGGAAAAACATCCTGAAATTTCAATGTTTGCCATTGAATTAGAAAAAGCAGTTAGAGGTAAATTTGCTGAGTTTACAGAAAGAATTTTTGAGAAAAAAAGAGAAAGGTAATCCCTTTTTCTTTTTAGATATTGCAATCTGTCATATTTTTTTAATAATTTAAAAAACTTTATTATAATCTTTCCCAAAAAAGGATGCTTATGATTTTAGGGGAATGTCCATATTGTGAAGGAAAAGTTATCTCAAAAAAAATAAATGTAAAGGGTAAAAATATAAAACTTTATTCCTGTGAAAATTCAAAAAAAGAGTATGATGAGAGTGAACAATATGTCTTTACAGCAGATTCAACTTGTAGATTTAGAGTATATTCAAATACATTTTTAAGATACAACAAAAGAAGTTTCTCTGAATATGAGATGAAAAAACTTTTACAAGAACAACAAGTAATAGTAAGATTACATGGTAAAAAAGGTGGAAGTGAATATTTTAAATATGTAATACCCCATGAAGAGTATGGAGTTACAATTCTTTGGGAAGAAGAGGTAGAAGAAAAAGCCTGCTAACCTCTTTTTTTAATTAGTCTTCTCTTGAAGTAGTTTCTAATAAATGATATCCAAAATCAGTTTTCACTGGTCCATGAACTACATTTACTGCTTCATTAAATACAACTGTATCAAACTCAGGAACCATTTGTCCTTGAGAAAATTTCCCTAAATCTCCACCATTAGCTCCTGATGGACATTGAGAAAACTCTTGTGCTAATGCACCAAAATCTTCACCCTTTGCAATTCTTTGTTTAAGTTCATTACATAACTCTTCTGATTCAACTAATAAATGTCTTGCTGTTGCTGTTGCCATATTAAATATATCCTTTTTTAATGTTAATGATGAAATCTTATCATATTTACTTTTCAAAAACTTTAAAGCTTTTGTTTTTGATTTTTCTTTTCGTTAAACCATTTAAAGCTTTTTTCAAAACCTCTTTTTTAATAGCTACATATGAAACAAAATCTAAAATATTAATCTTTCCAATATCTTCTTTATTTAAACCAATTCCAGCTGTTAATGCACCTAAAATATCACCAGCTCGAAGTTTTTGTTTTTTCCCACCAATGATGATTAAAGACCTAAATTCTGAATCAATCTTATAATCTTCAAAGGTTTTAATATCTTTAAAATCTTCAAATTTAATCTCTTCAAATTTTTCTTTTATAGGCTCAACTTTAAAAAATTCATCTTTTTCAAATAGTGTTACAGCTAAACCATTTTTACCAGCTCTTGCTGTTCTTCCTATCCTATGAGTATAAACACTTTCATCCCTTGGAATATCATAGTTTATAACTAAATTAATATCATCAATATGAAGTCCTCTAGAAGCTACATCTGTTGCAATTAAAATTGGGTAAGAATTATTTGAAAATAAGATTAATGTCTCATCTCTATCTCTTTGCTCTAAATTTGAATGTAAAGTTAATACATCAATCCCGTATGAATGAAGTTCATCTGCTAACTCTTCACACTTAACTTTTGTATTACAAAAAATTAAAATAGATTTTGCATTGTTTTGTAAAATCAGATTTGGTATCAATGAAGTTTTAAATCTTGATTCTACTTCATAAAAAGTTTGATTTATGATATCTTTTTCATGAACATCATCAGTTTTAACAAATTTTGGATTATTTAAAATCTCCTTTGAAAGATTTTCAATATTCTCTTCATATGTTGCAGAAAATAAAAGAGTTTGCCTTTGTTTAGGTAAAGAGTCTATTATTTTTATAATATCATCATGAAATCCCATATCAAGCATCTTATCTGCTTCATCTAAAACTAAAGTATTAACATTGTCAAAATCAATTTTTGTTTCATGAATATGTTGTAAAATTCGCCCAGGAGTACCAACTATAATATGTGCACCATGTTCTATTGATGCAACTTGAGGTTTAAAAGGTGTTCCTCCACATAATGAAAGAACTTTTACATTATGAATATGTCGACTTAGCTTTCTAATTTCACTAGCAATTTGATTTGACAATTCTCTAGTAGGAGCCAAAACTAAAGATTGTATTTTATATTTTTTTACATCAAGCTTTTCTACAAGAGGAATGGAAAAGGCAACTGTTTTTCCAGAACCTGTTTTTGCTTGTGCTATTAAATCTTTATTCTTTAAAGATAAAGGTAAAGATAAAGATTGAATCTTAGTTAACTGTTGATATCCTAATGAGTTAATATTTTCTAAAAACTCCTTTGAAAAATTATATTCTTTTAACATAATATGAAATCCCAAAAACTAAAAATAATATTATCCCAACGCCATAATATTTATACTCTTCTGCATATGTTAGAATAACTTCACCCATCATAAAACTAGCATAACCAATAACAATTGCCCAAAGAGTTGAAGCAAAGATATTATATATTGTAAACTTCTGAAAAGAATATTTAGTTAATCCCATTGCTAAAGGGATTAATGTCTTTATTCCATAAATATATTTTTGAAAAAATACTACAGTTGAACCATATCTTCTCATCCACAAATGCGCAAGGGCAACTTTTCTTCCAAACTTTTTCATTGTATCTTTTGCATATGATTTGTTACTTCTTGCCATGTAAAATAAGAACTGATCCCCAATAAAATTTGAAGTACCTGCAACAAGCATACAAATAAATAGATTTAAATCCCCCGTAAAAGATAAAACACCTGCAACAACAAGTCCTACGAATCCTCCACCAAATGAATATAAAAACAAGGCCAAATAGCCCCAGTCTTTGATAATTTCTTCCAAATAAAATACCTTAATTAAATTTTTATGAATTCTATCCAAAAATCATTGAAATTAACTCTTTTATACAAACTGTATAATTTAATAAGAAAAAATTTGACTTTTTTAAGAATTTAATACTTTTTGTACTTTTTATGCACATTTCTTAAGATTAAATTATATATACTAATTTAATAATTATATAAAAAAGGTAAAAAATGTCCTTGTTTCAAAGGCTTTGTAAACATTTTTTTAAAAATGATACAAAGACTATTTATATTATTGACATATTATACATGAAAGATATTAATGCACTATATGGATTTAAAAATGGGGACTATATTCTTTCACAACTATTATCTTTATTAAAAAATAAAATAAAAAAAGACCTATTAAAATATCTAGCTACAAAAGTTTGTGTAGAAATAAAAAATACACATGTTGATGTTTTCACCTTAACTATCTATAAAGAACTTGATGAGATGGATATATTAGAGGTTAAAAACATTATATTTCATAATATTATAACTGCACAATATAAACTTCTAAACTCAGATATTGAGATCGATCTTGATGTTACAATTGGTTGTTCAAAAGGTTTAGATAAAGATTTATTGATTTATGCAGAAAAGGCACTACATAATGCAAAAATGAACTATATTCATTTTTTATATTATGACTCAAAACTTTATAGAAATCATTTTGAAAATGCTGAACTTCTTACAACCTTACAAAACAATATAAAAGAAAAAAAAGTTGAGCCATTTTTCCAACCAATAATGGATAACAAAACATCAAAAATTGTCAAATATGAAGCTTTAATGAGGCTTTATGATCAAAAAGGCAATGTCTTACTACCTCAAGTATTTTTAAGTAAAGCTAGAAAATATAGACTATTTAATAAATTAATGGAAATTCTTATTATAAAAGTTATTAATTACATAAAAGAACATAAAATCCATGTAAATATAAATTTAGATTACAACGACATACTTAATCCTTCTATGAAAAATCTTATTATAAATAATATTAAAAATAATGATGTAGGAAGTTATTTAACAATTGAAATATTAGAAAGTAGTAAAATCAACAATTTTTATTTGGTTAATGATTTCATTAATGACTTAAAAGCATTTGATGTAAAAATTGCCATAGATGATTTTGGTTCAGGATTTTCAAATTATGAACATATTTTGAATATCAATACTGATTATATCAAATTAGATGGAAGCTTAGTAAAAAAAATTGATGAAGATATTTACTACAACCTTGTAAAAAGTATAACTCTATTTTGTAAAGAACAAAATATTAAAGTAGTTGCGGAGTTTGTAAGTGATTTAAAAACACTAAGATATGTAAAATCATTAAATATTCATTATTCACAGGGGTATTATATTGGGAAACCTGTTGAAATTAATGAGATTCTAAAGAGAGAAAATAATGAAGACTAAATTAAAAGAAATTACTGATTCAACAATTAATGAACTTCTTAAAAATGAGATTATATTACCATCTATTTATTTTCAATGTTTTGATAAGCATGCAAAAACTTCTGAAGTTGATGTTCATGAAGAAAGCTTTGAAAAAGAATTAAGTGATTTAATTATAGATGAATTTAATGTAATAAATAATTATGTAAATGAAGCAATTACAACGATTGATTTAGCAAGTGGTTTAACCCTTGATGCACAAAAAGCAATTAAAGAGAACAATACCCTACTTTTAAAAAATCTGTATAATCAAATTGGCGAGTTAAAGGAAGAGTTAGAATCAATTACTGATAATATTTATAAAGATTATTTAACAAAAGTTAATAACAAAAAATGGTTATATCATAAATACTTAACTAAAGATGCTAAATTCAAAGATGATGCAATTATAGCTTTAATAGATGTATCTGATTATGAGTATATTTCGAGTACTTACAATAAACTAATCTCTAATAATTTATTGATTTATATTTCTAATTATTTGAAAGAAAAATTAAAAGATGAAGGCTTAGAATTTGAACTTACAAGGTATCTTTCTAATAAATTTATAATCACTTTTAATGAAGATGATATATCTTCAATTGTTTCTTTAATTGAAAATATTTCAAGTATACTTTTTGGTACAACTTTAAAAAGTAACTCAGGAATTATCATAAAACCTACTTTTGAATTTTCAATGGTAAAGGTAAAAAAAGATGAAAATTTTCATGAAATTTTAACAAATCTTGTTAAGAATATTGAAGCTAAGAAAGAAAAATAGAATAAAATTTTTTAAATTTTTCTTGTGCTTGATCAATTGATATCTCTTCAAAATTAACAATTCCACCAATTTTCATTTGAGCAAGTTTAAAACAATCAATACTTAAAACACTCCCAATTTTTGGATAACCACCAATTGTTTGTGCTTCTTTTAACAAAACTATAGGTTTACCATCAGTTGGTATTTGTATGGAACCATAACTTACAGCTTCAGAGATAACTCCATTTATATTTGAATTTACTTCTTTTCCATCTAATTTACAAGCCATTCTATTAAAATCAGACGTGATTTTATATTTATTATTAAAAAAAACTTCTTTTGCTTCTTTTAAGAATAAATCTTCTTGATAAGAAAGAATAACTCTAAGTGTTAACTCTTTATCATATTTTGGTAAGTAGTTTTCATGCCATCTTTTAGTTTTTATCTCTATAAACTCTTCAAAATCTAAAATAGAATTCTTCTCAAGTTTTTTTCCAAAATCCTCTTTTAGTGTTGTAGAAAAGCTACCAAACTCTTTTTTTAAAATAAAGCCATTTTTTACGCCTAAATAAACCCTTTGTCCACTTATAAACCTTCCTATTTTTATGCTATCACCTTTTTTTATTTTATGGCTAGACCATGTGTTTTTTTCCTTACCATTAATAAAAAACTCACAATAAGCACCAGTAATAGCTAGAGTAGTATCTTTTGTAGCTTCTAAATGTAAATTGGGAAAAGAGATTTCTAATAAATTTCCTCTTATATCATTATCAAGGAGTTTATTACAAGCAAAGGCAGCATATTCATCCATATATCCTGAATTTGTAACCCCTAAATGTGAATATGAAAACCTCCCACTATCTTGAATCAAAGTTAAAATTGCTGAATTTAAAACTTTAAAACTCAATTTTCCCACCTTGTGCAATATACTCTTCTTTTGATATTGGATTAAATTTTATTTTTGTATTAATACAAATTGGACTTAAATTTTCTAAACTTTTATCAAAAAATTTGAAGTTTGTTCTACCAATTATGTTCCAACCTCCAGGGGAATCACATGGGTAAACAGCTGTTTGAGAATCAGCAATAGCAACACTACCTTTTGGTATTTTCTTTCTTGGGGTTTTTAATCTTGGAGTAATAATTTTTTCATCAACTGAAGCTAAGTAGGCAAACCCTGGTAAAAAACCGATGGTATAAACATCATAAATCTTAGAACTATGAATTTTGATAACTTCTTCAATGGAAATATTTGCATTTGAGGCAACAGTTTGTAAATCAAAGCCAACTTCTGTAGAATAAAAAGTATCTACAACAATAAGTTTACTTGAAATAGAATCTTCATTTTCTATATCTTTTAATTCATTTTTTAAAAAATTAGTTATTGAAGAGATATCATACTTAAAGATATCATACTTTATCAAAATAGATGTATATGAGGGGATTATTTCTATAAAGCTATCATTTTCTAAGGATTTTAAATATGCATAAGCAGATTTTACTTTATTTGATATATCCTTAGATATAACTTCACCAAAATATATTATAACTGAATCGACAGATGCAACTTTTATCGTCATTAATTAATTACTTTTTGTAATGCACTTATAAAATTTAAAGCATTATTTCCATCACCATGAACACAAATTGTATCTGCTTTTAAAAAAAGTTTGTTTCCATTTATACTATTTATATAACCATTATCAATTAAATTTTTCATCCTTTGTAAAACATCTAATTCATCTTCTATAACACTATTTGGATGTACTCTTGAAACTAATGTTCCATCATCATTGTAATGTCTATCGGCAAAGATTTCATAGATTAATTCTATTCCATATATTTTTGAAGTATAAGCGTAAGCTTCATTATCTTGTTTTGAAAGAATCATTAACTTTATATTTCTATCATAAGAAGAAATAGCATTTAGAACTGCTTTAAAAATATTTTCATCTTTCATCATATCATTATATAAAGCTCCATGGGGTTTTACATAAGATACATAAGTACCATGGGACTTACAAAAGGCATTTAATGCACCTAATTGATATAAAACAATAGATTTAATCTCCTCTAAAGAACAAGGAATACTTCTTCTTCCAAAACCAATTAAATCATTATAAGAAGGATGTGCTCCAATTGTTACATTATATTTTTTTGCAAGTTCTACTGACCGATTCATTGTAACAGCATCTGAAGCATGAAAACCGCAGGCCAAGTTTGCAAGATGAATATAAGACATTATCTCTTCATCTCTTCCCATCTTCCAAACACCAAAGCTTTCACCCATATCACAATTTAATCTAATCATTAAAATACCTTATCTTTAAAATTTTCTTTTACATATTCTTTTAGCTGATCTTTTTTTAAAGGTTTAGAAAAATAGTACCCTTGAAATAAATCGCATTTTGATTTTAATAAAAACTCTTTTTGTTCAATTGTTTCAATACCTTCTGCTAAAACTTCTAGGTCTAATTTTTTACCAATTGACATAATACCATCTATCATGTTTCTTGAATTTACATCAGATAAAACATCTTCCACAAAGCTTCTATCAATTTTAAGTTCATCAATTGGTAGTTTACCCAACAAACTTAAAGATGAATATCCTGTACCAAAATCATCTAAAGAGATTCTAATCCCTTTTGTTTTTAATTTACTCAATAAATCTAGTATATACTTTAAATCTTCTATAAAAACGTTCTCAGTTACTTCTAAAGTTATACATTTATAATCAATATTATATTTATCTATTATTTTAAAAAACTTATCATAAAAATCTATTTCCATAAACTGTTTTACTGAAACATTAATAGATAATTGAAAAGATATATTTAGCGAACTTTGAATCTCAGTTATCTCTTTTATTGAAGTTTTTAATATATGTTCTCCAATATTAACCATCTGACCTGTTGATTCTGCAATCTTAATAAACTCATCTGGAGAGACTACTCCTAGTTTTTTATTCTCCCATCTAACTAATGCCTCAACACCGAAAAGGAGATCATTTTTATCTATTTGTGGTTGATAAACTAAATATATCTCATTATTGGTTACTGCATTTTTTAATTCCTGTTCAATTAAGGAATCTCTTAGATATTTATGTTTAATTGAATCTTCAAAAAAACAATATGTATTTCTTACTTTTTTTGCTTTATACATTGCAATATCAGAATATCTTTTAAGCTCATCAAAATTTTTTGCATCACTTGGATATTGTGCAATTCCAATACTTACACCTATAGTAATTTTATATTTTTGTATGTAATAAGGCTCTAATATTTTATTAATAATCTTTTGTGCAATCTGATTAATATAATCTTTATTTATAGATTCTTTTATTAATAAGAATTCATCACCACTGTTTCTTGTTAGAATATCTCTTTCTTCTTTAAAAAAATTAAGTCGAGAAGCAACTTCTTTAAGAATATAATCACCAATAGCATGTCCATAGTTATCATTTATGTTTTTAAAATTATCTAAATCAATAAAAAACAGTGTGTACTTATCAAGTATTTCTTTCTCTTCAAAATTTTTTGATAAATAAAAACGATTATTTAAATTTGTTAAATAATCATGGGTTGCTTGATAATAAAGAGCTTTTTGTTTCTTCATCTCAAATTTATCAATACTTCTAATTAATAGATAAAAAATAAATAACACTATTACAAAAAATATACTAATAATCAATATTTTCTTATTTATTTGCTCTTCTATAATAATTTTCTCTATTTGAGATATTACCCATAAATTATATCTTTTTAAATATTGAACTGAAGCTAAAACATTTTTACTTATCATTAAAGCCTTATATTCAATAGTAACTATGTTTTCATTATTTTGTATATCCTCAATTTTTTGATTATATTTTGTTTCAATTTTTCTTATATTGTCTTCAAGATGCTCTAAAGGAACTTGAATTTTATAAAATTTTTTTAAATGATTGCTTTTAGTATAATCCAAAAGTTGTATATACCTATCATCCCCTCTAATCAAAACAGTTTTACTTTGAGTATCACTCAATAGTTTAAAATTTTCATCTACTTTGATTCCTGCTATAATAACAGCTATAACATTTCCATCTTTATCTCTAATAGCTTTTCTAATAGGGATAACTAAATTCTTTAATTCATTACTATAATAAGTTCTACCAATTACCATCGTTTTTGAATTTAATGATTTTAAAAAAGTATCTCTAGTCTCTTCGAGATCCAACAGATTTGGAAGATCTTTTATTTTAGAAAGATTGGTACTAGTTACATATATTTGTCCATTTTCTTTAACTAAAGCAAAAGCAAGAAGATTTGTATTAACAGTTAATAAATTATCTAAAAGTTTTCTTGAGGATTCAAAATCTTTATAAAGTTTATTTTTAACTAATTGAGATCCTAGAATATCTAAAACCATTTCATATTGTAAAAAAATTGAATTAATTGAATTTGCAGTGATTTTGGTTAGATTTTCTTGTTTTTCGGTAAATTCATTATATTCACTTTTATCAACTTTATATATTAAAAATAAAAAGATGATTAAACTAATTAAAAAAATAATATAAAAAATCATCCATACATTTTTTTTAAAAATTGCCACACTAAACCTCTTTAATTATTAACATATTCTATCATTATTTTGTAATTCATGACAATTTAATACTGATACATATGATATTTTTTATTCTCTTTTGCTTTTCTATCTTCTATAATTTTATATGTTTCAAGAGCTTTTTGTTTTAACTCTTCATCTTCACAATTTGATTCATAATATTTAATTAATTGCTCTAAAACTAAAATATAGACAATAGAATTTAATTTTCTTGAATCCTCATTTTTCATCAATATATCTAAATCTATTGCATAAACTGCCTCTTGAAAAGTATAGAAAATTCTTTGTGATAAATCATCTAACCTATAGCTATAACCTAAAATAGTTAAAAAATTCTCTTCATATTCTTTATCAAAAGATTGTTCTTTTATATCATTGGCAAACTTGTATATTTTCTCTTTTAACTCAACTATTTCGTGTGTTTCTAATGTTTTGTTTTTAAAACTATGTAAAAAATTTGAAATCTCATTAATCACTCTTACTCCTTATTTACACAATTATTATATAGTAAATAAATAAAATAATCATATTTTATGGAAATTAACATATAATAATAAAAAAATCAATTAGGATATATCATGATAAATAAAAAAACATCAATCGTTGCATCTTTACTTTTATGTTCAACATTAAGTTTTGCCTTTGACTTAGGAAGTATTACTAAAGCAGTTACGGATAATGTAACAAAACCTAGCAGTTCAACTACAGATTCTAATTTAAAAAACTCAACAGTTTCTAGTGGTTTAAAAGAAGCACTAAAAGTTGGTGTTGATTATGCTGTTAATACACTTGGTACCCAAAATGGATATTTAAATAATTCACTTGTAAAAATCCCTTTACCTGAAAACTTACAAAAAGCAGAAACACTAATTAGAAAAGTTGGTGGAGATAAAGTTGCGGATGATTTAATAAAATCGATGAACAGCGCAGCAACAAAAGCTGCTCCTAAAACTGCAGAGATATTTGTAGATGCAATTGATAAGATGACTTTAGATGATGCAAAAAAGATTTTAAATGGTGACAAAGATGCAGCAACAAACTACTTTAAAAATAATACAACTACATCATTAAAAAATATGATAAAACCAATTGTTCAAGAAACAATGGCTCAAAATAGTGTAGCAAAATACTATGATTCTTTTAATTCATATTATAAACAATATGGTAAAGATGTTGTTGAGAATAGTTCTGTTATGAATTTAGCAAAAGGATTTGGGGTTGATTCTTATATTCCAAGTGCAAGTGACGAGAACTTAGATGATTATGTAACCAATAAAGCTATAGATGGATTATTTGAGATGATTGCTCAAAAAGAAGCTCTTATAAGAACTAATCCCGTTGAGCAAACTACCTCTTTACTAAAAAAAGTTTTTGGAAACTAAAGGGGTAAAATAAGTTGAGAAGTCATTTCGATTTTCTCAGCTTCAAAATATCGATTAATTATATTTTTTCGAACTAAACTGTCATTATATTTTCCAAGAAATCTTTTCTCTTTTAAATATTTATTTTTATAATCTTTTTTAAAACCTCTTAAAAGTTTATCATATAAATTTCCTTTGGAATCTATAATAAACCTATTTTTATTTCCACTATAAATATAAATTAGATTGAGATAAGAGTCATCATTAACTTTTAAAGTCTTAAAGTTATATCCGTCAATATCATAATCTTCAACCGTTTTTAGCGAATTCAAGTTTAACTGTTGTTTTATATTGTTTTGTAAAAAAGAGCTTGGTAAGCCATTCCAATAACAATTATTACTAAGTTCTATTGATTCTATAAAAATATATCCATAATCTTTATTTTCATCACTTATCGTATATGATTCAGTGGTACAAAAAGAACCTTGCCTTTGAAACTTTGGATTTGTAAAGTTTAAATTAACTAAACTATCCGTTTTCCCTAAAACTAGCTTATTTGTATTAAATTGATATCTTGTAGTGGAAGTACATCCAATAAAGAAAAAAGTTAATAAAGCCATAAGTAAATAGTTTTTTATTTTCATTTTTCACCTTCTATAAAATTTTGAATATAGTTTTCTTTTATCATTGAGATATTGAAATTAACAAAGCCTTTTTCTTCGCTATTAAACTTATACTCATAGGACTCATCTAGCCTTGTAAGTAAGTTTTTATAAAGTTCCCCTTTCATATCCACAATAATAATATCAGAAACTGCCGTATAAATATAAATAATATGTAAAACAAAAGAATCATCAACTTTAAACACTTTAAATGTGTATTTATTTATCTCTTTTTTTTCTAAAAGATTAAATGATTTGATATTTAGTTTAAGTTTGAAAAAACCTTCAAATAGTGATAGGGGTTGTCCGTTCCATGAAGCATTGTTATGGGTTCTTATATATTCTAAAAAAATATCATCATTTTTTAAAGTATAAGCTTCTAAAGCATAGGAATCATGTCTAGTTTTAATCTCATATTCACCTAAATCATATGTAAAGAATTGATCATTATTTAATTTAAAAATCAAGCTATTTTCTTCAAACTTATAAGTTGGTATTGATGCTTTTGCAATTAGATTTACAATGTTTTTAAAAAACCCCATATTATTTTCCTATTTTTAGATACTCTATCATAAAAGTTTTTATTAAAAGCTAATTTTACAATTTACTTAAAAAAATTTATTTATGGATTAGTTATTGCATAGTTTAATAATTAAGATGTAATATAATAAAAAATTTGAAGGATATATTATGAGAATTGCAGTGCCAGTTAAAGATGAAAATCTAATGTTTTTTCCAAATGCAGGACACACTCCTAAATTTGCAGTATTTACTATGAATGGTACAGGTATGTTTAGATCATTTGAGTTAAATGAAATAAAAAATAACCCAAGAACAGATATTGACCATGATGAGCCAGAAGAGGATCATGAATGTAACCATGACCATGATGATGCAGATCATATTGAACAGCACAATAAAATGGGTAGAGTTTTAACAGATTGCGATTTTGTAGTTGTTAAAAAAGCTTGCAAAAATACAGCTAAATCTTTTACCTCTCAAGGGATTAAATTAGTTAAATATAATGGTGATTCATTTGAAACTAACAGTATATTAAAAGAGTTATCTTCTAAGTTCGCTTAGAAGATAACCCAGAAAGTAATAATACTTACTAGTAAGTATTATTATTAAATTTATCTTTATCTTTTATCACTTGTGCCGTTGATACAATATTCATAATCAATTCATTGTTAACATTTGAAAACTTTTCAATAATATAATCACAAGTGTTTAAAAGTTCATCCTCTTTTTGAAGTTCACCAAGAATTACTGTTTTGTTATGTAGTGCAATTGCAACTTGAGATATGATTTTTCCATCATAAGAATCAAATCTTTTTATAACCTCATCATAGGTTTCTATTGCTTTTAAATTTTTATTTAACTCTTTTAATCTACTAGCTTTATTTACTAAAGATTTTGCAATATATTCTAAAATATTTTCATTAGTTGAATTAGAGAATTTTTCTATTAATTCATCATAGGTTTCAATTGCTTTTTCATTATCACCTAATTTCGCAAATGTTAATGCAATATTGTAGTAAGAACTAACTAAAGTATTAAGAACTGTTGAATCAGTTGTATTTTTAAAGTTTAGAATCAACTCTTTATAAACTATAATAGAATCTTCTAATTTATTTAGCTCCCCTAAACAAATAGCTTTGTTTACATATGCTTTTGCTAAAACTATCTCTAAATCTTCAGATGTATCTTCAATAAACTTTTCTAAAAGTATGTTATAAACTTCTAATTCCTCTTCATACTTATTAAGCTTTGCAAAAACTAATGCCTTGTTATAATAGGCATAAGCTAAATACTTCAAAATAATTGAATCTTTAGAACTATCAAACTTATTAATTATCTCATCATAAGTTTCAATAACTTCTTCTGTTTCATTAAGATTTGTAAGTACAGTAGCTTTTCCCATTAAAGCATAAAATACATCTAAATCATTAGTTGCAAACTCAATAAGTTTTGGAACTAAATTTAATGAATCTTCAAATTCTTTTTTTGCAATTTTTTCATTAAACTCATCATAAAGTAACTCAAATTTCAAAAGGCACCTTCTTTATGTCTTATTTATTGAATTGTAATATTTTATTACTATGAGGCACTTTAAAGAGTAATTTAACAAAAAATATTAAATTTTTATTTCCCTTAAATATTTTTCAATCATTGGAAGATAATCTTTTCTACAAATAAGATGAGAATTTAGATTTGAATCAACTGGTGTCAATTTTAAATTTTCTTCATATCCAAACTTTTCTATAATCTGTTTTGAAAGTAAAGATACTCCTAATCCTGCTTTTACACAACCTAATATTAATTCATAGTTTTTTAGTGCTATGGTTTTATATTTCTCTTCTTTTGTTTTTTTAACATATTCTTCTAAAAATAAACAATAAGCGCAATTTTCTTTAAAAGATAAGGCACAGTTTTGTGCTTCTTTATCTTTGGGCTCCACAAAAAAAACTTCATCTTCAAAGGTGTTTAAAACCTCTATATCTTTATTGTTTGGGTCACCATTTATAAAAGCTATATCAACTTCATAGTTAAGTATCATATCAACTAAAGTTTTACTACTATCTATTGTAAACTCTATTTTCATATCTTTAAAATCTTTATTTAACATCTCAAGTATTGGAATTAATCTTATTGTTGCATTTGTTTGAGTTGAGCCAATTTTAAGTAGTTCTTGATGATTAATATTTCTCATTTTTAAATATGATTCTTCAACTTTTTTAACTATTTCAACTGCAAATGGTAAGAAACTTTCCCCCTCATTTGTCAAAATAACCCCTCTATTTGTTCTATGAAAAAGTTCACATCCAATGTTTTTTTCAAGTTGTTTTATTCTAAGAGTTACATTTGATTGGGTGAAGCCTAAATCTTTAGCAGCTTTTGAAATACTTTTTGTATTTGATACACTAATAAATACTTTTAATAAATTTGAATCCATATGCTACTCTTTAATTAAATATTGTATTGATTACTAAAAATGAAGCTATTATAAATAATAAGCCTTTTAATATCTTTGTATAGTATTTTACGTCAATTCTTTTTTTAATTTTTATTCCAAAAAACATACCAATACAAACTACTAATACTGTAGAAATTGAAATACCTAAGGTTTCAAGGGTAAAAGTTCCATAAAAAATAAATACTGCAATCTGTCCTATTTTTGTAAATAAAAAACATAAATTTGATAATTGAATTGTATCTTTTCTAGAATATTTCATCTCTAATGTATACATTATCATAAGTGGTGCAACTACATTTGTAAGTCCAGAGATAACTCCGCCAAATAAACCTAATCCATATGTTGATGACTTAGGATATTTAGAAACAAATGTTGCTTCTATTTTTACAAGCCCTTGTAATAGATATAAAAATATGATTCCAGCAAGTAGGAGTTTAAAAAATTCTGAATTAGAGTAAACAAGAAGTACTGTACCTAAGGCACTACCTAAAACCATAAGTAAAATTATAAACCAAAACTTTTTTAAAGCCTCAAAGAAGTTACCTTCACTAACTATACTTAAAATATTTACAGCCATTGTTGGTAAAAGCATAAATATAATTGTTGTTTGAATATCTGCCATTAATGCAACCAGTGGTGTTGATATCATACCAAAACCAAAACCTATTGCTCCATGTACAACTGAAGCCCATAATACAATTATGGCAAGAAGTAGAATAAAATTCATTTCCATCATTACAACCTTTAATATCACATATAATTATTAGTAATACCAAAAGGCATTACTAAAGATTATATCAAAACCAATATTAAAGTAAATGAAAATCAACTATTGGCAAAGTTGATTAAAGATTCTCCTTCTAATCTATACCCTATCCATTCCTCTTGAGATTTAGCTCCAATTGATTCATAAAAATCCCTTGAAGGTTTATTCCAATCTAAACAAGACCATTCAAATCTACCACAATCTTCTTCTAAAGCTTTCTTTGCTATATGTTTAAGCATAAGTTTTCCTGCTCCTATTCCTCTTTTTGATTGAGTTACATATAAATCTTCTAAATAGATACCATATTTACCAAGCCATGTTGAATAGTTATAAAAATATATTGCCATACCTATTGCTTTTCCATTCTCTTCACAAATTAAAGCTTTTACACTTGAATTTTCATTAAATATTTTTTCTCTTGTTTCCTCTACTGATGTAACAACAGCATCAGGTTCTTTTTCATAAATTGCTAGTTCCATAATAAAATCATAAATAATTTTAGCATCTGATATAACTGCATTTCTAATAGTAATTGACATTTTAAATCCTATAAAATTTAATTTCCAGAAATATATCAAAGAAAAATTAACTATCAATTAATATCCCTTTGCAAATCTAAAAAGAAATGATGATTTTTAATTAAATCTACAACAAAAATGTAAAGACTTGGATACAATTGCAAAAAAGGAAATTTTTGAAAAAAAGTTTTAAACTTCAAGCAGAAAATAAAAACCAAGACAGAGTTGTAGAATCAATTAAAAATGAGATTAGAAAATACATAAAAAGAGAACAAAGAAAAGCGCTTCCCGAAGGTAAAGACTTTTGGTTTTTTGATTGTAAATTTGCCAAAGATGATGAAACACCAGAAGAGATACCATTTTCAGATATTATAAAATTTGTAAATGAAGCGGATAATGAAAAATGCGAAACATTTTATTTAGAGATAATTTCAAAAGCTGAAAAAAGAGTTGAAAAAGTTGATGAAAGTGAAATAGAAGAGATAAAAGAAGATTAAAGTTCTTTATCTAACAAACCTTTAATATCATATTTTAAAGGTTTGATTTTTGTAGTAATTATCTCCCAAATTTCATCAGCATCTATACCAAAATAATTATGAGCTACAATATTTCTAAAGTCTTTAACTTTTTGCCAAGGTATATTTGAATATTTTTCTTTGAAGTCTTCATCAAGTTTTGAAATCATTTCACCAATAATTACAAACTGCATCATAGTAGCATCAAAACTTTTTTCATCATGATAAAAGTCATCAGCATTATCAAATTCATTTGTATAATTCTCAATTTTACCAATTGCTTCAATGATTGATAAAAGAGATAGTTTTAATTTAGACAAATTCAACCTCTTTTAAAATCTCTTGTTTAGATAAAGGTTTCAAATATTTTTCTCTAGCAATATCTACTTTAAGATGAAAAAAATCTTCTAAAGTTTTCTTAAACTCTAACTTTTTTTCATGTATATTTGTAAGATTATTTTCAAGTTCAATTAGAATATCTACATCACTACTATTTTTAGCTTCATCTCTAACATATGAACCAAATAGCCCAAGTTTAGTAATACCAAACTTTTGAGAAAATTCATCTTTGTGTTCTGATAAATAGTTGATAATATATTCTTTTGTCATTTTTTAATCCTTAGCTTGAAATTATTATACAATAAAAAAAATATAAATAAAAGGAATTAAATGTTTATATGTTATAGCTTAATAAACAATCAAGTGGAAAATTTTTCTATTGAAGATGACAACTCTTTTGAAAGAAAAGATTATATACTCACAAATGATAAAAAATTAATTATTAAAGAGGGGAAGTTTATAGAGGTCTCAAATCACTATGAAGTAGATAGTAGTAAAGATGAAGATGAGATTAGTGGATTAGATATAACAATATCTGATTATTTCATCATAGTTAAAAAAAATCATGAACCAATTACAATAAAAACTATTAATTCTATAAATGAAAATATTCCAAATATAATAAAAAAATATTATCCTGAAAGTTTACTTTAAAAGAGCTAGTTGTATGAAGATTCAAGGCGTGGATAGTTTTTATTGAAGGAGCTTACATGAAAGTAAGTGACTGAAAGAAAAACTATTTGCAACGCTGAAGATGCGTGCAAATAGTTCTTTTATTTTTAAAGTGCTCTTGCTGTGATTCTTGAAAGTCTTTGAGCAAACGCTACTGTATCAGTTATTTCCATACCTTCACTTAACTTAGCTTGGTCTAATAATACCCATGATACATCAGCTACTAAACCATCATCACTTAAACCATTTAATTTTGAAACAATTTCATGGTCTGGATTAATTTCTAAAATTGGCGCAGTTTCTGGCATCTCTTGACCCATTGCTCTCATCATTTGAGCCATTTGTTGCATTTGTGCATCACCTGCATCTTTAACAACACAAGATGGAGATTCAGATAGTCTGTTAGTTACTCTAACATCAGTTACTGCTTCACCTAAAGCCTCTTTGATTTTAGTTGTAATATCTTTGAATTTTTCTTCAACTTCTTTTTTCTCTTCTTCACTTTGCTCAACTTTTGGAGCTTCACAAGAAGTAATATCTTTGAATTCCCATTCTTTATAAGCACCATACATTGGAGTAACAATCTCATCGATCTCTTTATCATCTAAGATTAATACTTCAATATCATTTTTCTTATAACTTTCTAATAATGGAGAGTTTCTTAATACATTTTCATTTTCACCAACAATATAGTAAATAGATTTTTGTTCAGAATCAGCTGCTTCTTTGTATGCTGATAATGAAGTCATTTTAGCATTTTCTGTTTTTGTTGATTTAAATCTTAATAACTCTAAAAGTGCTTCTTTGTTTGTAAAGTCTTGGTAAGCACCCTCTTTTAATGGTCTATTATATTGCTCAATAAATGGTGCATATTTTTCTTCATCTTTTGAAAGTTTTTTGATTTCACCAAGAATCTTTTTAACAGAACCTTGTTTGATATTTGCCATAACTCTGTTTTCTTGTAAAATTTCCCTTGAAACGTTTAATGGTAAATCTTCACTATCAATAATACCTCTAACAAATCTAAGGTAAGTTGGTAATAACTCTTTTTCATCATCTGTAATAAATACTCTTTTTACATAAAGCTTTACACCTGGTTGATAATCTGCTCTATACATATCCATTGGAGCTATTGATGGGATATAAAATAGTGTAGTATACTCATTTACACCTTCTGCTTTTGTATGAATTGTAAGCATTGGATCTTGAGAATCATGTGAAATAGATTTGTAAAAATCGTTATACTCTTCTTGTTTTACTTTAGATTTTGGTTGCATCCATAAAGCAGTTGCTTCATTGATTTTTTCATTTCTATTTTCTTTTGTTGTTTTAGCTTCTTTTCCAGCTTTTTTATCTTCTTCACTTAACTCTTCAGTTACCTCTTCTGTATATGCTAAGTTAATTGGATATGCAATGTGATTAGAATATTTTTTAATTACTGTTTCAACTCTGTGTTTTGAAGTATAATCTTCAACTTCATCATCTTTAAGTTTAATATAGATTACAGTACCAGAAGAATCTTTTGTACAAGTACTTAAATCAAATTCGCCTGTTCCTGTTGATGACCATTTAAAAGCTTGCTCTTCGCCAGCTTTTTTAGAGATTACATCAACTTTTTGTGCAACCATAAATACTGAATAAAAACCAACACCAAATTGTCCAATTAGGTTTGAATCTTTTTTTGCATCTCCAGTTAAGTTTTCAACAAATGATTTAGTTCCAGACTTAGCAATTGTACCAATTGAAGCAATTAAGTCCTCTTCATTCATACCTATACCATTATCTACAATTGTAATTGATTTATCTTCTTCATCAATCTTAACTGTAATTTGCCCTGCCCAATCTTCTGGAAGTGCAGCTTTAATTTTTTCATCTGTTAACTTTAAATAGTTTAATTTATCAATTGCATCACTTGCATTTGATACAAGTTCTCTAATAAAAATCTCTTTATTTGAGTATAAAGAGTGTGTCATTAAATGTAATAATTGTCCTACTTCTGTTTGAAATTGATGTTTTGCCATTCTAATTTCTCCTATATTTTTTAATTTTTGTAATGAAATTTTAACAAAACTTTATAAAAGGAAGCTAAAGTTTTAGCTTTTTTTAGCACTTTTTAGTTTTAAGTGCTAATTTAAGCAAAAAATTGTAGAATTATCTCACAAAGGACTTACATGATTAAAGAAAAATTTATTGAAGATTTGAATGATATTTATGAGTACTTAGATTTTCAAAAAAACTCAACTAATAAACTTTTATCTTTTTTAGAAAATAATGAGTTTGAGAAATTAGAACTTATTGATGAGTTTGCAAAATTTTTAGACTTAGATATGAATGAAAATTTAAGAGTTGCATTAACAACAAGATTAGTTAATTTAAGAGATGATTCATTGGTTCAAGTTTTAAAAAAACTTGAGAAAAATGAAGAAGAGATAATAGAACTACAAGAAAAAGCATATTGTTTTGTAAGAGATTATTGGCAAGAAAAACATAAACATTTTATAGAATATATTAAACACAATAATCTTTTAACTCCATTTTACCAAGAGGTTTTCCAAGGTGTTTACAATGTTGGACTAAAAATGTCTTCATGGCAGAGTTCTTGGACTGCTCACATAATAAATGGAATTAATAAAGAGTTATCAAATATGTTTGATGGTGATGAAGCAAAGGTTATGGACTACTTAGAAAAAAATCATTTATTTGATTTAGGACATAACAATATATTAGCGGATAGATCATACTCTGCATTAATAAAAGACAAAGACCAATACCACTCAAAAGCATATATTGATTCTTTTAAAAAACAAACTACTGAAGTTATCGATGCTTTAGAAGATTTTGAAGAAGTATTAATTGAATTAGAAGATGAAGTTTATGAACAAAAATGGGATTATATCCTTTATATTCAATCATTAATTAAAGCCTTTGGTGAAAATAAAACCCACCTTTTAGTTGAAAAATGGGCAGATGTTGATAGAGCTTGGATGAAAATAAAAACTCCAATTCAAATAGGACATCCTTTAGAGTATTATGAAGACCATTATAGAAAAGCAGTTGCATTAGAATGGGATATAAGACTTACAAATCCACAATTTGCTCAAAATGATAATAGAGTAAATAAAATCAAATCTGCTTTTGAAAAAATATATGAAAAAACGCAGAAAACAAGTGAATATCAAAAGATATATGATTTCTCACTAAAATCACTTGACAAAGTTCAACTGTATGTTGGAAGACCTGCCCTATTCTTTGGAGCTGAATTCAATGGTTTATTCTCTGCTCAAGTTGTGCCAAATGATGAAGTTGTATCAAAAGAAGAAGGTAAAAAGATATTTGCATTTTCTGATGAGATTTTGCAAACAAGTCGAGCTAAACCATTCTTAAAACTTTCGCAAGAGATTTTCGGGCAAAAGTTTTTAAGCGAAGATAGAATTTTTCTTTTTAATGAAACTGAAGCTTGGCATCAAGTTTATGATATCTCAACAATCGGACATGAGTTTGGACATATTCTTTGGTGTGATGAAGAAACTGAAACTCTTATGAATAAAACTGGAAACTTCAAAAATATTGAAGAGTTTAAAGCAACAACTGGTGGTTTAGTTTCTTTCTTTTTAGATGAAAGCAATGAAGAAAAAGATTTAGAAAAACAAGTTTTAGTAGATACTATAAAAAGGGCTGTTAGTCTTATTGGATGGATGGAAGTTGATGAAGTGCAACCATATTATTGTGAAGGACTTATTCATCTAACAGGTCTATTTGAAACTAAAATTCTAAACTTTGAAGATGAAGAATTAATTATTGATATGAGTTCAACTAAGTATGATAAACTAAAACAATGGTATATCGACACCTATACTAATCTAGCAATTCATTATTTAGATAAAAAAGATGCCACAATCTTCTTAAATAACTTTGCAGAAAAAAAAGATAAATATTTTATGCCAACAAATGAAAAAATCAAATCATTTGTTAAATATTATTTTAAAAGATACCAAGAGATTGGTCAAGAATTAGATACATCAGATAAAAAAGAAAACTATTTAAAATAAGAGGTTTCCCCTCTTATTTGCCAATTGCAAAGGCATATAAAACTTGCGTATAATCACCAATAAATTCACAAACTTCATCATCATAATAAGCTCCAATACCAGAACATCCAATCCCTAAATAGTTTGAAGCTAAATAAAGTCTATGCCCTAATAATCCAGCCTTTTGATACATTGTTTGATAGTTCTTTGATTTTGAACAAAAGAAAAATGTTACTGCAGATTGACTACCTAGTTGTTGTTCTAAACACAAATATCCTGCTTTTGATAAAAAATCACCTTCTTTTATGTATTCACCATTTTTCAACAATCCAAGCTTCATACCTTGAACTCTATTTATCACATAATAAATATCTATCTCTTCATCACAATCTGAACTAACAACTTTATTTACATTTTCCATTATAGAATCGAACTCAATTTTTGTGATACTTTGCTGACTAAATCCTCTTATTGATCTTCTTTTTAGTATCACTTCTTTAAAATAGCTTTTTTGAAAATTGAAATTCACCTCTTTTAATTGAGGTTTTTTGTTTTCAATTTTTAAAGAATCAAAATAGGCATTTTCTATCATCTCATTTTTTTCAAAAACTAAAGTTCCATCAATATTTTCTAATTCAAGATTAACTTTTTTAACACTTTCATTTGTATTTTTTGTCAAAAAGACAGCTGAAGTAAAAAACTCTTTTTCATCAAAATTAAAAAGTTCATTCATTTTCTTTTTATCAAAATCATTTACAATCTTAAAGTTTTTATTGTGTAAATAAGAGGAAGCTTCAATTGAGCCTAAAACATGTCCCGCGTCAAGTAAACAGTACCTAAAAGCCCTATTCTTATATTTCCAAGAGCTTCTATAATAAAGTGAAGAGATTAAAAAAATAAACCCGTCTTGTTTTGTTTCTAAATCAAAATATGGCTCAAGTCCACTATCTTTGATTTCTTTTAGAAAAGTGATACTTGAACTTTTAATATCAAAGTGATAAATCCCATCTTCAAGATCTTTATTTGCTCTACTTTGAAAATAGATTTCATTTGGATATAAAGCCCCTGCACTTGGATTTATTCTTAAGTAGTATTCAACGCCAGGATAAGTTTTTTTTGCGTTTATTCCAGCAATTAAATAAATAAACTCATGATTTTGTTTTTTTGTATCTAAAGTGACTTTCTCATAAGTATCAGGATAAGATTTAAATACACTTGGTTGGTTATTCCAATCAAGTCTATTTGGATTATTTCTAATAGAAAAATAAGAGTGTTTTGTGTTCATATGATATTTAAAGTAATCATAGAATTCTGACACTCTTAATCCTTTTATTTTTTATTAGTAACAATTCCTGGAGCATCTTGAGTTCCAACATAGTCATCATAACTACTGTTATATCTCAAATATGCAAAAACTGCTCCAACTAGTAAAATACCAATAACTACAATTCTTACAGTATTTCTTTTTTCTTTTGACTCATTTCCGTTATAATCTTCAATTTTATCAAGGCTTAATTCATCATCCATATTACTTTTCATGACTAACTCCTTTTTTTTGAACAATAACATATTAGAACTTAAAATAAATGTCATAAGTTCAAGTTATACTATTTTTTAATATTAGTTTAATTTATTATAAAATTATAAATAATTCTTATAATGAAGAAACCATTATTTGATTTACTGTTACTGCTATCTCTTTTATATCCTTGTTCTCTTTTGACATAAATGTGTCAAGATTATCTCTTACTTTATAAAAAACTTCATGTTCATTTTTAACATAACTTTTAAAAGCATCTTCTGGATGTTCATCAACTCTTTTGAAATCTAATATTTTCTTTGTATAATGAACAACAATATGTTCTATAAATTGTAGGACTTGTCCCCTTAAAACCATATCATTTCTTGATTTTAATTCTATTTTATTTAATGACATTAAAATATCTAGAATATTAAATTCATGAATTAATAAATAAAATAATACTAATACATCTTTAAAGGTGTGACTTGTATTTGTTTTAATTACAATTGCAGGAACTGCAAATCTTAAATAATCAATAACACTAAAGAACTGATTAAATTCTAAATCGTCTTTTATGTATACTTTTAATCCACCTTCATGAACTTCTGTCAAGTGATTGAAAAGTTCGTTTTTGTGGTCTAGTATATGTGTAGCATCTAACTGATTTTTCTTTAGATATTTAACCATCCATCTTGTACTTACATATAAAGTATATTCAAGTTTAGATAACAATCTATATTGCTCTTCCACATCCATTATGTAATCTTGAGAATATATTTTTTCTTTAATCTCTTTTGTTCCAAATAGTTTTTTTGCTACTAGATAAGATTTTATTTTTAATAAGAATCTTTCATTGCCAAGTTTTTCATAATCACTAATAAAAGTACATCCTTGAGAATTGATTAAAATATCTGCCATCTTTGTAGCAATAATTTCTCTTTTTAATGGATGATTCAATAATTCATGTTCATACATTCCAACAAATGATTTCGGGAAATATCTATTTAAATAATCAAGGGCAAACTGTTCATCTACTAAAGTTGATCCCAATAAGATTTTCTTAACAAAGATTTTTGAATATGAAAGTAATGAACACAATACTGGTCTTACAATTGAACCATTAATATCTATTACCTCATGAATATTCTCATCTTTTGGAATAAAAAATGATGTTCTATTAAAAGCCTCTACATGATTTTCTAAAATATGAATTGTCTTTAAGAAGTCATTTCGATATCTCCTTGAAAATCTTTCATCAGAAGAGATTGCTAAAGCTTGATTATAAGTACTTTGTAACACTAAGTTCACAACCTGATCTGTTAATGAGTGAAGCATAGTTTTACTCTCATCATCACAAATATTTCCACTTATTTTAATTGTATTTAATAAGATTTTTAGATTTACCTCATGGTCTGAAGTATCAACTCCACCAGCATTATCAATACCATCAATATTTATTCTACCACCATTTAAAGCATATTCAATTCTAGCTCTTTGTGTAAATCCTAGGTTTCCACCTTCACAAACAACTCTCGCTTTCATTTCAGTAGCATCTATTCTTACTGCTTCATTTTGTTTATCCCCAATATCAATTGAGTTTTCATCACTAGCTTTTACATATGTTCCAACTCCACCGTTAAAGAACATATCAACTTCCATACAAAGCAACATTTTACATAACTCTTCACCACTTACAACTTTTCTTGTAGTTTTTATTAGTTTTTGAATTTCAGGAGTTAAACTTATCTCTTTTTCACTTCTTAAAAATACTCCTCCACCTTTTGAAATTGCTTTTTCATCGTAGAAGCTCCATCCAGAATTTTTATCTTCAAAAAGTCTTTTTCTTTCATCAAAACTCTTTTGAGGATCTGGATTTGGGTCAATAAATATCTCTTTGTGTCCAATAGCAGCAAGAAGTTTAAACTTGTCAGATTCAATCATGCCATTACCAAAAACATCTCCACTCATAGAACCAATACCCATAACAGTAATACTGTCTTTATAGATATCAACTCCCTCTTCAATAAAAAATCTTTTTGTTGACATTAAAGCACCACGTGCAGTGATACCTAAATCTTTATGACCATATCCATTTGATCCACCACTTGCAAAGGCATCACCTAACCAATAACCCCTTTCAATTGCAATGTTATTTGCAACATCACTCATCGCTGCAGTTCCTTTATCAGCTGCAACAACAAAATATGGATCATCGTCATCGTAAGCAACAATATTTTCATCTTTTACAATTTCACCATTTACCATATTATCAACTAAATCAAGATTTGCATTTATATACATTGAGTAAATTTCTTGAAAATACTCTTTTGTAATTGAAGAGTTGTTTTTATTGATTACAAAACCACCTTTTGATCCATCGGGAATAATAATTGAGTTTTTACCCTCTTGAGTAATCATAAGAGATTTTACTTCTTGTCTATAATCATCATGTCTATCAGACCATCTAAGTCCACCTCTACTAATTTTACTCATTCTTAAATGAACTCCATAAAAATCTGGATGATAAATAAAGTTTTCGAAATTTGGTTGTAATCCTTTTAAGTTTTCACCAAATTTTTTAGTATCGATTTTAAATGAAATTGTTTCTTTATTTAAAAAATAGTTTGTTCTTAAAAGTGAATGTAAAAATGATAGTGTTAATTTTAATATTCTATCATCAATAATGTGAGGAATAACCTTTACTAAGTTTTCAATATTTTCTTCTAATTTATCTAGTTTTGTTTTCTTTGCTTTTATCTTAGGATCAAATTTTGTTGTAAAATAATCCACAAACAAATTTGTAATAGTATGATGATTTATTAGTGTCTTTAAAATAGTTGCACTATTAATTGTTAATACAGACTGATCAATATATTCAATAAAAGCATTTACTAAAAAAATCTTTTTTAAATCAAAATCTTGATTTAAAACAAGAGAAAATGCCTTTGTATGTTTTAATGATTTGTCTTTTATACAGCTTACTATTATCTTTTCTAGATTCTCTTTAGCATTTTCGATTCTATTAAAATCGCCTGGTGAAGAGATATTAAGATTAAATCTAGAAACATAAATTAAATCTTTACCATTTCTTATATTGTATGTAACCTCATCAATAATCATAAACCCAATATCATGTAAAATTGGAGTTATTGAAGATAAAAACAACTGATAAGTTGAATAGATTTTTATACTTTTTGAATCACCATTATCAACAATTTGAGTTACAATGTTTTCATTTTGAACCTCATTAAATAACTCCTCTGATATCTTTAAGTCTTTTGGAGTTAATAATTGAGAACAAATAGCATTCAAATCCGAAGAGTTTTTAGCCATATTATATCCTTTGTAAACTAGTCTTATGATATGTTACTCTTAAAATATTAAGAAAATGTTAAAAAAATAATTAATTGTATAAATTATATCTATGTGGATATCTTATAAGTAACAGCGTTTAATAATTTCTTTATATCAGTTGGATCAAGCTCAATATCTAAACCTCTTTTCCCTCCACTAATAAATATTGTTTTAAAGTCAAAGGCACTGTTGTCAATCACAGTTTTTAATTTTTTCTTTTGACCTAAAGGGGAGATTCCTCCTAATAAATATCCTGTTACTTTTTGTGCTTCTTGTTTATCTGCCATAACTGCTTTTTTTGCTTTTAAAGCACTTGCTATCTCTTTTAAACTTAACATTGAAGAGACTGGTACAACCCCTACAGCAAGCTCTTTGGGACTTAATTCAACTAAAAGTGTTTTAAAAACTTGGTTTTTATCAAGTCCAAGTTTCTCAACCGCTTCATTACCAAAATCCGTGCATAAAGGATCATGGTCATATTTATGAATTTGAAATTTTATTTTATTTTTCTTAAGTAAATTAATTGCTGGTGTCATTTAATATAAATTCCTTTTTTATAAACTCTTTTCCATTTATAATTATTGATAAATAGTGTTTACCCAAATAATGTTTTCTAGTAGTTAAGTTTTTAAATTGTTGTTTTTTTAAAAAAGTTTTACTTTTACTATCAATATAATTTTGTGAAATCATAAATCTTTTTTTATTATGTGTTCCATTTGATTTTAAATAATCTATTTCATATTCTATTCTTAGATTTCCTAAAACTTCTTGTGAAACTAGTTCAAAAGAGAAATTTAAAATACCATTTAATTTTACTTTTTTATCATAATCAAAATTTCTAATATCAACATGACTTGATTTCCCTAAATTAAATAATTCTAAAATCTCTTCATTTGATTTTTTTAATAGTGTTCTACTTGCATGTTTGCAAATCCAATCAAGTTCTTTTGAGACTCCTAAATTCTTTTTTACAAAATCTATTACTAAGTGTGAATTATCCTTTGAAATATCATTTAAGTTATTAGCAACACTTTTTTGAACATATTTTGATTTATCATATTTTAAAAGTTCAATTATCTCTAAAACTTTTGAAGGGTTTTGTTTAAACTTAGGAAGAGCAATTGCCCATGGAAGTCTAGGACGACACCCTTCACAAGATAACCTTCTAATATGTTCATTTTTACTTTTTGCCCAAAGTTTCATTTGAGACATTGTTTTATCTTCATATTTTATAATAAATTGTCTAATTGCAAACTCACTACTTGAATCAATAGTAAAAATTTCCAATGCTTTCATTGAGTTTTCAAAATCTTCTAAACCATAAACTTCAACAAAATCTTGAAAAAACATAGCTTCATAAGATGAAAAATCTTTTGAAACTTCTTTTAAAACCTCTAATTGATTTTCATAAGATATTGGCAAGTATTGATTCAAACAAATAGCTATATGTCTCATTCTTTGTTTTAATTCAAGCCCATCCCATAACTTATCAAAAATAGAGTTGAAAAAACTCTCTTTTTCAAAATCTTTATAGTTTAATTTTATTTTATTAGCTAAGTTTGATATATACTCGTGGGTATAAATATTCTTTAATTGTTCTGCCATATTAGATTTTATATAAATAAAATTAAAAATTAACAATACTATTGAGATTTTTATTCTATAATTTAATAAATTTAATAGATTTTAGGAAAATTGATGTCATATAGAACTTTAGAAGAAGAGATAAAAATACTAGAGCTTGGTCTTCCACCTCAAGAAGATGATGGTTTTATTGGAGGGAAATTAGATCCAAATGAAGCAAGTTTAATCTTAATACCAGTTCCATGGGAAACAACTGTCTCATTTGGAGAAGGAACAGCAAAAGCTCCTGATAAGATTAAAATATCAAGTCATCAACTTGATTTAGAAACTTTTCATTATGAAAAACCATATACGGCTGGTATTACAATGCTTAAAACTGATAAAAAACTTTTAAAGCTAAGCAATAAAGCAAGAAAAAAGGCTATTAAAGTTATTGAAGCATTAGAAAGTAATTCAACAGACAAAAAAGCATTAGATTTTGTAAATAAAGCATCAAATATACTAAATAACTCTGTTTATAAAAAATCACTAAAACAATTAAAAAAAGATAAGTTTGTAGGTGTTGTAGGAGGTGATCATTCTTCACCTTTAGGTCTTTTAAAAGCATTAAATGATACTCAAACTGAAGAGTTTGGGATTTTACATGTTGATGCTCACCATGATTTAAGAGAGGCCTATGAAGGGTTTACTTATTCCCATGCATCTATTTTTTATAATACTATGAAAGAGTGTGAGAAGGTTAGCAAACTTGTTCAAGTTGGAATAAGAGATTATAGCAATGAAGAATCTTTACGAATGAAAAATTATAAACAAAAAGGTGCATGTTTATATGATACAAATATGCAACAACTTCTTGCCAAAGGAGAGTCTTTAGAAAGTATTTTTTCTTCTTATATAGAACAACTTCCTAAAAATGTATATCTTTCTATTGATATTGATGGATTAGAACCTTTGAACTGCCCAAATACAGGAACACCAGTTCCTGGTGGATTAAGATATAGCCAATTAGAACACTTAATTTATATGGTTGTAGAAAGTGGTAGAAACATCATAGGGTTTGATTTGTGTGAAGTAGGAAGTAGTGAGAATGACTGGGATGAGAATGTTGGAGCAAGGGTTTTATACCAACTTTGCTCTGCTTTACTTGCAAGTCAAAATAAAATATCATATAAATAAAATGACTTAAAAATATCCTAAATGTTGTTTCAAGTTGATTTTTCACATTTAACATACATTATGTATATTAAAGTTCTAAATATCGACATAAAATACACATGAAAATTATAACTTGAAATAAAAGTATAGAAAAAAGTCATCATATTTTCTATTGTTTTTTTACAAACTACCTTAAAATAAGCTCTTTTGGAAAATATAATAAATAAGTGCATTTAAGTGCTTTATTTATATAATGTATATTCAATAAATAGTTATCAGCTCGCCTACGGCGACCTGATAACGGCAGTACTGAGCGAGTTCTTGTCATCCTTCGCCTACGGCGTTCGGATAACAAGTCGCAGGAGCGAACACTCTTTTCCACTCATTCAGTTGGATTTCGAAAACTCCGTTTTCAATCCTCCTTTCTGAGTGTCGCTCAGCACTGCCGTTAGTCTCCATAGTAATATAAACTTTAAAGTATAGGATAAAGTGTACAAATGAATAAAAATTTTAGAATTTTAATCTTGATTGGAACAATAATATTAATAGTTACAACAATATTATATTTCATTGAAATAGGTTTCAAAAATATTATTGATACTACACTATTAAACTCAAATTATTTATTAAATGAATTGTTTACTGGCACAGCTGTAGGAGTTATAATTTTAAGTATTATAGTAGCTCTAATACTTAAACAGTTTGAAAATAAGAAAAATGAAAAAATTCCAGAAAAAGTTTATACCCATTTAGTACAAAAATTAGATACACAAGAAATTACAATTGAAAATAAAAATAAAATTATAAGAGAATGGAAAGAAAAATATGTTAGTTTAAAAAAAGGTTCAAGTAAAAAGTTCCAAATTGCATTAGAGAATGAAGATTTTGAAGAAGCAGAAAGACTTGAACTTTCTAACATAAATAAAACTGAAAATAAGCTTGCTACTTCATATAGTAGGCTTGGAAATATTGCATATCTTCAGTTTGATTATATTAAGTCAATAATGTATTATGAGAAAAGTTTAGAAATAAAAATAAAAACTTTAGGTAAAAATCATAAAAATATAGTATCAACATATAACGACATAGGAAAAATATATATTTCTACTGGAAAATATGATAAAGCAATATTATATTTTACAAATGCCCTAGATATAACATTAAAAAATGAGGGTAAATACAATACAAATCTAGCTGGTATATATGTTAATCTAGGAGTAAGTTCATATTCAAAAGGTGAATATCAAAACGCTATTGAATATTATAAAAATGCTTTAAAGATATTACTTGAAATCAATGATGATAGAGCTGATGAAATAATATCATATACATATAGTAATTTAGGTATAGTTTTAAAAGAAAAAGGAAAATATGATGAAGCAATAGAATATTATAAAAAAGCATTAGAAATACAATTAAAACTAGTAAGTGAAGACCATCCATACATTGCTGGATTATATAATAATTTTGGAATAGCATACAAATCAAAAAATGAATTTGATAAAGCTATAGAATACTATAAAAAAGCATTAAGTATTAATCTTAAAATACAAGGAGATAAACATCCTGATACAGCACTTACATATAATAATTTAGGTATAGCACATGGTTTAAAAGATGAATATGATAGTTCTATAAGTTATTTTAAAAAATCATTAGAAATACGACTAAAAACTATGGGAATTGAAAATCCTATTATAGCTTCAAATTATAGTAATTTAGGAAAGTCATATTTCAATAAAAAAGAATATGATGAAGCAATAGATTATTATAAAAAAGCGTTAGACATAAGACTAAAAACTGTAGGTGAAAATCATTTTAATACGGCTGAAACATACTATGACTTAGGTAAAGCATATGGATTTATAGGTAAGCATAATATTACAATAAATTATTTAGAAAAAGCAGTAAATATACAATTAAAAACAATAGGTAAATATAATCTTGATACAGCATCAACCTATCAATTTCTAGGAATAGCTTATGGTTGTATAGGACAATATACTAAGTCAATAGAATATTATAAAGTAGTTTGTGAAATAAAATCAAAAATACTTGGACAAGAACATCCTGAAACTAAGAATGTTATATTACAAGTTAATCAAATGATACAAATGTTAAATAAAATAAATAATGCTAACTTTTAAATATAATTGTAGTTTAAAAACTAACAAAACCTAGCAGAAAAATAGGGGTCAGGTGATAACGATAACTCTGAAATTTTGGGAACAAGATATATAATTAAGTAAAGAATGTATAATTTTAAATAGAAAATTCACTTAATCTTATGGTAAAATAATAATACAGATGAAAGATAAGATTAAAGATAACAATTAAAAAAGAGACTACTAAATATCTTTAAATAACTTTATATAATACCCAAAAATGCAGAATCATTATCTAAAGCAATTGAAAAATCCGGGGATTTTTCCTTTACTCTTGACAATACTTATTAAATTGCATATATTCTATTTATTAAAGGAGTTTTTGTGGAAAATTATTTTGATAAAGAGTTTGAATTGAGATTTTTTGAGTTGAATAGATTAGGGGAAGCTTCTCCTATTGCTATATTGACTTTGCTTCAAGAAACTGCTGCTGAGCATTGTCATTATGCTGGGCATAATCTTTTATCTTTGATGTCAGAAAATCTTGGATGGGTATTGCTATCTGGTATGATGCAAATGCAACGCTATCCTTTATATAAAGAAAAAATAATTATTAGAACTTGGATATCAAAATATCAGACTATTAGAGGATTTAGAGAAAATATCATTTATGATGAAAACTATAATATTATAGGAAGAGCTAGAGGTTTATGGCTTTTTTATGATATAAAAAAAAGAAGACCTACACGAATACTTCCAGACTTTTTAAAAAGATGGTCATCAGACAAATCAGTATCTCATGAACACGATATAAGTAATAAAATTGAAGCTCTTGATTCTTTTGAATATAGAAAAGAGTTTAAAGTTAATATGTATGATACTGATACTAACAAACATGTTAATAATCTTAGATATCTACAATGGCTAATAGAATCAATACCTAATGAGATATTAAATAACTATTATTTGTACTTTATAGATGGGCGTTTTATATCAGAGGCTCAATATGGTGATGTGATTTTATCTTCAACAAAAAAGGATAGTTCTGAAAACTCTTTTGTACATACTATTCAAATTAAAAGCACAAATAAAGTTTGTGCCACGGGTAAAACTATCTGGAAAAAATTTGAAAATTCCGGAGACACAATACTTATTTAATCCTATCTATACTCTTTTCCCAAACCAAAATACTATATAATAAATAATGTATAATCATTTAACTTTACAGATAAATGAACATACGCAGAGATATGATGTCCATTATGTCAACTAGTTTTTCAAGAATGATTTTTTCAAAACTATTTTAAGCTTAAAGCACAGATAAGAAAATAGGGGTCAAGTGATAACGATAAATCTGAAATTCTTGAACAGGATATATAATTAAGTAAAGAATAGAAAAATTCAATAAGCATTTAACGATTTAAAACCTTATTGGCCTTTGCCATCAGTGGAAATTGATAATGTTGCATATCAGACACAAACGCAATTATCTATGGTAGACAAACGTTTTGGAAATGCTATTGGTACAGATTTTATTGATACAGAAAAAGTAGGAAATAGTTTTGTTAAGCATACTTATATTTTAAAATATGACAACATGGCAATTAGGTATATGTGTATCTTCTATAAGCCAAAACAAATATGGAAAGTCAACTTTGTAATTTGGGATGGCAAAATTAAATTACTATTTAAATAGATAACAAAACCTTGGAAGAAAAACAAGGGTACACTGCGGTTAATTTAAACTTTTTAGAACAAAAAAGCTAAAATGAAAATTCAAATAATCAAGTGGCATCATCCCTTGTTTTTCAAGTCAACCGTTATCTAAAAAATCATACTTCTTGACAAAACGTACGATATTGAGTACAATATATAAAATTAACTTAAAGGGTTGAATATGACCAAAATTATGTCAGTAAGTCAAGTTAGAGCGGACATTTATAATGTCATGGATGAAACGGCACAGACTCATGAACCAGTGCTTATTACTGGAAAAAGAAACAATGTGGTTATGCTTTCACAAGAAGACTGGAATGCAATAGAAGAAACACTATATTTAAATTCTATACCAAATATGGCTTCTTCAATTCAAGAGTCTATGAATGCAGATGATAGTGAGTTTAGTGAAGATATTGAATGGTAGAGTATAAAATACTTTATAGTAAATTAGCATTAAAAGATGCTAAAAAACTATCAAGTGCTAATTTAGATAAAAAAGCTAAAGAGCTTATTGAAATAATAAGAAAAGATCCATTTCAAAACCCACCTCCTTATGAAAAATTAGTAGGAAACTTAAATGGTTCCTATTCGAGAAGAATAAATATTCAACATAGACTGGTTTATGAAGTAAAAGAAGATGAAAAGAAAGTAAGAATTTCTAGAATGTGGTCACATTATGGAGAATAAGATAACAAATCAGTGGAGCCAATAAATTACCCTAGCGGGAATTTATTGGCTAAAGTCAAACGTTATTTTAAAAATTTTTGTTTTCATTAACTCACAACTATTTTTATTATATTTCCAACTAACATAAAAACAAGTACAAAGACAAGTACTTTTTTTATAAATTCTTCTCCACCTTTGATAGCATAATGACTTCCAACATATGAGCCAGCTATATTTGCTAATCCCAAAACAATAGCAACTCCCCATAATACTTTTCCTGCAAAAATAAAGGCAATAGCAGAACCTACATTTGTAGCAAAATTTAAAGGCTTAGTTGATGCTGTTGAAACTAAATAATCAAGATGCAAAAACTTTTTCATAGAAATAGTCATATAAGTTCCTGTTCCAGGACCTAATAAACCATCATAAAATCCAATTGGAGCAGTTGCAAGAATAATATTTTTATTATTTAGTTTTGTTTTTTCTTCTACTATTTTTTTACTTTTTTTAAATAAAAATACCATAGCAACAGGAATAGCTAAAATGATAGCCCAAGTAATTATCTCATCAGATACAAACATTATTAATCTACTTCCAATATAAGAAGCCACTAGACAAGGAATAATAGCGATACTTACAACTTTCCAAGATATCTTTTTACTAAGTGCATATTTAATTGTTGCCATTAAAACACCAACTAAACCAGCCATTTTATTTGAAGCTAAAACATGAATAGGAGATAAACCACTTAGAAGTAATACAGGAACTTGTACCATTCCACCACCACCAGCTATTGAGTCTATATACCCTGCTAAAAAACCAGCAATAACAAATCCTATTACCCAATAAAGAGTAATATCAGCAAAAAGTTCCATGGGAAATCCTAATAAAAATAAAATAAGAGTAGCAAAGAAGCTACTCTATTTGAATATGTTTTGTGTTTAAGAATTATGCAAATGCAGGTTGCAAGAAAGGAATAACTTGTTTTTTTCTAGATAGACAACCATCTAACCAAACTTTACCATTTTCTAGTTTTACATCAAATGCTTTTTCAAAAATAGAAGAATCACTTGAAGAAACTAATACTTCAGACCCCTCTTTCATAATATCAGTCAATAATAAACAAGCAGTATGAAGATTGTTTTCTTCTCTAAGTTTGTCTAAATCAGCTTGTAATTCATCTTTGATTGAATCAAAAATTGCTAAGTCAATAACTTCTAATTGCCCAATACCAACATCATTTCCATGCATGTCAAAAGGTTTATAATCTCTTAAAATCAAATCTCTAACAGGAGTTCCATCAACAGCTGATTTTACTTTAAACATCTCCATACCAAGTTCACCAAAATCATCAACCTCTGCAATTTCAGCTAATTCTCTAACTACTTCGATATCTTTTGGTGTACAAGTTGGTGATTTAAAAATTACAGTATCACTTAAAATAGCACATAACATAACACCAGCAATCTCTTTTGGTATTTCTACTTTATGATAATCATACATCTCTTTAACAATTGTATTTGTACAACCAACAGGTCTAATCCAACACTCTAATGGAGTTGAAGTTGTTAAGTCACCTAATTTGTGGTGATCAACAATACCAACAATAGTTGCTTCATCAATATCTTTTGGAGCTTGTCCTCTATCAGAATAATCAGTAATAAAAATCTCTTCACCAGCAAACTCTGTTTTAAGCATAGGAGCATCAAAACCAAATTTATCTAAGATAAATTGAGTCTCAGGAGAAACTACTCCTTGTCTAGCTGGAATCGCTTCACGTCCAATTTTATTTAAAAGGTACCCTAAAGAGATTGCTGAACAAATAGAATCTGAATCAGGAGTTGTATGTCCACATGTATAAATTGCCATAAAATATATCCTTGTTATCTTTCTTTTTGCGTGATTCTATCTAAATCTCTTTTAGGATTATTTTAAGTCTTAAAGCTACAATAGATTAAATAGAATTATTTCAATTGAAAAAGTTAGAATGTCAAAAAGGAGAAATTATGATAAATAAAAATTTAGAAAAAGCATTAGTAAAACAACTTAACAAGGAATTTCATTCTGCATATCTATATTTAGGTATGAGTGCATATTGTTCAAAGGAGGGTTTTA
Organism: Arcobacter sp. ISO1; assembly: GCF_058105185.1. NCBI lineage: Bacteria > Pseudomonadati > Campylobacterota > Epsilonproteobacteria > Campylobacterales > Arcobacteraceae > Arcobacter > Arcobacter sp. ISO1. The sequence continues at coordinate 2,812,460 of NZ_CM176573.1, forward strand.
ATGGAGCTGCATCTTGGTTTTTAATTCAATATCAAGAAGAAGTTTCCCATGGAATGAAATTTTTTAAATATTTAGAAGATCAAGATTCAGATATTGAACTTCCAGAAATTAAAAGTTCAAGAGTAGAATATAAATCACTTTTAGATGTATTTATAAAAGCACTCCTACATGAACAATCAATGTCAAAAAATTTAAATAATCTTTCTGATTTAGCGATGAAAGAAAAAGACCATGCAACATACAATCTACTACAATGGTATGTTACAGAACAAGTAGAAGAAGAAGCAACTTTAAGTGAAATAATTGATCATATAAAACTTGTTGGAGACAATGGTTATGGATTATTTACAATTGATAAAGATCTAGCAGGAAGAACTTTTGTAGATCCAACTACTAATTAAGCTTAGGTAAGAGGGGCACCTCTTGCTTTATTCTTCTATTTTATTTTATAAACTTTTTTTAAATTCTCATTATTTTACAAAATTATTTCTATTCTAATACTATTACGATACCTTTAAAAGTTATAATAGTTTCAAATGTTTAAGGAGTATATTTTGGATAATCAAATTTTTAGAAATTTCAATAATACCATTGGCTATTTAATATTTAAAAAAATATTGATTTCGTATATTATTTTTGCTTCATTATTAACCTCATACCAAATATACTCAGAACTTAATACATCAGTTAATAGAATGGGAAAAGATTTCAATCAAGCATTTAAACATTTTAATAAAAGATTGACTTATGGAGTTTGGTTTGATGATAAAGATAATTTAAAAAATATATTAAATGAAATGATGCTAGAACAAGATGATATAAAGGGAATCTCTTTAGTTTCAAAAAACAAAGTTATTACTTTACGGGGACTTGTTGACAAAAAATTAAGAGATAAATACAAAGGGAAAGAAAGAGATGAAAACTTTGTCTATTCTGTATCTCCTTTAATTAGCTTTAATCATAAAATACACAATTTCGTTGATGGAAATGGTGAAGAGATAGGAACTTTAACTTTTTATACTACAAAACAGACAGTCTTTGATTATACAAAAGAGACAATTTTCTTAATTATTTTCAATATTATTTTAAGTATATTACTTTTTTGGGGATTGACAGTTTATGCAACCCACAAATATCTTACAATGCCTTTAAAAGAGTTAATTGATGGTATTAAAAGTTTTGAATCCCATGATGATGAGAAAGTTGCTATTAAATTAGATTTAAAAAACATGAGAGAGTTAACAATTCTAGCAAAATCTTTTAATAAAATGTCAAGTAAAATAAGTGAAGATATCATCAACTTAAAACAGCTAACTATGATTCAAAACCAACAGAAAAAAGCTTTAGAAGAAGCTAACAAAACAAAAGATGATTTCTTAGCAAATATGAGTCATGAGTTAAAAACTCCACTTAATTCTATTAATCTTATTAGTTCTATAATGATGAAAAATAAGTCTGATAAATTTGATGAAAAAGATATTAAAAACTTAAAAATTATAAACAACTGTGGTAATGATTTACTTTTCTTAATCAATGACATTTTAGACCTTTCAAAATTAGAAGCTGGAAAAATGAAACTAAATTATGAGTTGATAAATATTGAATCTTTTATTCAAAAAATAAATGACATGTTCTATCCTCAAGCAAAAGAGAAAGGTATTAAGCTTGTAACTAAAATTGATAAATCTTTAAAAGAGATATATACAGACGAATCAAGATTAAATCAAGTACTTAAAAACTTAATTGGAAATTCAATTAAATTTGTAAAAGATGGTGAGATTAGATTAATTGTTCAAGAAAAAGAAGAAACCATACAAATTGTTGTAAGTGATGATGGAATTGGAATTTCTGAAGATAAACTAGAACATATATTTGATAGGTTTAAACAAGCAGATGGAAGTACAACTAGAAAATATGGAGGAACTGGTTTAGGTTTAGCAATTTGTAAAGACTTAATTACTCTATTTAATGGTTCAATAAATATAGAAAGTAAAGTTAAAATAGGAACAACAATAAAAATAGAGATACCAAAAAACCTAGATATGGTATCTAGTGAACAAGTTACTAAAAAAGTAAATAACTCAAATAAACTTGAAGATTTAGAACATGAATTTTTATTTGATATGGAAGATGAAAAAGAGGATAATCAAACAAAAGATACATCTAAAATTTTAGTGCTAAATAGTGATCCAATTAGTTATATGAGTTTAATAATTGAATTTAATAAAAACTTCCAAACTCAACAAATCAACAATACCATTGATATGTTCAAAAAACTAAGAGACGAAGAGTTTGATTTACTTGTTATTGATAATGAGTCGTTGGAAGAATCAAATATTGAAAAGATTTTAAATTTAGAGGTTAATTATCTTATTGCAACAAAAGATAGTGAACAAATTAACGAAAATATAAAAGAAAAATCAAAAGGGATTCTACATAAGCCTTTTGATAACAATCTAGCAGTTGAGAAGGTAAAAGAGATTTTAGCCTAAACTATAATCTCTTTTGTTCATCTGTCATTATTGTTTTAGCAAAAAATAAAAGAATAATTCCCAAAAATACTATTAATGCAGTCAAATATAAAGAGTAATCATAATTTCCATACTTTTCAATAAAATAAACAGAATATAATGGCGCTATAACTTGCCCTACTCCATAAGATGTTGTAACAGCTCCCATTAAAATAACAGGATTACTTCCAGCTAATTTACCACCTAAATTCATAAATAATCCAACAAGTCCAACAAATGTACCACCATACAAAACCCCACTAAGCAGATTCATATAGATATTAGTTGTAAAAGTTGGGATTAAAATTCCTATCATTTGAACAAATAAAGCAATAATTATAATATTTACACTTCCCTTTCTTGATGCAAGATTCATCCAAATAATACATGAAGGAATCCCAGCTAATCCAACTAAAGTCCATGTTAAACTACCATACCCTTCAAGACCTTCAAGGGTATTGATTATGTCAGGTAAAAAAGTTGCTTGAACAACAAAACCTACTCCTTCTGTAAAGTAAGCAATGATAATTAAAATTACAAAAGGAGTAAATAAAGAAAAATTAAATTTATGTTTTACAACTTTTGTTTTTACTTTTTTATCAAAACATAAAATATACATAGAATATATTGATGCTAAAATAGCAAAAAAACTTAAAACTAACCAAGAGCTTTTCCAATCATAACCACTACTTAAAACAGCACGACTAACTAAATCGGTTGTTAAAATCGAAAAACCAATTCCACTAAAATGTATCCCCATTGCTTTTGTTTTATTTTCAAAATTTAGTTTTGTCATTACAATTGCAGAACCAACAACAAAGGCCATAGCAGCCCCAAAGCCTGCAATAATTCTACTTATAAACCAAATTGTTTCATTTTCAGTAAGCCCTAAAACAAAAGTAGTTGATATACATAAAACTATTCCCATTCTAAAAAGTAATACTTTTTGATTAATATCTTTTATAAACATGGAAAAGATTGAACCACTTAAATATCCTGCAAAATTAACAGCAGCTAAAAGACCAGCAAAAGTTACTGTTAAAAAACCTTCAAGCATTGGTGGTAAAAGGGAAGTAAAGGCAAACCTTGCTACACCAATACCTATAATAACTGCGATAATTCCAGCTATTAATATAGATAAATTGTTGTTTCTATCTAATAAATTTAGATTCATTAATCACCTTTTCTAATATTTGTAATAGTTTTCCCACCAATTGCATAATTATCTGTAGAAACTTCATCAATTGTTACAACACAAGTTTTTTCACCTCTATTAAAAACCTCTACAAAGGCATCTGTTAGTTTTTTTGCTAAAAGCTCTTTTTGTTCTTTTGTTGCTCCACCATCTTCGTGGGTCATTTTTACATTAATTATTGGCATAAAAACTCCTTTAAAATAGATTGTAGTTAAATATTTTTTATGTATACTATCACTAAATGTGATATGGTGTCAAATACTAAATCGTGATATGTGATATAAGGATTAGTGATATGGATTCAAATTTACTAAAAATATTTATAAGTGTTGCAAACAATAAAAGTATTTCTTTGGGAGCAAATGAGCTTGGTTTTGCCCAATCAAATGTAACATCTAGAATAAAGCAATTAGAAAAATCTTTAGACTGCACTCTTTTTCATAGAGTACCAAAGGGTGTGATTTTGACAAATGAAGGGGAACGACTTTACAAACATGCAGTTGAAATAGTAAAAAAAGTTGAATTTGCAATATCTGATATACAGAATCAACAACACCAAAAAAAGTTAATTGTAGGTTCAACAGATTGTAATGCAGCAGTTAGAATTTCACAATTTTTAATGGAACTACATAAAGACTTTCCAAAAATGCAAATGGAACTTTTAACTGGTACAACTAGAGATATGATTCAATTAATTTTAAATTATAAAATAGATATTGCTTTTGTTAGTGGGGAGCCTAAAGATGATGAATTACTTGTCTTAAAAAAATATGAAGAAGAGATAGCAATACTAGAGCCAAAAGAGGAAAACACTCCAAATGTAATTTTATCATTTAAAGAAGGTTGTGCCTATGATGAGTTTTTGAAAAACTACTATCAAAAAAAAGGAGAAACTATTGAAAAAAGTCTCTCTTTTGGTAGCTTAGAAACAATACTTGCCTGCGTGAAATCTGGTATGGGTAAAACTTTACTTCCCACAAACTTGGTAGAAAAACTTGGATTTATAAATGATGTTAAAATTACAAAGTTAGATAAGAAAACAGCATATATTCCAACTTGTTTAGTTTGTAGAAAAGATTACATACCAAAGATAAGCAATTATTTGATTAATATGAATTTCTAAGAAGTTTAAAAAGGGAAACGATGATAAATATAGAATATGATAAGTCAATATCTTTAGATGAAGCTAATATCAAATGGCAATATGATGATATTTTAAATTGCCATAAAAAGATATTCTCATTGGATGAAGATAAAGAAACTTCTTTGATTAAACTTGATAAAAATTCAAGCTTTAAAAATAGCAAAAGAATCAACAGTGTTGAAATTTTTATTTTAGATGGAACATATTCAAATGAGTTTGGAGATTTTAAAAAAGGAACTTATTTAAAACTTCCAAGAGAGGATGAATCAAGAATCACTACTGGTAGTAGCTGTGAAATTTTTAAAAAAATAAATTATTCTCAAAATACAGTAGAAAGTTCAATTGTTGATACATCAAATACTCAATGGTTGCAAGGTCAAGGTAATTTACAAGTGATGCCCCTATCAGACCAAACAGCTTTAGTAAAATGGCCAAAAGATGAAGTTTTTATCCCCCATACACATTGGGGAGGAGAAGAGATACTTGTTTTAAAAGGAACGTTTATAGATGAACATGGAGAGTACAAAATAGGTACTTGGATTAGAAGTCCACATCTAAGTAGGCACCATCCTTATGTAAATGAGGAAACTATAATCTTTGTAAAAACTGGGCATTTATAAAATCAATGCTCTCATAAGTTAAAAAAATAACAAAAAAAGTTAAATTCTATTAACTGATAATTTGTTATAATAATTTTATAACAGACCATAAGGCTATATAATGAAGATGAAACTACTATTACTACCTATTTTAATCTCAATGATTTTTTTAGCATGCTCAAAGAAAGAAGAAGAAACAAAATTTTATGGAAATATAGATTTACGAACTGTAAGTTTAGGACATAGAGTATCAGGTAAAATAAAAAATATCTATTTTGATGAAGGTCAATTTGTCAAAAAAGGTGAATTAATAGTTGAACTAGAAGATGATATTTACAAAGAAGCATTAAAAGAAATACAAGCTCAAATTAAAGTTCAAGAATCAAATATTTTAAAACTAAAAAAAGGTTATAGAATTGAAGAGATTCAAAAAGCAAAAGCTTCCTATAAAAAAAGTTTAGTTGAACTTAGAAAAAGTAAAAAAGATTATGAAAGATTTAAAAAGCTATATGATACTCAATCAATCTCAAATCAAACCTTTGAAGATTATAAATTTGCGTATGAAGTTTCAAAAGCACAAGTTACATACACTAAAAGTGCCTTAGATGAACTTGAAAATGGATACCAAAGAGAAGATATAATGATGGCGGAAGGAAAACTTGAATCCTTAAAAGCAAAAGAAAGTCTTGCAAAAATAAATATAAAAGATACAAAACTTTATGCGCCAAATGATGGTATTATTTTAACAAGAGCATATGAAATAGGAGCTATAGTTAACAAAGGAACTCCTGTAATAGATTTAGCAATTACAAATGAATATTGGGTCAGATCTTATATTGATGAGAAATACTTAGGATTAATTAAACCTAACAGTATAGCAATAGTTACAACTGATAGTACAGATAAAAAATATAAAGCAAAAGTTAGTTTTATCTCTGCACAAGCTGAGTTTACACCAAAAAATGTACAAACAGAAGAGTTAAGGACACAATTAGTTTATAGAATTAGACTAATTTTACAAAATCCTGATGATAATGTTAGACAAGGTATGCCTGTAACTATCAAGTTTGAAGATTTAAAATAAGATAATTTATGTCATTGGTTGAAGTTAAAAGTTTAAGTAAAAACTTTGGAAAAACTAAAGCACTATGTAATATCTCTTTAGAGATTAAAGAGGGTAAAATTACAGGACTTGTTGGTCCTGATGGTGCAGGGAAAACGACACTTATTAGACTAATGACAGGACTTTTAGACTCAGAAGAAGGTGAGCTAAAAGTTTTAAACTATAACTTGCCAGATGATGCTTTTAAAGTTCAAGAAGAGATTGGCTATATGCCACAAAAATTTGGACTTTATGAAGACTTAACAGTTTTAGAGAACTTAAAACTTTATGCAAATTTACAATCAATCAAAAAAGAAGAACAAAAGAAAAGAATAGAAGAGCTTCTTGAATTTATAAATCTTAAAAATTTCACTAGCTTTTTAGCAAGGGATTTATCAGGTGGAATGAAACAAAAACTTGGACTTGCTTGTGCTTTAATTAAAAAGCCTAAACTTTTACTTTTAGATGAACCCGGTGTCGGAGTTGATCCTATTTCAAGAAAAGAATTATGGGCAATAGTTCAAAGTTTAATCTCTGATGGTGTTGGAGTTATATGGAGTACAGCTTATTTAGATGAAGCAGAACTTTGTGATGAAGTAATTTTACTAAATGAAGGTGAAATAGTATTTAATGGTATTCCAAAAGATTTAAGTAACACAATGGAAAATAAAGTCTTTAAAATCATAGGAGAAATTGAAGATAAAAGAGAAACCCTTAGAGCTGCACTAAAAAATAAAAATATAAAAGATGGAGTAATTTTAGGAAATAGTATAAAACTAATTTGTGATAGTGAAGAATTACTTCCAAAAGTAGAAACTATAGGGGCAAAGAATTGTAAATATGAAAAAATAACTCCTAATTTTGAAGATGGGTTTATGAATATATTAAATGGTAACTTTAATGCAGATTCACCTCTAGCTTCCCAAATGGGAGAGCTTGAAAAAAGTGATGAAGAGTTTTTAATAGAAGCTAAAAACTTAAGTAAAAAATTTGGCTCATTTGTAGCAACCAATAATGTAAACTTTCAAATCCCAAGGGGTGAAATATTTGGTTTTTTAGGTCCAAATGGAGCTGGAAAATCAACAACCTTTAAAATGCTTTGTGGTCTTTTACCTCCAACTAGTGGTACTGCAAAAGTTTTAAATATGAGCTTAGAAAAATCATCTTTTAAGGCAAGAGCAAAAATAGGATATATGTCTCAAAAGTTTTCACTTTATGGAGGAATATCTGTATATGAAAACCTAAAGTTTTTTGCAGGAGTTTATGGTTTAAAAGGGAAAAAAAGAAAAGAAAAAATTGAAAATATGATTGATATTTTTGATTTAAAAAAGTATAGAAAAATGCCATCAGGTGATTTACCTTTAGGTTATAAACAAAGATTATCACTAGCCTGTGCAGTTATGCATGACCCTGTTGTTTTATTTTTAGATGAACCAACATCAGGAATTGACCCACAAACTAGACGTGAGTTTTGGAATCATATTTATGCAATGGTTAGAAAAGGTATGACTATTATGGTTACAACTCACTTTATGGATGAAGCAGAATATTGTGATAGAATTGCTTTGATTTATAAAGGTAAAGCAATCGCCCTTGATACACCACATAATCTTATAAAAGAAGTTTCCGAAAATGCAACAATGGAAGAGGCATTTATTGAACTAATTAAAAGAGAAGACAATGATTAGTATACAAAGATTAAAAGCAATATTTATAAAAGAAACTATCCAAATATTAAGAGATCCTAGTGCTTTGATTATTGCTATAATACTTCCTTTAATGCTTCTATTCTTGATGGGATATGCAATCTCACTTGATGCTAAAAAGATACCAGTAGGGATAGTTTTAGAAAAAAGTTCAAAATACACCTCAAGTTTAATTAAATCATTTGAAAGTAGTGAAAGCTTTAAAGTTGAAATTGGTCGAGATAAAAGAGAATTTATTTCTAAACTTCAAGAAGGAAGTTTAAGGGCTATGATAATAATACCTTCAAATTTTGATAAAGAGATTTTAAAAGGTAAGCCACAAATAGAGATTATAACTGATGGTAGTGAACCAAGTATTGCTGGATATGTAAATAAATACTCTAATGAGCTATGGCAATCTTGGTTAAAGTATGAAAATTTAACTTCAACTTCGACTATTGAAGTTAGAACTAGGTATTGGTTTAATGCACCTCTTTCTAGTAAATATTTTTTATTGCCAGGTTCTATTGCAATAATTCTAACTCTTATTGGTACTCTTCTAACAGCTCTGGTTGTTGCAAGAGAATGGGAAAGAGGTACAATGGAAGCTATTATGTCTACTCCTACAACAATTTTAGAACTACTTATTAGTAAACTATTCCCTTATTTTTTTCTTGGATTAATTTCCCTTACTATTTGTGTCTTAATCACACTTTTTTGGTTTGAAATACCATTTAGAGGTTCATATTTTCTTTTATTTTTAACTTCTGCTATTTATTTAATTCCAAGTCTTAGTCTTGGACTTTTAATCTCAACACTTGCAAAAAATCAATTTGTTGCAGCTCAAATGGCTTTAATAGTTGGCTTTTTACCAGCTATGATTTTATCAGGTTTTATTTTTCAGATTTCAAGTATGCCCCAGTGGCTACAGTTTTTAACAAATGGTATTCCAGCAACATATTTTATACCTATTTTACAAACTCTATTTTTAACAGGCAATATTTATGAAATTATAATCCCTAACTCTATTTTTATGTTGTTAATAGGTTTTATACTTTTTTTCATCATTTTTTTAATCACAAAAAAGAAGATAAACTAATGTTTAATCAATTACTAGCCCTAATAAGAAAAGAATTTTTAGCAATATGGAGTGATAAACGTTCACGAATAGTTATAATCATACCTCCACTTTTACAACTTGTACTTTTTGCTTTTGCAGTAACTTTAGAGGTTAAAAATATCTCAATTGGAGTTTTAGATTCAGATGGTTCAAGACAAAGTAAAGAATTAATTAGAAGTTTGAAATACAGCGATAGATTTGAAGAGGTTTTATATTTAAATGGTGTTTTAGATTTAGAGAAAAAATTAGATTCTCAGAAAATTGTTTTAGCTATAAAGATTACTCAAGATTTTTCAAAAAACTTGTCGCAAGGTCAAACTGCTACTATTGGGATTATAGGAGATGGTAGGAAATCAAATAGTTCCCAACTAGCAATTGCTTATGTCAAGCAAATAATTCAATCTACTTTTATAAATAAAAAAGAGATGATTATTACTAGAAATTGGTATAACCCAAATTTGGACAACTTCTGGTGGATATTACCAAATTTAGTTGGAAGTTTAACTATGATTATTGCTCTTATTTTAACTTCACTTTCTGTAGCAAGAGAACGGGAACTTGGAACTTTTGAGCAAATATCAGTTGCTCCTATTAGTCCAATGATTTTAATTATAGGAAAAACAATTCCACCTATGGTTATTTCTATTATTGAAGCAATGATTATCTATCTAAGTGCTATAATCTTTTTTGGTGTACCTTTTATAGGTTCATTTTGGATTTTAGTAGCCTCTATTTTTGCTTTTGTTTTTTCTATTGTTGGATTTGGTCTTTTTATCTCATCTATCTCATCAACCCAACAACAAGGAATTTTAGGAGCGTTTGTGCTTCTTGTACCATCAATTTTAATGTCAGGCTTTGCAACACCAGTTGAAAATATGCCAGATTGGCTTATACCATTTACAGATTTTATTTCACTAAAATATTTTTTGATTTTAATAAAAGGTGTATATTTAAAAGATATTTCGTGGGAATTAGCTTTAAACCAAATAGTGCCGATGATTATCATTGGTTTTGCAACTTTAATCATCGCAACTTGGTTTTTTAAGAAAAAAGTAACTTAAAGCTAAAAGATTAATATCCTAATTCTTCATTTACAATGATTATTGAAATCCTATCTTTAACATCAGCTTTTATATAAGTAAACTTATTTGCAATATTATCAAGGTTGTGTCTAGGTTCTTTTCCCATCTCAATTGATTTTGAGTTCATTCTATCAACATTTTTAACTGCTGCAACTTCCATAAGTCTTTTAAAACCTTCAGCAACATTTTCAACGATTTTATTAACTCCAATAACAACCAGAACTTTTTTAGGTCCAAAAATTAATGCAGCTACTCTATTTCCACTTCCATCAGCATTTACAAGTTTGCCATCTTTTGTTAAGGCATTTGTCCCTGTAACGTAAAGATCAGTTAACATCCCTTCTCTTCTTCTTTTGGTATTTTCTTCCATAGAAATACCCTTTTCATATTGATTAAAAAGTGTGATATTCTTATTATTAACAATCTCATCAAGTAAACCTATTTCGCTAACTGTAGTAGAGCCACCTAGCCCTACACTCATCTCATCTTTTATAAAAGTTTTTGATAATTCTAAAGCTTCTTGTTTAGTTTGAACAAAATGTGGATCATATCCACATTGTTTTAGAGTATCAAGCAGTTGTTGCATGTAATTCCTTTTTATGAACTTTATATGTAATTTTATGATAAGCCATTGCTAAAATAAATAAAATTGCTCCAATTATATGATTATTTTGTACAATTTCAAAAACTGTTTCATATCCAAACATACTATCAGGACTTAATAACATTAATGATGCAAAGGCAAATATAACTCTTTCAATAATATTTGTTCTTTTATCCCAAAAACCTTCCATAGCAATTGCAAAAGCCAAGATTCCAAATAAACCAAAAACAAATACCTCAAGTTTTTCAAATAAAGTTCCTGTTATAAGTGGAGTAAAGGCAAACAATAGAGGAACTATATACATACCTTTTCCAACTTTCCAAGACATAAAACCTGTTCTCATTGGTGGAGTTTTTGCAATAGCTGCTGCGGCAAAAGCTGCAAGACAAACAGGTGGAGTTAAATTTGAATCTTGGGATAACCAAAAGATTATCAAGTGTGCTGCAAGTAAATACATCGCAACTTCAGGCATCTCAATTCCAGCATTTACAAGTGCTGCCATCTCTGGACTTAACATAAGACCTACAAGTGCTGGTGCACATAAAACTGATAAAACTACATATGAAGCAGTTACAGGTAAACCCATTCCTAAAATTAAAGAAGCTAATGCAACTAAAATCATAGCTATCATAAGTGAGTTATTAGACCATTCAATAATTAATTGAGAAAAGGTGATACCAACCCCAGTGATATTAATAATACCAACAATAATACCAACTGCAACAAGTAAAACTCCTGTTACAACCATATTTTGAGCGCCTAAAGCTAAAGCCTCTAAAATTTGTTTTAATCCCATTCTTTTTGTTTTTGTTAAATATGAAGCTGCAATAATTGCTACAATTGAGATTCCTGCTGAATATGTTGGGGAAAATCCATAAATTAAAAGTCCAACTAAAGTTACAAGGGGAATTAAAAAGTGAGCACCCTCTCTTAAAATTGCTTTTATATCTACATTTTCTGCTTCACCTTTTATATTATGCTCTTTTGCATGAATATGAATATAAAAAGAGATAGAAGCAAAATATAAAATTGCTGGTAAAACTGAAACTGAAATAATAGTTACAAAGGGAATATGAGTCATTTGAGCCATAATAAAAGCCCCTGCTCCCATAATTGGAGGCATGATTTGTCCACCTGTACTTGCTGCTGTTTCAACTGCTGCTGCAAAGGTTGGTTTAAAACCTGATTTTTTCATCATAGGAATTGTAATTGACCCAGTTGAGACTGTATTTGCAACAGCCGAACCTGAAATAGTTCCCATAAGTGCTGATGAAAATACTGCAACATGACCAGTTCCACCTGTATATTTTGAAGTAACTCCTTTTGCTAAATCAACTATAAAGTCCCCTGCTCCAGATTTAAGTAAAAAAGCAGCAAATAAAATAAACATAAAAACATATGTTGATGAAATAGTTGCAATAGAACCAAACATCCCCTCACTTGTATAGTACATTCTATATAAAAATCTTTCGGGGGTCATTCCTCCAAAGGCAAAAACACCCTCAAAATATTGACCTAAAAATAATAGATATGCAATACAAAAAGTGATGATTGCAGGGATAATGTACCCAGTTGATTTTCTAACCATCTCAATTGCAAGACCAATTGTCATAGAAGCAATTATAATATCACTTACTCTCATCTCACCATTATATTCAGCATATAATGACTCTTCAAAAAATGCCATATAAAAAAATGTCACCAATGCTAAAACAGCAAAAATGATATTAGCTAATGAAACTTCATCTTTGTGCCCCTCTTCATTTTTCATTGCTTCGTATGTTAAAAAGCCAAGTGAAGCTAGAAGTGCAAAGTGCGCAGAGTTAAACCACAAATCACTAATACCCCCAAAAACATTTATATAAAAATGAAATAGCGATATAAATATTGCATATACAAAAGTGATTTCTTTAAAATATTTAATTTTGATCATTGATTAATCCTTCCAAGATTCCTATTTATCAAAGACACTATTTTTATAGTGACTTTCATAAAGAGGAAAATCCTCTTTATGTTTTTTATTTGATAATTAAAGCATTAGGAATATTAATACCTTGCTCTTTGTAGTATTTAGCTGCACCTGGATGTAATGGCATTGGTAAACCATCAATCGCTTTTTGTAAAGACATAGCTTTTGTTGCTTTATGAACTGTGTTTAAGAAAGGTAAGTTTTCATAAATTGTTTTAGTAAGTAAATATACAGTCTCTTCAGGCGTATCTTTTGTAACAACTAAAAGGTTAGGTTGCGCAATTGTATTGATATCTTTTTCTTGTCCTGGATATGTTCCTGCTTTAATATTAAATGGAGTCCATACAGGATAATTTGCATTGATTTTTGTTAAATCATCAGCATTGAAATCTAAAACTCTAATATTATCATTTCCAATTGATGCAAAAGCATTAGTAACTGCAGATGTTGGAGGTCCTGATGGTGTATTCATTCCTTGAACTTTTCCATCTTGAAGTGCAGTTGAACTTGGAGAATAACCTAAATATTGTACATCCATTTTGTTATAATCAATTCCAAGTGAACCCATAATTGTTTCAGCAGATACTCTAGACCCAGAGTTTCTTCCACCAATTGAGAATCTTTCACCATAAAGGTTTTTTAAATCTTTTATATTTCCAGTTTTTGCAAAATCTGATTTAATTGTAAACTGCTCAACGTTTTGCCAAAGCATTGTTACAGATCTTAAATCTTTTTTTGGTTTCCCATCATATTTTGCTTTTCCTTGCCATGCCATTGAACCAAATAAACCTTGTAAAATACCAAAGTTTACTTCACCATTTTCCATCATACTTACATTTTCACCAGAACCTGCACTTGTAATTGCAGAAAATGTGATTTTATTTGATTTTGCTAATTTAAGTGAAGCTATTGTTGCAATTCCAACTCCAACAGGATAAAAAGTTCCACCTGTACTTGCAGTTGCAATTACATATTTTTCTTCTTTTTTAGCGTTCGCACTTGTAAGAAGTGCTGCAGTTAGCATAGAACCAATTGCTAGTTTTTTTAGTAAATTCATTCTCATGTAATCTCCTTTTTTTATTACATTGAAAGTATAACATAAAAACTGCAAAATTGTTTCAAAATTGTTTCAAAATATTAAAATTTATTTTGGATGACCATTAAAATGGCATTTCTTTTATTCTATAATATATCCCATTCCTTTTTTTGAAACTATGAAGTCATCCTTTGAAACCTTATCTTTAACTCTTTTAATTACAGTTCTTAATGTCGCATCAGAAGTCTTAGAATCGTTCCAAACAGATTTTTTCAAGTATTCATTTGTAATAATTTCACCTTTTTTTCTAATCATTGCATCCAATAAAAGTGTCTCTTTTTTTGATAAATTTACTAACTCATCTTTATCATATAAAAGTTTTTTATCTTTACTGTAAAAGTAGATTTCATTTATTTTTGTCAAATCATTATCTTGTGTTTCTATTTTTTCATTTTTTTCTAAAATAGAATTTTTCAATTTTTTTAAAATTCCCATTATATTTTCCACAACAAGTGGCTTTACAAAATAACTGATAACATTTAGATTTATTGATCTAAATAAATACTCTTCATCTTTATATGCAGAGACAATTATAAACTTTTGATTTTCATTTTTTTGTGTAATTTTTTCAAGCATTGAAAGTCCATCTAATTGAGGCATTCGTATATCTGTAACAATTACATCAAAAAGTTTCCCATTTTTTAAATTTTCACTAAATATATTTAAACCCTCTAAACCATTTGAGGCAACTTCAACCTCATCAAAAACTGTATCTAAATAAAATTCTAAAATCTCTCTAGCATCATCTTCATCTTCTACAAGTAAAACTCTAGTAATTGAATTACTCATCTTCATTTCCTTTTAAAATAGGTAGTTTAATTGTAAAAACAACCCCATCTTCAATATTCTCAACTTTTATTTTTCCATTCATATTTGTTTCTATTATTGATTTTGTCATATATAAACCTATTCCCGTACCTTGACTTTCAAACTTTGTTGTAAAATATGGTTCAAATATTTTTGAAATTATCTCTTCATTTATTCTTCCACCATTATTTTCAATCTTGATTTGTATAAAACTGTTTTCCTCTCTTGAATCTATTTTTATATATTTTACAAAATCTTTTTCCTTTGACTTTGATTTAATTGCATCAAGGGCATTATTAAATATATTTAAAAGAGATTGTTTCAATTCATTTTCAAAACCATATAAAATATTTTCTGAAATATTTAATTGAAGATTTATATTTTCATCTTTAATTTGTGCTTTAATTATCTCAATAGTTGAATCAATCGCATGTTTAATATCAAATCTATTTTTTTGTTTTGATGGTCTATAAAAATTTCTAAAGTCATCGATTGTTTGAGACATATATTCGATTTGATGAAAAGATTTATCAAAATACTTTTCTAATATATCAAAAGTAATTTTCTCATTTTTATAACCATCTTTTATAAAAGATAGAAACAAGGAGATATTATTTAATGGTTGTCTCCATTGATGAGCTATATTCCCAAGCATTTCTCCCATTGCGGCAAGCTTACTTTGTTGAATTAAGATTCTGTCTTTTTCTCTATTTTTGTCAAGCTCTTCATTGATTTTATTTTTTAATTCCTCTTCACTTAATTTAATTTTTGTTATATCACTCATATAACCATAAAAATTTACTAAATTACCACTATGATCTTTTAATAAAATAACTCTACAAGAAACCCATCTAATCTGATTTGCCGCATTTAAAACTCTACATTCAAAAGTGAAATCTGAAAGATTTTTATTAATAGCTGCATTCATAGCAGCTTTTATAGTATCAATATCTTTTTTATAAAAAAGGTCTAAAAAATTCATCTCATTTGTTTCAAAACTCTTTTTAGTAAAGCCATAGTTTTTTATTGAGTTTGAAATATATTTTATACTTAAATTTTCATCATTGAAAAGTTTAAAGATAACAATTTTTCCATCTTCAACAAGTAGTTCAACATCTAAAAGCTCTTTTTTTAACCTTTTATTTTTATCAATATCCATTGACATCATAAGCATTCTTTTATGCCCAGTGTCTTTATCTATAAAAAGTTTACCCCTTGCAAGTATCCATTTAAAGTTTCCACTTTTAATTCTTAACCTATATTCACAAATAAAACTATCTCTTTTTTCTTCAAATATTTCATCAAAAAGATATTTCACACTATCTTTATCTTTATTATGAATTAAAGAAAACCAATCAGAAAATTTCTTGATTTCACCCCTTAGATATCCTGAAATCTCCAACCACTTATCAGAAAAATATATCTCATTTGTATTGAAATCAATATCCCATAAACCATCATTAGATGCAATAATTGCCAATTCAAATCTATTTTTCCAGTGGGTTAAAAGTTTAGTTTTCTCACTTAACATATTGTTATATCTATCAAGAATCTTTTTTGTGAAATTGGAAAATAGTAAAGAAAATATTATTAGTAATAATCCTATAAAAACTATATAACTAGTAATTTCAGAATATAAAGCTTTATATTTATTTCTAATCTCTATTTCATTGATTTCTACATTTTTGTTATAATCAATGGCTATAAAATATTTAAATCTATTGTTATATAGAATATAGTTACTGAAACTTTCATTCATCTGTTCATTGTTGTCAAAATATTCTAATATCTCAAATTTTTTACTGTAATCTTTTTTTGATAAAAGTACATTAACATTGTCAAAAAGTTTTTTATTTTGATAGTTATAAGTTAATCTTGTAATTAAATCATAAAACCATATAGTATATTTATCTGTATTATTACTTGAATCAATCTCATCAATAATTAGATTTTTTGTAATATATCTTATATTTTCAAGCTTTGAGAAAGTTCCCACATAGTATTTTTTATTATTGATTTCAAAAGTATCAAAAAAACTTAGTCTTAATGCCCCTGTAAGGTCATTTTTCCATTCTTGTAGGTTGTACCTTCCTTGAGAACTAATATATTTTAAAACTATTTGTTTATAAATCTCATTATAATCCCCAAAAATTAGCTTTGATAAAAATACAATTTTATCGTGACCATAAACTATATTTAAAGGATGATTTTCAAATAGAACTATCTCTACACAATTGTTCTTTTCATATTTTTCTAAAAAATGAACTGTTGTATCAAATTTTAATTCATCTTTACTATTAAGATTTCCTATTATTTTATGGGCATGTTCTTGTAAAGTTTTACTAATTTTATTTAATTCAATTGTAACTCTTGTTTCTACATTTTTAGAAAAATCTAATAGAATTTCTTTTTTTTCAAATTGATTTTGTAATTGTGTTTTTTGTTTTAAAAGATCAAGTTCACGATTTTGTTTAGATTCTGAAATAACATAGGCGATAAAAACTGAGACAATCGAAAGTATTAAAATAAAAGTTAGAGGTATTACTTTAAATATTTTTTCAATATATTCTAAATCATAGACTTTTTTATTTTTTGAACTCATAAACAGATAGTATCATATAAAAAACAAAAAAGTCAAAATTGTTTCATTATTTTTTCAATGTAGTTTCAAAACCTTGATTTAGATGTTCTGGGATTAAAAAAGACAGAGCAAAAGATAAAAAAGCAATTAACGCGCCAATTATAAAAACAAGTGAATTTGAATATAACCATACAAGTCCAAGTAATACTGGTAAAAAAACTGCTGCAATATGATTTATAGTAAAGGAAACGGCACTAGCACTAGCTATATCTTTTGGATCTGCTATTTTTTGGAAATAAGTTTTTAAAGCAATTGCCATAGAAAATAAAAGATGATCAACAACATATAATCCATATGCCACATAAATATTTTCAACAAAGGCATAAGAGATAAAAACTATAATAAGTCCAATATACTCAAATCGTAAGGTTATCCTTTCTCCAAATTTTGTAATAAATCTACCTATTGCAGGTGCAAAGTACATATTTAATATGGCATTTACAAATAATAAACTTACCATATTATGAATATCTACACCAAACTTTTCAACTAATAAAAACCCTGCAAATACAACAAAGATTTGTCTTCTAGCCCCTGCTAAAAAAGTTAAGAAATAAAACAACCAATACTCTTTTTTTACACGTAATTTTTTTTCTTGGACAACATCATCTTTAAAATGTTCAAACATTATCCATGAGATAATACCAACTATAAGTGTCACTACTCCAAAGAAAGCATAAACATATTTGTACTCTACAGAATAAAATTTCATCATTATATATATTAAAACAAATACAATTAAAGAGGTAAAAGATTTTGCAGCTGTAATTTTTCCAAGAATAATTGGAGCCTTCTCTTTACTTAACCATTGTAAGGATAAGGATTGATTTAAAGTTTCAAGATAGTGAAAACCAACTGACATAATTACAGTTGTGATATAAAGACCTAAAGCAGTGGGGAAAAATCCAGTTGATAAAACACCAATACCTAAAACTATCATAGATAAAAAAGCAAGCCTTTGTTGAGCAATAAATATAATTGCTAAAACAACTGTAAAGGCCAAGAATCCAGGGATTTCCCTAAGACTTTGTAATATCCCTATTTGACTACCATCAAAAGAAGCAACTTCCACAACAAAGTTATTTAGTAAACTCATCCAAGCAGAAAAAGAAAATACCATTGAGATTGACATTACATAAAGTAAAGCAACCCTTGATTTAAATAAACTATTCATATGTAAACTTGCATTATATAAACAAACTAACTATAAGTTTTATTGCCATTAATGATAATAAAATCTTTAAAACCAGTATAAATTTTTTACCATCAATTTTATCCCTTAGTTTTGTACCAGTCCAACTTCCAATAACTGCACCAATTATCATAGCAACTAAAATTCCTAAATAATCAAAAAATACAAAACCAAAAAATATAAAAGTGATAACTTTTAATGTATGAGTTATACTTTTTAATGCAGCTGCAGTTGATACAACTACATGCTTATCATTATAATCTTTTACCAAAAGTGTAGTAGCAATTGGTCCTGTGGCACCAACAATTAATGAAAGTCCACTTTGTACAAAACCTATTAAATAATAGCTTTCAAATCTTTCTATTTTTTTATTAAACTTATCACTCCACAAAGAGAGTAAAATATATAAACCAATAAATAAAGGCACGTATGTTAAAGAGATAAAATATAAAATTGTTGCAAAAAAAGAAACGCCTAAAACTGAGCCAATTAAAAATTTTGGAATCACTTCAACCTTTACATCACTCCATCCAAAAACTGCACGACTTAAATTACTTGCCATTTGAGTTAGACCATGAACAGGAACAATTGCATTTACAGGTAAAAAGCTTGGAAGAATAGCAATTAGAATCATTCCTCCACCAAGGCCAACTACTCCTGCAATTGTTGATGTAAAAAATGTAAGTATTCCTAATAATATTTCTGTAGACATTTTATATCTTTATTAAATTTTTTTCGTAAAATAGCACATTTAGACTTAGTGTGCAGAATTTTTGTAATAATACGAAACAAATTTAAAGGATATATAATGAAAAGGTTTAAAACTGTAACATTAATAGTTTTCTTAAGCTCTTTTGCTTTTGCCTATGAAAAAGGTCAGATAGATATGCATGGTGGGAAAGGTGACTCTATGATTCAAAATAAAGGGTTTTCCAATAGCTTTAATGCACTAGGTAGCAAAAAAAAAGAGAATAAAGAAAATACAAACAATGAAAAATTTATAAAAGTTGACAAAATAGAAGAAATTAAAGAATTAAAGGAAAAGAATGAGTAGATATAAGTTTATCTCGTGGAATGTAAATGGTATTAGAGCAGTTGATAAAAAAGAGGCTTTGAAATGGGTTGATGAAGCAAACATTGATTTAATTGGTATTCAAGAAACAAAATCTACTAAAGAGCAAATTCCAGATTCTATATTTGAAAAGAATTATAAAACATTATTTGCAAGCCAATCTGCAATAAAAGGTAGAAGTGGAACAGCACTTTTTACAGATATAGAACCTACTTTTACTTGTAATTGCCCAAGTGTTGATATTCTTGATGAAGGAAGAATAAATGAAGTTCACTTTACACTAGGAAATAAAGATATTGCCTTTTTCAATGTATATTTTCCAAATGGTCAATCAAAAGAGGAAAGACTAGTTTATAAAATGGAATTTTACGATAGATTTTTAGAGCACTGTGAAAACCTTAAAAAAGAGGGGAAATCTATTATTGTTTGTGGAGATGTAAATACTGCACACACTGAAATAGATATTGCACGGCCTAAAGCAAATGAAAAAACTTCAGGGTTTTTACCAATGGAAAGAGATTGGATTACAAAATTTTTAGACCATGGATATATTGATACTTTTAGACTTATTAATGGTGATATTAAAGATAAATACTCTTGGTGGTCTTATAGAGCAAATGCAAGGGCAAATAATGTTGGCTGGAGAATAGATTACTTTTATATAAGTGAAGATTTAAAAGATAATGTAAAAGATGCCTTTATTTTAGATGATGTATTTGGAAGTGACCACTGCCCAATTGGAATTGAAATAGAACTTTAAAGAATAGGTTTTTACCTATTCTTCATTAGTTTAAATTTTGATTGTATCATCAACATCACAATTTTTATCACGCCCTAAAATACACCTATGAGATGTTTTTATAACTAAATATCTAACTAGCAATAAAAACAATATTACTCCTGAAATTACCATAATATTAAAATTCATTGGAGAATTAAAAAGAGAGTTCCAAGAGTCAATATTTTTATCATTTATTTTTACAACATTTACAATTAATTCTCTTAAAGCTAATATTACAAATGCATCAACTAAAGTTGTTAATATAACTCTTTCTTCTCTAATATAATTAACAACTGCTCTAGTAATTTCTAAAAAAATTACAAAATAAAGCATATAGATAATTGCATCCATCAATCTATCCATAAATAATGCAACAGTAAAAATTATTGAAGCTAATGTCAACTCAACATAAAATTTATTTGTACTAATTAGTGTTTTAATCATAAATTTCCTCTTTATATAATTGTAGCTTTAATATTTAGCCAATCATTTGGTATCTTTGTTAGATTTTTATTTGGAGCTGCCATATAAATAAAACTTGCTAACATAGCTCTAGCACTATTATCTCCACCAGCTTTTGCATTTTCAATTAACATTTGTTTGAAATCATCATACTTACATAATAGATGAATTACCCCTTGAAAAGCACCATCAATATTACATGCTGGTCCAAAACCTCTTATCGCATCAAAAGTTTCATCTGTTTTTGAAGCAACACCACTATAAATATATGATTGTAATTTTGTATCAAAACTATCTTTTAAAGAAAGGATAGCCTCTTCAATATTTTCACCTTCATAAACTTTTAAAAACAATTCACCAAAGAATCTTGAAGCTTCTAAAGCCTCTTTTGAATTATGTGTACAAGATACAAACTTTGAAATATTTTCTAAAAATTCTTCTTTAGTTTTAGAAACCAATAACAACGGAGCAATTCTTCCTATAATTGATAAATCAGTTGAAGAACTTCCTGTTGGTTCTATTCCTTTACTTATATTTTCTAAAGTGCCTTTTGTAGCACCATCAATATAGCCATTGTATATATCTATTTTATTTTTCCAATAATCCATATATTCATCTACATTGAACTGATTTTTATCTTCTAAAAATTGGTATAACCAATATGTTTGGTCACCAAAGTGAGTAAAATCACCTGCAACTTTACCCCTATGCCAAACACCCTTGGCATCATTTAATAATTCCCAATTAATATCAAGTTCACTTAATTGTTTTTCATCATAAATCCAATGTGTAGCCAAAGAGTATGAATCTGCCACAAGTGTACTTAAAACCAACTCTTTTACTTTTTTTGTATCAAACATTTAATCCCCTTAATTTTTATTAGGTTTTAAAATCTCGTAACCAAATTCTATAGTTTTTATTTCATTTGGTTTTAGATTGAAATCAAAAGTGATTTTACCATTTTTTTCTAATTTTGTGACTTTTGTTGAACCAATAAGTTCTATTTTTATATCCTCATGCTTAGATACTGGAACTCTTTCAATAAGTGAAATAGACTCTTCTTTCTTGCCATTATTCTTAATTTCGTATTTCCAAATCTTTTGAGTCTTTAATCTATTTAAACTAAAAAATGGTTCCTCTTTCATATCTTTTATAAGTTCTTTTTTAACATCAATAAATCTATTATTCGAAAAATATAGGCTATTATCTTCATCTTTTTTTATACCATTTATATTTATTTTTCCAATATATGAATCGTTTAAGTATAGTTTTGAATTTATAAACCCATATAACTTATCACTTTTAAAATCAACTTTATAGAAAGCTTTAGATGAAGAATATCCATCAATTTCAATAGAGTTTTGGGCTTTATATTTTTCATTTGAAAATAAAACTTGTTGTTTTTTCCCACTTTTTAAATTTACATTTAAAGCAGTAAAATATGACCTAGTTGTATCTTCATTATATTCATAACTAGGTGTTGCTGCCATATCATTAAATCTTTCAACTCTTGCTTTCTTTATCATCACCTTTGAAGAGTTTAATGCAACTGGTATATTTAAATCTAAATATTGAGGATAAAATTTTCTAGGTTGAACCATATCAACATATGAAAAAGAATAAAGGTTTATATCAATATTTTTAAAATCAATTCCAGTTGATTGTGTTATAAAGTAAGAATTTTTAATCTCTAATTCTTTTTTATTTGAGTTATAATTTATATCGTAAAGACCATCTTTCTTAATATTATTTAAAGGGTAATAAACAAATACATCTTTGTCACATTTTAAATCATAATTTAAAAAAATAGTATTTTCAGTGGTTCTTTTTTTTAGAAGTTCATTAAGTTCTTTTTTATCCTCTTTAATAAAACCTTCTATTTCATAGATATGATTGTAGTTTTCTAAAATCTCTTTTTTCAAAAAATTTGAGCTTTCTTGAAGCATCTTTGAATTACTTACTGAATTAAATGAAGTATTTTCTAAAAATGCAATGTTACTTTTTAAAGCTTTTATTCTATTTTCTTTATAAACAATCTTATCTTTTGCTTCTGAAATCAATTTTGACAACTCATCATTCTCTTCTTTATTTTCTAAGCTATAATCACCAATCGAACAGTTATCTTCCTTTAAAAATCTAATATTCTCAATTTTAACTTGCCCTAATAGTTTTTGAGTATTTTTTTTAGAATCTAATTTTTGTTTTACAAAAGTTAAATTTTTGTATATATCTAAACTTTTGATATCAACATTTGCAAATATTGATGTTGCGAGCATCAAAAATATAAGTGGTTTTTTCATTTTATCTCCAATTTTTATAGTTTGTAAAAGACGGAAATTGAGTTTTAAACTCCTCTTCTTCAAAAGAAAAAGCAAATCCATCCATATATGAGTTTAGCAAATCATATGCCGCTTGCAATTCTTGAAATTTTTCATCACTACCATTTGGCATATCAGGATGTAATTCCTTTGAAAGCTTTAAATATTTTTTTTTCAAATCATTTTTTGTTGTCTTTGTCAAAATACCAAATAAATCAACTGCTTTTTCAAAATCTTCATAATCCATTCTTTTTCCCTAATATATTTCATAACTGTGTAAACTCTGTGAAATCATAATACTTTATAAAAATTAAAATATCTTTAATAAGAGTATTTTAAAATATTATTAATAACTTATAAAAGCACTAAAAATGCTTTATATAATTTTATAATTTGTATATTTATTTTACAATTACATTATGTTCCTTTTTTTAACAAAAGTATAGAAAAAACCAGATATCATAAATAAAAATCAATAATAACAATATTTCATATGTTAGAATTATTTTACTAGGAGTGGGGAATGGAAATAATAAATAATGAATTAATACTAGATGATAAATCTTTTTTAGTTTCAGAAACTGATGAGAAAGGTATTATAAAGTTTGCAAATGATGAATTTTGTGAATATGCTGAGTATACATTAGATGAACTTGTGGGCAATCCTCATAATATGGTTAGACATGAAGATATGCCAAAGGCTGCTTTTGAAGACTTATGGAAGACGATAAAAAATGATAAAAGATGGAAAGGTTTTGTAAAGAATAAAACAAAATCAGGAAAATTCTATTGGGTATTTGCTACTATTTTCCCTTTTACTTCCTCAGACGGATCAAAAGGTTATATATCCTGTAGAAGAAAAGCTTCAAGAAAAGAGATTGATAAATATACTAAGTTGTATAGTGAAATGAAGAGGGGAGAATAATCATGTTTAATTCTATTTTATCAAATCTTAAAATCAAGACAAAATTAATTTTATTAATTGTTATTCCTTTTTTATTAGCTATATCATTTTCTTTAATCTTTATTTATGATAGTTATACTAAAAAGTCTGAATATCAGAAGCTTAATGAGATAATGAAAATTTCTACATCAATATCTCTTTTAGTTCATGAAACACAAAAAGAAAGAGGTATGACAGCTGGATATATTGGTAGTAAAGGTGCAAAATTTAAAGATACACTGCCTAAGCAAAGAAAACTAACAGACAAAAGGGTTCAAGAGTTTAAACTAATTTATAAAAATCTAGATAAATCTATGTTAAGAGAAGAAACCTTAATCAAGTTTGATAAGGTATATGATGATTTTAATAAACTTACTTCTACTAGAAATGATGTTACAGCATTGAATATAAAAATAGGCAATGCCTTATCATATTATACAAATATAAATGCTGTTTTATTAAGTATAATTCCATCATCAATGAATGTGGTAAAAGATAAAAAAATCTCAAGAAAGGTACTCGCATATTATAATTTTTTGATGAGTAAAGAAAGAGCAGGAATTCAAAGGGCTGTTGGAACAAATATGCTTGCTTCCAAAAAACTTGATCTTTACAATAAGTTTTTATCACTTATTGTTGTTCAAGAAACTTATATGAATGAATTCTTAACATTTGCAACAAAGGAGTATAAACAATCTTTCCACTCAATATTAAAAGGTGATGATGTAGATGAAGTAAAAAGAATTGAGAAAGAGATTTTAAATAAAAATCTTGAAGCTGAAGCAACTTATTGGTTTGCAAAAATCACAGGTAAAATTAATATGCTCAAAAAAATCGATGACTCAATCTCAAAGGAGATAATTAAAACTTCAAAAAATAAAATGGATAAATTTTCAAATAGACTAAATACAAAAATATTTCTTTTAATTGTATTTTTCTTAATAATTGGATTAATCTCTTCTATGATAAATAGAAATATCAGAAATTCACTTGATAAAGTATATGGAGGTTTCTTAGGTTTCTTTAACTATATTGAAAGAAAATCAAATGAGTTTGAACCAATAGACTTAAAAGGAGAAGATGAGTTTTGTGATCTAGCAAAACTTATTAATAAAAATGTAATAGATATAGCAGAATCAACTGAACTTGATATGCTGTGTGCAGGTGAAACAATTTTAACACTAAATAAAATGCAACAAGGTAACTTAGAATATAGAATCAAAAGTCCCGCTTCTACTCCACAAGTACAAACATTTGTAAACATTGTAAATAAAACAATGGATGAACAACAAAAAATGTTTAATGAGATATTAACTGTGTTAAAAAAATATGTTGAATACGACTATAATGAAAAAATACACCTAGACTCAAAAATGACAGGTCAATATAAAGAGTTAGTAGAAGGTATAAATTCTGTAAGGGATTCTATTGTTGAGATGCTAAATGAAAATAAAAATCAAGGTGAAATTTTAAGAAGTAACTCTGATATTTTATTGAGAAATGTTGATTCATTAAATACAAATTCTAATCATGCGGCAGCTTCTATTGAAGAAACTTCAGCCGCTATTAATGAAATCACAACAAACATAAAAGAAAGTACTAGAAATGTTCACCAAATGTCTGAATTCTCAAAAGAGTTGTTTAATGTCTCAGAAAATGGTCAAAAGCTTGCAAAGGAAACAACATCTTCTATGGATGAGATTAATTCTGAGGTTCAAGCTATCAATGAAGCTATTTCATTTATTGACCAAATAGCATTCCAAACAAATATTTTATCTTTAAATGCGGCAGTTGAGGCAGCAACAGCAGGAGAAGCTGGAAAAGGTTTTGCAGTTGTTGCACAAGAAGTTAGAAACCTAGCTGGTAGAAGTGCAGAAGCAGCAAATGAAATAAAAAGATTAGTAGAAAATGCAGCAACAAAAGCAAATCAAGGTAAAAACATTTCTGGTGAGATGATATCTGGTTATGATAATTTAACTCAAAAACTTAATCAAACAATTGAACTAATAAATGAAGTAGAATTAACAAGTAAAGAACAAGAGAGTAGAGTTATTCAAATTAATGATTCAATTTCTATACTTGATAGACAAACCCAAGAAAATGCTCAAATTGCAGCACAAACAAATGATGCATCTATTGAAATGAACAAAATCTCAAATAGAATTGAAGATGAATTAAATAAGAAAAAATGGAATAACTAAAACTACAAGATATTAATCTTGTAGTTTTTCTACAGTACCATAGATGGCATCTACTAATTTTTGAAGTTGCTCGTTTGTAGTTATAAATGGAGGCATAATATAGATTAATTTCATAAATGGTCTAATCCAGACCCCTCTTTTAACAAACTCTTCTGTGGCTTTTAGCATATCAACATTTTCATGTAATTCAACAACTCCAATACCACCTAATACTCTAACCTCTTTAACTAAATCAAGATTTTCACAAATAGTAAGATTCTCTTTTAAATAGCTTTCTATTCTTAAAACATTTTCTTGCCAATTGTTTTCTTCCAATAAATCAATACTAGTTGAAGCAACTTTGCACGCAAGTGGATTACCCATAAATGTTGGTCCATGCATTAAGATGTTTCCATTTTTTTCTATTCCAAGGGCTACCTCTTTAGTTGTAATTGTTGCAGCCATAGTCATATAACCAGCTGTTAAGGCTTTTCCAATAGTCATAATATCAGGGATAATATTTGTATGTTGATAAGCAAATAGTTTACCAGTTCTTCCAAAACCTGTTGCAATTTCATCAAAAATCAATAAAACATTGTATTTTTTAGTAAGTTCTCTTAAACCTTCTAAGTATTTTGGAGAATAAAATCTCATACCTCCAGCACCTTGAACTATTGGTTCAATAATAACTGCAGCTATATTCTCATGATTTTCCTCAAGGAAATTTTTCATCTCATCTAAATCACTTTGCTCAAACTCTTCATCAAACTTTGATTTAGGTTCACTTACAAAATAGTTTTTTGTTAGAAATTCACTAAAAATTGTATGCATTCCTGTAACTGGGTCACAAACAGACATTGCACCAAAAGTATCACCATGGTACCCTCGTCTAACTGTTAAAAATCTAGTCTTTGTATTATTATTTTCTTTGTAGTGATATTGTAATGCCATTTTCATAGCAATCTCAATTGAAACAGAACCAGAATCACAATAAAATATTTTCTCTAATCTATCATCAAGTAAATTTAGTAGTTTTTGAGTTAATTCTATTGCAGGGTCATGGGTTAAACCACCAAACATCACGTGGGACATTTTAGATGTTTGTTCATTTATTGCCGAGTTTATTTTTTTGTTATTGTATCCATGAATAACTGACCACCATGAAGACATTCCATCAATTAAAGAGGTACCATCTTCAAGATTTAAATATACTTCATTTGCACTTTTAATTTTGATTGTATCTTTTGGATTTAAAACAGAAGCGTAAGGATGCCAGATATGTTCTTTGTCTATATTTGTCATAGTGTCCCTTTAAAAAAAATGAGGGCAATTATACCCTCATTTTACTTTTTGGACACTTTTGTAAGTGATTAAGTTTTTATTTCATTAATGGATCTGCAAGCCCTAGAACATACATACCAACAAGTCCTATAATACCCGCTACTAAACAATAATAAATTGTAGGGATAATTGTTCTTCTTAATGTTTCACCCTCTTGATCAAGTAAACCAACAGTTGCACTTGCTGCAACAACATTGTGAATAGCAATCATATTACCAGCAGCTGCTCCAACTGCTTGAAGTGCAACCATAAAGGCAGTTGAAACACTTAAAGCATCAGCAACTCCAAATTGGAACTGAGATAACATCATGTTTGAAACAGTATTAGACCCAGCAATAAATGCTCCCAATGCACCAACCATAGGAGCAAACAATGGATAAATATCGCCAACAGATGTTGCTACAAAGTTTGCCATTGCAACAGGCATAGAATCAAATCCAGCATCATTAATTCCTGAATTAATTAAGATTCTAACAAGTGGAATAGTAAATACAAGTACAAATCCAGCTCCTAACATAACCTTTGAAGATTCACTTAAAGCTTCTTTCATCTCTTTAAATTCCATTTTGTGTAAGAAGTAAGTAACTAATACAACAAATACTAATATACCACCTGGTAAATAAAGAGGAACAATAGAATACCCTAAACCTTCACCTAAAATATCCTTAAATGGTATAACCCAAGATTTAACAAATGCTTTTGCTTCATCTGAAACTCTTGTTAATACTAGGATTACAGCAACTAATAAATAAGGAATCCATGCTCTTGTTAAAGACATATCAACTTTTTCATTCATAGAATCCATTTTAATTTCCAATTTAGATACCCAATGAACTGGCCACTCTTCTTTTGGAGCAAAGTCCCAAGTATTTTTAGGAACTAAGAAACCTTTTTTAGCTGCAGTTGTAACAATTGCAAGTCCCACTAAAGCACCAATTAATGATGGGAATTCAGCTCCTAAGAATACACCTGTTAAAGCATAAGGAATTGTAAATGCTAATCCACCAAAAATAGCAAATGGAATTGCTGATAAACCTTCTGTCCAAGATTTGTTTTTACCAAAAAACCTTGTCATCATCATAATCATAAATAAAGGAATTAATGTACCTGTAATAGCATGTACAATTGCAACTTCACTTGTAATAATTTGTAAATAGGCTTCCCAATTAGAGCCTAAACCCTGTAGTGTAGCCCCAATACCTTCAGAATCTAAACCTTTATTTACACCAATTAAAATTGGAGTTCCAACTGCCCCAAATGATACAGGAGTTGATTGAATCATCATACCAACCATTACTGCTGCCATTGCAGGAAATCCAATTGCAACCATTAGTGGTGCGGCAATTGCTGCAGGTGTTCCAAATCCAGAAGCACCTTCAATAAATGAACCAAATAACCATGCAATAATAACAACTTGAATTCTTCTATCTGGAGAGATATTGTTAAAACCTTGTCTAATTACTTTAATAGCACCTGAGTGTTTTAAAGTATTTAACAATAAAATCGCACCAAAGATAATCCATAAAACTGCTATAGTGATTAATAGCCCTTGAATAGTAGAAGCTAATACTCTGTTGAATGTAACTTCCCAAACATATAATGCAACAGCTGTAGTAACTAAATATACAACTGGCATAGCTTTTTTAGCTGGTAATCTAAGACCAACTAATAATACTGCAGCAACAATAATTGGTAATGCTGCAAAAAAGGCTTGTGTACCTATTTCCATCTCGTTCTCCTTCTTTCGTTATCAAAATGATAAATCAAGGAAATGAAAAACGCATGATAAATTGTCATATGTTTATTATTTAATCAACTTTTAAGCATATGTCAACAGTTTTGTCACACAAATATCATATGACAAGAAAAAACTACACAAAAGAAACACATTAAAAGGGTAAAAATAGTATAATCAAATTCAAAAAATTTAAGGTTATTTACACATATGGGTAGAGAATTAGCATATATTATTAACAGTTTAATCAAATGGGGAATATTTTTTGGAATACTTTATTTGATTTTTACAAATTTTGGAACATTTTTAATTATAATTTTTGTTTTAATTGCTGTTGCTTATTACGCTTTTTATCAGTTTAAAAAGAAGTTTAAAGAGCAAGTTCATAATCAAGGTTTTAAATTTACATTTAATGGTCAAGATTTTAGTTCAAATTCAACTAACAATAGTAATTTTGATTTTAGAGACTTTGAAGAGAGATTTAGACAAGGTGGTTTTAATCAAGGTAACTTTGGACAAGGAGGCTTTAACTCTTTATCTGAACTTAGTGAGGCAAAAGATTTTTTCGGGTTTACTAGTGATCCAACAAGAGATGAAATAAAAAAAAGGTACAAAGAATTAGCAAAGAAGTATCATCCTGATATTAATAATCATGGTGATGGATTGATGCAAAAACTAAATCACTATAAAGATGTACTTTTAAAGGCATTTCCTAATTAGGAGAGTAAGATGTTTTTAAAAAAATTGAACTACTTTTTCTTAAGTATTACAATCTTAGGTTCGATTTTTTTAATCTACTCTTGGATTAATACTTTCAACTTTAAAAACAATCCCCTTGATGAAACTATAGTTCAAAAAGTCAAACAAAAACAATACTATCTTGAAAAACTAAGCTATCAAAGATTTGGAATAAATAAAAAAATTCCTTTAATTATCTCCGATAAAATGCCCTCAAAACTTTTTGGTGCAGCAACTTATTCTAAAAATGGACAAATATCAATATATCTAAATAAAAAAAGGTTTAAAGAGAGTTCTGATTATATGATAGATGATGTATTGCCCCATGAGTATGCCCATGCACTAATATTTGTAAAAGAAAATTTTACAAAGAAAAATGGTGGACACTCTAAACAATGGCAAAATATGTGTATTGCATTAGAGGGTGTAAACTGTAATAGATTTGTTGACCATGATGATGTTATAATGGGTAAAAGTATCTTTTTTTAGTTATTAACTAATCAAAAATCTATACTAAAAGATTTTAAATATGGATAAAATTTAAAAAAGGATTTAAAATGATTTTAAAAATATTAATGACACTTGTATTAAGTTTGTCATTTTCATTAGCAAAAGGAAATGATATGAGTATTTATGACTTTAAAGTAAAAGATATAGAGGGCAAAGAGATATCATTGTCTAAGTATAAAGACAAGGTTTTACTTATTGTAAATGTAGCTAGTAAATGTGGTTTTACAAGTCAATATGAAGGATTAGAAAATCTTTTTGACAAATATAAAGATAAAGACTTTATGGTTTTAGGTTTTCCTTCAAATCAATTTGCAAACCAAGAGCCAGGAACAAATAAAGAGATTCAAGAGTTTTGTACCTTAACTTTTGGAGTAAAATTTGATATGTTTGCAAAAATTGATGTAAATGGCGAAAATGCAGATCCTCTATATGATTATTTAAAAGAGAATGCACCTGGTTTTGCAGGAACTGAAGCTATCAAATGGAATTTTACAAAATTTCTAATTGATAAAGATGGGAAAATAGTTGAAAGATATGGTTCTATAACAACTCCTGAAGATATTGAACCAAAAATTATAGAACTACTAAAATAGAGTTTTTTGCCCTTTTTCTAGTTTTTCTACCTTTTTAATACATGAAGATTCATCAAATAAAACTTTATTTACATTTGATGAAACTTCATAAAGTTCAAGACTTTCACTTGGATATATATTGAAAAGTGAATTTATCTCTTTCAGATTTTCACTATACAACCATTTGGAAAAATCTTTTTTTTCTAATACTACGGGCATACGGTGATGAATCTTTCCTAATTTTTCATTTGCATCACAAGTAATTAGTGCAACAGTAACTATTTTCATATTTAAATCAATATCAAAATACTCATCCCAAACCCCTGCAATAGCTAAATAATCATTTTTGCTGTCTTTTACAAAATATGGAGTTTTCTGTTTATCTTCTACTTCCCACTCAAAAAACCCATTTATTGGAATAATACATCGTCTATAACGAAATGAATCCCTAAAGGTAAGTTTTTCAAAGATAGATTCACTTCTTGCATTTATATTCATACTTTTTTTATCTTTTGCCCATGAAGGAAGATATCCAAAATGGGCATATAAATAGTTTCCATTATTTAAAAGTGCAGGTATTGGTAAAGTTGGAGCTATATTATATTTTGGCAGTAAAGCCCCAACCATATTATTTTTTATTAACTCTTTTGAATCATTTTTAAAGCTTTTATCATCAAAAATTGCTAAACGTCCAGGCAACTATTGCACCTCATCTCTTGGAACAAAATCTAAAACTGTTGCATTGATACAAAATCTTCTATGCCCCATCTCATCAAAAACATGACCCAAATGTATTCCACTTTTCTTAGCTAAAATTTCTGTTCTAATCATCCCATAACTTAAATCAGTTTTTTCAATAGTTGTACCATCAACAGCCTTATAGAAACTCAACCAACCAGTACCAGAATTAAATCTATCTTTTGTATCAAATAGAATTTCACCTGATAATTTATCTACAAAGACTCCATCTGGAGTATTCTTAAAAATTTCATACTGTTTACAAAACCTATTATCAGTTCCTTTATTAAATGCCACATTGAAACTTTCAGTATCCTCACCTAATTTGAACTTTCCAAATACTTCATAAAACTCTTTGTTACTTAAATAACCTTTGTGAGAAAACACCTCTTTGCCATCTTCAATAAATAAAATTGTTGGTGTAGCATCTATTTTTGTTTTAATTTCAAATTTACTTAATTGTTTTGAAACTGCTTTTCTTATAGGAAGTGTCCCTTTATAAGAAGATAAAACATCTTTTTCAAATTTTTCACAATAAGGGCAATAACCTTCTGATTCAACTACTATAATCTCTTTATCACCTAAAGGAATAATGGCAGGATAATTTATCTTATCAGGTTCAAATTTCACCCCTGTAGCATGGTTTGGGCAATAGCCATTAGGGTTATTTTTTAAATAGTCTTGATGATAATTTTCAGCTACCCAAAACTTTTGTAAAGGTTTTATTTGTGTAACTATTTTCCCATAATCAGCTTGTTCTAGTAATTTTTGATATTTAACTTTTGTATTAAGTGCAGTTTCTTTTTGAAAATTATTTGTATAAAAAATTGCACTTCTGTAATTGTTTCCAATATCATTTCCTTGACGATTTAACTGTGTTGGATCATGAATTTCCCAAAAAGATTTTATAAGTGCCTTTGCATCAACCTTTTCTTTATCAAATTTTACAAGAACACCTTCTGTATAATTTATTATAGTTTTATCATTTGTCATTCTATATTTCAATACTTTTTTATATGTTGGGTCTTCATAATTACCACCAACATATCCAGATTTTACATCAACTACCCCAGGAATTGATTCAAAATGTTTTTCAACACCCCAAAAACACCCTGCAGCAAATACAATTTCAGCTATCATAATAAATCCTTTAAAACTTTATAATGGAAATATAGCACATAAATGTTTACTCTATGTGAAGTGATATTTTACTTTTATATATTGATCTTCTTTTAAATTAGTTAATCAAAAACTGATTCTTATAGTTTTCTTCAAGGGGTGTTTTATCTTTATAAGAGATAATATCTCCAATTTGAATTTTTATTTTTAAATCTTTTGTTCTTTTATTTATCGCTTCTTTCAATACTTCATTTGCATTTGTTTTTATATATACAGGTAAAATATCTAACCTGTTCTTTAAAGCAATAATTCTCGAACCTTCTTTAAATGAACTAAGTGGTGTATTTTCTTTGTTTCTTGTACCTTCAGGAAAGATATAAATTGAGTGACCTTCTTTTACAACCTCTTTAGTCTCTTTAAAAAAAGATGACATATTTGAAGCTTCTCTATCCAATAGAATTGAGCCAGCATTTTTTACAAATGTACCAAAGAAAAAAGAGTTATATAATTCTTTCTTTGAAACCCAAAATCCATTGATATTGCTTTTTTCTAAAGCTAATTCAATAATCAATGGGTCAATGATACTTCTATGATTTGAGATTAATAGATATTTACCCTCTTTAGGTATTGCCTCTTCATTTAATACTTCTATACTAATATTCAACTTTTTTAAAAGCTTTTTAGAATATTCTTCCCTCAAACGTATTCTTTCTTTTGAAGTTTTTACTTTTTTTATTTTAAATCCATAACTGTTTGTTAGATATGTGGCGTAAATTGCCATGCTTATTTGTTTTAAATTCAATTCTATCCTACTATATTTAGAGATTAAAGATTGGCATAATATCAAAGCTATCATATAATATTCATTAATCAGTATTTTTCTTTTTAATTTGAACAGATTCATCAAAAAAATAAGAATATGAATCTGGGTTAAATTAGTTTTTATTCTATTACATTATACTTCCAACTTTAAAACATTTTGGGGAAAATGATAATGGGGAAGATTATAAAAATATTAGCACTTTTTATATTATTTTTTGTGGAGAATATTTTTGCAAATAATACAATAAAAACAAATATCGAAAAAGAAAAAATCTTGATAGGATTTTATGGAAGACCAAACACAAGATCTCTTGGTATCTTAGGTCAAAATAATTTGGATGAACTTGTAAAAAAGATGCACAATAAAAAATCATTTTATGAGAAAGAATTAGGTAACAACTTTGAAGTTCAAATGGCATTTCATATAATCTATGGATTAGCTACTCCTGATGCAGGAAGAAGAAATGATTATATGTTAAGACTATCTCACAAAAGTTTAATGAATTTTATCAATAAAGCAGAAAAGGAAAACTTTAAAGTAATAATTGATCTTCAAATGGGAACAAATACTCCAAGTGAAGCAGTGAAAATTGTATTAAAATACCTTAAATATAATAATGTACACCTAGCAATTGACCCTGAGTTTAAAATTCCAAAACATAGAAGATATCCTCCAGGAAGATATGTAGGTCATATTTTTGCTCAAGATTTAAATAAAGTCCAAAGATTAGTAAATAATTATATTGAAGAGAATAATTTAAGTAAAAAAGAATTAATTGTTCATATGTTTCATCCAAGAATGTTAAGAAAAAAAGAAGAAGTTGAAAAATTTGAGAATGTGAATCTAATCTATAATATCGATGGACATGGGAACCCTGCTGTAAAAATAAAAATTTACAATAATCTTTATACTCAAGAAGAACTAAATATCGCAAAAAGTGGATTTAAAATATTTTATGAAACTGATACAAAAATCATGAGCCCGAAAGAGATTTTAGGGTTTGAAGAGAGTTTTGGTAGAAAAATTTGGGAAAAACCTTATTATATAAATTATCAATAAGTTAGATAAGATAAGGTGAGGTGATAATAATAAAAGGTGGCTGTCCCCATTTATCTTTTATCCAAAATCTTTTTTATCTCCTTCTTTGTTTTAACCAAATTTTTATCTACCATATAACAACATGGGGAAACTGTTCCATCTACAAAGTAAAACTTTTTAACTAAAAACTTTAATTTGTAGACTTATATTTTTTAATCTCAAAAGTAGAGATTCATCCTCTGGGGTGTTATTTTATACTCCCATTGGAGAAAATCTATCGTTAGCTATGCATTTTATTAATTCAAGCTATGTTAGATATTACAATAAAAGATATAAATTATCTGGTCATCTATGGCAAGGAAGATACAAAAGTTTTATTGTACAAAAGGAAGAGTATTTATTAACACTATTAAGATATGTAGAAGCAAATCCTTTAAGGGCTAAGATAGTTAAGGATTGTATAGATTATAAATACTCATCTGCAAATAAAAGAGTGAAAACATAGATGATCCAATACTTGATGAAAACTGGCAATACATGATATGTAAAAGGTATGGTCTTGAATCTACACTTAGACCAAGGGGTAGACCTAAAAAAGACTCCTTTTAAAAAAGGTGCCTGTCCCCTTTATTTCATTTATTTAGTCATAGTTCAATCAAAAATATATAATAAAAAAAGAACTGTCTAAATTATTATGAATTTATAAGATAATTTTTGTTATCATCAAAAATTATCTTATAAATAATCTATATAATTATAAATTTAATATATTTAATATATTTAATCACTACACGCTCTAAAGGAAAAAAATGAAAAAAATCATGTTTATATTCTTGTTATTTTTAGACATTATAATGGCAAGTTCAAAAATTACTCCAGAAACTGTTATGTATGGAAACTGTCTTAATAGTTATGAAAAAAAATATATGAGAAATCCTAATATCAAAGCTTTTGCATATGGAATGGAAACTAATGGAAAAAGTTCTTGTGGTTGGGGAAGTGGATATAATATAGAAGAAGCTAGAAAAACTGCTTTAAAATATTGTAAGAAAGGAAAACTAAATGTTGAGTGTAAAGTCATTGATGAAAATGGAAAACTTATTGTAAAAAAAGGTGATTTTATTCCAATTGTTCCAAAATCAAATAGATATTTGTCAAAAGATGAATATTCTAAATACCTTAAAAATGGGAAAGATATTATAAATAGTAGTAAATGTCTTTTTTCCTTTAAACTTTATCTTCGAGGTAAACAACATCAGTCTTTTTATTTTGCTAGAGATGCTCAAGGGAAAGAGGTATGTGGAAAAAGTAAAAAGAAATTTACTATCCAAGCAGCAAAAGATGTTGCTTTTGCTAAATGCAATGAAGAGTTAAAGAAAAAAAATCTAAATGCCGTATGTAAACCTTATGCAGTAAACTTTGAGATTGTAGGAAAGGCAAAAGATTTTGGTTATGTAAAAGGTAAAGCTGATTATTTATATTCTATTCAAAAAGGAAAACTAAATAAGATTAAAAAATATATTTCTGAAAATGCTGATATAAATGCTGTTTCAAAAAATGGGGATTCTCCTATTTTTATTGCTGCTGCTAAGAATGATGAAGAGTTTTTTTTCTATTTAGTTGAAAGAAAAGCAAATATTAAACAAGTAATGAACAATGGTGTCAATTTATTAATGGCAGCTACATTAGGTGGAAATCCAAATATCATAAGATACTTATTGTCAAAGGGGTTTGATATTAATGCACAAAATGATAAAGGAAACACTTCTTTGCATATGGCTCTTATGCAGCTTGATACTTATTCTGCTGGAATTTTAATGCAAGAAGGAGCTGATGCAAGTATTAAAAATAAAAATGGCGTAAGTGGATATGATTTAGCAAAAAAATGGAAACTTGATCTTAATGCACTAAAAAAGATGGATATACATCCAGAAAAAGGTAATTGTGATCAAGTATTTGATGCTGCTAAAAAAGGAGATGTTTTAGGTTTGAAAAAATTAGCAGAAATAAAAGGTAATTTTAATCAATCATGCGATTATAGTCCACTTATACTTGCTTACGCAAAAGATGACGAGAGAATAATTCGAATAGTTCTTGATAATGGGATAGATATAAATATTAAAGATAGTGGAGGTAAAACAGCGTTAATGAACGCAAAAACTGCAAAAAAAGTGAAGATTCTTTTAGATTTAGGTGCAGACAAAATGATTAAAGACAAAAATGGTAAAACAGCCTATGAGCGTATTAAAAATGATAAATATGTAAGTAAAAAAATTAAAGATTTACTTAAATATTAAAATATTAGAAATAGAGGATAAATATATGGATATGACACTAAAGCAAATTGTTAAATATAAGGGATGATGTATCTCTTTTTTTAAAACTTTCATTCTCTCTACTAATGAGAGATATAAAAGATGTGCAAGGTTTAACAAAAGAATTTATAATAAATGATGAAAAAGTATATCTAACAACATCTCAAATAGGTACAGTTTTTTCAAGTGAACTTCTAGAAAAAATAGCTACTTTAAAAAAAGGAAAAGATGAAATTAAAAATTCAATAGATTTTTTAATTTATGGTTTTTAATAAAGTTATAGTTATCACCTGCACTTGCCTTGAGGTTAAGATATTTTTGATATAATCCAAAAATGAATTTAGAAGAGAAACTAAAACAACTACCTAAAGATGCTGGAGTATATCAATACTTCGATAGAAATGGCAAACTACTTTACATAGGAAAAGCTAAGGTTTTAAAAAACCGTGTAAAGTCATACTTTAAATTTACCCCAAAACTTCTACCATCTGATAAATTAAGTCCTAGAATTTATAAGATGATTAGTGAGGTTGAATCTTTAGAGTGGATTGTTGTACCAAATGAGCACGATGCTTTAATTTTAGAAAATTCTCTTATCAAACAATTAAAACCAAAATACAATATTTTACTTAGGGATGATAAAACCTATCCATATATTTATATAAATTTAAATGAAGATTTCCCAAGACTTGAGATTACAAGAAGAGTATTAAAAGATAAAAATGTCAAATACTTTGGTCCCTACTCCACTGGTGCTAGAGATATGCTTGATTCTATTTATGAAATAGTTCCATTGGTTCAAAAAAAATCTTGTATCAAAGGTAAAGAAGCTTGTCTTTTTTACCAAATAAAAAAATGCCATGCTCCTTGTGAAGGAAAGATTACAAAAGAGGATTATGCAAAACTTATTGATGAATCTTTAGGATATATTTACAATAAAAATAGGCTAGTTTCAAAACTAACATCAAAGATGGAAGAGTATAGTTCTGAGTTTAGATTTGAAGAAGCGATGAAACTTCGAGATAGAATTACAACAATCAAAAAATCTCAAATCCAAACAGGTATGGATTTAGCTACAAATGAAGACATAGACCTTTTTGCAATAAGTATAAAAGACAATAAAGCAGCCCTAGTTAGAATGTTTTTCAGAGATGGAAAACTTGCATCTTCAAACCATGATTATATTAAACCAAATAAAGAAGATATAGCAATTGATATAAATGAAGCCTATGAAAGAGCTATTGTAAATTACTATGACAATGAAATTCCACTTTTACCAAAAGAGATTATCATTGCCCATGAAATAGAAGAGAAGCAAGAGATTGAAGAGTTTATTCAAAATAGATTTTCAAAAAATATTCCAATAACCAACCCAAAAAGAGGCAAGAAAAAAGAGATTGTTCAAGTTGGAATCAATAATGCAAACGAACTTTTAAGACTTAGTGGTGCAACATCAAAATCTATTTATGTTGAGATAAAAGAGTTATTTAGACTTGATAAAACACCTTATAGATTTGAATGTTTTGATAACTCTCATATGATGGGACAAGCAACAGTTGGAGCAATGGTTACATGGGAAGAGAAATTTATAAAATCTGATTTTAGACATTATAACCTTGAAGCAAAAGATGAATATGCCCAAATGAGAGAAACTCTAATGAGAAGAGTTGAAAGTTTTGAAAAAAACCCTGCTCCTGATATGTGGGTTATTGATGGTGGTGAAACACTTCTTAAACTTGCTATTGACATAAGGAATTCATGTGGAGTTAATCTTGATATTTGTGCAATTGCAAAAGAAAAGCTTGATTTTAAAGCCCACAGAGCAAAAGGAAGTGCAAAGGATATTGTATTTTTTGAAAACAATAGTGAAATAGAGAAACTTGAACTTCTTCCAACAGACAAAAGATTACAATTTATACAAAGACTTAGAGATGAAGCCCATAGATTTGCTATATCATTTCATAAAAAACAAAAAAGAAAAGAGGATAGTAAAATTTCACTTCTTCAAATCAAAGGTATTGGAGAAGCAAAGGTTAAAAAACTTCTTTTATATTTTGGATCTTTTGAAAATATAAGAAATGCAAGTAAAGATGAATTAAAAGATATTCTAAACGAAAAAGATGCTATTGTTATACAAGAATTTTTTAATACACTTAAGGACTAACTCACTTTGGCAAAAATTGTTTTAAACAAAGAAAACTACTTTCATAATCTAGAAATAATTACAAAAAAAACAGGTTCAAAAGAAAAAACTGCTGTAGTACTAAAAGACAATGCTTATGGACATGGACTTCTTGAGATTGCTAGCTTAGCAAAAGAGTTTGGAATAACAAAAGCAGTAGTTAGAACCCTTGAAGAAGCTAAAAAAATCAAGACTTTTTTTGAGCAAATCTTAATTCTTGCTGATAGTAGTTATTCAACTTATTCACATACTTTTCACATAGTAGTGAATACAATTGAAGAAATACAAAGGTTACCCGAAAATACGAATGTTCACTTAAAAGTTGACACAGGAATGCATAGAAATGGAATAACCACCAAAACTCTAGAAGAGGCTATTTTAGGGGTCCTTTCGAAGAAATTAAATTTGACTGGCATAATGACCCATTATAGAAGTGCAGATGAACTTTCATGTGACTTTTTCTTTCAAAGGTCAGTTTTTAATCAAGTAAAAAAACAAGTGTGTGAAATATGTGAACAACTTTTTTTACCAATTCCTAAGTTTCATTCTGCTAATTCATCGGCTTTATTTAGGTTTAAGAATTTCGATGAAGATTTTGCAAGAGTGGGATTAGCCCAATATGGATACTTAGAAACAAATCCAATCTTTGATAATCCAAAATTGAAACCTGTAATGTCACTTTGGGCAAAAAAAATTTCAACAAGAACAATAGAAAAAAATCAAAAAGTTGGATATGGTGGAAAATTTATGGCAAAAGAAAAAATGGAAATTTCTACCTATGATGTTGGATATGGAGATGGATTTTTAAGACTTAATGGGAAACATGAATACCTTACTCCAAAGGGCTATCAAGTTTTAGGTAAAGTCTCAATGGATAATCTTTCTATAAATTCTTCAGATGAAGAGGTTTGTATTTTTGATGATGTGACAAAATTAGCAAAAATCCATGACACAATAACTTATGAAATAACTACAACCCTAATGCCAGGTATCAAAAAAGTCATAAAATGAAAAAAACAATTGTTCTATTAGTTGTTTTCATAAACCTATTAAATGCAATTAGCTTTGAAGAGGTGAAAAATTATGAAAAAAAATATGGAACATTAGAAGCTTTATCATATTATAGAAGCTTAGCTTCAAAAAACGATACAAAAGCAATGATTGAAATTGCAAAGATTTATGCAAATGGTAAAGAGGTTCAAAGAAGTGTTCAAACTTCATATAAATATTTACAAAAAGCTTCAAAACTAAACGACCCAGAAGCTTTTTATTTAATAGGAAAACTTCAACTAAACAAAAAAACACCCTACTACAATCTAGTTGATGCTTACAATTCTTTTGTTAAATCTTCAAAACTAAACTACGCACCTGCTCAAAATATGTTAGGATTATTTTTAGTTAATGGTGTAGTCATAGAAAAAGATTTTAAAATGGCAGTAAAATATTTTGAAAGAGCATCAAAGCAAGGATTAATAGATGCACAATGTAATTTAGCCTTTATGTATGCTAGTGGTAAAGGAGTTTTCCCAAACTTTGGTAGAGCCAATGCATTTGCAAAAAAAGGTAAAGAGCTTGGAAATAAAAAATGTATCAAAGTATGGGATGACTATAATTTAGAAAAATATTCAGAAGATAAGGGTTGGAAATTTAACTTCTATAATAAGCCTTAGTTTACCAAAGCATCATGCCATTGAACTAAACTTAATCTATATCCACTTTTTACTTCTAAAACTTCATGGGTAAAATATGGATTGCTTAAAAAAACTATCATTTCACCAGCTTTTGGGATATACTTGATATTGTTTCCCTTTTCATCATATAAAAAATTGAAGACTAATTCTCCACCACGAAAAGTATTAAAATCTTCATTATCTTCACATGAACTAGCAAACAATACAGTAGTAACTTTTCTGTTTATTGCTACATTTTTAAATCCTATTAATTCATCATCTTTAAAAATCATATTTGAATCATCGCTATGAGCTTTATAAAAAGAACCCTTTTGGTACTCTAAAACTTGAACTTTTGTACTAGTTGTTAAAGCCATTGAGAAAAAATCTTCAATTAGTTTTTGACACTCTAAAAATCTTATTTTATAAATATTTTTATACTCATTTGATAGCTTATAGATTTTTGTCTTTCTAATACTTTTATCTGTTTTATTTAGATAATTTTCTTTTTTAATCTTTGCATCAATATAATCATCTTCTTTTTTGATACTTTTAATAATATCATCACATAAAGATTCAGCTAAAAAGTCTTTAATAATCAAAAATGGATAATCATAATATGGATTTGGAAGTAATCCAAACTCTAATTTAAATTGATTAAGTCTTTTATCACAAAAGACAAAATTACTAATTTGCTCTAATTTCAATCTTGTTCCTAATATTAAATAAGAGCGTAATTATAATTGAAAAAAAAAGTTTATTTCTAAAAATAAACTTAAGTAATATTTAAAGACTCTAAAGGTACTGAAAAAGGGATATCTTAGTGGAAAACTAAGATCAATTTGTAATACTTATATCTTTTAAAATAAATTCTATTTTATTTTTTTGGCAGTATTTTATATATTTTTCAAAATTTTCATCTAAAATATTTTGATCATATGAGGC
This sequence comes from Arcobacter sp. ISO1, assembly GCF_058105185.1. NCBI lineage: Bacteria > Pseudomonadati > Campylobacterota > Epsilonproteobacteria > Campylobacterales > Arcobacteraceae > Arcobacter > Arcobacter sp. ISO1. The sequence goes on from NZ_CM176573.1 coordinate 2,854,688, forward strand.
TAAAGATAATACAACTTGTCTTTTGTCATTGATTATTTTTGGTAAAGAAGATAGCTCAACTTGTTTTGGCATTTGTTTCATTACAGGGATTAAGTCATTTTCTCCACAAAATGCAGTTAAAGTTTTTCTATATTTTTCAATCTCATTTTTAGGATAAAATTTATCTAAAGCTTCAATTACCATTGATTGGCTCATTGAAGGAAACCCTGGAGTAAAGAAGAATCTATTTTCTAAATAGAACCCTGCAACATTATTTACAACATTTTTAAGTAATCCTGCATTTAATGGCAAATGCCCCATCTCTATTCTAAAAGGATAAGCCTCATCACCAAATTGATTGATTATTAGTTTTGTTGCCTTTTCATGATATTGCATTTTCCCATCAGTAAAAACTTTTGCAGCTATTGCTCTAGTGTAATCATCAGGTGTAGCACCAATTCCTCCAAAACAAAACATTACAGAGTTTTCATCTGATTTTATAAGTCGGAATATTTTTTCCATAAGCTCCACATCATCTTCAACTACAAATGAAGCTTTATGATTCCAATTTCGTTTTAATAATTGTTCATTTAAAAAAGAAAAATGGGCATCTTTTCTTCGCCCATTTAATAGTTCAGTTCCAATAATTACACTATAAAAGTTAGGTTGATTTTTCATTATATTTTTGATTTTATAAAAGTTTCCATCTCATCAACAATCTCTTTGATTGTTCTCTCACCATTTATCTTCACCAATAAATTTTTAGATTCATAAAACTCTTGAATTGTTTTTAAAGGCTCAATATAAACTTTCATTCTATTATTAAAAACTTCCACATTATCATCTGCACCTCTTGCTCGACCTAAAACTCTATCTCTAGCTACTTCTGGTGAAACAACTACTTCAATAATATTAACTAATTCAACTTCCGTTTCATTTACTAAATATTTATCTAATTCATTCATTTGTTCAAAACTTCTTGGATATCCATCGATTATAATTATATCAGTAGGAGCATTTTTTATTGCAGTTATAATAGTTTCAATAGCAATATCAATTGGAACTATAAGACCTTTACTGATATATGTCTCAATTAAAGCTCCCCTTTGGCTTCCACTTGCAACTTCCGCTCTAAACATATCTCCAGTTGAATAATGTGTAATATTTTTATGATTTTCAGCTATCAATTCTGCATCTGTTGTTTTACCACTACCTGGTGCACCTATTATTAAAAATAATTTTTTCATCTAAACCCTTTGAATTTTGAGAGAGTGATTATAACAAAACTCTTATGAATTGTTTATTTGATATTAAATGGTTTTTGAATACAATACCCAAATCAAAAAAGAAAAACTAAGGAAAAGAAACATGAACTTAATGTTATTTGGAGCACCTGGAGCTGGTAAAGGAACTCAAGCAAAATTTTTAATTGAAAAATATAATATTCCACAAATCTCTACAGGAGACATTTTAAGAGCAGCAATCGCTGATAAAACAGAAATGGGTATGGAAGCTAAAAAATTTATGGATGCAGGTCAATTAGTTCCTGATTCAACAATTATTGGTATTATTAAAGATAGACTTGCTGAAAATGACTGTAAAGAAGGTTTTATTTTAGATGGTTTCCCAAGAACTTTAGCTCAAGCTGAAGCTTTAAAAAAGTTAATGGCAAATATGCAAATTTCATTAGATAAAGTTATTTCACTGAATGTTCCAGATGAAATGATTGTTGAAAGAATTACAGGAAGAAGAACTTCTAAAAAAACTGGTAAAATTTACCATATTAAATTCAACCCTCCAGTTGATGAAAAAGAAGAAGATCTAGTACAAAGAGCTGATGATACAGAAGAGACTGTTACTAAAAGATTAGCAGCATACCATGAGCAAACTGCTCCATTAATTGATTTTTATAAAGATATGGGAGTATTTATTGAACTTGATGGGACTAAAGATGTTTCAGATGTTACTAAAGATATGATTAACGCTTTAGCGTAATTTAATACATAAAAAAGAAAAAAGGGACAACTTTATATTGTTGTCCCTTTTTTTATGATTTAATTTTCAGCTTTATATTGTTCTATAAAATCTTCTAATAGATAGTCAACTATAGACTCATAAATATCAAGTTCTAAGTCTTCGGCAATAAAACTATCATCTTTTTTATATGTTATTCCTATTGTGAGAAGTGCCTCATCCCTTACAGGCTTTATATCTTCAACTATCATAATAGAAGTTTGCACAAGTTGTTTATTGGCAATTTTTAGTACTTTTGCTTTAATTATGAAATTTGAATACTTTTCAGTCTTTGTTTGGATTCCTAATTTTTCAAGCTCTTCTTTTACTTTTTTAGTAATCTTTTCTTCAAGCTTTTTTGAGATGTTTTCTTTTTTATTTAAAAACTTAAGATTTACCTCTTTTACATTTTCTAAAGAGTATGGAGTTAGAGCAAAAGAGTAAACAAATGTAAAAAATAGAAGAATTAATTTTTTCATTTTGAAACCACCTCATCCAAGATTTTAGAAAACTCTTTTCTATTTTTATATCCTAGAACTTTTTTTACTACATTTTCATTATTTGGATTTATAAAATAAACTGTTGGCACAACTTTTACTTCAAATTTTTTAGGGTAATTTTCTAAGTCTTGATCAACAGCTAAAGGAATAAAATTTTTCTGAATTATATTATTAATATTCTCTCTTTTTAGAGTCTGTCTTTCTAGTTTTCTACACCAAGGGCAAGATTTAGTACTAGCAATCATCATAATAGACTTGTTTTCTTTTTTTGCCTTTTCTAAAGCTTTCTCATAAACAGTTTCATAATTCATCTGCTCAATAAATTTTGAAGATGATGCAAATAATCCACTTAATAAAAGGATTAATAATAAAATATATTTCATAGCTACTCCTTAGCTTTGCATTGATGTGCCAGCACTTTTTCTTCTTTGATAGTATTTTTTGTCAATAACGATATCTTTTTGTTTCTCTTTTCTTGCTCTATCTTTTTCCACAAATATTGGTTTTCTTGTTTCTGGATCAAGTTCAGTGTAATACATAACTGCTGAGTATGTTCCAGGAGTTGGAGTGAATACCTGAGCTTGTTCTGGATTCATCTTTAATTCATGGGTAGTAAATTGTTTTAATTCATGCATATCTCTTTCTTCACATCCAGGATGCGCAGCAATTAAATAATAAGTTAAAAACTGTTTCTTACCAGCTTCTTTGTTTAATCTATCATACATCTTTTTAAACTCAATTAATGGCTGTTTCCCAGGTTTACCCATAAGTTTTAAAACCCTATCAGATGTGTGTTCAGGTGCAACTTTCATTTGTCCAGAGATATGATGTTCAACTAACTCTTTTAAATATGTATATCCATGTTTTTTATCTGCTGGAATAAAATCATATCTTAATCCTGAAGCTACAAAGGCTTTTTTAACCCCAGGTACTTCTCTAATATCTCGAAGTAATTTTATACTTCTACTATGGTCAACTTTCATAACCTTACAAAGCCTATCAAAGTCAACACATCTGATATCATCACAAGTTCCCTTTTTAAGCTTTTTACCACACTCATATCCATACATATTTGCAGTAGGACCTCCCACATCAGAAATGATTCCTTTAAAATCTTTCATTTTAGTAAAATCTTTTGCTTCTTGGATAATGTTTGATTCACTTCTAGTACGTATAGTTCTTCCTTGGTGAACTCCAATAGCACAGAAGTTACACTCTCCCCAACATCCATGGTGAGTTTGAATAGAAAACTTAATAGTTTCTAGACATTTTACTTTACCCTCTGGCTTGTGGTAAGGGTGTAAATCCCTTTGGTATGGATACATTGCAATCTCATCCATCTCTTTCTCATCAAGGTAATCACATGGGGGATTTTGTATAGCATATCTAGTATCAACTTTTTGACAAAGTCCATTTGCATTTATGGGGTCATTGTTTTGATAAAAATGGTCAAAAAGATCTATATATTTCTCTTTATCATCTAAACATTCTTGGTGTGATGGAAGTTGTATGAAATCTTCAACTGGCTCTTTAGAGATATAACATATACCTCTAACCTTCCTTGGGTCTGTTCCATCTCTTAGGGCTAAAGAAAACTCTCTAATTGCCATCTCACCCATACCATATATCAAGTAATCAGCTTTTGAATCAAAAAGTACTGGTTTTCTTAATTTATTTGTCCAATAATCATAATGGGTAACACGTCTTAAACTTGCCTCAATTCCACCTAAAACAACTGGTACTGTATTTTTAAAATTTCTTCTAATTAGATTTGTATAAACTAATGTTGCCCTATCAGGTCTTTTATCATTTTTCCCACCTGGAGTATAATCATCAGAATTTCTAAACTTTTTTGTAGCAGTGTAGTTTGATACCATTGAATCGATACTTCCACCACTAACTCCCCAATAAATTTTTGGTTCACCAAGTCTAGTAATATCATCAGATTTAACATCAGGTTGACCAATAATTCCAACTTTAAATCCAAGCTGTTCTAAAATTCTCCCAACAACTGCAACTCCTATAAAGGGAGAATCTATATATGCATCACCACTTACTAGGATAACATCACATTGATCCCATCCTAAGGCATCCATCTCTTTTTTTGTAGTTGGTAAGAATTTTGTTTTTATATTATTCATTTAAATTTTGACTCTTTATATATTTTTTCGTATTGTGCCAAAATCTTTGTTAATCTACATATATTTAAGACTTTAATTCTAATTATAAATTTTCAGTTAAATTTTCATCTATCTTTTTAATATCAAGTAACATAGCAACTTGTGATTCCCCAAAATCATTTATATCAACTAAACTTTTGATTAGTGTTCCTGAACCTAAAAAGTGACTTTCAATATTTTGTATTGAATCTCTTTGAACAACTGAAATGCTTTCTAAGGAAGAAACTAAAATTCCAACACAATGGCCCTTGTTATCTTTATCATATTCAAACAAGATGATATTATCCACCTCATTATCTTTTATATCTTCATTTAAAAAATCTCTTATATCAAGTACTGAGATTAATCTTTCTTTATGTAAAACCATCCCTTTAAAATGATTTTTCTTATCCATTTCTATTGATTCTTGTAATTTATCAATTCCTACAGATTCAATTACATTTGAAGCTTCAACTGCTAAAAATTTATTCCCTAAATAAAATGTTGCTAGTTCTACACTATTTTCATCAAATTTTTTATTTGAACTATTATTTAGAAACTTCTCTTTTTTGTTTTCTTGATAAGTTAATTTATCTTTCTTCTCACCTATGTAAATAAAAACAAAAGATAAAATATCATTTTTATATTTATCCTTGCTACTTTTGTATTCCCTATAACCACTTGAACATCGAACTCCTACTGCATAGTATTTACCGTTTCTTTCTATAATCTCACTTAACTTTTCACCATTTTTAAGTTCAAAAAATTTATCATCAATTTCAAGCCTTGAGTCAACTTCATATTTCTCACTTGTTGTTGAGATAATTGTTTTATCTCTATTTGTAAAAAATGCATAAACCCCATCATTTTTTGTGGGTAAACAATCTTCAAGCATAGCTTGAAATTGTGGTTTTGAATCAAATACAATTGCAATCCCACCATTTATTACTGAATCATCTTTAGAGGACCTAATTGCAGCACAATAAACATAGGTTGACTCATTATTGTATAGATTTGTTTTTTCAAATTTTGAAACACAATACTCTTGTGTATCTTGTAGTTTAAAAGTATCTCCAACCCAGTTTTGAGATAATACTTTCCCAATAAGATGTTTTTCATTATCATTTGATACAGCTATAATCTTTCCATCTTTGTCAAATACCATTAAATTGGTGTAAACTGTATATAATTCATTGATATATTTTAAAATTGAAGCAATCTGTTTTTCATGGTAACTTAATGAAGAAGGCTCATCAAACATCTCTCTAAAAGAAGAGCTTAAAGCCCACCACCTACAGTCATTTGCCCTTTCATAAAGATTTCTGTCCATAATATCAATTGCTAAAGATGATAAAAACTCACTATCTTTTAAAATTGAACTAATAATAGTTTTGTTTAGATTATTTAAAGATGAATTTGCTTTAGTACCTGTAATTCCAATCTCATTTAAAAGTGATTTTGAAAATCCTCTATTTGAAGAGTTTAGTTTACTTTGAGCAATATTACCATTCCAAATTACTCGACTTAGATTATCTTGGATAGTTTTACTTTTATTAAATACATCTTTTAAGTCTTTTGAAAAATGGTTTTCATTTTCCATCATTGAATCAATAACTTTTTTATCAAAACTTACATCATTTAAGACATCACTTAAAAAAGCATACTCTAAAGGAATCATTATATGCCCATACCAATTTAAACCCATAAAACCTTGATATCCCTTTGTTTTACAACTCTTTGCAATATAATCTCTACCTTGAAAAGAGATAATTTTATAAGTCTCATCTTTAACAATTGGTACTTTTACATCCCACGGAATATGATTCCTATCACTTGAAGCTATAACATAACCATTTTCATCTAACAGGACCAAACACTCTTTATTTGAAGGATCAATTAAATTATCAAACACACCTCTCATCTCATCAATAAATTTAAAACATAAAGATAATACGCCTATAGTTTCTGAATTTGGATTGTTGTTTTGAGTAACTTTATATGAGTATACAAGTGATCTTTTTAATTTCGGTAAGAAATCATGGTTCTCGTAAGTTTCTATATACTCTTCACTTGTATTTATAACCTTATCAATAAATTTCTTATCAATAAAATCCCCAGGAGTATTTTCATCTAATCTTGCTAAAATTCTTCCACTTGTATCTGCTAAAACAATATCAAAATAGACAGAATACTTATCAACATATTCTTGAAATCTATTTTTTATATTACCTTTTAAACCTTTACTATCATCATTATATTTTGAAACATAATTTTGAATAAAATACCTAATATCATAATCGGTTGCAAGAAAGCCAATATCAGCTGTTCTTTCAAAAAGATTTCTTATAACAATATCAATTGCAACTTGTGCTTTAAAATTCATCTCAGCAGTTACTTTTTTGATTGTTTCTTCACTTAAGTGATTTAATAAAGTTGAAGTAAGATTTAAAAAGTTTTCTTTTGTTTTTCCAATATCAATATTTATATCTCCCAATTGTCCTAAAAGCGCATAGATATCCCAAGAGGAACTTAAAGTTCCTAACTCTTCTCTGTATTTTTCTACATCTTCAATATATTTTATTATGGGATAAAGTTCTTTTTTTACATTTATACCTTTATAATCGATTAGATTTTTTGACATAAAGTTCCTTCATTTTTGATATTATAATGATACTACATATCAATAAAAAAGGTTTTATACAACTGTATAAAAAATCAACTTTTTAAATAAATAATTTTTTGGTATGATTAAAAGAGGAATTTTATAAAGTACTTAATCTTCTAACTAAAGCATACATAGATATTTTCCAATTTCTTTCAAAAACATCAACTTCAATGATTTTCCCATCAATATAATTTGCATAAGATTGTGCAATTTTATAATTATTACCAAGATCAAGAATTATATGTCGTAAGTGCTCTTCTTGAGAAAATTCTAAAAAACTTGAAACTTCATTTAAGTGAATCACTCTGTTTTCTTTGTGATAAACATCAAGTCTAAATCTTTTAGCAAAGTAATCAAGTCTTTCATTAAATACCAAAAAACCGTAAACCTCTGCCCTATCTATTCTTTCTTTTAAATACAAATATGTCTCATCTAACTCTTTCAATAACTTTTCATAGTTAATTTTGAAGTACTCTTTGTTGTATTCTTGCATACTTACTAATTGTTCATAAATATTTTTTGCATACTCTCTACAAAGGATGGGATCCATCCAAATATATGGATTATCTAAACCATTTTTAGTTTTAAGTTTTGGGATATTTTTATTAAGATTTATCACTTTTATTTCATTGTTTTTTGATTTTAAAATATCAACAATTTTTTTTTCAACTGCTAAGTTTTGTGTAAAATAATATTTGGTAAAAGCTAAATTATCAAAAGTTTTCTCTTTTATTTTTGATAAATCATCATGTTCTGAGAAAACTGTTTTTATATAAACTTTTTCATAAGCTATTTTTTTTATAAAGTATTCTTGAAAAGGATAAGTGATTGTAACAATATCACGAGAGAATAAAAAAGTTGTAAAAAGAAGTAGTATTAAGAATATCTTTTTCATACTACCTCTTTTTTTGATTAGATTTCTGTTTTTCTAATTCTTAGTGCAAGTTCTTTTAATTGCTCATTATCAACAGCTGAAGGTGCTTGAGTTAATAAACATTGAGCTCTTTGAGTTTTAGGGAATGCAATTACATCTCTAATTGAATCAGTTCCAGCTAGTAACATAATCATTCTATCAAAACCAAGGGCAAATCCACCATGACTTGGAGCACCATATCTTAATGCTTCAAGTAAGAATCCAAATTTCTCATTAGCTTCTTCTTGAGAGATTCCCATAAGCTCAAATACTTTTTGTTGAATCTCTTCTTTATGAATTCTGATTGAACCACCACCTAATTCTGTACCATTTAATACAATATCATAAGCAATTGATTCAATATCTTCTAAATCTTCAACGTTGTTTAAATCACATTTTTCTAAATTTGGCATTGTAAATGGGTGGTGAAGTGCTTTTGTTTTTCCATCTTCAGTTTCAAACATTGGGAAATCAACAACCCAGATAAATTCATAAGCATCTGCAGGAATAATATCCATTTGCTCTGCAAGGTAAAGTCTAAATCTACCCATATAATCACAAACTGTTTTTTTGTCCCCTGCTCCAAAGAATACAACATCTCCAACTTCAAGTTCAGTTGTTTTTACGATTGCTTCTAAATCCTCTTCTGAGAAAAATTTAGTTAAAGGACCTTTTAAACCATCCTCTTTCATTTGGAAATAACCTAAACCTTTAGCTCCAAACTTTCTAACATAATCTTCAAAACCTTTCATTTGTCTTTTTGAGAATAGATTATCTCCATTTGGACATCTAAGTGCTTTGATTCTATTGTTTTTCTTATCTTTTGCAATTGAAGCAAAGATTTCATTTGTTGAGTTAGCAAAAATATCAATAACATCAACCATTGCCATATCAAATCTCATATCTGGTTTATCAGAACCATATTTTTCCATTGCATCTTTATATGTAATTCTTGGGAAAGTTGATGGAACCTCTTTACCACAAGCTGTAAAAGTATCATGGATTAATTTCTCAGCTACTTTAATTACATCTTCTTGGTTACAAAAACTCATTTCAACATCGATTTGAGTAAATTCTGGTTGTCTATCTGCTCTTAAGTCTTCATCTCTAAAACATTTAGCAATTTGGAAATATTTATCAAAACCAGATACCATCAATAATTGTTTAAATAATTGTGGTGATTGTGGTAATGCATAAAACTCACCTGGGTGAACTCTACTTGGAACAAGATAATCTCTAGCACCTTCTGGAGTTGATTTTGTTAAAATTGGAGTCTCAACATCTAAAAATCCTAAATCATTTAGGCAGTTTCTAACTGCAATATTAGCTGTACTTCTTAATTTAAAAATATCAAGTGATTTTTTTGTTCTTAATTCTAAAAATCTATTTCTTAATCTAATCTCTTCATTAACTTTTTCATCACCTAATTCAAAAGGCATAGGCTTAGATTTATTTTCGATAACTAACTTTTCAACAACAATTTCAATTTTTCCAGTGATAAGGTTTGGATTTTCTAAACCTTCACCCCTAGCTCTTACTTTACCAGTTGCAATTAAAACAAACTCATCTCTTACACTGTCAGCTGTTTTCCAAGCATCTTCATTATCTTCAGGGTCACAAACAAGTTGAACCAACCCTCCCCTGTCTCTTAAATCAATAAAAATAATTCCACCATGATCTCGTCTACTGTTTACCCAACCAGCAACTGTTACGATTTCATCAATGTTTTTTTCTGTTACTTCTGTACAATAATGCGTTCTCAAATCTGACTCCGTCTATATATCTTTTTTTAATAATTCGCGATTATATCTAAATTTTACTTAATTAAGTTCCATTTTAGAAAAGCCATATGGAGTTGTTCCATATAGTGTAGATTTATAATCTGCTTGATTTTCAATAACTTTTGTGTGTATAATCTCTTCGTTATTTATATCTTCTGTTAACACTTCATCTTCATTCTTGTCTTCCATAATTATGAAATCATTAGCTTTTTCTTCTCGTTTATATTGAGAAAACAATAAATAATTTGCTCCAACTAAAGATGAATAATCAACCCAATTATACGTTACATCGCCCCCAAGAAGTTTTGTATACTCTTCAAGAAAACTATCAACATTTTCAATAGAACTTACAACAAAAAAGTTTTCTCTGTCTCTTTCTTGAGTTAATTTTATTAGAAGGGGATTATAGTTTAATTGAGTAGATAATACTTTTAAAGGATTAACTTCAAAAGCTGTAAGCTGAGAAAGTATAATTGAAGTTTTTACAATTGGAGTATTAACTATAATTGTATTTCCCACAATTCTTTCATCTTTCATAATGTATTTATACCTATTATTAGCTCTTTCTATCTCTTTAATTATCCCTGGATTTGAAAATATTTGTTGATACGATTCTTTTAATTTGTTTCCAAGATATGATTTAACATAAAACATTGTATTTCTATTAGTTGATAAAGTTTCTAATACTTGCAATTGATTTTCATAAGAGATCCCACCAAAAATAAAGTTTGATTTTTGTGTTTTAACTTCTGATTTGTTAATTAAAGGGAAATAAAAATTTGCAAAAGAGCTATCACTATCTAAATTCAATGTATTAAAACCATTTGAAGTAAACATTGCAATAACTTTTGTGAAACCATTCTCTTTTAAAAGATCAACTTGTTCTAAAATATTTTCTGGGTTTTCATCATATGTATCAAATGTTTCAATTTCAAAGGGTTTATCATTGTATATTAAAAAAGCAGAAATTGTGCTAATTGTACTTTTTGCATATTTTCCTACTATTCTCGATGGATATAAAATAGCAATTCTATTTATACCTTCATCTTCAATAACTACTTTCTCTTTTTTTCTTTGATAAAATAGTGAATCTGGATTAGACTCATTTTGAATTAAAACGAACTCTTCTTTTTCTGTTTTAACTGGATTTCTATCAATAACAACTTCTTTAGGTCCACAACCTATAAAAACAAAAAATGCAACTAATATTAATATTATATTTTTCAATTTAACTCCAAAATAGATTTAATTTTAAGCATATCATGAAAAGCTTCTTTTTTTGAAGAAGGGTTTCTTAAAAGATATGAAACACTATGGGTTGGCAAAACATCATACTCATTAAACTTTGTCATGTGACCTCTAATTTTTAAAAAGGTACTACTTGAGTCATTACATAAATATTGATATGTTTTTTCCCCTAAAAGAACAATCAATTTAGGTTTAATAATATCAATTTGCTTATGTAAATAAGAACTACAGCTATTAAAGCATGCAGGAGTTATACTATCTAAACTTTTACATTTTGTTAAAGTAGTTATAAATACATCCTCTTTTTTTAATAGTAATACATTTTCAATCATTTTTGCTAAGGTTTCGCCCGTTTTACCTACAAAAAAGCTTTTTAATTCATCTTCACTAGCAGTTGGTTCATCTGCAATAAACATTATTGAAGCATTTGGATTTCCCTGTCCACATAAAACATTTCTTCTTGATTTGGACAATTCACATAAATAACAGTTTTCCATAATTAAATTTAACTCATTCAAATTATTAGGCAAACTGTTTCCATTTACATCAAAATTTGAGATTGTAACTGTTTCATGATAGTCATAACCAATAGTTTTTAGAAAATTTAGCTGGTGTAAAATTTTATTTTTAACTGTTTTTGTCATATTGAATTTTACAAAAAAACTTCTTTTGTACATATTTGTTCCAATATTTTGTACATAATTAATAATTTTATTGACTTTTATTCCAATATTTTGTACTATGTTGTTCACACAAGGATTATAATGGGTATACCAAGTTTTAGAAAACTAGAAGAAGATTTAGAAGTAAATAAAACAACCTTACATAACTGGAAGAAAAATAGACCAAAACTATATGATTTTATTATAAAGTCCTACGAGGATAAAGAGTTGTTAAAAAAACATTTAGATTTTATGATTGAACAAAAAAAGTTTATTGAAGAAGAGATTAATATAACAAAAAAAACAATCAAATAAATAGTTCTATGAAGACTTTTTGTAAATTCACGCGCGACAGAATTACATTAAGTCTTCATAGTTGTGTTTATTAAAACTCTTCTTTATTATCAAGTATAATTTTATCTCTTCCTAAATCTTTTGCTTGATACAAAAGTTTATCCGCGAAATTCAATGTTTCTTCAAAATTGTTATAATTAGTTCTAAAAGCAACACCTGCTGAAAATTTAACTTCAATTTTATATTCTTTATAAATAAACTTATTACTTGAAATTATATTTTTTACTCTTTTTAAATAATTAGTCACATCAAATAAACTATTGTAATGAATTATTGCGATGAATTCTTCACCACCATATCTACAAATAATATCTTCATTCCTAGTAAGTTTACTTAGTATTGAAGCAAAGGTATAAAGTACACTATCTCCACACTCATGTCCATAATTATCATTTATTTTTTTAAAATGATCTATATCAAAAAATACAATTGCATATTTTGCATCAAATACATTGTACTCGTTATCAGCTCGCTTACTCTCTTGGGCAAAGGCTCTTCTTGTTAAAACACCAGTTAAATAATCAATTGATTTTTCTTCTTCTGCTTTATCTAGACTACATTTTAAGTTTTCAATTTGAGTATATAAATCGTTTGTATCTTTTTGTGAATTTATAATTGATTCATTATTTCGTTTTAGATTTTTTTCAATCTCATTAATATTATTAATTAGTTTTTCATGTAGTAAGCTAACTTGTTTAGCTGAAGAATCTGATAACTCCAAATTTTTTATTTCGTTTTTTATTTCAATAATCTTGTCAAGTGTTATATTTGTTTCATTTACAGTTTTTGTAAATATATCAACTAAAAAACTAATAAGTTTTTTTATATCTTCACTTTTTTCATTATAAGTATCTTTATCATCTTTTATTCTAAGATTTGTCAATTCACGTAATTTTCTAAGATTATTTATATTTATTAATTGGTTTGGGTTATTTGAAATTTTTTCACATAGTTTATCAATATCATTTTTAGTATTTTTTGATAAAGAAGGTGTCATAAAATAAGATAAATCTTTTAAAAATTGTTTTACTTGTTGGCTATTTATTCTTTTAATTAAAATCTCTGAAATCTCTTTAAAAGTGATATCGTCTTTTATTAATTTTTTCTCTATATTACATAAGTTATTTTTTATTGAATCTAATTGTTGTTTTTCTTCAAAGATTATATTTTGTTGTGTTAAAAGTTTAAAAAATTCCCTTTCATAGTTTTCAGGGCTTAAAACTTTGTTTTGTTGTTTTAAATTTTCTAAAGTTTGTTTTGAAAGAAGTTCTATGTTTTCCATAATAATATGCACTTAATAATTTTTACATATTATAACACAAAATAATATAGAGACAATAAAAATAAGTTATATTTATATTGTCTCTAAATATTATTATTTATATCTATGTGTAATTCTTCCCTTATCTAAAGAGTAAGGAGTAATCTCTACTTTTACTTTATCTCCAGGCAAGATCTTAATATAGTGCATTCTCATTTTTCCTGAGATATGACACAATACAACATGTCCATTATCTAATTCAACTCTAAACATAGCATTTGGTAAAGCTTCAATTACTTTTCCATCAATTACTATTACATCATCTTTTGCCACTTTGTCTCCTAAGTTTACTCATCTACTTGACTTAAAATTACTGCTTTTCCGTCTACTACAGCAACTGTATGCTCATAATGACTACCTCTTAATCTATCTTCACTTACTACATCCCAGTCATTTTCTAGAATAACTGGTTCTCTAAGCTTTTGACAAATCATAGGTTCTAAACAAAAAACCATACCATTTTTGATTTTTGGGCCTGATTTTGCATTTCCTGATTCTAAATAATTAGGTATTTCAGGTTCACCGTGAGGTTTTTTACCAATTCCATGTCCACAAAATCTTGTTAGTGGTTGATAACCTTTGCTAACGATAAATTTTTCAATTTCTAAAGATAATTCTTTAAATCTCATCCCCTCTTTAATCACATCAATTGCATGATATAAAGCATCTTTTGAACAAGCGATTAAAGCTTCATCTTCTTTAGATATTTGTCCTATAGGCATAGTAATTGCTGCATCACCATACCATCCGTCTATTTCACTACCTACATCTAATCCTAAAATATCACCCTCTTTTAAAACTGTATCATCAGGGATTCCATGAATAATAACTTCATTTAATGAAGTACATACTGCACCAGGGAAACCATAAAGTCCTTTGAAAGATGGTCTTGCACCAAGGTTTCGCAAATATGCTTCACCCATAGTATCAACCTCTTTTAAAGTCATTCCTGCTTTAACATTTTCTTCTAGGTATTTTAGTGTTTTAGCAACGGCTTGAGACGCCGTTGCTAACTTAGATATTTCATTTGGTTTTCTTAAAGGAATAGCCATAATTAATTACAGTCCAACTGCACTTAATGTTTCGTACTTATTCATATATTGTTGAGCTTCAATTTTTCTCATAGTATCAATTGCAACTTGAACAACAATAAGTACAGCAACCCCTCCGAAATAGAAAGGAACACCCATAGCTTTTACAATTAACCATGGTAAAGTTGAAATAAGTCCTAAATAAACTGCACCCCAAAGAGTCAATCTACTAGCTACTTCATTTAAAAAATCTGCAGTAGATGCTCCAGGTCTAACACCTGGAATAAAACCACCTTGTTTTTTTAAGTTTTCAGAAATGTCTTTTGCATTAAATGTAATTGATGCATAGAAGAATGCGAAGAAAACTACAAATAAAAACATAAGTACATTAAATGTATATGATTGTGGACTTAAGAAATCTGCTAAAATTAATAAATACTCATTTTGTGTACCTTGCAATATAGTTGCAGGGAACATTAAAATAGCACTTGCAAAAATAGCTGGAATAACACCTGATAAATTCACTTTAATTGGAATATAATTCATTACTCTTTTTTTCTGATTTTGCATCATAACTTTTCTAGAGTAAGAAACAGGTACTCTTCTTTCACCTAATTCTACATAAATAATTGCACCAACAGTAGCTAAAACAATTACTAAAATAGCAATTACTGTTAAGAAATTCATTTGACCATTGTTAACTAAATCAACAGTTCCACCAATTGCTCCAGGAATTGCAGAAACAATACCAGCGAAGATAATTAATGAAATACCATTACCAATACCTTTTTGAGTGATTTGTTCACCAATCCACATAAGAAGCATTGTACCAGTTAACATAGAAATTGATGATACAGCTACAAATGTATCCATATCAATTGAAATTGCACTTTGTCCACTTTGCCCAGTTAATGAATTAAGACCCATTGATACACCAACAGATTGAATTAATGTAATTACAATAGTTGTATATCTAATGATTTGCATATATTTTTGCATACCATCTCTCTCTTTTTTCATTTTACCAAGTGCGGGGAAAGTTGCGGCTAATAGCTCCATAATAATTGAAGCTGTAATGTAAGGCATAATACCTAAAGAGATAATAGACAGTCTTTCAACTGCATTACCACTAAACATATTAACAAGACCCAATGCATTATTTGCATTTGAATCGAAGAATTCTTTAACTACGTCTATATTAACTCCAGGAACTGGCACGTATGCCAGTAACCTGTAAAGTAAAATAAAACCTAATGTAATAAGAATCTTATTTATTAGATCTTTACTCATAACTAATTTCCAGTAGTAGTTACGTTTTCGTCTTTAATTTTAGATGCTAAGTCTTTCGCAGCTGCACCAATTAATTTCACTTTTGTAACCGACTTAGAAAGTTTGTATACTGATTTAATAGTTTCAACTGTAATCTCTTCAAGTGCTGCCACTTGTTTTACTTTTTCAACATTAATTGTATAAGGCTTAGATACTCTTGAAAAGAATCCTATTTTAGGAACTCTTTTTTGAAGAGGCATTTGACCACCTTCAAAATGTCTTTTGATTTTGAATCCAGATCTAGCTTTTTGACCTTTATGACCTCTAGTAGAAGTCTTACCCATTCCTGAACCTTGACCTCTACCTACTCTTTTTACGTTTTTAGTACTACCAGTTGCTGGTTGTAAATTATCTAATGCCATCTTCATTATCCTTTAATTCTTGCTAATGCTTCAACTGTAGCTTGTACAAGGTTATTTGGATTGTTTGAACCTAAAGATTTTGCAATAATATCTTTACATCCAGAAAGTTCAAGAACTGGTCTTGCCGCACCACCTGCGATAAGTCCTGTACCTTCTGATGCTGGTTTTAATAAAATCTTAGAAGAGTTATATTTATGCTCAATATCGTGTGCGATAGTTGTACCATGAATATTAACTTTAACTAAAGACTTGAATGCATCATCTAAAGCTTTTTTAATTGCATCAGGAACTTCTTTTGCTTTTCCTGTTCCAAATCCTACTGTACCGTTTTTATCTCCAACAACAACTAAAGCTGTAAATCTAAATCTTCTACCACCTTTTACAACTTTTGTTACTCTTCCGATTTTAACGATTGCTTCTTGAAAATCTTCTCTATTTACTGCTGCCATCATTAACCCTTATAATTTGATACCATTTTCTCTTAGTGCTTCAGCAAATGCTGCAACTACACCATGATAAAGGTACCCATTTCTATCAAATTTAACTACTTCAATTCCAGCAGCTTTCAATTTTTCTGCAAACTCTACTGCAACTTTTGCGGCACCTTCTTTATTAGCACCAAGCCCTAAAGCTTTAGAACCAGAAGCTGCTAATGTAACACCATCAATATCGTTAATTGCTTGTGCACTTAAGTATTTATTTGATCTAAAAATTGTTACTCTAGGTGTTTCAGCAGTACCTTTTCCGATACTTCCTCTAACTCTTTTTTTTCTGATTGCTCTTAAAGAGTTCTTTTTTAATAAATCTTTTGCTCTACTCATACTTCACACCTTACTTAGCAGTTTTACCAGCTTTTCTAACGATATGCTCATCAGTATATTTAACACCTTTACCTTTGTATGGTTCAGGAGCTCTATAACCTCTAATAATCGCAGCAGCTTGACCAACTTGTTGTTTGTCAGCACCTTTTACGTGAATAATGTTTTTCTCAACAGTAATTTCTAATCCATCAGCGATTTCATAGTTAATTGGGTGAGAATAACCTAGTTGTAGCTCTAATACTTTTCCTTTTACAGCAGCTCTATAACCAACACCGTTGATTTCAAGAGATTTTTGGAAACCTTGAGATAAACCAGTTACAGCATTATTAATTAATGCTCTATAAGTTCCCCAGAAAGCAGAAGATTCTTTAGTTTCTCCAACTCTATCTAAAACAACTTCATTGTCTTCAATTTTAGCATCAACTCTTCCGTGTGTTTCAACAGGAATAGTTTTGTTTCCTTTTTTTACATTTACTACTGTACCATCAACAGTTACTTCAACTCCTGATGGGATAGCGATAGGTTTTTTTCCAATTCTAGACATTACATTCTCCTACCATACAGTACAAAGCAATTCACCACCAACTTTAGCAGCGTGCGCTTCATCATTTGCAATTACACCTTTGTTTGTAGAAACAATGATTGTACCATATCCGTTTTTAAAACTTTTAATCTCATCAGCACCTTTGTAAACTCTTCTACCTGGTGTTGAAACTCTTTTTATTTCGTTAATAACTGAGTTGTCGTTATCATCATATTTTAATGTTACTTGAACAGTCTTTTTATTATTTTCACCATCAATTACTTTGAAAGATTCAATATACTCTTTTTGTTGTAAAACTTCTAAGATACCAACAACTGTATTAGAATGTAATAATGTTGCAACTTCTAATTTTCTCATTGCAGCATTTCTAATTCTGGTTAAAGCATCTGCGATAATATCATTCATCATAGCTTTTATTCTCCTACCAACTAGATTTCTTAACGCCAGGAAGTAATCCCTCGTTAGCCATTTTTCTTAAACAAACTCTACAAAGACCAAAGTCTCTGTATACTGAATGTGGTCTACCACATACTGAACATCTTGTATATGCTCTTGAAGAAAACTTAGGAGTTCTCTTTGCTTTAGCAATCATAGATTTCTTTGCCATTACGCTCTTCCTTTAGTAAATGGAACTCCAACAAGCTCTAATAATCTATATGCTTCTTGATCATTGTTAGCACTAGTTGAAATTGAAATATTCATACCATGAGTTTTGATGATATTATCATAAACTACTTCTGGGAACATTAATTGTTCATCAAGACCAAAGTTAAAATTACCTTGACCATCAAAACCATTTCTGTTTAAACCTCTAAAGTCTTTTACTCTTGGTAAAGCGATTGAACATAATTTATCTAAGAATGTATACATTTGTTCACCTCTAAGAGTTACTTTAACACCTACAGGGTAACCTTCTCTTACTTTAAAACCAGCAACTGATTTTTTAGCAATTACTTTAACTGCTTGTTGACCAGCAATTAAAGAGATTGTATCTTGAATGTTTTGCATTAATTTAGAATCTTTCATTGCTTCACCTGCACCAACAGAGATAACAACTTTGTCTAATTTAGCAGTTAACATTTTATTTTTAGGAAATTCAGTTTCTAAAACTGATTTAATTTCTGTATTATATCTTTCTAATAATCTTGCTGCCATACTATTCACCTTCTACTTTTGCTACATTTGAGATATCAATTGGCATCTCTTTGTTTACAAATCCACCATCTTTATTTTCTTCAGATGGCTTAACAGTTTTCTTAGCAACTTTACAATCTTTAACAATTACTTGTTTTTTTGATGGGTTTACAGCTAAAACTTCTCCAGTTTTACCTTTATCATCACCAGCGATGATTTTTACAGTATCACCTTTTTTAATTTTTAAAGCCATTATAGTACCTCCGGAGCAAGTGAAACAATTTTCATGAATCCTGCGTATCTAACTTCTCTAGCAACAGGTCCAAAGATTCTTGTTCCAATTGGTTCTTTTTTACCATCAAGGATAACTGCAGCGTTGTCATCAAATCTAATTAAAGATCCGTTTTCTCTTTGAACTTCTTTATGAGTTCTTACAACAACAGCTTTAACAACAGCACCTTTTTTAACTTTACCAGTTGGTAAAGCTTTTTTAACTGAAGCTACAATTACATCACCAACAGAAGCATATCTTCTATGACTTCCACCAAGAACTTTAATACACATGATTTCTTTAGCACCAGTGTTATCAGCTACATTTAATCTAGTAAAACTTTGAATCATTATTTAACTCCTGTAGCAACAATTTTCTTCAATCTAAAAGATTTTGTTTTTGATAAAGGTCTACATTCAACTGCAATTACAGTGTCACCTTCATTTAACTCATTTCTCTCATCATGAACTAAGTATTTTTTAAATCTCTTAACAGTCTTGTGGTATTTTGGGTGTAAAACATATCTAGTAACTAATACTGAAGCAGTTTTATCACCAGATTTTTTTACTACAACACCTTGAATCTCTCTTTTGTGTGTCATACTTAGATCCTTACTTAGCTTTAGCTGCAGTAATTGCTGTTTGAATTCTAGCGATATCTTTTTTTGCCGCTCTTAATTCAGTAGTATTTGTTAACTGCATAGTTTTTAGCTTAGCTTTTAATTCAAAAAGAAGCACCTTTTTCTCTTTTAATAACTCATTTAGCTCTTGTAAGCTTTTTTCATTTAAATCAGAATAAATCATTTTCACTTTCTCTACTTACAATTTTTGTTTTGAATGGTAATTTATGTTGAGCTAAAGTTAATGCTTCTTTAGCTAATTCTTCAGAAACACCAGCCATCTCGAAACAAATTCTTCCTGGCTTGATATTCATTACCCACTTATCGATTGGACCTTTACCTTTACCCATTCTCACTTCTAGTGGTCTTTTAGTTAAAGGTTTATGAGGGAATACCATAATCCAAACTTTACCAGCTCTTTTGATAGCTCTTGTCATTGCAATTCTGGCAGCTTCAATTTGTCTTGAATCGATTCTACCATGTTCAACTGCTTTGATTCCAAACTCACCATAAGCTAAAGTATTGGCTCTTTGAGATTTACCTCTATTTCTACCCTTCATTTGCTTTCTGTATTTTGTTCTTTTAGGCATTAACATAATTATTTACCTCTTCTTTTACTTGGTCTTCTTTTTTGTGGTTTAGAAGTAGTGTCTTTTTCAGCTGGGATACCTTTTGCAAGTACCTCACCTTTGAAAATCCATACTTTAATACCAATACAACCATAAGTTGTATGTGCTTCAGCGAAACCATAATCAATTCTAGCTCTTAATGTATGTAAAGGAACTCTTCCTTCTAAGTACCACTCAGTTCTAGCCATTTCAGCTCCACCAAGTCTACCAGAAACAGAAACTTTGATACCTTTTGCACCAGATTTGATTGCATTTTGCATAACTCTTTTCATAGCTCTTCTAAATGCAACTCTTCTTTCTAATTGTTGAGCAACGTTTTCAGCAGCTAATTGACCAGAAAGTTGTGGCTTTCTCTCTTCTTTAATATTAACTGCAATTTCTTTTCCAACTAAATTAGAAAGATTGTTTTTTAGTTTTTCAACGTCTGCACCTTTTTTACCAATGATAATACCAGGTCTAGCAGCTACAATAGTAACTCTAACTTTTTTAGCAGTTCTTTCTACGATTGTTTGAGCAATTCCAGCATAGTATAATTCTTTTTTAACATACTTTCTGATTTTGTCATCTTCAGCAACGTTTGCAGGCATATTAGAGAATTTAGGAAACCATCTTGATTCCCAGTTTCTGTTGATACCTAATCTTAAACCTATTGGATTAACTTTTTGACCCATTACTTATCTCCTTTTTCAGCAGCCGCTACTTCAATCATAATGTGTGCAGTTGGTTTATGTTTTGGTGATGCACTACCTCTTGCTCTTGGAGTGAATCTTTTTAAAACTGGACCTTTATCTACTCTAGCAGATGTAATTACAGCTTCTTCTGGTTCTAAACCAGCATTTGCTACAGCTGAAGCGATAACTTTTGAAATAATACCAGCAGCTTTGTTAGGAGTGAATTCTAAAGATGCGATAGCATACTCAGCATTCATACCTTGAACTTCTCTTGCAATTAATCTTGCTTTTGTTGGAGAAACTCTAATAAATCTTAATATAGCTTTACCCATTATTACGCCTTCTTCTGTACAGAGCCTTTATGACCCTTAAATGTTCTAGTTGGTGCGAATTCACCCAATTTATATCCAACATGGTTCTCAGTAATATTTACTGGAACGAAATTTCTTCCGTTGTGCACATTAAACGTTAAACCAATCATGTCAGGTAAAACCATAGATCTTCTTGACCATGTTTTTATTGGTTTTTTATCATTAGCTTCAGTAGCTTTGATAACTTTTTTCATTAAGTGTGCGTCTACAAATGGACCTTTTTTTATTGATCTTGCCATCTTAAACCCTTACTTCTTTCTTCTTGAGATGATTAATTTATCACTAGCTTTTTTCTTTCTAGTTTTATAACCTTTAGTTGGCATACCCCATGGAGAAACTGGATGTCTTCCTGAGTTAGTCTTACCTTCACCACCACCATGAGGGTGATCAATAGGGTTCATTGCAGAACCTCTAGTTTGTGGTCTAATACCAAGGTGTCTAGTTCTACCAGCTTTACCAATTACCATGTTTGAGAAATCTTCATTTCCAACAACACCAATAGTTGCAATACAAACACCTAAGATTTTTCTCATCTCACCAGATGGTAATCTTAAAATAACATATTTGTCTTCTCTACCCATGATTTGTGCATATGCACCAGCAGATCTTACTAATTGTCCACCTTTTCCAGGTTTAAGCTCAACATTATGAACCATTGTACCAACTGGGATTGCTTTTAAAGTCATAGCATTACCTGGAATAATATCTAACCCAGATTCAGCAGCTTGAACTTTATCTCCAACTTTTAATCCTGATGGTTGTAAAATATATCTTTTATCACCATCTAAATAGTTAATTAAACAAATTCTACAGTTTCTATATGGATCGTACTCAACAGTTGTAACTGTTCCTTCAACACCAAATTTATTTCTTTTGAAGTCAATAATTCTATATAATTTTTTAGCACCTGCTTCTTTGTGTCTTGAAGTAATTCTACCGTTATTATTTCTACCAGCTTTTGCGCTAATTCTTTTTAATAAAGATCTAACTGTTGGTTTAGAAGTAATATCAGAAGTATCCATAACAGACATGAATCTTCTTGCAGGAGTTATTGGTCTAAATTTTTTAATTGCCATCTATAATCTCCTTACGCTGATAAGTTCGCAATTTCTGCGTCTTCTGGTAATGTAACATAGAATTTTTTGAAGTCTGGTCTTTTTCCAGGTCTTCCTCTAAATCTTTTAACTTTACCATCTTGTCTTAAAGAGTTAATTTTTAATGGAGTAACACCAAAATACTCTTTAAATACTTCTTTTAAACCGTTTTTAGTCATTCTAGGACTAGTTTGAACAACGATTACACCGTTTTCTTGAAGCTCGATTGTCTTTTCTGTATATAATATCGCTTTAATATCTGTAATATCTGCCATCTTATGCCTCTTTTGTTAATGATTCAAGTACTTCTTTTTCAACAAGTACTGAATGGTATGCTGCAACTACATAAGCATTTACTTCTTGTTTTTCAATCATGTAACAGTTTTTAACGTTTCTGAACGCTAAATATGTTTTTTCATCAATTGTATTCACAATTACTAATGTATCTCTTGCATCTAATGCACTAATGATTGAAACCGCATCTTTAGTTTTACCAGATTCAATGTTGATTGAATCAGCAACAAATAAAGAACCATTGTTAGCTTGAGCGTTAATAGCATATTTTAATGCTAAAGCTTTTTGCTTTTTGTTGATCTTTTGGTTGTAGTTTCTTTTTGTAGGTCCAAATACTTGACCCCCACCAACGAATAGTGGTGATCTTTTAGAACCCCATCTTGCTCCACCAGAACCTTTTTGAGCTTTAGGTTTTTTACCACCACCGCTTACTTCTGTTCTGTTTTTTACTCTAGCAGTATTTGCTCTTTGAGCAGCTAAGTAAGATTTAACATAAAGATATAAATTGTGTGAGTTAATCTCTTTAAAAGATTCTGGTAACTCATTTGTGTTTACTGCTACTGCATTACTCATTTAGCAATCCTTACTTTTCCTAATCTACCATTTGATCCAGAAACTGAACCTTTTACAACTAATATACCTGTTTCTGCATCAAATGAAACAACTTCATTTTTAACAGTTACATTTGTATTTCCGTATTGTCCTGGCATTTTTTTACCTGGCATAACTCTACCTGGCCATTCACAGTTACCAATAGAACCAGTTCTTCTACCCATTCTGTGTCCGTGTGATGCTCTACCACCAGCAAAATTCCATCTTTTAACAGAACCAGAGAAACCTCTACCTTTAGTTTTAAAAGTTGTTTTTAAAACTTTTGCTTCAGATAATCCAGATACATCTAAATCACCAGCTTCTGCATTTGCTACAGTTATTGTTGCAAATCTATTAAACTCTTTGCTTAATCCGAATTTTTTTTGTTGACCTTCGATTGCTTTATTGAATTTCTTCCCTGCAGCATACGAAACAAGTGCTACACCCTCATTAACGTCACATACTTTAGTATCAAGAACTTTTAAAAGTGTAACTGGTGTTGCAGGAACTGAAACAGTTCTACTCATACCGATTTTTTCTACGATAAATTCCATTTATTACCCTTTCTTCTTATTCTTGACCCATTGATCTAACTTCAACATCAACTTCTGGAGCTAAGTCTAGCTTCATAAGAGAGTCAACTGTATCTGGAGTTGCAGCAATGATATCAATCATTCTAGTGTGAACTCTAATTTCAAATTGTTCTCTAGCGTCTTTGTTTACGTGAGGACCTTTAAGAACTGTATATTTTCTGATCTTTGTTGGAAGAGGAATAGGACCTCTCAACTCAGCACCAGTTCTTTTAACAGCTTCAACGATTGAAGCAACACTTCTGTCTAAAACTCTGTGATCATAAGCTTTAAGCTTTAATCTAATTTTTTCCATGTTTTTCCTTTAAAGAACTCGTTAGACGTGCCAAAAAAGCACTCTAACCACTTTTAGTGGGCGCGTATTATAATTAAATCTATATTAAATGTCAAGAGTTATGGTATTTCTATGAATATTTTCTAATATTTTTTTCCTTTTTAAAAGGATAACTAGTATTACTTATGATATCTTTTAAGCAATTTGAAAGTTTAACCCTTTTTTTATGACAATTTATATAAAGTTATATTTTTAAAAGGAGATAGTGTGATTCAAAAAACACATTTAATAGAAGATGACAATGGTTATAAAAAATATAACTACTTTGAAATATCTAAAGGACTAAAAGAAATATTAGCCAAAGACTACCATCTATATAATAGTAGTGAATTTGAAAATAGTGATTTAGTAGAAAACTTATATAAAACAAATTTTATAGATAAATATGATGAAGTTACACAAAAAGAGGTTTTTGATTTATATATTAATAATGAAGAGTTTAAGAAAAAAGCTCAGTTTATATATTCTATTATAGATAATGACAAATATATTAAATTTGTAAATGAAAATAGTGAAATAGCTAATCCAAATGAATTAACAATAAAATACTCAATTTTAGATTCTTCTGGAGTAAAGGTTCAAATTTATCATGTAAGTATAATTGACATATCTTTTGTATTTTAGTCGATATTATATTTATATAAAATAATTCTTTATAGTAACCAATTTTAGTTATAATAGTCTTATGGAAAAATTTAAGACACACTATAACTCAATAATTGTAGGTTCTGGTCCATCTGGACTTGGAGCTGCTTTTAAATTAGCTGAAAACTCTAATCAATCTATTCTTTTAATAGAGAAGAAAAAAATAAGCTCTGGTGGTTTACGAAATGATTGTAAACAAAACTACACATATCCAGTTGGGTTCCCCTTTGAACATTGGGAAAAAGAAGATGCGGATGAATTACTTGAAGAGGTAAAACAACATCTAAATCCTAAAATGGAAACGAGACTTGATATTGAAAAATATATCCAAAGGGCTAAAAAACTTGATGTTAACATTTTAGCAATAGACCAAGCCCATGTTGGAACTGATAAATCATCTGCTTTGATTAACTCTTTAATTGATAAATTAAAAATGCTTGGTGTAAGTGTTGCTTTAGAAACTCAAGTTGAACAATTAAATGAAAATAAAAAAGAGTTAACTCTTGCAAATGGAAAGACTATTACTTTTGATAATATCATACTTGGCCCAGGTAGAGCTGATTATGATTGGATGCAAAAACAAATGGATAGAATTGGCGTTGAGTACAAAGATAATATAGTAGACATTGGAATAAGAGTTGAATTAAAAGAGGAAAACTATCCAATTGTAAAAGAGTATTATGACCCTAAGATTTTATTTCCAAATAAAGTAAGAACTTTCTGTACAAATTCTGGTTGTGCTCATATAGTTAGAGAAAAATACAAAGGTTATTACTCTGTAAATGGACACTCTATGTCAAGGGATAAAAAACCTAATAAACTTGTAAATTTTGCAATGTTGAAAACAATTAGATTAACAGAGCCTGTTGTAAGTGGTCAGCAGTTTGGAAAAATACTTGGTGAAATGGTTATGCAACTTTCTGGTGGTTCTGTTATTATGCAAAGAGTTGGTGACTTTAGATTGGGTCAAAGAAGTAAAAAAGAGAGTTTTAACAATGATTTATATGACTTTAAACCCTCTTTATCAAATGCAGTTGCAGGAGATTTATCTCTTAGTATGCCTGCAAAAATATTAAGGGATATTTGGAGTGCCCTAAAAAAGCTTGATTCTATTGTTCCGGGGGTATTACACCCTTCTACAATACTTTATTATCCTGAAATAAAAACCTACTCAAATAGACCTCTATTTATAAATAAAAACTTTTGTGTAAAAGAGGGATATTATATTATAGGTGATGGAGCTGGAACTTCTAGAGGTATTACAGCGGCTTGGGCTTCTGGAATCAGAGCTGCTAATGATATTTTAAAATAAGAGGTAAATTAACCTCTTATTTAAATCTTTGCTGCTGTTATAACTAACTCTACTAAAGTATTATGACTAGCCATATTTGCTTGAACACAAGATCTTGCTGGTTTATCATCTTGGGGGATCCAAGCTTTCCAGACATCATTGAACTCATTAAAATCCCTATAAATATCTTTTAAAAATATTTCTGTTCTTAGGATATTATATTTATTACTTCCTGCTTGTTTTAATCTTTCATCAACAATTTCTAAAGCTCTTTTAGCTTGAACTTTTATATCTAATTCTTTATCATCTGAAACAATACCTGCTAGATAAATTGTACCATTATGCTCAACTATTCTACTCATTTTCTCATTTACAATTTTTCTAGTAATCATTCTAATCCTTTATCTAAATTATAAAAGAAAGTATAACATCATAAACAAAGAAAATATTTTAAAAGTCTAAGAATTCAGTTTTTTTATAATAGCTTCAATTTGTCTTCTATGAACTGCTGTATGTATAAAACAAAATGTTGCCCAATCTTTATTATTGAATTCTACAAACCAAGGATGAGATTTAGTTGCTTTAGATATATTTTTAGGATGCTTTTGAATAAATGATACATATTTTTCTACACTTTGAAAAAACTTTTTATCTTCGTCATTTCCATTTTGACTTGGTTTTACCCCTTCTATTTTTACCTCTTTTTCTATCACATTCTCTTTTGATAAAGAATCAATTAGAAAAATCATCGCAGTAATAACAATTGATAAATGCTCCAATGTCATATTTATAGAATAATTGCAACTATGATCTTCAATACCAAATACTCTATCTATTTTTACTCTTTGTTGAACTTTTTCTTGAGGTATATCTTTTATTAGCTCTTTTATTTTTAGTGATTCTTTTTGAAATAATTTCAAAGAGTTATCCCAAGATAAAAAAACTCTTGCACATGTTACACCAATATATTTTACAAAAATTCTTTCACAGAAAGGTAAGCCTGCTCCTGGCTTTGGCTCTGACATAAAAACTCCTTTGTATATAAAATAAAATGTAAATAAATTAACATATAACGACAGTATAAACTAGTTAAACTT
This sequence comes from Arcobacter sp. ISO1, assembly GCF_058105185.1. Taxonomy (NCBI): domain Bacteria; kingdom Pseudomonadati; phylum Campylobacterota; class Epsilonproteobacteria; order Campylobacterales; family Arcobacteraceae; genus Arcobacter; species Arcobacter sp. ISO1. The sequence continues at coordinate 2,882,001 of NZ_CM176573.1, forward strand.
AATTTTAGAGTAATTACTCTAATTTTTAAAGTAAAAGCTCTAATATGTTAAAATAAAGTATGCAAAAAATAAAAATATCAACAATTGACAAAATAAAAAATGTAGCATTAAAATTGTTTAATGAGAACGACACTTTAAGTATAACTACAAACCATATAGCAAAAGAAGCATGTATTTCTCCTGGTAATCTTTATTATCATTTTAAAAACAAAGAAGAGATTATTTTGTCTTTATATATGGACTTATCAGAAATCTACTCTTCACAAAAAAGTTTTGAACTAATAAAAATTTCATCTAATCCTTTAAAACAACTACAAGTAAACTTTGACAAAATGGGAGAACTTTTTTATGAATATCGTTTTTTATTAAGAGACTCTATGGTTATCATGGCATTAAATCCCAGATTAAAAGAACTATTTGTAAAAAATCAACAAAAAAGAATACTACAAATTCAAGATAATTTAGAGTTTTTTATAAATGAGGATATTTTAGTTTCTTCCATAAATGATAATTTAGAAAAAAGAGCAAAACTTCATTGGTTTATAACTTCATACTGGCAAGCATTTGCTTCAACAACAGGTGATATTACAAGAGAATCAATAAAAGAAGCAAAAGAGATTTTTTTTGAATTTATGATTTTACCTTATCTTACGACAAAGGGTAAAAATCTATTAAATGTAATAGAATAATATTATTGTAATATTTTCTTTTTTTGACTAAATATGTTATAATTTGATTAAAAATGGAGGTTATTATGCAAATTGCACCTGTAGATCCAATCTACTCAGCTTATGATCCATTTGATGTATCTGAAGTTTCTGCTGAAAATATTGCTGTTGTTAATAGTCCTTCTAATGAGGAATCCCTAACTACAAATAGAACAAGTGGTTTGGAATTGCCTGCAACTGCTATCGCAATAAATCCTATTTCTCAAGAGAGTATAGAATTTCAAGAGTTGCAAGATGATATAGTTTCTTCTTATAATGATTTAAAAGAAGGTAGAATTTCTAATGAAGATTTTACAAATACCTTAGAAGAATTAGGTGTTAAAACTCAAAACTTTTCTGTAGATGAACAAAATAATCAAAATATTACAGATTTAACTTCAAGCTTAATTGAATCCTTAAAAGGAAACAACCAAGGTACGGGTGAAGTTGAATTATCAGCATATGCTTCTATAATGGATATTGTGAATAAAGAGACACAAACACCAAAAGTGAATGAACAGCTTCAAGCTTATACTCAAAATTTAAGAAACTAATTTAAATCTTTTACTGATAAAATCCCGAGAATAATAATATATCATCAGATTTGGCATTTGACTTATCTTTAACTACCAATTCTGTAATAATTTTACCAACAGCTGGAGAAAATGTCATACCAAGCCAACCCAGTCCCATTGCGTATGTTAAGTTTTTAATCTCATCATCTCTTCCAATAAGTGGAATATCATTTGGCGTTAAGGGTCTAAACCCAGTCCATAATTGTTCATTAATCATTTCAAACTCTTTGTTATATTCAAAAAAGTTTTTCTTAATACTATCAATTTGTTTTTTAACAACTTTTGGGTCTTCACTACCTATTTCAAGTTTAGAGGTTAATCTTACATTATCTCGTCTTGGAGTCATTACTATAAATAAGTCATTAAATAAGGTTGATACTTTTGGCATTAACTCTTCTGGCATATTAAAAGTTATACTATAACCTTTTGCCGGAGTCATCATAAGTGGTTTTTTTCTAATATCTGCTAAAAGTGTTTGATATCCAGTTGACATAATAAAATGTTCTGCTTCATAAAATTCGCCATTTTTAGAATGAATATAACTTACTTTACTATCTTTAAAACTTATATTGTCAATTTTTTCATTTAGTATAAACTCTACGCCTGATTCTTCTAAATGTCTTTTTAATTCAAGCATTGCTCTTTTAGGATCAAATCTTGCATTTTTTTTAAATAAAATTCCACCTTTAATCTTTTCTGTACCACTTGGCAAATATTCACTGATTTCTTCTTTATCCAAAATCTTAAATCTTTTTTCATCAACATAATTGTATTTTTTTAGTTTTTCTTGGTATGTTTTTTCTTCTGTAAAAATAGATAACATTCCATCATGGTGAAAATCAAAATCTAAATTGTCATCTTTTTGCATTTTTTTATAAAGTCTATTTGAGATTTCACCATATTTTTCAAACAACATCATAGTTTTATTTGTTCTTTTTTCATTTGCATTTAATACAAATTTTAATAGCCATTTATATACATTTAAATCTGTTGTAGGATGGACTATTGCAGGGGATTGATTTTTAAGCATCAGTTTTAAAGTATTTGTAACAACGCCAGGATAACTTAATGGAGATTTGTCAAAAGCTGAAAGTAAGCCAGCATTTCCAAATGATGTAGAATTAGTAATATTCCCTTCATCAATAATTGTAACTTCTCTTCCTGCTTTGTTTAAAAAGTAAGCGCATGTTAATCCAACAATACCACCACCAATAATAATTATGTCTCTTTTCATATATCATCCTTCTTATACTTTTCCCAAAGAATAATATACTAAATTTTTTTGTAGATTTGTAAAATAATTGTATATAGTTTATATAGTTAATGTTTATTTTAAATAAAATATATTAAAGAGTTTACAACTTAATATTTTACTTGAATTAAAAAATTATATTTTCATATTTTAAAGCTATAAAAAAATATAAATAAGGGTATTGATAAGATATAATATAAAAAATATTAGGATATATAAAATTATGACACAAATTAAAAAAGATTTATTAGAAGTTGTAGAGAATATGATGATACCAGAAGTAGAAGCATATTTAGATGATTTACATATAATTATTGAAAAAAAAGAACAAACAGATGAAACTATGGAAGAAGTAAGAGATATAGAGTCTTTTCTTGTGGAGTTACAAAATATTATTTATGCTATAAAAGAAGATAAGATTGATTATGAGCAAGCAAGTGAAGTTTATGAGAAGATTCAAGGATTGATTGAAGAAAGTCATTCTCATGAGTAGCTTTTTTTGATTCTATTTCAAATATAATTTATTTATATAAAATATTTAGAAGCCTCTTTTTTAAGATTCAAAAATATTTTATCAAAGTCAACGGGGTATACTCTTGCATTTCCAATAGATGAGATAAAGTTTGTATCACCTAACCATCTTGGCAAGACATGATAATGAACATGTTCAGCAATTCCTGCCCCTGCAGCTTTACTAAGATTCATTCCTATATTAACACCTTGAGCATTTAAAACCTCTTTGAGCATCTTTGTAGCTTGTCTAACTCTAATAGACATATCAATCCATGTTTGCTCGTCTAGGTCTTCAATTTTATCAGTGTGAAAATTAGGTATTATCATCATATGACCAGGAGAATATGGATATTTATTCATCACAACATAGCAGTTTTTATCTCTAAATAAAACCCCAAGTTTTTCATCTTTATCTGTATTTTCATGTATATGACAAAATACACAACCTTCAATTTTTTCTTCTGTTACGTATTCAAATCTCCAAGGGGCATAAAGTCTATCCATTATGAATTTTCCTATATAAAGTTTGGGGCATCATTAGCAAAAAGAATTAAATCTCCTGCTTTTGTTTTTTGTGCAAGTGTATCTTGTAATTGCTCTTTATCTTTTAAAATAAATAGTTTACTATCATCAATATTTGCACTTAATAAATGGGTATTTAAAGAGCCCGTAATAATTGCAAAATCAAATTTCTCGGTAATCTCGTTTGCCAATAAAATATTTGCTTCAGACGTCGATTCAACAAGCCCAGGAGTTACAATAACTTTTCTTCCTTCATGGTGTGTACAAATATTAATTGCTTCAAGCATCCCTTCTAGGTTTCCATTAAAACTATCATCTATAATAATTTTACCACCAGCTTCTATCTTTTGAAGTCGATGTTCAACTTGAGGTAAATCTTTTATTGCCATTTTTATCTCATCAATACTCATACCTAATTCATGGGCAACCAAAATTACAGCTGTCAAATTTATTGCATTAAAACTTCCAAGTATAGGAGCATGAAAATGTTGTTGTTCTCCATTGATTAAAATATCAAACCATATACCATCTAAGTTTGACATTGTTACATTTAGATTATCTGGAAATTTTGTGATAGTATCGTACTCTTTAATTGGAACTGACTCATGTACAAAACCTTTTTTCATCTTTGGACTTTGTAAAATCTCCATTTTTGTATGAATAATATTATCTAAAGTTTTAAAATACTCAATATGTTGTTCTCCAACTGAACCTAAAACACAATATTCTGGTTCTAAAAAAAGTGTAATCTCTGCAATATCACCCATCTGTCTTGCACCTGCTTCAGCAATATAAATTTGCGTATCTAAAGGTAGCTCTTTATTTACATCTAAAACAATTCCACCTATAGTATTTACAGACCTTGGTGTTTTGTATACTTTATATTTATTTTTTAACACTTGATACAAATAGTTTTTAATTGATGTTTTTCCATATGAAGCAGTAATAGCAATTGTTTTTAAACCTGGAATAGTTTCAAGTCTTTCTTTTGCTTTGTGTTTAAACGATATAAAAAACATTTTTTCTAAAAGTGTTGAGATAGCATATGCCAAAAATAAAGGAATAAATACAGCTGTAGAGTGACAAGCTTCACTTGCTAAACATAATGAAGTTATTGCAAAAGTTGTGAATAATAGTATTGCTAAAAATCTTTTAACCCGACCAGTTAAAACTAAAGATTTGTCAAGTTTATTATTCCATAAAATAAAGCTTGTCATAAATATTAAATAAAAATAGATTGTGAAATAAAGTTCTGGCAAAAGATGGAATAAAACAATTGGTGTAACAAAATAAGTGATATGCCACTGCCATTTATGGTGTTTTAAGACAACTCTTTCGATTTTGTAGTTATACCATTGAAGGTTAGTTATTAGGTACCAACCTAATGCCATAATTAAAATTATATGCGTAAAAATATATATGTATTCCATTAAATAATTCCATTTTCAATTTTTTGTGAAATATCATTTGCATGTTTCAAGAAAAAGTAGTGGTCACCGTTATATGAAGTAAAACTACTATTTTGAATCAATGAATGAATCTTTTTCCCAGAAGGAAGTGTTGTTGCACAATCTTCTTCACCCCAAAAAATCATACCATTTTTTTTATAAGATTTAAAAGAGTTTGTAAAGTCTTCATCAACAACATTTTTAAAAGTTGAGTACATAGCTTCACTCATTTGATTAACATCTTTACTTCTAAAAGCTTTAGTTATACCTTTTAAACCTAAAGTATTTAAGATTTTTGAGAATTTTATTTTTAATTTTACATCTAATGGTTTTTCTTCTAAAATACCAGATGTGCTTAGTAAAACAAGATTATCCGGATTTATTAAAGTTGCTACTTTTCCACCAAAAGAGTGTCCAGCTACAATTTTTTTATCTGAATTTAACTCTTCTAAAAAACTATCAACTATTTTTGCATAATCATTTGTAGTAAGAGTATAATCATTTGAACTTTTACCAAAGCCTGGCATATCAATATAAATATGTCTAAAGTCTTTTAAATAAGAACTAAAGGCTTGTTTCATTATCTCTTTATTTGAACCCCAACCATGTAAAACAACAAAATCGTTTTTTAAAGAAGGGTTCACTAAATCATAAGAAATATCAAATTTTTTATTATCAATATTTATACTCTTTTGAGCCAATTATTTTCCCTTTGATGCTTGTATTTTATTTACATACTCATAATTAATTGTAATATTTCTTTGTTTTGGTAAAGCATTTGCTAAAGATGTGAAAACACCATTAAAATCTTCAAACAAATAGTTTGCCATAGAACCCGGAATAGGATTTATCTCATTTAAATAAACTTCATCTTCATGAATAAATAAGTCACATCTAATTAAAGCGCCCTCAAAAGTATTATTATAAATTTTTTTAAATGTCTCTTTTACTTTTTCAGCCATCTCATCATCTAAGTTGGCTTCAATAGCTTTTGAAGTTCTTGCAAAATCTAAATATTTTTTATCAAAATCTAAAAACTCAGCCTTTTGTGGTTCTTCAATTATAGAAAATACAAACTCCCCATTAACCTTACAACCTGCAAGGTTATACTCTTTTATACCATGCATAAATGGTTCAATGATAACTGCATCATCAAACTCAAAAGCAACATCTAGAGCATAATCTAATTCATCTTGATTTTTTACAATAGAAACACCAATTGAACTTCCAAGTGTTACTGGTTTTATAATAACTGGATATTGAACAACTGAAACTTGTGCTTTATCTGTATAATATTTATATTGAATAGTCTTAACATCAACGCTTGATGCATAACCTTTTGTTAAAAACTTATTAAAAGATACTGAGCAAGCACCTTTTCTAGGTCCAAGATATTGAATGTTATTAAATTCTAAAAGTGATGGAACTAGACCATCTTCTCCATCTCCACCATGAATAATATTTAAAGCAAGATCAAAATCCAATGTTTTTTCACCAAACATCGCTTTTTTTGTAAAGGCTCCGTTCTTTAAAAGAAGTTTATCACACTTCTTATATTCACCACTACTAAAAAGTTTTGATTTTATTGTATCAGTTGGAATATGATAAAACTCTCTATTTGTATCTAAAAAAATATATGTTAATTCGTGTTTTAAAACATCTTTCATTGCAATTGCAGATACTATTGAAATCTCATGTTCATAAGATTTTCCTCCAAAAATGATAGCTAATTTCAATCTTTGTCTCCTAAGTTTTTATTATTTTTGTAGATGTTTAAGTGCTTCTCTTACTAAATCACTTGTATTTGTAGATTTACAGCTTTTAAGTACTTTTGATACTATATCTTTTTTAAACCCTAAAGACTCTAAAGCAAGTGCTGCTTCAATATTATGATTTGAATCAGTGTTACCATCTTCTTCACCATCAATAATAAATCCTGACAACTCTACTAAGATTCTACTTGCACCCTTAGGACCAATGCCTGGAACCCTTTTTAACATTGAAATATCGTTTGAACTAACAATATTTGCAAAAGAGCCTGGGGTAAAAGTTGAACAAATAGCTAATGCTACCTTTGGACCAACACCATTAATTTTTATTACTGTATCAAAAAGTTTTTTTTCATTGGGGTCTAAAAAACCATATAAAGTTTGTGAGTCTTCCCTAATAATATGAGTAATAAAAAGTTTAACTTTTGTATCAATAATTTTTGAGCTACAGTTAACTGAAACAAAAACTTCGTAAATTATTCCACCAACATTTACATTTAATAATGTTGGTTCTTTTCTTTCAATTGTTCCTTCAATACCTACAATCATACAATTCTCTACATCTTTTAACTTAATTTAATATTTTATTAATAATTATAATAGTACATTATACAGCATATAAGCTTAATTCATGGGGATGAGGACGATGCTAGAATTAATAACAAAAAAAATAAGTAATAAAATTATATTTTCTTTACTTATATTAATGACAATTTCAAGTCTATTTGTAACCTATTTTACAACTCAACAAGTAAAAAAAGATTCAATAATTGTTACAAAAGAAAATCTTGAAATGTTAAACACTGCGATGTTTCAAAGTTTAAGAAATGCAATGAATACAGGTGATCCAGCTCAAATTATGAAAGCTGAAGATGAAGCAAGAACTATTAAAGGTGTAAAAATCTTAAATATTGCAAAAAGTCAAGCACTGATAGAGATGTATTCACCAGAGTCAAAATTCACTACAGACAAAGACGTTTTAAAATCATTTAAGACAAAAGAGAATCAACTAATTGAAACAACTGAAAATGGTGTGCATGATTTAAGAATGATTAAACCTATGGTTGCTACACAAGATTGTTTGATGTGTCATGCTAATCAACAAGAAGGTGATGTTATTGGGGTAATGGACTTAACATTTTCACTTAATGAGTCAGATGATAGAATAGCAGATTTAGTAGTTGAAATTTTAATTCTATCTACAGTATTTGGATGGATAACTATTGGATTGATTTTTATAATTGTAAAAAGAACTACTAACCCTATTAATAAACTTAAAGAGGGGTTCCAAAATCTACTTAACTCAAATGATACAAATATAAAACTAGATGTTGTATCTAAAGATGAAGTTGGAGAGGTTGCTGAATTATTCAATTCATATATGGGTAAAGTTAGAGAAGGTTTAAAACAAGATGAAAAAGTTATAGAAGAAGCAAATGATATTTTAGAAAAAACAGGAAACGGTTTCTTTGTTTACAAGGTTGAAACAAAAGCTGCCAACCCATATGTTGAAGATTTAAAGAACAAATTAAATATTATGATTTCAAATACAAAAGAGACCCTAGATAAAATAAATATTACACTTAGAGAATACTCAAAATCAAAATTTGATCATAAAATTGATGATAAAGGAATTTATGGGGATTTAGGTTCATTAACTGCAGGTATAAAATTAGTAGGTAACAACACTTCAGAAATATTAGCAATGATTATGAACACAGGTGATTCTTTAGATAAAAATACACATACATTATCAAATGCATCCAATGACTTATCTCAATCTTCAAATCAACAAGCAGCATCTTTAGAGGAAACTGCCGCAGCATTAGAGCAAATTACAGCAAATATTCAAGGTAATACAAGAGCTTCTATAGAAATGGCTGAATTAGCTCAAAAAGTTACTTCATCTGCAGAAAATGGTCAAAGTTTAGCGAATAGAACTGCAAATGCAATGGATGATATTAATACTCAAGTTAGTTCAATAAATGAAGCAATTGAAGTGATTGATCAAATCTCATTCCAAACTAATATTTTATCACTTAATGCTGCAGTTGAAGCGGCTACTGCTGGTGAAGCAGGTAAAGGTTTTGCAGTTGTTGCACAAGAAGTTAGAAATCTAGCTAGTAGAAGTGCAGAAGCAGCAAAAGAGATTAAAGAAATAGTTGAAAAAGCAACACAAAAAGCACAAGATGGTAAAAAAATCTCTGATGATATGATTTCTGGATATACTGTATTAAATGATAATATTAATTCAACTATTCAAAAAATTGACTTTGTAGCAACTTCGTCAAAAGAACAAGAAAAAGGGATTACTCAAATTAATGATGCAGTTAATATGCTTGATCAAGCAACACAACAAAATGCACAAGTAGCAGATAAAATTTCTAAAATGTCAGCTGAAATTGCTCATATGTCTACTTCTTTAGTAACAGCAGCTTCAAGAGCTGAGTTTCTACAAGAATCTAGAGATGAAGTTTGTAATATTGATTTAGTATATGATACAGCTAGTTTAAAAGTTGGAATACTTTCTTTAAAAGATAAAATATATTCTAATCTTGGTTCATATTCGCAATATCAAGTTGAAAGAAAAAATTCAATAGGAGAATGGATTGAAAACTATGTAAAAATCAATCCGAATGCAAACCATCAATCAATTGAAGAGTTGCAAAAGTTAAATGAAAATTTAACAAAAAAATTACAAAACCTTATTGATGTAAACTCACAAAAACAAAATAACTCAATAATTAATGAAAAAGCTAAAGAAGTTGAAATTGAATCACTTAGAATCTTTGGAAACCTTAACCGTCTTAAAAAAGATGTGTGTAAAAGATAAAAAGGAAATCCCTTTTTATCTTTAAGCGTTCATACTTTTTATTAAAGCATCAAGTTCATCTTGTGACATAAACTCATCACTCTCTTCACTTGAAATTGTTTTAGCAGAATTAGAAATGTTATACTCACTAGAATCAATATTATTCTTTTCACAAACATAATTTACAACTCTTTCTATTTTTTGTCTATGTAAATCTTGATGCTGAAGAAGACCTAATGAACTTGAAATATTATCTTGAATTTTACTCTTATCATGTGCTGGTATATCAAAGTTTTCAATTTTTGAATTTAACTCTTCTAAATTTTCATAGATTGAAACTGAATTTACTTCAGATTCTTTTATAACATCACATAACTCTTTTATTAATTCTTCATAAGTCATTATTTAACCCTTTTTCATTCATTAAAAAAAGTTTAACCTAAATTAACTTAAAAATAATAAAGTAAAATATGTACTTATAGTTTCTTTAGCTAATGAATAATTTCTGCAATAAATTCTGTTGCATATGAACCCTTAGGTAAATAAAACTGCAATTCCATCCAATTTTTATCTTCTTTATAGTTTGATTCTATTTCTGTAGGGAAAATCCAAGCGAATCTTCTTGCACCATCTTCTTTCATTTCTTTATCGAACTCTTTTTCTATTGTTTGAGCCAAATCTTCTGATTTTTTTACTCTTCTTCCACAAAGTAAACCAGTTGGAACTCTATCAAACTTAGAAAATTTGTTTGCTTCCTCTTCCATGTTTTCAACATAAAAAATTCTTCCATAGGGATAATGGCTCATTAAATCACCTGAAAGAATTTTAAATGGATGTTCTTGGGATTTCATAAGTTTTACAACATCTAATGGCAGTTGTAGTTTTTCATAAATCTCTTTTGGTTCAAAGGCCTCAATTAATTTTGAGATTTCAATTCTCTTTGATAACCATAAGTTAAAAAGATAACTTTGATAAGCATTTATATACATCTGCTTTAGTTTTCTATTTTTTTCTTTTAATTCACCATTTATAATAGCTTCACCTTTTTTATAATTATCTCCTTCTATTCCAAACCTTTGAAAACCGAAATAATTTGGCATACCATATTTAGTGATACTTGCAAGTGCCTCTTCTATTTTTTTTGCATCTAAAGGTGTTACTCTTTTTAGTCTAATAAAAAACTTATTACCTTTTAAATGCCCTATTCTAACTTTATTGTTATGATTAGTTGTTTCTAAAATTTTAATGTTATCATGGGCAAATTTCTCTATGTTAGCTTCACATTGTTTTGGAACTGATATATGTTGTACTGTCATTGCATTTTTATCTTTTAAACCAGCATATCCTATATCTCTACTTTTACATCCAAGTTGCTCTGAAAAGATTTGAACGGCATCCCAAGTTGTTAAATCTTTTTTTCTAAACTTTATAATTATATGTTCACCCTCACCTGAGAATTCATATAATGGAACTTCTGTAACGACAAAGTCTTCTTTACTTTGTTTAAAGTGAACATCAATTTTTGAATGGTTTAAATACCTTTGTAGATTTTTCAAATTATATTTTTCCTTTTTAAAAATGGTGATTCTTACAATCACATCTAAATTTGCCTTTATTGGCCTTTGCAAAAATGTTTAAAATCACATCATGCTTTTTTGCTATTTCTTCTATTTTATTAATATATTTTGGTGAAAAAGAAAATAAAAGTTCATACTCTTCACCTGAACAAGCTATTTCATTTGAAATAGTATCAAAAAACTTGAAACCTACTTTACTTTGTTTAGACATTCTTTCAAGTTCAAAAAATAAACCATCTGAGATATCCATTGCTGCATTTACATATTTTGAAACTTCATAAAAAAAATCTGCTTTTAATTTAGGTTCAAAAAATTTTGATTTTTTTGAAATTTTCTTCCCTGCTAAAAGTTTTTCTAAGTCTTTTTTACAAGTACCTAAATCTCCTGTATAGCAAATTAAATCATCTTTTTTAATTCCATTTCTTAATTTTGCATCATTTGTTTTTGAAATAATAGTAACACTGATATCAAGTTTTATATTTGAGATTGTATCTCCACCAATTATCTCAATTCCATATTCTTCTGCAACTTCTAAAAACCCTTGTGATAATTTCTTAATATCTTTTTTAGTGTATTCTTTAGGAATGGCAACTGTAAGAAGTGCATATTTTGGAACTGCATTCATAGCAATAGCATCAGAAATATTTACTAACATTGCCTTTCTTGCAATCTGCTTTAAACTAAACCAGTCTTTTTTGAAATGAACATCTTCAAAGAAAGCGTCATTACTGTATACAAGATTTCCCACTAAGGCACCATCATCTCCAATGAAAGATGAGTTTTTGTCAAATTGTTTTATAAAATAATCTTCTTTATTCATCGAAGAATGTTATCATAATGAAGCTTTCATTTCTGATTTTTTACTTAAAAACAATTTTAATAAAATAATTATCTTATTAATTCAAGATTTTTCGATATAATGCACAGCAATTTTATTAAGGAGAAAAACTATGCCAAAAATTAACAAATATGTTGACATTGATACTGTTGAGAGAGAAGCAAAAAGAGACTTAATTGATAGACACTCACCATTTATCCACTGTGCTGAAACTGCAAAAAAAGGTGAACCATTTGAAGTAACTGTAAAAATGGGTAACGAATATACTCACCCAGATGATTTTGATCATTATATTGAGTCTGTAACACTATTTAATGGTGAAACTCAATTAGCAAAAGCATCTTATGTTCCAGGAACATTAGGAAACGTTAAAGCTCATAATACTACAACATTTACAATTATTCCAACTGGTAAAAAATTAAATCTAGTTGCACATGGATACTGTACAAAACATGGTATCTGGGAATCAACTCCTGTAGAAGTTTCTGTAGCTGAATAATCTACTGTTACAATCTTCGAAGCCAAGGCAAACAAATAACTTACACTAAGCTCTAAAATTAATTTTTAGAGCTTTTTTTATCAAATAAAACTATTTTATAATTTACTTTTTATTTACTTTTATATATTATTATATTATTATATTATTAACTCACTTTAAGGTTTCAGGTATGAAATATTTATTAATAACAATAATTTTTGTTTTATTAATTTTAGCTTTTTACATTCCCTATTTTTGGATGATAACTTCCATAATAGTATCATTAGTATTAATTGAGATTTATTTTAATAAAAAAAGTGAAAAAATTTTAATGTAGAAAAATAAAAGATAAAGTAAATACTTTATCTTTTACTTATTATATGATACTTTTTCAAAAGAACAACAATAATCAACTAATGATGTAACTTTTAATTTGTACTTTGAGTTTTGTGATATTTCAATACTAGCAGGTGCAGTATATTCAACCCAATCTTCAGCAGGCAACATAACTTCAAGTGAACCAGAATTGATATCTATTGTAGCTTTATTTACTGTATTTAATTCGTACTCACCAGGTAACATAATTCCTAATGTTTTTTTACTTCCATCTTCAAAAGTGATACCTCTACTTGTGATATTTCCGTTATAAAGAATACTAGCTTCCTTGGCAATATTAACGTTACTAAAATCCATTTATTTTCCCTTTTAAAATGTTTGAAATATTTTAGCATAAATTTTATTTGAAGCAAGTTTCTATTTTAGATTTGATATAATTTTTTTAAATTATTTATAGAAAGTGTTATGCAAGGCTACATTATAGACATAAAATCGGTTAAAGATGATGATTTAATCGTTTCAATTTTAAGTGAAACTCATTTATTCACAACTTATAGATTTTATGGGGCAAGGCACTCTAATATAAATGTCGGTTATAAAATTGATTTTGAACTAGAATCTAATTTAAAAAGTACTATCCCTAGACTTAAAGATGTGATTCAATTAGGGTTTGAATGGATATTTGACAATGAAAAACTATATTGTTGGCAAAGATTTATAAAACTTTTTTATCCTCATTTAAAAGATGTGGAAGAGATTGATATTTTTTATTTTAAATTATTAGATAAATTATCCCATCAAATGATAAAACAAAACCCCAAAAGAGCTATTTGTAAAAACTATTTAAAACTTTTAGAATACGAAGGTAGGCTTCATAATGAACTAAACTGTTTCTTGTGTGAAAAAGATATAAAAAAAGATGTTTCACTTGTTAGAAGCTTTATGCCAGTTCATCCTGCTTGTGCTTATAGTAGAAAATTCAAAATAAAAAAAGTAAGAGAACTTTTTGATGATATGAATACAATCTCCTTTGAAGATGAAGAGATTGACTATTTATGGAATATAATACTCCAAGGTTTGTAAGTTTTAAAGTTATATAATAGATTATCTTTTTTTTAGGATTCACTATGTTTATAATTAAAAAAAGCACTGCTTCTGAATTTTTAGATGTTGATTTAGAAGATTTTGTTGTTACAAATCTACTTTCAAAATACGATATAAAAACTAATACAACTTTTTTAGATAATTTAAATGATGATTATGATGCTTTGATAAATTATATTAGTGAATTATATATTAACAATCAAAATATTCCTGATGATATAGCAAATGAGATAACTTCAAATATTAATTTTAAAAGATATTTACTCTCATATATTCAAAATAAAATGAAAAATATCCTTGATGATAGTACGACAATAGTTTTTAAAGAGATTATAATTATTGTAAATTTATTATCAATGGGAAAAAAATTTGACATCTTTGAGAGTTATAATTTTTATAATATGGAAATCCTAGGAAATCTATTTAGAGAATATGAAAAAGAGTTACAAAATTTAAAAGAAAAAGAGCAAGAAAACTTTGATTTAACATTTGAATTATATACTATTTTAATAGAAGTAATAAATGAGCTATGTACTATAAATTCAATTGATATTCTAAGAAAAAAGACAATCAACCCTTTAGTTAATGTAATTAGTGAAACAATTAATATTGTAAAATTTAATCTTGAACTTGATGTAGATAAAATAAATACCTTAAATAATATTCTAGGGAAACTTTTATTTTATTACTCTCATATCCCTTATATTGATGCCTCAAATAAAAACTGTGAATACTTAATAGAGGAATTTAATTTTAATTTTGAAAAGATTTATGAAGGGTATGACTTATCAAAAAATACAAACTTTGCAAATGATACTAATAGCTATGAATACTATTATATTTTTCTAAACTCTTCAACAACATTACTATTGAATCTTTTATATAAACTTGAATTAACTTACGAAGAAGATGACTATCAAAGTATTGAAAAGTTTAAAGATATTATCAACTTGTATAAACAAACAATTACCCATAAAAATGTACCAGTTTTTAATAGTCTAAATAGTTTTAAAGAAGAACTTTTATTAAACTATTCCTATATCTATTATAAAGATTATGAAACAAAAAAGTATGAAGATATTATAAATGAGTTTATAGAAAAATGCGACTTTAATAGCTCAAATATGCATATCATTTATTCTTTAATACTTTATTCATCAAATATTGATGATGAGAAAATGTTTAAAATTCTAGAGATTCTTCTTGATTTTGAAAAATTCAAAAATGACTATCATGAATTTTATAAATTAAATATTTGTGATGTGATTATAAATAAATTTATCTATAAAAAATCAGATAAATTAGATTCTAAAATCATTAAAAAAATAATTGATTATATTGAAGAGAATAAAATTGCATCACATCTAATGTCGATTTATTCAAAACTATATTTATCTTTATCCCTATATTTTTCTTATTATTTTGATTATGATTCTATCAAGAAATCTTCTTTATACTATTTTTATTATGTAAGTATCAATGGGAAAGATTTACTAGAAAATGAATATGCAAAATTAAACAAAGATATTCTTTATAATCATGGAAAATCAAATATACAAAAAATGAATCTTGAAGGTGTTTTAATATCAGATTCAAAATATGTTGAGATAGGTCAAAACCTGATGAACGAATATTTTGAACAAGAAGAAGTTAATTTAAAATATCAAATAAATCAAGATCTTTCAAATATAGTTACAAAGATTTTTAATGATGAGGGTTTAAATAACCAACTTTTAAATAAATATATTGAACATTTTATCTCAGAAGATATTTTTCATGGGCTTACATTTGTTGCTGTAGAAGGGCTATGTGAAAAAGATTGTATTCTTATAGATTTAGGTTATGAACGTTTAGAGGTTCCATTAATTGATGGATATAAACTAAAAATAGCTTACTCAAAGGTATATAAACATATTTTTGAAAATATTTATCAAAAAAACAAAAAGTATATTAAACAGAATATTATAAATTTAATAATTAGTTACATAAAAAGTATACCCATTTATCAAGATACTGTAACAACACTTTACAACAAAAATAAGCTTCAAGCAGAACTTTTACAAAAAGATGAAAATGAAGAGTTTATTTTAGTAGAGATTTATATTAATGATTTCATAGAGTTAAACAATAAATTTAATTATAAAAAAGTTAATCAATTCTTTCAAGATTATGTATTGAAAATAAATAATTTCATTCCTCTATATAGGTTTTATGGCCCTAGAATTGCTTTTATTTTAAATAAAAATGAAGACTACAAACAATATATAGAAAAGATAAAAGAGTTAAATTTTATTACTAAAGATGAAGAGATTAAACCAAATTTGACAATTTCTGTATCATGGGGTTACAAAGATAATATTATAGAGAAATCACTACACTCTTTAGGTCTTGCAATGACTAGTGAGGATAAATATAACGAGTTTAAATAATTAAGACTATCTTGTCTTAATTATTCATCTAATAATCTATCTTGAATTTTTTCAATAGCTTTTTCTAAACTTTTAATATCAAGATTATATTCTTTTGCTTTTGCAATACCTTTTTCAATATTCTTATCACTAAAGGCATCAGTTACGTTACAAATTATTTTAACTACTTCAAGGATTTGAGTTCTTTCTAAATATTCTGCTGGACATTTTTTAATATCATCAACATATTCAATTACATTAATTAAGTTTTCACTTAATTTCCAATGTTTAAATATTCTAGCAGTGATTTCAGAAGTTGTCATACCTATAAGTTCTTTTTCTAGAGAAGAGACATCTTTACCACTTTTTATTGCCAGATTAAATTCTTCAGTTTTACCTTCATTTTCAATAACATCAGCTAAAATAAATTTACCTGCTTCTTGTAATAAAGAGGGTAGAACTAATTCTTCTTTTAAGTCAAATGATACTTTAGAAAGCCAGTTTGATGTAAGAGTAGTTGCAAGATTTGAAGCTCTCATAAAGTCATCACTATTAATTCCATATGCAGATAAATTTGTTTTTAAAAGATTTTGAACTGTACCACCAATTGCAATAGAAATGGTAAAATTAATTCCTAAAAGATTTATAGCCTTACTTGCTGTTTCAACTTTACTTCTAAATCCAAACATTGCTGAATTTGAAACTTTTAATAAAGTAGAAACAATAAGTGCATCTTTTTCTACAATTTTTAGCAGTTCAAAAGATTCTTTATCAGATTTTTGTCTGAATTCTTCAATCTCAATTATTGTCTTAGGTAATGGAGGCAAAGACTCGATTTTTTCAATAATATAATCACTCACAATATACTCCTCTATGAATTAGATAAATTATAACAAAATTTATATTAAGTGTTAAACCTAAAATGCATTACATCACCATCCTGAACAATATAATCTTTTCCTTCAAGTCTTAGCTTACCAGCTTCTTTACATTTAGATTCTCCACCAAGGGAAACAAAATCTTCATAAGAGATAACTTCTGCTTTAATAAAACCTTTTTCAAAATCGTTATGAATAACAGCTGCTGCTTGAGGAGCTTTAGTATTTTTTCTAATTGTCCACGCCCTAACTTCAATTTTTCCAGCAGTAAAATATGATTGTAAACCTAATTTATCAAAAGCTTTATGGATAATTTGTTCAAGCCCAGATTCAGCTACACCTAAATCAGTTAATAGTTCTTTTGCTTCATCATCATCCATTCCTACTAATTCTTCTTCAATTTTTGCACAAAGTGTAATTACATCTGCATCTACAGACGCTGCGTGTTCTTTAAGTTTGTCAACATATTCATTTGTCCCATCCATTAAAGAATCTTCATCCATATTTGCACCATAAATTACATCTTTATTAGATAAAAATCTTAACTCTTTGTCCATTTGTAAGAAAAGTTCATTTTCTTTGTCCTCAAATGTTTTAACTGGCTGTAAATCTTCTAAATGTTTCATTAACTCTTCTGCTACAACTAACATAGCTGCTGCTTCTTTTGAACCTTTAGATTGTTTTTTAAGCTTTTCAATTTTCTTTTCACATTGAGTTATATCTGCATAAATTAGTTCTGTTTCAATAATTTCAATATCTCTAATTGGATCAACATCGCCTTCTACGTGAGTAACATTACCATCTTCAAAACATCTAACCATATGTAAAATTACTTCTACTTCTCTAATATTAGATAAAAATTGGTTTCCTAATCCTTCACCCTTTGAAGCACCTCTTACTAAACCTGCAATATCAACAAAATCTATTGTAGAGTATTGAATTTTGTTTGGGATAACAATTTTTGCTAATTCGTCTAACCTTTTATCAGGAACAGGAACAACAGCTTTATTTGGTTCAATAGTACAAAAAGGATAGTTTTGAGCCTCTGCATTTTGTGCTTTTGTTAAAGCATTAAAAGTTGTTGATTTTCCTACATTTGGTAATCCTACGATTCCTACACCTAAACCCATTTATGACCTTTATTTATATTTAATACGCGATTATACTCAAAATTGATTTAAATACACCCTAATAACTTAAGATATATCCACTTCCATATATGCTTTGAATAATATCAAGAGGTAGTTTTTTTCTTAACCTTTTTACTAGATTCCTAATACTAGCATCATTAACTTCAGCTTTACTATCCCATATATACTTTGAGATTTCATTTGGATTTATAATTTCATTTTTATTATTTAATAAAAGTTCAAAAAGCATTCTTTCATTTTTTGTTAAATCAATCATTTTATTTTTATGAAAAAATAACCTTTTCGAACTATCCCAATAGCTTGTTTTAGTAAAATTTATTAATTGTTTCTCAGAAGTGTTTTCTTTCACCTTTTTAATAGAATTTTCTAATACATCTTTAAATTCATTTCTATCAACTGGCTTAACTAAATATTCAATCAAATTTAACTTTATTGCTTCAAATAAAAACTCTTTATCAGAATAAGCACTAAGTATAATTATAGGTATGTTCTTATCATTTTCTCTAACTTTCTTTACAAAATCTAAACCATTCATATTTGGCATATTAATATCTATCAAAAGTACATTTGGTTTTTTATTTCTATAAATATTAAATGCCTCTAACCCATCATTAGCTTCATATATAAAATCAAAATAATTTTCTAAATATACTACATAGTTTTCTCTAACATTTTTATTATCTTCTGCATATAGAATAGAATAACTTTTCTCCATTTCATCTCCATTTAAATTATAATTTTAAATCTTGTTCCATCTTTTATTTGTTCCACACTTAACGTTCCATTCATAGAATTTTCTATAATCATTTTAGCCATATAAAGGCCCGTTCCTGTTCCTTTATTTTTATACTTTGTAGTAAAATAAGGTTCAAAAATCCTATCAATCAACTTATCATCTATTCCTCCAGCATTATCTTCAATTGTAAGTATATTATCTATACAAATGTTTATCTTTGGATTTTCAATCTTATTTATAATAAAAGCATCCCTTGAATTGTTTAATATAGCTATTACTGTTTGGATATATTCACCTTTGTAACCTATGATTTTCTTATCATTTAAAACTTTTGTGTTTATTTGAATATTAGATTTTTCATAATTAAATTTTATTATTCTTAATACATGATCTAAAGTTCTAGATAATATAAATTCATTTTTCTCTTTTGAGGGATAAAAAAATGTTCTAAAACTATCAATAGTATCAGACATATATTTTGTCTGGGATTCAATTTGGATAAGAGTATTATCTAGTTTTTTATCTTGAATTTTATATTTGAAAAATATCGAGTCAATCACAGCAACATTTGAATTAATTACATTTAGAGGTTGTCTCCATTGATGGGCGATATTATTTAACATCTCACCCATACTAGCAAGTTTTATTTGCTGAAAAAGAATTTTATCTTTTTCTCTATTTTTCTGTACTTCCTCATCAACTTTTATTTTAAGCTGCTTATTTGACTTATGTAAAACATACTGTTTATACCAAAAAGCTAAGATGATAAAACCTATAACAAAAAAAATGTTAATTAGATACTCTTTTTTTATTATTGTTTCTTCTTTTACATATGCCCATTTATTTTTAATATCTCTTTTTTCTTTGTCGTCAAAACTTAAGATTGCTTTGTTCAAGATTGAATGCAAAATATCATCATCTTTTACTACGCCTATACTTCCATCTTTTAAGTCACTTAATCTTTTCATGATTTTTAATTCATGAGTGAAATATTTTTGGATATTATATGAGATAATATCTGAAACACCAACAAAGCCGTATATTTCATCTTTTCTTATTAGTTCCAATGCATTTTCAACTGTTCCACTAATCTCAATAAAATTAAGATTTGGAAATCTTTTTTTTATATGATTATTAATAATTTCTGTACTTTTTAATAATCCCAATTGTTTATCTTCTAATTGAGAAATATCTAATAAATATGGTTGACTAATCTTTGTAGCTAAAACTAAATATCCATCATAATAAGGTAAAGTTGGATTTAAAAAACTATAGGCATTTGGGTCAGTTAATATTAAAGGTTTCAAATCTACTTTTTTCTCTTTTAATAAAGAGTCACATTCTTCAGAGGTTTTAGTAATAAGCCCTTGGATTTTCTTATTAATTTTTTTTTCAATCATCTTAAAAAAATCTACTGAAATACCTTTGTATTCCCCATTTTTATAAAAAACTATAGGTTCTATACCTTCACTTACACAAAAAGTAATCTTATCTTTTTTTTCTAAATATTCTAACTCTTCTTTATCAAAAACTATTGATTTGTCATCATTAAAGAATCTTTCATTTGATAAGGAATCTATATCTAGATTATTTATATCTTCTAAAGTAAGCTTTTTATCAATTAAAAAATAGCTACTAATTATTTGATTTATTTTTGTAAGATTAAATTTTCCAAAGGTCCCATCATTAATACCAGATAATTTCTTTAAGCCATTTGCCTCAAATAAATATTTACTGTAACTAAATCCTTGAGTATTATATTTTTCTAAAATTAATTTTATTGTTTCATCAATATTATTAAAAGCATATTCCCAACCTTTCATTGTGGCATTAAAGAATTCTTTAACTCTTTTAGGATTGTTATTTTGATTTTTTTGTGAAGTAAAAAGTATATCTCCATAAAAATTCATTCCAAAAGACGAAGCTTTTAAATAATCATATTCAATCCCTTTTTCTTCTAATATATAAGGCTCATTTGTTAAATATGCATTAAAAACATCAACCTTTTTTTCTATTAAATCATACACATCATAGGAAGTTGGAATTACTTTTATATTTTTTTCATTTATTCTAAATTTATTTAAAAACAATTTAACAAATGCATTCTCTTTATTATTTAAATCTAGCATTACTTTTTTGTTCTTAAAGTCGTCAATAGATTGTATATTTAAGCTTTTTAAAAATAAAAATGCGAAAGGTGTTTCTTGTAAGATTGGCATTATCAAAGATAGTTTTTCACCATGCATAATTGAATTAATTAATAATGAATCAGAAACACCAAAAGAGTTCTCTTCATTTAAGATTTTATTAATATGAATAATATTATTTGAAGTTGGTTCAATAATATTTACATCAAGGCCTTCTTCTTCAAAAAAACCTTTTTCTTTTGCAATATAAAAACCTGCAAATTGAAATTGATGCTTCCATTTTAAGTAAAGATTTACTTTATCTAAATTTTGAGAAAATGATAAAGTTGTAAAAACTAATAATATAACTATATACTTCATTGTATATATTATATCATAAATAATTTAATAAAAAAAATTCTTATTTAATAACTTGATTTAAAGTAGGGAAATCCCTACTTTTTAGTTAAGTTTACAGCTTAAATTTTTTTCAATAATTTTTCTATCAAGATAAGTTTGATCAGATTGTATCTCTTCTATTGAAACTGTAGAAGTACCAGCTTTTCTTAAAACAACTCCAGTTGCTAAGTTAGCAAACTCTACTGAACTAATAATATCATTGCTTCCTGCAAGTGCATAACCCATTGAAGCTAATAGTGTATCTCCTGAACCTGTAACATCAAAAACCTCTAAAGGAACTGTTGGAAGAACAGATAATTTATTATTTTCATTTAAAACTGCTACACCTTCTTCTGCTAATGTAACTACTGCTTCTTTTGTTTCAAATTTACTTTTCATCTCTTTTAAAGCATCTAAAAGTCTATCATCATTTTCAATATCAATTCCAGTAATTTTTGAAGCTTCTTCTTTATTAGGAATAATTAAATATGCCCCTTGATATTTTGAATAATCATCTCCATATGGATCAACAATAGTTTTTACATCATGTTTATTTGCATATTGAATAATTTTTTGTGTAAAGTCTCTTGTTAATACACCTTTACCATAATCTGCTAATAAAATAGCATCGTATGCTTTAATTTTTTCCTGAAGTTTTGAGTATAATTTTTTTACATTGTCAAAAGAGATATTATTTTTACTTTCATGATCAAATCTAAAAATTTGTTTACCATTAGACATTACCCTAGTTTTTCTCGAAGTTTTTCTTCCCTTTTGCTCCAAAATAAATGATTTTGTTTCAAGTTGATCAAGTAAATGTTTTAATTCTTTTCCATTTTGACCATCACCTGTTACAGACATAACTGAAACTTTTGCACCTAAAGAGGCTAAATTTCTAACAACATTTCCAGCTCCACCTAAAACATCAAGCTCCTCTTTAATATCAAGAACAGGAACAGGTGCATCTAAGGCAATTCTATCACAACTACCAATTAAATAAGCATCTATCATCAAATCGCCAATTACTAATACCTTTGGTTTTACATCAGTTTTAATCATATCTTTTCCTATAATAAATTTTTTAGTCAATATTTTTCAAAAATTCTAGAGTCATTCTAACTCCAGCACCACTTGCTCCATATGGATTATATCCCCATTCTTTTTCTACAAATGCGGGTCCAGCGATATCATGGTGAATCCATTTTTCTTTATTTTCTTCATAAATAAAATTATCTAAAAACAGTCCAGCTGTAATTGCTCCACCATATCTTGTGTTTGCAATATTAGAAATATCTGCAATTTCAGATTTTAAAGTTTTTCTTAAAAATCTGTTAAAAGGTAATGTTGTTGCATATTCTCCAGATTCTAAAGCATTTGCAACGATTGATCTTTTTAGTTCAATATTTCTTCCCATTATTCCAGATGTATACTGACCAACACCAACAACACATGCTCCAGTTAATGTAGCATAATCAAAAATATAATCTATATCTTCAATTTCATCTTGTGCATAACATAAACAATCAGCAAGAACTAGTCTACCTTCAGCGTCTGTATTTCTAACTTCAATAGTTTTACCATTTTTAGCCACTAAAACATCGTCTGGTTTATAAGCATCTCCACCAATCATATTTTCAACTGCACCTACAATCCCATGAACCTCAACATCAAGACCTAATTTTGAAATTGCATTCATTATACCTAAAACAGCACTTCCACCACTTTTGTCTGATTTCATACTAACCATATAATCTGCTGGTTTTAATGATAATCCACCTGAATCATAGGTTAAGCCCTTACCAACTAAGACAACTTTTTTCTTAGGGTTTTCTGGTTTATATGTTAGATGGATTAATTTTGATTCATGAATTGAAGCACGACCTACTGAAAGCATCGCATTCATTCCATTCTTTTCTAAGTATTCTTCACCCTGAATTTTACAATCAAGATTATTCTCTTTAGCTATCTTTTTTGCTGTCTCTGCCATAACTTTTGGATAATAATCTGCAGGTGGAGTGTTTACGATATTTCTAGTTTTATTAACAGCTTTTGCAATAACTTTTGAGTTATCAAACTCTTTTTGAATATCTTTTGTGATTTTAGATACACAAATATTTAATTCTTGTTTTTTTACTTTTTTCTTTTCAGATTTATATTCACAAAATTTGTATGAACCTAAAATAGCACCTTCTACTAAAGCTTTTAAGTTTAAATCATCTAGATTTATTTTTGCACTTTCAAATTTTGTTGATTGAAACTTTTTAATAGCGCATGAAATAGCAATTGCAACGCAATCGTAATCATTGTCTTCACATCCAACATAGATTCTACCAACTTCAGGAAGTAATATAACGCTTTCATCTTTTTCTTCAAATCCCAAAAGTTCTAAAAGCTCTTTATCTTTTGTATTTTCAATATCATCTGTTAAATATATCTCAATCTCAGCTTCTTCTTTTTCAAAACTATTTTCTACTAAATTAACCTTCAAAGTTTTTCTCCTTTTTCTTAGTTACACTATGGAAATAATAGATTATACTTCCACCAATTAATATTCCAAATGGTGCAGCGTAATACCAATGATCTTTTACCCATTTTAGTACTACTAAAATCTCTTCACCAAAATACCATGCAGGTACAATAGTAATTGCAGCCCAACACCAAGCACTTATTAAATTAATAAAAGCAAACATTTTTGCACTATATCTTGTAAGTCCAATTGAGATAGGAATAATTGTCCTCATTCCATACATATATCTTTGAATAAAAATAATTGGCCAACCATATTTTACTAAAAGTAAGTGTGCTAAAGCAAATTTTCTTCTTTGCCCTTTAAATTTTTTATGAACATAAGATTTATTAAATCTTCCTGTATAAAAGTATATCTGATCACCTGCAAAACCACCAAGTCCTGCAACAAAAATTGCAAAATAAAGGTTCATATCATTAGTATGAGATAAAAGTCCAGCCATTATAAGACCAGCTTCACCCTCTAATATACTCCATGCAAAAAGTATAATATATCCATAGGTTTTTAGCAAAAACATAAATTTATTTTCTAAACCTTCTACAGGAGCTTGATACAAATTGTAACCTAAAAAGATTATAAATAACGCAACAACTAAAAAAAGTATTTTTCCTGAATTATTTTGTAATTTCTCTAACATCAATACTCTTAATCAAAATGCAATAGTTCTTTTGCTTGAACCATATCTTTATCACCACGTCCAGAAAGATTTATAATTACAATTTTATCTTTAAATTTCTCTTTTGCTTTTTTTAAATATGCAATTGCATGGGCACTTTCAAAAGCTGGAATAATACCCTCTTTTTGTGATAACCATACAAAAGCATCTAAAGCTTCTTTATCTGTAACAGAATCGTATTGAACTGTTTTGTTATCTTTATGAAAAGAGTGTTCTGGTCCAATTCCTGGATAATCAAGTCCAGCACTAATAGAGTGTGCTTCTAAAACTTGACCATTTTCATCTTGAAGTAAATATGAACACTGACCATGTAAAATTCCAGGACTTCCTTTTTCTAAAGAACATCCATGTTTATCAGTATCAAGTCCTAATCCTCCTGCTTCAATCCCAACACAAGTTGTTTCTTTATCTTCTAAAAAATGAGAGAACATACCAATTGCATTAGATCCACCACCAATACAAGCAAGAACATAGTCTGGCAATCTACCCTCTTTTTTTAGAATTTGAGCTCTCGATTCATAACCAATAATTGCTTGAAAATCTCTAACCATCACTGGATAAGGGTGTGGTCCTGCAACTGTTCCAATTATATAAAATGTATCTCTAGCATTTGTAACCCAATATCTAATTGCATCATTCATGGCATCTTTCAATGTTTTACTACCAGATTCAACAGCAATCACTTTTGCTCCAAGTAGTTTCATTCTAAACACATTTAGCTCTTGTCTAGCTACATCTTTTGCACCCATGAAAACTGTACATTCAAGACCAAGTAGTGCTGCAATTGTAGCACTAGCCACACCATGTTGACCTGCACCTGTTTCAGCAATTACTTTTTTCTTTCCAAGCTTTTTAGCAAGTAATCCTTGTGCAATTACATTATTTACTTTATGAGCTCCGGTATGGTTTAAGTCTTCTCTTTTTAAGTAAATTTTTGCACCAATCTCTTCACTTATATTTTTTGCAAGATAAAGTGGATTTTCTCTTCCAACATAATCTTTTAAATATCCATCAACCTCTTTCCAAAACTTTTCATCGTGTCTATATTTTTCATATTCAGTTTCAAGTTCTTTTAAAATAGGCATTAATGTTTCAGGGACATATCTCCCCCCAAAAATTCCAAAATGACCATTACTATCAGGGTCAAATGTCGATGTTTTTGGTATATAAAAATCTTTTTTCATTTATAATCTCTTTTTAAATATCTAATATTGTATATACTGGTGCATGTTGTTCTAATCTTTTCACACCATCTAAAAATGTAAGGTTGATTAAAAAACAAGTTTCAACTAAATTTGCTTTTACATCTTTAATCAATTTTGCAGAAGCATTTGCAGTTCCACCTGTTGCAATAAGATCATCTATTAATAATACATTTGCATTATCTATTGGAAATGCATCTAGATGAATCTCAACCTCATCAAAACCATATTCTAATTCATACTTTTCACAAACTGTTGTTGAAGGTAATTTTCCCTTCTTTCTAACTGGAACAAAACCAATATTAAGTCTATCGGCTAAAGCAGCTCCAAAGATGAAACCTCTAGAATCAATACCTGCAACATAATCTAAATTATAACTTTTATATCTATCCTCTAAGTGGTTCATTAAAGTTTGGAAGGCAACTTTATCATTTAATAAAGTCGTGATATCTTTAAATACAATTCCCTCTTTTGGGAAATCTTTTACATCTCTAATTGAGTTGTTAATTAATTCTTTATCAGCTTGACTTAAAATCATACTATATCTCTTTTCTTTGTAATATTCTGTAAGGTGATTATTTTATCGAATAAATTATTATGTTTGTATAATAGATTTGTCTTTAGAATGGTTTTTAAGTAAAGAGTATAGTTTAAACTATACTCTAAGGTTTAGATTAGATTTATTGTAGTAGTTTCAATACCTAATTTGTTTAATTTATCACAAATGTCATCTGCATCTTTTGAAATAGTAATTTCTATCTTTGAATCTTTTATTTCTAAAGAAGCACAATCACTTGCATTACTTGAAGTGATTTTTAACTTATTATTATCTAAAGTCCAATTTTTTGTATTCAATTTTACAGCCTCAGTAATATCAGAGATACTTCTTTTAGTCAAATAATAAGTTTGAATAGAAGTGGTAGCTGTAGCTAAGTCCCTTTGAATAGTTGAAGCAACTGCTTCATCTCTTGTATCTAGATATTTTGGTATTGCAAAAGATGCAATTATTCCAATAACAACAATGGCGAAGATTAGTTCCAAAAGAGAGAAACCTTTTTTCATTATATATCCTTTAAAAATAAATTTTTAAATTATATATTTAGGTTTCTTAAATAAAGATAATAAAATAACATATTTTTATATTTTATAATATATCTGGTACATCAATCTGTGTTTCTTTTCCTGTATCTGAAATCGATTGAAAAACCACCTCTATTGGGGCTTCATTTGGATTATCTTTATTAACAAATCTTGTATATTGTTTTTGGAAATCAAGCTTCACAGTTCCAATTGGACCATTTCTTTGTTTCCCAATTATTATTTCTGCTTCTTCAACAGGCTTGTTTACAAATTTAGACTTGTACTCTTCACCTTTGTCTTGAGCTTCTTTTTCTTTTCTTGCTTCTTCTCTTTCTTTATATACATCATCTCTATATACAAACATAATAATATCAGCATCTTGCTCAATAGCCCCAGACTCTCGAAGGTCACTTAACATTGGTCTTTTGTCTGGTCTATTTTCAACTCCCCTATT
Organism: Arcobacter sp. ISO1; assembly: GCF_058105185.1. Classification (NCBI taxonomy): domain Bacteria; kingdom Pseudomonadati; phylum Campylobacterota; class Epsilonproteobacteria; order Campylobacterales; family Arcobacteraceae; genus Arcobacter; species Arcobacter sp. ISO1. The sequence continues at coordinate 2,909,569 of NZ_CM176573.1, forward strand.
AAGCTGTGAAAGGGCAATAATTGGTATTTTCATTTCCCTTGCTAACATCTTAAGTCCCCTTGAGATATCAGAAACCTCTTGGTGTCTATCTTTATTTCCTGTTCCTTGCATAAGCTGAAGGTAATCAATAACTACCATTGAGACATTATTAGCTTCATTTTGAGCTAGTTTTCTAACTCTTGCTCTTAGTTGATTAATATTAACACTACCACCATCATCAACAAATAATTTTTTTGAGTTTAAATCCTCAAAAGCATTTGTTAAGTCTGTCCACTGTTTGTCATCCATATCACCTTTTCTTAGGTTTTGTAAAGGTATTGAAGTTTTAGCCGCAAGCATCCTTAACATCAATTGTTCAGCTGGCATCTCTAGTGAGAAAAATATAACGCCATTTCCAGCTTCAACATTTGCTAATGCCATATTTAAAACAAGAGCGGTTTTACCCATTGCAGGTCTCGCTGCTAGGATAATTAAGTCACCTTCATTAAAACCTGTTGTTCTTTTATCTAAATCAAAAAAACCAGTTGTTCTACCTGTAAGGTGTTGATTCCCAAGTTTTTTCATTTTTTCAATATATGAAAGGGTATCAGAAGTGATTGTCTCCATGTGCTTTAATTCAGAAGTTGCACTATCAGTTGAAATTTTATAAAGTTCACCTTGTACAACATCCAGTGCATCATTTGCACTTGTCTCTTCTTCAAGTGAAACTTTTTTTATTGTAGTTGCTAAAGTTGTAAGTTCCCTTTTTACAGAACCATCTTTAATCTCTCTTACATATGCTAGAGTATTAGTTATTGGATTTGCAGATAAAATTTCTAGTAAAATTGAATCATCAACCTCTTTTGGATTAACTCTTTTTCTGATAAACTCTTCATCAATTGGCATTGCTAAATCATGAAGTTTTATCATCACTGCAAAAATCTTTTGGTGAGCAGGCATATAAAAATCTTTTGGTTTTAAAACACCTAATACGTCTTCTAACTCTTCTGGGTTAAAAAGAATTGAACTTAAAACTGCTCTTTCAATATTTATACTATATACACTATCCATTAAATCTCCATTTTTATAAGCTGTAGATTATAGCTAAACAGTCATTATCTTCAAGTTAATTTTAGATGTATTGCCTTAGAATAAAAAACTTAATTTATAAGGTAAAAAATGAAAAATCAATATGAGCTTTCTACTAGGTGTCTAATAATAGGAGGTGGGCCTTCTGGTTCAACTTTAGCTAGAAAATTATCAAAAAATAGTATTGAAAATATTTTAGTAGAAAAAAATCTCAATTATGACAAACCTTGTGGAGGTGGAATAAAATCAATTGTATTTGAGGAGTTTGATTTACCAAAAGAGTATGAAAATAAAAAAATCAATATATGTAAACTTTATTCACCAAAATATGGTGTTGAAGTTGATATTTCAAATACACCCATTTCAATTGTATTAAGACAAGAATTTGATAAAAAAAATAGAGAATTAGCAAAAGAAGCTGGAACTATTTTAATAGAAGGAAAATATAAAAAAGCAGAAAAAATAGGAAACTATTATTTAGTAAAAATAGAAACAAAAAATAAAACTCTAATTATAAAAACAGAATATTTGGTAGGTGCAGATGGTGTTAAATCAAGGGTAAGAAAAGACTTATTTAACTGTACAGTAGATTCTATATTAACAAATTACTCTAATATCCCAAATAAGGATATTAACTTTTGTGAATTTTATTTTGGTAAAAACTATGCCCCAAATGAATACGCTTGGGTATTCCCCCATGGGAATAAACTCTCTATTGGTGCAGGATTAAAAGAAGGGACAAAGGCAAAAAAACTTTTCCCAATATTCAAAAAAAAGATTATTAAAAATGATGAAACAAAGATAAATGGTTTTTTCATACCAGTTTGGAAAAAAGATGATATATTTTTTAAAGATAATATATTTTTAGTTGGTGATGCAGCTGGACAAGTTTTGCCATTTACATATGAAGGCATTTATTATGCTATGAAATCAGCAGATATTTTAGCCGATGCAATAATAAAAGAAAAACCTAATTTGTATAAAGAAGAATGGAATAAAAAATTCAAAAAAAGATTTCGTTTTTTTAAATTTATGCAAAGCATATTTTTAAGTTGCGATTTTATGACAAATAAATTAATTAAGTTTTTTCAAAATAAAAAACTACAAAAAAGAGGATTAGCATATTGGGAAGGTACAGTTCAACCTTTAACTTTAGGTCAAACTGTTTTAAAGCTTTTTAAATACTTTTTGAAAAACTAATCCTCTTTTTTAGCTTCAGCTTCAACTTCTTCTAAAAATCTTTCAAGAAGTTGTTCAGTAGGAAGCTTAGCAATTGTCTCACCTTTTTTAATAATAAGACCAACACCTTTTCCATAAGCAATTGCAACATCAGCAGCTTTTGCTTCACCTAAGGCATTTACAACACATCCCATAACTGATACATTTAAAGGCTTTTTAATATGTTTCGTTTTCTCTTCAACTTGGGCTACTGCAGTTACTAAATCAGCTTCAATTCTCCCACAAGTTGGGCAAGAGATGATATTAAGCCCCTCTTTTGTTAAACCAGCATCTTTTAATATAGCTCGCCCTACTTCAATCTCTTTTTCAAGCTCACCAGTAATAGAGATTCTCATTGTATCTCCAATACCATCAAGAAGTAAACTTCCTAATGCTATTGATGATTTTATAGTTGAGTGAAAAATAGTTCCAGCTTCAGTTACACCTAAATGAAAAGGATAATTATTCATTGGTCTTAACATTCTATAAGCTTCAACTGTCCTTTGAACATCACTAGCTTTCAATGAAACTTTTATATCATCAAAACCCAAATCTTCTAGGTATTTGATATTATAATCAGCACTTTCAACCATACCTTTTGGGGTTTGACCATATTTATTTTCAAATTGCGCCTCAAGGGAACCACAATTTACACCAATTCTAATAGGAAGATTTCTCTCTTTACAAGCACGAACTACTTCTGCTACCCTTTGCTTATTTCCTATATTTCCTGGATTAATTCTAATACAATCAACAACTTGGGCAGCAATAAGTGCTAATTTATGATTGAAATGAATATCTGCTACTAAAGGTAGTGAAGTTTGTTCTTTAATTGATTTTAATGCATTTGCTGCATCTTGATCAGGGACGGCAACTCTAACAATATCAGCTCCAGCAAAATGTAATTTTCTAATTTGCTCTACTGTAGCTTCTATATCTGATGTTTTACTATAAGTCATAGATTGTACTGCAATTGGTGCATCTCCACCAATTGCAACATCACCTACGAATATTTTTTTTGTTGGATATCTTTTTACATTATTCATAATATGCGAATTCTAGCAAAAAAACATTAATTATTAGTAAAGTTTTTGCAATTAATTTGTTAGTAAAATTTTAATACAAGAAAAAAAAGTTATTTTATTTAAAAATTACATAACTTATCCTATAATAAGTTACATGAGGGAAATGGGTTAATTGGAATGAAAGTAAAAACACTTATAATATTATTTTCTTTTATATTAGTATCTTTACTAATATATTTGATTACAGATTTTTATATTCAAAAAGAACAAAATAATAAATTAACAGAAAGATATTATACAAGCTCTGAATATATTAAAAAGAACCTTTTAAATTTAATATCAGATAAAAAAAATGCAACTTTGTCTATAGCTTTATCTTTTCTTGAAAATAAAGAAATTATCAATTCAATTCTTACAAAGAATAGCTCAAATATAGATTTAAATAAATACTCTTTACAATTAAGAAAATACACAAAATTTAAAAATGTTTGGTTTCAAATTTTAGATAAAGATGGAAATAGTTTTTATAGAAGTTGGAGTGATCATAAAAAAGACTCACTTAAATTTCGACCCGATGTTAAAAAGATTTTGAAAACAAAAAAAATACAAACTTCAATTAGTGTTGGAAGATACGATATGTCTTTTAAATCAATGGTTCCCATCTTAAAGAACAATGAATTAATTGGTATTTTTGAAGTAATAACTCACTTTAATTCTATTTCAAAAATGTTGGAAAAACAAAAAATCGATTCTTTGATCTTAGCTAATGAAAAATATAAAAATAAAATAAAATACCCATTTACAAAAAAATTTATTGGTGATTGTTATATTGCAAATTTCAATGCAAAAGATTATTTGATAGATTTAGTAAAAAACAAGGGTATTGAAAAAATACTTGAAATAAAAAATTATAGAATAATTAATGAAAAGTTTCTTGTAACGCAGCAAGTAATAGAGTTTGAAAATGAAGTAATTGGTTACATAATACTAGCAAAAAATTTAAATGATATAGATGTTAGCTCTATTTTAGATGCAAAAAAAAGTTCTACTAAAAACTTGATTTTATCTATTATTTTGATAGGTATAATATTCTTAGCCATTAATTATTATTTATACTTAAAACAGATACAAATAGAGAAAAAAAGAGTTCAAACTATTCTAGATTCCCAAAAAAATATTATTATAATAACAGATGGAATAAAAATACAAAATGCGAATGCACAATTGATTGATTTTTTTGATGAATTTAAATCACTTGATGAATTTAAAGAAAAGTACGATTGTATTTGTGATAGATTTATTGAAATGAATGATGACAACTATTTAATTGATAAGGATTATGATGGTAAAAACTGGGCAGAACATATTCTTAACAATAATGAAAGAAAATTTAAAGCAGCAATAAAAAAAGCTGATAAAATCTACCATTTTACTTTAAATGTTAACATAGCAGATAGTGAAGAAGAAATACCTTATATTATTGTAACTTTGACTGATATAACAAATGAAATAGAAAACAATCAAATCTTAATTGAAAAAGATAGAATATTATTCCAAAAAAATAAAATGGCTTCAATGGGAGAGATGTTAAATAATATTGCCCATCAATGGAGACAGCCATTAAGTTCAATCTCAAGTTTAGCAAGTGGATTAAAAATAAAAAAAGAATTAGAATTAGTAGACAAAGATGATATAGATTATACTTGTGAAAAGATTTTAAATAATACAAATTATCTATCACAAACAATTGAAGATTTTAGAAACTTTTTTAAAGAGAAAAAACAACAAGAAAAATTTGAATTAAAAAAATCTATTTGTGAAAGTATAAATCTTTTAAAAGATAGACTAAAAGCTTCAAATATAAATACAGAAATTAAAATTGATGAAAATATAAAACTTTATAGCTTTAAAAATGAATTTCAACAAGCAATCTTAAATATAATAAATAACTCGATTGATGCTTTTGTAAAAAATAATTCAGATGAAAAAATCATTTTTATTACATTTGATAAAGATACATTAACTATAAAAGATACTGCTGGTGGAGTTGACAAAGAAATTATTGAAAAAATCTTTGAACCATACTTTACAACTAAACACCAATCTCAAGGAACAGGAATTGGCCTTTATATGACCCAAGAGATTTTAGTAAAACATATGAATTGTAAACTATCAATATATAATAATAGTTTCATTTATAAAAAGAAAAAATTAAAAGGTTTAACCTTTGATATATCCTTTGATTTAAAAACATTAAAAACTTTGTAAAATGCTATTAAACTTTTATTTGGAAAAGCTTAGTTATAATTGCGCCATATTATAAAGAAGGGTATGTATGCAAAATTTTACAGTTTTTGACATAGTTATCGTTAGTATTACAGTATTACTTGGACTAAAAGGGCTTTTAAGAGGCTTTATTAAAGAAATTTTTGGTTTAGTAGGAATTATTGGTGGTATTTTTATTGCTTCAAGATTAGCAGGAGATATTGGGCAGGCAATTGCTCCACTTTTAGCTTTAGAAAATCAAGCAACAATCAAACTTATTGGTTTTATTATAGGACTTGTAGGATTTTGGGCAATTGTTTATGTTGCAGGAATCATCTTAAGTAAAATATTCCAAGCAAGTGGCTTAGGTATATTTGATAGAGTTTTAGGATTTTTCTTTGGTAGTGCAAAAATATTTTTAATTTTTTCAGTAATTGTTTATGCCTTATACCAAGTTAATTCATTTAAAGACTTAATGGACACAAAAGTTGCAAAATCTGCTACTTTCCCATTTTTAGTAAGTACAGGTGGATTTATTGTTAAATTAGATGCTAGTGATTTTATGAAAAAAGTTGAAGAAAAAATTACTCCAAAAGAAGATGAAGTAATTGAAGAAGATGATGACTTATTAAAACAAAAATCTATTAAAGAAGAGATAAGCGATACTGTAAAAGGTATGAAAGAAGCTACAATTAAATCTTCTACAGAGGTTGTTGATGCAGTTAAAAAAACTGTAAATAAAAAAGTTGATGAGATAGCAGAAGAGATTAAAAATAATCCAATGCCCCAATCAACACAAATAGAAGAAACAAATACAGAAAAATCAGAATAATAAAAACAAAGGAAATTAAGATTGTTTGAAAATAAATATATACAACAAAGAATAGAAAAAGCAAACACTTTAAAAGATAAAGGGATCAATCCTTATGCAAATGATAGTGCAAGAAATACTACAATTGCAAAATATTTGAATGTAAATACAGACCTATTTCAAACTGAAGAAAAAAGAGATGAAAATAGACATTATATTGTAGCAGGTAGAATTAAATTTTTTAGACTTATGGGTAAAGCTAGTTTTCTAAAAATTGAAGATGAAAGTGGAATCTTACAAATTTATGTAGCTAGAGATAATTTACCTGAAGGTTTTTATAATGAGACTTTTAAAAAGAATATTGAAGTTGGTGACATAATTGAAGTTGGTGGATATCCTTTTATTACAGGAAAAGGAGAGTTGTCTTTACATGTTGATAGTTTAAAAATTTTAACAAAAGCTATTTCTCCTCTTCCAGAAAAATTCCATGGAATAACTGATAAAGAGTTAAGATATAGACAAAGATATTTAGATTTGATTATGAACTCTCAAGTTAGAAAAACTTTTCATATTAGATCTAGAGTTATTAGTTTAACTAGAAGATTTTTTGAAAACAAAGGTTTCCTTGAAGTTGAAACACCTATGATGCACCCAATTCCAGGTGGAGCAAATGCTAAACCTTTTGTTACTCACCATAATTCTCTTGGTGTTGATAGATATTTAAGAATAGCACCAGAATTATATTTAAAAAGATTAATTGTTGGTGGTTTTGAGGCAGTATTTGAAATCAATAGAAACTTTAGAAATGAAGGTATGGATGCAACACATAATCCTGAATTTACTTCTATTGAGTTTTATTGGGCTTATAAAACATATAAAGATTTAATTGAACTTACAAAAGAGTATTTTGAGTTTTTATTTGAACACCTAGACTTACCAACAAAATTACCATATGGTGAGATGGAAATAGATTTCTCTAAGTTTTCTGAAGTTCCATTAATTGAATCTTTAACAACAATCGGCGGTGTTCCAGCTGAAATTACAGAAGACAAAGATAAGATTATTGCCTTTATGAAAGAGAAGAATCTTGAAGTAAATGAGGCTATGAATTTAGGTCAATTACAAGGTGAATTATTTGATGAATATGTTGAAGCAAAATTAATTAACCCAACATTTATTACTGAATACCCAGTTGAAATTTCACCACTTGCAAGAAGAAATGATGAGAAACCACATCTAACAGATAGATTCGAGTTATTTATTGCAGGAAAAGAGATTGCAAATGCCTTTAGTGAGTTAAATGATCCCCTTGATCAATTAGAGAGGTTTGAAGGACAAATTGCTGCAAAAGATGCAGGTGATGATGAAGCCCATGAAATGGATGAAGACTTTGTTAATGCATTATCTTATGGTATGGCTCCAACAGCAGGTCAAGGTATTGGTATAGATAGATTGGTTATGATGTTAACAAATGAACACTCTATTAGAGATGTTTTATTATTCCCAGCTATGAAGCCAATCAAACAAGAGATTGACTTACTTGAAGATGAAGAGGGAAATGAATAATTTCATTTCTTGTAAAATAGATAAAATTAAATAAACAAAAAATAGGAGAAACAATTATATGAGTTATATTTCAAATGCAAATTTAGAGCAAGCAGATAAAGAGATTTTTGATTTAGTTGAGGCAGAATTAGTAAGACAAACTGACCACTTAGAAATGATTGCAAGTGAAAACTTCACAAGTCCAGCAGTTATGCAAACTATGGGTTCTGTATTTACAAACAAATATGCTGAAGGATATCCATATAAAAGATATTATGGTGGATGTGAATTTGCTGATAAAGCTGAACAATTAGCTATTGATAGAGCTTGTGAAATTTTTGGATGTAAATTTGCAAATGTTCAACCTCATGCAGGAAGTCAAGCAAATGGTGCAGTTTACGCAGCATTATTAAAAGCTGGAGATAAAATCTTAGGTATGGATTTATCACATGGTGGACACTTAACACATGGTTCTAAACCATCATTTTCAGGGAAAAACTACCAAGCATTTTATTATGGTGTTGAACTAGATGGTAGAATTAATTATGATAAAGTAATGGAAATTGCTAAGATTACGCAACCAAAAATTATTGTATGTGGTGCAAGTGCATATGCAAGAGAGATTGATTTTGCAAAATTTAGAGAAATTGCTGATGCAGTTGGTGCTATTTTATTTGCTGATATTGCTCATATTGCAGGATTAGTTGCAGCAGATGAACATATGTCTCCATTCCCTTATGCAGATGTAGTTACAACTACGACTCATAAAACTTTAAGAGGTCCAAGAGGTGGACTTATTTTAACAAATGATGAAGATATTGCTAAAAAAATCAATTCAGCTATTTTCCCAGGTTTACAAGGTGGTCCACTTGTTCATGTTATGGCTGCAAAAGCAGTTGCATTTAAAGAAGTTTTAGCGCCAGAATGGAAAGAATATGCAAAACAAGTTAAGGCTAATGCAAGAGTATTAGGTGAAATTTTAATGGCTAGAGGATATAATATTGTAAGTGATGGAACAGATAACCACTTAGTATTAGTATCATTTTTAAATAAAGATTTTTCAGGTAAAGATGCTGATGCTGCGTTAGGAAATGCAGGAATTACTGTAAACAAAAACACTGTTCCAGGTGAAACAAGAAGTCCTTTTGTAACTTCAGGTATTAGAATTGGTTCTCCAGCACTTACAGCTAGAGGGATGAAAGAGGAAGAGTTTAAATTTATTGCAAATAAAATCTGTGATGTATTAGATGATATTAACAATACAGACTTACAAGCTCAAATCAAACAAGAATTAAAAGAATTAGCAAGGGATTTTGTAATTTACAATCAATCTACTTATTAAGATTTTAGTTTAGTTTCCTTTATAATAAGGATAATCTTTTAAAGCATTTTGCTTTTTGTAGGATTTTTTAATTCTAAGCTCCTTTTTAAGGAGCTAGTAAAAAGGGTATAGGTTATGGAAATAAAAGGCGAAGATTTTATAAAAAAAGTTCAGTTACAACAAGAAAAAAATGAGATTGAACAAAGGTTAAATGAGATAAATGATGCGGAGTCTGTTTATGAAGACAATAATGATACTCCAAGACAAGAGCCTCATCAACCAGGTCAAATGAATACTTCAAGACTTGACAGAGAGATTGAAATTCAAGAAGAAAAAGAATATTCAGATATTATGTTAGGTCAAGGAAAATCTAATGAACAAAATAAGAAAAAATATCTTATTTTAGGACTTGTTCTAGTAATTTTATTTTTATTAACTGTTATAATAATTCGTCTTTTAACAAATGACTCACCAAATGAAAGTGATAGTTTTACAAAAGATTCTACACAAAACTCACAAGAATCTGTTCAAAATGAAAATATTGAAGAACAATACCAAAAAATCATAAATGAAAAACTAAAAAATATAAAAGAAGAGAATCAAAAAGCACAAGCTATTGATGAAAAAGTTGAAGAAAACCTAGATCTTAAAAAAATTGAGGAAAAAGAATTAGTAGTTGAACCAACTGTTACTGAAACTAAACCAGATGTTTTTGAAGTTAAAAAAGAGGAACCTGTTGTAGTTCCAAAGAAAAAACAAGCTGCACCAAAACCTGTAGTAAAAAAACAAGAACCTAAAAAAGTTGTAAAACCAACTGTATCTAAAAACTCTTCAACAATTACAAGTAAACCAAAGGGAACTTTTGTTCAAATTGGAGCGTTTTCAAAAATGCCAAGTGTAAAATATTTAAACAATATTAAATCAAAAGGTTACTCATATAAAATTTATAAAGTCTCTATAAATGGGAAAATGTTCCATAAAGTTTTAATTGGACCATATAATAGTAGAGGACAAGCAAGATTAGCAACTGGTGATATTAAGAAAAAACTTAATGTTTCAGGGGCATTTATTTTAACATTCTAATAAGGTATTTAATTTAATGCAATTTTATTCAAAAGAACTTTTTCTAGATCAATTCACACCAGTTTCGATCTATGAAAAAGTTAAAAATATATACAAAGATGAAATCACTTTTCTTTTTGAAAGTACAATAAACTCAAATGATGGGAACTACTCTTTTATAGTAATTGGAGATAGAGAACGAGTTTGGTACGAAAACAACACATGTTTTTACAAAAATGATAAAGGTGAAGTTTCAGAGGTTGAATCTAACCCTTTAAAATTTCTACAAAAATATTATAAAAATTTTGATAAAAAATTTTATAAACAAAAAGCTTTAGAGTTAGGAATTGGTTTAGTTGATGGTTTTATAGGTAATGTTGGGTATGACATTGGCAAAGAATTTGAACCAAAATTAAAAAAATCAATGGAAACTCTTGAAGACCAGTTAAATATGCCTGATTTAGATTTAATTAGACCAAATATAATTTTAGGTTTTTCCCATAAAACATCAAAACTAATTATGGTTACCTCTGTTGAATCATGTAAAAATGACCTTCAAAAAATTGAAGATGAACTATTTACTCCATATGAATTTACTCCTTTAAAAAAAGCAGAAATTATTGACGAAGGTAAATTTAACTATTCAAAAGAAGAGTTCTTTAAGATGGTGGAAGAATCTAAAAAGATGATTAGAGCTGGAGATGTTTTTCAAATTTTAATGTCAAATAGATTTATTCAAAAAGCAAAGGTTGACCATCTTAGTTTTTATAGAGCATTAAGAAGCAAAAACCCAAGTCCTTATCTATTTTTACTTGAATATGAAGACTTTACAATTGCTGGAAGTTCTCCAGAGGTTATGATTAAACTTGTTGATGGACACCTACTTTTAAGACCAATTGCAGGAACTAGAAAAAGAGGGAAAAATATTGACCGAGATTTAGAGCTTGAAGAAGAGATGTTAGGTGATGTAAAAGAAAGAGCAGAACATCTAATGCTAGTAGATTTAGGTAGAAATGATGTGGGTAGAGTTGCCCGACCAGGAACTGTAAAAGTAACTGATTTAATGAGAGTAGAAAAATACTCACATGTAATGCATATGGTTTCTGATGTAGAAGCAATAATTGATGATAAATACGATATGTTTGATCTTTTTGCTGCTACTTTTACAGCTGGAACAATGACAGGTGCACCGAAAATTAGAGCAATGGAGTTAATCGCTCAATTTGAAGGGATAAAAAGAAATTTCTATTCTGGAAGTATCGCTTATTTTGGTTTTGATGGAAATATGGATTCGGCAATAACAATTAGAACATCATTAATAAAAGAAGATGAGATTATTTTCCAAGCAGGAGCTGGAGTTGTTGCAGACTCTATTCCTGAACTTGAATACCTAGAAGTTCAAAATAAACTTGCGGCAAATATCTCAACACTAAAAGATTTATCATAAAGGAATAACTTGTTACTTGGAGTAAATATTGACCATATCGCCGTATTAAGAGAGGCTAGAAAAATCAATGACCCAAATCCTATGGATGCCTTGGGAATTTGTAAAATTGCTGGTGCAGATCAAATAACAATACACTTAAGAGAAGATAGACGTCATATCAATGATGATGATGCAAAAAATATCTGCAAACTTTCTTCTTTACCTGTAAATTTAGAGTGTGCAATTGATGAAGATATTATTGATATTATATGCGAATTAAAACCCCATAGAGCTACACTTGTTCCAGAAAAAAGAGAAGAAGTTACAACTGAAGGGGGACTTGATTTAGAATCAGGGTATACAAAAATAAAAAAAGCTGTAAAAAAACTTCATGATAATGACATAGAAGTATCTTTATTTATTGACCCAGATAAAAAGATGATTGAATTGGCAGAAGATTTAAAGGTTGAATGGGTAGAACTTCATACAGGAGCTTTTGCAAATTTATATGCAATGCTTTATGGAAACCTTTCAAACTCTAAACATAGTATCAAAGACTTAGAAATAAGTAGAGAAGAATTAAAAGAACTTCTTCTTAATAGTAAAAAAGAGATAAAAAAGTCTGCTTTAAAAGCTGTTGATTTAGGTTTAAAAGTAGCTGCTGGACATGGATTAAATTACCAAAATGTAACGGAAATTTCAAAACTAAAAACAATAAATGAATTAAATATAGGTCAAAGTATTATTGCAAGATCAGTTTTTACTGGACTTGAAAAAGCTATAAAAGATATGAAAGAACTATTATGAATAAAAAAAAGGAAGAAAAACCTTTAATTGCAGTTTCAGTTGGAGACTTAAATGGTATAGGGATTGAAATTGCTTTAAAAGCCCATGAAAAAATCTCTAAATACTGTGAACCTTTATATTGCATAAATAAAAAGATGTTAAAAGAGGCTGCTAAACTTTTAAAATTACAAATTCCTGATGATTTTAATACCTTTAATGTAAAAGGTGAATTTGAGATTAAGCCAGGTCAAGTATCAAAAAAAAGTGGAAAGTTTTCCTATGATTCTTTTACAGAAGCCATAAACTTAGCAAATAAGAAAAAAGTCAGAGCAATAGTAACTCTACCAATCAATAAAGAATCTTGGAATAAAGCGGATATCAAATACAAAGGTCATACAGAAGTTTTAAGGGACTTTTTTGCTGAAGATGCAATTATGATGTTAGGTTGTAAAAAACTATTTGTAGGACTCTTTACTGAACATATTCCTTTAAAAAAAGTATCAAAATCAATTGAAGAAAAGAAATTAACAAATTTTTTAATTGATTTTTACAACAATGTAAACTCTTCAAATATTGGGGTTTTAGCCTTAAATCCACACGCAAGTGATAATGGTGTTTTAGGTAATGAAGAAGTTGAAATTTTCAAAGCCATAAAAAATGCCAATAAAGCTTTAGACAAAAAAATATTTAAAGGACCATTAGTTCCTGATACTGCATTTTCACCAATGTCAAGAAAAAACTTTAAATATTTTGTAGCCATGTACCATGACCAAGGGCTAACACCTTTAAAAGCATTATATTTTGACCAAAGTATAAATGTAAGTCTTAATCTTCCAATTATTAGAACATCAGTTGACCATGGAACAGCTTTTGATGTAGCATATAAAAACGATAGAAAGTTAAACTATAAAAGTTATATTAATGCAGTTAAAGAAGCTGTTAACCTACAGGAAAATAAACCATCATGACAAGCCTTGAGTTTTGTCATGAATTAGAATTTTCAAAAATAAATTTTATTGAAAGAAAAATAAGAATTACCCACCCAAAAACCATCCTTTCTGGCCCTCCTAAATCTGGAAAAAGCTTTTTAATTTTTGATTATTTATCAAATTTTGACTCTAAAGAATATATTTATATAGATTTTTACGACACAAGAAATACTTACGAAGAGATTGAAAAAAATCTTCAAGAGTTTGTAATAAGAAATAATATAAAAGTTATTGTTTTAGAAAATTTTGATTTCCAATTTAAAATTCCATATTGTGATAGTGTAATTATTACTACTAAAGAAAGAAAAAAAGAAAAAGGGTTTAAAAATCTTTTTTTAAATCCCTTAGATTTTGAAGAATACTTACTTCATGATAAGAAAAATCTACATATAACACATTTATTTAACAATTTTTTAAGATATGGGAATTTACCAGAAACTCTTCAAACCCCTGATTACAAAATTTATGAATCTTTGCAAAATCTAATAAAATTAATAAATAAAGATGAAACATGTGAAGAGATTTTGAAAATTTTAATATTCAATATTGATGAGAAAAAATCACTAAACCAAATTTTTTTAACTTTAAAAGAAAAAATTAAAATCTCCAAAGATAAATTTTATGAAGAGTGTAAAAGACTAGAAAATGAAAGTATTATATATTTTCTTCCAAAATTCATGCAAGAAAAAGCTGTGAAAAAAATATATACCTACAACTGCGCCCTATTCTCAAGTATTACACATAAAAAGAAATTTAAAAATGAGCTAACAAATTTAATCTTTTTAGAACTTTTAAATCGATATAAAAAACTTTATTATTTAGATTATATAGATTTTTATATACCAGATGAAAATATTGCAATTGTTTCTATTCCTTTTTTTAATTCAACTATGATGCAAAGTCAATTGAAAAGAATAAAAAGAGTTGCAAATGAACATGATATAAAAGAATTATATATTATTACCGTATCAAATGATGAACATTTTTTCATACAAAATTTAGAGGTAAATGTATTACCTTTTTATGAATGGGCATTAAGCTAATTTGATTTAACGATTTTTTTAGAATATTTTAGATAAAATCGCACAATTTATAGTAGTTAAAGAGCTGGGGTATTAACTCTTTTTCATACTATTAAAAGGAATGGAATGAACAAAAGAGTACTTGTAAAATTTTCGGGGGAAGCACTAGCGGGTGTAGATGGATATGGTATCGATACTCAAATTTTAGATTACATTGCAAATGAAATCAAAGAGTTAGTTGATAATAATATTGAAGTTGGTATTGTGATTGGTGGAGGTAACATTGTAAGAGGTGTTACAGCTGCTGCTGATGGTGTTATTAAAAGAACAAGTGCAGATTATATGGGAATGCTTGCAACTGTAATAAACGGTGTTGCTATGCAAGAAGCACTTGAGCATAAAGGTTTAAGTGCAAGATTACAAACTGCAATAAAAATGGAACAAATTGCTGAACCATATATTGTAAGAAGAGCAACAAGACACTTACAAAAAGGAAGAGTGGTAATTTTTAGTGCAGGTACAGGGAATCCTTATTTTACTACTGATACTGCAGCTACTTTAAGAGCAACTGAAATTGGGGCACAAATGCTAATCAAAGCAACAAAGGTTGATGGTATTTATGATAAAGACCCAATGAAATATGATGATGCAGTTAAACTTGAAACAATTAATTATGATCAAGCTTTAGAAGATCATATAAAAGTTATGGATGATACTGCAATTGCATTAGCAAAAGATAATAAACTTCCAATTGTTGTTGCAAATATGAATGAAAAAGGTAATCTTCTTAGTATAATCAAAGGTGATTACACTAAATGTTCAATTGTTAAATAAATATAATTAAGGTTCCCTATTTTGGGAACCAATAAAAGGAAATTTTAAATGAGATTAGAAGAAAGAATGTCACAAGCTTTAAAAAGAGTTAACAATGATAGATATATTTTATCAATTGCTGTGGGACAAAGAGCTGACGAATTAAGTAAAGGTGCAAAACCACTTTTAGATAAAAATACTCAGAATATGAAATATACTGATATTGCAATTGATGAGATTGCAAGTGGAGTTTTAAAAATTGAAGGGCTTGTAGATAAAGAATAGTTATAGAAGTTAAATCTTTTATAACTTTTTGATTTACAAAAATTCATGGATCCATTTATTCTAAAAATTCAGAGTATCAATAATTTAAAAGATGCTATTGAACTACTTTATTCAGAAACCAAAATAACTCAAAAGTTACAAGAGATTCTTGACTTTTCTATTGAAGCCCATGAAGGCCAATTTAGAAGAAGTGGAGAGCCTTATGTAACTCATCCTATTTTAGTTGCTTGTGTAGCTGCACGTTTTTCAAATGAAGAAGATATCATAGCAACTGCATTATTGCATGATGTAGTTGAGGATACAGAATATAACCTTGAGTTCATTAAGGAAAAATGGGGAGAAGATATTGCCCATATGGTTGATGGCCTTACAAAAATTGATGAGATAAGAGAGCATGAACTTGTTCCTTCAAACTCAAATACAAAATTGATATCATCAGCTTTAACTTTTAGAAAAATGCTTATTGCTTCAATTGATGACGTAAGAGTTTTAGTTGTAAAACTTTGTGATAGACTTCATAATATGCTTACACTTACATCTTTACCACAGAATAAACAACTTAGAATTGCTGAAGAAACTATGGTTGTTTATGTACCAATTGCTCATAGACTTGGTATCTCTACAATAAAAAATACTTTAGAAGACTTAGCTTTTACATATATTTATCCAAATGAATTCACTAAAATTGATAACTTTATAAAAGAACATGAACATGCTATTCAATTAACTTTCAATAAGTTTATCTCTTCAACTAAAAAGCTTTTAGAAAAAAATGGCTTTGACTTAAGCAAAATTCAAATATATAGTAGAATAAAACACTATTACTCAATATATCTAAAGATGCAAAGAAAAGGTGTAACTATTGATGAAGTTTTAGACCTACTTGCAATAAGAATTTTAGTTGAGGATGATATTGACTGTTACAAGGTTTTAGGTCATCTACATATGGAATATAAACCTTTAATTTCAAGATTTAAGGATTATATATCAACACCTAAAGAGAATGGATATAGAACAATCCATACAACAGTTTTTTATAATTCAAAAATATATGAAGTTCAAATTAGAACTTATGAAATGAATAAAGTTGCAGAATATGGAGTTGCAGCCCACTGGAAATATAAAATCGGTGAAGCTCAACAACCAAATCTGAATTGGCTTGAATCATTAGAATATTCTAATGATAATGTGGAAGAGTTCTATCAAGATACAAAAGCTGATCTTTATTCTGAAGAGATAACGATATATTCTCCACAAGGAGACACTTTTAACTTACCAAGGGGTGCAACAGCTTATGATTTTGCATATGCAGTTCATACAGATGTTGGTAAAAATGCAGTTGAATGTAATATCAATAAAATAAAAAAACCCCTTTTAACTGAACTACATAGCTCTGATATAGTTTCTATTAAAACTGTAGATTATGCAATTCCAAGATGCTCTTGGATTGATTTAGTTAAAACAAATAGAGCAAAAAAACAAATAAGAGCCTTATGTTCACAAAGATTAAAAGAGATTGATGAACTTACAGGAAGAAATATCATAAACTCTGTTTTCAAGACTATAATTCCTGATGTAGTAAGTAGATACAAAGTAGATTCACTATATAAAGTACCCCATATTCTTGATTATTTTAAACATGTAAAACATGAGATTGAAAAAAATATTATAAGTGGGCAAGGGTTTGTAGCAAGATTTAAAATCTATACTAGTAAAATTAAAAAATTAAAATTTGATAATATGATTATATACTCAAATTTTAGTATTAATTCTGTATCATTTGACCACTGCTGTCATCCAAAGTTTAATGATGAAATTGTCGCTTTTAAAGAGGGTAACAAAGCTGTAATTCACCATAAAATGTGTGATAAAGCTTATAGAAAAATCATGGGTAATGAGGAGATGCTTTATTGCCAATGGACAAAAGATACATTGTATCAATATAAAATGGTTGTTAGCCTACCAAATACAAAAGGTGAATTAGCAAAATTATTAATGCATATGAGTCAATATGAAGGTTATATTTTAAAAATAGAATATGGAAGAGAAAAACATTCATATAGACAATATTGTGATATTGAATTTGAGATGAACAATTCTAACGTTGAAGAGGTTAGAAAAATTATAGAGAAAAAAGCAAAAGTTATTGAGTTTTTTTCTAAAAACGATGCATATAAATCATAAAAAGAGGATAAATGGAAGAGAAGATTAAAGAAGCCATAGCTGAAATTCAAAGAGGAACAGCTGAAATAATTGATATAGAAGGTATTGAAAAACTACTAAAAAACTATTATGAAAAAGGTGAGAACTTCTATGTTAAAGCAGGATTTGACCCTACTGCACCAGATTTGCACTTAGGACATACTGTACTTATTCAAAAAATGGCAACATTTCAAAAATTTGGAGGAATTGTTCAATTCTTAATTGGTGATTTTACTGCAACAATTGGAGACCCAACTGGTAAAAGTGAAACAAGAAAAGTTTTAAGTGAAGATGATGTATTAAAAAATGCTCAGTCTTATAAAGATCAAGTATTTAAAATCTTAGACCCCGAAAAAACTGAAGTAAAATTTAACTCAACATGGTTAAAGGAGCTTGGTACTGGTGGATTAATCTCACTTGCTTCAAACTTAACAGTTGCAAGAATGCTTGAAAGAGATGATTTTTCAAAAAGATATGCTTCAAACACACCAATTGCAGTAAGTGAATTTACTTATCCTTTACTTCAAGGATATGATTCTGTTGCTATGGGAACAGATATAGAACTTGGTGGAACAGACCAAAAGTTTAATTTACTTATGGGAAGAACTCTACAAAAAGCATATAACACGGGAAAACAACAAGCAGTTCTAATGATGCCTATTTTAGAAGGTTTAGATGGTGTTCAAAAAATGTCTAAATCTTTGGGTAACTATATTGGTGTAACCGATGATGCAAATGATATGTTTGGAAAAATTTTATCTATTTCTGATGATTTAATGTGGAGATATTTTGAATTAATCTCATCAAAATCATTAAAAGAGATTGAAGATTTAAAAACTGGTGTAGAAGATGGATCTTTACACCCTAAAAAAGTAAAAGAATCACTTGCAATGGAAATTGTTGAAAGGTTTCATGGTGTTGGTCAAGGGGAAATTGCAAAGGCAGAATTTGAAAAAGTATTTGCTAAAAAAGATATCCCAACAGATATAGAAGAATTTGAGATGGAAAGTGGAATTTGGATTTGTCAAGCACTAGTTGATGCTAACTTAGTTAAGTCAACTTCACAAGCAAGACGTGATGTTAAGGCAAATGCAGTTAGTATTAACCAACAAAAAGTAACAGATGAAAAATTAAATTTAGAAGCTGGAGAGTATATTTTACAAAAAGGTAAAAAAAGTTTCGCTAAGATAACAATAAAATAAGATAAGGCCAAAAATTTTGAAAATAGGAAAATATGAAATTAAGCACCCAATTATCCAAGGTGGTATGGGTGTAGGAATTAGCTGGGACCAATTAGCAGGTAGTGTTAGCAAAGAGGGTGGACTTGGTGTTATCTCTGGAGTTGGAACAGGTTACTACAAAAACCTAAGTGAAAATGTAAATATAGTAAGAAAAAAAGATAAACCTAAAGATGTAGCAAACTTTTATAGTAAAGACGCATTAAAAGAGATATTTAAAAATGCAAGAAAACTATGTGGTGATGCCCCATTAGCTTGTAATGTACTTTATGCAATTAATGACTATGGAAGAGTAGTTCAAGATGCATGTGAGGCAGGGGCTAATATTATTATTACAGGTGCTGGACTTCCTACTAATATGCCAGAATTCACTAAAGATTTTCCTGATGTTGCTTTAGTTCCTATTGTTTCATCTGCTAGAGCATTAAAACTTATCTGTAAAAAATGGCAAAGATATGGAAAAACTCCAGATGCAATTATCGTTGAAGGACCTTTAAGTGGTGGACACCAAGGTTTTAAATATGAAGATTGTTTTAAAGAAGAGTTTCAATTAGAAAATATCATACCTCCAGTTATCGAAGAAGCAAAAAAATGGGGAAATATTCCTATTATCGCTGCTGGTGGAGTTTGGGATAAAAAAGATATTGATAAATTCTTAAGTATGGGTTGTGATGGTGTTCAAATGGCAACTAGATTTATTGGTACTTATGAATGTGATGCCGACGAAAAATTTAAAAATGTACTTTTAAATGCCAATGATAAAGATATCAAACTTATGAAATCTCCAGTTGGATTACCAGCAAGGGGAGTTAGTACAAACCTTCAATTTTCAATTGAAAATAAAAGTGCACCAAAAGTTCAATGTATTTCAAACTGCGTTGCTCCTTGTAATAGAGGTGTTGAAGCAAAAGCAGTTGGTTATTGTATTGCAGATAGATTAGGTGCAGCATATCTTGGAGATGAAGATACAGGTTTATTCTTCTCTGGGTCAAATGGATACAAGATTGACAAAATTATTTCAGTACATGAATTAATGGAAAAACTGACAAAAGGAGAATAAAATTTTTAAAAAATTTATTCTTCTATCACTTTTCATTATTTCATTATTAAACGCTTCAGATAACTTACGTGAAGATTATAACTCCGCAAGAATTTCTTACTTAAAAGCAGTTCTAAATAACAAGCAAGATAAAGAAATTCAAAATCTTAAAATCTTAATTGATAGGGGTAAAAGATTAAATCTAAACGTAAGTAAATATGAAAAAGAACTAAAAAAATATAATGGTTCACTGGTAAGAAGCATTAAGATTAAGCCAGTTAAAAAAGATAAAAAAACTACAACTAAAAGAATAGAACCTATTAAAAAGGTTTCAAAAGCTAAAATTTCTAAATTAAATTTTAATAAATCAAAATATACAATAAAATCTGTAGAAGATAAAGACAATCAAATAATTATCACTTTTAATACAAATATCACAAAAGATTATGTGAAATTTTATGAAAAAAATATAAAAAACAACCACCAAGACATTTATGAATTAAAAGGTAATTTCAAAGATGCCTTTCCTACAAAACTGAGAATAAATGGTGTTAAACAAATAGTTATAAAACAAGAAAATAAAAATACTTTAAAAATCCTTTTTGAGGATAAAAAGAATCTAAAAACAGTATATCATGTAAATAAAAATATCATCAAACTTACAGTTTTAGGACTTAATAAAAAAGCTACAAAAAAAGCACCTGCAAGAATCTCTAAATCTCCAAAAATCTATCTACCAGGTAAGGGAAGAACTATAGTTTTAGATGCAGGGCATGGGGGAAAAGATTCTGGGGCAATAGGTAAAGGTAAAAAGATGTATGAAAAATATGCTGTTTTTAAAGTCACTAAATACCTTGAATCATTGCTAAAAAAAAGAGGATATAAAGTTTATCTAACTAGAAATTCTGATAGATTTATAAAAGTTCGACATAGAACAGTTTTAGCAAACAAAAAACATGCTGATATATTTATCTCCATTCATGCTAATGCGGCACATAAGTCAAAGGTAAATGATTTAAAGGGTATAGAAACATTCTTTTTAAGTCCAGCAAGAAGTGAAAGAGCAAAAAGAGTTGCAGCACTTGAAAATAAAACTGACATCAGAAAAATGAGTGGTTCTTCAAAACAAGCATTTTTAGAATCTTTAAATCGTCCTAGAATTACAGCTTCCCATAAACTTTCAATCGATATACAAGGGAATATGTTATTTTCTATAAGGAAATTGTATAAGGATGTAGTTGATAATGGTGTAAGAGAGGGTCCATTTTGGGTTTTAGTTGGAGCTCAAATGCCATCAGTTCTAATAGAAGTTGGATATATAACTCACCCTGTTGAAGGAAAAAGATTGTTTAAAACAAGATATCAAAAAAAGTTAGCTTTAGGTATTGCTAATGGAATTGATTCTTATTTTGCAAAAAATCCTTAACATCTTTGATTATTTTCTTTTGCTTCTTTTTGATTCTAGGTAAGTTTTCTATATCAAAAAACTTTACCTTTGAATTTTCCCATGACAATAGATAATTATATAATGTATCATTGTAAAAGAAACTATTGATATTTAAAATTTTTCTTGAATCAATGAGCCAAACTCCAATATCTTTTAATTCGTTCTTTTGGAAAAAATACTCTTCAAAATAATCAATATCAACTCTTATAGATGATTCTTCAAAAAACTCTCTTTTAGCACACTCTTTTGCAGTCTCATTTTTATCTTGAACACCTTTTAAACAGCCCCATTTATCATAACTTTTTACAGATTTACAAAGTAAGATTTTAATTTTACCATCTTCGATTTTATATGGGATTACACCATAAGCATACTCTTTAGGCATCTATTCCAACTTTTTTTCTATAAATAAAAAATGAGATTAAAAACCATAATAAAAGTGGTAGAAGCAAAGAAAATTCAGGTTTTATAACTCCACTATTTGAAAATTTGTGTAACATAAAAAATATTCCCCAAATAACTAAGGTTCCAAACACGGAAAAAGAGGTAAAAGTTCCTAAATTAAAAAATCTTCTATTTAAAGAACTAAAGGCAAAAATCATCATCATTAAAGGAATAATGAAAAAAGGGATAAAAGTTTCATAATATATAGCAGCTCTTATTTTATCAGTATTAACACCTTGTTCGCTTAATAATGTTAATGCTGAAATAGCATCAAGAATAGAGAAGTTTGATTTTGATTCATATACATTATCTAAAATTTTAGGTTTAAACCCGTCTAAGGTATTTAAAAACTTTTCATATCTGACTTCTAATTTAGAAGTTTGAAAATCCAAATTTTTTGGTTTTTTTACAATCTTTGCATCTATAATGTACCATTTATCATTTTGAAAAATTGCTTTTTTAGCGATTATTGTTTCTACTATATCATCTTCAATAACTTTGTAAATATGGATATTATGAGCTTCTTTTTTTAAAGGATACAAATTTTCAAAATATATAAAGTTGTCATTGTACTTTAAAAATATATCTGATTTCATACTACTAAAGTAATTTCCATCTAAAATTTTATTTTTTTGTTCATAGGAATATGCAATGGGAGTCATTTGAAGTAATATTTGCATTAATATTAATGCAAAAGCACTAAGTATAACTGGAATATAAATTTTAAGTCTCTTTGCTCCTAATGAACTAAAGGCAACCAATTCATTATTTCTAATAAAAATAACTAAGGTTACAACCCATGCAAAAACTAAAGATAAAGGGAGTGTTAAAAAAAGCGAAAATAAAGTATTATACATCAAGTACAAAAACTGCAAGTTTGCAGAATCTGGAAGATTCTTTGAGTTTTGTAAAAAATCCATACCTACAAAAAATAGCTCTAAGGAAATTAAAACAATAAAAAAGTGTAATAGGTATTTTTTTAAAATGTATTTTGTTAATATGCTCATATTATTTTATTGTAAATTTTGATTTTACTACATCAATATCTTCAACTTTAAGTGCGTCAATTGCTTTTATAGTATGAGAGATTATATCTTCTAATTTATTTAATTCTTCTTTTGAAAAGTTTGATAATACATAATTTGCTACTTGTGTCTTATCTTGTGGCTTACCAATTCCAACTCTTACTCTAATATATTCTTTACCAATGCAAGAATCTATTGATCTTAAACCATTATGACCACCATGTCCTCCACCAATTTTAAATTTAACACTTCCAAAGGGTAAATCTAAATCATCATGGATAACAATAATATTTTCATTTTCTATTTTATAATATTCTTTGATTGAATGAACTGCCTCTCCGGAGAGATTCATATAAGTTCTAGGTTTTGAATAAAGGTTATAACCTGATTTAAAAAGGTCTGATTTGAAGTTTGATTTATTTATATTTGTAGTACTTAGGTTTTTAGTTATCTCATCGATAACTAAAAAACCTATGTTGTGTCTAGTTAATTGATACTTATCACCAATATTTCCAAGACCTACAATTAAGTGCATTAAAAAACCTAATTACTTAGCTTTAATAACACCTACAATAGGAACTCTTGGGTCTAAGAAACACTCAACACCTTCTGGTAATTCTAAGTCTCTAACTAAAACATTATCACCTGTGTCAAGATCAGAAATTTGTAAATGGAAAGACTCTGGTAAGTTTTCACTTGTACATTTAACTGGAATTCTTTTTTTATGGAATACAAAAAGACCTTTGTTTTTAAGACCTTTTGGAGTACCTTCAACTGTTACTGGAATTTTATAAGAAGTTCTAACACCTTCTTGAGCAATCATTAAATCAACATGTAATAAATCAGAAGTGATTGGACATTTTTGATATTCTTGAACTACAACTTTAACTGTGTTATCACCAACTTTTACATCAAATGCAATAGTTGTTTTATTTCTTAAAAATTTAATGAATTCATTCTTTTTGAATGCAGCATTAATATTTTCTAAACCTTTTCCATAGATATTTGCAATTAAGTAACCATCTTTTCTTAAAGATTTAGTTTCTTGTTTTGTCATACTATCTCTTACGATACCCTCTAACATAACATTCCTTTGTTTTAAATTTTGGACTGCGATTGTACTAAAAGTTTTATAAAAGTTAGTTTAATGAAAATATAAGTTTTATTTTTTATTTAATCTTTTGATATAAAAAAACAAAGAATCAAGCTCTTCTTTTGTTAAAAAATATGTTGGCATAACCTTAGAATCAGTTTTATCGGCAGTCATTTTGTCAATAAACACATCATAACTTACCTCATTAATTGCAGGAGCAATTATTAATTTTTCTACTAATTTTTTTGTTTTTCTATCTTTCTCTTTATATTTTGCAATTATAACTGGTTTATCCCCTTTTTTATGACAAGAGATACACCCTACTCCCCTTGGATTTTCATAAAGCATAGCCCCATATTCAAATCTTGTAATGAAAGAATTATCAAGGGTATTTTTAGTAGCAGCGGATAATAAACTTGATAAAAAAAGAATTGCTAAAATTAGTCTCAATTGTAACCTCTAAGATGTAATGCGATATTAAAAAATTTTTAGATATTATATCAACCTAAATTTAAATACATATGAGGCTATAAAAGTATGACTATATTAGATGGTAAAGCATTATCGAACAAAATTAAAGAAGAAGTAAAAGTTGAAGTTGAAGAACTTCAAAAAGAGAAACATGTAACTCCTGGTTTAGCTGTAATTTTAGTTGGAAACGATGCAGCAAGTGCTACTTATGTAGGTATGAAAGCAAAATCTTGTAAAAATGCAGGTATTTATTCAGTAGTTCACGAAATGCCAGATACAATTTCACAAGATGAAATATTAGATATTATTGATAGAATGAATGAAAATCCAAACCTTGATGGGATTTTAGTACAACTTCCTCTACCTTCACAAGTTGATACTACAACAATTCTTGAAGCAATTGATCCACAAAAAGATGTTGATGGTTTCCACCCATACAATGTAGGAAGAATGGTTTCAAACCTAGATGCATTTTTACCTGCAACTCCTTTTGGTGTTATGAGATTATTAGAAGAATATGATATTGATGTGGTTGGAAAAAATGTTTGTATTATAGGTGCATCAGATATTGTAGGTAAACCAATGGCAGCACTTATGATAAATGCAAAAGCAACAGTTGAAGTTTGCAATTCAAAAACAAAAGATTTGAAAGCCCATACTTTAAATGCAGATATCCTAATTGTAGCAGCAGGTCGTGTTAACCTTATAACAGAAGATATGGTAAAAGAAGATGCAATAGTAATTGACGTTGGAATAAACAGATTAGAAACAGGTAAATTAGTTGGTGATGTTGATTTTGAAGGATGTAAGGATAAATGTTCTTATATTACACCAGTTCCAGGTGGAGTAGGACCAATGACAATTGCAATGCTTCTAAAAAATACAGTTAAAGCAGCAAAACTAAGAGATAATAGAGAAAGTAAATAGATGTTAGGCAAATTTTACAAATGGTCTAGCTCTTGGACAGGAACAGTTGTAATTGTTCTAGCAATTATATTTTTCGTAGCTCAAGCTTTTGTAATTCCTAGTGGAAGTATGAAAAACACTTTACTAATTGGAGATATGCTTTTTGTGAAGAAATTTTCTTATGGAATTCCCGTTCCGCGAATTCCATGGCTTGAAGTTAAAGTTTTACCAGATTTTAATGATAATGGTCATCTAATAGAAGGTGATAAGCCTCAAAGGGGTGATATTGTTGTTTTTAGATATCCAGGAAACGAAGTTATTCATTATGTAAAAAGATGTGTAGCTGTAGGTGGAGATATTGTTTTATTAAGAAATAAACATCTATTACTTCACCCAAATGAAGGTAATGATTATGTAAAAGAAAACTACAAAGGTTACCAAACAGTTGAAGTTGATGGGAAACTATTTGTAGTAGATCCATACAGAAAAGATCACCCTGGAATTCATAATGACCCGTCTGTTACAAAAAATGGTTTAAACCCATATCAACTATTTGATATGATGCCAGTTCTTATTCCTGAAGGTGAGTTTTTCATGATGGGTGATAATAGAGATCACTCTAATGACTCTAGATTTTGGGGAACAGTTCCATATAAATTTATTGTAGGTAAGCCTTGGTTTATCTATTTTTCTTGGGATAAGAATAAAGAGATTAGATGGGATAGAGTTTTTAGAACACCAGAATCAATAGAGCAAGAAATTATGGGCAAAGAGATAGAAATAAATCATAAAGAGGGAATTTACTAATGAAATATTATATAGCAGCAGACCATGCAGGTATCGACATTAAAGCTTATGTAAAAGAGTTATTTGAAGCAAGAGGTCATGAGGTTGAAGATTTAGGTCCTTATTCAAAAGATAGAGTTGACTACCCAGATTTTGCAGCAAAAGTTTGTAAAGAAGTTTTAGCAAATGAAGGAACAAAAGGTATTTTAATTTGTGGTTCAGGGATTGGGATGAGTATGGCTGCAAATAAATTTGATGGTATTAGAGCAGCACTTTGTCACAATGAATATAGTGCAAAAATGGCCAGAGAACACAATGATGCAAATATAATTTGTATGGGAGAAAGAGTTTCTGGATATGGAATGGTTGAAGCAATAGTTGATGCTTGGTGTAATTCATCTTTTGAAGGTGGAAGACATGAAGGTAGAGTTGAAAAAATCAATAATCTATTTGGAAGCTGTAGAGTATAAAGAATAGAAAGTTTATCTTTCTATTCTCATTAAAACTCCATCTTCATTCTCATAAAAATCTTTTAATATTTTTACTTTTTTAAATTCGAACTTTTCATATAATTTTATAGCTTTTTGATTTGATAATCTAACTTCTAGTTGCATTGCTTTTTTGGGTATTTTTTCAAAACTATATTCTAAAAGCTTTTTTCCAAAACTATGTCCTTGAAACTTTGTTGAAACACATAGAGAATAAAGTCTAAAGTACTTACTTCTTTCTAACCAAAGTATATAACCTAAAATGGAATCGTCTTCTTCGATTTTGAATATTATATTGTTTTTTAAATGATAATAAAAACTACTTAATGAAAGCATCATAGTATCATTTTTGAAAACTTCATTTTCTAAAATAAAGAGTTTCTTTGCATCCTCTTTAATTGCTTTTTGTATTTTCATTTTTGATAGATTGTATATTTTGGAACAAGTTTATTTGGTCTATAAGACATTTTTACTTTTTTCAAGTTTTCAAATCCCATATCATCACCAACATTCACATACTCTATTGCGTATTTATCTTTTAATATTTTTGTAAATTCTCTAAAAATAAATTGTGCACATCCTAATATTTCAAAATCTGTTTTTTCAATAATTACACTTGCTGTTGTGTCATTGATTTTTTCACCAACAGTAAAACCTTTTATCTCATCATCTATATAAATTACAAGTCCAATTACATCTAGATTTTCATAATTATTAAACAACCTTTTTATTGCAAATCTTTCAAAATAGATACCATCAAGGAAAATTTCAACCTCCTCTTTTGGCATATATGTTGTTCTATCTTTAACCCATTTATTGAAAAGTTGAATAACAGCTTCACCATGTTTTGATTTTTCTAAAACTTCTATTCTATGATTTGGATAAATCTTTATAAACTTATTAATCTCATTTCTTTTTGATTTATATGAGTCACCTTTTAAATCAATTAAATTATTAGCTTTATAAATATAATCCACAAGCTTTTTTTCTATAAGGAAATCTTTTAACATCTCATATATTAAAGTGCCCTCCTCTAAATAATCAACAAACCCCTCTAATATATCTTCATGAACATACTCAATCTTTGAATAGTTTCTATTACTATTATGAACATTCATAATCTCAAAACATTTTAATATAGCCTCATATGTTTTTTCTTTTTTTCCTATTGGAGGTAAAAGCATTGTAAGTTCACCTGAATTTAAAATAAAAAGACAAAAAGTATCATTTACAATTGAATAAAAACCTGTTGCTGTTGAAAGCCAAATATAATTTCCAGCAAAAGTATAATCACTTAAATCTACACTAATCTCTTTTAAGTATTTATCCATTATCTCTTTTGCATTCAATTCAAAATGTTTTAATGTATAGTTGCCAATTGTTAGTATTGACATTTGAGTATTCCTTATATTAATTTTTGGAATTATACATCTAATTTTTCAATTTGCATCAAACTTTCAGTAAAAAATCCTAAGTACCAATTTATCATTATTATGGGATAATCTCTAAAACAAAAAAAGAGACAAAATGCATGAAGATTGGGTAGCATATACGGTAACACTTGTAGTTGTAGCATTTATGCTACTTGGTAAAAAACTTATGTTTTTTTCTGACGATAAAAAGAATTCAAAATGATAAATCCTAAAATTATAGACTATATATTTTCATCTGCATCAATTCAAAGATGGAATGATTATCCAAGAATGGTTGAACTTGTAGAACTAGATAAACAAGCTCATAAATTAATTATTGCATATTTTATTGCAAAATTTGAAAAAGATGTTGATTATAATCACCTAATTGAAGCTGCAATTTTTGAGTTTTTAAGACGTGTTGTTGTAACTGATATTAGACCTGATGTATTTAGAAATGCCTTACAAAAAAAAGCTAAAGAGATTAATTCTTGGGTTATAGCTAATTTAGAAAAATCTTTAAGTGAAATAAACGATGGTATTTTTTTACAAAAATTTGAAGAGTATTTAAATAATCCAAATATCTATAAGAAAGAAAGATTTATTTTAAAAGCAGCATCTTATCTTTCAACTAGATGGGAATTTTCAATAGTTTACCAAACTTCAACCTTTCTTTCAGATATTGAAGAGGTTAAAAAAAGTGTTGATGAAGAGATTGAAGATTATTATGAATTAATTGGTGTAAGAAAAATTGCACTTAATAAAAAACTTGCAAAGGTTGTTGATTTAAGTGGTAGATTAAGATTTCAGAAAAGATGGGCACAAACACCAAGAATCCCAGAAACTTCAGTTTTAGGGCATATGCTTACAGTTGCTATTTTTGCTTATTTTTATTCAATAAAAGTTAATGCTTGCCCAAAAAGAATTGAAAACAACTTTTTCACTTCTCTTTTTCATGATTTACCTGAAGCTTTAACAAGAGATATTATAACCCCTGTAAAATATTCAGTTGATGATTTATCAGATATTATTGCAGAATATGAAATCAAAAAAATACAAGATGAGATCTTGCCAAATATTCCAGAGTTTATCCACGATGAATTTTGTTATATTTTAGGGATGTATGAAGAATCAAAAGATGAGTTTGCAAATAGAATTTATCAGAATGGGAATATTACATTAGTAGATGATGTTTCAAAATATAATATGGATAAATTCAATGCAATTGATGGAGAAGCTTTAAAACAATGTGATAAATTATCTGCATTTGTGGAAGCATCCTTATCTATTTCCCATGGAATCAAATCAAAAGAATTAGTAAACGGTAAAAAGCAAATTATGAAAGGTCTAAAAGAAATAAATGGTATCAACTTTCATGCAATAGCAAAAAAAATTGATGAAGAGTTTTGTACCACTGGACAAACTCAAGTTCGAATGGATTTTGACTAAAAAGAGAAAAATCTCTTTTTAGTTTTTTAAAAAGTATATTTTAAATTTATATAAAAATATCTTCCCGGATCATTTAAAAGTTCAGTATCTCCAGCTCCAATATATTTAATATCATTATAAGTATTTGTTGATGTATATGTTTTATCTAATATATTATCAATTCCTAATGTTACATCAAAATCTCTACTTATACTATGATTATATTTAGTATTTAAAACTGCATAACCACCTAAATCTTGCTCACCAGCTGTTGAATCATAAGAACTCCAACCTTTTGAGGCAATTAATTGAGTTGTTAATACACTTGGTCCAAAATCATAACTTAATGATAAGTTTGCTTTTAATGGAGGTATTTCAGCTAAATCTTTATCTGCATAATTTCCATCTTTTTTACCCTTTAAATAAGATAAACCATAATCTAGTATCATATCTTCAGTTATTAAATAAAATCCAGAAACTTCTGCACCATAAATAGATGCGTCAATATTTTCAAATCCACTTGCATTATAAATATAATCTTCTAATTTTGAATAGAAAACTTTTGTTTTTATAAATAAATCACCAAAACTTTTTTCAAACCCTAAATCAATTTCATAGTTTTTTGTATCCTCAAGATTATTATTTGTTGCCCCATAATATAACTCTCTAGCATCTGGAACTCTTGAGGATTTACCTATACCTGCAAATATTTTTGTTTCATTATCTAAATTATAAACTGCGAAAACATTTCCATTTAAGGCATTATATTTTCTATTGGTTTTTGCACTATTTACATTATCAATATTAGTATCATCATATCTGATTCCAGCTTCTATATCTAATGCACCAAAGCTTTTTTCTAATGTTGTAAATAATGCTTTATTTTTAGTATCTGTAGAAGCTAAAGAAGTACTTGTTACAGTTGAAACACCTCCTGTTGTAGATAACATCTGCCCTTTCCAATTTCTTACACTAGTATCTAAACCGTAAGTTAAAACATAATCTGCAATATCCATTGAGTTTTTAATTCTAGAACCCCAAATTGACGAGTTCATATGATTAGTTACAACAGTTCCACCATTTGCTGCAACTCTAAAAGCAGTATCCATAGGGTGATCAACTTTTGAGTAATAATATTCAACATTTAATTCTTTTGAGTACCTTCCAAGATTTCTCTTTGTATAAGCAATAGTATAAATATCTGAATCATCATATGCAGCATCCATTGGAGTATTTGGATATAAGACATTGTCACTTCTATTTAGATTTAATGATAAATTAAATTCTGAACTATCATCAATATTAATTATAGCTTTTGTAAGTAATGTTTTTTTCTCATAAGCTTCTGCATCTTGATAAGAAGAAGAGTATAATTTACTACTTACCATTGGATTTGGACTAGATGCTATACCATTTGCAACTTGTTGCTCATAAAAGTCATTTCCATTTCCATCTTCATATTGATCAGATTTTTCCATTGAGGCTGATAATAATAACTTAATATAATCATTTCCACCACTTACAGTAAAAGAACCTTTTTTATATCCAAAACTTCCCATATTTAGATTTATATCTCCAGAAAAATCTTTTGTGGGATCTTTTGTCTCAACTTTTACTAAACCACTTAATGTTCCAAAATTTTCAACATCATATGGCCCTTCAATCACTGTAACTTTTTCAATATTATTTGTTAAAACATGAGAAGTAGCAGGATCCATCCTATTTGGACATGCTCCATATATCTTTGAATCATCAACTAATATATTAATATTATCTTTTTTTGCACCTCTTAAAATAATATCATTTGCAATACCACTTCTTCTAACAAGGGATATAGATGGAATATTTTTAACTAATGATTCAGCTAAATCAGCAGATTTGATCTCTTCTTTACTTACATCTTTTACAATTGTTGTATTGATTTTTTCCTCTGAAACTTTAATTTCATCAATATTTACCACATTTTCAGCAAAAAGTATGCTTATTGTTGAAAGTGAAAATATAATACTTTTTTTCATTTGTTTCCTTATTTTTATATTTTTATAATTTAATTTTGTATTATATTTTCACTTAGTTAATTTACTGTTAACTTTTAATTTCACTCTTTTTGAATACATATTTAATAAAGAGATTTTCACTCTCTTAAATAGATAAAATATTAGCTTTTCATTAAAGTTTTTTTTCTTCTTCTTTTCTAAAAAAAGTTTTTTTCTTTTTATGATATACTTCACAAAAAGGAGTTTTATGGCCAAGATTACCATTGATATTGATGATAATAACCTATCAACTGTTTTAAATATTTTAGAAAATTTAAAAACTGGTCTTATTAAAAATATTGACTTAAATAAAGATACAAATATTAAACCTGTTTCATCATCTATAAATAACAATGAAAATAAAAGATATATGTCACGGGATGTATACAAACAAAAATTTCAACAACAAAAAGTTTTAGAAGATGAATTTCTAGCAAAACCTACTTCAAGTAATAAATATTTGTCAAAAGAAGAATTCAAACAAAGACTAAAAGGAAAATAATATGCAATTTGTTTTAGTAATCCTAATAGCTATAGTATTAATGGCTTTTTTAATTTATAAAATGAATAATAAATTTGAAACAAAAGAGATAGCTATTTTAGTTTTAGTTATTATAGTAACTATAGTTGTGGCAAATTTTACAATAAAAAATCAAGAAGAAAAAGTTCCAAATCTTTTTATAACAAAATATGAATCTGAAAAGAATAGCCAAATAGAAAAGTTCACCTTTGAAAGATTAAATAACAAGACAGTTTCTTCAAACAGTGAATTTATTTACAACTTTGACTACATAGTAAAAAAAGATGGTAAAGAGTTTGTATGTAGTGCAAAAGGTGTGAAAATAAAGAAAATTCAAGATGAATATGTATTTGAAAACTTTAATACATTAAATGAAAAGTGTGATGAAAAGTAAGCAATATATAAAAGCAATAAATAAAACAATAAAGCAATTAAAAAAACTACCACTGGAGAAAATTGATGATGATAAAAAGTTATTAAAAAAAGCTTTTAATATAGCCTATAAAAATGGTTTATTCACTTTATACAATTATGAAAAAGAGCTTCAAGATAAACTAAAATTTAAGCTTTTTAGTAAAATCACTAAATATTCCTCTGCTCTAACTTTTTTAGGTATACAAATTCTTGCAGCAAATGCAATAATGAATAAAAATAACTTCAAAAGAAAAGAGCTATTTTTCAAAAAAAAATGTGGAATAGCGATAAACCATTTAAGGGCACCAAAAACCTATGTAAATGCAAAAAGATGTGAAGGTGGATATAAGTTAAATGGTGAATTAACTTGGGCAAGTGGTTATAAAATATTTAATAAACTTCTTATTGGTTTTCATTCTAATAATCAAGAGATTGAAGTTTTAGCTGATTTTAAAAAGACAGAGGGGTTTAAGATAAGTGAATCTCCTGAAGTTTTTGTTGGACAATCATTAAATACTGTTAATATAAAACTAGACAACTTTTTTGTGGAAGAAAAAAATATAGTCTCTTCTAATCCTATTGGAAATTATACAAGAAATAAATCTTTGTCTAAAACTGTTCATTTTGCAATTTATAGCTTAGCATTAGGGGTTTTAGATTATATTAAAGATAAAAACTTCAAAAAAGAACTGAAAAAGGATTTCAAAAAATTAAAATATGAAATACTATTGTGTAAAAATGGAGATTTATTAGATAAATTAAGAGTTGAACTTTTTAATCTAACTCAAAAGGCAATAACCTTGGGAATGATTCAAAAAGGTGGAAAAGCGATACTAAAAGATAAAACTTTACAAAGATATTATAGAGAACTTATAATGTTTAATGCCAATGGACTAAATCAAAAAATGAAAGATTTGTTTTTAGAAGATTTTTATAAAAGCAAATAGAACCTTTAAAAAGGTCTATTCGCAAAAGCTTTATGCTCCACCACCAATATCTGCATTGATTTCACCATGTGGTTCATCATGGGGAATAGACTCACAAAGTTCTTCAGCTTTGTGTAATGCTTCAATTACCTCTTCTATATTTTTGTATGGAATTTCAATTAATCCAGTAGTTTTTCCACTTTCAACTCTATCTATTCTAACTACAGGACTACTATGTTCACCATAGGGTTTTTCAATATGTGAAATATTGACTTTATCCTCTCTAAAGTGTTGTGCCAAGGTTACTGTCTTGACTTTTATAACTTCTTTACCCATAACAACTCCTTCAATAAATTCTTCATTATATCATAATTTAAGAACTCATAAAAGTTGCTTATAATTTAAATATTATTGAGGTTTAAAAGATTTTTTAGTTTTGCAAACGTGAGGGAATAGACATTTATCACATTCAGGACTTAAGGCTTTACAAGTATATCTTCCAAACAACACCATAGCTTGATGGAATATATGTAAATCATCTTTTAATTTTTTCACCAATTCTGATTCTGTTTTTTCAACTGTTTTTTCATATGAAAGTCCAAGTCTATGGGAAACTCTAAATACATGAGTATCAACTGCCATTAAATTTGCACCCTCAAATTCAATCATAAATACATTTGCAGTTTTGTTTCCAACCCCAGCAAGTTTAATTAACTCTTTTTGATTGTGAGGAATTTCACCATCATAATTTGCAATTACGCTTTGAGCCATTTTGATTATATTCTTTGACTTGTTATTAAAAAAAGAACAAGATTTAAGTAAATCTTTTACATCTTCAAGATTGGCATCTGCAAGTTCAAAAACACTTGGATATTTTTCAAAAAGTGCAGGTGTTATTATATTTACTCTTTTATCAGTACATTGAGCTGAAAGTATAATTGCAATTAATAACTCATAATCATTTTTATAATTTAGTTCTGTAACTGCATCTGAAAAGTTTTCTTGAAAAGCTTCTTTTATAATCTGAATCTCTTCTTTTGTAGCTTTTTTTAATCTTGGCAAATTAATCCTTTAGGCTTTTTTTATTTTCTCTATTTGGTCTCGTAATCTAATTGCTTCTTCGAAGTTTAAGTCTTTAGCAGCCTTTGACATAGCTTTATTTAATTCAATTAAAATTTTCTTTCGCTCAGAAGCTGGGATTTTATTCATTTTTTCCCTTTTCCATGCTACATCATCATACTCTTCCATTTTTAGATTTTCATCTAAAGCTCTGGTTGTTGTTGTTGGAGTTATTCCATGCTTCTTATTATGAGCTTCTTGTATAGCTCTTCTTTCATTTGTTAAATCAATTGCATATTGCATAGAATCTGTAATTTTTTTTGCAAATAAAATCACTCTACCATTTTGGTTTCTTGCAGCTCTACCCATTGTTTGGACTAAAGATGTTCGAGATCTTAAAAAACCTTCTTTATCTGCATCTAAAATAGCCACAAGTGAAGTTTCAGGAATATCAAGACCTTCCCTTAAAAGGTTGATCCCAACTAAAACATCAAACTCACCTTGTCTCAATTCCCTAATAATTTGATTTCTTTCAATTGCATCAATATCAGAGTGCATATATTTAATTTTCATCCCTAAATCTGAGTAATAAGAACTTAACTCCTCTGCCATTTTTTTTGTTAAAACAGTTACTAATACTCTCTCATTTTTTTCAATTACTTTTTTTATTTCATCATGTAATTTTTCTACTTGATATTCCGAGTCCATTATCTCAATAATTGGATCTAAAAGTCCAGTTGGTCGAATAATCTGACGAGCCACAACCTCACTTTTTTCTATCTCTAGATCTGCAGGAGTTGCACTAACAAATAAAAAGTTTGGAGCTTTTTTTATAAATTCATCAAATTTTAAAGGTCTATTATCAAGGGCACTTGGAAGTCTAAATCCATATTCAACTAAAACCTCTTTTCTACTTCTATCTGCTGCATGCATACCTCTAAATTGAGGTAAAGAAACATGTGATTCATCAACTATAAGCAAAAAATCTTTTCCTATCTGTTCAAAATAATTCATAAGAGAGTATGGAGTTTCACCTGGCTTTTGACCAGTTAAATGTCTTGCATAATTTTCAATCCCCTTACACATTCCAGTACCTTCAATCATTTCAAGGTCAAATTCAACCCTTTGTTTTAATCTTTGATACTCTACTCTTTTATCCTCTTTTTCAAAAAACTGAAGTCGTTCATCAAGTTCCTCTTCTATATTTTTAACTGCAGTTGCTAATCTATCATTTGAAACAACAAATGGATTTACTGAATAGATAATTGCCTCTTCTAACTCTTTTGTTTTTTCATTAGTTAAATACTCATGTTTAGTAATAGACTCCACCTCATCACCAAAAAACTCGACTCTAATATATTCATCTTCATAATAAGCAGGGAAGATATCAATAACATCCCCATTTACTCTAAAATCGGCTCTATCAAAAAAAGAATCATTTCTTTTATAACCCATCTCAACTAGTTTTAGTAAAAACTCCCTTTGAGAATATTCAAAGCCTACTTCTATTCTTTGAACCATTGCTTTATACTCTTCAGGATTACCTAAACCATAATTTGCAGATACAGAAGCAATAACAATAACATCATCAAAACTAAGAAGTGAAGCTGTTGCACTTAATCTTAATCTTTCAAGTTCAGCATTAATTGATGAATCTTTTTCAATAAATAAATCAGTTCTAGGAATATATGCTTCAGGTTGATAATAATCATAATAAGAGATAAAATATTCTACGTGATTGTTTGGAAAAAATGATTTAAATTCACTATATAACTGTGCAGCTAAAGTTTTATTGTGTGTCATGATAAGTGTTGGCATTTGGGTTTTTTCAATAACCTTAGCCATGGTATATGTTTTACCAGAACCTGTTACACCTTCAAGTGTTGTATATTTGTTTCCCTTTATGATTGAATCACTTATTTGCTTTATTGCAGTAGGTTGATCACCAGCAGGTTCGTATTGGGTTTTTACTTTAAATTTACTCATGACAAGATTATATCTAAGATTGAATTATGAGTTGTTCAAACTTTAGTTATAATTCTTTGCCATAAGTATTTACTTTTTTGTAAAAATTATTGAAAAACAAGCACCCATATAATCTTTACCTTCATGCTTAAAACTTTCATTATAAACGTTGATTATTTGCTCATGTCTTTGTCTAATAATCTTATCAACAATTGATAAACCAAGCCCTGTACCAATTGATTTGTGTTTTGTAGTAAAATATGGTTCAAAAATTCTTTGGATAATATCCTTAGAAATTCCTCCTGCATTATCACAAATTTTTAATTCCAAAGAGTTTTCATTTATCTTTTTTGTGGATATAAAAATTAATCTATCTCCCTCATTTACATTTTGAATTAGGGCATCTTTTGCATTATTCATAATATTAATTAATACTTGTTCTAATTCACTTTTATTACCATTTATACTCAAATTATCTTCTGTATCTTTAACTATTTTTATAAAGTTATCTGAAATAGAAGGTCTTGTTAAACTAAGTGATTTTTTAACAACACTTAAAATATCAATTTGCTTAAACTCATTTGTACCTTTTATAAAGTTTTTAAAATCATCAATTGTTTCAGATAGATAATTAGCTTGATTTAAAATAGTGTCTGAAAAAGATTTTACATCATCTAAAGATATTTTATCATCATATTCAGATTTTATTCTAAGGCCTGAGGCACTACTTGTAATTACACTTAAAGGTTGTCTCCACTGGTGGGCAATATTTCCTATCATCTCACCCATTGAAGCTAATTTCATATGATTCTCAAGCAGTTTTAAGGATGTTACATCTTTTGTAACAATAAGAACTCTTTTTTTATCTGGAAGTAAAGAAGCAGTCATATTAACATTCACTCTATTATCATCTTTATCAATATAAACTGTTTCAAGATTTTTAACATATCCGTCTATTAGTACATTTTTTAACATATTTCTCAACAACTCTTTTTGCTCTAAAATAACTAGTTTATCTAGTGATTTAGTTTTTAATTCATCATCAGAATAATTTAACATTTTTAAATAAGCATCATTATATTTTAAAAAATTTGTTTTTAAATCAATTATTGCTATACCATCTTTTGAAGTTTCAAATATTGTTTCAAACTCTTTTTTTTGTTTTTTCAACATACTTAAAAAATATAAAACCACAATCAAGATTAGAGTAAATCCTCCTATAATCCTATAAATAAGCTCATAATTTGTATTCTCTTTTATAATTTGAGGTTGAATCCATTTTGAATGAATTGTTTTTTTCTCCTCTTGAGTTATAGCATCAAAAGTTTTATTAATTATTGATAATAATAAAGGATACTCATTTTGAATAAGATATTTATGCTCAAAGTTAAAATCAGCAACTCCACTTATTTTTAAGTTTTTTAAATGAAGATCACTAAGATAATACAAAGAAGTTGCAATATGACCTATAAATGCATCAGCTTCCTTTGCCTCAACTTTTAATAAAGCTTCAGGAATATTTGAAGTTTCAAGGATTTTTATATTTGGATGTTTTTGAACTAAATAGTTATAGCTTGTATAGTATTTTGGAACAGCAATAGTTTTTGAATCTAACTCATTTAAGTTTTGAATATACTTTATATTCTCTCCTGTTACTATTGCCATAGGATATTTACTATAGGTTTTACTAACTAAGCCTAATTTTACTTCTTGGGGACTTGTTCCTATTCCTGGGACTAAATCTATTTTTTTATCTTTAAACATATTTAATACTTCTGGCCATGAAGAAGCTGGAATATAGTTAAATTTTATTCCAGTTTTTTTAGAAACTAATTTAAGATAATCCCCCATAATTCCATTCATTCTATTATTTTCAATTATAGATAAAGGTTTCCAATTTACCTCACTGTAAGTTATTTCAGGATGTTTTATGATAAATTCTTTTTCCTCTTGAGTAAAAACTAAAGTGTTTTTTGAATCTATATCTTGTTTCCCATAGTTTTCTAAAATCCATTTTTGTTTTAATTGGCTAATTTTTGAGAAAGGAATAGAGCTTAAAGTCTTACTCATAATAGAGGCTAAAGTTTTTTGTTCAATTCTAATACCAAATCTTAAATCTTCATTTTTAATTTTATCATTTGAAAATATTCCAACTGTTTTAATCCCTTTTATCATAAGCTCTTCAAGCCTATAAATACTCATTGTCCTACTTAAAACTACATCAACAATACCATCTCTTAAACCATAAAACTTTTCATTGTTTGTATCAAATTGAACTATATCAAAATCTTTTTCATCTTTTAAAGCACCAATTAAATATGAGCCTTTAACTATCCCTACTTTTTTACCCTTTAAAGATTTAAATCCACTGTAAGTACCAAAATCTTCTTTTGCGAATACACCAATTGGAATTTCATAATAAGGTTTAGTATAAAGAGTAAAAGGCAATCTTTCATCTCTGTATGATAATTCTGAAATTATATCAATCTCTTTATTTTTAAATTTTCCATAAACTTGGGGCCATGTTCCACCTACTTTTTCAAAATTCAAACCACTTTTTTTGGCAATTATTTCTATTAATTCTTGAGTGAAGCCAATTTTTTCCCCATTATAAGAGAAACTAAAAGGAATATAAGTATCAATTGAACCTATTTTAATAGGCTTATTTTTTGTATTATTAATAAAATTTTGTTCCTCTATTGAAAAAAGCTTTGATATGTTATCAATATTTTCATTTCCTAGAATCCATTTATTTGACAAGTAAAAGAAGTATTTATTTTCTATTTTCTTTAATGATTTGTTCAGAATTGATTTTAATATAGGTTTATTTTTATTTACTGCAAATCTTAAATCCTCTTTTTTTATATCATTAAATTCATCAATTGCTTTTACATCAACTAAAGATTGTGTTTTTATTGCTTTTATTCCTGTTGTATATGAAGATAGAAAATAATCTATATGACCAGTTACCAATGCCTTTGCTTTATCTTCACTAGAAACCAATTCTACAATTTTAATTCCAAGTTTTATAAGTTCATCTTTATAAAATATATTTTTAGTAACGCCAACTCTTTTTCCCTTTAAGCTTGAATTGTCTATATAATTTTTATCATTTTTAAGACCAAATATATAAATTGGAATTTCATAATAGGGATTAGTAAAAAGTGAAAAACTCTCTCTTTCTTTAGTATAAGAGATATCTGATATCATATCAACTTCTTGATCTTTAAAAGAGTTAAGTGTTTTCGACCACCTTGCATTCTTTACTTCAAAATTTAAGCCACTAATTTTTGAAATCTTATTTAATAAATCAACACTAAAACCTTTGTGTTTTCCATTTTCAATATAACTAAAGGGTTGAAAATTATTTATCATCGCAATTTTAATATTTGGATTATCTTTAATCCAGTTTTTTTCTTCTTTTGTTAATAATTCATTTGAGAATGATGAAATAGATAAAAGAAAGAATATTAGTAACATTCTTAACATACAAGACAGCCTTAAGTTCAATAATTTCATATTATATATAATATAAGTTTACTAAGAAGTAAAAAAATTATAATTTAGGGAAAGTTAATAAAATTGTAGATTTTATTCTACAATTTTATATTTAATTTTTTTGCGTTTTCATCCATGATTTCAAGTTCTTTTTCTGCATTGATAACAATATCAGGATCTACTTGAAAGTTTATTCTTTCATCTCTTCCTTCATAAGGAACACTATTTAGGATTGTTTTTATGGCATTATATCTAGCGACAAATTTATCATCACTTCTAATAATTATCCAAGGAGATTTTTCAGTATTTGTTTCTTTTAGCATTCTGTATTTCTTTTCTGTAAACTCAAGCCATCTTTCTTGCATTTGAAGGTCAATCTCACTAAGTTTCCACTGTTTTAAAGGGTTTTCTTCCCTCTCTTCAAATCTTCTTGCTTGCTCATCTTTTGTTACAGAAAAATAAATTTTTAAAAAATGAATTCCATGCTCACCTAAATCATCTTCAAATCTTGTAACAGTTTTCATGAAAGTTTCATATTCATTTTCTGTACAAAATCCAAAAACTGGTTCTACCATAGCTCTATTGTACCAAG
The DNA here is from genome assembly GCF_058105185.1 of Arcobacter sp. ISO1. NCBI lineage: Bacteria > Pseudomonadati > Campylobacterota > Epsilonproteobacteria > Campylobacterales > Arcobacteraceae > Arcobacter > Arcobacter sp. ISO1. The sequence continues at coordinate 2,950,194 of NZ_CM176573.1, forward strand.
ATCTATCAAAGATAACTATCTCCCCTGCTTTAGGAAATTGTTCAACATATCTTTGAAAATACCATTGTGTCATTTCTGTACTTGAAGGTTTGCCTAAAGCAACAACCCTATAATGTTTTTCATTCATATATCTAGTGATTCTTCTAATAGCACCACCTTTTCCCGAAGCATCTCTACCTTCAACTAATATAACCATTTTTTCATTTTTCTTTTCAAGGTGCTCTTGTAGTTTTATAAGCTCGATTTGTAAAGTTCTTAAAGCTTCTTCTTGAGATCTATATTCATATTTTTTATGAAGTTCTTTTAAAAAGGATTCATCAGCCTTTGAACCAATTTTTTCAATAAAATCTTCATAACTTAAAATATCTTCAATTTCTCGCTCATATAATTTATCTATTTTCATTTATATCTCCAAATATTTTTAAAAATTTGCGGATTTTATAATAACAAAGTTACAATTGTGTCATAATAAATTTTTCATCAAATTTTGTGTATTTCTTGTCACAGCATAAAGATGGAATATTTATATAAAATTTATTTTTTTCTTCATAGGATTTCCCTTGGTGAAAATGCCCTTCTATTACAATGTCACTAGTATAATATGATAATCTTCTTTTGGCAAAGGAATCAAAATCTTTCATTTTTGAGCAAATACTTTTTTTAATAAGTTTATTATAAATCTTTTTAGAAAGCCAATAGTTAAAATCAATTAAATTTAAAAAAAGAAGTAAATAATGATTTCTAATAAGCTTACAATAAATATCATAGGCTTTTGGAGTATAAATATCTCCATGGGAAAGGGCTATATTTTTTTCTTCATACCTTGCAAGTATTGGTTGAGCTTCTCTTTTATAAACCTTTATATTCGGGAAAAGTTTTTGAAGATTATAATCATGGTTTCCCTCTAAATAAATAATCTCAATATCTTGTGATAATTCATTAATAATATCAATAAGCTTTTGATTTATCTTCACAAAATATCTACTCTCACCAGAAATAAAATCAAACATATCACCCATCAAAAAAAGTTGAGAAGTTTCTATCTCTTTTTTTTTCAATTTTTTCAAAAAAGATAAAAACTCCATATTTACTTCACTAAAATGAGAATCGGCTACAAAAATAGCCCCTTTTTTTAAACTAAGGCACATATGCTATTTTTGGTATTCCCTCATACTCTTCAAAACCACAAATTAAGTTTGCGTTAACAACGGCTTGAGAAGATGCACCTCTTAATAGATTATCAATAGAAGAATTTATAAATAATGCCTTACCATTTCTTGCTACAAATAAATCACAAAAATTTGTTCCTGCCGTTGATTTTAAATCAACAGGTGTGCTTCTTAGTCTAATAAATTCACTATCGTTATATCTATCTTTTAAGATTTTTTCAACATCTATTTCATCTTTAAGTGTTGCAAAAACAGATACTAACATACCTCTTGTAATTGGTAATAAATGAGGTACAAAGTTTATTTGAAACTCTTTATTAGTTAACTTCTGAATTTTCTCTTCAATCTCTGGCATATGTCTATGTTTAAATGGATTGTAAGCATGAGAGTTTTCATTTAAGTGTCCAAAGTGAGTAATCTCTTTTAAACCTTTTCCTGCTCCACTCATACCAGTTTTTGCATCAATAAATATTTGTGAGCCCTCTTCTATATAATCTATAAAAGGTAAAAGTGCTAAAAGTGCAGCTGTTGGGAAACAACCAGGATTTGCAACAAGTTTTGCATCTTTTAAATCTTCACTATAATACTCAGGTAATCCATAAACTGAATCTTTTATATGCTCTTTATCTTCATGGGGACAATAGTGTTTTTCATATGTTTCTAATTCAAGTCTATAATCAGCACTTAAATCAACAACTTTTACACCTAAATCTAATAACTCTTTTGCAAAAAACATTGCAGTTTTATGAGGAAGTGCTAAAAATGCTAAATCAGCTACTTTTGCTACTTCTTTTGCATCTGCTTTTTGAACTTCAACATTTAAAACATCTTTTAAACAAGGGTGTAGATCTTGAACATTTTCTTCACCTGTAGAATTTGCAATATATGAAATATTAAACTTTGGGTGATTTATTAAAATTTTTATTAATTCTAAACCAGTATATCCACTAGCTCCAATAATAGCTACATTCATTATAAATCAAGCTCCTTATAATATACATCTAAAATTTCAAAAGTTTTTTTACCCCCAGGTAATGTTGCTTCCACTTCATCACCTTCTTCTTTTCCTAAAAGTTGTTTTGCTAATGGTGAGTTAAATGAGATTAAACCATTATCTGCATTTGATTCAACTCCCCCAACAATTGCATAGGTAAACTCTTCATCTGTATTAACATCTAGAAGCTTAAAAGTTGAACCAAAACTTACTCTATCGTGAGGTAAAGTTTCTGGATCAATAATTACAGCTTTACTTATAATAGCTCCATGTTCTGCAATTTGTACATCAATTAATGCAAGTTTTTCTTTTGCGGCATGGTATTCAGCGTTCTCTTTTAAATCTCCCAATTGTCTTGCTTCATCTAAAGCAATTACAGTTTCAGGTCTTTCTGTATTTTTTAAAAACTCTAATTCAGAAGTGATTTTTTCATATCCAACTCGCGTCATTGGTTCTTTATCCATGAACGCCTCCTATATAATAATTTATTTCGATTAATTGGATATAATACCGAAATTTTAATAAATAAAAAGTACAAAAGAGTAGATATGCAACAATATGACAGAACCCTTAAACTATTTGGGGAAGAAAATTTTAGAAAATTTCAAAACACTAAATTGATTTTATTAGGTGTTGGTGGAGTTGGAAGCTTTGCTTTAGATTCATTATATAATACTGGAATTACTGATATTACAATTGTAGATTTTGACACTTATGAAGAATCAAATATGAATAGACAACTTGGAAGTCATGGTAATATTGGAAGAATTAAAGTGGAGTCACTAAAGGAAAAATACCCAAAAATTACTGCTATACATGCAAAAATAACTCCAGAATGGATTGATGATTTTGATTTTTCACAATATGATTATATTTTAGATGCTATTGATGATGTAAAACCAAAAGTACATTTAATTAAAAAATTTTACACTAAAGTTATTAGTACAAGTGGTAGTGCAAAAAGAATAGATCCAAGTAAAATTGAATATAAATCTATTTGGGATACATATAATGACCCATTTATAAAAAAAATAAGATATGAATTAAAAAAACAAGGTTTTAAAAGAAAGTTCAAGGTTGTCTTTTCAAGCGAAGACCCTAAATGCCTAGAAAAAGGAAGTTTTGAAGCTGTAACAGGTTCTTTTGGATTTATGATGACATCTGTTACAATAAGAAAGATTATTAACAAAAACAAATAAAATAATTTTTTAAAGTTAAGTATAAGAAAAAAAGCATTATAATTTATATAAAACCAAAAAAAGGGTCTTCATGAACGGTATTAATAGTGTTGAGCAAATGACTCAAGGTCACTTGAGAAATGTACAGCAATTAGCTGTTTTTTACACTGGACACAACAATATTTATGCAATTAACATTGCAAAAGTAAAAGCTTTTATTATCACGGAAGAGTGTACTATTAACGATACTCCAAAGGATACAGCTGTAATTGCAGGAATTGCAACCATTAGAGGAGAACCTGTAACACTTATTAATTTAGATGCATGGCTTGGATTACCACATTTAGAGACAAATGAATATAAATTGATTATATATTGTGAATTCAACCATAAAAAAGTAGGTTTTTTAATCAAAGATATGTTAGATATCGTTGAAAAAACAACAGATGAATTAAGACATTCAGAAGAGACAAATGCAAAGATTACATATACAACATATGTAAAAGTTCACAATAAAGATGAACTTTGTACAGTATTTAATGCCGAACAACTACTAAAAGACCTAGGTTGGGTAGATGATGGAGAAGATACTTTAAATAAATATGTTGATGCCCCTTTTAAAACAGATAAATTAGTTTTAGCAGCAGAAGATTCAGGAGTTGCTAGAGAAGTATTAACTAAATTTTTCAAAAAAGCAAATATAAATTTTGAAATGTATGTAAATGGAGCCCAATTAATTGAAAGAGTTGAAGAGGTTGGAGGTGATAATATTGCCTTAATTATTACAGATATTGAGATGCCAGAAACTGATGGTTTTCAAGTTGCCTCATTTATTAAATCAAGTAATAAATATGCACATATTCCTGTTGTAGTTAATTCATCTATGACAACTGATGCTGTTAGAAATAAAATGAATCAAATTGGTGTTGATGGATTTATTGGGAAAACTGATATCCAAGCACTTTATGCAGCTACAAAACAATTTTTATAAGAAAAAATAAAAATAGATGAAATTTCATCTATTTTTATCCTCTTATATTAAAACTTCTTAATTATTTAACCATTCTTCAAAAACTTTAATTTGTTCAACAGTTTGAAGTGTTGATGTTCCACCAAAAGAGTTTCTTGCATTCATTGAGTTTCTTAAATCTAAATACATTACAAGTTCATCACTTACATCTTTTAACTCTTCACTCGAACTTCTAATATCATCTATTGTAAGTTCACTTATATCTTTATTTAAAGAGTTTGCCTTTGTAACTACATCTTTTGTAATATAATAAGCTGTTCTAAATGGCATATTTTGTTTTTGTACTAAAAAGTCTGCTAAATCTGTTGCTGTTAAATGCCCTATTTTACAAGCATTCTCCATTTTATCTATATTTACAATCATTGTTCTAATAACTTCAGTTAAAATTGAAAGTGAAATTTCAATTGTTTTAACTGAATCAAAAACTCCCTCTTTATCTTCTTGAGTGTCTTTATTATAAGCTAAAGGTAAGCCTTTCATAACTGTTAAAAGTGAAATTAAATTTCCATAAACTCTTCCTGTTTTCCCTCTGAGTAATTCTGGAACATCAGGATTTTTCTTTTGTGGCATTATTGAGCTTGTTGTAGCATACTCATCACTCATTCTTACAAACTGAAACTCATATGATGACCATGTTACTAACTCTTCAGAAATTCTAGATATATGCATCATAGAAGTACTTATATTAAATAAAATCTCTAAGGCAAAATCTCTATCTGAAACTGTATCCATAGCATGTGTTGTAGGAGAATTAAAACCTAATTTTTGTGATGTAGATTCTCTATTTATATTATGTGGAGTTCCAGCTAATGCAGCAGAGCCAAGAGGTGAATAGTTGTTTCTTTCATATGAACTTTCAAATCTTTCATAATCTCTTTTAAACATATTAGCATAAGCTAATAAATGATATCCAAAATTTAGAGGTTGGGCATGTTGTAAGTGTGTCATACCTGGAATTAATGTTGTAGTGTGTTTATTAGCTACTTCCACAAATACTCTTATTAATTCTTTTAATTGAGCTTTTATACTTAAACTTTTATCTTGAACATATAATCTAAAATCAGTTGCAACTTGATCATTTCTACTCCTTGCGGTATGAAGCTTTTTACCTGGTTCTCCAATTATTTCAGTTAATCTACTTTCAACTGCCATATGAATATCTTCAGTTTCAAGGGTAAATTCAAATTTACCTGATTCAATCTCTTTTTTTACTTGTAATAAACCATTTTCTATTGCTTCTTGTTCTTCTTTTGAAAGAACCCCTTGTTCACATAACATTTGCGAGTGTGCAATTGAACCTTTTATATCTTGAGCATATAACTCTTTGTCAAACATAATTGAAGCATTAAACTCATCTAATATTTGTGCATTAGTATTTTTTAGTATTTGGTCATTTGACATATATTGTCCTTAAATTTGTAAATGTAGTATTATAAAAATAGATTTTGCGTATTATATCAAAAGCTATATAATACGCAAGTTTTAGTAGATTATTTTTTGTTTATTAGAAGCTTTCCCATTCGTCTGTATCTGGTTGATTACTAACAATTTTATTAGGTTTAGATTGAGTTTGCTTAACGTGTTTAGGTTGATTAACTTGGTTAGAGTTTTGAACTGCTGCTGCAGAAGATTTTCTATTTATAGCTTTTGCTTTTGCACTATCTTTACCATCAAATTGTTTTTCATCTGCATTTATTACAATTAATTTAGCAATCTCATCAGTTTGGACCGCTACATCATGGGCTTCATTTGCAATTGAAGCATTTAATTGAGTTTGTTGGTCAAGACTATTAATGGCAACATTTATTTGTTCAATTCCAGATAATTGCTCTTTTGAAGCACCCTCAATATCAGAAATTAGTTCAATAGTTTTTGTGATATTATCATTTAATTCATTATAACCTTTAATCATTTTATCTGAGATTAATTTACCATTATTAGCTTTGTTTGTTGCATTTTCAACTAAATTTTTAATCTCTTTAGCAGCTTCTGCAGATCTACTTGCAAGGTTTCTAACCTCTTGGGCAACAACTGCAAATCCTTTTCCAGCTTCCCCTGCTGTTGCTGCTTCTACTGCTGCATTTAAAGATAAAATATTTGTTTGGAAAGCAATTTGGTCAATTACTGTAATTGCTTCATTAATTGCGTTTACCTCATTATCAATATCTGTCATAGCATTTGTAGTTTGAAATGCTAAGTCTTTACCTTCATTAGCTGATGTAGTTACTTGATTAGCAAAACCTGACATATTTACAATATTTTGCGTATTTGATGAGATATTACTAGTAATTTCTTCTAATGCTGCTGCAGTTTCCTCCAAAGAAGCTGCTGCTTCATTTGAATTAACATTTAATGAATCTACATTTTTAAGTAAAATATTCGAACTTTCATCTAGGGTTAAACCATTTATTTTATTTTCCAAAAGCATTTTACTAATCTCATCTGCTAAAGAATTTAAACCTTTTGCTGTCTCACCAATCTCATTTCCCGAAATTTTATGGGTAAAATCTAGGCTTTGATAACTTGCTAAGGCAGAGGATACATTGTTTAAATCACCATCAATTTTTGATGATACAATATTAAATAAATCATTTACTCCATTTTTAAGCTCTTCTACACCTTCATTATCAGTTGTTTTATTTATTTGTTGCTTAAAAATTCCAGTTTTTGCTAAATCAATTGCTTTGTTAACTGAATCAATAACCATTTTAGAAGAAGTAATATCTTGAGCAAATTTAACAACCCTTGTTACTTTCCCACTTTTATCTTTTACTGGTGTATATGAAGCTTGAATCCAAGCTGAAGTTCCATCTTTTTTAATTCTTTCAAATTCATCAATATTTGATTTTCCACTATTTAAATCTTTCCAAAAAGTCTCATATTCTGATGAATTCACATAAGTACTGTTACAAAATATTCTATGATGTTTTCCAACTACCTCTGATAAATTGTAACCTAAAGTATTTAGAAAATTATCATTTGCATGAATAATTGTCCCATCTGGTTTGAAAGAAATAATTCCATAATTTTCTTCCATTGCAACTAATCGTGCAGCCTCTTCTTCATTTTTGCCAAAACCGAACATACGTTTCTCCTAAAATTATTTTCATACTATCTATAATATTATATAGATTTTATCTTAAATTATTTATTTTAGTAGCAAAAAGATGTATATTTATATAAAAAAAAAGCCCATATATCATTATATGGGCTTTTTAAATATTATTTTATTGTTTTATTATTAAATTGGTAATACTCTAATATTCTCATCAACTTTTTGTTTAAGTACTGATTCAATAGCATATAATGTACCAGTATCTCCAGATGCACAACCATTACATGCACCTAAATATCTAATATATAAATCGTAGTGAGGCACATTATCTTTAATATCGATAATTTCCATATTACCACCATCCATCATTAGCATTGGTCTAATATCGCTATCTAGGATATTGTCAATAACTTTAATTCTTTGAACAATAGTCATTTTATCAAAAGAGTTTTCTCCAGATTCAGTAGTGTCAGCAGCTTCTTTTAGTTTTTCTTGTTCCATTTGTGCTCTAACATCAGATAAAATATCTACTAAATAGATATCTTTTTCTTCATGTCCACCTGGTTTAATACATGATTTACAAAATGCTCCAGCTTTTGTAAAATCTGTAACTTCTTCAACTGTTTTAAGGTCATTAATTCTGATAACTTCTTGTAAAGTACCTAATGTTACCCTTGCACATTCACAAATAATTTGCTCTTCTTCAAAAGTTTCCATATCAACATCAAGATAAGTTCCAGCTGCTTTTTTAATAACATCATATGCCATAACTGAACAGTGCATTTTTTGTGGTGGAACTGCAGGAACATCTGGATGGTCTCTAAGTGCTTTTTCAACATCAATATTTGTGATTTTTACTGCATCTTGAACTTTTTTTCCAACACAAAGTTCTGCCATAGCATCAGATGAAGCAATAGCTGTACCACAACCAAAAGATTTAAATTTAGAATCTAAAATCACATCAGTTTCTGGGTTTACACACCAGTAAAGTCTTACTGCATCTCCACATGATTCTGCACCAAAGTCAGCAACGATTAGTTTTCCACCCATCTCTTTTGCTTCTTCTTCAGTAATTTCACCTTGATGACTTGGGTCATCCATTCTTCTAATAACTTGATTTGAGTATTCATCCCAAATTGAACCGGTAATTAAATCATTTTTAGCCATTTTTTATTTCCTTATCTTTTTTCTTATAATTGTGATACGTGATCTTTTGGTGTATATGCATATGAACTTGAAATTGTTCTTAATCTATGTATTGCATTTTTAATCACATCAATTGCATAATTAATCTCTTCTTCTGTATTAAATCTACTTAATGAGAATCTTACACCTGTATGAGCTAACTCACTGTCACTACCAAAAGCATTCATAACAGGATTTGCTTCCAAATCTTCAGAGGCACATGCTGAACCAGTAGAAGCACCAATTGTTTTTTGATTCATATCCCATAACATTGATTCACCTTCAACACCTCTAATTGAGATTAAAGTTGTATTTGGAGTTCTATTTTCTTTTCCACCAATTACAATTGTTTCAGGAATTTCTAAGATTGCATCTTCTAATTTGTCTCTTAATTTTCTAACATGGTTTTCTTCATAAGCTAAAGCCATTGGAGAAGTTGCTAGTTTCATTGCAACACCCATACCAATCATTGAAGCTACATCAACAGTTCCAGCTCTATGTCCACCCATTTGTTCACCACCATGTAATAATGGAGTTAAAGCAAAGCCATCTTGAACATATAATCCACCAACACCTTTTGGTCCATGAAATTTGTGTGCTGAAAACGATAAATAGTTTACATTACACTCTTGAACATCAACGGGAACTTTACCAATTGCTTGAGTTGCATCAGTATGGAAAGGAATACCTGCTTCTTTACAAATAGCTCCTATCTCTTTAATTGGGAAAAGTTTACCAGTTTCATTATTAGCCCACATAATTGATACTAAAGCAGTATCTTCTCTAATGTAATCTTTTACAGAAGATGCTTCTAAAACACCCTCTTCGTTAACTGGTAAATAAGTTACACTTACACCTTGAGTTTCTAAAAACTTACAGGCTGCAGTTATTGCTGGGTGTTCAACCTCTGAAGTAATTATGTGGTTTTTGTTTCCATTTAATATTTTATCAACCCAAATACCTTTGATAACTGTGTTATTACTTTCTGTTGCATTTCCAGTAATAATAATATCATCGTCATCAGCTGCATTAATACCTTCATATAAATAGTTTAAAGCTTCAATCATTTTTGGGTGTGTTCCAGCTCCAAACTTATGTAATGAATTTGGGTTTCCGTAAATGTGACAAAAAAATGGTTCCATTGCTTTAAATACTTCTGGATCTACCTTTGTTGTCGCATTGTTGTCTAAATATACTTCCATACGTTTTCCTATTTTTCTTTTAAAGATTTCTATGCAAGAACTATTCCATAAAAATCGTTTGATTTTGATTAAATTGGCGACATTATATTTTAAATAGGATAAAAATTGTCTTAATTAAATAAATTAGCTTTTTCTAAGAATTTAAGATATTGATTTTTTCTAAAATCAAATCTTTTTTTATTTCATTTTTTTCTTTTTCATATAAATTGTTTAACCAAAAAAGAACCACCCTTTTGTAACCGTAAAATGAGGCTTTGTCAATAAGTTTGTTAATTTGTATTTTAGATAATTTATCTTTATGTAAACTAGAAACTATAAATAAAGAAGTGATGTTTTCAGCACCAAACATATAATCAAATGACTTAACAATCTTTTCATCTAAGTAATATTGATAAAACTTTTCATACTGTTTTGGCAAAAATTTCAAATCTTCTTTTTTAAGTTTTTTTTGAAGCATTGAAAAATATACATCTAATTTTTTATTGTCTATTAATCTTTTAACATCTTGATAATCTTCACAAGTTGAATTGTTACCAACACTAATATCTAATGCACATTTACCTAAATATATTTTTGCAAGTTGATTTAAATTTGCACTTTGTTTTGCATAATCAATTGCTTTTTCTAAATCACTTTTTGCAAGAGTTTGTTTATTTGTTAAAAAGTTTTTTGTATAAGATTTATAAGCCTTTGCACTATCATATTCCCATTGGTTTGGTGTAGTTTTGAAAGAACATCCAGCAAAAACAATCAAAATACTAAAAAAAATAAAAGTTTTAAACATCATGGTAAAATAACCTTTTTATCTGTTTGACTTTGAAAAAGGTTATCAACTTTTTCAATAATCTCATTTGATTTTAATATACCTGTTTTAATTCCATCTTTTATTTGTAATAAATCTTTATCATAAGAACCAACTGAGTTAACAACACCATCTAGTTTTTGTAATTTATTTTCAATATCCCTTGCAATTTCACTCAATTCTTTTATAAACTTTGTAACTTCTGGAATAATTTCTTTATCAACATTAGAACTTATTTTATTAATATTATTCATCAATTTTGGTAACTTTTCCATACTATTTATTAAAGAATTTGTTGCTTTTTCATTTCCAGTTATAGTCGTTAGTAAAGATTTATTTTCAATTAAAAGTGATGTGAATTGTTCTATATTTTTAACAATTTTCATCAACTCTGAATCATCTTTTGCCAAATATGTTGTAATTTTATCAACTGAATTTACTATATTTTCTAATTTTGCGACTACTGGGTCTAATTTTAAAACTAAATCATCAATATCATTGCTAATAATCACATCTAATTTTGAACCATCTTGTAAAATTGAATTTCCAATAGCTGAATAAAGAATAATATGAGAAGAACCTAATAATGGTTTTTTTAGCATCAATAGACTTCCTTTGCTAATCCATTTTTGATTTTTTTTATTAACACTAAAAACAAAATCTACAGTTCCATTATCTAGTAGTTCAATTGAATCTAATTTCCCAATTGTAAACCCAGAAACTTTTATTGGCATACCAACAAAAAATGACTCTGCACTATATGTATTAAAAGTATAAGAATATCTTTTTTCTAAAAGACCTTTTTCTAAAACAATATAAACAATTGCTGCAATAAAATTTAAAAATAAAATAAATACAAATATTCCAACTCTAACTTTAGTTTTGTTGTGTTCCATAGATTTTAACCTTAATAGACAATCAAAATTGATGCTAATTCAATACTTAAAAGTATTATTAACATTATAATAAAAATTTTTAAACTAGAAGCTACATTTATATTTTTGTTATAAGCTCTTAACTTATTTGCATAAAATATTGGTACTAACATTGTTAAAAAACTTGATATTGAAGATTTGATAAGCAATATAAATATGTTTTCTAAAGTAATTGAGTTTATAATCATATTTTTATATGTTTCTAGATTTAAATCTAAAAAAAATATTGAAACAACACAAGCACTTAAAATCATCAAAGTTGCAAACAAAAAAGAGATTAAGGGTACTAAAAAAATGCAATTAATAAGTTTTGCATTATACAAATTAAGAATATCTTTCTTATCTTCTAAATTCTCAAATCTTATTTTCTCTTGTATACTTAATCCATAAACAATAATAAAAAATAAAGTTGTAAATATTGGGGAGAATTCATTCACTATAAAAGAGATTAGTATAACTCCAATTTGTTCAACCAAATTAAATTTCATTGCAAATATAATTGCAATTAAAATCAAAATAGAACCTAATACTACAGCTAAAAATAAAAAAGAAAGAAATCTTTTTATACTGCTTTCATAAATCTCTAAAATAAGATTTTTAAACATAGTTTTATTGTAACTAAAGGGGTTTAGAATATTTAAAATAGACTCAAATATAAAGAAAATAAAACTAAAACCCTCTTTAAAAGATAGGATTGTTTTATCTCCAGTATTTTCTAAAAGTTTTAGAAACAATATATACTCTTTACTTATGGATTTTAAAATTATTACAAATTCTAACTAAATCTAGATTCAAAAAATAACATAAATTTTATACTTATGAAAATTATATCTAATTTTACAGTAAGTTTATTATGGAATAATAATGTCATATTTTTTATAAAGGAAATCTATGAAGAAGTTATTATTAGTAGTATTATCATCTATTTTAGCACTTTTTTTAGTGGGATGTGGTGAAAAAAAAGAGGACGTAAAAACACAAGTGGAACCAGAAAAAAAGGTTTTAAAAGTTGGTATGGAATTAGCTTATCCACCTTTTGAGATGAGTGATAAAGATGGAAACCCTTCTGGAGTTTCAGTTGACTTTGCTAAAGCTTTGGGTGAATATTTAGGAAGAGATGTAGTAATTGAAAATATTGCATGGGATGGACTTATTCCATCACTAAAAACTGGAAAAGTTGATTTAATAATCTCTTCTATGACAATTACAGAAGAAAGAAAAAAATCAATTGATTTTTCTATTCCTTATGCGCAATCTTCATTAGCAATTTTAGCAAATAAAAACTCAGGTATAAATTCAATAAATGATTTAAATGTTACAGGGAAAAAAGTTGCAGTAAAAAAAGGTTCAACTGGACATATCTATGCAAAAGACAATTTACCAAATGCTGAAATTTTAGTTTTTGATAAAGAAGCAGCTTGTGTTCTTGAAGTTGTTCAAGGTAAAGCTGATGGATTTATTTATGACCAATTAACAATTTATAAAAACTATGCAAAAAACATGGATACAACAATTCCATTATTACAATCTTTCCAAAAAGATTATGAGTATTGGGGAGTTGCTTTAAAACAAAACGATCCACTAAAAGAAGAGGTAAATGCCTTTATTAAAAAAGCAAAAGAAGATGGAACATTTGATACTTTTGCAAATAAATATTTAACTGATGCTAAGAAAACATTTGATGAACTTGGTATCCCATTTTTCTTCTAGGAAAAAGCTATCAAATTAAAAGATTTATTTATCCATGAATTAGGATTAAAAAAAAATAGACAAACTTCAAAGCTTGTCTATTTTTTTAATTTTATTTTTCTTATTGTATTAGTACTTATTACATTTTATTTTATGTTCAAAAATGTTTCATACAATTTTAACTGGGATAGTGTATACGAATATAGACAAAAATTTATTGATGGTTTTTTAATGACCATTGTAATCTCGTTTTTTGCTTTAATTCTAAGTTTTATAATTGGTTTATTTTTTGCCTATGCACAAAATTCTAAAATTATAATTCTTAGATTCTTTTCAAGATTTTATATAGAATTGATTCGTGGAACTCCACTTTTAGTTCAAATTTTAATATTCTTTTATGTGTTTGCAAATAATCTAGGTTTTGATAATAGATATATTGTTGGAACTGTTATTTTAGCACTTTTTGCAGGAGCTTATGTAAGTGAAATTATAAGAGGTGCAATAGAATCAGTTGATTTTGAACAATATGAAACGGCTTTGAGTCTTGGAATGACAAATTATCAAATGTATAGATATATAATTTTCCCTCAAGCATTTAGAAGAATGTTACCAGCCTTAACAGGACAATTTGCAAGTATTATAAAAGATTCATCTCTTTTATCAATTATCTCAATTAGTGAATTTACAATGAATGCCCAAGAAGTTAATGCATATACTTATTCAACTTTGGAAAGTTATATCCCTTTAGCAATTGGTTATTTACTTTTAACCTACCCTATTTCATACTATACAAACAGATTAGAGGCAAATATAAAAAAATGAAAGAACTAAATTTTTTACATAAAGACCAGTTTGATTTTGAAAAATATAAACAAATGGTAAAAGAATACCACGAACAAGACAAAGTTTTAGATTGGTTTGATTATATTTATCAAAGTGCCAATGGTGATTTTTCTAAAGTTTTTTGGGCGGATTTAGAACCAAGCCCTTTCTTAATTGAATGGTTAAAGAAAAAAATAGTTCAAAAACCAAATAAAAAAGCTTGTGTTATTGGTTGTGGTGTTGGAGATGATGCTGAAGCTTTAAGTGATTTTGGTTTTGAAGTTACAGCCTTTGATATCTCACAAACAGCAATTGAACTTTGCAAAAATAGATATCCAAACTCAAATGTCAAATATGTAGTTGCTGATTTATTTAATTACCCAAAAGAATGGTTTGATTCTTTTGATGTAGTTTATGAGTGTAATACAATTCAAGTTTTACCAAATGAATATAGAAAAAAAGCAAGGGTTTCAATGAGCTCACTTCTTGCAAAAAATGGATATATTTTAGTTTCATGTAGAAGTAGAAAAGAAGGGGAAAAAGAAGATGAAGTCCCAAAACCACTTGCAAAATCTGAACTTGATGAATTTATCACAATTGATAATATACAAGAACAAAGTTTTTTAGCTTATGATGACAAACAAATTCCAAGTGTTCCTCACTATTTTGCTGTTTATAAAAAAACAAATTTTTAGATATCCTAATTAAGTATTTAAAAGATACAATAAGGCTTAAACACACAAACTATTAAAATGAGAATATCTACTTGAAGACATTAAATAAAACAGTATTTATTTTACTTGCAATAACTGCTCTAGTCTTGTCAATTTTATTTTATAAATTAACTTTGATAAATAAAAGCAACAATCTAATAAACAATTTAGAAAATGCTATGACAACTACAAGATATCTCTTCGAAGAACAAAAAAGATATGCTTTATCTCTTTCAATAATTTTAGCTCAAGATAAAGAGTTAATAGATAGTTTTAAACAAAAGAATAGAGAGAAAAGTTTTGAAGTTGTTAATAGAAAAATTAAACTTCTTAAAAAACTACAAAACAGCCAAATCGACGTACAAATTCATAACAAAGATTTAAGCACTTATATAAGAAGTTGGAATCTATCCATAAAAGATGTTCCCCTTCAAAGTTTTCGACATGGTATTGTAAAAGCACACAAAGATAAAAAACCTATTGTTTCAATAGAATTAGGGAAAAGATTAAATATAAAAGCTATCTCCCCTTTACTTGAAAACAATGAGATAATTGGCTCAATTGAGGTTATTATTGGATTTGAGTATTTAGAACAAGAATTAAAAAAAGAGGGATTAGATACATATATTCTTTTAAATAATAAGTTTCTAAATATAGCAGATACTCTAAAAGGAAATACAAAAATAGGTCAATATACTTTAGTAAATGATAAAAATAAAGAGATAGAACCTTTAGAAGGTGAAGTTTTAAATCAACTAAATGATTATGGATATTTTACAAATGAAAACAAGGCATTTTCATATTTTTCTATATATTCATTTAAAAGGGAAAAACTAGGATATATTATAATCTCTTTAGCAAATAATGACGCTATAAAGATTAATAAATCCTATGAAAAAAACAAATTAATCAAAAGTGAAGGAGTATTAATAGAATGAAAATACTTTTACTAGAAGATGATTATGACTATAAAAATAGTATTAAAGAGTATCTTGAAACACTAAATTATGAAGTTGATGATTTTGACAATGGGGATGAAGCTTATGATGCAATTTTTGAAAAAAGCTATCAACTACTAATTTTAGATATTAGAGTCCCTGGAATAAATGGTTATGAGATAGTAAAAGCTTTAAGAAAAGATAATAATGATATTCCAGTTATATTTATAACTTCACTAACTGATATAAACAATCTTAGTATGGGGTATGAGTTAGGTTGTAATGATTATATAAAAAAACCTTTTTCACCAAAAGAGTTAAAGTATCGTATAGAACAACTAATAAAAACATTTTATTTTAATACTAACCATAAAAAAATAAAGATAAAAGATCACTTCTTTTATGATATTTTAAATAAACAACTTTTTAAAGATGAAGAAAAAATCAATTTTACAAAAAAAGAGGAAGATATAGTTTTTTTGCTAATAAGTTGTAAAAACTCTTTTGTAAGTATAAATCAATTAAGAGAAGAGATATGGGATGGGAAATATATGAATGAGGCTGATATTAGAGTATTTATAAAAAACATCAGAGATAAAACCTCAAAAGATTTTATCGAAACAAAAAGGGGTATAGGTTATAAAATTGAAAGAACTTGTAAATAAAAACCATCTAATAAAACTATCTATTGCCTATGCTTTAGTTATCATCATACTAATTTTTATACCTACATATTTTTATACAAAAAGTGAAATAAAAAACTATGAACTCAATCAAGAAAACCTTGTAAAACAGTATGGTTTAAATATACAAAGAGCTATATATGATTTTACAAACTCTAAAAATGATATTTTTTATTTTCCAAAATCTTTTAATATAAATGCATATATCTATAACATTGATAACAAACTCATATATGCATCTTCAAATAAAGAAATTTCAAATGATAAAAACTATATTACAAAAAAATTAACACTCAACAAAAATAGATTAAAAGCAAAAACACTAATAATAAGTAAAAAACTAAATCTAAGTGAAATATATCTAAAAATATCAATCTTAGTTTTAAGTGTTGGATTATTTACATTTATAAGTGCTTACTTAATACTAAAACAAACTGTTACACCATACAAAAAAGCCAATAAATACTTAGATAGATTTTTCAATGATGCTATGCATGAACTTAAAACTCCACTTGGAATACTACAATTAAATCTAGAATTACTTGAAGAAAAATATGAAGAATCAAAGGAAGTAAAAAGATCACTAAATGCAGTTAAAAATCTACAACTAACCTATGAAGATATAGAATATCTTATGAAGCAAGATATAGTTTCATACACAAAAGAAAACTTAGATTTTTCTATATTTTTAAAACAACGAATTAATATATTTAAAGGTCTTGCCTACTCAAAAAAGATTTCAATAAATGAGAATATTGATGATAATATAAATGTTAATATAAACAGAATTGAACTTCAAAGAGTAATTGATAATACAATTTCTAATGCTATAAAATATTCCAATGAATCATCACAAATAAATATATCATTAAGAAAAAATACAAAAGAGCAAACGCTTTTTAGCGTAGAAGATTTTGGTAAAGGGATAAAAGATACATCAAAAATATTCCATAGATACCATAGAGAAGAGACTATTCAAGGTGGTTTTGGCATTGGACTTAATATCGTTAAAAATATTTGCGACAAAAATCACATACAAATAGATATAAAGACCAAACTAAACTCAGGTACAAACTTCACATACATATTTTCTTAATATTTTCTTAAAATAACTTTCTAGAAACCAACTTTTAATTTATATTCAATTGTTAACATTTAAAAAATTAAAAGGAGAAGAAAAATGAAATTTTTAATTTCTATACTACTTTTGGCAACAATTTCGTTTGCAACTGAAATGTTAGCACCAAAAAATTATCCAGCAGGTGAAGTTGGAAAACTTGTAAAATTAGGTGAGGATATTGTAAATAATACAGATACACATCCTCTAACAAAAGACTTTGTAGGGAATAAACTACAATGTAAAAGTTGTCACTTAAAAGGTCCTGATGGAAAAGTTGGAACAGGAAAAGGTATTTCTAGTTGGGTTGGTACAGCTGCAGCATTTCCTGCTTGGTCAAAAAGAGAAAAAACAGTTCAATCTTTACAAGATAGATCAAATAACTGTTTTATGAGAAGTATGAATGGTAAAAGACTTATTGTAGATTCTAAAGCTAGTATGGCTATCGCAGCTTATATTACTTGGTTATCAGAAGGAACTCCTCTTAAAATGAACGAAAAAGGTCCATGGAGTACTCATAATACAAAACTATATCCAAAAGGTGTAAAACACTTTAAAGCAATTCAGAAAAAAGCAACACATAAAAACTATTTGGCTGGTAAAGATGTGTATGCTAAAAAATGTGCTTCATGTCATGGACAAAATGGAGAAGGAGTAGCAGTATTTCCTCCATTATGGGGAAAAGATGCAAATGGAAAATGGTTAAGTTACAATACAGGAGCTGGTATGAGTAAACTTGATAAAGCTGCTTCATGGGTTAGATCAAATATGCCATTAGGACAAGGTGGAAGTTTAACAGACCAAGAAGTTGCGGATGTAGTTCTATTTATAGATGCACAAGAAAGAGCACCATTTAACCTTCAAAAAATGTTATTACCAAAAGAAGAGATGGGATACTATAACTCAGTAGTGTTAGAAGAAAAGCACACAGTAGAAAGCAATTTTAAAGCTTTAGGACTTGATTTACAAAAAATCAAAACTGGTAAATAATCAAATCTTTCAGGGGTATTTGCCCTTGAAAGACATAATAACTAACAAAATTATATAACAACATTTTCTTTCTATATTTCCAAACAAAATCTTAATCTTTTAAACTTAGTTAAATCTCTTAATTTTCTTTTAATGAACATATGTTAAATTTACATTATACAAATAAGACAAATTTTGTCCTATTTTAAAAAGGAGTCGATATGAGCGACAATAGCCAAATAAAAGATTTATTAAAAAAAGAATATAAACTTGGATTTGAAACACTAATTGAAAGTGATACATTTCCAGTTGGATTAAATGAAAATGTAATAAAAGCAATATCAAAAAAGAAGAATGAGCCAGAGTGGCTATTAGAATTTAGATTAAAAGCTTATAAAAGATGGCAAAAAATGGAAGAGCCTAGTTGGGCAAATTTGAGATACCCTCAAATTGATTATAATGATATTTCATACTATTCTGCGCCAAAAAAAGCTCTTGATAGTTTAGATGAAGTAGACCCTGAGATTTTAAAAACATATGAAAAACTTGGTATTCCACTTGAAGAGCAAAAAATGCTTGCAGGTGTTGCAGTTGATGCAGTATTTGACTCTGTTTCAGTAAAAACTACTTTTCAAGATGAACTTGAAAAACTAGGAATTATATTTTGTTCTATTTCTGAAGCAGCACATAATCATCCAGAAATTTTAAAAAAATATTTAGCATCAGTTGTAAGTACAGGTGATAATTATTTTGCAGCATTAAATAGTGCAGTATTCACAGATGGAAGTTTTGTATATATTCCACCAAATACTAGATGTCCAATGGAACTATCAACATATTTTAGAATAAATGCATTAAACACAGGTCAGTTTGAAAGAACACTTATTATTTGTGATGAAGGTTCATATGTTTCATACAATGAAGGTTGTTCAGCTCCACAAAGGGATGAAAGACAACTTCATGCAGCTGTAGTTGAACTTGTGGCACTTGACAATGCACAAATTAAGTACTCAACTATCCAAAACTGGTATCCAGGTAATGATGATGGTCAAGGTGGTATTTTAAACTTTGTTACAAAAAGAGGTTTATGCCAAGGTGAGAATTCAAAAATCTCTTGGACTCAAGTTGAAACAGGTTCTCTTGTAACTTGGAAATACCCATCATGTGTTTTAAAAGGTAAAAATTCTGTTGGTGAATTTTATTCTGTTGCAATTTCAAGTCATGCTCAACAAGCAGATACTGGAACTAAAATGATTCACTTAGGTGAAAATACAAAATCAACAATTATCTCAAAGGGTATTTCAGCCATGAAAGGTGTAAATGCCTATAGAGGATTAGTAAGAGTTGGTAAAAAAGCAAAAAATGCTAGAAATATTAGTGAGTGTGATTCACTTCTAATTGGAAATACTTCTAAAGCTCATACCTATCCATATCATGAGATAAAAAACCCTAGTGCAAAAATAGAGCATGAGGCAACAACATCAAAAATTTCTGATGAGCAATTGTTTTATTTACAACAAAGAGGGATAGATGAAGAAGATGCCATTGCAATGATTGTAAATGGTTTTTGTAAAGAGGTTTTAAAAGAGTTACCAATGGAGTTTGCAGCAGAAGCTAAAGAATTATTAAGTATATCACTTGAAGGAAGCGTTGGTTAGAGACAACTCGTTGTCTCCTTTAGAATTTGCTTCTTTAGGTATGGCTTTGCCATGCCGTTAAAAGAAGTTATTAAAGATAAGGTTCCCTTGAAAAATGGAACATTTTTAAAGGAATATATAATGTTAAAAGTAAATGATTTAAAAGTTAATATAAATGAAAAAGAGATTTTAAAAGGTTTAGATTTAGAAATAAACCCAGGTGAAGTTCATGTTCTAATGGGACAAAATGGTGCAGGTAAATCTACACTTGTAAAAACACTAAGTGATCATTATGATTGTGAAGTTGTTGATGGGAAAATGGTTTATAAAGATAAAGATTTGATGGAACTAGACGTAAGTGAAAGAGCAAAAGAGGGAATATTTCTAAGCTTTCAAAACCCTGTTGAAGTTCCAGGAGTGAATAATAGCTATTTTCTAAAAACAGCAGTAAATGAAAAAAGAAAACATCAAGGTGAAGATGAACTTGATGCAATGGATTTTCTAAAGTTTACAAAAGAAGAACTTGGAAAATTTGATATAGATAGAAAACTATTACAAAGAGATTTAAATGATGGTTTTTCTGGTGGTGAGAAAAAAAGAAATGAATTAGTTCAACTTCTTTTATTAAAACCAGATTTAATTATGCTTGATGAGATTGATTCAGGACTTGATGTGGATGCTGTTAAAACAGTTGCAACAGTGGTAAATGATTTATTAAAAGATAAAACTAAATCACTTTTAATGATTACACACTATGACAAACTATTATCTGCTATTAAACCTGATTTTGTACATATTATGCATGATGGGAAAATCGTTAAAACAGGAGATTATAACCTTGCACTTGAATTAGACGCAAATGGTTATGAAGCAATAGGGATAAAAGATGAAGCTAATTAATTTGAAAAACGAAGAACTTTTAATTGATAAAAATACAATAGAACCTCTTGTTATCTCATATGATTTGAAAAAAGAGGGTCATAATAAAATTAGGATAAAACTAAAAAAGGGAATAAAAGCATCAATAATTGAAATATTCTCTGGTGGAAATTCTATTGGAGAATATGAAAGAGAATTGATTATTGAAGATGGTGCAAGTTTAGAATATTTAAAATACCAAACCTTAGATAAAAAAAGTGTAGTTGATTTTAATTATAAAATTAACTTAGGTGAGGAAAGTAAGATAAATATGATTAACCTAGAGTTTGGTGAAGGTTCTACAAAAAGTACTTATGAAACACCTCTAGATAGTGAGAATGCAAGCTTCAATGTAAATGGTTTAGTAAAGATTTACAATGATAGTGATTCTAAATCTATTTTTAGAACTATACATAATGCACCAAATTCATTTAGTAATATTGCCTATAAACATTTATTAAGTGATAAGGTAAAAGCAACATTTGATGCAAAATCAATTGTAAATGAAAAAGCTTTAAACTCTAAAGTATTTCAAAACTCTGAAACTTTACTGTTAAGTGAAGATGCTGTGATTTTTGCGCAGCCACATTTAGAGATTAATATTGATGAACTAGAAGCTGCACATGGTGCTACAACGGGTAGTTTAGATGAAGAACAGATGTTTTATCTACAAGCTAGAGGTATCTCAAAAGAAAATGCAAGGGATATGTTATTAAAAGCTGTAGAGAATAAAATTTACGATAAAATTGAAGATATAAAAATAAAAGAGTTTATTAAAAATCAAAAAAGGAGTTAGTTGTGTTTAAAAAAGATTTTCCATTTTTTACTAACTCACAAACAGTTTATTTAGACAATGGAGCAACCACACAAAAGCCAAAACGTGTAATTGACTCTCAAGTTGAATATTATGAAAAGTATTGTGCAAATACTCATAGAAGCTCTTTTGGTGATGCAAATAAAGCTACTACTAACTATGAAGAGAGCAGAAAAATTTTAAAAGAGTTTATAAATGCTTCATCAAAAGAGGAGATTATATTTACCAAAGGAGTAACTGAATCAATAAATTTTATTGCTTCTTCATATGCAAAAAAATTTAAAACAGTTATTATTTCTAGCTTAGAACATCACTCAAATATTGTTCCATGGCATATGCAAGGAAGAACTTTAGGTGATGGTTTAGAAGTTGTAAATTGTGATGATAATTTAAACTTTGATTTTGTTCATTTTGAAAAGCTTTTAGAAGATAACCCTAAATCATTTGTATCAATTACTCACATTTCAAATGCTTTTGGAGTAATTCATGATATCAGAAGAATCATTGACTTAACACATAAATATGATAGTGTTATTTTAATAGATGGGGCACAAAGTTTAACACATACAAGTATAGATGTTCAAGTTTTAGATGTAGATTTTTTTGCAATATCTGGACATAAATCATTTGGACCAACAGGAGTTGGTGCTTTATTTATAAAAGAAAAGTTTTTAGAAGAGTTTGATCCTTATCAAACAGGTGGAGCCACAATTGATAAAGTTGATTATGCTAGTTCCACACTTTTACCAAGTCCTTATAAGTTTGAGGCTGGAACTCAAAATATAGCTGGAGTTATTGGTTTTGGTGAGGCATTAAAATTTATCAGTCAAGTGGGATATGTAAATATACAAACTATAGAAAAAGATGTATATCAATACTTAGATTTAAAATTGAGAGAACTTCCTAACATAATCTTTTATAATAATATTGAAAACTCAATTGCAAGTAGAAGTTTTAATTTTGAAAATATTTCCCATGATGACATAGGAATACTACTTGATAAAATGGGTGTTGCAGTAAGAGTTGGACACCACTGTGCACAACCTGTTATGAATAAACTTGGAATAAAAGGGACAATTAGAGTTTCCCTTGCATTTTATAATGAATATAAAGATGTGGACAAATTAATAGAAAGCTTGAAAAGAGCTTTGAGTATGTTAGAGTAAAGGATAATATCTATGAGTATTGAAAATAAAGTTGAAAGTATAAAAGAAGATTTAGATTTTTTTGAAGATGAACTACAAAAATATGAATATATTATAGACCTAGGGAAAAAGCTAGAACCCCTTGAAGATGAGTATAAAACTGCTTCAAATATAGTTCATGGATGTACTTCTCAAGTATGGCTTGTATGTGAAGAAAGAGATGGAAAACTTTATTTTAAAGGTACTTCCGATGCAATTATTGTAAAAGGCTTAATTTACATAATTTTAGAGATCTTTTCAGGGCTTGAAAAACAAACATTAAAAGATGTAGATATGGACATAGTTTATGAATTAGGTCTTAGTGAAGTTATTACACCTAACAGACAAAGTGGTGTAATTGGTATGATAAAAAAGATAAAAGAGTATGCAAACTCTTAAATATAAGAGGACTTAATATGTTAAATGAAGAATTAGAAAAAAAATTAAAAGAAGAATTAGAAGAAAGATATAGAAATATTTATGACCCAGAGATTCCAGCAAATATTTATGATCTAGGATTAATATATAGTGTTACATTTGAAGAAAATGGAAACTATTTATATGCAAATGTAGAGATGACACTAACTTCACCTGCATGTCCAGTTGCAGAATCACTTGTTGAACAAGTAAGATATGCAACATCAGGGGTTGACTTAATTGATGAAGCCTATGTTAAACTTACCTTTGATCCGCCATGGGATCCTAGTATGATGAGTGATGATGCAAAAGAAGTTATGGGAGCAAGTGGCGCAGCAGTTTTTTAAAATAACTACTTAAAAATTTAATATACACTTTTAGGAAAATATTGTTATAGTTATTTAATGAAGAAAAAACAACTTTTTATAATTATATATACTATAACAATACTCCTATCAGTTATGTATGCAACACAACCTTTACAACCACTTTTATCAAATGAGTTTGATATATCTATAGTAAAAGCATCATCTTTTACAGCTGTAATAATGCTTTTTTTAGCAATATCACCAATTTTTTATGGATATATTCTTGAATCAGTCAAAATAAAAACTGTACTTATAATCGCCTCTTCAATACTTCTTATAACAAATCTAATTTTAGGTTTTGTGAATAATTATGAACTTTTTTTAACAATAAGAACTATTGAAGCAATTGTAATTCCTGCAATTTTAACTGGATGTATGGCAATACTTGCAAAAGATAAAGAAAACACAAAATTAAATATGTCAATTTATGTTGCTGCAACTGTTTTTGGTGGATTAGTAGGAAGAGTCTTTTCAGGATTTATAGCAGAAGAGTTTGGCTGGAGAGTAGTTTTCTTTTCATTGTCTTTGGCCTTATTAATTGGACTTTTTTTTATCAAATCACTAAATTTTGAAGATGACGCTAATTTAGTTAAACCAAAACTTCAAGATATTGTAAATATCTTAAAAGACAAAAGGTTTGTAATAATCTATTTACAAATGTTTATTATCTTTTTTGTTTTTGCAGGGCTTTTAAATATCCTTCCTTTTAGAGTAAAAGAACTTGACCCAAATGTTAGTGAAACACAAGTTGGACTTTTATACTTAGGTTATGGAATGGGTATATTAATATCTTTATTTATACATAAAATTGTAAACTTTTTTAAAAAAGAATTACGTGCAATTATGGCTGGAATACTTTTATTTATAGTCTCAACAAGTATGTTCTTATCAACTAACCCTTTATTTTTATTTTCATTGGTTTTCTTATTTTGTATTGGGATGTTTACTATTCATACCCTTTCAACTAGAATTGCAAACTCTTTAAAAACTTCACAAAAAGCTTTAACATCAGGAATGTATCTAAGCTTTTACTATTTAGGTGGGGCAGTTGGTTCTATCATACCTTCAATTGTTTATGCAAAACTCGGATGGGATTTTACAATTTACATGTTTTTAGGATTATTAGTTTTTGCATTTTTATTTGTGTTCTTTAATAGAAATAGATTTAAAGCATTTAACTAAAATATCTAAATAAAAAGAAAATTATTTTTATTAAAAAATAGCTTTAGAATACTATATATTTTATATTTGATTTTAGCTATGTAAAAATTTTTAATATAACTTTTACTTTTAAAAATATATTTCAAAGAGTTTAAAATCTGTTTTTCTTATTGTTTTTTAAAATATCTATGATTTTAAAATTATAAGAATAAATTATATTCTTCATTAAGTGCAAATTTGACAACTAGATTATATATAATATTTTTACAAATTTTTTAAATTTTACATTAACTTTTTCTTTAGATTTTTTTAGTATTATGAGCATTCATTTATTTTAAAGAGGTTAGATATGGACGTTTATACGAAGGCAAATTCAAAAATCATTTTTTTATGTTTTTTAATTGCAACAACAGCTACATTAGGAAGTTTATTTTTTAGTGAGATAATGCAATTTATTCCATGCAATATGTGTTGGTATCAAAGAATTTTTATGTATCCACTTGTTTTTATATTTTTGGTAAATCTATTATATCCAGATGACAAAGTATTTAAATATGCCATTACTTTAGTTTTTATAGGTTTAATTATCTCGATTTATCATAACCTTTTAATGTTTGGTATTATTCCAGAATCAGCTGTTCCTTGTGCAAATGGAGTACCTTGCTCAACTGAGTATATAAACTGGTTTGGTTTTGTTACTATTCCACTTTTATCTATGGTATCATATTTAGCAATTTTTATATTATTAATATCGATTAAAAAATAACTTGGAGAATATATGCAAAATAAAAATATAGTTTTTATTTCAATAGCAATTTTAATAATTGCTTTTTTTGGAGGAGCATACTTTTATAAAAATGCTCAATCAGAACAAAGTGTTGCTTTAGCAAAAGAGCAAGCTTTATTGTTTCAAAGGCCTTACTCATATGTAATTGGTAATAAAGATGCAAAGGTTCAATTAGTTGAATTTTTTGACCCAGCTTGTGGAACTTGTGCCCAATTTCATCATCTGACAAAAACTTTGTTAACAAAATATAATGGTGATGTTAAAATAGTACTTAGATATGCACCTTTTCACAAAAATTCTCATTACGCAGTAAAAATGCTTGAAGGAGCAAGAGAGCAAGGTAAATTTATGGAAACATTAGAATTTATGTTTGCAACGCAAAGACAATGGATTAAACATCATGAAGTTCAAGCTAATATGCTTTGGAATTTACTTCCAAATGTTAAAGGTTTAGATATGGAAAAACTTGGAGAATTTATGAATAGTTCAAAAGGTGATGAAATAGTAAAACAAGATCTTGCAGATGCTGAGAAATTGGGGGTTACAAAGACACCTGGTTATATAGTAAATGGTAAACCTTTACAGAAATTTGGCTTTGAACCTCTAAAAAAACTAATTGAATCAGAATTGTAAACAAAAAAATCATATAATACCACCAAAGGTATTATATGAAAAAAGAAATTGGAATTTTAGCACACATATCATCATTACCAAATGATTATGTTATCGGAACATTAGGACGTGAAAGTTATCGATTTATTGATATCCTTTCAAAAAACGATATTACTATATGGCAAATTTTGCCAATTAATCCAACTGAAAATGATCATTCACCCTACTCATCAGTTTGCTCCTTTGCAGGAAACTTATCATTTATCGATTTTGAAGAGTTCCTTGAAAATAAACTTATTTCAGAAGAGGAAATAAATAATCTAGAAAGAAAAGAAGATGATAGTTTTGAAAGTGAAGAAACATTAGAATATAAAAAAACACTTTTAAGAAAAATATTTTCAAAGACAACATTAGATGAAGATTTTCAAAATTTTACAGAACAAAATAGATTTTGGCTAGATGATTATGCTTTATTTTTAACATTACAAGAAAAACTTGATGAAAAACTTTTTTATAATTGGCCAATAGAAATTGCAAAAAAAGAACTTACTAACCCTATAATACAAGAGATATTAAAAGAAGAAAATGAATTAAACTATCATAAATTTACCCAATATGTATTTTTCAAACAATATATGAAACTAAAAAACTATGCAAATAGCAAAGGTGTAAAAATATTTGGGGATCTTCCTATTTATGTATCAAAAAATAGTTCTGATGTTTGGGGAGACCAAGAGATTTTTTTATTAGATACAGATATGCAACCAAAACTAAAAGCTGGTGTTCCACCTGACTATTTTAGTGAAGATGGACAATCATGGGGTAACCCTGTTTATGATTGGGAGAACAACAAAGAAAATGTACTTTCTTGGTGGACACAAAGGGTAAAATATAGTTTAGAACTTTTTGATTTAGTTAGAATTGATCATTTTAGAGGACTTGAAAGTTTTTGGGTAATTCCTAAAGATGATGAAACAGCAATAAATGGTTGGTGGCAAAAGTGTTATGGAGATGAACTATTTCAAAGATTAAAAGAGGAATTAGGAGAGAACCTGCCAATTATAGCAGAAGACTTAGGAGAAATAACCCCAGAAGTAAATGCCTTGAGAGAAAAGTATAAACTACCGGGAATGAAAATCTTAGCCTTTGCATATGATGGGAATAAGGACAACCCTTATTTACCTGAAAACTGTGAAGAAAACTCTATTTCATATATTGGAACCCATGATAATAATACTTTGATTGGTTGGAAAAATGAGCTTTTAAATAAGGATGATAAAGAGGAAATAAATAGAATATTATCAGCTTTAAATATCAACTCAATGGATGAATTTGAAAATGCCCTAATTGAAACTTTAATAGAAACAAAATCAAAAATTTCTGTTATATCAATTCAAGATATTTTATTACTTGATGAAAACTATAGAATGAACATACCTGGTGTTGCAAAAGGGAACTGGACTTACAGAATGAAAACTGATGAACTAAATGAGAATATGATTAATTTAAGAGGGAAAAAGATATAAACTTTTTCCTTCTTTGAAGAAGACTAAAAACTTGTACTAATAAACCCGATTGCTGCAAAAGAGATTGCAACAAATAAAATTACATTTCTTACCATTTCCATAATTTATCCTTTGATAATTGTTTAAATAATTATACAAATTTTATGTCAATTTGAAAATGCAATAATTCTTTACATTTTATTGACAAAATTTTAAAAATGTATTGAAAAGATATTTGAAGACTTATTATAGGTATATTCTAATTTAAAATTATGCATTTTTATGATTTTGTTTACAATGTTTAAACCAAGACCATGACCTATTTGTTGATTTGGATCTCTTGTGAAAGGTTTAGTATAATAAATTAAATCATTGGCTAACCTTTTGCCAATATTTTCGACAAGTATTTTATCATTTGAAGTTTCAATTTTAATAGGATAACTTGTTGCATATTTCATTGCATTATCAATTAGATTCTTTAAAACAATAGTTAAATAGTATTTGTCACCTTTAATTTTAAAATCATTTTCCACATCTAAAAAGATTTTAGATTCATCATCAATTGAGAGTTTTGATAAAGACTCTAAAATCAAACTTGTTACCTTAAATTCTTTAATATTTAAGGTAACAAAATTAAGTTTTTCTCTTTGAAGAAGTTTGCTTGTAAGCTCTTCAATATCGACAAATACACTATTTACATCACTTAATTCATTTTTTTCAAGTTTATTTTTAAAGTTTTCTAGTAGAAACTTACCCTTTGTTATTGGAGTTTTCAACTCATGACTAATATTTCTTAAGAGTTCTTCTCTAGAATGAATAATATCATCTTGTTTTTCAAGGTATGAATTTAGATTATTGGTAATTTCACTTAATTCATTATTTTTCCCAATATCGATTTTAATAGAATTTTCATCATCCCTAAAAAGTTGAAGTACCCCTTTATTCAACTTATCAAGCATCACTTTAATCTCATTCATAATTTTTGTTGAGATTAGAAAAGTGAGTAAAAAAGCTATGAAAAGTAATGCTACAACTTCTATTTTAATTGTATTAATAAATTCATTTCTTTGTATTTCTGTTTTATCTAATTCTTTTTGTAAGTAACTAATTTCATCAATAAGAAGCTTTTCTGCTTTATTACTTAAAACATCAAATTTTTCACTAAATCTTTTAAATTCTTTTTTATCTTTTTTGCTTAAAACAATTGCATAAAGTTCATCTCTTATTGATTTATATAAATTTTCAAAATGTAAAAACAATAACTTTAGATTTTCTTTTTCCTCTAAAGATTCTGAATTTTCAATTGTTATCTCTTTTTTTAACAACAAACTTTCAAAAAGTTCATCTGCTTTATTAAGTCTTTTTTTTACAATATTTATTTTTTCATAATCTGTAACAATATCAAGAACAATCCATGAAAAAGAGTGATTATACTCTTTCAAACGCTCTACCCGTCTAATTTGATCGTATCTATGTTTTTGAGCCATATGCACTTCATTTAAATTGTAAATTGAATAAAAAAATACGCCAATTATAAAAATTGTAATAAGTAAGATTAGGGAAAAAGAGATTATAAGTTTTTGTCTAATTGTCATTTATAAATTTATACCCAATTCCCCAAACAGATTTTATATATTTTGCATCCTTTGAGTCATCATTTATTTTAAATCTAATATTACTCACATGCATATCTATTGTTCTATTTTTTGTATCTTTTTTTAGGCTTGTTTGATTTAAAATATCTTCCCTTGATACAATTTTATTAATATTATTTATAAACATAAAAAAGATTTCAGATTCAATTTTTGTAAACTCTATTTGATGGTCATCTAAAAAAACAGTTTTTTTATCTAAATCAATAAATAAGTCATTGATTTTTATTTTATCATCATCTGTATATCTTTTTAAAGTTGCATCAATTCTAAGAACTAATTCTCTAGGTTCATAAGGTTTAGATAAGTAATCATCAGCTCCAAGTTCAAAACCATGAATTTTATTACCAATATCATCCCTAGCTGTTGAGATGATAATTGGTATGTTTTTTATCTCTTTTAGTTTTTTAAATAGATCAAAGCCATCCATCCCTGGAAGACCTAAATCCAAAATAACAATAGAGTACTTTAAACTGTCTTTTTTAAACTCTTCTAATGCTTCCAAAGGTTCTGAATATACAAAACAATCATAATTATAAGACTTTAAAAAAGTACTTATAAGGTTTTGTAACTCAATATTATCTTCGATTAGTAAGACATTTTTATTTTTCACTAGTTTCCTTAATTTTAGAAACCGATTTTAACCAAAAATATCCAAATAGCCCTGAAAATAATGAGGCACTTAAAATTCCTATTTTAGCTTGGAAAATAAGATCTTCATTTCCAACAAATGCTAAATCAGCAACAAATATAGACATTGTAAATCCAATACCACCTAAAAATGCAACTCCAAATACTTGACTAAAACTACTTCCCTTTGGAAGTTGTGCAATTTTCATTTTAACAGCAATCCATGAAACTCCAAAAATTCCTATAACTTTTCCAAGAATAAGACCCCCAATTATCCCTAATGAAACAGGTTCTAAAATTGTTTCACCAATTGAAGAGAAATCGATTTTTATACCAGCATTTGCAAGGGCAAAAATTGGTATAACTAGTAAGGCTACAGGTAAATGAAGGCCATGTTCAAGTCTAGATGCTGGTGTTCCTACCTCATCAATTTTATCTTGAATGTTTGTTAAAATCTTTTTTTGTTTTTCGTGCAATTCAAGGTTATCTTCTACTGGATATTTTTCATATTCATCTAAAAGTTTTCTTGTATCTTTAGCAAGAGTCGCTGGAACTCTTTTTGGAGTTGAAGGGATTGCTAATGCAGCTAAAACCCCAGCAATAGTTGCATGAACTCCTGATTCAAGCATAAAAAACCACATAAATAATCCAACTATAAAGTATGGCAAAATCATATGAATACCAAATCTATTAAATGTAATCATAACTAAAAACATTAATCCCGCTAAACCAAGTGGAAATAAATTAATTGTATCTGTATAAAATAATGCAATAACAATAACGGCTCCTAAATCATCCACAATAGCTAAGGCTACTAAAAAAGTTACAAGTGCTGTTGGAACCCTTTTCCCAAGTAATACTAAAGCACTAATTGCAAAAGCGATATCTGTAGCCATTGGGATACCCCAACCACCTGCACCTGCTGTTCCATAATTTAAACTTGTATAAATAAGAGCAGGGAAAACCATACCTCCAATTGCAGCTAAAATTGGAAGCATCGCAACTTTTATATTTGATAACTCCCCAGCTGTTATCTCTCTTTTTATTTCTAATCCAATTAAGAAAAAGAATATTGCCATAAGACCATCATTTATCCAGTGGTGTAAACTATGAGATAGTTTCCACGAACCAACATTTAAGTCAATATACATATGAAAAAAATGAGAATATGTTTCATATAAAGGTGAATTAGCTAAAATTAAAGCTACAACGGTCATTAATATTAAAATTAGTCCTGTTGTTGTTTGGGCATGTAAAAACTCTTCAAAAGGTGTAGATACTTTTTTAAAGGCTTTTTCCCAAGGTGCATAAAGTTTCATTTTTTATCTCCCACAAAAATTGTAAATTTTATTTTAAAATGTCAAATTATACATTATATTTGTAAATAATATCATACATTGTTTATTGACACTTTCTTGACAGTTAACTATAAAAGGAATCGATTTTTTCTTTATGATTATCTGCCCATTGTTCAAAACTCATTTCTTTTTCTTTTTCAACATTTGTTTTGGTCTGATAATAAATCTCTTCAGCATTATCTATTGGAATAACAGCAACTCCTTCTTCATCAGCAACAATAATATCCCCAGGATTTACAGAAATTCCTCCAGCAATAATAGCGATATTTACTGGAACTGCATTTTTTTTACCACCTGGCATTGGTATTACACCTCTTGCAAATATTGGCACTTTATTCTCTCTTATCTCACCAATATCTCGAACTAAACCATCTATAACAAAACCTTTAATTCCTCTTTTTTTAGCAATTAAAGCTACATTTCCACCTATAACAGCGTAATCCATTGTATTCGATTGTGCAACAATAATTGAACCTTCAGGAGCTTCATAAATTGCTCTGTGTAAACTTAAATTTTCACCACCAACCATTTCTACAGTAAAAGCTGGTCCACTAATTCTTGGAATTCTAGGCCATAATTCTTTAATTCCTGCGTCCATAAAACTTTCTCTTTTTAAAGGTCCAGCATAATCACACGGCGAAAAATCTGCAAATTTACTATAATCCATTAATACTCCTTTATGTTAAAAAGGTATTATACTAATTAGTTTTTAAAAATTTAATACTTAAATATAAACTTATTTTATTTTATCAAATAAAGTAAAGACTTCATAAACAACTTCACTTTCAATCACCAAACAAACAAAAAAGATAATTTCAAATTTAAATAAAAATATTCTACTTATCCTTTCATTTAAAAATGTATAATCTTTTTTCAATACATCATAAGCATGCATAGAAAGACTATGTTGTACATTCTGTTTATACCATGCAATATATGCTTCCCTTTTATTTATATTTTTTTTAGAAATAATTTCATATAAAAAATATGTATATAAAACTGATATAAAAAAAGTTCCAATAAGAATCACATCTTCTAAAAGAAAATAAATTAAGATAATTAAAAAAGGAAAAGAGATTATAAAACAACTCAAATTTTTATGTTTGTGATAAATGTAATTGATCAAAAAGTATTTGGTGCCTAAATCATTTGATTCATTTCTACTAAAAATCAATAGATTTAAAAAAATTATTAAAGAAGCAATAAGATGTAAATATAATAAAGAAAGCATAATAATCTCCCCTTTAAATGAGCAAATTAGTCCTTCAATTTTAATTTATCTAAGTTTATTTTAATTAGGAATAAAAATTATTAGATAGTTTTTCATTTAACTTACATATTAATTTTTAAAACATAAACAAATAATAGATACAATTTCGGTTTATTTTAGGACGTTTAATGAAAAATCTTAGTGAATCAGCTATTGGTATTATTTATATTGCTTTATGTATTCTTCTTTGGTCACTAATACCAACTGTTGCAAAATTTGCACAAACTGGTTTAGACCACCATCAATACCTTTTTTATTCATCTATTATCTCTTTTCTTTCAATTTTTATAGTATCTTTGTTTGAAAAAAATTTAAAAGAGATATATTCCTACTCAAAAAAAATTGTTTTAGTTTTATTTGCTTTAGGTTTCTTAGATTTTTTCTACTATTTACTTTTATACTTTGGATATAAACATGCAAATGGCTTAGAGGTTTTGGTTATACAATATATGTGGCCTATATTTATTGTTTTTTTATCTTTAATTATTTTAAAAGAAGAGTTCACAAAGAAAAAAATACTCTCTGTGATATTAGGTTTTTTAGGAGTTAGCTTAGTAATTACAAAAGGTGACTTTACAAGTTTAGACTTTGGGCAAATTGATGTTTTACTAATTGTGATACTTGGGGCAATTTCTTTTGCACTATTTTCTGTATTAAGTAAAATTGTAAAAGTTAATGCTACTAATGCAGTTATGATTTACTTTTTCTCTGCCATAATCTACTCAATAATTAGTGTTCAATTTTTCTCAGAATTTACTTTACCATCTGCTAAAGATTGGATAAGTATTTTAATCAATGGTGCATTTTTAAATGGTATTTCATATTTGTTTTGGGTAAAGGCTTTAAAAACCTTTGATGCTTCAAAGGTAGCACCTTTTATATTTATAACACCTATTTTATCAGCATTTTTTTTGATAATATTTTTTGATGAGCAAATCTTAACAATATATTTTATAGGTTTATTTCTTGTTATAATTTCAGGATTAATAAGTAGTATAAAAAGAAAAAAGGGAAAGTCAAATATTGATTGAAAATAGATATTATTCATATGATTTAGAAACTTATCCAAATATTTTTACCTGTGTTATTCAAAACATACAAAGTGGAGAAAAAAGAGTATTTGAAATAAGTTCAAGGAAAAATGATTTAAATAAACTATTGCAAACTCTTCTTTGGCTAAACAAAAATAATAAAGCCTTAGTTGGTTATAACAATTTAAATTTTGACTACCCTATTTTACAATTTATTTTTAGCTCAAATTTTCAAAATCTAGAGAAAGAAAAAAATGCTGAAGAAAAAATCACTTTTGAGATTTATAACTATGCGAATAAATTAATCAAAGAAAATAAAAATTACATAGAAGATAAAAAAAGTATAATCCTAAATCAAGTAGATTTAATGAAAGTTCATAATTTTGATTATAGGGCTACAATGGTTAGTTTAAAAATGTTAGAGATAAACATGAGAATGGAAAATATTGAAGACTTGCCTTTTCCACCTGGAACTATACTTCAAAGCAAAGGTTTTGACACTCTTATAGCTTACAATATCCACGATGTAAAAGCAACTACTAAATTTTTTAATCATTCAAAGGATGCCATCA
The DNA here is from genome assembly GCF_058105185.1 of Arcobacter sp. ISO1. Lineage (NCBI taxonomy): Bacteria > Pseudomonadati > Campylobacterota > Epsilonproteobacteria > Campylobacterales > Arcobacteraceae > Arcobacter > Arcobacter sp. ISO1. The sequence continues at coordinate 2,984,591 of NZ_CM176573.1, forward strand.
GTTTTAGAGAAAAACTAAGTTTAGAATTTAATGAAAATATGATGAACTATAGTGATACAAAAATAGGTAAAAGATACTTTATTAGAAACCTTGAAGATAAACTTGGGTCTAATATTTGCTACAAAGATGGGAGACCTAGACAAACAATTAGAAACTATCTTGATTTTTCACAAATTATATTTTCTTATATAAACTTTCAAACTCCCCAATTAAAAGCTTTACTTGAATATTTAAAAAAGCAATATACAAATGATATGTCAACAGTTTTTTCAAATATTCCAAAAGAGAGCTTAGGAGAATTAGCAGAGTATATTCACATAAATAAAAATGGCAAAGCCTCAAGTTTACATGTATTTTTTGATAACTTTAGAGTTGATATTGGAACGGGTGGTTTACATGGAAGCTTAGAAAGTTGCTTTTTACAAAGTGATGAAGAGTTTGAAATTATTGATGTTGATGTTGCAAGTTATTATCCAAGTATTGTTGTAAAAAATAGACTTTATCCCGAACACTTAGGAGAGGAGTTTGCAGATATTTATGATGAGATTAGAAAACTAAGATTTTCATATGATAAAAGCATGCCACAAAATAAGATGTTAAAACTTGCATTAAACTCTGCAGGTTATGGAGATACAAACAATAAGTTTAGCCCATTTTATGATTATAAAATGACTATAACTATTACTTTAAATGGGCAATTGATGCTTTGTTTACTATCTGAGATGCTAAAACTTAAGATTGATTCAATTCTTCTAATCCAAGCAAATACTGATGGTCTAACTTTAAAAGTACCGAGAAAAGAAAAAGAACTTTTCTTTAGTATCTTAAAAGAGTGGGAAAATATTACAGGTATGGTTTTAGAAGAAAGTTTTTATGAGAAAATTTGGATTAGAGATGTAAACAATTATATCGCACTTAAAAAAGATGGTGGTGTTAAAAAAATTGGGGCTTATAAAGATAGCCTTGAATGGCATCAAAACCATTCAAGTTTGGTGGTTCAAAAAGCAGTTGAAGCATATTTGATAAAAAATATTCCTATTGAAGAAAGTATCTTAAATCACAAAGACCCATTTGATTTTATGTTAAATTATAAAGCTACAAGAGGTATAAAACTTGTTTTAGAAGAAAATACAAAAACAAAAAAAGAGTATATAAGTTTACAAAATACAATAAGATACTATATTTCAACAAATGGTAAAGCATTAAAAAAAACCTTACCTCCATTAAAAAATGATAAAGAAGAAAGAATCATAGGTGTAAATGTTGGTTTTTTAGTTAGTATTTGCAACGATAGTAAAGATTTTGATTTTAAAAATCTAAACTATGATTGGTATATAAAAGAAGCCTATAAATTAATTTCTCCTTTCAAAGAAAAGGCTCCTTCTAATCTATTTGATTATCTAGATTGATTAAACTTCTAAGCCTTTATACTATCAAGAATTTTTTGTGCGCCTTTAAAACCACTATCAATTCCACCAAAAATATTAAATTCTTTTAAATTCATAGCACAAAACTCTATAATTTGGTTTTTGAACATTTTTTTAAGTCTTCTATTTGCTCCATTAAAAAAATAAAGAAATTTAGGAGCTCCAGTTGTAGTATATACTTTTACATCTTTACCTTTTAAAAGCCCTTTTGGCATTCCATTTTCATATGTATATGCAAAGCCTGCAGAAAGATTCCAATCAAAAAAGTTTTTTAATATTGCAGGCATACTCCCCCACCAATAGGGAAAGACAATTACTATCTCATCAGCATTTTTTATCTTTTCTTGATAATAAAGCATCTCTATGGTTGGTTCAAAGTGAAATCCATCTTTCTCATATGTAAAAAAGTCTTGTCTTTTTTCATCTTTATATAAATCTAAAATCTCAACACTGTTTTTAATATCTTCATTTACTTTTTTTACCCTGTCTGCTATGGTAAATGATAAACTGTCTTTTTTTGGGTTAGCAACAATAACTAAAACATTTTTCATAACTTTTCCTTTATGGTACTATTTAGTACAAAATTAAACAAAAAAAATTAATCCATTAATTCTTCCACAAAAATTAATAGATCATCTACAACATTAAAATCAATTCCTGCTTGCAAGGAAGAGATAATACCTGTATATAAAGTTAGATACCTAACAGCCAATAGTTTTGAATCAAGTTTGTTCCCAATATCGCCATTTTTTTGACCTTCTTCTACAAACTCTGTAAAAAACTCAACAAAACTATTCATCTCATTCTTTATATAATCACTAATAATTCCAAACTTTTTATAAGATTCTTTTCCACAATCGATAATTAAACAACCTTTTAATCTGCCTAATTTCTTTGCTTCTTCAATATCATACTTTATAATATATACTAAAGTTTTCTTTACCCCTATTTCAGATTTTAGCTGCTCTAAAAGTAAAAAAGTTTCTTTTTTATAAAGTTCAAGTGAAAGAAAAAACACCTCTTCTTTAGATTTAAAAGTTCTATAAAAGCTACTTTTTTTAATCCCCATTGCAACTAATAAATCATCTAGATTTGTTCCTTCATAACCATGTTCCCAAAAATGATTCATAGCTAATTTAATTACATCTTCTTTCTCAAAAGTTTTTGGTCTACCTATACTGTTTTTCATTGATTTATTTGTCATAATTGAATTATGGCACAAACTAGTACAAAAGTCAAGAGCTTTCTTCAATTGATAAGTTAGAGAAAAGTGATTTTCTAATAAAAAAGCAAAATAGTGAAAATAGAAGAGAAATTCAATTATTTCCCATAATTGTTGCAACTATTTTTCTACTACCACCATAATCTCTATGCTCGCCTAAATAGATACCTTGCCAAGTTCCAAGATTAAGTTGTCCATTTATAATAGGAATTGTTAAACTCACACCAAATAGTGAAGCTTTTATATGTGCAGGCATATCATCATCACCCTCATATGTATGTTTAAAATATGATTTATTTGATACTACATCATTAAAAAAGTTTTCCATATCAGTTCTAACTGTTGGGTCACAATTTTCATTTATAGTCAAACTTGCACTTGTATGTTTTATAAATAGATTTAAAGTTCCTATTTCAAAATCTTTTATTTCTGGAAGATTTGAAATTATTTCATCTGTGATTAGATGAAAACCTCGATTCTTTTTTCTTAAATTAAATTCTTTTTGTAAACTCTTCATTTTTTATTATAGCAAAAGTTAATTTTTTTAGTATAATTATTTTATGGCAAAGAATGAAAAAATACAAAAGAAAAAAACTCAAACAAGACTGTTTTTAGATATGTTGTTTAAACTATTAGTAGCTGTTGCAATTATTATCTTTATATATATAGGTTTTACTAAAGTAGATTTTTCATCTGGGGAAATGGATTTTAGTTCACCTAAAAAAACAAAATTTGAAGCAGATGCTCCTGAAGAACTTAAATGGTTTGACACATTCAAAGGGATTGAAAATGTTCCAACAAAAAAACAAAAAGAGGGTAAGTCAAAAGATGGAAGTAGTTCTACGGGATTTAAATATCAGGGTTTTTAGAATAAATAGGAAAATTCCTATTTATTCTTTTTAAAACTTAGTTTTTCTTTTGCTTTTAATACACCAAAGAAGAACAATGGAATAAAAATTACTCCAATTACAACTGCCGCTATCATACCACCAACAACTGTTGTACCAATAATATGTCTACTTGCACTACCTGCTCCACTACTTAAAGCTAGTGGTAATGTACCTACAATAAATGCCAATGAAGTCATAACAATTGGTCTAAATCTTAATTTAGCTGCTTCTATTGTAGCATCAAATAAACTCATACCCGCTTTTAATTTATCCATTGCAAACTCTACAATTAAAATTGCGTTTTTAGCACTTAATCCCACCAAAGTAATAAGCCCTACTTGGAAATAAATATCTGCTTCAAGTCCCCGTAAGAATACAGCTAATGCTGCACCAAATATTGCAAAAGGTATTGAAATAATTACAGCTAATGGAATACTCCAACTTTCATAAAGTGCAGCTAGAATTAAAAATACAAATACTGCTGCATAAACTGCTGTTAAGTCACCTTCAGTTTCTAATTTTTTCTCTTGATAAGTTGTACCTGACCATGCAATTGTATATCCTTCAGGTAAAATCTCATTTGCTATCTCTTCAATAGCAGCTGATGCATCACTTGAAGCAAATCCAAAGGCAGGAGATCCTGTTACTTTTGCAGCATTAAACATGTTAAATCTTTGAATAACACTTGCATTTACTGTTCTATCAAGGGTAATCAACTCACTTAATGGAACATAATTATTTGTTGAAGATTTAACAAATGTATTTTTAAACTGCTCTTTTGTTGCTCTATATTGTGACTCAGACTGAATATTTACATGGAATGTTCTACCATACAAGTTAAAGTCGTTGATATATCCTTGTCCATAAGTATTTTGAATAACACTAAAAATAGAATCAAAAGAAACATTCATAGCCTTTGCTTTATCCTTGTCAATACTTAACATATATTTTGGAACATTCGTATTTAATGTTGTTCTCATACCTGTCAATCTTGGATCTGTACTAGCTTTAGCAATAATATCTTGTGTATATTTATTTAAGGTTGCTAAATCACCACCAGTTCTATCTTGAATCCACATCTCAAAACCACCAGTTGTACTCATCCCCATAATTGGAGGTGGATTTACAGGTAATACAAATGCTTCTTTTGATGTGGCCATAAATTGTCCCATCAATCTTCCTGCAATTGCTTGCGAGTTTTGATTTGGAAGTGGTCTTTCATCCCAAGGTTTTAACATAGCAAACATTAAAGCTGCATCTGTTTTATATGCAAATGTAGCAATATCAAGACCTGTAATATTACCAGTTGAAACAATTTCCTCATCAGCTAGTAACTGTTGTTCAATTTCACTTGTGATTTTTGCAGTTTCACCTAAAGAAGTTGAAGGCATAGCATAAGCAAATACCATTAGCACACCTTTATCTTCTGTTGGAACAAGTCCATTTGGCGTCTTTTGAATAATACTAAAAGTTGCATATATCAATATTCCAAATAAAGCAAGTGAAAAGAACCATAATCTAATAGTTTGTTTAGTAATCCCAATAAAGACTTTAGTCGACCAATCAAAAAACTCATTGAACTTTCTAATAGGCCAGATTGGTTCAGGTTCATCTTTTCTTAAAAATATTGCACAAAGTGCTGGCGTTAAAGTTAAAGCAACAAGTCCTGAAATTACAACTGCCATTACAATAGTTATGGCAAACTGTTTATACATAACCCCACTAAAACCACCTGTAAGTGCTGCTGGGATAAATACAGCTGAAAGAACTAAAATAATAGCAATAAGTGGAGTAGTTAACTCTTTCATTGCATCAATAGTTGCATCTTTTACTGATATATCTTTTTTAGTCCTTAGATTTCTTTCAACATTTTCAATTACAATAATTGCATCATCAACAACCAATCCAATGGCTAGAATCATACCAAATAGTGTTAATAAGTTTATAGAAAAACCTGCAGCATAAAGTCCGGCAAAGGTACCAATAACTGAAACAGGAATTGCTAGAACTGGAATAATAGTTGCTCTAAAATTACCTAAAAATAAATAGATTAAAATAATTACAAAGAAAATAGCTTCAAGTAATGTTTTAACAACTTCTTTAATTGATTCATCAACAAAAAGTGTTGCATCATATGGTACTTGATACTGTAAATCTTCAGGGAAACTTTTAGAAATTTCACTTAAAGTTTCAGTTAAAGCAGCTGATACTTCAAGAGCATTTGCACCAGGTGCTAAGAAAATACCAACAGGGATCATTGGCTCACCTGAGTATTTTGCTTTTGTATAAGTAGAATCTGAACCTAACTCAACCTTTGCAATATCTTTTAGTCTTAATGTTGAACCATCAGCATTAGATCTTATAATTATCTTATTAAACTCTGCTACATTTTTAAGTCTACCCTCTGTAGAAATAGAATAAGTAAAAGGTGTAACATTTTTAATTGGTTCTGCACCAACACTACCTGTTGAGTATTGATTATTTTGTTCAGAAATTATAGATCTAATTTCAGCTGGGCTAATATCATAAAACTTTAACTTTTCTGGGTCAATTAATACTCTAATGGCATAATCTTTTGCACCAAATACTCTAGCTTCACCAATACCTTTAATTCTTTTAATATCATCTAAAACATTTACAGTTAAATAGTTTGAAATCCATGTTGTATCGTGAACATTATTTTTAGATGTAAATGCTAAAACTTTTAACATATCCGGAGATCTTTCAGCAACAGAGATACCCTGTCTTTGAACTTCACTTGGAAGTGAGCTAAGTGCTAATTGAACTCTATTATTTACATCAACTTTTGCTTGGTCAACATCAGTACCAACTGAGAAGATAATACTCATACTTAAAACACCACTTGGAGAAGCAGTTGTAGACATATATGTCATATTATCAACACCATTAATTGCATTCTCTAAAACTGGAGCAACAGTACTTGAAAGGGTACTTGCATCTGCTCCTGGATAAGTTGCACTCACATTAATCTGTGGAGGTGTTACAGCTGGATACTCTTTTACAGGTAAAATATTAATAGATATTAAACCTGCAAGAATAATTATAATAGACACAACTGTTGCGAAAATTGGTCTATTAATAAAAAACTTTGAAAACATTTTTATTTACCTTGTTCGTTTATTACTTTATCAACAGTAACTGGATTTCCTGGCTTAATTCTAAAGAAATTATTTACAAAAACTTTATCTCCACTTTTTACCATACCACCAGCAACAATATATTTATCGCCACTTTCTTTTCCTGGTACTATTGGTCTAACTCCAACTTTACCACCTTCATCAACCATTACAATTGTTCCCATTGGATTTTGTAATACTGCTTTTTGAGGGACTGTGATTACATTTTTTTGTACAATACCACTTAATGCAACTCTTGCGAAGCTTCCAGCCATCAATTTTTGTTGACTATTATCAACAACAGCTCTCATTTTAACTGTTGAAGTATTCTCATTAGTATTCACATCAATAAAATCAACATAACCTTTAACTCCTGATGGTTTACCATTTAAGATTACATCAACTGAAATTTTTCCATCTTGAGGCATTTGCCATAATCCATTTTTAATATTAGTATAATCACTCATAGGCATAGAAAACTCTAAATATACTTTTTCATTTTCAGTAATAGTTACAAGTGCCATTGGAGGATTTGATGTAACTAGATTCCCTAAATCAACAGCTTTTAAACCTGTAACTCCTGAAATTGGAGCTTTTACTTTTGTATAGTTTAAATTGATTTTTGCTTGTTTTAATTGAGCTTTTGCAGCTGAAACAGATGCTAAGGCATTTTGATAAGTTGATAATGTTGTATCTCTTTGTTCTGTTGTAACAGCTTTACTTTTATAAAGTTTTTTAATTCTTTCCCAACTTCTAGTTGCATTTTGTAAAGTTGCTTCAGCCATATTTAGTGAAGCTTTTGCAGCATCAACTTGAGCTTGATAAATATCATCTTCAATTGTAAATAACTCTTGTCCTTTTTTAACTTTTTCACCTTCATTAAAATGCATTGCTTCAAGAACACCTAAAACTCTAGAATATACAACTGCTTGGCTCAATGGCTCAATAGAAGCTGGATATTTTAAATTTATTGCAAAATCGCTTGGTTGTGGAACAATATATACATCAGCTTTTGGAGCTGGCATTTGTTTTCCTGCAGGTGCTCCCGCAGCACTTAAATTTGTTGAAAGTGCAACAAAAGTTATTGCTGAACTTACTAATAGTCTTTTTATAATTCTCATTTTATATACTCCTCTAATCTTTCACCACTATAATAAATTATATTTGCTTTTCTCATCTCTAACTCATAAAGTGCAACTTTTAATGAACTTTGAGCACTATATTTTTCTGTTAAACTTTGTAAATATGCAACATTATCAACTAAACCATTTTGATATTTTGCTTTAATAGTTTCATATGCGCTATTTGCAGCTTTTAATCCAGCTTTTGAAGATTCAATTTTTAACTTTGCTATATCATAAGCTTTTTTGGCAAGTTTTAAATCAACATTCGCTTTATTTTTTTCATACTCATATTGTGATTTTAATGATAAATATTGTTTGTATGCTGCTTCATATGAATTATTTGTTGCTCCAAAATCAAAAATATTCCATGATAAGTTTAATGTAGCAACATTTCTATCTACATCATCATCACTTGCAGCAGAGTCATAGTTTAAATTATTATATGAATATGTATCATTAAAAGAAACTACTGGAAGCTTTCCACTTTTTTCAGCTTTTGCATTTGATTTTAAAGCTTCAAGTTGATCTTCTAATGCTTTTAAATCTGCTCTTAATTTTACCTCTTTATCAAACTTCGAAACTTTTGAACCAGATTCAATTAAAACTGATTTTCCAACAATATATTCTAAGTTATGATTAATCGTTTGAATATTTAACTCAATTTCATGTAAAGCAACATTTGCGATTTCTATATTTGATATAATTTTTTGTACTTCATCTTCAGTTGTAGTTCCTACATCTAAAAATTTTTTCAATCTTTTATATTGTGCTTGAAGTTGTTCTATCTCTTGAAGTTTTACCTCTTTTTGAGCTAAATAAGAAAGGTAATCATAATAATAGGTAATAACCTCTAAAGCAATTTTGTTTTTTTGATTTTTCAAACTATTTTCACTGCTTTTTATAGTTGAATCATAATACTTATAAGTATTTTGTTTTTTACCACCATCATAAATAACATAATCAACACTTCCTTGAACAGTTGTAGTATTTTGTGGCATAGTCATTGTTTCATTACTATTATTACTGTAATTTGCTCCCACATTAAACTGTGGCATATATGCACTTTTTACACTTTTATAAGAGTCTTTTATACTCTCTAAACTAATTTTAGAAGACTCTAACATTTTATTGTTTTTTGACAATTCAATTAATTGTTGAAGATTTTCACCAAAAAGTGAAAATGGAATAATTAATAAAAATGCTAAACTTACTTTCATCATTTTCTTTCCTTGTATTAATTCTGTTTTACTAATTTTGCTGTAAGTTTTTGAACAAATGGCGCTACAACAAAGATAATTGGAAAAGCTACAACAAAAGCTCTCCAATATGCACCAAACCATAAAGAGATGAAATTATCTACAATACCTAAATTTATAAAAGTGATAACCCCACTCATCAAAAAGCTCATAAGTAAGGACATTAAAAAAGCAAATACTACTCTTTGATATTTTGCAGGAATCATTACTTCTTCACCTCTAACAATTTAAAAATTGTATTTATAAACTTTTCAAAATCTTCCCTTGCATCAAAATTGGCTTGACTCATTTTTCTAACAGTTAAACCCTTTTGATAAGTTAAAATCCCATCAGCTAAGTCAAGTGATTCCTCTTTTAATTCACCACTTGCTATACCTTGAGCAAAAATTTTAACAAGTTCACCTCTAAAAAATTCATTTTTATTACAATTAAACTCTTTCATTGAAAGATTATCATCTGATAATACTATAGAAAGAAACTCTTTATACCCATTGAATCTTCTTACTAGATCAGGCTCTTCACTTAAAACAAACTCGAAAAACAATTCAATTTTTTCCCTAACTGTTTTAAGCTTTTCTACCTCTTTTATGAACTTTTTATGATGTTCTTCAATATGAATATTTATAATTTCAAAAATAATATCATCTTTATTTTCAAAATATTCGTAGATTGTTCCTTTTCCAATTCCAGCAGCTATTGCCACCTGTGCAACTGTAAGATTTTTCATCCCAACTTCATATATAAGTTCACGGCATGATAAAGCTACTTCTCTTCTTTTTTCTTCTTTATTAATTTTTCTAGGACTCAATATACTACCTCCTTTTAGTTACAAATAATGAACGTTGTAACTTTTTGACTGACCGTCGGTCAATCAATATTTGCATTATAACAATCAAAACTTAATGATATATTAATACTGACCCGTAGTCAGTTGAAATAAATAAAAAAATATTTTCTCTTTTAAGAGGAACAACTAAGTTTTATATTTGAGTATTCAAGGGGTGTTGGTTTTGCATATCTTTCAAACTCTTTATGCTCATCAAAAGGGTTTTGGGCGATTTTCAATAAATCATTTACTAAAGAGAAGTCACCCTCTTCTGATTTTTCTATAGCTTCTTGAAGCATATAGTTTTTAATTACAAACTTGGGATTAGTTTTTTTCATAAGCTCTTTCATTTTTGAAAAATCTTGCTTTTGTTCTTTTATTACTCGTTTATATTTCTCAAACCATCTTTCTAAGGGGCTTCTAAATACTGCTATATTTAAAACAGATGAGATATTGTCAAAACTTTCTAGTTTTATAAGTTCATAAAAGAAACAATTATAATCAATCTTTGCTTCCTCAAGAGTATCAAGCAAATAAATCATTAAATCTAAGTTTTCATCATCACTTAAATTTATATCTAAACCCAATCTTTTATTCATTATTTTCAAGTACTCTTCTTGTTGTTTAGTCATAAATGTTTTTAAATATGACATTAGTTTTTGAAAACTGCAAATTTTACCAAGGTTATATGCTAAAACTTCTAAGTTCCATCTAGCAACTTCTGGCTGATTGTTATATGAATATCTTCCTTCCATATCTGTATGATTACAAATAGAATGTTTAAAGAACTGATCCATAAAAGCAAATGGTCCATAATCAATAGTAAGTCCAGCAATTGAAAAGTTATCTGTATTTATAACACCATGTTGGAAACCATAAGCCATCCATTGTGCCAATAGTTTTGCACTTTTGTCAACTAATTCAAAATACATTTTCTCGTATTTGTTGTCATCATTTTTTAGATGCGGATATGATTGATTAATCACATAATTAGCTAATTGCCTTAGATTGTTTTCAGGTTCACGTCCCCTTGCAAAAAACTCAAAGGTTCCTATTCTAACCCATGAAGGAGATAGTCTTAAAACAATTGCACCTGTTTCTTTCTCCATATAGTTTCTATATACTTTATGACTTGAGCCAATTAAGGCTAAGGCTCTTGTTGTAGGGATTCCTAAAGCAGCCATTGCTTCACTTATAATATATTCTCTAATACTTGAGCGTAAAACTGCTCTTCCATCACCTTGTCTTGAATACTTTGTAAGTCCTGAGCCTTTTGTTTGAAGATGCCAATTATTTATATGTCCAAGATTTATAGCTCTTCCATCACCAAGCTGTGGAACAAAATATCCAAACTGATGACCTGCATATGCCATAGCAAAAGAAATACTCCCTTCTAAAACTTTTTGACCATTAATAAATTTTACAAAATCTTTGGTTTCACATTCTTCGTAATCTAAATTGATTAAATCACATGCGTTTTTACTGTAACTTATTAAGAAAGGATTATTTAAAGGTGTTACATTAACTTTTTCATAAAACTTCTTATCAAATTGAAAATAGTCTACTTCAAGTTCTAATTCATCTAGTTTCATACTTATACTTTTTTCTTTTGAATTTATCAAATTAAGTTAAATAAACCTTATTTAACTTTGATTACTTTACTTTTTTAATCTAAATGCAAATATAATTCCTCCAAAGGAAATAAATGATAGACCAACCCTACTTCACATTTAAAAGCTATATGAAAAAAAATTATAATACTACGCTTCATACTATTCCTGTAGATTTAGATTTAGGGTGTCCAAATAGAGATGAAAACAATAATGGAGGTTGCTCTTTTTGTCCCCAAGATGGAGCTAGAGCTGCTCAAATTTTAGATGCAAAAGATGTAGAAACTCAAATAAAAAATGCAATAGAATTTTCAAAAAAAAGATATAAAGCAAAGGAATTTATGCTTTATATTCAGGCGTACACTGGAACATTTACTTCTGTTATAAAACAAAAAGAAAGCTATTCAAAACTTCTAAAATTTTATAATTTTAAAGCAATTAGTATAGGAACAAGACCTGATTGTCTAAATAAATCAACACTAGAATATCTTCAAGAGTTAAATAAACAAATTGATGTTTATGTTGATTTAGGAGTTCAAACATTAAATGACAAGACCCTAAATCAAATAAATAGAGGTCATGATTCAAAACAAACTATAAAAGCTATAAGAGATTTAAAGAGATATGGCATTAAAATCTTTGCTCATATTATAGTTGGCTTTAAAGAAGAGAGTAGAAAAGATTGGTTAAATACTGTAAAAATAGTTTGTAAAGAAAATGTTGATGGAATTAAAATACATAATCTACATATTATAAAAAATACTGCCCTTCATAAAGAGTACGAAGAAAATGCTTTCAAAACTTTTAATGAATATGAATATGCTGAAGAACTTATCTTTTTAATTAGAAATATCCCTTCTAATATTCCAATTGTAAGAACCTCAACAGATACACCAACTTGCGATTTAATAGCTCCAATATGGAATATGCAAAAGGGACAATTTGTAGAGTTTATAAATGAATCAATGGCTTATGCAGGATTTAAACAAGGTGACTTAATAGAAGAAAAAGAGCTAAACTTAACAAAACAAAACAGTTTTGAACTTGAAGATGGAAGTACTACTATTTGGGACAAAACATATAAAGATTATTACCACCCAAAAAGTGGTGCCAAAAAACAAGCAATAGAGTTTTTTATAGAGCAATCAAATTTAAAAAAGAAACTTAAAGAAAAAGATATATCATTATTAGATATTGGTTTTGGGATGGGAGTAAACTCCCTTATGGCAATAAAACTTGAGAAAAAATTCAAACTTAATATCACTGCTCTGGATAAAAATAGAGTGATTATAAAAGATGCACAAATCTTAAATAAAAACAAAGACGAAAAAGAGATATTAAATACTCTATATGAAAACAATGAATATAAAGATAATAACAACCATATAAAACTTTTACTTGGTGATGCAAGATTTACAATCACAAAATTGGACAAAAATTTTGATATTATTTTTTTAGATCCATTTTTACCTAATTTAAATCCTTCTTTACTATCTTTTGAATTTATAAAATTGATAAAAAAAGTTCTCAAAAAAAATGGTATTTTAATCTGCTCTCAAAATAATGAATTAATAAGAAATGCCTTTGCTAAAGTAGGTTTCACTTATAAAGAGTTTGAGTTAGAAAGAAATGATATAAAAGGATTAATCCTAACTATCGGGAAAAGTTTCTTTAAAGAAAGCTATTACCAAGACCCTTATTTAATTTACAGAGAAAAACAAATTATCACAAACTTTGAACAAAAAAAGTAGTAAATAAATATCTACATGCTTTATTTATCATTAAGTACATCTTCTAATTTTACAGTAAAAAGTGCACCACTATAGTCTATATTTTCATAAGTGAATTCTTCATTTGATACACTTATCTCTCCATTCATACCTTCTATTATCTGTTTTGTCATATACAATCCTACCCCTGTGCCATCACTCTCATCTTTTGTTGTAAAATATGCATCAAATATTTTATCTTTTATATCTTCTGATATGCCTCTAGCACTATCTTTTATTTGTATGTATACTATCTTGTCTTTTTTGTAAATATCCACAAATATTAATTTCTTATTTTTTGTCTCTTGAGATACTAATGCATCCCTTGCGTTTTTTAATATATTTACCAATACTTGAAGAAGTTCATTTTCAAAGGTGTGTAACTCAATATTTTCTATGTTTTTTATTATTTCTATTGAGTTATTTTTTAATTGTGCTTCCATTAAAGTATATGTTTTTTCAAATATTTTTTTTGTTTTAAAATATTTTTTATTTTTTTCTGGTTTAAAAAAGTTCCTAAAATCATCTATTGTATGTGACATATATTCTACAGAGTTTGAAATATTCTTTATTGACTTATCCAATTCATCTTTTGTCACCATACCTTCTACTTCTTGACTTAACATAAACATTCCATTTGACATTGATATTGCACTTAGTGGTTGCTTCCATTGATGGGCAATATTTCCAATCATCTCACCCATCATTGCCATCTTTGATTGTTGAGAAAGCATTAAGTCTTTTTTTCGTAACTCTTTTTCATAATTTAAAATATCTGATATATCTGCAAATATTCCAATATAGTTTTGAAGTTCTCCTTTATTGTCTTTAATTGCACTTAATGTTAAAAAAGAGCTAAACTCTTCTTCATTTTTCCTTTTATTAATGATTTTTCCAGACCATTTACCTGTTTGTTTTAAAGATAAAAAGAGTTTATTGTAAAAATCTTCATCATACTTACTAGACTTGATTATCGAAATCTTTTTTTCTAAAACATCATTATAAGAATATCCAGTGATATCACTAAAAGCTTTATTGATTTCTGTTATATAACCATTAGAATCTGTAATGATAACACCCTCTTTAAGATTTTCAAAAATTCTTTTTGAACGCTCTAATAAAAACATATTCTCATTTTCTTGGGATAAGTCTTTAAGCGTTCCATATATTATTTGTTTATTTTCAAAATTTATAATTTGTGAATTAATTGATACAGTAAAAATATTATCTTCATTACTTATAAGATCTATTTCAAACTGTGCTTCTTTTTTAGAAATTAATGTGTGAAAAATTCTTTTTAGTTTTTTCAAATCTTTTGTTTTTAAAAAAGTTTTTATATTTGAATTTATCAACTCCGATTTTGTTTTATCAAATAATCTTTCAATATATGGATTTGCATTAATTATTGTCCCATCAATTTCAGTAATAAACACCCCTTCTCTTACATTGTTAAAAATTGTCTCGTACTGTTTTGATATTTCAACTCTTTCGCTTATATCTATTGCTGATGTAATATAAAACTTTTTATTTTTGATATTTATTAATTTTGCTCCCATAAGTATATTAAATAAACTTCCATCTTTTTTCTTTGCAACTAAAGTAAAGATATTGTTTTTATCCTTTTCTAATTCACTTATAATTTTCTCATGAATTGTTGAATCATAATAATGACTAGAAGGGAAACTTCCTAATATCTCATTTTCATTTTCATAATCCCAAAGTTTTAAGTAAGATTCATTTACATAACAAAATTTTCCATCATCGTCTAATACACTAGTTGCAGCAATTGATTGTTCTAAAAGAAGGGATTGAAATTCTAATTGTTCTTTACTTTTTACATCTTCTGTTATATCTCTTACAAGTGCCATTAAATGTTCATCATCACCAAGAAGAGACATTCTTGACTCATAATATCTTCTTTCATTTCCTACTTCTAACTCATAATCATAAATTAAAATATCTCTTTTTTTAATTGTCTTAGGTAGATATTCTTCAAATAATTTAGCAGCATCTTCTGGTAATATTTCTTGTACTTTTTTGTTAATAAAAAATTCAGGTTGTAAATATAAGTCTTCATTAGTTTTTGAACGATAATCTACAATAGTTCCATCTTTTTTAATTATAAATAAAATATCTGGTAATGTTTCAAATACCAATGACAAAATATTTTCAAATTTTTTAACATTTTTTTCAGCGCTTACATCTATATAGGAAATTACTATATCTTCTACATCTCCCATTGAGTTTTTAATTGGATATATTTGTGTTTTTACTAATTTTTCTTGACTATTTAAATTAGTACTATTAGAGCTTAAACTATATGAATAAGTAGGGATATCAATTATTTCACCATTAAAGGATTTATTAATAAACTCCAATAAACCTAATTGTGTAAATATTTTATTGTTATTTACAGTTAGTCTATTTTTATTTGTTGTTTTTATATCCCAAAACTTTGTATATTCTTTATTAAAATATGTTTGAAAACCCTCTTTATTGTATACTTCTATTGCATATGGAGCTTGTTCAAGTAATGAAATATAATATTCTTTAGATTCAGAAAGTTTTTTTTCACTCTCATTTTTTTCATTTTCATATTCTTTAACTAGAAAATATAATAAAATAGAAGTAACAACAATAAAAGTCCAACCTTTAAAAGATTGGATTTTCGTTAATTGTTCAACATCTTTTATAAAATAAAATAAAATCTCATCAGATAATAAAATCCATGCCACCCCAAATAAAAAATAGATTGTTGTAATTTTTGTTTTTATTGATATTTCTTTCAACAGCCTTCTTTCAATTTTTTAATGGTCATTTTCTATTGGCAACTCTATAAAAGTTTTTGCACCAATTTTAGTATTTTCAATATAGATATTACCCTTTAAACTATCTTTTACTATATTGAAACTCATATATAATCCTAAACCTGTGCCTTGTGATTTATGCTTGGTTGTAAAATATGGTTCAAAGACATGGGGTAGAATATCTTCTTTTATACCACCTGCATTATCTTCTATTGTCAACACAACTTTATTCTTTTTTCTTATTATATCAATTATTATAGTAGGATTTTCTATTTTTTTTGCGAGTAATGCATCTTTTGAATTATTTATTATATTCATAATAACCTGTGCTAATTCTCCAAGTATTAGTTTTACTTTTATAGGTTCTGAATCATCCACTTTATTAATAATTTTAATATGATTATTGTTTAAACTTGCATTTAATATTTTAAAGGTATCTTTTATTCTCTCTTGTAATACAACTTCTGTAGATTCTTTATCCTCTTTTATAAAATCTCTAAAAGTATTGATTGTTTGAGATAAATGTTGTGCATTATCATTTATCATCTCCAATTCATCCTCTAAAAGTTTTGAATCTAAAGTGCCTAACTCTTGTTGCAATTTTATTCCTGTAGCAGCAGTAGAAATTACACTTAAAGGTTGTCTCCATTGATGAGCAATATTACCAATCATCTCACCTAAGGAAGCTAATTTTGATTGCTCCATTAACTGAATTTGTTTAAGTTCTAAATCTTTTTTATATGTTATATCAGTTCTAATTGAAATATAACCTATAAAATCTCCGTTATTATCATATTCCAATGTTATTGTAGATAAACTCCAGTAATATGAACCATCTTTATTTTTATTTTTTATTTCACCAGTCCAACTTTTTCCAGCTTTTAAATTAGACCATAACTCTTTGAAAAGTTCTTTTGGAGTATCTTCATGTCTTACAATATTATGTGGTTGTCCAATTATCTCTTCTCTTGTATATCCAGAAGTTTTACAAAAAAGATCACTAACATCAGTAATAATTCCATCTTCATCTGTTCTTGAAAAATTTACATAAGAGCTGAATGTTTGAGCCTGCTTTAAAATCATCTTTTCTTGATTTTTTTCTTTCGTAATATCAACATTCATTCCAATAACATACAAAGGTTTACCTAATGAACTATATTTTGTTTCTCCAAAGGCTTGAATAAACTTAACACCACTATTTGTATTAATTCTAAAAGTTGAAAGAAATTTTTTCTTTTTTATAATTGAAGTTTTCAAGTCATTTTGAACAATATCTTTATCCTCTTTATGTATAGTATTTAGCCATAAATCATAAGTAATTTTTACAGAATCTAAGTCAACTTCATATAGTTTATACATCAATTCATCCCATTCAAGAGAATAGTCTTCAATATTCCATTTCCAAATACCTATATTTGCAGTTTTTGTTGCTATAGATAATTTCTCATTTGTCTTATTTAAAATCTCATTAGATTTACTTAAATTTTCAAATATATAATTTTTTGTTTGATTTCTAAATAAATAAAAAGATAAACCTAAAATACATAAAACTAAACCTTTTATAGACAAAGTAATAGTTTGATTCTTTTTAAATTCTTTAATTAAAATCTCTTTTTCTTTATTTATTTTTTCATCTAAAACATTTGTTGGTATACCAGTAGCAATAATCCAATCTAACTTTTTATATAATTGTGCAAATGATATTTTTCTAGTGATTTTATTAGAATCATATTGTTTAAAATAGTATGTGTAAAAAATTTGACCATTAGATTTTATCCCTTCTAACTCTTCTAAGTATGGATAATTTCCTTTTATATCTTTAGTATTTGTTGATAAAAGTTTCCCTTCTGTATGTTTTAAATTAGGATGAATTAATCTTAAGGCATAATCTTCTCCACCATCAAAATTTATAACCTGATTAATCCAGATATATCTAACCTTATCATATACTGAATTGTATAAAAATGTTCTAATCTCATTTTCAAAAAGTTTATAGTTTTTATCACTTAATTGATCTAAATTAGAGGTTTTCCCTTCTTGCCTTAAAAAAATTCTATAAATAGAGTCTACATAATTAACTGTATTATAAACTGACTCTTTAAGTCTTTTCTTGTGCTCTGTTATAATATTTTTTTCTAAAGAGATTAATTCCTTTTCTATGGCATCTTTTTTGTATTTAATATCTATATATATTGAAAAAATTAACAAAGTAACAATTGAGAGTAATATCAGTGACAAATTTCTATTATAATTGCTGCTTGGATTAACTAAATTTTTTTGCATATTAAATTCTTTGAGTTAATTTCTATCCATAAACAATTATTCTAGCATTCAAAACATAAAAATAACTTTTATTATTCAAGTTTAATAATATTTTCTAAGTTTTAATAATTATTCATTTTTTTAAATTTTAATTCTTATATAAAATAAGCTATAATTCCAAAAAAATTGGACTAAATCGGATATATATGCAAGAAAAAATCGAAACAAAACTAAGCCACTTGGCAAAATATGCTCCCTTTGAAGATGTGGCTGGGGCATCACATTTCCCTATTTACAATACAGGTACCTTTGATTTAAAAAAACAAGACTCATCTGAGGGGTCTAAAATTTATGACTATACAAGAAGTGATAACCCAACAAGGGAGATGTTAGAAAATCTATTTACAGAAGTTGAAGGTGGGAAAGGATGTGTATGTACCCATACAGGAATTGCTTCAGTTGCCCTACTTTTTGAGACAGTTTTAAAAGCAAACTCTCATATTTTAGTTGAGGCTGATTGTTATGGTGGTACATTTAGATTATTAAAAGTATTTAAAGAAAAATACAATATAACTGTGCATTTTGCTAATTTTTTAGAGTTTGAAGAACTAGAAAAAATATTAAGCCAAAACCCTATTGATTTGGTTTTATGTGAGTCACCAACAAATCCAGGATTAAAAATCATAGATTTAAAACAAGTAGCACTCTTAGCACATAGATATAATGCACTTTTTGCAGTTGATAATTCATTAGCTACTTTTATTTCACAAAGACCTCTTGAATTAGGAGCTGATTTTAGTCTTTTTTCAACAACTAAATATATCTCGGGACATGGTGCAGTAGTTGCTGGTGCAATTGTAGCGAAAACACAAAAGTTAGCTGATGAGATTCATTACTATGCAAATGCCCATGGAAGAAGCCAAAATCCAATGGATGTATATTTAATCTCTTTAGGTATTCCAACTCTAAAAGTTAGAATGCGTGAGCATGAAAAGGTGTCAATTAAAATTGCACAATTTTTAGAAGAACAAGATTATATTACTAAAGTTACTCATCCAGCTTTAAAATCACACCCACAATATGATTTAGCAAAAGAGCAAATGGATTATATTCCTGGTGTTTTTTGTGCAGATTTTGAAAGTTTAGAATTAGCAGAAAAATTTATTGAAAATACAAAAATTTTTGGTGAAAAATGTTCATTTGGAAGCCCAGA
The DNA here is from genome assembly GCF_058105185.1 of Arcobacter sp. ISO1. Lineage (NCBI taxonomy): Bacteria > Pseudomonadati > Campylobacterota > Epsilonproteobacteria > Campylobacterales > Arcobacteraceae > Arcobacter > Arcobacter sp. ISO1. The sequence goes on from NZ_CM176573.1 coordinate 3,004,134, forward strand.
TTCAAGGGTTGAAATCCCTGCTAAAATTTCACATGCATCATTTTCAAAAGATGAGCTTGAAGCAATTGGAATTTCAGAAGGTACTGTTAGATTCTCTATTGGATTAGAAAGTTATGAAGACTTAATTCAAGATATTAAGCAAGCTGTAAAATAGATGTCAGATAACTACTTCAATCATATCTCTTGTGGAGAAACACTTCCACCAAAAAACATTCATGCAGTATCTGTATCTATGCCAAAAATTCAAGATGTAATTGATTATGAGGAAGAAACTCCTGAAATATTAGAAGTGATTAAAAGTGGTTATCCAAGATTTATCTTACACCCTTATTTAAAAAAACTAGCCTTATATCTAAAGAAGAAATATAGTGTCCCAAACTCATATGAAGTTGTAGTTTTATCATCACAAAAAGCAGTTGAACTTGTAAGTGATAAATATTATATTCATAATAAAATTGAGATTGATGAACCATTTGGAGTTATATTAGTTCAAAATGGAACTTCTCAGCTTCAAAAGGTTTTGACTTATATTCAACATTCAGGATGTAATCTATCTTCTAGACTTGCAGAAAAATATCTATTTGAACATGGATTAATCAATAATCTTCATGAAGAGAAGTTAGAAGATGAAAATATTGCAGAAGATATTATTATATCTACACTTGCAAATGCTTATAAGCAGCCAAAAAAGAATATTCATCTTGCCCCTTCAGGGATGAATGCAATCTATTCAATAATAAGAGCAATAAACACTATTCAATCCCAAAATGGAAGATCTATCTTAGTACAATTTGGTTGGTTATATTTAGATACAATGAATATTGTAAATCACCATTATAAAGAATCAAAAATATTTACAGAAGTTTTAAACCTAGATTTACTTGAAGAGTATTTAAAAGAAAATGGCTTTCAAATCAGTGCAATAATTACTGAAATTCCAACAAATCCCCTTTTAAAAACTGTTGATATAAAAAGATTAAGAACTTTATGTGATGAATATAATATTCCTTTAATAATTGATACAACCTTTGCAACACCATACAATCTAGACTTAACATCTTATGCGGATATTTTTGTTGAATCCCTTACAAAGTTTGCCTGTGGAAATGCTGATGTTTTAATGGGGGCAATCATCTTAAATAAAAAGCATCCCTTATCTTATATGACAGAAGAATTTTTTAAACATTGTGAGCCTGTTTATATAAAAGATAAACAAAGATTAGCTTTTGAAATAAAAGATTATAAAACTAGAGTTAAAAAAATCTCTTCAAATACAAAAGCTTTAGTAGAATATTTAAAAACATGTTCTTACATTGATAAAATATATCACTGTTTTAGTGAAGAAAATAAAAAAAACTACTCACAAACAATTATTGATAATAATTCATACACAGGGATTGTATCTGTTACTTTTAAAAAGCCATTAACACAGATTTATGACAATCTAAATTTTGCGAAGGGTCCAAGTTTAGGAACTGAATTCACTCTTTTAATGCCTTATACTTATCTTGCCCACTATGATATGATAAAAACAAAACAAGGAAATAATTTTTTAAAAAAGATTGACCTTCCAATAGAAATAATCCGAATTTCTGTAGGATGTGAACCTATTAAAAATATTATAAATGAGTTTAAAAAACTAGAAAATATCTAAAATATAATAAAATGCTATCCTTTTGATACCTTCTAATGTTAGAATCTAAAAAATTAATCAAAAGGTTAGCCTATGACAATAAAATATAAAATCAATGGCGCTTTTTTAACACTTATTGCCATTACAATTATGTTAAGTTTATATATCTCATATAATCTTAATAACATAGAAGATAATGTAAAGAAATTAAGTGATAAAGACTTTTCTGGAATTACAGTTTTACTTGAGGCAGATAGAGATTCATACCAATCAAATGTTGCCCTATCACAACTAATAAATAAACAAGATAACAAGAATGCTAAGGATTTAATCAAAGATGTAGATGATAACCTACAACAGGTTAGACAAAGATTTGATAAATTTAAAGGTTTTCTTGCAAAAGAGATGCTTGAAAAAAAAGACAAGTTTGAAGAGTTTGACAAATATTTTGATTTAACTGCAAAACATACAATTAAATTAAAAGAGTTTTTAAGCAGTGAAGACTACAAAAGTGCTGAAAGCTACTATTTTAATACGTATTTAAAAGATTATGGTTCAATGAGAGATTTAATCGACTTTTTTACTGAAGCCTCATACAAAGTTGTTGAAAAAAATCAAAATGCTACAGCATCTTTAATTTCAAACTCATTTACAACTTTTCTGATTATTGGTGTATTAAGTGTTTTAGTTGCAATATCCTTTGCTATTGCTTTAAGTAAGTCAATAAATAATTCACTTTCTAAATTTAATAGTGGATTACAAAGTTTCTTTAACTTTTTAAATAGAGAATCATCTTCTGTTGAACTTTTAGATGATACTTCTAAAGATGAAATAGCCAACCTTGCATCTATCGTAAATAAAAACATAAACAAAACAAAAACTTTAATGGAAAGTGATGCTGCATTAATTAATGAAGTTAAAGATGTAGTTGAAAAAGTAAAAGCTGGAAACTTAAATGATGCAATCAAACTTTCAACTGAGAACAAAGAGCTAGAAGAGTTAAAAACGATTTTTAATGAGATGTTAAAAGTTATATCTTCAAGTATTGCTAATGACTTAAATGAGATAAGAACTGCTTTAGAGCAATTTCAAAAACTTAATTTTACACATAGAATCACTAATGCTTCAGGTGATACAGTTGAAGGTTTGAATACCCTTGCAAATATTATCAATGAGATGCTAGTTCATAATAAAACAAACGGTTTAACACTTCAAACAAGTGCTAAAGGACTTTCAAGTATGGTTGATGGACTTAGTAGCTCATCAAATGAAGCTGCTGCTAGTATTGAAGAAACAGCAGCTGCACTTGAAGAGATTACAGCTAATATTAACCACAATAGTGAAACAGTTGTCAAAATGGCATCAAATGCTAATGAACTTAAAAAGTCATCTACTGAAGGTGAACAAATGGCTAGTAATACAACTAAAGCTATGGATGAGATAAATGAGCAAGTAAGTTCAATAAATGAAGCAATTACTGTTATTGATCAAATTGCATTCCAAACAAATATTTTATCACTAAATGCAGCAGTTGAAGCAGCAACAGCAGGAGAAGCTGGAAAAGGTTTTGCAGTTGTAGCACAAGAAGTAAGGAATCTAGCTAGCAGATCAGCAGAAGCAGCAAAAGAGATTAAAGAATTAGTTGAAAATGCTACATTAAAAGCAAATGATGGTAAAACTATTGCTAATAAAATGATAAAAGGATATGAGGGTCTAAATAAAAATGTAGCAACTACTTTAGAGTTGATTAGTAATGTTGAACACTCAAGCAAAGAACAACAAAGTGGAATTAACCAAATTAATAATGCAGTTAATCAATTAGATACTCAAACACAACAAAATGCAGAACTAGCTAACAATGCAAAAGATATAGCTAATCAAACGCAAGCTATCGCAAATGATATTGTAAAAGATGCAGATGAAAAAGAGTTTGTTGGTAAAAATACTGTTGTGGCAAAAGAGCTCAAAGTAGATACTTCTTTTACTAAAATTGAACCAAAAAAAGTTGAATCAACTTATAAAAAAGAAAGCTACTCAGCAAAAAATACAGAAAAAATAAAACAAAAAGCTACAACTAAAACAATAAAAGCTAATAATAGAGATGATGATGAATGGGAGAGTTTTTAAACTCTCCTAATAACTAAACCATTTGAGCATTTAAAAATAGTAAAATACCTAATAAAAACATAACAACTGGTGACAAGTACTCTAAAAAGCTAGTTAGTTTATGTGATCTTTCACTAACTTTTTGAACTGATACACCTAAAAATGAAGAGGCAAAAATCACTAAGCCCATTCCTAAACTAATAAAAATAGAAGCTAAAATAACTGCAAAATAAGTTTTTAGCATAAAAGCATAAATAAAAAGAATAACTGTACCAGGACAAGGTATAAGTCCCGCTGTTAATACAAAATATAAATCTTTTTTCATAAAGTTTGGTTTTAATGTTGTTGTAGTTTTAGGTTTTGTTGTACTCCACATAGCATTTGATTGAGAAGGTTCTGGAGAACAACATGATGAACATGAACAACTCTTTTTTACAATCTTGTTGTATAGAATGAAAACAGCTAATGCCATAATCATAAAGGCACTTATTTTTGTTAAAATCTCAACTGAATCATTTACAAAATTGTTTAAAACTGATTGAAGAATAAAAACAGAAACAACAACTAAAATTAAAGCTCCAACTATGTGAATAAAAGCACTAGCTTGAGATATAATAAATGCTCTTGTAAAAGAACTTTTATTGGCTAGAAAATAAGAAAAAGCTAAAGATTTACCATGTCCTGGTCCAAGAGCATGAATGATTCCATAAAGAAAAGATATCCCTAATAATATAAATAAAGCATAATCATCGCCATTTTCTATTTTTATAAGATACTCTTTTACCTTATTAGAAAATTTTGCTAGATATGTTTCTTCTTTTGCTTGTTTTGGTTCATCTAGTTTTTCTAATTGTTTTGTTTTATCTATATCATTTTTTATAGTTTGTTGTTCTTTAGATTTATCTTCTTTTAGTTTTTCATCTTTTAATACACCATCAAGATAAAAAACAACACTTTTTTTATCAACTAATTTTTTAACATCAAAGGGTGCATCCATTTTTATTGAATTTTTCACCATTAAGAGGATGAAGTATTTTTCTTTATCATCAATATTTATGTATAAAACCTTTTCTTTATCTAAATCGTAATCAAGTTTTAATACATAATTAAAATGAAGTAGTGAATTTTTTATATAACTTTTCATTTTAGTTACATTAGCTTTTAAACTCTTTTCTTTATTGATAACTTTATCGTATGAAATATGTGTTAAATAATTTCTAGGGACAATATAATCCAATAATGATTGTTCTACAGGTATTAACTCTTTTTTATCAAGGTAATTATTTTGATTTATATCATATACCTCTTTTAACATATCAGTAAATTCTTTTGAAAGTACCCAAGTTATATCTGCTGTTTTTATTTTTTGTTCGTCTGCATGAACTGTAATTGAGACCTTTGTTTCAGGTGAATAGATTGTACAGAGTGCACACCCAAAAAGGGTGTGCGTAAAAAGTGTAAAAAGTATAAATATTTTACTTATAAGATTTTGCAATTTCGGTTGCTACCTTTAATAGATTTTCATCCCATTTTTCAGACAAAGGGTTGATAGTTGCAACATTACCATTAATACTCTTTGAAATAGTTTTAGCACCTTTTTGAGAAAATTGAGGAGCAACAAAAACAATTTTAATATCATGTTTTTTTGCTTCTTCAACTAGTTCAACTAATTGTGCTGGTTTTGGTTCTTTACCTTGAATTTCAATAGAGATTTGCTCTAAATGATATCTTTTTGCAAAATATCCCCAAGATGGATGAAATACCATAAAAGCTTTATGTTCATAAGGTTCAATAATTGATTCTAATTTTTTATCTAATTCATCTAATTCTTTTATAAATGATTGATAGTTTTTAGTATAAAAATCTTTATTTACTTCATCGACTTTTACTAAAGCATTTAAAATATTTTCTGCTTGCTTTTTCACTAAAATTGGATCTAACCACACATGAGGATCTAAACCACTATGATCATGTTCATCATGGTCTTCATCTTGATGCATCTCTTTTTCATGGTCATGATCTTCATGTTCATGGTTTTCTTCTTCATCATGTTTCTCTTCATCATGATGTTCATGGGCTTCCATCTCTTGTTTTTTAATACCCTTAGTAGTATCAACAACTAACATTTTTCTATTCGCATCTTCAAATTTTTCTAGCCAAGAGTTTTCAAAAGGTACTCCAATTGAAAAATATGCTAAAGAGTTTGATAATTTTTTCATTTGAGATGTTTTAGGCTCATATGAAGCTGGTGATGCTCCTGGTTTAACCATCACATTTACATCAATTTTATCCCCTGCTATTTTTTCTACGAAAAATTTTTGAGGTAAAATTGAAACAGTTACTTCTTTTGCTACTACAAAACTTGATAATAGTGCTAAAGCAATTAAGATTTTTTTCATCATATCTATAAATCCTTTTTTTATTTTTTGCAATTAGGTTGCATTTGTCGAATTTTACCACCAATTGTTTAAATGCAACTTAATTGCATACTTAAAATTGACTTTTCAAATATTATTTTAAATTCAAGTTGATATAATAGAATATGAATTTAGAAAACATATCAAAAAACATAAAACTTACAACAGCAAGAAAAGCAATTTTAGAACTGCTTTATTCATACAATAAGCCACTTTGTTATGAAGAGGTTAAAAATAACCTAGCAATGGATAAAGCTACTTTCTATAGAAATATTATAAAATTTGAAGAAGAAGGTATAATAAATGCTTTTGAATCAAATGATAAAAAAAGATATTACGAAATAAAAAATAAAAAACATTCCCATTTTATTTGTAATACATGTTCAAAAATTGAATGTATACATGAAAAACTTGAAATAAATCTTCCAGATTATGAGATTGACAATATTATTATAAAGGGAATTTGCCCTAAGTGTAAGGACCAAGGGCTCTAATGATTAAACCTGCTATATTAACTAACTTTGAAAAATTTATTAATAAAGAAGCCCTAAGTGGTATTTTACTTTTTGTTGCAACCATTTTAGCTGTTATTATTGCAAATTCAAGTTTAGGACAATATTATTATGACCTATGGCATTTGCCCCTTGGAGTAAATCTAGGGGAGATGAGTGTTTCTATGACTTTAACCTATTGGATTGATGATGGTCTTATGGCATTATTCTTTTTAATGGTTGGTCTTGAGATTAAAAGAGAGATGTTAGTTGGTGAACTCTCAACAATAAATAAAGCTACATTTCCTATTATTGCAGCAGTTGGCGGTATGATAATCCCCGCACTTATTTATGTGAGTTTAAATCCATCTAATCCATTAGGGTTTGGTATTCCTATGGCAACAGATATTGCTTTTGCCTTAGGTATTTTGATGTTACTTGGAAATAAAGTTAACCCAGCATTAAAAGTATTTTTAGTTGCCTTAGCTGTAGTGGATGATTTAGGTGCTATATTTGTTGTTGCAACAGTTTATACAAGTGAAATACACTCTGAATATTTTGTACATGTTATATTAATTATGGCTCTTTTAGTTTCCCTTAATAAACTTAAAGTTACAGCTTTAACCCCTTATCTTATTTTAGGAATAGCTTTATGGATTTATGTTCATGCAATTGGTATTCATGCAACAATTGCAGGGGTATTATTAGCCTTTACTATTCCAATTAAAGCAAAAATTGATCAGAAAAAGTTTATCAAAAAAACTAAAAAAGATATACATAAATTTGAAGAAAATATGGAAGAAGATTTCCCTGTTTTAAATGATGAACAAATACATAACCTTGACCATATAGCACACAACTATGAAAAAGTACAAAATCCCCTTGTAAGACTTGAGCATGGATTACATGGTTTATCTGCATTTTTTATCATGCCTTTATTTGCATTTTCAAATGCAGGAGTAATAATTGATTTTTCAACAGTAAATGCAAATTTAATGATTGTTTTAGGGGTTGTATTAGGTTTAATTGTAGGTAAACCTATAGGGATTGTAGGATTAACTTATCTTGCAACAAAATTTAAGATAGTAAAAAAGCCAGATGATATTTCATGGAAAGAGATTATTGCAGTTGGTTTTATTGCTGGTATTGGATTTACAATGTCTATTTTCATCACTCACTTAGCTTTCATTGATGAAGGTATAATTGCAGCAGTTAAATTAGGAGTTTTTGTAGCTTCATTTATTGCTGCAGTTATTGGTGTAGTACTTCTACTTACTATAAAAAAAGTATAGATTTTTCTTATACTTTTTTTATAAATCTAAGAATAAGCAATTTTGTTCTATTTTTCACCTTTCCATTTAGATATAATTTATTATGAATAAAATGTTAAAAAATATTTCATTTGAAAATATCAAAACACTTAATAAAGACTTTTCAAAACATTTTCATGATACTTATACTTTGGGTATAACATATGATGGTTTTTTTAAATCAAATAGTTTAAATAAAGATTTTTACTTCTATCAAAAATCAGTTAGATTAAATAATCCAGGGGATATTCATGGTGGTGCTTCTAAATCTTGGAGTCATGCAAACTTTTATCCAACTATTGAATTAGTAAGTTCAATTTATGAAGATATTTATGGAGAAAAAAGAGTTCCTTATTTTTTAAATCATATTATAAAAGATGAAATACTTTTTTCAAAACTTCATTATTTTTTTATATCATATTTTAATAGATTTGACGAATTGGATATAGAAACAAAACTACATGAAGCCTTAACTTATTTAGTTATAAATTACACCTCTTATCATAAAAATATAGACAACATATTTGATGATAAAAAAATTGTAAAGTTAACTTATGAATATATAAAAGATTCCCTTGATATGAATTTTACCCTTGATGAGTTAGCACAAAATTCTTCTTTAAGTAAATTCCATTTTCTAAGAATGTTTAAAAAAGAGTTTGGACAAACACCTCACAATTTTATAATCAACCAAAGAATAAATAAAGCTCATAATTTAATTTTAAGTGGTAAAAATATCACAGAAGCTAGTTTAGAAGTTGGTTTTAATGACCAATCTCATTTTACAAGAAACTTTAAAAAGTTATACGGTTATACTCCATCTAAGCTACTTATGTAGCAATTTTATTCTATACAAATTACTATTTTTTTATTAAACTTCCAATAAAAAGAGATATTATGACAGAATCAAATAAAAATATATTTTACATCCTACTATTTTTTGCAATGGTTTGTTGGGGTGGTTCATGGGTTAATGTTAAGTTTTTAGGTCTTTATATGGATGAATTTGAAACTATGACTTTTAGATATATAATTACAGCTATCTCAATGGTTCCACTTATGATAATTTTAAAAAAGTCATTTAAAATTAGTCTTAGAAACTTTATATTAGTAACTATTACTTCAATAGCTTTAATTGCCTATATGAAATATTTTTATTTAGGAGTAAAACTTGGAACTGCATCATTAGGTGGGTCACTAGTAACTAGTTTAATTCCAATAAACACCTTTATAATGATGGCTTTATTAAAAGCAAAAACAGTTACAAAAAAAGATGCTTTTGCTTTAGGTCTTGGTGCAATTGGTGTTATGACAATACTTCATGTTTGGACATTTGATAGTGAGAAAATCTTTGTTACATACAATTTGTATTTTATTATAGCTTCTATATTTTGGCCAATTATTACTATTCTTAGTTCAAAGGCAATAAAAATATCACCTATAACTTTTACCTTTCATATGTATGTTGTGACATCAGTTTTAAATCTTTTATTTTTCGTTGATTTAAGTACAATTGAGTACTCGAAACTTGATTCAATTTTTTGGATAAATATGTTGTCTATCTCAATTTTAGCTTCAACCTTTGCAAATACTATTTATTTTTTAGGTATTGAAAAACTAGGAGCTAGTGAAGTTAGTTCTTTTGTATTTTTAGTTCCTTTTGCAGCTATTTCATTAAGTGCAATTTTTCTTGAAGAAAATATTAGTTTTTCAATTATTTTTGGGACAATTTTAACTATAATAGCCGTTAAAGTTTTAAATAATATAAAAATATTAAAAAAGAAGAAGATTGAATCAAAATAAATTAAATACATTAACTCTTTCAGGTCTTATCATAGGGCCAATTTTAGGTTCAGGTGTTATTTTACTTCCCGCACTTTTGTATAATATGATTGGAAATGCCTCTATATTTACATGGGGAGCTATTTTAGTATTAGGTTTTTTATTTGCTCTTACTTTTGGGAAACTCTCAATCTTATTCCCAGGAGATGGAGGAGTCTCACTAGCAACAAAAGAAGCTATGGGTAAAAAGTACCAAATACTAACCTCCTTTTATCTAATATGTGCAGTTTTTTTTGGTCCAGTTGCAGTTTTAATAATTGCTGCAAAATTTTTAATGCCCTATTTTCCTAATATTTCAATAGAGCTTTTAGGCTTTTTTATTTATATAATCACCTATTTAGCCTTGCTTATTAGAATAGGTTTTTTAGGAAAATTGATGTTAATAGTTAGTTCAGCTATTACAATAATATTCTTTGTTTCAAGTATTTTTATCCTTTTAAATGTAGAACATTTTAGTTTAAGTATCCCAAGTATTTCTATAAAAGAGTATGGCTATTCTTTGTTAATTGTATTTTGGTCAATAGTTGGTTGGGAAGTTATTGGAAACTATTCTCAAGATGTTGATGATACTAAAACACTAACAAACGCAGTAAAAGTCTCAGCAATTATTATCTCAACAGTTTATGTTTTAATAATTCTTGCCATATGTTTTGGAGAATTTCCAAAAGATGAGGAGTTTAAACTTGTATGGTTAATTATTCCTATTTTTGGAAATAGTTCAAACTTTATACTTGCTAGTGTATCTGTAATTTTATGTATTGGAACACTAATTCTTTTTGTTGGAGGAGTTTCTAGACTAATCTCTTCACTAAACTTCACAAAATATACTTCAAGAGTAACTAAAAAGAAAGTTCCAATTGGAGCTTTAAATTTCCTTTCAATACTCTATATTATCACTTTAGTTTTAGTTTATATGGGTTATCTTACCTTAGATAATCTAGTAGCTTTTTCTGATGCATTTTTTATCTCAAATGCATTAATCGGTTTAATAACTGCAATAATACTTTTTGAAAAAGGTTTTTTGAGAAATAGTGCTATGCTATTAGCTTTCTTATTTTTTATCATTTTACTATTCTCAAATATTTTTATTCTGTTTGTAATTATTGCTTTATTTATTTATACTTATTTAAGAAAAAAAGCTTAAGACCTCTTTTTTGCTTTTTTTTCTAATATCTCTTTTGTAATAGCTTGTCCATATTTTATCATTTCATCAGCCTTATGAAAATCATAAAACTCACAAGCTTTTGAGGATATATTTACCATAATATCAGGTTTATGGGAAGCTAGTTGATGTCTGGCTATTACCTCTTGCATAGTTTCAATAGATTTATTTATTAATTGGAAATAACTTAAACTCTCTTTTTTCTTTATATTTTTTTGGAAAAAATCAATTACTGTTTGATGGAGTTTGTTTTTCTCTTTTTCCAAAAGTTTTTTGTGTTCCTCTTTTATCTCAATATCATCATTTAAATTTACTGCAACAATTAAATCTGTAAATTCTGAAATAGTTGGGACAATTGGTACAGGGTTTAAAATCCCTCCGTCAAAAAGAGTTTTTCCATTTAATTGCTTAGGTGTAAAAAGGGTTGGAATAGCAATTGAAGCACGAATTGCATCTTTTAAACACCCTCTTTGAAGCCACACTTCTTTTCTATTTAAAATATCAGTTGCTGTTGCTGTAAATGAAATATCCAAATCTTCAATATTTGCACTACCGATCATCTCTTCAATTTTTAAAAATACTTTTTCACCATTTATCATCCCATCTTTCGAAAAAGTAAAGTCTACAAGTTTTAAAATATCTAAAACATTAAAATTTTTTACCCACTGCTCATACTCTTCAAGTTTACCTGCTGCATAAAGTCCACCAATTAATGCTCCGATTGATGAACCTGCAATTGATTTTATTTCATATCCTTGAGCTTCAAGCTCTTTTATAACACCAATATGGGCATAGCCTCTAGCTCCTCCACTACCAAGAACAAGAGATACAGTTTTTTTATTTTCCATTCAAAACCTTTTAGTGTTTTAAATACTATATCGTTTTAAACTTGTTCTTGAATGAAATTATTTACTTTAGATAAATAATCTGATTAGAAACTTTTTGAGCCATTTCTAAATCATGGGTTACTAAAAGCAATGATAAGTTTTCTTCTTTTACAATATTAACTAACAAGTATATAACTTCCTGTTGACTTATTGAATCAAGCCTTGAAGTAGCTTCATCAGCAAAGATAAATGCTGGTTTTAAAAGTAAAACTTTTACAATCGCCATTCTTTGAAGTTGTCCACCTGATACCTCATCTGGTTTTCTATATAATAACTCTTTTTCTAAATTTACTTTTTCAAAAAGCTCATATACTTTATTCATAGAAAGATTATGAAGTTTTACTAAATCTTCAAACCCTTCTTTTAAAATTTGATTAGGTAAAAATGCACTTGGTGGTTGTTGGTAGATTTTTTGAAGTTTTAGATTAATTAACCCCTTAGATTTTATTATTTTGCCAGCAGTTGGATTTTTTAAACCAAGAATTATATCCCCTAAAGTACTTTTTCCACTTCCACTTCTTCCAACAATTGAAGTAATCTCACCTTTTTTCAAAGTAAAATTCAAATCTTCAAAAAGTTTATTATCTGAATATTGTTTAGATAGATTTTTTATTTTAATCACTTCATCACTTATATTATTAGATTTTTCTATATCCCATAATGAACTTTGACTTTTAAAAAGTCTTTTTGTATATGTATGCTTTGGATTTGAAAAAAGTTCTTCTGTTTTTCCATACTCTATTAGCCTTCCATCAACAATTACACCTAAATTTCCTTTTATATTTTTTGCAATATCTAAATCATGAGTAATTACAAAAAGGAGTCTATTTTGTTCAAGTTCTTTATTTAATCTATTTGCAACATTTATACATAACTCTTTATCAAGCCCTTTTGTTGGTTCATCAGCTAAAAGCAATTGTGAATTAAAAGCATGTGTAATTGCTATGGTTGTTCTTTGACACATTCCACCTGAAATTTCAAAAGGGTATGAATTGCTAAACTCTTTTAAAACAACATCATCTAAATCATTTAATGCTTTTTTTCTAGCATTTTTTTTATCATTGTGAATATATTCATGAACTTCACTAACTTGCTCAACTATCTTCATAGTTGGGTCTAAAGCCCTCCAAGGTTCTTGAGGGAGTAATGCTATATCCTTCCCCCACATTTTTCTTTTATCTTTATATGATAATTTTAATAAATCTTTTTTATCTAAAAATATTTCACCTTCAACTTTTAAGTTAGGACTTAAACTTCCCATAATTGAGTCGATAATTAAAGATTTTCCAGAACCAGACTCCCCTAAAAGAACCAAAGGAACACCTTCTTCTACACTTAAATTTATATCTTTTACTAATATAGAATCATTTGATGAAATAGTTAAATTCTTAATTTCTAGCTTTTTATACATTAGTGTTCCTTTTTAGATATTAATTGAAGTGATAAAACCAATAAAAAAATAAAAAAAGATGGTAAGAATATTAAAAATGGTTCTTCATCAAAATAAGGCATAAGTTCAACAATCATACTTCCAAGTTCAGCAGTTGGTGGTCTAATCCCTACATTTAAAGCACTTAAAGTTGAAATAGCAACAATTGCTGTACTCATAGCAAAAGTACTCAAGGTTAAAATACTAGGATATAAACTAGGAAGAATTTGCTTTTTTAAAATATAAAAAGAAGAAAAACCTAAAAGTTTTGTTGATTCAATATAAGGTTCAACTAAAATAGATTTTGTTTTTGCTCTACTTACTCTAAAAAATTCAACCCATAAAGATAAAGATAATCCTAAATATAAAAATAAGAAATTTCCTGGTGAAAAAGCAATAAAAACTAAAACTAAAAGTAATCCAGGCAGGGCTAGAATAATATCAGAGATAACTACTAAAATCTTTTCAATAATACCACCTTTATATGCAGCTAGAATTCCTAACAAAACACCAGGAATAGCTGATGTTAACATAGTGATAAAACTTAGGAAAAAAGATAATTGAACTGCATAAGCAAGCCTTGTTAACATATCCCTTCCATAATGATCAGACCCCAATAAATTTGAAGAACTGATTTTTGCAAAACTTTTCATTAAATCTTGTTCATGGGGATCAATTCCTGTTAAAAAAGGTACTAATATTGCAAATAAAAATAAAAAACCTAAAAGGATGTAACCTATATATTTTGAGTTTAGACTTTTATTCATGTTTAGCTCCTAATCTTGGATCTAATACTCTTGATAAAATATCTGCAAATAGATTTATAAATACAAAGCTTATCCCCATTATTAAAACTGTACCTTGAATCATAGGTACATCCCTAGCGATAATTGCATGAACTAAAGCATGTCCAATTCCAGGAAAAGCAAAAATTGATTCAACAATTACAACACCCTCAATTAAATAAATAGACTGAACTCCAAGGAATGATAAAACTGGAATAAAAGCATTTTTTATACCATGTCTTTTCATTAAAACTATATTAGAAAGACCTTTGTATTTTCCATATGTAAAATATGTTGAGTTTGATACTTCATTCATAGATTCTTTTATAAGTCTATTTGAAACAGCAGCTAATCCAAGGGCAAGGGTTAAAGCAGGTAGAATCAAATATGTCCAATCATCAAAACCAGCTGGAGGTAAAATATTCAATTGTACACTAAAAACAAGAATTAATAATAAGGCTAAAATAAATGGAGGAATAGCTTTAAATAAAATAGAAAAATATAAACTTACTTTATCTATAAAACCATCTTTTTTAGCCCCTGAATAAATACCTAAAGGGAAGGCTATAACTAAACTTAGAACAAAGGCAAATAATGCTAAATATAAAGAATAACCTAACTGTGTTTGTAATTCATGGATAATCTTTTCGCCACTAACCAATGAATAACCTAAATCAAAAGAAAAAAGTTGAAAAAGTGAATCAAAATATTGTTCATAAAGTGGTCTATGAAGACCTAATTCTACTGCAACACTTTCAGCAATTTCAGCTGTCATTCCATCAGGGCCATATCTTCCTGCTGCAATTCTCATTGCATGGTTTCCTGGCAAAACATGAATCATAATAAAACAAACCGTATTTAAAAATATTGCCAAAGTAAAAATTTGTAGTATTCTAGAAGATAAAATTTTCAACATGTAATTATTCAACCCACTTTACATCAGATAAAAAGTAGTTCAATTCAAAGGGATCTAGTTTTAGGTTTTGAACTTTTTTGCTCGAAACAACTGCCATTTCAGACCAAGCAACAGGGATAGAAGGAAGCTCTTCTTGTAAAAGCTTAGTTATTTTAAATTGAAGTTCAGGTTTTTCTGATTTTTTCAATTCATCCAAATAATGAAACATAGTTTCATTCTCCCAATTCATTGCACCCCAATTTGCACCTCCTTTTCCATAATCTTGAAGTAAAGTTCCAAGAGGATTTGGCACTAATGCAAAGTTTCTTGATATAAGTGCTAAATGTAAAGTATTATCTTTATGCTTTCTAATTATCTCAGTATAGCTTCCAACTAAAACTTTTACATCTATACCTATTTTTTTTAATTGAGATTGAATTGCTGTTGAGATTATAGGAAGTTCAGGCCATGAAGGATATGTATTTAAAGTGATTTCGAATTTTTTACCATCTTTATATCTAAATCCATCATTTGCTAATTTCCATCCATTATTTTCTAAAATTTCATTTGCTTTTTGGATATTTGTTTCTAAAGGAGCAAGCTCTTTATTATGCCAAAGGTTTAAAGATTGTGGAAATAATTGTGTAGCCGCTAAGTTTTCATTTTTCAGTATTGCTTTTGCAATAGCTTTTCTTTGTATTGCTAAGCTAATAGCTTCTCTTAATTTTGAAGTATTAAAAAACTCTGAGCCTGAATTAACTTTTAACATTCTAGTTCTTGGTATTGAAACAATTTGAATATCAAAGTTTGGATTTTTCTTTAATGACTTAAGTGAAACTGGTAAAATAGAATATGCAATATCAGTTTCTTTACTTTTTATCATTAGTGATCTTGTTTCACCCTTTCCAACTGCTAAATAAGAAATATCTTTGATATTTGCTTTGCCCTGCCACCAATTTTCATTTCTAGTAAGTTTTATACTTAATGGCGCAGTTATATTTTTTATTTTATATGCTCCAGTTCCTATGATTTTTCCAACTTTTCCATTTGAAGCAAAAGAATTTTTTGAAATAATAATTGTACTGTAATGAGCCAAATATGCAGGAAGTGAACTAAACTGTGTATCAAGTTTGATTATTATAGAGTTATCTTTAGCCTCAATTGTTTTTAATGGTAAATACCTTAATACACTTTTTTTAAGTACCTCATCCCTATTTAAATTAAAAGCAACAATTTTTGCATCTAATAAAGTTCCATCTTGAAACTTTATATTATCTTTTATTTCAAACTTCCAAACTAAACCATCCTCTGAAACACTCCATTTCTTTGCTAGAGATGGTATTAATTCACCTTTATCATCAATAGTTACCAATGTTTCGGCAACTTGCATTCTTGAAAAAATATACCCTGATTGGCTTGGTTCAATCCCAGATATTTCCCAAGGTCCTATAACCTTTAATTCTTTTGCAAATGCAAATACAAATAATGTACTTAATACAAGTACCCCTTTAAAAAATTTCATTGTCATACCTATCCTTCTTAATTGTAATAATTAAAATCATTAAATGATTCTAAAAAATGCAACCTTGTTGCAGAAGTGGAATTATATATATTTCCGCTTATATGCAACTTAGTTGCTTTTATTATAAAACTAAGAAAGCTTTTTTATCAAATGAATCTCTAACTTGACTTATTATCTATCTTACATAAGAAGCATTATTAAAATCCATAGTTGTACCATTTACATACTCTGGACAATCAGTACCTAACCAAAAAATAACCTCTGCAGCTTCATCTGGTTCTGCAAATCTTCCAGAAGGAACTGCTTTTTTAAATTCTGCTTTTCTTTCTTCTGAATTATCTTTTTGCATATCAGTTTCAACAGGACTTGGTGCTATACAATTTACAGTAATACCATTAGTTCCTAAAAGTTTTGCAAATATTTTTGTTGCATTTATAAGTCCAGCTTTGGCAATACCATACCAAATATCAGGATGACCTATTTGACCAGCAATTGAAGCAGTATTTACAATCTTTCCATATCCTCTTTCTTTCATACCTTCAGAAAAGATAGTCATAAGTTCAACTGGTGCATATAAATCTACATTCATGATATGTTCTTTTGCTTCTAAAGGATAGTTATCATAAGTATATTTTGGTTGCATATATCCCGCATTGTTGATTAAAACATCAATTTCACCAACCTCTTTTGCCAAATCTTTAAGACCATCAAGATTTGATAAATCATATTCAATAGTTTTTACTTTTTCATTATCTTTTAATTCTTGGGGAAAATTTGAAAAATCTCTTCCAACTGCAATTACTTCGAAATCAACTTCAAGAAATTTTTTTACAACTTCAAGACCAATTCCTTTATTTCCACCTGTAACTAATACTCTATTCAACATAATTTTCCTTTTTTAATACAACAAAGTTGTTTTTTGGTTTTAAAAAATTATAACTAAATTTAAATGACAAATTTATGATTTTTGCTGTAATGTTTTATTATAAACTATTTAGGAGTTTTACATGAAGTTATTTATTTCTATGATTTTTAGTTTTTCTTTTTTATTTGCCATAAACCCTATGATTTTACCAATTAAAGGTGTTGATGTTGTACATACATACTCAAATGGTAAGAAAGAAAGTATAAGAATTGAAAGGGAAGATCCTCTTGTTTGTTCCCAGTTTGGTATCACACCTGAAAACTTTCAAAGTGGTAATATTGCTTCAAAGAACATCCCCTTACAATGCAAGAAAACATTTATTACAACAAAAGGTGTTATCCAACCTTTTACTTTATATGAAGGAATTAAAACTGTTGGGGAATTAGAAGTCTTAGAGTTTATTCAAGAAAAAACAATGAAAGAACCTAATAAATATATATTAGTTGATACTAGAAGAAGTGACTGGTTTGATATGGGAACAATTCCAAGTTCTGTAAATATTCCTTATGATGAATTTAAATTTGATGAGGATTTTAAAGAAGAATATAAAAGAGCATACAAACTTTTGGGTGTTAGATTAAAAAATAAAAAATATGATTTTTCTGATGCTAAAACAGTGATGTTTTTTTGTAATGGTTCATGGTGTGCACAATCACCAAGGGCAATTGATAGATTGGTTAGACTAGGTTACCCTAAGAAAAAAATCTTGTGGTATAGAGGTGGTATTTCATCATGGGTAGGAGTTTCTTTAACTCTTACAAAAAATATAGAGGCTATGAAATAGCCTCTAGTTTAGTTTCCAAATATCTCTTTAAAAGCTGCAGCTATCTCTTCTCTAGAAGCTTTTTTCTTTTCTTGTTTTGGAGCTTTATTAAATAGTTGATCAAGTTTTAACTTATCCCCTAATTTCTCTTGAATTTTATTTTTAAGTTCATCGGTTTTTTTCTTAATTTTTTGACCCGCTTTAGTATTATTTAAAAATGCTTTTTTATCTATACTTACCTTTGGATTTGACAGGTTCCCTGAAATTTTTGAATCGAACTCATATTTTAAAATTTTTGCTTGAACTAAGGCACTAATACTATTTTTTGCTGTATTAATTGTACTTGCTGGTACTTTTATGGTTGTATGTTCACTTGTCATATCTACAACAGCATTAATAATATCTTTTTTCATATCACTTTTGATTTCTACTTTTTCATAAATCTCTTTTGTTAAATCAAATTGTGCAAAGGCATTGATTAAATCAGAATATTCATTTTTAATAAATTGACCTTTTATTAAGTTACCACCAAGTTTTCCTACCTTTGTCGCAAGGTTGTAATCCACATCAATATTTGATTTTGAAGTAAAAATCTCTGGATAATATAACATATGAGTTAAATCTTTAATCTCAACACCATCAATTTTTGCTTTAAAGTTATCATTTAAAAGATTAAAATCAATATCTCCACCAAATAGTTTAGATTTACCATCAACACTTAAAAGCTCAGGAGCTTGTTTAATATTCCCCTCAATTTTAGCTTTTCCTCTCATTTTTTGTTGTGTAATATCTTTAAGTTTAGAAAGATCTGGTACATCAACAGTATAATCACTTGTAAACTCGGCTTTTGCAATATCGTATACTGCTTTAGTCATATCTACATTTGTAAGTGAAGTATCTAAATTAATTTTTGAGATTGCTTGGGTTTTTACTAAATCAGTAACAACATCACCTTTAAAAGTGATTGCATCTTTTAAGTTTTGCTCAAAAGATTTATTTACTACTTTATTATTTACTTTTCCCTCTAAAATAGTTGTTAAAACTTTTCCATCAAGATTATTAAGATCTGCACTTTTTATTTTTGCATCAATATTTAATAGTCCATTAGCAAAATTTGGTTGATTTACAAGGTTTAATAAGTTTTCAATTTTTGCTTTGTTTACTGTTAAGTTTACATATTCAGGTTTAGAGTTAGAAACTTTTGCCTCATATTTAGTATCACTTGCAAAAATATCAGAGTTTCCATTTACTGTAATTACTCCATTGTCTACTACAACATCACCATTTGTTGAAAATGAACCATTAAGTTTTTGATTTATCAAAGTTTCTAGTTTTGCTAAATCTTTAACCAAAACTTTGTAATCACTTTTGATTACAGATGTTTCCATATTTACATTTGCTTTTTTAACATCAAGTTTTGCAATTGTACTATCAAGATTTATATTTGAATTAATCTCATTTCCTACAAGATTACTAACACTTTTTGAAGTAAAAATAATAGGAAGTTTTGGTTCTTCTTTTAGTTCTTTATTAATAGCTTTTGCATTTAAAATACCTTTTGAAACAGTAGTTGTAACAATACCATCTAAGTTTTCAATATCAGCATTTTTTATATTTGCATCAATATTAAGCATCCCTTTTGCATAAATTGGTTGATTTACCATATAAAGTAACTCTTCAATTTTTGCATCTTTCATAGTAAATAAAATATTGCTTGGATTAAAATCTTTTAATTCTATATCATAACTTGTATTACTTGAAGCAACTTTACTAAGCCCTTTTACTACAGCTTGTTTTGAATCACCTTTTACAATACCATTTGTAGAAAAAGAACCATTTAGTTTTTGTTTTGTTAAATTTTCTAATTTTGCTAAGTCTGCTACATTTACATCATATTTTAAATCAACTTTTTGAGCAAAAATATTTAATGCTCCTTCTACATTTATCGTAGAATTATCATCAATAGTAGCTTTAAAAAGTATATCATTCATAGTTAGTTTAAAGTTATCTACTTTCATACTAACATCTTTTTGCCCTTCATTAACCTTATTTTCAATCATTGAAGCAACAAAAGAATTACCTGCACTTGTAAAAAGGATTCCGTAAATCCCACCAATTACTATTAAGATAAATGCCGTAAGTCCCAAAAATAGTTTTTTCATAAAGTCCTCTCTTGTCAAAGTCTATCGATTATACATAAAGAAAATTAAAAAGCTGATTATCTTTTTTATGTTGTTACATTTAGTAATCATTGTGTAAATTATTGTTAATCTAATGGAAATTTAAATAATAGTTGTGTATAATTCTGGCCAATACGAAGTGATAAGTAGGGAAATCAAAGCATTTATGTTTTGGTTGCTTAAATTGTAAAATTTAAGTTACGTAAGCCGAACGGACTTTGTAGAAAATATTAATTAAGGATACTAGAATGAAAAAAATCGTTCTTTTAATGCTAGCTTTCGCTGGTTTTGCATTCGCTGCTGACGCTGCTGCGGGTGAAATGTTAAAAGCTTACTCTGTAGTTGCTGCAGGTATTGGTCTTGGTTTAGCTGCACTTGGTGGTGCTATTGGTATGGGTAACACTGCTGCTGCAACAATCGCTGGAACTGCTAGAAACCCAGGATTAGGTGGAAAATTAATGACTACTATGTTCATTGCATTAGCGATGATCGAAGCACAGGTTATTTATGCATTAGTTATTGCGATGATCGCATTATATGCAAACCCATTTATGTAAGATCTTTTTTAACAGATTTTTTATATAAACTGCGAAAGGTTAGAAGTTTTCTTCTAACCTTTTTTTATGCCTAAAATTTACCTAAACCTATTCTAAATTAAGTATTATTTTAAATGAAGCTCCAGTATACTTTTTATCTTCGTATATATAAGAACTATTTTCAACATCAATATAACCATTCATACTTTCAGTTATAAGTTTATATGTCATATATAAACCAATACCTGTACCTCTTGATTTATGTTTAGTTGTAAAATATGGTTCAAATATTTTTGGTAAAATATCTTCTTTTATACCACCTGCATTGTCTTTTAATTCTATATAGATTTTTTTATTTTCTTCTTTAATAGTAATAAAAAGATACCTTTTCTTAATCTCATTTAAAATCAAAGCATCTTTTGCATTTCCAATAATATTAATCAAGACCTGCACAAGTTCATTCGGAAAATTTGTTAGTTTTATTTCATCATAAGTAGTAGATAAAACTATATTAATATCGTTTTTTCTTATAGTTCCATCAAGAAGTTCTAAAGCATATTTTATAATATCATATAAATCAAAAGTCTTTTTTTCATGGGTTCCTTTAACAAAGTTTCTAAAATCTTCAATAGTATTTGACATATATGCAGTTGCTTTAATTATTGACTCTATTGAATCAGTTAAACTCTCTTCATCCAAACAATTAAGGGTATTTCTAAGTTTTAAGCTAGATGCAGAAGCAGAGATACTAGATAATGGTTGTCTCCATTGATGTGCTATATTATCAAGCATCTCACCTAATGAAGCCATTTTTGATTGAAAGGCTAAAATTTTATCTTTTTGTTTTAACTCTTCATCTTTTTTCACTTGATCAGTTAAATCTATATCTATACAAAACATCTCAGGTTCTTTGGTGTTTTCATTTAACATTACATGGGAAGAATAAACAAATGCAGTAGTTCCATTTTTTCTACGTAGTGGTAGTTTTTCTGCTGGTATTGGAACTTCATTTTTATACCAGTTATTTATTCCTTTAATAACTGCATCTCTCATAAAATCAGGAATTATTAAATCTTCAAGTTTCTTTCCTATAGCTTCATCTTCTGAGTAGCCATAGATTGTTTCACTTGCTTTATTCCAAAAAATCACTTCCCTTTTTTTATTATAACCTTGAACAGCAATATTTGGAATTTCACTAATTAATTGAATAAATTTTTTTTCATCTTTTTCCATTGTTATAATCCCACCATCTTTAATAGATTATTATAACACTAATACTTATATTTTATATTAGACCTACTAGTAAATGAAAACTATTAAGTTATTTTTATGTAATGTAAAAACTTAGAAGGTTAACTTCTAAGCTTTTTTGTCTATTCAATAAACTTTTTCTCATTTGCAGAATCTAAGATTTTTTTTGCAATGCCAGTTGTTTGTTTTGCTATTTCTTGTGTTTGATTAGCAACTGATGCATTATTTTGTGTTTGAGAATCTAAGGTGTTAACTACACCATTAATTTGTTCTATACTAAATTTTTGTTCAGAAGAGGAATCTGAGATATCTTTTATAATTTCATTTGTTTTATCTATATTTTCATTTATTTTAATATAACCATTGATCATCTTACCTGAAATTTCTTTCCCCTCAACAGCTCTTAGTTTTGCTTTTTCAACTAATTCTTTAATCTCTTTTGCTGCTTGGGCACTTCTTGCAGCTAGATTTCTAACCTCTTGAGCTACAACTGCAAAACCTTTTCCTGATTCTCCTGCTGTTGCAGCCTCTACTGCTGCGTTTAAAGATAAGATATTAGTTTGGAATGATATTTGATCAATTACTGTAATTGCTTCTGAAATACTCAAAGCTTCTTCATTTATTTTTTCCATAGACTCTACTGTTGAATTAGCTAATTCTTTTCCTTGGTCTATTGAACATGTTAATTCTTTTGAATAATCTTGCATTGTTCTTATTTTACTTGTATTACTTACAACTGTGCTTGTAATCTCCTCTAAAGCAGAGGCTGTTTCTTCTAAAGATACAGCTGTTTCATTTGATGCCCTATTCAAAATATCAACATTTGCAAGAAGATTTTTTGAACTTTCATTTAATTGGTATCCATTTAACTTATTTTCTTTTAACATTTTTGTAATAATTTGACATAAATTATTTAAACCTAAGGCAATTTTACCATTTGCATTTTGAACATCTATTGTAAAGTCAAGGTTTGAATACTTTTCTAACGTAGATAAAATTGTATTTATATCTTTGTTTACATCTGTGCTTATAAACTCTATCATTTCATTTATATTTTCTTTTAACTCTTCCAAAGATTTATTGCTTGAGTCTTTTTTTACACAAATATCAAGATGCCCTTCTTTTACTCTATTTACAACACTTTTTACTTCATCAATTAAAAGTTTATCTTTTTCTATTTGTTGCGAGACTAAATGCATTTGCTCATCAATGAGTTTTCCCATCAAACCAAATTCATCATTGGTTTTGATATTTAATTTATTGATATTTTTCTCTTCACCTTTTAAATATCTAAAAAAGTTTGATAAACCCTTTTCAACAGTTTGCAAAGGAGATAACACTTTTTTTAGAGAAAAATAAACTACAAGTAGCACTAAAACAAGTAAAAAAGAATAAAGTAAAATTTCATTTATGATATTTTTATTCACATCTTCAAAAACCTCTTGTTTATCAACTTTGACACAAATATACCAAGTGGTATTGGGAATCTTACTATAAGAAACAAGATATTCTTTTTTATCATATTTTACTTCTGCAAATTTAACTTTTTCTTTTGTTTTAATATCTGTAAAATATTTGCTTTTTTTCATCAAAAACTTTTTATCTTTATGGATTAATATTTGTCCATCTTCATTTACTATATATGCATATCCTGTTTTACCAATCTTTGCACTTGTAACAATCTGTACAACACTATCAAGTAAAATATCACTTCCTAAAACCCCCATTATTTCACCATCACTTTTTAAAGGAGTATATAAAGATACAACAAGTTTCTGTAAAGATTTAGAAAGATAAGGAAGAGTAACACCAGAACCAGCTTTTTCAATGGCTTCTTTATACCAACCTCTTTTTCTAGAATCATAGTTATCCCTTTGTGGAGTTAAATAGTTGCCATTAGATAACATAGAGTAGCCATCTTTTTCAAAACCATAAAAAAGTAAAGCAGAATCACTTGCGTCAAGTCCAATTTTTAATTTTTCAGTTATATTTTTATTTGTCAGATTTTGAGGTTCAACAATTAAACCTTTGGCTATAGCTTCCATAACCAATAGTTTTAGCTTAAAATAGTTTCCCAAATAAGCAGAAATATTTTTTGCTAAATTTAATTCTTCTTCTTTTATAAGTTTATGCTCTAACGCATAGGCATTTTGAGTATTTTTTAAACCTAAAAAAATAAATGAACAGACAATGCTTAACATAACAAGCACTGTTAATTTTGTTTTGATACTTTTTGTTTTCATCTTATTCCCTCTTAAAAAACTTTTCTTTAAATATATATTTTCAAAATGAACTAAAAGTTATCTAATTCAAGTTATTTTAATTAAGGAAAATATTAAACAATCTGTTTTACACTCCTTTGATAGATTGTTCTATAGTTATATGAACTAATTTTTGATTTTTTGCAAGATGTTTTTTTATTTCATCTATATTAAGATCATGTTCTTCAACAGTTATAGATAAAATACAAGAATACTTTTCTTTACCAACTCTCCAAACATGTAAATCATTTATTTGAATATTTTTATCTATATTATTTATTGATTCTATTACTTCTTCAACTATAGGATGATCCATCTCTGCATCTAAAAGAATTTTACCCGATTCCTTTATAAGTCCTAGTGCCCAAATAAATACTAACACAGAACCAACAATACCCATAAGAGGGTCAAGCCATGTAACTTCCCATAACATTGCACCTATTAATGCAATTATTGCTAAAATAGAGGTTAATGCATCTGCTAATACATGTAGATATGCTGCCTTTAAATTCATATCATGACTATGATTATGATGATGGTCGTGATGGTGATGTTCTTCATGATGTTCATGATTATGGTGATGATGGTCATCTTTTAATAACCAAGCACATATTAAATTAACAATTAAACCTAATATTGCAATGGCAATTGCCTCTTTGTATCTTATTTCTACTGGATTAAATATCCTTTCTACTGAATGATAAACCATAAAAAAAGCAACTGCTAAAAGTAATATCGCACTTGTATATCCACCCAATACCTCTATTTTATAAGTTCCAAAATTAAATCTAAAATCATTTGCATATCTATTTGCCATCACATAGGCTATATATGCCATTCCTAAAGCAAGAACATGGGAACTCATATGCCATCCATCGGCTAAGAGTGCCATAGAGTTGTAATATAATCCTCCAAATATCTCAACTAACATTGTTACAAATGTTAAAAGTGTTGCATAAAATACATTCTTTTTAGCAATTGGATTTGATTTATCAAAATTGTGTGAATGTGAATTAATTTCTAATGTTTTAAGGGTATTCATTTTATTCTCTTTTAATAATATTTTGATACTATACCCCAGTATAGTTAAAAAATGTATTAAAGGATTGATATGGCTCATATTGTTGCAAATAAAAATAAACTACTTTTGAGAATAAAAAAAATAAAAGGGCAACTTAGTAGTCTTGAAAAAGCAGTAGAAGATGAAAAAGACTGTTTCAAAGTTTTGCAACAAATTTCTGCTTCTAGAGGGGCTATACAATCTTTAATGAATGAAGTACTTAATGATCATATAAAAGAGCATTTAGGGAACCACGTAAGTGAAGAAAAAAGAGAACAAGAAATTGAAAATCTAACAAGCTTATTAAAAACATATTTAAAATAGGAATATTTGATGATTGAGGTTTTACTATTAGCATTTGCACTTTCAATGGATGCTTTTGCAGTTTCAGTTGGCTTGGGAGTTAAATCAGAAAGATTTGATAAGAAACTAGCTTTAAAAGCATCTTTTCTTTTTGGACTATTCCAAGGAATAATGCCTTTATTTGGATATTTAGCAAGTATAGGTATGGGAAGTTTTATTGAGTCAATTGATCATTGGATTGCATTTATTTTATTAAGTTTAATCGGTGGGAAAATGATATATGACAGTTTTGGCGAAAACACAGAAGAAGAGATAATATCAACATCAAATAAAATTCTTTTACTTTTAGCTATTGCTACAAGTATTGATGCGATGGCAGCAGGATTTACTCTAAACCTTATGGAAATTAATCCTTTTATATCAATGCTAATCATAGGAATTACAACATTTTTATTTAGCTATTTTGGTATATATATGGGAACTAAAGGTGGATCATACCTAGAAGATAAGGCAGAAAAAATTGGTGGTGTGATACTTATTGTTATAGGCTTAAAGATTTTGATTGAGCATACTTTACTTTAAAGTTCTTACCTAATGTATATATCAAAATTTTTATATTAATTAAAAAATTAAAGATATTTATTAAATATTTTAGCTCTTTTGATGTATAATTTCATCCTTATTTTCAATAGTATAAAGGTATATTGAAATTATTATGTGCGAAGGTGGTGGAACGGTAGACACGTTAGCTTGAGGGGCTAATGCCAGTACTGGTGTGAGGGTTCAAATCCCTTTCTTCGCACCATTTTATAAGTATCCTAAGTTAATCAGTATATTTCTATATAAATTAGTTTCCTATTTTTTTATTAGCCCATGTAAAAATATATTGATTGTATTGTCTATAATATTTGTTGTATCATATTTTTCGATAATATAACTTTCAATAAAACCATCAGAGAATTTTTTAAATAAAATAGCAATTTGATTATGAGAATATTTTGACTCTGGTAATATTAACTTAAATTGTTTACTTAAGAACTTATATATTTCATTTACAATTGGATGATTTACAATATCCAATTTATGAAAAAAATAAGGATCATTTATTAATGTTTTTTCATTGTTCTTGTCAATTTGAATAAATATTTCATACTTATACTTTAAATATATTTCTAGATTTTCTAATGGCTTATTTGTTTCTGCACGTTTAAGATTCTCAATAAATACTTTCAATTTAAAAATTAAATATTCTAAATACAATTCTTCTTTTGAATTAAATATATTATAAATAGTACCAATTGAAATCTCTAAAAGTTTTGCAAGTTCAGAAACCTTTGAATTTTTAAAACCTTTTTCATCAAAATATTTTATTGACTCTTTCAAATAAAGTTCTTTTTTTATTTTATTGATTTCTTTATTAATACTATTGTTCATTAACTTCCTTTGTAATTATATTGTATTTTAAAAATATTTAAAATATTAAATAAATACGAATTAATCATTTTTTTATATTAAATTTTATAAAATGAACTTAATTCAATCTTATAAAATAAATGCATAGATTGTTTATCAAAATATAAAATTAGAAATGCGAGAACTTTTAGCAAAATTCTTTGAAAAAGAACCTACTACATATTCCTATTGTCTTGATGAACTAATTCAATATTACAACAGCATAGTTCTTGAAGTGGAAGCTAATATTAAAGACTAAGATATATAGATACCCGAACAGTTAATTTTATACATAAAAATCTAAAATTAGGGGAAAAAGTAAATGATTAAAAATAATATTTTTTCAGGCCTTACAGTTGGAATAATTGCATTACCTTTGTCAATGGCATTAGCAATAGCCATTGGGGTTCCTCCTCAAAACGGTTTATATACTGCAATTGTTGCTGGAATTGTAGCAGCAATATTTGGAAGTAGTAAATTTAGCATATCAGGACCAACTGCTGCTTTTGTAGTAATATTAATACCAATTGTTCAAGATTTTGGATTAAAAGGATTATTAATTTGTGGATTGATGTCTGGATTTTTTCTTTTATTAATGGGTCTTTTTAAACTAGGAACTTTAATTGAACTTATTCCTTATCCAGTAACAGTAGGATTTACAACAGGAATTGCAGTGGTAATTGCAACATTTCAAGTTAAAGATTTTTTTGGGCTTACTATTGAAAACTTTTCTGGACATTTTCATCAAAAAGTATATCTATTGTTAACGAGTTTGCCAACATTTAAAATTCAAGAACTAATTGTAGGTATATCAACTTTAGGAATATTAATTTTATGGAGTAAAACAAAAAGTAAAATTCCTGCTGCATTAATTGCTTTATCAATAGTAACTATTAGTGTTGTATTATATAATTTAACATTTCCTCAAAATCAGATTTCAACTATTTATTCAACTTTTCAATATGACATAAACGGAATAGTTGGTAATGGTATTCCTTCTATCCCTCTGCAATTTTCAGCTCCTTGGAGTGCTTATACTGTCGATGATTTATCATTGGCCATGTTTTATAAGATTTTACCCCATGCAGTTGCTATTGCAATATTAGGGGGATTAGAATCTTTACTTTGTGCAGTAATAACTGATGGTATGACTGGATATAGAACTGACCCAAATAAAGAGTTAATAGGTCAAGGATTAGCAAATATTTTAGTGCCTTTTTTTGGAGGGATACCAGCAACAGCAGCAATTGCAAGAAGTGCTGCTAATGTAAAAGCAGGAGCAAATTCTAAACTCTCTTCAATTATACATGCGATATTTATATTTTTGTGTATCATTATTTTGGCTCCATATTTATCATATTTACCTATGGCTTCATTATCAGCTTTATTACTTATAGTTGCTTATAATATGTCAGAGATTAAACATTTTATAAATATCATAAAAGTTGCTCCAAAACATGATATATATGTACTATTAACTTGTTTTATTTTAACAGTTTTACTTGATATGCAAATTGCAGTTGGTGTAGGGATGGGATTAGCATCTATTTTATTTATAAAAAGAACAATAGATTTATATTCAATAAAATTGATTAATAATAAACACTCATTAGCTCATTTTGAAATTCCAGATAATGTAGCAATTTACGATATAAATGGTCCTATGTTCTTTGGTGCAGCACAAAGAGCTTTAAAAACTTTACTAGATACAAAAAAAGATATAGAAACTGTTATTATAAATTTAGAAAATGTTTCAATAATGGATATGACAGCCTTAGTAGCATTTAAATCCATAATAGATAATTTCAAGCAGAATAATAAAAAGTTAATTATTGTTGGGGTAAGTGAAAGAATCTCTAAAAAGTTTAAAAGAATGAATATAAAATTTGATGAAAACTCTTTAATAAAAAAAGACAAGTTAGAAAATATCTTAAAAAATCTTGATAAATGCCAGTACTAGTGTGAGGGTTTAAATCCCTTTCTTCACACTATTAAACTTTTTTTGGAAGTTCGATAATAAAAGTTGCACCATAATAGTTTACAGAATGAACACTAAAATTAGAGTTTTTAACTTCAATTTTTCCATCCATATGTTTTGTAACAATCATTTTACTCAAATGTAACCCTATTCCTGAACTTTCTTTTGTACTATAAAATTGTTCAAATATATTTTTTATATGTTTTTCTTCAATACCACCAGCATTATCCCTAAAACGAATAATTACCTTAGCATCTTTTTCATATGCTTGTATTTGAATAAGTGGATTATGAATTTTTCTTTCAATAAAAGCATCTTTTGAGTTTGAAAGAATATTAACTAATACCTGAGAAAACTCATTTTGATATCCATAAATAGTTTGATTTATCTGCTTTTGTTTTACAACTTTGATATTTAATTTCATAAAGTCATGTTCTAAAAGTTTTAAGGCGACATTTAATGTATCATCAAATGCAAAGTAAGTTTTGTGTTTATCTTGAATATGAAAATTTTTAAACTCATCAACAATATTACTCATATAGTCCAATGTTTTTTGCATGTTTTCAAGTTTTACAAATAGATATTCTTTTTTTGGCATTCCTTTAAACTCAATTTCACTTTGTATAGAAATAATATTTGAAGATAATTTTGAAAGTGGAGTTCTCCATTGATGTTCAATATTGGACAAGGTTTCACCTATTGTCGCATATCTTGATTGTATATATAAAATATCATCTTTATTTTTTAGTTGCTGTTGAGACTCAAACTTTTGATTTTGAAATTTGTTAATTTTATATGAAACAATTATTGTTAACAAAATCCCAATTATTAAACTTAATTCAAAGGCTAAACTTTTTCTTTCATTTATATATTGAATATTTGGTATTGCTTCAACTTCCCATTCTCTTCCCCAAATACTAGGAAATTTTATTCTATAATTTAAATGAACATATAATTTATCTACTGCTTTATGACTAAAAATCACTTCATTGTTATCTGTATCAAAAATATTAAAGGTAATTTGTTTAGAAACACTATCATCTAAAATCGTTTTTATAAAAATATCTTCAATAACAAAAACACCTAAAACAAACCCTTTTATATTTTCACTGTTTTCTTCAAATATTGGTAAAAAGGCTAAAAAACCCTTTTTATTTTTGTTTTGTACTAATTCAATTGCTTTTGTAATTTGAGGATCTTTACTTGAAAGAGATTTTTGAATAGTTAAATTTCTACTTGGATTACTTGAAAGATCAAATCCAAGAGCTGCTTCATTATTTTTTAAAGGAGTTACATAGAAAACTGGAAAATATTCATTTTTTGATTCTATTTTTACCATCTGTTTATCTAAGTTTTGTTTTGTAAAAAAGAAATCTTTTTCAAACTCTTTTCTATCTTCATCTTTAACTTTTGGAATCCACTCTAAAGCTTGAAGGGCATTGTGTCTTTTGATTATCTTTTTAGCTTCTTTATCAAATAGTTCTCTTGAAGGGATTCTATTTTCATTGAATAAAACAGATAAAGTATATAAAGTCTCAAGGTTTACTAGAATCCCCCTATAAAAGGATTTCATCTTATTATCAACAACATTTTCAAATCTGTTTTTTATAGCTTTTTCTTCAATATTATTTATAAAATAACTAATAGTTAAAGAGAGTAAAAAACCTATAATAATTATAGAAGACACATGGAGTTTATATTTATTCCTTATCAAAGTAGAAGCCTATAGCCTTGTTCATTTTCATTTATTATTGAGTTTTTACCAATCTTTTGACGAAGTTTTCCAATTAGAACTTTGAGTGTCCCTTTGTTTAAACTGTCCCCTTCCCAAACATTTTCTTCTATACTATCATAAAAAACCAATTCATTTTTAAACTCAATAAGTGTTTCTAAAAGAAGTCTTTCTTTGTTTTGAAGTTTTTCAATTTCATGATTTTCATTTGTAAAAATATTTGTATGAAGATTGTATTTCGAAGCATTTGGAAAAACTATTTCAAATCTATTACGTTCAAGTAATTTTTGAGAGCAGTTATGTAATGCTTCTTTTAAATTTTGATAAGAAATTGGTTTTATAATATAAGATTCAAGATGTAAAGAAACAGCTTCCATTAAAAATTTTTCTGTTTTAAAGGCAGTTAAAACAACAATAGGAGTAGAACTATCTTCTTCTCTAATCTCTTTTACAAACTCCAAGCCATTTATTCCAGGCATATCAATATCAGTAAAAATAATATCAGGTTTAATTTCATCATAAAGTTCTAATGCATCTTTAGCATTAGAACTAGAATAAACTTTTTTAACTATATTTGAGATTGAACTTGTAATATTTTCTCTAATTTCATCATCATCTTCAACATATAAAACAGTAAGATATTTTAAAATATTTTTCATGGGGCAAATTATATCTAATTAACTTATCACTAAACAACATTTTTTAGTTTTTCTGGCTCAAAATGAGGGATTGATTCGATTAGTTTTTTTGTATATTCCTCTTTTGGATTTTCTAAGATATCATAAACATCACCTTGTTCAACTATCTCACCTCTGTTCATAACTATAACTCTTTCACAAAGTAGTTTAACTACGTTTAAATCATGAGATACAAAAATATAACTCATTTGAAGTTCTATTTTTAATTTTTCTAAAAGTTGTAAAACAACTGCTTGAACAGATACATCAAGTGCAGATGTTGGTTCATCTAAAATCAAAACCTTTGGATTTGTAGAAATAGCTCTAGCAATTCCAACTCTTGCTTTTTGACCACCTGATAATTGGTGAGGAAATCTAGACAAAAGATTGATAGGAAGTCCTACCATTAAGCTTAACTCTTCAACTCTTTTTTTGATTTTCTCTTTATTTTTCATATTTAACAGTCTTTTTAATGGCTCGCAAATAGAATCAAAAGCTGTAAATCTTGGATTTAAACTTTCTGTTGGGTCTTGAAAAACCATTTGTATTTTATTTCTTTGTTTCATTGATGCAAATTGAGTACTTGTATACAAAGTTATGTTTTCTTTTTCTAAAATAATATCACCAGAAGTTGGTTCAAGTAGTTTTGTAATCATACTTGATGTTGTAGATTTTCCACAACCAGACTCTCCAACCAAACCTAAACTTTCACCTTTTTTTAGTTTAAAAGATATTCCATTTACAGCTGTAAACATCTCTTCCTTTTCTCTTTTAAAATTAAAAAATGACTTTTTCCCAATTGAAAACTTTTTAACTAAATCAACAACTTCTAAAATCACCTCATCGCTTTTTTCTTCTTTTTTAGCTGATAAATTTACAGCTTCTAAATCTGAACCTTCCATTTCATCAGGAACTGCTGTCAAATCTTCTAATTTTGACTTAGGTCCAGGTGATGCTGCTATTAATTTTTTAGTATATGGATGTTTTGGATTTTGAAATAGATTATAAACACTATTTTTTTCAACTATTTCACCTTTTTGCATAACACAAATATTATCACAATATAATGCTGCCATACCTAAATCATGGGTGATTAACATTACTGACATATCTTCATTTAGAGCTAATTCTTTTATTAAATCCATAATAACTTTTTGAGTAGTTACATCAAGTCCAGTTGTTGGTTCATCGGCAATTAAAAGTCTTGGATTACAAGCAATTGCAATTGCAATCATAACCCTTTGGCACATACCTCCTGAAAGCTCAAAAGGATAAGAATAATACCTTTGTTCAGGATTTACTATTTTTACCTTTTCAAGCATTTTTATTGCTTTTTCTTTTGCATCTTGAGGTGATGCTTGCTTATGACAAATCAAAACATCTTCTATTTGTTTTCCCACACATCTGATTGGATTTAGTGCAGCTCTTGGGTTTTGAAAAATCATTGAGATTTCTCTTCCTCTGTAAAGCCTTAATTCACTCTCTTTTGCTTTTGTAAGAGAGAAATTTTCATAGGAAATATCTCCATTTGCAACAAACCCAGCAGAATCTAAAAGCCCTAACACTGTAAAAGCAGTAACAGATTTACCAGAACCACTTTCACCAATCACACCAAGGATTTGACCTTTTTTTATATCCATTGAGACATTTTTTACCCCATGGACAATTCCATTTCTTGTTTTAAAATCGACACTTAAATTATCAATATTTAAAAATGAATACATCTGTTATCCTTTATGTTCTTTAAATTTTATGTTCTCTTTTTGGGGTCAACCAAATCTCTTAAACCATCACCAAGAAGATTAAAACAAAATACTGCTAACATTAAAGCTAATCCAGGGAAAAGTGCAAGCCACCATTCTCCTGAAACAATATATGTTGCACCTTCAGCAACCATAATTCCCCATTCTGCATCAGGAGGTCTAACTCCTAATCCTATAAATGATAAACCTGCTGCATTTAAAATTGCCCATCCCATATTTAATGATACTTGAATCATCATAGGTGGTAAACAATTTGGAAATATTTGTAATGATAAAATTCTCATATTTGAATTTCCATTTAACTTTGCAGCTAATACATAACCAGCATCTCTTCTAATTAGGACTTCTGCTCTAGTTACCCTTGCATAAAATGGAAGATTAATTATTGCTGTTGCATATATAATATTTTCAACTGAGTTACCCATAGTTGCAACAATACCCATAGCTAAAACAAAAAGAGGAAAAGCCATAATTGAATCACATACTCTTCCTATAATTTTATCTAGCCATCCGCCATAATATCCAGAGATTGCACCTAAAGCACTTCCAATAAAAAATGATAAAAATACTGCAGAAAATGCAATAAATAAATCAAGTTTTGTAGCAACGATTACTCTGCTTAAAATATCACGACCTAAATTATCAGTTCCAAATGGGTGCGCCCATGAGGGTGGTTGTAATATCGCTTTTGCATCTGTTAAAAGAGGGTCATATGGAGCAATAGCTGAACCAAATATTGATAAAAATATAAGTGTAAAAAACATAAAAAAAGATAGTGCAGTTACTGGATTTTCTTTTAATACATAAATAAAATGTTTATAAAACTGATTCATCTTTTTTCCTTAATTATCTATTGAAACTCTAGGATCGATTAAAGTTAATACAATATCTATAAATAAATTCACTAATACAAATAGTAAGGCCATAGTTAAAACAAATCCTTGTACAGCTGCATAATCAGAAGCAACTAAAGCTTCAATGGCAAAAGAACCAATTCCAGGCCATGAGAAGACTTTCTCAACTAATACATTTGCACCAAGTAAAAATGAAAAGACCATACCAAGTGTTGTAAGAATTGAAAGAAAAGAGTTTCTTAAGGCATAAGTTATTAAAACTTTTCCTTGGGGTAAACCATTTGCTTTTGCAGTTCTTACATAATCACTTGACAAAGCATTTAGCATAGAAGCTCTTGTCATTCTAGCTATTGGAGCAAGAGCAAATATACCTAATGTTAAAGATGGCAATATAAGTTGTCTAACACTTGCCCAAAATGTTTCCATATCATTGGCAAGAAGTGAATCTATCGTATAAAATCCTGTCACATGTGGAGGTGATAAATATAAAATATCAAGCCTTCCAATAGGTGAAGGGGCAATTCCTAAAATAAAATAAAATATATAAATTAAAAATAATCCTGTAAAAAATGTTGGAAGTGAAACTCCCATTGTTACTAATACTCTTGTTAAATGATCTACTAAACTACCTGGTTTTGTTGCAGATAAAATCCCTAATGGAATAGCAACAAATACGGCAAAAGTTAAACCAATAAATGTTAACTCCAAAGATGCAGGTAATCTTGTACTTAATTCTTCTAAAACAGGAAGTCCTGTGTTTAATGACATCCCTAAATTACCTTGAAATAGGTTTTGTACATAGATAAAAAACTGTTCAATAATTCCTTTATCTAATCCAAGGGCTATTCTTGTTTGTTGAATTGATTCTTCATCCGCCATAGCCCCAGCAAAATAAACTGCTGGGTCACCTGGCAAGGCTCTTGTTAATAAAAATGAAATTATTATGATACCTATTATTGAAGGTATTGACTGAAATAGTCTGTTTATTATTTGAGCGAAACGATTTTTCATAATATTATGATTTTGTTATTGTGCTACAATCAAGTTGTCTGTGGAACCATGAAGAATATCCATCAACATTTTTTTGCATTGCTGCATCTAAATATGGTTGATATAGTGGAATTCTAGGAACATCTTCAAATGCAATTTCAATCATTTGCTTAATCATTGGCTCATAATCAGGGTCAGTAACTTCCATGTGAAGTGTTTTATTTGTTAATTCTTCAACTTTTTCATTTTTGTAGTTAGACCCATTAAATAAGTGCCCATATTGATATGCCCAGAAGAAATAGTAATCTGGATAATTTAACCACCCACCAAAATTATCTAAGTGCATTGGAAGTCTTTTTTCAACAAGTGCTGCTGTTCTCCAGTTTGCACCTGGAATTTTGTCTAGTTTAACAGTAATTCCAATCTTTTTTAAGGCTTCTTGAATAAGTAGCGCAGTTGGTTCTTGCCAATCTGCCATACCTAAGTTATATGATAAAGTTGTTTCAAAACCATCTTTGAAACCTGCTTCTTCCATAAGTTTTTTAGCTTTTTGGATATTTGTATCATATGGGAAAGCTTGAGGCCAAGAGATATCAGATGGTTTAGCACTTTTTGCACCAAACATTGGAACAGCTCTATCATATGCAGCTGCTTTAATAATTTGTTCGTATGGAACTGCATATGCAATAGCTTGTCTTACTTTTTTATTATCAAATGGCTTGAAATTTACATTTAAACCTAACACATGCAAGCAGTTATCAACTGGCGCACCTTGAACTTTGATTTTCCCTTCAGCTTTGAACTCTTTCACATCTTTTGGTGGAATATCAGTATAAAGATCAGCATCTTTTCTTTCAAGTAATGCTCTTCTTGTTGAAGCTGAAGGAACTTCTCTTACAATAACTCTTTGAATTGCTGGTTTTGCTCCAACAGCATAATCCTCATTTCTTTGGTAAACATATTGTTGACCTGCATCCCATCTAGCGATTTTATATGGTCCAGAACCTGCTGGCGTTTTATGTAGATATTCAGTTGCCCAAGGATCTTTTGCAGTTGCATGTTTTTTAGCAACTTTTGAATT
Organism: Arcobacter sp. ISO1; assembly: GCF_058105185.1. Classification (NCBI taxonomy): domain Bacteria; kingdom Pseudomonadati; phylum Campylobacterota; class Epsilonproteobacteria; order Campylobacterales; family Arcobacteraceae; genus Arcobacter; species Arcobacter sp. ISO1. Next base: position 3,040,419 of record NZ_CM176573.1, read on the forward strand.
TATAATAAAAGGAATTGGTACAGCTAAATCTGGAAGTGTTAATTTAGAAGCTACAGGTGTTTCAATTTTAAAAGTCATATCATCCACAACAATAAATTGTTTTGGGTCAGTCATCGATCCAGCTTTCATTTGAACAGTTGGGAAACCACCAAGACTTACTGCTCTATCAAAAGACCATTTTACGTCGTGTGCAGTAACTTGTGTACCATCCCAGAATTTTGCTCTTTCGTCAATTTTAAATGTAATAGATTTTCTATCTTCTGAAAATTCCCATGATTTTGCAATTTGTGGTTCAATTTTTGTAGAATCGTAAGCAATTGTTCCATCAGCTAAAGTTTTTGTTCCAAACGTTACAAGTCTATCATAGATATTAACTGTTACTTCATAACTTGGTCTATTTGTTCCTTTTCTATGTAAGTCTAAACTATTAATTGTATGACCTGAGATTACAACTAAAATTCCATCTCTAGAAGCAGCATTTGCCTCAACTGGTAAATATCTTAAAAATGGTAAAACTGACGCTGCTGCTGCAACTCTCATAAAATCTCTTCTTTGCATTTTCTTTCCTTTATATAAAATTTATTTTTTTATTGGGTATTTGCAAGCAAATATAACTATTTTTGAACTACTGTTGAATTTCCATAATACAACTCCATCCCCTCTTGTAAATATTTACAAAAAGATGTTAAAGTCTCTTCTTTTTGGGCAATTGACATTGCTGTAACTCCACTTGCAAATCCATCAGTTCTTTTTTCGACAGGTATTGCTATGGCACTAAAATTAAGTAAATTTACGAACTTTGTATATAATCCAAGTTTTGAATTTGCTTCTAAAGGCTCTTTTTCTAAATCTTTTAAACTATATGGTTTTGGTAGAGTTGGAAGAAGCAGTAAATCTATTTCTTCCATAAGAATTTCTATTTCTCTTTCTAATATTTTTAGTTTATATATATCTTTGTATACATCGCTTGATGAAAACTTTTTAGCTTTTGAAATTATCATTCTAATAATTTCTAGCATATCTTCGGGATTTTTTTCAATAATATCACCTACAACTGTATATCTTTCAGCTATCCATGAACCTTCATACAATAACTCTCCAACTATAAAAAAGGCTTCTAAATCAATTTCTTTGATTTTGAAACCTTTATCTTGTATAGTTTTTAAAGTCTTTTCATAAGATTCCTTTTCAATTGAATCTCCATAAAATATTTTTGAAAACTTATCTGGTATACCAACTACAAATTCTTTTGTATCTTTAAGTACTTCATTTTCTCTTCTTACTGAAAAAGGATCATTTTCATTATAAATAGCACTAATATCATAGATTTTTTTAGCATCATCAAGTGTTAATGCGAATATTGAAATGGTATCAAGAGTTAAACAAGCTGGAACAACTCCTTGCTTAGATAAGGTTCCTAAAGTTGGTTTAAATCCTACAATATTGTTTAAAGCTGCGGGCACTCTTCCTGAACCAGCTGTATCAGTTCCTAAAGAGAAACTTACTATTTGATGAGATACTGCAACAGCTGAACCACAACTTGAACCACCAGGAACAATTTTTGGGTCAATAGCATTCTTAGGAGGAATAAATGGGGTTCTAATACCTACTAATCCTGAAGCAAATTGGTCTAGATTTGTTTTACCTATACAAATTGCACCAGCTTCTTTCAAAAGTTTTACAACAAAGGCATCTTCTTTTGGAATATATTCATAAGCTTTACAAGCAGCAGTTGTAGGGATATTTTTTACATCAATATTATCTTTAACTGTAAAAGGAATTCCCCAAAGTGGTTTTTTCTTTAAATCCATTTTATCAAAAGATGATACTTCTTCTAAAATCTCTTCTAAAGATTGAAGATAAATAAAGATTCCTTCATCATCAACTTTTTCAATTCTTCTATAAACTTCTTTTACGATATCTTCAATTTTTGTACCATTTTTATAAGAGGAATGGATACTTTCAATATCAAATAGTTGTTCTTCTAACATTATCAACCTTTTCAAATTTGATAATGAAATTGTAAAAGACAGTGGTAAATTAAAAGTTAATTATTAAAGAGTTTAAATATTAAAAAGAGTTATCTTTATTATAAGACTAGCCTAAAATAGCATCTTCTAATAAAATTTTTAATTATACTTTTTATTTGGTATAGCATTAATAAATATTGCAATTACAACTAATACTCCTCCAATAATAGTCATTTTAGGTACTAACTCACCCAAAACAAGCCATAGCCATACAGGAGCTAAAACTGTCTCAATAATAGAGAATAAACTAACCTCTGCTGAAGTGATATATTTAGTAGCTAAAAAAATCAAATACATTGCCAATGGAATTTGTATAAAGCCCATTAAAAATAACCATTGAAGATTTTCTGATGTTACATCAAAAATATTGTCATTTGAAAAATACATTATTATTGCAATTAGAAAACCACTTAATGAGATGATCAAAACCTTTGAAAAATGTTGATATTTTCTTAATAATGTTAATTCAAGTCCAATTGCAATTGCTAAAAGAACCCCTAATAAATCCCCTAATGAACCAAAAGAGGAACTACTTCCAAAAATAATTGCTATTCCTAAAAATGATATTATTATCGCAATCAAAGTATTTTTTTTAATTTTTTCTTTTAAAAATATGTAACTAAATATCGCAGCAAAAAATGCTGCTGTAGCAAGAAGTACAACTGTATTTGCAGCAATTGTATACTTTATGGAAAAAACAAATAAACAAGTCCCTGCACTAGAAAGAATTGTTACAAGACTAAAAGTTAAAAACTCTTTTACTTTTATTTTAAATGTTATTTTACCTCTATTATTTACAAGCCATAAAAGAAGCATACTAATACCCATAAATAAGCCTCTATAAAAGGTTACAACACTGGCATCTGTGTTTGCTAATCTGATTATCAATGCATCAAAACTAATTATAAAAACACCTAAGGTAGCTATTATCATACCTTGTATTCTTGTGTCTTTTAACAATACTTCTCCTAACTTAATGATTTTAATAAAATTTGTAGTTTTATAATTAGTTTTTAATAGTTGGTTTTTCTTCTTTTATCCATGATTTTATACCATTTTGCAGATGAAATACATTTTTATATCCTAACTTTTTAGCTAAGAAGTTTCCAAGCATGCCTGTTCTGTTACCAGATCTACAAACTAATACAAAGGCTTGGTCTTTATTTTTTACATGTGAAGTAAATTCTTGAAGCCATTTTTCAACATCATAATTACCATTTTGATCAAAGAACATTAAAGTTTTACTTGTAGGAACAACACCTGTTTGTACCCATTCAGGTGGAGTTCTTATATCAATAACAACTACATTTTCATCGATTTTTTTTTGTAGTACAGTTGGATCTATCCCAATAAACTGTGCAAAACTAAATACTGATAAAAAAAGCAAAGAGAATACTATTTTCATTTAAAATTCCTAAATATAATATATCTAATATATTAACTTAAATTAATTAAAAAATACTAACTTGCTCAAGATTAAATTCTAAACTAAAGGTAGCTCTATTTTAAATACAGCATTATTATTAATATTATATGCAGTTATTTTTCCTGAAAAACTTTCTTCAATAATTTTTCTACATATAAGTAAACCTTGACCTAAATTCTTTTCTTTTTTAGTTGTTTCATATTCTTCGAAAAGTTTATTTGGCAATAAAGATTCATCTATTTTCCCTGCATTATCAATAATCTCAATTATAATAGAATCATTTAAAAAGGCATTTATAAATATTTTTTTATCATTTACTTTATTCCTTTCAAATTCATCAATTGCGTTATTTAATATAGATAATATAACTTGGGCAAAGTCATTTGTATAACCTTCAATAGAAAGGGTTTCATCCATATCATAAATAATTTCAATTTCATTATGTTTTAATCTTGTTGATAAAATATTTCTAACACTTTCAAATACTTTTTTAATGATAAACTTACTTGCTTTTTCATTTGGATTAAAAAAGTTTTTAAATTCATTTGAGATTTGTACCATGATTTCTACTTGAGTATCAATCTGCTCAAAATGATTATCTATCTCTTCAATATTTATATTATTTGCTTCTATATTTAATCTTGCTCCACTTGATATTACTTTTATAATATTTAAAGGATTTTTCCACTGATCAATTAAATTTGCTAAAAGATTTCCAATCTCTGCCATTTTTGCTTTTTGTATTAAATCTTTTTCTAAAGAGATTCTTTTTTTGATTTCAATATCAACTAAATTTTCTAATTGTTGATTTAAAGATTTTAGTTGTGTTACGTCAATAGCAATTCCAAGAACATAAACCTTATTCAATTTCCCCAATAGTGATATTTTGATCAACTTTGTATCAAAAAAATATCTTTTTGAATTCGAATCAGTAAATTCTATCTCCTCTTCACTTCTTCCAATGTCAAGGGCTTTATCAATATTTTTTCTAAAAGTATTTGCATATTTGCTATCAAGTAAATCTTCTATCCTCTTACCAACAATCTCTTTTTTACTTTTTGCACCAAGAATTTTCACCATTGAATTATTAACTACTACAAATTTTCCTGAGTCATTTTCAAGAAATACAGGATAAGGGGTGTTATCAATAATCGTATCTAATATTCTTGCATTCATTGATTGAACATAAATTCCAATAAGAATCACTGGAATTGTAATAATAAATACAGTAAAGAAAATTAAAAATGTATCATGCTTTACTAAAGCAAGTTTTTCTTCAAAAATAGAGTTTTTTAAAAAATAGATTACATAAAAATCATCGTCAGTCAAAACAAGTTTACTTAGATAATATCTTTTATTTTTGTCAACATGATTATTCTTTATTAACTCATTGATATTAGGGATTTCATCTATCACTTTATATTTTGTGTTTAGTTGAGATGAATAATTTTTTGACTTATTAGGATGCAAAAAGAAATTGCCATTTTTATCCATATAATAAACATCAAAAAATTTATTTTCTACAAGAGTGTTTATAATCTCTGATGCATTATAATTAATTATTAGTATTCCGTGAAGTTGATTATTTTTATATATCGCTTTCGATATTCTAATAGTTGGGTTATAAGGGTGTTGGATTTTCTTTTGTTCAACATTTAAATCTAAATTTGATATATAGTATTCCCCATCTTTTAGTGAAATAGTTTTTTTGAAATAGTATCTTTCACTTTTATCTTGTAGATTCTTTTGTTCAAAAACCTTATTGTTTTTATCTTTATCAATTCTAATTTTTTCCATTCCATTTTTATCTAAAAATCTTAATTGAAAAATAGGTAAACTAGCTTTTGTGATTGTATACATAATCTCTTTTAAATTGTTTGAATCATTTGTATTAAGATAGTTTGAAAAAGCTTGTGAGTTTTCCAAGGAATCTAAAATATTTTTGTAGTATGTAAATTTATCATTTATAAATTTTTTAGTTTGTGTAAAATCATAATTAGCAATTGTATTAAATTCATTATAGATATCATCTTTAGCTTTATTTACCAAAAATAGATACAGTAAGCCTGTGATGATTATATTTATGAATGAAATAATGAGTAATGATTTTACAAAATATCTAATTTTAGAATTGTCATTTATCATTTTAATCCTTTAATAATAATGCTATTGTAATAAGATTATAATAAAATTAAATTATTTATTTAAAAGGGGAGAATGATTTTAAAATTTGCTCCATGATAACTTTTAGTTTTAAAGTTAAAATCTTTATTTTTAACTTTTATAGAACCATTTAATAGTTTTTCTACAATCTGTTGAGTCATATAAAGTCCAATACCAGTACCATTGGTTTGATGTTTAGTTGTAAAATATGGTTCAAATACTCTATTTAATATGTTTTTTGGTATTCCTCCTGCATTGTCTTGAATCTCTATTGTTAACTTTTCATTTTTTACATATGTTTTTATTAAAATAAGTTTTTGATCAATATTGTCTATATCAATTAATGCATCTCTAGCATTATTTAATATATTAATTAAAGCTTGCACTAATTCATTTTCTAAAGAAACAATCTTTAAATCTTCTATATCTTCAATGATTATAATATTTTTTGATTTGAATTGCACATTGATTAAATTTAATGTTCTAAAGATAATATCTTTTATACTAAATTCATTGAACTCATCATCTTTAGGCTTAAAAAAAGTTCTAAAATCTTCAATTGTTTGGGATAAATGTTTAGCTGTTTCAGTGATATTTTGTAAGTTTTTATCAATTGTTTTACTGTCTAAAATTCCTAATTTATTTTGTACTTGTGCTCCAGTTGCAGTAGTAGTTATTAAAGATAAAGGTTGTCTCCATTGGTGGGCAATATTTCCTAACATCTCTCCCATTGAAGCTAATTTACTTTGTTGAAAAAGAAGTGCCTCTTTTTGATCTTTTTCATCTTCAAGTAGTCTTCTTTTTGTTATATCTTGTATTGTTCCATAAATTTTTTGATTATCTTCACTTAATTGTCCTCTACAATCAATCCAAATAATATTCTTATCTTTAGGCCTAATTATTCTATAAATACAAGCATGGTCAGTTTTTTTATTCATAGTATTTTTTAGCGAAGATTCAAATCCTTTCCAATCATCAGGATGCATGATTTTCTTTAGAAAAGTAGGCCCAGCTTTCTCTTTTAGTTTTTCAATTCCTAAAATATTTAAAATTTCATCAGACCAATATGCTTCTTGAGTTTTAATATCAAATTTCCAGTCCCCAATACTTGCAGTTTTTTGAGCTTTAATTAAAGTTTTATGTTTCTCTTCTAAACTTGATTTATATTTATAAAAGCTTTTTTCTACATATCTTGAAATAATATGTGAAATAACTAATAAAATAAAAATCAAGATTGAACTTAAAAATATAGTCTCTTTTAGATATTCATTATATTTAGTTTCTAGGTGATTTTGTCTTTGTATAATTTTGTCATTAATTTTATCAAAGTTAAAACCTGTTCCTATAACCCAATTCCATTCTTTAATCCATCTTGCATAACTGATTTTTTTGTTTATATTATCTTCTTTAAAGGGATATTCAATAAACTTTCCATTTGAAAACATCTCTTTATTTTCGTAATATTGTTTGAAATCTTTTATAGATTTAGTGATATCTAAACCAATCAAATTAGTATATTTATGGGATAAAACTTTCGCATTCTCATCTGTTATAAATATATACCTATCATCTTTATATCTTATTTTACTTATATAATTTAAAATTTTCTTTTTTAAACTCTCTTCAAAATCATCAACATATTCACCTGTTCCGATAAACCAATTATAGGGTTCAAATTTTTTAAATAAGCCAACTTTTTTATATTCTTTTTTCTTATCAGTTGATTTATGCCAATACCAATCATAAAAGGTTTCACTTTTTTGACTTAAGATTTTATTCATCTCTTGAAGTAGAAAAACTCCTTTTAAGTCTTTATAGTTCCATAAAGAAGTTCCTTCAATCTCTGGGAAATCACTATTTAAGATATTTGTACCATCCATTTCATAAATAAAAAAGTAACCCCTTCCCTCATTGTTTCTAATTGAACGAAGGGATGTCTTTATAATATCAGTAATCTCCTCTTTTGTTTTTTCATTTTTGTATTTATTAAATATTCTATAAGCAATTTCATATGCATTATGAACTTGATTTCTCAAGTTATTTTTTAAATCGTTTTCAGTATTCTTTTTTATCATAATCATAGATTGGGTAATTGAATCTATCCAAAATTGAATATCACTTTTTTCATCTTCTATTTGAGTTGTCATTATGAGGTTTTTTTCAGCTTCTATATTTGATTTGTGTTCTTTATAAACTAAAATTGAGATGACAATTGTTAAAAGGAGTATAAAAATAGAAGGAGAGTATTTTATAACATTTACTAGAGTTCTTTCTTTCATAACACATCCAAAATAATATTATTTTCATTCTATCTTTTTTTAGTTTTTATTTCAATTTTTTATATTTTTAGTTAAACTAACAGCCTAGAAAAGGAGTAGAATGAACACAACAATTATTATATTAATTATTTTGACAATTATACTTATTTTAATGTATAACTCACTTATTGCTAAGAAGAACCAAGTGGAAAACCTCTTTGCCTCAGTTGATGTGCAATTAAAAAAAAGATATGACTTAGTTCCTAACATTGTAGCAAGTGTTAAAAGATATATGGATCATGAAAAATCACTGCTTGAAGAAGTGACCTTTTTAAGAACACAAGGTATGAAAAACGATATTAACAATTCACAAAAAATGAGTATTGATAAAAAGTTTTCAAAAGCTTTAGCAGGACTTATGGTTACAGTTGAGGAATATCCAGAATTAAAAGCCAATCAAAATGTAATTGAATTACAAAAATCATTAAATGAGATAGAAGAACAAATCTCAGCATCAAGAAGAGCATACAATCAAGCTGTTACAGATTATAATAATGCAATTGAAATGATACCAACAAATTTTATGGCTAAAATCATGAACTATAAAGAAAAAGAACTGTTTGAAATAGAAGATACACAAAAAGATAATATTCTAGTTAAAGAACTTTTTAGTAATAAATGATTTAAAAAAGTAAAATCTTGCAAAAAAATAAAAGTGTTGATGAGCTAAAAGAGTTTTATAAAAGTACTTTAGTAAAAGATGTAAATAAACTTGAAGAGAAAAGAAAAAAATTAAAAAACAAACTTCTTTTTATCTACTTTATAATGTTTTGGAATGCAATCTCTATCTACTTTATCTTTTTTTACAATAGCCAAAATAGTGTAGATGGGATTTTTATTACAATAGCTGTTTTAGTTTCACTTGGAATTTTTTTATATAAATATATGAAAAAAGACTACAGAAGTGAATTTAAAGAATATATAATAAAGCCTTTAATAAAACAGATTGATTCAAATTTAAATTATTCTTCAAACCTTCATATTTCTAAGACTATTTTTGCTGATTCAAAACTTTTTTCTTACCCTGACAAGTTTACAGGAAATGATTTTACAATTGGAACAATTGATAAAACTCAAATTCAATTTTCAGATATACATGCCAAAAAAAAATATAAAGACTCAAAGGGAAGAACTAAATACTCTACTATATTTCAAGGACTTTTTATAGCTGCTGATTTTAATAAAAACTTTTATGGCACTACAATTGTTCTTCCAGATTTTGCTCAAAATAGTTTTGGTGATTTACTTGGCTCTTGGTTTCAATCAAAAAATACTTCAAGGGGCGAACTTGTAAAAATGGATAGTGTTGAGTTTGAAAAAGAGTTTGTTGTTTATTCCGATGACCAAATTGAAGCAAGATATATTTTAACTCAAAACCTTATGGAGTTGATTTTAAATTTCAAGAAAAAGTCTAAAAATGATATTTATATATCATTTACAAAAAATAAGTTACATATTGCAATTGATTATAAAAAAGATCTATTTGAACCTACAGTTTTTACATCTTTATTAGATGAGACACTTATCTTCGAATATATAGAGATATTAAGCCTTGTAATAGGATGCGTTGAGGAACTAAAATTAAATAGAAGAATCTGGAGTAAAGATTAAACTATTAAAAACCTTTGATTCCAACTATCATAAAACTTACTGCTAGAGTTATAGTATATGCTTTCCATAAATTATTTTGAATTTTTAAATTAGTTTTATAAAAAACTGAATTTTCTATTGTATTTACATTTTTCACGTTTTATCCTTATTTTGATAATGAATATCGGTATATTACTTACCTATAGCTTAATTAATTATTAATGATAACAATTATTGTTTTAATAATAACATCTCTTTCAGAAACTATTTTTAAGGAATGCAAATTGCATTCCTTAGTTTTAGAAAATGAAAATCAATTTCAAAAGAAATTTTAATGATAACCATTATTAATATTAAGTATTAATTAAGGATTTTTCTCTTACAATTTCAAAATTCAATTGATAATAAGTATCATTTTAATATTAAAAGGAAAAATATGTCTAAAACGAAATTAATCGCTTCAAGTTTAAGTTTAGCTGCAGCTTTAGTATTTGTAGGTTGTACTACATCAAACCAAGAGATACAAGCTTCAAATAAAACAGAAATCAAAAAAGAAAACTCTGAATTAGTTACTTACGCAAAAATTGCACAAGCTAATTACTCAGATGCTTTAAATGATGCAAAGAGTTTAGAACTTGCAATTGCTAAATTTATAGCTAATCCAACAAATAGCACTTTAGCAACTGCAAAAAATGCATGGTTAGTCTCAAGGGAATCATATGGGCAAACTGAGATCTTTAGACTTTCAAACGGTCCAATTGATGCTGAAGAAGGATGGGTAGCAGATAATTATGGTTCTTTAGAAGGACAATTAAATGCTTGGCCACTTGATGAAAACATGATTGATTATACCATTGATGCAGATGGGAAGAAAACATCAGGAAATATTATTGATACAGTTGGTTCTTTTAACCCAGGTGGAGAAGAAGCAAGTGCAGTTGATGTTTCAAATATCACTGTAAATGCAATCACAGCTTTAAATGAAAATGGTGGAGATGCAAATGTTGCAACAGGATACCATGCAATTGAGTTTATTTTATGGGGACAAGATCAAGATTATTCTAATTTTGTTAAAGATGGTATTACAAATGGGCCTTTAACAGCTGGACAAAGACCACTAAGTGATTTTACAAGTGATTCAAATGCACCAAGAAGATTAGCTTATCTAAAAGCCGCTGCAAGTAAAATTGTTGCTGATTTAGAAGTTATCAATAAAGCTTGGGCAAATGATGGTTTATATAAAAACGCATTTTTAGGAAAATTAACTGGTGAAAATAAATCAAAAAATATACCAACACAAGATGCCTTAAAACAAATTATTGCTGGAATGGGTGTATTTATTAAATCTGAACTAGCAAATGAAAGAATTGCAGTTGCAGTTTTAACTCCATCAGAAGAAGATGAGCACTCTTGTTTTTCTGATAATACACATAGAGATATAACAGCAAACTATCTTGGATTTAGAAATGTATTAACTGGAACATATATGGGTAAATCATTTGGACCTTCTTTATTAGATGCCCTATCTAGTGAAGATAGAGATAGAATTATCACACTTATGAAGTCTATTGAGAAAAAAATTGCAAGTGTAAATAAAACTGCAAATACAACTGCACACTTTGATTATCAAATTCAACCAGATAATCCACAAGCAAAAGTGATTGTTAAAATGAAAAATGAGATGAGAAAACTTGGTGATGAAATGGTTACAGTAGCACTTGCTAATGGAATTTCTTTAAGTGAAGATGATGTTACAGATCCAGAAGAAACTAAACTATAATATCTTCTGTTTTAAAATTACTTTGATAAAAGCCCTTGTAGCAATTTTTGCTATAGGGCTTTTTTCGGTTAATTGTAGTGCAAATGATATAACATCAACTAAAAGTAAATCTATACTTTTAAAACCAATTGATGGATTAAATGATGAGCAATATGATAAATTTATCTTAGGTAAAAGTTTTTTTAGAATCCCGTGGGTTGAAGCTCCAAGTGCCACAACAGCAAGAGATGGTTTAGGACCACTTTATAATGCAAATACCTGTGCTTCTTGTCACCCAAGCAATGGTAGAGGTACACTTTATAATAAAAATGGAAGTTTTGCTAGAAGTTTAATTCCAAAACCTTCATATGATCCTATTTATGGTTCACAAATAGCTATAAACGGAATCCATGGTGTAAAGTATGAAGCGAAAACTGATATAAAATTTGAAAAGATTAAAGTTATGTTTCCAGATGGAGAAATTGATACACTTTTAAAACCAATTTATGCTTTAAAAAATTTACAATATGGTCCTTTAGATAAAAAAACAGTTTTAAGCTTTAGATTAGCTCCAAGTTTAAATGGTATTGGATTAATATCTCAAATTAGTGATGAAGATATATTAAAAAATGAAGACCCAAATGATAAAGATGGTGATGGAATTTCAGGTCGTGCAAATTTTGTTTACTCACCAATTACAAAAAAACAAGAACTTGGAAGATTTTCTTGGAAAGCTAATATTTCAACCTTGAAACATCAAACAGCGGATGCAGCTAATAATGATATGGGTTTAACAACAAGCTATTATCAAGATGAAACCTGTACAAAGTTTCAAGAAGAGTGTAACAAAGCACCTAAAGCTAGAGATGCAATTGATTTAACTAATCAAAGGCTTGAATCAATTACATTTTATTTGGAAAAAAGAAAAACATACAGCCAAAAACTAAATAAGAGTAATAAAGGTTACGAAATCTTCAAAAAAATCGGATGTGTAAATTGTCATATAGATAGTTTTGAAACAAAAAACGGAATAAAGTTTGCACCTTTTACGGATATCTTATTACACGATATGGGAGAGGGTTTAGCTGATGGAAAAACAGAAGGCAAAGCTAATGGTAAAGAGTGGAGAACTGCACCTTTATGGGGCTTATCACTTCATGAAAAGATAAATAATAAAAAACCAAGACTTCTTCACGATGGTAGAGCTAGAACTTTTCAAGAAGCTATTTTATGGCATGGTGGTGAAGCTAAAAAGGTCAAAGAAACATATATGAATTTAAAAAAAGAAGATAGAAGAAAATTATTAGAATTCTTAAAAGAGGTATAAAATGAAATTATTAAAAAGTATTGTTTTACTTACTGTTTTTACAATTAGTTTAGTTGCTAATACAGATAAAAAAAACATTGAAGTTATTGAGACTTTATATGAAAAAGTTATTTTAAAAGATATTGAAATAGCTGTAAATGATGCAATAAATCTAAAAAAACAACTAGAAAATAAAAATACTCAAAAAATAAAAGAGGAGTTTTCTAAACTTATTAGTTCATGGAAAAGTGTTGAAAGTTTTTATATTTTAGGTGATTTGGATGAAGATTATATTGATACTCCAAGATACATCGATATTTTTCATAATGGAAATGAAGATATAACTAAACAATTAGACCGTGCAATAAAAAGTAGTGATGAACTTAGAATTGCTTTATTTAAAAACTCACAAAAATCTATAAATGCACTTGAATATATCATTTACAAAAAAGATATTTCAGAAAAAAGAGTAAATGAAATCTCAATTGCAATAATTAACAGAATCATAATGCATCTAAGTGATGTACAAAAGAGCTATAAAGAGAATAAAGAAAAACTTTTTGAACAAATAGAAAAAGCAAATTCTATTATTATCAATAGAGTTGTATCTAACTCTTATAAACTAAAAGAGTGGAGAGTTGGTGATGTTATAGGTAAAACAAAAAAATATAAAGATAAACCAGATAATAGTAGAGCAGAATATTTTACAAGTAAAAATTCTGCAAGGGCAATATTATCTATTTTACAAACATACAAAGAGATTTTTGATAATGATGAAATCTATGATTATGGTGACTATTTATTAACAATTACTGATGGTGAGATTTTAAATGCCTTAAAAGAATCAATAAACAATTCTATTAATGAAGTAAAAAAAATCAAAAATGATGATTTTTCTAATGCAAATACTCTATATGAAGAAGTAACAAATATACATGTAATCTTATTTGTTGAGATGATTGAAGAGCTTTCAATTAATGCAAAAATTTTAGATGCTGATGGAGACTAAATAAATTGGAAGATCTACTGTTTTTGGAATATATAATTAACCCATCAAAAAGAACATATTGGGTTTATATTTTATCTTCAATATTTATAGCTTTTATATATATTTATTTTAATAAAAAAATCTCAAGGGTAAATTTTAGTTCAAAACTTTGGCTTCATGAAAGTGCCAAGTTAGACTATTACTACTTTATCCTTTCATATTTTATAAAAACAGTTATGATTATTCCAATTATAATTAGTGCAAAAACAATTGCATATTTTGTTAGTAAAAATATCTATTACCAATTTGGTTTTAATCAAATTCAAACAATTTCATATGAGAATATATTGATTTTATATACTATATCTTTATTTATTGTAAGTGATTTTACACGATATTGGTTACATAGATTTCTACATACAATCCCAATTCTTTGGGAGTTTCATAAGGTACATCATAGTGCAAAAGTTTTAAACCCATTAACATTTTATAGGGTTCATCCAATTGAAAATATTCTTTTTGGATTAAGATACTCTTTTGCCATTGGTTTTGTAACTGGAATATTTATATACTTTTTTGGTTCAAAAATTGGACTAGTTGAGATTTTAGGAGCAAATGCCTTTATTTTTACTTTTTCAATTATTGGATCTAATTTAAGACATTCTCATATTCCACTAGCATACTTTAGTTTTTTAGAAAAAATATTTATATCTCCAAAACAGCATCAAATACACCATAGTAAGAAACATTTTAATAAAAACTTTGGTGGATATTTGGCTCTTTGGGATAATATTTTTGGAACTTTAGAACTTTCTAAAAATGTAAAAGTTTTAAAGTTTGGTCTTAGAAAAGAACAAATGGAAGATTATAACACTCTAACTAAGTTAATAATCACTCCATTTTCAAATATTTTAAAGAAGGAGAAATTTATTTTGAAATATTTAAAAACAGCTACAACTATAGCAACAGTATTAATTTTATTTGCAGGATGTTCAAATCAAGAATTATCTAAAGAAGATTTGCTAAAACAAACTAAACAAAAAGAGGCTTTAGGACAAGTTTTATTTTTCGATAAAAACTTATCTAAAAATAGAACACAAAGTTGTTCAACATGTCATAACCCTGAAACTGCTTTTACAGATAATAGAGATAATGGTATCTCAAAAATGGCATCATTAGGTGATGATGGAAAATCATTAGGAGATAGACAAGCTCCAAGTGCTATGTATGCTATGTTTAGTCCTGAGTTTCATTATGATAAAGAGAAGAAAAAATATATTGGTGGTCAGTTTTGGGATGGAAGAGAAGCAAGCTTAGCAGGACAAGCTGGTGGTCCACCACTAAACCCAATTGAGATGGGAATGAGTTCAAAAAAAGAGCTTGTTCAAAGACTAAAAGAAAACCCTTATTATATTCAAACATTTAAAGATATTTATGGTGAAGACATTTTTAATAATATTGATAAAACATATTTTGCGATGACTGACTCAATTGAAAAATTTGAAATGACTGAACAATTTGCACCCTTTGATTCTAAATATGATAGATATTTAAAAGGGGAATACGATTTAACTCCTTTAGAGGATTTAGGAAGATCTTTATTCTTCTCCCAAGCAAATAACTCTTGTGCAACTTGCCACTTATCAAAAAAAGAGGATTCAAGAGATGAGACATTTACAAACTATGAATTTCATAATATTGGAACACCAATAAATTATAAGTTAAGATCAAAAAATGGTGTAAAAGATATTGATAAAGGCTTATTGGCAAATCCAAAAGTAAGTGATGAGATACATAAAGGTAAACACAAAGTTCCAAGTCTTAGAAATGTTGCTGTTACAGCTCCTTATATGCACAATGGTGTTTTCAAAGATTTAAAAACTGTAGTTGAGTTTTATGATAAATATAATAACTCTGATAGAACTATCAATCCTGAAACATCAAAACCTTGGGGTGAGCCAGAAGTAAAAGAAACTATTTCATTAGATGAACTAAAAGCAAAGAAACAAAATGATAGAAAAATAGATGCTTTAGTTGCCTTTATGAAATTACTAACAGATAAAAGATACGAACATCTTTTAGAAGAGAATAAATAAAAGGATTTTTCCTTTTATTTATCTAGTTATTCCCCAAATAAAACATTTTCCTTTTGATTTATTATTTTTGAAGTAAATAATCCAACAATTACTATAGTTAGAATCGGTATTAAAAGAAAATATAAAATTAAAACATCAGCTCTAAAGTCCCAATAAGATTCAAATAAAATATCACTTATAAAATATGAAGCGATACTTCCTAAGATGATTCCTAAAGAACTTGCAGAAAAAGAGATGAGTCCATATTCAATCAAAAAGGAATTTCTTATAACTTTATTTTTAACCCCAATCATCTTAAGTCTTAAGATATTATTTTTTTGTAGATTCATTTGATACTGAATAATAATAAAACTCATAAGAAGTCCAATAATTATAGAATAGAAGCTCATATTATCAGTTATTTTAGTAACATTTTTAACTAAACTAGCAAAGGTTTCAAACAAACTTTTTACATCTAAGATGGTTAAAGAGGGAAAAGTATCTGTAAGTTTTAATAAAAGTTTAGAAGCATCATAATCACCTTGAGAGATTGTTGCTAAAACAGTTTTTGGAGCATCATTTATAGCTCCATCTTGCATTATAAAAAAGAAGTTTGGTGTAAATTCAATCCAATTTACAGACCTTATATTTACAACCTTTGATTCAAGTTCTAATCCTAAAACATCAAATACAATTGTATCCCCAAGTTTTATTCCACTTCTTGAAGCATATCTTTGTTCAACACTTAATTCAATTGGTTTAGAAAAATCACTTGAATCATATACTCCACTAAATCCCCTTCCCTCAAGTATAGTTTCACTTATCTTTAATTGTTTTCTATAAGAAAGATTAACAGCTGATCTATTTGCTTCATTAGATTTTTGTGAGTTTTCAGTTATATCTTTATCATTGATTTTAAGAACTCTTGCTCTTATCATTGGTGCAGTATTTTCTAATTTTGCCCCAAAACCATCTAAACTTTTTTGAATATCTTTCAATTGCTGTTCTTTTGCATCAATTACAAAAAATCTTGGTCTTTCATTTGCACTTTGTGTTAAAGCAGATGAAAGGGAAGAACCAACTTGAGGGATTAAAGAAAAGAAAATAGTACACAATAAAATCGCAGTAAATAAAGTCAAAGAAGTTTTATTTTCCCTTGTAATATTTTTCATAGCAAGACTTAATGAAAGATTTTCTAAATGTCCTGAAAAATCAAATTTTCTTAGGATAAAAGAACCAATTACAAAAAATAGAAAAATCAAAATTAATACTGCTGATGCAAAAAATAAACCTATATTTTTACTTGGTGTTACAAAATGAGATATTATTAATAACAATACAATAAAAGGAGTAAACCAAAAAATCATCTTTAAAAATTTTGTGCTTTTTCTTTGTAAAAGTGGTCTAACTAATGGTATACCAACACTTAAACTTACCAATATAAGTAAAAGTGCAGATTTTAGAAAGAATGAAAAATCAAAAGTGAAATCAAACTCAAAACCTATTAGTTTTTGTACAATTGGAGCTAAAAAGTTTGCACTTAAAAGTATTAAAGAAAAAACAATAACACTAGAGATTAAAATCAAAACAAATAAATGGCTAAGATAGGTTAAAGAGATTGTTGACTTTTTTAAACCTAAATCATTTAATATATTTATATCTTCTTGATGTTTTTTTAAAAAACCAGAATATAAATAAATTAGTCCAACTAATCCAAGGAAAAAAGACACCAAAGAAACAAGAGATAAAAAGTTTGTAATAAAGTTTAAAACCCTAAGAAGTCTATCCCTCCCATCATTGGGAGAAAGGGCTCGTAAGTTTTTATCAATAGTTTTTTCTAAATTATTTTCTATCTCTTCTAATTTATCATTTGAAAAGTTTTCTTTAAATTGATAACTTAATTTATATCTTGCAGTTGAGCCAAACTGTAAAAGGCCTGTTGCTGTTAAAGCCTCTTTACTCATATAAATTTTTGGCATAAAACCACTAAAGCTAACAGCTTTTAAACTATCTTCTAAAATCACCTTATTGATTAGAAAATTTTCTTTCCCTATTTTTAAGCTATCACCTTTTTTTAAACCAAGTAGTTCCAAAACCTCTTTATAAACCCATACTTCATTTGATTTTGGTATTAAATTACCCTTGGGATAAGTTGTTTTATCTTCAAATTTTATCCCACCATAATAAGGAAAAGCTTCATTTATTTTTACAAGTTCCATAAGTCTAGCTCTTTTGCCAGAACTTACCATACTAACAGTTGATATCCCTTTTGAAAAGTTTTTTATCTCTGGAAGTTTAGTTTTTATATCTTCTATTTGTTCATCTGTGATTGTAAATCTTGAATTAACAGTTAAATCTGCACCCAATAAACTCTTTGCCTTACTATCTAGGGAAATATCAACACTTTGTTTGAAAAATTGTAAATATGACAAAGAAGCAATAGCCAAACAAAAGTTTAAAATAAAAATGATAGAAAAAGATTTCGATCTTTTTAAGGCTTTAGATACAAGTTCTAAAATTAACATAAGTTTAAAGCTCCATGGGCTAACTGATAAATTTTTTCACATCTTGCAGCAACATCCTTTGAGTGAGTTACTAAAATCAATGTGGTATTATTTTGTTTTATCAGTTCAAAAAGCTTATCCATGACAGCAATACCTGTTTCTTCGTCTAAGTTACCACTTGGTTCATCGGCAAGTATAATTTTTGGATTATGAATTAATGCCCTTGCAATTGCAACACGCTGCTTCTCTCCTCCACTCAATTGTGAAGGTATATGATTTAATCTGTGTTCTAAGCCAACAGCTTTTAATAATTCAACTGCCTTTTCCTTTGGCTTTGAAATACCACATACCTTTGCAGGTAACATTACATTCTCACAGGCATTTAAATATGAAACCAAATGAAAATTTTGAAAAATAAAACCAATATTTGAAGCCCTAAAATCATTTAATTCACCCTCTTGTAAATCATTGTAAGAGGTTTTATTTAAAATAATATCTCCACTATCAGCTTTTATAATTCCAGAAACTAGTGATAGAAAAGTTGATTTCCCAGAACCTGATTTTCCCATGATGGCAACTTGTTCACCTTTCTTTAAAGAAAAATTTAAATCATTATAAATCTCTATTTTCTCATCACCTTGTTGGTATGTTTTTTTTAATGATTTTAGTTGTAACATCATAATTTTCCCCAAATTTCTTTTTTTAAAAATTCAAATACATTTTTTGCAATAATTTTATGCCCTTTTGTATTTGGATGAATCCCATCACTTTGATTAAGTTCTTGAACTCCTGCAACATCTAAAAGCAGAAAAGGCATAAATTTTAGTTTATACTTTTCGTGAACAGTTTTAAACATATTTTTAAATTGTTCTGAATACTCCTCTCCATAATTTGGAGGGATTAACATACCTGCAAGTAATACTTTTGAGCCTGCATTTTGTGCAGTTTCAATAATTTGTTGAAGATTTTTTTGACTTTGATTTAAATCTAATCCCCTAAGTCCATCATTTGCCCCAAGGGCAATAAATACCACATCAGGTTTTTTTCTTAAGTACCAATTTAAACGTGAAAGTGCATCACTAGTAGTTGAACCACTAACACCACCATTTATAATTTCAACATCTTTTTTAAGATTAGTTTGAATCATATCTTCAACAATTGATGGATATGCCTCTTTTTTATTAACTCCAAGTCCTTCAGTTAATGAATCACCTAAAAAAAGAATTGTTGATTCTTTTGCATTTGCACTACAAATAAATATTGTAAATAAAATTAAAATAATTTTTTTCATAGGGTATTATATACTAAACGATAATTTTTGTTATTAAGACTGAGTAGTCAAATTTAAGTTAAAAATATTTTAAGTTTTTTAAAAACTTGTGAAGTCTTCTTCTTTTTTTAAACTTGCTAACTCAATTGCATTTTTATGGGGAATAAAATTTAATTTTTGAATTTTGTCATATTCATAAACATCTTTATAAAATTTTAACTTTCCCTTTTCATCAACATTTGCAGTTAAATATGTAATATGTAAAGGCATTTTTTTACTAAGATTTACAGCATCCATTTGCCCTTTTAAATATGTTTTCCTAATCTTTTTATAACTTTGGGGTGTATAATAAGTTGTTAGGTGTTTCATAAGTGAAATTGGATGTTCTAATCTTACACATCCATGACTTGCAAATCTAATTTTTTCTCTATTATCTTTAAATCTCCAAGTTCCAATTGTATCATGCATATAAACTGCATAATCATTTTTAAACATATATTTAACCTTTCCCATGCCATTAGCACGTGAAGGAAGTTGAATAAACTTATAAGGTATATATTTTACATTTTTCTTTAAATATTTTTTCCAATTAATACTATTGAAACTAACTTTAGGAGCATCTATATCATAGATCTTTTTTCTAATAACTATATTTTTCTTTCTTAAATAGTTTTTATCTTTCAAAGCTCTTGGAATAATAGTGTTTTTTGCAATTGAATCGGGGATATTCCATTGAGGATTTATTATAAAATATGAAAGTTCACTTGATAGAATAGGAGTTTGATTCTCTTTTTCACCAACAACAGTTCCAAAAGTTCTTTCAATTTCACCATTTTCATAAAGAGTGAAGTTGTGTGAAGGGATATTAAGCTTAATAAAATACTCATCATCATAATCTTTTAAAAGCTTTAATCTTTCTATGTTTAATCTTAGTTTGTTGTAATTATTAGCACTTAATTTATCAATATCAAGTTTTTCTACAAGTTGAAAAAAACCTGGATGTTTAGGAGCATAATTTGATAAAATTTTTTCTACAGAGATTGAATTATCATTAAACTTTTTTAAAATCTCTTC
Organism: Arcobacter sp. ISO1; assembly: GCF_058105185.1. Classification (NCBI taxonomy): domain Bacteria; kingdom Pseudomonadati; phylum Campylobacterota; class Epsilonproteobacteria; order Campylobacterales; family Arcobacteraceae; genus Arcobacter; species Arcobacter sp. ISO1. The sequence goes on from NZ_CM176573.1 coordinate 3,060,922, forward strand.
TTTATTTATTTTCTTATTATATATTTCATAATGTTGTTTTCTTTTTTTGAATTTTTGTGATTTTAATACACTATTAAATGAGATTTGATCAATACAAGAGTTTTCTAAATTACTCACATATTCTAAAAACAAGTTTTCTAAAGCTTTTGATTTTTCTTTTGAGTTTTCCATTTTTAAAATTGAGATATAATTATCTTGTTGTGAACATAAAGAAGCGTATTTGTCATCTTTTAAAATATCTAAAAGTTCTAACTCATTTTTTGATAATTTATATTCATTGATTTTTATTTGTTTTTTTTCTACTGTTTGATTGTTTTTTTGTTTTGCTTGGTCTATTTTTTTTGTTAAGTTATCACTTGGTACTTGTTTTGTACAAGAGATAAAAGTTAAAGATACAAGTGCTAAAAAAAGAAATTTAATATTTCCCATTATTTTCCTAAAATTAAAATTCGTATATCTTAGCGAAAAATCGAAAAAATTCAAAGGTGTGCCAAAACATAAAGAAAACACGAATTATAATATTTTGGCACGGGCTTTAATTAAAAAGATGAAGAGATATTTTTACACCATGAATCAACTCTTTCATCTGTAAGTTCAGGTTGATTATCTTCATCTATTACAAGTCCCACAAACTCTTCGCCAACAACCGCGGTTGATTCTTCAAAATCATAAGTTTTGGTTGAAGTAAATCCAATAACATTTGCACCTTTATCTGCTAGTGTTTCATACATTGTTCCTAAAGCATTTACAAACTCATCACCATAAGAATCTTGATCCCCTAAACCAAATAAGGCAACTGTTTTTCCACTAAAGTCTATTTCTTTGAATTCGGCAAAACAATCTTCCCAATCATCTTGAAGCTCACCATCTCCCCATGTTGGAGTTCCTATAATTGCTAGTTCACAATCATTTAATTTATCTATACCATCTTTTGAAATATCTACAATTTCAAATCCATCTAACTTCTCATGTATTTTGTTTGCTACTTCTTCAGTATTTCCAGTACTTGTTGCAAAGAAAATTGCTTTCATAATATATTGATCCTTTTGTTTATTTTAAATTTATCTTAAAGTTGAACGTAATGAATAGGGAATTAACTTAATCTCATACTCACCACAAGTTACATCATTAGTTTTTACTTGTATATGTTTATTGAAGTTTTCATTTTTAGGATATACCAAATAAACTTGCTTAAACTCTGTAGTTTTAATACACTCAACTGCTTTTTTTATATGTGAATCTATATTTAAATTCTTAGCATCAATAAATTCCCAAAATGTAAAGATTTTAGTACTAAAACTGTGAAGTTCAGATTTTATATCAATAGAATCATCATTGATATGAACTTCCCTATTTTCTCCACCTTTTAAAATTTTATTGCTTACAAAGTTTTTAAAGATTTTTTCACCTTCTAAAAACAATGAAAAATCTTTATTTTCTAAAATGTTAATCAAGAAATACGCTTTGTTTATATCTGTAAATTCCAATGAGTTTTTTATGTCAAATTTTTTAAACTCAAATTTTAGTTCTTGATTTAAACCTTTTATAAAAGTATTAATCTTTTTTGTTTTTTCAACATCTATTTTTTTTATTGGTGAAAACGAATAAGCACCATATTTTAGATTTTTTATAATCTTTTTAAGAAAAACTTCAAAAAGTGTATTTCTCTTACACTCTTTTATTTCATCCTTTGAAAATTTATAATTTTCATCAACCTCTTGATTAAAAAACTTTAAAAACATAAGTCTTTTACTTATCTCACTTTGAAACTTATCAAAAGATGGTAAGTATTCATTTTCACTTGAAAAACCAAAATATTTCATTTTATTTCCTTTTATCTTCTTCTATCAAGAATTCTAATATCTATATTTGTAGTAAATTTATATTTTATATAATTGTTATCTAAAATATGTGCTATTGCTAAAAACTCTTCCAAATCAGCATTTTCACAACCTTTTAGATTAACAACTCTTTTTGTACTTGGCTCATATCTATAATTTTTGAATTTATTGATTTCATCAACTATTATTTCGCTCATAATTTATCCTTCACATTTGTTCATTTTTAAAAATTTACAAACTTCACAGTGAACTGAACTTGCACTTCTTTTAGTACAAATTAATGGGATATTTTTCTTTTTAGCCTCATTTTTATATTTATACATAGCATTGTGATTGATAAAATCTGTGATCATCAACACAAAATCGGAATCTTGAGGAATCTCTTTTTTACACGCACTTGATTTCTTTCTTGTATCCCAATGGGTAACAGAAAAACTTCCTAAACTATCTAATATATTTTTGATAGTATTAATTTTATCCCCACCAATTATTAAAACTGACATAAATACTCCTTAATGATAATGAATATCAGTATATTAAAGAAACTTACCTTAAAGTTTGCTAATTTTGATAACTATTATCATAAAACTACAAATAAGTTCATTTTTTATATAATGTGATTTTTAAATTGGAGAGATTATGAAAACTAGAAAAATACTATTTTTACTTCTTTTATTACCTTTATTTATATTTTCTCAGGAAAATACTAATACTGCCCAAACAACTGAAAATAGTAATATTGAAAACATTAAAAATATTTCAGAGCCATTAGATAGTGGAGAAGAAAAACTAAGTGAGCAAATAGAATTTGCTAAAAATGTTTTAAAAAATATAAATGATGAATTTTATTTAAGTTCAAATTTCAATGAAATAAATTATTCATCACAAATAAACTACTTAGAGACAAAAATTAATGCAAACCAAAGTGCAAACAATGAACTTGCCATGATAAGAGACATGATTGCTGTTTTAAAAATAAAAGAGGAGAGATTTTTTTACAATACTTTAAAAGAATTAACAAATGCAAAAAAACTTTTTAAAGAAAAACAATACTTTGTAAATGTCTTAAACAACAATATTGAACTTCTTAATCAAAATTCAGCTGATAAATTTAAAACATATTATGAAAATGAAAAAAACAATAATAACTATATCTCAAATGAATTAGTTAAAAACTATTTTGACCTACTTGAACAAAGTTCACAACAACTTTTTACACTTAACTATTTGAAAGAAAACTTATCATCAATTAGAGTTTCAAACTTTTTTGTGGATAAATTCAACCTTCAATATTTAAGTTCTATAATAGACTCATACCCTGTAATATCTACAATTACAGATTTTAGTTCTTATTATTTAAAGATTTCAATTGGGGATATTGTCATAGTATTAGCGATATTGTTAATATTTAAATTATTTATTGCAAAAATTATTCATATTTTAATTACTATTATAAATTATATAATTGTTAAAAGTAGAAAAAATAAAAAAGATGATAATGAGGATGATGAAGATACAGACGAGGATGAAAGTCTTGGATTAGAAACATACTTAGAAGAATCTATTGAAAAACCTTTACTTATAGCTTTATATACTTTATCTATTCATATTTCAATATATATTCTTATAAAAGACCCTGAACTTTTAAACAAAATTATCCCATGGATAAACACTTTTTATTTAGGTATTGCAACTTGGGCAGTTTATTCACTTCTTACAAATAGTATTAGTAATTATGCTCAACATTTAGTTGAAACGCACCCTAATGTAAGACGTGAAATGATTGTTTTTATAATGAGAATTATAAAAATCATCTTGATTTTACTTGTAATTTTATTTTTATTTACTCAGTTGGGAATTGATATAAAAGCTATTGCAGCCTCTCTTGGGGTTGGGGGTATTGCTATTGCTTTAGCATCTAAAGATACTTTAGCTAATTTCTTTGGTTCCTTAAGTATTATGATTGATAACTCTTTTTCTCAAGGGGATTGGATAGTTGTAAATGATATAGAAGGTACAGTTGTTGATATTAGAATGAGAACAACAAGAATAAGAACCTTTGATAATGCAATGATTACAGTTCCAAATTCAGAAATTGCAAATGCTCATATTAAAAACTATACTAAAAGAAAAATTGGTAGAAGAATAAAAATGACTCTAGGTGCTACCTATGAAAACAACATGGAAGATATAGTAAATTTAAAACATGATATTTATGAAATGCTTACAAACCACCCTGGAATTGCTACAGAAAAAGAGCGTGTTGTAAGAAAAAGTAAAAGATTTGAGGGAATCTCTAGAGATGACTTGAATGGTGTAAAAAGAAATCTTATGGTCTATGTTGATGAGTATGGTGCTAGTTCTATAAATATTATGGTTTATTGTTTTACAAGAAGTCCAAGCTGGGAAAATTGGTTAGAAGTAAAAGAGGATGTAATTGTAAAAATTCATCAATTATTTGAAAAAAATAATTGTGACTTTGCATATCCAACACAAACATTACATTTAAAAAAGTAATGATTTAATCATTAATTAAAGTACTTGGGATAGTAAGTTTAAAAAAAGCTCCTTTTCTTGTTATATTATTAAACACTAAAAAGTCATTTTTAAACTTTATTTTTCCATTTAATCTATTTTCTACAATATCTTTTACCATATAAAGACCAATTCCAGTTCCAAGGGATTCATGTTTTGTTGTAAAATATGGTTCAAATATTCTATTTATAATGTCATCAGGAATTCCTCCAGCATTATCTTTTATTTGAACTTCTAGATTATTTTCTTTTGTTATATCAACTATTAATTCTACAATTTTTTCATCAAAAGTCTTATTACTAAAAGCATCCTTTGCATTATTTAAAATATTTAATGTTGTCTGTAAAATTTCATTATAAGGGCCTGTAAATTTTCTTTTAGTTTTAACTTCAATTTTTAGTTCTATATTATTTGATTTATAACTACTTGTGATTAGATTATTAATTCTACTTGTAAACTCATATAAATCAAAAATAGAACTATCTTTATCTATTTTGAAAAAGTTCTGAAAATCATCAATTGTTTGTGAAAGATATTTTGTTGTATCAATAATCACACCTAATGAGTTAGTTAAGTCTTCATCTTTTAAAACATTTAGTTCTTTTTGAATTTTTAAACCCGATGCAGCTGTTGAGATTGTACTTAAAGGTTGTCTCCATTGGTGGGCAATATTTCTTATCATTTCACCCATTGAAGCTAACTTTGATTGGTTATATAAAGCCTCTTCTGTTCTTTTGTTCTCTTCTTCTAATTTTAAAATATCAGTAATATCTTCCCCTGAAGATAGAATCCCTATAACATTTTTGTCACTATCTTCTAATATTTTATTTCGCCAAGATATTGTTCTTTCTTCTGTTTTACATTTAATTCTATTTATAAACTTATCATCAAAACCTCTAGGGTTATTACAAAGTTTTTTAAAATACTCAAAATTCTCTACACTTTTCTCTTCTTGTATGAAATTTTTAAACCAATTTCTACCAATAATTTCATACTCTTCAAAACCTAATATTTCACAAGCTTTTCTATTTATTAAAGTTACATGACCATTTATATCAAAGGCAATTATAATAACATCAACAATATCTAAATACAATTGCATCGTTTTTGTTTGTTCTAAAATTGTATCTTGTATTTTTTTTCTTTTAGATATATCATTTATAAAGACAAGGGAGTATAAATATTCTCCATTTTTATCACTAATATGGTTTATAAAAATTTCTATCCATATGTGTTTAGAATCTTTTCTTACACATTTTTTTTCGAAATTAGTAATTGATAAGGAATCGATTGTTTCACTATGATAAAATCTATCATCTTTGTGAGTTACTTCTTGAAAACTTAAGTCTAATAATTCATTTTTTTTATACTTAAAAATTTTGCAAAATCTTTCATTTACATCTACAAAGCCACCTTTTTTATCAAGATAAGCAATACCAAGTTTTGAATCTTCAAATAAAGTATTATAGTGTCTACTTAGATTATCAATTACACTTTTTTGCTCTTTTATAATTGTATTTAAATTTTCAAAATCGTTTGGCATTAATTATCTTTCAACAAGTAAATCAGCTTTACTTTTTAAATCTTTTTTTAAAAACTCTTCTTCTCTTTTAGAAAATTTAGATTTTTTACTTTCTTTGGGTGAAAGTATATCATTATTTTTCTGATTATCTTGTCTTTTCAACTTCTCTTCTTTAGGTTTAAAGATACTAAAAATCGAAACTATTAGATAGACGGAAGCTAAAAGACTAAAAATTATTATTATCCACTTTGAGATTAATGCTATCTCTAAAAACTCTAATTTCTCTTTTAAAGTTAAGTACTCTACAACATCAGAGTATATTGCATTTGCAGAAATTGCAATTATCCAGAAAAATGCAATAAATATAACTTTTCTTCTAAATTTATATAAGTAGTACCAAAATAGTGCTGATTTTATCTGTTTAAACATATTGTATTCTTATATAAAAAAATCTAAACCCAAAATAGCCAAAGCACCAATTAAACTTTTAGTTTTTAAATCATCTTTTATTTTATTCTCTTCATCGACAATTATTATTTCAAGTTCTTCATCTGTATAATCATCAAAAGTTTTGTGGTGTTCTGCAAGTCTTGCTTTAGTTCTTAATATAGCTTTTTTTCTTATCTTATTTTTAACTGCAGCTTTTAACTCTTTTCCTTTTAAAGAAGGATAGTCAAATAACTTAGTTGTATTTTGTTTAATTCTATTTTTTAAACCCATTTTTATTCCAAAATTAAAATTTGGAATATTATATCATCTTTAGATTAATGGTTATTTTTATCTTTACTTTGAAGTTCACTAAAGTTCTTTATAATATCAACTCCATACTTTTCCCTTAAAGTTTGTAAACTTTGTGTTAGCTTTCTTTTTTTTATATCTGATTCATATTCAAAGATATCAGAAACAAAACTATTTTGATCAGCAAAATTTGAGACTGTGAGATTTAATTGGATAACCCCATGACTCATGTGTATATCATTTTTTTTAAAAAGTTCAACCATAGCTTTTTTAAAATCAGTTTCATTAAAAATTCTATTAACATTTATATAATCTTTTGATTTTATATTTGAATCATACTTTATTTTTATATGATATGTTTGTGGATTTACATCAGCTTTTTTAACTAAAAAACAAAGATAACGACTTAAAATCATAACTCTTCTTTTTAACTCTTCCCTATCATAAATACAATCAAAAGTTCTTCCAATTCCAATGGATTTTTTATCTCTGTGTTCAACAATATTTGTATCATTTTCACCAACAATTCTATTATAAAGCTCAATTCCAGGTTTTTTCCAAGAAAAAAACAAGGCTTTTCTTCTTTCTATATCCCCTAAAGTTTTTATCCCATATCCATTGAGTCTTTTTTGGTATCCCTTCCCAATCCCAGGGAATTCTCCAATTGGGATATCTTTTATAAAACTTTTCATATGCTCTTTAGAAACATATTTTACTCCATCAGGTTTTGCAAATTCAGTCAAAAGTTTTGAAAGATATTTAGAATGGGCTATCCCTATTGATACAGGTAAACCTAAATCATTTTTGATTCTTTTTTTTATTTTCGTAGCAAAATCTACAATTTCATCTTTACTTATGTATCCCCTTAAATCACAAAAAAACTCATCAATAGAAAACTGTTCAACTAAAGGAATCTCTTCTTTTAATATAAGTAACATCTTATGGGAAAGTTCATGGTACAAAGGATAATTTGGAGGAACCATTTTTAGATGTGGACATAATCTTAAAGCTTCATTTACACTCATGGCAGTTTTAACACCATATCCTCTCGCTTCATAAGAGCAAGTTGTTATAATACCTCTTATTCTTCCATCTTTATCTACAAAATAGTCATTAAAGGTTTTTTCACCTTCATTTGTTAATATGGTGCTTACAAAGGCACCACTATTTTCACTTATTTTTCGAATCTCTTTTTTATCTGAAAAGATATTTAAGTTACTTCTTCCTCCAACTGCAACGGGAATACCTCTTAGATTTTTATCTTTGATTCTATGGGCTGACACAAAAAAAGAATCGATATCAATATGAATAAACATAGTGCAATCTTATCATAATAAATTTCAATTTGCAATAAAATTACAATATGAAATTTTTTATGGTTTTAAGGATTATAATTCTCATTCATATTAGTTTTTCTTTATTATAAATTTTACTTCATATGGATTTTGATTTATAACTTCATAATTTACATCTAATTTATCATCAAAATATTTCCCACAAGCAACAATCAATCCATGTGCAAAAGCTTCAAGACGCTTTTCTGATTTATAAATCATAATCAATAAACTATTATTTTTTTCAATACTTGCAAAAGATGGCAATTCTGCATCGGGATAAAGTTTTTTCACCTCAACATGAACAAAATTTTCCACTGAATCAATAAAATCTAAAGAATTGCCAATATTTTTTATATTGTGCCCGTAGATCCTTACTAAGATACTAAATAGATGCTCACCAAAAAGATATAATAGTTCATTTGGCTTTTTCCCTGTAATTTCAGAAAGAGCCATTAACATCTTCTGCATATCCTTAAAAGGATAATTTCCCCCTTGAGAAAAAACACCTTCATTTCCTAAGTGTGCCTTTTCTATCATCTTTTCAGCAACCTCAAAACCTAACGCCTCTTCAACAAACTCAATAAGCTCTGTAAAAATGACTCCCCTCATTTTATCTCCTTTTAAATTCCTAATAATTTTTTTACTTCTTCAAATTTCTCCTCTAGTAAATCATCTTCTATATTTCCAAGTTCTATATCTTGTAAAATATTGCAAACATCAACTAATACAACATTTAAACATGAATTTTTAATATAATGGGTCTTTAATATTATATTATCTTTGTCATTTTCTTTAATAAATCTTTCTAGTTCATTTATATCCTTGATAATATCTTTTGAAAATTTCTCAACAACCATTTTTGCTATTTTTTCATTTACACCTAATTTATCAATTACTTTTTCTAAGTCTATTCCAAAGTTTTCTACTTTTTTGTCTTCTAAAATCTTTAATGGTTTATTTCCTAAAAACTTTTTAAATACCCTTGTTAATTCATTTGAATTAATAGGTTTACTTAAATAATCATTCATACCTAAATCTAAAAATTTTTCCTTATCTCCTTTAATTGCATTTGCCGTTAGAGCAATAACTGGAGTTTGTTCCAAATCTTTTTCTTTTTCATAACTTCTAATTTCTTTAAAGGCTTTGACTCCATCCATAATTGGCATATTAATATCCATAAAAATCAAATCATAATTAGAGTTTTTCTTATACTCTTCTAAAGTTTCAATTCCATTTTCTTTAATTGCAAAATCAATATCTAAAGATTTCAAGATATATGAAATCAACTCTTGATTTGCAAAGTTATCTTCAGCGACTAAAACTTTTCCGTCATAACTATCTTTTTTTTCATTGTACCCAGTTGGAATATTTTTATTCTTTTTTCTAAGAAGTTCCATTAATCCATCATTTATCTTTGAAGGATAAAAAGGTAATGCAACATAAAATTCGTCACTTCTTAGACCAAATTGTCTTGAGTCTTTTTCATATTCCAAAAGAATCAAAATTGGATTATTTGGATATTTCTTTCTTATTGAATCTAATTCTAGTTTGTCTTCATATGGATAAACGATAATATTCTCACTACTTAAATTTGAAGTTGATTTTCCAAAGATATCAAGATATTTTTTTGAGTAATGATAAAGGTCACTATTATCTTTTTCAATTGTATATTTTAAACTACTTAGATAATTTTTATCATCAAAAATTGTATTAGGACATATCGTAAAATCCATTTCAAACCAAAATTTAGTTCCCTTTCCAATTTCACTTTGTACATTTAACTGTGCCCCAAAAGCATTTATAATATGACTACAAATACTAAGACCTAAACCTGTACCCTCATATTGTCTATTTGTTTTATGATCAACTTGAACAAAAGGTTGGAAAATATTTTTTAATTTATCATCTGGAATTCCAATACCATTGTCTATAACCTCAAATCTAATTATTATTTCACTATCTTTTGTTTTAACAACAAAAATATTTAATTCGACTGTTCCATGACTTTGAGTAAATTTAATTGCATTACTTAAAAGATTTGATAAGACCTGCCTAATTCTTACTCCATCGGTCATAAGACAAGGTGGGATTTTATGATCAAGATTTAATACTAATCTTATATTGTTCTCAATAGCTCTTTTTGAAAAAAGCTCAACTACATGTTCACTAATAAAATATATATCAGATTCTTCAATTGTAATATCAAAATTACCACTTTCTATTTTTGAAATATCTAAAATATCATTTATTATTGTTAATAGCGAATTTGCACTTGAATGAATTACATCAGCTTGTTTTCTTACTTGAGTTTCTAATTCCTCTCTTTGGCTTAATAATTCAGAAAAACCAATAATTGCATTAAGTGGAGTTCTTATCTCATGGGACATATTAGCTAAAAATGTAGATTTAGCTTCATCTGCTTTTTGTGCCCTTTTTAGTGTTTGTTTTAGATATTCTGTTCTTTGTGTGATTTTATTTTCTAAATTCTCATTTATATCAACTAATTCTCTTGTTTTCTCTTCAACTTTTTCTTCAAGATTTTCGTTTAATATTTTTTGTTCATTTATTAAGTTTTCTATCTGATCAGCCATTTTATTAAATGATTGTTCTAAATTACCAATCTCATCATTTGTATCAACTTTAATTCTATAATCAAACTTTTCACTAATAAATTTTTGTGTACCAACTAAAAGTTTTTTTATTTTCCCACTTATATAGTTTGAAACTGCAATTGCTATTGCTATTACAATAAGAACCATCAATAAAGTTATAATTGTAAGTTCGTTAATTAATGATTTAATATACGCTTTTACTTCAGTCTTATTCTCATTAATAATCTCTTCCATATGTTCAGTTTGTTCATCTAAAATCTTATTTACACTTTTTTTTGTTTCATTTGCAGCAGAATGGAATTCATCTACATTTGCTCCAATTGTAACAAATCCAAAACCTCTTTTAGAATCTTTATATCTGCCCGTATAATATGGGATTGCAGCAGCTGTTGTAAGTTTCCAAACCTTACTCCAATATATAATAAAAGAACCATATCCTCCATTTTTTGTTAATTGCATCCATCCTTGACATTGTGGTGCAAAATTTAAGTATCTACAATCTAATCCTAAAGTTCCTTTTTTTATTTGTGATAAATTTGGTTTTTTACTAAGTGATTGTTCTTCAAAAGTTGGATAATCTTTTAAAAACTCATTAATAGGTTTTTGTGAAGATTTAAACTTAGATGCCAAATCACTACTTAACCATGGAATCTCTCGTTGACCTGATTCTTTATTAAATCCTGAGATGAAATAATCCCTAGGATGGGAAATATTTCTCCCTAGATAATCCCACATAAAAGCATAATTTCCAACACTTGCATCAGAGATATTTTGTACTGGGTCATCTTGGGTAGGATTTAAAGTGTCTGTAAATTGCATTAGGTGTTCATGGTCTAAAGCTAAAGATAAAAAACCTGTTTTTATATTGTTTTTAAATACAGGAGTTACAAATCTAATAATACCTTCAAAGCTCTTTCCAACAGGGTTTTCCTTTCCTGCATAGGCACTTTTTTCTGGCTCAAAATCAATATTGGCTTTAGAGGCTTTTTTCTTTGTGTATGTTCCAATTATATTTGATTTTACATATTCACCAATTACTTCAGAAACATAGATTTCACCTTTTTTTAGATTTGAAATCTCATTAAAATAGTTTTCAGAATTAACATACGTATTTTCTTTTTTTGAAACATCTAAAAGATCTTGATTTATCAATGAAGTTTTGTAAATCTCCATTCCATCTAAATCAAAATAGTTTATCTCTTTATATAAAGGAATCATTTTTTTTGTAAATTTCAAAGGATCAATAAAATTAAACTCTTTTTCATTATCTTTTAAATCTGCATTAACTGAATTTCTAATATCTTTGCTAGGCTTTTTAGTTGATTCCCATTTATTTGTATTATCATTAAAGATAAAATCTTCATGGACTAAAATCTCTTTTTGTTTACTCTCAAAAAAAGTTTTTATTATTTCATCATTTAACTGTACTTTTGAAAGGAAAAGAATATCATCATCCCTTTCATATAGAAATTGGGCAATCTTATTTGCTGTTTCAAAAGTTAGTCTTTCTAAGGCATGTTGTGATTTTTTATCTAAAAACTTTACACTATCTTTAATAGACTCATTTGCAGTATTTAGAATAATTTCTTTGTTTTTATTATAATAGTATCTTGTACTATCTTGAATATATTTATCTAGTTTTAAAACGCCTACATATGCGATATATGCAATAATCAATAAAGGAATAATTTTTACAAAAATAAAAAGAAGTATTAATTTTACTTTGATACTTAGATTTTTCATTATTAAACCTTTATTATAACTCTTCTTTAAAGGAATTATATATTTCACTCACTTCATCAATATTTTTTTCAAATAATTCTATTATTTTAGGATCAAAGTGTTTACCTTTTTCCTCTCTTAAAAGATTTAATGCTTCCTCAAAACTCCAAGCTTTTTTATAAGGTCTATGGGAGGTTAAGGCATCAAAAACGTCAACTACTGCAACAATTCTTCCATAAATATGGATATCTTCACCATTAATTTTATTTGGATAGCCACTGCCATTGAACTTTTCATGATGCGTTATTGCAATAATAGCCCCTGCTTTTAAATAATCACTTTGAGAATCTTTTAATATTTCATAACCTATCTTGGCATGGGTTTTCATAATCTCAAATTCATCAAAATCTAATTTTCCTGGTTTTAATAAAATCTTATCTTCTATACCAACTTTCCCTAAATCATGAAATGGTGCAGCATAAAAAATGATATCTTGTTCCTCTTTACTTAGACCATATTCCCTTGCAAGCATTCTTGAATAGTGTGCTACTCTTGCAACATGGGATGCAGTTTCAGGATCTTTATACTCTGCTGTTTTACCCAAAATCCTTAATGTCTCATGCTCTCTTTTTATCAATACTTTAGTTGCTTTTAAAACTTCAGATTCTAAATGTTTCGCCCTATCTTCTATTAAAATTCTATTTTGATGATTTGTTAATAAATTTATTACTCTTGCTTCAAATAATGTTGCATTAATAGGTTTACTAAGAAAATCGTTAACACCCAATTCAAAGGCTTTTTTGTGAATTTTTTCATCTGAGCCAGCAGCTGTAATCATAATAATAGGTATATTTTTCTTCTTTTTTCTAAACTCTTCAATAAACTCTAAACCATCAAGCTCTGGCATCATATAATCAGTAATAATTAAATCTACATTGTTTTGAAGTGAATAAAGAAGTGCATCTAAAGGCTGGGAGAAACTTTTTATATTTAAATCCATATCTTGACATATTGATTCAATTAAAAAAAGATTATTTTTATTATCATCAACTGATACTATTTGCATATTTGAAAAATTCATTTAGCTTTTACCTTAGTTAAAATACAATATTCTATAATCATTGAACTTAATAGTATATATATTATTTATTTGCCTTAATATATAATAAATAATATTTTTAAATTCTCTAAAAAGCTGAAATACTAGGAAAACTAAAAAAATTATAATTTTATTATTTTTAATTATTTCTAGTGCATTTTTAAGCTTCAATAAACTTGCAATAATTGTAGATGGTTAACTTACTGTTGAATCATATAAAAACAATTTTTATGATATAGTTTTACTTGATATTAATATGCCAGTTATGGATGGATTAGAAACCTATTCAAGCTGATAACTTATATGAAACTTTAAACAAATATTTTAAAGGATAAAAAATAGATTTAGAGCCTTGTAGAAACTGTAAAAGAGATATTCAACCTAAAATAAGAAGATGCCCGTATTGTGGGATATTAAACCCCACAGTTAAAATCAAAGATATCTTTATAGGAATATTTTTTGTTTTAGCGGTTATGTATGTTGTTTCGTTTTTTATGTTACCTATTAATTAAAGTTTTTTTTCTAATAATTCCAAATACAAAACCTAAGCCTAATCCAATAAAGTGTGCATACCAAGCAATAGGAAGACCAATTATTAGAGGGGCTACTGAGATAATTAATATCCAAGTTATTATCCCTTTTCTTTGATACTTATCAAAATAAGCAATATATCCTAGTAATACACAAATAGCTCCAGAAGCTCCCACAAGATTAACTTGATGGTCAAGATAATAAATATATAAGTAGCTTAATAAAGAGGTTAGTATTCCTCCAACAAAATATATTATTGCTAACTCTTTTTTTCCTCTATATTTTTCTATTAAGTTACCAAATTGGTATAAAACAAACATATTCATAGCTAAGTGTCCTAAGCCTCCATGGGCGAACATCGAAGATAAAGGTTGCCAAAGAAAACCAGCTTCAGTAAAATAGATATTTAATCCCATTAAAAGAGGACCATAAGTAAAAACATTAGTTTGAACTAAATATAAAGCAATCGTTATACCAATGATTATATTAGTAAGTGTCCATTTATTTTCTTCTTGAATATTCAACATAATTTTTAAAAACCTTCATTGTACAATCTACTCTTTTTTTAATACCATTACTGTACATAAATTTTATATTCGTATTTACCCTAAAAACTTCATTTGAATTTATTCTAAATGAGGTCATCAGAACTCCATAATCTAATTTTTCGCTCTCTTTTTTATCAAATTCAACTATTTCATAGTTTATTTTCAAAAAACTTTTTATATTCTTTTTAGGTTCATTACCAATTGATTCAATATAAAAACCATCAATCTCATCCAATGAGATATTTTTCTTTAAATTTGAACTTTCTAAAGAAGATTCAATCATACCGCCATCAAGTTTGTAATAACCTTTAGCCATACCATTGAATGATTTTTCTAATATTTCTAAATTATTGGCAAAAACTGTCGTGTATGATTCTTTTTGACATTGAAGTTTTTCTATCTTTGGAGATTCATCTTTGAGTATAAAAGTTTTATATAAAATTAAAACAACAGATATTATAACTATGGTAGCAAAAGAAAAAAAGTTATTGATAACTTGACTATCTCTTGCCCCACGTCTCATTTTTATTTAGATTAAAGTCTCTTTAAATACATCTTCAATTGTATCTACTGCTTTAATCTCCATAGCTTCTTTAACCTCATCAGGGATTTCTTCTAAATCTCTTTGATAATTTTTTCTAGGGATTAAAGCAAGTTTCATTTTTGCTTTATAAGCAGCAATTAATTTCTCTTTTAATCCACCAATTGGTAATACTTTTCCCGTTAAAGTTAATTCTCCAGTCATAGCAACATCAGACTTAACTTCTCTTTCACTTAAAATTGAAGCAATTGTAACAGCCATAGTTATACCTGCACTTGGTCCATCTTTTGGAGTTGCACCTTCTGGAATATGCAAGTGGATATCATATCTTTTGTAAACCTCACTTGGGTCTACTTTAGTTTTCTCCTCTTCCTCTTTTGCTGTTTTAGGAATAATTGAATCTTTGATTTTTAGTTTCTTAGAATCAATTAGAAGTTTAACAACAGAATATGAGATTCTTGAAGATTCTTTCATAACATCTCCAAGATTTCCCGTTACATTTAAAATCCCTTTTCCTCTTAGTTTAACAGCTTCAGTTTTAAGAACATCTCCCCCAACTGCAGTCCAAGCTAAACCATTGGTAACACCAATTTGATTTTTCTTTTCAGCTGGATCTATTTCAAAAATAGGATTATCTAAATACTCTTTTAGATTTTTTGTATTTATTGAAACTTTTTTACATTCTGGATTTTTAAGAAGTTTTTTTACTGCTTTTCTAAATAGTTTTGCAAATACTCGTCTTAAGTTTCTAACCCCAGCTTCTCTAGTATATTTAGAGATAATTGTTTCTATAGTTGTTTTTGAAAGTGTTATTTCACTTCTTTTTAAACCATGCTTCTCTAACTCTTGAGGGATTAGATAATCTTTGGCAATATAGTACTTCTCATTTGGAGTATATGAACTAATCTCAATAAACTCCATTCTATCCCTTAAAGCTGGTGGGATTCTTCTAGCATCATTTGCAGTTGATACAAAAATACATTGAGATAAATCAATCGCAAAATTTAAGTATAAATCCCTAAATTCATGGTTTTGTTCTGGGTCTAAAACCTCAAGCATAACAGCAGTTGGGTCACCTCTATGATTAGCACCTAACTTATCAATCTCATCTAGAACAATTACAGGATTCATTTTTTTAGCATCGGTTAAACCCTTTACTATTCTACCTGGCATTGCTCCAACATAAGTTCTTCTATGACCTCTTAATTCATTTACATCTTCCATCCCACCAAGAGCAACTCTTACAAGTGGTCTTTTTAATGCCAAAGAGATAGAATTTGCTAATGAAGTTTTACCTACACCAGGAGGTCCCACAAAACATAAAACTGTCCCTTTTGATTTTAAGCTTTCAATCTTTCTTTGCTCTAACATCTCTTTTACAGCAAAGTATTCAGAAATTCTTTCTTTTGGTACTTTTAATGAATAATGGTCATTGTTTAATTGATCTTCTACACTTTTTACAGTGATTTTTTCATCTGAAAATTCACCAAATGGTATATCTAAAACATTTTCAATATATGTTTGAAGTAAGGCACTATCAGGAGAATCCTGATGCATTCTACTTAATTTTTCAATTTGTTTTTTTGTTTCTTTATAACCATCAATTGGCATATGTTTTTTAAGTTTTTTAAGCTTTTTCTTGTAAGCTTTAATCTCATTTTCTTTTTGGTTATCCCCACCGAGCTCTTTTTGTATAGCTTTAATTTGTTCTTTTAGGAAATAATCTTTGTGTGTTTTTTCAATTTTTGAATTTACTTTTTGAGTAATCTCTTTTTGAATTTTAAAGCTTTCAATCTCTTTTTTAATTGTTTCAACTACTTCAAGAAGTCTTTTTTCAATATTTGTTTCAGAAAAAAGATTATAAGCATCCTCTTTTTTTACCCTTAAAACTGATGAAATTAAATCTGCAATTCTAGTTGCATCATCATTTTCTTCAATTGTTTTTATTAAATCAGCTGGAAACTTTGAGTTGATTCTTGATAATTTCTTAACTTGTTCTCTTAATACATCAACTATTGAGTCTACACTTTCTTTTGAATACTCTTCATCTTGTAACTTATCAACTTCAACATAAATAGGACTTTCAATATTAAAACTTTCTATTTTTCCTTTTGCTAAACCTTGGAAAAGTACTTTAATTTTACCGTCAGGCAAACTAACTTTTCTCATAATATTTCCAATAACGCCTACATCATAGAAGCTACCCTCTTCTCTTTTTCCCTCAAACCCTGGTTTACTAACACTAACTATTACAAGTTTGTTAAATTCAATTGCATCTTCTACTGCTTTAATATTTTCTTCATTACTTAAAAATAAAGGTGCAATCATAAAAGGATATAAAAATACATCATCCTCAATAATTAATGGTATTTGTTGTGGGAAAGAATCATAATTTTCTAATTCCATATATTCTAACTCCTAATTTTCTATTTAAAATAAACTTTATCTAAAAACATATTTCTTTCAAATGGATATCTGTAGAATGGAACATCTACTTCTTCTATCTCTTTTGGTTCAACCCAAGAATCTTTAGCTTTTTTTAAATAATAGATTGCTGCTTTTTCTTTACCTAATCTATTATATAAATCAGAAATATCTTTATCTAAAGATGCCTTTGCCATAAATAGTCTTCCACTCATTGTATTTACTAATGGCATATATGGTGACCTTGGAAAAGTCTTTTTAAAATTGTCAATCTCAACAATTGTATCTTCAATTAATTGTTGATCCCTTAAATCATATGCAAATCCCATAAAATTTGCTTTAATTTTTAAATATCTTACATAATCAATATTTTTACTTAAAGCATATCTTTTGATATATTCATCAAGATAAAAATTTGCCAATTGATATTCTTCTTCATCCATATGTCCATTTGCAAGGATAAGCAGTGCAGTAGGCAATAAAGGTGAATTTCTATGCTCACTCTCTAAAGAAGTATATGTATCATCAGCATCCTCTAAATATCCAGTACTAATCTCAGTGATCATTTTGTTGTACCAGTATAATGCAGGCTTTCCATATTCTTGAATTTTTTCTGATTTTTGTGAACAAGCAGTGAATGTAAACGCTATTCCTGCGACAAGAAGTAAATTTCTAAATTTAAAAAGATATCTCATTTTAATAATCCTTATATCGTAAAAGCAATATTCTATCTAATAAATCCTTGCTACTTACTTACTTTTTTTGACCTAATTTTATCAATTAGCTATAATAAACTAAATAATTAAATAAGGTTTATAAGAATGAAATTAACTCTAATAGGAAATGGTTTTATGGCACAAGCTCTTGCAAAGGGTTTAATAAATAATTTTGAAGTTGAAATTATTGGAAGGGATTTAAATAAATTAAATCAGTTAAAAGAAATGATCCCAGGTATTGAAGTAAGAGAAATATCTGATAATGAAGATATGACAGATAAAAACATAATTTTATGTGTAAAACCCTATGCGCTTCAAAGTGTAGCGGCACGTCTTGAGGGGGAAGCAAATATTTTATTCTCAATATTAGCTGGTACTCAACTAGACACACTAAAAAAACAAATTAAATCTAAATATTATGTAAGAACTATGCCAAATGTAGCAGCTTCAGTTTCTAGTTCAACTACAACTATAACAGGTGATTTGGAGGCTAAAAATCTTGCAATTGAATTGTTTTCTTATATAGGTAAAGCTGTTTGGGTAAATACAGAAAAACAGCTTGATATTGCAACTGCTGTTGCAGGTAGTGGTCCAGCATTTTTAAGTTTAATTGCTGAAAGTTTAAGTGATGGGGCTGTTAAAGCTGGATTAGAAAGAGAGATTAGTAATGAGCTTGTTCAAGGCTTATTTGAAGGTTTTGCAAAACTTCTTGATAAATCACACCCTGCACTTATTAAAGATTCTGTGATGAGTCCAGGTGGTACAACGGCAGCTGGTTTTGCTAAACTTGAAGAGGGAGCGGTGAGGGATGCGATGATTAAAACAATTGAAGCATCATATGAAAAAGCTTGCGAAATTGGAAAAAAATAGCTTTACTTTATTTGAAACTTTAGTAAGCGTATTTCTTTTATCTATTGTTATAGTTGGCTTTTCAAAAGTTTCCAGCTATGACAATTTTGATGAAGAGTATATGAGATTAAATGAATTGGAAAATTCATTTAATACAGATTTTTACTCTTCAAACTTTACAAATACAAACTCCATTATAAAAATCATTATAAATGATTCAGAGATTAAAAATCTAAATGTTAAGAAAATTGAATATAAAGATAAAAAGATAAATCTTTACAAATATGAGATAAACTAAATGAGAAAAAGTTTTTCTTTATTTGAACTAATACTTGTAGTTTTTATAAGTTCGCTTGTAATTATCTCATCACTATCCTTTGCTAAAAATATTCAAGAGCTACAAATAGAAAATCAAGAATTAGCAATATTAAAAATTGATTTAAATGCCACAAAGATTTTTTTAGAAAAACATAAAAGCAACTTGTCAAGCAATTTGAAATTTAAAAACAATACTCTATATTTTGAAAATTCTACATTATTAACAAATGTAAAATTATTTTCCTTAAACAAAGAAACTGATTTAATAACTATTAAAATTAATCTAAAAGATAAAATATCTCAAGTTTGGAAGATACAAAATGATTAAGTCATTTACTCTTTTTTCAACTATTATTTTAGTATTTATTTTTTCAATAATCTCTATAAATTTATATGAATTAAAATCTATAAACTCTGTGAATACTCAAAACCAGTACAAATATATTCAAGCAAACAACCATCTACATTTTTTAGAAAAATTTATTGAAACTTTAGAAGATATTGAAACTTTAGATAAGATTCAAATTGAAAATACAAAATTTGAAATCATCGCTTTATTTAAAAAAGTATCTGAAGAAAAATATGAAATCGAAATGTCTGTAAGGGCAATTGGTTTTAATGTAAGAGTATATAAATCTATTTTCTTAAGCAAATAATCTAACTTTAGGTTTTTTTTACAAGCTTTTGAGTAAACTTCCACCTTAAAAATATAATTTATATAAAATATTTATGTAATTTTAATAAAACTTATTAAGAAGGACAAGATATGAACTCTGTAATTATTGCAGTTAGTTTAATGGTTTTACTCTCACTTTTAAGAGTAAATATAGTTATTGCTTTAATTGTTGGAGCTATAGTTGGGGGATTAAGTGCAGGACTTGATTTAAATGAAACAATAAAAGCTTTTAACAGTGGATTAGGTAACGGTGCAACAATTGCCTTAAGTTATGTAATGTTAGGAACCTTTGCTGTTGCTATTTCAAAGTCTGGTATAACTGATTTATTATCAAATATGATAATTAAAAAAGTATCTTCAGATGAATCTTCTTTAGGATTTATTTATGTAAAATACTTAATGTTAGCACTTATTTTATTTGCTGCAATCTCATCTCAAAATCTTGTTCCAGTTCATATTGCTTTTATTCCGATTTTAATTCCACCTCTACTTCACTCAATGGCAAAACTACAATTAGATAGAAGAGTAATTGCTTGTATAATCACCTTTGGTTTAGTTGCTACATATATGTTACTTCCTGTTGGCTTTGGAGGAATCTTCTTAAATGAAATATTATTAAAAAGCCTAGTTGATAATGGTGTTAAAGCAACTTCAGCTCAGCTTCCTACAGCTATGGCAATTCCTGTATTTGGTATGTTTTTAGGTTTATTAGTTGCTATTTTCTTTTCATATAAAGAAAAAAGAAGTTATGACATAAGTAAAATATTAGAAATTGAATCAGAAAAAAAAGAGATTAATTTTTTTCATATCTTTGTTGCTTTAATTTCAGTTATTACTGCTTTGGCTTTACAAGTTTACACAAATTCGATTATTTTAGGTTCTTTAGCAGGTTTTATAATTTTCATTGTTGCAGGAGTAATTAAGGCAAATCAAACCCAAGATTTTTTTACAAAGGGTTTAAAAATGATGGGTATGATTGGATTTATAATGATTGCAGCAAATGGTTTTGCAAGTGTTATCAACTCAACAGGAGCAGTTGAAACATTAGTCTCATCAGTTGTAGATATTATTGGGGATAATAAATCATTGGCAGTTTTATTGATGCTTCTTGTTGGATTATTTATTACTATGGGAATTGGTTCATCTTTTTCAACTATTCCAATTATTGCAACTATTTATGCACCATTATGTTTACAATTAGACTTTTCAGTTATGGCAACAATAACGATTATTGGAACTGCTGCTGCATTAGGTGATGCTGGAAGTCCTGCTTCAGATAGTACATTAGGACCAACTTCAGGACTTAATGTTGATGGACAACATGATCACATTTGGGATTCAGTCGTACCAACATTTTTACACTATAATATTCCACTAGTTATATTTGGATGGATTGCTGCAGTATACGTATTTTAAAATAAAAGTAGAGAAAACTCTACTTTTATAAAATCACTTCTAAAACTTTTTTTGCCAATTTTAATGCCTTTGTTCGATGGGAGAAATCTTTTTTTACTTCATAACCTAACTCTCCTAATGTTTTATCAAAACCATTTGCTATAAACATAGGGTCATATCCAAAACCACCCTCACCTTTCTCCTCATGTATAACATTTCCATGCATCCATCCATGAACAGTATAAGTTTCATTCTTATAAACAATTGCTATACAAGCTGTATAATAAGCTGGTGTCTTTGATAAATTTTTTTCTTTTAACTTTGAGATTAACTTTGCATTATTTTCTTTATCACTAGAACCAACTCCAGCGTACCTAGCTGAGTAAATTCCTGGTTCATTATTAATTGCTGGAACTGTAATTCCACTATCATCTGAGATTACTACAATATTGTCATCTGGATATTCTAAAACAATTTTTTCATAGATCTCAACAGCTTTTTTTATAGCATTTCCTTGAAAAGTATCTTTATCTTCAGTAACTTCAAAATCACCAATTAACTCTTTAAAAGCAATAACCTCATCATTTGGCATAAGCTTTTTAAACTCTTCAATTTTCCCTTTATTGCCACTAGCTAAAACAATTTTCATAAATATCCTTTACTTTCACACTTTAACAGTAATTTTAACTTAAATCAATTATAATCTGCTCTATTTTAAAATACTTGGGATTATATATGATTAAATCTATTTTACCTCTTAGTTCAATTATTGCACTAAGATTCTTTGGTCTATTTTTAGTTTTACCTGTTCTTTCAGTTTATGCGATAAATCTTCATGGTGCAACAACAACACTTGTAGGAGTAGTTGTTGGTGGTTATGCATTAACACAGATGATTTTTCAAATTCCATTTGGAATAATGAGTGATAAATTAGGGAGAAAAGGTACTATTATAACAGGCCTTTTACTTTTTGCTATTGGTTCAATTTTTTGTGCCATTGCAACTGATATTTTAACTCTTATGTTAGGACGGTTTTTACAAGGTGCTGGAGCTATTGGAGCAGTAGTTACAGCTATGATTAGTGATTTAGTAAAAGAGGAACAAAGACCAAAAGCTATGGCTGTAATGGGTATGGCTATTGGTGTAAGTTTTGCTGCATCTATGATTTTAGGACCAACAATAGGTTCATTTGCTGGTGTTGAAAGTCTATTTTATATTACTACAGTAATTGCACTTGGTTCAATTGTTGTATTATTAAAAGCCGTACCAAATCCACCAAAAATCGAACACTCTTATAATGGTAAATCAAAACTTCCAGAAGTTTTAGGAAATGCAAACTTAATGAAAATGAACATAACAAACTTTTTACAAAAAGGTTTGATGACATTTGCATTTATGATTATTCCAATGGTTTTAATCAAAAACTTCCAATGGGAGATGTCTGAACTTTGGAAAGTTTACCTTCCTTCTATGATATTTGGATTTTTAGCTATGGCACCCGCTGCTATTTTAGCTGAGAAAAAAGGTAAATTTAAAGAAATTCTTATGATTGGTATTGTTTTCTTTGCTGTTTCATACTTAATTATTGGATTAAGTTCATCTGCAACGTTTTTTGTTATTGGTGTTGTTATTTTCTTTATTGGATTTAACATGCATGAACCAATTATGCAATCTCTTGCTTCAAAATTTGCTAAAGTTCATCAAAGGGGATTAGTACTAGGTATATTTAACTCTTTTGGATATTTTGGAACATTCTTAGGTGGTCTATTAGGTGGTCTATTTTTTGAAAAAGTTACATTATCATCACTTGTTATTGTTATTGCAGTAATTTGTGTTTTATGGATTATTTTAATCTTAACTATGCCAAATCCAGCTAAGAAAAAACTATCTTATATACCAATAGATGATACTACTTTAAGTAATACTTCTAAGTTAGATTCTATTGTGGGGATTGATGAGTGGTACATAAATAAAACTGAAAATGTAGTTATTATAAAATATGATAGTGAAAAACTTCAGGAAGATACAATTTTAAATACCTTAAAATAGTAAATAAACTCACTAGGAGAGAATATGAAAAAAATATTTTTCTTATCTTTTTTTCTTTTCTCTTCTATCTTAACAAGTAGTTCTGCACAAAAAACTTATAATATCACTGAAAATCAATTATCCAAAATAATCGCTAAATATGGAGAAAAAGCTCAAAGAAGAGTTGAAATCTGGGATAATGTAATCCAAAATGCAAAATCAAAAGATATCTTACATAAGTTAAAAGATGTAAATGATTTTTGGAATAAATTAAGATATAAAAGGGATATTGCCCATTGGAAAAAGAATGATTACTGGGCAACACCTTTTGAGTTTTTAGGTACAGGAGCTGGGGATTGTGAAGATTATGCTATTGCAAAATATTATAGTTTAAAAAAATTAGGTGTTCCTGATAGTAAACTTAGGATAACCTATGTAAAATTAAAACGATTAAGAACAAAATATGAAGAGGCTCATATGGTATTAACCTATTACCATAAACCTGGAGCTACCCCTATTGTTCTTGATAATGTAAACAAAAAACTAAAATTAGCTAGTAAAAGGCCAGATTTAAGACCAATTTACAGCTTCAATGCAACGGGACTTTGGCAAGCAAAAAACAGAGGTAAAACTTCTGTTAGAGTTGGTTCAAACAATTTAAGAAATTGGAAATCTATGTTAAGTAGAATATAAAAAGGAAATTCATGTCACTATCTAAACAACTATATTTAATTATCGCTATTATCTTTTTCATTATTTTTAGTGGAAATTTTTTAATAAGTGTAAAAAATATGAAAGAGTACCTTGAAGTAGAATCTGCAACAAAAGCTCAAGATACAGCTACATCTATAGGGATGAGCTTAAGACCTTTAATTAAAGATAAAAATGATCCAGAGATTGAATCTATAATTAAAGTAATTTCAAATAGTGGTTTTTACAAGGAGATTAGACTTGAAGATGCTGACTTTACAATTAAATCAAGTGAATTGATTGGTGCAGCTAAACAATTAGATGATTCAAATTGGGAAATTGTGTCTGTAAGTGTTGATTCAAAATTTGGTAGTGTAGAAAAAGTTGGTGATGACAATTCTTTAAATGAACAGCTTTTAAAACTTGAAGGTGAAAGTGAAGACTTAGGTTTTGTTGAAGAGGTTAAAAATCAAGAGTATAGATTTATTCCATCAAATGCTTATAAACAAGGTGGAAATATAATTTTTAATATAAAAGCTAAAAAACCTAATGACACAATTATTACAACAGCAAAACTAAATATGAAAAAAGTTTTAATTGAAGAAAAAAGAGATATTAAATTTGAATATGTTCCTAACTGGTTTATAAATTTAATTCCAATTAACTTAGAAGAAAAAAGAAGTGAAATCTCTGATGGTTGGAATACAAGTGCAGTAATTTATGTAAGTCCAAATCCTGGGGAAGCATATGCAAAACTTTTTGAACAAGCTAAAAATTCGATTATCTATGCTTTTATTGCCTTTATTATTTCAATGATTTTTCTTTTAGTTTTTGTTCAATTCTTACTAAGACCCCTTAAAAAGATTGAAGCCTTAGCTAAAAATATCGCCCAAGCAAGATTTGATGTAATTGACCCACTACCTTGGACAATTGAGATTAAAAATGTTTCCATTGCAATGAATGACATGTCAAGAAAAATTGAATCAATGATCAATAAACTTACAAACAATATAAATGTTTTATCAAAAAAATTATCAGAGGATGAGTTAACAGGATTAGATTTAAAACAAACTTTAGAAACTGATATTAAACAAATGTTTATAAAAAAAGAGGATGGATTTATCTTTAGTATAAAGATTGACAATCTTGCAGCATATGCTAAAACCC
The DNA here is from genome assembly GCF_058105185.1 of Arcobacter sp. ISO1. Taxonomy (NCBI): domain Bacteria; kingdom Pseudomonadati; phylum Campylobacterota; class Epsilonproteobacteria; order Campylobacterales; family Arcobacteraceae; genus Arcobacter; species Arcobacter sp. ISO1. The sequence goes on from NZ_CM176573.1 coordinate 3,086,211, forward strand.
ATACAAAAGAAGAAGTTGACTCATATTTGATTAGTTTTTCAAAAATATTAAAAAATCTTAAATCAGATAATAGTTTAAATATTAATACATATAGAGTATTTGGTTCTGAATTTGCACTTTTAGCTAAAACTTGTGATAAAGATTGTGCTTTAGGTATTTGTTCAAGGTTAAAACTTGCCTTTGAAACATTAGGTGATGAATTAAAATTAACAGAGCTTGCTCATATTGGTGCAGCACCATTTAATGAACTAGCTTCAATTGACGAACTTTTACAAGGTGCAAATGAAGCCTATGAAAAAGCAAAACTTATTGGTCCAAATGAATTCTTTATTGGTGCAAAGAATGAACATTCAAGGGATATGAATCTTTGGAGAGAACTAATCAAGCAAATTATTACTGATAATGATTTTGATATCGACTTTATCAATGATGCATATAAAGTTGATGATGACACAAACGAGATAGTTATGCAAGAAGCATTTACAAAGGCAAAAGATAAAGAGAATAACCAAATACCAATTGGTACCTTTGTTTCTATTGCTGAAAAATATGAGATGATTGAGAGTTTTGATAAAGCTGTTATTGAAAAAGTTATTACTTATATGATATTAAACAATATAAACCACAAAATCTGTATAAACTTATCAATTGATTCAATTGGGAAAAAAGATTTTGTAAAATGGGTTCAAAATAGAATATCAAGAAATAAAGAGCTTGCATCCAAACTTGTGTTCTCATTAACAGCTTATTCTGTTGCAAAAGATATGGATATATTTAAAAATTTCTGTGATTCAATGCATGACTGTGATGCTAAAGTTATTATAAAAAGATTTGAAAGCAAATTTATACCAACAGAAAATTTAAAAGAGTTCAATGTTGATTATATTAGACTTGCTAGGGATTATACAACAGATATTGAAGAGGAGAGATCTAAACAAGAGTTCTTAGATTCTATTTGTGATTTAGCAAATCTACTAAATATCCAAATTTTTGCAGAAAATGTAAAAAGTGAAAAAGATTTAGCTATTTTAAAAAAAGTTAAACTTTTTGCATCAAGTAAATGTAAGAAATAAATTCTTTAATTTATAATTTATTAAAAAGTGTTTTTATGAAAAAAATAGAAAATATTCGTAATCTTTTAATTTTTATGTTAATGGTATTTTCAATATTTGTAATTTATATAATACTTGATAACACAAAAAACAATGAAACCTTTTTAAAAAAGATGATTATAAATGAAGCCGTTTCAAATTACAACAGTATAATAGATACAAGAAAATGGAACGCTTCACATGGTGGAGTTTATGTTAAACAAAATGAAGCTGTAAAACCAAATAAATACTTAAAAGACAAAACCCTTGAGACAAAAGATGGGGAAACACTTATTAAAATAAACCCTGCATGGATGACAAGACAGATTTCAGAAATTTCAAATAAAGACCACCAAAACTATTTTAAATTAACAAGTTTAAATCCAATAAATCCAAAAAATGCCCCCGATGATTTTGAAAAAGAAGCACTAAACTATTTTGAAAAAAATAAAATGGAACCTTTCTATTCGAAATTAAAAAAGGATTTCACAAAGTTTGACTTTATGGGTTCTTTAAAAGTAACAGAATCATGTCTTCAATGCCATGCTCATCAAGGCTATAAAATTGGAGATATAAGAGGTGGAATTAGAATCTCTATTCCCATAAAAGAGTATTATAAAACCTTTAATAAAATAAAAGAAAAAAGCCATACTTTAATTGCCCTTTTTTCTTTTTTAACAATTATACTGATTTTAGTTTTTATAAAAATATTCAAAAAACTAAGTGGAAATAATTTAGAAATAACTAAAAATCAAAAAGAGATTAAAGGACTAGAAAGAGATAAAGAAAAACTTCTTTTAAGATATGACAGAGCCTTAGAGGGAAGTAGAGATGGTTTATGGGATTGGGATTTAGTAAATGATAAGGTTTTTTTCTCCAAAAACTGGAAAAAAATGCTAGGCTTCGAAGATGATGAATTACCAAATGAACTTGATGAATGGACAAAAAGAGTTCATCCGGATGATATTGATGAAGCTATAAAAGATATAAAAGATAACCAAAATAAAAAAACTACTTATTATAAAAATATCCATAGAATGAAACATAAAAATGGTTTTTTTGTATGGATACTCGATAGAGGGAAAACCTACTATGATGAAGAGGGGAAAGCAATAAGAATGGTTGGTTTTCACTCTGATATTACAGAATTAAAAAATCTAGAGATTGATTTAAAAAATACAAAAAAAGAACTTTTAGAGTTTAAATTTATAATTGAAAGTGCTCCAGTTTCAATTGTAATTACAGATATTGAAGGAAAGATGACTTATGTAAATCCATATATTTGTCAGTTAAGTGCTTATTCAAAGGAAGAGTTAATAGGACTAAATCCAAAAATATTCAGAGGTGATTTTAGTAAAGAAACAGAACTTAAAATAAAAAATATGTGGGATAAAATTACTAGCAAAAAAACTTGGGGTGGAATATTTAAAAATAAAACAAAAAACAATAAAGATTTTTGGGTTACAATTACTGTTCTTCCAATTATAAATAGTAAGGGTGAAATTGTAAATTTTTTAGGGATTATGAGGGAAGTTACAAAAGAAGTTTATTTAGAAAAAGAGTTAAAAGAAAAAGAACAAATGATGTTAGCCCAATCAAAAAATGCAGCAATGGGTGAAATGATCAGTATGATTGCTCACCAATGGAGACAACCAATTACAACGATATCTATGAGTGCTAATAATATCATTGCAGATATTGAATTAAATGAATTTGATGAAAATGTTATCAAAGAGATTGCACACAATATTGGAGAACAAACTCAATTTTTATCAAAAACAATAGATGATTTTAGAAACTTTTTTAAAGAAGATAAAAAGATTGAAGAGTTTAAAGTTAGTGAACTAATAAACGAATTAGATACTATTTTACTAGCTTCAATTAAAAACAATAATATAATTTATAAAGTTGAATACGATAAAGATCTAAGTATAAGTACTCACAAAAGGGAGCTTTTACAGGTTTTACTTAATCTTGTAAAAAATGCAAAAGAAGCTCTTCTTGAAAACAAAGACAATAATAAAATAATACAACTATTTTTTAAAGAAGAAGGTGAGAATATTCAAATAACTGTACAAGATAATGCAGGTGGAATAAAAGAAGAAAACCTTGATAAAATTTTCAAAGCCTATTTCACAACAAAAAAAGAGATGAATGGAACAGGCCTTGGTTTATATATGTCAAAAATGATTATTGAAAAAAATCTAAAAGGAACATTAAAAGTTACAAATGAAAAAGATGGTGCCCAATTTATTATAAATATAAAAAAGAATCTAATTTGATGGATTGATATTTTTAATAGTATCCCTTAAATCATGAACTACACTAGATTGTTCATTTAACTTTCCATTTAAATTTAATATCTCTTGTGTTTTAACTTCAACAATATCATTGATTTTTCTAATCTCATTTTCATATTTTTCATTTAATGCCAGAGCTTTTTGATGGGCATTTGTAATATTTACTAAATTAGATTTTTGCATTTCAAGAATTCTCTTATAATGTCCATCTCTTTCTTTTAGTTTTTTTTCTAAAAAGTCAATTTCACTATTTGCTTTTTTTAATCTTTTCTCAGCATTTGAAGTTGAAAGTACTAAAGATTCATTTTTTGATTTTATAATCTCTAGCTCTTTGTCTAAAGATGAGATTCTTTCAATTGCATTTAAATTTGTTTTTTTGAATTCAAGATAATTTGTCATAACCTTTTTCTTGAATTCTCTTTTTTCAAGTTCCTCTTGAGTTGTTAAAAAACCTATTCCAATATGTTCATAAATCTTCTCATCAAAATCTTTTAAAGGAATAATTACATAATGTAAGAAATAAGAACTTCCATCTTTTGCTTTATTTTTAATTGTACCTTCCCAAGTATTACCTTCTTCTAGTTCTTCCCACATTTTATTAAAAACAGATTTTGGCATATCAGGATGTCTTACAATCTCATGTTCTTTTCCTAAAAGTTCCTCTTTTGAATATCCTGAAAGCTCACAGAAAAAATCATTCACATAAATAATCTCTTTGTTCGCATTAGTTTTAGAAACACTTGCAACCTTATCAAAAACCTCAGAAAACTGTTTCAATTTATTGTTTTCTACTTTTAATCTTTCTTCAAAAATTTTATTATCTCTAAATGCTTTTAATTTTTCTGCAGTTTTAAAAAGTGTTTTATTTAGGTTTACATAATCTACAGGTTTTGTAATAAAACCATCAACACCAAGTTTTATTGATTTTAAGAAATTATCCATTTCTGAATAAGCGGAAACAATAATAACATTCTGATTTGGGTTTATTTTTTTAATCTCTTCAGTTAACTCTAAACCATCAATTCCAGGCATTTTTATATCACTAATTACAATATCAAAGTCTCTATTATTTTGATAAAAATCTAAAGCATCATTTCCATTTGTTAGGTACATAACTTCTTTAAAAAACTTTGATAAATAATTAACTAACGTAGAAGCGATTGATTCATCATCTTCCACATACAATACCTTAAAATCTTTACATATCTCTTTTAATTCTTTTAAGTTTTCCATTTAGCATCCTATTTGATTATTTATTATAGCAAATTTTTTAAAATTACAAGGATTAAACTTTCATTAATGAAGGTATACTATAATTCTTTTTTTATTAAGGAAATATATGTTTGAAAAATTTATAAAGTTTTTTGTTGAAAACTCAAGAATGAACTATACACTTTTTGTGTTGGTTTTTGCCATTGGGGTCTGGTCATATAATAATACACCTAAGGAGATTTTTCCAAGTTTTGATATGGATATGATTTCTGTAAGAGGTTCATACACAGGTGCTTCAGTTGATATTCTAGATAAAATGGCAGTATCTGAGATAGAAGATAATTTAAAAAATATCGATAGTGTTGATGTTATGACTACAATGATTAGTCCAGGAAGTTTCTCTATTGTCTTAGAATTAAAAAAAGGTAAAAATAGATTTAACGAAGCAGATAAAATAAAAGATGCAATTGCAAATGTTAAATCAAATTTACCATCTGATATGGATGAGCCAACTGTAAATGTTTTAGAGAGATCAAGATCTCTTATTGATATCACGCTAACATCAGAAAAGTATAAAACAGATGAGTTAAAACCATTTGCAGATAATCTAAAAAGTAGACTTCTTGGTCTAGGTGGGATTAATGATATTACTATTTATGGGGATTCAGATAAGTATTTTGAGATTTTATTAGATGATAGAAAAATAGATGCTCTAAATCTAAATAAGAATAGTGTCTTTTCTGCAATCTCAACTTTGTCATATATTTTCCCTGTTGGAAAAATTGAAGGGGGAAATAAACACTACTATATCTCCACTTTCAATGGAGCTAAAACGGCCAAAGATTTTGCCAATACTCAAATTAGAATCAACAATCAAAACTTATATTTAAGTGATATTGCATTTATTTCAAAAAAATATGAAGATTCTTCAACAATCTACTCATTCAATGGTCAAAATGCACTTTCTTTAGCAATAGAACAAAGCAATAGTGCAGATGCTATTAAAATAGTACAAAATATTAAAAAAATTCTCCCAGAGATGAATAAAAAAAATCCAGATATCAAAATCTCAATTGCAGATGATAACTCTGAAAGAATTCTAGATAGACTTAATATTGTTGTGTCAAATATCATGCTTGGGATTATTCTTATTACTATTTTAGTAATGATTTTAATTAACTTTAGAATGTCATTTATTATAGCAGTAGGAATACCTACTTCATTTGTAATTGCAGCAGTTTATATGTATTTTAGTGGATATACCATAAATATGATCTCTTTAGTTGGAGTTTTAATTGCAATTGGTATTGTTGTTGATGATGCTATTGTTGTAAGTGAAAATATTCAACAACACATTGAAGAGGGATATCCTCCTAAAGAAGCTGCTATTATGGGTGCAAAGGAGATGTTTAAACCTGTAACGGTTGCTTCAATTACAACATTATTTTCATTTCTTCCAATTTTAATGATTAGTGGAACTATGGGTGAAGTTATGAAACTTATTCCTATTGCCCTTTCTGCTCTTGTTGTTGCCTCATTAATAGAGTCATTTGTATTCTTACCAATTCATGCAGCTCATACACTTAAAAATGGTGCTAAAGTTACATCATGGGAAAGAGCAAATAAAATCTATAATACTATATTGCATTTTTTCATGGATTGGAAAAAGACTTTCTTGATTATATTTATAATTGGTGTTCCAGTAGCAACTTTTTTTGCTATGAAAACTTCAAAATTCCAAATGTTTCCAAAATTTGATGGAACAGATGTAAAAATATCAATTAAAGCAAATGAAAATACAAAATTGGAAGATGCATTTAAAATTGTTCAATCAATTGAATCTGATATTATGGAAAAAGGTGATAAGTTTTTTGTAAGAAGTATAGATTCTGTTGCTGGATTTAGAAGAGATAATGGAGGGAATACAGAAAGATACCCATATGTTATGTATATGACTGTTGAACTTCAAAAACTAAAAGAAGCAAACTTCTTAGATAAATATGTAACTCCTTATTTATCATTTTATTATGATGATGAAGGAAGAACAAGAACAGAGAAATCAAGGCAAATTGCAAAAAAATTAAAAAATTTTATAGAAAAGAAAAACTATAAAGAGAAATTTAACCTTGAAGAGATAATCGTATTAGAAAGAAGAGTTGGTCCAGTTAAATCAGACCTTAAAATAGGTCTTGTTTCAAATGACAATACAAAAATCATAAATGGTATTGAGATGCTCCAAAAAGAACTTTCAAATATGAAAGGGATTAAAACAGTATCAAACTCTTTAAAATTTGGTATTGATGAGATTAAACTAAAAGTAAATGCCTATGGTGAACAATTAGGTATTGATGAAGCCTTTATTGGTTCATATCTATCAAATATGTATCTTTCAAAGAAAAAAGGAACAACCTTTGATGCAACAGATATGCTTGATATAAAAATAGAAAGTATCAATAAAGATAACTTTGAAAACTTCAAAAACTTAAGTGTTCCACTTAGTGATGGAACATTTATTTCTTTAAATCAAGTTGTTGATTTTAATGTAATTAGAGGATTTGAACAGCTTATAAAAGATAATGGTGAGAAAAACTTTTATGTCTTTGCTAATGTTGACCCAGAAATATTAACAGCAGGTGAAGCTTTAGAAAAAATCCAACCTATACTAGATAAGATAAGCGAGAATGACGTAAAAATTATCCTAAAAGGTGAGGCAGAAAAGCAAAAATCACTAAGACATGATATGTTATTAGCGACAGCTTTAGCATTAACACTTATTATGCTTTCTATGCTTTATTTATTCAACTCATTTAGGGAAACATTTATTTTAATGAGTGTTATTCCATTTTCACTTCTTGGGGTATTAATAGGTCATAAAGTTATGGGGCTTAATTTATCTATGCCATCAATGATTGGAGCGCTAGGACTTGCAGGTGTTGTTATAAATGATGGTATTATTATGATGACTTATCTTAAAAAAGCAAAAACCTTACACGATGTATTTGTTAGGGCAACAAAAAGGTTTAGACCAATTGTTCTTACAACAATTACGACACTTATTGGTATGAGTTCACTTATATTCTTCCCGACAGGTCAGGCGGTTATTTTCCAACCTATTGCTATTGGACTTGGATTTGGACTTTTATGGGGAACAATTTTAAATCTAATCTATCTACCAGTTATATATTCAATTTCCCATAAACTAAAAAAAGACAAGCAAGTTTAATTGCTTTGTCTTTTTTATAAGAATAAAAATAAAGTTTTTACTGTAAGTTCTTTAGGCTCTTCACCTAAAGCTTGTAAAGAGTTTTCAACATCATCAATCATTTGAGTTAATAAAACCTCAAATGAAAAATTTGATGAACTAAAAATTGTCTCTTTATTTTCTTTTATATATTTTAAATCTTTAATTTTAGAGTAATCAATAATTTCTTCTTCTTTAAAGATTTTTTGAAGTTCAACTTGCCAATTATTTTGCCAAGTTAAAAATAAGTAATTTCCATCTAAATCTTTTTCATGCTTAATCTTCCATCTTATAATTTGAAGATTCCCATGCATTTTTTTAAGCTTCTCTTCATCATATTCAAAAGCTCCAAGTTTATGTGAATCATTTAAATTATAAGTATCATGAATTAGATAATAAATACCCAAAATCAAATAGTCATTTCTATTTGCTATATCATCTTTACTAAAAGCAATTTGCAGGTAATCTTTATATTTTGTTAAAACTTGATTTCTATATTTTAATACAAAGCTACCATCCATCTCATTTAGTAGTGTATAAATTCTTTTTTCATACTTTTTACTAAAGGCTTTTGGGTTTCTAAGGTCTAGCTTCTTTTTTAAAGAGATTAGATGCTTTTGAATATCTTTATAGTCTTTTTTTATTATAGTTGCAGAGTTTGTTTGAAAAACTGATTTTACATCATCTTGTTTTGGTACACATGCTGTAAACAGCAGTGAAGTTATAAAAATGATTAATATATTTTTCACTGCCATCTTAAGCCTTTATAAACCAAGTGTTTTTAATTCATTTTCGATTTTTTCTAATTTTACTTTAGCATCTTCTAATGCTTGTTTGTTTTCACGCACAACTGCTTCAGGAGCATTTGCTACAAATCTTTCATTTGAAAGCATCCCATTTAGTTTATTTACTTCTTTTTCAACTTTCTCTTTTTGTTTTTCAAGTTTAGAAAAAATTGGTGTCATATCAATCTCACCAGTTGGTAAATAAACCTCTAAGTTATCACTTACATCGGTAATTGAATTTTCTTGTTTTTTGTCAACAAACTCAATATTCTCAACTTTTGCTAATTTTTCAATAAATGGTTTTGCAACAATAACATCAATTTGTTTATCTAATTTTATATAAGCTTTTGCAATTTTAGAATTACCCATATCTATAACTACTTTTGCTCTTCTTAATGCTGTAATTGCCTCTTCAATAATTGCAAACATCTCTTCAGTTTTTTCATCTTTTTTAACTTCTTTTGGAAAATTAGAAACCATTAATGATTTATCTCCATTTTCTAAAGATGTACCACTTAATTTGTGGTAAAGATAATCTGCAATAAAAGGCATAAATGGTGAAACCATTTTAAGTGTCTCTTTAAAGATTGCTCCAAGTTCTACAATTGATTCTTTACTAGCTTTTGAATACTCAATACCCCAATCACAAAACTCTGTCCAAACAAATCTATATAATGTTGAAGCTGCTTCATTAAATTTGAAATTTTCTAAAGTATCTCTTACCTCATCAACTGCATGAGATAATCTACTTTGCATATAAATACCTAGTGGAGTTTTGATTTCAACATCTTTTAAATCAGGGAATGTATCAACATTTAAAGTTAAGAAGTTAGAAGCATTATAAAGCTTATTTGTAAAGTTTCTAAATTGCTCTAAATTTTTTGCTCCAAGTTTTATATCTCTTCCTTGAACTGCTAAATAAGCAAGTGTAAATCTGATAATGTCAGCACTATGCTCCTCAACCATATCAAGTGGATCGATTACATTTCCTTTTGATTTAGACATTTTTGCACCATGTTCATCTCTAACAAGGGCATGCATATAAATATCTTTAAATGGTAACTCACCCATAAAGTGATCACCCATCATCATCATTCTAGCAACCCAGAAGAACATAATATCAAAGCCAGTGATAAGTAATGAATTGGGATAGAAGTTTTTCATATCCTCTTCAAGATTATAAAGTTCAGAAAGTTTCCCTTTGTTTCCCCAACCAAGTGGACTCATAGCCCATAAAGCTGAACTAAACCATGTATCTAATACATCTGGATCTTGAGTATAGTGTTTATTTCCACATTTAGGACAAGCTTCTGGCTCATCTTGTGTGTCTGCCCATTGGTGATTACATGAATCACAAGTAAATACTGGAATTCTATGTCCCCACCATAATTGTCTTGAGATACACCAAGGTCTTAATTCATCCATCCAAGCTGTATATGAATTTATCCAATGTTGTGGATGAAAATTATTGTGTGCCTTTGTTTTTGCAATTGAAGATTGTGCTACTTCTCGTGATAAAAACCATTGTTGAGAAATAAAAGGTTCAACAATATTTTTACATCTATAACAATGCCCTACTTGGTGAACATGCTCATCAATTTTTACAATAAACCCTTCATCTTGAAGTTTTTTTACGATTGGTTCTCTAGCTTCTAGTCTTTCTAATCCAGCAAACTCTCCACAATAATCATTTAAAATACCCTTATCATCAAAACAAGTAATAAACTCTAAATTGTGTCTTTTCCCAACTTCGTAGTCATTTTGATCGTGGGCTGGAGTTACTTTTACAACACCAGTTCCAAATTCCATATCAACGTGAGAGTCAGTAATAACTTTTATTTTTCTATTAGTTAGTGGAAGAATAACCTCTTTTCCAATAATATTTGTATATCTTTCATCATCTGGGTGAACCATAATAGCTGTATCCCCAAAATATGTTTCAGGTCTAGTTGTTGCAACTGTTACATGTCCAGAACCATCTGCAAAGTGATAATTCATATGATAAAATTTTCCATTTACCTCTTCATGTTCTACTTCGATATCAGATAAGGCACCATCGTGTGTACACCAATTTACCATATAATTATTTTGTGTAATATATCCATCATTATATAATGAAACGAAGGCTTCTTTAACAGCTTCTTTAAGCCCTTCATCCATAGTAAATCTTTCTCTTTTCCAAGCTGGAGTAACACCTAGTTTTCTCATTTGGTGAACAATATTTCCACCTGAAGTTTCTTTTTGTAACCAAGCTTTCTGTAAAAACTTCTCTCTTCCGATTTCTTCTTTTGTGGTACCTTCTGCTAATAATTGTTTTTCTACAACATTTTGTGTTGCAATACCAGCATGGTCAGTTCCAGGTTGCCATAAAGTTTTAAAACCATCCATTCTTTTAAATCTAGTAATAATATCTTGAAGTGTAAATGTTAAAGCATGACCAATATGTAAACTTCCTGTTACATTTGGTGGTGGCATCATAATTGCGAAATTCTTACCCTCTTCTTGAATATCTTTGTTTCCATCTATTTCAAAATAACCTCTATCTTCCCAGATTTTGTAATAGTTATCTTCTACTTTTGATGGCTCATATTTATTACTCATTTATATTCCTATTATGTTGATTGTTATATCTTTAAAATGTGCGATTATATCTAAATATTGATTTATATAAGTTAAGGCAGTAGATTTATAAAAATTTTGATATTGAAGTTGCTTTTGAAAAATCTATTTTTTCTGAAACTTCAATCTGAATTTTCGATTTTAGCATTAGTAAAAAAATATTTAGATGTTCAATATTTTTTTGAATATTTACTAAATGAGTCTTTAAAGTAGAAATAGTATTAGGTTTAAAAACCTCATTAAGTTTATGCTTTATTTGAGTTTCTCTTACCTTTTCAAGTTTAAGAATTTGATTTATTTCCTCAATTGCAAAATTAATTTCTCTTAAGTCTTCTTTTTCTTTATTTTCAATAACTTTACTTAACTTTGAGACTTCAATCTTTTGCATATAAATTCCTAATGTGAGATTTAATATACTAACACAAAAGTGTCTCAATAGTGTCTCATTTATGTTTATTTTCTAATTTTCTTCAGATTCTGTTCTAATTAATCCTGCTTCTTTTAAAAAAGGAGAATGGATAAAATCCATTTTTTTGATCTTATCAAACTTGGCATAACTTAAATAAAGTACATCTTTTGCTCTAGTTACTGCAACATAAAAAAGTCTTCTTTCCTCTTCTAAACTTCCACCTTTACTCATTAGTTTTCTATTTGGGAACCTTCCATCCATCAAATCAATTACAAAAACTTCTTTAAACTCTAAACCTTTACTAGCATGCACAGAAAGAAGATTTACCCCTTCCCCTTCACTCATCTCACCACCACCTAAAATCATTGAGTTTACAAACTTTGATAGGTCATTAAAGTTTCTTGAAAGCTGTTTTAAAAGCATTACTTTTCGATTTAATTTAGCTAATGCTTTTGCCTTCTGCACAGCATTTATTGTTCCATCTTTTTGGGTTGCTCTTTTTATAGATAGAAAATCTTTAAGTCTTGAATAAAGCATAGACCCTGTAATAGAAGTAATTAATGAATTTGGATTTTTAGTTCTTCTAATTTGTTTTATCAATAGATAAAAATCATAAATATATTTTGCGCTATCAACTGAAAGTTTTGGGTGTTTTAAGATTGGGTTTCCTAAAAATGACTCTTCAAAACCACAATCTTTAAATTTTGAAACTGAACCTAACTCAACAAAATCATCAAAAAGACCAAGTTGAATATTTTTGACTCTATTTGATTCATATGGATTTAAGATTGAATCATCTGGATGAAATAAGCCTTTAATAATATCCCCATGACCTAATTTAATTAAGGCATCGAAGATATCTTTTGCAATTGCCTTTCCAATACCTTTACCATGTTCTAAAATATGAATGAAGGCCATCATATCATTATGACTTAATTGCATAACAAGTAAATCTAAAACAAATTTAACCTCTACAGAATCAAAAAAAGACATTCCCCCTTTTCTTTTAGCTGGAATTCCATATTCTCTTAGATTTGCTTCTATCCCATCGGCACTTGAGTTATTTCTAAAAATAATTGCCATTTCATTATGAGGGGTTGAACTTTTTGAAATCAAATCAGAAATATGATGATATTGAGCAAAAAGCTCATTAAAGGCTAAAAGTTTTGGTGGAATTGTTACATCATTTCTCATAACTTGTAGATGTTTTTCATAAATTCTTTCATTATGTTCTATAACTTTTGTAGCTAAATCTAAAATGGGTTTAGAAGAACGATAGTTTTTTCTTAATGTAAAAACATTTGCATTGTTATATCTAGTTGAAAAAGTTGAGATAATTCCTATATCAGAACCATTAAAAGCATAAATACTTTGGTCATAATCACCTACACAAAATAAAGATTTTGGTTTAAATGCATCTAAAAGCCTTCCTTGTAAAGGGTTAGTATCTTGGTATTCATCTACAAGTATTTCTTTAAAAGGAAACTCATTTTCTTTTAGAGTATCAAGCATAATAGTTAATAAATCATCAAAATTTGCATAACCATACTTTACTTTTAGCTCATTAAATTCTAAAACAACATCTTCATAAATTGGAGTATAAATTTCATGGGCTTCATTTTTATTTTTAATCCATGTTCCTAAATCCTCTCCATCATTTGAGTTTAGATACAAAGAATAAAGGTCATATAAATAACCTCCATCATACGGATTAGCTTCGTCATCTCTATCATAAAAAACTCTTTTTTCATATAAAGATTTAAATAATGTTTTTAATTCACTTGGTTGCTTTAATGTAATATTTATACTCAATTCTTTTAAAAGTTTATAAGAAACAGAGTGAAAAGTTCCAGCCATAATCTTTTTTGCTGTTTCTTTTCCAAAAAATTTAGCAACCCTTGTAACCATTTCAGCAGCTGCTTTGTTTGTAAAAGTTAATAGTAATATCTCTTCAGGTTTTACGCCATTATTAATTAAGTTTGCAATTCTTCCTACAATTGTAGAAGTTTTTCCCGTACCAGCACTAGCAATAATAAGGTTAAACCCTTTTTCACATGTTGCAGCACTTAGTTGGTCTTCATTTAGATTAGATAAAGGCATTGATAATAAGTCTTAGGTAGTTTTTCATGGGGCGAATATTAGCAGTAATCTACTTTATTTTGGGTAAAAAAAAAGGCTCCCTAAGGAACCTTTTCACACACAAGGAAACAAATTCGGAAAACTTAAAAATTCGCAATTTTTAAATTAACTGAGAAAGGATTTCGCACGTCCTTTCTCTTTCCATAAAGAAATTATAATAGATTTGTATTAATCATAAAGTAATGAAAAGTTAATAGATAATTAATCACAAAGAATAAGAAAGCTTAAAAGCTTTCCCATTCATCATTATTACTATTTTGAGGTTCTATAGTTTTAGTTTTAGAATACTCTTTTTTAGCTACAGGGGTTGATTTATTTTTTTTTGTTATAAACCTCACGCCCTCTTTCAAGTTTCAGCTCTTCACATTTATGAACTTTTATTTTGTCAATATAATCAAACACTTTTGTTGTACTATCTTCTATATTTCTGGCAATTAATGGAAGTCTTTCATCTCTTTTGTTTGCACTATCAACATTAATATATTCTTGAACATTTGAATGGACTTGTTCATGGGCTTTTAAGAACTCTTGCCAATCAGAATTGTTCGCATATGGTTCATTCTTGTGGGTTTCAATCCATTTACCTAAGTCACATTCATGGTGATTTTTTACTGTCCAATTTTTTCCATTTCCAAGTTTTACAAAATTTGTTTCTTTAAAGTTTACATGATCAAGTTTTAATTTTGTAGTATCAAAGACCAAATTCACATCACAAACACCACTTGATTTTGATTTATCAAATGAAGTTCTGTTAATAATAGCTACAAGCTGCGCAGATAATTCACTTAATGCCATAGCTTTACCTGAAACAGTTTCAGAGGCATTTGCATTTTCTTGAGTAGCCTTATCCAATTGATTTACTGCATCATTAATTTGAATCATTCCTTGTTTTTGTTCTTCAGAAGCTGTAGATACCTCACCAACTAATGCAGTAACATCTTGAACTCTTGTATTTAGAAGCTTGAAACTTTCAACCATAATATCAGCTGTTTCTTTACCCTCTTTTGTTTTTTCTTGGGCAAATGTAACAATATCTTTAATCTCTTTAGCTGCCTCTGCACTTCTTGCTGCTAGATTTCTAACCTCTTGTGCAACTACAGCAAAACCTTTTCCTACTTCCCCTGCCGTTGCTGCTTCAACAGCTGCATTAAGTGAAAGAATATTTGTCTGAAAAGCAATTTGGTCAATTATTGTAATTGCATCAACGATATCATTTGTAGCTTTATTAATCTCTTCCATTGAGCTACCAGTTTTATGTGCTAAATCATTGTCTTTTTTACTTGTATTAGATAATTCGCTTGAAATTTCTAACATCTTTTTTGTCTTTTCATCTGTTTGAGTAATTGTTGACGTAATCTCTTCAACAGCAGCTGCTGTTTCTTCTAATGATGCAGCTTGCTCAGTTGAAGATGCTGATAATTGCTCAGAAGTTGCGGCTAATTCTTCTGCATTATTTGAAACTCTTTTACTTGTATTATCAATCATAGATAAAATTTCAGAAACTGAACTTCCTAAAGCATTTGTTCCTTTAATTAATGAGCCTATATTTCCAGAACTTTTTGCATCAATTGTATAATCATATCTAGCATTACCAAATTCAATAAGTGCCTTTGTAACCATGCTAAGATTATCTTTTGTAATATCCAACATCTCATTAACTTTATTTTTAAAATCTTCAACTTGTGGAGAGTTTGCTTTTTCTTTGATATTATATGAATAAAAACCATTTTTTGTTTTTTCTATAATATCTATAGCTTCATTGATAACAACACCGTCTTGTTTAATACCATCTTCAATAAATTGTAAATAATTATTAAAACTATCAACGACATCACCAAGTTCATCGTTCGATTTTTTTGTAATTTTCATAGAAGAACTATTTGAATTTTTTGTTAACTCATTAATACCATTTTTTAACTCAGTTAAAGGAGTTATTACAATTTTTCTGATTGATAAGGTTATAAAAACTAAAATGAAAACTAAAAGTACTATTATTAAAACCAAGGCAGTGTTAATAATAGTTTCTGCATCTTCAACAGCAGAGTTTACATGCTTCATTGTATCTGCTAAAATTACTATACCTAACTCTTCTCCTCTAAAATCTTTAATAATTTCATATGTGTAAAGATATTTATCTGTAAGATATATTTTGTTTTTTAATAGTTCATCCAAGTTTATATTTTTTGCATCATTAAAGAAATCTTTGTTTATAAATTTTTGTGAGATTACATAATTAGTCTTATATATTAACTCCTCATTAAAAAGTTTTACTGAAGATTTTCTTTTATCCATTAAAAGTAAAAAACCTTTATCTTGTTTATTAAATATTTTTGCAACAGAGTTTAAGCCTTGAATAAATTCTAAAGAACCTAAGTGAGTTCCTTCATCCATAATTGGCATAACAGATCTAATAGATAATCCAGCTTTTCCAAGTTCAAAAGTATTAACAGCTTTTTTTGTTGAGTTTACTTGAACTACACTATGTCTAAAACTACTAAGGTCATCTCCAAATTTATCTGGTCTCCATGCCCTAAGGAAAGATTTATTATCTTTTGTGTGAATATGAACTTTTATATTTTTAAAATCAGTTGAATCTTTCATTGATTTACTAAGTTTAGACAAGGCTTTAATAGCAATTTCTCTATTATTTTCTTTTAATGATTTTTTTAACATACCATCATTAGCAATAGATACTGCATTTGAAATACCTACACCAAACTTTGCATTTATATTATCTTCAGACATATGCTGAAGACTCAATGTATCCCGTTCATAAACTTCATCTTTTAGGTGTGATTTTTGATACTGTAAAACTACAATTCCTATAATCAATGCAATTACAGAAACAATTGTAACTACAAGCCCTATTTTTTTACCTATTGTAAGATTATTCATACTATCTTCTCCCATGAAATAAACTATTTCCTCAATTATTTAATAAAAAAGTATACCTTTTTAGAATTAAAATATTATTATAATATATAGATTAAATTTATATACTTTTTATCTATTTTAAAGTTTCAATTTAAGACAAACTTTAAATTCAAATTAATTGCATATTAAACACTATTGAACTTTATTAAATAATTAATATTATAATTATTTTATACTTGAAATATAAAGTGTTATAAAAGAGGTTCTATTTTCTCTAGTTTATATGTAAAATTTTATTATTTTTTGAAGTATTAGAATTGTAAGAAAAATAAATTAAAAAGAAAAAGAAAGGAGTTATCCTTCACTTTTCTTTTTTTTAAATTATTATATTGCAGCTAAAGCAGCCTCATAATTAGGCTCTTCAGTAATCTCTGGACAAATCTCTTTATATGTTACAACACCATTTGCATCTGTAACAAAAATTGCTCTACAAGTAACACCTGCTAATGGTCCATCAGCAATTAAAACACCATATGCATTTGCTAATTCTTTATTTCTAAAATCTGAACCAACTTTTAAGTTTTCAATACCTTCTGTTGTACAAAATCTTCCCATTGCAAAAGGTAAGTCCATAGAAACTACTACAACTTCAGCATCTGAACTTGCTGCTTCTTCATTAAATCTTCTTGTTTCTGCTGCACAAACTGGAGTATCAAGTGATGGTACTACTACAATAACTTGAGCTTTTCCACCAACAGTTACTTCTGATAAGTCTTGTGCCACAACATTTACAACTGGAGCTTTATCACCTACATTTACTTCAGTACCCGCTAAATTAACAATATTACCTTTTAATTTAGTTGTTGCCATATTTCTTCTCCCTATTATTATAAATTTGAGTTTTTAATAAAACTTGAAAAATAGTATAACAAAATAAGATTAAGTTATTATAGAAAAAATTGAAAATTAACTACTTTTTAATCTTAATACTATTTTCTAAAAGCTCTATTTTTTGATCTTCTATAAGTTTTGTAAGACTTGCTTTAAAAGCTTTTTTACTTAATCCAAAAACCTCTTTAATATCTTCAGAATCACTTTTGTATGTAAAACCTACTTCTCCACCATTTTGTTCTAAGATTGATAAAACCTTATTTGGATTATCATCACTATTTTTTGCACCAATTTTTTGTAAAGAAATATCAAGTTTGCCATCTTCTCTCAAAGATTTAACAAAGGCTCTTTTTTTGTCTCCAATTTGAATGTTTTCAAAAATTTCATTATGGAAAATAAGACCTTCATACTTATTATTTACTATAACTTTAAATCCAAGTGGTGTTTTTATAAAAACTAAAACCTCAACCTCATCATTTTGGTTAAAACCATCTATAGCTTTTTCAAGTTTGAATTTTTCTGTTCCAATTAGTCTATGTGTTTTTTCATCTTCAACAACTTGTATCACTTTTTCATTTCCAACTTGGTATGTTGATCTTTGTTTATTTTTTGGTACTAATAAATCTTTTGGCAACCCCATATCTAAAAAAGCACCAAATTTTGTAATATCAACAACTTCTAAAGAAACAAAATCATCTTTCATAGCATATGGTTTTTGTGTAGTAGCAACTAATCTATCTTCACTATCTGTATAAATAAAAACTTCAATCTCATTACCTATTTGCATAGTAGAATTTACATAACAATTTGGTAATAAAACTTCTTCTTCATCCCCTGCAATCAAATAAAGACCTGGTTCAGACACACGATTTACTTTTAAAGAGTTTAACTCTCCTAAGATTATATTATTATTCATTTTTTTCCTAAAATTTTTGCTATGAATAGAGTTAGTACTCCAACCATAATAATTGATGCTCCTGAACTAATATCATAAAGATATGATATCATAAGTCCCAGAAGGGTAAAACTTGTAGCTAGTAAAGCACTTAAAGCCATCATAGTTGAAAGTTTTTTTGCAAACATCTCAGCTAGATATGTGGGTATGGTAAGAAGAGCAATTACTAAAATAAGCCCAACAACTTTGATTGCTGCAACTACACTAAGTGCAGCTAAAATTAAAATAAGTGTATAAAAAAACCTTACATTTATACCTCTTAATTTTGCAAATTCACTATCATAAGAAACTGATAAAATTTGTTTATAAAAAACTAAAACTAAAAAGACTATAAACATATCTAGTATACTTAAATATATTATATCCTCATTTGAAACAGCAATAATAGAACCAAATAAATAACTCATTAAATCTACATTATATCCAGGGGTCAAATCAACAAAAATAATTCCAATTCCCATACCAAAAGCCCACATTATGCCAATGATAGAGTCAATCCTACTTCGATTTTTTAAAGTAATTGCGGCAATTATAAATGCTGTAGTAACTGCAAAAATTGTTGCTCCAAAAAGCACAGGAAGACCAAGGAAAATTGCAAGACCAATTCCACCATAAGAACTATGGGCAATTCCTCCTGCTAAAAATGTAATTTTATTTACTACAACTAATGAACCAATAATACCAGCAGCAATTGAAACTAAAACTCCAGCAATTATTGCATTTTGAATAAAATCATATTGTAAAGCTTCTATCATCTATACCTCTCCATGGGTATGATTACAACAAACTTGTTTTTTCCCTAAAGCTGATAAAAGTTCAACTTCACATAGATGCTCATTTTGAGTATCAAAGGTTTGTTCAATATTTTTTAAGTGGTGATACACAAGATTCTTATTTACATGGGCAACATTTTTTGCATAATTCATAAGTACAGAGATATCATGACTAATAACAACTATGGAAATAGATTTATTTAACTCTTTTAGAAGTTCATAGATTTCAGTTTGACCTTTTACGTCAATACTTGCTGTTGGTTCATCAAGCAACATAAGCTTTGGATTTGAACAAAGTGCCCTAGCAATAAATACTCTTTGCCTTTGACCTCCACTTAAATCACCAATTTTACTACTTGCAAAATTTTCCATCCCCACTTGTTTTAGAGAATTCATTGCACATAAAACATCCTCTTTCCCATGTCCAAAAAAGGTTTTTTTCTTACCTACATGTCCCATTAAAACAACTTCTAAGGCTGTAATTGGGAAATCTGTATTTAAATTTGTATTTTGAGGAACATAACCAATAGAACTAATATCTACATTTCTTTTTATCAGCCCTTTTTTAGGTTTTAACAATTCAAGTATTAATTTAAGAAGAGTAGATTTTCCCCCACCATTAGGTCCAATAATAGCTAAGAAATCATTATCTAAAATATCTAAATTTATATCTTCTAAAACATAGTTTTTATCATAGGTAAAGAAAAGATTTTTTATCTCAATAATTTTATTCATATAACTCTTTAAGTATTGTAATTTCGGGAATTATACAATAATCATTACTCAATTTACATAAAATCTATATTTTTCAATAATACTTGCCCAAAGAGTACCTATATATTCATGCATTGCCAATTGGGTTTTTCTTACATTATTCGCATTTGGACTACTTAATATTTTAGGTTCTTTTTCTTGCAAAAAATCTGTTGGAGCAGCAATAGGATTTAAACCATTTTGTTTAAAAAGTTTCATGGCCCTTGGCATATGATATGCAGAAGTTACTAAAATAAAAGTTTTATTGCCTACAAAACTTTTTACATACTGTGCTTCTTCGTAAGTGTCTTTTACTTCCTCTTGAGTTAAGATATCTTTTTCATCTATTCCCATTGAAATAGCAACCTCTTTTGAGATAATAGCATGAGCTGTTTCGTCATCTCCACCATATCCTGAAACAATAAGTTTACCATTATCAAGTTTTTTAAATATTCTAATCCCTTCTGTTAATCTCATAAGTGCAGAAGAAGAAAGTTGAGAATGGGGTGAAATCTCTTTATTTGTATTATGTCCACTTCCTAAAACTAATACATATTCAATACTTGAATCAATATCTAAATAAGCTTTGTACTCATTTTCCAATGGTTTAATAAGTGCATTGGAAAAAGGTGAATATGAGATCAAAAAAAGCCAGAGAAAAGAGACACTTAAAAATAGTTTTGCTTTTTTATAACTTTTTGAAAAAAGAAAATAAAGACCCATGAAAAATAAAATCAATGAAATAGACAATGGCATCAAAAAAATAGATATTAATTTTTTTAAACTAAATAACAAACCCTAAACTCCTATTAATGCAGATGTATAACCAACTACACTCTTATCATCTTTAGTTATATCATAACTTGTACAATAATGTAAAAGTTGTGTTTTTAAATCTTTTTTAATGGCTGATTTAATTATAGCTTTAACTCCAACCTTTCCACATGCTTCACAACCTTGTTCAAACATCTCAAGGTTTTTTTCAACAATTGCATTTAAACAAATATTATCTAACTTTTTTGCCTCATCTTGTGAATAAAAATGACTTAAATCGGTACTAATGATAATAAAATTTTCTTCGTCTTCAAGAAGGAAATCTGTTAAAAGTGATAATTTGTTAAAATCTAATTTCCCATAAACAATCTCTATAATCTTTGAATTTTCAAAATAGTTTTTTACAAAAGGAGCTTGTGTTTCCGTTGAATGTTCAAAGTGTAACTCCTCCTCAAAATGTAAAAAATTATATTTTTCTTTTAGTTTTAAAGAATACTCTTTGTCTATTTTTATATTTCCCATGGGTGTTTCAAACTCATCATATAAAGCAATTGAAGCACCATCTATAAAAGTTCTGTGGGATGGCCCAATTACAATTGCCCTTTTAAAGTTTTGCTTTGAAGATATACAAGAAGATAAATTATAAGCTAAGTTTGCAGTAAAACCACTGTAGATATAACCTGCATGGGGAACAATCACTGCCCTAGGTTTAATATTGATTGGTTTTTCTAGTTTAAAACTTTTATTGAAATCATCTATAAACTTTAAAATCTCTTCCTTTGAATTTGGATAAAAAGAGCCTGCTACTACAGTTTTTCTTTGGGTCATTTAAACACTCCATATATTTCTTGATTACACTTTGGGCATTTGCCATCAACTAGTTTTGAAGATTGCACTTCAAAATATTTTCTACTAATTAAACTTTCATTACATTTGGGACAAGAAGTTATATTATCAAGTCCTGCATTTCCAATATAAACATAATTTAATCCATACTCTTGTGCAATTTGTTTTGCCATAAATAAGCTCTCAATTGAAGTTCTAGGAAGAGACAACTCCTTAAAATCAGGATGAAAAGCTGAGATATGCCAAGGTATATCAACTCCTAAATTTTCTTTTATCCATTTTACCATTTTTATTATTTCTTCTTTTGAGTCATTTCTAGTTGGGACTAAAAGTGTAGTGATTTCTAAATGTATACCATTTTTATCAAAAGTGATTAGATTTTCTAAAACTTGATTTAAATTCCCACCAAGTTTCGTTTTATAGTATTTTTCATCAAAGGATTTTAAATCAACATTTATTGCATCAATAATACCTTTCATATCTTCTATTACTTCAACACTTTCAAAACCATTACTAACAAAAACCGATTTAATACCTTTCTTTTTAGCTTCTAAGGCAATATCTTTTGCAAATGGATAAAAAATAGTTGGTTCATTATAAGTATATGAAATAGATTTGCACTCATTTAAAGATGCTATCTCAACTATTTTTTTTGGGTCTATATAGTTTGAAGTATCAATATTTTTTTCTTGGGAAATACCATGATTTTGACAAAAATTACAATGAAAATTACACCCCACCGTTCCCAAAGAAAGTGAGTTTGAATTTGGCAAAAAATGGTATAAAGGTTTTTTTTCAATAGGGTCAATATTAAAAGCACTAATATGTCCATAAACCAAACACTCAATCTCTTCACCTGTGTTTTTATTTACCCCACAAATCCCTACTTTATCTTTATCGATTTCGCAATAATATGAGCAAAGAAGACATATATATTTTCCATTGTCTTTTTTCTCATAATAATTCATTCTAACTACTTATTTTGATTGCTTCATAGGTATGGATTTTAGGAAGAGCCGGTAAACTATGGGGAGATAATCCAGCTTTTTGGCACAAATGAACCATAAAATCATTAAAAATTGGTAACTGTTCCCAAACTTGAGGAAGAAAAGTTGCTTTTTTACCTTCTAATTCTAAAATAACACCGTGTTTATTTGGGATTAATTTTGTTTCTAAATCTTCAAAACTATCATATTCTAAAGGTTCAGGTTTTGTTAGGATTGAGATTTCTATATCAGTTTTTTCAAACTCCTCTTGTGTAAGTTCTAAAAAACGTGGATCACCAAAAGCTGCTGCTATTGAGTTTGCTATTAAATCATCTATTAAACTTCTTCTTGCTTCTAGGGAACCTATACACCCCCTTAATCTATGATCAATTGTTAAAGTTACAAAACAAGCTTGTATTTCACCTAAAAAAGGATTTTCTTTTAAAAGTTTCTCTTTATCAACTTTTACCTCATCATGGAAATTTGAATTAATTGCAGTTTTTGCAATTTCTAAAAGTAAAGCCTCATTCATAAACTATTCCTTTTTTATAATTTTGTTATATCTTTAATTGCATTGATAAACTTATCATCATAGTTTAAACACTTACAAACTTTATAATCTACTATACCTATTTTATCAGCTTCCTCTTTATATTCAATGCTTAATTCAAAATCTGTTTCTGAATTATCAACAATAAAGGCGATTGGATAGATTAATACCTTTTGGTCTTTATATTTTTCAAGTTCACTATCAAGAGATGGTTCAAGCCATTTCATAGGACCAACTTTAGATTGATAAGCTAAAGAGATAGATTTAAATTTTATATCTTGATTGGCTAAAATCTCTGATAAGATTTTTACATGTTCATTTACATGTTTCTCATAAGGATCACCTGAATCAACAATTTTTTGAGGTAATCCATGGGCAGAAAAAATTAGATTATATTCATTTGGATTTTCAACCGTATTTTTAATAGTATCTACTAAAGCTTCATTAAAAATTTTGTTTTGGTAAAAAGGATCTATAACTTTAATATTAAATTTTCCCTTTGCCACCTCTTCAAAATCTTCAACAGATGATTTTGTTGTTGTAGTTGAATATTGTGGATATAAAGGCAATAAAACCACTTCTTTTATCCCCTTTTGCTCTAAATCCTTTACAACTTCACTTGCAAAAGGTGGAGTATATCTCATAGCTTGATAAACACAAATATCTTCAAACTCTTCATTTAATCTATCTACTAACTTTTCAGTTAAAGGGTTAATTGGGGATTGATTTCCAATCTCTTCATAGTTCTTCCAAGCACTATTTAATCTTGAGCTTACTATAAATTTTGCAATAATTGATCTTAAAAAGTTGCTTTTTACAGTCAAAATATTTTTATCATTAAACATATTTGTTAAAAACATTTTTAATTCATTTTTATTTCTAGCTCCACCCATGTTTAAAAGTATTAATGCTTTAGTGCATTGTTTAGTCATCTATTTCTCCAAAATCTTATTTAAATTAATTATATCATCACTGCACCAAGTTGCAAGTGACATGTCGTGTGTTATTAAAAGAATAGCACAATTTTCAAGTTGTTTTATTATCAACTGCATAACTTCCCTTGCAATAATATTATCCAAGGCCGAAGTTGGTTCATCAACCAAAAGTAAATCTGGTTTCATAAGTAATGCTCTTAAGATTGAACACCTTTGTAGTTGTCCCCCAGAAAGTTCATGGGGTTTTTTCTCCAAAAGTGATTTTTCTAAAGTTAAAAGTTTACATTTACTATTAACTTCCTCTTCAAAATTTAAGTTTTTTAGATTTAGTACATCTTTTATTTGCTCAATTATTTTAAAAGAGGGATGAAAAGAACTATATGGATCTTGATAAATTGAGCTAATATTTGAGACACTTATAGTTCCTTTTAAAGGATTTAAATTTCCACTTATTAATTCAAAAAGTGTACTTTTACCACTACCACTACTTCCAACTATCGATACAAGTTGTCCCTTTTGTAAACAAAGGTTAAAATCTTTGTAAATTAATTTATCTTTGTTATAGCCAAAATTTAAATTTCTTATTTCTAATACTGTGTTATTTTTCATCATTTTTCCCATTAAGTAGATGATACTATATTAAAAAATAGTTTAAAAGATAAGTAAGCTATAAATGAAAAAGATTATCATTATAGATACCCGATTAAATCGATAATGTAAGTTAAATAAAAGCTAAAAGTGCTAAAATCTTATTTTTATATTTAAGGAGAGATTGAATGAAAAAGATTGTTTTAGGAACAATGATTGCTGCTGCATCTTTAATGGCTGCAAGTTTTGCACCATGTGCTGCATGTCACGGAGCTACTGCTGAAAAAGCTGCTTTAGGTAAATCACAAATCATTAAAGGTTGGCCAGTTGAAAAAACTGTTGCTGCTTTAAAAGGTTATAAAGATGGATCTTATGGTGGAGCTATGAAAGGTGTTATGAAAGGTCAAGTTGCAAGACTTTCTGATGCTGACATTGAAGATTTAGCAAAACAAATCGCTGCATTTTAATTAGCGGTTATTCCTAAAAAGAAGTGAACTATTATTGTAGTTCACTTTTTTTTTGCTCTTTTTTTACTGAAGTCTTACTCTCTTTTTTCTTATCCTCTTTTCTTCTAGCATCATTTAAATCATCTTCACTATCGAATAAAAGTCCTCCCATCATCTTTTCACTATCATCGAACATCCCTTTTTTTGCACCCCAAATAAACATACCTAAAACTGCAAAAGAGACAATAAGTCCAACCATTAGCATCATAAAAAGTGTATCATTAATCATTCTTTTTCCTATTTTTTCATTTTTATTCTCATTGAATTTGCGACAACTAAAAGTGAACTTAAACTCATTGAAGCTGCTGCTACAAGAGGTATTACTAATCCTGCCATTGCTAAAGGAATAGTCAGCATATTATACACTAAAGATAGTAGTAAGTTTTGTTTTATAAATTTAAATGTTCTTTTTGATATTTCAAAGGCTTCTTTTAAACTTGTTAAGGAATTATTTAAAAGAACTACATCTGAAACTGAAATTGTTACATCTGCTGAATTACCCATTGCTACGGAAATATCAGAACTAGCTAAGGCAACAGAGTCATTTATTCCATCACCAGCCATAATAACTGTCTTATTTTTCTCTTTTAATTTTTTTATATACTTTGCTTTTCCAATTGGGTCAACATTTGCTACAAAATCACTTATGCCAACTTTAGATGCAACTTTTTTTGCAACATCTTCATTGTCACCAGTTAACATAATTACATCAATATCATTAGCCTTTGCATAAGAAACTAATTCTTCTGCATCTTCTTTAATCTCATCAGATAACTCAAAAGTAGCAATAACCCTTCTATTTATTGCAAAAATATAAATAGAGTTTGAACTATCAAATTTATAATTAATTTTATTTTCCCTTAGAAGTTCAATATTACCGCCTAAAAGATGAAAAGTATTCCCTTCAATATTTTCATATTTTCCAATCATTCCCTTTGCTTGAATATTTTTAACACCATTGATATTTTTTAATTGAAGATTATTATATTTTGATTCTAAATATTTTTTTACAGATTTAGAGATTGGGTGAGTTGATGATTCAAGTAATGAATATAAAAGATTTAATTTATGTATATTCTCATCTTTTATTTTTGCTTTTTTTACTTTTAATTCACCTTTAGTAATAGTTCCTGTTTTATCCAATACTAAAGTGTCTGCTTTCGCTAAAGTTTCAATAAATTTTGCTTCTTTAAAAAGTAAACCTTTTTTTGCAAGTTCTGAAATACCAATTAAACTTGCAATTGGAGTTGCTAAGGCTAAGGCACAAGGACAAGCAATTACAATAACTGAAATTGCAACAATAAATGATTTCTCAAAATGATCAGTTCCTTCATAATCAAAACCTAAATCAATTCCAAAGAAATACCAAACTAAAAAAGTTAAAATAGATAAAGTTAGAATTGAAACTGTAAAGCTTTTTGAAACTTCATTTGCTTTATATTCAATTTCAGGCTTAGAACTTAATGATTCTTCAAGTAATGTAACAATAGAACTAAGTGTTGAATCTTTGTATGTTTTTGTTGCTTCATATCTAATAAGTGAATCATTATTGATAGTTCCACTAAAAATAGTATCTCCCATTTCTTTATACACAGGAATTGATTCACCAGTTAAACTTGATTCATCAAAACTTCCTTCTCCTGAAGTTATAACACCATCAATACAAACTTTCTCTCCACTTCTTATCTCAATAGTATCACCAACTTTGATATTATTTAGTGCAATAGTTTTTTTAACTCCATTTTCCACAATTGTAGCTTCAAGGGGAATGGAACTTTTTATTTTATCTAAAGTATCAACGGCACTTTTTTTACCAATAACTTCAAGATATTTTCCAACTAAGACAAAGGTGATTATCATAACAACAGAGTCAAAATAACTTTCTCCTTTAGCTCCAAACATCACAAATACTGAATAGATATAAGTTAAAGATGCCCCGGAACTAACCAAAAAGTCCATATTTAAGATTTTGTTTCTTAATCCAAAAAATGCACCTCTAAAGAAAATCCAACCAGAATAAAACAAAACAGGCGTTGCTAAAATAAACTCTGCTACATGGATATAATCTCTAATTTTATCATCAATACCTGTAAAAAAACCAGTATATTTTGCAACTGCAAGCATCATTATGTTCATACTTGCAAAAACTGCAATCATCATTCTAATAAAATATTCTCTTTTTGATTTTACAGCTTGTTCATCAGCTACACTTGCATCATAAGCATAAGCGTTATATCCTATACTTCTAATTTTTAAGATTATTTCAGATAATTTTATCTTTTCATTATCCCAAATAATTTTTGCTTTATTGTTTGTAAAATTTATATCTGCGCTAATTATTCCTTCAGTTTCATATAAAACTTTTTCATTTAACCAAACACAAGCTGCACAATGTATTCCTTCAATAATCAAATCAATTTGTTTAAATCCATTGTCGGTTTCAGAAATAAATATATCTTCAAAACTTTTTGTATCAAACCTTTGTACATCGTCATTTGTTTCAATTGGGGGAGAGATTGTTTTGTTCCCTAACTTGTCATAAAATGATTCAAGTCCATCATCTTTTAAAAGATGGTAAACACCTTGACAACCTTTGCAACAAAAGTTTAAATCTCCCTCTTTAATCATTACACCATCATCAAATGATAAATGACAGTGATTACATTTAACTTTACCCACTAAATTTCCTAAATAATTTTTAAATAACTAATATTTGATAATTTAATATATATCTAATTGATAGTATAATATTATATCCTAATAAGTTTGGAGTAACTCTTAATGATTAACAATGTATCAATTCTAAAAAATATCACAATTCTATATGCTGAAGATGAAGTAGCATTAAGAGAAATTACCTTAAATATCCTTCGAGGTTTTACAAAGAAACAATTTGTAGCTGAAAATGGTGCACAAGGACTTGATCTTTTTAAACAAAACGAATCTGAAATCGACCTAATAATTACAGATGTAAATATGCCAATAATGAATGGATTGGAAATGATTAGGGAGATAAAAAAAATAAATCCTCATATTCCAATTATCGTTGCAACAGCATTTTCTAATACAGAATACTTGCTTGAGGCTATTGATATTGGTGTAGATAAATATGTATTAAAACCAATCGATATGAAGAAACTTTTACAACTTATGAGTCAATCTTTACTTTACCATGAATTAAAAGATTTATATACAGATAACCTAACACATCTTCCAAATAGAAATAAGCTAAAAAAAGACTTAGAAAACTCAAGTGAAGATTTAATGGCAATTATAAATATTGATAAGTTTTCAACTATTAATGATCTTTTCGGTGAACACAATGGCGATAAAGTTTTAATCGAATTTGCAGATGCGCTAAAAGAGTATTTTTCAAGTCATGAATTTATCTTATATAGAATTGAAGCCGATAAGTTCGCAGTAATTTCTAAAAATTTTGAAATGGATGTTGATAGCTTCTATGATTTATGTAAAAAATTTGAAGAGTTTATAGAACAAGACCCTGTTTATATTGATGAGCATGAGATTGATTTAAATATAACCATTGGTATTGCAAAGAGTGATGCTAATAATG
Organism: Arcobacter sp. ISO1; assembly: GCF_058105185.1. Taxonomy (NCBI): domain Bacteria; kingdom Pseudomonadati; phylum Campylobacterota; class Epsilonproteobacteria; order Campylobacterales; family Arcobacteraceae; genus Arcobacter; species Arcobacter sp. ISO1. The sequence goes on from NZ_CM176573.1 coordinate 3,115,012, forward strand.
CCTATAAATATGCCCAAAGAGTTGTAACTTATGCTAGAAAGAAATTCGAGCCTATTTTAATTTATAATGATTCTTTTAATATCCAAGAATCCTTTGAAGAAAACATCAAATGGATTAAAAAAATCAAAACTGGTGTAAAAAATGGAGATTTCAAAGGGTATTTCCAACCAATTGTAGATACTAAAACAAAAGAGATTTATAAATATGAAGCTTTGATTAGATACATAGAAGAGGATGGAACGGTTGTCTCTCCTTATACTTTTTTAAACATTGCAAAAAAAGCTAAGCTTTATCCTCATATTATTAAAATCATGTTAGATGAAGCTTTTAACTTAATAAAAACAAAAGATAAAAGAGTTGCAGTTAATATCTCCTTTGAAGATATCGCTAGTGCAGTAACAATGAAACATATAAATAAAGTTTTAAAAGAAAATGCCCAATACACAAATTTATTAGAGTTTGAGATTTTAGAATCGGAAGAGATATCAAATTTTGAAGAGGTATTTAAGTTTATTAAAACAGTAAATGAATATGGTTGTAAAGTTGGTGTTGACGATTTTGGTGCGGGATATTCAAATTTTAATATGTTAGTAAATCTCAATATCTCATATGTAAAAATTGATGGTTCCTTAATAAGAAGTATAGATAAATCTGAAAATCAAAAAATTATTGTGAAAACTATTGATGAGTTTGCAAAGAAATTTGGTTTTAAAACTGTTGCAGAATTTGTATCTAGTGAAGAGATTTATGAAGTTATAAAAAATATTGGTGTTGACTTTTCTCAAGGGTACTACTTTGATGCACCCCTAAGTTATGATCAGATTAAATAACTAGTCAAGCCAGTTATTTAATGTTTCTTCTTTATCAAAAAGTTTTGATTTTACCCTAGCAATATTCGCAATTGAGATTAACTGTTTACTTGCTTTTTCTAAGTCATCATTTATTATAAAATAATCATATTTTTGGAAGAATCTTATTTCGCTTTTTGCATTTTGGATTCTTCTATCTATAACATCTTTTGAATCTGTACCCCTGTTTTTTAATCTATCTTCTAAATCTTCTAAACTTGGAGTTGTTATAAATACAGAAGTTACAACTTTATCCATCTTTTTTCTAACTATGTCATGACCTTGAACATCAATATCAAAGATTACAATTTTTCCTTCTTTTAAAGCTTTTTTAATAGGTTTAAGTGACGTACCATAGTAGTTTCCATGAACCTCTGCCCACTCTAAAAAATTTCCAGTTTTAATATCTTCTTGAAACTCTTCTCTAGATGTAAAAAGATAATCTACTCCATTTTTTTCACCAGATCTTGGTTCTCTTGTAGTAGTTGAAATTGAAAAATAATACTGATCAATTTCTTTGTAAACATTTTTTAAAAGTGTTGACTTTCCACATCCACTAGGACCTGAAAGAATTAAAATAGCACCCTTATTTTCCATTATTTATTCACCCTTAAACATAAAGTAACATTTACATCTTCTCCATTAGAAAGTCTGTCAATTACACCTTGATCAAACTTTTGTAAAAAAGGTTTAAGTTCAGAGATATTGTAATTATTTAAAATCAATTTTATTGGATCCTCTTTATTTTCTTCAAGATTAAACTCATACTCTTCAACTTCATTTAAAGCATCATCTATTATTTGATTTATATCTTTCCAATCATTTTGAGAAACCACTTCTGAAAAATCTAATTCTTTTTCTTCTAATAAATCAGTAATTTTATGTAATTCTTGATTGTCTAAGACACCGCCATTGTTTAATGAAGCAATTGTAACTATTGATTCATCATTATCTTCTTCTATAGTATCAGCAATATCATCTGCTAATGATTCCACATAACTTGAAATAACTTCTTCCTCATCAAATTCAAGCTTTTTAGGCTTGTTTTCTTCTTTTAAATCCTCTTTTATAAACTCTACTTGTTCTTTTAATAAACTTTCAAGGTGGTTTGGTAAAAAAGGTCTTTGAATGATAAAATCCCTTGATTTATCAAATGGCAATTCTTCACTTACAATTGCTGCTAGCTTTTTTGTATGTTGCTTTAGTCTATTGAAATCATCATCCACAAACTCTTCATCAATAATAATAAAATCTGCAGTTTCATTTATTGGCGATGAGTCTTGAACACTTAAAACTATATTTAGTTTTTTACAAACTAAAGTAAATATTTTTTCAATAATAGGAGTTTTTGTTACTAATATTAAATTCATCTATTTTAACTCTTTTAATTGTAAATTCTCAAGATTATAAACTTTATCACACTGCATTGCTAAATCATCTTCATGAGTAACAAGTATCATCCCTGAATCATTTTCTCTAACATATTCATGTAATCTATCCATAACTATCTGCGCAGTAGTTTTATCTAAATTTCCTGTGGGTTCATCTGCAAATATAATTTTAGGTTTTTTTGTTAAAACCCTAGCAATAGACAATCTTTGTTGTTGTCCACCACTTAATTCCCCAACGCTTTGATTGATTACAAAATCGATTTCAAGCTTTTTTAATAGCGTTTGATCAATCTCATTTCCACTTAAAAGTGTTGCAATTTTTAAATTATCATTTGCAGAAAAACCACGAAATAAATAATGCGCTTGAAATATTATACCGAAATCATCTCTTCTAATCTTTAAGAGAGTATTTTTATTTAGTTTATATATATTTTGATTATTAAAATTAACTTCACCAAATTTTGGTTCTAGTAAAGAGGATAAAATGTTTAATAAAGTTGACTTACCACTTCCACTTTTTCCAATAATAGCTATAGTTTGTTTTTCTTCTAATATTAAGTTTATGTTTTCAAAAAGTTTATAATCAAATTCGTGAGTTAAATTTTTAGCTTCTAAGAGTATTTTTTGTGCTTGAGTAATGGGTTTGATTGTTTTTTGATCTTCACCCATTACTTCCACTTTTTTAGATTTCTTTTTAGTTACCCATTTGTGCAGCAACTTCTGCAGCGAAATCTTCTTCTTTTTTCTCGATACCTTCACCAAGTTCGAATCTTATGTATTCTACTAATTCAATTGATGCGTCACAAGCTTTGATAGCTTCTTCAACAGTCATTGAGTCATCCATAACGTAAGTTTGTGATAATAAAGCATGAGTTTTATCTAATTGAGAGTTATCTTCAATCCATCTGTTAATTTTACCTTTAACAATGTTTCCAATAATTTTCTCTGGTTTCCCTTGAGCTAATAACTCTTCTTTCATAGCAGCTTCAGCAGCAGCAATAGCTTCATCAGTTAATTGTTGTTTAGAAACAAACTCAGGGATATTTTTAAGAGGTTTACCAAGTCTTACTAACTCTTCATTCTCTTTTTCAATATCAGCAATGATAGCTTTGTTTTCAGATTCAATAAAATCAGCAGCTAAATCTTTATAAGAGATAACAGTTGGTTTCATTGAAGCAGCGTGCATTGCTACTTTTTTTAATAAATCTGCAGTTTTTTCTTTAGCCGCATCATCACATTTTGCAGCTAAAATAACTCCAACTTTACCTAAATGAACATATCCATTTACTACAGTTCCTTCAACATTAACAACTTTTCTAGCTACTAAGTTTTCACCGATAACTGCAATTTTTTCATTTAAATATGTTGTAAAATCTTGACCTTCAATACTTGAAGATGCTAAAGATTCAGCATCTGCAATTGCATTTACTTGAGCATGCTCAGTAATTGCTTTTGTAAGGTTAAGGAATTGCTCATTTTTAGCAACGAAGTCAGTTTGCGAGTTTACTTCAGTCATAGTTGCTTTTGTATTATCTTCATTTACTAAAATTGTAATAATACCTTCTGCAGCTACATTAGAAGATTTTTTAGCAGCTTTAGCAAGACCTTGCTCTCTTAGCCACTTTTGTGCTTCTTCGATGTTACCTTCACATTCATTTAATGCTTTTTTACAATCTAACATCCCTGCACCAGATTTTTCTCTTAACTCTTTAATTAATTTTGGAGTTGCTCCTGCCATAATTATGCTTCCTCTGTTTTTTCTTCAGTCTCTACTGCTTCAGCTTCACCTTCAGCTACTGCTTCAGCAACTACTTCTGCTTGCTCGTCTTCAGATACTGGTGCTTCTTCTCCATTCTCTTCAGCTAATGCAGCTTTACCTTCATTCATTGCTTCTGCCATTTCGTTACAGAATAATTGAATAGATCTAATTGCATCATCGTTTCCTGGAATTGGGAAATCAACAACATCAGGGTCACAGTTAGTATCTAAAGGAGCTACAACTTTGATTCCTAATCTTCTTGCTTCTTGAATAGCAATTTTTTCTTTTACTGCATCTAGAACGAACATCATATCTGGTAATTTATTCATCTCTTTGATTCCACCAAGATATAATTCTAATTTATCTTCTTTTCTAGTAAGCATTAAAGCTTCTTTTTTAGTTAAAAGATCTAATTGACCTTCTTCTCTCATTTTTTTAATAACTTCTAATTTTCTAATTGATTTTTTAATTGTTCCGTAGTTAGTTAACATTCCACCTAACCATCTGTGGTTTACATAAGGCATTCCACATTTGATTGCTGCATCTTTAACAGCTGAACTAGCTTGTTTTTTAGTACCAACAAAGATCATAGTTTCACCTTGAGCTGCTGCGTCTCTAACCACATTATATGTGTATCTGAAATATCTTAACGTCTTTTGTAAGTCGATAATATAAATATTTTTTCTAACACCAAAAATGTATTTTTTCATTTTTGGATTCCATCTTCTTGTTTGGTGTCCGAAGTGTACACCACATTCTAATAGGTCTTTCATTGTAACCATAGTTTTTCCTTGTTTTTTAATTTTTTAGGGTTTAGCCTCTGTGCCCCTTAATGACAAGTACAATCTACTTGACACAACCCGTACCAGGATTGACACATGTGAGGTTTCTATTTAAAATAGAGACGTGATTTTATCTAAATTAGCTTTAATTAAGCTTTAAGTAAGTATATTCAAAAAATTAAATTCTTTGCTTTTTTAATCTTATTTTATTAGCTTTTAAAAATATCATCCATAAAAACCAAAAGCTTATTGTAATACCAATAGCACCATAAATAGCAGGCATAGGATTTTCTAAATTACTTATTGATCCCGCATAAGCAATTACAGATAAATATGGTATTGTTCCCAATGACCATGCAGTAAAAAATCTTTTTATTGACATACTACAAGTTCCAGCTAAACAAGCTGAAATCTCTGGAAGCATAGGTACTGCTCTTGATAAAATTAGTACTAAAATTCCGTGTTTATTAAATAATTCTTTCATTTGCTCAATTTGTTCTTGATCTGAAGTTAATTTATTTAAAATTTTTAGACCATATTTTTTTGATAAAAAATATCCAGTGAAAGAGGCTAGTAGAAGTCCTGTAAAAGTATATAAAAAAGCCAATTCAAAACCTAAGAAATATCCTGCAAGAATAATTATTGTCATTGTAGGAACTGCAATAAATAAGTCTACTAAAAGTAAGAATACAATCAACGAGCCTAAAATATACGATGGTTGAGATTTTAAAGTTTCAAAAATCTCTTTTATATCAGAAATAGTTAATACTCCACTAAATTTTATTAAAAGTAAAGTTGATGTGAAGATTAACATTAAAATCAATACACTTTTAATTAGAATTTTCATCTTTTTTCCGTTTTTTTCTTTAAATTGTAGAAGATTATTAAAAGTGGATTTAATATCAACTTGATAAAATAGATTAATATAAAAAATATATTAATGAGTCATTAATTTAACTAGTATTAAGTTTATATTAACTAAAATTCTATATTCTAAAATTAAGCAAGTTCCAAGGTTTGGAACGACAAAATAGCTTTATTTGTCAACTACTGCTTTTTAGGAAAACTATTAATAGAGGTTTTCATGAATCGAAGCAAAAAAATTATACTTTTAAGTCATTGTATTCTTAATGCAAATGCAAAAGTTCATTCCTTAGCAAACTACAATGGGTGTTTATCTGAACTTATTACTCCCTTATGTGACAAAGGTTACGGAATTTTGCAATTACCTTGTCCAGAGATGTTAACTTGTGGTGTTAACAGATGGGGAATGGTTAAAGAACAATATGAAACACCAATATATAAACAACAATTTAAAAATATGCTACTTCCAATAATCAATCAATTAATTGATTATAAAAATAATGGATATGAAATATCTGCTTGTATAGGCATTGATGGAAGTCCAAATTGTGGTATTAATAAAACTTGTAGCGCTGATTGGAAAGGTGAGATTGATAAATCTTTTGATTTAGAAAAAAATCTTAACTCTTTAAAAACAGTTAACCAAGCAGGCGTTTATATGGAAGTGTTTTTTGATTTACTTGAAAAAAATAGTATAGAACTATCTTTTTATGCTTTAGATGAAGATAACCCAACTGCCTCAGTGCAGAATATATTGAAGGAGCTTTTATGAAAAAAATTTTTGCAGGATTATTGTTGACATTTGGTATATTTGCAAATGCACAACAAGATGTTATTACAGTTGGTTTATGCGCAGCTTATCCACCATTTGAATCAAGAGATGAAAAGAGTGGAAAAATTGTTGGTTTTGATATTGATTTAGCAAATGAGATTGGTAAAATCATAGGTAAAAAAGTTGAAATTAAAGATGCTGAATGGCAAGCATTATTAGGTGGACTTAAAAACGATAACTATGATATGATAGTTAGTGCTATGAGTAAACAAGAAGCTGGTAAAAATAATGTAAATTTATCAGATACTTATTTTTTATTAAATGATGTTTTAGTAGTTAAAAAAAATAATAATAAAATCAATTCACAAAAAGATTTAGCAGGTAAAACTATTGGTGTTCAACTTGGAAGTGGAAGCGAACAAGTTGTTGACAAACTAACTGGACTTGGAAAAGTTGCTAGATATAACTATAACCCAGAAGCATTTTTAGACTTAAAACACAGTCGTATTGATGCAGTTGTTGTTGGTTATGCTTATGCTGTAAATCAAAAAGATTTTAACACAGAGTATAAAATTGTTGATAAACTTGCACCAGCCCAATTAGTAGTTGTTATGAAAAAAGGTAAAGATGATTTAACAAAGCAAGTTAATAAAGCTTTACAAACTTTAAAAGATAATGGTACTTATGATAAATTAATCAACAAATGGTTAGCAGTAAAATAATTGAATTTTTCAGCAGTCTATGATAACTTGGGGTTTCTTTTAGAAGCCTCATGGCTTACTATATACTTATCTTTTGTATCTTTTATTATTGCATTAATTATTGGTGTAATAGTTGGCACTTTTAGGAGTTTTAAAACCAATTGGTTTTTTAATATTTTAATAGGCTCATATATTGAAATTTTTAGAGGTACACCACTACTGGTTCAACTATTTTTTATATATTATGGTTTACCTCAAGTTGGTATTACGATGTCAAGTCATCAAGCTGCTATCATAGGTTTGTCTTTAAATTTTGGTGCATATATGGCTGAAATTGTAAGAGCTGGAATTCAAGCTATTCCAAAAGGACAATATGAAGCTTCTAACTCTTTAGGACTTAGTAGATTACAGATGTTTATTCATATCATCTATCCACAAGCATTTAAAATAGTTTTACCCCCACTTACAAATACATATGCATCTATTTTAAAAGACAGTTCACTAGTTTCAGTTCTTTCAATAACTGAACTTACTAGGGCCGGACAACTTATATATGTACGAACTTATGAACCTTTTGAAATATATTTAACACTTGCAGTTTTTTATTTTATAATGACATACACAATAGCTATTTTCTCTAAATATTTAGAACGAAGAATCAATAGAACTAAATAAAATCTTATAATCCAATCCATAATTTTGTACTTTTTATGATTTTTAAGTAAAATTTTCCAAAAAGGATTTGTATGCTTTTTAATGAAACTTTTAAAGAAGAAAAAATAAAAGTTGATGATATTGAAATAAATTTTAAACATGGAGGAAAAGGTAATCCTCTTGTACTAATACATGGTTTTCCACAAACCCATGTTATGTGGCATAAAGTTGCAAATGAACTTTCAAAACACTTTTATGTAATCTGTCCTGATTTAAGAGCTTATGGGAAAAGTTCTAAACCAAAAGGTTTAGATGATCATTCAAATTACTCAAAGAAAACTATGGCAAAAGATATAATTGAAGTGATAAGTTATTTAGGATTTGACAAATTTTATCTTGCAGGTCATGATAGAGGTGCTAGAGTAGTTCATAGAATGTGTTTAGATTATGAAGATAAAATTTTAAAGGCTTGTGTTATGGATATAACTCCTACATATCACATGTTTAAAAATACAAATCAAAATTTTGCAACTGGATATTACCATTGGTTTTTTCTTATTCAACCAAATGGTTTACCTGAAAAAATGATAGGAGATGACCCAGCGTATTATTTAAAAGAGAAACTTAAAAGATGGAGTGATAAAGACATTCCTTTTGAAGATAAGTTTGATAAAAAAGCATTAAATGAATATATAATATCTTATGATGAAGCTTCAATTCATGGAAGTTGTGAAGATTATAGAGCAGGTGCAACTATAGATATGTATGATGATGAAAAGACAAGAAATAGGAAATTAAATACCCCATTATTGGTTTTATGGGGAGAGAAAGGTTTTGTAAATAAAACCTATGATGTTATAAAAGTTTGGCAAGATTATGCAAATAATGTTCAAGGAAAAACACTTCCTTGTGGACATTTTTTACCTGAAGAAAAACCAAAAGAAGTTATCGAAGAGCTTAAAAACTTCTTCTTATAAACACTATCCTTAAAGGATAGTGAAAATTATGCACTTATTGCATGGCGTATTTCATCTTCATAAACACAATCTTTAATAATATTGTACCCATGGTTTAAGGCTAAAGCAATAGACCCTCCAATGTCACCGGCGATATCACCTGCTAAATAAATACCTTCTGAATTTATATTATGCTCATCAACTAATGGTTTATCGTGTTCATCTAAAAGAACACTACAATTTTTCAAGAACTCTTTTGGTGTCATACCACCTAATGCATAAATTATCCTATCATATTTTTTAATCTCACCATTTGTGTAAAATACTTTGAATTGTCCATTTTCATCTTCAACTTTTTCAATATCAACTCCAAGCATCAGATTAATTTCACCATCTTGGGCACAGGTCATTAAATTTTTTACATTTTTTGGATTTGCTTTTGTTATCTCTTTTTTTCTATAATTAAATGTAACCATATTATCTTGATGGATAAAATATGCATATTCACAGGCACTATCTCCTCCACCAACAACTAGAACCTCTTCATTTCCTTTGCAGTCTGCTATCGTATGATTTGCTTTTTTTCTAAGAGATGATGGGATTTTGTAACTTGGTTTATTTGGTTTTGCCATCTTACCAATTGCAACAACAATATTTTTTGCTAAATACATCTCTTTGTTTGTAGTAATAACTTTATAAAGATTACCATATTTTTTAACCTTAGAAACTTCAGTATTAAATTTTGCATTTATAAGATTTTTTTCTAAAGCATCATCAAAAAGATCTAAGGTACTCTCTTTTGTTCCATCTTCAAAATTAATATGACCTTCAAGATCTACATGAATTCCTTTCCAGTCTTTATCAACTGGTTTATTATCATTAAAATATTTTCTAATAGTATCTGAGTGGTTATCACTCTTTTCTAAAACCAAAATATTTTTTAAACCAAAGATTACAGCTTCACATGAAGTTGCAATCCCTGCAGGTCCCGCACCAATAACGGCTATGTCATAAATTCTATTCATGTCATCCTCCTAAAGGGTGGTTCTTTTTTAAGAACAATTGCGAATACTACAATTATTAAAAGTAGTAAAACCTATTAATCATTTTTTTAATTATACACTGAATGAAAAGTTAAATAGGACTTTTTTTGTCTACTTTTTAATCATCTCTTTTTAAATTGCTACTTATGAACTTTTTATCTTTTTGCTTTTAAATTTTGCTTTTGATAAAATACGCTCAATTAATAAAAAAGAGAACTAATGGATAACAATATAATTTCAAATATAAAAAATGAGATTTCAAAAGTAATTATTGGACAAGGGGATATGGTTGATGCCATATTAATTGGACTTTTAACAAATGGACATATATTATTAGAAGGAGTTCCTGGACTTGCTAAAACAACAACTGTCAAAACTGTGGCAAATGTAATTGATTTAGACTTTAAAAGAGTTCAGTTTACACCTGATTTATTACCAAGTGATATTATTGGTGCTCAAATTTATGATATGAAAACTGGTGAATTTAAAATAAAAAGAGGTCCGATTTTTACAAACCTTTTACTTGCAGATGAGATAAATAGAGCTCCTGCAAAGGTTCAATCTGCCCTACTAGAAGTTATGCAAGAAAGACAAGTTACTATTGCTGATGATTCTTTTTTAGTTGAAGCGCCATTTTTAGTTTTAGCAACTCAAAACCCCATAGAACAAGAAGGAGCCTACTCTTTACCTGAGGCACAACTAGATAGATTCATGTTTAAAATAGTTGTGGGATACAATACAAAAGAGGAAGAGTATGAAATAGCAAAGAGGGTTTCAGCAAATGAGATCTTTGAGATGAATAAAGTTATTGATAAAAATACATTAAGAGATTTAAAAAAAGAGGTTTTAAAAGTTCATATAGATAAAGAACTTGAAGAGTATATTGTTGATATTATTTGTGCAACAAGGGAAGTAGAAAACTACGGACTTGAAGAGATAAAAGATTATATTCAATTTGGAGCAAGTCCAAGGGCAACTATTGATATGTTTAAAGCAGTAAAAGCTATGGCCTTTATAAGAGGGAATGATTATGTAAGTCCAATTGACATTGCTTTAGTTGCTAAAAATGTTTTAAGACATAGAATAATCTTAAGTTATGAAGCAGAAGCTATGGATATAAAAGTTGATGATTTAATTCAAAAAATCTTAGAAAAAATTGACATTCCATAATAGTAATATATGAATTATCACCTAAAAAAAATACTTATTAAGACAAGAAGAAATATCTTTTCAGAAGTTATTGGAAATAACTCATCTTTATTAAAAGGTGAAGGTTATGACTTTATGGAGTTAAAAGAGTATGAGTATGGGGAAGATGTCAAGAAAATCGATTGGGTTATAAGTGCTAAATTTAGAAAACCTTATGTAAAAGTTTTTCATTCTCAAAAAGAGTTAAATATAAATATTATCCCTATTTTAAATGGTTCTATGTATTTTGGTTCAAAAAGATTTAAACAAGATTTATTAACTGAAGTTTGTGCAATTTTAGGGTATTCATGTGTAAAACAAAGTGATCCATTTAGCTCTTTTATAGCAAATGAAAAATTGCAACTTTGTACAAAAAAATCAAAAAGGAATTTTTCTGTTGATTTAATGTGTGATAAAATATTCAACTATCCAAGTTTAGGAGAAAACCTTAGTTACAAAAATATTTGTAGTGAACTTCTTAAAAAGATTAGAAAAAAATCTATTATTTTTTTAATTGGAGATTTTTTAAATGTTAAAGGTTTAGATTTAAGAGTTTTAAGCAGAAAACATGAGATTATTTCGATAATACTAAGAGATCCCTTTGAAGAAGACCCCTTTGAGTTAGGAAATGTAAATTTAATTGATCCAACAACAAATAAAACATTTGAAGGTCTATTAGATAAATCTACAATTTCGAAATATAAAAAAGAGATAAAAAACAATGACCATTTCCTATATGAACATTTCCAAAAGTGCGGAATAAAATTTGTAAAAATATATACAAATGAAGACCCTTTACCTAAATTACTAAGGTTAATGAAATAATGAATGAAATTGAAATACATGATATAAAACAACTTGTTGATATTCCTGATTTTTCATTGTATATCTATTTAACTTTATGGATTTTAGGTGTCATTTTATTTTGTATAATAGTTTTTTTACTTTTTAAATATTTTAAATATAGAAAAAAAGATAAAAGAAAGCACTATTATAAAATCTTAAAAGAATTAGATTTAAATAATTCTAAAAATAGTGCTTATATTATTACAAAATATGCTAGATTATTAGCAATTAGTCAAAGGGACAAGAAACTATCAAGTGAACTTATTGAAGAGTTAGAATCATTTAAATATAAAAAGAAGGTTGAACCTTTAAGTGATGAAGTAAAGATCTTATTTGGTAGATTTATGGATAATGTTGATGTTTGATTTTTTTACTAATTTACGTTTTGAATTTCCTTTCTTTTTAATTTTAATACCTTTATTTATAATCTGTTCAATATATTGTAAGGCAAAGATTCCTACATATATAATTCCCCATTTAGCAATTTTTGAAAATAGTAAACACAAAAGTGCTTTATTAATAAGTTTATTAAAATATTTTATTGTTATTGGCTCTGTTATAGCTCTTAGTTCACCTTATAAACAATTAGATACTCAAATCATAAAAAATGATGGTATAGATATAGTTTTAAGTTTAGATACAAGTGGTTCTATGAAAGAGTTAGGGCTAAATAAAGATAATAAAAATGAAAATAGATTTACAGTAGTTAAAGATATTGTAAAGGATTTTTTACCTAAAAGAGCCAATGACAATGTCGCTATTGTAGTTTTTGGAAGCTCAGTTATGATGGCTACTCCATTAAGTTTTGATAAAGAAGCCCAAAAATCAATAATTGATTATTTAGAAGTTGGAATTGTTGGAGATAAAACAGCCTTACTTGATTCCCTTGCAACCTCAGTTAAAGTATTAAAATCTTCAAAAGCAAAATCAAGAATTATAATATTACTTAGTGATGGAGAAGATAATTCTAGTACAATCCCTTTAGAAGTGGTTATAAAACTATTAAATAAATACTCAATAAAAGTTTATACTGTTGGAATTGGAAGATCTAATAGAATTATGTTAAATACAATTGCAAAACAAACAAATGGAAAATCTTATATCGCCTATTCAAAAGATGATTTAAGTTTAATATACCAAGAGATTGATAACTTAGAAAAAAGTAAAATTGAAAACAATAAAATCACATTGAAAAATTATTTATTCTTTTTTCCATTATTTTTTGCTATCATTTCACTGATACTTTTTATATATTTAAAAAATAGGCAATAATATGGCAAAAATAAGTAATGAATTAAATTCAATTTTAAATGAAAATAAAGACCCTGTTGAGGAAGAGCATTCACCTTTAAATTTTATCTTACTATTGATTTTTGCTGTTGTAGCAATCTATTTTGCAGTGATGTATTTTGATATAAAAAATGAAAAAAACAATTCAAATGATACAAAAAAATACGAAAAAATCATAAAAGAAAATATTGTATTAAATGAGAATAATAAAAAAATTCAAAAAGAACTTGATGAATTAAAAACAAAAAAACAACCTATTAAAATTGTAGAAAAAAAAGTTGAAATTAAAAATACCCAAGATTTAGAACAACTAAAACAAGAGAATAAACAATTAAAACTTAAAATTGAAAAATTGAAAAATACTCAACAAAATATCCCTGTAACAAAAGTTGAAGCTAAAAATTTTAAACAACTTTATTTTAGTGAAAACTCGCAAATTTTAAAATGTTATGAATATGAAAGTGCATCAACAACTATTCCAAATAATTGTTCTACTAAATTTAAAGATTTTTTAAATGAAAACCAAAAAGCTTTAAGATTTCAAGTTATTCCTGTTTTAAGTTCAAAGGATATAAAAGCCTTTGAAAAATTTGACGAAAATACTCAAGACCTACTACTAAATGGTGTATCTATAAAAAGAGTTTCTGAACTTTTATGGGAAATGAAAAAAATTCTAGGAAATGATATAATATTAACTTCAAATAGCTATTATGTAAAATCAAAACAAGACAATAGTGGATTTATATTAAAGGCTTATTATTAGTAATAGGATAATTAATGCAAAAAAATAAAGAAGAACAGTTAAAAGAGGCTTTAACAAAAACTTTAAGTAAAGATGATATTCAAAAAAAATTAGAAGAAGAAACAAAAAATATAAAAGAAGAAAAGAATACAAAAGAAAAAGATTCTGATGAAAAAGAGGCAAATAAAAAAGAAGAGAATGAAACAAAAGAAGAGGTAAAAATACCTTTTATAAAAGATAAAGAGCATGATGAGGAGAAGGAATCAAATCTTTTACTTTATCTAGTTTCTATTGTTGCAGCTTTACTTTTAATATTAACAGTATATTTATTTACAAGTGATAACTTCAATACAAAAACAATCAATGTAGAAACTGCTGACACACAAGAACCAAAATCAAATGAAATCAAGCAAGTTGTAAAAGAAGAACTTGATAAAGTTGTAAAAGAACTTGGTGATGAAATTGAAAAAAAAGCTGAAAAAGAGGATGACTCTAAGACTATTGTGGAAAATATTAAAGAGCCAAATGAGATTGTAAAAACAGTTGTTCAAAAACAAATTGTTGAAAAAGAGGTTATATTAGAAAAAGGAAATTTCAAGAAATACTATAACTCCTTAAAATTTGCTACCTTAAAATGCTACGACTTTGAGAAAGCTAACTCTAAACCTGATGAAACATGTCTAAAGCAACTAAAACCTTTTTTAGATAAAAATAAAGATGCAATAAGATTTGAAGTGATTCCAGTTATGGCAAAAGATGATAATCAATTATTTGAAGGGATGAAAAAAGTTTTAAATACTGATAACAAAAACTATGTTGAAAAAGTAAAAGAATATATGTTAAGGGGACTTTCAAGACAAAGAGTTCTTGAAGTATCTTGGAAAATAAAAGAGATTTTAGGGGAAGATATAGTTTTAACCCCTACAAACTATTATGTAAAATCAAAAGAGAATAATAAAGGGGTTTTAATTAGAGCATACCATTAGATATGCTTTAAAACCTCTTCTTTATCAACAAGAGGAAACTTTTTATCATAAATTATTTGATAAGGTTCATCACCTTTTCCTAAAATCAAAACTACACTATTAGAGTTTTCTTTTCCTAAATCTATAGCTTTTTTAATAGCTTCTTTTCTATTTATTTCAATTATTAGATTATCTTTATTTTTAATTCCCTTACAAATATCTTCAATGATTAAATCAGGGTCTTCAAATCTAGGATTATCACTTGTTACAATAATAGTTTTTGCAAAATTAGAAGCTACTTGTCCCATAAGAGGTCTTTTTTCTTGATCTCTGTCTCCACCTGCTCCAAATACTACAATGATATCTTTATGGTTAAAACTTTGTAAAACCTCTTTCATACCATCAGGAGTGTGGGCAAAATCAACAATAACAAAAGGCTCTTCACTTATAGTTTCCATTCTTCCACTTACACCTGCAAAACTATCAACTACTTCACAAATCTCTTCAAGTTTTTTTTCACTTACAATGTCAACTGCAGCAACTGCAGCTAGAAGGTTATAGATATTAAAAATACCCATCATTGAAGATGAAAAAGAGTACATCTCTTCAATTTTTGAAAACATCACATTCATTCCATTTTTAAATGAATATGCTGATACATTATAAGTTGATGGATTTTCCATACCATAAGAGTATCCATTTTTAGGATTAAACTTAACTACTGGATCATCTTTGTTAATAAGTTTTTTTGTTTCATCACTTAAAAAAGAGTTTTTTACATTGATATACTCTTCAATACTTTTGTGATAATCTAGATGGTCTCTAGTTATGTTTGTATGAATTTTAAGCTCAAACTCTAAGCCTTCTATTCTTTTTTGCTCAATTGCGTGGGAACTAACTTCCATTACAAAATATTCGCAACCATTGTCAATAGCTTTTTTTATGTGTGCAAAGTTTCCAAGTTGAACTGGAGTTGTAAGAGTATAATCTTCCATTTTTTCATCATTTATGAAAAAACCTCTAGTTCCTTGTAAAGCAACCTTATATCCAAGATCAAGAAGTATTGAATAAATAGCTGCTGCTGTAGTAGTCTTTCCATTTGTCCCAGTAATACCAATAACTTTGATACTACTCATATCAAGATGATTATTTAAGTCTTTAGCCTCAACAAACTCTTTGCATCCATTTTGTTTTGCAGATTCAATAAACTTCTCGTTTTGTTTTGAGATGACAAATATTTTTGATTCATCAACTTCTTGTGAATTATCAGTATAAATCTTATTGTTTATGGTTAGTTGCAAATTTTTTCTCTTCTAATTTCTTATATAACTCTTCAATTTTTGTATCATATGCAAAATATTCATTGAAACCATCTAAATATGAATATGCAGTGCTACGAAAATCATTATCAATTAATTTATTAACAAAATCAAAAAAATCCTCTTTTGATTCAATTGCAACCTTTGTAGAAAACATTATATCTTCAAAAGCTACTTTAAAAGAACCACGTGATTCAATCAATTTTTTAAAATCTTCATATCTAATTGCATCCAAATTATCAACTGTCGAATTAGTTAAGTCTGAGAGGATTTCCATCATCTTATCTACATCACCATCATATGCATTTATTGTATCTTCTACATAAGCAAGTGCTTCTTCAATATTTTCATCCTTAGCAACACTAAAATAATCAAATAAAGACAAAGCTTTATCTTCATCTTCACTTGCAATATCACAGAATAAGGCATAAACTGGATATTCTTTATTGCTAGGAAAGTTTGATGATAGTTGTGAATATAAAAATAAAGCCTTATCAAATTTCTTTTCTAGAAAAAATGAATTTGCTTCATTCAATAATCTACTCTCATTTATCATTAAAGCTCCTGTAAATTGTTTTCCATTCCTTGAGGAACACTTATTATTTCCAAATCGGGATGGATTGCTGATTTTAATTCTTTTTCAACTATAAATTTTAAAGTACTAGAACTTGCACTACAACCAACGCACGCACCTTGTAGTTGAATAAATACTTTTCCATTAATTATATCTAAAAGTTGAATAGCTCCCCCATCTCGTGCTAGCATAGGCGCTATTTTATTCTCAACTATAGAACTAACTGGTGGTCTTAGGTCTTCATCGCTAAATGGTATCATTTTTTTCTTTTACCTCTTTTGCTTTTTTATTTACATAAACTATTCCAATAGCAGTAAAAATTAAAATTACTGCTATTGTAGAAAAAATAAATGTTAATGTAACTTCTTGTTCAAACATACTAATTTATTACTTCTTCACATCTTGAACAAAGCTCTTCTTCACTTTTTGAAGTAAATTTCCAACATCTAGGGCACTTAGCATCTTTTGCTCGTGCTACAGTAAACTTAACATCTTCAATTTCAAAGCTTGCTAAAATATCTTCTTGAGATTCACTTGTAATAGAACTAACCAAGAACCAGTCTTCAGCTTCAACTCTTTCTAAATCTAAGATATCTTTTGATGTAGTAGAAATTTCTAACTCTAAAGTTGATTTAATAACTTTGTCTTTTTTTAGTGTATCTATAGCTTCACTAAACTTTTCTTTAGCTAATAATAAAACCTCTTCATTAAGATTACTTTCAACTTCAGGTAAAATAACTTTTTCAAAGTCAAAAATATCTTTTGTATCACCTTTAATAAATGAAGGTGCATACTCAATTAATTCATCCATTGTATAAGTTAAAATACAAGCAAGTGTAGAGATTAATTTTTTAAGAATAATTGCCATTGCACTTTGAGATGCAATTCTATGAATATCATTTTTATTATCACAATATAATCTATCTTTACAAACATCTAAATAGATACCTGATAAATCTACAACTAAGAAATTGTTTAATTTATTTAATCCCTTAGAGTATTCGTATACAGCAAATGAACTCTCAATCTCATCAAAAGTTTTTTTAGCTTTACTTAATACCCATTTATCAAGTGGCCCCATTTTATCAATTGAAACGATCTCTTCAAGGTCACTAACATTTGCAAGTAAAAATCTTGCTGTATTTCTAATCTTTCTATAAAGTTCAGCATTTTGTTTTAAGATATTATCAGAGATTTTTAAATCTGATTGATAATCACTCATAGCAACCCATAGTCTCAAAATTTCAGAACCATATTGCTTCATAACCTTTTCAGGAGCAACAACATTTCCTTTTGATTTTGACATTTTTTCACCCTTTTCATCAACAGTGAATCCATGTGTCAAAATCGATTTATAAGGTGCAACTTCACTTGAAGCTAAAGTTGTTAAAAGTGAAGATTGGAACCAACCTCTATGTTGGTCACTTCCTTCTAAATACATATCAGCAGGGAAAGTTCCTGCATCATAATTTCCACTTCTTAAAACTGCATTTTGAGTAGAACCAGAATCAAACCAAACATCTAAAATATCCATAGTTTTTTCTAAATCATCTGGGTTTAGTCCACTTTCTGGATTTAATAACTCTTCAATTGATAAGTCATACCAAGCATCACAACCTTTTTCTTCGAAAATCATAGCTGTATAAGTTAATACTTTTTCATCAAAAACAATCTCATCAGTTTTTTTGTTTCTAAAAAATGCAATAGGTACACCCCAATCTCTTTGTCTAGAGATACACCAATCAGGACGTCCTTCTAACATAGCTTTTAATCTATTTCTTCCCCATTCTGGGTAAAAAGTTAAATTTTCAACTACTTCTAGTGCATTTTGTCTTAGTGTTTTATTCTCTTTTCCATACTCATCGTCAATAGAGATAAACCATTGTTTTGTTGCTCTAAAGATAATTGGTTTATGAGTTCTCCAACAATGTGGGTAAGAGTGTCTAATATCAACTCTACTTAATAAAGCCTCATTTGCTGTTAACTCTTCTAAAATCATCTCATTAGCTTTAAATACATGCATTCCAAGATATTTTTCTGTATCATTAAATAGTTTTTCTCTAACTATAGTTTCATCATATTTACCTTCAGCATCAACAGGCATAATAACATCTAAACCATATTTAAGACCAACTTTATAGTCATCCTCACCATGGCCAGGAGCTGTGTGTACGGCACCTGTACCAGCATCCATCTCAACATGCTCCCCTAAGATAATCTTAGATTCTCTTCCATTTAATGGATTAACTGCATGGGTATTTTCTAAATCTTTTGGATTAATAGACTCTGCTACTTCACCTTTTATTACTTCTTTTTCAATTAGTTGGTTATATAGTTTTTTTGCAACAATGAATTTATCAGTTGTTAGAACATACTCTTCCTCACCATTTAGTGAAATTCCTGTATTTGCAGGCAATGTCCAAGGTGTAGTTGTCCAGATAATAACACTCGCATCTAAATCTTTATGTTTAAAGGCAACATAAATAGATGGTGAAGTTTTATCTTCATATTCAACTTCAGCTTCAGCAAGTGCAGTTTGTGCTGCCCATGACCAATAAACTGGTTTACTTCTTTGAACTAATAAACCTTGTTTGGCAATTGCACACAACTCTCTGTAAATATTAGCTTCAAATTTAAAATCCATTGTTAAATATGGATTTTCCCAATCACCTAAAACTCCAAGTTTTTTAAACTCATCTTTTTGAATATCAATAAATCTACTAGCATGAGCTCTACATAACTCTCTAATTTTAGATTTAGGAAGCTCTTTTTTCTTAGTTGATCCAATTTTCTCTTCAACTTTTTGTTCAATTGGAAGACCATGACAATCCCAACCTGGAACATATCTAACTGATTTACCATCAAAATAGTGGTACTTAACAATTATATCTTTTAAGATTTTATTTAATGCATGTCCAATATGAATATGACCATTTGCATATGGAGGACCATCATGAAGTGTAAAAGAAGGTTTTCCTTTTCTATTATCCTTCATTTTGTTGTAAACTTGATTTTCATCCCAAAGCTTATATTTCTTTGGTTCATTCTGAGGCAAATTCCCTCTCATTGGGAATTTTGTATTTGGTAATAGTAAACTATCTTTGTAATCCATTATTTAATACCTTAAATTGTATTTTGTTCTTAATATTATAAATCGCAGATTATATCTAACACTTAGTTAAGTTAAGTTTATATTGTTTTATACTCAAAAGTTTACGTATTTGTACAATAGTTGTACAAAATTGAAATTAATGTTAAAATGAATATGTATTTGTTTCATTTGTACACATATTGTGTATAAGATTAATTGATGAAAAATGAACAAAATGTTACCATAACACATAATTTTAGCATGAAAAGAAAATTAAGCTACTCTTCTAAGTATAATTGCTCGATATTCTGCTAAAATCATCTTTGAAATCAAAAAAATATGTACAACAGGGACGGTATAGATGGATACTAAACATTATGAAGTAGTTATTGTAGGTGGTGGTATTTCTGGTGCTGCTTTATTCTATGAACTAGCAAGATATACAGATACAAAGAGTATTTGTATGTTAGAAAAATATGAAGATTTAGCAACTTTGAATTCAAAAGGGACTAGTAATTCTCAAACAATTCACGTTGGTGATATTGAGACTAACTACACACTTGACAAAGCAAAAATTACAAAAAGAGCAGCAAATATGATTGTTAAGTTTAACTTAATGAGAGGTTTACAAGATAAAGTTATGTTTGCTCATCAAAAAATGGCATTAGGTGTTGGTGATAAAGAATGTGAATTTATTAAAAATAGATATGAAGAGTTTAAAGAACTTTTTCCTTATTTAGAGTTATGGGACAAAGAAAAATTAAGAGAACTTGAACCAAAACTTGTTTATGCAGATAAAGAACAAACAAAAGATAGACCTGAACCAATAGTTGCTATGGGTACACAAAGTGAATATACGACAGTTGATTTTGGTGCAATGACAAAAGAATTAGCAAAAGCTGGTCAAGAAGAAGATATAAAAACTGACATTTTTTATAATGCAGAAGTAGAAGAGATTGAAAAAGTTAATGGTAAATTTAAATTAACGACTACAAGTGGTTCAATATTCACAGCTGACTATGTTGTTGTAAATGCAGGAGCTCACTCACTATATTTGGCTCATAAAATGGGTTATGGTAAACATATGGGATCTTTATCTATGGCCGGATCATTTTATATTACAAGTGGTGAATTTTTAAATGGTAAAGTATATATGGTACAAAATCCAAAACTACCATTTGCTGCATTACATGGTGATCCAGATATTCTTTGTGATGGTAAAACTAGATTTGGCCCTACAGCTTTAGCTTTATTAGTTCTTGAAAGATATAAAGGTGTTTTTAAATCTTTGGGTCAATGTTTAAAAACAATGAATATTGATGGTAATACAATTAAAATTTTCTGGGATTTATTAAAAGATTCTGATATTAGAAATTATGTATTTAGAAACTTCTTATTTGAAGTTCCAGGAATAAATAAAAAATTATTTGTAAAAGATGCTAGAAAAATTGTTCCATCTCTAAGTGTTGATGATATTGAATATGCAAAAGGATTTGGGGGAGTTAGACCACAAGTTCTAGATAAAGATGAACAAAAACTAATGCTTGGTGAAGCATCAATCAATCCAGGTGATGGAATCTTATTTAATATGACACCATCTCCAGGAGCAACATCATGTTTAGGAAATGCAGAAAGAGATATTAAATACATTTGTGAACATTTAAATTTAACATTTAATGAAAAGAAATTTAAAGAAGAATTAACAGACGACAATCAAGAATAATATGTATAAGGAATTTTCCTTATACATTATATAAAGAGTATAAATGCAAGAAACTCAATTTATTACACAAAAAGAACTCATATTATTGCAAAACCTCCTAAGAGACAACAAAAAGACTATAACAACTGCTGAAAGCTGTACAGGGGGATTAGTTGCTTCTATGATTACAGAGATTTCAGGTTCCTCTGATATATTTAATGGTGCAATAGTTAGTTATTCAAATGAAATAAAATCACAAGAATTAAAGGTTAAACAATCTACTTTAGAAGAGCATGGAGCAGTTAGTATTGAGGTTGTAGATGAGATGTTAGATGGTGTAATAAAAAAATTTAATGCTAATTATGCCATTGCAATAAGTGGAATTGCAGGTCCAAATGGTGGAACAAAAGATAAGCCAGTTGGTACTGTTGTAATTGGTATATGTGATGAAAATTTAGAGAAAAATATCGAGGTTTGCCACTTTGAAGGAAGTAGAAAAGAAGTGCAAAATCAAAGTGCAAAATACTCTTTGAAAAAAATTTTGAAATTTTTTCAAAAAACCCTTGACAAATAAAAAATAAATAAGTATACTTCCACTCCAATTTAACTAAAGCAGTTAATTGGTTAGAGCGACCCGTTAGCTCAGCTGGTAGAGCATCTCCCTTTTAAGGAGGTGGCCGAAGGTTCGAATCCTTCACGGGTCACCATTTTTTATATCGATATTGGCCCCTTCATCTAGCGGTTAGGATCTTGGATTTTCATTCCAATCACAGGAGTTCGAGTCTCCTAGGGGTCACCATCATATAAAGGTCGATTAGCTCAGTTGGTAGAGCGCTACCCTTACAAGGTAGATGTCATAAGTTCGAGTCTTATATCGACCACCATTTACTAAAAATTTATTGTTTAACAAATTGGCCCCTTCATCTAGCGGTTAGGATCTTGGATTTTCATTCCAATCACAGGAGTTCGAGTCTCCTAGGGGTCACCAATATGTATAAGTGTGCGGTTGTAGTTTAGTTGGTTAGAATGCCTGCCTGTCACGCAGGAGGTCGCGAGTTCGAGTCTCGTCAACCGCGCCACTTTTATACACTTATTTTATGAGCGACCCGTTAGCTCAGCTGGTAGAGCATCTCCCTTTTAAGGAGGTGGCCGAAGGTTCGAATCCTTCACGGGTCACCATTTTTCGAATCGAAAGATTCTTGCAAATGCCTTCGGTGATTCTTTTAGAATATCACCTACGGTTCCAAAGCTACTTTTCTAAAACAGTTTAGAAAAGATTACGCTTTTCAGGTCGATTAGCTCAGTTGGTAGAGCGCTACCCTTACAAGGTAGATGTCATAAGTTCGAGTCTTATATCGACCACCATCAATTTGAAAATGTTGCGGTTGTAGTTTAGTTGGTTAGAATGCCTGCCTGTCACGCAGGAGGTCGCGAGTTCGAGTCTCGTCAACCGCGCCATTTACTTACTTTTATTTATCCCTACCTTTATTTTATAATTATCTCAACTTTTTTTAGTTATATTAAAATACTAATTTAATTAAGGCATTTAATTTATGATTAAAGCAAAATCTTTATATCACTTGATTCTATATAGTATTATTTTTATTGTAATACTAACCTCTTCATTTACTTTTATTATTATTGAAAATGCTTTTGATGAGTTTCAAGAAAAAATTGAAATTATAAAAACTGATCACGCTAGTAAGAAAAAAGAACTTATAAAAGAAGATATTAAAAAAACACTCAAGTTTATAGAATACTACCATAAGAAATTTAAAGACATAAAACCAGAAAAAGAGATTAAAAGCGATTTATTAAATGCAATAGAATTAATGAGAGATACTAAAGATGTAGATGATTATATTTTTGTATATAATTTTGAGGGTACTCTACTTTACTACCCAATAGCAAATGCAAAAATTGGTCAAAACCTATATGAATTCACAGACCCCTCTGGTAAAAAAGTTATCAAAGAGATAATTGAGGTATCACAAAAAGAAGAAGGTGGATTTGTACAATATATATGGTATAAACCAATAATTAAAGATGATGCACTAAAAATATCATATGCTCTTTCTTATAAACCTTGGAATTGGACAATAGGTACTGGTATTTATTTAGATGAGATTGAAGAGATCGTTAAACAAAAGAAAATAGAATATGATGAAAAAATCTCAAATTATGTTTTACAAATTTTATCTTTAACAATAATGTTAGTTTTATATTCTATATTTATCTATAAAAATGCAACACTTTTAATTGTAAATGATGTAAAAGAGATAGGTAAGTATTTTAAAGAGACACAAACAGATGATTATAGAATTAGTCAAGATAGACTTATCTTTGGTGAATTTAAAGTAATTGCAAACTATGCCTATGATGCAATGCATAATATCAAAGATAAAACGCATATGTTAGAACATTTAAATAAAAATCTTCAAGATACAGTTGAACACCAAACAAAAGAACTAACTTACTTAGTTGAATCACAAAAAAAGTTTTTAAAAAACTCAGTACATGAGGTAAATACACCCTTAGCAATTATCAGAACAAATATTGATCTTCTTAAAATGCATACCCCAGATAACAAATATATTTCAAATATTGAAAGTGGTGCAAAAATCATTCAATATATTTATGATGATTTGTCATATTTAATTAAAAAAGATAGAGTAGATTATCCAAAAGAATATATAAACTTTTCTGAATACTTAGAAGAAAGACTAAACTTTTTTGATGGAATTGCTACTGCAAATGACTTAGAGTTTATTAATAATATTGATGAAGATATCTATATTAAATTTAATAAAACAGAATTGCAAAGAATAGTTGATAATAATATTTCAAACTCAATAAAATATTCATATGCTAAATCAGCAATCTATATAAGACTAACATATTTTAATGATGAATATGTAGAGTTTAGTGTAAAAACAAATTCTGATAAAATTGAATCAATTGATATGATTTTTGATGACTTTTATAGGGAAAATAATGCTAGAGGTGGCTTTGGATTAGGCTTGAGGATTGTAAAAGAGATTTGTGATAAGAATTTAGTTATAATTAATTTGGATTCTAATGATAAATATACAAAATTCACTTATAGGTTTAAAATAAATGAAGATATTACTTCTTGAAGATGAATTAATGCTTAATAATGCAATTTCAGAGTATCTGAAAGATATTGGGCATATGGTAGTAAGTTTCACAGATGGTGAAGATGTTGTTAATACAGTTGATATGAGTTTTGATTTACTTATACTTGATATTAACGTTCCCAAAAAAGATGGTTTTGAAATACTTCAGGAATTAAATGAGAAGAAAGTTTATATTCCAACTATTTATATTACAGCTTTAAATGATATAGAAGATATTACAAGAGCTTATGACTTAGGTTGTAGAGAATATATTAAAAAACCTTTTCACTTAGAAGAACTTGGCATTAAAATCAATCAAATCCTTAAAAAAGACCAAAGTAATACTTCTCATATAAGATTTTCTGAAAATTATTCATATGCTAAAGACAAACAAACCCTATATTTTAATGGTGAACCACAAACTTTAACAAAAAAACAACTTGAGATTATTCATATCTTAGCACTTAATATAAACATGATTGTTGACTTCGAAAGATTTAGAATTGACATCTGGAGAGGTGAAAATATTGACAATCCTACTATAAGAGCTGAAATTTCAAGACTAAAAAAAGCATTAAAAGAAGACTTTATTAAAAATATAAGAGGTCTTGGTTATAAAATTGACAGATTTTATTCATCTTAATAAATCCCTTAAATAGGCTCTTTCAGAGCTTATTTGCTACTCTAATACTACTCTTCAAATAAATTTATGTAAAAAAAATGTCATTGCTACGCTTTTGCAACCTTAAGCTATTAAACTTTCAATGTTGAATGACTAAGAAGATTAATCTTTTTAGTTAACTTAAAAAAGGAGTACTATATGAGTCCAGAAAAAGCTCAGGCTTATTGGAAAGAAAATATTTCAACAATTCTTAAACTATTAATAGTTTGGTTTGTTGTTTCGTATGGGTGCGGTATTATATTCATTAATGAATTAAATACTATCGAAATCAGTGGTGTTAAATTAGGTTTCTGGTTTGCACAGCAAGGTTCTATCTATGTATTCGTTGCATTAATTTTTATTTATGTGAAATTAATGAACGGTATTGATGAGAAATACGGCGTTCACGAATAGAAGGGGAGAAGAATGGAATTACAATCATTAATTTATTTATTCGTAGGTATTTCTTTTGCAGTATACATTGGTATAGCACTTTGGGCAAAAGCTGGATCTACTAAAGATTTCTATGTAGCTGGTGGTGGGGTTCACCCAGTAGCTAATGGTATGGCAACTGCTGCAGACTGGATGTCAGCTGCATCATTTATTTCACTTGCTGGTATTATCTCATTTAAGGGATCATCTGGTGGTGCTTACTTAATGGGATGGACTGGTGGATATGTTCTACTTGCTATGTTATTAGCTCCATACTTAAGAAAATTTGGTAAATTTACAGTTCCTGATTTCGTTGGTGATAGATATTATTCAGATACTGCAAGACTTGTTGCAGTTGTATCAGTTATTTTCGTATCGTTCACATATGTTGCTGGACAAATGAGAGGTGTTGGTATCGTATTCTCAAGATTCTTACAAGTTGATGTAAACACAGGTGTACTTATTGGTATGGCTGTTGTATTCTTCTACTCAGTTCTTGGTGGTATGAAAGGTATTACTTATACTCAGGTAGCACAATATGTTGTTATGATTTTTGCTTATATGATTCCAGCAATTTTCATTTCATTACAAGTTACTGATACATTCTTACCACAGTTAGGATTATTTGGTTCAACTTCATTTGCATTCCATGATGGAGTTAAAGTTATCCCAGAAGGGACCTACTTGTTACATGCATTGGATACAGCAGTTACTGATTTAGGATTTACTGCGTATACTAATCCAGGTAACTTAACAAATATGTTCTTATTAACTGTTGCATTAATGCTTGGTACTGCTGGTCTTCCACACGTTATTGTTAGATTCTTTACAGTTCCAACTGTACAAGATGCAAGAAGTTCTGCTGGATGGGCATTAGTATTTATTGCTATTATGTATACAACTATTTCATCAGTTGCTGCATTCTCAAGAGTTAACTTAATTAAAAATGTTCAAAATGTTGAATATAAAGCATTTGTTGCTGGTGAGACTAAACATGCAGATGGAACACCAAACAGTGGTAAATGGTTCAAAACTTGGGAAGAAGGTGGACTAATAGCTTGGACTGATAGAAATGGTGATGGTAAAATTCAATATGCTCCAGGTGCAGCATTTGATGGAGCTAAAGGTAAACCACAATTTGATGGAACTAACACTGGACCAAACGGAGAGAGAGCGACTACGAATGGTAAACCAGCAGGAAATTCTGGTAAAATTGAAAATGAGCTTTATGTTGATAGAGATATTATGGTACTTGCAAACCCAGAGATTGCAAACTTACCTAACTGGGTAATCGCATTCATCGCAGCTGGTGGTCTTGCAGCAGCATTATCAACAGCAGCAGGTCTATTACTTGTAATTGCTTCTGCAATTTCACATGACTTAATGGGTCAAGTAATCTTTAAAGATAAAGAGACTGGAAAGTCTACTTTAAATGAGAAAACTGAGTTAATGTGGGCAAGAATCTCAGCAATCGCTGCAATTTGTGTAGCCGGTTACTTGGGTATCAACCCTCCAGGTTTCGTTGCACAAGTTGTTGCATTAGCATTTGGTATTGCTGCAGCTGCATTCTTCCCAACAATTATCCTTGGGGTATTTGACAAAAGAATGAATAAAGAAGGTGCAATCGCTGGTATTTTAACTGGTCTTATTGTAACTGTTGGTTATGCTTGGTACTTTATCTGGGGTGGTGGTACTCCTGATGGTTATTTCATGGGAATTGCTCCGGCATCGTTCGGTACAATTGGTACAATCCTACACTTAGTGGTTGCACTAGTAGTATCTAGAATGACTCCTGAGCCTCCTCAAGAGATTCAAGATCTAGTAGAGTCTATTAGATTACCTAACAACGCTGGTGATGCACAAGATCACTAAAAAATCAAAGTCAACCTTCGGGTTGGCTTTTTTTATCTAAATTTTAATATAAGCATTTTGATTAAAAAAAGTTTATATATGAATTTATTTAAAACCTTACTCTCAATTAATACTTTTTTAATATATATTTTCACTATAATTAATTTAACAAATACTAAGGATTAGCAATGAGTCTTAGAGACCAAAAAGAATTTTTATCTCAAATTCATCCATTTGAATTATTAAATGAAAAACAAATGGACAAATGTATAAAACATATGGATATAGCATATTATCCAAAAGATGAAATTTTAATCACACCAGAAAGAATCCCTGAACACTTTTTTATTATTATCAAAGGTATTGTTCATGAATACAATGAAAATGAAGAGATTCTAGTAGACTTTCATCAACAAGACTCATTTGATGCAAACTCATTAATTTATGGAAAAACAAAAAACCATTTTAAAGTATATGAAGATTTAATTTGTTATGAAATAGAGAAAAAAGCTTTTTTAGAATTACTTGAAGAAAGTGAAGGTTTTAAAAACTTCTTTTTAAATAATCTTGTAAATAAACTTCAAACTCTAAAAGAAAAAAAATATACCTCAGAACTGTCATCATTTATGATTGCAAGGGTTGCAGATACAGTTTTACACCCTCCATGTATAGTTGAAGAGGGAACAAAATTAATTGATGCAATTGAGAAATCAATGCAGTTCCATACTTCAACAATAATTGTAAAAAAACAAAATGGAGAGTATGGAATTATTACAGATTCACTTTTAAAAGTGAAAGTTTTACTTCAAGGAAGAGACTTAAATATTCTTGTTGAAGATATTGCTATTTTCCCACTGCTTGCTGTAAATCAGGATGATTATTTATTTGATGCCTTTTCACTTTTAATAAAAAAGAATATTAAAAGAGTTGGTGTAGTAGATAATGATTGTCAAATGATAGGTGTTTTAGAACAAATTGATGTTTTATCACACTTTGCAAATCATACTTATGTGGTTGATTCTAAAATAAAAAATGCAAAAACAATTGAAGAGTTAAAAGAAGCAAGTAGTGAATTTATAAATACAATTAAAACCTTAAATGCAAAAGGTGTAAAAGTTAATCATATTTCAAATTTAATTGGTCAATTAAACACAAAAGTTTATAAAAAACTATTTAAGTTTATTGTTCCTATAGAGCTTCAAAAAAGTGCATGTTTTATTGTAATGGGAAGTGAAGGAAGAAATGAACAGATAATGAAAACTGACCAAGACAATGCCTTGGTTGTAAAAGATGGTATTGATATTGAACAATATAGACCTTTTATGCAACAAATGACTGAGTCACTTATCGATTTTGGTTATCCTCCATGTCCAGGGAATATTATGGTTTCAAATCCATTTTGGTGTAAAACTGTTAGTGAATACAAAGCAGAAACTAAAAAATGGATTGAAAGTCCCGATATGCAAAACTATATGGATTTAGCAATTTTCTTTGATGCCTTTGCAGTTGCAGGGGATAAAGAACTTTTAATTAATTTAAAAGATGATTTGTTTAATAAACTTCATGATAAAGATGTATTTATGGCATATTTTGCAAAGGCAACTTTAACCTTTGATACCCCAAGCACAGTTGCTAATTTTATGACAAAATCCCATACTATTGATATCAAAAAAACTGGTGTTTTTCCTTTAGTTCAAGGTATTAGAAGTTTAGCTTTAAGAGAAAGAATTAGAGAAACAAGAACAACAAATAGAATAAGAATACTTGAACAAAAGAAAATTTTAGAATCTGAAATGGCAAATGAACTACTAGAAGCTTTTGATGTATTAAATACATTAAGACTTAAGGCCCATTTACAAAAAGCTCA
The DNA here is from genome assembly GCF_058105185.1 of Arcobacter sp. ISO1. Lineage (NCBI taxonomy): Bacteria > Pseudomonadati > Campylobacterota > Epsilonproteobacteria > Campylobacterales > Arcobacteraceae > Arcobacter > Arcobacter sp. ISO1. Next base: position 3,144,447 of record NZ_CM176573.1, read on the forward strand.
AGATAATCAAAAAATAAATAATGAAATAGATACCCATAAACTTGGTAAAATTGAAAGGGATTTACTAAAAGATAGTTTTAAAATAGTTAACGATTTTAAAAAATTTATAACTTACACATTTAAAATAGATAAGATTTCATAATGTTAAAGAAAATAATGAACAAATGGCGTCTTAGAAATCTAAAAGATGAAAGATATCTTTATCTTTTTAATCAGCCACCAGTTGATGAGTATGTTTGTTTAGATTGCGAGACAACAGGATTAAATCCCAAAAAAGATGAGATTTTGTCAATTGGAGCAGTTATAATAAAAAAGAACAAAATATTAATGAGACAGACACTTAATATTTTTGTAAAGCCTTCACAAAAAGTGACAGAAGCATCAATAAAAATCCATCAAATAAGACCCATAGATTTAGAAAATGCAGTTGAACCTAAAGTTGCTATTATGGAACTACTTGAATTTATAGGAAATAGACCAATAGTTGGTTATTACATAAAATTTGATATTGCTATAATTTCAAAATATACAAAAAAATATATTGGTATTTCATTACCAAACCATCAAGTTGAAGTCAGCTCTATGTATTTTAAAACAAGAAAAAGAAGTTCTGATTATGAATTTGTAGATTTAAAATTTGATACTATTATGAAAGAACTTGATATTCCAGAATTAGGAAAACACGATGCATTAAATGACGCACTTATGACCTCAATGATTTTTCTAAAACTTAGGGATATGTCCCCAGCTAATTCTACCTTCTATACAGGCTAAGAATAGGGAAAAATAGCATTAACGTAGCATTTTTCTCATAACTGTTACTTTATGAAAAAATCTCTCTTATTATTTAATGAATAACTATTCGTTTTCACTATAAACAAAACTAATTGCTGTTATAATCACAAATGTTTTCTAGGTGCTACTTTAATGCTATTTTTGTATTAAAGTAGGTGAAAATTTATTAAAAGAGGGGCGTATATGAATGACCAATTGGTTGAAAAAATTAAAGCTAATCCTAATTATCAGGAATTAGTAAAAAAAAGAACTGGTTTTGCAGTAAAACTTGGTATTTTTGTACTTGTTTTGTTTTATGCATTTATTTTAACTATCGCATTTGAACCAAGTATTTTAGGTATTAAAACAGGTGATGGTGTTATGACAATTGCTTTTCCAATAGCAGCAGCTATTATTGTAATTAGTTTCATTACTACACTTATTTATGTAAAAAGAGCAAACGGTGAGTTTGAAGAATTAACAGAAAAAGTAAGAAATGATGTAAAGGACGAATTATAATGATAAGATTAATAACACTTATTACAATATTTTCTGTTGCATTATTTGCAGCAGGTGAGGCTTCTTTTGAAGCTACAAAAAGAGAGCTTAATATACCAGCAATTATTATGTTCTTTATCTTTGTTGGTGGTACTTTAGTTATCACTTATTGGGCAGCAAAAAGAACAAAATCTGCAAGTGATTTCTACACAGCTGGTGGAGGAATCAGTGGATTTCAAAATGGTATGGCTATTGCTGGGGATTACATGTCAGCAGCATCATTCTTAGGACTTTCGGGACTTGTTTATTTAAAAGGATATGATGGTTTAGTTTATGCAGTTGGGTTTTTAGTTGGATGGCCTGTTATTTTATTTTTAATGGCAGAAAAATTAAGAAATTTAGGTAAATTTACCTTTGCTGATATTGCAGCTTATAGACTTGCTCAAAAAGAGATTAGAACATTAGCCGCACTTGGTTCATTAGCAGTTGTAACTTTATATCTAATTGCACAAATGGTTGGATCTGGAAAACTTATTCAAGTACTATTTGGTTTAGAATATGAATATGCTGTAATATTAGTTGGTATTATGATGATTATCTACGTAACTTTTGGTGGTATGCTTGCAACTACTTGGGTTCAAATCATTAAAGCTATACTACTTCTTTCAGGTGTTACATTTATGGGGTTCATGGTACTAAGTCATTTTGGATTTAGTTTTGAAGCACTTGCTACAAAAGCTGTAGAAAGCCACGAGTTAGGTCAAGATATTATGGCACCTGGTGGTTTCATTTCAGATCCAATTTCTGCTATATCATTGGGACTAGCATTAATGCTTGGAACGGCAGGTTTACCACACGTACTTATGAGATTCTTTACAGTTGGAAATGCAAAAGAAGCTAGAAAATCTGTTGTTTATGCCACTGGATTTATTGGATATTTTTATTTAGTAATTGCCGTAATTGGTTTAGGCGCAATTGTATTTTTAAATTCTGATGCAGGAGCTCAATATTTTGTAGATGGGAAACTATTTGGTGGAAATAATATGGCCGCTATTCACTTGTCACATGTGGTTGGTGGAAATATTTTCTTAGGATTTATTTCAGCCGTTGCTTTTGCTACAATTTTAGCAGTTGTGTCTGGTCTTACATTAGCTGGAGCATCGGCAATTTCGCATGACCTTTACGCATCAGTTATTAATCCAGATTGTACAGAAGAACAAGAAATTAAAATTTCTAAATATGCCGTAATTGTTATTGGTATTGTTGGAGTTATTTTAGGTATTGCCTTTGAACAACAAAACATTGCATTTATGGTTGGTCTTGCCTTTGCTATTGCTGCATCTGCAAACTTTCCAATTCTATTCCTTTCAATTTATTGGAAAGGATTAACTACAAGAGGTGCTTTTTTAGGTGGTTTATTAGGTCTTATTACAGCTGTAGTTCTAGTAATTATTGGACCAATTGTATGGGTTCAAGTCTTAGGAAATGAAGAAGCTTTATTTCCATATAAACACCCTGCACTTTTCTCTGTAACTGTTGCATTTATTGGTATTTGGTTCTTTTCTAAAACTGATAATTCACAAAGAGCAAAAGATGAGAAGAAAGCATTCGAAGCTCAAAACATTAGAGCTGAAACTGGTTTTGGAGCAGCTGGAGCAGTTGACCATTAAAAATACATTTTGTACAATTATTGTACATCAAAGAGGGTAAAGCTACCCTCTTTGAACAAAAAATGCTCACAAAGCCCCATTATTAGGGCTACTTATAAATATTATTACTTGTTACTTTTTTACATATTTTACATATTTTTTACATATTCCGTATAATTTTTGTTCATAACTGATTTTTTTATGCAATAATACTTTGTCTAATTTGCTATTTCTGTGCTATATAGTCGCAGAAAAATAGCTTATATTTTGACTTATATCATCAAAAGCTCTCTTGTAGTGTGAAAATATAAGAGATAGAAGGGGAAAAGATGAAGGATGAACTAGTTGAAAGGATTGAAAACAATCCTAAGTATCAAGAGCTTGTTTCAAAGAAAAATAGCTTTGGAATTAAGTTAGGTATTTTTGTACTTGTAATGTTTTATGCATATATTTTAACAATTGCATTTAATAAAGAAGTATTAGCTACAAAAATTGGTGAAGGTGTTACTACAATAGCATTTCCTATTGCACTTGCAATCTTAATTATTAGCTTTTTAACAACATTAATTTATGTTAGAAGAGCAAATGGTGAGTTTGAAGACTTAAATAATGAGATTAAAGAAGATGTAAAGGATCTAATATAATGAGAATATTAGCACTGATTTTTATTGTTGCACTAAGTGCATTTGCAGCGGGAGATGCTACATTTGAAGCAACAAAAAGAGAACTTAACGTTCCTGCTATTGTTATGTTCTTTGCATTTATTGTTTTTACTTTAGGTTTAACTGTTTGGGCTGCAAGAAAAACAAAATCTGCATCTGACTTTTATACAGCTGGTGGAGGAATCACTGGATTTCAAAATGGTTTAGCAATTGCTGGGGATTACATGTCAGCAGCAGCATTCCTTGGTGTTTCTGGTTTAATTTATTTAAAAGGTTATGATGGAGTAATTTATGCTGTTTCTTTCTTGGTTGGATGGCCAATTATTCTTTTCTTTATGGCTGAGAAGTTAAGAAACTTAGGTAAATTTACATTTGCAGATATTGCAGCTTATAGACTTGGTCAAAAAGAGATTAGAACCTTAGCTGCATTTGGTACACTTTCTGTTGTTGTTTTATATCTTATTGCACAAATGGTTGGGGCTGGAAAACTTATCCAAGTACTATTTGGACTTGACTATGAATATGCAGTTATCTTAGTTGGTGTAATGATGATTATATATGTAACTTTTGGGGGTATGCTTGCAACTACTTGGGTTCAAATTATCAAAGCATGTTTACTGTTAACTGGTGTAACTTTTATGGCAATCATGGTTTTATATCACTTTGGTTTTTCTTTTGAATCTTTAGCAGTAAAAGCAAGTGAAAGTCATGCTTCAGGAGAATCAATTCTAGCACCTGGTGGTTTTATTTCTGACCCAGTTTCAGCAATCTCACTTGGTATGGCTTTAATGCTAGGAACAGCAGGGTTACCTCATGTTCTTATGAGATTCTTTACAGTTGGAAATGCAAAAGAAGCTAGAAAATCTGTTGTTTATGCTACAGGTTTTGTTGGTTACTTCTGGGTTATTATTACAATCGTTGGATTTGGTGCAATTGCATTTTTAAATAGTGCAGATGGTGCTCAATATTTCACAGATGGTAAATTATTTGGTGGAAACAATATGGCTTCAATTCACTTATCTCATATGTTAGGTGGAAATGCATTCTTAGGATTTATTTCAGCTGTTGCCTTTGCTACAATTTTAGCAGTTGTATCTGGTCTTACATTAGCTGGTTCATCAGCTATTGCCCATGACCTTTATTCAAATGTAATTAATCCAAATGCTACTGATGAGCAAGTTGTTAAAATCTCTAGATTTACAGTTGTAGTTGTTGGTATTGTTGGAGTTACACTTGGAATTGCCTTTGAACAACAAAATATCGCATATATGGTTGGATTAGCATTTGGTATTGCAGCATCGGCAAACTTCCCAATTCTTTTCTTATCAATTTATTGGAGAGGGTTAACAACAAGAGGTGCATTTTTAGGTGGATTATGTGGACTATTAACTGCAGTTACACTTGTAATTATTGGACCAATTGTTTGGGTACAAATTTTAGGAAATGAGCAAGCATTATTCCCTTATAAGCACCCTGCTTTATTCTCTGTAACAGTTGCTTTTGTTTCAATATGGTTCTTCTCTAAAATTGATAATAGCGAAAGAGGAAAAAACGAAAAAGAATTATTTAGAGCTCAAAATGTTAGAGCAAATACAGGTATTGGTTCAGCTGGAGCAGTTGATCACTAAACTTAAATTTTTAGTACTTTTACTAAAAACTTTAAACACTAAAGGGATTTACTCCCTTTAGTAAAACTTAACAATAATATAATTTTATAAATAATCTGTTAAAATTTATCATCTACATATAAAGAGTCAGTATGAGTATACATGAACAAAGTAATTTTATAAAAAAAATACACCCTTTTGAAAATCTAACAAAAGCTGAACTTGAAGAGTTCTCTAATAATATTGATATTATATATTTAAAAAAAGGTGAAGTTCTTCAAAAAGAAAAAGAGGAGCCTAAAAATTTATACTTTATTATAAAAGGTTTAATTCAAGAACTTGATGAAGATGAAGTTATTTCAATATACTCAAATAAAGAGTTTTTTGACCCTATTTCATTAATTGAGAACTTCTCAAAACATAGTTTTGTAACTGCACAAGAAACTATTTGTTATTCTCTACCAAAAGATATATTTATTAAAACCCTTAGAAAAAATAGAAACTTAGAGAGTTTTTTCTTCCAATCTATTTCTCAGAAATTAAATGCAAATATAAATTATGAAAAGAATAAAGAACTTGCAAATATTATGGTTGCAAAGGTTAAAGATGCAAATGTTCACAGAGCAGTAGTTGTTCCCTTTGAAACTTCAATTTTTGAAGCTGTTAAAACCATAAAAAAAGAAAAAGTCCCTACCTTACTTCTAAGAGATAATGGGGGACAAATTCATATTGTTACTGATTCAGATTTTAGAGAAAAAGTAATATTAAATAGAATGGACTTTGATGAAATAGTTGGTAAAATTTCAAATTCAGGAATTAAATATGTAAATGAAAATGATTTTTTATTTAATGCCCAATTAATAATGTCCCAACATGGATTAAAAAGATTAGTTGTTGTTAACAATAATGATGAGATTGTTGGAATAATTGACCAGATTTCCTTATCATCATTTTTTGCCACACATACATTTTCTGTTTCAAATGAAATTGATAAAGCTGAAACTATTGAAGAATTAAGAAATGCTTCTAAGTCATTTATTAAGATTATTAAATCTTTAAATGCAAAAGGGGTAAAAGTAGAGTTTATTTCTAAATTAATTAATCAATTAAATAGAAAAATGATGAATAAACTTTTTAAAATAACTGCACCTGATGAACTAAGAGAGAAAGCCTGCTTAGTAGTAATGGGAAGTGAAGGTAGAGGTGAACAGGTTTTAAAAACTGACCAAGATAATGCACTTATTATTTCAGATGATTGTACTTTAAGTGATGAAGAGATTTTAAAATACACCCATGAATATACTGAACATTTAGTTGATTTTGGTTTTCCTAGATGTGAAGGTAATATTATGGTTTCAAACCCTTATTGGTGTAGAAGAGAAAAAGATTTCAAAGATTTGATTTATGAATGGATTATGAAACCAAGTGGTGATAACTTTATGAATCTTGCAATTTTTTATGATGCTTTAGCTGTAACAGATGACAGAAGTTTATTGGATAATCTAAAAGAGTACCTATTTAAAATAGGATCTACATCAAAAACATTTTATATGCATTTTGCAAAAATCATCATGGACTTTGATGTTCCTTTAGGTTTTTTTGATGGCTTTGTTTTTAACTCAGATGATAAAGAGCATAAAAATGAGATTGATATAAAAAAAGGTGGAATATTTATACTTGTTCAAAGTATTAGAAGTTTATCTTTAGAGAATAAAGTTTTAAGATCAAGTACACAAAAAAGAATAAAAGAGTTAAATAAACTTAATGTTTTAGATGATGAGTTTGCCTCAGAGCTTAGTCAAGCATTTAACTTTTTTCTAACAATTAAATTAAAATCAAATTTACAAAAACTTGATAGTGGAGAAAAAATAGATAACTTTATAAACCCTGATAATTTAACAACAATGGAAAAAGATCTATTGAAAGATAGTTTTAAAATTGTAAATAAATTAAAGAAAAAATTAGAGATGCATTATAAGTTGAACTATGTTTAGAAAAATCAAAAATCATTTTAATAAAAAAAATTTAAAAGACTTAAAATACCAATATCTTTTTGATAAGCCAATGGAAAATGAGTATATTTGTTTTGATTGTGAAACAACAGGCTTAAATCCTAAAGAGGATGATATAATATCTATTGGTGCAGTATTAATCAAGGACAATACTATAGTAACAAGTAAAAAATTTGTTAGATTTGTTAAACCCAAAACAAAACTTCAAATTGAAGCTATTAAAGTTCATCACATCAGAGAAATAGATTTAGAAAATGCAGAAGATATTGATAAAGTGATAGAAGATTTTTTAGAATTTATAGGAAATAAAAAACTAGTTGGGTACTATTTAGAGTTTGATATTGCAATGATTAATAAATACCTTAAGCCAAAATTAGGTATAAAATTACCAAATAAAGCATATGAAGTTTCAGCTATATATCATGACTATAAAATGGAAATGATCCCTCAAAGTAATATTGACTTGAGATTTGATACTATAATGAATGACTTAAAAATCCCTATTATGGGCAAACATGATGCTTATAATGATGCAACTATGACTGCGCTTATGTTCCTTAAACTGAAAAATCAACCAAAAGTTAAAATAAAATAAAAATTTCAAACTAATATACTAATTTAGTATTTCTGTGATATAATAATTCTAAATTTTTTTAAAGGTAGGAAAATGTTAGTTTTAGTACTTAACTCGGGTAGTTCTTCCCTAAAATATCAACTAATGAATCCACAAACAGCAGAGGTAAAAGCAACTGGACTTTGTGAAAGAATTGGTATAGATGGTAAAATAGTTCATATAGCAAATGGTCATAAAACCAAAAATGATTATAATATGCCAACACATAAAGAAGCTATTTTAAATGTTGTAAATATCTTAACTCATGGTGATGATAAAGTAATTGACTCAATAGATGATATTCAAGCAATTGGACATAGAGTTGTTCATGGTGGAGAGTTCTTTGATAGATCAGTGATAGTAGATGAAGATGTTATTGCAAAACTTGAATCAATTATTCCTTTAGCACCACTACACAATCCTGCAAATATCATGGGTATGAAAATAGCTAGAGAGCTAATGCCAACAAAACCTAATGTTGCTGTATTTGATACTGCATTTCACCAAACAATGCCTGCTTCTTCTTTTATGTATGCAATACCATATGAAGATTATAAAGATTTTGGAATAAGAAAATATGGTTTCCATGGAACTTCTCATTATTACGTTTCAAATGAAGCACAAAAACTATTAAATAAAGAAGAGTCTAAAATTATTGTTTGCCATTTAGGAAATGGATCTTCTGTTTGTGCGATTAAAAATGGTAAATCAGTTGAAACATCAATGGGACTTACTCCACTTGAAGGCTTAATAATGGGTACTAGATCTGGTGATTTAGATCCTACAGTTGTAAATTTCTTAATGGAAAAGAAAGGTATGACTGGAGATGAAGTTAATAATTATCTAAATAAAAAATCAGGTCTTTTAGGAGTATCTGGAATTAGTTCAGATTTAAGAGAGATTATTGAAGAAGCAGAAGAAGGTAATGAAAGAGCTATTATAACAATTGAGATGATGACAAATAGAATTAAAAAATATATTGCATCATATGCTGCAATCCTTGGTGGAGTTGATGCAATTTGCTTTACTGCAGGTATCGGAGAAAATGCAAACCTTGTTAGAGAAAAAGTTTGTGAAAATCTTGAATTTATGGGAATAAAACTTGATGATGAAAGAAATGCAATTAGATCAGGTGAAGCAAGAGAGATAAATAGTGTTGATTCTAATGTTAAAATTTATGTAATCCCTACTAATGAAGAATATGTAATCGCTCATGACACTTATGAGTTAGTAAAAGGTTAATAAACTTTTTATTTTACTTAAGTATTTATTTATAATTTTAATTAAAAAATTTATTTAATTATTAAACTTGATTTATACTCCCTTTTGTTGTATCATAGGTACAACAAAAGGATGTGTAATGAAACAGTTTTTTTCTTTATTCCTTTTATTAATCTTATATACTTTTGCATCTGGTAAGAGTATTGTTCAGCTACAAATAGATAATGCCATTTCACCTGCAAGTGTTAAATACTTAGATGATGGTTTTAATTATGCAAAAAAAATAGATTCATCCTTAATTTTAATCAAACTTGATACCCCTGGTGGATTATCCTCTTCCATGAGAAAAATGATACAAAAAATTTTAGAAAGTAAAATTCCAATAATAATCTATGTTTATCCAAAAGGAGCAAGAGCTGCAAGTGCAGGAACATATTTAATGTATGCATCCCATATTGCAGTTATGGCTCCTGGAACAAATATAGGTGCAGCCACTCCAGTTAATTTAATACCTAATCCAAAGATTAATGAAGAACCAAATAAAAAAACATCAGAATCTAAAATGGAAAAAAAAGTTTTAAATGATTCTATAGCATATTTAAAAAGTATTGCCGAACTAAGAGATAGAAATATCAACTGGGCAATAAGTGCAGTAAAAGAGGGAAATAGTATATCAGCAAAAGAAGCAAAAGAAAAAAATGTAATTGATTTCATAGCAAATAATATAGATGAACTACTAAAAAAGATAAATAAAAAAGAGATTATAATTGATGAGAAAAAGATTATCATAGACACACAAAATACCAATATAGTACCTTATAATCCTTCATGGAAAATTGAACTTTTAAGAACAATTGCAAATCCAAATATTGCATATATTTTTTTAATTATTGCAATTTATGGGGTACTTTTTGAGATGATGAACCCAGGAGCAATTTTTCCAGGAGTACTTGGATTATTTTCAGCTTCTATAGCTTTATACTCATTAAATATCCTACCTTTTGATTATGCTGGACTTCTTTTTATCTTTTTAGGTATAGCTCTAATGCTTTTAGAAGTTTTTATTGTTGGATTTGGTATTTCAGGGATAATTGGAGTTGTCTCCTTTGCCTTTGGCTCAATTATGTTATTTGATGAAAAAACTTTAGGAACATCTATTTCAATACCTTTAGTTTTAGCTATTTCATTAGTCTCATTTGGATTTTTTATTTATCTTCTAGGATATTTAATTAAAGTAAGAAAACAAAAATCAATAATTGATTTTAACAACATGGCTGGATCAAAAGTTAAAGTTCTAAAAATAATAAAAAATAGTTATAAAGTTGAATACAAAGGAGAGATTTGGAATGCAAAAAGTGATGAAACTTTTTGTGTAAATGATATAGCAAAAATAGAGTCAGTTTCAGGACTTACTCTAAATATAAGGAGTTAAAAATGATTTCATTTACAATTTTATATATTATAGGTTTTTTAATAATTATACTTGCTCTTTCAATTAGAATTCTAAAAGAATATGAAAGAGGAGTAGTATTTACCTTAGGTAGGTTTTCAGGTATTAAAGGCCCTGGATTAATTATTATAGTTCCATTGATACAACAAGCTGTAAAAGTTGATTTGAGAACTATAGTTTTAGATGTACCCACTCAAGATGTAATCTCTAAAGATAATGTATCCGTTCATGTTAATGCTGTTGTTTATTTTAGAGTTATAGACTCTCAAAAAGCGATAATTCAAGTTGAAAATTTCCATGATGCTACAAGTCAACTTGCACAAACTACATTACGTTCTGTTTTAGGTGGTCATGACTTAGATGAGATGCTAGGGGAAAGGGAAAAACTTAATTCTGATATTCAAGAAATATTAGATAAACAAACAGATATTTGGGGTATAAAAATCTCAAATGTTGAGATAAAACATATTGACTTAGATGAAAGTATGATTAGAGCTATTGCAAGACAAGCTGAAGCAGAAAGACAAAGAAGAGCAAAAGTAATAAATTCTAAAGGGGAATTAGAAGCTAGTAAAAACCTGCTAGAAGCAGCTAATATATTAAGTCAAAATCCTCAAGGGATTCAATTAAGATATCTTCAAACATTAAGTGATATTTCAAATGATAAAACAAATACAATTGTTTTTCCATTTTCCGCTGAGTTAAAAAACTTATTTAAATAAAATTGGAGAAAACTTCTTCAATTTTATTTCTTATATTTTCTAATCAATCATGACTAAAATATAGCTATTTTATAGAATCATATTATTGACAAAAAAAACTTTTTATAAAATAGGTAAATACAAATAATATCCAAATTCTATACTTAACTACTTGGATATGTACCACTTTTATACATAGTCTTATAATATGAACAATTTTTTTCACAAAATGCTACACTAATGCTATGTTTTTGCTATGTTTGAATAATATAATTTTATGATTTTTACAAAAAAGGAAGCTTGAATGGGTTTAATTGAGAGTATAAAAGAGAAAGCAAGGGAAGAACTAAAAACAATAGTTCTACCAGAATCTGAGGACGAAAGAGTATTAAAAGCTGCTCAAATTGTTCTAGAGGAAAAAACTGCAAATGTTATTTTGATTGGGAATGAAGATACAATCAAAAATGATGCTACTTCATGTGGTGCAAACATTGAGGGTGCAACTATTATAGACCCTAAATCTTTTGATAAAATTGATGCTTATATTGATGAATTAGTTGAACTTAGAAAGAAAAAAGGTCTTTCTAAAGAAGAAGCAACTGAAATTATGACAACAGAACCAAGATTTTTTGGTTGTATGATGGTAAGACTTGGGGATGCTGATGGTTTAGTTGCTGGTTCAAATTCACCAACTGCAGATGTTTTAAGAGCTGCTATTCAAGTAATTAAAACAGCACCTGGTATTAACACAGTATCATCTACATTTATTATGGAAACTGCAGATGGTAAATTTGGAGACAATGGTTTAATTTTATTTGCAGACTGTGCAGTAAATCCAGAACCAAATGCTGAACAATTAGCTGACATTGCAAGTGCAACAGCAGCAACTGCAAAAAGCGTTGTTGGATTAGAACCAAGAGTTGCAATGTTATCATTTTCTACTATGGGAAGTGCAAAACATCCATTAGTAGATAAAGTACAATTTGCTTGCGAAATTTTAGAAGATAGAGAAGTTGATTTTGCATATGATGGGGAGATGCAAGCTGATGCTGCTATCGTTGAAGCTGTTGGAGCTAAAAAAGCACCAGATTCTTCAGTTGCTGGAAAAGCAAATGTACTAGTTTTCCCTGATTTACAATCAGGAAACATTGGGTATAAACTAGTTCAAAGATTTGCAGGAGCAGCAGCTCATGGACCAATTGTACAAGGATTAAATAAACCTGTAAATGACCTTTCAAGAGGTTGTTCAGTTGAAGACATTTCAAACTTAGTTGCTATTACTGCAACACAATGTTAATTAAAAAAACTAATTTCAAAGAGGGAAAAGACATATGTTAGTATTTATTTTAAACGCGGGAAGTTCATCATTAAAATATCAATTAATGAATCCAATTAATAAAGAAGTTTTAGCAGTAGGTATTTGTGAAAGAATTGGTATTGATGGTGTATTAAAACATGAATTTGGTGAAGATCAAAAAATTAAAATTGAATCTAATTTACCAACTCATAAAGAAGCTATTGAATTAGTTTTAAAAACTTTAACTGATGGGGAAGGTAAAGTTATTGACTCAATTGATGATATTGAGGCAATTGGACACAGAGCTGTTCATGGTGGGGAAGAATTTGCTGGTTCTGTTATGGTAAGTGACAGAGTTATTGAAACTATGAAAAAACTTATTCCACTTGCTCCTTTACATAACCCTGCAAATATTATGGGTATGGAAATTTGTCAAGAATTAATGCCAGGAAAACCAAATGTAGCTGTATTTGATACTGCATTCCACCAAACTATGCCTGATTATGCTTATATGTATGCATTACCACATGATCAATACACTAAAAATGGTGTAAGAAAGTATGGTTTCCATGGTACATCACACTTCTTCGTATCAAATGAAGCATCTAAAATGTTAGATAAAAAACACAATACAAGAATTATTGTTTGTCACTTAGGAAATGGTTCATCTGTTTCAGCTGTATTTGATGGTAAATGTATTGACACATCAATGGGTCTTACTCCTGTTCAAGGTTTAATGATGGGAACAAGAGCTGGTGATATTGGTGCTGGTGCTATTCAATATATGATGGAAACTGAAGGTTGGAATATCAAAGAAATGCTAGATGTATTAAACAAAAAATCTGGTATTGTTGGAATTTCTGGTAAATCTCCAGATTTAAGAGAAGTATTAGAAGGTTCTGAAGCTGGTGATGATAGATGTAGATTAGCTGTTGATATGATTGCTTATAAAATCAAACATTATGTAGGAGCATACGCAGCAGCACTTGATGGTGTTGATGCATTATGTTTCACAGGTGGTATTGGTGAAAATGCTGCATTAATCAGAGAAAAAGTTTGTGCTGGTTTAGATTATATGGGATTAAATATTGATCCAGTAAAAAACAACAAAAGATCTAGTAATGCTAGAGATATTTCAACAAATGGTTCAAGAGGTAGAATTTTTGTTATTCCTACAAATGAGGAATATGTTATTGCAAACGATACTTATAAAATCGTTAAGGGTGTTGAGTAAAAATTACTCAATATCTAATCTAGGGAAAGACAAAGGGGCAAGGAGTGAAAAACTTGCCCCTTTTTTTATATAATTTTTAAAGCAGATTCTTTTAACTCTTTAGCAGTTTCACTACTAATTAATTTCTTCCAATAATCGATTCTACTTTTTAACTCTTCAGAAAAAAACACTTGCATACTTAAAGTAAAAAACTGATCATTGATAATTTTTTCATAAAAAATATCATAAATACTCTCTTTTTTATTTAATTCTTCATACTTTAATGTAAAATCTTTTAAAGCATGAATCATTGCATTGACTTTCATATTATCTTCAAAAATAGAATCAAAATCTTTTTCTTTTCTAAATGTATTAATAACTTCAGTCATAGTATTTAACACATTTTCTGGATCAATATCTAAATTTAAATCTTCAACTTTTTCTTTGTCAAAACTACTTTTTTCAATTATCTCACCCAAGGCAATTTGATAATATAATTGATATTTAGCCATTATATTAATTAAATTTTCACGTTTAAATTTATTTGCAATTATATCTTGCTTTCTCATATACAATTAACCTTTTTAATAAGCTTTTAATCCACTTGTAAATAAAACACTAAAATTTGTTACTGCTTCTTGCATTATTTTATCAAGGAATTTATCAAACTTATCTTGTTTTTTCCAAATTGGATTTTCAACTTCAGAAAGTTTTATTATCTCTTCTCTCGCAAAATTGAGGGTTGATACCTCATCAACTAATCCAAGTTTTTTTGCTTGTCCTGAAGTAAAAATATGAGCATCAGCAAATTGAGTATGATTTTCTTTTTTCAATTTTCTTGCATTTGCTACATCAGTTATAAACATGTCATATGTATCATTTATAACTTTTTCTAACTCTTCTCTTTCATAATCTTTCCAAGCTCTTGTAGGGGTTCCTACTTCTTTGTATCTTCCAACTTTTACAGTTTGTGTTTTAACACCAATTGTTTCCATAAGTTCTTCTACATTTGTTCCTTGAAAAATCACACCAATAGATCCAATCATAGCTCCTGGATTTGCAATAATTTTATTTGCCCAAATTGAAGCATAATATGAACCGCTTGCCATAACTCCACTTGCATATGCCACAACAGGTTTCAATTGTTTTAATTCTTTAATTGCATAGGCTAATTCAACAGAAGGAGCAACAGCACCACCAGGAGAATTTACTATTAAAAGAACACCTTTTATATTGTCATTCTTTTTTGCCTGATTTATTTGTTCTAAAACTTTATCAACATTTAAAATAGGTCCAACAAGTTCTATTTTTTGTAGATTTGCCATCTCAAAGCTTTCACCGTTTATTGCTGACTCATTTGAACTTGAAACAAAGAAATAAACTATAGTTAAAAATACTACTGTTTTAAAATATTTAGTAATAAAATCTAATATAGCAATAATCGGGTAAAAAAGTTTTTTTATTATACTAATCATCTAAACCTCCAATAATTGTTTTTTCCACAAATTTAGTATGAAGAATCACATTCATATATAAGTCCTCTTCATCCTCTATCATATCTGGTAATTTAATACAAATCATATCTGCATCTTTATTTTTTTCTAAAACACCTTTATTTAAACCCAAAGCATCACTACCATTTTTTGTAGCAGCTTTAATTAATATTTTCGATAACTCTAGTATATTAATATTCTCATGAACCATTAGAGCATTTCTCAACTCATCAAACATAGATAAAGAGTTATTTGAACTAAGTCCATCTGTACCTATTGAAAAAGGTATCTCTTTATCTATTAACTTATTTAAGTCAAGTTTATTATTATTCAAAAATCTATTTGATGTTGGACAATGATTTATAATTGCCCCTAATTTTTTAATTTTCTCTAAATCATTTTCACTTGCTTCTACACAATGAGTAAAAGAAAGATTATCAAGATTTTTAAATTGTTCTAAAAAATCCATTGGCTTAGTAACAGCTTTTTCTTGACCTAAAAAATTTTTAAAAAAATCTAAAAAACCACCCTCGTCTTTATGTAACCATTCAAACTCTTCTGGTGATTCTAAAAAGTGAGCACTAACACTTAGATTTTCTTCTTTTGCAATTTTTAATGTTTCTCTAATTAATATTGGATGAACTGAATATGGTGAATGTATTGCAATTGCAGGAATAAAATTTTTCTTTTTATTTTTCTTAGAAGAGTTTAATCTTGCTTTGAAATCTGCAAAAAGATTATCAATCATCTCTGCTTTACTTCCAATAACCTCATTAAAAAAAACAGTATTAATAGAACTTTTAAGGCAAGCATCTATCTCCAATCCATATGAAGAGATTGCTCCAATGCTTGTAGTTCCAGTTTTTTTCATCCTTGCTAATTTTTTGCTTATTAGTTTTGTATTTGCTTTTTCAATCAATGTTTCTCTATTTTTTATAACAGAGTTTAACCACAACATAAAATTACCATATTTTAATGTTGTACTATTTGATGAGAATTCTAAATGAACATGAGAATTAATAAGACCTGGCATTAACACAGAGTTCTCACCTAAATCTTCAATTTCAATATTTTTATATTTTTCTTGGATAATTTTTTTTGAAGCAATATCTATGATTGTTTTATCATAAACAATGGCACCATCTTTGATGATGGTGCTATTTGCATCACAAGTAATAACCCAAGATGCACTTAATATTTTCATTTTTTTATATTAAAAAAAGGATTAAGCTTGAGCTTGTGCTTCAGCTTGTTCTTTTTGTTGAGCTTCAACAGCCTTAACTTCAGAGATGATTTGAGTTAATGCAATAAGACCCATATGATAACTAAAAGGTCCAAAACCTGTAATTACACCTGTTGCTGCACCTGCAGTAATTGATTTTTGTCTATACTCTTCTCTTTTGTAGATATTTGAAATATGAACTTCTACTGTTGGAAGGTTTACTGCACTTAAAGCATCTTTAATAGCAATTGATGTGTGAGAAAATGCTGCTGGATTAATTAAAATACCATCAACTGTACCTAAAGACTCTTGGATTCTATCAACAATTTCACCCTCTAAATTAGATTGAAAGAACTCTAATTCTACACCGTTTTGTTGTGCACTTCCTTTCATTTGTTCATGGATTTGTTCTAAAGTCATTGGACCATAAATATGCTGTTCTCTTACACCTAACATATTAAGATTTGGACCTTGGATAACTGCAATTTTCATTTTATATTTTCCTTTTATAAATTTTAGGTAAGATTATATTGAAATTTTAGTTAAAGTAACACAAGTACAACTCGTTGTTCTCTTTAGAATTTCCTTCTTTAAGCAAAATTTACTTTTGCTGATAAAAGAAGTTAAACAAATAAGGTCCCTTTTAAATAGGGACTATTTAAAAGGAATACTATGAAAAACTATATATTACTAAATGAAAATGCTGTTTTTTATGAATGTGGTTTTTCTTGTGACAATGTTGTATTTTTAAATTTAAATAATGAAAAATATTTTATAACAGATGCAAGATATACAGTTGAAGCAAAAGAATTCACAAAAAATTGTGAAGTGATTGAAAGCTCAAATTTAATTGAAGATACAAGATTATTGCTAAAGAAAAATAAAATCAAAAAAATTGTTTTTGATCCAAATGATTTTAAACTAAGTTTTTACCAAAAATTGTCTAATGATTTAAAAACTGAGTTTAAAGCAAAAGAGAACTTTTCCAAACTAAAAAGAATTATAAAAACAGATGAAGAGATAAAATACTTAAAAAAAGCTGCGTCTATTGGAAGAGATGGATTTAATCAACTTGCAAAATATATTGCTAAAAATGGCTTTAATGGAAAAGAGAACTTTTTACATTTTAAAGCTATAGAAAAAATGAGTTCATTTGGAAAATATGACTTAAGCTTTGATCCAATTGTTGCAATAAATGAAAATGCAGCAAAACCTCATGCCCTACCAACTTCAAAAAAATTGAAATTAAATGACTTAATACTTGTTGATGCAGGGGTAAAGTACAAAAGATATTGTTCAGATAGAACATGTACTTCGAATGTAAACTTTGAAAAAATTTCTTTTAAAAGAGAGCAAAAATTCAAAAATAAAAAACATCAAAAAATCTATGATTTAGTTTATAAAGCCCAATTAAATGCTATAAATAATGCAAGAGTTGGAATGAAAGCTTCCACAATAGATGCATTAACTAGAGATGTAATTGAAAAAGCAGGTTTTGGAAAATATTTTGTTCATAGCACAGGACATGGAGTTGGACTTGATATTCATGAGTTTCCAAATATCAACTCTAGAAGTGATGTAATTATCGAAGATAATATGGTTTTTACTATCGAACCAGGTATATATTTACCAAAAGAATTTGGTGTTAGAATAGAAGATACTGTTGTTATGAAAAATGGTAAAGCAATAATACTGTAAATTTAAAATTTACAGTATTTATACCCAACTTATTAAATAAGTTTACTTTTCAAGGAGAAATTTGAAAAAAAAATTACGAGATGATTTAACTCTTTTTAAGACCTCTAATTTTCCAAAAAAATTTAAATCACAATCAAATAAAAAATATAGTGTAACTATTGGGATTGGGGGAAATATTGGAGATACAAAAAAAATATTTGATAAGCTAATCTTATGCCTAAAAGGTGATTCAAGATTTGATTTACTTATAACCTCTCCCTTACTTTTTAATCCTCCTTTTGGTTATCTAGAGCAAAATGAGTTTTTAAATGGTATAATAATACTTAAAACTAATCTATCACCAAATGAGTTTTTAAAAAACATGCATAGATTAGAAAAAAGATTTGGAAGAAAGCGATCCTTTCAAGATGCGCCTAGAACCTTAGATATAGATATAATCTTTTTTGATAATAAAAAAATTAATACTAAAAAACTTATTATCCCTCATAAAGATTGGGCAAATAGAGAGTCTGTGCTTATTCCTTTAAAACATTTATAAAAAACAACTTATTGTTGTAAATACAGTTCTTAAAATAGAACTTTTTTAAAGGTAAAAAATGAATAAAAAGAAAATTGTTGTTGGAATGTCAGGAGGTGTTGATTCTTCGGTTACAGCACTATTATTAAAACAACAAGGATATGATGTAGTTGGTCTATTTATGCGAAATTGGGAATATGGAATAAAAGGTAGCCAATGCCCTAATCGTATCGAATTTGAAGATGCAAAAAAAGTTGGTGAACTTATTGGAATCGAAGTAAAAGGTAAAGACTTTGTCGAAGAATATAGAACAAAAGTTTTTGATGTATTTTTAGAAGGTTTAAAAAAAGGGCTTACTCCTAATCCAGATATTTTATGCAATAGAGAAATAAAATTTAATGTATTTTTAAATGAGGCTAAAAAAATGGGTGCAGATATGATTGCAACTGGACACTATGCAAAAATTGCCTTTTATAAAGACCACTATGTTCTTGATACTCCAAAAGATAGCTCAAAAGACCAAAGTTACTTTTTACATGCATTATCAAGTGAGCAATTAAGTCATTCTATGTTCCCCCTTGGAGATTTAACTAAAAAAGAAGTTAGAGAAATAGCTAGGGAACATAATCTTCCTGTTAGTGATAAAAAAGATAGTACAGGAATTTGTTTTATTGGTAATCAAAGATTTGATGATTTTATCACACAACATTTAAAAGCAATTCCAGGTGATATGATAGATGAAAATGGAAAAGTTTTAGGAAAACATAAAGGTCTTATTTGTTACACATTAGGTCAAAGAAAAGGTATTGGTCTTGGTGGGATAAAAGATAACGAAGGTGAAAACAATACTCATAAACCATGGTTTGCTGCTAAAAAAGATATTGAAAACAACACCTTAACAGTTGTACAAGATACAAATCATCCTTTACTTATGAGTGAATATACAGAAGCTAGTCATATGCATTGGGTTTTAGAAGAAGCACCAAAAGTTGGTGATAAATTTATGGCACAAATTAGATATAGACAACACAAACAAGCTTGTACTGTAATTGAAGCTAGTAAGGATAGAGTGCTTGTTAAATTTGATACTCCACAAAGGGCTGTAACATTAGGACAAAGTCTAGTTTTATACGATGGTGACTATTGTCTAGGTGGTGGATTTATAAGTGACTATAATTAATTAGGATTAAAATGGGTGTAAAAAAAAAGAAAGTAATGGTAGGTATGAGTGGAGGAATTGATTCTTCTGTTACTGCTTATATGTTACAAAAAGATGGATATGATGTTGAAGGTTGTTATTTAAAACTTCATGATAGAACAGATGGTTATCATGAAAAAAATATACAATACATTGAAGATGTTGCAAAATTTCTTGGGATTAAATATCATATTTTAGATTTATCAGATAATTTTTCTAAAGAAGTTTATGAATATTTTGTAGACTCATATTTAGAAGGAACAACTCCTAATCCATGTGTTAAGTGTAATAGACAAATCAAATTTGGAAAGATGTTAGACTTTGCAAAAGAACATGGAGCTTCTTATTTAGCAACAGGTCATTATGTAAAAACCGATGGTAAATTTTTCTATGAAGCAGAAGATAAAACAAAAGACCAAAGCTATTTTTTGTCTCAAGTTGATAAAGAAGCATTGCCCTATATGATGTTTCCATTAAGCGAAAGAAAAAAAGAAGATATTATTGAATTTGCAGCTAAACTAGATTCTGCTTACAAAAGAATAACAGAAAAAAATGAATCTCAAGAGATATGTTTTGTTGAAACAGTTTATACAGATGTTGTAAAAAGACATGCAAATATTGATATTCCAGGGAAAGTTTTAGATGAAGATGGCAATGAGATTGGTGAACATAAAGGATATATGCATTATACAATTGGGAAAAGAAGAGGCTTTACAATTCGTGGTGCACAAGAACCCCATTTTGTTACAAAACTAAATCCCAAAAATAACACTATTGTGGTAGGTAAAAAACAAGCATTAGAGATAAATGAAGTTAAAATTGAAAATCTAAATATGTTTACTGATGAAAAAGAGTTTAACTGTACTGTAAAACTAAGATATAGAGCAGTTTCAACTGCATGTAAAGTTAAACTTGAAGAAAACAATGGAACAATCTACTTAAAAGAACCCGCTTTTGGTGTAGCTGCTGGTCAACTTGCAGTGTTTTATAAAGGTGAAAAAGTAATTGGTAGTGGTTGGATCAAAGGTACAAAATAAAGCAACTAAATTTTGTATAAGATAAATTTAGATAAAATCACCGGAATCACACAATCACACAAGGAATAATCTAATGGCGAAATTTAAACTTTTTAGTGGTACTGCCAATCCTGAATTTGCTAAAAAAGTAGGAAAGTATCTTAATGTAAATGTTGGTGGGGCATCTATAAATAAGTTTAGTGACGGAGAAATATCTGTTCAAATTCATGAAAGTGTTAGGGGACAAGATGTGTTTATCGTACAACCAACTTGTGCACCAACAAATGATCATTTAATGGAACTACTAATTATAGTAGATGCATTAAAAAGATCAAGTGCAAAATCTATTTCTGCAGTTATGCCTTATTTTGGTTATGCAAGACAAGATAGAAAAGCAGCACCAAGAGTTCCAATTACGGCGAAATTAGTTGCAGATATGCTTGAAACTGTAGGAATTGATAGAATTATTACTATTGATTTACATGCTGCTCAAATTCAAGGCTTCTTTGATATCCCAGTAGATAATCTTTATGGTTCAGTTTTATTTGTTGATTACCTAAGAGCAAAAAACTTAAAAAATCCAATTATTGCATCTCCAGATATTGGTGGTGTTGCAAGGGCTAGATCTTATGCTGAGAAATTAGGATATGACTTAGTTATCGTTGATAAAAGAAGAGAAAAAGCTAATGTTGCTGAAGTTATGAATATCATTGGTGAAGTAAAAGGTAAAGACGTTATCTTAGTTGATGATATGGTTGATACAGCAGGAACTTTAGTTAAAGCAGCTGAAGTTTTAAAAGCAAAAGGTGCAACTTCAGTTATGGCATGTTGTACACATGGTGTACTAAGTGGACCAGCTTTTGAAAGAATAAACAACGGGACATTAGATGAGTTAATAATTACTGATACAATACCTATGCATGGGAAATGTGATAAAATCACTATTTTAAGTGCAACAAAAATTATTGGTGAAACAATTAGAAGGATCACTAATAATGAATCAGTAAATTCTATTTTTATAGATTAATTTTAATAATAAATTAATATTTAATTTATTTTAGTTATAATAATAAAACACACAAAAAAACAAAGGCAAATTATGAAAAAAATTGTTTTATCAGCAGCACTTTGTGCTTCTATGATGTTCGCAGCAAACAGTGATTATAAGTATGAAATCACTCCAATGATAGGTGGAACTTATTCAGAGGGTAACTTAAACTTTGATGATCAAAATTATGCAAATGCAGGTATCGGATTAGGGTTCAATTTAGATGATTCTATGTTTGATCAAGTTGAATTAGGTCTTTTAAGATCTTTTGAAGATGTTGATTATGATAATGGTGATGATACTGGTGTTACTAGATTCTTTACAAACTTAGTAAAAGATTATGGATTAAATGATTCAACTTCTTTATACGCATTAGTTGGTGCTGGTGTTGAATGGTTTGATGATGAACAATTTAATAATGAAAATGGATTATTTGCTAACTACGGTGTTGGTATCAAATATAAAATTTCTGAAGAAATGGCTTTAAAAGCTGACGTAAGACACTTAGTTTCTTTTGATGGTGGAGACAACAACCTTCTTTATACAGTTGGTTTAGCAATTCCATTTGGTAAAAAAGCAGCACCTGCTCCAGTAGAACCAAAACCAGAACCAAAACCAATGGATTCTGATAATGACGGTGTAATTGATGCAAATGACCAATGTCCAAATTCAGCTGTAGGTGCAGTTGTTGATGCAAAAGGTTGTGAAATTGATACTGATGGAGATGGTGTAGTTGATTCAAAAGACAAATGTCCAGATACTCCAAAAGGTAATATTGTTGATGAAAATGGTTGTTCTTTAAAAGTTGACTTAAATATTAACTTTGAGACTGACTCTGCAGTAATTAACAATTCTTATGATTCAAAAATCAAAAAATTTGCTGACTTTATGAAAGCTTTCCCATCTGTAAAAGGAAAAATTGAAGCTCATACTGACTCAGTTGGTTCTGAAAAATATAACCAAAAATTATCAGAAAGAAGAGCAACATCTGCAGTTAAAGCTATTGAAGCTTACGGTGTAAAAACTGATAGATTAAATGCAATTGGTTATGGTGAAACTAAACCTAAAGCATCTAATGATACTGCTGAAGGTAGAGCACAAAACAGAAGAGTTGAAGGTTCTATTCAACAATAATTTATTTCAAATTTCAGATTTTAGGCAAAAGCTTAAAATCTGAAAAAACTTACTTTTTTTTCTTAACTCATTACTAACATTTTTTTAGATATAATCGCGAACTTAATAAACATATAGGAATAACCTTGCAAAAAAATATTAGAAACTTTAGTATAATTGCTCATATTGACCATGGTAAATCAACTCTTGCAGATAGAATAATTCAAGAGTGTGGAGCTGTTACAGATAGAGAACTTTCTTCACAAATGATGGATACAATGGATATTGAACAAGAACGTGGAATTACGATTAAAGCTCAAAGTGTAAGATTAAAATATATAAAAGATGGTGAAGAGTATGTCTTAAATCTTATTGACACTCCAGGTCACGTTGACTTTTCATATGAAGTAAGTAGATCTTTAGCTTCATCTGAAGGTGCTTTACTTATTGTTGACTCAACACAAGGTGTTGAAGCACAAACTATCGCAAATGTTTACATTGCACTTGATAATGACTTAGAACTATTACCTGTTGTAAATAAGATTGATTTGCCAAGTGCTGACCCAATGAGAGTTTTAGAAGAAACAGAAGAAGCAATTGGTCTAGATTGTACAGAACACAATTTAATCTCTGCTAAAACAGGTCTTGGAGTAAGAAACTTAATCGACTCAATTGTTGATAGAGTACCAGCACCTCAAGGTGATGAAAATGCTCCAACAAAAGCACTTATCTATGATTCATGGTTTGATAACTACCTTGGGGCTTTAGCACTTGTAAGAGTTTATGAAGGAAGTATCAAAAAAGGTCAAGTTCTTAAGATGATGAATACAAAAGTTGAACACCCTGTTTTAGACTTAATGTATCCTCATCCTATTAAAAGAGAAAAGACAAAAGAGATTGAAACTGGTGAAATTGGTATCGTTGTATTAGGACTTAAAACACTTGATGGAATTGCAGTTGGTGATACTATGACTGATGCAAAAAATCCAACACTAGAAGCTATTGATGGATTTGAACCTGCAAAACCATTTGTATTTGCAGGACTTTACCCAATAGAAACAGATAAATTTGAAGACTTAAGAGAAGCCTTAATTAAACTTCAACTAAATGACTCTTCTATCTCTTTTGAACCAGAATCTTCTGCTGCGCTTGGAAGTGGATTTAGAGCAGGTTTCTTAGGTATGCTTCATATGGAAGTTATTAAAGAAAGACTAGAAAGAGAATTTAATCTTGATTTAATAGCAACAGCGCCAACAGTTATTTATGAAGTACTTAAAAATGATGGTGAAAAAATCACTATTCAAAACCCATCAGAACTACCTGAACCAAACCATATTGATACTATTTTTGAACCATATGTAAAAGCTACAATATTAGTTCCAGATGAATTTTTAGGAAATGTAATTAAACTTTTAAATGATAAAAGAGCTGTTCAAAATAAAATGGATTATCTAGGTAAAAGGGTACTTTTAGACTATGATATTCCAATGAATGAAATAGTAATGGACTTTTATGATAAATTAAAATCTACAACAAAAGGTTATGCATCTTTTGATTATGAACCAATAGGTTTTAGACCAGGCGTTTTACAAAAACTTGATATTAAAGTTGCTGGAGATGTTGTTGATGCCTTATCGATTATTGTTCCAGAGAATAAAGCCCTTAGCAAAGGTAGAGAATTTATAAAAGCCCTAAAAGAACTAATTCCTAGACAATTATTTGAAGTAGCAATACAAGCAAGTATTGGAAGTAATATTATTGCAAGAGAGACTGTAAAATCTACAGGTAAAAATGTAACTGCTAAATGTTATGGTGGGGATATTACAAGAAAAAGAAAGCTTTTAGAGAAACAAAAAGCTGGTAAGAAAAGAATGAAGGCCATAGGAAAAGTGAATGTGCCACAAGAAGCTTTCATGGCAGTTCTTAAAATCTAATCTTTCACGCATCTTCTGCGTTGGAAGAGAAAAGTTATATTGAAGACAAAAAAATGTTAGCATTTCCAAAATCACGTAAAGAAAAATCTCAACAAAATTTGTATACTAACAATTAAATTTGTTAAATAACTTTATATTATTTAACATTTTCACAGAATATATAGTTAATATTGTTCCAATAATTATTGAAAAATTGATTTTCTCTTCTAAAAATATTACACCTAATATAATTGCAAAGAATGGAACTAAAAATAAAAATGAGCTAATATCCCTTGCTCCTAATTTTTCAATTCCTAAAAAATAAATTGTATAAGAAAAAGTTGAAGCAAAAATAGATAAACACAGCATATTTATCCAAAAGATAGAGTCAAAATTATTATATTTTACACTAGTTAAATCTACAAAAAATATCAAGTTTAAAATACAAGTAAAAATATATAGGTAAAAGGTAAATACAATAGGTGAAACATCAGTTGCTTTTGAACTTATTATTGTTACAAGTGGCCAAAGAATTGAGGCTAAAATAAAATAAATATTATGAAGTGCAAAAATATCATCAATATTAAAACTCCAAACATTTAACATAGTTAAAACTCCAATTGCTCCAATACTTAAAGCATAAGTGTCTTTTTTTGAAATTTTTCTACTAGTAAATATTGCTAATATTATAAAAGTATTTATTGGAATAAGTGTCATTACAAAAGCACCACCAAGACCAGCTGTACCAAACTTTGTACCCAAAAAGTAATATTTCATATAAGCTATAAATACTATAGAAGATGTAAATATAAGTATGAAACTTTTTAGAGTGATTTTAAAAGATTTTTTCAAATAGATAATTACAGGTAATAAGGTAATAGATGTTATTAAAAATCTGAAAAACATAGTTTCATATTCATTCATATAGTTTGATAATACTTTTACATTTACCCAAGATGCTCCCCATCCAACCATACCTAAAACTAATAATAGATAAAAAATATTTTTATTTGTAGATTTCATAATATACTCTTTTTATTTGAAGTATATTTTCTTTGGTATTTTATCTATAGGAGGATATTGCTATTTTTTTGTAAGTATGAGGGGGTATGATTGAAGAATTTTTTACAATTTTTTGAAAAATGAGATTGATCAGTAAATCCAACTGTATAACTAGCTTCACTAATAGATAAGCCTTTTTGAATAAGACTATTAGCACGATTTACCCTTTCATTAAGTATAAAATCATAAGGAGTTAAACCAAATTGTTTTTTAAAAGTTCGCAAAAAATGATACTTACTTAAATTAACATTTGAAGCTAAAATATCAAGGGAAAAATTCATTTCTATTGAATCATTTATAAAAGCATATGTCTCTTTTATAATTCTTTTATCAGCATATATATCTTTATATTTTTTAGTGGAAATTGTATGATTAGTGATTAAATATGAAGTAGCATCAATAAGATTTGATTCAATTACTAAAATATCTTCTTTTTTAAAATATGAATTAAAAAAATTATGAAGCTTAAAAAAAAGAACCTTATCATTAATTATAAAGTTTTCAAAAAAAGGTACTTTCTTTTCATCATATATATCTTCATACAAACTACTAATCAATTCAACTGTTGGATAAAAGTTTGAATGAGACCATTGTTTAGCTTCTCCACCATGTACATCACCTGGATTATTCACTCTTATTGAATACTTGTAAGATTCTATACTTTTTTTCATATAATTAAGTTTTATTACACCACTATAGGTTAAGCCAATAGTATAAGTATCGTGGTAATGTTTATTAAACTCATTATTTGAAAGTTTAACATTTTCTATAAGTGTATTATTTAATAAGCTATTCATTTCATATTATATCAAATTAAAAGTTCTCAAAATAGTAAGATATTGCTCTTTTAAAAAAATGATGTAAATTATAAGTTTTACGTAGAAATTTTGGAAAGAACACTTGGTCTATTTTTCATAAAAAACCTAAAAGCAAAAATAAAAGTTAATATCTCTGCGCACGATAAAGCTATAAATATTCCCACATTTCCAAAAATAAGAGGCAATATAAAAATAAATATTATAGGAAAAATCAAACTTCTCATTATGGCTATTAGTCCTGAATAAAGTGGTTTTTGTATTGATGTTAGATATGCACTTGCCAACAAATTTAATCCTGAGAAAATAAATGCAGGCCATACATAAGAGATAAAATCTATTGTTATCTGTTTTGTTTTTATATCATTATCTTTTATAAATATATTAATTAATGTCTCTGGTGTGATTATTGCAAACAGGGTTAAAACTATCTCTACACATAAAATACTTACTAATCCTAATTTTAAAAAACTTTTCATTCTATTAAAGTATTGTGCACCAAAATTTTTACTAATAATAGCTTGCAAAGAATCAGAAACAGCAAAACTTGTCATGATACTAATGGTTATAAAATATCCTATAATAGTAAATGAAGCAATACCCAAAGGGCCAAAAGTTTTTAATAAAATATAGTTAAAAACTAAGATAGTTATACCCACAGAAGATTCATTTACAAACTCTGAAGAACCATTTTTCAAAGCATTAAATATACTTAAAAAACTTCCCCTTGGTTTTACAAGGCAAAGTGTTGATTTTTTTAGAAAAAAGTGTGGAATTAATACCAATAAAATAAAAACTTGTGAAATACCAGTTGCATATGCAGCACCACTTATACCCCAATCAAATTTTACTATAAAAATATAATCTAAAACTATGTTAATAAGTGAGCTTATAAGCAAGGCTAAAAAAGACAAGTTTGGGTTTTCATCTACTCTTACAAAATAATCAACTGTAATTCCTATCATTAAAAATGGTAAAAACCTTAGAATCACAGGAAGATAATTTAGGGTTTCATCACGTAGTTGATCTTTTACATTTATCAAATCTAAAACATTGTTTATATTTAAATAAAGTAGCAAATTTAAAAAAATTGAAAGTACAACAATAACATATATAGCTTTTGAAAAAACATTAGAAGCTTCTTCTTTATTGCCCTCCCCCATTAATTTACCTGTAATAACTGAACTTCCAACTGCAAACATCAAAGCAAAGCCAAATAAAATATTAAATAAAGGGAAAGAAACAGTAATAGCTGCTAAACTAACTGAGCCAACATAATTACCCACAAAATATCCATCAATAATACTTGCGGAAGATATTGCTAAAAAGCCTAGCATAGAAGGGATTACATATTTGAAAAATAAAATAAAAGGTTTAGAATCAAGCATTTTTAATCTTTAAAAAATTTTATTGGATATTATCATAAATATAATAAATTGTATCATCTAAAATTAAAAAGTATGATATAATATTTTTTATTATGAAGTGTCTATCTTGTGAAAAATTGTCTTTCCAAATTATTTGTAAATCTTGTCAAGAAAATCTACTCTCACCCTCTTTTCATAAAAGAGAACTTGAAAAAGATTTCTTCAACTATTCATTTTACTCATTTAGTGAAATAGAAGATTTAATCTCTTCAAAATATTATTCCCATGGAGACAGAGTTTTTAATATATTAGCAAAACTCTCATTTAAAAAATTTGCACAAAATTTTGTATTTGATGAATTGATTTACTCAATAGGTATTGATGAACATACACGCCATGAATTTTCTCAAACAGCAATTCTATCGCGTAATTTAAAATCAGAATTTATCAAACCTTTATATTCAAAATTAATAGCAACAAATATAGTAAAATATGCAGGTCATGATTTAGAATTTAGAAAAAAGAATAAAAGAAAATTCAAAACACAACTTACAAATAAAAAGATAATCTTAGTTGATGATATGGTTACAACAGGGACTACAATATTAGAAGCAAAAAAAGTTTTAGAAGAAAGAAACAATAAAATCCTATTTTCTCTTACTTTAGCAGATGCAAAACTCTAAAAATTTGTTTTTTATTTCAAACTTACACTTAACTAACACTACAAATATATAATTCCATACATCTAAATTAAAAGGAGTAAAAAAGATGAATTTAAAAAAGAATTTAGCATTACTATTAATAGTTACTGCTACTACAGTATTTGCAGCTACTGGACTAGAAGGTATTAGTACGTTAGTTGAGAAAATCAACAATACAACTAATCAAGAAGAAAGAGCTAAATTGCTTGACAGATTAGATATTGAGATTGGACAAGTTGAGAAAAAAAATCTTAAACAAGCACATGAGTTAGTTAACAAAAACTTGAAAACCGTAGAAACAACAAAAAACAACTAAACTTACAACACTCTTTCCTATACAAAAAATTAAGTCCCTATAAAAAATACAGATTACCACAATAGGTAATCTGTATTTTTTTTTATTAAAAAGTTAATTCGACACTTGTACCTTTACCAAGTTCACTTTTTATAAAAATATTTATATTTAAGATATCACACAATTGTTTTACAATACTCAAACCTAAACCTAATCCACGATCATTTTCTTTATAATATCTTTCAAAAACTTTTTTAGTATTTTTAATTCCAATACCAGTATCTGCAATAATAAGTTTTTTGTCTTTTATAGAGATATTTACTTCTCCATTCTTTTTATTATATTTACAGGCATTTGTTAATAAATTATCAATTATCCTATCAAGTCCATTTTTATTGCTATCAACAACAAAGCTTTTAATGTTGTTAATAAATTTTATATTGGGATATATTTTTTTTAATATTTCAATTTTATTATTAACTAACTCTGATACATCAACTTTTTCATCTGTTGTGATATTATTAGGATTAATAAATTCTAAGTTTTTATATAAAGAAGCAATGCTTTTTGCACTAAGTTCTATTCTATCAATCTCTTCAAAATCTCCACGTCTTCTTAAAAGTTTCGAATTTAATAAAATTGATGTGGCAGGAGTATTTAAATCATGAATTAAATCTTTTAAAAAGGTTTCTAGTAAAGTTAAAGCTTCTTTCATAGGTCTTAAAGAGTACATAGCAAAGCCTACAGATAAAAGAAACAATAAAATAAATACTATAATCGCAAACTTCAATATTCTAAGTAATAACTCATTGTAAAGAACATTGTACTTTTGCTTATCAAAAATCACTTTTAGAAGATATGGTCCTGAAGTGCTTGTTTTAAAATATGCACAAAGCCCTTCTTCACAAAAATATGTTTTGAAAGTCTCTTTCTCTTTTTTATCTTCAACTATATCTAAAGAAAAAGTATTACCTTTAAAATCAAAAGTATAATCTTTCATTTGATAAAGAATTGTTTGATTTAAATCTTTGACCTTATCTTGATGATACATGTATAATACAATACTTGAAAAAACCATCAAAGGTATAAAGAATAGATAAACTGAGGTAAAAAAAGACTTTTTTTCATAATTTTTCAAGTTTATATCCTATACCTTTTGTATTTGTAATCTCTATTTCTAAAACTTTTTTTAACTTACTAATCAAAACACGAAGTCCTGTTTCACTAGGTTTATTCATATAATCAAAAAAAGAAGATTTACTAACTGTCATACCAATATTTCTTATAAGTAAAGAGAAAATATCTTTTTCAACATTTCCTAAAGAAACTTCTTCATTTGCTTTTAAAACTCTATTCTCAAGTAAATCAAAATTTATATCTTTATATGTAAGTGTTGGGTTTTTTCTTTTTAAAGTAGCTTTTACTCTGGCTAATAATTCATCTATATCAAATGGTTTTTTAATATAATCATCACAACCACAATTAAATCCATCTAAAACTGATTTTGTATCTCTTAAAGCTGTAATAAAAAAAGTTGGTGTATTATCTTCTGCTTCTCTTAATAAGTTTAAGGCATCTTTTCCATTTAATAATGGCACATTTATATCAAATAGATATAAATCAAACCTATTTTCATATGTATACTCAAGAACTTCTTCTCCATCAACTGCCAGAGTAACATTATAGTTCTCTTGTTCTAAAATCTGTACCATTGTTTGAGCTAAAATAGTATCATCTTCTAAAAGTAAAATTTTAATTTTTTTATTCATTATTCTTCTTTATTTAGATAAAGAGATATCTTTATAAGGTTTGTTAGGGAGCTTTTCTTTTGCTTTTAAAATAGCATCAGCTTCTTCACGTTTTTTGATATTTTCTTGTGCTAACTTTTTTTTAAGTTCTTCAATTAATTGTTTTTTCTCTTTTGGATCAGATGCATGATTAACCTTTTCAAATAATTTATCTACTTCTTTAACTTCTCCAAATGATACGGTAACTAAAAAAACTATAAAAGCAAAGATTTTTAAAGGATTCATTTATTATCCTTTTCTTTCTTTGCTTCAATAGTTTTAATTCTATCTTTGATTTTATCAAGTGGGTTTATTCCAAAATCGTTTAAATCACATCTATATTTTTTTGCTAAATTGTACTGTTTTTTATAAGAATTTAGCGCTGCATTGATGTTTTTAGAAAATGGTGTAGGAGATTTATTTTCAATCAAAAAAACTTGTGCCTTTGCACCGATATCATCCTCTTGTGTAAAATAGCCTTTTTCAAACTCATTAAAAATATAAGTTGAAGCATGTGTCATAACTTTTATATGTTTATGACAAAACTTGTATTTAGGTTTTTTATTTACTACTTTTTTGGGAGGAATTGTCAGTTTTTCATCAATCTTTTGATAGCTACATCCTGTAAATACAACAATAAAGCATATTAAAAAATATCTTTTAAAAGATATATACATTTTTTTATTCCTTTCAAATAAAATTATATTAAAAATTATATTAAAGCTCAAAAAAAATTTAAATCTTCTTTTAACTCTATGCAATGAAATTTTTTTGTATAATATCTTCTTTTTAATAAAGGATTATATGTGATTGGAATTATCGATTATAATATGGGGAATTTAGCAAGTGTATACAATGCGTGTTGTTTACTTGATACTAAAGCTTCATTTGTAAAGAACCCAGAAGATCTAAAAAACTTTGACAGGGTTATTTTACCTGGTGTTGGAGCATTTGGTGATGCGATGGAACACTTAAATGAAACAGGGATGAAAGAAGCCATTTATGAATTTGCTAAGACAGGTAAACCAATGATTGGTATTTGTTTAGGTATGCAATTACTTTTTGAAAGCTCTGAGGAATTCGGAAAAAATGAAGGTCTTGGGCTAATCGATGGAAATATTATAAAATTTGATAAATCAAAAATGCATGAAGATACTAAAATCCCTCATATGGGATGGAATGTAATAAAAACACAAGATGACCATACTTTATTTGAAGGTTTAAAAGACCCTTATTTATATTTTGTACACTCTTACCATGCAGTAACAGATAAAAAAAATGTTATAGGTACAACTGAATATGGATATGAGTTTGTAAGTGCTGTACATAAAGAAAATATTTATGGTTTTCAACCACACCCTGAAAAGTCACATGATAATGGGCTTAAAATATTAAAAAACTTTATAAATTTAACACATTAATAGAAACTAAGGCAAACTCGTTTGACTCTTTAGGGTTTGCTTCTAAAAGGTGCCTGAAAAAACAAGTTTTTTTAGGGGACCTTTAAGGATTTTTTATAAATCATGTTAAAAGAAGTCATTAATAAACTGGTCCCTTAAAAAATGGGACATTTTTAAAGGAAACTAAATATGGATATTTTACCAGCAATCGACCTAAAAGATGGAAAAGCTGTAAGATTAAGTAAAGGACTTATGGATAGTGCAAAAATCTATTCAGATGAGCCATGGCAAGTTGCAAAAAGATTTGAAGAGTTAGGATCTAAATGGGTTCATGTAGTTGATTTAAATGGAGCATTTGCAGGGGAACCAGCAAACTTAGAACAAATCAAAAAGATTAAAGAAAATTGTAATCTAAAGATTGAAGTTGGTGGTGGAATCAGAGATGAAGAAACTATCAAAATGTATGTTGAACTTGGTATTGATAGATTAATTCTAGGAAGTATTGCTGTAAAAGATCCACAATTTGTAAAAGATATGGCTTCAAAATATCCAATTGCTGTTGGAATCGATGCTATGAATGGAATGGTTGCAGTTGAAGGCTGGGCAGAAGTTTCAACAATGAGGGCAACTGATTTAGCCAAAGAGTTTGCAAATGCTGGAGTTGAGGCAATTATTTGCACTGATATTTCAAAAGATGGGATGCTTTGTGGTGTAAATGTAGAGTTTACTGAGTCAATTGCCCTTGCAAGTGGTGTTGATACAATTGCAAGTGGAGGAGTAAAAGATATTAACGATATAACTTCTTGTAAAGCCAATGGAAATGTTGCTGGAGTAATTGTTGGTAAAGCATTTTATGAAGGAACTTTAGACTTAGAAGAAGGGTTTAAAGTTTTAGATAACTAATAGGCATATAAAGTTTATGTGCTTAATAATCTCATTAATCTTTTCTAGCCTAGCATATATGTTTTTTATTGAAAACAGTATGTTAGGCTTTTATATAAATATCTCAATTGCCCTACTTTTTTTATTACTAATGACTAGAAATATTTTAAAAGAAAAAAAACGAAGAAAAGAAGAAAATAAAAAAGAATGAAAGAAAGAATTAGAAAAAAAACTGAATCTGTTTATGAAAAACTGATGAATGAAGAAGATGCTAGAGTTTGTAAAGCAATTGATGAAAGTGCATGCAAAGTAGTCCCTGGAAATTTTTTTCTTACAATAATTAGCTACTTTTTTAATAAATTAGCAGACTCTGTTGCAAATACAAAAGTTATTATACCTTGGATTATGGAATCACTTTCAGTACCTCTTTTTTTAATAAGTTTTCTTGTTCCTATTAGAGAATCAGGTTCACTTCTACCTCAACTTTTAATTGCTGCTTATGTTAGAAAAATGCCTATTAGAAAATACATTTGGGTAAGTGGTGCATTTTTACAAGCATTTTCTATGATAGGAATTGGAATAGTTGCTTGGAATATGACAGGATTAAATGCAGGAATTGCAATTATTGCGTTAATAGTCATTTTTTCGCTTGCAAGGGGTCTTAGTTCAGTTGCTGCTAAAGATGTTCTTGGGAAAACTATTCCTAAAACTAGAAGGGGAGCATTAAATGGATACTCAGGAAGTTTAGCTGGACTTCTAATAATAGGTCTTGGAATCTATTTTTTAATGGTTGGGGAAAAACCTTTTTCACCTCAAAACTTTGGAATAATTTTATTTTCTGCTGGTACTTTTTGGATAATTGCAGGACTTGTCTATTCAAGAATAAATGAATTTGAAGGAGAAACTGATGGTGGAGGAAATGCTATTAGTGTTGCACTAAAAAAAGTAAGTTTACTTAAAACAGACAAAGACTTTAGAAACTTTGTAATATCAAGGGCACTTTTTTTATGTTCAGTTTTATCTGCTCCATTTTTTGTAATTTTAGCCCAACAACACAGTGAATCAAATAACTACTTACTTGGTCTTTTTATACTTGCAGGTGGATTAGCTGATTTTTCTTCTTCAATTGTTTGGGGGAAATTATCAGATAAATCAAGTAAAAACTCTATGATTATTGGGGCAACTATTGCTTCTTTTTTAGGATTTATAGTATTTTTCTTAGATACATTTTTTGAAAATATTTTCGCAACTATTTGGTTAATGCCATCGATCTATTTTATTTTAACTATTGGATATCAAGGTATTAGAATAGGAAGAAAAACCTATTTAGTTGACCTTGCAGGAGGGAATAAAAGAACAGACTATGTGGCTGTTTCAAATACTGTTATTGGATTTATTTTGCTATTTACTGGATTTATTGGTATCTTAAGTTCAATTATTGGCTTAAATGGAATTATTTTATTACTGGCAATTGTAGGATTAGCTGGAGTTTTTATGGCGTTAAAACTACCTGATGTAACTTCAGATTAGGATGTTAATTAGATTAAAACTAAATTAGCATCCACATTGAATATTTTGTTTTGCAGTTCCTTTTGTTCCTAAGGTTTCATAACCATCCCTTTTCCACCAATCTAAGCCACCTAGAAGCTCTTTTACATCGAAGCCTAACTTTGCCATGTTTAATGCTCCTTTTGTTGAAGCATTGCATCCAATGCCATCACAATATGTTACATATAGAAATGATTTATCTAAATCCTTTGTTATTTCTTCATTCATAGTTCTATGGGGGAAACTAATAGCAGTTGGGATATGGCATTGATTATAAACTTCAGTTGCCCTTGCATCAATAACAATAACTTTTTCTTTTTTCTCTAGAAGTACTGACAAATCATATGAATCGATTTCATATTTTAATTTATCTTCATAATGTTTTATTTGTTCATTCATAAAATAGCCTTTTAATTTACAAATATATTATGTATTTTAACATTAAAAAAATGATTTTTTTAAAATTTTTGTAGAAATAGTATTCTATTTATCTTCTTCAACCATTGTATAATGAAGTTCTAAGCCAGTAGAAGTTGCAACAAAACCATTTACATTTATTGTTCCATCATGAACCATTTTATGATGCTTTTTACAAAGTGGGATTAGATTGTATTTATGGTTTGCATTTATATGACCTATAAAGCCATCTTTATTTGCTCTAGCTTGTTCTTTTATGTGATGTACATCATCGCAAGCTTTGCCACAAATTACACATGATGCTGCAAATACATCTTTGTTGTATTTAGATGTTTTTCGCTGGGATAATCTTTCAAGTGGATTATAATCATCAGTAAGTTTTTTTCTAATATCATTGGCAACAGATAAAAACTCTCTGTCCATATGAAGTGACTTTGCATACTCTAAACCATACATAGATGAACCACTTCCATATGATAACTTTCTATCAAAGATTAATTTATCCTCTTCATCTTTATACATAACAGATAAATGAAGGGCTATTATATTTTTAAGCTTTTGAATCTCTTCGATTTCTGGTAATTGGTGTAAGTGAGTTGCAAATACAAAAATTGATTCTAATTTTGCCAGCTTCAATATAGCACTAGCAACAATAGAAAGACCACTCATAGTTTCAGTACTATGAGAGATTTCATCACCTAATACAAGTGAATTTTTAGTTGCTCTATTAAAAATATTTTTAAGTTCTAACATCTCAACAGCAAAAGAAGATAAACCTTTTGCAATATTATCAGCTCCACTAATTCTAGTATAAACTGCATCAAAAATTGAAAATCTCATTGATTTTGCTGGTACATAAAAACCTGCTTGTGCAAGAATTACAGAGATACCAATTGCTTTCATAAGAGATGATTTACCTGAAGAATTAATACCATAAAGTAAGACTCCATGCATCTTATTATTAAACATATTAATTGGATTTGAGTTTTTAATGATTACATTATCTTTGTACTCTTTTGAAGCAAGACTTAATTCACCTAAAATAATATCATTTGGTACATAAATACCTTGTTCTTCGTTTGCTTCAATAATAGGGTGTCTTAAATCTATAAGCTCTAAAAAGTTCTCTTCATCTTTTGCTTTTACAATTTTTGGACAAGTGTGATTGAATTTCTTAGCTGTTTTTATATTTGAAACTGTTAAATCTATCTCCGCAATAAATTGAACTAACTCTTCAAGTAGTGTTGCAAACTTTTTTTCAAATTCAGAAATTTTTTCTTTAAATACTAGTTTATTTAGTTCAACTATTTTTCGTAAATTATGAACATATTTGTCAGAAACATCTTCACTAATTTTAGAAAAGATTTTTACATTATTTGTTTGAATTTTTATATTAAAATCTTTAAATAAATATAATTCATCATCAATAATAATATGTGAGTTTAATAACTCATCTTTTACTAGATTAAATCTATTTTTTGTTAGAGTTAAAAAGAAACCTTCCTTATCTAATCTATTTATACCAACATAATTTGGGTCTTTTGTTTTTAAAAACCCTAGGATATGATTTTGAAGAAGTTCAAGTTTTGTATAAAGTTCTTCATTTTCTTTATTTAGTTCATCTATTTGAGTATTAATACCTTCACAAACCATATTTCCTTCAACATCTTTTAGCATATATTTTCCACTAATTGCTAAATCAAAGGTTGAATCAATAGATTGAATAAAAAGTTGTAATTCAGAACTACTACAAGGTGGAGTTAAAAACTTATAGTTTTCCATAAATGAAACTACTTCTTTAATACTTAATAAGGAATCATATAAATAATTTAACTCAAAAGGGTGTAGCCTATTTAGCTTTATTCTTCTAGTTAATCTTTCAATATCATAAATATTTGCTAATTCATTTTCAATTGGAGCATGAAAATCAAAAAGCTCTTTAGAAAGTGCATATCGTCTAAGTATCTCTTTAGCGTCTTTAACAGGATGGGTTAATCTCTCTTTTAATAGTCTTTTTCCCATTGCTGTTGAAGTGTTGTTAATCAGTTTAATTAAACTTGGATTATGGGTTGTTTCTATTATATTTAACTGTTCTAAGGCATTATTACCTAAATAGATATATCTACTTACATCAAGTTTTTGAGGGTATGAAAGTTTTTGAATAATATTTGAATCATGACCGATAACAAAATCAATTAAAATAGCTAATGATTCTGTACTTAAAGGAACCCTTTCCATATCAAGATGTTCAATTGCAGTCAATAATGATTCTATTCTAAATACATTTTTAAAAAGTTCATTTTGATAATTTATTTTTGGTCTAAAAGTTCCTATATGAAAAGTTTTTAGTTTTAATTCAAGGTAATCGATAACCTCTTTTTGATTTATATTTTTATCCGCAAAACTTATTACTACTTCGTTGGTTTTATGCATATTCATATAATTAAAGATTTCATCAAGTGCATAAAACTTATCTTCACTTGTTCCATGAATCTCATTGTAATAACACTTTCCTGTTGTTACATCAATGGCACTATACCCAACTAAATATATACCTCTTATTTGATCAATTACAAGTGAAGTGATATTATTCTCATCTTGATCAACAACAAAATCAAAGTTTGTACCAGGACTTACAACTGTATCTAGATATCTACTAACATTTGGTGGAAGTCCCTTTTGCCTAACAATAGCAACTGTATATTTTT
This sequence comes from Arcobacter sp. ISO1, assembly GCF_058105185.1. Classification (NCBI taxonomy): domain Bacteria; kingdom Pseudomonadati; phylum Campylobacterota; class Epsilonproteobacteria; order Campylobacterales; family Arcobacteraceae; genus Arcobacter; species Arcobacter sp. ISO1. The sequence goes on from NZ_CM176573.1 coordinate 3,182,344, forward strand.
GTTCTGAAATTATTCTTGCTAAATGCTTTTCAAATGAAATTGCTGGAACTCCAGCCATAATAGGATTTTCTTGTGAGTTTTCTAAAATAGATTTATTTTTTCTTGTTAATTGGATATTTAGAAGTTCTGCAATCTCTTTTGCTTTTCCTACTTGTTCTTCATCATTATTTACTTCATAAACTTCAAAAAATGTTCCTATCTCCATAAGAACAACGGCATTGTTCCCATACTTTTTTTCTAAAAGTTTTTGAAGTTTAAAATAAGTGATTGTAAGTAAGGTTTTTTTATCATTTAATAGTTCTTGAACTTCTTCTCTCAATTTATTTTTTTACTCCAGTCCAATCTCTAATTTGTGTTCTTTGCTCTCTTGTTAAATCTGCTTCTTCGTGGAACTTAATATATGAAGATAAAGGCATAGAAGCATATGCAGTTCTAAATATCTCCTTCATCTTTTTTTTCTTTTCTTCAGGAGAATATTCTTCCCAAGTTGAGAAGTTCAAGGCTTTTCTTCCATCTTTTACGTGGGTGTCTATTGCCCATGAAAATGGAGCAATATTTGAATACCATGGCCATTTTGTTTGATTTGAATGACAATCATAACATGCATCTTTTAACATTGTCATAATATTATCAGGGGCTTTTATCTCTAAAGTTTTATCAAGTTTTTTATTTTCTTTATCTATTTGAAAAAACTGCATAAAAATTAATATCGAAAGAATTATTAAAATTGCTCTTTTCATTTTCCTATTCCATAAATAAGCTATATGGTCTTTTTAATTCCTGTTTAAATTGTGTTATAGAGATATTTCTCCCATACCTTTTAAACTCTTTTGAATCAAAAAAAACCAAGATTGTTGGAATAGAAAATACCGAAAAATTGCTTGCTATCTCTTTATACTTAGAAGCTTCAACTTCAAAAGTTTTAATCTTTGGAAAATTTTCTAAAATTTCAGATTCTATTTTAGGTTTTAAAACTTTACATACAGAACAATCAACACCAGAAAAGTATACAAGTAAAGCATCCTCTTCACTTATATACCTCTCTAGTTCTTCTTTACTTATTAGCTTCGTCATGAACTACTGCTGTCTCTTTAATCTTTTCAGTTAATTTTTCTTCTTCTTGCTTAATTAACTCTTCACTATCAAGGTTTTTATGGTCTTTTCTATTTACAAAGATATCATGTCTACTTAAACTAATCCCTTTCATATGTGTTAATGGGAAGGCAAAGGCTATACCTTTTCCTGTAGTTGTAATATGTAAAGAGTGAATAATAGATTTAATCACTGGATTAACCATACTTTGAGGTAAAAGGAATAATAACATTACATCATTTGCTTCAAAACCACTTCTATAGAAATTATCTATTTTACCAAGACCAATACCATCCGCTCTTAATACAGTAACTCCTGGAGCTCCCGCTTTATTAGCAGCTTGAATTGCATCGATTTTTTTCTCTTTTGGAACTAATATAACAACTGCTGAAAAGTCCATTGGTAAAGAGTGTCGTCTATCACTACCATCAATATTTACGGTTGCTAAATCCATATTCTCTGCATCAATAAGAGCATCTCTTAAGATATTTTGAGCTTCAATTTCTGTGTCTGATTTAACTCCAAGTTTCTCAGTTATAATCCCATAAAGCATAACTGTAATCATTGGGAATAATGAAGCAAAGGCAATAAGTCCAAAACCATCAATAAGTGGACTTCTTCCTTCAATATTTGTTGCAAGTCCAATACCTAAAGCAGCAACCAATGGAACAGTTACAGTTGAAGTTGTAACTCCACCACTATCATAAGCAATTGGAATAATATATTTTGGAGCAACAAAGGTAAGAATAATTACTAATATATATCCAAAGATGATATAGTAGTGAATATGTCCACCATCTACAATTCTAAAAGCACCAAGGGCTATACCAATAGCTACACCAAAAGCAACAAAAACTCTTAAAGCAAAATCATTTATCTTACCATCAGATATCTCTCTAGCTTTTTTGGCAATTGCCATTAATGCAGGTTCAGCCATAGTTGTTGAAAAACCAATGGCAAAAGCAAAAGCATAGATTACAAAGACAGAGTCTCTTTTTGTAAGTTGATAGGCCATAGTCTCGCCAAGAGAAAATAGACCCATTTCAAGTCCAAGAATAAATGCATAAAGTCCAATAATTACTAATAGAAAACCTAATAAAACAGTTTTTATCTTTTCAATTTTTTTCTTAATAACACCATATTGAAAAAATAAAATAATTAATAAAATGGGTGCAACATCTTTTACAACATTTATTATCCCTGTAATTATTGATTGAACTGAGATATCTGCTGTGGAAGAAACTGTTGCATTTACTACAACTTCAGCAACATCTTTTGCATCAACTAAATTATATACTGCAATTCCATAAATCTGAACAAATATCATTGGAGTTAATGAAGCAAAAGCAATAAGGCCAAAACCATCTACTACAGGATTTCTACCTTTAATTGAAGAAGCTAAACCAATACCAAGTGCCGCAACTAATGGAACAGTTACCGTTGAAGTTGTAACCCCACCAAGGTCATATGCAAGTCCTATAATCTCTTGTGGTGCAAAAAATGTTACACCAACAACAGCAATATATCCTGCAATAATATAATAATGAATTGGGTGACCTTTATAAATTCTAAAGACACCTAAGAAAATTGCTAAACCAACTGAAGCTGCAACAACAAGTCTTAAAACTGTAGCATCAATTCTTCCACTTGAAATGGAAGCTGCTTTATCAGCTATAACCGCAAGTGCAGGCTCTGCAATGGTTGTCCCAAAACCTATTAAAAAACCAAAAAATAATACCCATTTCATGTTTCCATGTTTTGCAAAGTCTCTAGCAAGTCCTTCACCAACAGGAAATACACCTATTTCAAGACCTTGTAAAAAAATTGCTAAACCAACACCAACAATACCTAAACCAATTGCTGTACTAACCCATCCTTCAGGAACTGCTTGAATAATAGCAAGCTGAAAAAATAGAATTACAATAATAATAGGTAATAAATCTCTAAAAGATTCCTTCAATAATTTTAGAAAGAAATTAAATTGAGTCATAAACTTTCCCCTCCGTCATAACTTATAATATTTTATTATTTTTTTTCAAAGTAACTACTGAAAGATGTTTAAGTAAATTTTTTTATTTTAAATTTAATATTTTTTTAAGTTACTAGGTAGCTAATGCTACCTAATTTTTAAACTTGATGTTCTGTTTTTTTAGATAATCTTTCTTTTTGAGAAAGGTAAGAGTTAACTGCACCTAAATAAGCTTTTGCAGTTGCTAACATTGTATCAATACTTAATCCATGTCCAACAAAAGATGGAGTATTTTCATCAAAGGCAATTCTCGTTGTAACTTTTGCTAATGCATCTTTACCTTCTGTTACAGAAGTTACATTATAGCTTTGTAAATCACCAGAAATTCCTGTTAATCTATCAATTGTTTTAAAGATTGCATCCATTGTTCCATCACCAATATTTGCATCACTTATAATCTCATCTTTATGTTTGATTGTAACTGCTGCCATTGGAGTTCCAGATGAACAATCAGAGATTTGTAAACCAATTAATTCATAAGTCTTATCTTGATTTAAAGACTCATCAGTAATTAACATTCTTACATCATCATCGGTAATATCTTTTTTCTTATCAGCTAAGATTTTAAATCTATCAAAGGCAGCATTTAACTCAGTTTCACTAACTTTATCAAAGCCTAAATGTGCAATTTTGTCTTTAAATGCCGCTCTACCACTATGTTTACCTAAGATCAATGTAGATTCTTTATAAACACCTACATCTTCAGGTTTCATAATTTCATATGTCTCTTGATGTTTTAACACACCATCTTGATGAATACCACTTTCATGAGCAAAGGCATTTTTACCAACAATTGCTTTATTTTGTTGTGGTTCAACACCAGTAATTGTAGCAACTAATCTAGATGTTGGGTAAAGTTCAGGAGTATTAATAGTTGTATATAACTCACCAAAGGCATCTTTTCTAGTTTTAATAGCCATCACAGCCTCTTCTAAAGCTGAATTTCCAGCTCTTTCACCTAAACCATTAATTGTAACTTCAATTTGCCTAGCACCATTAGCAACTGCTGCTAATGTATTAGCTGTTGCTAATCCCAAGTCATTATGATTATGTACAGAGATAATTGCTCTATCATTTGCATAATCAGATAATTCTTTAATCATGGCACCTAATTCATGGGGTAATCTATATCCAACAGTATCCGGTAAATTAATTGTTGAAGCACCAGCAGCAATAACTGCATCCATAATCTCTTTCATAAAAGAAACTTCAGATCTACCTGCATCTTCAAATGAAAACTCTACATCTTCAACAAATGTTCTTGCATATTCTACTGCATGAACTGCTCTTCTAATTACTTCATCCGGCTCCATTTTTAATTTATATTTCATATGAATTGGTGAAGTAGCAATAAATGTATGAATTCTATGTAATGGAGCTTTTGAAACAGCTAAACCTGATTGTTTAATATCATTTTCAATTGCTCTAGATAAAGAACAAATTGATGAGTTTTTAACTTGCTCCGCAATTCTACTAACAGCATCAAAGTCACCTGGACTTGCAGCAGCAAAACCTGCTTCAATTACATCTACACCTAATTTTTCTAACTGTAATGCAACTTTGATTTTTTCTTCTGTGTTCATAGAACAACCAGGAGATTGTTCTCCATCCCTTAATGTCGTATCAAATACTATGATTTTATTTTTATCCATTGTTATTACCTTTTTAAAAGTCGAATATTATATCTTTTTTTTATTAAAAAAAGAAAAACTGATTTTGATTATTTATTTTGAATATTTGAATTAAATATTAGAGTGATTTAGTAAGAAGCAGCAGAGAGTTAACACTTTTTATGAAATGGTTATTATAAAAATCAAATATTTTCATTTTACTCTCCTGTAAATTTTAAGTGAAGAATTATAATACATAAAAAAAAAATTGTCAATACATACAAATTGTTCAAATAATAATAAAGTCTTTACTTATGTTCTTATCATTATCCTAAAACAAGCTCCATTATCTTTATTTTGAACTTCAATATCTCCATTTAGTTTTAAAGATAAGATTTTTTTTACTAAAAAAAGTCCAAGTCCTGTAGATTTTGATTTTGTATAATCTTTTTCAAAAATATAGTCAATAATCTCATTTTCGATTCCACCTGCATTATCACAAATTTCAATAACAATTTTATCTAACTCTTTTTTTAAACATATACTTAACTTTGGATTTTTAATATTTTTAGATTTAAAGATTTTAACACTATTTTCTAAAATAGCCATAAATACATTTGCCAATAAATATTTGTTAGTTTTAAGGTTGATTTGGCTTTTAAGATTTAACTCTAGATCTATATTTAAGTTGTCAATTGATTTTTTAAAAAGCATCAAAACTGATTCAATCGAAGTTTTTAAATTTATCTCTTCACTATAGGTTTTATCTTCATATAAACTTAAAAAGTTCTCCCCTGTATTTGTCATATAAGTAGCTGTATTTTTTATTTGTAATAGGTTTTTATCAAGTATATTTAATAAATTTGGGTCTTTAAACTCTTTTGCAGCCTGGATATTATTTATAGCATAATAAATATGATTCAAAGGTTCTTTCCATTGATGAGATAAGTTTATCATAGATTGACCTACACTTGATAGTTTAGAATACTCATTTAGTAAAACCATTGCGTTGTCTTTATCCTCTTTGATTTTTAGAAGCTTTGATATTATAAGAAACCCTAGGCATAATATATTTAAAAAAGAACCAAGGCCTAAAGATAGATAAAATAAATTATTAGTAGGAACTACTCCTAATAAACCTAAAATAAAGTAACCCACAAATATCAAAAAAAAAGTATTCCCTAAAAAGTAAAATTTATAACCATCTATTTTTTTTATACTAAGATCAATAGATACAAAAAGTAAAACTATACTAATTATAAAGAATGTGATATTTGCGTAAGGTGCGAGATACAATAATTCATTTTTCATAGGATAAAACAAAAATATAAAAGAGAGTAAAAATATAATAGAACTTAAAAAATATAGAGACAATGTAGTCTTAGGCATAATCTGTTTTAACTTGAAATAATAAATAGGGAATACTCCTATTAGTCCTGCTGCAATATTTCCTAAACTCCATGAGATAATAGTGTTTAAATATGAGCTTAATCCCATCTCATAAAATACTCCAGCTACACTTAGTTGTATTGCAACCGTTCCAAATAATATAAAAAAGAACATTATTATTGGAATACTTGGTAAGTATACAATCAAAAATAGTAAAGCTATTAAAATAAAAGTTGTAAAACCTATAATTAAACCATATTTCATAGATTCTTCTTTAACTAAGTTTGCATAGAATTTTGGTTGATAAATCTCAAGATTTGTATCAATAGCTCCAAAAGATTTATATCTTACAAAAACTTCATACTCTTCTTTTGACTCAAGGGGAATAAAAAAATTTGATTTTCTACTTTCAATAGTCCTATTTTCTAAAGGGTTCATATCTCCTAATTCAAATTTTTCAATAATCTTTTCATCTTTTAAAATATAAATATCTATAAAATCAATTCCCGCTCTAGGATTAGTGAAAATTAGCCTTTGAATACTATTTGTGTTATTTAAAACTTTTCCATAGGTCCATATAGGATATTTTTTTATTCCTATATTGGTTTTATTTGCTTTTTTAAACTCATTTTTTATTTTTAAAACATCATTTATACTCAAACTATTGTTAGTGTCTTCATAGATTTTAAAATCATTAAAATTATAGTAGTTTTCTTTTTTATCAATTGATATGGCATTTAAAGATAATAAAGAAATAAATAGTATAAAAAAAGTTTTAATCATAGGTTTTAAATCCCTGCTATTGTATATCCTACCTCTTTGATATTTTTTATCAAAGGTTTTGGAAGTTTTTTGTTTATCTTATATATTATAGTTGTAAGAGACTTTTTATTTGCATCATTATTATCAAGTATATAAAAAATATCATCAAAGGATGCAACTTGATTTTTATTTCTTAGAAGGTATTCAAAGATTTTTGATTCATAATTAGTAAATGCAGTTATAAGTTCACCATCTTTAATAAGTGTTTTAGCTGAAATATCATAATAACAGTTCTCTTTAAGCTCTATTTTTAAAAGATTGTATTTCTCCAACCATTCAACACACTCTTGTAAAACATTTTTAAGATCACCAAACTCTAAAGGTTTAGTTAAATAAGATACAAGATTTAGTTTTATAGCTGTCATTAACTTCTCTTTATCAGAGTATGAACTTATAATAACTGCTGGAATTGTGTCATTTAAGACTCTTATCTCTTTTAAAAACTCAGCTCCATTCATCAAAGGCATATCATAATCAACTAATAAAAGATGAATATTCTCTTTTTTATAAGTATCTAAGGCATCTAAGCCATTGTGTTCAATAAACACCCCTTTAAAAAAATAATTTAGAGTATTGCTCATATTTTCACAAGCAACTTTATCATCATCTACATATAAAACATTTAAATCTTTTAAACAATCTAACATATTATCCTATCTTTTTTTTACAAATTATATTATGCCGAAATCAACACAAAATCAACAAGCTTACAAAAATAACACAAATTTCAAAACTTTTTTCAAAAAATTATTTCTGTTGATTTTGTGTTGATATGGGTTTGATAAGATTTTTAAAAATAAAAAATTTAGGAATTAAATATGAAGAAAAATAAAATAGTTCTTTCAACAATAGCAAGTTTATGTTTATGTAGTTCATTAAATGCAGCAACACTAACTTTAACAAATTCTGGTTCCCCTTCAACATTAAAATTAACAGAAAACTCTACATTAACTGTGGCAAGTGGAACGTATGATATTAATGCAGGAGTTGATGCTATAAAAATAGATGGAGACTTTAATAATAAATATACTTTAGAGGTTACTAATAATGGTATTATTAATGTAACAGATGCAAACTATGGTATATATACATATAACACAGGTTCTGTTTCTGATATTACTAATAATGGTACACTTAATATTACCAATGCACCTGGCAATGCAAAAGGTATTTATAAAACAGTATTAACAGGAGAAAATGTTAGCAATACAGGTACAATTCAGGTTAATGGTTCTAGTGCAGGAACACAGGGCATATATGTAAATGGTTCTAGTACTGGTGGGACTTTTACTAACAGTGGAACTATAAATTCTTATATATCAAGTGTTTATGATAAAAATGCCTATTCTGTATCTCATACATTTACGTCTAATCCTGTGAGTAATTTTGCTTTTACGAACTCTAGTACGGGAATAATGAATGGTAATATTGCATGGCTTGGAACATTTACTAATAATGGAAAAATCTCACTTCCACATAATGCTACAAATGCTTCTATTGGAACCTTTATAAATACACCAAGTGGTGCAAATACTGGAATACTAGAAATAGGTTTTCAAACAGATGGTACGACAACTACACACTCACAACTTTCAACAACTGATGCAACTTTTAATGACGGAAGTACAATCAATGTAAATGTATTAGCAGCATCTACAAATGTAAGCTCTATTGATGGTATTACACTAAATGATGTAGTTAGTGCAACAAATAGTTTAACAATCAATGGAACACTTAATATCACTGATAACTCAGCACTTTTAGATTTTACATATACAAAAGATGGTAACACAATTGATTTAAAAGAAACAGTAAGTAAAACAATCTTTGATTCAGCAGTTTTAGGTGGTGCAGAAAATAATACTAAAAAATCAGCAAAAAAACTTCAAGAGATAAAAGACAATGGCTCATATACTGCTATGAATTCAGTATTTACAGCACTAGATAATTTAGCAACAGATACAGCAGTAGCAAAAGCAGTAGAAGAGACAACACCACAAACAGCAACTTCATCTGTAAGTGCTTCAAATAATATAGCACAAGGAATTTCAAATATTGTAACTCAAAGACAAAATGTAAATCTAGGTGGTGGTCTAAACTCAGGTGATGAAATGTTTGTTGAGAAAAATATATGGTTTAAACCATTTGGTTCAATAGGTTCTCAAAATGACAAAGATGGAATCAATGGATTTGATATTAATACTTATGGATTAGCTTTTGGTGTTGATGCTGAGTATGAAGAAAAGCAAACATTTGGTTTAGGATTCTTTTACACAAATGCAAATGTTGATGTAAATAATGTAGAACAATCATCTGATTTAGATGTATTTTCATTAGTAGCTTATGGTTCAAATCAAATTATTGATAATAAAACAAAATTTATGTACCAACTTGGATACTCTATTCAAAAAAATGATTCTTCAAGATTTGTATCTTTGACAGGTGATACAGCAAGTGCTGATTATACTTCAAAAACAGCAAGTATTGATTTAAAAGTTTTAAGAGATTATAAAATAAATGATAGTTTACTCTTACAACCAATGGTTTCAACTACATATAGACACTTTAAAAACCCTTCTTATAGTGAAACTGGAGCTGGTGCGTTAAATCTTGATGTACAATCATTTAGTACAAGTGAATTACTTCTTGGACTTGGAGCAATGGCTCACTATAAAATAGATGAAAGTTCTAAAATCATAGGAAATGTAAATGTAGATTATGATTTACAGGATAAAAAACAAACTGTAACTTCTTCTTATCAAGGAGCAACAGGAGTTACATTTGATACAGATGGGATAGATAATGGAAGAGTATCATATGATGTTGGAGTAGGATATGAAAATCAGATAGATGAATTAAGTAATATCAATTTTTCATATAACTATCAAGGAAAAGGAAATGATTACTCAAATAATGTAATCTCGGCTAAGTATACTTATAAGTTTTAAAAAAAGGGAATTCTTTTCCCTTTTTTTACTATAATAATTTATGACATTTAGAAATATAACTTTACTCTTTTTTATTTCAATTTTTTTTATTGGATGTTCAAAAAATATTCCAAGTTCACAACAAAGATTAAATACTATCAATAAGATAATACCAAATAATTTTGAAATAAAAACTATGAAAACATCAACATATAATTTCTATTCAATTAATAATTCAAATAATAGTTGTAAAAATATAAATCTATATTTTGAAGGAGATGGATTAGCTTGGATAACTAGAAGTAGAATCTCTTCTGATCCAACACCATTAAATCCAATAGGATTTAAACTTATGTTAAAAAATAAAAGCAATTGTTCTATTTACTTAGCTAGAGTTTGTCAATATATTAGTAATAATAACTGTTCAAAAAAAGATTGGACTTCCCATAGATTTAGTAAAAAAATAGTAAATGCAACAAATGAGGTTGTTGATATTATAAAAAATAAGTATAAAAATAAAACTTTTACTATGATAGGATATAGTGGCGGTGGAGCAATAGCTACATTACTTAGTGCAAAAAGAGAAGATATTAAAAAACTTATTACTTATGCTGGAAATTTAGATATAAAAAAATGGGTAGAACTACACAGTATTTCACCTTTAATAGGCTCTTTAAATCCTGCAGATTTTGCTTCTTCTTTAGAAAGTATTCCACAAATTCATTATATAGGGAAAGAAGATAAAATAATTCCTTTAAAAGTTTTCCAAAGTTATAAATCAAAATTTAAAGATACTAAAAATATTAAACTATTTATACTTAATGCAGATCATTCAAATATAGATAAAGCTTTTTAATATAAGGTTTAATTGTTTTTGTAAAGTATTTACTATTTTGTTGCTAAAATAGTTATTCCTGACTCTACTTTTTGTCCTATTTGCACATTACATTCATATTTTTCTTCTAAAGTGACAACAACTTGACCTTGTAAAAAAGTTCCTAGTTTTTCACCTTTTTGAAATTCATCTTTTTTGATTACTGTTAATGAATCAGTACACATTGAAGAGATCATCTGCATTGTAGTATCTTTATATTCAAAATTTGCACTACTATTAAGTTTTTTAGCTTTTAGGGAAGATAATATTAAATTAAGTCCATGCTTTATACTTATTTTTGCTTTACCACTATCTAAACTTCTTAAAATATGAGAATCGCATAAAGATACATCTATATAAATACTTTTTTTGAAATCAATTATATCAATTGCAGTTACTTTTCCCGATATTGGTGCATAGATTTTATTTTTTTCTAAAGTTTTTAAATCTATATATTTATACCTATAGGCATAAATAAAAAAGATAAATGATGCAAAAGAGATAAAGGTTAAAAAACCACACTCTAAAATTGTAAAAAACAAAAAGGCAATAAATGCCACTAAAATTTTCTTGTGTCCCTCTTTTGCTATCATATTATCAAACATAATTATTCTTTTTTATCTTCACTATTTTCAGATACATCTTCTGAAGTTTCAGTTTTTTCTTCATTATCGTTTTCAGGTGTGT